>NZ_JANQNS010000006.1 GCF_028279465.1 Parasphingopyxis sp.
GCGCCGAGCCGAAGGCGAGGTCTGACAAAAAGAACTTCCGCGCCCTTCGACCTTCACTCCGCCCTCGGCGTATACTCCACCAAACCGATCCGCTCGCGCATCATCCAGCGCGCGGTCAGCAGGACGGCCGCCACGCCGAGCCCGGCGGCGAGGCCGATCCAGATGCCGATGCCGTCCATCCCGGCATAAAAGCCGAGGCCGACGGCCACGCCGATGCCCACGACCCAATAGCCGAAGCCGGCGAAAAGCATCGGCCAGCGCGTATCCTGCAGCCCGCGCAAAACGCCAGCACCCACGGCCTGCACCCCGTCGGCAAGCTGGAACATCGCGGCGATGAACAGGAAGCTGACGGCGAGGTCGAACACCCGGCTGCCCGGGCCGACGCCCTCTTCCATGAACAGGCTGACCAAAGGCCCGGGAACGACGATCATGATCAGCGCGAGCAGCATCGCCGCGCCGACGCCCAATCCATAGGCGACCTGCCCGGCGAGGCGGATGCCGTCCCTATCTTCGCGGCCATAGTAGAAGCCGACGCGCACGGTCGCCGCCTGGGAGAGGCCGAGCGGGATCATGAAGGCGAACGCCGCAATCTGCAGCGCGATCGCATGGGCCGCAACGGAATCCCGATCAATGAGCCCCATCAGGAAGATCGCCGCGCTGAAGATCGTGACTTCGAGCGTCAGCATGATCGCGATCGGCACGCCGAGCTTGGTTATATGCCAGAGCCGCGGCCAGTCGCTGCGCCAGAAATTGGCAAACAGGCGATAGCGGCGAAATGGCTTCAGCCCGGTTGTGACGATGATCATGCCGAGCATCAGCACGATGTTGGACATCACGCTCGCAATCGCGGCACCCTCCAGCCCGAGTTCGGGAAACGGGCCGGGGCCGAAGATCAGCAGCCAGTCCGCGACGATATTGAAGCCGACGCCGATCACCGTGACGATCACGCCCCAGATCGGCCGTTCCAGCGCGGAGACATAGAGCCGCAGCACGAGGAAGATCAGGAAGGGCAGCATGCCCCACATCGCGAAGCGGTTATAGGACGCCGCCTCGGCCGATATCCGCGCCTCCTGCCCGAAGAGCAGCATCACCGCCTCGGTATTCCAGATGATCAGCCAGATCGGCACGCTGATCATGATCGATAGCCAGATCGCCTGGCGCACCGTGCGCCGGGAATCGCGGACCGGATGGATGCGCTTGCCGCGCGCCGCCGCGATCAACGGCGAGGCCGCCATGACAACCCCGACCGCGAACATGACGAGCGCGAAATAGAGGTTCACGCCCAGCGCGGACGCGGCGAGCGCGTTCACATCGTAGCGGCCGAGCATGATGATATCGGTAGTGTTGATCGCGTTTTGCGCGAAATTCCCGAGGATTAGGGGGAGGGCGAGCGCAAGGGTGGCGCGAATCTCCGCGCGCAGGGGCGTGCGATGGCCGTCAAGGGCGATCCTGGTAGCCATTTGGGCACGGTTAGAGGCGACTCACGTTGGTCATGATGGCGGCGGTGTAACGCGATTGCGGGGCCGGGCGAAAGGCGTTGCGGCGTTCGCGCAACAGTGTTTCCGCCCGCTGTATCCTTTAGGTCACAGCATGGCCGCGCACAAAGGCGGTCCGGTCAGCAACGGACGCCGGGGCAACAGACACGCATTCATAGCCGAGTTCGGCGTACAGCGCGGCATGGAGCGCGCCAAAACGGCGCGCCTCGTCGAGACCGATCCGCCGGGCGGCCGTGTTCTCGATAAAGTCGAGGCTTTCGATCAGAAACACGCGGCGCGCGAACAGCTTTTGCGCGGCAATCCGGTCCAGCAATCGCGTCAACACCGGCGGTACCGGCACGTCGAGATGCCGCGCCAGCGCATAGGTGCAGATCGGCGAGCGGTCGTAAAACTGGATCGCGCCGGTTGCCCCGGCAAGGCGCTGCTCTTGCAGCGTGGCGATCTGCGCGATGAAACCGTCGCGCTCCCAAGGCGCGTCGATACCGTTCGCCTGTTCACGCGCGATTATATCGGTCGCCGCCTCGGGTACGGTTGCAAACCCCTCCGCCGCTAGCTGGCGGATGATCGCAGTCTTGCCCGCGCCGGGGGCGCCGGTCAGGACAAAACGTCGCATGATGGGTCCCCGATCTGCGGGAGTCTGGCTAATAGGCCCGTGCCACGGCGAACTCGACGGCTTCGGTCAGCGCGGCCTTGGCCTGACCGCTGGCGAACGGCCCCAGCGCGTCGATCGCGCGCTGGCCGTAATGGCGGGCGCGGGCCATGGTGTCGGCAATCGTATTGTGGTGGATCAGCAGGTCCTTGGCATGCGCGAGGTCTTCATCGCTGGCCCGCCGCCCTTCGATCGCGTCGCGCCAGAATTGCTTTTCCGCGTCGCTGCCGCGCGCATAGGCGAGGATCACGGGCAGCGTCACCTTACCGTCGCGGAAATCGTCGCCGACATCCTTGCCCATCACCTCTTCGTCCGAGACATAGTCGATGGCATCATCGACGAGCTGGAAAGCGATGCCGAGATTGCGGCCATAGGCGTCAAGCGCTTCCTCGACCTCCTCGTCGCGTTCGGCGACGACGGCGGCGATGCGGCACGCGGCGGCAAAGAGTGCGGCGGTCTTCGCGCCGATGATTTCGAGATAGCGATCCTCGCCGGTATCGATCCGGCGCTGGGCAGTGAGCTGGTTGACCTCGCCCTCGGCGATCACGGCGGACGCGCCCGACAGGATACGCAGGACCTTGAGGCTGCCATCCTCGACCATCAGCTCGAACGAGCGCGAGAATAGGAAATCGCCGACCAGCACGCTCGCCGGATTGCCCCAGATCACATTGGCCGTCTTCTTGCCGCGCCGCTGATCGCTGACATCGACGACATCGTCATGAAGGAGCGTCGCCGTGTGGATGAACTCGACACAGGCCGCGAGCTTGTGATGCCGGTCGCCCGGATAATCGAGCAGCTTCGCGCAGGCCAGCGTCAGCATCGGCCGCATCCGCTTGCCCCCGCCCGCGATCAGATGCCCGGCAAGCTCCGGGATCAACGGCACGTCGGAGCGCATGCGATCGAGGATGACATGATTGACCCGGTCCAGATCGGCCGAGACGAGCGCCATGATCGGATCGAGCGAGGGCGGCGTATCGCCGCCACGGATCGGGGTTACGGTTGCGCTCATGATGGTGTGGGGTTTGCGGACCTTCGCTCCGAAAGGCAAGGGCAAGCCGTCTCGCGATCCCGTCCCTACGCCTTGAACGTCACTGGAAGCTCGGTGATCGCGTGCACAAAATTGTTCGGCGCACACACCATTTCGCCGTCCATATGCATGTCCGGGAAGCGGACGAGCAGCTGGCGATAGGCGGCCTCCAATTGCATCAGCGCGATCTGGCGACCGAGACACACATGTTTGCCGAAGCCGAAGGCGAGATTCTTCGCCGCATTCTTGCGCTCGATATCGAAGGCGTGCGGGTTTTCGAACATCGCCGGATCGCGGTTCGCCGCGCCATACCACATGACGACCTTCTCGCCTTCCGCGATCTTCTGCCCGCCGACTTCGGTATCCTCGAGCGCCGTACGCTTCATATGGATGACCGGTGACACGAGCCGCACGGCCTCCTGGATCGCATTGGGCAGGCGATCCAGATCCTCGACGAGCTTCGCTTTCTGATCGGGATTCTCGGTCAGCAGCTTCATCATACCGCTGATCGAGTTGCGCGTCGTATCGTTGCCGGCGATGAAGATGAGTTCCCAGGCGCCATAGAGATACATTTCGGGCATCGTGTCGCCATCGACGACGGCGTTGGCGATGGCGGACATAAGGTCCTCGCGCGGTTCCTCCTGGCGCTTCTTGATCTCGTGCATACCGTAATCGAAGAATTCGCGGATCCGGTCCTCCCAGCCATTATAGACTTGGATCATCTCGGGTGTCGGCTGGAGCAGGCCCTCGCGGATCGCGCCGAAATAGGGCGCCATCTCCAGGTCCGTCATCCACTGGACGAGCCGCGGCCGGTCCGCCTGGTCGACACCCAAGAGCTCGGCCAGGGTGAACAGCGGCAACTGCGCCGCGAACTCGTCGACGAGATTGCAGTGCGGCGCATGTTCGGCCAGCTCGTCGAGCAGTTCGCCGACCTTGACGTCGACCTTCTCCTTGAGCTTCGCGATAAAGGCAGGCGTGAAGAAGGGCATATGCTGGCGGCGCAGCTCGAGATGCGATTCCCCGTCGAGCGCGATCATATTGTCGAGCGCGGCCGGCGAGAGCAGCGGGTGCATATTGTCCGGATCGCCATAGGAGATGTTCACGCCGCCCTTCTGGCTGGAGAAAATCTCGGGCTTCTTCGAAATCGTCTTCACATCGGCATAGCGGGAGAAGGCCCAATAGCCGGGCTCCTTCTCCATCGGCTCGTCCTGCCAATAGATCGGCGCTTTTTCGAGAAGCTCGACATAACCCTCGATCGGCTGGCCCTTGCGGAACAGATCGATGTCCGAAAGATTCACGATCTCGCCGACATCGTAGATGGGCGCGTTACGCGGGCCGGTCCAATCGACGCGGGTATAGTTTTCGTGGTTGAGCTCGAGCATCAGGGCGTTCTCCGGTGCGGGTTTGCGGACGTCGAGAATGTCTAGCCGACGCTTACGTTCACGTTAAGGGGAGTCGGACCGAAAACTTCTTTGGCCAACCAGTGCCGTTTAGAGCCGCAGATCCGTTTGCTTCACCAATCGAGATCTTCCGACGCCCATCCACGCATCGAAAACACCGCCCAGGTCAATCGCTATTCCGCCCCTGCGCTTTATTTCGGTACAATAGAGTTTCCCGAGATATCCTCCGCCAACTAAGAAAACGGAGCCTTCGCGTTCAACTCTGAGTCGATCGACAATGTTTCGGTATTCGGATGGATAATGGCTGCTCTCGGGCTGCGTGAACGATGCGTGGCCGGGGATCTGGATGAAGTCAGCGCGCTTCACATTAGGATAGCGATCCAAAAATTTGGGTCTCGGATCGGTATGCGTGACAAAAGTGACATGATCCAAAATATTGATCAGGCGATCGAGACTCCCATGTCTCGCGGCGAACCTGAATATGAAAGTGTCGAACGCGCGATCAGCGCCCAAAGCCGAAATTTTCTCGCGACATGCGAGATAGGCACGACAAAAGGCCAGCTGCGCCCAAATCACATTGCCCGTGCCGTCCAGTCTCATATGCTTGAAACTCGAGGTTCCGAGAAAATCCGCCTCCTGAATCGATTCTCTGAGAAACCCCTGCAGTTCCATCATCGCGTTCGGTACGCCGAAAACCGGATCGCGGGCATAGATTTCATCCAAGGCCTTGCGGCCGAACATGTATCGAAGGCACTGAGGTATCGTTTCCGAATTCGAAAAATCCGAAGGATAGCCAAGTATGCGCCCTTCGCCATCGCCAAATCGAACCATTGACATAGGACGACCCGACTCAACGAACTCGATCATACCGTCTATGAGCTGATCATGGTCGAACCATCCGGCGTCACCCTGTTCCTCTTTGGCCAATGTCCGCGCAGCGGATATAGAGCGGTTGATTTCACTAGCGCTGCGAATTCCCCCGCGCAGCGACACACACTCAATTGACCAACCCTCGGTCGGAGGCCGTTCTCCGCTTACGAACAGAAAGGCTTTCAACTTCCCTTTTTTCGCTAATGCGCTTTTGATCCCATAATCGAGATATATCTCTCCATCTTCGAAAATCTGTCGTGGTGGGCTCGCTACGCCTAGAACATGCACGGACACGGAGACGGGTTGCGGATCACTCGTCGACCGGGTGAGGCGGAATCGCATCTGGAGATATCCAAAATCATCCAGACAGTCCCCCTCCATCTCGAAAGTGACCATCACGCCAGCGACAGCTTTCACTTCCTGATCGTCTTTCTGGTCGGGAGCGGGCAAATCTTCTGATGTCTGTCGAAATGCGAGTTTGCGAAACGTCCCGCCAAAAATATTAGGCTCGTCGCTTTGCATCATTAGCGTTACTCTCCACCCAACGGCAGCGCGTTTCCCGGAACAAAACCAACATCTCGGCGGAAAATCTCGTGGCTGCAAATGCCAGATTGACCTGTCGTTACGATTCCCCGATCACTGCCTGCGACCGAATTCACCCTCTAGCCAACGTCATCAGTTGGAACAACAAACAAACTCTGCCTTTATATAGCATCGAACAGTGGACGCAGAATTCATGAACGAGAAGAAGATATTCAACCTATCTTTGAATAAATGTGCAACGGGCACGTTTCACAGATTTCTTGAAGGGAATGGAATCAAATCTTGCCACAACGGCGGAAAGAAAAAGGCGGCCAATCTAGCCATCCATATATCCAATAACTTCTTCTCTGGGCTCGATCCTCTCCGCAATATCGATCAATTTAAAGGCTATTGCGATATTAACTACCTCGATAGTAGCACATTCTATGAAGCAGCGTCTCTATTCGAATACATTCATGATCACTATCCAGACAGCTATTATCTGCTGGTCACAAGGGACGTGGATAAATGGATTAACTCAAGATTCGTTCATGGAAACGGATCCTTTGCGCGGCGCTATAAGGAAGCTCTTTCGATAGATACTGATGATGAGCTAGCGTCGATATGGAAGAATTCATATCTCGCGCATTCGCGAAAAGTCATCGAGTATTTCAGCGCTGCGGAGAATAGCAGATTTCTTCACTACGAGCTGGAAAGCGCTCAGCCCGAGATCATAAGCGAATTTTTATCTCCGGATTTCGATACTGATCCGGCGCTATGGGGCCATCACAATATTTCCGCGAAACTGTTTCGGAAAGCCGAGACGAACTGAAGCCTTTGATCGTCCGGCCTGTGCTTTGGCTTGGTCGTCGGTGACCATGGATTAATCTAAGTTTCCGACAGGAGGGTCCCTATTGGTTGTGGCTGTGACGGCTAGCGATCGTTAAACCCTGCTAAGAACAGCCCCATCAGCGGTGTCTGAGAATATGGAAAGACACCGATAGCCAAAACGCGCATGATCGCGACAGCGCGTGTCCGGAAAATGCTCCTTGAGGTGCGCGAGTACGGTTTCGATATAGCGATCATGAAAAGACAGATTGCAGAGCAACAGTTTGTTGCAGCTGTAAAGCACAGGCACGAAGCGCCGTGATCCGCCGAAATAGTGTTTCGCTATCCCTTCCTGCACGCCGGGCCAGTTCGCATTATTATAATCGTCGATGAAAATGATCCCGTCCCGCCGAATAACTTTGAGGGCGAATTCCAGATCGTTCACCGTATGCTCGGCGGTATGACAACCATCAACGCTGAACATTGAAAAACCGCCCGTCTTTGCGCGTAACGCAGCGGCGTCATCATCGCTCAACCCCATCGAATCGGCTTCGATAAGATCGGTCGCTTCGGAGATACCGCACTGTTCCAGATTATTGCGAAAGACGGCTTCGTCGCCTTTGCCAGCGCCATCCAGATTGAATTCCTGCATCGAAAACACATCGATGGCAGTATTATGGGCTTTCGCGCCCATGGTTTTGGCGAGGCCGATAAAGAATTTGCCGTGATAGACGCCTATTTCGGCAACCGGCCCGGCGTCTCCATCTGATCGCATCGCTCGGGCCAGAGGCTCGATCGATTGCCAGAGCTGCGGAATGCACCAGCCTTGCACGTCTTCGAACTCATTTTCGAGATAATGGGCGAGGTCGCTAAACATCCAAGGCCTTTCTGGCAGGAGATATGGTTCGGGCGGGAATCAGCTTCAAAGTCACCGCCAGGTCGACACGCAGGGAATTTTCTCGCGATCGCAGCGGTCCGCATATTTCGCCGCGATGTCGCGGACTTCGGCGACCATCCCGTCACCGAGCTTTACCGGATCTAGCCCCAAGCCTAGGAACCGGTCGTTCGCGACGTGCAGATCGTTCTCGTCCGCCTCGTTGCGCGGATTGTCGAGATAGGCGATTTCGCCGCCCGTGCGCTCGGCCAGCATCTTGGCGAGATCGCGCACCCGGTGCGTCTCGGTCATCTGGTTGAGGATGTTCACGCGTTCGCCGGTTTGCGGCGGGTTTTCGAGCGCCAGCTCGATACAGCGGCAGGTGTCGGTGATGTGGATGAAGGCGCGGGTCTGGCCGCCCGTACCGTGCACGGTCATCGGATAGCCGATCGCCGCCTGCATGATGAACCGGTTGAGCACCGTGCCATAATCACCGTCATAGTCGAAACGGTTGATCAGCCCCTCGTCGAGTTTCGTCTCCTCGGTCTGCGTGCCCCAGACGATGCCCTGGTGCAGATCGGTAATCTTCACCCCGTCATTCTTGTTGTAGAAGAAAAAGAAGAGCTGATCCTGCGTCTTCGTCATATGGTAGATCGAACCCGGATTGGCCGGGTAGAGGATTTCCTGCTCGGCCGGGCCATGTTCGGTATCGACCTTCACATTCAGATAGCCTTCGGGAATCTTCATCCCCGCTGTGCCATAGCCATAGACGCCCATCGTCCCGAGATGGATGAGGTGGATATCCTGCCCGCTTTCGACGATCGCGGCGAGCACATCGTTCGTCGCGTTGAGATTGTTGTTGACCGTGTAGCGTTTATGCGCGCTCGATTTCATCGAATAGGGCGCGGCGCGCTGCTCGGCGAAATGAATGATTGCGTCGGGCTTTTCGTCTTCGATCAGCGTCAGCAGCCGGTGATAATGTTCGCCGACCGTGAAATTATGGAAATCGATCGTTTTCCCGGTCAGTTCTTTCCAGATGCGCAGCCGTTCGCCGATCGGGCGGATCGGCGTCAGGCTCTCGACCTCCAGCTCGACGTCGATCTTCCGGCGCGAGAGATTGTCGACGATGATCACGTCATGGCCGCGCTGCGACAGATAGAGCGCGTTGGGCCAGCCGCAAAAGCCGTCCCCGCCCAGAATGATAACCTTCATATACTACTCCGTTCGATGGCCCGCCCTGCGGCGGCATCGGTTATGCGGTCGTAAAGGCTTTTGCGCGGCGATGGTCAAGCCGGGAATGGCATCGCCGCCGGGATCGGTTCAGGCTGCGGCCGCGCCGTCCCAGTAAGGCCGGTCGCCCTTGATCGTTGCGCGTTCCATCACGCGGCGCGCCGGGAAATAGTCGGACGCGGCGAAATGCTGGCAGGCGCGGTTATCCCAAAAGGCGATCGAACCCGGCGTCCAGCGGAAGCGGCACTGGATTTCCGGATTGCTCGCCTGCGCGTAGAGATGGCGCAGCAGATCCGCGCTTTCCTGTTCGGAGAGCCCCTTAATATGGCTGGTGAAGGCCGTGTTGACATAAAGGCAGGGGAGTCCGATTTCCGGGTGGGTGCGCACCACCGGATGCTCCATCGGCGGATATTGGTCGTGTAGCTCCTCGGGCCGTTTGCCGAGCCGCTTGGCGAAAACGCGCGCGATATCGTGCACTGCGGTCAGCCCAGTGATGAAACCGCGCATCTCGTCGGACAGCCCCATGAACGCCGCGTGCATATCGGCGAACAGCGTATCGCCGCCGACCTCGGGCACTTCGATGGCGCGCAGGATCGAGCCGAGCGACGGTTCGGCGCGCCAAGTGACGTCCGAATGCCAGGCATTTTCCTGTCCCCGGCTTTTCGGCCCATGTTCGATGCGCAGGATCTCCGGATAGTCCTGATCCTTGGGCGTCGCCGGATGGATTTCGAGTTCGCCAAACATCTGCGCAAAGGCGAGATGCTGTTCGCGCGTGATATCCTGATCGCGAAAGAAGATGACCTTGTGATCGAGCAGCGCCTGCCGGATCGCCGGTATCGCATCGGCGATGTCGGGCGCACCGAGATCGATATCGAGCAGTTCCGCGCCAATCGCCGGTGTCAGCGGGCGAACGGTGAACGGCACATCGGCCTCCGCCCGGATTTCGGTTGCAGCATCGATATCGGCCATGGCCCAACTCTCCTACGACTCTTGCGAACGGCCAAGGTGAACGCAAAGCGGCGTGCAGGCAAGACGGGTGCCCTGTCCCGTCTGCGTCAGTACAATGCCGATAGGGCGGTATCGACGATCGCGCGCGCCGGCTTCCCGCCTGTCCGCTAGAAGCGCATCCGGGCGCTGGCGAAGGCACGGAAGGGATCGCCGTAAAAGGCGGTCAGCGTGCCTTCGAGGCCGAGCGTCGGGACGAAGCCACCCATTCCGTTGGGCGCCACGAAATTATAGCCCGAAACGATATAGCGTTCGTCGGTAATGTTCTTCAGATGCACGCCGAGCTGCCAATGATCGTCGTCAGACGTCCAGACCAAGCTCGCATCCCAGAGCGCATAACCGGGCTGGTCGAGCGGGCTCCTGACTTCGAACTGGCTCGTTTCACTGCGATAGCTGAGCGTCGTCAGGAAATTGAGATCGCCATCCCATAGCGGCACCGAATAATCGAGCGTACCAGACAGCGTCCATTCCGGCGTATTTTGGAAGACACGCTGGTCGGCGACATCGACGCCGAACGCATCGATAAACTCGTCATATTCGGCGTTGATATAGCCGAGCGCCCAATTGAAGCCGAGCCGGTCTCCGGCCGCCGCAAGATCGCGGCCGACACGCGCCTGACCCTCAAACTCGATGCCCCAGATGGTCGCCGCGCCGGCATTGGAGGTGATGCCGATAAAGGTATCGTTGGTACCATCCCCGTCGCTGTCGACGCCGGCCGAACCCGGAATCTGGATATCGGTATAATCGGCATAGAAGCCGGCGAGCGCGAGATTGACCGCGCCGTTTGCGAGCGATCCACGATAGCCGAGTTCGAAACTGTCGACCGTTTCGGGCGCGAAGCGCATGAATTCGAAGATATCCGCATCGTCGATATCGCCGTCGCCGTCGAGATCGGGCGCGGCGCTCGTCTGGCCGCGTGGGTCGAACCCGCCGCCCTTGAAGCCGCGCGCATAACCGAAATAGATATTGTGATCGGGCGTCGGCCGGTAGGAAATCGAAGCGCGCGGCGTGAATTCCTCGAACGTTTCGCTGCCGTCGAAATCGGACGTCGTCGCGATCAGCGTCAGAAACGGATTGTTGCCGCCGAATTGCGGCGTCGGACCGAAAATGAAGCTCTGGCGCAGAACGCGTGAATCCCGCCGGTCATTGGTGTAGCGCCCGCCGACCGACAGGCTCCACTGCTCGGTGATATCGAAGGTGAAATCGCCGAACACTGACCAGGTCTCGGTTGCAACATCGCCAAAGGTCTTCGCCGTAAAGCCCGGTAGCGGTCCGAAGGGCGGCGGCGTCAGCTGCCCAGTCACATCGAGGATGACGTCGAAATCGGTCGAGGCGTTGGCGTCCAGATAGTAGAAGCCGAGCAGGCCCGCTAGTCTACCGTCGTCGTAGAGAATCTGGAATTCCTCGGAGAATTGATCGTTGGCATAGGCGGCCGGCACATCGAGATCGGCACTTGGCAGGCTATCGAAGTCGATCGGCGTCGTGCTCTCATCATCGCGATAGGCGATGATGTTGCGCAGCGTGATAGTGTCGCTGACCTGGATCTCGATCGTACCGGAAATGCCCCAAGCCTCGACCCGCTGCCGGGGATCCTGCAAGCCGGCGCGCGTATCGAAATCATCATCCAGCACCGGCGCGCCGGTGAGCAGGCCGGGGATCAGGCGGCTGCCCTGGCGCGGATTGGACCGGTCGTCGGTATAATCACCGGTGATCCGTACGAAGATATCGCTATTCGGCGCATATTCGATGGTGCCGCGCGCGGCGAACACATCCTTGTCGTAATTGTCGATGCCGAGATTGAGATTCTCGCCGAAGCCGTTGCGGGTCAGCAGTGCTGTGGCGCCGCCGACATAGAATCCGCTATCGCCGAGCGGCACCGCCACCGAAGCGACACCGTCGAACTGGCCATAGGTGCCGACATTGATCCGCGCTTCGCCGGTGGGGCTGTCTTCGAGCCGCCGGGTGACGAATTTGACCGCGCCGCCGATCGTGTTGCGGCCGTAAAGCGTGCCCTGCGGCCCGCGCAGCACCTCGATCCGCTCGACATTGAAGATGTCGAGTACTGCGGCCTGCGGGCGATTATAGTAGACATCGTCGACATAGAGACCGACGCCGTTCTCGAACCCGGCGACCGGATCCTGCTGCCCGACGCCGCGGATGAATGTTGTCAGCGTCGTATTGGTGCCGCGCGAGACTTCGAATGTGACGTTCGGCACGCTCTCGGCGATCTCGGTAATGTCGAGCGTGCCCGTCTGTTCGAGCTGTTCGCCGCTCACCGCCGTGATCGATAGCGGCACCTCGACCAGCGCCTCGTCGCGCCGCCGGGCGCTGACGATGATCGGCGGGTTTTCGCTCGTCTCGGCCCCCGTGCCCGTCTGCGCTTGGGCAGTGCCGGGCAGCGCGAAAGCGAGTGGCGCAAGGGCGATCCCGCTCAGATAGCGGATGGCGCGGTTGCTGCGATTGGTCATTTTTGGCTCCCTGTAAGATATCGTTCTCATTGGCCGCTGCCCTCAATGAAGGCGCGGACATCGGCGGCGGTCTCCGCCGGTATTTCTTCCTGCGGCGCATGCCCCACGCCGGGATAGGTGATGAGCCGCGCATCCGGGATCGCGGCTTCGATACGCCGGGCATGGTCGAGCGGGATCACCCGGTCTTCCTCGCCCCACAGGATCAGGGTCGGCGCGGTCACCCGCGCCAGATCGACCTCGGGATCGGGCAGCACGAATTCTTCGAGATGCCCGATAAAGGCCTCGCCATTGCCGGGCTGGGCCATCATTTGCTGGATCTGTTCGATCCGGCCCTCCGGCAGGCGGGTTGGATCGGCATAGATCTGCATCGCCGAGGCCTGCACGCCGGCAAGCGGCGCGGCGAGCAGATAGCCGCGCATCGCATCGGGCACCGGCACCGGGTCTTCGGTGACGCCGTAGATCGAATAGGCGCCGCTATCGACGAGGATCAGCCGCTCGACCCGCTCGGGTTTCGCCGCGGCAAACCGCCAGGCGACGAGCCCGCCGAAACTGTTGCCGCCCAATGTCGCGCGCTCGATATCGAGCGCATCGAGCAGCCGGCCGAGCACCGCTACGCGTTCGTCGGGCGCGTAGCGCGCGAGCGGGTCGGGCCCGGTCAGGCCATGGCCGAGCAGATCGTAGCGGACGATACGATAGTCGCCGGAGAGTTGTTCCGCCCAGCCGTCCCAGCTTTCCAGGCTCATCGTGAAGCCATGCAGCAGCACGATAACCGGCGCGTCGACAGGGCCTTCGAGGCGGACGCGGATCTGCGCGCCGTCCATTTCGACCATGCGGGTTTCGGCAGCCGCTTCGCTTGCCGTCGCTGTTTGCGGGCCGGAGGCTTCGCTCGCGCAGCCGGGAAGACCGATCGCCATCGCGGCAATCAGGACGGCCGAAAGACATGCTGCACTTTTCATCGCAATCGCTACCCCGAAAGCACCGGCTATTGCTGCCAGCTTCTGCCTTTCCCTAACCGCGCCGAAGCAAGCCGGTCGATGACGGGTTCGATCAATTTGAAAGGGACATTTTCGCTCAGTCGCCCGTGCCGCGCCGATAACGCCGGGGAGAAAGGCCCGTCCAGGAGCGGAAAGCGCGTGCAAAACTGCGGCCGTCGCTAAAGCCCAATTCCTCGGCAATGGCGGCAACGGAGCGCCCCTGCTCCAGCCTCAGCTTGGCCTCTTGCGCGAGCGTTTTCGCGCGCAGATCGCGGAAGGTCGCGCCACGCTCTTCGAGCCGCCGGCGCAGTGACGCGACGCTCATGCCCAGATGCCTTGCGACAGCGTGCTGATCGCCAAGCCCGTCTCGCAGCGCCTGAACGGTCCGCTGGACGATATCGCCGACAAGCGGATCGGCCGTATCGAGGCTGTCGAGCGTGCGGGCGATGCCGCCATAGATGGTGCGCGAGCCGAGCACGGAACAGCGCGCCGGATCGACCGGCCAGTCCGCGACCGCTTCGTCATAATGGATGGCGAAATGCGGCGCGCCATGCACCAGTGGAACGCCCCATGCGGCGAGCGGGCTTGGTGCTGCATCCTTCTCGCGCCGCGTGCGCAGGCTGCGCACCGGAAGCGGCGCGTCCGCCGTGCTGCTCGATTGCAGCAGGACATGGACATAGATGAGCAACGCTTCGAGCGAGAAGAGTATGAAGGCATCGTCCCGGGCGATGGCATAGGGAAAATCGCTGTCGTCCATGACGAAGGACAATGTATCGCGCGCCGCCGCGACCCGGTTGTAGCGCCCGCCATGAATGACGTTGTAACTCTCGGCGAGGATATCGAGCATGCCGCGCACCGTTGTGGCGTTGCGCAGACGGTCCCGGATGAAATCGGACGTGCCGAGCATCAGCGGACGGGCCGACACATGAACGGTCTCGTCGCCGATCGCGAGCGCGATCTGCTCGGTCAGCCGGTAATAATCGGCGAGGCTGACACTGTCTTCGTGGCCGGCATCGAGCAGGGTATCCGGTAGGTGCGCGGCTTCGAGCACAGCGCCGCGGTCCAGTTCCGCCTCCGTCATGATCGCGCCGAGCGGCCGCAGCGTCGCCGCGGCGACGCGCACACTGCCCAGTCCGCGCGCTTCGATCATCATGGGCCATTCTATAGGCGAGCCATGAGCCGCTGTCTTGCGATGGGTCAAAAGGGGGCGACCGGCGCTTGCGCTTGGGCTTGGGCGCCGTTTCGAACGAACGTCCCCCGGACGTCCATCTGTCTCGAAACGATGGTGGAGCTAGGGGGATTCGAACCCCCGACCTCTGCAGTGCGATTGCAGCGCTCTCCCAACTGAGCTACAGCCCCGCACCATCGGTTCCGCCGCTTTCGCGCGGCGGGCGCTTCCTTTAACCGCGACACGAGCGACACGCAACGGCGGAATGTTCCGGCGGTTATTTGCCGTACTCAGGCCGATGCCGCGGTTTCCCGACAGGGAAATTCTGACAAAGCGAATCCATTCCTGCTACGCTCGGTTGCAATTCAAAACCCGATTCGTACCAGGAGAGACCTATGGCCACTGCATGGCACCTGAAATCCCGTCCCATCGCAATGCCCGCGCATGAGAATTTCGAGCTCAAGGATTTCGCGCAGACACCGATGGGCGACAGCACGATCCGCGTGGCCAACACGTGGCTTTCGGTCGATCCCTATATGCGCGGCCGGATGCGCGATGTGAAAAGCTATGTCCCGCCTTTCGCGATCGACGAGCCGATGCAGGGCGGCGCGATCGGCGAGGTGGTCGAGAGCAATGCCGATGGTTTCGCCGTCGGCGACATGGTCCAGCATATGGCCGGATGGCGCGACGAAGCCGTGATCCCGGCCGCCGAAGCGCAAAAGCTGTCCGATCTCGGCATTCCTGTACAGTCCTTTCTGGGCTTTCTCGGCATGCCGGGGATGACCGCCTATTTCGGCCTGCTCGAGGTCGGTCAGGCGAAGGAAGGCGATATCGTATTCGTGTCCGGCGCGGCCGGCGCGGTCGGTTCGACGGTGATCCAGATCGCCAAGGCGAAGGGCATGACGGCGGTCGGCTCGGCCGGCGGCGCGGACAAATGCGAATGGGTGAAGTCGCTCGGGGCCGATGACTGCATCGATTACAAGGCGGAGGGCGAGCTGCTCGACAAGATGATGGCAGCCATGCCCAACGGCCTCGACGTCTATTTCGACAATGTTGGCGGCGAGCATCTCGACTGCGCCTTCGCGGTCGCCAATCCGGGCGCGCGCTTTGCCGAGTGCGGCATGATCTCGGGCTATAACAGCATGGAGCCGATGGAGTTCCGCTACATCATGAACCTGATCGGCAAGGGCATCATGATGAAGGGCTTTATCGTCACCCAGTTCATGGACCGGATGGCCGAGTTCCATCAGGATATGGGCGCGATGCTGCAAGCCGGGAAACTGAGGAGCCAGGAAACCGTGCATGAAGGCCTGGACAGCCAGGTCGACGCCTTTCTCGGCCTGTTCACCGGCAACAATACCGGCAAGATGCTCGTCAAGGTCTGACCGTTTCGGGCGCGATTTCAAGCGCCTCGGCTTGATCCGACTCGATCCTGCGATCCATGCTGATTGCAGGAGGGGCGCGTATGACGAGGATCGGCCTGCTATTCGTTCACGGAATCGGTGAGCAAAAGCGCTTCGAACATCTGCGCAATTCGGTCCGGGAATTCGCCGAACTTCTCAAGATGGAAGAGCGCTGCAAGGCGCAGGCCAAAGCTCGAGATCGAAAAAAGTCCGAAGAGACAGATGAAGCGCCCGAAACCCCGCGGACGATTTCAGTCGTGGACCGGACGGCGGACTGGGAGCCCCCGGATGTGGATCTCTGCCCCGCGAAGCAGAAGCCGCCGATAACGCTGTCCATAACGCACGCGGGCGAAGAGGATTCCGACACAGACATCGAAGTCGACTGTCATGAAGTCTGGTGGAGCGACCTTGGCGCGCGCGACTCGCTTGGCGAGAAGATCGGTTTCTGGATTTGGGGGCTTGGGCAATGGGCGGCGCCGATCTATAGCGAGATCGATCCCACGGGCATAGATACCGACCAGCTTGGCCAGAGCAGAGGCGACAAGAATCATTCTGAAGCCGCCAAGACTGAAGACACTCAGGATGAAGCTGTTCGAACAGCAACTGCCCAAATGCCGGAAAGCGTCGCCGGCCGCTTCTTCGCCGAATGGAGCGTGCGCGTGCGACTGGCCGCCGCCGGGCTGGTAACGATATTGACGGTTTTCTCCTGGGCGCTGCTCAAAAGGCTGTTCGAATTCTTCGCCGATGCGCCGTCCACCACCTTGATCTTCCAATATGTCGGCGATGTCCGCACCTATGAGCGCCGGGCGACGCCAAATCGCAGCCGTGCGAGTGATCCCGGCTTGCCGCTACGCGTGCCGATACGGCGGCGGATGGTGTCCGAGATGGTTGCGATGGCGGAACGCGATTATGACGGCTGGTATATATGCGCGCACAGTCTGGGTTCCGTGGTGGCGTATAACGGCCTCACGGAAATCGGCCACGCTCTTCCCAACTATTTGAGCGAAGAGCAGTGGATGCGGTTGCCGCAAAAATTCAAGCATCGAAAGGACACCGCAAAAAGGCCGGTTTCGGATATTCACATGATGATGCCGGCCCGCCCGGCCTGGCTCTCCGATACGGACGTGATCGACCGCCGGCGGCTCTTCAAACACTTGCGCGGATTTCTCACCTATGGCTCGCCGCTCGACAAGTTTGCGGCGATCTGGCCGCGGATCGTCGCGACCGCCGACGACCGACCTGCCGACAAGCCGGCCTTCGGCGAACGGTTTCGATGGATCAATGTGGCGTCGGCCAATGACCCTGTCGCCGGCGTTCTCGACGAATATGATTCGAAAAACCTGAAGGGAGTGCCCAAGCCGCTTACCAATGTCCGCACCGTTATGGACTGGATGCCCGGCCTCTCGCACATCCGCTATTTCCGATCGAGCGAACGCTCGACGCGTAACCGGCGCACGGAACAGCGGTACGATCTCGTCAATTGGCTATTCAGACCAATCAGCAGAGAGGCGGATAAAGAGAAAGAAGAAGCAGACGGGAAGGACAAAAAGGACGATCTCGCTCACACGGCAAAATATTGGTGGCAGCGACTCGTTCACAGCGAAAAATGGTATATCCGCGGCGCATTGCCGACTGAGAAGGAGGCTGAAGACGACGAAGACAAGGCCCGCATGAGCCGCTGGCTCAATGCCGGTCGCAGTATCCTCGCATGGGTACAGTATATCGCAA
Organism: Parasphingopyxis sp.; assembly: GCF_028279465.1. Taxonomy (GTDB): domain Bacteria; phylum Pseudomonadota; class Alphaproteobacteria; order Sphingomonadales; family Sphingomonadaceae; genus Parasphingopyxis. The sequence continues at coordinate 17,643 of NZ_JANQNS010000006.1, forward strand.
TAATGATCGCGCTGCTGATCCTGACCGGAATTGTCTTTTTTCTGGCCGGCGGCATTTTGGCCGCCTTCGGTTTGGACGGTGATACGGTAAACGAGGCGATCGACAAAGCGAAAGACGCGATAGCAACGGGAAGCAGCAACCCCGACGAAGCATCGGGGCCGGAAGGCGCGCAAACGGCAGACCCTGCCGATGGGCAGAAAAGCGGCAGCACCTTGGCTTTGGTGAAGACTGCGATCGGCGGCATGGCGGCACTGCTCGGTATCGAGGCGTTGAGCACCGACGCAATCGCGCGGATTACCGCGCTCTTCCGTTCGATTTTCGGCGCCGCGGCGGCGGCCATGGCGATATTGTCGCTGACCGGTATTTGGCGCTGGTTCTCGGAGGCCTCATTGAATCTCAAACTCGCCAACGCCGATGGCAAGGATCCGGCCATCCTACGTCTCTTGGGGGCACAAAGAGTGGTTTCCACGCTTTGGCTTGTACTGGCCATTGTAAGCTGCGCGCTGGCTATTGCGGCCGATCTCGGCATCTATCACGCCGAGCTTCTGGGATTCGCACTTATGACGTTCGAGCCACCGCTCAATACGCTTGCAACGGCAACCATGGCGCTAGTCAGCGCGATGATCGCTCAAGCATTGGTCAACTGGTCCTTCGTCGACAAAAAGAACGCGGCCAAAAACTAAAGCCGGTTAGTCGCAAATGTATCGCAGGCGGCCGGATCGCCGGTCTCCATCCCCCGGCGCAGCCAGCGCATCCGCTGTTCCGACGTACCGTGCGTGAAGCTTTCGGGCACTACGTAACCTTGGGCCTGGCGTTGTAGCCTATCGTCGCCAACGGCGCTGGCGGCGCGCATGCCTTCTTCCATATCGCCCGGCTCCATCCGGTCCCGATTGCGCGCCGCCCAGACGCCGGCATAGCAATCGGCCTGTAACTCTATCCGCACTTCCAAACGATTGCCCTCGACCCGGCCGACGGCCTGCTGGCGGCTGCGCACGTCGCGCAGCTGGCCGGTCAGATACTGGACATGGTGGCCGACCTCGTGCGCGATGACATAGGCTTGCGCGAAATCTCCGGTCGCGCCCAACTGGGTTTCCATCTCGCGAAAGAAGCTGGTGTCGAGATAGATGCCCTGATCGGCCGGGCAGTAGAAAGGCCCCATAGAGGCCGACGCCGCGCCGCAGCCCGAACGCGTACCGCCCTCATAGAAGTTGAGCGTCGGCGGCGCATATTGCGATCCGTTTTGCCGGAACAAGTCGGTCCAGGTCTGTTCGGTCGAGGTCAGGACACGGCAGGCGAACAGCTCGGCCTCGGTGTCGCATGGCTGCTCGACGCCCGACGCCTGGCCGGACTGGATCGTCGGCGTAACCTCGCCCATCTGCAGGCCGCCGCTCGAGAAAAGAAAATAGCCGATGATCACGATGATGATGATCGTGCCGAGGCCCATGCGGCGGCCGAGCAGCAAGGGCAGCAATCCGATCAACCCGCCAAGGCCACCCCGGCTGAACCCACCGCCGCCACTGCCACCGCGTCCTCGGTCGCGGGTGTTCCTGCTCGGATCCAGATCGTCGAGGCGCATCGCGATTCCCTTCGTTGGTCGCGGCGATAATGCGCAAGCCAAACACAAACCGCAATTTATTAAGAGACTGGGCCCCGCATGGCGTTGCAACGCGCAGAAGCCTGCCCGATAAACCAAGGCGTTATGGCCGATATCGACCCCTCTTTTAACAACGCTTTACCCCTGCCCGAACAGACGGCACTCGTCCTGCAGGGCGGCGGCGCGCTCGGCTCCTATCAAGGCGGCGTCTTCGAGGCACTGGCCGAAGCCGGCATCATGCCGGACTGGATCGCGGGCATCTCCATCGGCGCGATTAACGCGGCGATCATCGCGGGCAACCCACCCGGCCATCGCGCCTTGCGGCTCCGGCATTTCTGGGAGGAGATGACATCGGCCGTGCCGAACTTCCCCGTCTGGCCGAGCGATTACATCCGCGAGGCGATGCATGAATGGTCGGCCGGGTTCGTCGCCGCTTTCGGCGTGCCCGGCTTCTTCACACCCCGCGCAGTGCCGCCTTTCATGGCGCTGCCGGACAGCGAAGGGGCGATGAGCTTCTATGACAGTGCGCCGCTGCGCGACACGCTGGACGCGCATGTCGATTGGGATCTCGTCAATGGCGGCGATGTGCGCCTCTCGGTCGGCGCGGTGAATGTCGAAAGCGGGAACTTTCGCTATTTTGACAGCGCCAATGAGCGGCTCGACGCACGGCATATCATGGCCTCGGGCGCATTGCCGCCCGGCCTGCCGCCGATTGAGATCGATGGCGGACTTTGGTGGGATGGCGGGCTCGTCTCCAACACGCCGCTCCAGCATATCGTCGCGGAGCGGACAGGCGACATGCTGGTCTTCCAGGTGGACCTGTTCAGCGCGTCCGACGTGCGGCCATCGACGATTACCGATGTCTTCGCGCGCGAAAAGGAAATCCGCTATTCGAGCCGCACCCGCCAGATCACCGACCAGTTTCTCGCGCGCAGCGAGACGGCGGGCACGATCCGAGCCGCGCTGCGCAAACTGCCCGCGGAACTGTGCGACGATCCCGATATCGCCGCATTGAAGGCGCTGGCCGAGGAACCCGCGCTCAACATCGTCCATCTCATTCACAAGGCCAATGCCTGGGAGGGTGGATCGCGCGACTATGAGTTCTCCCGCCGCACGATGGACGAACATTGGCAGGCCGGTCGCGAAGCGGTCGCCGAAACGATGCGCCACGGCGATGTGATCGCGCGCAATATCGCGGACGGCAAGAGCGCCGCATTCGATCTCAACCCCGCATAGTAAAAGGGCGTTTTCATGTTTCTCAAGGGCAAGACGGCGATCGTCACCGGCTCGACGTCGGGCATCGGCCTCGCCTATGCAAAAGAGCTGGCAGCCGAGGGCGCGAGCGTGATGATCAACGGCTTTGGCGATGCCGATGAGATCGAGGCCGAGCGCGTGGCGCTGGCGGAAGTTTCGGGCGCGCCGGCGCTCTATTCCGATACCGATATGACGGACCCGGCGGCGATCGAAGCGATGGTGGCGCGCTGCACCGAGGAACTGGGCGGCGCGGATATCGCGATCGCCAATGCCGGCATCCAGCATGTCGCGCCGATCGACGATTTTCCGCCCGAGAAATGGGATGCGATCATTGCGATCAACCTGTCCTCTGCCTGGCATCTCGCGCGGCTGACCGTGCCGGCGATGAAAGAGAGGGGCTGGGGCCGGATTATCTGCACCGCTTCGGCGCATTCGCTCGTCGCGAGTCCCAACAAATCGGCCTATGTCGCGGCGAAGCATGGCATTGCCGGGCTCGTCAAAACGCTCGCGCTCGAAACCGCGCAGCACGGCATCACCGTCAACTGTATCAGCCCCGGCTATGTCTGGACGCCGCTCGTCGAGAAGCAGATTCCGGACACCATGCAATCGCGCGGTATGACGCGCGAGGAAGTGATGAACGACGTTCTGCTCGCCGCCCAGCCGACCAAACAGTTCGTGACGCCCGAACAGGTCGCCGCCCAAGCCCTCTACCTATGCCGCGACGAAGCCGCATCGATGACCGGCGCCAATCTCGTGATCGACGGGGGCTGGACGGCGCAGTAGCGTCTATGCCGCACCGGCAAGATCGGCTAGGTCTTGCCGCATGACCGGGCGAGTGCATGCAATATTGGCCGCGATAACAGCGGCTTTGCTGACCGCCTCTTGCGCCTATACGACCGGCGTAACGGGTACGCCTGCGGGCGCCAATCCCGATCAGGAACTCCCGACCATTTGGCGGTCGATCGCGACGGACGACGATCGGCAGCGGATTTCGAATGTCCGCCGCTCCTTCCGCGAAGGGGTCGCCGATGCTGCGGCTGGCGGCCATGCGCATGAAGTGGCCCAGGAAGGCATATTGCTGCAGCCCGATGCCGGGCGCGCCGATCCGCGCCCACCGGCCGGCTATTATCGCTGCCGGTTCGTGAAGCTCGGTTCGCAGGGCAGCGTACCGCTCTCCTTCGTCGCCTATCCCTGGTTTCGCTGCCGGATCGACGATCAGGGCGAAACGCTGCGCTTCGTCAAGCTCACCGGATCGCAGCGGCCGAGCGGCACCTTCTATCCCGATAATCGGCTCAGGATGATCTTTCTCGGCGTGCTCGTGCTCGGCGATGAGACCCGCGCCCATGTCTATGGCCGGGACACGACGCGCGACATGGCCGGCATACTTGAGCGGATCGGCGATGCCCGCTGGCGGATCGTGCTACCCTATCCACGCTTCGAGTCGCTGGTCGATGTCATCGAACTGGTGCCGGAGGATCAGGGGAGTGCCGGATGAGCGTCTGGACCATCGACGGGACGATAGAATCGGCGGATGAGGGCCGCTCCGGCTGGGCGCAGATGATCTACCGCTCGATCGTGGTTCGCGAAGCGGATGGGGAAACGGCGGAACACAGAAAGCTGGTCGCCAAGCAGGATATGCGCGCGCTGATCGCGCCCGGCCTGTCGGGCCGTTTCTATTTCTACAAGGCCGGCGACCAGAAAGGCATTTACGCGGTTCGCGCCGCATCCGGGGAAGAGCTGCTCGCCTTTCCCAATTTCGCGACCTGGATCTATGCGATCTGTTTTTTCGTGAGCTTGCCGATCTTCCTGCTGAACTGGTCCGAAGACGGCCTGTTCAACCTGTTCACGCTGACGCCGCTCGTCGCCACTGTCATCGGCGCGGTCATGCTGCCGATCCAGCTGATGGCCCGGTCGCAAGCCATCGCGCAATTCGAAGCCGATGCCGGTTTTACGCCTGACGCCGAACACGCGCCCGATCAGTAGCACTCCGTTCAAGGATATCACGATGAAACGCCTGTTGTTCGCCCTTCCCCTGCTCTTCGCCGCGGTGCCCGCGCAGGCAGATGAGCTGCGCGACGCCGTTGCCGCGGATATGCCGGAGCTGATGGAACTCTACCGCCATCTGCACGCCAATCCCGAACTCTCCTTTCAGGAAGACGATACCGCCGCGCATCTCGCCGCGATCGCCGAAGAACTGGGCCTCGACGTGACGACGGGCGTTGGCGGCCATGGCGTCGTCGCGGTGATGGAAAACGGCCCCGGTCCGGTGCTGTTGCTGCGCGCCGATATGGACGGGCTGCCAGTGCAAGAGGAAACCGGCTTGCCCTTTGCGAGCACGGTTGTCGCCACCACCGATGAAGGCATTGAGTCATACGTCATGCATGCCTGTGCGCACGACACGCATATGACCGCCTGGGTCGGCGCAGTCCGCCAGCTCGTCGCGCGGCGCGATCAATGGTCGGGCACGCTCGTCGCGATCCTGCAGCCGGCCGAGGAACGCGGCGCGGGCGCGCGCATGATGCTGGAAGACGGGCTCTATGAGCGCTTTCCCCGGCCCGATTACGCGCTGGCGTTTCATAACGCCGCCTCCGCACCGGCGGGCTTTATCGGCGTTGTATCCGGCTTTGCCATGGCCAATGTCGATAGCGTCGACATTCAGGTGCGCGGCGTCGGCGGGCATGGCGCCTATCCACACACGACGCGCGATCCCATCGTACTCGGCGCGCGGATCGTCGGCGCGCTGCAGACGTTGGTGAGCCGCGAGATCGATCCGCAACAGCCCGCCGTCGTTACGGTCGGCAGCTTCCGCGCGGGATCGAAGCACAATATCATTTCGGACGAAGCGCAGTTGCTCCTCACCGTGCGCAGCTATACCGACGAAGTGCGCGAACAATTGCTGAGCGGCATCGAGCGGATCGCGCGCGCCGAAGGCATGGTGGCCGGATTGCCCGAAGAGTTGCTGCCGGTCGTGACGCGGCGCGATGAATATACGCCGGCGGTCTACAATACGCCGGAAATGTCGGGCGAACTCTTCGCGCTATGGCGCAGCCGGTTCGGCGAGGAGCGCGTGCTGGAAGGCCAGCCCGTGATGGGCGGCGAAGATTTCAGCCGCTATTATCGCGCCGACCGCGAAAATGTGCAGAGCGTGCTCTTCTGGGTTGGCGGCGTGCCCCATGATCGCTGGGAAGCGGCGCAGCGCGGCGAGATCGAACTGCCATCGCTTCACAGCGCCCATTGGGCGCCGGACGCGGAAATCGTTGTGGGCACGGCGACCGAAGCGCTGGTCGCCGCGGCGCTCGATATCCTGCAACCCGAAAATGCCGGGGATTGATACTATGAGAACATTCAAATGCGCTCTTGTTGCATTGGCTTCTGTCACCCTGGCTGTGTCTCCCGGTGCGGCTGAATCGGTCGCGCCGCTGTCCGCAGAGATGATCGACAATAGCGGTTTCTCCGGGACGCTGGGGCGCTATGGCGATCTCTATATTGCAAGCCAGCCCGATGAGGCCGGATTGGCAAGGATGGCGGCGGCGGGCGTGACGACCGTTATCAACCTGCGGACGCCGGGCGAGATGGAACGGCTCTCCTTCGATCAGGCAGCGGCGGTTGAGCGCCTCGGCATGCGCTATGTCCATGTGCCGCAGGGTGGAAGCGACTATCCGGCGACGCCCGAAGCGCTCGCTGAAGTTGCGGCGGCTATCGACGAAGCCGACGGCGCGCCTGTGCTGCTGCACTGCGCGAGCAGCGGTCGCGCGAGCCATATGTTCGCGGCATGGCTGTATCGGGACGGCGGCGTATCGCTAAACGAAGCGATATACGAAGCGCGCGAAATCGGTTTCGGCATGCTCCGCGTCGAAGGGCTGCTCGGTACGCCCTTCTTCTGGGACATCCCGGCCAGTGCGGCAATGAACGAAGCGGGCGCCGCGTTGGAAGATTAGGCTGGAGTCGCCTACACTATGTCTTCACATCGCTCGAGAAGCGGCCGGCATTTTCCTTGAGGAATTCGGCATCGTCGGCATCGCCCCAAAAGGCGGGGACAGGTTTCGGCTTCTGTAGCGCCCGTTGCACGCCGGGGCGCGCATCGATCCGTTCGAACCAGGCGGCGAGATGGTCGAGGCCGTCGATCGAAACCTTGGCCCAGGGATAGGCCCGCGCCCAGGGATAGGTCGCGATATCGGCGATCGAAAAGCTGTCGCCGACCAGGAATTCGCGGCCCTTTAGGCGGCCGTTCAGCACTTCGAGCAACCGCCGGCTTTCGTCGACATAGCGTTGAATCGAGAAGGGTTCTTCCTGCCCATTGGGCGCGGCGATCCGCTGGAAATACATGGCCTGCCCCATCATCGGGCCGATGCCGCCCATCTGGAACATGATCCATTGCAGCGTTTCGGATTTGAGATCGGGATTGGCGCTCAGAAATTGGCCGTATTTCTCCGCGAGATACCAGAGGATCGCGCCCGATTCGAACACGACGAAATCACTGTTGCCGCGATCTACGATGGTCGGAATGCGGCCATTGGGATTGAGCTTCATATACCAGTCCGATTTCTGCTCCTTCGTGCTGAAATCGATCGGCGTCAGATCATAGTCGACCCCGGCTTCTTCGAGAAAGATGGTCGGCTTCCAGCCGTTCATGGTCGAGGCGGTGAAAAGGTGAATATCGGGCTGGGGCATGTCGGTCCTTTCGGCGCGCTGGCGGAACGCTGGCCGACCTGCTAGCTGTGGAAAGGAAAATCAACCAGTATACTTTTCGTAACCTAACCCGAAGGCCAAACATGGACGCGCGGATCGAAATCGACAGCAAGGGCCGCAAATCGGTCCGCGACGGATGCGACGAGCCATGCGCGATCGAACAGGGCATGGCTATTCTCGGCGGAAAATGGACGGCATCGATCCTCTGGCATCTGCGCGACGAGCCGGTCCGCTTCAACGATCTCGCCCGGATGATCAGCGGTTCGAGCAAGAAGATGGTGTCCGAGCGCCTGCGCCATCTGGAAGCACATGGATTGATCCGCCGCACGGTGATCGAGACGAAACCGGTTGCCGTAAGCTATTCCATCACGGACCGCGGACAGGCGGCGATCGGGATATTGGAAGAGCTGCAGCGCTGGACCGAGCAGCACGCGGGGTAAGAAAGAAAACGCCCGCCTGGATTGCTCCGGACGGGCGTCTCTTCTCCTCCCCAGGAAAAGCTCGATAATCTGGGCAGGCACCCTCTCCCATAGGGTGTTCAATACAAAAGATGGGGGCACCTGCCCCCATCAGTAAACTCCTTATTTCATTACTCGGCCGCCTCGACGAACTGGTCGGCTTCGGTCGACTCGGCGAGCGCCGTCGTCGAGCTCTGTCCGCCCGTAATCGCGTTGGAAACCATGTCGAAATAGCCGGTGCCGACTTCGCGCTGGTGGCGTGTCGCCGTGTAGCCATTTTCTTCGGAATCGAATTCGGCCTGCTGCAGTTCGCTGTAAGCCGCCATGCCGCGATCCTTGTAGCCGCGGGCGAGCTCGAACATGCCGTGATTGAGCTGGTGGAAACCGGCCAGCGTCACGAACTGGAACTTGTAGCCCATCGCGCCGATCTCGCGCTGGAACTTCGCGATCGTATCCTTGTCGAGATTGGCCTCCCAGTTGAAGCTCGGCGAGCAGTTATAGGCCAGCATCTTGTTCGGATATTCCTTCTTGATCGCTTCGGCGAATCGGCGGGCATCGTCGAGATTGGGCTTCGAAGTTTCCCACCAGAGAAGGTCAGCATGTTCGGCAAAGGCGAGGCCGCGCTTGATGCAGTGATCGACGCCGGTGCCGTCCTTGAGACGGAAAAAGCCTTCGGGAGTCCGCTCGCCGGTCATGAACTCGTGATCGCGCTCGTCGATGTCCGAAGTCATCAGTTTCGCAGACTCAGCATCCGTACGCGCACAGATCACCATCGGCACGCCGCACACGTCCGCGGCGAGGCGCGCGGCATCGAGATTGCGGATATGCGCCTGGGTCGGGATCAGCACCTTGCCGCCCAGATGGCCGCATTTCTTCTCCGAAGCGAGCTGGTCTTCGTAATGGACGCCCGCCGCGCCGGCCGCGACATAGGCCTTCATGATCTCGAAACAGTTGAGCGGACCGCCGAAACCGGCTTCGGCATCGGCGACGATCGGCGCGAACCAATCGCGCTCCGCCCCGCCTTCAGAATGTTCGATCTGATCGGCGCGCTGCAGCGTGTTGTTGATCTTGCGCGCAAGCTCCGGTCCGGCATTGGCCGGGTAGAGCGACTGATCGGGATAGGTCTGGCCGGCGGTATTATTGTCGGCCGCGACCTGCCAGCCCGACAGGTAGATCGCCTGCAACCCAGCGCGCACCATCTGCATAGCCTGATTGCCGGACAGCGCGCCCAGCGCGTTGATATAGTCTTCGGTGTGCAGCAGCTCCCAAAGCTTGTTCGCACCCTTGCTTGCCAGCGTATAATCGATCTTCACCGATCCACGCAGCGCGTCGACCTTGTCGGGCCCATAGGGACGGGTGATGCCGTCAAAACGGCCGGGTGCGGCGGGAATCAGCTCTTCGAAAGTCGCCATTTCAGTTAATCCTTTACATGCCTTTTTCGATTGGGGAGGAACGGCTTTCCGCCGCGCTTCGAGGGACTACATAGCTGATTCGGCTTTTTCCGCCTATGCTGCAGTGCGATATATGAGGTCCGGGAGTCGGCCATCTTGCCTTTCACTTTGTATTTTTGTAAATTTATTGACAACACTCATTCGGCGGTGGAAGGAAAGCCATGGCCGACCCCAAGCTTTTCGCCGGACACCGGATCAAGCGCGTCCGCCGCCAGGCCGCGCTTACCCAGGCGGCGATGGCCGACACTCTCGATATCAGCCCGAGCTATCTGAACCTGATCGAGCGCAATCAGCGACCACTCTCCGCGACCCTCCTGCTGCGCCTCGCCGAACAGTTCGATTTCGATCCGCGCAGCCTGTCCGACGACGAGCCGGGCGGCGGCGAAACCGGACTCCGGCGGCGGCTCGCCGATCCGCTGTTCGCCGATCTCGATATCGACCGCAACGAGCTGCTCGAATGGCTGGCTGCGGCGCCCGGCGGCGCGGAAGCCTTCGCGCGCGCCTTCGACCGGATGGTGCAAGGCGGCGGCAGCGGCGATCCGCAGGCGCTGGATCCGATCATCCCCGTCCGCCGCGAGATCGAGCGGTGGAAAAACCATTATGCCGATCTCGACGGCCAGGCCGAGGCGCTGGCGGATGAATTGCGCCTCGGCGCGGGCGACCTGTACGGCGCGATCGCCGAACGTCTGCGCTCCAAGCATCAGCTCACGATCCGCATCCTGCCCGCCGATGTCATGCCCGACCGGCTCCGCCGCCTCGACCTGCACGCGCGTCAGTTGCAGCTCTCCGAAATGCTCGACCAGGCGAGCCGCACCTTCCAGGCCGGGTTCCAGCTCGCCCAGATCGAAGCCAAGGCGGAGATCGACGCGCTCGTCGCCGGGGCGGAATTTGCCGAAGCCGTGCAGGAGCGTTTCTATCACCGGCATCTCGCCGGCTATTTCGCGGCCGGGCTGATGATGCCCTATCGCCGGTTCCTGCGCGCCTGCGAGAGCAGCGGCTATGATTTCGAGCTGCTGCAGCGGCGCTTCGGTGCGGGCTTCGAACAGGTCGCGCATCGGCTGACGACGCTGCAGCGCGTCGGCGAGCGCGGCCTGCCCTTCTTCATGATGCGCATCGACCGGGCGGGCACGGTGTCCAAGCGCTATGCCGGGGCGAGCGGATCGCCGCTGACCGATGCGACGGGCTTCTGCCCACTCTGGCATATCCACCGCGCCTTCGACCGGCCTGGCGAATTCGCGCGGCAGCTCGTGGTGCTTGAGGACGAGAGCCGCTGGCTGACCATCTCGCGCACCGTCCATCCGGTCAGCCGGGCGCCGAGCGGCGTGCGCGCGGAATTCGCGATCGGGCTCGGGCTGGCCGCCGAGCATGCCGGATCGCTGGCCGAAGCACGTGGGATGGATCTGCAAGCGGGCACCGCGACACCGATCGGGCTGGGCTGCCGCGCCTGCACGCGTGCCGATTGCCCGCAGCGCAGCGCGCCGCCCTTGGGTCGCGCGCTACTTATCAACGAACGCGAACGGGCCTTGACGCCCTTTGCCTTTGCAGGCGATTAGTCGGGCATCCCAACGCTCAACCGGAGGCCTGAAAATGCAGAGATTTTCGACCCTTATGCTGTCCGCAGTGCTGCTCGCCATGCCAGCGACAGTTGCGGCCGAACCGACGCCGATCACGGTCCGCGTCCTCTCCGACGATGCGAAATTCATCGGGACGACATTGGGCGGCGCGCATGTCGTTATCCGCGATGCGGAGACCAATGCCGTGCTCGCCGAGGGCGTCACCTCGGGCATCACCGGCAATACCGACCGGATCGTCAATACGCCACGCGCCCGGCATGGCAGCATTGCCGGCGAAGGCGATGCCGGTTTTTCCGCGACGATCGATATCGATGCGCCGACGCTGGTGCGGATCGACGCCCATGGGCCGGTCGATCATCCCCAAGCAGCCACCGCCGCCTCGCAGACGCTCTGGATGATACCGGGCCGCCCGCCGCACGGCGCGGACGGCGTGATCCTGACGCTGTCCGGCCTGATCGTCGATTTCGGCGCACCCTCTTCCTTCGGCCGCGAATTCACGGCGGGAGCCGAGGTGCCGATCGCGGTGGAAGTCGCCCATCTGTGCGGCTGCCCGCTCACACCGGGCGGCACCTGGGACGCGGACCAGTATGAGATCAGCTACAGCGTCACGCGCGACGGCGCGGCGGTGACGGATGGCGATCTCGCCTATGCGGGAACGGCCACCCAGTTCGCGGGCGCGTTCACGCCGGCCGAAAGCGGCGTCCATACGATATCGGTCATCGCCTATCATCCGATCACCGGGAATACCGGTATCGGCAGCCGGACGATCACCGTGCGCTAGAGAAGATTGTTCGGGTCTTCGCCGGCCTTGAGTGCTTCGACCACATCTTTCACGCGCTGACTTTCGCCGCGCGGCAATATGAGAACGGCATCGCCCGTCGCGACGACAATCAGATCGTTGACGCCGACTGCGGCAACGCTGGGGCCATCCGTACGGATAAGCGTATTCGCGCTGTCGATGGCCAGCACCTCGCCCGACAGCGCGTTCCCGGCCGCATCCTTCTCTAACAACTCATGCAGCGCGTCCCAGCTGCCAAGGTCCGACCAGCCCATGCTGACCGGCACGACGGCGACGCGCTCCGCTTTTTCCATCACCGCATAGTCTATGGAAATGGACGGCGCGGTGCCGAATGCTGCGGCATCGGGTTCGATGGAATCCGCATCCGCCGCCACATCCGCCATCGCCGCGCGGGCCGCCGCCGCGATTTCCGCCGCATGGGCGTCGAGCCCGGCCATATAGGCGCGGGCGGTAAACAGGAAGATGCCGCCATTCCAGTGATAGCCGCCCGCGGCCAGAAACTGCTCCGCCGTTTCGCGGTCCGGCTTTTCGACGAACCGCTCGACTGCGAACGCGCCATCGCCGATGGCTCCGCCTTCCAGAATATAGCCATAGCCCGTTTCCGGCCCGTCCGGCGCGATGCCGAACGTGACAAGCCAGCCTTCCGCCGCCAGTTCGGCCGCCGTCTCGATTGCCGCGTGAAAGGCCGGGACGTCGGCGATCACATGGTCGCTCGGCATGACCAGCATCAGCGCATCGGGGGCGAGGGCGAGCGCGGCGAGCGCGATCGCCGCTGCCGTATTCCGCGCCATCGGCTCGAGCATCAGCCGCGCATCGCCGCCCAGCGCGCGCAGCATATCGGCCTGCGCCGCACCGCCGACCAGCATCGGCCGCGCGAACCGGTCGCCGGTCGCACGCGCGATCGTCTCTTCGAGCATCGTGCGCTCGCTTGCCAGCGGAAGGAACTGTTTGGCGCGCGCCTTACGCGAGAGCGGCCAGAGCCGCGTACCGCTGCCGCCGGTCAGGATGACGGGAGTGATCGGGGGTTTCGCCATGCGCGGCCTTATGGCGGTTTCGCCCGCGCGGCGAAAGCCGTTAGAGCATAATCGGCTTCAATTGAATCGTCATTGCGAGAAGCCGGAGGCGACGAAGCAATCCAGGGCGGCAGGCGATATCGCTAGCCGCTCTGGATTGCTTCGCTTCGCTCGCAATGACGGATGCCTCAACCTGAACTGGTCATGCTTTAGGCAACCGATCGGTAATAGTCGCGCCAGATCGCCTGACCACGTGCGTTGTAACGCTTCATCGCATCGACGAGCCGGTCCCGCGGGCCGTTATCGACCATGGCGCCGGGCAGCAGCGGATCGAGATTGATGAGCCGGATCGCGGCCTGGCCGAGCAGCAGGGATTCTCGGGCGGCCGCGCCGAGCGGCAGGTCACCAAGCCGGGCGGCGCTCGTTTCGATGACCGCCAGCGCCTCGGCATAGCGTGCCTGAAGTCCTTCAATGTCCCAGAGCGTTGCGAAATCCACGCCATCGGGCGCGGCATAGTCGGCCAGTGCGAACAGCATCGCGCCCTCGTCGAGACCGATCCCGATCAGCTCGCCGCGCAGCGCGTCGATCTCTATCGCCAGATTGGCCGGGCGCACCCAGAGATCGGGTTCGGCCTCGGCAAAACCGTTGAGCTTGAGCGCCTGCGAGCGCGCCGCCAACTGCTTGCGGTCCGTGCGCCCGAGATTGCCGGCGGGGACGGCGAGCCAGCCGCCCGCCCAGTCTCGCGTGCGTTCGCGGACATTGCGCCAACCGCGGACCTGATCGCGCAAGGGCCGAGATTCGGGGCCGGACACGTAAAGCCCGCGCCCAGCGCTCTCCAGCAGGCCTTCCTTGATCAGTCGCGTCGCGGCCATGCGCATCGCACTGTCTTCGATATCGAATATCGAACCGGCCGCGATGAGCTGCGCCGCCGTCATCTGCCGCGTGCCGACGGCATTCATTAGCGACAGGATCAGGCTACGCCCCGTCATGTCCGCGCCGTCCGGCCGGTCGAATGAAACAGAAATTGACATAATATTCGATTTTCAGTTATAAGTTTTCCGGTCACCTTGCAAGGGAGCGATCATGTCCGAACCGGTCAGCCTGTCCGACGCCGTCAGCAAGGACGAATTGCGCGCGCTGATGAAGACATCCGACGTCAAGGCGCTGGCCATTCTGGTTATAACCTACGCGATCATCGCCGGTGCATTCGCGATGGCGATCCTGTGGCCCAACCCGCTGACGATCCTGCTGGCGATCGCGCTGCTCGCCGGGCGGCAGCTCGGCCTTTCGGTCATCATGCACGATTGCGCGCATCATGCGTTCTTCTCCAGCCGCCGTGTCAACGAATTTGTCGGTCATTGGCTGGCGGGCGGGCCGATGAATGTGTCGCTCAAAGCCTATCGCAAATATCATCTGACACATCACCAACATGCCGGCACGCCGAAGGACCCCGATATCGCGCTCGTCAAAAACTATCCGGTGCCGCGCGACAGTCTGCGCCGCAAATTCACGCGCGACTTCACCGGGCGCACGGGCATTCGCGACCTGATCTTCAAACTGCGCAAGTTGAAACTGCCCAAGGACCTGCCCTGGCTCGTTTTCCATGCGGCGCTGTTCGCGTCACTCTGGTTTGCGGGCGCGCCTTGGGCCTATGCGCTGTGGTGGGTGGCCGAGCTGTTCGTCTTCCCGGCCGTCACGCGGCTGCGCAATATTGGCGAGCATGGCGTGGTGAAGGACCGGCTGAGCCTTGAACCGCGCGAAAACACCAACACCACGATCGCCAACCCGATCGAGCGGCTGTTCCTCGCACCCAACTACGTCAACTATCATTGCGAGCATCACCATTTCGCGGCCGTGCCGCCCTATAACCTGCCGAAGCTGCACCGGCTGCTGCGCGAACGCGGCTATTATGACCGGCACGACTGCCTCTCGCGCGGCTATCGCGATGTCATCCGGCGCGCGGTGCGGCCCGAACCCGTAGCGGCAGCGGCCTGATATGGCGCGGGGCGAAGAGGGTGTCGCGGAGAGCGACATCGCACAATGGCTGGACGGGCGCAGCTTCGCCGACTGGAAGGCGGAGTTCGACGAAACCGGCTATCTGATCTTCGAAAACGTCCTGCCGCCCGAAGAGGTGGATCGGCAGCGCGCCGCGCTGCGGCCCTATCTCGATGCGGACGTCACGGGCCGCAACGATTTCGAAGGCATGAAATCGAATCGCGTCTATGCGATGCTCGCCAAGTCGCCAGTGTTCGCCGATCTCGTTACCCATCCGCTGGCGCTCGCCTTTGCCGAGGCCGATCTGGGGCGCTCCTGCCTGCTTTCCGCCTGCCTCGCGATCAAGCTGCAGCCGGGCGAGACCGTCCAGCCCTGGCATTATGACGACAGCCATTTGCGCGTCGATCGCCCGCGCCCATCCTTTGGCGTCAGCACTTTCTGGGCGATCGACCCGATGACCGAGGATAATGGCGCGACCGAGCTGCTGCCCGGTAGCCATTTGTGGCCCGAAGACAGCATTGCGGGCGCGAACAGCGCCGCCGATTTCGCCAACACCGACATCCGCGACGTCGATGACGATCCGGCCGCACGCGACGATGCGATCAAGGCGGTCATGCCATCAGGCTCGCTGATGGTGACCAAGGGCACGCTCTGGCATCGTGGCGGCGCCAACCGGTCGGACGCGCCGCGCCTGATCGTCACTCCCCAATATTGCACGGGCTGGGCGCGGCAACTTGAGAATATGGCGATGACGATGACGCCCGCTGAGGCGGCGACCTTGCCCGAGCGCGCCCGCGAACTGATCGGCTATTCGATCCACCCGCCCTTCATGGGCTATGTCGACGGCATGCACCCGAAGCGTGTATTGGAGGGCGCACACAAACACGGAGGGTGAATCATGGCCGGATCGGCAATTGTTCTCGGCGTCGGCGCCGAACGTGGCCTGGGCGCGGCAATCGCGCGGCGCTTCGCCGCAGAGGGACTGCACACCATCGTTTCCGGCCGGACCAAGGACAAGCTCGATACGGTCGTGGACAGCATCGCGGCCGATGGCGGCAGCGCGGAAGCGCTGGCCGGGGACGCGACCGATGCCGGCGATATTGCGGCGCTGTTCGATCATGCAGCGGAACGCGGACCGATCGACGCCGTCATCTATAATGTCGGCAATAATGCGATCATCCCGTTCGCGGAGCTGACGCCCGAACAGTTCGAACAATTCTGGCGCGTCTGCTGCCTTGGCGGCATGCTGACGGCCAAGGCCGCGATGCCGATCCTCGCCGAACAGGGCCATGGCACGATGCTGTTCACCGGCGCATCCGCCTCGATGCGCGGCAAGCCGGCCTTCGCCCATTTCGCGGCCGCTAAGGCCGGCCTCAGGATGCTCGCCCAGTCACTGGCGCGCGAATATGGACCGCAGGGCGTGCATGTCGGCCATGTGGTCATCGACGGCGTGATCGACGGCGAAATGGTGCGCAGCCGCTTCGGAGACTATCTCGAACAGCTGGGCGAGGATGGCAGCCTCGATCCGGACGCGATCGCCGAAAATTTCTGGCATCTGCACAGCCAGCACCGCTCGGCCTGGACGCATGAAATCGACCTCCGCCCGTTCAAGGAAAACTGGTAGCCCGATGAGCGTGCTCAAAGTCGATAAGCGCGGCGCGGTCGCGATCCTGACCCTCAACCGGCCGGACTCGATGAACGCGCTGAGCAACGGCCCGGACGGCGCCGAGATCGCCGCCGCGTGCGACGAGGTGACGGCCGATCCCTATATCCGTGCGGCGATCCTAACCGGTGCGGGCCGGGCCTTTTCGGCCGGCGGCGATATCAAGGCGATGCGCAAGCGCGATGGCGCGTTCGGCGGCGCACCCGATGATATCCGGCGCAGCTATCGCGGCGGCATCCACAAGCTGGTCAGCGCGCTCTACCATTTCGAGCTGCCGCTGATCGCCGCGGTTAACGGCCCGGCCATCGGCCTCGGATGCGACGTCGCCTGCATGGCGGACCTGCGGATCGCTTCCGACAAAGCGAAATTCGGCGTGACCTTCCTGAAGCTCGCGCTGATTCCGGGCGATGGCGGGGCTTGGCTGTTGCCGCGCATCATCGGTCACGCACGGGCGGCCGAACTCCTCTATACCGGCGATGTGGTCGATGCCGAAACGGCGCTCGAATGGGGGCTAGTTTCGCGCGTCGTACCGGGCGAGCAGCTGATGGACACTGCCATGGCGCTGGCCGAAAAAATCGCCGCCCAGCCGCCACAAGCGCTACGTCTGGCGAAACAGCTGATGCGGCGCGGTGCGACGAGCGATTTCGACACGATCATGGAAATGTCGGCCGCGAGCCAGGCACTGATGCATGTGACCGAGGATCATATCGAAGGCATCGATGCGATCCTCGAGAAGCGAGCCCCCGATTTCAAAGGAAAATAGCGGGTTTCACCCCGCGCACTCCAACCTGCGGGCGTAAAATATCCCGACACGCGCATTGTGTCGGATTTCTTTACGATTTGCGGCTAAGACAGTCTGAATTGCAGGCAATAATGGGCGTTTCCGGGCGTGATCAGGCTGTTCAAACATTATGTGCCCAATGCGGTGCTGCTGCTGGGGATCATGGATTTCATCCTGCTCTTCGTCGCGGCGGAGCTCGGCTGGGTCTATCGCCTCAGCCAGATCGGCGCGATTCCCGAGCCGCTGACGACGCGGATTCCCGAACTGCTCGCCTTTGCCGTGGCGCTGGAGATCGCGATGATTGCGGTCGGCGTTTACGGCACCGAGGCGCTCAATTCGCTGCGCTTCGCGCTCGCGCGCCTGCTCGTCGCGATCTCGATCGGGATCATCTGCCTTTCGGCGATCTTCTTCCTTGTGCCCGATCTCTCGCTCTGGCGCTCCAACCTTTTCTATTCGATGATCATCGCAACCGTCCTCTTGTTCGGCATGCGCATCCTACTGGGCAAGACGCTGGGCGGGGCGGCCTTCAAACGTCGTCTCGTCGTGCTCGGCGCCGGCACGCGCGCGCAGCGGATCAAGGAACTGGCCACGGACCCGGGATCGGGCTTCGTCGTCGTCGGCTATATCGCAATGAACGACGGCCGGCAGGAAATCCCCGAAGCGATTAACCGCGAGGCGATCTACAATCTTGCCGATCATGTCGTACTCTTGAACGCCAGCGAAGTCGTGCTGGCGCTCGAGGAACGGCGCAACGCCCTGCCGCTCGACGATCTGTTGCGGATCAAGACGACCGGCGTGCATGTCAACGATCTGTCGAGCTTTCTCGAACGCGAAACCGGGCGGGTCGATCTCGACAGCGTTAATCCGAGCTGGCTGATCTTTTCCGACGGCTTTTCGAGCGGGCGGCGGATTTCGAGCGCGCTGAAACGCCTGTTTGATATCGTTGCGAGCAGCCTGTTGCTGGTCCTGACCGCGCCGATCATTCTGTTGACCGCGATCGCTATCAAGCTGGAGAGCAAGGGTCCGGCCTTTTTCCGCCAGAAGCGCGTCGGCCAATATGGCCAGGAATTCGAGCTCATCAAACTACGCTCGATGCGCGACGATGCGGAAAAGGATGGCGAGGCCGTCTGGGCGCAGAAGAACGATCCGCGCGTGACGCGGGTCGGCCGGATCATCCGCAAATTGCGAATCGACGAACTGCCCCAGGCCTGGACCGTGCTGAAGGGTGAGATGAGCTTCGTCGGCCCGCGCCCGGAGCGCAAACAGTTTGTCGACGATCTGGCGACCAAGATGCCCTATTATGCCGAACGCCATATGGTGAAACCGGGGATCACGGGCTGGGCGCAGGTCAACTATCCCTATGGCGCGAGCCTCGAAGATGCGCGGCACAAGCTCGAATATGATCTCTATTACGCCAAGAATTACACACCGTTTCTCGATCTGTTGATCCTGTTGCAGACGGTGCGGGTCGTGATCTGGCCCGAAGGCGCGCGCTGAGATGATCGAAACGGCCGGCATCTGGGGCCACGGAATCGCGGCCATCCTGTTCGGGCTGCTCGCGATCTGGCAGTTCGCCAATCGCGAAGCCCAATCGGGGAAGACGATCCTTGCCATCGCTTTCCTGCTCACCGCTATCTGGGCGGGGCTGGCCGCCGCCTTTGGGCCGGGCTCCATCGCCGCCAGCCTTGGCGAGACGGCGCGCAATCTTGGCTTTCTGACCTTCATGTTCGTGCTGCTGCGCCGCGGCCTCGGCGAGGATCGCCGGCCGTTCGTCGGGCTGATCTATGTTGCGCTGTTCGCCGTCGCGCTGATGCAGATTCTCACCAACGGCATGCTCAGCCTGTTGCCGGACAGCGCCGCCGTGCAGGCCTTTGCCGCGGAAAGCACGGTGATCCTCGATCTGTGTTTCACCATCGGCGCCTTGCTGCTCGTCCATGCGCTCTATTCGGCGGCGACTCCCGAAACGCGCTGGGGCATCCGGCTCACCATGATCGCGATAGCCGCGATGTGGGTGTACGATCTCAACCTCTACACCTTCGCCTGGCTGACCGGACGACCGCCGGTCGAATTGCTCGCGGTGCGCGGCGCGCTGATGATCGGCCTCGTCCCGACCTTCCTGCTCGCGGCTCGCCGCAACACCGATTCCAAACTCAAACTTTCGCGCAAGGTCACCTTCCGCTCGCTCTCGCTGCTCGCGATCGGCGGCTATTTCCTCGCCATGTTCGTCGCGACGCGGATCATCGATATGGTCGCCGGCAACAGCGCGGCGCTCGTCCAGGTCGCGCTCGTTTTCCTCTTCTCTGCCGGCGCCATCATATTGCTGCCGTCGAAACGCGTGCGCGGCTGGCTGCGCGTCAAGGTCGCCAAGCATCTGTTCGAACATCGCTACGACTATCGCGCGGAATGGATCCGGTTCAACCATACCTTGGCCCGCCCAGGCAGCGGCGCGGACCCGCTCGATGCGCGGGTGGTGCAGGCGCTCGGCGAGATCACCGAAGCGCAGGGCGGGCTGCTGCTCATTCCGCAGGACGACAACAGCCTTCGACCCGGCGCCCGCTGGAACTGGGACGATTTCGAAAGCGCCGAACCGACCGAAGACGGCGCGCTCGGCGACTGGCTCGGCACGAGCGGCCATATTGTTGAACTCGACCCGCTGCGGCGCGGCGAGCATGGCGATCCGGAGGCGATCGCAACGCTCGTCCCGCATTGGATGCTCGACGAGGCGGACGCCTGGGCGCTCGCGCCGCTCATCCATCGCGACCGGCTCGCCGGCGCGGTGCTGCTGAAGCGGCCCAAGGTCGATCGCACGCTCGACTGGGAGGATCTCGATCTGCTGCGCATCGCGGGTCGGCAGGCCGCTAGCTATCTCGCTGAAGCACGCAGCCAAGATGCGCTGGCCGAGGCCCGCCGTTTCGACGAGTTCAACCGGCGCTTCGCTTTCATCCTGCACGATATCAAGAATCTGGTGAGCCAGCTGAGCCTCGTCGCGCGCAATGCGGAGCGCCATGCCGACAATCCGGAATTCCGTGCCGATATGGTCGCGACGCTGCAGGATTCGGTGGGCAAGATGAACGATCTTCTGGCCCGTCTCGCGCCCAAGGACCGCGCCCGCAGCGAGGCGCCGCGCCCGCTGGGTCTGCGCAAGATGGCCGAACAGATTGCCGGGCAGAAGGGTCAGGCGCATCCGATCCGCATCGTCGGCGGCCCCGAATGCCATGCCATGGCCGATCCCGTCCGGCTCGAAACGGCGCTCACCCATCTCGTGCAGAATGCAATCGACGCGAGCCCGGCCGAAACGCCGATATGGCTGGTTGTGGGCGGCGATGACGACGAGGCCTGGATTGCGATCGAGGATAATGGCGCGGGCATGGACAAGGATTTCGTTCGCGAAAAACTGTTCCAGCCGTTCAATTCGTCAAAAACCGGCGGCTTCGGGATCGGCGCCTTCGAAGCGCGCTCGCTCGTCTTAGAAATGGGCGGCCGGATCGATGTCGATAGCCGAAAGGGCGAAGGCACGCGCTTCACCATCACCCTGCCTGCCGCGACGGCGGATGCCGAAACCGATCGGGAGATCGCCTGATGGCTGATACCAAACCCGTGCTTCTGATCGTCGAAGATGACGAAGGCCTGCAGCGGCAATTGCGCTGGGCCTATGAAGACTATGACGTCGTGATCGCCGGCGACCGCGAGACGGCGATCGATATGTTTCGTCAGCACGAGCCCGCGGTCGTCACGCTCGACCTCGGCCTGCCGCCCGATCCGGACGGAACGAGCGAGGGCTTTGCGACGCTCGAAGCGATCCAGACGCTAAAGCCCGATACCAAGGTGATCATCGCTTCGGGCCATGGCGCGCGGGAAAGCGCCTTACGCGCCATTTCGAGCGGTGCCTATGATTTCTACCAGAAGCCGGTCGATATCGACGAGCTCGGCCTGATCGTAGCCCGGGCATTTCAGCTCCATGCGATCGAACGCGAAAATGAGCGGCTCGCGAGCCGCACCGGGGCGGATCAAACCGTGCTCGGCGGCATGATCACCGCCGCGCCGGAAATGCTCAAGGTCGCGCGCACCATTGAGCGCGTCGCATCGGCTGATGTCTCGGTCATGCTGCTCGGCGCCTCGGGCACCGGCAAGGAATTGCTCGCGCGTGGCCTGCACGACGAAAGCCCGCGCGCCGACAAGCCGTTCGTCGCGATCAACTGCGCGGCGATTCCGGAAAATCTGCTCGAAGCCGAACTGTTCGGCTATGAGAAGGGCGCGTTCACCGGCGCGGTCAAAACCACCGAGGGCAAGATCGAACTGGCCGAGGGCGGCACGCTGTTTCTCGACGAAGTGGGCGACATTCCGCTGCCCTTGCAGGTGAAGCTCCTGCGCTTCCTGCAGGAGCGCGTGGTCGAGCGGATCGGTGGACGCAAGACGATTCCGGTCGATGTGCGGATCGTCTGCGCGACGCACCAGGATCTCGACGCGATGATCGCCGAGAAAAGTTTTCGCGACGATCTCTATTACCGGCTCGCCGAAATCGTCGTCACGATTCCCGCACTCGCCGAACGGCCCGGCGATCCGACGCTCTTGGCCCGCCACTTCCTGCGCAAATATGCCGGCGAGATGAACTCGGCGGTCAAGGGCTATAGCCCCGAAGCGCTGGCCGCGATCGAAGGCTGGAACTGGCCGGGCAATGTCCGCGAGCTCGAAAATCGGGTCAAACGCGCAGCCATCATGGCCGATGGCAAGCTGGTGACGGCCACCGATCTCGATTTCGAGGACAGCGCGGATGACGAACCGCTGAACCTGAAGGCCGCGCGCGAAATCGCCGACCGCAAGGCGATCCGGCTCGCCCTGTCGCGCGCGGAGAATAATATCTCGCAGGCGGCCAAGCTGCTCGGGATCAGTCGCCCGACACTCTACGATCTGCTCAAACAATATGATCTGAGCCCATGAGCCGGCGGCGGCGCAAACGCAGGTTCCGGTTGAAGCTGCCGGCCATCCCGCGCCGCGCCTTGCTCTGGCTGGGCGGCGGCGTGGCGGTCGTCCTTGTGCTCGTCATGATCGTTTCGTTGCGCGGCAGCGATCCGGCCGGCGCCCTGGCCCGCGCCGAGGCCTTCGAAGCCAGCGGCAATCATCGGGCCGCCCGGGTCGAGGCGATGAACGCCGTCGACCACGCGCCCGGCGACGAAGCCGCATGGCGGCTGCTCGCACGCAGCCAGCTCGCGCTCGGCGACGGAACGGCCGCGCGCGGGACGGTCGAGCGAGCGCGCAATGCCGGCGTGCCGCCCGAACGCACCCGCCACCTGATGGCCGAGGCGATGCTGCTCATGGGCGAAGCCGACGCCGCGCTGGCCGAAACCGAAAATGCCGAAATTGATCCCGAATTTTTCGGCGAAGCCGCGCGCATCCGCGGGCGTGCCTTCCAGCAGCTCGGGCAGATCCAGGCCGCGGCCGAAGCCTTCAACATCGCGATCGAGAACGATCCTGAAAGCGCCGGGCTCTGGCTCGATATCGCGCGTTTCCGACTGACGACCGGCGAACAGGCCGGGGCCATCGAGGCAGTCGACGAAGCGCTGCGGCTCGATCCGGCCGATATCGATGCGCTGATCCTCAAGGGCCGGATGGCGCGCGATCAATATGGTCTGGTCGCTAGCCTCGCCTGGTTCGATCGCGTGCTCGAGATCGACGACCGCCACATTCCGGCCCTGCTCGAACGCGCGGCGACGCTCGGCGAGATCGGCCGGATGCGCGACATGCTGGATACGACGCGCGACGTGCTCGCCCTCGATACCGGCAATCCGCGCGCGCTCTATCTGCAGGCGGTGCTTGCAGCGCGGGCGCGCGATTTCCCGCTCGCCCGGCGCATCGTCTCGCTGACGGGCGGCATGCTCGATGGCCAGCCGTCGATGATGCTGCTGCAGGCGACGATCGATTATGGCGAACAGAATTACGAGGCGGCGATCCGGCGGCTCGAGCGCCTGCTCGAATTCCAGCCGGCCAACCGGACGGCGACCCGTCTGCTCGGCGCGGCGAAATTCCATGCCGGCGATATGCCCGCCGTGATCGCCGCGCTGGGCCCGCTCGCCGACCGCCCCGATGCCGATAGCTATGTGCTGACCCTGGTCGGGCGCGCCTGGGAACGCGAAGGCGATTTCGAACGCGCCACGCTCTATCTGAGCCGCGCGGCCCGGCCCATGCGCAGCGGCCTGACGCCGCTCGGCGCGCCGCCCGAAGACGCCGCGGCTCTGGCGCTGATCCAGCGCGACGCACAAGGCGGCGGCGCCCGGGCCGAAGTCGAGCTGATCCGCGCCTATCTCGCGCTTGGCCGCACCGGCGACGCACTCGCGCGCGCAGAAACGCTGCGCAACGCCAATCTCGGCGCGCCGGACGCGCATCTTATCTATGGCGACGCACTCGGAGCCGTCGGCCGCTATGGCGATGCTGCGGCCGCCTATGCGAGCGCAGCGAATATCCGCTTTTCCGAACGTGCCGCGCTCGGCATGTTTGAGGCCCTGCAGCGTGCCGGACAGCCGGAAGAGGCGTTGCGCGTGCTCAGCCTGTTCCGGCAACAAAACCCGCGCAATATCGCAACCGCGATGATCTCCGCGCAGCTCAACCTGCAGGCGGGGCGCTGGACCCAGGCGGCCGCGATCCTCGAACAATTGCGCCTGCGCCTCGGCGACCGCGACGCGGCGTTGCTCGCCAATCTTGCCTGGGCGCGATACGAGATGGGCGATGTGGACCGCGCGCTCGCGCTTGCCCGCCGCGCCTATCTGCTGCTGCCGATGAACGCCTCGACCAGCGAGATTTACGGCTGGATCCTTGCCGATGGCAGCAGCGATCCGGAATTGGGCATCGCGATGCTCGAAAAGGCGCAAAGCCTCGCACCGGACGATCCGCAGATCGCCGAACGGCTGGCCGCCGCGCGCGCCGGCCAAACATAACTGGCGCGAAACGCGCTTCGGCGTCTACAAGCGCCCCATGACCGACGACACCCTGTCCCGCATCGCCGATGCGCTGGACCGGATCGCGCCGCCACTCGGCGAGCCGGCCGATCCGCTTGCCCATCCCGCCTATATCTGGCGCGAGGGCGGGCTTCATGTCGCGCAGCATTTCGCGCCGCTCGATTTGGCGCTGCTGACCGGGATCGATGCGCAGAAAACGGCGGTGCTCGAGAATAGCCGCCGGATCTCGCAGGGTGCGGCGGCGCATGACATATTGCTCTGGGGCGCACGCGGATCGGGCAAGTCGATGCTGGCTAAAAGCGCCGTCGCCGCGCTGCAGGCCGAGGGCGAAAATCTCGCGCTGATCGAGGTCGCGTCCGACCGGCTCGACAGCTTGCCAGAGTTATTCGCGTTGCTCGCGCCAGTGGAGCGCGCCTTCATCCTGTTTATCGACGATATCGGCTTCGACGGCGATGCGGCCGCCGCCCGCGCCCTGCGCTCGCTGCTCGAAGGCGGGGCCGAAGCGCGACCCGCCAAAATGCGGCTCTACGTCACCTCCAACCGCCGCCATATCGTGCCGCGCTCGATGGCCGAGCAGGACGATCCGGTGAACCCGCGCGACGCGCGCGACGACAGCCTTGCGCTATCCGATCGCTTCGGCCTGAGCCTCGGTTTTCATGCCGCGAGCCAGGCCGATTATCTGGCGATGATCGAGGCCTATGCGGCCCATTTCGAACTGGCCTTCGATGAAACGGACGCCATCGGCTGGGCGACCCGCCGGGGCAGCCGCTCGGGCCGTGTCGCCTGGCAATATATCGTTGAACTGGCTGGGCGCTCTGGCCGGTCTTTGGCAGAGACAAACCGCGACAAATGAGAAGGAACGCATATGAGCACAGTCCACGGCACCGCCGACAATAAATTCGCCGCCGTCCGCGAAGAATTCGAGCGCAATTTCGCCGAGCGGGGCGAAGTCGGCGCGTCGGTCTGCCTGAGCGTCAACGGCGAAACGATGGTCGATCTGTGGGGCGGGTCGGCAGACCCGGATACCGGCGCGGACTGGGGCGAGGACACGGTCTCCATCGTCTTTTCCTGCACCAAGGCGGCGGTCGCATTGTGCGCGCATATGCTGATCGACCGCGGCCAGCTCGAACTGCACAGGCCCGTCGCCGATTACTGGCCGGAATTCGCGCAGAAGGGCAAGGAGGGCGTCACCGTCCAGATGATGCTCAACCATCAAAGCGCCGTGCCCGCGCTGCGCGAACCGGTGAAGCCGGGTGGCTTTCTCGACTGGGACTATATGATCGAACGGATGGAGCAGGAGGAGGCCTGGTGGGAGCCGGGCGTGACGGCCGGATATCATATGGTCAATTTCGGCTGGACGGTTGGCGAACTCGTACGGCGCGCTTCCGGCAAGGGCCTCGGGCAGTTCTTCCGCGAGGAAGTCGCCGAGCCGCTGGGCAGCGATTTCTGGATCGGTATCCCTGAAGATTTTCCCCACCCCATCGCGCCGATCCGGCTCTACCAGCCGACGGGGCAGGAAACGCCGATCCCGTTCACGATCAAACTGCTGACCGAACCGAATTCGCTCCAAGCGCTGAGCTTCCTCAACACCGGCGGCTGGGGCCCCAACGATGCCGACGGACATCGCGCCGAGATCGGCGGCGGGGGCGGCATATCCAATGCGCGCGGGCAGGTGGCGATGTATACACCGCTCGCCAATGGCGGATCGCACAATGGCGTGACGCTCGTGTCCGCCGACCAGCTTGCGATCATGGAGCGCTGCTCGGCAGCCACGGGCATCGATGCCACGCTGCTGAGCCGCACGCGCTTCGCTTCGGGTTTCATGAAATCGATGGACAATCGCGCCTATCCGGGCGGCGAGCAGATGAGCGCGATCATCGGCGAGCGCGCCTTCGGCCATGTCGGCGCGGGCGGTTCGGTCGGTTTCGCCGACCCCGAATGCGGCCTCGCCTTCAGCTATACGATGAACCAGATGGGCCCGGGCATCATGCTCAACGAGCGCGGGCAGAGCCTGATCGACCGGACGTACGAAATTCTCGGCTATCGTTCGAACGCATCGGGGGCGTGGATACGCTAGATCGAGTGACTATCTCGGACCTGACCCAGCATCGAAAGGACGAACTCCCATGAAACTCTATTATTCGCCCGGCGCCTGCAGCCTCGCCGCCCATATCGCCCTCGCCGAAAGCGGCGCCGACTATGAAGCGATCAAGGTCGATATCCGCAAGAAGCTGCTGCCCGACGGCTCGGATTATCGCAGCGTGACGCCCAAAGGCTATGTTCCGGCGCTCGCCACGGACGATGCCGGTCTCATCACCGAAGCCCCGGCCGTGCTCTCCTATCTCGCCGACCATTACGATGTCGGACCGAGCGAGGGCGCAGACAAATATGCGATGATCGGCTGGCTCGGCTTTATCGGGACGGAGCTGCACAAACAGTTCGTCCCGCTCTTCTGGAACGGCAGCGAAGAGGCCAAACAGGCCGCGCGCGAGAAACTGGCCGGGCAGTTCGCTCTGACCGTCGAGCTGATGGAGGGCGCGGACTGGCTCGTCGGCGGTAAGCTGAGCGTCGCGGACAATTATCTGTTCGTGGTGCTGCGCTGGGCGCAGGGATTGAAGATCGACCTGCCCGCCGAGCTGGACGCCTATCAGGCGCGCAATCTCGAACGCGCCAGCGTGCAGCAGGCATTGGCCGACGAGGGGCTGGGCTAGCCGCTCTCCAGCGCTTCCGCCATCTCGGCAACTTCCAGCCAGCGCTCCTCATGCGCGGCGCGGGTGGCGCGGGCGTCTTCGATCTCCTGTGTCAGCACGTGAAAGCGATCCGCGTCGCGCTGATAGAGGTCGGGATCGGCGAGCGCCGCTTCGGCTTCGGCAATCGCCGCGTCGATCTTCTCGATTTCGCCGGGCAGCCGATCGAAATCGCGCTGGTCCTTGTAGCTGAGCTTGGTCGGCTTCGATGGCGGAGGAGGGGGCGGCGCTTTCGATTTCGGCTTGGACCCGTTGGTCTGCTTCTCAACCGGCGGCGTGCGCTTGCGTTCCCAGTCGGCATAACCGCCCGCCACAATATCGACCTTCCCCGACCCATCGAGGCCCAGCGTCACCGTGACCGTGCGGTCGAGAAAATCGCGATCATGGCTGACGATCAGCACCGTGCCCTCATAATCGGCGATCACCTCCTGCAAGAGGTCCAGTGTTTCCATGTCGAGATCGTTGGTCGGCTCGTCGAGCACGAGCAGGTTCGAGATTTTCGCGAATTCGCGCGCCAACAACAGCCGCGATTTCTCCCCGCCCGAAAAGGTGCCGATCCGCGCGTCTGTCAGTTTCGAATCGAACAGGAAATCCTTCAGATAGGCCTCGATCCGCTTCGGCGTACCGCGCACATCGATCCAGTCGCTACCTTCGCTGAGCACATCGCGGACCCGCTTGTCCGGCTCCATCAGTACGCGCTGCTGATCTATGATCACCGCATCGAGCGTCTTGGCGCGCTTGATCCGCCCGGCATCGGGCTCGATCTCGCCGGTGAGCAGTTTGAGGAGCGTCGTCTTGCCCGCCCCGTTCGCGCCGACAATGCCGATCCGGTCGCCGCGCTGCACCTTGAAGGTGAAATCGTTGATGATCGTGCGCCTGTCGTCTTCGGCGCCATAGCTTTTCGACACCCGGCGCGCATCAATGATGCTCTTGGTTTTCACCTCGTCGCTCTCGACCGCGAGCTTGGCGACGCCGGTTGGCGACAGCATCTGTTCGCGCCGTTCGCGCATCTCGTAGAGCTTGGTCAGCCGCCCCTGATTGCGCTTGCGCCGTGCGGTCACGCCGCGGTGCAGCCAGTGCATCTCGATCTTGAGCTTGGCGTCTATCCGTTCGGCCGCTTTCGCTTCCTCGGCATAGATTTTTTCGACCCATGCATCGTATCCGCCGAAACCGATCTCGGCGCGGCGCAGAGTACCGCGATCCAGCCACAGCGTCGCGCGGGTCAGGCGCTTCAAAAACGTCCGGTCGTGGCTGATCGCGATGAACGCGCCCGTGTAGCGGCCGAGCCAGTCTTCGAGCCAGTCGATGGCCGTGAGGTCGAGATGGTTGGTCGGCTCGTCGAGCAGCAGGATATCGGGGTCCTGCGCCAATGCGCGCGAAATCGCGGCGCGGCGCCGCTCGCCGCCCGAGGCGGTCTCGGGATCGATGGTGAGATCGATGCCGAGCTGCCCGGCAATCGCGTCCACCTCATGCGGCGCGGGCGCGTCTTCGCCAGCCAGCGTCCAGTCCTTAAGCGTCGCATGCCCGCTCATGTCCGGGTCCTGCTCGAGCAGCACGATATTGGTGCCTGGCTGGATCGTCCGCCGCCCCTCGTCCGCCTCGATCTGATCTGCAAGCAGACGGAAAAGCGTCGTCTTGCCCGTGCCGTTACGGCCGATCAGCGCCAGCCGGTCGCGCGCGCCGATATGGATATCGATGCCGCGAAAGAGCCAGCCCGTGCCCTGGTTGAGCCCGAGATTTTCGTAGGAGAGAAGCGGCGCGGCCATCGGGCGCATGTAGGCGGCGCGGCGAAGAACGGCCAGCCCGCAATCAGTCCCGCCGGTGTCGGACCAGAGGTAGCCCGTTTTCGGGCTTGAGCGTCACCGTGCCGACCGGGCGGACGGTATGGCCGGGCGCGGGCGCGAAGCGCCACGCGGCCAGCCAGTGCGCAAGGATCGTCAGCGCTTCGACGATCGAAAAGCGCATGCCGACACAGATGCGCGACCCCGCGCCGAACGGGATATATTGGAAGCGATGCTGCTCGGCCTTGGCTTCCGGCAGGAAGCGGTCGGCGTCGAACATGTCCGGATCGTCCCACAACGCCTTGTGGCGATGCAGCACCCAGGGCCAGATCGAAATGATATCGCCGGGTTCGACCCTGGTGCCGCTCAATTCGTCCTCCCCGATCGCCTGGCGATCGAAGCGCGGAACGGGCGGGTAGAGGCGCAGCGTCTCGTCGAGTACGCGGCGGAGCAATGGCACCCGGTCCGCGAGAGTCGCCGCATCGTCTTCGGCCAGCGCCGCGCGCACCTCTTCGGCGACCTGCTCCTGCAGATCGGGTTGGGCGGAGAGCGTGTAGAGCGTCCAGGTCACGGCATTGGCTGTCGTTTCATGCCCGGCCAGATAGAAGGTCGCGGCATTATCGACGGCGAGCGGCAGGGCTTCCTCGCGGCCGAACTGGTCGATCAGATCGCGGATCAGAGCCCCAAGAAAGTCGTCGCCGCCATCGGGAAAGCGATCGCGCACGACATCGGCCAAGGTCCGGCGTAAAGCCTTTTGCGCGCGTTGCCCCTCGCGCATCGTCTTGTTCCATGGGAGCGGCGGCAGACCGAGGATCGCCGTTACACGCACCTCGCCGCCGGCCTTCAGGGACGCGGCGATATTGCGCATCGCTTCGGGCGTTTTGAGCCGCGCATCGCCGCTGAACAGCGTATCGGCGATGATCGTCATCGTTGTCGCTGTCGCCTCGGCAGCCATATCGCCGGTATCGCCATCGACCCAGTGCGCCGCCTGCACATCCGCCGCTGCGCCGAAGATCGGCGCGACCGTCTCGACCGCGCCCGGCGTGAAGCTTGCCGCGACGATCCGCCGCTGCTTGCGCCAGAGCTCGCCGTCGGACGAGAGCAGGCCCCGGCCGATCATCGGCGCGATCAGCTTCTTGACGATATCGGGTTTCGCATAATTGGCGGCATTGCTCTGCAGCACGCGCTGCACGGCATCGGGATCGAGCGGGATATGGACGGTGAAGCGGAACACCTGCCGCCGGATATGATCGATCTCGAACGCCTTTTCCGACCAGCCATAGACGGAATTGCGCGCCCGCTCGCCGAAAAAGCCCCGCCAGATCGGCGCCGCTTCCGCCGTGCGCGGCGGATGGGGCGGGATGAACGCGCTGCCCGTCATCCCGATCGCGCGGCGGAGAATTGGCTAACCATGACAAAAGCTTAATTGGCGCGCGCGCCCGCCTCAAGCCTGTCTCTCTGCACAGGCGAACAAATTTCGCCGCGCAGCACATTATCCGTTGACCGATCCAAAAGCCGGCTCTAGATAATATTGCGAATCACTCGCATTATCATCTGTGTGGCCTGTAGGGGGAATTGAGTGTATCGGACCATATTGCTGTCTTCTGCGGTCATAGCTGCCGCTTCCTTATACAGCTCTCCGGCGAACGCCTCCGGAACGGCGGATGCTACAGCCAGCCGCCCCGTCATCACCGTTACCGCGACGCGCCAGCCACTGCTGACCAGCGAAGTTCCGGTCAGCGTCACGGTGGTCGATGACGAAGAGATTGCCGACCTGCTCGCCACCGATATCCGCGATATCCTGCGCTTCGAACCGGGCGTGACTGTGCGCCGTGCACCGGCGCGGTTCGGCGCGGCCCTCGGCTCTACGGGCCGGGATGGCAATGCCGACATCAATATTCGCGGGATCGGCGGCAATCGCGTGCTGATCCAGGTCGACGGTATTCGCGCGCCCAACGGTTTCTCCTTCGGCGCACAGGCGGCCGGGCGTGGCGACTATGTCGATATCGGCGTCGTCAAATCGCTCGAAGTGCTGCGCGGCCCCGGCTCGGCGCTGTACGGATCGGACGGTCTGGCGGGCGTTGTCAGCTTCATCACATCGGACCCCGAAGACTTTCTGGAAGGCGACAATGATATCGCCGGTCTCGGGCGCTTTACCTATGATTCGGCGAGCGACGAGTTTTCCGAGACCGCGATCCTTGCGGGCCGCGCGGGCAACATATCCGCGATGATCGCCTATACACGCCGCGACGGCGAGGAGTTGGACAATGAGGGCGATGTCGGCGGCACCGGCCAGACGCGCACCTTGCCCAATCCTCAGGATACGAGTTCCGATGCGCTGCTCGGCAAGATCGTCTTCGCGGCATCGCCAGAACATACGATCCGGCTGACCGGCGAATATCTCGACAGCTTCGTATTCAGCGATGTGCTGAGCGGCCGCGTCACCTCCTTCTTCACCGGCGCGACGACCGACAGCCTGACGGCGCGCGACACCATCGAACGCACGCGCGTGAGCCTCGACTGGCGCTACCAGGGCGAAGGCACATTCGAATATGCGCAGATCGCACTCTATTGGCAGGATGGCGAGAACCGGCAATTTGCCGATGAGGATCGCAGCGGACCGACCAACCCGCCCGACCGGGAGCGGCTCAACACGTTCAACAACGAAGTCTATGGCGCGCATGCCGAGGCCAGATTGGCCTTTGGACATGGCGATGTCCGGCAACGCATCGTATTTGGCGGCGATATCTCCGTGACCAACCAGACCGGTTTGCGCGACGGCGATGTGCCGCCGATCGGCGAGACATTTCCGAGCGCGGCCTTTCCCGAAACCGATTTCACGCTTGGCGGCCTGTTCCTCGGTGGTGAATTCGAACTGGGCCCTGTCACCTTCTTCCCGGCCGCGCGCTTCGATTTTTACGATCTCAACGTCGATCCCGATCCGTTGCTGCCGACCTTCACGCCCGAAGGCCAAAGCGGTTCGCGCTTCACGCCGCGGATCGGCGCGGTCGTCGATATGGGCTCGGGCTTCAGCATTTATGCCAATTACGCGCAGGGCTTCCGCGCGCCCGAACCGAGCCAGGTTAATCAGTTCTTCGAAAATTTCATCTTCGGCTATACCTCGCTCCCCAATCCCGACCTCGATCCCGAAACCAGTGAGACCTGGGAAGGCGGCGTGCGCTATACCGGCGACATTTTCTCGGCTTCGCTGACCGGCTTTATCGGCCGCTATGACGATTTCATCAGCCAGGAAGTCGTATCCGGAACCTTCAGCCCCGGCGATCCCGGCGTCTTCCAGTTCATCAATCTCGAAGAGGTCGATATCGAAGGCATCGAAGGCCGCTTCTCGTTCGATTTTCCGGGCGGCTTCGACATCGATGGGAGCTTCGCCTGGGCGACGGGCGACGTGATCCAGCCAGACGGCTCGTCCGCCCCGCTCTCGACGATCAACCCACTTGAAATCGTGCTCGGCGCGGGCTGGCGCGATCCCAACAATCGCTTCGGCGCACAGGCCATTATGACCTTCGCCGCGCGCAAGGATCTTGAGGATACGATCGGTGTCTGCACAACGGAATGCTTCCGGCCCGCAAGCTTCACGGTGTTCGACGCAACGGCATTTTGGCGGATCACCGACAATTTCACGCTGCGCGCAGGCCTGTTCAACATTTTCGATACGAAATATGCTTGGTGGGCGGACGTACGTGGACTCGGCGTGAACGCACCGGACACCGACGCCTTCACCCAACCCGGCCGCAATGTGCGCGTCTCGCTGAGCGCGCGCTTCTAGGCCCTAAGAGTTTGACCATGACGGCCCCTATGAGGAGGGGCCGAAACCACAGAAGGAAGAAGACCATGACCACATCCCGTTTCACAGCCATGCTGATGGCCGGCGCCATGCTGACCGTCGCGCCGCTTGCGCCCGTTGCCGCAGAAGTCGACACCGCCGCAATGAGCGCCGAAGAGCGCGCCGATTTCGAAGCCGCACGCGCCGCGATTCTCGGCATGGCCGGCGACTATCGCGTCAGTTTCGATATGCGCGAAACGACGAGCTGGCATGCAGACTACACACCGCTCGAGGAGAAAATGTCGGGCGGCTTCGAGAGCGTGCGCATTCTCGAAGACACGGGCGATCATATCATACTCCAGCATCTGCTGATTGTCGGCAGCTCTGACAATCCGATGGTCGTCAAGCATTGGCGGCAGGACTGGACCTATGAACCCGCCGATTATCTCTCCTATGCCGGCAATGGCCGCTGGGACCTCGTCGCCGTGCCCGAAGGGGAGCGTGAGGGCGTTTGGTCACAGACCGTCTGGCAGGTCGATGATTCGCCGCGCTATGGCGGCATCGGCCATTGGACATCCGAGGGCGGTGTCCCGCGCTGGGAATCGAACTGGAGCTGGCGGCCGCTCGCCCGGCGCGATGCCATCCGCGATCCGATCTATGACCGCTATCTCGCGATCAACCGTCATTCGCCCGCGCCGGTCGGCTGGATCCACTGGCAGGATAATCTCAAAATGGGCGAGGAAGATGGCGAGACCTTCCCGGTCGTTCAGGAGATAGTGCTCAACACCTACGCCAAGACCGAGGATTACGATCCCGCGCCTGCTGACAGTTATTGGGCGAACACGGAGACCTATTGGGCCGCCGTGCGCCAGGCCTGGGACGAGGCGATCCGCGCCGATAACGGTATCACGCTGACCGAGGAGCCCAATATGGGCAATACGCATGCCGCGACGCTCTACGGCCTCGGCGACGCAATCAACGCCGGCGATCAGGATGAGGCCGAGGCGATCGCGGAAGCCCGGGCGCTGATCCTCGGCGGCAGCGGCGACTAGGCCGCCAGACAGAATTGCGCCGCCATTCCTCACACAGGCGGCGCAAGGGGCCGGTCCCCCATTCCCAGCTCTCCGAAGGGCGTCTGCGGGAAATATAACCGGCTCAATGGGGCGCTTCGCGGATCGTGGTCCCGCGAAGCGCCCTTTTTCGGCAGCACGGCCTGTTGAACCCGTTGTGCTGCGGCATAGTTGCAACAGTTTTTCCTGAACCAGAGCCAGTTCGGTTATTCACCAGTTGTTCAATGCCCCCGGTCTATGCCAGCCATTATGGCAATGGGAATCCGTCTTGCTTTAGCGCTCGGAGTCGCGGCGATGATCGCTGCGCCCATGCCAGCGCATGCCCAGCAGCGCAGCGAGCAGGACATGGTGTTCGAGAACCGCCAGCAGGGCCGCGCCATGCCCCTGCGCGTCATCGAACGCCGCGTCGTCACGCAGATGCGCGGCTATGACTATCTGGGCAACCCTATTTATTTTGAGCGCAGCAACACCTATCGCATGACCTTTATGCGGGACGGTCAGGTCATTCGCGTTGAAGTGGATGCCGGATCGGGCCGGATACGGAACCGAAGCGATAGGTAAAGAACCATGCGCGTACTGATTGTCGAAGACGAACCGACTTTGGGGCGGCAGCTCCGCGCGACGCTCGAAGGCGCGGGCTATGCTGTCGATCTCGCCACCGATGGCGAGGACGGGCATTTTCTCGGAAGCACTGAAAGCTATGACGCTATCGTGCTCGATCTCGGCCTGCCCGAGATCGACGGGCTGACCGTGCTCGATCGCTGGCGCAAGGAAGATATTACGATACCCGTGCTGGTGCTCACGGCGCGGGACTCATGGTCCGACAAGGTCGCCGGGCTCGATGCCGGGGCCGATGATTATCTGGCGAAACCGTTCCAGACCGAAGAGTTGATCGCGCGGCTGCGTGCGCTGATCCGCCGTGCATCCGGCAACGCGTCGAGCGAGCTCGTCGCCGGCGATGTCCGCCTCGACACCCGCTCGGGCAAGGTGACGCTGGACGGCGAGCCGGTGAAGCTGACCGCGCAGGAATATAAACTGCTCAGCTACCTCATGCACCATAAGGGCAAGGTGGTCAGCCGGACCGAGTTGATCGAACATATCTACGACCAGGATTTCGACCGCGACTCCAACACGATCGAAGTGTTCGTCACACGCATCCGCAAGAAGCTCGGCGCCGAGGTGATAACGACGATCCGGGGGCTGGGCTACAGCCTCGAAGACCCGAGCGAGCGGCGAGCTGAATAGTTTGTCAGACTCAACCTAGCGGTTGAGCGCCGCACCAGCCCTCTCCCCCTCCCGACCTCCCATTGAGTGTATCCTGTTGGGAGGTCGGGAGGGGGAGAGGGCTGGTGCGGCGAACTTCCGACAGGAAGTTTCTGACCAACCAAAACCGCTCTTCGACAAGTCCGGCGCGAAAGGTGTAGTAAGCTCGCGAATATGGACCAGCCGACGAAACATCTTCGCAGAGCGAGCGCCAGCATAGACGCGGCGCGCAAGGGTGGTTCGCTGACCCGGCGCATGATCGGCATCGCCTCGATCTGGATCGTCGTGCTGCTCGCGATCGGGGGCTTCGCGCTGGACCGGGTGCTGAGCCAGGCCTTCACACGCAATTTCGACGCCCGCCTCGAATATGTGCTCTCCGCGATGATCGTTTCGGCCGAGCTCGATCCGGATGGCGAGGTCCGCTTTATCCGCCAGCCCGCCGATCAACGCTTCCTCGAACCCTATTCGGGCTTCTACTGGCAGGTATCGGGCGGCGGGCGCGAACCGTTCCGCTCGCGCTCGCTCTGGGATCGTGCCCTGCCGGTCGGCGAGCCGCATAACGATTTCGAAATCCACAGCTATAACGAGGACGAGTGGATCGAAGGGCCGCTGCGTATCTTGGAGCGCGATGCGATACTGCCCGAAAGCGATACGCCGTTCCGCTTCCAGGTCGCCTCGTCGCGCGCCGTGCTCGACGAGCAGATCGCGGAATTGCGGCGCACGCTCGTCCGGTCTTTCGCCCTGCTCGGTCTCGGCCTGATCGCGCTCGCGGCCTTGCAGGCAACCTATGGCCTCTGGCCGCTCCGGCGGGTGCGCGAGGCGATCACCGATGTCCGCACCGGGCGGCAGGCTCGCGTCGACGAAACGCTGCCGCGTGAGATCGAGCCGCTCGTCGTCGAACTCAATAACCTGCTCGACCATAATGAGCGCCAGGCCGAGGAAGCGCGGCGCCATGCCGGCAATCTCGCCCATGCGCTGAAAACCCCGCTTACCGTGATCCAGAACGAGGCCGAGGCGCAGGATGCCGACCTGCCCGATACGGTGATCCGCGAAGCACGCGTGATGCGGCGGCAGGTCGATCACCATCTGGCGCGCGCCCGGGCCGTGGGGCGACGCGGCGCCGGCCAGTCGCGCAGCCCGGTCTGGCAGGCGCTCCAATCCGTCGAGCGCGCGGTGCGCCACCTGCACGACGATGTGACGATCGATATCGCCGGGGCGCAGGATGCGATCGTCGCCGTCGAGCGGCAGGATCTCGATGAACTGCTCGGTAATCTGATGGAGAATGCCGCGAAATATGGCGGCGGACGCGTATTCGTGACGGTCGAAAAGCGTGCGCGTCAGGCCGAATCCGTGCCCGATTTCGTCGATATCCTGATCGAGGATGACGGGCCCGGCATTCCCGAGGCCGAACGTGACGCGATCTTCGGCCGTGGCGCGCGGCTCGATACGAACCAGCCCGGCACGGGCCTTGGCCTCGCCATCGTCAGCGATGTGGCCGAAATCTATGGCGGCGCGGTGGCCCTGGAGGAAAGCGAAGATCTGGGTGGTCTGCTGGTGCGGCTCAGCCTGCCGGCCGCCGAAAGCGCGCCGCCCGAGATCGTCTGAATCGCGCCGGATCGAGAGGGGCGATGGCGCGCGCATATGAAATCGGCATAGCGGGATGCGGTCCGGGCGGATTGGCGGCGGCGCTGTTCCTGCACAGGCTCGGCCATCGCATCACCCTGTTCGAACGGTTCGAGGAACCGCGCCCGGTCGGCTCCGGCTTGCTTGTGCAACCGAGCGGCCTCGAGGTGCTCGAAACGCTCGGCCTGGCCGCACCTATTCGCGAACGCGGCGCGCGCATCGATTTCCTCAAAGGCACCTCCATCCCCTCCGGCAAGCGCGCGCTCGATGTCCGCTATGGGGCGCTGCGCGGTGACGCCTGCGCCTATGGCGTGCACCGCGCACTGCTGTTCGGAACGCTGTACGATGCGGTACGCGCCGAAGGCATTGCGATCGAAACGGGCCGCACCGTCACGGCTGTCGATATCGACACAGGCGGCGGACGGTTCGACTTTGCCGACGGCGCAACGTCCGCCCGGTTCGATTGTCTGATCGATGCGCTCGGCGCGCGTACCCCGCTGGCCCCGCCATCGGGCCGCGATCTTGCCTATGGCGCCTTATGGGCAACGCTGGATTGGCCGCATGACGTGAGCTTTCTCGACGATGCGCTCGACCAGCGCTATCGCCGCGCGCATGAGATGGTCGGCGTCATGCCGATCGGCCTCCGGCCTTCGAACGACAAGCAGGGCGCGGCTTTCTTCTGGAGCGTGCGCGCTGATCAGATCGAGGCGTTGCACGCAGGCGGGACAGCCAAATGGCGCGATACCGTGCTGGCGCTCTGGCCCGAAACCGCCCCGCTGCTGGATCAGATCGCCGACACGCGCGACATGGTCTTCGCCCATTATGCACACCGCACCGTTCGCCGACCGGTATCAGCGCGGTTCGCGCATCTCGGAGATGCCTGGCATTCGACGAGCCCGCAGCTCGGCCAGGGCGCGAACATGGCGCTGCTCGACGCTGCCGGCCTCGCCTCGGCCTTCCATCGTCATACCGATATCGCCGATGCGCTTGCCTATTACGCCTGGCTCCGCACCAACCATATCCAGATCTATCAGGCGCTGAGCTGCGTCTTCACGCCGCTCTATCAGGCCGGCGACGGCCTCCGCCCTTTCATCCGCGACCAGCTCGTCCACTGGTTCGCCGGCCTCTGGCCCGCCCGCAATCTCGTCGCCGCCATAGTCTCCGGCGGCATCGGCTGGCCGCTCAGACCGATGAGGCTGGACGGGTTGGGCAGCCGTAACGCGGCGCCGGTCACAACATCCGGTCCCTGAGCGCGGGATCGGCGATGCCGCACGCTGCTTTGCGGCCGAAGAGGCGGTAGCGGTGGCGGGCGACGAGATTGTACAGCGCATCGCGGACCGGGCGGGGGATGATCGCAAGCGCCGCGCCGGCTTTCCATGGCCAGCCGAGGCGCCGGGCGATCTGGGCAACGGCGGTCGAGCGCTGATAGATGCGGCCGTCGGCGATAAGCAGATAGGTCTCGAATGCATCGGTCGGCAGGCCGAGATGCCGGTAAAGCGCCTGTCCGATCTCGCCTTGGGCCGGAGTGAGGCGGAAGCGCCGCGCGCGATCGAACCGCAGGATCAGCCGCATCGAGCGCGAGCAAAGCACGCAATCGCCGTCGAACACGATCAGCGGCTGGCTATCATCGAAATCGGGTACGGCCGGATCGGTGCGCCAGCCATAGATGTCCGGCGGCGTCACGGAACTAGGGTCCTGACCCTAAAGCGGCGAGGGGGCGTCGAAATCCTCGTCGCGAATCTTGCGATGATGCGAGACGACTTCATCGATGATGATGCGCAAAAACCGTTCGAGAAAATCGGGGCTGAGGCCGGTTTCGGACGCGAGCGTCTGAAGCCGTTCGACCTGGCGGCGCTCCCGGTCGGGATCGACCGGCGGCACTGCATTCTCCGCCTTCCAGCGGCCGACTTCGGTCGTGATCTTGAAGCGTTTAGCGAGGAGCGCGACCATCTGGCCGTCGATATCGTCAATCTGGTCGCGCCAATGGGCGAGGGGGTCGTCGGTCATAGGTCGCTCCTGCTGCCGTCCCTTGTCGCGGCAAGGGACGGTCGATGCAAGCCATCTTCGCCGGACAATCAGTGTCGCTTGATATGTTGGATATCTTATTAGAGCAATATTTGCCTATTTGGTTATTCAACAGGAGACGGACTTTGATCGACGATCGCACGGTGCAGCGCGCACTCGCCAAAGGCGGATTTTACACAGGCGCGATCGACGGCCTCTATGGCGATGTTTCGCGCCGCGCCACGCGGAATGCGCTGATCGCGGACGGCCATACCATCGCGCCATGGATCGATCCGCGCTGCCGCATCGCGCTGGAACAGGCGATCATGGCCGAGGCGGGGATCGAAACCGGCCCGATCGACGGCCTTGTCGGTCCGCAAACCCGGATCGCGCTGGAGCGGTGGCAGGACGGCCAGCGCACCGTCGAGCCGTCTCCCGTCGATATCGCGCACCAGCCCGACCGCTTCCCGCGCCAAAAGGATGTGCGCGCTTTCTATGGCGCACCGGGCCAGCACCAGACCAAGCTCGACCTCCCCTTCGCGATGCGACTCGCCTGGGATACCGACACGATCGTCCGCCGCTTTTCGATCCACGAAAAAGTGCATGACAGCGCCGCGCGCGCCTTCGCCCGGATCCTCGATCATTATGGCGAAACGAAACTGCGCGCACTCGGCCTCGACCTGTTCGGCGGCTGCCTGAACGTGCGCAGAATGCGCGGCGGCACGGCGATGTCGATGCATAGCTGGGGCATGGCGATCGATTTCGATCCCGCGCATAATGCCTTGCGCTGGAACCGCGACCGGGCGCGCATGGCGCGGCCCGCCTATGCGCGCTTTCTCGACATCTGGGAGGAGGAAGGCTGGGTCAGCCTGGGCCGCGAACGCAATTATGACTGGATGCACGTCCAGGCGGCGCGGCTCTAGGAGGGTTTTTGCCTTCGCCCGAACACGCGCTTCAGGACGCGGCCCGCCGCCCATAGCAGCCCGAGCGTAAACAGCAGGACCAGCGCGAATATGGCGACCGCCAGTCCCGGATTCGCGAGCGCCGCAACGGTCAGCCCGGCCGTCGCCACATCTTCCCCGGTGGAAACGACCACATTGCTGAACGGCTCGGGACTCGCATTGATCGCGGCCCGGCTGCTGGCCTTGGCGCCATGGCCGAGCAGCGCGCCCCCGCCGCCCAGGAGCAGCGCCACGATCTGCCAGGCCGGATCGTTCGCATCGACGATAGCGAGCGCCAGCAGCGCGCCGCCGACCGGCCGGATCAGCGTGTGCAGCCCGTCCCACAGGCTATCGAGCCAGGCGACCTTGTCGGCGAAGAACTCGACGACCAGACCGATTCCGGCCACACCGATGACCCAAGGATTGGCGAGCGCGGCCAGCATCTCCAGATTTTCCGGCAGCGCGATCCAGCCCGTCCGCATCGCAAGGCCCGTCGCGAAGATCACGAAATAGAGCCGCCATCCGGCGAGCAGGCTGACCGATCCGGCCAGCGCGACAAGTTCCACAGCGCTCATCGGCACGAATGCTGGCACAGCGCCGCACGAATGTGTAGGCACGGCGCATGGATTTCGAGACCAATACAAATCCCGGTATTCCGGCCGCCACGCTGATTCTCATGCGCGATTCCGATGCGGGCGCACCCGATGTGCTGATGGTCGAGCGCGCCCGGAAAATGGCGTTCGCGGGCGGCGCGATGGTGTTTCCCGGCGGCCGGATCGACCCCGGCGATCATGCGATTGCCGAGAATGACGCGATCGTCCGCGGCGCGCCGGACGACTCTTTGCAGACCGCAGCGCGGATTGCGGCGATCCGCGAGACGCTGGAGGAGACAGGCATCGCCGTCGCCTTCGATCCGCTGCCCGATCATGGCGCGACCGTGCAGCTGCGCGAAGCATTGCATGAAGAGAGCGATTTCGGCGCGATGCTCGCGAGCGGCGGCTGGCAGCTCGATCTCGATCTGCTGACGCCCTGGGCGCGCTGGATGCCGAATTTCAAGCAGGAGCGCAACTTCGACACCTGGTTCTTCGTCGCCCGCGCGCCGGCGCTGGCGAAGAACAAGGCCGATGGCGGCGAGAGCGTATCGAGCCGCTGGACCGCCGCGCAGCAGGTGATCGACGAGGCTGAGGCCGGGAAATGCTCGATCATCTTCCCGACGCACCGCAATCTCGAGCGGCTCGCCCGCCTTGAAAGCTATGAAGAAACGCGCGTGCATGCCGAGGCGCATGCGGTGAAGATGATCACGCCCTGGGTCGAGGATCGTGACGGCGAGAAATTCCTCTGCATTCCCGAAGACGCCGGCTATCCGGTGACGGCCGAAAAGGTGACGCGGATGATTCGCGGCTGAGACTTCACGCGGCGTTCAGGACGATAGCGCGAAACGCCCTCATGCCGATTTTCCGGAGACTTTGATGCGACCGATCCGATACCTGCCCGCGCTGCTGCTCAGCTGCATCGCCCTTCCCGCCGCCGCTCAGGACATGGCCGACGGGCCGACCGAGATGCCGCAGGGCACCTATATGGTCTTTGCCGACGAGGCCGGATCGGCCTTCGCAACCTA
The DNA here is from genome assembly GCF_028279465.1 of Parasphingopyxis sp. GTDB lineage: Bacteria > Pseudomonadota > Alphaproteobacteria > Sphingomonadales > Sphingomonadaceae > Parasphingopyxis. The sequence continues at coordinate 58,695 of NZ_JANQNS010000006.1, forward strand.
TAATCCGGCACTGGCCGAAACCGGCGTCTGGCCGCTCAGCTTTTTCTATTTTCAGGCGGGCACGCTGGCGGGCACCGCGCGCATGTCGGCCAGCCCGCAATGCGATCAGGGCATTGTGCGCGGCCGGCTGACCCATGCCATGGGACCGGACGGCGCGGTGATGGAGCTGCCGCAGAGTGCCGAGATGCCGTCCTTCTCATTCGACCGTGCGGGCGGTGGCGGCGATCAGGCGATTGTCGATTTCATCTGCGGCTCCGTGCAGGACCGGCTGATCCAGGCGCAGACGCCCGTATATAATAGCCTCGAAGCGACGGCCAACAGCTATGCGCAGCTGCGCGCGCTCGGCCTTGACGGTCCGCTTGCACAAAGCCTCGCGATCCGCGACCGCGAGGCGGCCGAGCCGCTGATCGGCACGGCCGTGCCCGAGGCGCTGCGCGATCAGGTGCGTGCGCTGATCGATCCCCGGCACTAGGCCGGAGCCGTACCGCTATGTTGCCACCGCACCGCCCGGATAGGCGATAAGGATCGTGCCCGCATGGCTGAGATCGGCCGCGCCATCGGTAAGCCATACGGTACCCGGCGCCAGCTTTGCATCGCCAAACGCCCCTTCGCCCGCGAGCGGGATCAGCCAGTGCGGCCGCTCGAGCGACGCGGCAAGCGTCCGCTCCGTCGTGCCGGTCCAGCGCTCGAGCACGAATTTCCGACCCGCCGCCAATATCTCCCGCCCCGGCGAGACCATGCCCGGCGCATCGGGGGCGGCCCAGGGCCCCGGATGCGCGACGGCCACGGCATCGTCGAGATGCAGGTCGCGCGGCCGCCCATAATCGTAAAGCCGATAGGTGAGATCGATATTCTGCTGCACTTCGAGCAAGGTCACGCCCGCGCCGATCGCGTGGATGGTGCCGGCCGGCAGGTAGAACAGGTCTCCGGCCGTGACCGGCCTCCAGTCGAGCATCGCCTCGACCGAGCCATCCAGCGCGGCGCGTCTGAGCTGCTCGGCATCCACCGTCTCGACCAAGCCGATGCCGATCTGCGCCCCGGGGTCCGCATCGAGGATCAGCCAGCATTCTTCCTTGCCGTAGCGATGCCCGCGTGCTTGCGCCGCGGTATCGTCCGGATGGACCTGCACCGAGAGCTTCGCGCTCGTGAACAGATATTTGACGAGCAGTTCAGGTGCCGTGCCATCCGGCGTTTCGAACCAGATTTCGCCGATCGGTTCCGCATCAGGCGCGGGATCGGCGAAACCGAGGCCGAGTCTGTGCCGGCCCCAGACCTTCTCGATGGCCCGTTCGGTCAGTCTGGTCGCGGACATAGCCGATACTCTTCCGTTGCACGCATGAAGCGGCTTATGGATGAAAAAGCGGCGAAAGGCATCAGCAATGCGGACGATAACGGGACTGGCGATACCAGCACTGTTCTTCGCCGCCAGGCTCTATATCGCCCATTAAGCCCGGGCGCGCGTGCCGATCATTTCCTTCTGGACCAGACCGACCGCGGACGGTTCCGCCGGGTGCTTTGCCGTTAGCTTCCGACGCGGCCCTCTTCGACGACCGTCATCTCGCCGCCGGAGTGATGAAAGGCATTATATTCGACGATATCGTTAAGCCGGTCGTCGCTGCGCGCCAGCGCTTCGGCACGCGTATCGCCGAAACCGAAACCGATCAGGGTGCGGACCCGGCCATTATATTCAACGCCGCCTGCGACCACGACATAGTGGCCGGCGCCGCTATAGGTCTGGCAGATAATGCGGCCGGGATCGCGATTGCGTTCGCGCAGCTCGTTTTCGGCCGCTTCGCGCAACAAAGAACCGTCGACATCGCCGGCCTCGGACTTGGCGACCGCATAATCGTCGAAGCTGAGAATGCCGTTGCGGTCTTCATTCGACGCTATGCAACCGGCAATCGTGCCCGCGGACGCCGGGACGGCGGTGGCCATGGCGATGGCTGGGATGCTGAATGTGATGAACGATTTCATGGCTCTACTCCCGAAAACCCTATGCTTTCGGGCGTATCATAGAACAAATTTCTCCGAATCGGAAGCGCGCTGACGGCCTAGTGCGGCACGGCGTTTTCCGGAACCTTCTCGACCCAGTCCGGATAGAAGGCCGGGGCACGGTTCGACCAGCCCGGCGCGGTCGCCGCAGCTTCGCTGATCGATTGCAGCAATATGCGCCGGCGCTCGGGATGGATATGGGGCAGCGCGGCCGCCGCGCAGAAGGAACCGGGCAGCCAGGGCCGGACATAGGGGCCGAGCAGCCGCTCATAGAGGAACCGATAGGCGGAGAAGGTCGGCAGCCTGTCCTGCCCGAGATCGAAGGCCGACACCGTGACCAGCGGGCCCATGAACGGCTCGACCGCATCGAGGCCGCTATCGTCGGGAATGGTCTCGCGAATATCGTCGAGCCGCTTGTAAACGCTGGACTGCGCCTTGATCGCCGCAGCTTCGACCATGTCGCGCGACCATTTGCGGATCGCGTCGCGTCGTTCGAGACCGACATCGAGCGAGCGGCGGACATAACGCTGGGTCGATGCTTCGAACGACGCGAACTCCTTCATCTCGGCAAGCGCCATCGCGCCGGGCTGGGGAGTGTTGGTCTTCGTCATCGAACCCTCCGGTCCGTTGTTGATCCGTGAGCCGATTATGGCACGCAACAGGTTGACGAAGCGTTAACCATAAGCCGCTGTAGCGCCTCTTGAATCACTTATGTTGCAGCGCATCAACCGTCTTTTGTAATTTTATGTGGATTCAAGCAATATTGTTGCACGAAAACACCGGCTAAGTCGTTTTCGGCCCGGAAATCTAGGCCGCCGCGCGCTCCGGCCCCAGCAGCAGGACGCGCACATCGCCCTTCGCCGAGTAGCTGACGATCAGCAGATAAGTCGCCAGGAACAACATGCCGCCGAAAAAGGCGGGAATTGCGAGAATGAGTCCCGTCACGCTGAATTGGTGCCGCCAGGCGACCCAGAGCGCGGACAGCGCGAGGAAAGTGGCAAAATCGACATTGAACTGGCCCGGCCAGCCAAAGGCGAGAATATCGCCAAAGAAATCGGAAAACAGATTGGCGCCGTGATTGGCGATGACGGGCGCGGTATAGCCCACAATTATCACGAGAAACACGATCAGCAGCAAGCGGAATGCGGTCATAATGTCCTCCGGAATCGGTGCGTGAAACAACCGCTAGGTCCCGCCGAACGGCGATTCAACTACCTCGCGGGTAAAGGCACCGCCGCATTCGGCCCCATAAGCGCGTGGTACGGGACTCACGCGAATCCATCGGTATCCGGCGCTTCGGGGCCGCATATTTCGACGAACGTATCGACAAAGCGCTATGGCCGTTCGACTGGAAGCGCGCCACGGCGAGACGGATCGCGTTCCAGCCGCTACAAGACGCCTCATGGACGGCAGATCGCTCGACATTTCGCGCAATGCGGCAATCGGACACCGGCTGGGGCTGGTGTCGGTGCTCGGGCTATGGGGATTCTATTTCGTCGTCGTGACGATCCGCGCCGCGGTCATGGCCTATCCGGGCCAGTTCGAAATGCTGATCTACCGGATATTCGTGATCGGCTTTGCGATCGGCCTCACCTTCCTGCTCTATCTGTTCCTCGAACGGTTCGCCGACCGGCCGTTGCGCTGGCGCATCCCGATTGCCTTCGCCGCCGCGCTGCCCTTCGCCGCCGCGATCGCCGCATTCAATTTTTACGTGTTCGAGGTGCTCGATCCGCTGCAGATATTCAAGGGCGAAGAGTGGGAAGAACAGCGCGAGATGATCGAGGAGTTCCAGGCGCGCGATCCGCTGGCCATGTGGCGCGGCTTCGCCGAGGCCGTGCTGTCGCGATATTTTGTCGTGATCGCCTGGGCGCTGCTCTATATGGCGCTCGGCTATGCGCAGATCGTGCGCCAAGCCGAACGTCGCGCCGCGATCTTCGCGCAGGAGGCGCAGACCGCCCAACTCCGCGCGCTGCGCTATCAGGTCAATCCGCATTTCCTGTTCAATACGCTCAACGTCCTTTCCTCGCTCGTCATGCGCGACCGGCGCGACGAGGCGGAGAAGATGATACTCAACCTCTCCACCTTCTACCGCACGAGCCTGACCGCCGAGCCGGCCGACGATGTCGCGCTGGAAGAAGAGATCCGGCTGCAGCGTCTCTATCTCGATATCGAGGCCGTAAGGTTCCCCGAGCGGTTGATCGTCGACATTGAAATCCCAAAGTCGCTGAACGGCTGCTGCGTGCCCGCGCTGATCCTGCAGCCGATCGTCGAGAATGCGATCAAATATGGCGTGTCGCGCGTACGCCGCCCGGTGACGGTGTCGATCCATGCGCGCGCGGAGAATGGCAAACTCATCATCACCGTATCCGACGATGGCGATCCCCTGCCCGACGATGCGCCGCACGGCACCGGGGTCGGCCTCAACAATGTCTATGAGCGGCTCGACGCACGCTATGGCGACGAGAGCAACGTCACATGGGGGCCGATGGACGGCGGCGGGTTCGCCGTGACACTCGAACTGCCCATCAACAAAGAGACGTGCTGATTTTGTCAGACCTTCGCTTCGCTCAGGCGCGGCACCAGCCCGCTCCCCCTCCCGACCTCCCAATCAGGGTATACTCGTGGGAGGTCGGGAGGGGGAGCGGGCTGGTGCCGCGATTTTCCGCCAGGAAAATTCTGACAAACAACTCAGAAACACATGCACTCCAACGGACTTCCAGCACCATGACCGACACAGCACCGCTTCGTACTCTACTCGTCGACGACGAGCCGCTCGCCATCGAGCGTATGCAGATCCTCTGCGCGCGCACCGAGGGTATCGACCTGATCGGCACGGCGCAGGATGGGGAATCCGCGCTGCGCATGGTCGAAGCGCTGCAGCCTGAGCTGCTGCTGCTCGATATCGCGATGCCGGGCATGGACGGGATGGAAGTCGCCCGCGCGCTGGACGGGTTCGATCTCGCCCCGGCGATTATCTTCGTAACCGCTTTTGACCAGTTCGCCGTCGAGGCCTTCGATGTCGCGGCCGTCGATTATCTCTTAAAACCCGTCGCGCCCGAACGGCTCGAAAAGGCGATCGCCCGCGTTACCGAACAGATCCGGGAAACGCGCGACAGCACGGACGAGGATTCGCCCTGGGCCGAGGAATTCTGGGTGCCGCACCGCTCCGAGGTGATCCGTGTGGCGTCCGAGGATATCGACCGGGTCGAGGCGGAGCGGGACTATATGCGCCTCCATATCGGCGAGCGCAGCTATCTGCTCCACCAGACGATCAGCAATCTCGAAGAGCGGCTGGACCCCGACCATTTCATCCGCGTCCACCGCTCCTCGATCCTCAACCGTGGCCGGATCGCCAAGCTCCGGCATGACGGATCGGGCGGCTGGTATGCGGAAATGGACGACGGCACCGAAGTCCGGATCGGCCGCACCTACCTCAAAAAGGTCAAGCAGATCGCCGGCAAATAGCGGTCAGGCCGAAACGCCACGGCCGGTCAGACATGCTGATCGAGCATGATCTGATTGCCATCGGGATCGGTGAAAACGCAACTGGCCGGGCCTGTCGTCGTCTCATCGGCTTCCTGGATCATCGCGATACCCGCCGCTTTCAGGCGCTTCTGGATTTCGCGTATATCGGTGAAGTCGCCGACCGGCTCGCCCTTTTCGTCCCAGCCCGGATTGAAGGTGAGGATATTGTCCTCGAACATGCCCTGGAACAGGCCGATTGTGCAGCCCGGCGATTGCAGGATCATCCAGCCATGCTCCGACTGGTCGTGCATGACGCCAAAACCGAGCGCTTCGTAAAAGGTCCGCGATGCGGCGATGTCCTTGACCGCAAGGCTCAGCGAAAAATTCCCCAGATGCATGATGTTCTCCCGTTCTTAGATACGAAGTGCAACGCGCCGATTACCAGAATAGATCGGCCAAGATTATCAGCATACCGATTTGCGCCGTCATCCAGCAGGCAGGACGAACGCCGGACGGCCCGACGGCGTAAGCGGGAATGTATAACAGTCGCCCTGCGAAGAACGTCCAGGCGCCGATCGCCGCCAGCATGCCGACAGCGTCCGCTGCATGAACCAGGAACAGCGATGCGGCGAACTGGGCGAAACTCTCCAGCAGATTGCGGTAGGACCGCACGATCCTCCCCGCGATACCCTGCGCTTCCTGCAACTCGTCGCGCGGGCTGAGTATATATCTGGCCCCGAGCTGGTTGAGCGAAACAATGCTGGACAGCCCGAGATGGGCGAAGGTGAGGATCAACACCGCGAAGAGCGCCCACAGGTCCGGTGTCAGGGTGGAGCTATCCATGAACGCGCTTCCCGAAGATTTTGACGAGGACGCGAACGAGCGCTGCGGCGGCAAGACTGATACCGCCCGCTACCAGTGCGCCCAATGGGGCCATGATGAATGTCCAGCTTTGCGGCCCGAGACCCAGGGCCACTTCGTCCACCCGATAGGCCGGATTGGCGGCGAAATAGGCGTCGAGAAAAAGGCCCTGCGTCCAGACGGCGGTCAGCGCCATCAGAAACCCGCCGAGGAAAGCGTTGCGCAACGGAGCATCGGGCGCGAACAGTGCCGCCGCCTTTCCGATACCGGCCAGCAGGATCAGCACCACGATCCACTCATAGCCGGCGAGAAACGCCGTGATCGTACCGGCAGCGTAAAACAGCCCCGCCACAATCGCACACAGCATTATTGCCCGAGAAAATTTGTTCATGATTTTTCTCCACAAAGGCGCTATATGACCGATTGACGATTTTAGTCAAATATATATTTAGACGATATGCCAAGAGCTTTCGACGAACGGGAACGCGCCGAGATCGACGCGACGCTGCGCGCGGCAGGCACAAAGCTTTTCCGTCGAAAAGGTGTGACGAAGACGACCGTTGATGAACTGGCGCGCGCGGCCAGCATCGCCAAAGGCTCGTTCTATGCCTTTTATGCCAGCAAGGAATTGCTCTTCTTCGAGATTATCGAGGCGTTACATATCGAGATGCGCGCGCCGTTGCTCGACGCGCCGCCGGGCGGCAAACGCGAACGGGCGGTTTTCGAGCGGATGATCGGCGACCTGCTCGAACAGGCATCGACCGAACCGTTGATCCACCTGATGGGCCAGGAAACCGAACTGCGCGCCGTGATCCGGCGCGTCCCGCCGGAAAAACTGCAAAGCCATGAACGAGCCGATCAGAAATTCCTCGAATCGCTGATCGCGCTGTGGGGCGACCCGAAGCAGCCGCCGGATCGCGATGTCGTGGCCGCTCGATTGACCACCGCGCTGCTGGTAGGCCTGCGCCGGGATTTTATCGGCGACCGACTGTTTCCGCATGCCTTTGATTCGGTCGTTGCGAGTTTCGCCGACTGTTTCTTTCCCTAAGGTCAGGAAGAGCCCAAAACAAAACACCCCCGGGCAGAGGATCCCGGGGGTGTTCCGTTGGGCCTTGGAGGGGCTGTCCAGGGCCGGAGGTTGCCCGTGCGGGCTAGCGCATGGCACCGATCGTGACAGACGGCTGCCGTGCGAGATTGATAAGCTGCGCCATGGCATCGTTGATCGCATCGTCCTGACAGGCGCGAATGGTTTCCGCGCCGGCAAGATTGCGGACATCGACTGTGCCGCACACCTGCTCGGCCGCCCGGTCGATCTGGCCGGCGAGCAGCGCATAGCCTTGGGCCGAATGCACATTATAGGCGCGGGTATCGATCGTGACACTTTCCGTTGCATAGCCGACACCGGCGAGAGCCGGCGAAGTGGTGAAAGCGGTCGCGGCGCCAGCCATGGCGACCGCGGCAATAGCGAAAGCAATTTTCTGCATATGTCTTACTCCTGAACCTTGGCCCTCCGGGACCATTCCCGGCGGATCCGTAAGGGACGGTCGCCTGCCGGGTGATCCCGATCTCGCCGTCGACAATGGGTATAGGCGATTCGCGCGCGCCGGTCGTCGCGGGATCGACAGCCGGGCCGGGCTTTGCGTCAAATCGACAAACGTCGGAATTCTGTCGATCAAGGTTTCGGATCGCCGCCCGAATGGCTCGGTTCGCAGGACAGGTGCCTGCGTTGGTCGGTGGCTGAAAGCGGTTGGTGGAGAGGTACGTCATTGTCAGAACATTGCTCGCGCAACGTCGCGGCAGAGTCTTTTTTGTCAGAATTTTTCCTCAGCGGAAAAATCGCGGCACCGGCCCGCTCCCCCTCCCGACCTCCCACAGGGTACACTTATTGGGAGGTCGGGAGGTGGAGCGGGCCTGTCCCTCAAACTTCCGACAGGAAGTTTCTGACAAAGAATCCGCCGCGCCTGAGCGATAGCGAAGGTCAGACAAACCAAAACCCAACTTCCGGCGAAGGGTTTCCGCC
>NZ_JANQNS010000009.1 GCF_028279465.1 Parasphingopyxis sp.
GGTCCCAAGGGTTTGGCTGTTCGCCAATTAAAGTGGTACGTGAGCTGGGTTCAGAACGTCGCGAGACAGTTTGGTCCCTATCTGCCGTGGGCGTCGATATTTGAGAGGAGTTGCCCCTAGTACGAGAGGACCGGGGTGAACATGCCTCTGGTGGACCTGTCATCGCGCCAGCGGTGCAGCAGGGTAGCTATGCATGGACGGGATAACCGCTGAAAGCATCTAAGCGGGAAGCCTCCCTCAAGATAAGATATCTCCGAGCCGTAGAAGACCACTACGTTGATAGGCCGGGTGTGGAAGCGCAGTAATGCGTGAAGCTTACCGGTACTAATAGCTCTTTTTACACTTTCGAGAGTCCCGCCATCAACGACAATGCCGTGCATTAGCGCGGTGCATTGTCCGCGATTTGTGGATGATCTTTAGTCACAGCCCATGACGGGCATCGATTTCTTCCCCTTTTTCACGCCGGCTCCATAGCTTGGTGGCTATGGCGTCAGTGACCCACCCGATCCCATCCCGAACTCGGCCGTGAAACCTGATTGCGCCGATGGTACTTCGTCTTAAGACGCGGAAGAGTAGGTCGCCGCCAGGCTTTGCAGCCGGCGTGGAAACGAACAGGGAAACCCATTTGCGATTGTCTTTTGAGGGCCTCAGGCGCCGGCGCGGATATCCATCCGCTTGGCTACCGCGCCAATAAGGCGCGACGGCCGTTCGGCCTTGCGGACCTGCGGTCCGGATCATAGCGATACTGGACCGGCACAGTTGGCGCGGGGTGGAGCAGCCCGGTAGCTCGTCAGGCTCATAACCTGAAGGTCGTTGGTTCAAATCCAACCCCCGCAACCAACCATACCGATCGATGATCGATAGCCCGGCCCTCATCCGCCGGGCTTTTTCGCATTTGACGCCGATCAAATCGCCAAACCTTTCCAATGCTATGCCCCATGCTATTAAAATACGGGGCGGAGATCGACGCAAACGATCCGCGCGAACGGTATGGAGGATCCGGCATGGGCGAAGATATCGGGAAAACCGTCTTCGGTGAATCTGACTATGATGCCTTTCGCGCGCGCCTGCGCGATGAGACGAAGACGCTCAAAAACTGGTTTGACGACCGGCGGTTTGACGAGGCGGATCGTTTCACGGTCGGGCTCGAGATCGAGGCCTGGCTGGTCGATGAGAATTGCCTGCCCGCCCCGCATGCCGACGAGTTCATCGCTACGGCCAATGACGAGCGCGTCGTGCCCGAGCTGTCGAAATTCAACTTCGAACTGAATGCCGATCCGCAGTCCCTGCACGGCGATTGCCTGGGCGCCACCCATCGCGAAATCGATGCACTCTGGAGCCGCTGCAAGCGTGCCGGTGACACGCTCAATCTGAAGCCGCTGACCACCGGCATGCTGCCGACGGTACGCGACGAGATGCTGCAGCCAGCCTGGATGGCGAGCGCCAACCGCTATGCGGCGCTGAACAATTCATTGCTCAGGGCGCGAGAATCTGAGCCGATCCATATCTGCATCGAGGGCGAGGACAGGCTCGACTATCGCTGCGATCACATCATGCTCGAAGCGTCCTGTACGTCGCTCCAGGCGCATCTCAAGATCAATCAGGATGATGCCGCCCGCTTCTACAATGCGTCGACCATAGCCTCCGCGCCGCTTGTCGCGGCGAGCGCCAATTCGCCCTTCCTCTATGGCAATTCGCTCTGGGCGGAGACGCGGATACCGGCCTTCGAACAATCGACCCGGGTGCATGGGTTTCGCGATCGCGAAGGGCGCGATGTGCTGCGGGTTACGTTGGGGACGGGCTATCTGCGCCACTCGCTGCTCGAACTCTTTCTCGAGAATCTGAGCTATCCGGTGTTGCTGCCGATGCTGCGCGATGACACCGGTGACCTGCCGCATGTCCGGCTGCAGAATGGCACGATCTGGCGCTGGAACCGGCCGATTATCGGGTTCGATGGCGATGGAAATCCGCATCTGCGCGTCGAGCAGCGGGTCATGCCGTCCGGCCCGACTGTGACAGATATGGTGGCCAATCTGGCGCTCTATTATGGCCTGGCTCTGGCGCTGGGGCGCGCAGATACGCCGCCGGAAATAGAAACGCCGTTCGAAGATGCGCGCACCAATTTCTATGCCTGTGCGCAAAACGGACTGGCGGCGCGCGTGCGTTGGGCAGGGCGCGACACCGATGTGCGCGCGCTGTTGCTTGACGAGTTGCTGCCCGCGGCCAAGGCAGCGCTCGCCGCGGAAGGGCTCGACCCGGCGAGTCTCGATCATTATTTCGACGATGTTCTGGTCGAACGCATCGCATCCGGCCAAACCGGGGCGGAATGGCAGCGGCGCTACTACCGCGCCAATGGCCGTAACTTCCAGGCGCTGACCGAGCGCTATGTCGAAATGCAGGCGAGCGGAGAACCCGTGCATCAATGGCAGATATGACGCGCGCGGCCGAGCCGCTGAAACTGGACCGGCTCGACCATTTTCCCGATAAACTGCTGGGCGCGGAGCCGTGCGACATCCTCGGCGTCTTCCCCAACCCCACACTTATTACCCTGGCCGGTGAAGCCGGCCCGCCGCTTTGGGTCACGACGCTTCTGCATGGCAATGAGACAACGAGCTTCTACGTTCTGCGCGCGCTGGCGGCGAAATATCGCGATCGGCCGCCGCCGCGAAACCTGAGCGTTTTTGTCGGCAATGTGGAGGCGACGGCTGCCGGCGTCCGCTACCTGCCGGGGCAGCAGGATTTCAACCGGATCTGGGCGGACGGCCATAGTCCCTATCATCGCCTCGTCCATGACGTCGCCGAAATCGCGCGCGCCGAATGTCCGTTCGCCAGCATCGATATTCACAATAACAGCGGCACCAATCCGCATTATGGTTGCGTCAACGCCCTGCGGCCGGCCGATCTCAACCTCGCCGCGATGTTCGCGCCGCTCGGCGTCTATTACCGGAACCCGGCCACGACCCAGTCGATCGCCTTTTCAAGCTTCTGTCCGGCGGTCACTGTCGAATGCGGCCGCAGCGGGGACGAAGCCGGAATTGCGCGCGCGATCGATTTTGTCGAACGCACAATGCGTCTTGATCGCTTTCCCGATGCACCGCCATCGGCCGATACGGTGCGCCTCTATCATACGCTCGGGTCGGTGCTGATCGATCCGGAATGCGATTTCGCCTTTGGCGGGGACACTATGCCGCTGAACCTGCGGTCCGATCTCGAACGCCTCAATTTCACCGATCTGCCGGCCGATACGCCATGGGCAAACGTGCACCATCCGGTCTCGCCGCTGCGGGTCGTTGACGAACATGGCAATGATCTGACCGCGCAATTCTTTCGGCGGGACGGCGATACGATCCGCCTTCGCTGCCCGGCAACGCCGGCGATGGTAACGCAGGATCGCACTGTGATCCGTCAGGACTGCCTCTGCTATCTGATGGAGCCGCTCTAATGCGCGTTTAGCTTTGCGCCAGATCAAATTGTGTGGTGCATGGCGCTGTAGGATAATCGCCGAATCGAAAGGGCGCGAGCCCGAATACAGCAGGAGAGTTTATCGATGTCGCACACCCCTCACGAACTGGCCGACGAATTTCCGGAGCATGTCGACAAGCTGCACGATCTGAAAATGTCGAACGCGCATTTTGCGCGGATCGCAGAGGAGTATCACAAGGTCAATCGCGAGATTCACCGGATCGAAACCGAAGTGGAGCCAGCGACTGACGAGCGCACGACCGAACTGCGCAAGCGCCGCCTCGAACTGAAGGACGAAGTCAACGCGATGCTGGTCGCTGCCTAGAGCCGCTCGGCGGAAAATCCTTGCGTCCCGGGCGCGATCCCGCTGTTGATGGCGGGATGACCGAAACCGGACACAAGATCCGCGTCGCCGCGCTATATCGCTTTACACCGCTCGAGGATCGCGACGTGATCCGCGCGGACTTGCTGTCCGTGTGCAACGCGCACGGCATAAAGGGCACGATCCTGCTCGCGCCGGAGGGGATCAATGGCACGATTGCCGGTTCCAATTCCGGCATCGATGCTGTGCTCGATCATATCCGCGCGCTGCCCGGCTGCACCGATATCGAAGTCAAATTCTCCGCCGCCTCGGAAATGCCCTTCTACCGGATGAAGGTCCGGTTGAAGCGCGAAATCGTGACGATGGGCGAACCCGATATCGACCCCGTCGGCAACGTCGGCGACTATGTCGCGCCGGCGGATTGGAATGCGCTGATCGCCGACCCGGATACGATCCTGATCGATACACGCAACGATTATGAGGTGGCGGTCGGCACGTTCGAGAATGCGATCGATCCGAAAACGCCGAGCTTTCGGGATTTCCCCGCCTGGTTTCGCGACAATCGGGAAGCTCTTCTGGCGGGGCGAGACAATCCGAAGATCGCGATGTTCTGCACCGGCGGCATACGCTGCGAAAAGGCGACGGCGCTGCTCAAGGCCGAAGGGCTCGATGCCGTCTATCATCTGCAAGGCGGCATCCTCAAATATCTGGAGACCGTCGCACCCGAGGAAAGCCGCTGGAATGGCGAATGTTTCGTGTTCGACGAGCGCGTGAGCGTGACACACGGTCTCGAACGCGGGAGCCATACATTATGTCGCGCATGCCGCATGCCTGTGAGCGCTGCGGATCGGGCCTCTCCCTATTATGTCGAAGGGGTCAGTTGCCCGGCCTGTTATGCCAGCCGAACCGCCGAACAGCGGCGCGGCTATGCGGAGCGGCAGCGCCAGAGCGAGCTGGCGGCGGCGCGGGGCGTGCCCCATGTCGGCGCGGAGCTACCGGACCATGACTGACTGGCCCATTCTCTACAGCTTCCGTCGCTGCCCCTATGCGATGCGGGCGCGGATGGCGCTGCTCGTCTCCGGGCAGCGCTGCATGCTGCGCGAGGTGCTGTTGCGCGACAAGCCGGAAGCCATGATCGCCGCCTCGCCCAAGGGAACCGTGCCGGTGCTGGTGTTGGCAGACGGTGCAGTCATCGACGAGAGTCTCGACGTTATGCGCTGGGCGCTCGCGCAAAGCGATCCGGAAGGCTGGCTGGAGCCGGACGTTTCGGAATGCACGGGGCTGGTCGAGACGAATGATGGCCCATTCAAGCATCATCTCGATCGCTATAAATATGCGACACGCTACGACAGCGACCCGGTCGAACATCGGGCTGCCGCGTCGGCCCTGTTGAACGCGCTTGAGGAGCGGCTACAGGCCAGGGCGCAGTTGCTTGGCGACGCCAGGTCTTTTGCCGATATCGCGCTGTTTCCCTTCATTCGCCAGTTCGCCGCGACCGACAGTACATGGTTCGATGCGCAGCCCTGGGCCGCGCTACGCAACTGGCTGGACGCGCATATCGGTTCTGCGCTGTTCAAATCCGCGATGGGGAAATTTCAGCCTTGGGCGCCGGGCGATCCGGAAATAATCTGGCCGGCCGATGGCGCTCGGTCTGATCTGTAAAGGCGACGCAGACCGTCGCGCGTGAATCAATGCCGGATGGCGACATCCTTCGCTGCCGGTGCATCTGCAGCATGTTCGCAGCCTTGCTGGGCCGCCCAATAGGCGACCTGATCGAGCGGCATGATACGGTTGAATGAAATACCGGCATGATGATCACTGACCCATCGCACGACACTGGCGCGGACGGGGAGGCCTTCGATTTCGACCACCGCGTCGACTCCAGCCTCGAGGAACATGCCGGCGGCGACTTTGACGCCGCCCTGAGATATATCCAACACCTGCAGCCGCTCATGCGTATCGCCGATCGTAACCTTGGCCATACCGTCTATGCTGAGGCGCGGCGCGCGCGGCGCCATGCGTCCGCTATGCGGCGCGAGCACTTCGTGCACGTCGATCGGTGTGTCGAATTCGATTCCGGCGCGGCCATCCTTGATCCAGCGCACGATCCCGCGCGCCTGGGCGCCAGCCTTGAACTCGATCTGGACGGGAGTGTCGATTGCGATGGGCGCGAAAACCTCGGTCATGACGCCGCGGCTCGAAATGTTCCGGATCAGGCACAATTCCTCCACCGTGTCCGTCATGATTTTGCCGGCCTGCAAGACGCTCATATAGCGCTGGCCGGAGCGCCGGTCAGGCGATAGCGGCGGCTGCTCGGACAGCGAAATCGTCGTGAACTCGGTCAAACCCGTATCGCCCAACATGATCTTCCCCTGATGACTATCTCCAAAACGCTAAACACACATATAGCAGAAAAGTTCCAACAAACAGGATTATTATTTGAAGAATATAAAGATTACTTGCCCAGGGGCGGATTTTATTGACCATCGATTTATACCTATAGTTAAGAAATCATAAACTAGACCAGTTACGGTGATCTCTCGCTTCATCCGCGCGGTCCATCAAGGCCATGGCGAATTGCGTTTCGCTTCGATATGCAAGCTCTGAAGGAGCCGCTCATGACCGATCCCAAGCTGCTCGAAGGCATCCGCGTCGTCGATATGACGAGCGTGATTTTCGGGCCCTATGCGACGCAGACACTCGCCGATTGCGGTGCCGATGTGATCAAGGTGGAACCGCCGACCGGCGATCAGTTCCGGTCCGCCGGTAAGCCCGCCAATAATCGCGGTATGGGCGCGTGCCATATGACGCTCAATCGCGGCAAGCGTTCGATCGCGCTCGACCTGAAGAATGACGACGACCGTGCCGTCATGCGGGAGCTGCTCTCTACCGCCGACGTGTTCATCCACAATGTCCGGGCGCATGCGATCGAAAAGCTGGGCTTCGGCTATGAGGCTGTTCGCGAATTCGCGCCCGATATCGCCTATGTCCACTGCACGGGGTTCGGCTCGGACGGGCCCTATGCGCCGCTCCAGGCCTATGACGATGTGATCCAGGCGGCGAGCGGGATGACGTCCATGTTGCCGCGCGCGGACAAAAATCCCGCGCCGCGCTTCGTGCCGGCGGCGATTGCCGACAAGGTGTCTGGCCTGCATGCCGCCTATGCGACGCTGACGGCCGTCATCCACAAGCTGCGCACGGGCGAGGGGCAGTTCGTCGAAGTGCCGATGTTCGAAAGCTTCACGCATTTTTCGTTAGAAGAGCATCTCTATGGCGCGACCTTCGATCCGCCCGTCGAGAGCATCGTCTATAAGCGCCAGGCTGAACCGACACGCCAGCCTTTCCCGACCGCCGACGGTCATGTCGCGATCGTGCCTTATACCGACGCGGATTGGGGTAAGCTGCTGACCGTGCTTGGCGATCCTGAATTCGTCGAGAAAGAACCCTATGACACGCCGCTCGGCAGGTTCCGCAATCAGCCGGATATTTTCACGCGCATCGCCGAGCTCACGCCGGCAAAGACCAGTGCGGAATGGACGCGGCTGCTCAACGAAGTGCGCATCCCGTGCATGCCGTGTCGCGATGTCGCCGATATTTTCGACGATCCCCATCTGAAAGCGACGGGCTTTTTCAAGCGCCGTGAACATCCGAGCGAAGGCGGCTATATCGAGATGCAGCCGCCGGTGCGCTTCGGCGCACGGCCGGACGCCGAACTCGGCTATGCCCCGCGGCTTGACGAGCATGGCGCGGAAATCCGCGAGGAGCTGGCGCAGCGCAGACCTGTCAGGCGCGCCTCATGATCCGGCTCTACGATTACTATCGATCGTCAGCGAGCTATCGCGTCCGCATCGCGCTCAATCTTAAGGGCCTCGACTATGAGCGCGTGGACATCAACCTGCTCGATGGCCGTCAGAAGAGCGACGAATATCGCGCCCGCAATCCGCAGGGCCTCGTGCCGCTCCTTGAGATCAACGGGGCGCAGCTCACCCAGTCGCTGAGCATCGTCAACTATCTGAACGGCGTCTATCCCGATCCGCCGCTTGCGCCCGCTGATCCGATTGCCGCCGCGCATGTCCGCTCGATGGCGCAGGTCGTGGCGAGCGATATTCATCCGCTGAACAATCTGCGTGTACTGAATTACGTCACCGACGTTCTCGGTCATGACAAGGAGAGCAGGGCGCGATGGTATGCGCATTGGGTGCATGAAGGGTTTGAAGCGCTGGAACAGCTCGCGCTCCGCCATGGCGGCGAGTATCTGTCCGGCGATCTGCCCGGCCTCGCCGATCTCTGCCTCGTGCCGCAAATATATAACGCCCGGCGTTTTGAGATAGCGCTGGACGCTTATCCGACACTGGTCGCCTATGACGCCAAGGCGAATGCGCTCGATGCGTTTCAGGCTGCGCATCCCGACAAAATCGGCTAGGCCCGTCCGAACCGCCCGAGTTCGAGTGATCCTTATGCGCAAATTCGCCGCTATTCTCCTTGCTACAGCCGCGTCGCCCGCCATCGCGCAGGGCGATCCGATCATCGTGACGGCCGCTGGTCTGGACGATCCGGTCGGCGAGGTCGCCTATAATGTCGTGACGATCGACGTGGAGGATTTGGCGCGCGAACCAAGCGGCCGGCTCGAAAATATCCTCGGCCAAATCGCCGGTTTTCAGCTTTTCCGGGCATCGGATTCGCGCTCAGCTAATCCGACCAGCCAGGGCGCGACATTGCGCGGGCTCGGCGGCAATGCGTCGAGCCGCGCGCTGCTGATCCTCGATGGTGTGCCGCAAAGCGATCCGTTCGGCGGCTGGGTCAGCTGGCCGGCCTTCGACACAGACACGATCGGGCGCGTGCGCGTCTCGCGCGGCGGTGGGAGTGGCGTGTTCGGGCCCGGCGCGCTCGCCGGCACGATCGAGATGGAAAGCCTGTCGACCGAGAATTTCCAGCCCGCGCGCGCCAGCCTGTCCTATGGCAGCCGCGACGCGATGGAGATGAGCTTCGGCGTGATGCTGCCGCCGAGCGAAAATACGCTGATCGACGTGTCCGGCTATTATGCGGAGGGCGACGGCTTCATCCCCATCGTTTCCGACCAACAGGGCTCGATCGACGAGCCAGCGGCTTATGAGCAATATGGCGGTGCGCTTCGCTATGCCGCGCCGATCGGCAATACCGAAATCCAGGTCGCTGGCCGTTTCTTCCATGACGAGCGCAATCGCGGTTTTCCGTTCAGCGGTAACCGGACGCGCGGCATCGACGGTAGCGTGCGGCTTGTCGGCCGTGGCGCGTGGCAGTGGGAGGCGCTGTTCTACTATCAGGATCGCGGTTTCCGCAGCAGCTTCGCCCGCGTCGATGCGGCGCGCACGACGGCCGATCAGGTGCTCGACCAGTTCAGCGTCCCCTCCACCGGCTATGGTGGGCGGTTCGAAATCCGGCCGGCATTGCCCGGCGATGCGGTCGAGCTGCGGCTGGGCGGTGACTATCGCGAAACTGAAGGACGGACGCGCGAGCGTTTCTTCTTCGTCGGTGGCGCGCCGACACGCGAACGCGAAGCGGGCGGCGTCACGCGCACGGTCGGCGGTTTCGCGGAGATTACGGCACGCGCTGCACCGGGACTGACACTTACCGGCAGCGGGCGTATCGATCGCTGGTGGATCGAGAACGGCTTCTTCCGTCAGGGCGATCTTGGCGGACCGCTGAACGATCAGACCCTGTTTGCGGATCGCGGCGACTGGCGGGTAACAGGCCGTGCCGGCATCGCCTGGGAGCCCGATAATCCGATTACGATCCGCACGGCCGCCTATACCGGCTGGCGTCTGCCGACGCTGAACGAACTCTTCCGGCCTTTCCGCGTCGGTAATGACGTGACGGGGGCGAACGCACTGCTGCGCCCCGAAAGCCTGGATGGTGTCGAGATTGGCGCGGACTATACGCCGGCGTCCTTCCTGCGGCTCAGCGGCACGGTCTTCTACAACCGCCTCGAAGACGCGATCGCGAACGTCACGGTCGGGCAGGGCCCCGGCTTCTTCCCCGGCATCGGTTTTGTGCCGGGCGGCGGTCTGGCGCGGCAACGGCAGAATCTCGACGCCATCGAAGCGGCGGGTGTCGAGCTCGACGCACGCGCGCAGTTCGCCGAATGGAGCGTCGCGCTGTCTTATGCCTTCACTGATGCGTCGGTAGACGCGACAGGAGTGGCGGTTGCGCTCGATGGGTTGCGCCCGCCCCAGGTCGCCCGGCATAGCGCGGCCGCGACGCTCGCTTATATCCGCCCGATGGGCGGCGAGGCGGCGATTACGCTGCGCTATATCGGTAGCCGGTTCGAGGACGATCAGAACCTGCGGAGGCTCGACGATGCGCTGACGGTCGGTGCGCGGGCGCTGATCCCGCTCTACGGCCCGCTGAAGATCGAGGTGCGGGCCGAGAATATCTTCGATGCGCGCGTCGAAGCCGGGATTTCCGGAACGGGCCTGATCGAACGCGCCACGCCGCAAACCTTCTGGGCCGGGCTGCGCTTCGCCTTCTTCTAGGTGCAGAGACCGTATACGGTCCGCCGAAAGACGCTACGGCCCCCTCGATTTCCGCTTTCCGTTCGCGTAACCCATTGGGAAAATAGAATCGGAGAGGCCCAATATGCACCCCTATATCCATGCCGAGTCCAATCCCGATAAGCTCGCGATCATCATGGGATCGACCGGCGAAACGGTCAGCTATGCCGAGCTCGACAAGAGATCGAACCAGATCGCGCATCTGTTCCGCAAACTCGGGCTCGGCCATGGCGATCCGGTCGCGGTTTGCATGGACAATCGCGCGCGCTTTTTCGACATCGCCTGGGCGGCCTTTCGCGCCGGTCATGTCTTCGTGCCGATCTCCTGCCGCCTGACGGCACCGGAGATTGCCTATATCCTCGAAGATAGCGGCGCGAAGGCGCTGTTCGCTTCCGATTATCTTGGCGATCATTTGAACGAACTGGCCGATTTCGGGCCGCCGCTCGAACGGTTCACGGTCGATGCGGCGCGCAAGGGATATGCCAATCTCGATGAAGCGGTCGCCGATATGCCCGAAACGCCGGTCGACGATCAGCGGGCCGGGGTCGATATGCTCTATAGCTCAGGCACGACCGGACGGCCCAAGGGCATCAAGCTGCCGCTGCCCGAAGACCCGCGCATCGATCAGGGCAATCCGCTCATCATGCTGGCCGGCACCGCCTTCGGTTTCACGCCGGACAGCACATATCTGTCACCCGCACCGCTCTATCACGCTGCGCCGCTGCGCTGGTGTCTGACTGTCCACAAGATGGGCGGCACGGTGGTCGTGATGGAGAAATTCGACGCCGAACAGTCGCTGGCGCTGATCGAGCAATACAAGGCGGATGTCAGCCAATGGGTGCCGACCCATTTCGTCCGCATGCTCAAACTGACCGAGGAAACTCGGGCAAAGTACGATGTGTCGTCGCTCAAATGCGCGATCCACGCCGCCGCGCCCTGCCCGGTCCCGATCAAGGAGCAGATGATCGACTGGTGGGGGCCGGTGCTGAAGGAATATTATGCGGGCAGCGAGGGCAACGGCTTTACCTTTATCGATTCCGAGACCTGGCTGACGCACAAGGGGTCTGTCGGCACGGCGCTGATCGGTACGATCCGGATCTGCGATGAGAATGGCGACGAAGTCCCGGCCCGCACCGAAGGCACCGTTTATTTCGAAGGCGGGTCGTCGTTCAAATATCATAATGACGCGGAAAAGACGGCCGAAGCCACGAACAAACATGGCTGGACGACGCTCGGCGATATCGGCTGGGTCGATGAGGAGGGCTTTCTCTATCTCACCGATCGCAAGAGCTTCATGATCATTTCGGGCGGCGTGAACATCTATCCGCAGGAAATCGAGAATCTGCTCGTGACGCATGACAGGATCGCCGACGCGGCTGTGATCGGCGCGCCCGACGAGGATATGGGCGAGCGCGTCGTCGCGATCGTCCAGCCGCTCGACATGGCCGATGCGACACCGGAATTCGGCGAGGAGCTGATCGGCTGGATGCGGCATCATCTTTCGGGCGTGAAAGTGCCGCGCCAGGTCGATTTCCGTGAGGAATTGCCGCGACATCCGACAGGCAAGCTCTACAAGCGCCTGCTGCGCGACGAATATTGGGAAAAGGACGGGGCTACCTGACAGTCTGGCTGAGGAGGAGAGGATGGCAGGAACAGCCGAAGACGTACCGACGCTGTCGGAAGATATGGCACGGCGGGTTATCGCGCCCGAGTCTTACGCCGAATGGGACGGTCTGCTCGATACGTTCGACTGGCTGCGCGACAATATGCCCGTCGGGCGCATCGTTGCCGCCGATGACAGCTTCGATCCTTTCTGGCTGGTCACGCGCTACGAAGATGTGATGCGGATCAGCAAGGACAATGCGACTTTCCTCAACAATCCGCGGCCGGTGGTCCTGTCGACCCGCGATGCGATCGAATTCTCGCTGAAGGTCACCGGCAGCAAGATGCTCGTCGATTCGCTGGTCGTCTTCGACGCGCCGATCCACCCGAAATATCGCCGGCTGACCCAAGACTGGTTCATGCCGAAGAATCTCAGGAAGATCGAGGACGAGATACGCGCACTGGCCAAACGCACGGTCGACCGGCTCGTGGAGAGTGGCCCCGAGAGCGATTTCGTCGCGCTCGTCTCCGCGCCCTATCCGCTCCATGTCGTAATGCAGATTCTCGGCGTACCCGAGGAGGACGAACCCAAGATGCTGTTCCTGACGCAACAAATGTTCGGCGGGCAGGACGAGGATCTGTCGGGCAGCGGGATGAAGGACATGACGCCTGAACAGATCACCCAGATCGTCGCTGGTGCGGTCAAGCAGTTCGAAGACTATTTCGCGAAGCTCGCCGCCGACCGCCGCGCCGATCCGACCGATGATGTCGCCAGCGTAATCGCCAATGCGACCGTGGATGGCGAGCCGCTCAACGACCGCGATATGGCCGGTTATTACATCATCGTCGCTTCGGCCGGACATGATACGACCTCGGCCTCGACCGCCGGGGCGATGCTGGCATTGGCGCAGGACGCGGAACAGTTCACGAAGGTGAAGGCGGACCGCAGCCTGCTGCCCGGCATTGTCGAGGAGGCGATCCGTTGGACATCGCCGGTTCAGCATTTCATGCGTACTGCCGCCGAGGACACCGAGGTCGGCGGGCAGACGATAAAGAAGGGCGACTGGCTGATGATCAACTATGTCGCCGCCAATCACGATCCCGCGCAATTCGATAACCCCCGCACGTTCGACGCCGCGCGGTCACCCAACCGCCATCTCGCCTTCGGGGCCGGCGCGCATCAGTGCTTGGGCCTTCATCTCGCGCGACTGGAGATGCGGATATTGTTTGATGAGCTGCTCGACCGGCTGGAAACAGTGGAACTGGCCGGCGAGCCCAAGCGCGCCAATTCGACCTTTGTCGGCGGGTTGAAGACGCTGCCGCTCAGATATCGGACGGCTGAGGAGTAGTGACGATGAAGGCGATGATCCTGATTGGCGCAACGATGGCGGTTGCAATGCCTAGCAACGCGATGGCGCAAAGCGATGCCGAGCGCGAGGCGGCACAGGCCAATTTCCGCCAAGCCGATGCGAATGGCGACCGCCGTCTCAGCCGGTCTGAATTCCGTACCTTTATCGACGCCAATGCTGAAGACGGACTCGGCCGCGCCAGCGCCGTCCGTCGCCTCGGCGCCTATGATCGCGCTTTCGACCGGGCGGACCGCAACGGCAATGGTGTGGTAACGCCCGCCGAACTTTCCGTCGTGCAGAGCGATTGAGCCTGAGCGGTGCGGCCCGTTCGCGCTAAAATCGGCCCGGCGCGATCGGCGCAACTATTATAGCTGCCGCTTCTCCAGTGCCGCCGCAAATTCCCGTCTGGCCGATGCTTTCAGGCAAGGCAGCAAGATAGCCAAGTGATGCCGCACACCGCGTTGCTGATCGGCCCAGCTTGGTTGTTCCAGTCCTTCCAGTTCGCGCAAATGGTCTATCCAGTAGCGGCTGATGATCCAGAGCGATCGGGCCAGCACTTCGATGTCTTCCGCACCCCTCCGTACGAATAGATCTTCGTCGTCAATCCGCCGAAGCAACCCGAGCAGCTCTTCATAGTCGGCGCCAAGTTCGGAATCGGGCCGCTGACCGATCGGGGCGCCGGCATATTGGATGCGATCGCGCATCAGGAACCGGTAGCGCCAGGTTAGCTCCATCCCGAACAGCAGATGCTCGACATAGTCGTCGGCGAGGGAGCCGGGTTTCAGTGCCGCGCGGCGGTCTTTCATCAACTGCAACGCATCATCTTCCAGCGCCATCGCCAGATCGCGCTTTGTTGGGAAATGATAGGTCAGATTCCCTTGGGACATGCCCAGAGTAGCGGCGACCTCTGTGACCGACGTGGCGGCATAGCCTTTCGCGTTAAAGATCGTGCGGCTCGCATCCAATATCCGGGTTGCCGTGGCGGAGCGCTGTCTCATCGGTTCGATTTTCCACTTCTCTTGCCGGCTGGTTTCGTAACGGGGTTGCAATTTAGTACATAATACCTATTTCTAGGTTTTACTACCTAAATTGATTCGTGTTGTGTGGGACAAGAGAATGGCTGAACAAAAAGGGCGCCATATCGTCATAGTCGGGGGCGGAACCGCAGGATCGGTGCTGGCGGCGCGTCTCAGTGAGGACGACGGCCTCTGGGTCACGTTGCTCGAAGCCGGTCCGGACGAATCGGCCTATGATTCGTCTGTCTTCGATCCGGCACGCGCGCCCGATGCGTGGCTGGGTGTATGCCCCATCGCCCGGACACTCATGCATACGGACAATAACGCGATCCCGATCTTGCAGGGGCGGATGCTCGGCGGCACGTCGGCGGTAAACGGCCTGGCCACTTTGCGCGGCTTGCCGGAGGATTATGACGGCTGGGCGGCATCGGGGCTGGAAGGATGGGGCTGGCAGGATGTTGTCGACACGTTCAAGGCGGCCGAAACAGACATGGATTTCGGCGCCGCCCCCCTTCATGGCGATTCCGGGCCGCTGACCGTCCGACGGTGGCGACGGGACGAAATGAGCCATGCGCAGCTCGCGTTCCTCGATGGCATGATCGAAGCCGGCAGCGATGCGGTGGCGGATATCAATGATCCGGGCCAGCTTCCGGGCATTGGCGTTTTTCCGGTTACGATCGATGCCGACGGCAATCGCCTGACCACGAGTCTCGCCTATCTACCGCCTGCCGTCCGGCAGCGCGAGAATCTAGTGATCCGCACGAACAGCCAGGTCACGGGCTTGCATATCGAGGGGCGGCGCGCGGCTGGCGTGATACTGGAGAATGGGGAGCAGATCGAAGCGGGCGAGGTCGTGATCGCGGCCGGCGCACTCTGGTCTCCGGTGTTGCTGATGCGATCGGGCGTCGGACCGGCCGCCCATCTGACCGATCACGGTATTGGCGTTGTCGCCGATCTCCCGGTTGGTGAAACGCAGCACGATCATCTCGGCCCGGGCGTTCCCTATCGCCATGAGGGGCCGCGCGGCGGCACGGCCGGCCCGGCGCAATCCCTGTATATCGGTGCCTCGAACGGGACGGATGTGGATTACCATCTTTTCCCGATCGCACCCGCGGCAACCGACGGACCGACGGACTTTAACATGGCCGCCTTCCTGCTGCGCTCGTCGGGACAGGGCACAGTCAGGCTGGGAGAATCACCGGAGGCCGATCCGATCGTCACCGCACCCCCCTTGCCCGACGACGGTATGGAACGCCTGCGTCATGCGTTCGATCGGCTCGCGGCATGGGAGCGATCTGACGCCTTTCGGGAATCCGGCTGCACCCCGCTCATTCCTTACGATCTGACCAAGCCCGACGCGGTCTCCGTTGCCATCGAACGCGGACTCATCAGCTACGGCCATATGACCGGCACTTGCCCGATGGGATCGGTGCTCGATGCCGATTGCCGCGTGCTGGGAATGGAGGGGCTGCGGGTCGTTGACGCCTCGGTCATGCCGACCATCCCGTCGGGCAACACCTATCTCGGATGCGTGATGATCGCCGAGCGCGTCGCCCGCAAGATGCGCGCCGGCAGCTAAAGACGACGCCGAACGAAATCGAACACAAATAGCGAGGAAAGACATGGATCTTCAGATCAAAGGCAAGAAGGCGATCATGGCCGGCGGCAGCGCGGGCATGGGGCGGGCGACGGCGGAACGATTGGCGGAGGCCGGGACCGAACTCTACATTACCGCCCGCGGCGAAGAGCGGTTGGCAAAGGCAGCAAACGAAATATCCGAGAAATATGGGGCGAAGGTGACACCGGTTGTCGCCGATTCGTCGACGGACGAGGGGCGCGCGGCGCTCTTCGCGGCCTGTCCCGATCCCGACATCCTCTCGATCACGATCAAGCCGCCGGCGCCCAATGGCGATTTTCTGAAGGTCACGCCCGATATGTGGCGCTCTTCGATCGAAACCACATTGATCGGGCCGATCGAGATCATGCGGCACTATATTCCCGTGATGAAGGACAAGGGCTGGGGGCGGATCGTCAACATCGCCACTTTCTCCGCCAAGAACCCGATGATCTGGCGCCTCATGTCCGGGCCGGCGCGCTCCGCGCTGATCAACTACACGGCCAGCGTCTCACGCGAGATCGCGCAGCATGGGGTGATCATCAACAATCTCCTGCCGGGCATTTTCCAGACCGAAGGTTTCAAGGAAAGCATGGAGGACTATGCGGCCGCGTTCGATCTCGAACCAAAGATCGAGGTCGTCCAGCCGCACTTTGCGTCGCACAACAAGATTCCGGCTGGATTCATGGGCGTGGCCGACGACCTCGCCCCAATGGCGGTTTTTCTGTGCAGCGACCTTGCGCGCTTCATCGTCGGGCAGAATATCGTGATCGACGGCGGCCAGCACTATTCGATATTCTGACAACGGATTGGGGCTCGGATTTGTGGTCGCCAAAAGAAAAGGCGGGCCGCTGCCCGCCTTCTCGTGAAACTGGCTGATCGACCGGCTGGAAACCGTCGAGCTGGCCGGTGGACCCAAGCGTGCCAACTCGACCTTTCTAGCCGGACTTGGAGAGGTCAAGCGACAAAGAGCGCCTACGCCAGTGGGCAAGCTAAAGCTATACGGCGTCCGTATCTAACGAGAAAAATTGCGGCTCTTCTATGTGGTAGCGCATTGCATTGTATTTGAAACCACCATCCGGATATTTGAGGAAACGCATAAGCTTATATCTGAATTTGTGCTTCTGATATTTGAACTGCTGTATGGCGCTCACGCGCGGTTGTCCCCTTGCTTCCAAGTGATAGGAGACCAACCCATCTCCGAGAGGGTTAACGATTTCCATTAGAACACAGGCCCGAATTTCGCCGCTCTCTGCGAGTTCCTTCAAGCGCTTGAAGCCCCAAGAACGCTGAAGAGGCCGCAGAACAGGGTGGTCGTCTTTCTTCGGTTCTACCGAAGTCCGACGAACCGTACCTTCCATATCCACTACCCAGGAAAAAAATTGAAAGTGCTGATTCCATGCCTGATACGAGCGGCACCACTTCTTCGCTAAGGCGAGCAGATCGGCCTGATCGGCATTCAGATCGGCCTCTGAACCTTCGTATGGAAATGGTGACGGCTCAACGCCTGCGTAAACGACATTCTCGCCGAACGCGCGCTTCTCCGCTTCGATAGCATATTTCACGTTCTGCCGATAACTGGGCCATATGAGTCCCTCGCACTCCTGAAGAGTATGCGCACCCGTTTTCGTGTCTCCCGCGAGATATGCTTCCAGAGACATTTCAATTAGTTCGGCGGCGATACCTGCCAAACGTTCATCTTTGAGCTTTCGTTCTGCAAAGTGAAATCCAGATCGAAGTTGATCGAAAGCGTCTTCTAGCTCTTTTTGCTGATCGGCTACGAATGCATCATCGCCGATCTCGCGAAACCGATCCGGGGCGCTCACCAGAACGTATGACCAATGGTCATGATATCTCCCAATCGTTTCGAATTCCCGCAAACTGCGCTCCCAGACCTGAGGACTCCGTATTTTAGAACCTACTACCGCGGCGCCATGCGAATGGCGCCGTCGAGGCGGACATCTTCGCCGTTGAAATACTCATTCTCGATCATCGTCAGCGCGAGATGCGCATATTCTTCCGGATTGCCCAGGCGCTTCGGGAAGGGCACCGAGGCGGCCAGCGCATCGCGGACCTTTTGCGGCGCGCCCATCAGCAGCGGCGTGTCGAAAATGCCGGGCAGGATCGTGTTGATCCGGATATTCTCGCTCATCAGGTCGCGCGCGATGGGGAGCGTCATGCCGACGACGCCCGCCTTGGACGCCGAATAGGCGACCTGGCCCATCTGCCCGTCTTCGGCCGCGACCGATGCCGTGTTGACGATGGTGCCGCGATCGCCGCCTTCGGTCAGCGGGTCGAGCGTCATCATGCCGGCCGCCGATTTGGCGATGCAGCGGAAGGTGCCGACCAGGTTGATCTGGATCAGCCAGTTGAAGGCGTCGGCGGGGTAATGCTTGATCGACCCGTCTTCCTTGGAACGGCTGGCGGTCTTCATCGCCGCGCCCGTACCTGCGCAGTTCACGAGGATTCGTTCCTGGCCGATCGCCTCGCGCGCCTTGGCGAAACCGGCATCGACGCTCTCGTCTTCCGTGACGTTGACTTGGCAGAAGACGCCGCCGATTTCGTCCGCGACGACATTGCCCTTTTCTTCCTGCAGGTCGAATAGCGCGACCTTCACACCTTTCGCGGCGAGCAGGCGCGCGGTGGCCGCGCCGAGGCCCGAAGCGCCGCCGGTGACGACGGCCGAGATGCTGTCATTGAGTTCCATGATAATCCTCTTGTTCTGGGAGCGCCCGAAAAGGCGCGACGTGAAAATACGAACGCCCACCTAGGATAGTCCCGGGCGGGCGTTATGGGAAATCGAAGCGTCTAGCTCATCCGTTCGATGATCGTGACATTGGCTTGGCCGCCACCTTCACACATCGTCTGCAGGCCATATTTGCCCTCGCGCTGTTCGAGCGCGTTCAAGAGCGTCGCCATCAGCTTCGTGCCCGATGCGCCGAGCGGGTGGCCGAGCGCGATCGCGCCGCCATGGACGTTGATCTTGTCGGCGTCCGCGCCCGTATGCTTGAGCCAGGCGAGTGGGACCGGGGCGAAGGCTTCGTTGACCTCATAGACGTCGATATCGCCGATCGAGAGCCCGGCCTTTTCAAGCGCCTTGTCCGTCGCGAAGAGCGGCTCTTCGAGCATGATGACCGGATCGCCGGCGGTGACGGTGAGATTGTGGATACGCGCCCGCGGCGTCAGGCCATGATCTTTCAGCGCCTGCTCGCTGACGACCAGCACGGCCGACGCGCCGTCGCAGATCTGGCTCGACGAGGCCGCCGTGATGACGCCGCCTTCCTGGATGAGCTTGACGCCCTGAATGCCTTCCAGCGTCGCATCGAACCGGATGCCTTCATCGACCGTGTGGGTTTCCGGACCCTCGGGCGTCTCGATTTCGAGCGGCACGATTTCGTTATCGAACGCGCCGGCTTCGGTCGCGGCCTTGGCTTTCTCGTGCGAGGCAAGCGCATATGCGTCGAGCTGGTCCTTGGAGAGGTCATGCTTTTTCGCAACCATTTCGGCGCCCATGAACTGGCTGAACATGATCTTCGGATAGGCGTCTTCGAGGCGCGGGCTCTTATAATTGCCCATGCCTTCCTTCATGTATAGCGTCGCCGTTGAGCCCATCGGCACGCGCGTCATGCTCTCGATGCCGCTCGCGACCACCATATCCTGTGTCCCGCTCATCACGGCCTGGGCCGCGAACTGGATCGATTGCTGCGACGAGCCGCACTGCCGGTCGATCGAAACGGCAGGAATCGAATCGGGCAGCTTGGAGGCGAGTACCGCATTGCGGCCGACATCCATCGTCTGCTCGCCGCCCTGCATGACGCAGCCGGTGATGACGTCGTCGATCGCTGCCGTGTCGAAATCGTTGCGGTCGGCGATGGCGTCGAAAACCGCCGCGCCGAGATCGACCGGATGAACCCCGGCCAGCTTGCCGCCACGGCGTCCGCCGGCGGTTCGCACTGCATCAACAATATAGGCGGCTGCCATCGTATAGTCTCCTCGTTGTCCGTGAGTCGCGGTATCCCGCATTCACCGGCCCTTGTGCATTAAGGTTGACGTTCGCGTCAACCTGCATATCACGGATCGCGATCTGTTTATTCGCTCGCGAAGGATTCTCGCGCGCATCGGCGCGGAGACGAAAGGATATTCCCATGCTGCAGACTGCCAACCGCATTGCCTATGACGAAAATCATGAGCTCTTCCGCGATCAGGTGCGCAAATTCTTCGACAAGGAGCTGCATCCCAATCTCGACCGCTGGGAAGAGGAAGAGATTGTCGATCGCGGTTTCTGGAAGGCGTGCGGCGCAGCGGGACTGCTCTGTCCGACCATGCCGGAGGAATATGGCGGGCTCGGCACCGATTTCGGCTATAACGCCGTAATCGACGAGGAGCTTGCCTATGCCGGGTCGTCCGCAGGGATCACGCTCCAGTCCGATATCGTGGCCGATTACATCCTCTCATACGGCTCGGAAGAGCAGAAAAAGGAATGGCTGCCCAAGATGATATCGGGCGAAGCGATTACCGCGATCGCCATGACCGAACCGGGCACCGGGTCCGACCTCCAAAGCGTCAAGACGACCGCCAAGAAGGATGGCAATCATTATGTGATCAACGGTTCGAAGACGTACATCACCAACGGCCAGAATGCCGATCTCATCATCGTCGTCGCCAAGACCGATCCGACGCTCGGCGCGAAGGGCGTATCGCTGATCCTCGTCGAATCCGATCGTGACGGCTTCGAGCGCGGCCGCAATCTCGACAAGATCGGCCAGCATTCGGCCGATACGTCCGAACTGTTCTTCAACGATGTCCGCGTGCCGATGACCAACTGCCTCGGCGAAGAAGGGATGGGCTTTGTCTATCTGATGAGCCAGCTCCCGCAGGAGCGGCTCGGCATCGCGATCAGCGGCCAAGCGGCCGCGCAGCGCGCCTTCGACGAAGCGGTGAAGTTCACCAAGGATCGCGCGGCCTTTGGCAAGACGATCTTCGATTTCCAGAACACGCAGTTCACGCTGGCCGAGCTTGCCGCCGATCTCCAAGTCGGCTGGGCGCATCTCGACTGGGCGATCAAGCGCCATCTCGACGGAGACCTCACCGCGGAGGAAGGTGCGGCCGCCAAGCTCTGGCATACGGAGCTGCAATGGAAGGCGTGCGATGCCGCGCTCCAGCTGCATGGCGGCGCCGGCTATATGAACGAATATCCGATCGCGCGGCTCTGGCGCGACGCGCGCGTCCAGCGCATCTATGGCGGCACGTCAGAGATCATGAAGCTTGTGATCGGCAGGAGCGTGTAATGGCGATCGAGACCACGGAATTCGATTATGTCATTATCGGCGCGGGCAGCGCCGGATGCGTGATGGCCAATCGCCTGTCCGCCGATCCCTCGGTCTCGGTGTGCCTCATCGAGGCAGGCAAGGAAGACAAAAGCCTGCTCGTGAAGATGCCGGCGGGTGTCGGTGCGCTGCTCAAAAAGCCCAATCCGCAAAACTGGTTCTTCTGGACCGAGCCGCAAAAGCATCTGGACAATCGCAAACTCTACTGGCCGCGCGGCAAGGGCTGGGGCGGGTCTTCGAGCATAAACGGCATGATCTATATCCGCGGCCATGCGCGCGATTACGACCAGTGGCGGCAGATGGGCCTGACCGGCTGGGGCTATGACGATGTCCTGCCCTATTTCAAGAAATCGGAAAGCTATGCCGAAGGCGACGATGCTTATCATGGCCGGGACGGTCCGCTGGGCGTCACCAATAGCCGGATGACCGATCCGATCTACGGTCAGTTCGTCGGCGCCGGGGCCTCGGCGGGCTTTCCGCTGACCGACGATTTCAACGGCGAGCAGCAAGAGGGCATGGGGCCGTACCAGCGCACGATCGCCGATGGCGAACGGTTCAGCGCGGCGCGGGCCTATCTGCACCCGGTTGCCGGTAAGCGCGACAATCTCGCCATTCTCTCCACCGGTCTCGTCACGAAAATCCTCGTCGAGGACAAGCGCGCAACCGGCGTGGAGGCGGTCTCCGGCAAGGGCCGCGACAAGCGAGTCGTGAAAGCGCGGCGCGAGGTGATCGTCTGCGCGGGCGCGGTCCAGTCCCCGCAACTGCTGATGCTATCGGGCATCGGCGACCCGGCAGAGCTCAACAAACACGGCATCGACGTCGCCCACGCATCGCCGCAGGTCGGCAAGAATCTGCAGGACCATCTCGATGTCGTTGTCGCGCATGAGATGACGCAGAAAATGTCGGCCCATTCCAAACAGGCCGGCCTCAAAAAGATTGTCGTCGCGCTCGATTTCCTCGCCCGGCGCAAGGGCGCGGGCACCGATAACTTTCTGCAGGCCGGCGCTTTCCTCAAATCGCGCGAGGGTCTCGATCGGCCCGATATCCAGCTGCATCTCGTCAATGCGATCATGATCGAGCACGGATTTCAGGAGGTGAAGAAGGACGGATTCACTATCCATGCCTGCCAGCTCCGCCCCGAGAGCCGTGGCGAGATCGGTTTGAACTCACCCGATCCCCTCGCGCCGCCGCGGATCGACCCCAATTATCTCGACAGCGAGGAAGACAAGCGCGTGATGCGGGAGTCCGTGCGGATCATCCGCTCGATCTGCCGTCAGGCCGAACTGGATCCGTTGCGCGGCACAGAGATCGTGCCCGGCGATGCCGTGGAAAGCGACACGGAGATCGATGCCTATGTGCGGGAATCGGCTGAAACCATCTATCATCCGGTCGGCACCGTTCGGATGGGCGTGGACGACGACTCGCCGCTCGATGGCAGCCTGAAAATGCGTGGAATGAAGGGCTTACGCGTGATCGACGCGTCAGTGATGCCGACCTTGATTGGCGGCAATACCAATGCGCCGGTCATCATGATCGCCGAAAAAATCGCCGACGAAATGCGTCAAAGCCAGCATGCCGTAGCGTAAATGCGGCGCTCCGTGCCGTACAATCGACTGTTGCAGCCTTGCACAATGGCGGAAATTAAGCGTTCCGCGCACGTCAATTCCGGTTGACGCAGATTCCTGTGCGGCTTAGCCTCAAAGAAAAATAAAATGTCGGAGAGAGTATCGGCGGGGCGAATAATGATGCGGGGAACGGCGGTTTCTGCGCCGTAACCTCGACCTCCCCATCGGTGAAAATCTCTGACAATTGGAGAACTGGCGAAAGCCAACCGCAGACAAGCCGGACCACCGGCGCGCATTATGGGGAGAGAATGCTGTGAAAAAGACTCAGTTGTTGATTGCGACGGCGCTTGGTGCGGGCATGGTAAGCCCCGTAATGGCGCAAACCAGCTCAACCGGTGCCAATGCGCCGATTATCGTTACGGCCCAGCGCCAGTCACAGTCGCTACAGGACGTGCCGATTGCGGTTTCGGCTTTCGATTCAGAAGCGCTTCAATCGCAGCAGATCGAGAATGCGAGCGATCTTCAGCTGACATTGCCAAACGTCTCCTTTACCAAGAGCAACTTCACGGCCTCGAGCTTTACGATCCGTGGCATCGGCGATCTTTGCGTGGGTAACTCTTGTGATGCCGCAACGGCGATCCATCTCAACTCTGCGCCGCTGTTCGGCACGCGTTTGTTTGAAGCCGAATATTTTGATGTCGAGC
Organism: Parasphingopyxis sp.; assembly: GCF_028279465.1. Classification (GTDB taxonomy): domain Bacteria; phylum Pseudomonadota; class Alphaproteobacteria; order Sphingomonadales; family Sphingomonadaceae; genus Parasphingopyxis. The sequence continues at coordinate 23,493 of NZ_JANQNS010000009.1, forward strand.
GGATCGAGGTTCTTCGCGGCCCGCAGGGCACGCTGTTCGGGCGCAATGCTACGTCGGGTGTGGTCAATGTCGTGACGGCTAGACCTGATCTCGGTGGCTTTGCCGCATCGGGTCAGGTTGAATATGGCAACTATGACTCATTCGAAGTGCAGGGCATGGTCAATGTGCCGATTGCGGATTGGCTCGGCATTCGTGCAGCGGGCATTTACGTCAATCGCGACGGCTATACGCGGAATTTGTTCGACAACAGCCGGATCGATGGACGCGATCTCTACGGTCTTCGCGGCTCAATCCGGATCGAGCCGGGTCCGGATACGATTATCGACCTGATCGGCTATTACTTCCGCGAGGATGACGACCGGCTGCGTATTCAGAAACAAACCTGTCAGCGCGATCCAACCGGCGTGCTCGGCTGTTTGAATGCGCGGCGGGAATTCGGACAAGTAAATTCCAATTCGAATTTCACCGGTGTTCTCACTTCGGCTGAGTTCTATGCGATTGCCGGAATTCCTACGGCTTTTGCTCTTGGCAGCGTGTACGGGCCCGATGCCTATGCCAACTTCACCGAGCCTCAAGATCCGCGGGTGGTGAACACGCCGTTCACGCCTGAATATTTCACTGACGAGCTCCAACTGCAGGCGCATTTCGAGCATGATTTCGGCGACGTAAACCTGTCTCTCACCGGCACCTATTCGGAAGGGACGATCGAGTCGCGGCAGGATTATAACCTCGGCATCCAGGATCGCACGTTCTTTGCTCCCGCGCTCAATACCCTGGCCGCTGCTGCTCAAGGTTTGGTGCCCGGTCTTCCGGCTTCCTATTTCGCTCCGGTTGCGAACGCAATCATCCCTAACGGCCCGGACGGTCAGCTCTGCACGTCCGACACCGTCGAGAGCGGTCTGGGCTCCTTTGGCGGACAGAGTATCTGTGGTGATGTGCCGCTTCAGTTCGACCGGTCAAACGCGGATTCCCACGCCTGGACGTTCGAAGGAATTGTGACCTCCGATTTCGATGGCCCGGTCAATTTCCTGCTTGGTGCTATCTATGCGGAGCGCGATATTTCCAATGGCGATTATTATGTAAACGCATTCCCGATCGACTATCTCTCCGGTATTCTCGGTGCGTTCAACTCGTTCCCGAATGCTCTGCCGCCATCCTTTCTGGGCTCGCCTTACTTCCGCAGCAATACGCAGTCCAATAGGCTCGAATCCTATGGCGTCTTCGGCGAGATCTATTGGGATATTACCGATGATCTGACGTTCACCGGTGGCCTGCGGTACAATATCGATGAAAAGGAAACGACACAACGCACGACGCTTGCCGACTTCCTTGTCCCGCATGGAACAAGTACCGATATTTTCGATTCACCCTTTGCGGTTGCTTTTGATGCGGACCCGGGCCGGTCGGGGAACCAGATTATCCAGGAGCGTTCCGCAAGTTTCAATGAGATAACCGGACGCGCCGTTCTTGATTGGCAATATACGCCGGATAACTCCGTCTACATATCCTATTCGCGCGGTTATAAATCGGGCGGTATCAATCCGCCGCTTTCACCGCTGTTTCAGGTGCCCGAGACTTTCCAGCCGGAATCGATCGACGCATTCGAGATCGGTTCGCGCAACGTCTTGTTCGACGGTGAGCTGACGCTTAACGCAACGGCCTTCTACTATAAATATAGCGGCTTGCAGCTCAGCCGCATCGTCGCGCGGACGTCAGTGAATGACAATATCGACGCGAATATCTGGGGCCTGGAGCTGGAAGCGGTCTGGAACCCGATCGAACCGTTGTTGATTAACTTCGGTGCCAGCTATCTTAACACCGAGGTTTCGGACGATCGGCTCTTCGTGAACCAGCGCGATCCCTCAGGCGGCGATCCCAACTCTGTCATCGTCAAAGATCTTCAGGCGGCGTTCAACTGTGCCGTGACGTCCGGAAGCCTGGCCAATACGGCCGGCTTTGTAACGGCGGTCAATGGAGGGCTCGGTCTACAGGGGCCGACGGCGTTCCCCGCCGATAGCGGTCTCGGTACCACGCTGGGCGCTTTCAGCATTTGTAATGTTCTGGCGGCCCAGTCAGCGAATCCAGCTCTTCAGGCGCTGTTCCCCGGCATCCAAGTGTTTGCGGGTCAGGCGCCGGGCATCGATTCGGGTATCCCTGTCAGTATCAACGGCAACGAACTGCCCCAGGCTCCGGACTATAAGATATCGATCGGGGCGCAGTATACGGCCGAATTCGACAACGGCATGTCGATCGTTCCGCGTGTCGATGCGGCGTATACCGGTGAGAGCTTCGGCAATATCTTCAACGGAGACATCAACCGGCTTCCCGGCTATTGGCAGGTCAATGCGCAGCTTCAATTCAATGGGGCCGATGATCGTTGGTTCGTCCGTGCCTTTGTGCAAAACTTGTTCAACGACGATCCGGTGACGGGCCTCTATCTGACTGACCAGTCATCCGGTTTGTTCACCAACATCTTCACGCTGGAACCGCGCCGCTACGGCATCGCCGCAGGCTTCAACTTCTAGACGCGAAGAATCGCAAAGAAACGGGGCGCTGCGTTTGACGCGGCGCCCTTTTTCGTGCGTGTAGGGACTTAAGCCAGTCCCATTCTGATCATCCGCCGGCGGTTAGTCCGAAGCCGGCCCATTATGGAGAATTACCATGTCCGAGACCCGCGAGTTCGATGTCATCATGTATGGCGCGACCGGCTATACGGGCCGTCTCGTCGCCGAATATCTGTCGCAAAATTATGCCGGGGACGTGCGCTGGGCGATGGCCGGGCGCAGCGCCGAAAAACTCGCCGCCGTGCGCGACGAAATCGGCGCGCCCGCCGATACGCCGCTCGTCGTGGCCGATGCGGACGATCCGCAGTCGATTGCCGATATGGTCGCCCGTGCCAAATGCGTCGCGACGACCGTCGGCCCCTATCAGCTATATGGCGAACCGCTGGTTGCCGCCTGCGCCGAGGCTGGCACCGACTATGTCGATCTGTGCGGCGAACCCGCCTGGATGCGCCAGATGATCGATACGTACGAAGCGAAGGCCAAGGAGAGCGGCGCGCGCATCGTCTTCTCCTGCGGCTTCGACTCCATTCCTTTCGATCTCGGCATCTGGTTCGTCCAGCAGGCGGCGAAAGAGGAAGATGGTGTGCCGTCAAACCGCGTCCGGGGCCGGGTGCGGGGCATGCAGGGCACTTTTTCCGGCGGTACGGCTGCCAGCCTGAAAGCAACGATGGCGGCCGCCGCCAAAGACCCGAAAGTCGTCCAATTGCTGCTCAACCCCTTCTCGCTAACCCCGGGCTTTACGGGCGCGGATCAGCCGCCCGGCAATGCGGTCGATTATGAGGCCGATATCGATAGCTGGGTCGCGCCGTTCATCATGGCCGCGATCAACACGCGCAACGTGCACCGCAGCAATTTCCTGCTCGGCCATCCCTATGGCGAGGATTTCGTCTATGACGAGATGGTGCTGACCGGGCCGGGCGACGCCGGCGAAGCGGCGGCCAAGGCGGTCGCCAGCGACAATTCGCTGGCCAGCGAAGACGGCCCCAAGCCCGGCGAAGGCCCGAGCAAGGAAGAGCGCGAAGCCGGCTTTTACGACGTGCTTTTCATCGCCGAAGGCGGCGACGGCAAGACGGTGACGGCCGGCGTGACCGGCGACAAGGACCCGGGCTATGGCTCGACATCGAAGATGATCGCCGAAAGCGCGATTTGCCTCGTCCGCGACGTGCCGGATGCGCCCGGCGGCATCTTCACGCCGGCCGCTATTATGGCGGAACCGCTGATCGAGCGGCTCGAAGCCAATGCCGGGCTGACCTTCAAGCGCGAAAGCTGATCGGTTTTCTCAGGCCCAGCGGGCGAGCACGTCCTCGACCGGCACCGTTCCGCTGGCCGCGCCGATCTCCGCCGGAGTCTCGGAAAAGCGTGGCGCGGGCATGGGCTGCATGATGCCATTGCGCTCAGCAAAGGTTTCGCGTGCGACATTGTGCGGGTGGGACGGCGCCTCGGCGATCGACAGGACCGGCGCGACACAGGCGTCGCTGCCTTCGAAATGCACGGCCCATTCGTCGCGCGTGCGGCTCGCGAACTTCGCGGCGAAAGCTTCAGTCATTTTCGGCCAGCCGGCCTTGTCACCCTGCGGAAATTCGTCCGGATCGAGTTCGAGTTTGGCGAGCAGTTCGGCGTAGAATTGCGGTTCGATTGCGCCGACCGCCATGTAGCTGCCGTCGGATGTCTCGTAGCAGCGATACCAGGGCGTGCCGCCGTCGAGCAGATTGGCGTGGCGCTCGGCCGTCCACATGCCGCCGGCATGGAAGGCGTAGAACATGCTCATCAGCACCGCTGCGCCGTCCGTCATCGCGGCATCGACGACCTGTCCCTTGCCGGTTTCGCGCGCCGAGAGAATGGCCGCGAGCACGCCCGTGACGAGGAACATGGTGCCGCCGCCATAATCGCCGATCAGGTTGAGCGGTGGCGGCGGCGGTGCGTCCTTTGGGCCGATTGATCCAAGCGCGCCCGTGATCGCAATATAGCCGATGTCATGGCCGGCGCTCTGGGCGAGCGGCCCATCCTGCCCCCAGCCGGTCATCCGGCCATAGACGAGTTTCGGATTGCGCGCGTGACAGTCTGCGGGCCCCAAGCCCAGCCGCTCCATAACGCCCGGGCGCTGGCCTTCGAGTACGGCATCGGCATGGGCAGTTAACGCCATCGCCTGGTCGCGCTGGGCATTGTCCTTGAGGTTGAGTTCGGCCGTCTGCCGCCCGCGGTTTAGCACGACATTGCCCGGCATATTCGCCATCGCGCCGCTGCCCGGCCGGCCGATACGGACGATATCGGCACCCAGATCGGCGAGGATCATGCCGGCGAGCGGCACCGGGCCGATCGCGTCGAATTCAACGATTCTGCATCCGGCCAAAGGCCCGGTTTTGCTCGTGCTCACTGCGATGCTCCTTTTCGATATTGTGGTGACGTCAATCGGCCAGTTCTTTCAGCGGGATCGCCGGGTCGGCGAGCTGGGACGGATCGGGTGTGCAATGCCCGAGGATCAGCTTGCGGCCCTGCACATAATCCTTGGTCGCGTTGACGCAGTCGAGCGCGATCACGCGGCCGTCTTTTAGGTAGACGACCGAGAAGCTGCGCGCCGCGGGATTGCCCCTCAGCACAGTTGCGTCATGACCTGCCGACAGGCCGACAGTTTGCAGCTTCAGGTCATACTGATTCGACCAGAACCAGGGGATTGCGTCATATTCCACCGGCAGCCCCATGATTGTCTTGGCCGCGACGGTCGCCTGGTCGTTGGCGTTCTGCACCGACTCCAGCCGGATCGTTTCGCCATCGGCAAAGCGGTTCGCATGGGCCGCGCAGTCGCCGATCGCGAAGATGTCGGGCAGGCTCGTCCGGCATTGTGCATCGACGAGCACGCCATTGTCGCATCGCGCGCCGGCATTCACTAACGCTTCGACAGCCGGGACGATACCGATGCCGATAATCGCCAGATCGGCCGGCACGACCGCGCCATCGGACAGTTCGACGCCTGTGATGTGGTCAGCTTCGCCAGTAACCGCGGTCACCATCGCCCCGGTGCGCAAGTCGACGCCATGGGCCCGATGATCCGCCTCGAAAAATTCCGAGAGTTCCGCGCCCGCCACCCGGGCCAATACACGGTCGAGCGCCTCCAGCAGCACGACCTTTTTGCCGAGCTTGGTGAGCACGGCGGCCGCTTCCAGCCCGATATAGCCACCACCTACAATGGCGACCCGTTTGACGCTATCGAGCTTCGCCATCATCGCATCGACATCCGCGCGCGATCGCACAGCATGGACGCCCTCCAGATCATGGCCGGGACAGGTCAGCATGCGCGGCGTTCCGCCCGCCGCCCATATGAGCGTGCCATATTCGAGCGTCTCGCCGTCCGCGAATGTCAGCGCATGCGCTTCCGGGTCGATCGCGTCGACATGGCGGCCCAGCATCATCGTGACGTCGCGTTCGGCCCAGAATTTCTCTGGCCGGATCATGATCCGTTCGAAGGGCTTGTCGCCGGCGAAATATTCTTTGGACAGCGGCGGGCGCTCATAGGGGAATTCGGGTTCGTCGCCGATCAGCGCGATGCTGCCCTCGAATTTTTGCTGGCGCAGCATGATCGCGGCCTGCGCACCGCCATGCCCCGCCCCGACTATGGCGATATCGGCCCTGTTGCTCATCGTTTCAGCCTAGCCGAGTCCGGTGCGGTTTCAACCGGGGAAATAGCTACCCGCAGCTGCTCGTCAGCCGAAAAGCAATCGACTTGCACGGCCCTTATGCTCCGATATGGTGGCCGGCACAGGAGATGATTGAATGATGAATTCGCCGATCTGTTCGATGCTCAATATCGAATTTCCGTTGCTCGCCTTTTCCCATTGTCGGGACGTCGTGGCTGCCGTGTCGAAAGCAGGCGGTATGGGCGTGTTCGGCGCGGTGGGCCTTGGCCCCGACCGGCTGCGCGAGGAGCTCGATTGGATCGACACGCACGTCGACGGTAAGCCCTATGGCCTCGATCTGATCGTGCCGAACAAATATGAAGGTAAGGGCCGGAAAGTCGATCCGGGCAAGATCGCGGCGTCCATCCCCGATACGCATACCGAGTTCGTCAACGATATCCTCGCCGATCACGATATCGACAGCGAGGGCGTTGTCGAATCGCGCGGTATATCGAGCAATTTCGCGCGCAATCTCAGCGAGGATGGCGCAAGCACGAGCCTCGAGGTCGGTTTCGAATATCCGATCAAGCTCGTCGCCAATGCGCTCGGCGTGCCGCCCCAGGTGATGCTCGATATGGGCAAACAGCATGGCGTGCCGGTGGCGGCGCTGGTTGGCGCGAAGGAACATGCCGTGGCGCAGGTGAATGCGGGCGTCGACATTCTGGTTGTCGCGGGCGGCGAGGCCGGCGGGCATTGCGGCGATGTGTCGACGATGGTGCTGATCCCCGAAGTGGCGCGGGCAGTCCGCGAGATGGGCGCAGATACGCCGATCCTTGCCGCCGGTGGTATCACGACCGGCGAGCAGATGGCGGCAGCCATGGCGATGGGCGCAGCCGGGGCCTGGTGCGGATCGGTCTGGCTGACGACGGCCGAAGCGGAAACCAATCCGGTGGTGAAAGAAAAGATGCTGGCGGCGAGTTCACGCGATACGGTGCGCTCGCGCTCGCGGACCGGCAAGCCGTCGCGCCAGCTGCGGTCGCCCTGGACCGACGCCTGGGAAGCCGAAGACGCGCCCAAGCCGCTGCCTATGCCGATGCAGTCGATGGTGTCCGAACCCGCGCTCAAGAAAATCGACAAGCTCAGCCAGGGCGGCCATGAGGGCGCGAAAGACCTCGCGACCTATTGGGTCGGGCAGGGCGTCGGCCTGATGAACCAGCCGCTCACCTCCGGACAGGTCGTCCAGCAGTTCAAGGAAGAATTTGTGGAAGCCTATGAGCGGCTTTCCAACAGCCTCGGTTAGTTCGGCCAGTAGATCACTTCATCGCCCGTTTCGGCGCGCTCGGCCAATGTCCGGTCGACGGCAATCGGTCCTTCGATCGTATAGGGATAGAGCGCGTCGCGCCCGCCATCCCGATGCCGATCGAGCAGGGCGCGCATCCGCGCAACGCGTTCGGGGTGGCGGTCCGCGAGATTGGTCTGTTCGGTCGGATCGTCGGCGAGATTGTAGAGCCATATCCGGTCTGGCCGTTCGCTGACCTGCAGTTTCCAGTCGCCCTGCCGCACGACGCGATAATAGCCGCTTTGCCAGTAAAGCGCCTCGTTCGGTCGGCCCGGCAAGCCGTCAGCCGCCAGAAGATCGATGCCGTCAATCTCGACGCCCTCGGGTAACGCCGCGCCCGCCGCCGCGGCTAGTGTCGGCATCAGATCGATATGGGCGGCCGGCATCTGGCTGCGCGAACCGGCTGCGATCCGGTCCGGCCAGCGGATGAAGAGCGGCACGCGAATGCCGCCTTCGAAAAAGGTCAGTTTCCAGCCGCGATAGGGTGCGTTGATATCGGGCAGGCCGACATAGCCCGCGCCGCCATTGTCGCTCGAAAAGACAACAATCGTATTGTCGGCAAGACCTTGGGCTTCCAGCTCGTCCATGATCGCACCAACGCTCCGGTCGAGCGCGCGGACCATCGCGGCATAGGTGCGCAGCCGATGCGGCTCGATATCGCCGACGGCTTCGTAATCCGCCCGCGTTGCCTGGAGCGGCGTGTGCACACCCCAATGCGCGAGATAGAGGAAGAAGGGGCGGTTGCGATTGTTCTGGATGACCCGAATCGCTTCCTCGGTCCACCAATCCGTCAGATAGCCGCCGGGTTCGAACCATTCCGACCCGTTGAAAGACGCGGCGAACTGCATCCGCGCCCAGAGGAACTGGTCGATCGGATCGAAATCGAGCCGGGCGTTGACGACGTCCGGATGATCCTCGGGAAGAAACAGTCCGCTCGCCATTAGCAGGCTTTCGTCGAAGCCCTGGGCGTTGGGTTCGAATTCGGGGCCGCGTCCCAGATGCCATTTGCCGATATGCACGGTGTGATAGCCAGCATCTTCAAGTACCTCGGCGATTGTCACTTCGGATTGCGGCAGGCCCTGCTCGGCATAGGGCGGGGCGCTCTCCGCGCGGGTCTGATTCCATTCGATGGGTGGCAGACCGGACCGGTCAGTATCATCCAAAAGGCTGACCATCCGGCCCATTCCGTCCGGGGTCGGCGTAAACTCGAAGCCCGTGCGCGTCGGATAGCGGCCCGTCATCAGCATCGCGCGGCTCGGTGCGCAGCTTGCCGTGCCCGCATAGGCCTGTTCGAAGATCATGCCCTCGGCTGCTAGCCGATCGATATTGGGGGTGGGCACGCGCCCGCCCGCCACACCGCCGCCGAATGTCGAGATATCGTTGATGCCGAGATCGTCGGCGAGAATGAAGACGATATTGGGCGGGCGGTCTGCGGGCGGTGCTTCGGCCTCTTCGGGCCCGGCTTCCCAGGGGATCGGCCGGTTCTCCGCGACCTCAACCTTGCCAGTGTTGGCCACGATGAACAGCGCGATGGCTTGCCGGTTGTACCAGGTGATACCGCCGCCGATGACCGCAACCGCCACTATGCCGATCAGGATTTTCTTGATCATGCCGCCGTCCCCTGCGCTGCCGCCCAGCATGACATGGATCGCAGGCGCAAGACTAGCCCGCTGCCGGTTGCGGCTCCGGATCGTCTCCCTTCGAAAAAGCCCGCTTGATCCGCGCGGTGGCGCGATGCTGCAGGATTGCGAGTGCGGGAATCAGCAGCATCAGCAGGATCGTGCCGAACAGGATGCCGAAGCCGAGACTCGCCGACATCGGGATCAGGAACTGCGCCTGCAGGCTGGTCTCGAAGGTGATCGGCGCGACGCCCAGAAATGTGGTGACCGAGGTCAATACGATCGGTCGGAAACGGGACTTTGCCGCGCTGATGATCGCCGTCTTGATCTCATCGCCTTCCTCCAGCCGCTCGTTGATAAAGTCGATAAGGATCAGCGAGCCGTTCACGATCACGCCCGACAGGCCGATCAAGCCGAACATGCTCAATATGCCGACCGACAGTCCGAGGATCAGATGGCCGATCAGTGCTCCGATGATGCCGAACGGGATGGCGGCGATGATGATCAGCGGCTGGACATAGGATTTGAAGGGGACCGCGAGCAGAATATAAATCAGCAGCAGCGCGACCAGAAACGCCGCGCCGAGATCGCCGAAACTGTCTTCCTGCTCGGCCTGCTCGCCGCCGAAATCGAATAACAGCTGCGGATGATCGCGCTGCGCTTCGGGCAGCACCTCTTCGGTAAGCTGTCGGGTGATCTCCTGCCCCGTAACGACGGTCGTATCAACATTGGCGCTGACGGTGACGACGCGCCGCCCGTCCTGGCGGCGGATAACGGACGGCGATTCCCCGAACGATACCTCGGCAATTTCGCTCAGCGCTACTTCGCCGCCGGGGACGCGAACACGGAAGCCCTCGACATCGACGATCGAGTTGCGCTCGGTTTCCGGCAGACGCACATAGACGCGGACATCCTCGCGGCCGCGCTGGACGCGCACGGCTTCGTCGCCAAAAAAGGCCGCGCGCACCTGCCCGGCGACATCCTGTAGCGTAACGCCGAGCGTCCGGGCAGCCGGTTTCAACCGCAGCTGGATTTCCTGCAGGCCTGCATCCTGATCGGTCTCGATATCGAAAACGCCCTCGAAACGCCCGAGATCGCGCATCAAATCCTCGGATATCCGGGTCAGCGTGGCAGGATCGGGATGCGACAGTTCGACGCTCACGGGGGAACCGGCGGAAAACAGATCGGATGCGAATACAAGCGACCGCGCTTCCGGGATTGGGCCCACGGCATCGCGCCAGGCATCTTCGAAAACCGCGGCGGACACATCGCGCTCGTCACCGGGCAGCAGGGCGAACTGTACCGCGGCCCGATTCGCTCCGGTGGCGGTGTTGCCGCCTTCGGGTCCGCCGCCACCCGCTGTCTGTCCGATCGTCGTGTAGATTCCGCGCACCAGATCGGGCGCGTCATCGTCGCGGCCGCTTTCGATCTCGGCCAGGGCTTCACGGCCGCGTTCTTCGATGTACCGTGCGATCTCCTCCGTGCGCTCGACGGGCGTCCCAGCCGGCATTTCGAGAGTCGCCCGAACGATATCGCCTTCGACATTCGGGAAGAATTCGACCTTCAGTATCCCGGCAGGGACGAGCGACATGAACAGGATGACGAGCGCGATTGCGCCGGCGAGGATGATGCTCGGCGCGTTGACGGCGAAGTTCAGGGCCTTGTCGAGCGGGCCGTCGACGAAACGCTGGAACCGCTCGTCCACGCCTTTTTGCAGGCGGTCGAAGAACAGCATGACCCGCGACTTCGATTGATAACCGGGCGGCGGCAAATGGCTCAGGTGATTGGGGAGGACGAGCAGGCTCTCAACCAGCGACAGCGCCAGAACCGTGACGATCACGAGCGGGATGTCGAACAGCAATTTGCCGAACACACCGCCAATGGCGAAGAGCGGGGAAAAGGCCGCAGCGGTCGTCAGCACGGCGAAGATCACGGGCATGGTTACGCGCCGCGCGCCGATGATCGAGGCGGAGAGGCCGCGCCGCCCGCGTTCGCGCTCGGCATAGATATTCTCGCCGACGACGATCGCATCGTCGACCACCAGACCGAGCGCCAGAATGAAGCCGAACAGCGAGAACATGTTGATGCTCGATCCGACCATATCGAGCACGGCGATTGCGCCGACAAAGGTGATGGCGATGCCGAAGGCGACCCATAGCGCCAGGCGGATATTGAGAAACAGTGTGAGAGCGGCGAGCACGAGCGCGAGGCCGATCGCGGCATTCTTGACGAGCAGGCTCAGCCGGTCCTCGAAAATTTCCGAATCGTCCTCCCAGATCGCATAGTTGATATTTTCCGGCAGGGTCGGCGCGAACTCTTCGGCGAGATAGGTCTCGACCTGTTCGGCGATATCCAGCACACGCTCGTCGCTCGTCCGGAATACTTCGACAAAGGCGACGGGCGTACCGTTGTAAAAGGCGCTGAGATCATTGTCCTCGAACGCATCGACAACGGTGGCGACATCGCCGAGCCGGACGGTCGTGCCGTCCGCGCGACTGATCAGCACGATCTCCTCGAAATCCGACTGGCCGTAATTCTGGCCGATGGTGCGGATGCGCACCTCTTCGGACGCCGTATCGATGGAGCCTGCCGGGCTATCGAGGCTGCTCGCGGCCACGGTGCGGGAGATGTCGGTCAGCGACAGGCCATAGGCGCGCAGCGTATCCTGCGACACTTCGATCGAGACCTCGTAGTCGCGCACGCTGCTGGTTTCGACATAGGAAACCTCGCTGAGCGCAGAGAGCTGGTCCTCGAGCTGATAGGCCTGCCGCTTGAGCGCGTTCTCGCTGACATCGCCGTAGAGCGCTATCTGGATGACGCTCTGGCGGGTAGTGAGTTCGCGAACGTCCGGTTCTTCGGCATCGGCCGGAAAGGTCTGAATCTGATCGACTTCGCTTTTGATATCGTCCAACGCACGGGCGACTTCGGTGCCGAGTTCCAGTTCGACCGATACGCTGCCCAGACCCTCTGACGCGGTCGAGCGGATTTCCTTAACGCCCTCGACGCTTTCGACAGCTTCCTCGATCTTCTGGACGACCGATTCTTCCACCTCTTCTGGCGTCGCACCCGGATAGACGACGCTGACCTGCACGGTATCAAGGCTGCTTTCGGGGAAGACCTCCTGAACGATGGTGCCGTAGGAAAGCAGTCCGGCGATCAGCAGGAAGGCAGCGAGCAGATTGGCCGCCACGCCGTTGCGGGCCATATAGCCGACCGCGCCGCCGCCCTTCGTATAGTCGACATCGGTCGAACCGGGAGGTTCGAAACGGCTCACTGGCTATCGTCCGCCTCGTCTTGCGCCTCATCTTCGGCATCGTCGGCCGTGCGCACCCGCATGCCGTCCGTCGCCACGCCGATATCGCCGACAATCACCTGCGGATCGCGGCCGAGCGCTTCGGCGCGCACAAAGACTTCGGTATCGGTGCGTTGCAGCACCTCGACGGAGACGATCCGCAGCTGCCCGTCGCGCGCCAGCCAGACCTCGTTGCCGGGCCGCAGCGCGCCGATGGGGATCGCCGCATAGCGGGAGAGGGCGAGGCCATCGATCGCCACCTGTACGAAGCTGCCGACGAGCAAAGGCGGGCCCGTGGCCGCGCCGCTATCCTCAGCGCCCGCTTCGCCATCCGGCTGCTCCGCGGCAAGCCGGCCGCGCTGCATCGGATTGGGTACGCGCAGGAAGATATCGATCGTCCGCGTCTCCGGATTCAACACCGGATCGGCGCGGTCGACATAGGCCTGCCAGCGATAGCGGCGGCCGCCATATTCGGAATAGACGGATGCCTCGATCCGCTCGCCGCCGCTCTGCCATAGTCCGGGAATCAGTGCGGCCTCGCGCTGGGTCAGCGGAACGACGACGTCGAAGGTTCCGGACGCGACGATCTCGGCCAGCGATTGTCCGGGCGAAACATAGCTGCCGCGCGCGGCATTTTCCGAGCGGACAAGGCCCGAAAATGGCGCCCGCACAACCGTGCGGCCGAGCGCCAGTTGCGCATCGCCAAGTTGGGCGCGGGCGCGCTGCAAGGCGGCTTGAGCGGCTTGGAGTTGTGGCAACCGTAGGGTCAGGCTGCTGGGCGCGTCGTCTTGCGGCGGTTCGGTGTTCGCGCTTTGCGTCGCTGCGGCTAGCCATTCGGGGGGCAATATCTGCGCGGCGAAGTCGTCGGCATCGACCCCGGCGAAGGGATCGGCGGCCCGGCGGGCTTCGCGATCCTGGAACCGTTCATATTCGCGCCGGGCGAGGGCAGCTTCTTCTTCCGCCTCCATCACCGCGACGCCTTGCTGCGCGACATCGGCCCGGGCGGTGGCGACCTGGTTGCGATAATCGGTCGGATCGATCCGGAACAGCACTTCTCCGCGCCGTACCGCCCGGCCCTCGATCAGGTTCGGACTGACATAGACGAGTTTGCCCGGGATTTCGGCGGCCAGCACCAGTTCTTCGCGGGCGCGCACCGTGCCAGCGCCTTCCACGGTCAGCCGCCCGCTACGGATTTCGGCAGGGACTGTCTGCACGAGCGGCGCGCGCTGATCGGGTGGGCGCTCGTCGGGCGAGGGGCGCACGAGGATCAGCAGCGCGGCGATCAGAATCGCACCGCCGATGATCGCTAAAGCTATCAGCCGGTTGCGGGTCACGTGCGGGCCTCCAATTTCTTAGGATCTGTCCGGCTAACCATCGGTATCTCGCTCTGTCCTGCGCTCGACCAGTGGGACCTCTGGCACGCTATCCTCCTCGGTCCAGCCGCCCCCGATGCCGCGATGTACGGCGAGCCGCGCCAGCGCGACGTCCCGCCCGGCGGCCGAGAGTGACGAACGGACTTGATAGAGGTTACGCAGCGCGTCGAGATAATCGGTGAAGGCGGAGACGCCGCTTTGATATCGCTCCGCCTGCAGATTGGCCGAGGCATCGGCTTCCTGCAGCTGGGCGAAGAGCAGCTCGTAGCGCTGCCGTTGCTCCTCATAATCTTCGAGTGCCGCCGCGACTTCGCGATAGGCGTTGAGCACGGTTCGGGCATAGCTGGCGGTTTGCTGCGCATAACGCGCTTCGGCGACATCGATATTGGCGCGGATACGGCCGCCCTGGAACAGGGGAGCAGTGAGGCTGGCGCCGAGGTTCAGCACCCAATTGTCGAGAATATCGAACGCACCCGAAACATCACCGCCCTGCGTACCGAGCGTGCCGGACAGAGACAGCGAAGGGAACATCTCGGCCCGGCGCGCGCCCACCCGGAAGCGTGCGGCTTCGAAACGCTGGGCGGCGGCCGCGACATCGGGCCGCTGGACCAGCAAATCCGCGGGCAAGCCGGTCGGGATATCGGCGAATACGAGCTGGGGGGCGAGCGTATCGCCCATTTCCGCGCGCAGCGATCCGGCATGGCGGGCGAGCAGCACAGCCAAACGCCCCTCGGCATTGGCGAGCTGACTTTCGCGCTGCGGCAGCGCGGCCTGTGTGTTCCGATAGTCCTGGCGGATCTGGTAGAGTTCGAAGGAGGAGGCGAGGCCGCGATCATAGCGCCGCTGCGTGTTCTCCGTCCGATCGCGGAGGATATCGATCGTCGCGACCGACAGAGCGATCTGCGCGCGCAGGTCGACAATCTCGAAATAGGTCGAAATCGTATCGGCAAGCGCGCCGAGACGGGCCGTACGCAGATCGGCTTCGGCCGCGATCAGATCGGCGCGCGCGGCCCGCGCATCGTTGCGGGCCCGGCCCCAGAAATCGAGTTCATAGGCAAAGTTGAGCCCGGTCGTATAACTCTCATTCGTCAACCGCGTCGGGGCGGCGCCACCGCCGATGGCGCCGAAATTCGTGCCGTCCAGCGGAGAGTCCGAATAGTTGGCGCCGGCAGACGCATTAAGGGTTGGCAGCCGGTCCGCGCCGGCGATCCGTGCCTGGGCCCTGGCTTCTTCGACCCGGGCGGCGGCTTCGGCGATATCGAGATTGGCGAGCAACGCTTCGTCGACAAGCCGATTAAGCGTCGGATCGTCAAAATCATGCCACCAGTTGAGCGATGCCGCTGCGGCGGACGCCGTGCCCTCGCCATAATCGGCGGGAAGCTCAGCGACCGGAGCCGGCAGGCGTTCGGGCGGCGAAAAGTCGGCACAACCGGCCAGCGATCCGGTGAGCGTCCCAAGAATGAAGATACGCGAACACGCTTTCACAGCCGGTTGCCTATGCCGCTATTGAAACTCAATGCCGCCCTGTGCCATATCCGATTTTGAACGGCAACGTTTAAAAACGCATGCGTTCACAAAACGGGGCCGCGTACAGGGGAAAATCGATCGGCGACATATCCAGCCCTGCGTCCGAAACAGCGATGCGGCCATCGTCGCTGCGCAAGATCGATGCCATCCTAAAGGCCGCGAAACAGGAGTTTTTCGCCCATGGCCTCGGCGACACCTCGATCGAGGCGATCGCGCGGCGGGCCGACGTCTCCAAGGTCACGATTTACAATCAGTTCGGCAGCAAGGACGCCTTGTTTTTCAAGGTGATCGACGCGGAATGTCAGCGGATGCGCGGGGTCATCATGGCAAAGCTGGCCGAGGATGCGTCGTTGCGTGAGACGCTGTGCGCGTTCGGCGAAGTGATGTTGGCGATGATGACGAATCCCGAGACCGTGCGGTTCGAGCGGATTCTGGCAGCCGAGGCCGGCCGCGACCCCGAGATCGGGGAACGGTTCCTAGCGTCGGGCCCGCGTGTCATGCGCGGCACGCTGGCCGACATCCTTGCGGACGCGGCGAAACGCGGCGAGCTAGAGCTGGACGACCCCGATGTCGCTGCCGAGCAGCTCGGAGCGATGATCAAGGGCTTTCTCGCCGTCGAACTGCGTTTCGGCCAATCGCCGGATGTTTCGCCAGAGGCGCGGTCGGCGCGTATCGCGCGCGCCGTCGATACCTTTTTTCGCGCCTATGCGACGCGCGGCTAACGCCGCTTATTCGGCGGCTTCGGCCATAACATGTTGATGCCAGACCGGCTGCTTGGGCGCCGGCAGGCCGGTCTCTTCCTCGCAGCGTTCGCGTAGTGTTTCGATGTCAGGGCCCGTATTGAACGGGCTGTCGCTCTCGCTCCGTGCCGCGCGCATCTCTTCGCGTAAGGTTTCCGTCGCGGCGGCATCGACCGCGCCCTTGTCGTCGGCGACCACGCCATAATCGCGCGCGCCCTCCGGCGTCACGAGGCCCTGGCGGATTTCGAGGCCGACCAGTTCGGGATCGCGTCTCAGCGGATCGCCCCAGCCGCCGCCGCCCCAGGTGATGAAGTGCAAAAGGTCGCCTTCCCGGATTTCGATATCGTCCTGCTTGTTGCCGACGACCTCGGTCGTGCCGTCGGCGCGTTCGATGACCTTGCGCGCCCGGCTGCCTGGTTCGCCGCCATTGACGCCCCAGGGATAGGTGAACCAGCGATCGTCATGGATGGCGATGATGCCGGGTTCGAGGAAACGGTAGGTCATGTGAATGCCGTTGCCGCCGCGATTTTCGCCCGCGCCGCCGCTATCGGCCAGCGCCTCGTAACGCTCGATCCGCATCGGGAAATAGCGTTCGAGAAACTCGTTCGGAATGTTTGTAAAGCCCGGCCAGAGCGAATGGCCGTCGGGCCCATCGCCAAACGGTTTGCCCGGAATACCGCCGAAACCGATCTGGAACAGCTGGAACCACTCACCCTTCTTGTCGAAGCCCGAATACATGAGATGCGGGCTTGAGGAGAAGCCGGCAGCGCAAAGGAATTCCGGCGCGCGCTGGCCGAGCAGGCCGCCGAGAATATCGAAGATCCGCCCCAGTGCGTGAGTCCGCCCGGCGAGCGCCGCCGGATATTTGGGTTTGAGCAGAGAACCTTCGGGGATGCGCACTTCGACGAGATCGTAAAAGCCGTCGTTGAACAGGATCTGCGGGTCGAAGACCATGATCATGTAGATGCCGAAGAACATCTTGAACATATTTTCGTTCAGGAGGAAATTGATCGAGCTCGGCGCCTGCGGATCGGTGCCCTCGAAATCGAGGATGACCTTATCGCCTTCCCGCCACATGGTGCAGCTGATCTTGTACGGCCCGTTGCCGACGCCATCGTCGCAGAGATAGTCGGTGAAACTCACAGGCTCGACGCCGACCGACTGTTCGATCAGCGCCTTCATCGCGCGGTGATTGCGTTCGAGCAGCAGATCGGTCGCCGAGGCGAAGACATCCTCGCCGAACCGCGCGCACATTTCGTCGACACGCCGCGCCGCGACCCGGCACGAGGCAATCAGCGCGTTGAGATCGGCCGCGCACCAATCGGGTTTGCGGCTCTGGTGCAGCACGAGCTTGACCAGATCCTCATTATATTCGCCCTTGCGGTAAATCTTCACCGGCGGGATGCGCACGCCTTCTTCGTACACGCTGCGGCTGTCGATCGGGATAGACCCGGCGACCTTGCCGCCGATATCGGACTGGTGTCCGAACATTGCCGTCCAAGCGACGAGACGGCCCTCGCGGAATACCGGGAGCAGCACCAGCCAGTCATTGTTGTGGCTAACCGCCCCCTCGCAGCTATAGGGATCGGAGAGGAAGATCATGTCGCCCTCCTCGATCTCGCCGTTAAAGCCTTTCAGAAAGCCGTCGATAAAACTGCCGAACTGTCCGACGATCATCTTGCCCGAGCGATCGGCGATCAGCGGGAAGGCGTCGCCCTGTTCGCGGATGCCGGGCGACATGGCGGTGCGCACGAGCGTCGCGTCCATCTCGATCCGCGCATTGCGCAACGCATTCTCGATAATATCGAGCGTAACAGGATCGACATCGGCCGTTTCGAAGGGCGCGGCGTTGGTTTCGAGTATCTGTGCGGGCATTAGTCGCGCTCCTCGGCCGGAGTGATCAGAAGATTACCATGGTCGTCGACCCGGGCTTCGTGATCGAGATGAATCAGCGTGGTCGAATCCATTTCGATGACGATGGCGGGGCCCGGGATCACATCGCCGGCGTCGAGCTTGGCGCGGTCGTAAATGACTGCGGGCCGCATCTCGCCATCCATGTAAAGCTCATGATCGCGCAGCTTGGCCTGAGACGGATCGCCATCGCCCTTGCCGATGGTTTCGGCCGTTACGTTCGCGGCCTTGCCGAGCGCGACGGCGCGAATGTTCACCAGCTCATGCGGCAGCGACAGGTTGAAGGTGAACAGCCGCTCATGCTCGGCATCGAACTCGCCGGTCAGCGCGGCGATAGAGAAGTCGGCTGCGTCGAGCGATAGCGGGATTTCGAAGGCCTGGCCCGAATAGCGCAGATCGACCTCGTAGCGCAGCTCGACATCGCCGGGATCGACATCTTCGGCGACGAGTTCGTCTTTCACCTGCGCGCCGAGCTCGTCGAGCAGCGCCTTGAGTTCGGCATCGCTGGTATTCTTGGCAAGCGTATTGAAGCTGCGCTGCGTCTCCACGCGCTGCCGGGTCGTCGCATCGCCATAGGCACACAGCACACCGGGCGAGGGCGGAATGATGACCGGCCAGCTGTTCATGAGCTTGCCCATCGCATTGGCGTGAAGTGGCCCCGCGCCGCCAAAACCCATCAGCGCGAAGTCGCGCGGATCATAGCCTTGCTGAACCGAGACGAGCCGCAGCGCGCCGAACATGTTTTCGTTGACGATGTCGATTATACCTGCAGCCGCCTCCATCAGCCCGATACCGAGCGCATCGGCGATTGTCTGCACGGCGGCCTTGGCGCCTTCGCGATCCAGTTCGAAACTGCCGCCGAGCAGCGATTCCGGCAAATAGCCGAGCACGACATTCGCATCGGTCACGGTCGGCGCTTCGCCGCCCTTGCCATAGGCGACCGGCCCCGGCACGGCGCCCGCGCTTTCCGGGCCGACGCGCAGTGCGCCGGTCAGTTCAGGCACGAAGGCGATGGAGCCGCCGCCCGCGCCCACCGTTTTTACATCGATGGAAGAGGCCCGGACGTTGAGATCGCCGACCGAAGTTTCGCGCTGGAGACGGGCCTGACCGTTTTCGATCAGCGCGACATCCGTGGATGTGCCGCCCATGTCGAGCGTGAGAACATTTTCGATCCCGGCATTTTTGGCGACCCAGACCGCGCCGGCCACGCCGCCGGCCGGGCCGCTCATTAAGAGGTTCACCGGTGCCGCGCTGCTCTTCTCCGCCGACATCAGCCCGCCATCGGATCGCAACAGGCTGAGCTTCGCGTTCGAGCCCCAGGCATCGAGTTCGGTCTTCAGATTGCCGACATAGCGCGCGACGGTCGGCCGCACCGCGCTGTTCGCGACCGTCGTCAGCGCCCGCTCATATTCCTGCATCTCGGGCAGGATATCGGCCGATACGGACACCGGCAGATCGGGAAAGACCTCGGCGCAGATTTCCGCGACGCGGCGCTCATGCGCGTCGTTCACATAGCTGTTCATGAGGCAGATCGTCAGCGCTTCGATCTCTTCCTCGGCTTTCAGCGTTTCGAGCCGCTCACGCAGCGCCCCTTCATCGATCTGACGCACGACCGAACCGTCCGCGCCGATCCGTTCGGGCACTTCGATCGTACATTCGAGCGGCGCCATCGGCTGGGGCTTGGGCCATTGGATCCAGGCGGCAAGGCCGCCGGGGACGAGGCTGCGCGCGATTTGCAGGATGTGCCGATAGCCCTCGGTGACGACGAGGCCGACCCGCGCGATCTTGCCTTCGAGGACCGCATTGGTGGCGACCGTCGTGCCGTGCAGGAAGAGCGAAAGCGATGCCGGATCGATGCCTTCGCGTTCGCAGAGCGTCTTCGCGCCGGTCACCACGGCTTCGGACGGATCGTGCGGGGTCGAGGGGAGCTTGTCGCGGACCGTATGGCCGCTGTCCTCGTCGATGATCAGCAGATCCGTGAAGGTGCCGCCGACATCGCAGCCCAGACGGTAACTCATATGACTGTATCCCCTCTTTGAATTTCAGGCGGCCCGCGCGACGAGCGACGGGAGTTCGCGGCCCATGACGGTCGCGAACCAGCGGTTGCAGGCGATGGCCCTGTCGAGATCGACGCCGGTATCGAAGCCCGATTGCTCTAGCAGATAGACGACGTCTTCGGTCGCGATATTGCCGGTCGCGTTGGGCGCGAACGGACAGCCGCCCAGGCCGCCGAGCGAGGCGTCGATCGTTTCGATCCCGGCCTCGACCGCCGCCCAGGCATTGGCGATGCCGGTGTTGCGCGTGTCGTGCAGATGAGCGCGCAGCGGAATGGACGCGGGTATCGCTTCGCGCACCGCGCCGGCGAGATCCGTCATCTGTTGCGGTACGCCGACGCCGATCGTGTCGGCGATTGCGATTTCCGCGGGTTCGGCTTCGGCCATCGCCTTTGCCATATCGACTACGCGGCTTTGCGGCACATCGCCTTCGAACGGGCAACCGAACGCCGCCGAGATCGTCACCTGCGCGATCATCCCTTCGGCCTTGGCGAAACGGATCATCTCCCGGTTCTCGGCGATACCTTCGGCGATCGTCTGGCCCTGATTCTTCTGCCCGAACGTGTCGCTGGCGACGACGACGCAGCCCACTTCGTCGACGCCGCGTTTTCCGCCCTCGCGCGTCGCAAGCGTGCGCAGCACGCCGCGCTTGTTCAGGCACAGCCCGATATAGCTGGCGTCTGCATGGTCGGGCAGGCCGGCGATGACTTCCTCGGCATCGGCCATTTGCGGCACGCGTTTCGGATGGACGAAGCTCGCCACCTCGAAGCGGCGCAGGCCGGCTTCGTACATCTTCTCGATCAGCGCGATCTTGTCCGCCGTCGAGACGATCTCGGGCTCGTTCTGCAACCCGTCGCGCGGGCCGACTTCCACCAGGCGAACTTTTTTGGACACGTGTTTTGTATACAAAGCGGGTATCGGCTTGTATAGCCGCCAGATTGCTGAGGGAGATTTGGGGCATGGCGAGCGGCGCACTGAACGGGCTCAGACTGATCGAAATGGGCCAGTTGATCGCCGGTCCCTTTTGCGGGCAGCTGATGGCCGATCACGGCGCCGAAGTGATCAAGATCGAGCCGCCCAAGATCGGCGATGCGATGCGGGCGTGGGGGCAGGGCATCCCGCTCTGGTTTTCCGTTGTCGCGCGCAACAAGAAATCGATCACGCTCAATCTGCGCGAGCCGGAAGGGCAGGAAATCGTCAGGAAACTCGCGGCGAAGAGCGATTTCCTGCTGGAAAATTTCCGCCCCGGCACGCTGGAGAAATGGAATCTCGGCTGGGACGAACTCCATGCGATCAACGAGGCGCTGATCATGATCCGCGTGTCTGGCTATGGCCAGACCGGGCCCTATTCTGCGCGCGCCGGTTATGGCGGCATCGGCGAGGCGATGGGCGGCATGCGTTACATTATCGGCGAGCCGGACCGGCCGCCCAGCCGGGCGGGCCTTTCCATCGGCGATTCGCTGGCCGCGACCTATGCGTGTCTCGGCGCGATGATGGCGCTCAATCACCGGCACAATACGGGCAAGGGGCAGGTCGTCGATTCGGCGATCTACGAAGCCGTACTGGCGATGATGGAATCGACGGTGCCCGAATATACGGTGGCCAATCATATCCGCGAACGAACCGGATCGATCCTGCCCAAGGTCGCGCCGTCGAACGTTTATCCGACGAAGGATGGCAGCGTGCTGGTTGCCGGCAATCAGGACAGCGTCTGGAAACGCCTGGCGGCAATGATGGGCGTGCCGGAACTCGGCGACGATCCGCGCTATAACAGCCATATGGCGCGCGGCGAACGCCAGGCCGAGCTCGACGATATGATCGGCGGATGGACGAAAGAGCGAACCAGCGCCGAGGTGCTGGCGCTTTGCGAAGAGTATGGGGTGCCCGCCGGCAATATCTATCGCGCGCCAGAGATGCTGGACGATCCGCAATTCGCGGCGCGCGAGGCGCTGATCGCGGTCGATCATCCGAAACATGAGAATTTCGTCATGCAGAATGTCGCGCCCAAACTGTCCGAAACGCCGGGCAAGGTCGAATGGGTGGGACCTGCGCTCGGCGAGCATAACGAGCTCGTCTATGGCGAGCTTTTGGGCATGGATTCGGCTACACGGGCGGGTCTCGAAGAGCGCGGAATCATCTGACTATGAGCGCGTTGGATGAGGATTATGCCAAGGCCGGATTCAACAAGAGTCTGGGCTTTGGCAAACGGCCGGTGTTGCTCGTTATCGATTTCGTCATGGCCTATCTGGAGGCGGATTCGCCGCTCTATGCGAGTGTGGAAGCGGAACTCGCGGTCAATGAGCGGCTTGTCGCCGCGGCGCGCGATGCCGGTGTGCCGGTTATCTGGACGAACGTGGAGTACGAACCGGGCGGCGCGGACGGTGGGCATTTCTACCGCAAGATCGCCGCGCTCACGGTTTTCGATCGTGGCAGCCCGTTCGGCGCTTTCCCGCCGAGCCTTCAGCCGCTGGCCGGGGAGCGGGTCGTCACCAAACAATATCCGAGCGCCTTTTTCGATACCGGCCTCGCGGAAACCTTACGCGGCATGGATGTCGATTGCTGCGTCATCACCGGGCTGTCGACCTCCGGCTGCGTCCGCGCCTCGGCGCTCGATGCGCTGCAACATGGTTTCATCCCGCTGGTCGTGCCCGAGGCGTGCGGCGACCGGGATCAGGCCGTCCACGACGCCAATATCTTCGATCTCAAGGCGAAATATGCCGATATGCTGAGCGTCGAGGAGGCGCTCGCCTATTTCTCGCGCGTCAGCGACTGAGCGGCCGCCTCGAACACATGGAAGGCGCGCCGGATATGGCTCGTCATGACAGAACGCGCCCATTCTGCATCGCCGCGTTCGATCGCGTCGACCAGCTCGCGATGTTCGGCGAGGCTGCGCTCGAACTGGCCGGCATCATAGTTGCGCGCCGTGCGATGGACGATCGGCTGGCTGACGAGCCGGGAGAGCATCGTTGCCAGCCGCTCCGAACCGGCCCCGGCCAGAACCTCGGCGTGAAAATCGGCATTATGATCGAGAAAAGCCTCCACATCGCGGGGGTCGCCCGCATCGTCGACGATCGCGCGGAGGCGCGCGGCCAGGGCAGGGCCGCCGATAGTCGCGGCGCGGGCCGCGACATGGCCTTCCAGCATGGCCCGCAGGGTGAATATCTCGTCGATATCCTCGACCGACTGGTCGGCGACGAAGCTGCGCTGGCTGTCGCTGCGCGTGACGAAGAACTCGGCTTCGAGGCGTCGGAGTGCGTCGCGGATCGGCGTGCGCGATACGCCGATACGCTCGGCCAATTCTTCTTCTTTCAGCTGCTCGCCGGCGGCCAGGACGCCGTCCAGGATCAGCGATCGGATGCCCATATAGGCTTTATCGGCTGCACTCGACATCAATCGCCTGTTTCCCTTTCCGGAAAAATTGTATACAAAATGGGTCTGCCCGCCTAGACGATAAGCGAAATAGCGCAAAGCGGGACACAAAGGGAGGCTTATGCACCGGATCAAGGTCATCGTTCCGATACCGATGGACGAGGCGGGCGTGGCGAACCGCGCCGAGCAGCTGCCGCCGCCGCTCGTCCGCGATGGGTTCGAGCCGGTGTTCGAGGCCGTGAGCTGGGGCGCAGCGCTCGGCGACAGTTATCACGACATGCTGCTGATGGACTGGACGGTGTTCCAGGCCGGCATCAAGGCGGAAGAAGAGGGCTATGCCGGCGTGCTGATCGACACGGTCAGCGATTCCGGACTGCGCGCGCTCAGATCGCGCCTGTCGATCCCGGTCGCCGGGCCCGGCGAGAGCGCCTTTTACGCCGCCTGTATGATGGGCAAAAAGTTTTCCATTCTGACGATGTGGGACGAATGGTTCCCGCTCTACGAAAAGACGATCACCGAATATGGCCTCGAAAAGCGTCTGGCCTCGATGCGCTCCATCGATACGCGCCCCGACGTCACCGAACTGCTGGCGGGCAAGGAAGAGGTGATCTTCGGCAAGCTCGAAGAGGCCGCGACCCGCTGTATCGAGGAGGATCGCGCCGATGTGATCGTGCTCGGCTCGACGACGATGCACCAGTCGGCCGCGCATCTCGATTCCGTGCTGCCAATCCCGGTGATCAACCCCGGCGTCGTCGCCTACAAGATGCTCGAAACGTTCGTCGAGCTTGGCCTGACGCATAGCAAGAAGGCTTTCCCCACGCCCGAAGTGCCCAAAGACGCGGAGATAACGGCATGAGCAATCCCTATCCCTATTATGTCGATATCGTCACGAAGCGCTATTTCGATGGCGTCGACAATAAGCGCATGGATCAGGTGCTCGACTGTTTCCATGAAGACGCCGTTCTCCACGAGATGACATCGGACACCAAGCATAACGGGATCGATGCGATCCGGGCAATGTTCGAGGGGCTATTCTCGACGAACGGTCGCATCTGGCACGGCAATTTCGTCCATACGGCTGATCCCGAAACCAATTCCGTCTGTTCACAGTTCACCGTTGAGATCGAACCGAACGAGCTGGGCGAGGAACTGATCTACCAGAATTGCAACCGCTTCTATCTGAAGGGCGACAAGTTCCAGACCGTGTTCGTCTACATGAGCGGCGACAATCTGCTGAAATAGGGGAGCGCAAGCGATGCAATATCCGAGCACATTAAACCGCGACGAGCTGATCGAACTCGCGACGAAGACCTATTTCGGCAATGTCGATGCGAAGAATATGGAAGCGACGCTCGACTGCTTTCACGATACAGCGCTCTTCACGATTCAGACCGACCATACGACCCATGAGGGCAAGGCCGGCATCCGCGAAATGTTCGAGACCTTCTTCGGCAGCTACGAAACCATCGTCCATCAGGATTTCAATTGCACGGTCGATGAGAAGAACGGCCGGATCGCGGCCTCGTTCGAGGCCGTCCTGACCGACGAAAATGGCGAGGTCACGCGGCTCTACAACACCAATTTCTGGCGCGTCCGGGGCGACAAGTTCCAGGAAGTGTACGTCTATATGAGCGGGGCCAACGTCCTCGTCTGACACGGCAAGAATAAGAAAGAACAGGGAGACTATCATGTTCAATCGGATCGCACCGACGCTGCTCGCAGCCACGGCGGGCATGGCCATCGCGACCTCCGCCCAGGCGCAGACCACGGGCGGCGGAGCAGGCGCAAGCAGCAGCACCGGCAATGCGCCGATCATCGTGACCGCGCGCCGCCAGGATGAAGCCTTGTCCGATGTCCCGGCGTCGATCACCGTGTTCACCGAAGACCAGCTCCAGACGCAGAATATCCGCCGCGCCGAGGACTTTATCGGCCTGACGCCGGGCGTGACGATCGTAACCAATACGGCGGAAGCCGGCGACAGCCAGATCAATATTCGCGGCATCAACGGGACGCGGGACGCGGAAAGCTCCGTCGCGCTCGTCGTCGACGGTATCCTGCGCACCAATACGGCCGCGCTCAATCAGGACCAGGGCACGCTGCGACAGGTTGAAATCCTCAAAGGTCCGCAGGGCGCACTGTACGGCCGCAACGCCGCGGCCGGCGCCATCGTCATCACGACCGTCCGCCCGTCCGATGTGCTCGAGGGCAGCGTGCGGGGCAGCTATGGCAGCCAGGATACATGGGAGGCCAATGGCTATATCGCCGGGCCGCTGACTGACGGGCTCGGCTTCGTCCTGTCCGCTGACTATCGGTCGACCGACGGATTTTTCGAGAACATCTTCCTCAATAACCGCAACGTCGTGGACGATCAGGAGGTGTGGAACGTCAATGGCCGTCTGATCGCCGAACTTGGCCCGGATACGGAGCTCGATTTCAAGATCCGCTATGGCGAGCTGCGCGGGGCATCGATCAACTTCAACGCGGCCTTCCACCTGCCCAATTTCGCCGGCGCGAACCCGGCCTTTTTCGCCGATGTCGACGATCATGAGTATCGCTATTACAGCAATATCCGGCCCACCAACTCGCAGGATACGCTCGAAGCGTCGATCAAGCTCGAACATGATTTCGGCAATATGCAGCTCACGGCCTGGGCGCTCTATTCGAACATCGAAAACGCCCTGACCGCAGACGGCACGTCGGCCGACTTCGCGCGCTATATCTCAGCGGCGCTATCGCCCGTGCCGATCAGCGCGACATCGACAGCCGTCTCCGATGCCTGTTTTGCGAGCACGGCGGCGCTGACCGGCTTCCCGGTCAACCAGCCCGGCTTTATCGGCCAAGTACCGATCCCCTTCATCTTCGCGCCCGCAACCGGCTCGACCTTCGGCCCCTATTCGCCGACGACCTGTGACGGGACGCAATATCAGATCCGCGATCAGGAAGATTTCAGCGTCGAAGTCCGGCTTTCGTCGAGCGACGGTCCGGTCGATTGGCAGCTGGGTGCCTATTATCTCCATATCGACCGGCAGGTCGGGGTGAGCCTTGGCGCCGATCTCGGCCAGGGCATTACCCGCCAGTTGTTCAACGCGCCCGGCAGCGCCAACCCGACATCGCAGCTCTTCCACGACGACTTCTCGACCGACGTGTTCGCCGCTTTCGGCTCGGTCGAAGCCGAAGTCACGAGTCGGCTGACTCTGGGCGCGGCGGTGCGCTACGATGTCGAGGAACGCAGCGTCGAAAATCTCGTGCCGAACGTGCTGGACCCGATCACGGGGGGGCCGATCAATCCGGGCCAGGCCTTCGGTCCGATCCAGCCGCAGGATGCGAGCTTCGATCAGATCCAGCCGCGCCTCAGCCTTAACTATGCGCTGACCGACGAGATCAATTTCTACGCGACCTGGGGCATCGGCTTCAAATCGGGCGGGTTCAACAATCAGGGTTCCGCCGCCATTGTCGATCAGAATTTCAACCAGTTTCTCGGAACCAACATCCTGATCCAGGATCAATTCAACCGCGAGCGGTCGAGCGCGTTCGAAGTCGGTCTTCGTGGATCGTCGGGCCCGTGGACCTTCGATCTCGCCGGTTATTATACCGAGATCGACGATATGCAGTTCTTCGAATTCTTCGTCGGACCGTTCGGCCTGTTGCGCGTCGTCTCGAACATCGACGAAGTCGAAGTGCTCGGTCTCGAATTCAACACCAATGTCGAAATCGTGCCCGGCTGGGACGTCTTCGGTTCGTTCAACTGGACCGACTCCGAGATCAAGGCGAATAGCTCGCGGCCGAACACCGTAGGCAATGAATCGCCCTACACGCCCGACTATACGATCAATATCGGCAGTCAGGTCGTCGCGCCGATCCACCGCGATTTCGATCTGCTCGTGCGCGGCGATTACCGCATCGTCGGGCCGACCTGGTTCCATACTGTGCAGGATCAAGTGACGCCGACGCTCTTCTCGGGCCTGTTGCCGGGCTCGGCGCTGATGCTGCCGGCGTTCGTCGGCGATGCCGATTATAGTGCGGCGCAGCGCAACAGTTATTCGGTCTTCAACTTCCGTGCGGGTTTCCAAAGCGATCGCTGGAGCCTGATGTTCTTTGCCGAAAACCTGTTCGACGAGGAATATCCGGCCGAGGTAATTCCCGCGATCGAATTCGGCGGCTCGTTCATCTCGCCGGGACCGCGCCGCATCATCGGTGTTGAAGCTGGGTTTAATTTCTAGAAGAAAAAAAGCGGACGCCATAGATACAAAGGCGGGCGGCGCTATGCCGTCCGCCTTTTTTGCACCCGGCTGATCTCAATAGGACCTGGGCAAGCCCAGCACATGCTCGGCGAGATAGGAGAGGATAAGGTTCGTCGAGATTGGCGCGACCTGATAGAGGCGCGTCTCGCGATATTTGCGTTCGACATCATATTCGGCCGCGAAGCCGAACCCGCCGAACGTCTGGATGCAGGCCTCGCCTGCCGCCCAGCTCGCATCGGCGGCGAGCATCTTCGCCATATTGGCGTCCGCCCCGGCATTGTCCCCGGCCTCATATTTGGCGAGCGCATCCTCTACCATCAGCGCTGCCGCGCGCATCTGCGCATAGGCCTTGGCGAGCGGGAACTGGATGCCCTGATTCTGGCCGATCGGCCGGCCGAATACCTGCCGTTCCTTCGCATAGTCCGTCGCCTTGTCGAGGAAGAAGCGTGCATCGCCGATGCATTCGGCGGCGATCAGGATGCGCTCGGCATTCATGCCCGACAGGATGTAGCGAAAGCCCTGGCCCTCTTCGCCGATCAGGTTTGCCGCCGGCACGCGCATATCGTCGAAAAACACTTCCGTAGTCGAATGGTTCATCATCGTATCAATGGGCTTGATGGACAGGCCGTTACCGAGCGCTTCGCGCATATCGACAATGAACACGGACAGCCCGTCGGTGCGTTTTTCGACCGCGTCGCGCGGCGTCGTGCGGGCGAGCAGCAGCATGAGATCCGAATGTTCGGCGCGGCTCGTCCAGATCTTCTGGCCGTTGACGATGTAGCTGTCGCCGTCCTTCTTCGCGATGGTCTTGAGCGAAAGCGTATCGGTACCGCTCGTCGGCTCGGTCACGCCGAACGCCTGGAGGCGCAATTCGCCGCTCGCGATCTTCGGCAGATACTGTTCCTTCTGCGCGTCCGACCCGTGGCGCAGCAGCGTGCCCATGATATACATTTGCGCATGGCACGCGCCGCCATTGCAGCCGCGATATTGAATTTCCTCGAGAATCGCCGCTGCGGCCGATAGCGGCAATCCCGCCCCGCCATAGTCTTCGGGGATCAGCGCCGCGAGGTAGCCGGCTTCGGTCAGCGCATCGACGAACTCGCCCGGATAGGCGCGCGCCTTGTCCTTTTCCTGCCAGTAGCTGCCCGGAAACTGCGCGCAGAGTTTCGCGACTTCCTCACGGATCGCCGAAAAATCCTCCGCCATCAGCCCTGCACCACGTCCTGCCAGTCCGCATGGCGTTGGGCGATCGCTTTGAAGAAGGGGCAGAGCGGGACGATCTTGAAGCCCTTCGCGCGCGCGTCCGCCACCACCCGTTGGGCGAGCGCCTTGCCGAGGCCCCGGTCGCGCAAACTGTCCGGCACGCCCGTATGATCGACAATGACCAATGTCTCCGATGCGCGCGAAAAGGTCAGCTCCGCCTCCTCGCCCACTCCGTCGATCTTCATGAAATAGCGGCCCTTCGATCCGCTATCGTCCAGCTGTATGTCGAGCTTGTCCTCGGCCAATGCAGGGCTCCCAGTCTGTAATTGAGGTCAGTTGACAGTTGCGCCTCTCGCCGTTCGCTGCAAGCCCGCCGCGCGAAGTTTTCGAACGCGGTGGCCCCGTACAGTCCGATCTTGTGTTTTTTCCTGCCCCGACACACAAGCGCGGCGTGGCGGCGGAACGAACCTATGCGATCATCGGATGTGGGATGATGGGCTGCGAGCATATGCAGAATCTCGCGCTCGTACCCGGGGCCGATCTCGTTGCGATTGCCGATCCGGAGCCCTGGTCACGCGATAATGCGGGTCAGCTGGCCGACACGCTCGGGCAAAGCATTACATGCTATGCCGACGTTTCCGCGATGTTGGCGGCGGAAGAGCCCGACGCCGTGATTATCGCCTCGCCCAATCACACCCATTTCGCCGTTGTGCAGCAGGTGATGGACCATGGCTCGGCGATCCTGCTCGAAAAGCCGATGTGTACGACCGTTGCCGATGCCGAAGCGCTGGCGGCGCTGCAGCGCGACTATAATCCGCTGTTCTGGGTCGGCCTCGAATATCGCTACATGCCGCCGGTGACGCGCTTTATCGAGCGCGTGAAGACGGGCGAAACCGGGCCGGTAAAGATGCTTTCGATCCGCGAGCACCGCTTTCCGTTTCTGCCCAAGATCGGCGACTGGAACCGCTTCAATCGTAACACGGGCGGCACTTTGGTCGAGAAATGCTGCCATTTTTTCGATCTGATGCGGCATATCCTGGGCGATGAACCGGTGCGCGTGTTTGCCAGCGGCGCGCAGGATGTGAACCATCTCGACGAGCGCTATGACGGCGAAACGCCGGATATCCTCGACAACGCCTATGTGATCGTCGATTTCGCTGGCGGCGCGCGCGCGATACTCGATCTGTGCATGTTCGCCGAAGGCTCCGAGCAGCAGGAGGATATCTATGCGCTTGGCCCGGCCGGCAAGCTGGAGGTGAAAATCCCGGCTGCCGAAGTGACCTGGTCGCCGCGCGATCGCAGCGGGCCGGTTGTGGAAGCCGTGGCAACGCCGCCCGATGCGCTGGCGGCCGGCTATCATCATGGCGCGACCTATTTTCAGCTGCGCGATTTCCACGCGGCGCTATGCGCGGGCAGCCCGGCGACGGTCACGGCGCTGGACGGGCTACGTTCGGTGCAGATGGGCGCGGCCGCGCAGGAATCCATCGCCACCGGCCAGCCTGTAGCCCTCAATTTCGGAGACTGAACCCATGCCGCTCGACACCATGCCGCAGATCGGCTTCGGCCTCTGGAAAGTCCCGCCGGGGGATTGCGAGGAGACCGTGCTCGAAGCGATCCGGGCCGGGTATCGCCATTTCGATTGCGCGGCGGATTATGGCAACGAAGCAGCGGTCGGGAAGGGTTTAGCCAGCGCCATCGATCAGGGTCTGGTGGCGCGCGACGAGCTCTGGATCACCTCGAAACTCTGGAACACTTTTCACGCGCCCGAGCATGTCGAACTGGCCTGCCGCAAATCGCTCGCCGATCTCGGGCTCGACTATCTGGACCTCTATCTGATCCATTTCCCGATCGCACTCGAATATGTTCCGATCGAGACGCGCTATCCGCCCGAATGGATTCACGACCCGGACGCCGAAAACCCGGTCATGCGCCGCGCTGTCGTGCCGCTGCACGAAACCTGGGGCGCGATGGAGCAGCTCGTCGACAGGGGCCTCGTGCGGAATATCGGCGTCTGCAACTACAACAGCGCACTGATTCATGACCTGATGAGTTATGCCCGGATTGCGCCGAGCGTGCTGCAGATCGAGGCGCATCCCTATCTGACGCAAGAGAAGCTCGTCCGGCTCGCTGGCGACTATGGCATCCATGTCACCGCCTTTTCGCCACTCGGCGCGCTCTCCTATGTCGAACTCGACATGGCCGGCGCGAGTGACTCCGTACTCGAGGAACCGGTCGTCCGCGCGGCGGCCGAGGCGCATGGCAAAACGCCCGCGCAGATCGTGCTGCGCTGGGGTATCCAACGGGGCACGTCGATCATTCCGAAGACGCGCAAGCCGGAGCGGATGCGTGAAAATCTCGCTATAACGGATTTCGCGTTGAGCGACGACGAGATGACGGCGATTTCGGCACTCAACGCCAATCGCCGGTTCAACGATCCCGGTGTGTTTACGGAAGCCGCGTTCAACAGCTTCCACCCGATCTACGATTAGCTATGGTGGTGGCCATGACCGACAGCGCGTTTCCATCCATCGTTAAGGGCTCCGGCGATCTCGCCGCCCATATCGCGGCCGACAAGATCGCGATCGATGCGCAACTGGCCGAGAGCGGCGCAGTTCTGTTTCGCGGATTCGATGTGCCGGATGCGCAGGCCTTCGATGCGGCGGTTGTCGCCTATGGCGAGCCGAACTTCCCCTATGCGGAATCGCTCTCCAACGCCGTGCGCGTCAATGTGACCGACCGCGTATTCACTGCGAACGAAGCGCCGCCGGACACGAGCATCTACCTACATCACGAGATGGCGCAGACGCCCGTCTATCCGAGCAAGCTCTTCTTCTATTGCGAGATTGCGCCGGGCGGCGGCGGTGCGACGCCGCTCTGTCGCTCGGACATCCTGCTAGACGAACTGGCAGCGGCCGATCCCGATCTCGTTGACGACTTCGCCGCGAAAGGCGTGCGCTACACCAATGTGATGCCGGGCGACGATGACGCCGGATCGGGGCAGGGGCGCAGCTGGCGCAGCACGTTGAGCGCTCAGGATCGCGATGCGGCCGAGGCGCGGCTGCGGGCGCTCGGCTATGACTGGGAGTGGCGGGATGACGAGAGTTTGCGCGCGACCACGCCGGTGCTCGACGCCGTGCGGACGCTGCCCGATGGCCGGCGGACCTTTTTTAACCAGCTGATCGCGGCCTTTCGGGGTTGGTCGGACAGCCGCAACGACCCGTCCAAGGCGATTACCTTCGGCGACGGCACGCCGATCACGACCGCACAGATGGCCGATGCGATCGCTTTGTCCGACGCACTGACCTACGATCTCGATTGGCAGGCCGGCGATGTCGCGCTGGTCGATAATTTCCTCGTGATGCACGGTCGCCGCCCTTTCGAAGGCAAGCGCCGGGTGCTGGCGTCGCTCATACAATAGGGCTCGTCAAATAGGCCGCGCGCGCCGCGCCGCCCAGGCCCACATCGCGACATTGCCCAGTGTCAGCATTCCGAGCAGCATCGGTAGCAGTGTTGTCGCGCTGGCACCCGCGGCGAAGCCGATCGGCGAGAAGATCAGATACAGCGCGACGACGCAGGAGAAGAGTGTAATCGCCAGCGGTTTCGCAAAGCGCCACGGCGTCATATCGACCTGGCTGTTCGGTGTGAACGACCAGGCCTTGGCGCGCGGCCGCCAGACGCCGCAGGCCAGCATGATGACGACTTCTATGACGAACAGGATCGCATATTGATGCAGGAAATGCAGTGTGATCGTCTCGTCGAAAACAAAACGCAGCAGGCCATAGGCGACCACATGGAAGACGATCACGAGCTTGGCGCCAAGCGCGGGGACGCGCCGCGTAAACAGGCCGACGATCACGATGACGACGGTCGGGATATTGTAGAAGCCGGTGAACATGCGGATTACCTGCCACAGCCCTTCTTCGGCGAAATAGAGGAGCGGCGCGACGGCGAAGGAGAAGAACGCGATGACGATGCTGGCGATCTTCGCGATGCGGACGAGTTCGCCATCGCTTGCTTTCCCGCCGCGCGCCGGGGCGTAGACATCGAGCGAGAACAGCGTTGCCGCGCTGTTGAGCAGCGAATTGAATGAACTGAACACCGCGCCGAGCAGCACGGCGAGGAAAAAGCCGCTCAAATAGACGGGCAGTACGTCGCGGATTAGCCGGGGATAAGCCTGGTCAATGGAGCCGAGGCCGGGCCCGTAGAGATGGAAGGCGATGACTCCCGGGATCATCATCATGAATGGGACGAGCACTTTGAAAAAGCCGGAGAAGAGTACGCCCTTCTGCCCCTCGGCGAGCGACCGGGCGCCGAGCGTCCGCTGGATGACATACTGATTGGTGCACCAGTAGAAGAGGTTGGCGAAGATCATCCCGGTGAAGATCGTGCCGAACGGGGTCGGGTCCTCTGGCCCGCCGATCGCGTCGAGCTTTTCCGGATGATCGGTTAGCAGCCGGTTGAGCCCCTCGCCGAAATCGCCGCCGCCCAGCGCGACCAGGCCGAGCACCGGCACGAGTATACCGACGATCAGCAGCCCGATTCCGTTGATCGTATCGGACACCGCGACAGCCCGCAGCCCGCCGAACACGGCATAGATCGATCCGGTAATGCCGATCACGATCACCATCGCGACAAGCGCCGGGAAATAGTCGAGGCCGGTTAGCCGCGGCACGTCGAACAGCTGCAGCACCGCGACAGAACCCGAATAGAGGATCGAGGGGATCGTCACGAGGCCATAGCCGAGCATGAACAGGATGACCGACATGCGGCGGACCGTCGGATCGAACCGGTCGTTCAGGAATTCCGGCAGCGTCGTGAAGGCGCCGGCCAGATAGCGCGGCAGGAAGATCAGCGCCATCGCGATGGTCGCGACAGCCGCCGTCACCTCCCAGGCCATGCTCGACAGATTGAAGCCATAGGCCGAGCCGTTAAGGCCGATCAGCTGCTCGGCCGAAAGATTGGTCAGCAACAGCGAACCGGCGATGAAGGTCGCGCCGAGCCCACGTCCCGCGAGGAAATAGCCGTCCTTGGTATCGGCCGTGCCACGCGTCTTCAGCCAGCTGATCCAGCCGACGAGCGCCATGAAGAACAGGCAGCTCAACAGCGTGAAAAGGATCGAGGCGTGCGACACGATGGTTTCCGAACAGAATGGGGTTTCCAAACAGAATGGCCGCAAACGGCCCATCCCCGCCGGGCGCAAGGATGTGAAGCCCATGCTGTCGCGAAAATCCGGCGATGCCGCAAGGTCACAGTCATTCGTGCGGACGTCGTTATGCAGCCGCTGCGCGCAGCCAATTGTTGACTCTGCGGCCTTTGCGATGCTGAGCAGCGCCGCAACAGGATTTCGCAGTTAGGAAGTTTGCATGTGTCCAGCGCCCGTCAGCGACGGAGATCGTCGCGGCTATATCATTCCCATCGGCGGCGGCGAAGATAGAGGGCTCGAACCCGCGGTATTGAGCCGCTTTGTCGAGATCGCCGGCGGCGACAAGGCCGATATCGTGATCCTACCGACCGCATCGACGCTGGAAAGCACCGGCCCGCTTTACGAGGAACTCTTCGACGGGCTAGGCGCGGCGTCCGTCCGCTCGATGCCGATCGCCACGCGCGAGGATTGCAACGATCCGGCGCATGTGGAGAGTTGCGAACAAGCCACCGGCATCTTCATCACCGGCGGCAACCAATTACGGCTGTCTACCATTCTCGGCGGCACCGATGTCGCGCAAACTTTGCGCCGGGTGAATGCGCAAGGCGTGCCGATCGCCGGGACCTCGGCGGGCGCGTCGATCATGTCGGAACATATGATCGCGGGCGGCGAGGCGGATGCCGGACCGGCGGAAGGTGGCGCGGTTCTGGCCCCGGGTCTGGGGCTCACCAACGCCGGCGTGATCGACCAGCATTTTTCCGAACGCTATCGCTTGGGCCGGCTGCTCTCTGCGATCGCGCTCAATCCGTTTCTCCTCGGCATCGGTATCGATGAGGATACCGGCGCCTTTATCGATCCCGATGGCGTCGCGGAGATTGTGGGCAGCGGCACGGTAACGATTGTTGACGGCGCGGACTTGAAATATTCATCGGCCCATGCGGCCAATCGCAAAGAGGGGCTGGGCATGCTGGGGCTCAAACTGGATATCCTGCATGAGGGCTGCCGCTATGACCTGAACGCCCGCAAGGCCTTTGCACCGGGCGAAGGATAGGGCAATCATGCGTATCGGCGCGTAGAAGCCAGACAGGTTAGCAAGGGGACGGACCATCAAGATACTGAGCACCAACCTCTATGTCGGCCCCAACCAATATGCGAGTTTTCGCGTCATCCGGCATGTCGTGGATATTGGCATCCTTGAGGAATGGCCGTCGGCGCGGCTCGGAAAAGACTTCATCGATGGCCTGATCGCGGCGCTGCCCGGGATTGAGGAGCATGGCTGCTCTTATCGCACGCCCGGCGGTTTCGTTCGCCGTATGCGCGAGGATGAGGGCACCTGGATCGCGCATATCGCCGAGCATGTCGCGCTCGAGCTGCAATGCGTGGCCGGCAACGAAGTGAGTTTCGGCCGGACGCGGTCAGCCGGCGAGGTTGGCCATTATAATCTGGTCTATGCCTATATTCACCGCGATGTCGGGCTGGCCGCTGGGAAGTTGGCGATCAAGCTGCTCATTCATCTGATGCCCGAAGAGGTGCAGCAGCAGCTCGATTACGAACTTGATCCCGATTTCGATTGGGACGAGGAGCTGCGAAGTTTCATCAAACACGCGCAGCGTCATGCCTTCGGGCCGAGTACCGCATCGCTCGTCGCGGCGGCCGAAGAACGCGACGTGCCCTGGCTCCGGCTTAACAAGCACAGCCTTGTCCAGTTCGGCCATGGCAAGCATCAGCAGCGTATTCAGGCGACGATCACCAGCGAGACCAAACATATCGCGGTGGAGATCAGTTGCGACAAGGAAGACACGCACCATCTGCTCAACGATCTCGGCCTGCCCGTGCCCAAGCAATATATGGTCTATGGCCCTCGCGAGGCGGTGCGCGCCGCGCGCAAGATCGGCTATCCGGTCGTGGTGAAACCGCTCAACGCCAATCATGGCCGCGGCGTCTCGATCAATCTCGACAACAAGACGGACGTTGCCGCGGCCTTCGATGTCGCGCAGGAGGCGGGCACGAGCGCCGCGGTGCTCGTCGAAAGCTATATCACGGGTTTCGATCATCGCATGCTGGTGGTCGGCGACGAACTGGTCGCGGTCGCCAAGCGCGTGCCCGGCCATGTCGTCGGCGACGGCAAGTCGACGATCGAAGCGCTGATCGAGAAGGTGAACGAGGACCCACGGCGCGGCGTCGGCCATGAGAAGGTGCTGACCAAGCTTGAGCTCGATCATCAGGCGATGCGGCTCATGAAAAATGCCGGCCATACGGCTGAAACCGTCCTCCCGGAAGGCGAGACCTTCTATCTGCGCGACACGGCCAATTTGTCGACGGGCGGCACGGCGATCGACCTGACCGATGTCGTCCATCCCGACAATCGCGACATGGCGATCCGTGCCGTCGGCGCGGTCGGCCTCGATGTCGGCGGCGTCGATTTCCTGACCGACGATATTTCCAAATCCTACAAGGCTATCGGCGGCGCGATCGTGGAGGTGAATGCCGCGCCCGGCTTCCGCATGCATGTCGCGCCGAGCGAGGGCGAATCGCGCGATGTGGCAGGCAAGGTGCTCGACATGCTCTTCCCGCCGGATCGGCCGCGCCAGATCCCGATCGCCGCGATCACCGGGACCAACGGCAAGACGACGACCGCGCGCATGCTCGCCCATATCATGAAGAATTGCGGCCATACCGTTGGCCTCACGACAAGCGATGGCGTCTATGTCGATGGCAAGCAGATCATGAAGGGGGACACCACCGGGCCGCAATCCGCGCAGATGGTGCTCCGTAACCCGACGGTCGATTTCGCGGTGCTTGAGACCGCGCGGGGTGGCATTGTGCGCAGCGGGCTTGGCTTCCAGAATTGCAATGTCGGGGCATGCCTCAACGTCTCATCGGATCATCTCGGCCTGGGCGGGATCGACACGATCGAGCAGCTAGCGCGGATCAAGCGGATCGTGCCAGAATCGGCGACGGACACGGTCGTGCTCAACGCCGATGACAAGAACTGCCTGCTCATGGCCGATTATTGCGACGCCGAGCATATTCTCTACGTCACGATGAACCGCGAACATGCGCTCGTGAAACAGCATATCGATGCGCATGGCAAAGCCGTGGTGCTTGAAAAAGGCATGAATGGCGACATGATCGCCATCTACGACAATTGCACGCACCTTCCGGTCATCTGGACCCATCTGATCCCGGCGACGGTCGAGGGCAAGGCGATGCACAATGTCGAGAACGCCATGTTCGCGATTGCCATGGCCTATAGCTTCGGTGTCGATGTCGAGCAGATCGAGCTGGCGATGAAGAGCTTTAATACCACCTTCTCGCAAGCGCCGGGGCGGATGAACGTCTTCGAAAAGCTGCCGTTCCGCGTGGTTCTCGACTATGCCCATAACGCCGCGGCGTTCGAGGAGATCACCGGCCTGGTCGACAAGCTCGACACGCATCACAGAAAAACCATCGTCGTCTCTTGCCCCGGTGACCGGCGCGACGAAGACGTTACCGAAGCCTGCGAGATACTGGCCGGTCATTATGACCGCTATATCCTGAAGGCCGACGATAACCGGCGCGGGCGGGGCGAAACCGAGATTCCGGACATGATGAGGGCGCAACTCCTCGGTCACGGCGTGGCCGAGGATGCGATTACGATCATTCCGGACGAGCAGGAGGCCGTCGCACATGGTCTCGAAACGTCCGAGGAGGGTGACCTGCTGCTTGTCATCGGCGACAATGTCACGCGCTCCTGGAAGCAGATCGTCCGCTTTGGCAAGGATAAGGAGCCGGTCTTCGAAGCCAGACAACCGGAAAAGTCGAAAAAGACGGCGGCTGCTCTGGAAGAGCTGATCGATTTCGATGATCTGCTTGTCAGCGACGATCGGGGCGTCCGGCTGGCGCGCAACGAAGACGAGGATGGCGACTGAGGTGGCGGAGAATACGCGCGCCGACATCGAGACGATCGAAACCTATCTTGAGATACCGATACCGGAGTCGGACCGGCTGATCCTCGAGGAAAGCCGGCGGATTACCGGGCCGGGCATGATTTGGGACCGGCGCGGGGCGCTGCTCGATATTCTCGTCGAGGGGTTTGACAAGGCGGCGGTGGTCGCCGCCTGGGAATCCGATATGCAGCGCGTGCTCGATGCGCTGGGCTGGACGGGCAGCCGGCGCATCTCGCGGATCTTCGAAAATGGCGTGACGCTGATGATCTCTGCCCCGGCGGACCTGCTCTACAGCGCCGTGTTCGCGATCGAGACGGCCTGGCATTTCACGGCGAACGCATTGCTCGGCGAGGCGCCGGACGATTTCGAGAGCATGATTGCCGATCTCGAAACGGTCATCGCGATGGAGCGCAACCCCCCGCTGATCGCCCTGGAGCGCGCAGCAACGGAGTGCGGCATCGATTTTCTAAGCGACGACGATCATGTTTCGCTCGGCCATGGCACGGGGTCTGTCGTCTGGGGTGTGGGTGAACTGCCCGATCCCGACGCAGTCGACTGGGGTTCGTTGCACAATCTGCCGGTCGCGTTGATTACGGGCACCAACGGCAAGTCGACGAGCGTGCGGCTGAGCGCGGCAATCGGCGAGGCGGCGGGCCTCGTCGCGGGGTCGACCTCCACCGACTATGTGAAGCTTGGCGACGATATCCTCGATTATGGCGATTATTCCGGGCCGGGCGGCGCGCGTATGCTGCTGCGCGACAAGCGGCTGGAAATCGCGTTTTTGGAAACTGCACGTGGCGGCATTTTGCGTCGGGGTCTGCCGCTCTTTCAGGCGCGCACGGCGCTCGTGACCAACATCGCCAACGACCATCTCGGCCAATATGGCGTGAATACGGTCGAAGCGCTGGCCCAGGCCAAGTTCGCCGTCGCGCGTGCCGTTTCGAAGGACGGTGTGCTCGTGCTGAATGCCGACGACCCGCTCGTGGTCGAGAATGGCGAGAAGTTCGACAAGACCAAATGCTGGTTTGCGCTCTCGCCGGATAATCTGAAGATCGTGGCGGCGTGGGAGAAGGGCGCGCCCTGCTGCTGGTATGAGGCGGAGGCCATCCGCTATTTCGACGGCACCGATATCGCCTTGCGGATAGCTGTCGCCGATATCCCGATCACCATGGATGGCGCGGCGGCGTTCAACGTGCAGAATGCAATGGGCGCGATGGGCCTCGCCAAGGCGATGGGCATCGACAATGCCGCAATCGAGAAGGGCCTGACCACATTCACGGCCTCGCCGGACGATAATCCCGGCCGGTGCAATGAATTCGACGTGAAAGACGCGCGGCTATTCGTCGATTTCGCGCATAATCCGCATGCGATTGGGGCCATGTCGAGCCTGCTCGATAATCTCTCGGCCAACCGCAAATATCTGATGATCTGCCAGGCCGGCGATCGGTCCGATGCCGAAATCGGCGAATTGACGCGCGGTGCGATCGGCTTCGGGCCCGATCAGGCCGTGATCGTGGAACTGTCGGACTATCTGCGTGGTCGCGAGCCCGGCGAGGTTCCGGCGCTGATCGAAGCGGCTTGCGTCGACTCGGGCATCGGGAAAGACCGGATCGTCCATGTCGGGTCCTCGGCCGAAGGCGCGCGATATATTCTTGATGCGATCGGGGAGGGCGATGTCGGGCTGCTGCTGGCGCTGGCGGATCGCGACGAGGTGTTCGAACTGATCCGCGCGGCCCAACACTAGGCTAGCGGCAGGGTTCGAAAACCGCCGTCATCATCTGCATGTCATCCGATACCGCTGCTCGCTTCATACCGTCCGAGTTATAGAGCATGGCAATCTCGCCGCTGCGCAACACCGCGATCGCGCCGCCATCGCCGCCCAGGCTTTCGACATCATCCAGCATCGCCCAGAGCGCTTGTTCCAACGTATCGCCGGCAAGCTTGAACCGGTTCGCCGCAGTTAGCGCGCCGCCCGCGCGAATAAAATGCTCGCCGGTGCCGGTGCAGGAGATGGCGACGTCCTGATCGGCCCATGTCCCGACGCCGATAATCGGCGTGTCGCCCACGCGCCCTGCAGGTTTTCCGAAAACTCCGCCCGTCGATGTCGCGGAGGCCAGATTGCCATGTATGTCCAACGCGACCGCGCCAACCGTGCCATGGACCATATCGCGCACGCTGACATCCTCTTCGCTCACACCGACCGGGAGGACGTAATAGTCACCCGCTTCATCGATTGTTTCAAAGCCCTCTTGTGTCGCAAAGGCGTTCGCGCCCGCCCCGGCCAGCATGACGCTGGCCGACCGTTCCATGACCCCACGCGCCACTTCGACCGGGCTGACGACATCGCGGATCGCGGCGACCGCACCGGCATTGCGTGTCGCGCCGTCCATGATGCTGGCATCCAGCTCGACCGCACCCGATGTGTTGCGCGCCGAGCCCTTGCCGGCGACATAGAGCCCCGAAACCTCCATCTCACGGACCATGGATTCGACGACATCGAGGCCGGTCCGGCCGCCCCGCAACATCGCCTCCCCTTGGGCAGTCAGCTCGGCCAGATGCGCTTCGACTGGCGCATAATCCGCACCGAGCTTAGCGCCCGCGCCGCCATGCAGCGCCAGCGCAAATCGGACGGTACCATCGGACATCGCGTAGACCTCAGCAATCTAGAAACTGCGGGCTATACCTCTGTTGAAGACATCCGACACATAAAATATCTGACGCAGATGCTGCGTGACGTGTTCTCAGCGCGTACTGGCGAACAAGTGGGTAGTCCTGGGTCGCAGCCTTGGTGCTGGCACGGCGTTTTCCGCTCCCGCAATATGATCCGATTTGCTCGAATTCCGCGCTTATCTTGGTGAGACCCATTTAACGGCCCTCATCGCTGTCTGGCACCAGGCCAGCGAAGGGGGCAGCCGAGATTGAGGGGATGCCATGGCTAGCGTGGCAGTGCGGGGAGATCACTGCGATACAGTGAAACTGGACAACCTCAGGGCTGCCGGGCAATGATCGTGTTCGGTGGTCATTCGGCGTTGGGGGACGCGTGGCATGGGCGAGGAAGCGGACGCACCGGCGACGCAGCTGCTGCGCCAATGGCGCAATGGCGACGAAGACGCCCAGGAAGCGCTCATCCGCCTGTTCTATCCGCGTCTTCAGAAAAAAGCCGCCGGGCTGCTCGCGCACGAAAACCAGATATCGCTGGCGCCCGGCGACCTCGTACATGAATCGATCATCCGGATCATTAACAGCGAACAGCTCGACTGGCAGGATCGTGCGCACTTCCTCGCGCTCTCGTCCCGTCTCATGCGGCGCGTGCTCATCGATCATATTCGCGCGAAAAATGCCGACAAACGCCGGCATCGGAGGGTTACCCTCATGACGGGCCTGCATAACGGCCAGCGCATGGATCTACAGGCTTTGCACCATGCCCTACTACGGCTCTCCGCTATCGATCGCGAAAATGCGGATATTGTTGAGATGCGCTTCTTCGGCGGCATGTCGATTGCCGATGTCGCTACGGTGACCGGCCTTTCCGAACCCACTGTAAAGCGGCGCTGGGCGGCGGCGCGCGTTTGGCTGGCGGACGCGCTGGGGAATGGCAATGTCGGCTGACGACATAGCGATCGAGAAACAGGCTCTCGCCCTACTGGAACAAATACTGATCGTGCCGGAAAGCGAACGTGAGGCATGGCTTACCGACAACCGGCCGGAAGACCCCAAGGTCGAGGCACGGTTGCGCAAACTGCTGGAATCGGCGGGCGTCGCGGACGGTCTGATCGAAACGGGCGGTATGGGTACCATGTCCGATGCTGACGATCCGCCTGAACGCGTTGGCGCCTATGCGATTGAGGGACTTATCGGTGAGGGCGGTATGGGCGCGGTATTCCGCGGGCGGCGCGATGCCGGGGATTTCGACCATGAGGTCGCGATCAAGCTCATCCGGCCGGGAGCGCTGACACCGGCGCTGATCGAACGGTTCGAGCGCGAACGCCAGATTCTCGCCGGGCTATCACATCCCCATATCGCGCGCCTTTACGATGGCGGGACGTCGGACGACGGCAATCCCTATATCATCATGGAATATATCGAGGGCATGCCCATCGTGAAATGGGCCGATAGCGAAAGGCTCGATCTCGACGCGCGTATGGCACTATTCGAGACCGTCTGCGAGGCCGTGCGCTTTGCGCATCAAAATCTGATCGTACACCGGGATCTGACGCCGTCGAACGTTCTCGTCACGCCCGAGGGTCAGGCCAAGCTCATCGATTTCGGTATCGCCAAACCGCCCGAGTTGGAGGACGGGCAGGGCGGCAACAGCAAGGGATCGCTGACGGGCTTAAGCCTCACCCCCGGTTTCGCGGCACCTGAGCGTATCGCCGGTGCGCCGACATCAACGCTGACCGATATCTATTCGCTCGGGAAACTGCTCAAACTTCTTGTCGTGCGATGGATGGGTGATGGCGATATCGCGGCCATCGTCGCAAAAGCGACCGCCGACGAACCTGACAGTCGCTATCTTTCGACCGACGCGCTGTTGGACGATGTCCAGCGCTTCCGCTCCGGGCGCGCCGTGGCGGCAAGGGGCGGTGGCCGGGCATATGTGTTGCGCAAATTTGTCAGCCGGCAGAAATTTGCCGTTGCCGCGATTGCCGCGATTGTTCTTCTGCTGGTCGGCGGTCTGACGGTCTCGCTGATCGGGTTCGGCCAGGCCCGCACCGCACAGGCTGAAGCCGAAGCGCGCTTCGGCGAAGTGCGTGAAATGGCGAATACGCTGCTTTTCGATATCTACGATTCCGCCGAATCCGTACCAGGCACGACGGAAACCCGGCGGATGCTCGC
This sequence comes from Parasphingopyxis sp., assembly GCF_028279465.1. Classification (GTDB taxonomy): domain Bacteria; phylum Pseudomonadota; class Alphaproteobacteria; order Sphingomonadales; family Sphingomonadaceae; genus Parasphingopyxis. The sequence continues at coordinate 66,244 of NZ_JANQNS010000009.1, forward strand.
CGCCACCGGGCAACGCTATCTCGATGCGCTGGCCGCCGACCCCGATGCACCGGTCGATGTGCGGCTCGAGGCCGGACGCGGCTATACGAGGCTTGCGGACGTGATGGGCGGGGCAGGCGGCGGCAATTTGGGCCTACGCGATGAAGCGCTGGCGAACTATGAGCGCGCGGACGAGATTCTAACGGCTCTGTACGAGGCGTATCCGACGAATGAGGATGTCGCGCTGGCGCTCGCCAATTTGCGGTATCGGCGTTCGCTTGCAATGGTGCATATCACGAGTGAGTATGAGCGCGGGATGGCGTTTGCCCAATCCATCGGCCCGATCCTGGATCGTGCATGCGAAGACCGGGATCAGTGCGTTCTGCTGCGGGCGCAGGCCTTTGTTCTCGAAGGCGAGAATCTGCACTGGCTGGAACGGCCGGATGACGCACTCGCGCGTTACGATCGCGCGCTCGCGGAGATCGAGGGGATGAGCGCCGATTTCCGGCAGACGGAAGATGCGGTTCGCGCAGAGGCCCGCGCCTATTTCCTGAAATCGCGGGCATTTTACGCGCAGGAAGATTTCGAGGAAACGGTCCGGCAGACAGAAACTGCGGCGCAATTGCTCATCGATGCACAGGAACGCGACATGGTTTCACCTGGGCTCGATCGGGACTTGGCCGGCGTGGAATTTGTGCGCGGTGGAACGCTGAACGATCTGGAGCGTACAGCCGAAGCGCTGCCGGCACTTAACCGCGCTCATGCGATCATGCAGCGGCTTGTCGCGGCAGACCCGGAAGATATGGGCAGTCTTAGACTGCTCGCGGTTGCCGGCGGAACGCGTGCGCTGACGTTAGCGTCGGCGGGTGACTATGAGCAGGCGATCGAGGGTGGCCGCGCGGCTCTGGACATTCGTCAGCGGCTCGCAAGCCAGCATCCAGACCAAGTCGGCTTCTTCCGGGATGTCGCAATCCAGCTCAAAGATCTTGGCGACATATACAGTCGCTCCGGGCGAGTCAGCGATGCCTGTCGATATTGGCGCAGGGCGATCGAACAATTCGATACGCTCGATAGGCGATGGGGACTAAGTGATTTCGATCGCAATTTTGCTTATGCGCAGGCACAAGAATCGCTCAATTCATGTTGACTTGAAGCCTGCGCGCGGGCGGTTGTGACTGGTGTAAGGTTTTCGATGCATTTTCGAAAAAATGGTGCCCGGGGACAGAATCGAACTGCCGACACTGCGATTTTCAGTCGCATGCTCTACCAACTGAGCTACCCGGGCATCGCCGCAAGATCGTGCGGGAACAGCGCCTATAGGCCGGGTCAGCCGTCGCTGTCCAGCCCGTTTGTGCGGGCCGCGATAGCGTCCGGATCGGCGGGCGGACCGGGCACGCGATAGCCGTCTCCCAGCCATTGCAAGAGATCGCGATTGCGGCAGCCCTCGCTGCAAAACGGCTTATACTCCATGGTCTGCGGCTTGCCGCACACGGGACAGCTTTTGGAGCGGGCGGGCTGTGTCATCCTCGATGCGATATGGGAGGTACGAGCGTGTTGGCAAGTCAGGATCAGATACTCAAAATGATCCGAGACCATTTAGATCCAATATCTGCTGCGCCGGGCGTTCGGCCATGACAGCAAACATCTCGTCGCCGCGTTCGGTGCGCTCGACATTCATCGAGGCGAAGATCGCCATGACAAAGCCGGAAAAGCTGCCGCGGCGATAGGCCATGCGGCAGTCTTCGTCCGTGATCTCCACGCCCTGCGCGCGCAGCTGCGCGGCATAGTCATCGAGTAACCGAAACTCCTCGGCCTTGCGCACTTCCGGGTCGGCGATGCTGGTGCCGATCAGATAGGCGATGTCGGTCGGCCCGGAGCCGAGTCCGACGGTTTGCCAGTCGACGACCGTCGCCGCGCCGGTTTCCGGGTGAAAGAGGATATTGTCGATGCGGAAATCGCCATGGACAATGGTCGGCGCGGCGAGCGGCTGGTCGAGATAATCGTCGAGGCGCGCGATGAAGGCATCGCCCATTGCGAAGATGTCCGCGCCGAGCCGTTCGCGGTACCGTTCCTTGAAACCCTGATAGAGGCCGGGGAGAAGCGTGCGGACCAGCTCTTTGTTCGTGGCGCCAAAGCCTAGCCATGCATAATCGGCATGCCGCGGCGAATCCCAGAGCGGCGCATGAAGCTTAGCCGCCTCTGCAATTGCCGCTTCGATCATCGGAATATCGGCGCCTTCGAGTTGATCGCCCTGCTGGGCTGGGCTCATATCGCCGAGCAGCAGCGCGAAATCGACATCATCATCGGCGATCTCGGCATGATAGCAGGGCGGACAGGCGACCGGGATCTCGTCGGCCAGATCGCGGTACCAACTGATTTCGAGCGTGTAGTTGCGCAGCGTCTTGGCGATATGCCGACTTTCTGGGTTGGTGCTCGGGCATTTGGCGACGATGCGGTCCGGGCCGTCATGCCCGTCCCAGTCCAGCGTCAGGCGAAAGCTGTCGCACATCTGGCCGGTGCCGATCGTCTGGTGCGCGAAGCCGGTTAGCGAGCCGGTCGGCGCGCCGATTTTCTCCTCGAGCCAGGCGGTCGTGAACTGTTCGGGTCGGGTCGGAATGACGGACATATCAGACAGCAGGATCCAGCAGGCCGGTAAAGCCGCTCGGCGCATGCGGCCCGATCAGCAATTGCTCGAGCACGCCATGACCATGATGCTCTTCGCCGCCGAGTGTCAGTGTGGCGCGCGAAAAGGCCTGGATATGCCAGTGGAGCTGCTCGTGCGGGTTCGCGCCCGCTTCGATCGTGTCATAGGCGGTCTCGATATCACCATGGTCCATCCCATGGCCCCAGATCGGGTGAGTGTAGCCGAGGCCCGACATATGGAAATCGGGGCCCACCGGTTCAATCAGAAGCCGCGCATCGCCGGCCGGATCGAGCGCAACGTCGAGCGACGCGACCCGGCGCGTGCCGTCCGCATAGCGCACCGCATAATCGATGCGGTCGTGATCGACCGGCGCGCCATCCAGCGCATCGATTACGGCGCGCCGGTTCCATCCCGCGCCTTCGGCGTCGTCATTGGTGTGAAAGAAGGTCGCGTGATCGGGGAAGTTCAGCGGCGCCCAGAGCCAGTAGAATTGCGGCAGGCTCCCGCTGGGTGGCGGCTGGGATTCAGGGGCGCCGACCGGGCGGATGCCCCAGCTCCGGTCCCGCGTGCCGAAGTGCGTATCGCCGGCAAGCGCATGATCCTGCCCGTCATGGGTGATCGTGCCGGACCAGCTGCCGCTCTGCGTCATGCGCGTATAGTCCATGAACATGCGCGGGCCGTTGCGGCGCGTGAAACGCGGTTCTTCGATCGGCGCGTGGCGTGCAGTGAAGGTGATATCGGCGGTGACCGGGCTGTCATTGTCCGAAACGGTGAGGCGCAGCTTTTCCAGCGCCTCGACGATCTCGATACGGATCGGGCCGACTTCGAGATCGAGCCGCTCCGACCCCATCCTGCGTGAGGCACGGACATTATACTGCACGCCGTCGATCAGCAGGCAAAAGCTCGCATCGATGATATCGAGTTGCGGATAAAGGCCCATCGCGGCAGCGAAGAACAGGCTGCCGTCCGCGCTATAGCCGTTGAAGAAATAGCGGTCGTAGAAATTCCGGTCGGTGCCAGAAACGGCCATCGGCTCTGGCGTCTGGTGCAGCGGGAAATCGTCGCCCTTGGTCAGCATTCTGCTCTCTCCCCTTTCCCCTTTCCCTCTCTTTGGGCGACGTTGGCACATTCTGCGTCGTACGCAAATATCAGGCCGGGTGGGCTGCACTCGCATGTCCGCCCCACAGGCCGAGCGCGGGATCGGCGGCGAGCAGGACGTCCGCGCCGATGCGGCGTTCGAGCGCGGTGCGCCAGTCGGGATGGGCCTTGATCTGCGCGATGACGGCGGGGTGGGCGCTCAGCGTTATGGTACCCGAACCGCTGGCGCGTTCCGCCCTGCGAAGCAGCGCCCGGGCCGCGCTCGCCGCGCATTCATATTGCGCATATTCAAGGAGCGACGGGCGGACGCGCTTGCGGACGACCTGAAGCAGCCCGAAGCCGTTGACCGATGTCCGCTCGAAAGGCTGGGGCAGTACGGCGTCGAGCGCTTCCGCGGCCGCTTGCCGTTCGGCCTTGGCCGACAGGCTCGGCAGATCGATGACGATCGATCCGCCGATATCGAGCCGCCGGATCGCTTCACCCGTCGCCCGGGCTCCGGCCTGTGCCAGTTCGGCGGGCGGTAGCGTGCCGTCGACATCGGCCACGGTCATCGCCGGTGTCAGGGCGATGCGCAGCGCTCCGCCTGGAAAAGGCACCGCACCCGTCGCCGCCTGTTCAATGAGTTCCGACCATCCTGCCGCTTCCAGCGCATCGGGTTCGTGGTTGGCAAGCGTGCGGACCGGTAGGCCGCTCGCCTTTAGCCCGTCGAGCAGGCTTGGCGCAGGCGATGCCGTTCGTCCTTTGGCCGCCATCCGCGCCCGCGCGATCTTGCGCTTGCCCGGCTCGGGGATCGCGCTGCGGACGATCTCGACGAGTAGCGCTTGGCCCTCCGTCGGATCGGCGGGTAGCGGCTCCATCAGCGCATCTTCGCCATTTTCCAGTTCGAGGCGCCCGGCGCGGCGGCCCGGCAGGATCTCGATCAGCCGCGCCTCGCAAACTACACCGGGCTGCACTCCCGCGTCATCGGGCCCGATACGGGCTTCGAGGATCGCATCGCCGTCGACCAGCGCCGCGCGCGTCTCGCCAATGCCATCCTCATAAAGCCATTCAGCCAAGGGGATATCCCGCGCTTTCGAGCAGCGTTCGGGTTTCGTAGAGCGGCAGGCCGATCACCCCGGAATGGCTGCCCGACAGGAAGCGGACCCAGCTTTCGGCAAAACCTTGGATCGCATAGCCGCCCGCCTTGCCGCGCCATTCGCCGCGCGCGAGATAGGCTGTGACTTCGCGTTCGGTCAGCCGTTTGAAGGTGACGATGGTCGTCGAGAGTTTGTGGCACGCACGGCTTTCCGCATCGATCACAGTCACCGCAGACAGCACGCGATGTCGCCGCCCGCTCAACAGGGTCAGACAATCGCGCGCCGCATCTTCCTCTTCTGTTTTCGGCAATATCCGCCGGCCCGCTGCTACGACGGTATCGGCGGCCAGCACGAGCGATCCGGCATGGTGCGGCGCAACGGCCGCCGCCTTCTCCGCCGCCATCCGCATCGCATAGTCGCGCGGCAGCTCTCCGGCGTGCGGCGTCTCGTCGATATCGGCGGGGTCAATCGCATCGGGCTCGACGCCGATGCGCGCAAGCAATGCCTTCCGGCGCGGGCTGGCCGAGGCGAGGACTAATCGTTTCGGGCGCACGGGCGCGCGGCCTGCTTATTTGAAGCGATAGGTGATACGGCCCTTGGTGAGGTCGTAGGGCGTCAGCTCGACAAGCACTTCGTCGCCGACGAGCACGCGGATGCGGTTCTTGCGCATCTTGCCGGCCGTGTGGCCGAGTATCTCATGATCATTTTCGAGTTTGACACGGAACATTGCATTCGGAAGCAATTCCATCACATGTCCGCGCATCTCGAGCAGTTCTTCTTTAGCCATAATCGTCCATATAGTGCCAAAAATCCGCGCCGCCATAGCGGCAAGCCGCGGAAAAGGGAAGGGATCGCGCGGTTCCGAGCCGCGGAGCAACCGCGCTTCCCCTAGGGCGGTTTGCGACATGGTGCGACACTTTCGGCGCGAACCGGTATAATCCTGGAACATATCGGCCCTAAAGACAGGGTTGGTTGCAAACGTTTCGATGCTAGTGACGTCATGATCGGCCGACATATGGGAAGCCCTTGGTAATGCTGTATAATCCTGCGCCACGCGCATCACGGGGCATCGCTGCGATATCCTACGGGGCGCTGGCCGTTGCGCTGCTGATATCCGCACCGCCGGCGCACGCGCAAAATGCCGATCCGCCGTTATTCGGAGAAACGCTCGATCCGGGCGAAGGCGAGCCGCTGATCGTCGTTTTGGGCGGCCGGTTGAGTGGGCAGGTTATCGGCGACATTCCGGCCGAGCTGGACCTGGGCGAAGACGATATCGCCGCCTATGGGGCCTCCTCGATTCAGGACCTGCTTGAGGCGATCGCGCCGCAAACCGGCTCGGCCCGCGGCAGAGGCGGCGGCGGACGCCCGATCATCCTGCTGAACGGGCAGCGCATATCGAGTTTCCGTGAGCTGCGCGATCTGCCGCCCGAAGCGATCGAACGGGTGCAGGTGTTCCCCGAAGAATTGGCGATCCGCTATGGTTTTCGTCCCGACCAGCGCGTCGTGAATTTCATTCTCAAGCCCAATTTCGCGGCGATTGCCGGCGAAGTCGAACATGGCATGGCGACCCAGGGCGGGTTCGCGATGAGCGAGATCGAGGCGACACTAACGCGGATCGGCGAATCCGGCCGGCTCAATATCGATATCGAATATCAGCGCGAAGGCGCGATCCTGGAGAGCGAGCGCGATATCGTGCAGCCTGAGATCGACGCGCTGGGGCTGGTCGACAATGCGGATTTCCGGACGCTTAGAGGCCAGAAAGACACGGTCGAATTCAACGCGACATATAGTCGCCGCTTCTCCGAAAACACGACTGCGACGCTGAGTGCGGAATATACGTTCGAAGACACGGTCGCGCAGCTTGGTCTGCCCGATGTCGATCTGACAGTCCCGGCGTCCAGTCCGTTTGCGCAATCGCCTGTCGACGAGATGATTACGCGGCTGCTGCCTGCTATCGGCGGCACGCTTGAACGGTTCACGACCGAGCAGAATGCCGAAGCCGGGCTCACGGTCAACGGGCAGTTGGGTGATTATCGCTGGGCGTTCACCGGCAATTATAGCCGCGAAATTACCGAAACGCGTACCGAGCGGGCGTTCGGGCTTACCAGCCTGCAAACGCGGATTGCGGCGGGCGATCCATCGCTCGATCCGTTCGCGGCTGATCTCGGCGCGGGCCTTGGCTTCACGCGCGACGATGCACGCGGCGTGGTGCAGAATGCGGATGCGGAGTTCAATATTACCGGGAGCCCGTTCGCGCTGCCTGCCGGGCCGGTCAATATCAGTCTGACCGGCGGTTTCGAATGGCGTGCAATTGACAGCCGCGCGACGCAGGGCGGTATTTTGAGTGTTGCCGATCTCGACCGCACCAGCGGCGTCGGACGGGCCAGCGTCGATATTCCGCTCACCAGCCGAAGCGAGGGCTTTCTCGGCGCGATCGGCGATATCTCGCTCAATCTGAATATCGGCTATTCCGAGTTCAGCGATTTCGGCGGGCTGCTCGAATATGGCTATGGGATCAACTGGGAGCCGATCGACGGGCTCACCTTTCTCGCCAGCATTATCGGGGAAGAGGCCGCGCCGACCGTTCAGCAGCTCGGCAATCCGATCATCGCGACGCCGGGCGTAAGCGCGTTCGATTTCACCAATGGCGAGAGCGTTCTTGTCGAGCGGACGACCGGCGGCAATCCCGCGCTGCTCGGCGAAGACCGGCGCGATTTCAAGCTCGGCGTGAATTTCGCCCCTGGTGATTCGAGCGAGATCCGCTTCATCGCGGAGTATATCAATAACGATAGCGAGAATGTCACCGCCGCCTTTCCGCTGCTGACACCCGAGATCGAGGCGGCGTTTCCCGATCGCGTGACCCGCAACGGCGCGGGAACGCTGATCGCGATCGATGCGAGGCCCGTGAATTTCGCCGAAACCCGCGCCGAGCGTATCCGCTATGGCATGAACCTGTCGGGCCGGATTGGCAGCGAGCGTGAGAGACGCGGCCGGGGCGGTCCGCCTTCCGGAGCCCGACGTGCGGGCGAAAGCGGCGAGGCGCGCGCGAGCCGCGGACCCGGACGGCCACGGGGCCGGCCTAGCCGCTGGCGGCTATCCGTGTTCCACACATATCGGCTGGACGAAACCGTGCTGATCCGCCCCGGCGTCGCCGAACTCGATTTGCTCGACGGGTCGGTGACCGCCAGCGACACACCGCTCGCGCGCCATTCGGTCGAGCTCGAAGGCGGCTTCTTCCATAATGGTATCGGCATGCGCGTGAACGCCGAATATACGGGAGCGGCGCGGATCGATGGCGATCCACTGCTCGGCACCGACAGCCTCTTCTTCCGCGATCTCTTCAAGATGAATGTGCGTGCCTTCTTCAATTTCGACAGCCGGCCTGGACTGGTCGAGGACGTGCCGTTTCTTGGCGGCGCGCGTCTGGCGCTACGCGTCGACAATCTGTTCGGCGGGATTCGCCGGGTGACAGACCAAAATGGCGATGTCCCGCTTGCCTATCAGCCGGGATTCATCGACCCGCGCGGCCGCTATATAGAATTGAGCTTCCGGAAGCGGTTTTAGGCTTCGGACTCTAGTTTCGGCCCAATGCGCGTTGGGCCTTGGCCATGGCGCGCCAGGCCAGCGATTTCATATGGTTCTGGTGCGGGAAGCGTTTGGGTGGGGCAGGATTGAGGCCTAGCCGCCGCAGCGTCGCATTGAGCGAGCGGGCATATTTCTCGCGATACACCCATTCCGAGCGCCATGTGATCGAAAGCGAGAGGGACGCCGCCGGACCGTTTTTCACCCAGTGCGGCGCCTTCACCGGGACGTAGATGGCTTTGCCGGCCGGCAAGGCGTGCGCCATGCCCCGCGCCGCGAAATTGTCGCGCCATTCGAGATTGCGATGGCCGCCTTCGTGAAAGGCTTCATGCGCCTGGCTCGGCGCGAGTTCCTCGTCATCGGCCGGGAACACGGTCATCGTCTTGCTGCCGCGGACTTGCAGCAGGATATTGTGCTCCGGGTCCATATGATAGGGGGTCACCGCACCGGGCGAGGAGAGGAAAATAAAGCCTTGAAGGTCGATCATCTCGCCGGTGATATCCCGGACGATCGGTTCGATCTCCGCCAGCGTCTCGTGCAGCAGGTCGCGATAGGCGGGCACCTGCTCGATGAATTTGAGCACCATCCAGCTGCCATTGGTTTCGATATTCTCCAGCGTTTCGAGAATGCCGAGGCCGTTGGCCGGGACATCGGCGGGGTTGATGCCGACGGGCAGATCGCCGCGATTATATTCGACATCCTCGGGCCGCATCGCCCGGGCGAGATCGGCCAGCGCGGCATTGGTAAGCAGCGGGTGTTCGGACAGTCGGTGATCGAGCAGAGCGGGCGTTTCCGGATAGGCGGCGCGCAACGTGGCGCGCGCATTGTCGGTGAAGATCGCTTCAGTCGCCGTCATTGTCGCTACCCTTCATCTTTCCGGCGATCCCGCGCGCCCGCGACGCCATATCTTCGGCGGACCGGCAGGCGCGGAACACCGCCCGATGCCGGCGGCCGCCCAGTGGGACGGACACGCGGACGATATCGCGGCGCTCGGCCCACAGGCTGTCGATCATGGAATGGCCCTCTTCCGCGCAGCTATCGAGCCATTCGATATCGCGGCGCTCCAGGATTTTCAGATTATAGCGCTCGATCAATATGCCGGGGGAATAACGCGCATAGCGTTCGTCGAATGCGATCTTGTAAGAAAAACCGCCGGGCGCGGTCAGGAAGTTGACGAGCATCGCGATCGGCGCGCCATCGAGATCGATCCGGTGAAAATCGAGCTTGCCCGCCGCATGGGCGCCAGTGGCCACGATTTCGAAAAATTTCGCGAGCGTCGCCTCGCAGGCCATTGCCGAGCCGTTTTTCCCCTTCCAGCCTTGTCTTTCGAGCGCCAGAAACGCGCCGATCCAGGGGTCTGCATCCTCGTCTGCGCCGAGCGTCGCGTAGCGGACCTCGCCCTGATCGGCGAGCCGGTTCGCCAGCCGGTTCATCTCTTTGCGTTTCTTCTTGCGAACAGTGTCCGTCCAATAGTCGTCGGGCGTCTTGTCGCTGCGCAGCAGCGCGCGGCGCGTCCGGTAAACGACGTCGCAAGGCCGGTCGAGCGCGGCGCTCGCGCGTTCGAGACCGCGCACAATGCGTCCGTCCGCCGGCAGGCCGCGGATGTGCAGAAGGCCGGTCGCCCAATCGGTTTCGTCGAGCGATTGGAGCAATATCTGCCAGAATCGGTCCTCCATGCCACGCCGGATGAGCGGCGCATCGAGGAAGCTGTGATGATGTGTCCAGTTCTGCACATGGCGGAGAGGAATTCGGCCATAGTCCGTTTCGATCATCAGCGGGATGAGACCAACGAGAAGCCCGCTTGTCGATGTGACGACTGCGAGTTTGACCGTGTCCGGCTCGGCGAGCAGCGCCAGCGAGGGTTGGAGGAACCAGCCTTCGGCGAAACAATTGGGTTCCGACGCTTGATCGGCCAGCACCGACCATTGCGCCACAATGCTTGCAGACAGGGATTCCGGCGTCTGGAAAGTGCAGGCGAGCTTCCACTCGTCGGTCGCGCTTACCGGGCGTGTCGGGGCTCCCAACAGGCGGCGCCGCGAAGCGTGGGTCGTTTCCGACGGTATCGAAATGGACTGACCCGTAAACATGCATCGCTCTCCGGCATCTGGCGAACCGGTGTTTAGGCGGATGAGGTTAAATCAATTTTGAAGAGCGCGGTTTGCGGAAACGGTTAATCTGTAAACCATGTCCGTCATCGAGCCCAAAGAAAAAGCCCCACCGGACGAATCCGGCAGGGCCAAGGTTCAGGAAAGCGCTAGTTGCAACATTTTTGACGCAATTGCAAGAATTGCATGTTTGCTGACCTATACCGTGCTTCGTGGTAGAAGACGGAATGGATATTGATCCGATAGCTGCCATTCAGCAGATCATCGACGGCACGAGTGAAGGGCGTGGTCCGCCGCCCTATGTCGCCGGTTTGCGGCTTGAGCGCATGGTGTTCACCGCAGTCGAACGCGGCAAGTTCACGCTTGAATGGGTGCCTGAGATGCATCATTGTCAATATGACGGGATCGTCCAGGGCGGGGTGCTCAATGTGGTTGCCGATACTGGGTAATCGTTCGCGCACTGGTCTACGGCTGTCGAAAGCGAGAGCTATTCGACGGCGGAATTTTCGACCAGATTTTTCCGGCCAGTCAAAGCGGGCGACAAGATGATTGTCGAAAATGTCGTGCTCAATCGTTCGCGGCGAATAGCCGTAATCGAATCGACTTTCGTCCACGCCGAGACAGGTAAGCTGCATGCAAAGGTGACCGGCAGTTGGATGATCACCCAGCGGAATTTCGGGGACGGATAAGCGGGGCGAGGTCGCGGTAAGAAAAAGCCCGCCCGGATCGCTCCGAACGGGCTTTTCTGTTAGCGTGCTTGGTTAAGCTAGTGCGCGCCGCCCGCCAGGGCCGCGAGCAGCAGCAGGGCCACGATGTTCGTGATCTTGATCATCGGGTTCACCGCCGGGCCGGCCGTATCCTTGTAGGGATCGCCGACCGTATCGCCGGTCACCGCGGCCTTATGGGCTTCGGAGCCCTTGCCGCCATGATGGCCGTCTTCGATATGCTTCTTGGCATTGTCCCAGGCGCCGCCGCCGGCCGTCATCGACAGCGCGACGAAGATGCCCGAAACGATCACGCCGAGCAGCAGCGCGCCCAGTGCGGCAAAGCCGTTCTCCTGGCCGCCAACGGTCGTGATCACAAAATAGACCACGATCGGCGCGAATACCGGAAGCAGGCTCGGCACGATCATTTCCTTGATCGCCGCCTTGGTGACGAGATCGACGGTCCGCGCATAGTTCGGACGGCTCGTGCCCTCCATGATGCCCGGATTGTCACGGAACTGACCGCGCACCTCTTCGACCACCGCACCGCCGGCGCGGCCCACGGCCATCATGCCCATCGCACCGAACAGGTACGGCAGCAGCGCGCCGAGGAAGAGACCGACGATTACGTACGGATTGCTCAGCGAGAAATCGACGGTGAGGTCGGGGAAGAAGAGATCGAGGTCGGTCGTATAGGCGCCGAACAGGACGAGCGCGGCGAGACCGGCCGAGCCGATGGCATAGCCCTTGGTCACGGCCTTGGTCGTGTTCCCGACAGCGTCGAGCGCGTCGGTGCGGTTGCGGACTTCTTCGTCGAGCTCGGACATTTCGGCGATACCGCCGGCATTGTCGGTCACCGGGCCATAGGCGTCGAGCGCGACGACCATACCGGCGAGCGCCAGCATCGAGGTTGCGGCAAAGGCGATGCCGATGATGCCCGCGAGCTGATAGGCGACGATGATGCCGATGCAGATCACGATGGTCGGCAGCGCTGTCGCTTCGAGACTGACGGCAAGGCCCTGGATCACGTTCGTGCCATGGCCCGTTTCCGAGGCCTTGGCGATCGACTTCACCGGGCGATAATTGGTGCCGGTGTAATATTCGGTGATCCAGATGATGATGCCGGTGATGGCAAGGCCGAGCAGCATGCACCAGAAGAGGTTCATGCCGGTCAGCGCCGTTCCGGCCACTGTGCCGAGGGTCGCGGACATGTCGCCGAGCGTCATCTGCGTCGCGAAATAGAGCGCGATCGCCGACAACACGGCCGTGACGATAAAGCCCTTATAGAGCGCGCCCATGATGCTCTGCGACGAGCCGAGACGGACGAAATAGGTGCCGATGATCGAGGTGATCACGCAGACGCCGCCGATTACGAGCGGCAGCGCCATCAGCGGCAACAGGCTCGCACCCGCGCCGACAAGCAGCGCGATCAGCACCATCGTCGCGCCGACGGTCACAACATACGTCTCGAACAGATCGGCCGCCATGCCTGCACAGTCGCCGACATTGTCGCCGACATTGTCCGCGATCGTGGCCGGGTTGCGGGGATCGTCTTCCGGGATGCCGGCTTCGACCTTGCCGACAAGGTCGGCGCCGACGTCTGCACCCTTGGTGAAGATGCCGCCACCCAGACGCGCGAAGATCGAGATCAGCGAAGCGCCGAAGGCCAGAGCGACCAGCGCATCGACGACGATACGGCTGTTCGCCTCTTCGCCGAGCGTGCCAACGAGGATGTAGAAGAAGACGGCAATCGAAAGCAGCGCGAGACCGGCGACGAGCAGCCCCGTCACCGCACCGGCGCGGAACGCAACCGTCAGGCCGTCTTGTAGGCCTTTCGATGCGGCCTGCGTCGTGCGGACATTGGCGCGGACCGAAATGTTCATCCCGATATAGCCAGCGACGCCGGAAAGCACCGCGCCGAGCACAAAGCCGATTGCGGAGAGATAGCCGAGAAATACGCCGACAAGGACCGCCACGACAACGCCGACAATGGCGATCGTGCGATATTGGCGGCCGAGATAAGCCTGCGCGCCTTCCTGGATGGCGCCGGCGATTTCCTGCATACGTTCATTGCCGGCAGATGCAGCGAGCACCTGGCGGCTGGTCACGAAGCCATAGATGACGGCGAGAACGCCGCACGCAATGGCCACGATAACGAGTGTCATCGGATCAATAGGCATTTGGGTCAGAACCCCCTTATACGTTTGGTTTCCCGCATAGAAAGACGCGCCCGGAATCGGGCGCGTTGCGGAGTTGCGGGCGCTATAGAGGCAGTGGCAGGGTCAGTGCAAGCCGAATGATCGTTACTAACCTTCGTGTCGTTCGTTCTCTCAATGCTCCCAGCCGAGGGTCTCAGGTAGCGGGACGGGGCGGCCGCCTTCCTGCAGCGTAATGCCCGCGCCTTCTTCCACGATCCCGACGCAATGGATGTCGGCGCCGACCTCTTCGGCGACCATCTCGATATGTTTGCGCGAGCGCGGCGCGGCGGCGAAGAGCAGCTGATAATCGTCGCCCATGGTTGCCGCTTCGATCGAGGTTTCGCGCGTATCGCCGCGCGCGTCCACAAAGGCCGGCGATAGCGGCACATCGATGGTTTCGATAACAATCGCGACGCCGCTCGCTTCGGCCATCCGCCTGGCATCGACCAACAGGCCGTCGGACAGGTCCATCATCGCCGAAACGAGAGGCGCAAGCTTCTGGCCCAGTTTCAACTGCGGCACGGGCCGGCGATAGGCCTCAACCAGACTATCCGCGCCTTCGAGTTCGCCCTTGGCAATTGCGAGACCGAGTCCCGCATCGCCGAGCGTGCCGCTGACCCATATATCGTCGCCTGGCGTTGCGCCGCCACGCGCCGGAACGATATCCGCCTCCCCGATGGCGGTCATGCCGAAATGCCGGGCCGATCCGGCCGGGCTGCGCACCGTATCGCCGCCGATCAACGGGCAGTCGAACCTGCCGAGCGCCGCGCTGAGGCCATCGATAAAGCCGCGGTCCCAGTCGGTGTCGCCCGACAGATCGTAGGACATCAGCGCGCCGACGGGCTTCGCGCCCTTAGCGGCAAGATCGGATAGATTGGCGGCGACAAGCTTCCAACCGACCGTATCGGCCGGGTCGGCAGGCAGGAAATGGACGTGCTCGACGATCGTATCATGGGTGAGGACGAGCGTGCGCCCGGCATGGATCAATGTCGCCGCATCGTCTTCCAGGCCGCGCGCGCCCGGATGCGTGGCGAGCGCCCGCAATTGGCCGATAAAGTCCGATTCCCCGCTCATTAGTATATTCGCTAGCAGAAAAGCGGCGCGATATCCGCTCAAATGCGGGGCCGCTTTCAGGCGCCGTTAACCACGCACATCCTTGGCGATGGCATCGAGCAGGCCGTTGACGAAGCCCTTTTCGCGCTTCTCGTAAAAGGCGTCGGCGACATCCACATATTCGCCGATGATCGCGGCAACCGGCACATCCTTGCGCGCCAGCAGTTCATATGTGCCTGCGCGCAATATCTGTTTTTGCGGGCGGTCCAGCCGGTCGAGCGTCCAGCCCGTGGCGAGTTTTGCTGCGATCATATCATCGATTTCCGCTCGGCGTGCATTCACACCGGAAACCACATCGTCGAAGAAATCGACTTCGGCATCGGCGAATTCGATATCCTCGATGATCGCGCCCAAGCGATGATCGTGAAACTCCTTGAGCAGGCGCGCGAGCGGCGTGCCCTCCATTTCCTGCTGATAAAGGGCCTGCACGGCCGCGAGCCGCGCCGCCGAACGGGACTGGGCGCGCGTATTCATCCCGGCATCTTCATCCGCAATTGACCGAGAAAATCGAGCTTACCGATTTCGAGGCCCTGCGCGCGGAGAATGTCGTATCCCGTCGTCGCGTGGAAATAGAAATTGGGCAGGGAGAAGGAGAGCAGGAAATTTTCGGCGGTGAAAGGGATCTCCGTTTCGCCGAATTTGAAGACCATGTCTTTGCCGATAAAGCGCTCCATCTCCTCACGCTCGATCGCGCTAAGGCCCTCGGTCGCACGGGAAAGAATGTCGCGAAGTCCATCGAAACTGTCCGGCGGCGTGCTCGCATCGGGCGTGCATAGCCCGGCTCTGACCGACTCGATCGCGCCGAGGGAATGCGTGCCGACCCATTTCGCCTGAAATGCAAAGGGCAGCATGTCCTCCGCCAGCCGCGCCTGGATCAGGGCTTCGGGCGCAAGGTCATGCGCGTCGCAATGGGCTTCGGCCTTGTCGATCAGTTTGGCAAAGGCGCCGATGGTCTGGAGATAACTCGGTATCGTTGCATCATAGAGGGAAAAGGCCATGATCGTCTCCTGTGGTTCGTTTATCGCTGCGCCAAGCGGATAGCGACAGATCGGGCGTGGGCGGGTAAGCCCTCCGCTTCGGCCAGCCGCACCGCCGCGGGGCCAATCTCGCCGAGCCCGGCCGCATCGCATTCAAGAAAGCTTGTGCGCTTCATGAAATCGAGCACCGATAGTCCCGACGAAAAGCGCGCGCGCCGGCCGGTCGGCAGGACGTGATTGGGTCCGCCGACATAATCGCCGACGGCTTCGGGCGTCATCCGGCCGAGAAACACCGATCCGGCATGGCGGACGCGGCCGAACAGCGGATCCGGATCGGCGACGGCCAGTTCCAGATGTTCGGGCGCCAGCCGGTCGCAGAGCGGGATGGCGTCTTCGAGACTTTCAACGACGATAATCGCGCCATTGGCGTCCCAGCTCGCGCGCGCGGTCTCCGCCGTAGCGAGTTCGGCGATCTGCCGGTCCACCGCTGCGGCAACGGCGTCGGCGAGACCGGCATCATCGGTGAAGAGGATCGACTGGCTGGTCGGGTCATGCTCGGCCTGGGAGAGCAGGTCGGCGGCCATCCATTCGGAATCGTTCTCGCCATCTGCGACGATCACGATCTCGGACGGACCGGCGACCATATCGATGCCGACCGTGCCGAAAAGCTGCCGCTTGGCTTCCGCAACCCAGGCATTGCCGGGGCCAACGATGACGTCGGCGCGCGGGATCGTGTCGGTGCCGTGGGCGAGGGCGGCGACAGCTTGCGCGCCGCCGATGCGGAAGATGCGGTGAACGCCGGCAATCTCGGCTGCGGCGAGGATCAGCGGATTGATCTCGCCGCCCGGCGTCGGCGTCACCATCAGGATGTTCTCGACGCCTGCGACCAACGCCGGAATCGCATTCATCAGCAGCGAGGAGGGATAGGCCGCCCGCCCGCCCGGCACGTAGAGCCCGGCCGTTTCCACCGCTGACCAGCGCGATCCCATACGGATGCCAGCATCATCGCTTGATTCGCTGTCTTGCGGTTTCTGCTTTTCGTGAAAGGCGCGGATACGCGATGCGGCGAGCGCCAGCGCTTCGCGGAGAGCGGCATTGAGACCGTCCAGCGCCATGCAGCATTGCTCTTTCGCAATTTCCAGATTGAGCGAGGCGGGATCGAAGCCATCGAATTTTTGGGTATATTCGGCGACTGCCGCATCGCCGCGTTCACGAACATCGGCGATAATCGCTGCCACGTCGCGCGCGACGTCCGGATCGGAGCCGCGCCGCGCTTCGACCAGCGCGTCGAACCGCGCCGCGAAATCGCTATCGGTGGTTGAGAGACGGAAAGTCATAATAGCCCTCCCCCTTGATGGGGGAGGGTTGGGTGGGGGTGATCTATCGGTTGAGAGCTCACCCCACCCCTAGCCCCTCCCCATCGAGGGGAGGGGAATGTCATCCCTGCACGGCGAAACTCTCTAAGCATCGGCTTTATCGCTCACGATTTCGCGGAACCGCTCGACGAGCGCGAGGATCTCGGGCCGCGTCTTGAACGCCGCCCGGTTGACGATCAGCCGCGACGTCACCTCGCACAGCGTATCGACTTCGACGAGATTATTGGCTTTCAGGGTCCCGCCGGTCGAGACGAGATCGACGATCCGCCGCGTCAGGCCCAGCGCGGGCGCGATCTCCATCGCGCCGTTCAGCTTCACGCATTCGGCCTGCACGCCCTTCGCCTCGAAATGGCGGCGCGTGAAATTGGGATATTTGGTGGCAATGCGGACATGGCTCCATTCGCTGGGATGGTCGGTCGCGGCGAGATCCTTCGGTGCGGCGACCGAGAGCCGACAATGGCCGATATCGAGATCGACCGGCGCATAAATCTCCGAATAGCGGAACTCTTCGAGCACATCGGAGCCGACGATGCCGAGTTGCGCCGCGCCATGCGCAACGAAGGTCGCGACATCGAAGGCGCGGACGCGAATGATGTCGATATCGGGATTGTTCGTCCCGAAACGCAGCGCGCGCGAATCTTTGTCGTGGAAATCGGCATTGGGTACGATTCCGGCTTCCGCGAGGATAGGCAGGGCCTCGTCCAATATCCGTCCCTTGGGGATTGCAAAAATCAAACCTGCGGTCATGCGATGCGCGCTTTACTTGGGGGCGATGCGGCGGGCAAGCTAGGGGCGTGTCCGACAAAGAGTCAGAAATTCGCCAAGCGTTTCGCGATCAGGCTCGTTTCTGCCGCGGTCTGGGATCGGAACTGACCGCCGATATCCTCGATACGGTGGCCGAAAAGATCGACCGGAGCAGCGAAACCGGGCGCCGTCTGCTCGGCTGGGACGGCGATCCGCGCAGCAATGCCGACAATGTAACGCTGCGGCTCGCGGGCGGTCTCCACGCCCTCGCCCGTGCCGAAAAGGACGCGGCATTGACCGCCGCCTATCGTGGCGACGGGCCTGTTGGACCGGCCGTCGAACAGGCTTTGATCGCGCATGACGACGAGTTGGTACAATGGCTCGATCTGCCGCCGCAAACCAACGAAGTCGGCCGGGCGGCGGCAGTAATGGCGGGGTTATTGGTTGCGGCCGACCGCTATCCCCTGCCGATCGATATCTTGGAGCTCGGCGCGAGCGCGGGCCTCGTGCTCGATCTTAACCGCTATCGCTACGATCTCGGTGGCGTCGAAACGGGCGAGCCGACCTCTCCCCTGCTGCTCGCTCCTAAATGGCAAGGCCGTGCGCCGCCCGCCTCAAAGGTCGATATCATCACGCAAAGCGGCGTCGATCGCAGTCCAATCTATCTCTCGACGCCTGAAGCGGCCGAGCGGCTGGTCGCCTATATCTGGCCCGATCAGCCCGAGCGGATAGACCGCGCGGAAAAGGCGATCCGGCTTGCCCGCGCCTTCACGCCGCCAGTAGTCGCCGGGGAAGCGGCGGACTGGACAGAGCAGCGGCTGGCGCAACCTCAAGCGGAGGGCGTGCTGCGCATTCTCTATCACACCATCGCCTTTCAATATTTCCCGGAGGAACAGAAGCAGCGTATTCGCGCCGCCGTCGAGCAGGCGGCAGCCGAAGCGAGCGCGGAGCGGCCATTGGGCTGGCTGTCGCTGGAGACGAACCCCGAGACCGGCGCGATCGAGTTGCGTCTGAAGTTATGGCCAGCGGGCGAGGGTCTGCACCTCGCCAATACCCATCCGCATCTCAACTGGGTCAGCTGGCTGCTCTAGCCGATCGGCCGCTTCGGCAGCCACTCCTCGATCGCTGCAGTCACCGCATCGGGCGCTTCCCAGGGCAAGAAATGTGCGGCATCGATCTTCACGAGCGTCAGATCGTCGATAATCTCGTCAAGGCCTTCGATCTGCCCGGGCAGCAATGCATGGTCCCGCATGCCCCAGGTCACCAGTACCGGCATTGTCAGGCGCGGGAAGGGCGCATCGAGAAAGGCGGGGCGCTCCGCCGCTTCATCGGCTTCGGGAACGATCATCGGCGATCCGCGATACCAGTTGAGCATCGCGACCGCCGCGCCCGGCCGCGCCCAGTCTTCGAGCATGATATCGCGCTCTTCGTCTTCCAAAGCGGGCGAGCGCTGCCAGTTCATGGTCTTCTTGAGAAAAGCGGCGAGGCCACGGTCTGCGACGAAGGCGTCATTTTCCGGTTTACGGAATTCGCGCATATAGGCCGAGGCGAGGCGCTGGTCGCGATCCTCGATCAGCGCCTTCTGGAAGATCAGCGGATGCGGCGCATTGGCGATGATCAATCGCTTGACGCGATCCGGATGGCCGAGCGCCGTGCCCCAGGCGATGGCGCCGCCCCAATCATGTCCGGCTAGGGTGAACCCGTCGATCTCCAGCGCGTCGGCGAGCGCGAATATGTCGCCGATCATCTTCTGCGGCTGATAATTCTCGACGCCCTCGGGCTTGTCCGACTTGGCAAAGCCGCGTTGGTCGGGCGCGACGCAGAAATAGCGATCGGAGAGCGCGGCGATCTGGTGCCGCCAGGTGCGGTGCGATTCGGGAAAACCGTGCAGGAATATGATCGGCGGTCGGTCGTGCGGTCCGACCGTAGCGACATTGAGCGTTACGCCGGTGGACAAAGCGATTTGGCGTTGATCGAACTGGGGCATACCGGTCCTTCGGTTATCGAGTGTCGGCGCGGCGCGCTTACGCTTCGCTGTTGGTTTTGGGCGTTCCGGGCATCGGAATCCGCTCCTCGCTGTCGCTGGGCACTACCGGGAAGCGTTCGGCCTTCCAATCCTCGACGGCTTGGCTGATCCGCTCTTTGCTCGACGAAACGAAATTCCAATAGACATGACGCTTCGTCGTAAAGGCCTCGCCGCCGCACAGCATCACCTGCGCGCCATTCTCAGACCGCAGCGTCGCGGCGGTGCCCGGTTTCAGCACGTAGAGCGTTTGCCCGTCGAGCGGCGTCCCGTCGAGCGTCGCGTCGCCAGATGTCATGTAGAGCGCGCGTTCTTCGGCATCGGTATCGATCGGCAGGCTGCCGCCCGGATCAAGCTGGATATCGGCGTTGATCGTCTCGGCATAGGTCGTTACCGGCGCACGCGATCCCCAAAGTGATCCCATGATAATGCGCGCCATGGCGCCATCGCCGTCTATTATCGGCAAATCCGCCTTGGCGACATGTTCGAAGGCCGGGTCGATCTCCTCCTGCCCGTCCGGCAGCGCCAGCCAGGTCTGGATCAGTTTCAGCCGCGTTTCGATATCGCGATCACCCTCGACCGTTCGTTCGGAATGCACGATGCCCTTGCCGGCCGTCATCAGATTGACCGCGCCCGGCTCGATCACCTGTTCGGTGCCGAGCGAATCGCGGTGCATGATCCGCCCTTCGAGCAGGTAGGAAACGGTGGCAAGACCGATATGCGGATGCGGGCGCACATCGATCCCGTCGCTTGGTTCGAACACCGCCGGCCCGGCATCGTCGTAGAAGACGAACGGGCCCACCATGGTGCGGCCCCTGGCGGGCAGGGCGCGATGCACCTTGAAGCTACCCAGATCGTGGCTCGTCGGGGTAATAGTTTCGAGGATGGAGTCCGTCATGTCAGCTCGCTCGGCGACTTGGCGCGGATCTGCATGGCGTGGATGCGCTCTTTCATGAGATCGCCGAGTGCCGTGTTGACCGCCCGCTGCCGCTCGAGCCGGTTCATATCCTCGAACTGCAGCGCCACGATCTCGACCGTGAAATGCGATTCGCCGCTGCCATCGTCTCCGGCATGGCCGCGATGCTGGGCGCTGTCGTTGATCACGCGCAGATGAGTGGGGCCCAGCGCCTCGGTCAGCCGCTTTTCGATTTCGGCCGCGACGGGGCCTGTCGATTCTTCCTTCATCGCGCCTATATAGGATCGTTGGACGAAAGGAGCACCCTTGGCCTCGCGTACGCGACACGAAAAATTCCATGGCCGGATTTATGACAGCGAACGGATCTGCGATTATCCTGGCTGCACCAAGCCGGGCGAATTCCGTGCGCCCAAGACCGGCCATCTCCGGGGCGGATTCGACGGGCCGGGGGACTATTACTTTCTCTGCCTCGACCATGTTCGCGCGTTCAATGCGGACTATGATTATTTCGACGGGATGAGCGAGGACGAGATTCACAATCAGCAGCGACCCTGGTCGGGCTGGGAGCGCGAGACACGCGCCTTCGCTGCAAACGGCGCGAGCGCCACGCCGCGCTGGCAGGATTTCACCGATCCGCTCGATGCGATCGGCGCGCGCTTTCGCACCGGTGTTCGTGCGCCGCGCCGGGACGGCAAACCGCTGACCGACCGTGATCGGGAAAATTTACAGATACTCGGTTTGAAGGCCGATGCTGACCGAAAGACGCTACGGCGCCGCTATGCCGCGCTGGTTCGACAATATCATCCGGACAAGAATGGCGGGGACCGGAGCCGGGAGAAGATGTTGCAGCGCGTCATCGACGCCTATACTCAGCTCAAGGACTCGCCCGCATTTTCCTGATGCTGGCCGAACGACAGGACGCAGAATGAACACCATCGCCAATACGCAGCCCGACAGCCGCACCGAACCGATCATGGCCGAGCCCGATCTCATGGTGAACGTCCGCGAGGTGTTCGGCATCGATTCGGACATGGAAGTGCCCGCATTCAGCGAGGCCGATGAACGCGTGCCCGACCGCGATGAATCGTACGTTTTCGATCCCGATACCACGCTCGCGATCGCGGCGGGCTTCTCACACAACCGACGCGTCATGATCCAGGGCTATCATGGCACGGGCAAGTCGACGCATATCGAACAGGTGGCCGCGCGCCTCAATTGGCCGTGCATCCGGATCAATCTCGATTCGCATATCAGCCGTATCGATCTGGTCGGCCGCGACGCCATCGTGCTGCGCGATGGTCAGCAGGTCACCGAGTTTCGCGAAGGCCTGCTCCCCTGGGCGCTGCAGACGCCGACCGCGCTCGTCTTCGACGAATATGATGCGGGTCGCCCCGACGTAATGTTCGTGATCCAGCGCGTGCTCGAAACCGACGGCAAGCTGACCCTGCTCGATCAGAACCGCGTGATCCGACCCAATCCCTGGTTCCGCCTGTTCGCCACGTCCAATACCGTGGGCCTCGGTGATACGACGGGCCTCTATCATGGCACGCAGCAGATCAACCAGGGCCAGATGGACCGCTGGAACATCGTGGTGACGCTCAACTATCTACCCGCCGCGACCGAGGCGAAGATCGTCCTCGCCAAGAATAGCGACATGGACACCGAGGAAGGCCGCAAGACCGTCGACGACATGGTCAAAGTTGCCGAGCTGACTCGCCAGGGTTTCATGGCCGGCGATATCTCAACCGTTATGAGTCCGCGTACGGTCATCACCTGGGCGCAGAATGCCGCAATCTTCGGCGATATCGGCTTCGCCTTCCGCCTGAGCTTCCTGAACAAGTGCGACGAGGCCGAACGTCCACTGGTTGCGGAGTACTACCAGCGCGTGTTCAATACGGACTTGCCGGAGAGCGTTGTAGGGAGTGCTGAGTGAGGGTTAGCCCCAACTCCCCTTCTCCCTTGATGGGAGAAGGATATGGAGCCTTGGCGAGGAACGAGCCTAGGCGCAGTTGGATGAGGGTGAACGAGCCCTTGGCTCGTGCAGTCGTGCAGCGACTGCTTACCCCTCACCCAGCTCCGACTAGGCAGCAAGCTGCCAAGTCTGCACACCCCTCTCCCACAAGGGGAGAGGGATAAGAAGATGACCGACCCCAATCCCCTCGACGATCTAAAGGCCGCGTTGGCAGGCTGTGCGCGGGCGATGGCCGAGGATCCCGAGGTCGAACTCGCCTTTACCGCCGATTTGCCGATTTCCAACGGCAGGCATATCAAAGTTCCGATGCCCTCGCGCGCGCTGCCGCCCGACCAAGTCGCCGAGGCGCGCGGCTTCGCCGATGCCGCGGCGCTGATGCTCCGCTATCATGACGACGATGTACACGCCTCGGGGCGCCCCACGGAAGCCATCGCCCGCTCCGCATTCGACGCCGTCGAGAAAGCACGCGTCGAGGCGCTGGGTGCGCGGCGCTATGCCGGGGTGCGGGAGAATCTCGCCGAGGCGCTGGATCACCGGCTGAAATCCGATCCCATTTCCAAGGCGCGCAATCGCGACGAGGTGCCGCTCGCCTCGGCCATCGCCCTGATGGTGCGCGAGCGGCTGACCGGCCAGGCCGTGCCCGATCGCGCGCAGACGGGCGTCGATCTCGTGCGCGACTGGATCGAAGAGAAGGGCGGTGCCGATCTCGATGCGCTCGAAATGCTGCTCGACGACCAGCGCGGCTTTGCCGAGCTGACGACACGCCTGCTCGAAGACCTTGAGCTGATCGACGGCGATATGCAGCCCGACGATGCGGACGAAGGCGGCGAGGAGGATGAGGGCGAAGACGAGGATGAGGGCGATACGGACGAGTCCGACGAGGGCGATGCCGGCGCTGAATCCCAGGCCGATGCCCGCGCGGAACAGTCTGAAGAGGAGGGCGATGAGGGCGACGGCGAATCCATGGACGATGATTTCGGCGACATGGACGGCGATCCGATGGACGAGGGCGAGGAGGGCATGCTCCCCGTTCGCCCCAACCGCCCGTTCAGCGAACTGACGCCGGACTTCAACTATCGCGCCTATACGACCCAATATGACGAGATGATCGCGGCGACCGAGCTGTGCGACGATGAGGAGCTGACCCGGCTGCGCGCCTATCTCGATCAGCAGCTCGTCCATCTGCAGGGCGCGGTGACCAAGCTCGCCAACCGGCTGCAGCGGCGGCTTATGGCGCAGCAATTGCGGTCCTGGAATTTCGATCAGGAGGAAGGGCTGCTCGATGCGGCGCGGCTTTCGCGCGTCGTCGTCAACCCGGCCCATTCACTGTCCTACAAGGTCGAGACCGACACCGAGTTTCGCGATACGGTGGTGACGCTGCTCATCGATAATTCGGGATCGATGCGCGGCCGACCGATCTCGATCGCGGCGATCTCGGCCGATATCATGGCGCGGACGCTCGAACGCGTCGGCGTGAAGACCGAAATTCTCGGCTTTACGACCCGCGCCTGGAAGGGCGGGCAGGCGCGCGAGCAATGGCTGGCCGATGGCCGCCCCGCGCATCCCGGCCGGCTCAACGATTTGCGCCATATCATCTACAAGCAGGCCGACGAGCCTTGGCGGCGGGCGCGCAAGAGCCTCGGCCTGATGATGCGCGAGGGGCTGCTCAAGGAAAATATCGACGGCGAGGCGCTGCTATGGGCGCATAACCGCCTGATCGGCCGGCCCGAGGAACGCCGCATTTTGATGGTGATTTCGGATGGCGCGCCGGTCGACGATTCCACGCTGTCGGTGAACAATGGCAGCTATCTGGAAAAACATCTGCGCCAGGTCATCGCCTGGATCGAGAACCGCTCACCGGTCGAACTCGTCGCCATTGGCATCGGTCATGATGTAACGCGATACTATGAACGCGCCGTCACGATCATGGACGCCGAGCAGCTGGGCGGGACGATGGTCGAGCAGCTCGCCGGCCTTTTCGACGAAACGCCGAAATAAGCCCCGCCACGCCTCTACTCTGTCAACTTATGGTGGTGGCGCTGCATAGCCCACAGAAGTTTCGGGGGCCGGTGCAGATACGCGCGCCGGCCCCCTCATCCTCGATACGCTACCCGAGGATTAGTCTCGATACTTTGGTTGCGATCTAGCAGTCCCGGTCGATTGCCCGGCCCGCGATCGCGCCGGCCACACCGCCGATAACGGCGCCGGCCGTGCCGTCTCCGCGCCGGCCATAGCGGCCACGGCGATCGCCCCGGGCGATTTCGCGGCCGAGCAGCGCGCCGGCGATCCCGCCGATTATCGTTCCGCCCGTGCCATTGTCGCGGCAGCGGCCACGATAATAGCGCCGGTCGCGATAATGACGGCCGCCATAATAGTCGCCGCGCCGGTAGCGCCGGCCCTCATAATAATCGCCGCGGCGATAGTCCCGACGGTCGTAGCGCCGATCATACCGCCGGTCGTAGCGGTCGTCGTAACGGCTCTCATAGTAGCGGCCGTCATGATAGCCGTCGTCATAATAGCGGTCGCCCGCATGGGCGGCCGCGGGCACCAGCATCGCGCCAAAGGCTGCGGTTGCGGCAAGGACAGTTTTCTTCAAGGCCATTGCGATATCTCCAGGCGTGGTCCGTTCGGCGTGGCGGTTTTGCATCCCTGCATCGTCCGTCGACACCGGGCCTTATGGAGATGGTTAGCGGAACCTTTGCTGAACGGCGCTGTTGTCCCGCGTTCAGCTTGCGCTTTCGGCTGTGCGGGGCGGCGGCGCGGTGATAAGAGGCCGGCATGATCCGCCGCATCGCCGCTGCACTCGCCATTCTCGTCATCGCGGGCTCTACGCTCGTGATGACGCAAGGGCGGGGAGAGCCATCCGTCGGGCCATTCGCGATCCATGCCGAGCCGGTGCCGCTGCGGTCCGGCGATCCCGACAATCGCGATATCGGCAGCTTGCGCTATCTGGGCGGCTGGGTGCTGACCAGCGACGATCCCGATTTTGGCGGTATCTCGGCCATGGCGCGGGACGGCGATGGTTTCGTCGCGATAGGCGATGCCGGCGGCGTGTTCCGCTTCGCGCTGGATGCGGACGGCGCCGTAACGCGCGCCGATATAGCGGAATTGCCGGCGGGGCCGATCCCGGAAGGCGGCGGCGACGTGCAGAAGCGCGACCGGGATGCCGAGGCCATGGCCTTCGATCCGGAAACCGGCCGCTACTGGGTCGCGTTCGAACGCGCAAACGGGTTCTGGCGGTTCGACAGCGATTTCGCCGAATCCGATGCCGACAACGCGCCCGAGGCGATGGCGGACTGGCCGAACAATGGCGGGCCCGAAGCGATGATTCGCTTGGACGACGGGCGGTTTCTCGTTTTTTCGGAAGAAGGCAATGGCCCGGGCACATCTCGCGAAGTGTTTTTGTTTGCCGGCGACCCAAGCGTCGCGGGCGATCCGCCGGTCCGGCTCGGGTACCGGCCGCCGGATGAGTATAGAATTACCGATGCCGCCCAATTGCCGGATGGCCGCCTGCTCGTTCTCAATCGGTTCTTCAGTGTGCTCGAAGGCGTGTCGATCATCGTCTCGCTTGTCGAAGTTGGCGACCTGCGGGAAGGCACCATTCTCACTGGCACGCAGATCGCGCGGCTCGATCCGCCAATGACGATCGATAATATGGAGGCGCTTCTCGTCGAGGAGCGCGATGGCCAGACTATTATCTGGATGGCGTCCGACGACAATTTCAATCCATTGCAGCGAACATTGCTGCTGCAATTCGCCTTGCGTGACGATTGAGCCTCCGCCGGGTGGCGGAGGCGTATTTTGGTGCTCTGGTAAACTGGTGGGCAGGGCAGGAGTTCCACCTGCATCTAACCGTAATCTGCGGCTCGCTCTGGTTGAGCTACCCGCCCGAGCCCATAGATTTCTTCTATTCGTGAGATATATCAATACTATTATCGCGGTCTGAAAACGCTGTCCCGGACCGGGACAACCGGCGCATTTCGGCCGGTATCGGATTCCGGATATAAAACCGACGCTTAACGCAAAAAGCGGCGACAGCCGCCAAGGCTGCGCCGCTATATTGCCGCTATCTTTTCGCTATGCCGAATCGGCAAAGGCGGTCCGCGCGAGTCGGCGCGTTATGCCGCCTGCTTGCTCGCGATCTGGCGCTTCACCTTGCGGGCGTTTGCGCTGAGCTTGTCGTCCGATGTCTTGAGCAGCCAATTGTCGAGGCCGCCAACATGTTCGACCGAGCGCAGACCGCTCGTCGAAACGCGGAATTTGAAGCTCCGCTCGAGTGTCTCGGACATCAGCGTGACATTCTGCAGGTTGGGCAGAAATGTCTTCTTGGTTCTGTTGTTCGCGTGGGACACATTCATTCCCACCAGCCGACCTTTGCCGGTCAGTTCGCAAATACGCGACATAGTCTCAATCCTGAAATCTCGGGGTTTCCCGGAAAGCGGCGCAGATAGCGTTACGAAGCGCTTTCGTCAACCGGTCCGGCGGCGCGTCTGCGGCATATGTAGTTGGTCAAGCGCGCCCCGAGGGGATAGGGGAAGATCATGGCTTTTCCGCTTCCCGAACCCATGCGCAGGGCGCTTGCGCTCGCCGAACAGGCAGCCGCGGCATCAGAAGTGCCGGTCGGCGCCGTGATCATGCATGGCGACGAGATTCTGGCGGAAGCCGCCAACACCATGCGAGCGAGCGGCGATCCGACGGATCATGCCGAGATGCGGGTTATCAAGGCAGCGCTTACCCGGCGCGGCACGGGCCGCCTCGACGGCTGCGATCTATGGGTGACACTGGAACCCTGCGCCATGTGCGCCGGGGCCATCGCCCATGCACGCATCGACCGGCTCTATTATGCCGCACCCGACCCGAAGGGCGGGGCCGTCGAGCATGGACCACGCTTTTTCGGCCAATCGACCTGTCATCACCGGCCGGAGGTTTTCTCGGGGATAGGCGAAGACAGGGCGGCTGCACTATTGACCAACTTTTTTCGATCGAAGCGCGCGTAAAGGAAAGGCGGCCGGCGTGTGCCGACCGCCTCCTTCTTTTTCCGGCTTTCGCCTTAATCGCCTACCGCGTTCACATCCTGTTGGGTGATCGGCACGATGCGGATCTCCACGCGGCGGTTCTGTTGTTTGCCGGCGGCCGTCGCATTGCTGGCGATCGGTTGGCTTTCGCCAAAGCCTTCGGTGGCGATGCGCGCGCGGTTGACGCCGCGGCCGGTCAGATAGTTGGCGACGGATTCGGCACGCCGGTTCGATAGGCCGAGATTATAGGCGTCGGACCCGTCCGAATCAGTGTGTCCGTAAATATCGATATAGGTTTCCGGATAACTGGCGAGCGTTTGCGATATCTCGTCCAGCGTCGCGCGGAATTGCGGGCGGATCTGGCTCGAATTGACATCGAATTCCGCGACCGATCCCGGCATCTGCAGATAGAGATTGTCGCCTTCGCGGATAATATTGGTGCCGGTGCCCGCCGTCGCTGCTTCAAGCTCGCGTTGCTGCCGGTCCATATAGGTGCCGACCGCGATGCCCGCGACCGCGCCGAGCCCGGCGCCCACGATCCGTTCGGTCCGGTCGCGCCGTCCGCCGACCAGATCGCCGATCAGATATCCGCCGACCGCACCAGCAACGCCGCCGATCGCGGCGCGCGAAATGCGCTGCTCGCCGGTCTGCGGATTGGTCGTGCAGGCCGCCGTCGCGCCCATTAGCGCGATCGCCGCCGTACCCGTCAAAAGCCCCTTGGAAATTCTCATTGTCGTCCTCCTTCTTGCGCATCCATTATGATCAACAACCCCGCAATATCGCGCTTGTTCCCTGTCCATGGTGAACAGAAGCTGATCATATGCTTGTCCCGCCTGCCAAAAGCGGGCTAATGGCGGAAGCGGTCCCATCATGCCACCCGACCTATCTCCCTTTCCCTGGTTCGATCTATGCATCATCCTCGCGCTGGTGTTCCTGAATGGCATCTTCGCCATGTCCGAACTGGCGATTGTCTCCTCGCGCCGGGCGCGGCTGCAGGCATTGGCGAAGGACGGGCGGTCCGGCGCGCAGACGGCGCTCGATCTGGCGGCCGAGCCGGGCCGTTTTCTATCGACTGTGCAGATCGGTATCACGCTGATCGGCATTCTCGCCGGCGCTTATTCTGGTGCGAGCCTGGGCGGACCGGTGGGCGAAAGGCTGGAGTTAATCGGGGTCGAGCCGCCTCTGGCCCAGACACTGGGTTTCGCGGTCGTGATCATGCTGACCACCTATGCGTCGCTGGTGATCGGCGAGCTCGTGCCGAAACAGTTGGCGCTGCGCAATCCGGAGCGGATCGCGGTCGTCATCGCCGTCCCGATGCGCTGGCTCGCGACGCTGACCGCGCCGCTCGTCTGGCTGCTCGACGGGACCAGCGCGCTGATCTTCCGCTTGCTGCGGATGACGCGCGAATCGCGCCAACGGGTGACGGCCGAAGAGCTACATATGCTGGTTGCCGAAGCGACCAAATCGGGCGTGATCGAGGAAAGCGAACGGGCGATCATCTCGGGCGTGGTTCGGCTCGCCGACCGGCCCGTGCGCGAAGTGATGACGCCGCGCACCGAGGTCGACTGGATCGAGGCATCCTCCAGCCCCAACGAAATCCGCGAGGCGTTGCTCGCCACACCGCATACCCGTTTGCCCGTCGCCGAAGGGTCGATCGACGAGATTATCGGCGTTGTGCAGGCGCGCGATATCGTTTCGGCGCTGTTCGAGGGCCGGTCGCTGGACCTGCGCGCGCTGATGCGGCAGGCGCCGATCATTCCCGATCAAGTGGATGCCATGGACGCGCTCGAGGCGTTGCGCGAATCCGACGTGCCGATGGCGCTCGTTCATGACGAATATGGCCATTTCGAGGGCATCATGACGCCGCTCGACCTGCTGATCGCGATCACCGGTGAATTCGTGTCCGATCAGGAGGTCGGCACCGATCCGGCCTTTGTCGAACGCGCGGACGGCAGCTGGCTGTTCTCCGGCTCGCTTTCGGCGGACAATATGGCAGAGAAGCTCGGTTTCGATCTGCCCGAGGACCGCGACTATGCGACGGTTGCCGGTTTCGCGCTGTCCGTCCTGAAGCGGCTGCCGAAAACCGGCGAGATATTCGAAACCGATGGCTGGCGTTTCGAAGTCGTCGACATGGATGGGCGCAAGATCGACAAGCTTCTCGCCGAGGAAAGCGGCGGCGACAGTTGAAACCGGGCCCCTGATGTATTATATTGGTAATACACTAGGTGGAGAATACACGTGTTGCGGATCATTCTGTCCATCGTCGCAGCGATCATATTGATCATCGTTGCCGTTGCCGTCGTCCGGTCGATCCTGTCGATGGTCCTGTACGGCTTTGCGCTATTACTGATCGGCTATGTCGTCTGGTATTTCCTGAGCGGGTCGAAACGCGCGAACTAGCCCGTCTAGCGAGAGGCAACCTCTCAAGCGGCGCGTGTGCTGAGCTTTCTCTGGCGCCGCCGCTCGACCGATGAGCCGATTCCCATCGCTTCGCGATATTTGGCGACCGTACGCCGGGCGATGTCGAAACCCTGCTCCTTGAGCAGCGCGACGAGCTTGTCGTCCGAGAGGATTTTCTCCTCATTTTCGATCAGAGTCCGGATATGACTCTTCACAGCCTCGGACGATGCCGCTTCGCCGTCTTCACCGGTGCTGATGCCGCTGGTGAAAAAATATTTGAGCTCGAATATCCCGCGATCGCAGGACAGATATTTGTTCGACGTCGCCCGGCTGACCGTCGATTCATGCATATCGATCGCGTCGGCAATCTCCCGTAGCGTCAGCGGCTTGAGATGGGTCACGCCCTTGCGGAAGAAATCCGCCTGACGCTTCACGAGCTCGCTGGCGACCTTGACGATGGTCCGCGCGCGCTGATCGAGGGCCTTGGTCAGCCAATTGGCATTGACCAGGCATTCGTTGAGCCAGGCCCGGCTTTCCGCATCGTCGCCGGCTTCGGACATTTCGTGATAATAGCTGCGATTGACGATCAGTTTGGGCAGCGTCGCATTGTTGAGTTCGACCGCCCAGCCCTTTTTCCGCTCTGCCACGAAAATGTCAGGGACGACAGCCTGGACGGGATCGCCGCCGAACCGGCTGCCGGGCTTCGGATCATAGTCGCGCAGCTCGGCAATCATGTCCGCCATATCTTCATCGTCGACCCGGCACATGCGCTTGAGCCGCCCCAGTTCGCCGCGGGCGACGAGGTCGAGATTGTCGATCAGTTTCGCCATGCACGGATCGTAGCGATCCGCTTCGCGCGCCTGGATCGCAAGGCATTCGGATAGGTCGCGCGCGCCGACACCGGTCGGTTCGAACGTCTGGATCACCGCCAGCACGTCTTCGAGCGCCGCCATCGGCACGCCGAGCTGATGCGACAGGCGGAGCAGATCGGCGCGCAGATACCCGCTTTCGTCGATCCGCTCGATCAGCTGGCTCGCGATCAGCTGGTCCTGGCCTGACAGCGTCCCGCCGGCCTGGGCCAGCAAATGATCGTGCAGTGACAATTCTTCGGCGGCCAGCAGATCGAGATCGGGTCCGTCCGCGCCGCCGGCCGCGCCATCGATCCCGCTCATACCGAGCGCGCCGTCCATGCCAGCATCCGAATCCCTGTCGTCCGACAGCGCGCTATCCTCGATATCGAGCCGGGCTTCGTCGTCTGCGCCGCCATTCTGGAGCAGGCTGTCGGCCGTGGCGGGATCGGGCGTATCTTCGAAACCGTCGCCTTCGCTTTGCGCCGCGGCCTCGGTCCTGTCCCCGTCATCGGTGTCGAGTAGCGGGTTCTTCTCCAGCTCCTCGGCGATGAACCCCTCGATCTCGAGATTGGAGAGCGCCAGCAGTTTGATCGCCTGCTGGAGCTGCGGCGTCATTACCAGAGACTGGCTTTGTTTGAGGTCGAGGCGAGGACCTATGGCCATAACGCGGCCTTAGCGCTGAAACCCTTCGCCGAGGTAAAGCCGTCTCACCTCGTCATTGGCCACCAGATCGTCCGGCGATCCGGAGAAAAGCACCTTGCCGTCATAGATGATGCAGGCCTGATCGACGATGCCGAGCGTTTCGCGGACATTATGATCGGTGATCAGAACCCCGATATTGCGGTTCTTCAGATCGGCGACGAGTTCGCGAATATCGGAGATCGAGATCGGATCGATTCCGGCAAAAGGCTCGTCGAGCAGCATTATCGACGGATTGGCGGCCAGCGCCCGGGCAATCTCGCAGCGTCGCCGCTCGCCGCCGGACAGAGCCATCGCAGCGGAATCGCGCAAATGGCCGATCGAAAACTCGTCGAGCAACTGTTCGAGCCGTTCGGTGCGCGCTGCGGGGTCGGGCTCGCTCATCTCGAGCACGGCCGAGATATTCTTCTCGACGCTCAGCCCGCGAAAGATCGAGGTTTCCTGTGGCAGATAGCCGAGGCCGAGGATCGCGCGGCGATACATGGGCAGTCCGGTGATATCCGCGCCGTCGAGCATGATGCGGCCGGAATCGGGGCGGACAAGCCCCATGATTGAGTAAAAACAGGTCG
Source organism: Parasphingopyxis sp. (assembly GCF_028279465.1). Taxonomy (GTDB): domain Bacteria; phylum Pseudomonadota; class Alphaproteobacteria; order Sphingomonadales; family Sphingomonadaceae; genus Parasphingopyxis. The sequence continues at coordinate 98,285 of NZ_JANQNS010000009.1, forward strand.
TCTTACCCGCGCCATTGGGGCCGAGCAGGCCGAGCACATGGCCGCGGCCTATGTGCAGAGAGACATCGGACAGAACCTGCTTCTTGTCATAGGATTTGGCGATCGAAATGACGGACAGGCCCTCGGTCTCGGAATCGAGTCCTTCGGGCGCTGCGGGCGGTTCGATGATCTCCGCTTTGTTCATCGTTTCGCTATCTGGCATCATCCATGCATGTTGGAAAGCGCAACCCGCGATTCAATGGGTTTTCGGCAGATTTCGGGTTAGATAGTGCTCACGTCAGTTGCCGCGCTGCGGCACGGTGAAACGGCCGGTGACGCGGCCCGAGGGCGTGCCCTGGGTGACAAGGCCGTCTCCACCCTGCGAGCGTCCATCGATGACGGCGCGGCCGCTATCGAGATCGATCACCAGCCGGCCACCGCGAATGATATTCCCGCCCTGGTTGAGCTCCACGCCCCCGACCAGCGTGATCAGCCGGCGATTGAGATCGTACACCGCGAACTGGCCGCGCGCCGTTTCGCTGGGGCTGCGGACGAATACGCCGCCGCTCGCGTCCAGCCTTTGGACTTCGACGCCGCCCGTGACGCTTCCGGTATAGGCGACGGTGATCCGCGCGGCGTCGAGCGAGAGATTGCCCTGGCGGACCTGCACATTGCCCGAGAATATCGCGCGGTCCGCCCGGTCCTGCACCTCGATCCGGTCCGCGGCGACATCGACGGGTGCATTCGTGTTCATGCCGCCCAGCGCCGACTGGCTCGACGCGGGGACCGCGGCGAGCATCGCCAATGCGAATCCGGTGGCAAAGGGCGCAAGAAGATTTCTGGCCATGGCCGCTATCTGCCTGTCCCCTGCTCGATCCGCAAGCGGGCGCGGCCGTCGAGAAACACCGTTCGCGTCGGCAGGTCTACGCGCATCCGTTCGGCGCTGAACGCGCCGAGCGGGATTTCTCCGTCGACCTCGCCGGCGCTGCGCATCTCGCGTTCGTCGAGCTGGACGAGAACGTTGCTCGTGCGCAGCCGATAGCCGTCTGCCGCGCGGAATTCGAGCGGCCCGTCGATCGTCACTATCTCGTCTTCCAGATCGTACAATCCGCGATTGGCGACGATGAAGGCGAGGCCGTCATCAAGTTCGAGCTGCGCGGACAAATCGTCGAGCTCCACGATGGGTGTCGCCGAACTGCGTTGCAGCGCCGAGGCGGCATTGAGCTCGAAAGGCCGGCCGACACCGTCGATGCCGCTATAGCGCGCGGCCTCCACGCGCAGCCTTTCGGTCGCGACTTCGACATTGTCGCGCGACAGGAGGAAGCTCAGCTCGTTGCTTTTCTGCAATGGCGCCATTGCGAGAAAGGCCGCGAGAATGCCGACCGCGGCCGGCAGGATAAACTGCAGATATTTGACGATACGATCATGCCGCCCGCCCGGCGCCGCCCAGTCCTGGCGCCGGTTCAGTCGCTCTTCGGCTGCCTCAGACATGGGCGAAAATGTCGATCTCGGGCCAGCCGGCCAGATCGAGGCGCGCGCGATGCGGCAGGAAGTCGAAACAGGCCTGGGCGAGATGCATTCGGCCCTCGCGTTCGAGCCGGGTATCGAGTTCGTCCTTCAGCCGGTGCAGGAAGCGGACGTCGGAGGCCGCATAATCCTTTTGCGCGTCGCTAAGCTCCGGCGCCCCCCAGTCGGACGATTGCTGCTGTTTGGAAATCTCCGCGCCGAGCAATTCGCGGCACAATTCCTTGAGCCCATGCCGGTCGGTATAGGTGCGGACGAGCCGCGAGGCGATCTTGGTGCAATAAACGGGCGCGGCCACCACATCGAGATAATGTTCGATAGCGGCAAGATCGAACCGGGCGAAATGATAGAGTTTGAGCCGCTCGGGATCGCCGAGCAGCGCCTTGAGATTTGGCGCTGCATAGTCGCTATCCGGCGCGAAGCGGACCAGATGCTCATCCTCGCTGCCATCCGATAGCTGGACCACGCAGAGGCGGTCGCGCGGCGTCTGCAGGCCCATCGTCTCTGTGTCGACGGCGATCGCGCCAGCGCCGAGTGCATCGGCGGGCAGGTCTTCTTCGTGGAAATAGACTGTCATGTCTGCGCACATAGGCGCAAAGCCGCAGGTGCTCAATGGCCCGGCCCGCATTGCCTTGGCGACGGCGACGGGGCACATATGGTCCGTAATCCGGGCAGAATAGGTAATGGGCATGAATGACGATCGCGAGCGGGGCAGCAAATTGGAAGTCGAGGCGCCCAATACGTCCCGGCCGCCACGCGATGAGCGTGAGACGGTCCGGCCGCGTACCGACGAGGCGGAGCCTCACGATATACCGCCCCGCTCCGAGCCGAGACAGAAAGCGGCACCGGCCAACACCGACACCGGCACGAACCGTCCGGTCATCCTGTCGATCTTGTATATGACCAGCCTGCTGGTCGGCCTTACCGGCCTCGTCGCCTTCATTTTGGCACTGGTCTGGAAGTCGGAACCGGGCGAAGCATGGGAAGCTTCGCATTATGATTATCATATCATGACATTCGTGCTCTGGATCGGGACGAGCATCGTGGCGATGGTCTTGATCTTTACGATTATCGGTGCCTTGCTCGGCATTCCGCTATTGCTGTTGGCACTCGTTTGGGTCCTCATCCGATCGATCATGTCGCTGACCCGGGCTCTCAACCGGGAGCCGATGCCCAATCCCGGCACGTTGCTCGCGTAAATCGCTCGCGAAACAGGCTGATTTCGGCTATACCGAATCGCGGCACGGCTGAATCGTGCCATGAAGTTGGCGCGCATTGCCCGGCGCGAGCGCCTTCGGTTGAGAGCTTTGGGCAAACAGGAAGATTACTAGACAGATGAGTTTCGACAGGGACCGGCGGGGACGCCGGCGGGATAAGCGCGACAGTTTCGGCGACGAAAACTACCAAGGCTATAATGAGCCGTCAGGCGGATTTGGCGGTTTTCGCGAATCCGGTGGATATGAGGATCGCGGCGGAGGCGGCGGTGGATATCGCGGCGGAGGCGGCGGCGGAGACCGCATGCCGGCGCAGGTCGTTGGCGAAGGCAAGGGTGTCGTCAAATTTTTCAACGCCCAGAAAGGCTTCGGTTTCATAGTCCGCGACGATGGCGGTGACGATGTGTTCGTGCATATCAGCGCCGTCGAGCGGGCCGGCTTAACCGGCCTCGCCGAGGGTCAGCCGCTGAGTTTCAACCTCGTCGATCGCAATGGCAAAGTGTCCGCGAGCGATCTGGTCATCGACGGCGAACCGCTGCCGGTTCCCGATCGCCAGGATCGCGGGCCGCAGCGCCAGCTGACCGGAGAGAAGGCCAGCGGCACGGTGAAATTCTTCAATGCGATGAAGGGCTTCGGCTTCATTCAGCGCGATGACGGCCAGCCCGATGCGTTTGTCCATATCAGCGCCGTGGAACGCGCCGGCATGCCGACGCTCAACGAAGGCGACCGGCTGGACTTCGAACTCGAGGTGGATCGGCGCGGCAAGCATGCGGCGGTCAATCTGGTACCGAAGCATGATTAGCCGTTAGTCCGAAGCGCGGTTTCGGCCGCGCGGATTGCGGATAGAAAAAGGGCCCCGGCAGAATGTCTGCCGGGGCCCTTTTTGTTGGGACCTGGTGCTTCTCTAGAAGCGGAAGGTCGCCGTTGCGCGGTAGCTCTGGTTGCGCACATCGCTGCGCCAGACCGTCGTGTCCGCGGCAAGATCGATATCGATCGAGCCCGTCTCGATGACGAGGCCGGCGCTGACTTCGACCCAATCCCGATCCTGGCCGGCGGACAGCGCGAACGGCGCGATCCCCGTGTTCGGCCCGCCAACCAGATTAGCCGTGAACAGTGCCGGGTTCTCCGAGAAATCGTGGACATAGGCCATATTCAGCCGCGGCCGGATATTGGCCGAGCCGAAGCCGAGATCGAACCCGAACCGGCCCTGGAAGCTGTCGACCGATTCCGTGCGCCGCTGGATCGCGAGAGCCAGCGGACCGCCGGTTTCATTGGCGTTGTCGAAATCGAGTATCGCGTAACGCAGCGCCACATTCGGGGTCAGCGTGAAGTTCCCGCTGTGGATGTTGTAACCGACCATGCCTTCGGTCGAGAAGCTGAACACATCCTCGTCCAGCGCGAGATTGTTCGTCACGGGGCCCACGGTCGCCGTACGCCGCGAGGACGAATCGAGCTGGCCGATGCTGGTCTGACCGCTCAGCACGAAATTGCTGGCCGTCGTCCACGAGCCGTAGATCGTGCCCTGAAGCAGTTCGCCATTGGCCGTCTGGCCCGCCGATGCATCACCATCGAGATCGGTATAAGCGATCGAGATGCCGATTACCGCATTGGCGTGCGGCATATATTCAAGGCCGCCGGCGAGGAAATAGCCGTCGAACTGATCCCGGCCCGTTGCTAGTGCCGCGGGCATCGGAGACAGACTGCCGTCGATGAAGCCGCCGGCGAGGAAGATCGCCATGCTGTCATCGATGCTCGTGTTGTCGACTACTTGCCCGCCACCATTCGCATCCTGTGCAACCTGCTGCTGCCACGGCGCCGCGCTGGCACCATTGTCTGCCAGAGCCGCAACCTGCACCGGATTGCCGACCATCGAGATCGTACCGCCACCGCCATAGCCAGAGCCGCGCAGGGCCGACATGCGATCCCGGTAGAAACGCGACATGTGATCGATCGCGGCGATGCCGAGGCCGGTCCGCGTATTCTCGTTAAGCGGAGCGAGACCTTCGAACGTCGCCTGGATGGTCGCAACGTCCGCCAGATCGAGGAAATCGTAGATCGCGCTTAGATCGGCGCGGCCGCGATTGCCGTCGAAGATATTGGCATAGGACGTCTGCACCAACGAGGAGCCGTCGACTATGTCAGCGAAATCGCTGGCGAAGATACGGATCCGCACATCGTTCGCATTGTAAGCGACATCGGCGCGCAGAATGGCGCTGATGGTGCCAACCGTATCGAACGTGCCGGTAACACCGCCGCCCGCCGTGATCAGCGTGTAAATATCGCCTTCACGCGGCGTGGTGCCGGCGACCGGTGCGAATGCGATCGTGCCACCGAGATTCGCTGCGCGGGTAACCGCGAGCAGATCAGAGGTCGGCGCATCGCCGATATCGAACATCGTCGTGGCGCCGGACGAGAGGATCAGGTTGCCGTCCACCGTCAGCGTGCCGACTGTGCCCATGCCGCCCGGTGCGATACCGCCCATGACGCTCGTCAGGAACGGCGTCTGGACCGTGCCCGTACCCGTCAGCAGGCCAGCGACCTGCAGGAAGTCACCGAGCGTGTTCAACGAGCCGTCGACATTGATCATGCCGCCCGTCTGCGTGATGTCGATCACCGTCGAAAGGTCGCCAGTCGACGCGACATTGAGACCCGCATCGCCGGTGACCGTAAGACGGTCGATCGTAACCGCGCTGCTCAGCGTCGTCGTGCCGGCTGCGCTTAACGTGACGTCGAAATAGCGGCCATTAACACCGGCAACTGCGTCGGCGTCGATGTTATCGGGTACGAAACCGGTGGCGCCGGGCAGGCCGTTGTCCAGCGTCGGTGCTGGGTTCGGCGTGTCGGCGAACTCCGGTCCGCCGCCATTGATGCCCTGCGGCTGTTCTTCGGCGAACTCCGCGCCGTCTTCGTCATGCGGCTGGTTCTCGACCAGCTCGACGCCATTGTGCGGCGCTTCGATGGCGAATTCGACACCGTTCTGAGACTGATTCTCGGCGCCCATGATCATACCGGCGCGGACACCCGGAGCCGATGCCGGTGCTTCCGCGCCAGCTGCGGGAGCGGCGTTCGCGGCGACTGTTTCGCCTTCATCGCCGGAGTCCGCAGCAACCGCAGGGTTTACCAGATCGTCGAGATTGGCCGTGCCGATACCGGAAACGATATTGCCGCCCGTTTCGCGCGCCGGCGGCGTGGCGTCGCCGGTTTCCAGATCCTGACAGCCATCGCCCGGATTGGCGCCTTCGGGGTCGAAGCAGACCTCGCCGAAATCGGGCGAGCCGCCCTCCGGCCCGAGGCCCGGCGACGTCGGCAGGCCGTTCACGACATTGCCGTCATCGTCGATAATCCGATAGATCGGATCGAGTTCCGTTACCCAGTGACTGCCGTCTTCCCAATTGCCGTCGCCCTCGACAGCGCTGACATAGCGATAGGGGTTAGTGGCGATGATATAGTCCCAATAGAGATAGAGTGGCTGGTAGAAGCTTTCCGTGCCGTAGCTCGAAAACGACTGCGGACCGAAGAAGCGGCTGCCGCCCGAAAGGACGCCGATCTGCAGATCTTCGTCGGACAGATCGTTGTTCGCCGCGTCAAGGACCAGTGGGCCGCCAGAATCGCCGCCAGCCGTCGTTGCTTCACGTTCGAGCGGCTCATCCTTGTATAGGTTGAAGTCGAACGGGTTGGTCTTGTTCGGATCGTCGAAGTCGAGACGATAGAGGCTCGACGGCAGGTCGCCGAACGGATCGCCGAACAGGAACTGGTTGCGCTCGTCGAAAGAGGTCAGCGCGCCAAGCATATTCTCGGCCGCGCGCCGGCGCCAGTCGATGCCCTGGATGTCACCCTGTGTGCCGTTGCCCGAACGGCCATAGCCGGTAATGTTGACATGGTAGCCGGTGCCGGTGACAGGATCGATACTGTCCGGGGCTGGCAGCGGCGAGAAGAGCAGCGCCCAAGTCGGTATTATCGGCTGCAGAGTCTGCGTTGTTGGGTCGAGCCGTGTGCCGACTGGCGATGAGAGGCTCGCGATGGCGATATCGCCTTCGAGGAAGCCTTGTGCGGCGGGATCGTCGAGCGAACGCGGATCGTAGAAAACCTGTGCGATGTCGTATACGCCGAGATCATTGCTTGAGCGGAAGCCGTTGTTGATCCAGTCGAGGAAGCCCGGCAATGCATCGTCGTCGAACGAGAAGGCCGAGCGAATGACCGTACCATAATCGCTTTCGGGGCGGTCGTTCACGCAGTGCGCGGCGAACAGAACGGTGCGTGGATTCAGCAGTGTACCCGAGCAGACAAAGCCATCATTGCGGAAGAACATGCCGACGCCGTTAAAGCCGGTATCGTCGATAATGTCCGCCGGCGTGAAATTATCGTTCGGAACGATGGCCTGGGCCGGCGTCGCCAGCGCAAGCGCCATCGCGCCGCAGGCTGTCGTCGTTGCGAGTGAGAGAAAACGAGAAGATTTTACCGACATTGTCGATGCCCCTTGTTGGAAGTCACGGAATAGTAAACTCTGCCCGCGTTTCTGGCGGTAATGCGGGGATTCAGCAAGGTTTTTCCATATCGCTGCGGAAACGACTGGAATCAGGCGGTTTCGGCAGGTGGCTGTCTATCGAGCGGCCAAAATGTGATGCAAAAATGCATCAGTTGTGCGCCTCTCAAGCGTCTGCAAACAAAAGAAAAGCCCGGCGGCCGATGGACGGTCCCGGGCTCCTCTGGTCAGAGAAAATTAACCCTATTCAACACTCAGTGCGTAGGTGCCTGTCGCCCCTCCGCCCAGCGTAGTCGCGCGGATCATCAGCGTTCCCGACCGCTGGAACGTCACCGTCAGGCGGGAGTCGAGCCCAAGCGCTTCCTCGCCCTCATTCGCGATTCCGTCATCGTTACTGTCGGACACGGCGAAGCCCAGCGGCGTCATCCCGCCCACTTCGAGGAATGCGTCGAAATCTTCGGATCTCAGCGTGATCGTGCGCGTATCGCCTTCCCGGCCGCGCAATTCGTAGAGCGCGTAATGCCGGCCCTCGACGCCGTAACTGTCCGAGACGTAGGTCGGGCTGTCCATTGTCAGCTCGCCATCGGCCGTCCCGCCGGCGCGGATGCGGATCGGCGGCGGCGGCGGCGGCGGCGGCGGCAGTTCGGTCAGCTCGATCGTGTAATTGCCGGTGGCATCCGCGCCGAACGTCCGCGCGCGCACGATATAGGTGCCGCTCTCCGGGAAGGTGAAGACGAGCCGCGAGTTCAGCCCTTCGCCGCCATCATCGTCGACGAACATCTGCATGAACTGATCGCTCTCCATCAGGCCGATCTCGAGCAAAGTGTCGAAATCGTCGGATTGCATGGCGATGGCGATACGGTCGCCGGCTTCGCCCGTCACGGTGTAGCTGTCGAGATAGTAATCGTTGCTCGTCACCCGTTCGCTTTCGCGGGTCAGTTCGCCTTGCGTAGCGCTGCCCGGCGCCAGAGGCGTCTGGGCAAGCGCCGCGGCCGGCAGAGCGGCGGCGAGTGCGCCGGCAAAAGCAATTCGGGATAGCTGGGTCGTCATTGAAAGTCTCCCTGTGCGATGGAGCCAATTGGCTCCTTTTCAATTTTTGCGACCGGATGCCGCTATCGACGAAGCGTTCTGTATCGGCGATGAACGGTTTATGAGAAATCGGATTTACGCCGGTCGGCAATATTCTCATGGCGGCACTATCGCCTAGTCGATCATATCCCGCAATGTCGCAATTGTGTCCGCCTCGTGCGCGGGCTTGTCGCGGCGCAGGCGCGAGATACGGGGGAACCGCATGGCGAGGCCCGATTTGTGGCGTTTCGATTCATGGATGGAATCGAACGCGACTTCCACGACGAGCGTCTTCTCCACCTCGCGCACCGGGCCGAAGCGGTTGACCGTGTTGGTCCGCACGAACCGGTCGAGCCATTTGAGCTCCGTGTCGGAAAAGCCCGAATAGGCTTTGCCGACCGGATAGAGCTCTCCGTCATCCGTCCAGCAGCCG
>NZ_JANQNS010000001.1 GCF_028279465.1 Parasphingopyxis sp.
GTGCACGGCCATCTGGTCGCCGTCGAAGTCTGCGTTGAACGCGGCGCAGACCAGCGGGTGAAGCTGGATCGCCTTGCCCTCGATCAGCACCGGCTCGAACGCCTGGATGCCGAGACGATGCAGCGTCGGCGCGCGGTTCAGCATCACGGGATGTTCGCGGATCACCTCGTCGAGAATATCCCAGACTTCTTTACGCTCTTTCTCGACCCATTTCTTGGCCTGTTTGAGCGTCATGGAGAGGCCCTTGGCGTCGAGACGGGCGTAGATGAATGGCTTGAACAGTTCGAGCGCCATCTTCTTCGGCAGGCCGCACTGGTGCAGCTTGAGTTCCGGACCCGTCACGATGACCGAGCGGCCCGAATAGTCGACGCGCTTGCCCAGCAGGTTCTGGCGGAAGCGGCCCTGCTTACCCTTGAGCATGTCGGACAGCGATTTCAGCGGGCGCTTGTTGGCGCCCGTGATCGTGCGGCCGCGGCGGCCGTTATCGAACAGCGCATCGACCGATTCCTGGAGCATGCGCTTTTCATTACGGACGATGATGTCCGGTGCGCGCAGTTCCATAAGCCTTTTCAGGCGATTGTTCCGGTTGATGACGCGGCGATAGAGATCGTTGAGGTCCGACGTCGCGAAGCGGCCGCCGTCCAGCGGCACCAGCGGGCGCAGCTCGGGCGGGATGACCGGCACGATGTCGAGGATCATCCATTCGGGGCGATTGCCCGATTCAATGAAGCTCTCGACGACCTTGAGGCGCTTGATGATCTTTTTCGGCTTCAGCGTCGATTTGGTCGTCGCCAGTTCCTCGAGCAGGTCTTCCTTTTCCCGCTCAAGATCGAGGTCCATCAGCATCATCTTGACGGCTTCCGCGCCGATCCCGGCGGAGAAGGCGTCTTCGCCATATTCGTCCTGCGCTTCGAGCAGCTCGTCCTCGGTCAGCAGCTGGAACTTCTCCAGCGCGGTCAGGCCGGGCTCGATGACGACATATTGCTCGAAATAGAGGATGCGCTCGAGCTGCTTGAGCTGCATGTCGAGCAGAAGCCCGATGCGCGAGGGCAGGGACTTCAGGAACCAGATATGCGCGACCGGCGCAGCAAGGTCGATATGGCCCATCCGCTCGCGGCGGACCTTGGAAACCGTCACCTCGACACCGCATTTCTCGCAGACGATGCCCTTATATTTCATGCGCTTATACTTGCCGCACAGGCACTCATAATCCTTGATCGGACCGAAGATGCGCGCGCAGAACAGGCCGTCGCGTTCCGGCTTGAACGTGCGGTAGTTGATCGTTTCCGGCTTCTTGATCTCGCCGAAAGACCAGCTGCGGATCTTTTCCGGCGACGCGAGGCCGATCTGGATCTCGTCGAAGGTTTCCGGCTTCTGTACCGGGTTATGGAAGTTGGTCAGTTCGTTCATGTCTGATCCTTGTCTGCCCCGGCCCGCCCGATCCGATCACCGGAGGGCAGGGGACTGATAATCGTGGTTACTCGGCGGCTTCGGAAAGTTCGTCTTCGTCATCCTCGTCGGACAGCGATTTGAGGTCCACGCTGAGGCCGAGGCTGCGCATTTCCTTGACGAGCACGTTGAAGCTCTCCGGCACGCCGGCCTCGAACGTATCATCGCCCTTGACGATCGCCTCATAGACCTTGGTCCGGCCGACGACATCGTCGGACTTCACCGTCAGCATTTCCTGCAAAGTATAGGCCGCACCATAGGCCTGGAGTGCCCAGACCTCCATCTCGCCGAAGCGCTGACCGCCGAACTGCGCCTTGCCGCCAAGCGGCTGCTGGGTAACGAGGCTGTACGGTCCGATCGAGCGGGCGTGGATCTTGTCGTCCACCAGGTGATGCAGCTTGAGCATATAAATATAGCCCACCGTCACCTTGCGGTCGAACTGGTCGCCCGTCCGGCCGTCATAGAGAACGACCTGGCCGCTCTGGTCGAGCCCGGCGAGATCGAGCATGTCGGAGACATCGCTCTCGCGCGCACCGTCGAACACCGGCGTACCCATCGGCACGCCATTGGTGAGCCGGCCCGCCATCTCGACGACGGTATCGTCGTCCAGCGCCTTGATGCTCGCATGATAAGGCTCGCCATAGGCGGTCTTCATCGCATCGCGGACCGCCGCCGGCGCCTTGCCGGCCTTGGCATCCGGGTTGGCATGCCGCCAGTCTTCCAGAGCGCCCCGGATTTGCCGGCCGAGGCCGCGCGCGGCCATGCCGAGATGGGTTTCGAAAATCTGCCCGACATTCATGCGGCTGGGCACGCCCAGTGGGTTGAGCACGATATCGACCGGCGTACCGTCTTCGAGGAACGGCATGTCTTCCTGCGGCAGAATGCGCGAAATCACGCCCTTGTTACCGTGGCGGCCGGCCATCTTGTCACCCGGCTGCAGCTTGCGCTTCACCGCGACGAAGACCTTGACCATCTTGAGTACGCCCGGCGGCAGCTCGTCGCCCCGCTCCAGCTTCTCGCGACGGTCCTCGAACTTGGCTTCGATCTTCTCGGCTGCCTCGTCATATTGCTGCTTGACGACTTCGAGCTCGCCCTGGCGCTTGTCTGTTTTCACCGCAAACTGCCACCATTCGTGCTTCTCGACCTCATCGAGCATCGCGACGGTGATCTTCGAGCCCTTGGTGACGCCCTTCGGCGTCGCGGTTGCCGTCTGACCCGTCAGCATGTCCTTGAGCCGGCCATAGGTGGCGCGGTTGAGGATCGCGCGTTCGTCGTCGGCATCCTTGCGGAGGCGTTCGATTTCCTCGCGTTCGATCGCCAGGGCACGCTCGTCCTTGTCGATGCCGTGGCGATTGAACACCCGGACTTCGACGACCGTCCCCGCGACGCCCGGCGGCAGGCGCAGCGACGTATCGCGGACATCGGACGCTTTCTCGCCGAAGATCGCACGGAGGAGCTTCTCTTCCGGCGTCATCGGGGATTCGCCCTTGGGCGTGATTTTGCCCGCAAGGATATCGCCCGGATGCACTTCGGCGCCGATATAGACGATGCCCGCCTCGTCGAGGTTGCGCAGCGCTTCCTCGCCGACATTCGGAATGTCGCGGGTAATGTCTTCCGGTCCGAGCTTGGTGTCGCGCGCCATGACTTCGAATTCCTCGATATGGATCGAGGTGAATTCGTCGTCTTTCACGATACGCTCGGAGATAAGGATCGAATCCTCATAGTTATAGCCGTTCCACGGCATGAACGCGACGAGCGTGTTCTTGCCGAGCGCCAGTTCGCCATATTCGGTCGACGGCCCGTCGGCGAGCACGTCGCCGGCTTCGACCGTCTCGCCGACCTTCACCAGCGGGCGCTGGTTGATGCAGGTATTCTGGTTCGAGCGCTGGAACTTCATCAGCGTATAGATATCGACGCCGCTTTCATTGGCATCGACCGCACCGGAGGCACGGATCACGATACGCGTCGCATCGACCTGATCGACGATGCCGCCGCGACGGGCGACAACGGCGGCGCCGGAATCCCGCGCCACGGTCGCTTCCATGCCAGTGCCGACCAGCGGCGCTTCGGCTTTCACCAGCGGCACGGCCTGGCGCTGCATGTTCGATCCCATAAGCGCGCGGTTCGCGTCATCATTCTCGAGGAACGGGATGAGCGAGGCGGCGACCGAAACGAGCTGCTTCGGCGACACGTCCATCAGCGTGATCGTATCGCGCGGTGCCATCAGGAATTCGCCGGCCTGACGCGAGGAGACGATTTCCTCGACAAAGCCGCCCTTGGCATCGAGATCGGCATTGGCCTGCGCGACCGTATGCTTCTGCTCTTCCATGGCCGAGAGATAGACGACCTCGTCGGTCACCTTGCCATTCTCGACCTTGCGGTACGGCGTTTCGATGAACCCGTATTTGTTGACGCGGCTGAACGAAGCGAGCGAGTTGATGAGGCCGATATTCGGGCCTTCGGGCGTTTCGATCGGGCAGATCCGGCCATAATGAGTCGGGTGCACGTCTCGGACTTCGAAGCCGGCGCGTTCGCGGGTAAGCCCGCCCGGACCAAGCGCCGAGACGCGGCGCTTATGGGTGACTTCGGACAGCGGGTTGGTCTGGTCCATGAACTGCGAGAGCTGCGACGAACCGAAGAATTCGCGCACGGCGGCCACGGCTGGCTTCGCGTTGATCAGGTCGTTCGGCATGACGGTTGAGACATCGACTGAGCTCATGCGTTCCTTGACCGCGCGCTCCATGCGCAAGAGGCCAACGCGATACTGGTTTTCCAGCAGTTCGCCGACCGAACGTACACGGCGATTGGCGAGGTTGTCGACATCGTCGACTTCGCCCTTGCCGTCTTTGAGGTCGACCAGTTCCTTGACTACGGCAAGGATGTCTTCCTTGCGCAGCGTTGTCAGGTCTTCCGGTGCATCGAGGTCGAGGCGCATATTGAGCTTCCAGCGGCCGACGCCCGACAGGTCGTAGCGTTCGGCGTCGAAGAACAGGCCTTCGAACAGCGCATCGGCGGTTTCGCGCGTCGGCGGTTCACCCGGGCGCATCACGCGATAGATATCGGCCAGCGCCTGGTCCGTATCCTCGGCCTTGTCGGCCTTCAGCGTGTTGCGGATCCACGGGCCGGTCGTGACATGATCGATGTCGAGCAGCACGAGCTCCTTGATTTTCGCGCCATCGAGCTTTTCGAGATTTTCTTCGGAAACCTCGTCGCCGGCCTCGATATAGATCTCGCCGGTCTTCTCGTTGATCAGGTCGAACGCGCTGTAACGGCCGAAAATCTCTTCGGTCGGGATCAGCAGGTTCTTGAGACCGTCTTTCTCGGCCTTCGTCGCCGTGCGCGGCGTGATTTTCTGCCCGGCGGCGAAGACGACTTCACCCGATTTCGCATCGACGATATCGAAGGCCGGCTTCTGGCCGCGCCAATTCTCGCTGACGAACGGGATTTCCCAGCCATCCTTGGCGCGCTTGTACGTTACCGTCTCGTAGAAATGCTGAAGGATTTCCTCGCTGGTCAGGCCAAGTGCGTGCAATAATGCCGTGACCGGCAGTTTGCGCTTCCGGTCGATGCGGACATTGACGATGTCCTTGGCGTCGAATTCGAAATCGAGCCAGGAGCCGCGATAGGGAATCACGCGCGCGGCGAAGAGAAACTTGCCCGAAGCGTGCGTTTTGCCACGGTCATGATCGAACAACACGCCCGGCGAGCGGTGCATCTGCGAAACGATGACGCGCTCGGTGCCGTTGATGAGGAAGGTGCCGTTCTCGGTCATGAGCGGCATATCGCCCATGTAAACATCCTGTTCTTTGATATCGAGGACGGAGCGGGTTTCGGTGTCGGGATCGACTTCGAAGACGATCAGGCGCAGCGTAACGCGCATCGGAGCGGCATAGGTGATGCCCCGCTGGCGGCATTCCTCGGTGTCATATTTCGGCGGTTCGAGTTCATAATGGACGAAATCGAGCTCGGCGGTGCCGGCGAAATCGCGGATCGGGAAGACCGAGCGGAGCGTTTTTTCAAGCCCCGAAACATAGTCGATCTCCGGGTTGGAGCGGAGAAACTGCTCGTAGCTGTCGCGCTGAACCTCAATGAGGTTCGGCATCTGGATCACTTCGTGAATGTCGCCGAAAATCTTGCGGATACGCTTCGTGCGGGTCTGCTGAGCCGCTTTCGCCTTGGTCGCCATGGAATATTTGCCTCGGTGTCTGCTCTAATCTCGCAGCGCGGAGACGACAAAAAGCCGCAAGACTCCCTGTCCTCGGAACCGGGGAATCTGCAGCTTTGAGCGTCTATGAAACCGAAGCCGATCCATTCTTGTGATGCGGCGCGCAAATTCGCATCATTGCTCGAACGGCAGCGGTGATAGCGAGGATATAGGAAGTGAGACTGGACGTGTCAATTTCGCGGGTGCCGGGCGCAACCGCCATTATCCGGTGAGAGGCCGCTATTGGATGATAAACGAGATCGGAATTGTTATTTCGGCGCGCGATCCTCGATAATCTGCAGGCAGCGGATCGACCCGCGTAATCCGCCGGGCAACGCGTTCGATCTCGTGATCGAGCCGCCAGTGGCCGGTCGATTGCACAAGTTCCCACTCGAGAATATCGCCTGCGCGCGCGATGACTATGCGCAGGCGGCCGACACCTTCTTCTCCGATCAACAACGAGCCTTGCGGGTAGACAAGGCGGCTTGAATAGAGCCGTGTCGAAATGCTGGTCAGCCGATTCTCGATTTCTGCCGTGCTGCGTCCTGGCGCTGGCGGTGGCGGATCGCGGCGTATGACAGGCCGTTCCGCGCCACGACCCGAGGAGAGGCGGTCACTGGCCTGCGTCCAGTTGGGCGGCGGCCTTGCATCGGGCGGTGTGGGCGGCGGCGCATCCGGGTCGCGTTCCGTGGCCACGGGCGGCTCCTCGGGCGTTTGTACGTCTTGCGGCACAGGCGGTGCTTCGAGCCGTTGCGGAGGCCCGCCTAGTGATACCACTATCCGTTCCGCCTCTTCCGTTTCTTCGCCGAGCGGCTCTTGCTGTGCGAGCGGCCAGCTCGCCAAAACCAGGATCAGCGTGGCGATGGCGAGCCCCAGCGCCCAGTGCCAATTGGCCGGAATCGGCGGCCGGGCCGGGCTGATCGCGCTGCTCCACGGGATGACGCTCATCCGCCGCCTCCGATCTCACCGCGACCTACTGTCAGCAGCACGATATATTCAGCGCCAGCCTCGCGAATCTCCTCCATGATTTCGATGATCGTCAGGGCGTCGGCGCCACCATCTGGCTTCAGCTGGATGAGGGCGCCGGGTCGCGACTCCAGCGCCGCGCGCACTGCGCCGGTCAGTTCATCACGTTCCAACGGGCGATCGTCCAGCGCGACCTCGCCATTTTCCCCGACCAGAACGACGAAATCCTGAATGTCGCCGCGTTCTTCGCTGGCCGAAGCCGGCGGCGCGACTGCAAATGGGTCTTCGGGTTCGATGGCACCGGCCAGCATGAAGAAAACGAGCAAGATGAAGACGACGTCGATCAGCGGTGTGATGTTGATGAGCTCTCGCTTGGGTCGGGCGCGTTCGAGCTTCATGGCTCAGGATTGCTCCTGTGGCCCGGTGAAACTGACCGCATAGGCGCCGGCGTCCCGCGCAAGCTGAAACACGTCGATGGCTTCCTGCATCGTAACGCCGGGTTCGGGACGGATGAGAAAGGTACGACCCGGGTCGACCGCGATCATCTCGGCCACATTGGCGGATATTTCCTCCAGGCTCGCCGGGTCACCATCATAGCTGAAGGTGCCATCGGCCTCGACGAGGATCACGATTGCGGCGGCGGTATCCTGCGTGACCTCGCGCTCCTGGGGCGTTTCGACGCCGATCAACCGGAACCGGGCAAAATTCGTCGTCAGCATGAAGAAGACGAGCAGTATGAAGACCACGTCGATCAGCGGGGTGACATTGAGCAGCGCCCCCTGATCGTGACGGTGGCGCAGCAGGTTCATGCCGGTGCCGGCTCAGGCTGTGGAGGATCGCCCGGTGCAGGCTGTTCCTCGACTGCATCGTATAGCGAGATCGTGAAAATCTGGGTCGCGGCGTCTTCCATGCGCTGGCCCTCGACATCGACCGTGCGCTGGAGCCAGGTGAAGAATACGGCTGCTGGTATCGCCACGGAGAGCCCTGCCGCGGTTGTCAGCAGCGCTTCCCAGATGCCGCCGGCCAGTACCGCCGGCTCGATGCGGTCGCCGACCGTCTCCATTTCCTGGAACGCTTCGATCATCCCGAGCACGGTGCCGAGCAGACCGAGCAGCGGTGCGATGGTGGCGATCAGGCTGAGCAAGGCGAGGCCGCGCTCCAAAGCATCGAGCTGCGCCTCGGCGACCCGGGCAGTCTCCTCGCGTACCACTTCGTTTGTCATTCTGGGATTGGCCCTGCCGCGCGCCGCGGCCGCCATTACCCGCGCGACCGGATTGCTTCGCGCTTCCAGCGCTTCGATCGCACCGGCGATATCATTCTGCTTGATCGCCTCGACCTGGTCCGCGACGAAACCGGCTCTGCCAACGCCGATACGCCAGAATTGTACGAATTTGACGAGCGTGACGCCCAGCGCGAGCACCGCCAGTATCGCAAGTATCACGATAATCGGGCCGCCGGCATCGAACAGCCTGGCAAGGGGCGAGGAAGGTGCGTCGGTTGCCGCAGCCAATGCAGGGCTGGCCACGCCGGCCAAACCCAACATGATCGACCATCTCAGAATACCGATAGCAAGTCTCCCCTGAAGAAGGACTTTGCCAGATATTCCGCGATTTACCAAGTTTCGCCACAAAAGTGTCATGCCGTTTACACAAATCGCGTCGGTAAACAGGCGAAATGCAACGCCGACCGAATGGGACTGAATCCATGGCGATGGATTTCTGTCGTCAGGAAGCCGGCTCTTCGAAAGACTCCCACGTCATGCCGGTCAGTATCCGGCTTGGCTCGTCATCCGGGCTGTCGAGCTGATCGGCAATATGGCGAATGATCCGGGATATCTTTTCGCCGCTCGGAACATGATTGGCGTGATCGAGTGCAATCGAGGCGCCGGCCAATTCCGCTTGCGCCGCCGCCTGCGCAAGCCTTTGCATATGATCGAACGGTACGACTTCGTCCGCGCGTCCATGGATCAGGAATACGGCCTCGTCCGCGCGATTAACGGCGGTCAGGCTATCATAGGGGTCAGGCACGAGTCCGCGGGCCCAGCCGGGCGCCATGTCCCGCGTCGACGTGAAGGTTCCGATCGTTATCAGCGCATCGAGCCGTTCGCGGCGGGAAAGATCGAAAGCGACCCCGCCGCCGAGACTATGCCCGATAACAATAACCGGCCGGCTTCCCGCCAATTCCTCGGCCAAAGCCAGGAACGCGTCGGCGTCATGCGCGATACCCTCTTGGGTCGGCGTGCCCGGGTTGCCGCTATAACCGCGATATTCGGCCGCCACGATGCCGAAACCGGCTTCCGCCAACGGCGCCAACCATCGCACTATGCCGCTGGCGCTCGCTGCATTGCCATGAAACAGCAATAGGACAGGCCGGTCGCGGCGCCCGGTCGCAACGATGCCCGAAAGCGTGAGACCGTCGGCCGTGTCGACCGTGATCAACTCCGTGCCGGCTGGAAGCCCTTCGAGCGTAAGCGGCGCTTGCGGCGGATGGTAGATGGCATCGCGGGCGAGGCTATCGCATCCGGCAACCGCCACCAGGGCACAGATCGCAATGGCCAACCGAAAGAACATCGCGCCCTGTTACCCGATCGATACCAGGCTGTCAGTCCAAGCGGGGTCTGGAAAGCGTTTCATCTGCCATTGTTGCGTTTGCCTTGACAGGCGGGCCGTGCTTACGCTCGTTTCCGGCCAAAGAGAGGGGTATCGGAATGACGCGTTGGTTGCGAAGCGGATTGGCCGTTTGTGCGGCGCTGCTGATGAGCATGGCGTCCACGCCTGCCACCGCTGAGCCCATCGCGCCCGCATGGATGGAGGAACCACAAGAAGCCGAAACCGCCCCGCGCGTCGTGGCCATCGGCGATGTGCATGGCGATCATGAAGCGTTTCGTGCGATCGTCGAAGCGGCGGGTCTGGTGAACGCAGACGGCGCGTGGATCGGCGGCGATGCGACCTTGCTTCAGGTCGGCGATGTGGCGAACCGCGGCCCCAATTCGATGCCCATCATCCACGATCTGATGCGGCTGCGGGACGAAGCTGCCGCCGCGGACGGCCGCGTGATCGTGCTGATCGGCAATCACGAAGCGATGAACGTGCTCGGTGATATCCGCTACGTTCATGAGAATGATTTCGCGGCTTTCCGCACCGAGGAATCGGATCGGGTGTTGCGCCGCTATTATCGTCACAATCAGGCGCGGATCGAACGCGCGTACCGGCGCCAGCAGCCGGCATTGTCCGAAGACCAGATAAGGCGGCTCTGGCTGCGCGAAACGCCGCTCGGCGCGGCGGAGTTGATCATGGCCTGGGGGCCGGAGGGCGAGATCGGCCAATGGCTGGCCGGCAATCCGGCGGTCGCGAAGATTGGCGATACGCTGTTCGTCCATGCCGGGATCAGCACGGACTATGCCGGGCTTTCCGTTGCCGATATCAATGCGCGCGTCGCGGAGGCCATCGCCGAGCGGGACGATTCCAACACCTCCATACTCAACGATCCCGATGGCCCGCTCTGGTATCGTGGTTATTTCCTGCGCGACGAGCGCGGTGAGATCGCACTCATTCCGCCCGAGGATGCGGAGCCGGAAATCGCGACCGTGCTGGCCGCCCATGACGTGTCGCGCATCGTGGTCGGCCATACGCCGTCCTTGGGCGGCATCCGGATGCTGCTAGACGGGCGGTTGATCGGGATCGATACCGGGATTTCAGACTATTATGGCGGGCCGCGGACCTATCTTGAGATTGTCGGCGATACCGTTACCGCGCATGTCGTAGGGGAAGGGGAGAGTCCGTAATGCCAATCTCGAGATTTTTCGGGGTTCTCGCGGCCCTCGGTATCGCCGTATTCGCCCAGCCTGCATCGGCGCAGCCGGCCGATCCGACACCGCTTTTCGCTTCGGATGAGATGATCCAGATTTCGATCCGCGGCGATCTGCGGCGGATCACGCGTGTCGATGAAGGCGGGCCTGCTACGCTGACGGTTCACGGTTCGGTGCCCGAGACGCACGAGATCCAGCTGTCGCCGCGTGGCGTATCGCGCCGTCACAACGGCATCTGCACCTTTCCGCCGCTGCGCGTCGAGCTCCCCGCCCGTCCGGAATCGGGACTGTTCCAGGAGCAGCGGCGGATCAAGCTCGTCACCCATTGCCAGCGGCGCAGCGCCCATCAGCAGCACGTGCTGCTCGAATATGCCGCCTACCGGCTCTACAATGCGATGACGGATCGCAGCTTCCGGGTACGGCTCGCGCAGATCGACTATTATCGCAGCGACGCGGACACGCCGACCGTTTCGCGCGTCGGTTTCTTTATCGAGGATGTCGACGATGCGGCGGAACGCAATGGGATGGTCGAGGTCGAAACGCCGAGCTTTCCCCCGTCGCAGCTCAGCCGCGCCGATATGGGGCGGATCGCGGTCTTTCAATATATGGTCGGCAATCTGGACTGGGCAGTACAGTCCGGCCCGCCCGGCGAGGATTGCTGCCACAATACGCGGCCCATCGGCATGACCGAAACGGCGACGAGCAATCTCGTCTCGCTGCCCTATGATTTCGATCAGACAGGGCTTGTGGACGCGCCCTACTCGGCCCCGCCGGCGCAAATCCGGGTCTCGAGCGTACGGACCCGCGTTTTCCGCGGCTTCTGTTTCCATAACGCCGAGACGCGCGCGGCAGCGGCCGAATTTCTTGCGGCTCGCCCGCGGCTTGAAGCCGTGCTGGCCTCGATCCCGCAATTAAGCGAGCGGCGGCGCGATCGGGCGACATCCTATCTCGCGGACTTCTTCGAGGACATTGCGACGCCCCAAGAAGTCGAGGACAATCTGATCGACGACTGCCTAACCTAACGGGAATGGGTAGATCGCAATCTGGCCCGGTTCGCCCTGCTGGCCCTCGTCCGCAATCACAAGCCGGTCCGATCCCACCACCGTAACGCCTTCGGATTGCGGGTGGTTTATCATGTTGAGCCGATGCCGGGCGACGATCCCGCCGTCCCGATCGAGTACCAGCATCGAACGTCCGCGCGCAGAAATAACGAGGATCTGCTCATAATCGGGCAGCCATTCGATGCCAGACGGCGCAAAGTCGATCCGCTCCGCGCGCAGCGCCTGCGCAAGTGGAATCTGCCGCCAGGGCGCGCCCACCGGTTCATGCGTTTCGGCGTCCCACTCATAGATGACCAGCGTTCCGCGCCGATCCCCTTCATACATATTTTTGCAGACGATCAGAAGATTGCCGGGGCGGGGCGAAAGCGACAGGCCTTCGACCTCGCAATGTTCGCCGATGCCCGTGTCATATTGGCGGTGGACGACGCGCGTCTGATCGCGGCCCGCGCGCAAGGCGCGGATCACGCCCTCGCTGTTGATAATCCAGATGCTGTCGCCATTGGCGGCAATCCCTTCGATATCGTCCTCGATCACCGGGTTGCCGAGTGCGAAGGAGCGTAGCACCTGCCCGTCCTCCAGCGATACCTCATGGATCACCGCGCTTTCGTCGTCATGCGCGAAGACGCTGTTAGGCGAAGCCACGGCAAGGCCTGAAATTTCGGCGAGCGCTTCCGGCATTGGCAGATAGCGCGCGTCATCTGTGTCCGGCGCACAGGCGGCCAGCAGGACAAAGAGGATCAGCACATATTTCATGATTCTGGCGAAGTATCGGCGGATTTGGCCGCTGCGGTATCGGTTTCGCCGGCATCGATATCAGGCGCGGTGGCCTTCTTTTTCTTCTTGCCCTTTTTCGCGGGAGCGTATTCCCCGCGGCGGCGCATATAGCGCTGCGTGCCGTCACGCGCGCCATAATCGTACATGTAAAGCACGAGGAAGCCGTAATTGAAGCCGATCGTCATCACGAAGGCGAGTTCGACCGCGCCGATGCCGGCCGCCAGACCCGTGCCGATCGAGAGGAGAATGAAGAGCGCATCGCCGGGGCTTTTGAGCGCGTTCCGGAACTGCACGCCCGCGGCAATGCCGGCCAGCGAGAAGGCGAGGGCGAGCGAATTATGGACGACGATAACGATCCCGGTCACAATCATCGGCAAGAGGATGATCGTCTGGATCAGCGACTGGTTATATTCGTCGCGCGTCCGGATCGCCATATAGGTCCAGCTGACGGGCAGGGCCGCGAGTAGCGCCGCACCGACCGCGATAATCAGCCAGACGAAACTGCCGAGCGCGCCCGTGCCCGTGGCGCCGATCTCGATCCCGTCGAATGGCCCTTCGACCGTTTGCGCGATCAGTTCCTCGACGCCGCCAATCGGGAGGTAATTGCGGATTTCGGGATTGAGCGCGAAGGCTATCAGCAACGCGAGCGCCACGCCGATATAATATTTGGTCAGCGCGTAGAAGAGCCTCGGAAACCGAATGCGCATACTAGCCCCTCACCTGTGCCCCAATGGTCATGACGGCTGCATATGCGCTCCGCCGCGCCACGAAAAGGGCGGATCAATCGCGCGGATGCCGCCCAGAAGCAATATTTATTGAAAAACAATAAATCTCTTGACGTTTATCGATAAATTCTTATTGAATATCGATATGCGAAGGAGAAAACACAATGTATGAGTCGGAAAATGCTCATGGTGAGAATGACGCGGTGCTCAAGATCGCCCGCGCCCTCATCATAATTGCGCAATGGGGTCTGATACTCGCTAGCGCCGCGCTGGTTATCATGATCCCCTGTCTATTCATCTTCTCCGGCCCGATCCTGGGGGCGGTGGGCGATCTGCTGGTGGAGCAGCCGGACATGCCGGCGATCTTCATGATGGCCGCGCTGCTCGTTATGTGCCTTGTCGTCGCGGGGCTCACCTATTTCGCGTTCAACCGGCTGCGGCGGATCGTAGAGTCGGTCAGGCAAGGCGATCCGTTCATCCCGATAAACGGCGTTCGGTTGCGCGGCATGGGGCTGGCGGTCCTCGCCATCCAGCTTTTCGGCTTTGCGGCCACGATGATCGCGACGGCGCTTGTCGCCTTGCTCGGCGAATGGAAGCCCAGCGCGGATGTGAACCTGGGCATGGAGTCCGGCATCTCGCTTTCGGGCATATTGCTCGGCCTGCTGTTGATTGTGCTGGCGCGGGTGTTCGATCGCGGGGCGGCTATGCGCGAAGACCTGGAAGGAACGGTCTGATGGCGATCACGATCAGGCTCGACGACCTGCTGCACGATCGCCGCATGACACTGACCGAATTGTCCGACCGGGTTGGGCTGACGCTGGCCAACCTGTCCATCCTCAAGACCGGCAAGGCCAAGGCGATCCGTTTTTCGACCCTGGAAGCGATCTGCCGCGAGCTTGGCTGCCAGCCGGGTGATCTCATGAGTTACGAAGGAGACAGATAATGACGCCGGACCGCATCGGCGGCCTTGCCGCCCTGTTCAACGCCGCCGCCTATCTGTTCGGTTTCGCGATATTTTTCGCCGTTCTGGACCGTAGCGGATATGAAGGGCTCGCCGGTAATCTCGCATTCGCGCTCGATAATCAGGCGGTCATGGCGCTGGCGATGGTGGCACTCTATCTCGCCTTCGGCGTGGCACTGACCATATTGGTGGTGACCTTGCACCGCTATCTGGCGCGCGGCTCCGGCACGGAATTGACGATGCAGATTGCGAGCGCGTTCGGCTTGATCTGGGCGGGGCTGGTATTGGCCAGCGGCATGACCGGGCTGGTCGGGCTGCAGACAGTCGCCTCGGTGGCAACGAACGATCCCGATGCGGCTGCGACGATCTGGTCCGCAGTCGGTATCGTCCAGTCCGCGCTGGGCGGCGGGATCGAGCTTGTCGGCGGGTTGTGGATGGTGCTGATCAGCATCGTCGGGCTGCAGACGGGCCTGCTGCCGCGCTGGCTCAACTGGCCGGGTATCGTGGTAGCGGTAGCGGGTATCGCCACATTCGTGCCGGGTCTAGGCGATCTCGCCGCGCTGTTCGGCCTCGGTCAGATCCTCTGGTTCGCCATGCTGGGCATGCTGATGCTCCGGCGTCCCGTAGCGGTGCCGCAGCACTAGCCCAGCCTGTCCGGCAGGCTGGATAAAAAGGGGGCGGCTCGGACAGGAGCCGCCCCTTTCTCGTTCGGAATATCCGAAGGGCCTATTTGAGTTCGACGGTGCCGCCGGCCTCTTCGATCTTACCCTTGATTTCTTCGGCTTCCGCCTTGTTGACGCCTTCCTTGACCGGCTTCGGCGCACCTTCGACGAGCGCCTTGGCGTCGCCGAGGCCGAGGCCGGTGATGGCGCGGACTTCCTTGATCACCTGGATCTTCTTGCCGCCGTCGCCGGTGAGAATGACGTCGAATTCGTCCTTCTCTTCAGCCGCTTCGCCACCGGCGTCGCCGCCGCCAGCCGGGCCGGCAACCGCGACAGCAGCCGCGGCCGAAACGCCCCATTTTTCTTCAAGCTTGGTCGCCAGTTCAGCGGCTTCCAGAACGGTCAGCTCGGAAAGGCTGTCCACGAGTTTATCAAGATCTGCCATTGTTAAGTCTCCAATTGGGGCGCTTCGCCCCGTCAGTTCAGTGTTGAGCTATTCGAAAATCAGGCTTCCGACGCGCCATAGGCGCCGAAAACGCGGGCCAGTTTGCTTGCCGGTGCATTTGCGAGCTGGGCGACCTTGGTCGCGGGTGCATTGAGCAGACCCACGATCTTGCCACGCAGTTCGTCGAGCGAGGGCAGGGCGGCCAGAGCCTTCACGCCGTCGAGATCGAGGACGGTTTCGCCCATCGCCCCACCAACGATTTCGAGCCGGTCATTCGCTTTCGCGAATTCGGCAACCACCTTGGTCGCCGCGACCGGATCGTCCGACCAGGCGAGCGCGGTCGGCCCGGCGAACAGATCGCTGATTGGGTCGTACTGCGTGTCCTTGATCGCAAGCTTGGCAAGCCTGTTTTTCGATACTTTGAAGCTGGCGCCGGCTTCGCGCATCTTCGTCCTCAGGTCGCTGGATTCAGCGACGGTGAGGCCGAGGTTGCGGGTCACGACGACCACGCCCGCCTCGGTGAAGGTGCGGTTCAGTTCAGCAACCGCCTCGGTCTTTTGAGCTCGATCCATATATCGCACTCCTTGTTCCAGCCGGCGGAACGTCCGCCGACCATGATGAACCGCGGAGCCGAGAAGGCCCGTTGGTTCGCTTACAATGTCCGAGGGGTCGGTTGCCCGAAGCGGCTGGCGCCGCAGCAGACCGGGAGCTCGCAATCGCACTCAAGCGCCCGTCAAAAACTTTCCCCGTCTTGGCTGGAAATTAAGCGGGCCAAATTGCCCGCACCAACTGTCTCGGACGGTATGACCGGATGCGTTGCCGCGCCCGGCCGGTTCCCGGCTCCGAAGAGCCGAGAAGCCCTTTATGCCCCGGCTTCGGCCGGGTCAACCTTCACGCCGGGGCCCATGGTCGAGCTGACGGCGATCTTTTTCACATATTTGCCTTTCGCGCCGGAAGGCTTGGCCTTCACGATGGCACCAACAAAGGCGTCGAAATTCTTCTTGAGGTCATCCTCGGAGAAGCTGGCCTTGCCGATCGTCGAGTGGACGATACCGGCCTTTTCGGCGCGGAATTCGACCTGGCCGCCCTTGGCGTCCTGAACGGCCTTCGCGACGTCCGGGGTCACCGTGCCGAGCTTCGGGTTCGGCATCAGGCCTTTCGGGCCCAGCACCTTCCCGAGACGGCCGACAACGCCCATCATGTCCGGCGTCGCAATGACGCGGTCATAGTTGAGATCGCCGCCCTGCATGGCTTCCATCAGGTCTTCGGCACCGACCGTATCGGCACCCGCTTCCTTGGCTTCCTCGGCCTTCGCATCCTTGGCGAACACGGCGACGCGAACATTCTTGCCCGTACCCGAAGGCAGCGAAACGACGCCGCGGACCATCTGGTCGGCGTGGCGCGGATCGACGGCGAGGTTCATCGCGATCTCGATCGTTTCGTCGAACTTCGAGGTCGCATTGCCCTTGACGATCTTCAGCGCTTCGTCGGATGCGTAGAGCTTGTCGCGATCGACGGTTTCGGCTTGTGCCTTCTGCTTTTTGGTCTGCTTCGCCATGATTTAGCCCTCCACCACTTCAAGGCCCATCGACGTGGCGGAGCCTTCGATGATCCTGGTTGCCGCTTCGATGTCGTTCGCGTTCAGATCGACCATCTTCGCTTCGGCGATTTCGGCGAGCTGCGAACGCTTGATCTGGCCGACAATCTCAGAGCCGACCGCGCCGGCGCCCTTTTTGATCTTGGCGGCCTTTTTCAGCATGTAGCTGGCGGGCGGCGTCTTCGTGACGAAGGTAAAGCTGCGATCTGCATAGACCGTGATCTTGGTCGGGATCGGCGCGCCTTTTTCCATCTCCTGCGTCGCGGCGTTGAACGCCTTGCAGAAATCCATGATGTTGACGCCGCGCTGGCCCAATGCGGGCCCGAGCGGCGGGGAGGGATTGGCCGTGCCCGCAGGAACCTGCAGGCTGATATAGCCGTCGATTTTCTTTGCCATTGTTCTAATCTCACCTTTTCTCTTGGCTTAGCGGTTCAAACGGCAGTGGCCCTGCCTCCCGCACCTTCCGGACCATCCGGAAACTCGTAAACTCCTATTTGACCAGTTCGACCTGCTCGAACTCCAGTTCGACCGGCGTTGCCCGGCCGAAGATCGACACCGACACCTTGACCCGTGCCCGGTCGAAATCGAGTTCTTCGACCACGCCGTTGAAGCTCGCGAACGGGCCGTCGAGCACCTTGATTTGGTCGCCGATCTCATAATCGACATTGATCTTCTGCTTCGGCGCCGCAGCGGCTTCCTCCTTGGTGTTGAGGATGCGCGCGGCTTCGGCTTCGCTGATCGGCTGCGGCTTGCCGCTAGACCCCAGAAAGCCCGTCACCTTCGGTGTATTCTTCACGAGGTGATAGACATCGTCGGTCATGTTGAGCTTGGCGAGCACATAGCCGGGGAAGAATTTCCGCTCGGTCTGCACTTTCTTCCCGCGCTTGACCTCGGTCACTTCCTCGGTCGGGACCTCGACTTCCTCGACGAGCTGCTCAAGGCCCATGCGCGTGGCTTCGGCCATGATGGCGTCCCGGACCTTGTTCTCGAAGCCCGAATAGGCGTGAATGATGTACCAGCGCGACATGGATGGAATACTTTCGTTCTAATCTTTTAGCTGACGAGGCCGATAAGGAAGCGGACGATCATGTTGAAGAAGGAGTCCACGCCCAGAAAGAACATGGCGAGGATGAAGGTCATGATCATCACCATGATACCGGTCTGGATCGTTTCCTGACGCGTCGGCCAGACGACCTTGGAGGTCTCGGCGCGAACCTGCCGAACGAATTCGCCTGGGCTAGTCTTTGCCACTGTTCTCTTCACCTCATCCAAAATCGTCACGTCAAAACCAAAAAAGCACACACGCCGCCATCGGCCCTTCCGGCCGACATCGGCATGAGTGTCAAAACTCTATCTCGGACCCGCAGGCTTGCCTTTCAAGGCGTGCCTGCCGGACCAATCGAAGACCGGATGGCAGGAGCGGAGGGGCTCGAACCCACGACCCTCGGTTTTGGAGACCGATGCTCTACCAGCTGAGCTACGCTCCTCCGAGTCCGAGAGAGGCGCGTTTAACGGGGCGGGGAGGGGGATGCAAGGATATTGTCGCCCAAAGCCGGGCCCTATCAGGCGACGGCCCGGCCGTCTTCGTCGCCGATTTTGGCCCGCACTTCGCCCGCGCGCATCGGATGATCGAGATAATAGCCCTGGACCTGGGAAACGCCGAGCCGTTCGGCAATCGCATATTGGCTGTCATTCTCGATGCCCTCGGCGATTGTCGCGATGCCGAGGCTGTCGGCCATTGCGATCACGGCGCGAATGATCGCGATGCTCGATTTGGAGCCATTTTCCGCATCGCGGATGAAGCGCTTGTCGATCTTGATCGAGTTGAAACTCGCCTTGCCGATAAAGCCGAGCGTCGAATAGCCCGAGCCGAAATCGTCGAGCGCCATCGTGACGCCGAGCGACCGCAGCTGTTCGAACGTCTTGATCGCCTGTTCGTTATCTTGGCCCAGAATGGCTTCTGTGGTCTCCAGTTCGAGCCTGTTCGGCGCGAGGCCGGACTGGGATAAGGCTGAAACGATCGCCCTGCTGAGCCGCGGATTGCGGAGCTGACCCGCCGACAGGTTGATCGCCAGCCGATATTGTTCGGGCCAGGTCATCGCATCGGTGCAGGCCTTGCGGAACACCCATTCGCCGATCGGATCGATAAGCCGCGTTTCTTCCGCGATCGGGATGAATTTGTCGGGCGAGATGCTCCCCAGCACGGGGTGCGTCCAGCGCAGCAGCGCCTCGAACCCCGCCACTTCGCCGGTCGCGAGGGTGACGACCGGCTGATAGGCGAGATGCAGCTCATCATTCTGTAAGGCGTCGCGCAATGCGCTTTCGATCGCGCGGCGCTCTTCGGCCTTCTGCAGCAGCGCGGGTTCGAAGGGCGAGTGCGTGCCGCGGCCGCTGCCCTTGGCGCGATACAGGGCGAGGTCCGCCTTGCGCAGCAGCGAGCCCGCCGATCCGCCGTCTTTCGGATAGATGGCCGAGCCGACGCTCGCGCCGATATGCAGCAGCTGATCGTCGACTTCATAGGCGGCGGACAATGCGATGATGATGTCCCGTGCCCGCCTGTCGAGAGCCTCCGAGGAACGGAAATCGGCGACAACCACGGCAAATTCGTCGCCGCCGAGGCGCCCGCACGCATCGCCGGGCTTCATGAGGGCGTTCAGCCGCTTGGCAACCTGTTCGAGCAGCTTGTCGCCGACCGGATGGCCGGCGGTATCGTTGATCGCCTTGAACCGGTCGAGATCGATCATCAGGAACGCGCAATATCTGTTGCGCGATGCCGCTTTGGCGATGCGCTCGCGAAGCAGTTCGTTGGTATGGGCGCGGTTGGGGAGGCCCGTCAGCGCGTCGAAATGCGCCATATGATGGATTTTCCGCTCGATCGCTTCGCGGTCGGTGACATCGGCGATTACACCCCGATAGCCGACGACATGCCGGTTCTCGCTGAGCCGCGGTGTCCCGGAGATTTTCCACCAGCGCTCGGTATCGCCGATCTGCAAGGGTACGAGATGGTCGCTGAAAGTCTGTCCGGCGCGCATTTTCTCAAGCAGTTCGGCGGCTTCTTCGAACAGCGCGCCCTGGGCCCAATTCTCGCCGGCGATCAGGCGCATCAGCGGCATGCCCTCGAGCTCCGAGAGGCTGAGGCCGGTTGCGGCCGTGAAGCGCGGCGAGGGATCGACGATGCATTTGCGCGCATCGATCTGCCACAGCCAGTCGCTTTCGGCGGAATTTTCCTGGCGCAGCATCAGCTTCACCACGTCGCGCTGTTCGGCGAGCGCAAGATCGTTGCGCAATCGACCTATGGCCGCCCGGCCGTGTACGAGGATCGTGAAGGCGAGGCACAGCATGTAGGAGAAGGTCAGTCCGGCGAGCAGGTTGAGGCCGAATTTGTAGAGCATTACGCTGAGGCTAATCCCGACCAGTCCGTTCAGCATGATCCCGGCCAGCGGGACGGTGCTGAGCATAAGGGCAGTCGCACCCATGATCGCGAGGCTGAAAGCGGCTATCGTGACGATCTGTTCGAGATTGCCATATTGCGCGAAGAAGAGCGGCGGGATCGACCAGAACAGGCCCAAGATCGTGCAATTCCCAGCCGCGCGCATGATGTCGATACGGCGCGCGCCGCCGGTTCGTGTCAGGTTGGCGATCCGGGCGGTGGCGACGGAGATAAGGCCGATGCCCAGAATCACGAGCCAGACGGCCATGATCTGCGATGGCACCGAACCCCAGAATAGCGTGGCGGAAGAGATGGTCGCGAGCACCACCGCGGCCATCGGCAGCAGTGAATTCTTGCTGAGTTCGCGGAGTTGGGCTGCGCGCACGAGCTTCCATTCGCCGTCCGGCGGTTCACGCAGTCCAAGGATTTCCAGCCAGCCGAGCTGACTGGTGTCGATTGTCGCCATACCGTCCCTCGGGAGACTGGATAGCGGCAGAACCCTTTCCGAATGCCGGACCGGAAGGGTTAAGAGCGGCTTTACCGCAATGTGATGGCCTAGCCTTTAGGCCGCGATATCATAGGGTTGGATTTCGCCTGAAAGATACAGGTTGCGCGCTTTTGCGCGGCTCAGCTTGCCCGAACTCGTGCGCGGCAATGTGCGTGGCGGAACCAGCTCGATCACGCAATTCATGCCGGTAATCGCGCGGACCTTGTCGCGGATCAGCCCGTGCAGCCTTGCCCGTTCGTTAAGATCGGACGTGCGGCACTGCACAAGAACGGCCGGAGTCTCCTCGCCACCAGGCTCGGTAATCGCGAAGGCGGCGATGTCGCCGGACTTGAAGCCGGGCAGCTGTTCGACCGCCCATTCGATATCCTGCGGCCAATGATTCTTGCCGTTGATAATGATCATGTCCTTGGCGCGGCCGACGACATAGAGATAGCCGTCCGACAGATAGCCCATATCGCCGGTGTCGAGCCAACCGTCCTTCATACAGGCATCGGTCGCTTCCTGGTCCCGGAAATAGCCGTCCATGACAGCTGGGCCCTGCACCCAGACCTGGCCGATCTGCTTGTCGCCCAAGACCGAACCGTCCTCTTCGCGGATTTCGATGGTCGTGTCGCGCACGGGCTTGCCGCAATTGACGATCGCCCGATAGCGTTTCGGTTCGTCATTATCCGCCACCGGCACGCCGGAGAGCGCGCTTTCCTCGACGAGATCGACGACGATGCCTTCGCCGGCCGGCATCAGCGTCACGGCGAGCGTTGCCTCGGCGAGCCCATAGCTCGGCACGAAACATTTGGGATCGAAGCCGGCTTCGGCAAATGCGTCGGTGAAATGCTGCATGACATCGGGCCTGATCATGTCCGCGCCGTTGCCCGCGAGCCGCCAGCGCGAGAGGTCAAAGCGGTCGGCGACATGCGACTGGCTGCCGATGCGGCGCGCGCAGATGTCGTACCCGAAGGTCGGCGAATAGCTGCAGGAGGTGCCCGGATTGCGGCTGATCAGATCGAGCCAGGCGAGCGGGCGGCGGGCGAAATCGGCGGTCTTCAGATAGTCGGTAGAAACCTGGTTCGCGACCATCGAGAGCATGCAGCCAACGAGGCCCATATCGTGATAGAAGGGCAGCCAGGAGATGCAGCGGTCTTCGTCACCGATCAGCATGCCATTGGCGTGCGAGCCGAGATTGTGGAGCAGCGCCTTGTGGCTGATGATGACGCCATGGGGAAAGCGGGTCGAGCCGCTCGAATATTGGAGATAGGCGACGTCGTCGGGGCTCGCTTTTGGAAATTCCGCATCCGGCGCCTCGCGCTCCGCAAAACTTTCCCAGTCGATGCCGGGCACCGAACAGGCGTCGGCCGCAGCTTTGGAAATTTCCGCGATCTCGGCCGGGTAGAGCAGCAGACTGGGCTCCGAACTGCGCAGTTGCACGGCGAGCTGATCGATATAGCCGTCCTTGCCGCCGAACG
The DNA here is from genome assembly GCF_028279465.1 of Parasphingopyxis sp. Lineage (GTDB taxonomy): Bacteria > Pseudomonadota > Alphaproteobacteria > Sphingomonadales > Sphingomonadaceae > Parasphingopyxis. Next base: position 22,051 of record NZ_JANQNS010000001.1, read on the forward strand.
ATGTGGGCAGGGGCAGCGGCACAGGGAGAGCACCGGCATAGACGGCGCCGAAGAAGAGCGCACAGAAATCGGGCTCGGTATCGGCGATCAGCGCGACCCGGTCTCCGGGTGTGATACCGAAGGCGATCAACCGCTTCGCGGCCGCGACGGCGTCTTTGCGCAATTCGGAATAGGGATAGGCACGGATCAGTTTGCCGCGCGGATCGTGAAAGTTGAAGCCGCGCTTGCCCTGCGCCGCATAGTCCAGCGCTTCGCCCATCGTGTCGAAATCGGCGAAACGCCGCGGCAATGCGTCATGAATCGGTGTCGGTTGGAGAGAATCAGTCATGATTTCCTTCAATTGCTGCCCGTGATGCGATGGGTCGTGCCGCCTGTTCTGCGGTCTCTGCGCCTCCCGATCGCCATTTTGTCGTTGTTAAAAATCGATCTAGCCGATCAGCCGCGTTCAAAATCCGGCTCCACTATGGCACAAAGATGGCGCATGAACGGTCGAACCCGCAAAAAACCCCGTCCACCGCTGGATCGTGAAAGCCTGGAGCAGCTCGCGCTCTTCTATGTCGGCCGCTACGCGACGACGCGCGCCAAGCTGCGCGCCTATCTCGGACGCAAATTGCGGGAACGCGGATGGGCAGAGGATCGCCAGCCGCCGGTAGAGGATCTGGCCGAAAAATTTGCCGAGTTAGGCTATGTCGACGATGCGGCTTTTGCGCAGTCCAAGGCGGCATCGCTGCTGCGGCGAGGCTATGGCGAACGGCGCGTCGAACAGGCGCTCTATGTCGCCGGGATCGAGGAAGTGGACGGTCAGGAGGCCCGCACGCTTGCCGAAACGCAGGCCTGGGACGCGGCCCTCGCATTTGTTCGGAAACGCCGGTTCGGGCCGTTCGCGGATGCGACGCTCGATCCGGACCGCAAGCGCAAGGCGCTCGCGGCCATGCTCCGCGCCGGACATCCTTACGCGCTGGCCCGCAAATTCATCGATGCGGACCCCGGCGATATCCCGGAAAAAGAGGCGGAGTTTTAGGGTGCAAGCGTGCCGTCCTTAAGACCCTTTCAACAGGGCCGAAATCTGTGTTAGCATCGTAACGACAGGGGACGATGCATGACATCCGATCGGAACGTAGCGGTGTATGATGCTGCGTCGGAGGGCGTGGCACACGATGCGACATATGAAGACGCATCGACGGGCAGTCGGCCGCGCGCTTCGGGGCATATCAAATGGTTCGACGGCACGCGCGGCTATGGTTTTCTCGTGCCCGATGATGGCGATGGCGACATCCTCGTCCACTTCTCGATTTTGCGGGATCATGGCCGACGGACATTGCCGGAAGGCGCGCGTATAGAATGCGTGTTCGTGCATGGCGATCGTGGCCGCCAGGCGACCGAGATTCTCTCGATCGATCTCGATCAATGCGAAGACTATGCCGAGCATTCGGAGACCAAGAGCAGCGCGGTAGACGAGGCGTTGCACGCGTCGGCCGGGGACTTTGAGCCTGTCACAGTAAAATGGTTTAACCGCCTGAAAGGTTATGGTTTTCTCATCCGCGAGGATGAGGATCGCGACGTGTTCGTACATATGGAAATCGTCCGCAGTTCGGGGCTGGGCGAAATTGATACCGGCGACCGTTTGCAGGCGCGGATAGCGGATGGGGGCAAGGGCCCCCTTGCCGTCGCGCTCGCGCATTGCGAATAGCTTGACATGACCCGCTTTTTCCAAAGCGCCCTGCTGGGCGCGCTACCAGCCTTGGCCCTGCTGGGGTGCCGCGCGGAATCACAAATGCCCGCCAATCCGCCGGCTGCAGACGCTGCCGTAGAGGCAGCAGAGCAGGACGCCGTCGAGACAATCCAGGTCACGGTCCGGTCCGCCACCGGGGACCATCTGTTCGATGTCGAAACCGCGATCACACCGGAAGAGCAAAGGCGCGGCCTGATGTTTCGCGAATCGCTGCCGGAAAATGGCGGCATGATCTTTCCGTTCGAATTTCCGCGCCTCGCGAGCTTCTGGATGCGCAACACGATGATCCCGCTCGACATGATCTTCATCCGCGCGGACGGCGTCATCACGAATATCGCGCGTGAGACCGAACCCTATACGCTCGATTCCTACTATTCGACCGAACCGGTGATCGCCGTGCTCGAAATCGATGGGGGCCGGGCGGCCGAACTCGGGATCGATGCAGGTGATTATGTAAGCTGGCCGGACGGACCCGCCCTGCCGGAATAACTTGCCCGAATAAGCGGCGAACGGACGCAAGAGGAGTTGGCGCGCCCGCCAAGAGGCGCTAAACGCGAAAACCGTTATGCGATTTCTGAAAATGATCTTCACCTGGTGGGAAGGCGCCACCATTGGCACCGCGCTCTATTCGGCGCGCAAGGGCCGCTTCGTCGCCGAAGATGGTGCGGGCAACCGCTATTATGAGAGCAAGAAGGGCCCGCGCCGCCGCTGGGTCATCTATGCCGGTGGCAATGATGCGAGCAATGTGCCGGCCGAATGGCATGGCTGGCTGCACCAGACGGTCGAAGATGTTCCCGATCAAAGCCTGCCGCCGGCCCGCCAGTGGGAGACGCCCTATACGCCCAACATGACGGGCACCGGCGCGGCCTATCGCCCGGCCGGCGCGCTTGAAAAAGGCCGCAACCGGGCGAGTGCCAGCGGCGACTACGAGGCCTGGAGCCCGAATTGAGCACCATGCGCAATCATCTGTTCGAGGCGCTGGTCGGCCTTGTCGTGGTCCTTCTGGCCGCTTGGCTGGTCTTCACCTTTGTCGGCCGGACCGCGAGCGGGGCTGGTAGCAATGCGATCGAAGTCACCGCCTATTTTCCGGATGTCGGCGGCATTAGCGTGGGCACCGATGTCCGCGTCGCGGGCCTCTCGATCGGCGAGGTGACCGATGTTGCGCTCAACCCCGAGGACTTCCAGGCCGAGGTGCGGATGGCGATCGATCCGTCGGCCAATCTCCCCAATGACAGCAGCGCGGCGATCACCAGCGAAGGCCTTTTGGGCGGCAGCTATATCGCGCTATTGCCGGGCGCATCGCCCGATCCGTTCGCGCAGGACGATGTCATCCTCGATACGCAGGGCGCGATCGATATGACGGGCCTTATCGGTTCGATGATCAACGATTCCGGCGGGTCCGACAGCATGGGTGATACCATGAGCGAGGATTTCGGGAGCGACGATTTCGGCGACACCATGAGCGACGACTTCGGCGATGAGGAATTCGGGGCCGAGGAAACGTCTCCATGATCCGCGCACTGCCCGTGGCCGCGTTGCTCGCGCTCGCGGCGTGCGGTTCCGGCGCGGAAACCGAGGAAGAAGCGCCGCCGCCCGAACTCACGCTCGATCAGTCGCGCAGCGGTGAAGCGGATGCGGAGACCACTAATGTCGACGATATCGAGGAGGTCGGCGAACTGCCGGTCGATCTCGCTGGGGTCACGCCGATGGAAGAGCGCGTCGCCGTGCTAGGTCTGCTTAACAAGCGCAACGGTACGTCGCGTGAGATCCGTTTGCAGCCGGGCGAATCAACGCGCGTCGGCGATGTTCTGATCCGGTTGCGCGCGTGCGAGCGGACTGCGGACTGGGAACCGCAGCGGCTGACCGGTGCGTTCGTCCAGCTGTTTGTGCGCGAAACCGATTTGCGGGGCGAGGACGAACGCTGGGTGCGCGTCTTTTCAGGCTGGCTGTACAAGGAGCGGCCGGCGCTCAATGTCGTCGAGCACCGGCTCTACGATGTCTGGCCCAGAGCCTGCGAGATGACATATCCCGATACCGCGCCGTCCGGCCCGACCTCTCCGGAAACTGTGCCTTCCAATGCGGATAGATCGGCGCCGGCTCCCGACGTGACCGAAGCGCCGAGCGAGGAAAGCGCGGAATCCAGCAACACCGCATAATCGGCTTTTGAAATCTCGATCGCGCCGAGCGATGCGAGATGATCGGTCATGAACTGGCAATCGAGCAGCGTGAACCCGCCATAGCGCATCCGCGCGACGAGGTGCGCGAGCGCGACCTTCGAGGCGTTCGACACGCGCGAGAACATGCTTTCGCCGAAAAAGGCGCCGCCGAGCCGCACGCCATATAGTCCGCCCACCAGCTTTTCGCTCTGCCAGCATTCGATCGAATGGGCATGGCCACGGCGGTGCAGTTCGCCATAGGCTGTCTGGATTTGCGGGTTGATCCAGGTATCGGGCCGGTCCGGGCGCGGTTCGGCGCAGCCGGCCACCACCCGGTCGAAGGCGGTATCGCGGGTAACGCGGAACCGGTCTGACCGGATCGTCTTGGCGAGCGAGCGCGATACGCGAAACCCGTCGAGCGGCAGTATCGCCCGCATCTTTGGTTCGACCCAAAAGACTTCGTCCGCATGCCGGCTGTCTGCCATTGGGAAGACGCCGACCGCATAGGCGCGCAACAGCATATTCGGATCGAGCAGGTTCACATGCGTATGATAACCCGTTCCCGCCCATCCGTCATCGGATTGCGATTGTAGCGGTGTTAGAGTTTCGCGATTTTGCGTTCGACGCCGCGCCATAATTTGGCGAAGGCCTGTCCGGCCGGAGACTGCGGCGCGAAGGCGCCGACCGGCGCGCGGCGGCTCGCCATCTGTTCGACGGCGCTGGCATAGGGGATGACGGGCCAGCTCTTTTCACGCTCGAGTGCGTCCTTGTGCAGGTTCCGACGCCGATCGACCATCGTGTAGACCGGCAGAATTGCTGTACGGCCTTTGTGATGGCGCTTGATATGGTCGACGACCGTGTCGAAGGCGCGCTGCGACAGAGGCGAGGGGATCACCGGCGCGATAACCAGATCGGCCGCGCGCAATATCTGGTCGCTGGTTTCCGACAGGCCTGGCGGGCAATCGAGAATAATCCGGTCATACTCCTTCGATACGCTGTCGATAATCTTGGCAAGCCGCTTCTTCTTGCCGAAGGTGAAAAACATCCGGTCGAGTTCGCGCAAAGAGGCGTCGGCGGCGAGCAGGTCCAGCCGTTCCACCGCTGTCGAGCGGATCAATTTGCGCGGTTTGATCTCCTGATCGTAGACGCCTTCGGCGCGCCGTTTCGGCTTCTTGCCATCCTGCAACAGGAATGTCGCGGCGGCCTGCTGGTCGAGGTCCCAGAGCAATGTCCGGCGGGAAGAGAGCATCGCCGCGCACCAGGCGAGATTGACCGCGAGCGTGGTTTTGCCGACGCCGCCTTTCAGGCTGTAAATTGCGATCGTGCACATGAGGATTATCTAACGGCCTCCGCTCCCGCAGCCAAATTCCTTTGGTTAAAGCCATCCCATTTTGGGACGACGCTATTCGGCGGCTTCCGCCATCTCCGAAACGTCTTCGGCATAAATCGTTTCGAGCCAGGCCCGGACATCGTCTGCGCTGCGATCGGGCGCTTCTTCCATCGGGATATGGCCGATATCGGGATAGGCGATCAGCGAGCTATCCGGGATATGTTGGTCGAACCATTCGCCGGCGGACAGCGGGACCAGCGTGTCCTCCGCGCCCCACATCAGCAAAGTCGGCATGGTCAGTGTCGCCATGGTTTCAGGGCTTGCGACCGTGCGATCGGCCCGCCCTCGGGCGAGGGTTGCTGCCCGGTTCCCGGGATAACGGATCAGGTCGTAATAGCGGTCGACCATCGCGTCGTCGATCATGTCCTGATTGCTGACGCTTTGGCGCAGCGAACGTTCGACCATCGAGCGCGGCGTGATCTTCTGCATCAGCGAGGAAATCACGGGCATCCGGGCGATGCGGAAACCGATCGGCACTTTTTGTGGACGGGCATCGGGCGCGCCCGACGCATCGACCAGCAGCAACCCGTCGAGCCGGTCGGGATGGGCGAGCGCATAGTTCCAGGACGTCCAGCCGCCCATCGAGTTCCCGCCAACGACGAACCGGGTGAGCCCGAGATTATCCGCGACACCAGCCAGCGTGTCGACAAAGCTTTCGGTGGAATAGTCGCCCTCCGGATGCGGGCCGGTTAGCCCATGGCCCGGCTGGTCATAGGTGACGACGCGATACTCGTCGGACAAGCGCTCGACCCAGGGTTCCCATGTGTGCAGCGATGCGCTGGAGCCGTGGACGAGCAAAATTACGGGCGCGTCGCGCGGTCCTTCGTCGCGAACGTGAACGGTCAGCCCGTTGTCGAGTTCGATGAATTGCGAGGCGTCATTCGCATATTGCGCGCGTAGCTCGTCGGCGTCGCGGTCGGGCGTCCAGAACCAGGCGATTGCGCCGGCAATAACGATAAGCAGGGTGAGCACGGTCCATTTGAGAAACTTCTTCATAGCCGCGCTCTCCCCCTATGATGCGGTTCAGATAATTTCTTTGACGAGATCCTGTGGCCGGCAGAGGCGAACGCCATTTTTCGTCTCGACGATCGGCCGGTTGATGAGGATCGGGTTTTTGACCATCGCATCGAGAATCTGATCGTCGGTCACATCCGGATCATTGAGCCCGAGTTCCTTGGCGATCGGTTCCTTGGCGCGCATGCCTTCGCGCGGCGTGATGCCGGCTTTCTTGTAAAGCTCCTTGAGCTTCTTCTTGGTCGGCGGTTCCTTGAGATACTCGATCACGCGGACCGCAATGGCCGGCGCCTTTTCCAGAATCTCCAGCGTCTTGCGAGACGTGCCACAGCGCGGGTTATGGTAGATAATGGCCTGCATCGAACGATTTACTCCTGTGACTTCGACAAGTTTTTCAGAACCGCCATCGCCTCGTCACGCCGTGCCCAGGGCACGAAAACATGATCGTGATGATATGCCGCCACTATATTGGAACTGATCCCCTGTTCGGCAAGCGCGCCCGCGATTCTCGCCGTCAAGCCGACGGCGTCGAGCGCGCTGTTAGCGCCGATCGTGATTTTTGCCCAGCCCCCTTCATGCTTGAGGCCGATGCCTTCCATGATCGAGCTCAGCGCGATCACGCTCGCGCCTTCCGCCTCGGCAAAGGTTGCGACGGGCACGAGACCCTGCGGCCAGCCCTCGCCCATCGGGATCGTGGCGAACCCATGCTCTTCCTCTGCGATCATCGGCTTCAGGTCGCGCAGCAGCGCGTCGAGATCGGTTTCGCCGGGCATTTACTGTGTGTCGGAGGCGGCGGCGTTGCGCTCCAGCCATTCCTCGAGCCATTTGATCGTATAATTGCCTTCCAGCACGTCGGGGTCTTCGAGCAAAGCCCGGTGCAGCGGCAGGGTCGTATCGACACCGTCGATCACCATTTCTTCGAGCGCCCTGCGGAGGCGGCGAATGCACTTGTTCCGACTCGTTCCGTAAACGATCAGCTTGGCGACCATCGAATCATAGTATGGCGGGATCGAATAGCCCGAATAGAGTCCGCTATCGACGCGGACATGCATGCCGCCGGCCGCGTGATAGTTCACGACCTTGCCGGGCGACGGCGCGAAGGTTTCCGGGTGCTCGGCATTGATGCGGCATTCGATGGCATGGCCGGTGAAGGTCACTTCATCCTGTGTCACCGATAGCGGCTGGCCGGCGGCGACGAGAATCTGCTCGCGGACGAGATCGAGGCCCGTGATCATCTCGGTCACCGGATGCTCGACCTGCAGGCGCGTGTTCATTTCGATGAAATAGAAACCGCCATCCTCGTAGAGAAATTCGATCGTGCCGGCCCCGCGATAGCCCATATCGGCCATGGCCCGGGCGCAGATATCGCCCATGCGCGTGCGTTCTTCGTCCGTGATCGTCGGGCCGGGCGCTTCTTCGAGCACTTTCTGATGCCGCCGCTGCAGCGAGCAATCGCGCTCGCCGAGATGGATCGCATTGCCCTTGCCATCGCCGAAAATCTGAAACTCGATATGGCGCGGATTGCCGAGGAATTTTTCAAGATAGACCGTATCGTCGCCGAACGCCGACTTCGCTTCGGACCCCGCCTGTTTCATCAGCGATTCGAGCTTGCCGGCTTCGGGTACGACCTTCATGCCGCGGCCGCCGCCGCCCGACGCGGCCTTCACGATCAGCGGATAGCCGATTTCATCGCCGATCTTCTTGGCCTCGCCAATCTCGCGGACGGCCCCGTCTGAGCCGGGCACCAGCGGCAGGCCGAGTTTGCCGGCTGTCTTCTTTGCCTCGACCTTGTCGCCCATGACGCGGATATGTTCGGGTTTCGGTCCGATCCAGATCACCTCATGCTCTTCGACGATCGTAGCGAATTTCTCATTTTCGGAGAGAAAGCCATAGCCCGGATGGATGGCGTCCGCACCGCTGATCTCGGCGGCCGAGATGATATTCGGGATGTTGAGATAGCTATCCGTCGCCGGGGGAGGGCCGATGCACACGGCTTCGTCGGCCAGCTTCACATGCTTGGCCTCGGCATCGGCCGTCGAATGCACGGCCACGGTCTTGATATCCATTTCGTGGCAGGCGCGATGGATGCGCAGCGCGATCTCGCCGCGATTGGCAATCAAAACCTTTTTGATCATCGGATCGTCCGCCTACTCGATGACGACGAGCGGCTGGTTGAATTCGACCGGCTCGGCATCCTCGACGAGCATGGCGCTGACCGTGCCGGATTTGTCCGCCGCGATCGGATTCATCACCTTCATCGCCTCGATGATCAGCAGCGTATCGCCCTTGGACACCGAATCGCCGACCTTGACGAAGGGATCAGCGCCGGGTTCGGGCGCCATATAGGCGGTGCCGACCATCGGTGATTTGAGCGCATCGGCATGCTCCTCTGCGGCAGGCGCGGCTTCCGCCGGGGCCGAGGGGCTGGGCGCCGCCGGGGCGGGCGCGGGAGCCGGCGCGGCGACCGGCGCAGGCGCAGCGACAACGCCGCCGCCTGCCTTGCGCGCGACGCGGATGCTCCGCTCGCCGTCCTCGACTTCGATTTCGGTGAGATTGACGTCGTCCAGCAGCTCGGCGAGCTGGCGCACCAGTTCGGTGTCGACATTCATGGTGCCCTTACCGGCGCCTTTGTCGGTGCTCATTGCAAACCCTTTGTCCCTGTTGCCGGCCGTCGCCGACATATACGCCAGCGCTTTTACTCAAAGCTGTAGGGCCGCGTCCAGCGCCAGCAGATAGGAAAGTGCCCCGAAACCGGAAATCGTGCCATGCGCGGCCTGGCCGACCAAGCTTCTGTGCCGAAACGGTTCGCGCGCATGCGGGTTCGACAGATGGACTTCGATCACCGGAACCGAAACCGCCTTTATCGCATCGTGGAGCGTGACCGACGTGTGGGTAAAACCGGCTGCATTCAACAGGATAGCCTTGGCATCTTCGGACTGGGCCTCATGAATCCAGTCGATCAGATGCCCTTCATGGTTGGACTGGCGGACTTCGATATCGGCACCGGCCGCCTGCGCTTTGTCCTCCAGCCGCCCGGCGATATCGTCGAGCGTATCGGAGCCATAGATTTCCGGCTCGCGCATGCCGAGCAGGTTGAGATTGGGCCCGTTCAGGACATAGATCACGGGTTTGTCGGCCATGGCGCTGCCTTCCGGTTGCGGCGATGCGGGGCGGACACCTATATGCGCCCCGGATCGCAACGCAAAGGCAGGATGCAGCAATGACCAGCGACGGCACGATTTCGATTCGCGTGAATGGCGAGCATCGGCGCATCCATGCGGGCCTGACGCTCGCCGCGCTTGCGAGCGAGGAACTGGGACTCGATCCGACGAAAGTGGCCGTCGAGCGCAACCTCGAAGTCGTCCCCCGCTCGACGCTTGGCGATGTGCTGGTCGAGGATGGCGACGAGCTCGAGATCGTGCATTTTGTGGGTGGAGGGGATTCCGCCGAAGACAGTTGGACCGTAGCCGGACAGAGCTTCACCTCGCGCCTGATCGTCGGCACGGGCAAATATAGGGATTTCGAGGAGAACGCGGCGGCGCTCGAAGCGTCGGGGGCGGAGATCATTACCGTCGCCGTGCGCCGGGTGAACGTATCCGATCCCAAGGCGCCGATGCTGACGGACTTTATCGATCCCAAACACTACACCTACCTCCCCAATACCGCCGGTTGCTTCACCGCCGAGGAGGCGATCCGGACTTTGCGGCTGGCGCGCGAGGCGGGCGGCTGGGATCTTGTGAAGCTCGAAGTGCTCGGCGAGGCGAAGACGCTCTATCCCGATATGCGCGAGACGCTGCGCGCGACCGAGACGCTGGCGAATGAAGGCTTCAAGCCGATGGTCTATTGCGTCGACGATCCGATTGCCGCGAAGCAGCTCGAAGAAGCTGGGGCGGTGGCGGTGATGCCTCTGGGCGCGCCGATCGGTTCGGGGCTGGGCATCCAGAACCGCGTCACGATCCGGCTGATTGTGGAGGGCGCGAGCGTGCCCGTGCTCGTCGATGCCGGGGTCGGCACGGCGTCCGACGCGGCGGTTGCGATGGAGCTGGGCTGCGACGGTGTGCTCATGAACACGGCGATTGCGGAAGCCAAGGAGCCCGTCCGCATGGCCCGCGCGATGAAGCTCGCCGTGGAAGCGGGTCGCGAAGCGTATCTGGCGGGGCGGATGGCTACCCGCAAATATGCCGACCCCTCGAGCCCTTTGGCGGGTTTGATCTAAGCCAGCGAACCGTTCGTCGAAAACGGCGGCTGTGCCGCTTTACTCGCGCGCGCTTTTCAGGCCTTACGACACTCGTCGGAGACACCTGGTTTCTACTGCCCCTGTAGCTAAACCGGGTCGCATCGGGCCATCGCCGAACCCCTTCGGCGGTGGCCCTTTCCGGTTCACGCCCCGCGAATCAGGATTTTGCGGAATCCCTGACAGCCGCAACCGTCCTCCCGCCCGCCGCCAGCTGGTCCTCGACGTCAATCTTGAGATGCAATAATCGCACGCCGCTCTCGGCCTTCGCGCGTTCCAGCGCGGGCGCGAATTCGGCCGTGGTCTCGACCGTCTCCGTCCAGCCGCCATAGGCTTTGGCGAGCGCGGCGAAATCCGGATTGCTCAGCGACGTACCCGATAGCCGCTCGGGATATTCACGCTCCTGGTGCATGCGGATCGTGCCATAGCTGCCATTGTCGATGACGATCACGATCATTTCGGCGCCATGCTGGACGGCGGTCGCGAGTTCCTGCCCGTTCATCAGGAAATCGCCATCCCCGGCGATAGCGAGCACCTGCCGGTCGGGATGGCGCAACGCGGCAGCGACGGCGGCGGGGACACCATAGCCCATGGCACCAGCGGTCGGCGCGAGCTGGCAGACCGGGCCGCTGTAGCGCCAATAGCGGTGCCACCAGCCTGAGAAATTGCCCGCGCCGTTGCAGATGATGCTGTCCGCGGGGAGCGTTTCGCGCGCCGCTTTCACGCATTGGGCGACGTCTAGCGTCAGATCGTTATTGGGTTCGACCCTGTTCCACGCCTCCCACTCGGCATGCGCTTCCTTGCCGCAGTCGAAATCGATAATATCATGCTCCCAGAGCGAGGCTTCCTCGGAGAATTCGCGCATGTCCGCGCAGATGGCGAGATCGGTGCGGTAGACGCGGCCCAGCTCTTCTGGATCGGGATGGACATGGATCAGCGTCTGATCGGGATGGTCGGGCGCGATCAGCGTATAGCCGTCGGTCGTCGCCTCGCCGAGCCGCGCGCCGACAACGAGCAGCAGATCGGCGTTGCGGATGCGCTCGAGCAGCTTGGGGTTCGGACCATAGCCGAGATTGCCGGCCCAGACCGGGCTCTCGTTGGGGATCGCGTCCTGCCGCCGGAACCCGCAGGCGACGGGCAGGCCGATATCCTCGGCGAATTCGCGGAAATAATGGGATGCGCCCGCGCACCAGTCGGCGCCGCCGATGATCGCGACGGGCGCAGCGGCATCGCGGAGCAGCCCCATCATCACTTCCATCGCTTCGGGGTCGGGATGCTGGGCCGGGCGAATGACCTTGGGGCGATCCACGGCCTCGACCGTATCGCGCAGCATGTCCTCGGGCAGCGCCAGCACGACCGGGCCCGGGCGCCCGTTCATCGCGACCGAATAGGCGCGCGCGACATATTCGGGGATGCGCGCCGCGTCGTCGATCTTCGCCGCCCATTTGCAGAGCGGCCCGAACATCGCCGGAAAGTCGATTTCCTGAAACGCTTCGCGATCCTTGTCGCCGCGTCCGACATCGCCGATGAAATAGATCATCGGCACCGAATCCTGCATCGCCACATGAACGCCGATCGAGCCATTAGTCGCGCCCGGCCCGCGGGTGACGAAGGCGATTCCCGGATGGCCTGTCATGGCCCCGTCGGCGGCAGCCATGAAGGAGACGCCGCCCTCCTGTCGGCAGACGACAAGGTCGATCTCATCAGTATCGTGCAGCGCGTCAAGCACCGCGAGATAGCTTTCGCCGGGCACGCAGAAGATCCGGTCGCAGCCCTGCGCGACGAGGTTGTCGACGAGGATACGGCCGCCGGTTCGTTGGGTCATGACTTAGCTTTCTGGTTCTTCGTCATTGCGAGCGTAGCGAAGCAATCCAGAGCCGCAAGCGCTGTCGTTAACCGCTCTAGATTGCTTCGTCGCTGCGCTCCTCGCAATGACGGATATTGTATCCGGGTAGGCCATCACGCCTGATGCACCGCCTTGGTGACCATATAGGCCTCCAGCCCCTCGGGGCCGTCCTCGCTGCCGAAGCCCGATTCCTTCACCCCGCCGAACGGCGCATCGACCGCGCTGATGCCGACCGTGTTGATACCGACCATGCCGCTTTCGATCGCATCGCCGAGGATCATCGCCTGGCGGCCATTCTCGGTGAAAGCGAAAGCGGCGAGCCCATAGGGGAGGCGGTTCGCCTGTTCGATCGCTTCGTCGAGCGTCTCGAAGGGCCGCATCATCGCCACCGGGCCGAACGGTTCGTTGGACATGATCTGTGCGTCGAGCGGGACGTCCGCGATAACGGTCGGGCGGAAGAAAAAGCCGCTCTCGCCCAGCACATCGCCCCCGGTCGTGATCCGCGCGCCCTTGTCGGCCGCATCGGCGATCAACGCGCCAACCGCTTCAGGGCGGCGCTCATTGGCGAGCGGCCCCATCTCGGTTGCGTTATCCAGTCCGTTGCCGACGGTGAGCTTTTCCGTGCGTTGCGTGAATTCCGCGACGAACCGGTCATAAATGCCGTTTTGCACATAGAAGCGCGTCGGGCTGACGCAGACCTGACCGGCATTGCGGAACTTTTGCGGGACGATGATGTCGAGCGTGCGCTCCAGATCGCAATCGTCGAAGATCAGCACCGGCGCGTGGCCGCCCAGCTCCATTGTCGTGCGTTTCACACCGTCCGCCGCCAGCTTCATCAGATGCTTGCCGACCGGCACCGAGCCGGTGAAGCTGATCTTGCGGATGATCGGCGAGGCGATCAGGTGGGTGCTGACTTCGTCCGGCACGCCGAATATCATCTGCGCGACATGCCCAGGCACGCCGGCATCCAGCACGCATTTCATGATTTCGATTGCGCAGGCCGGGGTCTCCTCAGGCGGTTTGCAGATGATCGAGCAACCCGCGGCCAGAGCCGGGGCCAGCTTGCGCGCCATCAAGAAGAGCGGGAAGTTCCACGGGCTGAAAGCGGCGACCGGGCCGACCGGCTGTTTGATGACGATCGAACGCTGGCCGGTCGAGCGAACGAGCACCCGGCCATACGCGCGCTTCGCTTCTTCGGCGAAATAGTCGAACAGCGCCGCTGCTCCCACCACCTCGCCCATCGATTCTCTGACGGGCTTGCCCTGTTCCATCGTGAGGATAGGTGCGATGGTCTCCGCCCGCTCGCGCAGCAGGTCGGCGATCTTATGGAGGATCACACCGCGTTCATCGGCATTCTTCATCTTCCACTCGCGAAAGCCGAGTTCGGCGGCGGCCAAGGCGCGATCGAGATCATCGGCCGTCGCGAGCGGCAGCATGGCCAGCGTCGCGCCGGTCGCCGGGTTGACGACGTCCTGCGTCCGGCGGTCGCCGGTTTCGATCCATTCGCCGTCGATCTGGAAGTGGAGTTTTTGGGGGTATTCGGCAGTCATTTGTTGCGTCCCTTCATACCGTTCGTCATGCTGAACTTGTTTCAGCATCCACTCATCATTCTGAAACTTAGGCGCAGGCTGAAAAGTGGACCCTGAAACAAGTTCAGGGTGACGGCATGGGAAGGTGTTAGCGTGTCGCGGCGTGGAGAGGAACCGATACCGTGCGACTTCACGCTGTCCTACAAGACCCGCTACGCGCTATGATGGCCCGTATGATCGACCCCCACCGCCTATCCGGTCGCCCGATGCCGTTCCGGAAAGTCACACTCCGCGTCGCGATGGGCGTCCGAAATCGGCGCTTTTCCAACGTGGAACCCCGAAAGTCACAGCGGGCAACGAGGGCGTTCCATGTCAACCGGTGTCAACCAAATCATGAAGCGGTGCGAACAGGAGAAGATGTGTCATGAGCGATTTTGAACTGGTAACCGACGGATTGCGATTCCCCGAAGGCCCGGTGGCGATGGACGATGGCAGCATCGTGCTCGTCGAGATCGCCGAGGGGCGGATCACGCGGGTGCAGCCCGACGGCACGAAAGAAACGGTCGCCGAGCCCGGCGGCGGGCCGAACGGCGCGGCGATCGGCCCGGACGGTAAGCTCTATGTCTGCAACAATGGGGGCTTCGAATATATCGAAAGCGACGGCATGCTCGCGCCACATGGCATCGCGAACGACTATTCGGGCGGGCGGATCGAGCGCGTCGACCTCGAAACAGGCGCAATCGAAACGCTCTACAAGTCCGGCGATTTCGATTGCGTGCTGCGAGGCCCGAACGACATCGTGTTCGATGCGCATGGCGGCTTCTGGTTCACCGATCATGGCAAGGTGAACTACGAAACCCGCTGCCACGACATTGTCGGCATCTTCTATGCCAAGGCTGATGGCAGCCATCTCGAAGAGGTGATCTTCCCATCCAACAATCCGAACGGCGTCGGGCTCTCGCCGGATGGCAAGACGCTCTACGCGGCCGAAACCTATACCTGCCGGTTGATGAGCTTCAACATCACCGAGCCGGGCAAAGTCGCACCCGATGCCGGCCCGGGCGGGCCCGGCATCCCTCTTTATCGCCCGGCCGGCTATAAATTCTTCGACAGTATGGCCGTCGATGGCGACGGCAATATCTGCATCGCGACGATCGGCGAATGCGGCATTTCGGTCGTCGCTCCCGATGGGTCGTTGGTCGAATTCGTCGCGACCGACGATATCTTTACGACCAATGTCTGTTTTGGCGGGCCGGACATGCGGACGGCCTGGCTGACGCTATCGGGGACGGGTCGGCTGGTGAAGATGGAATGGCCGCGCCCGGGCCTGAGGCTGGAGCATAACGCCTGATAACAGGCAGACCGGTCTGGGGAGAGAATGATGAAATTGCAGGGAGTTACGAGCGTCACTTTACTCGCGCTTGCAGCCGCGTTGCCGGCGCAGGCGCAGAATGTGGCCGTCATGGATGCGGCGACGGCGCAGGCCGTGTTGAACGGATGCGTCGCGCATGCCGAAGCGAATGGCCAGAGCCAAGGCATCGTGGTCGTCGATGCAGGCGGGCATATCATGGCCGCGCTGCGCATGGACGGAAACGGGCCGGGTACCGTCGCCTTTGCCGAGGAGAAGGCCTATGCGGCGGCGACTTGGGGTTTCTCGACCGCTGGCATGGAGGAAGGCGCGCGCAATACACCGGGCTTCGCGGACGCGCCGGGCGTGGTGACGGTGGGCGGCGGCGTGCCGATTTACGATGCGGCCGGCCAGCATAGGCTCGGCGCGATCGGCGTCTCCGGCGAACCGCCCGAAGACGATATCACCTGCGCCGAAGCCGGGATCGCCGCGGCCGGGTTGCAGCCGCGCCGTATCCGGCAATAACCGGGTCGCGCAATTCGCCGCATCGCTGCGCTAATCGTTTGACCGCCGCGATTCATCGCCTCTAAGGACCGCGCAGATTTTCTGCGAGGCATGCGATGAACAAGACGGCGGTCATCTGGGATTTCGGCGGCGTGATCACCTCCTCGCCCTTCGACGCATTCAACCGGATGGAAGAAGAGCGCGGTATCCCGGTGAACAGTGTCCGCCGGATCAACGCGGCCGACCCCGACAACAACGCCTGGGCCAAGTTCGAACGGTCGGAGATCAATGCCACGCAGTTCGACGAACTGTTCGCCGCCGAAGCGCGCGCAGTTGGCGTCGACCTGCGCGGCAGCGATGTGCTCGCCTGCCTGTCCGGCGATATCCGCCCGCGCATGGTGGCCGCGCTCGATACGCTGAAGTCGCGGGGTTACAAGCTCGGCTGCATCACCAATAATGTGCCGGCGGGGAAGGGCGCGGGCATGGCGGGGAGCGAGAAGAAGGCCGCTGCCATCGCCGATATCATGACGCGCTTCGATCATATCCTGGAAAGCTCGAAGGTCGGCGTGCGCAAACCTGATCCGCGCATTTACGAGATGATGTGCGAGGCACTGTCCGTCGATCCGGCGGCGTGCGTCTATCTCGACGATCTCGGGATCAACTGTAAGCCCGCCGCCGCGCTCGGCATGGCGGCGATCAAGGTGACGGGCGAAGACCAAGCCCTCGCTGACCTGACTGCCGCGCTGGAACTGGACGAGGGCCTGTTGTGAGCGCCTGGCGGGCGGTCGCTGCCTGGGCAGCCATCGCCCTTTTGGTGCTGGGCAGTCCGGCACGGGCGGACGACGGGCATCTGCTGATCGTCGGTGGCGGCCTCTCCTTCGATAACGAGGACGTGTACCGTGCGCTGATCGACAACCGGCCTGCGGACAGCCCCGGCATCGCGATTATCGCCGCCGCTTCGACCTATGCCGCGAGCAGCGCGTCCACCTTCGCTGGCGAGCTCATGCATTATGGCGTCGCGCCCGAAGACATCGCAATCGTCCGGCTGGCGGTCGTCGATGACCCGGATACGCCCGATATCGATGAAAGCGGCTGGGCGACCAATGCGGCCGATCCCGAAGAGATTGCCAAAATCGAAAATGCCGGGGCGATCTGGCTGGCCGGTGGCGATCAGGCGCGGCTGAACCGCGCGCTTGTCGAACCGGGCGGCGGCGATACGCCGATGCTGGCCGCCATCCGTGCGCGGCTGGACGACGGCGCGATTGTCGGCGGAACCAGCGCCGGGGCGGCGGCGATGAGCAGCCCGATGATCGCCCGGGGCGATGCATTCGGCGCGTTGTTCGGCGATATCGGCGACGCGGTGTCCGACGATGACGAGAATCTTGCCATGATCCCGGGGCTGCGCCTGTTCTCGCCCTTCATCCTCGACCAGCATTTCGGCGAGCGGGGCAGGATGGGCAGGCTCGTACGCGCCGTCATGACCCAACCCGGCCCGGCGCGCATCGGTATCGGCATCGACGAGGATACGGCCCTGCTCGTCGATCTGGCGGAGAACGACGCGCAGGTGATCGGCATAGGCGCGGTCACGATGATTGACGGGCGCGGGGCGCGTGTCAGCGGCGGCACGATCTCGGCTATCGGGCTTTCGCGGCTCCATGAAGGCGATCGACTGAACCTCACCGACCTCGCCATTACATCCGCGCCCTCTCGCAGTGCTGTCGAACGTGGTCAGGCAGTGTTCGGCGGCCTCTGGCCGAGTGTTGAATTGGTGCGGGCGCTCGAAACCGAAAGACGCACGATCGACATCTCCGAGTTTCGTCCACGCAATGCCGCCCGTTTCGAAATTCGGATCGTCGAGGGCAAGCGCACCGCGCGTTTCATCTTCGCCGCCGATGGCGATACGCGCGCCTGGCGGAGCGCGTCCGACGATGGCTGGAACGGCACACTGACCGGCGCACGCCTGTCGCTCGAAAGCGAAGACGCGACGCCCTGACGCATACTCGCTAGTGCATCATAAAGACCGGTACGGGCGAGCGCTTGATGAAGTGCCGCGAGACGCCGCCGAACAGAGTCTGGCGGATGCGGCTGTGTCCATAAGCGCCCATCACCATATAGTCGGCTTCGCGGTCGAGCAGCAGGTCGTGCATGGCGTCCGCGACCTTGTCGCGGCGGTCGCGCAGCACAAGCTCGGTCGTGATGCCGTGGCGTGACAGATAGGCGCAGGCGGCGGCGGCCGGAAAATCCTTCGGGTCCTCGCCGATCGTCACGACTTCTACCGTGCTCGCCACCTGCAGCATCGGGATTGCGGCCCGCATCGCGTTGGCGGCCGGCGCTGAGCCGTTCCAGGCGACGATTGCCTTGCCCGCGCAATCGAGCGCCTTGCTTGTCTGCGGCACGGCAAGGATCGGGCATTCGGCTTCCATAACGAGATAGGTGACACTGGAGGCGAGATCGTCATCATTGTCGCCGGCCGGTTCGCTGAGCACGGCGACATCGGCGATGCGGGACTGGGCGACCAGCACATCCTCGGGCGCGCCCTCCGCCGAGACGAAATCCCAAGGCACGTCCTCGTTGCGCATTTCCTCGGTAAGCATCGCCTTTTTGTCATTGGCTTCGGCGAGCGCCGCTTCGCGTTGTTCGGCGACATAATAGGAGCCGCCGAACGGATCGAGCGCGACATAGTCGCTCACCGGTATGCCGTGCAGAAAAGTGATATGGCCGTTGGACGCGCGGCCGAGATCAAGCGCCGCCTGCAGGCGCGACTCAAAACCATCCTGGTCGTTCACGGGCAGCAAAATGGATCGCATGGTGATTCTCCAAAGTCAGAATGAAAGCATATTACGATCCTAACCGTTTGCCGCATGGACGCATTGATCAAGGTCAAACGAGTGGCGTCCGAGGGGACAGTTGCAGGATTTGCCGCCGGGCTGACGGTTACGGCAATTGACCCGACTCACGGCGCCCGCCTAATGGGCGAAACGCTTTCACGCCCAGCGGAGACCTTCATGCAGAAAATCTATCTCGATGCCGCCGCCGCGCTCGACGGGCTGCTGTTCGACGGCATGCATATTTGCGCGGGCGGGTTCGGCCTGTGCGGCATTCCCGAACGGCTGATCGACGCGATCCGCGATGCGGGGACCAAGGATCTGACCATCGCCTCGAACAATGCGGGCATCGACGGGGAGGGGCTCGGCAAGCTGCTACGGACGAAGCAGGTCAAGAAGATGATTTCGTCGTACGTTGGCGAAAACAAGGAGTTCGAACGGCAGTTCCTCGCCGAGGAGCTGGAGGTCGAATTCTGCCCGCAGGGCACGCTCGCCGAGCGATGCCGCGCGGGCGGCGCGGGCATCCCCGGCTTCTATACGAAAACCGGCGTCGGGACGGTCGTTGCCGAGGGCAAGGAGGTGAAGCAGTTCGACGGAGAAGATTACATCCTCGAACGCGGCATCTTCGCCGACCTGTGTATCATCAAGGGCTGGAAAGCCGACAAGAGCGGCAATCTCGTCTTCCGCAAGACGGCGCGCAACTTCAACCAGCCGATGGCGACGGCGGGCAAGATTTGCGTCGCCGAAGTCGAGGAAATCGTCGAGATCGGCGAACTCGATCCGGACTGCATCCACCTGCCGGGTATATACGTCAAGCGCCTGATCGACGGATCGCCCTATGACAAGAAGATCGAGTTCGAGACCACTCGCGACAGGGAGGCAGCGTGATTCGGGCAACGGCCGGCTGTCTGGCTGCGCTCGCGCTTGCCGCTTGCGCGACGACGCCTGTTGCGGAACCGCAAATGGCGTCTGACGATGCGCCGGATACCATGCAGTGGCTCTATGGTTCGGGCGAAGCGGCCGGGGTTTCGATCCAAGCGTGGCGTGCGCTGGTCGACTACGCCGTAGCCCGGTCGCGCGAGCGCCGAATTCCGCAGTCGGTGGCGATGGGTATTGGCGGCGAAGTGGCAGAGCCGCAAAGTTGTGCAATTGGCGATAGCTGGAAACCGCTCGCTGTAGTGTTCGACGTCGACGAGACCGTTATCCTGAACCTTGGCTATGAATATTTTCTCGCCCAAGGCGAAAGCTTTTCGCCAGAGACGTGGCGGCTCTGGGAAGAAACCGGCGCGGGCCATGTCCAGCCCGTTCCCGGCGCCGTCGCCGGTCTGCGTCGCTTGCGGGAGGCGGGCATCACCCCGGTCTTCAACACCAATCGCCAATTCAGCCCCCAGGGCGCGGCGCGCGCGATTGCGAACGCCGGGCTCGGTGAAGCGATCCATCGAGACACATTGTTCCTGCGCGGCGACGACGGCGTCGATAGCAGTGACAAGGACGGACGGCGCGCCCTGATCGCCGAACGCTATTGCGTCATCGCGCTTGCCGGAGACAATCTCGGTGACTTTGCTGATGTCTTCAACGACGATGAACTCCCGGGGGCCGAGCGCCGCGAACTGGCAGTTCAAGGAGATCTGGCACAGCTTTGGGGCAATGGCTGGTTCGTTCTTCCCAATCCGGTTTATGGCGATTCGCTTCAGGGCACGGTGGATGAGGTGTTTCCCGAAGGCACGCGTTGGTCACCTGATACCGCGCCTGCAATCATGAACGAAGGCAATTGATATGACCGAAGCACAGGCCAGCACAGGCTGGGACCGCAATCAGATGGCCGCACGGGCGGCGCAGGAGCTGGAAGACGGCTATTATGTCAATCTCGGCATCGGCATCCCCACGCTCGTCGCCAACCATATCCCGGACGGGGTCGAGGTTACGCTCCAGTCTGAGAATGGCATGCTCGGTATCGGACCGTTCCCCTATCCCGACGAGGTGGACGCCGACCTCATCAATGCCGGCAAGCAGACGATCAGCGCCTTGCCGTCTTCGAGCTATTTTGGCTCGTCGGATAGTTTCGCGATGATCCGCGGCGGGCATATCGATCTCACCGTGCTTGGTGCGATGGAGGTTGCGGAAAATGGCGATATCGCCAACTGGATGATCCCGGGCAAGATGATCAAGGGCATGGGCGGGGCGATGGACCTTGTCGCGGGCGTCAAGAAGATCATCGTCGTGATGGATCACAATTCGAAAGCCGGCGATCCGAAATTCATTCCCGAATGCACGCTGCCGCTGACCGGCACCAATGTTGTCGACATGATCATCACCAATCTCGGCGTCTTCCACCGCCCCGATCATGACAGCCCGTTCGAGCTTATCGAACTGGCGCCGGACGTGACGGTCGAGGAAGTCGGCGAGAAGACGACGGCGCATTATGTCGAGCCTGTCGGGTAGGCCGCCTGACGCTCTCGCTCAAGCAGGACAATTTCATGATCAAACTCCACCATCTCCGCTTTTCGCGCTCGACGCGTATCATCTGGCTGCTCGAAGAGCTTGGCCTGCAATATGAGATGGAGGAGCATCACCGGCATCCGGAAACCAACCGCTCGCAGGAGGATCTGTTCGCCGTCCATCCACTCGGCAAGGCGCCTACCGTGGAGATTGACGGGCATGTCATGGTCGAATCCGGCGCGATCATCGAATATATCATCGAAACGCGCGGGGAGGGCGAGCTTGCGCCGACTTCGAACGCCGATCGCGCGCCCTACCTCGAATGGCTGCAATTCGCCGAAGGGACGCTCGCCATGCCGATCCTGCTGACGTTGCTCGGGCCACGCTTCGGCGGGCTGGGCGATATTCTCGGCGGGTTCGTCGGCGGCGAGGTGACCAAGCTGCTCGACTATATCGACGCGCATCTGGAGGGCCGCGAATTTCTCGTTGGCGACACGCTGACCGGGGCCGACATCAATCTCGAATATCTGCTCGAACTGTCCAACCTCGTCGGCCTGCTCGACGAGCGGCCGAACGCCAAGGCCTATCTCGAGCGGCTGATGAACCGCGACGCGTATAAGAAAGCGATCGAAATCGGCGGACCGCTGGTCGATCTGCCGGGTTGATGTCGCGGCCCTAGCGGCTGCGGCCGCGCGCGGTGACCGGCCAGATATCGATCACGGTATCGCCGTCAACGACATGATAGGCGTCGTGCAGATTCACGGTCGGGTCGCAATGCGGCACCTGCAGCGTCACCATGGACCCGTGTTCGAACGCATGATTTGCGGCCAGCAAGCCGCCATGCTCGTCGCCCATGAAGATAAAGCCCGTGCCTTCGGGCGCGCCGTCCATCACGACGGGCGTGCCGCCATCGGTCGATAGCGCCTTGAAGCCTGCATCGACGGTCGCCATCCCCGACGTGTTGCAGCTGACGATCCGCGCGTCGACGAGCAAAGCGGGTTCGAAATTCTCTGCGTCGTCAAAGAGTTGGCAGGCGCCATATTCATTGTCCATGAAGACATAGGAGCCGACCTGCAGCTCGTTCAGCACGCCGAGCTCGGCATCGATCTCATGCGTTCCCGTCCCGCCGCCGCTGACGATCTCGGGCGCAAAACCCGCATCGGTCAGCTGCTCCAAGATGCTGCGCAGATACTCGGTACGCTCGATGATCGCGGCGCGGCGTTCCTCATAGGACTGGATGTGCTGCTGGAGTCCGCAATAGAATTGGACGCCGCGAAAGCGCAGCGACGAATGTTTGGCGATCTCCCGCGCCAGATCGACGGTCGCTTCGGGCGAGGCGACGCCGGTGCGATGAATGCCGGGATCGATATCGATGAGCAGATCGAGCGGTGCTTCTGCGTCGAATGCGGCTGCTAGCGCTCGGACATTATCGGGATGATCGACGACGACCATTAGCGCGTCGGCTTCCCGATGCAGTTTGGCGAGCCGCGCGATTGCGGGCGCAGACACGACCGGCGAAGTGATCAGAATGCTCGGAACGGATCCTGCCGCCGCCAGCGCCTCGGCCTCGCCGAGCTTGGCGCAGCAGATACCGCGTGCGCCTGCGGCGATCTGAAGTTGCGCGATATCGATGCTCTTGTGTGTCTTCGCGTGCGGACGGAGGGCGAGGCCCTTGTCGGCCGCAAAGGCCGCCATGCGGGCGATGTTGCGCTGCATCGCCGCCTTGTCGACGACAAGCGCCGGGGTGTTCAGCGATTTGCGGCTCCCTTGCTGGCCGATCAGATCGCTATTTTCGTTTTCGACGGTCATGCGCCTTCGCCGCCCAGCCCGAAAAGCGCGGTGAGATGGTCGTTCGCAAATTTCCCGCCGGGGTCGGCTGCGCGCACTGCGGCCCGGAAATTCTCGAGCTTCGGATAGAGCGCCGCCACATCGTCGCGCATCAGCGTGTGCCGCTTCGCCCAGTGCGGGCGGCCGCCATGCGCGTGAAAGATCGGCTCGGCCTCGGCGAACAGGTCGCGCCATTGCATTTCGGCATATTGGTGCATGGAGATGGAGGCGCAGGGTCCGGCATTGAACGGGCTCATCCAGATATCGTCGCCTGCGACCAATCGATATTCGAACGGAAAGCTTACGGGCAGCTTCTTCTTCCGGATCCAGCCGATCACGTCGTCGAGCGCGGCGAAGCCGTTCTCGCGTGGCAGTTGATGCTCCATCTCCTCGAACCGGACAGTCCGGTCTGACGGAAATATCCGATAGGCCGGTCCGCGGCGTTCGGCCGGCTTAATCGCCTTCATCATCTGGCGCTGCAGCGAGGCGGTGAGCTTGGGCATGCGCCGCACCGTCTTGCAGTATAGCGCAAAAGCTTTTTCATCCATATCCGTCTGCTTGTCCGGCACTTCGCAAGGGTCGCAAATGTCCAGCGTCTTGAAGATGACATCGTCGGAATAGGGGAAGATCCAGAATTCGGCGTGACGATGGCGCGCCGCGAGTTTGTCCCACCGTTCGGCGATGGCGTCCAGATGTACGACGCGAATGGTCTCGGCCAGATAATAGGCCGGGACGAGATCAATCCGGACCGCGAGGGCGATGCCGAGCAGGCCGAGCGATACCCGCTGCGCCTCGAAGAGTTCCGGATTCTGCTCCGTATCGCATTCGATGACGCTGCCATCGGCGAGCATCAGGCGAAAAGCGCTGGCGATCGTCGCCAGGCTGCCCAGCTCCGCGCCCGTGCCGTGCGTGCCGGTCGAAATCGCCCCAGCCAGCGATTGCGGGTTCACGTCACCCTGATTGGGGAGCGAATAGCCGTGCTGCCAAAGCTCCGCGGTCAGCTTGGCGAGGCTCCATCCGGCGGGCGCCCAGGCCGTAGCACCATCGGATGCGATGTCGAGCGCGCCCTCCATCGCATCGAGCCGGACCAGCGCGCCATCCGTCTCGCACAGCGGCATAAAGCTGTGCCCGGCACCGGTGACGCGGACCCGGTCGTTGCTCGCTACGATGCGCGCAAGCTCGTCTTCGTCGCGCGGCTCTGCGATCTCGCTCGGGGTGGTGCGCACGCTGCCGGACCAGTTTTGCCAGCTCGTTTCGCCCATTGCTCCCCCTTTCCAATCGCCGATCGCTCGTGCCCGAAACCTGTGTACATGGAATGATCGTCTCGGTCAGATAGAAAATTGCCATTCGCAGTATTGCTGCTTTTGCGCTATTGCGCCGCCGATGGGAGATCGCTTTCAAATCTATCTGATCAAGCCGACGCGCTATCACGACGATGGCTATCCGCTGCAATGGTGGCGCTCGATCGTGCCGTCCAATTCGCTCGCTTGCATGGCGGGGATCGTCGAGGATGCCCTGGAGCGTGGCGCGCTTGGCGATGTGGAGGCCGATGTCCATACGCTCGACGAGATCCATTCCAAGGTCGATCCCAAGCGCATCGCCCGCGATATCAGGCGCGCGGGCGGCAAAGGCTTTATCGGGCTGGTCGGCGTCCAGTCCAACCAGTTTCCGCGCACAATGGAGATGGCGAAAGAATTTATCGCGGCGGGCCTGCCGGTCTGTATCGGCGGCTTCCACGTCTCGGGTTGCATGTCGATGCTCAAGGAGCTGCCGCCCGAACTGGTCGAAGCGCAGGAAATGGGCATCAGCTTTTTCGGCGGCGAGGCCGAGGATGGGCGGATCGACGAGGTGCTGCAGGATGCGCTCGCGGGCGAATTGAAGCCGATCTACGATTGGCTAAAGGACACGCCCAATATCGCCGGCGCGCCGATCCCGTTTCTCCCGCGCGAGCAGGTCGAGCATAACACGAACGGCTTTTCGAGCTTCGATCTCGGGCGCGGCTGCCCGTTCGAATGTTCCTTTTGCACGATCATCAATGTGCAGGGCCGCAAAAGCCGATTCCGCACGGCGGACGATCTCGAAAAGATCATCCGCGTCAATGCCGCCGAGGGCATCACGCGCTTCGTGCTCACGGACGATAATTTTGCGCGCAACAAGAATTGGGAGAGCTTCGCCGACCGGCTGATCCAGCTGCGCGAAGAGGGCTTCCCGATCAAGCTCGTCATCCAGGTCGATACGCTCGCCCATCGCATCCCGAACTTCATCGAGAAATGTGTGAAGATGGGCGTGAACGAGATTTTCGTCGGCCTCGAAAATATCAATGCCGACAATCTGGAGGCCGCGAAAAAGCGCCAGAACCGGGTCGAGGAATATCGCGAGATGTTCCTGATGTGGAAGCAGCATCCGGTCTATATCATCTGCGGCTATATCATCGGCTTCCCGAACGACAGCTATGAGAGCATTCAGCAGGATATCGCGACGCTGAAGCGCGAGCTGCCGATCGACTCCATCTATCTCAACTATTTAACCCCGCTTCCTGGCAGCGAAGATCATAAGCTAATGTATGAGGCGGGCGAGTGGATGGACCCCGATCTCAACAAATATGATCTCAACCACCGCGTGACGCATCACGGCAAGATGTCAGACGAGGAGTGGGAAAGGGCCTATGTCGATGCGCATCGCAGCTTCTACAGCTGGGAGCATATGGAGACGGTGATCCGGCGGATGGCGGCGCTGGGATCGAACCAGAAGAAAATGACCGTCAATCGCCTCACCGCCTATCGTGAGGCGGTGCGGATTACCGGCGTTGCGAAATTTGAATCCGGCTATATGCGCATCTATCGGCGCAAGCAGCGGCGGCCGGGTTTCAGAATCGAAAATCCGCTGATCTTCTATCCCAAATATTTCGCGAAGAATCTCTATATCACCATCGCCGTGGCCAAGACCTATTTCCGGCTGCGGCGGATGATGAAGCGGATCATCACCGATCCCGCGCGCTTCGACTACACGGACGATGCGATCACCAATGATAAGCGCGAGGTCGATGTCCTGCTCACCGATACGCGCGCATCGGAAAATGCCGAAATCCGCCGCCAGCACCGCGAAGAGCTGAAGGAAAGCGCGGCCGCCTGACCGCGCCGCCCGCTAGAAGCTGACGAACGCGCCGATCATGAACTGTTCGGGGTCATAGGCGCCGCTGGTTTCGCGGTGCCGATATTCGGCGCGGATGCCGACATCGGTGCCGATCATGTAACGCGCGCCGAGGCCGTAAATGATCCCGTCCATCGAATCGTCGCGTTCGAACTGCGTGCCCGTCGCGACATCGGTGACGGTGACATCGACCTGCTCGCCGCCATAACCGGCAATGCCATAGGCTGCGAGGCCGGGCAGCGGAGCCAGGCCGAGGCGGGCAGTCGCGCTCCAGTTGAAACGTGCCTGCGTCGTCACTTCACGGTCGGTCGTGCCATCGCGCACCAGCGCTGTCGTTTCTCCTGTCGAATCGCCGATCGTCGCTTCGACGGCCATATAGCCGAGCGGGAAGGCGGGCAGCTCCACCCCGATAAAGGCACCATAGTCGACGCCATTGCTCTCGTCGCTGGCGACGATCGTTCCGGTTTCGCCGAACCGGCTGGCGCTGCGTTCGCCCGTGCCGACTTCGAGGCCCATATAGATATCCGGTACGAAGGGGATGCTCTGCGCCTGTGCGGGGATGGCGCCCAGCGGCACGGCGGTGAGGGCGATGACTGATGCTATTTTTCTCATAATGCGATCCTACTCGATACTATCTGTGCCCCACGTGCTTCGCTTTCGGCCGGAAAAACGGCGAAAGACAGGGAAACGGCGCGCTTTCGCGACGAACCGAATCAGCTTTGCGCCGGACCGAATCCGTTTGCCGTGCGACGCGGCAAAGAAATCCTTCTTTTGCAGCCTCGCGAAATCGCGTTAGGGATGCGCGCATGACTCGGCCCCGCACGCTGTACGAGAAGATCTGGGATGCGCATGTCGTCGAACGGCGCGACGACGGGACGTGCATCGTCTTTATCGACCGCCATCTCGTCCATGAGGTAACGAGCCCGCAGGCGTTCGAAGGGCTACGGGCGGCCGGGCGGACAGTGCGCCGACCTGACCTAACCCTGGCAGTGCCCGATCACAACCTGCCGACCACCCCGCGCCGCGACGCCTCTGGCAACCGCATTCCGATCGCCGATCCGATGTCGGCGAAGCAGCTCGAAGCGCTCGAAGCCAATGCGCCCGCCTTCGGTATCCGCTATATCGACGATGCCGCGCCCGAACAGGGCATCGTCCATGTCGTCGGGCCCGAACAGGGCTATACGCTGCCGGGCTGTACGCTCGTATGCGGGGATAGCCATACGGCCGCCCATGGCGCGCTCGGCGCGCTTGCCTTCGGGATCGGCACGAGCGAGGTCGAGCATGTGCTGGCGACGCAGACATTGCTGCTCAAGCAATCCAAAAGGATGGAAATCCGGGTGGAGGGCGATCTCGGCTTCGGCGTTTCGCCCAAGGATGTCGTGCTTGCGATCATCGGCAAGATCGGCGCTGCGGGCGGCACGGGCCATGTCATCGAATATACCGGATCGACGATCCGCGATATGAGCATCGAGGGGCGGCTCACTGTTTCCAATATGTCGATTGAGGCGGGCGCGCGCGCCGGGCTGATCGCACCGGACGAGAAGACGTTCGATTATCTCAAGGGCCGGCCGATGGCGCCGAGCGGCGCGGACTGGGATGCTGCGATGGACTGGTGGCGATCGCTGCCGACGGACGACGGTGCGCACTATGATACGCGCGTCGCGCTCGACGCAGCGGATATCGCGCCGAACGTTACCTGGGGCACAAGCCCCGAGGACGTCGTGCCGATCACGGGCAGTGTGCCCGATCCCGAAAGCTTCGCCGAAGAATCGAAGCGCGCTGCTGCGGCCAAATCGCTCGACTATATGGGCCTGACGCCGGGCCAGCGGATGGAGGACGTCGCGGTCGACAATATCTTTATCGGCAGCTGCACCAACAGCCGGATCGAGGATCTGCGCGCGGCGGCCGAGGTCGCCAAGGGCCGCAGGATAGCCGACGGGATCAAACAGGCGCTCGTTGTGCCGGGTTCGGGGCTCGTAAAAGCGCAGGCCGAAGCGGAGGGCCTCGATCGCATCTTTGTCGAAGCCGGTTTCGAATGGCGCGAGCCCGGCTGTTCCATGTGTCTGGGCATGAACCCGGACAAAGTGCCGTCAGGCCAGCGCTGCGCCTCCACCTCCAACCGTAATTTCGTCGGCCGGCAAGGGCCGGGCGCGCGCACGCATCTGGTGTCCCCCGCGATGGCAGCGGCCGCGGCGGTGACGGGCAAGCTTACCGATATCAGGGAGATGATGGGCTAATGGAGCCGTTCAAACAGGTCGAGGGCCGCGCCTATCCGTTCGGCCGGAAGAATGTCGATACCGACGTCATCATCCCGGCGGAGTTTCTGAAGACGATCAGCCGGGAAGGGCTGGGCGAAGGCGCGTTCAAGGTCGTGCGCGCCGAGGAGGGCAACGTATTTGACGATCCCGAATATACCGGCGCGCCGATCCTGATCGCGGGCGACAATTTCGGCTGTGGATCGAGCCGCGAGCATGCGGCATGGGCGCTCGACGATATGGGCGTGCGCGTCGTTATCGCGCCGAGCTTTTCGGATATCTTCTCAAGTAACGCCTTCAAGAACGGCATCTTGACCGTCGAACTGCCGCAAGAGGCGATCGACCGGCTGATGGAAGTCGCCGCGACCGATCCGATCACCGTCGATCTCGACAATCAGGTCGTGACGACGCCATTCCAGGATCGCCTAGAGTTTCCCATCGATCCCTTCCGCAAATCCTGCCTGCTCGCCGGGCTCGACGAGATCGGCTTGACGCTGGAAAGCAGCGACGCGATCAGCGCCTATGAACAGAAGATCACGGCGGACAAGCCGTGGCTCAAACCGGAGATATCTGCATGAAAGCCTTGCTGTCCTACGAAACCGGCGGCCCCGAAACGCTCAAGATCGGCGAGATCGATACGCCGGAGGTGAAACCGGGTCATGTCCGGGTCGCGGTCAAGGCCTGTGCGATCAACTATCCCGACGTGCTTATCATTATCGACCAGTATCAGTTCAAACCCGAGCGGCCCTTTGCGCCGGGTGGTGAAGTGTCGGGCGTGATCGATGCGGTGGGCGAGGGCGTTACGGATTTCGCCGTCGGAGACCGGGTGCTGGCGATGTGCGGCAATGGCGGTCTGTCCGAATACATCGTCACGCCGGCGACCAGCGCGTTCAAACTGCCCGATGAAGTGAGTTTCGAAGACGGATCGGCGATGATCCTGACCTATGGCACGACGATCCACGCCTTGCAGGATCGTGGTGAACTCAAGGAGGGCGAGAACCTGCTTGTGCTCGGCGCCGCCGGCGGCGTGGGCATGGCGGCCGTCGAGATCGGCAAGGCGATGGGCGCGCGTGTCATCGGCGCCGTGTCGAGCGACGAAAAGGCCCAGGCCGTGCGCGATATCGGCGCGGATGAGACGATCATCTATGATCGCGGCCCGCTCGATCGCGATGCGCAGAAAGCGCTGTCCGCGCAGTTCAAGGAGCTGGCCGGGCCGGAAGGCATGCACGTCATCTACGACGCGGTCGGCGGCGACTATTGCGAGCCCGCGCTACGCTCGATCGCATGGGAAGGGCGCTATCTGGTGATCGGTTTCCCGGCCGGCATTCCGAAGCTGCCGCTGAACCTCACGCTGCTGAAGTCATGCGATGTGCGCGGCGTATTCTGGGGCGCGTTCGCCGCCCGCGATCCGCAGCATAACCGCGACAATATCGCGACTTTGTTCGACTGGTGGAAAGCGGGCAAGATCGCGCCGCGCGTCACCGAAGTCTTTCCGTTCGAAAAGGGCGGGGAGGCGATCGCGAAGATGGGCGCACGCAAGGCGATCGGGAAATTGGTCGTCAAAATCGCCGATTGACCGGAGACCGTTGCACCGCAGCCTTGGCCTTCCTATCTGCGAATCTGTAGTTTTATCGTCGGGGAGAGACGTACATGGCCGATTTCAAGGATCGGAAAAAAGGTTTCGAAAACAAGTTCGCGCATGACCAGGAAATGGAGTTCCGAATTACTGCGCGGCGGAACCGGCTGGTTGGCGAATGGGCGGCGGGCCTGATGGGCCTGACCGCCGAGGAAACCGACGCGTACGCAAAAGCCGTGGTTCAGGCCGATTTTGAGGAATCTGGCGACGATGATGTGGTCCGCAAGGTGGTGGGCGACCTTGTGGCCGCCGGCCATGAAATTGATGATACGTCGGTCCGGACTAAGTTTGAAGAAATGACGGTCGAAGCGCGCCGCCAGCTTATCGAAGCCACAGACTAGCGAGGAGCGACGCTGTATGCCGATGGCCGCCGCCGATATCGAAGCCATGATCCGGGACGCAATTCCCGATGCCCAGATCGAGATCACCGATCTTGCCGGCGATGGCGATCATTATGCGGCCAGAGTCGTGTCCGAAAGTTTCCGGGGGGTATCGCGCGTCAAACAGCATCAGGCGGTCTATGCGGCGCTGAAAGGCCGTATGGGCGGAGAGCTTCACGCCCTCCAGCTCACGACTGCCACACCCGAATAGGAGTATGTGAAACATGTCCGAAGCAAGCCATGCGGCCGCTCAGGCCAGAATCGACGAAACCGTCAAAGGCAATGATGTCGTCTTGTTCATGAAGGGCTCGCCGCTCTTCCCGCAATGCGGCTTTTCTAGCCGCGCTGTAGCGATCCTCGAACATTGCGGCGTGACCTTCGAGAGCGTCGACGTGTTGCAGGACATGGAAGTCCGCCAGGGCATCAAGGAATATTCGGACTGGCCGACCATTCCGCAGCTTTACATCAAAGGCGAATTTGTCGGCGGTTCGGACATCATGATGGAAATGTACGAAGCCGGCGAGCTCCAGTCGCTGATGCAGGAAAAGGGCGTCAAAGCGGCCGCGGCCGAGTAACGCCCTTCGCCTGGGGCATAATCCGCTAGGCCGTTGCGAGCCGTTGCCGGCCGATTGCGCGGACGCCCATGATCTGCAGGATCACGAAGCCGAGCACGCCGGCCGCCTGAGCGAGGATGAGCGCGCGGCCCTCGGACGTGAGCGCCGCATATTCGAGTTCGAACACCACGATGCTCGCGATAATCCAGTCGATATTGAGGAATATCGCCAGCCAGCAGATCAGCACGGGCGGCTGCGCGCGCGTGCCGAGCCAACCCCAGATCAGCGCCGCACCGAGACATATCCAGCCCGCCGCTGTCACGATACCGGTTCCTAGACCGGTATCGGCGGCGATCATCTGCGTTGCGAACACGCAGCCGGCAAAGGTCAACGCGCAAACTATGGCGTCGGCCAGAAATACTTTCTTCGCAAAATCGACAGTCATGTCATCCTCCTGTCTGTTGGATGCCGTGCATCTTCCGCCTGTCGTGGCGCCAAGTCGATTAC
The DNA here is from genome assembly GCF_028279465.1 of Parasphingopyxis sp. Lineage (GTDB taxonomy): Bacteria > Pseudomonadota > Alphaproteobacteria > Sphingomonadales > Sphingomonadaceae > Parasphingopyxis. The sequence goes on from NZ_JANQNS010000001.1 coordinate 53,377, forward strand.
CTTACGGGTAATGGAATTGCGTCGTCGCCCGTCCTAATCTGCATGCAGACAGAGACGAGGAGCGAGCCAATGGCGACGATGGCGGTGGGACAGCAGATCCGGCAATGGCGGGAACGGCGGCGGTTGAGCCAGATGCAATTGGCGCTGGAAGCCGATATCTCGCCGCGGCATTTGAGCTTCATCGAAACCGGGCGCTCTCAGCCCAGCACCGGCACTATCGACCGGCTCGCCGAGCGGCTCGAGGTGCCCTATCGCGCGCGCAACGGCATGCTGACCGCAGCCGGCTTCGCGCCGCGCCATGGCGAGCGGACGCTCGACGATCCGGCGATGGCGCTCGCGCGCCAGTCCGTTCAGCATATCCTGAAGGGCCATGAGCCCTATCCGGCGATTGCCGTCGACCGGCACTGGAATATCGTCGCGACCAACGATGCGATCAGCTTCTTCACCGAGCAGATCGGTAGTGCGCTGCTCGAGCCGCCGATGAACGCGATCAAACTCGCCCTGCATCCGGACGGGCTCGCCCCGCAGGTCGTCAATATCGATGAATGGCATGCCCATGTTCTCGAACAGCTCGATCAGCAGATCGCCGCGACAGCGGACGAGGGGCTGATCGCGCTGCGCGCGGAAGTCGCCGCTTATCCGCATGAAAGCGACTATGATCCGCCGCCGGCCGATCCCGACCGCATCTGGGTGCCGCTGATCCTCGACACGACGGTCGGGCGGCTGTCCTTTATCGGCACGATCACGATTTTCGGCACGCCGGTCGATATCACGTTGTCGGAGTTGGCGATCGAGGCCTTCTTCCCGGCCGATGAGAAAACGGCGGAAATCCTGCACAAAAACTGGACGCGCTGAGGCGCCGCCGCTCGTATTCCTGATTTTGGGGTATGAGGGGACGGGTTAGTGCGAGACCAGTGAAGCCGACTAACCCGTCCCTCATCGGGGGTATGTGGGTATGGAACGCCCTATACTATGCACCGGCCGTGCCAGTTTTGGCGCAATGGCGGAAATCGGCGGTTTCGATGGTGTGCGGTCCGTTAACCATTTCCCGGACTGTAAGAGATTTCGACAATCGGTCCTCTCGCATCGACTAACCACGACATCTGTCGTTTACACGGTGCGCTGCTGATATTACGAACGCTGTCGTAAGGTTCAGGAGAAACGACATGACATATCCTTCCCAATTGCGCCGCGCGGCGGGTGTTCTGGCCATTGGTGCCGGGCTCGCCGTGGCGATGACCGGGATCAGCGGCTCGGCCGCGGCTCAGCCGGACGCCGATCGCTATCCTACGGCTGAAGAAATCGAAGCGATGGTGCCGAGCGCGGAGGAAATTCGCGCCATGATCCCCAGCGAAGCCGAGATACGCGCGATGATTCCGAGTGAGGCTGCGATCCGGGCGATGGTGCCCAGCGAGGCGGAAATCCGCGCGATGATCCCGGACATCCAATCGGTCGAGCAATGCCATGCGAGCGGGGAGGCCGTGTATAGCGAGGAAAGCACCGATCCGGCGACGGGCCGGGAACGGGTGCGCCTGATGATCTGCCGGGATCGGCTGGTCGAGGATGCGCGCAGCGGCGCGCTTGAGGGGCTGCGCGAGGCACGCGCAGAAGTCGCGGCGGATGCCGATATCCCGGATTCCGTCCGCGTCGACGTTCTTGCTACGCTCGACGACCGTATCGCCAGTCTGAGCCACTAGACGCGCCAAGTCCCCGCGGCGAGGAAAGGTACGGGAGCGCTTTTCCGCCCCTTTTTCGCAGCCGGCCCTTTCGCGACGCGCGCCAACTTGCCACATGGGTGGGCATGGAATTGCCCGAAGACCTGCCGACCGGCCTGACGATGGAGCTGCACCCGCAGGTGCGCCGCGTGCTCGCGCCGAACCCGTCGCCCTTCACCTATACTGGCACGCAGACTTACATCGTCGGCCATGGCGATGTCGCGCTGATCGACCCGGGGCCGAAGGACAAACGCCATATCGACGCCATCCTCGCTGGGACCGAAGGCGAGACGATCCGCTATATCATCTGCACCCACACCCATCGCGATCACAGCCCGGCCGCCGCACCGCTTAAGGACGCGACGGGCGCGGAAATTACCGGTTGCGCTTTTCTCGCGATCGAGGATGGCGGTCCGCGTGCGGACGCGGCATTCGACAAAAGCTATGCGCCCGATCGCGTCCTCGAAGACGGCGACATCCTGTCCGGCGACGGCTGGACCTTGGAAACGGTCGCGACGCCCGGCCACACCTCAAACCATCTCTGCTTTGCGCTGCACGAGGCCGAGGCGATCTTCACCGGTGATCATATCATGGGCTGGTCGACGACCGTGATCGCGCCGCCGGATGGCGACATGAAGGCCTATATGGAAAGCCTCACCAAGCTGCTGGAGCGCGAGGAAACGCTCTATTATCCGGCCCATGGCGAGCCGATCCAGAAGGCGCGCCGCTATACGCGCGGCCTGATGGGCCATCGCAAGCAGCGCGAGGGCCAGATACTGCGCGCCATCGACGAAGGGCTGACCGCGATCCCGGATATGGTGCAGAAAATGTACAAAGGCATCGATCCGCGGTTGCACGGTGCAGCCGGCCGGTCGGTCCTCGCGCATCTGATCGACCTGCGCGACCGGGGTATGGTGAAAGAAAAAGACGAGACATGGTCGAAGACAGCCGCATAGAAATCGATCCACCCGGCGGGCCTAACGAGCCGCCGCCGCGCGAGCCGCCGGTGATCATGATCCGGCAGGGGTCGGGCAAGTGGTTCGCGCTCGGCTGCCTGCTGTCCATTGTCCTGATTATCACCGTCTTCGTTGTCGGCGTTGGTAGCATCACGCGCAGCATCTTTGGCAGCGGGCCCGATCCCGAGACCATTGCCAGCGCCAGCCTAGAGGGCTTGCGCGAGCAAAATGTGCTGATCCCGTTCGAGGCGCGTTTCGTGGCGGTCATCACCTCGACCCAGCGGCGCTTCGGTCTGTCTGCCCGCAAGACGCTGATCATGCCGGGCAATGTCCGCTATGAACTCGATCTCGGCGCGCTCGGCGATGACGATGTGGACTGGGACGCGTCGACCAATACGCTGACCGTCACCATGCCTGACCTCACAATCTCCGACCCGGATATCGATATCGACGGACTCCGCGAATATGACAGCGGCGGCATCCTGATCGCCGTGACTGATGCCGAGGAGGCGCTGGACGCGGCCAACCGCGCCGAGGGGCAGCGCTCGCTGATGCGCCAGGCGCGTGCTGCGCCGACGATGCGGCTCGCGCAGGATGCGGCGCGCCGGGCGGTCGAGAATAATTTCGAGCTACCGCTGCGCGCCGCCGGCATCGACGCGACCGTCCGCGCGCAATTCCGTAACGAGGTCAATCCCAACCAGATGGACCGCTCGCGAGACGTGCTGGGCGAAAGGCGGGAGGGAGAGAATTAGAAAGTAGTGGAACTAGTTCGTCATCCCAGCGAAGGCTGGGATCTCAGGCGGATAGGCAATGCGCCAACAGCCAGAGATCCCAGCCTTCGCTGGGATGACGCCCTGGGGCTGTCGAGCGCACTGTTTGGACGAAAGCTCTTCCAGAATAGGAAAAACGCGGCGACACTCCCACTCAGCTCGATTGCTCAGCCGACCGACTTGTAATTATATTACGCGAATAGGAAATGATCTGCTTCGACACGCCGTAAGCCGTGTCATCTTTGAGCGGCGGAAAGCCGGGATACGCCAATCGCGCTGCACAGGCCGCCCCGACCGAGACATTCGCCGTCCGAGTTCCTATATTACCTCAAAGGAGCAGAATCATGGACGCACGCAAGGGGATCGGCGGGTCGCTCGCCGGGGTCGATATCAAGGAAGAGATTAACCGGCTGCGTAAAGAGCGCAACGCGGTGATCCTCGCCCATTATTATCAGGACCCGGAGATTCAAGACATTGCCGATTTTGTCGGCGACAGCCTTGATCTTTCGCGCAAGGCGGCGGAGACGGATGCGGATGTGATCGCCTTTTGCGGCGTTAAATTCATGGCGGAAACGGCGAAGATTCTCTCGCCGGACAAGATTGTCGTGTTGCCGGACCTCAACGCCGGGTGCAGCCTCGAAGACAGTTGCCCACCCGACAAGTTCAAGGAATTCCGCGACGCGCATCCCGATCATATCGCGCTGACCTACATCAACTGTTCGGCGGCCGTGAAAGCGCTGTCGGATATCATCGTCACCTCGTCGTCGGCGGAAAAAATCCTCAACCAGATTCCCAAGGACCAGAAGATCATCTTCGCGCCCGACAAGCATCTGGGCGCCTATATGGCGCGCAAGACGGGGCGCGAGATGCTGTTATGGCCGGGCGTCTGCATCGTCCATGAGGCGTTCTCGGAGACCGAGCTCCTGAAGCTCAAGGCCAAGCATCCGGGCGCGCCCGTGCTCGCCCATCCCGAATGCCCGGCTGCGATCCTCGATCATGCCGATCATGTCGGCTCGACGAGCTCGATCCTGAAAGCGGCGAAGGAAACGGAGAGCGATACTGTGATCGTCGCGACCGAGCCGCATATCATGCACCAGATGGAAAAGGCGCTGCCCGAGGTGACTTTCATCGGCGCGCCGGGCGCGGACGGCAACTGCAACTGCAATATCTGCCCCTATATGGCGCTCAATACGATGGAGAAGCTCTACATCGCGCTCCGCGATCTCGAACCGCAAATTGAGCTCGACGAAGAGCTGCGCGTGCAGGCGAAAAAGAGCCTCGACAGGATGCTCGAGATGGCGGGGAATACCGTGGGACAGGGGGATGTCGGCGATCCGGGAGCCGGCAGCAGCTAATGGGGTTCACCCTCGACCGTTTCGATCTCGACGCCTTTGTCGCGGACACCCTTGCCGAAGATTTGGGCGAGGGCGGGGATATCACGTCGGCGGCCGTGATCTCCGAAGACGCGCGGTTTCGTGGGGCGATGGACAGCCGGGATGCCATTGTCGTGGCGGGGTTGCCGATTGCCGAGGCCTTTTTCCGGGCGCTCGACTCCGATGTCGAAATCGAAACGCGGGTGGCGGATGGCGATAGCGTGTCCGGCGGAACGGATCTGATGCGGCTGACGGGGCGCGCCCGCGCGATGCTGACGGCGGAGCGCTCGGCGCTGAACACGATCCAGCATCTTTCCGGAATCGCGACGATGACGCGCGCCTATGTCGACGAGATTGCCGGGACGGGCGCGACGTTGCTCGATACGCGCAAGACGATCCCCGGCCTGCGCGCGCTCGAAAAATATGCGACGCGTATGGGCGGCGCGCAGAACCATCGCATGGGCCTGTGGGACGCGGCGATGATCAAGGATAACCATGTGGCGGTCGCGGGCAGTGTCGGCGAGGCGGTGCGCCGGGCCGTCGATGCGGGAATCGCTGATGTTATCGTCGAGGTCGATCGGGTCGATCAGATTGAACCGGCGCTGGAAGCCGGGGCGACGCATCTGCTGCTCGACAATATGCCGCCCGAAATGCTGCGCCGCGCGGTGAAATTGATCGGCGATCGCGTGGCGACCGAAGCGTCCGGCGGCGTTTCGCTGAACAGCATCAACGAGATCGCGAAAACCGGTGTCGATTTCATTTCCGTGGGCCGGCTGACCCAGTCCGCGCCTGCCGCCGATATCGGCCTCGATTTCGCCGAGATCGACTGATGCGGCTTTGGGTAGCTGCTTTGGCGCTGCTCCTGTTGCCATCCATTCTCCATGCTCAGGCCCGCGAATGCCGGGTGCCGGATCGGATCGAGGCCCCGCGCGCCAGCCCCATTCCCCCGGGCGAGCGGCGAGTTGCGCCGGTCACATGGCACATTCTCGCGCTGAGCTGGTCGCCCGAATTCTGCCGAACACGGCGCGGCGACCGGCGGCATCGTATGCAGTGCGGCGGGATTGCCAATGGCGGGGCCGGGCGGTTCGGCTTTATCCTGCACGGGTTATGGCCGGAAACGAACGGGCCGCGCTGGCCGCAATGGTGCCGCCCGGTGACGGCGCTGCCGCGCGCGCTGGTGCGCGAGCATTTGTGCACCACGCCGTCCGTCAGTCTGATCCAGCATGAATGGGCCAAGCATGGCAGCTGCATGACGCGCGATCCGGGCCGCTATCTGCGCGCGGGCACAATCCTCTACCGGGCCGTGCGCTATCCGGACATGAACGCGCTGTCGCGCCGGTCGCTGACGGTTGGCCAGTTCACCCGGGCCTTCGCCGCCGCCAATCGCGGCGTCTCGGCGGATATGATCCGCGTGCAAAGCAATGCGCGGGGCTGGCTGACGGAAGTGCGGATATGCCTGGCGCGCAATTTCCGGCCGCGGCGCTGCCCGAGCTGGCAGCGCGGCGCGCGGGCTAACGAACGGCTCAGGATATGGAGAGGGCGCGGATAGGGCTTCTTTGGTCAGATCTTCGGCTTCGCCGGATTCAGTTTGTCAGAACATTGCTGTCGCAATGTCGCCGCACCGGCCCACTCCCCCTCCCGACCTCCCATAGGGTACAATAAGTGGGAGGTCGGGAGGGGGAGTGGGTCGGTGCCGCGCCGAGCCAAAAGCGAGGTCTGACAAAGACTCACCGGTGCCGCGATTTTCCGTCAGGAAAATTCTGACAGACTAACGCCTTACTTCGCCCTCGATCACCATCGTTTCGGGATGATGCTTGTCGAGATGCTTGCGGATGATCCGCAGGTTGCGCGTGTTGGAGCGGAAGACGAAGTCGACCGCGTCGCCGACAAAGGGTACGGCACCGACCGCGAGGTCGACGCCGATATTGCCGAACATCCGGGCGATTTTCCATTTCGACATGCCGAGATTGCGGGCTTCCCAAACCAGCCATGTGCCCATGGTCGCGGCGATGATGTCACCGATAACCGGAACCAGGCCGAGGATGAAATCCAGCCCGAATTCGCGGTTGACAATCGGCATGGTGAAACCGCGTTCCAGCACCCGTTCCATCGCCTCGATCCGCTGCCGTACCGACGCCGGATCGCGCCCGATTTCGGGAAAACTGTCGGCGATACGATCGAGATGTTCTGAGTTAAGAGCCATGAGTAACCTTTTGTAGTTAAACGCTTTCCTGCCGGAAAACGTCGATCCTCTCACTCTTTATGTAGGAAGCCGGACGGCTTTTAGCTAGGTGGCGCGAGCCGGTCGAGCGGATGGCTGGCGAACCGGTTCGCCATGAAGCCCGAAATCCGGGGAGAGACGAGCGACCAACGGACCGGACGCAGCAGCGGAATGAAGGGCGTGACACTCTGCAATTCCGTTGCCGCTTCGCTGATGCGGATTGCGCGGACGCGGTCGGAACGCACCTCCTGTATCTGGTCCAGCAGGTCGGCATAATCCTCGCTGCAGGGAAGCCCCTGATTGCAGCGAAACTGTTCGAGGAACCAGGTCGCGCTTTCGGTTGCCGCAACCCGGTCGATAAGCCGCAAATCGGCATCCGCGGCCCATTCCACCCGCTCGACCGGCACGCCGACCGCCGCCCAATTGGTCCGCAACACGGCGAAGACGATCCGGCTGCCGGCATCGTCGGGCAGGGCGATCCGCAGCGGTGCGATATCGCCATTCTCCGCCTGCCATTCGGCGACCGCCGTGATTGCGAAAGCGCGCCGCAGATCCATCGTGCTGTTCGCCCATGGCGGGTTGACCGGCACGGCCATGCCCTGCGCATCCGCCGAGACGATGGCGAGCCGGGCTTCGGCCCGGTTCGCGCCGAAATAGCCGGCGAGCTGCCCGCGATCGATCGCGAGCGACAGGATTTCCCGGTTCCGCGGATCGGCCAGAAAGCCGGTCTCCTCGACAATGGCGAGCCCGAACAATCCGTCGACCGGATCGAGCTGCAGCCGGGCCGAATTCGGCTCGACGACATCGGCATAGATCAGAGTGCTCCATCCGCCGCCGAGCACGACATCGGTCTGGCCATTTTCGAACCGCGCCACGGCTTCGGCCGCGCCGCGAAATCGCAATTCGACGGTTTCGGCGGGCGATATGGGCGGCGGTGCGACGATCTCGCCGTCCACATCCTCGGGCGGTTCGCGTCGCGGCGCGAGAAGCACCATCTCGCCATCCGGTTCGTAGCCATCGGCGATCACGAACGGGCCGAGGCCGATATTTTCCACGCGTATCGCGAGTTCGGGCGCGGCGAGCAGTTGCAGGAAATCGAGCTGGGGACGGGCGAGATTGATCTCGATGACCTGTGGCGTAACCGCCTCGATCGCCTCGATATCGGCGAGCAGCGGCGCAAGCCGGCTGTTGCGCTGCGCATTGCGGAGCTGCTGGACGATCTGCCGGGCCGTCACCGCCGTTCCGTCGTCCCAGGTCATGGCGTTCAGGCGGAACACATAGGTTTCGCCCTCGTCGAGCACGATCCAGCGTTGGGCGAGCGCGGGTTCGATCTGCCCTTCCTCGTCGAAGCGCACGAGCCCCTGTGCGGTCGCCGAGAGCAACAAGGCGTCGGATGGCGAGGGGAGGGCGGCGAGCGGTTGGTCGAATGGTGTCGGTTCGCCGATAAAGTCGGCGCGGATCGGGCCGGCATCCTCGCCATCCGTGCAGGCGGCGAACAGCAGGGCCAGAATCGGGAGCGAGGCGCGGATCATTGCGCAGTCGAGAGTAGCAGCGTGCGGCTTGGATGGACATTGGCCGCATTGTCGACCCAGCCCGATACGCGCGGGCTTACGAGCGCGCGGCTGACATAGAAATAGATTGGCAGGATCGGCGCATCGGCGACGAGAATGGCTTCCGCATCCCGCATCAGTTGCGCCCGCCGCGCGGGCTCGGGCTCGGCCAGCGCGGCGTCGAGCGCGGCGTCATAGGCGGGATTCGCATAGCCCGAATAGTTGATCGCGCCGGCGTCCGAGCGGTGGACTGCGAGAAAATTCTCCGGTGCTGAAATATCGCCGATCCAGCCGGACCGGGCGAGCGTGAAATCGGCGCGCCGTAACGCCGCGAAATGCAGCGTCGCCTCGCTGTTGAACAGTTGCGCCTCGACGCCGAGCGGCTCCCACATCGCGGCGAGCGCGACCGACACGCGGCGATGCTCTGCCGTGCTATTGAACCGGATATCGAAAGTGAGGGGATTGTCTGGGCCGTATCCGGCGCCGGCAAGCAACGCCCGCGCCTGATCGCGCCGATCCTCGCGCGACGAATCCACCCATGCGGGCCGTAGCCGATCGAGCCCGGACAGACCCGGCGGGATGATGCCCCATGCCGGGGCCGTCCCGATGGCAAGCAATTCTTCGGATATCCAGCGTCGGTCGACGGCGAGGCTGAGTGCGCGGCGCACGCGGATATCGTCGAACGGCGGCTCGCGCGTATTGAAGGCGAAATAATAGGCGCCGCGATAGGGCGCGATCCGCGTTGCGTCGGGGCGATTGGTTTGCAACCATGCGAGCCGCGTCGAAGGGAATTCGCCTGCGATATCCGCGCCGCCAGCCAGGAATATACGCATCGCCGTCAGGCTATCGTCAACCGGCCGCCATTCGATCTGCGGGATCGGCGCTGCGCCTTCGTGCCATTGCGGGTTGCGTTCGAGCAGCGCCCGGTCGTTCAGCGTCCAGTCGGTCAGACGATAGGCGCCCGACGTCACCAGCGGCCGTTCGCTCGTCCAGTCATCGCCGGCATCGGTGATCCGATGCAGCGGCAGCGCGGCCATCGCCGGATGGGCGAGCAGTTCGAGCAGCGCCGGATAGGGATAGGCGAGCGCGATGTGTACGCGATCCGCCGTAGGCGCCTCCACGGCCGCGATGGCGTCGAATAGCGACGCCGTCGGCGCGGCCGTTGCGGGATCGCGAAGCCGTTCGAAGACGGCCGCGAACAGGGGGGCGGCAATCGGCGCACCATCGGAAAAGGTGAGGTTCGGACGGAGAGTGAATTCCCATTCCAGCCCGTCTTCGGACACCGACCAACGTTCGGCCAGCCCCGGTTCGATCTCAGCATTGGCGGCATAGCGGGTCAGCCCCTCGAACTGGTCGGCCGCTACGCGCAGCGAGGCGAGATCGGATACCGCGTGCGGATCGAGCGACTTGATCTCGTCATCGGCCAGCCGGACCAGGACGTCCTCGGGCGGCGCATTGGCGGTTGGCCCGCCACAGGCCGCTAGGACAAGCGCCCATAGGCAGAATATCGCGCGGAACGGACTCACGTGGCCATGTTAGGCGAAGGTCGCGACCGATACCAAGCGCCGGTTCAGGCGCGCAGCGTTTCCCACGGTCCGGTCACGGCGAGCGTGATGCCGGGCTCCTGAATGTTGACGAACATGATCTGCCCGTCCGGGGAGAAACAGGCACCGCAGAACTCGCTTTTGTCCGCATGCGCGTTACGGGCGAAATCGTAGATCTGCCCCGATGGCGTGAGCCCGCGCAGATAATTTTCATTCTGCCCGTCCTCGCACAGGATCAGATCGCCCCAGGGCGCGACTGCGATATTGTCGCACATGTCGAGCGCATCGGCGCCGGGCGATTCGTAAACTAACGTCAGCGTGCCCGGGTCGGCCGCTTCGCCACTTTGACCTTCGGATACGCTCGGGCTGTATTTCCAGACTTGGCCCGCGCGTTGCACGCCGCCCTGGGTGCAAGTGAAGAAGATGTCGCCGCCGCTACCATCGGGCCGCACGCCATAGTCCATGCCTTCGCCACGATAAAAGCGCGCCGCGCCGGCTGCATAGCCGCGATCGGGCAGGTCGGCGTCGGTCGATTCCACATTGTCGAGATCGATCCAGTCGACGGCGAAGGACCGGCCCTGTTCGATCATGCCGAGCCCGGCGCCGCCCCAGTCGCGCGGCCAGTTGCTGGTCACGGCCGATGGCCATTCGCGGATCGCGAGCGCCTGGAGCTTGCCGCCGCGATGCAGTTCGCCCGGCGTGTCCGGGAGGAAGCGGTAGAACAGGCCCGTGCGGCTGTCCTCGGTCAGATAGATGATGCCGGTATCGGGATCGACGGCCACGGCCTCATGCACGAAGCGACCCATGGCGGTCAGCGGCACCGGCTCGATCAGGCCATTTGCCGAAGACGGCGTCTCGAAAACGAAGCCGTGATAGCGCTGCGACTCTTCGGGCGGCTTGCGCATCGATTCTTCGCAGGTCAGCCAGGACCCCCAAGGGGTGCGCCCGCCAGCGCAATTGGCCGACGTCCCGATCAGCACGAGATAATCCTCGACGAGCTGGCCCGCGCGCATATCGTAAACGACCTTGCTGACGCCGCCGTAAAACGGACTACCGTCCGGCTTCAGCCCGTAGAGCCTGCCGTCGGGCACGCGGTCGAGCAGTGCGTTGTTCGCCCCGAACGGGCTGCCATGTGTCGTGTCCGGCCAAATTTCGTGATTGCGCATCAGGATGCAGCGGTCGGCGCTCGTCGGATCGGCGAAACAGGCCATGCCGTCGGGCCGGCCGGGACGGAAGAAACCATCGGCCATCGCGTCGCCCGTCCGCGAAACGACCGAATAGGCGAAGCCGTCGGGCAGATCGAGCAGCCCGGCCGGGTCGGTGGTCAGGCTGGTCGGCCGCTGCGCCGAGGGGGTGACGGCGGTCAAGCCGCCCAGCGCGATTGTGGAATAGAACAGGCCGGCCGCCTGTCCATATCGGAGGAAGCTACGACGGGAGAGTGTCATGAGGGGAACATCCACGCTAATTTATCGAACGAAACAATATAGTAGCGCGGAAATATGACAGGGAAAACAGTCCTGCGGCCCTTCACTGTCGCTACGGAAGCTTCGGGGAAAAAAGGCGCCCCGCGCCTTTTTTCCGTGAGACTGGTGCGGACGGCGGGACTCGAACCCGCACTCCCTTACGGGAAGCAGATTTTAAGTCTGCAGCGTCTACCGGTTTCGCCACGTCCGCATGGCGCGCAGGGGTGGCCGAACTCGCCGGTTCTTACAAGCGCAAATACGCCGCGCTTAGAAGTTGAGACGCTCGCGCATCTCCTTGCCCGGCTTGAAATAGGGCACGCGCTTGGCGGGCACGGCGACCGACTCGCCGGTGCGCGGATTGCGACCGATGCGCGCCTTGCGCTGACGGGTCGAAAAAGCGCCGAAGCCGCGCAGCTCGACACGGCCTCCATTCGCCAGTTGTTCGGTAATGGCGTTGAAAAAACAGTTGACCAGGCGTTCGATATCCTTGGTCGACAAGTCCGGATTCTCCGCCGCGATCTTCTGAACAAGTTCGGATCGGATCATAATGGCATTCCCCCAAAGGCCAATCGTTGCGACACATACGCATGACTTTTGTCATTGCAGCACCGCCGTGCATATATATTCATGCTTGCGGCAAATGCCTGTTGGTAATGTTCCGCTTTCGTAATTTTTTCAAGGCGAACGGCGCGGATTCGCGGTGGATCGGTGCCAATATCGCATGATTCCGTAGCATTTTGACACGGATCGGCGAAAAAAACAGGCCCGCGCTCGCAAATCCGGTGTGAAACCGAGCTTCGAGTCGCGGGCCTGATTTTCGCCTGACAGTCAGGCGGCGAGACTATTTCTCGTCGCCGTCCTTCTGCTTGAGCGCCTCGCCGAGAATGTCGCCAAGGCTGGCGCCAGAGTCCGTCGAACCATATTGCTTCACGGCCTGCTTCTCTTCGGCAACCTGCAGCGCCTTGATCGAGAAGTTCGGCTTCTTGGAGCGATCGAAACCGACAACCATCGCGTCGAACTTCTGGCCGACCTGGAACCGGTCCGGACGCTGCTCGTCGCGGTCGCGGCCAAGATCGGCGCGCTTGACGAAGCCTGTCGGGCCATCGTCGCCGACCTGAACATCAAGGCCGCCGTCGCGCACGTCGAGAACGGTGACCGTCGCCACCTTGCCCTTGCGCAGATCGCCGCTGTCGGTCGTCGCGCCGCCGCGTTCGAGCTGCTTGATGCCGAGGCTGATGCGTTCCTTTTCCGGATCGACATCGAGGACCACGGCTTTGACCGTTTCGCCCTTGTGATGCAGGTCGAGCGCTTCTTCGCCCGAAACGCCCCAGCTGATGTCCGACATGTGAACCATGCCGTCGACATCGCCGTCGAGACCGATGAACAGGCCGAATTCGGTGGCGTTCTTGACTTCGCCTTCGACTTCGGTGCCGACCGGATAGCGCTCGGCGAAGCTGTCCCACGGATTGTCCTGCGCCTGTTTGAGACCAAGGCTGATCCGGCGCTTCTCTTCATCGACTTCGAGAACGACAACTTCGACCTGCTCCGAGGTCGAGACGATCTTGCCCGGATGGACGTTCTTTTTCGTCCAGCTCATCTCGGAAACGTGAACCAGGCCTTCGATGCCCGATTCCAGCTCGACGAACGCGCCATATTCGGTGATGTTCGTGACCCGGCCGGTGAAGCGGGCATCGACCGGATATTTGGCCGAAGCGCCTTCCCACGGATCGGTTTCGAGCTGCTTCATGCCGAGGCTGATGCGCTGCGTCTCGCGGTTGATGCGGACGATCTGTACGGTGACCTTGTCGCCGATATTCACCATCTCGGACGGGTGGTTGATCCGCTTGTAGCTCATGTCGGTGACATGCAGCAAACCGTCGATGCCTCCGAGATCAACGAACGCACCATAATCGGTGATGTTCTTGACGACGCCCTCGATCACCTGGCCCTCGGTAAGGCTCTGGATCAGATCGCTGCGCTGTTCGGCGCGCGTCTCTTCGAGAACGGCGCGGCGAGAAACGACGATATTGCCGCGGCGGCGATCCATCTTCAGAATCTGGAACGGCTGCGGAATGTCCATCAGCGGAGTGACGTCGCGCACGGGGCGGATATCGACCTGGCTGCCGGGCAGGAAGGCCACGGCGCCGCCGAGATCGACCGTGAAGCCGCCTTTGACGCGGCCAAAGATCGTACCCTCGACGCGGGCTTCCTTGTCATATTCGGCTTCTAGCCGATCCCAGGCGGCTTCGCGACGGGCGCGGTCGCGGCTCAGCATCGCTTCGCCATTGGCGTTCTCGACGCGGTCGACATAGACTTCGACCTCGTCGCCGACATTCAGTTCGGCCTTCTGGCCCGGGCTCGCAAATTCGCGCAGCGGCACACGGCCTTCGGATTTCAGGCCGACATCGATGACGGCCAGATCATTTTCGATACCGGTGACGGTCCCTTTGACGACGCGGCCTTCGAAGCCGTCGGAATCGCCCAGGGTCTCGTTGAGCAGTTTTTCAAAATCGTCCCGCGTGGGGTTCGGCGCAGTTGCCATGGATAAACAGTCCTTCAATTTTTCGTTTCAGGCCATCCGGTTGTCTCCGGAGGTCTTGGAACAAAGCTGCGGCGCCGGCCTCATGCCGGCCCCGCATCCATCGGCCGTTTCGTTCGCAAAAGCCCGCCTCATGCTAGACGCACAAAACGCACCAGAGCCGCGGCGCATGCGCCGCTGCCTGATACGTTGCTGGGTGGATGCGGTTCTTACCGCTTACCCGTCCGAGCTTCTACGAGCGCAATCGCCCGCTGGACGGCCGCGGATATAGTCAGGTTCGTCGTGTCGAGCAAGTCCGCATCGTCCGCGCGTTTCAGGGGCGCGCTGGCGCGTTCGGAGTCGCGGCGGTCGCGGGCTTCGATATCGGCGAGAATGGCGGCGCGATCGGCATCGGGATTGTCCTGCACCTCGTCCCTGTACCGACGGTCGGCGCGGGCCTCCGCGCTCGCTTCGACGAACAGCTTGGCATGGGCGTGCGGCGCGATCACCGTGCCGATATCGCGCCCGTCGAGCACCGCGCCGCCCGGTTGGTCGGCGAACGCCTTTTGCCGCTCGATCAGCGCCGCGCGTACGACCGGATGGACCGACACGCGCGAGGCGTATGTGCCCGCCGTTTCGCTGCGCAGCTCCGGATCGTCGAGCAATATATCCGGAAAATCGCAGCCGGCGAGCGCGTCCACCGGATCGTCCGGATCGCCGTCCGCGCGCAATACGCTGACGCCGACGGCGCGGTAGAGCAGCCCAGTATCGAGCCATGGCAGGCCAAAATGGGCCGCGAGCGCGCGGGCGATCGTGCCCTTGCCGGATGCGGCGGGTCCGTCGACGGCGATCACGGTCATGGGATATCGTTCCGAGCGAGCCAGCCGCTCAATATCGCTTCGGTTTCCAGCGGTCGGTCGCTCATAAATCCATGTGATCCGCCCGGAACGACTGCCAGCTCCGCACCGGGCGCGAGTCGCACAAAATCCTGCACGGTATCGATGCGCGCGGAATCATATTGGCCGATCAGAAAAAGGATGCGTGTCCCATCCACGTCGCGCAGCAAATGGGTGGCGTCATAGGTGCGCAGCGTGCCGGTCGAGCTGAATTCGCTCGGTCCCCACATGCCGCGATAGATGACCGGATTGGGGCCATTGCCGCCAACCCGCGCGGCATAAGCGCGCGCCGCCTCGCTGGATGGGACACGCTCATAATAGCGCGAATAGAGCATAGTGAAGACCGCAATGCATTGTTCCGGTGATGGCGGATCATCGCTTTCACAGGCTTCCAACACAGGGTGCATCTCTTCTGGCAAGTCGGCGATCAGCAGGTTAGCATCGGTGATCCAGTGCGGTGTCGAGATGAAAGTGCCGCCCAGCACCGTCGATGCGCTATGCTGCGAATAGCGGGCGGTATACTCAAGCGCGATTGCAGAGCCCCAGCTCATACCAACAATGTGCCACCGATCCACGCCTAGCGTCTGTCGGATCGTCTCCAGCGTATCGACAAAGCGTTCGACGCGCCAATTGGCCGGATCATTGGGCCGGTCGGAACGCCCGCTGTCCAACTGGTCATACATGATGACAGGGCGGTCACTGGCGAGGCCGAGCATTGCCGCAAAGCCGTTATGGATGCCACCCGGGCCGCCGTGGAGAAAGATGGCCGGTATGGCGTCAGACGCTAGATCGCCATTGATCCGCACATAAACGCGCCCCCCCTCTACCGGGATCATCACTTCGCGGTCGGGATCGGCATAAGGTTGGACCGGGCGCGCTTGCCCGGCCTGTCCGGGGCCTGCCACAAACAGGGCTAGCGCGCCAAAAAATAGGGCTAGTATGCGCAGGGAAGCGTTTGCGACTATCATACTGTATCCCGAGCTCTCTTCCGCTGTTTAGCACGCGCCATATGCCGAACAACGATATTACATTCCAGACATTTTGCAGCGAAAAGCTGGCCCAGTTCACATTGACCATCAGCGACTAGGCAAGCAGCAGCGAGCCGGCAATATTCATGCAGTTATAGAAAATCCCAATGGCTTGTTGAGCGCATTGGTGTAGAAATCGGCGAACACAATCCGCCCGGTATCGAGCCAGGGCAGGCCGAAATGCGCCGCAAGCGCCCGGGCGATCGTGCCCTTGCCCGATGCGGCGGGTCCGTCGACGGCGATGATCATGCGACCGTCGCTCCCAGATCCTCCAACATCGGCGGAAAGCTTGGAAAACTCGTGGCGATCGGCCGGATATCGTCGATCTTCACGCCATGCGCCGAGACGAGACCCGCAACGGCGAAGCTCATCGCGATCCGGTGATCAAGCTCGGCGGCGATGGTCGGGGTTGCATAATCGCCGCGCAGTTTCTCGCCGCCCGAGCCGGTGATCGTCAGCCCGTCCTCGCTTTCCTCGACCGGCACACCCAGTTGCTTAAGCCCGCGTGCCATGACCGCGAGTCTGTCCGATTCCTTGTGGCGAAGCTCGCCAAGACCCGTGCAGACGGTCTTCCCTTCCGCCAGTGCGGCGGCGATGAACAGAATCGGGAATTCGTCGATCATCCGCGGTGCGATGTCCGGCGGGACTTCGATGCCGGTCAATGCGCTGTGTTTGACATGGATATCAGCCACAGGCTCGCCGCCGACATCGCGCTCATTACCATAGCTGATATCGGCGCCCATTTCGCGCAGAACCTCAATCAGCCCGGCGCGCGTTTCGTTGATGCCGACATGCCGGACCCAGATATCGGAATCCGGCACCAGCAGCGCCGCAACCATCGGAAAGGCGGCGGAGGAGGGGTCGCCGGGAACGCTCATCATCGGTTGCGGGTGCAGTTCCGCTTCGCCCGTCACGGCGATGACCCGCTCGCCATCGACCTCTTCGATGTTCACCTCTGCGCCAAAGCCGTTCAGCATCCGTTCGCTATGGTCGCGCGTGCGCTCAGGCTCGATCACCTTGGTGATGCCGGGCGTGTTGAGCGCGGCCAGCATGATCGCGGATTTCACCTGTGCCGAAGCGACGGGCAGACGATATTCGATCGGCACGGCCGGCACGCGGCCATGCACCATCAGCGGCATTCTGTTCTCCGGCGTCACCGAGAAATCCGCGCCCATGGTCGAGAGCGGCGTGATCACGCGGCCCATCGGACGCTTCGACAAGGATGGGTCGCCGATAAATGTCGCGGTGATCGCATGGCTCGCGACCAAGCCCATCAGCAGCCGCGCGCTCGTGCCCGAATTGCCCATATCGAGCGCTGTTTCCGGCTGGAGAAGCCCGCCCACGCCGACGCCGTTCACCACCCAGTTGCCGTTCGAATCCTGGCCGATCTGCGCGCCCATCGACCAGAGCGCGGCGACGGTTGCGAGCACATCCTCGCTTTCCAGCAGTCCTTCGATCCGGCTCTCGCCGACCGCCATGGCCGAGAGGATCAGGGCGCGGTGGCTGATTGATTTGTCGCCCGGCACGCGGGCATAGCCGCGCAGCGGCCCATGCGCGGAAAAAGTGCGGGAAATCGGCGTTTCTGACATGTTGGTCCTTGCTTTGGACGGAGAGGCATGGTCTGACATTCCTGCGCAATATGGTCGCACGGGCCGGACCCTGTTCAAACGGGACTTGGCTTTTGACAGTGGCAATCCCATGTGGCAAGCGCGCGCCCGATCCGGGCAATAGACGCCCGAATATTTTCCGAAGAGATGAGAGACAATATCCAATGGTGAAGCCAGAATGGGGCACGAAGCGGACCTGTCCGAAATGCGGCGCCCGCTTTTACGATCTCGGCGAAGACGATCCCGTTACCTGCATCGAATGCGGGGCGGAATGGGAGCCCGAACCCGTGCTGAAGTCCAAACAGCCGGTCATTTTCGACGACGATAAAAAGGACGACAAGGACAAGAAGGACGATGCCGATCTGTCCGGCGACGATGACGACGATGAGGATCTCGTCGCCGATGTTGATGAAGATGCGGACATCAATCCGGACGATGAGGTCGATCTGGGCGGGGACGACGATATTCAGGTCGACACCAGCTCCAGCGACGATGACAAGGAAGACGATAGCTAGAAATTAAGCTATCTTGCGTATTGCGGGCGGCGGCGTTACATGCGCCGCTCCCGCATCTGATGGGGCCGTAGCTCAGCTGGGAGAGCGCTACACTGGCAGTGTAGAGGTCAGGGGTTCGATCCCCCTCGGCTCCACCAGTTTTCGGAGAAAGAAATCGTCCGGGGGGACGATTTCCCGAAAACTCCCCAAGCGATAGCGAGGGGCATTCCACCAACTCATCCGAAACTTTTCACCCGCCTGCCTGCGCGACGGACGTTTATCCGATCGCGCGTGCCGTCATGCGCTAACATCCGCACGGGCCGCTAATCGATTATTGCCCTCTACCGCCAGAAAATAAGCGTTTTCGGGGCTTTTTTGCGCTTTCACGACGCTTGTCGATGCTCACGCCGCCTTCGCCGAAAACGGGAACATTGTTTTCGCGGCATGGCATATACCGCTCTCCATAAACCGATTTGGTGAAATTATCGAATGCAGGGGCACGGCATTCGGACCTAGCTGGCGAACCTCGCTGGCACGGTTCGGAGATGGGAGTTTGTCGGAGAGTCCAGGGAGGCTGCATGAGGATCGGTTTTGTGCTGTTCGAGAACAGCTTCGAGCGCGACATCGCCTTGCCGCGCCAATATCTATCGAAATTTCAGGGTGTTGAAATCGATCTTGTGGCGCCTCGCCCAAGCCGCGTCGAGCTGGATTGCGGCTGTGCGGTGATGCCGGATATGGCGTTCGATGATGCGGCGGATTTTGACATCCTCTGCGTGCCGGGCGGCAGCGGTGTCGTTCAGGGCCTGGCCGCGCCCGAACTGCTCGATTTTTTGGCCGCGCGGGCGGAACAGGCGCAGATCGTCGCCGCGGTTGGCACCGGCACCTTTCTGCTCGGCGGGGCCGGGCTTCTGGTCGGCAAATCGGCGACGACTCACCCGGCTTATGGCGATCTTCTGGAAGAGATGGGCGGCCGCTACGTCCAGCAGGATGTGGTCGCCGATGGCAATGTGATCACAGCCAGCGTCGCCGATGCCGCGCCGGCCTTCGTAGCAGCAATAGCCGAACGCGCAGGGCTGGCCGAGGCAAATGGCGCGCCGAGATTGCCAGCCGCGCTGGACCGGCAAGAGGAATGCGCCTGCCTGCCGAGCAAGGCCGAGGCCGTCTATGCGTCTCGCGTGGCCGAAGTCCGAACCGCGATCGAGACAGAGATGCCCGACGGGCAATATACCTTCTAGCCGCTGAAAATATTTGAAAAAACAAATAGATATGCCGTGGTGTGAGCGCGCCGGGGCAACGTGTTACGCACATGCAGATAAGTCGCACACACGATCTAATCCCGGAGCCATGCTTGTGAAAATGTCAGGAAAGTGACAAGAGGCGCCTTGTCCACGTCTCTGGTCGAATGTCGGCGTGGCGCAAAAGGGGCTAAAACGACTGACTATGGCTGCCAAGGGTTCGCCGAAATCACTCTCGGATCACGAGGGCTCGTTGCTCTCGCTCGTCTATCGTTTCCAGCCGATTACGGCCTATAAGGTCGCGAAATATTATCAATCCTCGCCGGTCGCGACGTTCAACAAAAGCATGGGGCAGGTGTATCCGATGATAAACCGGTTCGCGAAGGACGGTCTGATCACGGGCCGGCAGATCGAGGACGATGCTCGGGGCACCGAAGTCTGGTCGATCACCGAAAAAGGCGAGGAAATCCTCAAGGACTGGATCACTACTTTTCGCCCCGCACAGCTCATCGCGGCCGATTCCCTCGGCACGAAGGTCATGGCGTTCGGGCTTTTAACGCACGAAGAGCGCGTCGATTGGGTGGTCGCCGCAAAAGCGGAGCTGGAAAAGAAGCGGGTCGAGCTCGACGCATATAATGCCGAGACCGATCTGCCGTTCCAGGCCTATGCCTATGACAATGCGACCAGCACGCTGAAGGCGCGGCTCGACTGGCTCGATCGGGTGATGTTCGATCTCGTCACGAACAAGCCGGAATAGACTGAATTCCCGAAAAAAATGGCGAGGGTGGGACTTCCAAAACCACCCTCGCCATCAGACTAGAACGTGACCAAACGTTCTAACTTGTGCTGTTCCGCTAGAAGCGCAGCCGGCCTGTGACCGAGTAGCGCCGGCCCAGCGTGTCGTACGTCGACGGGAATGTATTGCCCGCATTCTGGGAGCTGGTGCCAACCGAGTTGCCGACGATCGGCGGATCGCGATCGAGCAGGTTGAATATCGACAGTGTAACGTCGAAATTCTCGCTGACATTCGAGCGAATTGAGAGATCGAAATAGTTCGCCTCGTCGATCGATTCGAATTCAGGATTGAGGCCAGCCCGGCTCAGAATGCGCTCGTAATCTACGCTGTCGATCCAGCGCCAAAGCAGCGAGATGTCGGCCAGATCGTCGATGCTGAGTGTCGTACGCAGATTGAACGTCCATTCCGGCGTAATTGCACCGCCCTGGGTTTGCGACGGGAAGCCGCAGTTCGCGCTGTATTGGCCGACGCATTCGCGGTTGATCCCGCCCGGCACGGCCTGGAATTTGAGCGTGTCCGTCCAGTTGCCGTTGAGGTCGAAATTCAGCGAACCGAAATTCAGCGGCACGCGATAGGCGACGCGGAAATCGATGCCGCGGGTGAGCAACGTACCCTGGTTGGTCAACGGGGGCGCGAAACCCGGCGTATCCCCGCCGCCGTTCAGCGAACCGTTGAGCGGATTGCGTATGAGCAGCGAGCAGACCGACGGATCGCTGCCGCCGACCCCGTCGAGGTTCGGGCCGAAACAGGGCGTCAGGATATCGTCCGGCGTACGCTGTGTGATCGCGTCGGTGATCTCGATATCGTAATAGTCGACGGTTACCGTCAGTCCGGGAACCTGCGGCGGCGTCAACACCAGGCCGATCGTGAAGCTATCCGCAATTTCGGGATCGAGGTTCGGATTGCCGCCGGTGGTGAGGTTCGCCTGTTCGGCGGACGGCTGCTGGATCACGCCGGCATTGACCAGCGCCGCCGGCGCGCCCTGCGCGATGCAGATTGCCGTAAGCGCCGCGTTGCCGACCGGAGCGGTGCCGGCGCATGGGTCTACGGCGAGTCCGGTCAGCCCGGTCGTGACCGGCAGGAACAGCTCGCCGATGTTCGGCGAGCGGACGGAGCGCTGGTAGATGCCGCGGACGCGGAAGCCCCGGAACGGTTCCCAGCTGCCGCCTGCTTTCCATGTTACGGACGTGCCCGTGTTGGAATAGTCCGACACGCGGATGCCGGCCTCTGCCGTGAGGCTGTAAAAGCCCGGAACGTCTTCGAGGATCGGCACGATCAGTTCGGCAAAGCCCTCGATTACGTCATAGCCGCCCCCGAATGATGGCGATGGCGCGCCGGTGCCGAGCACTTCGTCCTGCGTACCTGCCGGAAGGTCGGCGACGCGGCTGGCCGTATAATCGCGGTACTCGGTACCGATCGCGAAGCCCACCGGCGTGTCGGTGAAGAAGCCGGTTTCGCCGAGGTCGCCGGACAGCGATGCGTTTACGACGGCAAGCGACGTCGTGTCGGCGAAGCCCGAAGGCTGGTTGAAGAAAGCCACCGAGCGCGGATCGATATTCGTGCCCACGCCGCCGCCGAACAGGTTGATCGGGAAACAGCCGTTGGACGGGTCCTGGCATTGCGTCGGGCTGTCCGCGAGAAGCGCCTGCTGTACGCGCGATTTCAGGCCCCAGCCGAGCCGCACATTGTTGCGCTGCGATTCGCCGTACGACGCGTAGATGTCGTAGTCGATGGAGTCGGTAATATCGCCGCGGACACCCGCCCAGATCTGGAACTGATTGAAGGTGTTGTCCGTCCGCCGCGGTCCCTGTTCGACCAGACGGCGGTTGATGGTGACCGGCACCTCGAGATAGTTGGGATCGGTCGGCCCGGTTGCGGCGCCCGCCGCCGTGCAGGTTGCCGCATCGACATTGACGACGGGTGAGGCGCAAATCTGCTGCCGGATCGTCTCGTTGATGAACGGATTGTTGAGCGGAAACTGCCACGTATCGCCGAACAGGCCGGACGGCGCCAACTGCAGGTTGACTGTCGTCTTGTTGTACATGGCGCGCGAATAGACTTCGATGCCCGGCGTGATCTCATAATTGGCCGAGGCGTATACATTGTAGCGCTGGAACGGCGTTTGGAGATAGTTGAACGGCGAGAAGTTGAACGTGTTGTAGGTCGGAACCAGCGAAGTGCCGTCCGGATTGAGCTGGTTGACCCCGCCACCACCGTCAACCGTGCTCGAAATGCGCGTCGGCACGGATGTGCCCGAGCCACCGGTCGCACCAGCTCGGTTCAGGCCGTTCTGCGAGAAGAGGCGGCTCGCCATGATGATGTCGTCCAGTTCCTGATAGCCGACACTCAACACGGCATTGCCGCGGCCGTCGTCGAAATTGGCGCCAATCGTCAGATCGACCCGGAAACGTTCGCCGTCGCCGCGTTCGGTGATGCCGAACGTTGCGGCTGCTTCCATGCCTTCGAAATCGCGCCGCGTGACGAAGTTGGCGACGCCCGCGATGGCGTCGGCGCCGTACACGGACGAGGCGCCACCGGTGACGATTTCGACTCGCTCTACCAAGGCGACCGGAATTGTGTTGAGGTCGGTTTCGCTGAAGAGTGACGCGGGGACGATGCGCGTGCCATCGAGCAGCACGATGTTACGCCGTGAGTCGAGGCCGCGCAGGTTGAGCGTACCGATACCGGCGCTGCCGTTATTGACCGAGTTGCTGACGCCGGGAGTGATGCCCGGCAGTTCACCGATCAGGTCTTCGGCGTTGGTCGCCTGACGCAGGTCGATCTCGTCCTGACCGACAACCTGCACCGGGCTCGACTGATCGAGATTGGGATTGGCGATGCGCGAGCCGGTGACGACGATTGCGGGTTGATCGGTATTGACCGCCGCAAGCTGGTCGCCGTCCTGCGCGGCGGCTGGAGCCCAAGCGAAAGTCGTTGCGGCCGTCCCCACCATCAAGCTGGCAATTGCGCGCCTGCGCGACGAAGAACCGGTGCCGGAGATCTGTTCAGTCATTGAAATCTAACCCTTTCAAAATGTCAGCGATGCCGATTGGTCCCCTGTCGGCCATGGGCCGGAATCGCTTCCCCAAAATCGATCGACGGGTTTGCCATTCGGCGTTCCGCCATGGCCGGGCTTATGCCGATGCACGGATTTCCATACAACGCCTTTTTATATCGAATCGTAGTTCTTGAGGATAATGTTGCGTCTATGACACACCTATAAAGCCTGAAATTAAGGATTTATGACGCCGAACCTCGCCGATATCCGTTACTTGCTATTGCGGATCGATCTATTATATTTCGAAACGAAATAAATATGGAGCGCCGCAGGAGGCCGATATGGAGCAGGTTGCAAAACGACCCCGGGGAACCGCCATCGACTGGCGCAAGCGCCGGGACGAAATCGCGGCGGCGGTACTGCCTCTCTATATGGAGCGGCATTGGGACAGCTTTCCACTCGACGAGATCGCCGAGCGGTTGGATATCGGCTATTGGCAAATCTATTATTCGTTCGACGGCAAGGAAGAGATGTATCGCGCGGCCGTGAACCGGCTCGTCGAGCGTCTGACAGCGCATTTGGCGACGGCGCCTAAAATCCTGTCCTCGGTCAATGGCACTGCGCGCGCCTATATCGCCCAGGCTGCGGAGATCATCGGCAGCGAGGATTATGCCCGGCTACTCTTTTTCGCGATGCGCGACAGTCATAGCGATCCATGGGTCCATCGCGCCTATGAGGCAAAAATCGCCGACCCGCTGCGCAGCGGACTGGAAAAGGCGGTGCGTGACGCGGGAAAGGCGGCGGGGCTTGATCTGATCTTGCTCAAAGGCGCTGCGGAACAGTTTCTCACCACGCTCGAGTCCGCGCTGGCCCTGCCGCGCTTACTCGGCCGGGATGGGTTTGCAGACCAGAATGGTGAACGCGCCGTGGCAGCAGTGGTGCGGGACATATCCGCCGCGACCTGCAATTTCGACGGTCTTGCAGGCGGCGTCCCGGCTGGAACCCCAGGCACCGGATATCCAGCCGCGCTTTCGGCCTGATGCGATTCAGCGACGGCGACACGGTCCAGCGGTCGCAATAGCAAGAAGCCTGTCGACCGTTCGTCGAAGCCCGTTTCCCTGACCTTTGCCGTCCTGATAGGCGATTAATCGCGAAACAGGGGGGATCGTTATGCAGATTTTCCATCGACAGATTGCGCGCGCATGGTCGGCGCTCATGATTGCGCTGGCGGCGCTGATCCTTGCGCCAGCCACGGTCGCGCAAGCGCAATATGGTGTCGGCGCGCGCACTGCCGCAGCCTTGCCCGAACGCGGCGAGTTCTTTCTCGGCCTGTTTAACGACGGCGAGCGGGATGGGTTTATGCGGCTCGGCTGGATCAAACAGGAAGACGGCGTGATCCTCTACGACCGCACGATGATGCCGAGCACGGAGGTCTATGAGACGCTGGCCTTCAATCTGGCGCCCGACCTGCAGTTCGAAACCATCCATCTCGAATTCCATCGCGGCACGAGTTACATGAATCTCGATCTCGAATTTGCGGACGGACGGGCGACCGGCAATCGCGTGATATTGCGCCTCGAAGATGTCGAGGTGCAGCCGGTCGACGAAGCGATTCCCGAGGGCACGCTGCCGCGCCCCATCGCCTTCATCATGCCGCTCGTGATGGGCGAGGAAGAGGGAGTCCAGGAGAGCTTCCACTGGTACGGTCCGCTCGGCAATGCGTTTGCCGATGTCACGGTCACCGCCTATCCGGGCGGTATGATCGATACGCCCGCCGGCCGGTTCGATACGGTGCGTTACGAGATACGCGGCGGCACACCCGATAATGATGTCTATGTCACGCGCGGCGATGATCGCCGGGTCGTCCGCATCGATGTCATCGGTCAGGATGTGCAGTTTCTCGCTGTGTCCGAGAGCGAGGCCGCCGGCTCATAACGCCCGGTCCGGCGGCACCCCGTCCCTTCTGTCCAATACGGTCCGGATCGTTCGCGATACTGTCCCGATTCTGTTGCATAGTCGCGCTATGCGAAAAGGCAGGGGAGGGCGATATGACGGATATTCGTTTGGCAGTCTGGAATATGGAGTGGCTGAACAATCTGTTCACCACGGACGATGGCGGCGCGATCGTTTTTAAAGCGGATGATGAAGCGGGCGACCGTTCGGGCGACCATACGGTCGGCGAGCGCAAGGCGCTGATCGGATCGGGTCTTACCCATATAGATGCCGATCTGATCGTGGTCGTCGAGGGACCGAACAAGACCGAGGAACTCCAACTGCTCTTCGACGAACTCGCGCCGGGCGACTGGACGACCTACATCCAGGTTTCGAAATCCATCAACGGGCCCGGGCGCACCGATGTCTGGTCGTCCTCGCAATGCGTCGGCATCGCGGTGCGGACCGACCGGGGCAAGTTCGCGGCCGACCCGATGCAGATTTTCGATTCGATGGACCCGGCCGCGGGCGCGATCTTCGAAGCCAGCGAACCCTTCTGGATGGATACGGGCAATGACAAGATTCCGGAATGGTATCGTTTCGAGCGGCGCCCGGCCTATGCCGAGATCACGCTAGAGAATGATGCGAAATTCCGCATCATGGGCGTGCATCTGAAGAGCAAGGGCATTTTCTCCGCGCATGAATGGTCGCGCTGGTGGGCGATGGCGGACGCCAATCGCGAGCGGCTGGTTGCTCAATGCCGCCGCGTGCGCGAGGCCTTTATCGAACCCTATCTGACCGACGATGCGACCAAGGACATCCCTCTGATCGTCTGCGGCGACATCAATGACGGGCCCGGTTTCGACACGAGCGAGATGAAATTGAAGGCGAGCGGCGTGGAAACGCTGATGGGTTCGGTCTGGCGGCCCTATCTCACGCTCGGCAACGCGCTCTACGATCGTCTCTCCGACAAGGACAAGGCGGCGCTCAATTTCGAGGATAATTCGACGACGTCATTCGCCGATCCGATCTTCAACCGCACCTATCACCGCGTCTGGATCGACCACATCCTCTATTCGCTCAACGCGGCCGAGGGCTGGGTCCATGACGCGGATATCCTGCGCAAGGTCGGGGACGATGGACCGCCTTACTATAGGATTTCCGACCATTTTCCGGTCGTGGCCATCGTCACGCTTTAGGGCGCCGGATCACGCCGCGCGGAAGCCCTCGAGCCGCTGCGTGATGATCGCGTCGGCTTCGGCCATGATGCCGTCGATCAGCTCCTTGCAGGTCGGGACATCGTTGATGAGGCCGGCGACCATGCCACAGCTCCACGCGCCGCGATCCATCTCGCCTTCCATCATGATCTCGGGGTAGACGCCCGCGACCTGATCGAGAATGTCGGTGATCTGGAGGTCGGCGCCTTTCTCGCGCTCGATCTTGAGGATTTCATCGACCGCCTCATTCTTCAGCACGCGTTCCGTATTGCGCAGCGGCCGCATGACGAGCGCGGTATCGAGTTCGCTCGCCGC
Source organism: Parasphingopyxis sp. (assembly GCF_028279465.1). Taxonomy (GTDB): domain Bacteria; phylum Pseudomonadota; class Alphaproteobacteria; order Sphingomonadales; family Sphingomonadaceae; genus Parasphingopyxis. Next base: position 80,005 of record NZ_JANQNS010000001.1, read on the forward strand.
GACGATCGCCTGCTTCACATTCTCATGCACCGGCGCCTCTTTCGTCGCGATGAAGCGCGTGCCCATATTGATGCCTTCCGCGCCCATGGCGAGGCTGGCGACAAGGCTGCGCGCATCGGCCTGGCCGCCCGAGGCGACGAACGGGATGTCCAGCTCGTCGGCGGCGCGGGGCAGCAGGATCATGTTCGGGATATCGTCTTCGCCGGGATGCCCGCCGCATTCGAAACCGTCGACCGAAACCGCGTCGCAGCCGATCGACTGCGCTTTGAGTGAGTGCCGCACACTCGTGCATTTATGGATGATCTTGATCCCCGCCTCTTGCATCTTGGGCAGATGTTCCTGCGGGTTGCGCCCGGCCGTCTCGACCACGGTGATGCCGTTCGAAATGATCGCGTCGATATATTCGGGATAGGGCGGGGTGGTGAAGGCGGGCAGGAAGGTCAGGTTCACGCCGATCGGCTTGTCGGTCATCTCCTTCGCTTTCTTGATCTCCTTGTCGAGATCTTCCGGCGTCTTCTGCGTCAGGCCCGTGATGATGCCGAGCCCGCCCGCTTCGGACACCGCCGCGGCCAGCTCCGCAAAGCCGACATAATGCATGCCGCCCTGGATGATCGGATGTTCGATGCCGAACAGTTCGGTGATGCGGGTCTTCATGGCGGTCTCCCTGATTCTGGCCCTGATTCTCGTTCTGGCGGACTGTTGCTGTGCTTGACGTTCGCGTCAACCTCGCGGCGATGAGAATCGTTGCGCTCGATGTGCGCCGCGCCGTCGGGGCATATTGACATCGCCACGGCGCGACAGTCTGTGTGGCGGTCATGATGATGCGTGTCATCTACCGCTGGAAAGTGCCCGAAAGCCGGATCGAAGAGTTTCGCGATGCGTGGCGCGAAGTGACCACCGGCATCCATGCGCGGACGGAGGGTGCGCGCGGCAGTTTCTGCATCCAGAGCATCGACGATCCGAGCGAGGTGCTAACGATTGCCTTGTGGGATGACGAGCAGGACTGGCGCGCCTTCATCAAGACGGCGAAGGCGATGAGCATGAAAGCGCTGCATGAGATTGGCGAACAGCTCTCGGCCACGCCCTATGTCCAGCTCGGCGACGAGACGGTGCGCGACTGAACAATCCCGACAGGCGATTGTCTGCCCGCCGGAAATCCCGCAAAGTAACCCTCCGAAGACGGTTACGGAGAGACAATATGGAGATGCCGACCAAGGGGCGCGCATGGGATACGGTAAAGACGGATCTCATCAATCGCGGCGGCAATGATGCGAAATGGCGGGACGGGAAGACGGCCGTTTATGTCTTCAATGCCGGCGAGGATATCGCGGCGGTGCAGAAGGAGGCCTATACCGCCTATATGTCCGAGAACGGGCTCGGCCCGGCCGCCTTTCCGTCGCTCGCGCAAATGGAAAAGGATGTCATCGCCATGGCGCTGGGCCTGCTCCATGGGCCGGAGGGCGCGACGGGCGCGATGACATCCGGCGGGACGGATTCCATCACCATGGCGATCAAGGCCGCGCGCGATCATGCACGCGCCGAGGGGAGGGCGCAGGAGAAGGCCAATGTAGTGCTGCCGCAATCGGCGCATCTGGCCTTCGACAAGGCGTGTCATTTGATGGACATCGAAGTCCGCCGCATTCCGCTGCGCGATGACGGCAGCTACGAAGCCGATGTCCCGGCCATGGAAGCGGCCTGCGACGCCGATACGATTATGATGGTCGGCTCCGCGCCGAACTTTCCGCACGGGATCATCGATCCGATTGCGGAACTGGGCGAGGCGGCCGAACGCAAGGGCGCGTGGCTCCATGTCGATGCCTGTGTCGGCGGCTATTTCGCGCCTTTTGCCAGGATGAACGGCGTGCCCGTGCCGCCCTTCGATTTCGCGGTGCCGGCGGTCCAGTCGATGAGCGCCGATCTCCACAAATATGGCTATGCGGCCAAGGGCGCCTCGACCGTGCTGTTTCGCTCTGAAGCGCGGTACCAGCATATGCCGTTCGATTTTTCCTGCTGGTCGGGCGCACCGATGACCACGCCGACGCTGGCCGGGACGCGGCCGGGTGGGGCGATCGCGGCGGCCTGGGCCGTGATGAACTATCTGGGGGTGGACGGGTATCGCCGTTTGCAGGGCGAGGTCTGCGCGACGCGCGAACGGGTAGAGGAGGGCGTCAAGGCGCTGGGCTTCGAAATCCTCGGCAATCCGCTGCTCGGCCTGATCGCCTTTGCGCATCCCGACCATCATGCCCTCGCGCTCTATGGCGAAATCTATCGCCGCGGCTGGTTCACCTCGGTCACGATCGAACCGCCAAGCCTGCACCTGATGCTCTCGCCCAAACATTCAGAATTTATCGACGCCTATCTCGAGGACCTCGCGGATTCCGTGAAGGCCGTGGCGGCGGGCGATGATGCGAAGGCGGCCGAAAAAGTCGAGGCCCGGTACAGCTAGCCATTATCGCACTGACCATGCGTGGCCCTGCGCATGCCCTAAACTGTACTTACCCATTTAAATCACAACTTTTCTTGATCCGTTTCCGCGAAAAATCACGCTTTCCTTTTTGAGCACCGGTTTCGGCGGTGACGGACAAGGGGAAATGCGATGCAATCTGGCGGCAATGGGGACTACCGAAACACGCTGCGGCAGGGGGCAGCCTTGGCGGCGATAGGGATCGCCGTGCTCCATGCGTCTCCGGCCCGCGCCGAATGCGACAATAATGCGCCGGCAAGCGGGGACACGGTCACGTGCGACGACACCGGTTCGAATCCCGACACCAATGGCGTGCGCAATGGCGGCGCCGACAATGTGACCGTCAACATTCTTGCCGGTGCCGGCATCCAGACCGATACCACCGTGACGGATGGCATCAGGCTTCGCGACAATGCGACGATCAATATGGCTGCGGGGTCGAGCATCTTGACGACCGCGGACGGCAGTTACGGCATTCGCGTCGGCGACAATGCGGTTATCGATCTCGACAATGCGTCGGTCACCGCCGATGGCGTTTTTGGCCGCGGCGGAAGTATAGCCGCACTGCCCGCCGCGATCAGCGTAGGCGAGAGTGCTGACATCCGGTTGCGCAACGGGTCGATCGTCACGGCGGGCAACATCGGTATCGAACTGGGCGACAATTCATCTGTGCTGGTCGGTGAAAATTCGCAGATCATCACGACTGGCGGAGCAACGTCTAACGGCGAACGCGCGGTTGCGATCGACGGTGGACGGTTCGCGGCGGACGGTGTCGCCGTCGATATGCGTCAAGGCTCGCTGATCAGCATTCAGGGCAATGGCGGCGGTGCGATGTTCCTCGGTGACGATGCGATGATTACCGTCGATGGCGGCACAATCGAGGTCTTGCAGGATTTCACCGGATCGGGCGCCACAAACAGCATTCTCGGCGGGATCCAGGTCCGCGATAATGCGAATATCAGCCTGACCGACGCGACGATCACGACCTTCAACCAGATCGCGATCAGCGCGATCGACAATCTGACGCTTGAGATCGGCGAAGGAACGGTGCTTTCGGCCACCGATGATGTGCAGGCTCAGGGCTTTATCGAGTTTCTCGACAATGCCACGATAACGATGCGGTCAGGGTCGCTGGTGCGGGCAAATGACATCAACATTTTTCAGAATGGCAGAAGCGTGAACGACGATCGGGGCGGCCTGCTTTCTAGCGGTCTCACATTCGTCATGGAAGAGGGCGCGCGTATCGAAGGCACGGGCAGCCTTAGCATCGCTATCAACGCCGCATCGAATGCCGATATTACGATCAATGGCGAGATAGAGGCGCGATCCGGCGTGCAAGTAAGGCAGCTCGAGGCCGGCACCGTCAATATCGATGTCGGCGGATCGATAATTGCGGAGAGCTTTGCGATCCTGATAAGCGACATCTATTTCGATGGTGCAGTGACCGGAGATCGGTTCGGTTTCATCAACATCGCCGAGGGCGCGCGGGTCGTTTCGGACGGCTTTCCGACGATCAGCCACAGCCAGGGCAATGACGATCCGAACTTCCGTGATCCGGCGATCAACCCTTGGATGGAGCTGACCGTGACGATTGCCGGCGAGGTGACGAACGAGGATGAAAACGGTTTCGCCTTCAGGGGCGCGAGCGGCAACGATATCCTCGTTCTGCTGCCCACCGCGCAGATCACAGGTATTCTGGCCGGCAGTTTCTTCGTCGAAGAGCGCACCGAAGATGTCGATCAGATTTTCTTCCGCGGCGATGCCGGAACGAACGGACTGCTCGATCTCGACATCACGCCGGTTGCGCTGTTCGAGGAGCTGATCAAGGAGGGCGAAGGCACCTGGACGATCCGCGGCACGCCGCTTGCGCCCGACAATTTCACCGTAGATCGCACGGGCGGGCCGATCATCAACGTCATTGCTCTCGAAAACGAACCGGTTTTCGATATTCGCGAAGGCACGGTGATCTTCGACGATGTCGATCTCGATACGGTGGCCGTCACGGTACGCCCCGGCGCGTTCCTCGAAGGGTTCGGGACGTTCGGCAATCTCGACGTGCAGGGTGCGGCGACCATCTCGCCGACCGGCGCCAATGGCGGGCCCGGCCTGTTCGATATCGGCGATCTGACTCTGACCGATCAGGCCATATTCGTTGTCGATGCGAACGATCAGGGCGAGGCCGACCGGATCGACGTAACGGGCACCGTCACGCTTGGCGGTGCCTCGCTCAGCGTGCGCGATATGGCGGGCGGCGCTTTCGCGGGCGACGATCCGTTTACGTACATCATCATAGGCAATGACGGGATGGACGCTATCAACGGCACATTCGGCTCGGTGATGAACGAACTCGCCTTCCTGACGCCGAGCGTCGACTATGCGGGTGGCGATGGCAATGATGCGGTGCTCTCGCTGACGCCGAACAATATGACGCCACCCCCGCCGCCCCCGCCACCGCCTCCTCCTCCTCCTCCGGGGCCGCCTCCGCCGCCTCCACCACCGCCGCCCCCGCCAACGGGCGGACCGGGGCCGGTGCCCGGCGGTCTGTTTCAGACGGCGGCGCTGACCTATAATCAGCTCGGATCGGCGAGCCGCCTCGATCGTCTCGATCAGATTCCCGGTACCGATGCGGCCAGCGTCTATATGCAGATCCTGTTTATGAGCGCGCCCAACGCCCGCGCCGCCTTCGATATCAGCTCGGGCGAAATCTACGCATCATTGCTCGCGGACGGGCTCGATCGCGCCATGACCATCACCGACCGGCTCGCCGCGCGCGCGCACGAACAATCCGGCGAAGGCTGGGGGATATGGACCGGCGTCGGCGGCCGGACCGGATCGGCCGATGCCGACGGCAATGCCGCGACGGCAGACAATGATTCCGTCCGCTTCGATCTCGGCATCGACTATCGCGGACCCGGCAATGGCTGGGCACTCGGCGCGGCGATCAGCTATTTCGATGGCGGTCTCGATGTCGACGCGCGGCGGTCCCGCGCCGAATATGATGGCTGGAGTTTCGGCGCCTATGGCCGGTACGGCTCCGGCAATGCCGGGCCGACGATCACCGGCGCAATCAGCTATAGCGACGGCGAAGCCGATGTCCGCCGTGCCATCGCCTTCGGCACGATATCGCGTACGACCCGTGCCGCCGTCGATACCGAAGCGATCGGCCTGTCCGGCGAAGCGCGCTACGGCTTTCCGGTCGGAAACAACTGGGCTCTGGGTCCGGTCGCGTCGATACTCTATGCCGATGGCGATCTGGGCCGCTATGCCGAAACCGGTGCCAATGCGCTGAACCTCTCGAGCAATGGCGCATCGGACGATGTTACGCGGTTCGGCGGCGGTCTCTTCGCCAACTGGCAGGGCGCGCGCGGCGGCGTCGATTTCAGCGCGCAATATGTCGACGGGCATTCCAATGTCAGCCAGGTCTCGATGACGCTCGATGGCGCCCCGACGGCCGTCTTCCCCGTACGCAGCCCGCGGACGAACGGCTCGGCCGGCTTGTTTACCGTAGCGGGTCGCTACGACCTCGGTGATGGATGGACGTTGAGCGGCGAAACGCGGGCGTTACTCGGCTCGAGCGAGCAATCGGCCGCCGGAAGTATCGCCATCGGGTGGCGCTTCTAACAAGAGCGACCCAGCCTCCAACTGACGCGGCTGTTCGGGCATGTGCTCAATGCAATTTCAGCTTGGGCCGCACGACGCGGTTGACATGGCCGAGCAGGATCATTGCGATGCCGCGGCGCCAGCCATGGATGGCGATGATGTGGAGCCGGTATAGCGAGAGATAGGCGATACGCGCGAGGCGGCCCTCGATCGCCATCCGGCCGCCGATCAGATTGCCCATGAGGCTGCCGACGGTCGAGAAGCGGCTGAGCGAGACGAGCGAGCCATGATCGCGATAGCGGAAGGGCTTGAGCTCCTTTCCGCGCCGCAGCCGTTCGAGATTGTCCAGCACGCTATCGGCCATCTGGTGCGCGGCCTGCGCGCGCGGCGGCACCGGGCGGTCCTCGCCGGGCAGCAGGCAGCTCGCGCAATCCCCGATCGCGAAAATCCGGTCGTCTTTCGATGTCTGCAGCGTCGGCTTCACGACGAATGTGTTGAGCGATGTCGTTTCCAGATCGCTTTCGAAGGGCAATTCGTCGGCACCCTTTACGCCGGCCGCCCAGACGGTGATTTCCGCCGCGAGCCGGTTCCCCTCGGCGGTTTCGATGCCATCCTCCTCGACCCGCACGACCTGCGTATCGGTCTTCACCGCAACGCCGAGCGCCTCCAGCTCTTCGCGCGCCGTAGTGGCGAGTTCGGGATCGAGCGCGGGAAGGATGCGCGGCCCGGCTTCGACCAGCGTCACCTCGAGCTTGCTTTCATCGAACACTTCGAGCCCGTAATGCCGCAGCGCCTTGGCGGCGTTGTAGAGCTCGGCCGCAAGCTCGACGCCAGTGGCGCCGCCGCCGACGATCGCCACGCGGACTCTGGCGTCCTGTTTCCCCCGGCGATTCTCATCGTTCGTCCGCAAACAGGCGTTCAGCAGGCGCTGCCGGAATTGATCGGCCTGACCGCGATGCTCGAGAAACATCGCATGTTCGCGCACGCCGGCGACGCCGAAATCGTTCGAGATGCCGCCGACCGCCAACACCAGATAATCGTAACGGATATTGTGCCGGCTCGTGATCAGCCGGCCGCGATCGTCATAGCTGGGCGCGGTGACGATCTGGCGCTTTTCGCGGTCGATCTTCTCCAATGCGCCGTGGAAGAAACGATAGTTCCAGCGGGCGGCATGCCCGCCATAGCCGACCTCGTCGAGATTGGCGTCGAGCGATCCTGCGGCGACCTCATGGAGCAGCGGCTTCCAGATATGCGAGACATTCCTGTCGACGAGAATGATGTCGTGATCGCGATTGCCGTATCGCGCGGCTAGCCGGCGGACCAGTTCGAGCCCGCCCGCGCCGCCGCCGACCACGACAATCTGTCTCTTCTTGTCGCTCAAATACGCCCCCAATCACCGCCCGAACGGCGGTCACGCCAGCGTGATGAACCAAGCGCGGGCGTCTTTCAATCGGGGTGGCCTAAAGCGCGTGTCGGCCGTAGCGGTCTGGCCGGTACAGCTTGTCAGTCCCGGATGCCCAGGAAACGGAGCGTCTGCGCCAGCGAATTGAAGATTCCGTGGGCGAAGACAAGCGGCAGGATATTGCTGCGCCCGAACCAGATGTAGAGCAGCGCGAACGCCAGCCCTCCTGCTCCGGAGATCAGCGCGCCGTGCATGCCCTGATAGTAATAGTGCCGATATCCGAAGAAGATCGAAGAGACGATGGCGGCTACGAGGTCCGCACGCAATCCGCCGCCGCCAAAGCGGCTCGCATGATCGATGACGAAGGCCCGGAACAGCAGCTCTTCAAAAAAGGACCCGTGCGTCCAGACGAGCGCCATGATGCCGATATAGGCCGCGAGATTCCCTTCGACATGGTCGAACCGCCCGCTCGCCCCGACATCCTCGAACAACAGGTCCGCGACCAGCTGCATCGATTGTGTTGCCGCGATAAAAGCCGCCATCGTCAGCAGCGTCAGGCCGATGGTTTTCAGCCAGCTTTGCGGCCAGCGCAATCCAAGGTCGCGCCAGCCCGACCCGCGGCGCCAGAGCAGATAGGAGCCGACCGCCATCGCGCTGAACGTCGAAGCGGGGCCGGCATAGAGATAGGTGAAAGGTAATAGCGATTGCTTCACGACCACCAGGGTCGCGACAACGATCAGCAGGTCCCGTAGCGCGCTCCAGTCCCATCGGGCGGACCGTTGCGATGCCGCTTCATGTGAGCTGATAGTGTTTTGCAAGACTTCGTTCCGTAGCTATTGTGTATTATTGAGATAATACACTGGCCCATCACGGGCAACCCCGAAACTGAACGCCTTTACCCTTTGATCTTGGGGAGCACTTTGGGGTCGACGCTGGCCGCGGCAAGCAGACCGCCCATCAGCGCGCCGGGAATGCCGGGGCTCACCACATCCTGACCCGCAAGATAAAGGCCGGGAATGGGCGTCTTGGCCCGGAGCGCATCGCACAGGACCCGCTCCGGCGTTACGTCGAGCCCATAGAAAGCGCCCTCGCGATGCTCGGTGAATGTTACGGTCGATAGCGGCGTGGCCAGTTCGCGATACACAACAAGCTTGGCAAGGTCGGGAAAGTAACGCTCGAACTGCGCCATCAGCGTTTCCTCGGCGCGCCGCTTGAAGTTCGCATAGTCCTCGCCACGCGCGCCGGCGGGCCGGTCCGCCCATCGCGCGACGGAGTCCCAGTCGGACCAGACCAGAAATTGTCCCATATGTTTCTGGTGCGGACCCGGATCATGGTTCGGGTCCTTCAGCGAACCGAATGAGGCCGTCATGTGCGGTGGCTCGCCATCGGGTGCGGTCGTCCAGAGGACGTCGACCTCGCCGGCGGGATAAATCCAATGGTTCGCCTTTGTCGCGCCGGCGGCTTCGATATCGCCCTCAAACCCAAGGAACAGCGTGTAATTCGCGATGCTGGACGGCAGCGCACGAATTTCCGCGACCCAGTCGTCGTGTCCGTGATCTGCGGGCAAGAGCGCATCGATGGTTTCCCGCGCGCCGATATCGGAGATGACGGTCTGTGCCCGGATATCGGTACCGTCATCGGTCTGCACGCCGACGACAGCGCCGTTCTCGAACAGCAGCTTTTCGACGCGAACGCCCGCGCGGGCTTCGCCCCCGTTTTTGGTAATGGTGGGAACGATATGCTCGGCAAAGGCGGTGCTGCCCCCGACCGGGTACCAGGATCCGCTCCACAGATAGGACGCCGAAATCAGGGCATGCATCCCAAAGCTTGCCTTGCTCGGCCGTCCGCCGTGATCGCCCCATTGCGCGGCCATTGCGGCCGCAAGCTCGGGATCGTCGGTGATATCGTCGATGACCTCTTGCGTCGTCCGCGCGCACCATTTTGCGATGGCCTGCCGGTTCCACCAGTTGAGCATGTCGCCCGCAACTTTCGGCATTGCGCGGGTCGGAAAGGTCTTCAAGATCGTCTCACGGCCCTCGCGCAGCGCGTGGGTCCATGCTTCGATCGCCTCCGCCTGATCCGGGAAGCGGTCCTTCAGATCCCGTTCCTGGGCTTCGTAGGGCCGTGAGAGCGATAGCGCTTCCGCCGATCCGATGTGCAGCGTGTCGTATATCGATCCCAAGGACACGAAATCGATAGGCGTATCGGCCAGCCAGTCGATCATCGCGCGAGCGTGATCGCCGGGCGCCACGCCACTCAGATAATGAACGCCTACATCCCAGGTGAACCCGTCGCGGGAGAAGCTGTGCGTCAATCCTCCAAGGGTCTGATGCTGCTCGAGCAAGAGCACCTTGTGCCCGACCTTGGACAGAGCAGCGGCTGCGGCCATGCCGCCCATGCCCGAACCGATGACGATGGCGTCCCAATCGGCCTGTTCCGTATCCGCCATAGGTAACTCCTTGGCTGTCGAAGCAAACATCTGATGTTTCGTGCGCGTTCAACCGTCCGGCCAAGCCGGGACGGGCACCGCATTTCACACGCGTAACGAGTCGCCTTGCCCGGCGCATTGACGTGGATCAATCGCGCGCGGGCCAATGTTCGTGGTTCTGCTGTCACCCAATCCAAAGCGGACCGGTGCTTGGTGTGCTATCTGTCGTGACGCGACGACAGGTGGTCTACTTCCCTTTCCACACCGGCTTGCGCTTCTGGGCAAAGGCCATGGCGCCTTCGCGGGCGTCTTCGGACTGGAAAATGCCGCCGATGATCTTTTGCTGTTCGGCCCACATTTCGTCATGCGACCAGTCTTCGGTTTTGACGATCACTTCCTTGCTCGCGCGGACGGCGAGGGGGCCGTTTTCGGCGATCTTGGCGGCGAGTTCCTTCGCGCCGTCCAGCGCCGGGCCGTCTACGACGCGGTTGACGAAGCCCATTTCGGCGGCGCGCCCCGCGGAGACGAAATCGCCGGTCAGCGCGAGTTCCATCGCATAGCGCTGCGGGATCAGGCGGGGGAGGCGGAGCAGGGCGCCCGCGCCGGCGGCAAGGCCGCGCTTCGCTTCGGGAATGCCGAATTGCGCATCGGTGTTGGCGACGACGAGATCGCAGGCGATGGCGACCTCCATACCGCCGGCGAGCGCGTAACCGTCCACGGCTGCGATCAGCGGTTTGGCGGGCGGGGCCTCGACGAACCCGGCGAAACCCTTGCCGCTGACGACGGGCAGCTCGCCCTGCAGAAAGGCCTTGAGATCCATACCCGAGCAGAAGGTGCCGCCCGCGCCGGTGATAATGCCGATGACGAGGCTGTCATCGGTTTCCAACGTTTCGATGGCTGCGGCGATGCCTTCGGCGACCGCGCGGTTGACGGCGTTCTTCGCGTCGGGGCGGTTGATAGTGATGGTGAGAATGCCATCGCTGGCTTCGGTGAGGACTTCTTCGGACATGCTCGCTTCTCCCGTGATTCTGTTTGGCCCTACCTTCGCGTCGCTTTACGTGAACGTCAACCTTCCTCTCCCCGGCAAAGGGGAGAGGATAGCGAGGCTTGCTCTCGCAATTGCGAGAGCTTAGCCGAGATTGGAGAGGGGGTCGGCGGATAGTGGCCACCCCCTCTCCAATTTCGCCTAAGGCCCGGCATGGCCGGACCAAGGCTGCATATCCTCTCCCCCTGACCGGGGAGAGGAGGGGAGATTTGCATGACCGAACTTTCCTTCCGTCCCCGCCGATCCTGCCTCTATATGCCCGGCGCGAATGAACGCGCGCTGGAAAAGGCGCGGAGCCTGCCGGCCGATGTGTTGATCCTTGATCTTGAGGACGCCGTGGCGCCGCGCGAGAAGCCAGCGGCGCGCGATCAGGTGGCCGAAGCGGTGAAGGAGGGCGGCTATGGCCCGCGCGAGGTCGTGATCCGCGTCAATGGCGCGGACACCGAATGGGGCGCGGACGATATCGCGATGGTGAAAGCCGTGCGGCCCGATGGCGTGCTGATCCCGAAAGTCTCGCAGGCCGCCGATATCGGGTTTGGCGCGGAGACGGAGCTGCCGGTCTGGGCGATGATCGAGACGCCGCTTGCCATTCTCAACATTGCCGAGATCGCGGCGACGCCGGAGCTGGCGGCGATGGTGATGGGGACCAACGATCTGGCGAAGGAGATGCAGGCGAAGTTGCGGCAGGCGCGGCTGGGCTTCGTCACCGCCCTGTCGATGACGGTGATGGCGGGGCGGTCGCATGGCAAGATCGTCATCGACGGCGTGTTCAACACGATAAGTGATAATGCCGGGCTGGCGGCGGAATGCGAGCAGGGCAAGGCATTCGGTTTCGATGGAAAGACGCTGATCCATCCCGATCAGATCGAGGCGGCCAATCGTATCTTCGCGCCCTCGCGCAATGCGTTGCAGGATGCCGAGGCGATTATCGCGGCGTTCGCAGACCCGGAGAATGCGGACAAGGGCGTGATCGATCTCGACGGTGTGATGGTCGAGCGGCTGCATCTGGCCGAAGCGGAGAAGCTCGTCGCCATGGCCGAGGCAATCGCCGCGCGCGCCGAATAGGACATCTCCAACATCGCCGGAACGGGATGTGGCCGGAACAGAATTCGCGCTGTCCCGATAGGAGACAGCTGGGCCCTATCCCCATCTTAACCCTCTTTGGGTGTAAACGAGATGGTAAACGAAATGTTAACGCCGGGGCATGGCAACTGCTCCGACCGACTCGCGTTATGCGCCGCTGACCGCCGATCTGATCCGCCGCGAGCGCGATATGGACAGTGTGATCGTGCTCCGTCGCCCACCTTTTCCCCGGCGTTCGGAACTGGCGGAAAACGCCAAGCTCTTCACGATGACCTGGGCCGGCGGCTTCGTCTTCTTCCTGACTTTTATCGGCTAGCCGCCAGGCAGAAGCGGTTATTGGATCGGCTGGGGCAGCGGGTCCTTGGTTTCGCGGTGGAGCACAAAGCCCAGCCATGCCGATGTCGCGCACATGGCAACCACGACGAGCAGAAGTTCCGTCACGGTGAAGAAATTGCTCAGCACGAGCGCGACAACCGAACCCAGAACCATGCAGCCCGAATTGACGACATTGTTCGCCGCGATCGCCCGCGCGGTCATGCTGGGATCGACCGTAGTCGTCAGAAAGGCGTAGAGCGGGACCACAAACATGCCGCCCGCGACGGCCACACCAAACAGCACGCCGAGCACCAGCCAGGCATTGTCGAGCATCATGAACGTGCCAAGAGTGAACAGGGCGCCATCGGGCAAGCCTTCCCAGCCCAATGCGATGAAATAGAGGATCAAAACAAAGCCCCCCATCAGGATAACGCTGAACGGTGAAAAGCGCGCGGAGACCTCGCCTTTCAAAAGACGGTTGATCAGGATCGAACCCACAGCGATGCCGATAGAGAATACACCCAGAAACAGGCTTGCCACTATGGGGTCCGATGTCAGGACATTTTTGACGAGCGGCGGAAACAGGATCGTCAGCACCGCCGCGATCGTCCAGAAAAAGCTGATGCAAATAATCGTGTGCCGAAGATGCGCGACATGCATGATATCGCCGATGACGCGCCGGGTTGCGCGCAAAATGTTATAGTCGACAGGTTCGGGATCTTTCTGCGGCGGTGCGGGTAACACCTGCCGCCCTGCATACCAGCCGATCAGCGCAATAGTAATGACGATCGCGGATGCCCATTCGGCGCCGAGCTCGTTGATGATGACGCCGCCCAGGATCGTGCCCAGCAGGATCGCCACATAGGTGCCGGCTTCGACAAGGCCGGTGCCGCCCAGAACTTCGTCTTTTTTCAGTTGCTGCGGCAGGATCGCATATTTGATCGGGCCGAAAAATGTCGACTGCACGCCGAGCGCGAAAAGCGCCAGCAGCATCAGCGGGATGGATTCAAGGATCAGGCCGAGCGCGCCGGTCAGCGCTATCACGATCTCTGCCGTCTTCACGATCCTGACGATTTTGGCCTTGTCATTATTGTCGGCCAATTGTCCGGAAACCGCCGAAAACAGAAAGAACGGGAGAATGAATATCCCGGTCGCCAACGCGCTGAACTGGGTTTCCGTGTCAGGGTCGTCATAGATATTGTAAACGACCAAGATCACCATCGCGAATTTGAAGAGATTGTCGTTCACCGCGCCGAGGAACTGCGTCACGAAAATCGGCGCAAAGCGGCGCTTGTTCAGAAGTGCGAGCGACATTTTCATGAGTTTGGGAGATGGCCCCTGTTTGCCGAGAACAGCGATATGCCACTTCCGCATAACCAAGCGAAGGGGCAGCGCCAAGGCTGCGGTCAAAGGATTGCGGGCATATAGATTGCCGGAACTGCAGAAATCGTTAGGACAAGTCGGCATGTTAACCCTGCCCAACCTTCTGACCCTGTCGCGCATATTCGCCGTGCCGGTGCTCGTGGCGCTGCTGTGGGATTCAGGCTGGCTCGGCTATATCTGCGCTTTCGTCCTCTACTGTACGGTCGGCGCGACCGACTATCTCGACGGCTATCTCGCGCGTTCCCAGGGCACGGTCTCGAAACTCGGGATCTTCCTCGATCCGATCGCCGACAAGATCATGGTCGCGTCCGTCATTCTCATGCTCGTCTTCACGCGCGATATCGAAAGCTGGCATGTGATCGCGGCGCTGGTGATCCTGTTGCGCGAGATCATCGTATCGGGCTTGCGCGAGTTTCTCGCCGGCCTCAGCGTGTCGGTGCCGGTGAGCCAGCTCGCCAAATGGAAGACGGCGTTCCAGATGGTAGCGCTCGGCGCATTGATTCTGGCGGGCGCCGTCCATCATGGCGGTTGGGAAGCATTCGACTGGGTCAAGCTGGTTGGTCTTATCTGTCTGTGGATGGCGGCGCTGCTCACACTGATCACCGGCTGGGATTATCTGCGCGCCGGTCTCAAACATATGGACTGAACATTGTGGCGATTGAACTGCTCTATTTTGCCTGGGTCCGGGAAGCGGTCGGCCGGGACGGCGAGACGGTCGATCCGCCCGCGGATGTCGATACGGTCGCTGCGCTCGTCGATTGGCTCGAGAGCAGAGGCGGGGGCTATGCGGAAGCCTTTGCGGATCGGTCCCGCTTGCGGGTTGCCGTCGATCAGGAGTTCACCGGGTTCGATGCGTCCCTCGCCGACGTTCACGAGGTTGCGCTGTTTCCGCCGGTGACGGGCGGATGACGCCCGATATTCGCGTCCATGCAGACGATTTCGATCCGGTTACCGAGGCCGCGCGGCTCGAAAGCGGCGGCGCCGGGGGCGTAGCCACATTTACCGGTATCGTCCGCGGCGAGAATGGTCTCGTCGCGCTGGAGCTCGAACATTATCCGGCGATGTCCGAACGGGCACTGGCCGGGATCGCCGATCGCGCCGCCAAGCGCTGGACGCTGACGGCACTGACGATCGTTCACCGTGTGGGCCGGCTTGGCCCGGGCGCGCGGATCGTCTTCGTCGGCGCGGCGTCAAAGCATCGGGCGGACGCCATCGAAGCGATGCACTTCGTGATCGACTGGCTGAAGACCGATGCGCCGTTCTGGAAACGGGAACAGTTCGGTGATGGCCGATCTCAGTGGGTCGAATTGCGGGACACGGATGTCGCCGCGAAAGACCGCTGGGAGTCGTAAGAAAAGGGGCACCGCATCGCTGCAGCGCCCCCGTTTTCGTATCGCTATGTGCGTGACGCATTAGTCGCCAGCAGCGGCCGTCTCCGGTTCCGGAACCAGCACGCCGTTGATGACATGAATGATCCCGTTCGACTGGGTGACGTCGGTCTGCGTGACGTAGGAAATGCCGCCGATCTCGTCGCGCAGCGCCACGATGCCGTTATCGATCGTCGCTACCAGCGGCGAGCCTTCGACCGTGGTCAGCGTCAATTCGCCGCCCGCTTCCTCGATCATCCCGACCAGCGTCTCGGCATCAACCGCGCCTGATACGACATGATAGGTCAAAATCTGCGTCAGCTGAGCCTGGGCGCTGTCGGCCATCAGCGCATCGACGGTCCCGGCAGGCAGCAAACCGAAAGCTTCGTCGGTCGGCGCAAAGACGGTGAACGGTCCCGGGCTCGACAGCGTGTCGACCAGACCCGCCTGCGCGACGGCCGCGACGAGCGTCGTGTGGATCGGTGAATTGGATGCATTTTCGACGATGTTGCGCGTCGGCAGCATCTCCGCTCCGCCAACCGTGACCGGTTCCGTCGCTGCGGCGGTCGTTTCCGCGTCTGCCGCGCTGGCGTGATGATCGGCAAGGGCGGGCGCACTGCCCATTGCGAACAGGGCCATACCCATCGCTACGCCGGTATTCTTGGCCAATCGCTTCGTCTTCAACACAATTACTCTCCTCATTGAATGGTTGGGGGCTAAACTACCTTTGCCTACGCATAGAGCGGGCAAAGTTTTCCATCGACCTGCCTTTTCGGACAGGACATATGGTCAGGTTGCGGCCTCGCGCATGGCGTCGGCCAATAGTCGGAAATCCTTTTCGCGCGGGCTGTTCTTGCGCCAGACGAGCGCGATGGTGCGCGCCGGATGATCGGCATCGAGCGGTCGCGCGACGATATTCGTATCGCGCAATATCCCGGCTTGAATCGCCATTTCGGGCAGCATCGTCGTGCCCAGCCCATTATCAACCATCTGGACGAGCGTGTGCAACGATGTGCCCATCATGGTTGCCTCCGCGCGCAGCTCGGGCCGATTACAGGCGGCGAGCGCATGGTCTTTCAGGCAATGGCCGTCTTCGAGCAGTAGCAGGCGGCCTTCGTCGATGATCTCGGGAACGATCTCTTTCGGCGGATCGGCCGGCTCGCCCTCGGGGAAGGCGACGAACAGACGGTCGTCGAATAGCTCCGCCGAGTCCACCTCGCCGCAGGCATAGGGCAGCGCAAGCAGGATGCAGTCGATCTGGCCGCGTTGCAGGGAATCGCAGGCGGCGGGGCTGGTTTCCTCGCGCAGGAAGAGTTTGAGATCGGGCCAGTCGGCGCGCAGCTTCGGCAGAATCTGGGGAAGCAGGAACGGCGCGATGGTCGGGATGACGCCCATCCGCATTTCGCCCGACAGCGGCTTGCCGGCCGCGCGCGCCATTTCGGACAGTTCCTCGGCTTCGCGCAGCACGCGCTGCGCCTTGTCGGCAATGCTGAGCCCGAGCGGCGTAAAGCGGACGACGCGGCGCGTGCGTTCCACGAGTGTGATGCCCAGCAAGGATTCCAGTTCGCGCAGACCCGCCGACAATGTCGACTGGGTCACGAAACAGGCTTCGGCGGCCTTGCCGAAATGGCCATGATCGCGCAGCGCGATCAGATATTGTAGCTGTTTCAGCGTCGGCAGATAGGTCGCCATGCGTAGGGCACTTCCTGAATTATCGATCAGATTGCTAAATAATCTGCAATTGATCGATTTCAACGCTCAATATGTCGAAAAGCTGTGCTTGCCCGGGGCATAGCGGGTCAAACTGGCGTTTTTCCGCGCGACGCATTATTACGTTGCGAAACGCCACTGGTGCGGGAGACGCATATGCCAGGCAGACTGGTTGCCTATATCGATTCGATACGCTCCCGCGATCCCGCGCCGCGCTCGCGGATGGAAGTGCTGCTCTATCCCGGTGTCTGGGCCTTCGCCTATCACCGGCTGGCGCACCGGCTGTTCCGCTGGCGCCTCTTCTTCCTCGCCCGGTTCGTCAATCACTGGTCGCGCTTTCTCACGGCTATCGACATTCATCCCGGGGCGAAGATCGGCCGGCATCTGTTCATCGATCACGGTTTCAGCGTGATCGGCGAGACGGCCGAGATCGGCGACAATGTCACCATCTACCAGAATGTCACGCTCGGCGGCACCAATCCCGCTGACGGCGTTGCTGGCAAACGGCATCCTACAATTCAAGACGATGTCATCATCGGTTCGGGCGCGCAGATCCTTGGCCCGATCACGGTGGGCAAAGGCGCGCGGATCGGCGCCAATGCCGTCGTTACCAAGGATGTGCCCGAAGGCGCCGTGATGGTCGGCATTCCGGCCAAGCCGACGCTGATGGACGCCGACGCCAAGCCGGAAGGCTTCGTGCCCTATGGCACGCCGTGCAGCGATATGTTCGATCCCTCGACCCAGCGGCTCGAACTGATGCGCTGCGAGCTGGAACAGCTGCACAAGCAGATCGACGCGCTGATCGCCGAACGCGACGGCGAAGATCCGACCGTTCAGGAGAGCGATTGCGCCTGATGGGCACTGTTACGCCGTTCCCCAATGCCAACAATTCTGGCCGCAAGCCCAACCAGATCGGCTTCGAGCGTGCGGAGCTCAACCGTATCCTCGATCTCTATGGCCGCATGGTCGCGGCGGGCCATTGGCGCGATTATGCGATGAATTTCGAGAAGGATTTCGCTTCCTTCTCCGCCTTCCGCCGCACGGCCGAGCGCCCCGAATACCGGATCGAAAAGCGGCCCGCCCTGCGCAACCGGCAGGGCATGTGGGCACTCCTCAACGAGGCCGGCATGGTGCTCAAGCGCGGGCATGAGCTGGCGCCGGTACTGGCGCCTGTCGAGCGGCGCTTGCTCAAGATTGTGAGCGATTAGGGACTCTATTTGTCAGAACATTGCTTTCGCAATGTCGCGGCACCAGCCCGCTCCCCCTCCCGACCTCCCACAGGGTACACTTATTGGGAGGTCGGGAGGGGGAGCGGGCCGGTGCCGCGCCTGAGCGTTAGCGAAGGTCTGACGAATTACGCCGCAACCGTCTCCTCTTTCCCGATCACCGGGAGCCGCTTGGTGATCGCTTCGGGCAGCGGCTTCACCACGAGCCCGCGGGCCGTGTGCCAGAAGGCGGAGAGCAGCAGCAGGGCCGACCCGATAACCAGCGCGGCGAGCGCGACATTGGTTTCGACCGCCCCGAAGCGCTCGAACAGCCCGTTGAGCGCCCAGAGCACATAGACGAGGCTCGACACCATCAGCGCGCGCCGGTCGATCGCGAGCGCGATTCCGGCCATCGCGATATAGAGCGCTATCACGAGCGCCGCGCCGGCCACGGTCAGCGTACCTTCGAGCACGCCGATCTCGGCGAAGATCGGATGCACGATCAGCGGCGCGGCCAGCAGGTGCAGCCAGAAGGCGACGTCCGACCGCCGCGTTTCGCGGACCGGATCGCTTATGTCCCAGCGCATCGCCAGCGCGAACACGCCTAGGCCAGCGACGAGGAGCAGAGGGTGCAGAAAGGGCTCGACCTGTCCTTCCGTCACGATGGCGAGCAGACCGACGATCGACGCGACGACCGCCGCCGCGCCGGCCGCGATGGTGATCGGCACGCGGAACCGCCGCCAGTGAAAGAAAGCGCCAATCGCGGCCACCGCGCCGGCGATCGAGATATAGGTCGCGACGATCGCTTCGTCGCCCGGGCCATAGCGGTTGTCATCGCCGATCAGGCCCGACGCGACGGCCCCGAAAAGCCCGCCGACAAAGGCGAGCAGCAACAGGATCGAGGGGAAAGCCATGCGGCGTACTTTGGTGAAATATTCGGCGAGACCCCAGGCGGCGGCTGCGACGCCGAGCGCGCCGATCCAGGGTTGAATCTCCCCGCCCAGCCAGGCGATGGCGACGAGCAGGAGCACGCTCGCGATTGCCACGAAAATATCGTTGAACCCGCTGACGAGCCGGAAATGCTCCTCATCGACCAAAGCGGTCGAGCGGTCGGCCGCCATAAACCGCCGGAATTTCGCCACATCGGCTTCCTTCAATGCCCCCGCGTCGATCGCCGCTTCGAGATCGCTATCGCTATACATTCGGCAACCCTCCTGTTGTGCCTTTATACGCACCGGGTAGCATAGGTGTATTGGTGATGCAATACGGCATGACGATTGACAGTAGTTGACACGCGGCCGGGGTGAGGGGTGGGGCTTAAGTTGACACAGTAGACGTACAGACGCCGGTGTCGGCAATACGAAAAGTCACAAAAGCCTCACCCCCAAGCGCGGAAACGTTGGCCGGCGCGAAACCGGCGGTTCGCGGAGCCATGGAGATGCTGGGGGGCAGGATATGCATCACGACGCGATCATAGCGTATCGGCGGGGCTGTAGGACAGCGTCGTCATGGTAATGCTACAATCCCATGACATGAAACTTCACGGATCGTTGACCCGTTGCCGCTATTCTGCCCGCTTATAACGGAGCGCAAATGTGGCAGAACTCGCGGCTAGACGGCACGGCGACGTCCAGTTTTGGGCGGAATCCGTCGAGCATAGCTTCCAGCCGATCGTCAGCGCGAAGACTCTGAAAGTCCATGGGTTCGAAGCGCTGGGACGGCTGCCTGCTGACGCGCCTTTCCGTTCGATCATCGATCTGCTCGATACGGCCGACGAGGCCGGACAGTTACGAAGCTGCGAGCGGACGCTGCTGACCGGAGCGATCTCAAAGTTTGCCCGTTTCGAACATGCTGCCGAAGCCCGTCTCTTCTGCAACATCGACAATCGCGTCGTCGACTATAAGGACACTTCGCCGCAGGCGATCGTCGATCATGTCCGGAAGGTCGGCCTGCGTCCCGCCAATCTTTGCCTCGAACTGTCGGAGCGCACGGCGCCGGAATCCGAGGAGCGGCTCGCCGAGATCGTCGACTATTATCTCAGGCACAATGTCCGCATCGCGATCGACGATTTCGGACGCGGCTTTTCGGGGCTCGAGACGCTGCTCCTCGTCAATCCGCATTATCTGAAGCTCGACCAGGCGTTCGTCACCGGGATCGACCGCAATCGCCGCGCGCGTGCGATCGCCCAGCATATGATCCGCATGGCGCATTCGCTCGGCCTACTTGTCGTCGGCGAGGGAGTCGAAACCGAGAAGGAGCTGCAGATACTGCAGGAATTCGGCTGCGATTTTGTGCAGGGCTTTCTCATTGCCCGCCCGTCCAGCGATCCGCGCGATCTCAAGCGCTTGTACGGCGAGCGTAAGGAGAAGAGTCGATCGGAGAGCGGTATCATGCCGCGGATCAAGGGGTTGATCGAAAAGGTCGAGCCGCTGCGTATCGACAGTCCGCTGTCCGACGCGGTCGAGCGCGTAAAGAAAGAGGGCAGCGAGGCCTTCATCCCCGTCATCGACGCTAATCTCTATGTCCATGGCGCGATCTATTATGATGATCTGCGGCCCTATCTGTTCGGCGATTTCGGCAAGGCGCTGCTCGAAAACCGGGGCATCGATCATTCGCTCGAACCCGTTCTACGCCGCTGCGAAGTGAGCGAGGCGACCTCGACAATCGATGCGCTGGTCGACAGCTATCTAGTGGCTTCGTCGAACAAGGGCGTCGTCGTGACGCTGGACGGCGAATATCTGGGCGTGCTCGACAATCAGGCGATGTTGCAACTGGCCTCCGATCGGGCGGTCGAAACGGCGCGCGACCAAAACCCGCTGACCCATCTGCCCGGCAATGGATCGATCACCAAATATGTCGAACGCCAGCTGAAATCCGATGCGCCGATCACGCTCTGCTTCTTCGACTTCGACAATTTCAAGGCGTTCAACGACAAATACGGCTTTGCAGTCGGCGACCGGGCGATCCTCATGTTCGCCGATCTGCTCAAGAAATCCGCGAACGAGCAAGACGCCTTTGCCGGGCATGTCGGTGGCGACGATTTCTTCGCGGCGATGCCGAGCGCCATCGATGCCGCGGAATCGCGTCTGCGCGATCTGCAATCATCCTTTTCGCACAATATCGAAAGCCTCTACCGGCCTGAAGACCGCCGCCAGGGCGGGATCTGGTCGCACGACCGGTTCGGCGAGGACCGTTTCTTCCCGTTGCTCAAAGCCTCGATGGTGTTGCTCGAAATACCCGCCGCGCGCGGGCATCTGACGTGTCAGCAGGTGCTGACGGTGCTTGCCGAGGGCAAGAAGGCGGCCAAAGAGGCGGAAGCGGGTGTCGTGCGGGTCGCACTGCCGCCGACCGGCGTACACGCGTCGCGCGGCGATCTGGAACACCGGCTATCCGGCAATTCCGACGGCCCGACGGGTGGGCCGGACCGCGAAACCGGCAGCTAGCCCCCCAATCCCTGCAGCTTCTTCATCGCCTGCATGCCCTGTTCCGCGCCGCTCTGCGGCACGAACTCTTCCGCGCGGTCGATGATCTGGTCCCAGACCGCGGCGACGCCTTCGGCCGTGCGCTCGCCTTCGGGGAGCGCGACGCCCTGGGTGTGGGTCACGTAAGAGGCATGGAAGAAGCCGCCGCCTGCGCCGACGATCATATTGGTCGGCGCGTCTTCGGCAACGAGATAGACCGCCGCCGGTACGACATTGTCGGGGGACAGCGCCTTGAACATCTCCGGCGGCATGATGTCTTCGGTCATGCGCGTGCCGGCGATCGGGGCCAGCGTGTTGCACTTGATGTTGTATTTTGCGCCTTCGATCGCGAGCGTCTTGGTGAGGCCGGCAAGGCCGAGTTTGGCCGCGCCATAATTGGCCTGACCGAAATTGCCGAACAGCCCGGTCGAGGAGGCCGTCATCAGCAGGCGCCCATAGGCCTGTTCGCGCATCGTTTCCCACACGGCCTTGGTAACGTTGGCCGAACCGTTGAGATGGACTTCCACAACCAGGCGGAAATCGTCCATCGTCATTTTCGCGAAGCTCTTGTCGCGCAGGATGCCGGCATTGTTGATGACGACATGGACGCCGCCCCAGGCTTCCTTGGTCTTGGCGACCATCTCGACCATCTGCTCTTCGTCGGTGACCGAGCCGCCATTGGCCATTGCCGTGCCGCCGGTCGCTTCGATCTCCTCGACGACTTTCGCCGCCGCGTCCGACGAGCCCGTGCCGTCGCGCGCGCCGCCCAGATCGTTGACCACGACCTTCGCGCCGCGCCGCGCGAGATCGAGCGCATAAGCCCGGCCCAGCCCGCCGCCCGCGCCCGTGACGATGGCGATTTTGTCTTCGAAGGAAATGGTCATGATCGGGACTCCGTATTGGGATGTATCTGGTTGACGTGCGCGTTAACCCGGTGGCGGGGACGGTTCAAGCGGGTTTCTTTTTCGTCAGACGTTCGGGTTTGCCTCAGGCGCGATGTATTCCTTTGTCAGAATTTTCCTGGCGGAAAATCGCGGCACCGGCCCGCTCCCCCTCCCGACCTCCCAATAAGTGTACCCTGTGGGAGGTCGGGAGGGGGAGCGGCCCGGTGCCGCGCCTGAGGCGAAAGC
>NZ_JANQNS010000020.1 GCF_028279465.1 Parasphingopyxis sp.
TCAGCCGTAACCGGAGATGGTTGCCTTTCTAGTTTGTCAGACTCGACCTGTCGGTCGAGCGCGGCACCGGCCCACTCCCCCTTCCGACCTCCCAATAAGTGTACCCTGTGGGAGGTCGGAAGGGGGAGTGGGCCGGTGCCGCGCTCGACCGACAGGTCGAGTCTGACAAACTAGAAAGGCAACCATCTCCGGTTACGGCTGAAATTCATATAGCCGATATTCGCGCCGAGCCGGAGGCCCGCGCCGAGGCGGATCGGGATCAGCACCTTGTCGCCCGAGCGCAGATAGCTCGCGGTCAGGCCGCCGACGAGATAGGCATTGCCCTCGCCGGCCGGGAAGCGGCGGAACAGTTCGTCGGTATCGTAGAGATTATAGACGAGCACGAAGGTCGACGCGCCGTTCGCGCCCACATCGAAGCCGACCGACGGGCCGGTCCAATATACGGGCTGCTCGCCTTCCACCGCGTGGAACAACGTGCCCGAGCCGTAGCGCAGGCCGAAGATGAACGCGCCACCCGCCTCGCGGCCGACAATATAGCCATTGGGCTCGCCCTGGTCGGACAGGATGTCTTCGATGATCCGCGCGAGACCTTCCGCGCCATCGCCGAATACGCCGCCCGCGGCCGCGATCAGGTCGTCCTGCTGATAGGTGGTGCGGTTGTCGGCCGGGGCGATGGGGGCGCCATCGGTCGTCGCTTCTGCCGTGACGGCTTCGTCCTCATAGCCGGGCGTATCGGGAATATAGTTGGGATCGGAATAGACGGTCGTGTCGGTCTCGATCGCCGCATCGGTATCGAACGCCGGTTCGTCGAACGTCGCGCCCTGATCGGTCGTCGTGCCGCTGCTCTGATAATCCTCGTCCGTATAGCCGCCCGCTTGGAGCGCGGCATCGGGGTCGACAGTGTCGATCTGCGCGCTGACGGGCGCGAGAGCCATCCCGGCGAGGCCGAATGCGGCGGCGATGGAAAACAGGCGTTTTTTGAACATGATGCGTCTCCGCATGAATATAGCGGTTGGAAACTACGCCGTGTGCGGAGTCCCGCGCAATTCGCGCCGGGACGAAGCGAGTCGCTTCTGCGCCGAAGCGAGTCCATTCTGTGGATTTTCGGCTTTGCCGGGCGGTGCGGGCAGCACGCTTGCAGGCTGTTGATCGCAGTCTCCGGCCCCGCTATACGCGCCGTTCGGCTGCGCGAGGACACGTGGGTGAGTGGCTGAAACCACCGGTTTGCTAAACCGGCATACGGGGATTACCCGTATCGAGGGTTCGAATCCCTCCGTGTCCGCCAGCCGCCCTTTTGCTCCCATTCGCGAACATCCGAATAAACCCATAAATTCTGCTGGTTCTTTTGTAGAACGATTTCGCGTAATACGCTGACATCCACCTGCAATCACCTCATAATCGACGCTTTTCAGAAACAGATGGTCCGCTGATCCGGATCAAGCGGGTTCGTTGAACGCCCAATCGAGAAGACGGGCCGTCGGCTGCTGACCGGAAGCCGATCACGGGTCTCAGGGCGGAGTCTGTGGGCTATCCAAACCTAGACCTTCGACATAATCCCTAAAACCGGAGTCTTGACTTCCAAGGAGAGCCGGCGTGGCGATCGTATTCGATTACAATCGATTGGGCGATCGCTGCTGCGGCGATTAACTGGCTCCCGAGATACGGTGGTAAAATGGGATACCCCCGCCCTTCCGCAACATCTCGATACATCTCTTTCTGCACGGCGAGCTCGAACACTTGTTCGGATATCAGACCTTTGCCCCGAAAGCCTCGACTTTGCTGGGTGACACTTACTTCGCCGACAGGGCTCGCCGAGATTACGCGCAGAATGCGCTCTCCGAGCGGCAAATACTGAAGAAAGCGGCTATAGAAAGGCGGAGCTGTAAGTGTGGCATCGAGCAGAACGGGAAAGTGAAGCCCATGACTTTCGTCGAGCTGATAGTCGCGAACGACAAGCTTCAGTCGCCGCTGAGGAACCATCTGCGCGCCCGTTGATTGCCGCAGATCATACACAGCATCACAGTCAATGCGCCCGGCACCGGCCAAGACGACAGAGCTGTTATCGCAGGAGAGGATGCGACAGCCGACTTCTATTGCCTCAAGCGGAATCCTGTCGACGATCTCCGCATGAATCTGTTCAGGCGTTATCATCGCGACACCGCCGGTCACGCGCTTGGGTCCATCAGCCGTTGCGACGTAGAATGTGTGCCATTCGCGAACGATCAGAGGATCGATGAGTTCATGCAGATCGTCAGAAAGAGCGCGCTTTGTGGCTGGCAAAATCGGAGATCCGCCGAAACGGTGATTCTCGTTACAGAGCAGTAGGTTTGCGTCGGGATATCGACGGCGAAATGCAAGCGCCGTCAAACTCGCTCTCAAGCCAGAACCCAATATCGCTATTCTTCCCGCCCGCATGACAAGAGTGTGACACAAAAACGGTCTGAATTATAATGGAGATTCCGCGCAAACCGGTTCGGAGGGGACCAAGTTTTTGAGTATTAACTAATTTTGTACGCCTGCCCGACTCGACGTCTCGCCGAAAACAAATATACTAACAAATCATTAAACGAATCGAATCGGTCGGGGTGGGTAGGTCAAGTGAGAGTTTTTTGGGGGGCGTGGATACCTGCCGCGTTGGCGGTTGCTGCGCCTTTTCCAGCGGCTGCTGTGCCATCGGTTGAACTGACTGTTCGGGGTATTATTCCCCCATCTTGTGAAATCCTGTCGAATGTCAGCGGTCTCGATCTGGGCAATATTTCGCGGGCTGGCAGGGAAACGGCGGATGTCAGCTTCTCTTGCAATACGCCGTTCGTCGTCAATTTATCGTCCGAGAACGGCCGCTTGGAGCGAACCGCGCAGCGGACGGCTGGAAATTTTCAAAATGCGCTGGACTATCAGGCGTCGCTGCGCGTGCCGCTCGACAATGGCAGGGTGCTGCGTATTCGCGAATGCGATAGCGAAGAACTGCTCAATGGCGGTGCTTGCGCAAATGCCTCTTCGGAGAGTCAGACGGCGATCAACAAGACCGCGTCCCTGGCGGTTAAATGGAGCGATTCAATCGAACCGCTGCTTGCTGGAGATTATAGCGACGTGATCACAATCAGGGTGGAGTTCGCGCCGTGATCGATGGCGCTGACTTCTCGTCCGGTCCGAGAGGATCGCACCAACACAAGAAGGCGATGACAAGTCGCCCGAAACCAGAGTCGCACGCGGCGGTTGCCGTGCCTGCACATGCCGTCGTCTGGGGTGGCGACCGGCTTCATTCAAACTGAAAGGATATGAAGATGAAAACCAAGTTGTTGCTTGCGGCTGGCGCCATGGCGGTTGTACCGCTCAGCGCCGCCAGTGCGGCAGATACCGCGCAATTCCAGATCGGTGTTAATGGCACCGTTCCGCAGACCTGCTTTATCGCCGACACGCCGACCAGCGGTGGCGGCTACGCGACGTTCACGGCCGGTGGCAGCGGCCCGACAGACACCATCAACGGTAACACGCTGACGATGCCGTCGACCTGGGTGAACCCGACGACTGCTGGCGCCGCATGGCCCGACTATAATGGCAGCAACGTCAACACGGCTCCGGGCACGACGATTTCGTTCACGGCTGTCTGCAACTTCGCAGGCGCGCAGATTCAGCTCACCACGCAGAATGCGGGTATGACGCTGCAGAGCCCGCCGTCGACGGTCGTGGGTAACTTCTCGGATGCAGTCAGCTATGCCGGCTATGTCCAGTGGAACAATGTCACGCTCGACAGCTTCAAGTTCGGCCCGACGAACCCGGGTAACGGCGGCGGCGAGCTCGTCACCACGCCGGGTGGTTCTACCACGCCGGTCGTTGTTGCCGACCCGACCAACGCCACGATGGAACTCCGCCTGCGCCCGCGCAAGGCGCATGAGTTCGGCACGGGCGATCCAGTCGCCGGTGGCGATCGCGACGCGTATCCGTTGCTCGCCGGTACATACTCCGACGTTCTGACGCTGCGCTTCGGTGCCAACCCCTAAGGTTGGACCATAAGATACGGCGGCGCCTTTTCGGGCGCCGCCGTTTTTTCTTGTGGTGAAGAGCTTATTGCCGAGTTACGGGCCATTAACCCTTTTTATTAACCATTGAGTATCCGCGTATGCGCCGAGTAATGCACTACCTGTTATGGCTGATCGCCTCTCTTTTTCTCGCAGGTCGCGCAATGGCGATATCCGTCACGCCGATCGTTGTGGATCTTGAGGTCGCAGGAACGAATTCCTCGGCCACGATCACCGTCACCAATCCGAATGTGGAATCACTGCCTGTCGAGGTGCTGGTCGAACTGATTGCAATTGACGAAACAGGAACGACCGTCTCCACCACCGATGCCCTCGACGATTTCATCATACTCCCGCCGCAGACAACCATCGATCCGGGCGGCACGCAGACCTTCAGGATTCAGTATATCGGCGATCCCGATATTGGTCAGGGGCAGCTATACCGTTTCGCGGTCAATCAGGTTCCCGTGGATACGCCGCAGGAAGGCGCTGCGCAGATCCAGATCGTGTACAGCATAACGGGCTTGCTGACGCTGTCGCCGCTTGAAGCAGATACGGCAGTGCGCGTCGCCGGCACGGCTCTGGTGCAGGATGAGGAAGGCGCGAACCGGGCGTCGGTCACGCTACACAATGACGGTAACCAGCATGCCTATTTGAGCCGCGGTGCCCTGACCGTTCGTCAGCTCGACGCTGCGGGCGAAACGCTCTGGCGCGAATCGCTCGGAGCACAGCGGATCGAACGGGAGATCGGTTTCGGTATCATTCCGCCGGGCCAAGCCCGGACGTTCATATTACCGTACGACCTGCCGGGCAGCGAGGGCACTATCTCGGCAGAGTTCGACGAAGGCCGCCAGCGATAACCGTCATGCGGGGGGGTACGCATTCAAGGGGGAGAAAGCGGCTGAACGCCGTCCTGACCTCTATGGGTGCGAGCGTCGCCGCGTGCGCGCTCGGAACGAGCGCTGTTGAAGCGAAGACGGCGACTTTCCTGCCGAAAAGTGCGTTGTTCGTGCCAGAAAACCGGCGAATGACCGCGGCCATTCCGGCGTTGGTGGCCGCACAATCGATGCCGATACAGCAGGCATCGCTGTTCCAAGAGGCTCCGACCGCAGCAGGGACCGGCCCCGATCCCGATCCGACTCCTGCCTCCACTGAAAGGCAACGGGTCAACGTCTTCGGCCGGACAATCGACATCGTGGTGCCGATCCGTCAGAACGGCACGCCATTGGGGACAATAGCCA
Organism: Parasphingopyxis sp.; assembly: GCF_028279465.1. Lineage (GTDB taxonomy): Bacteria > Pseudomonadota > Alphaproteobacteria > Sphingomonadales > Sphingomonadaceae > Parasphingopyxis. The sequence continues at coordinate 5,261 of NZ_JANQNS010000020.1, forward strand.
CGCGGATCGATCCCGATGACAGGTTTTTCGTACCGATCAACGCGCTGTCCACCGCGTTGCGGCCGATCGCAGCCGATGAACTCATAGCCCGGATAGACGCGTTACCGAGTGCCGATGGTTATGCGAGCTTTGTACAGCTCCGCTCACTGGGTATCAGCATCGACTATGATCCGTCGATATCCGAAATCAGGGTCATGTTGCCGCGCGAAGGTACGGCGACGGCCGAAATATCGCTCACCGAAACGAGGGCAGATCGCATAGGGAGTTTCGAAGAGCCGGCAGGTTTTTCTGGTTTCATAAACATTCGCGGCGCGATGGGATATGACGCGGCGGGTGCCGGTGAAGGTTTTGTCGATCCGTTCTTCGATTTCGAAACTGCGTTGCGATTTGGCGGTTTCGTTCTTGAGAATGATTTTGCGGCAGATTTGAGCGGCGGCGACTCAGGCGGTTTCCGTCGCCTCTTTTCCCGCCTAGTCTATGATATCCCGACAGCGAATATGCGGCTCTCGGCAGGGGATCTCATACCCTCTTCCGCCAATTTTCTGCCTCCGCCGGATATCTTCGGTTTCGGCGTCGAACGGCAGGATGGATTGTTCAATCCGCAGCGCAATCTAAGGACACAAAGCTTTCAAAGCTTCTCTTTGCAGGAAACCTCGACGGTCGAGGTCATCGTAAATGGCAGCGAGGTGCGCCGCATCCAGCTCGAACCCGGAAATTACCGGCTCTCCGACTTTCCGCTCGGTATCGGTGCCAATGACGTTCAAGTCGTTGTTACCGACAATTTCGGGCGCCGCGAGATCGCGAATTTCAGCCGGTTCTTCAACTTTTCCGTATTGGCGCCCGGCGAGACCGAATATGGCTTCTATGCGGGCTTTCAAAACGATTTCGGAACCCTGAGCCGCAGCTATGACTGGGACCGCCCGACGGTTTCCGCGTTCTTCCGACGAGGCATGAGCGATATCTTGACGCTCGGAGCGGGCTTTCAGGCAGACGACAGAACGCAGGCGGGGTCAATCGAAACCGCGCTCGGGACGCGCGCCGGCCTGTTCGTCGCCGAGGCGGCGATCAGCCGGGACGATGTGAACGGTACCGGCTTTGCTGGCCGGTTCCTCTACCAACTGCCGTCGCCCGCGACTGCTCGCGGTATATTCGCAGGTTTCGGCCTGTCGGTCGATTATACCAGCTCCAAATATACGAATGTCGGCCGTTTCGTCGCCAACCGGAACCTCGTGTCCATTCAGGCCAGCACGACATTGGCGCTCAGGATTACCGATCGCGATTTCCTTTCCTTGAACGGCAACTATTCCAGGTTTCGCGCCGGCATCGCTGACACCTATGAGGTGAGCGCCCGCTATAGCCGGCGCATAGGCCGTTCGACCGTACTCGCGATCGGCGCCGGATATGGGCGCTCGCGCTTCGGCGGCGAAGAGCCGATTTTTCGTGTCACTCTGAGTCGTCGTTTCGGCCGGCGCGGTTTCGGATCGGCCGCGTACAATACGATCGACGACCGCTTGAGGCTGAATTACAATCATGCCGGTGGCCGCGGCACCGGTGCAATCAATGTGGCTGCCTCCGCCGATATCGGGGACGACACGACGACTGGCGGCGGCAGCGTATTCTATCTTGCCAACAATGCCGAATTGTCCGTGACGCACAGCACCGCATACGAATTTGACAGCAATGACATCGCAACATCGCGGACAACCGCACAGATCGGAACTTCGCTGATGTTCGCCGATGGATCGTTCACTGTTGGCAGGCCGGTTCGCGACTCTTTTGCCATAGTGAGAGGCCATCCGACGCTGGAGGGCGCACCGGTTTACATTGATCGTACCGATGAAGGGTATTTCTCGCGCAGCAACTTCCTCGGCGGTGCATCCACGCCCGAACTCGGTTCCTATGTCGAGCGCACCATCACGGTCGATGTCCCGGATGCGCCGATAGGCTATGATCTGGGCGCTGCATCCTTCCGCCTGCTGCCGCCATACAAGTCGGGCTACAATCTGGTGATCGGTTCCGATTTCACCATCACTGCCATCGGTACGCTGCTCAATAACGGCGCGCCCGTCGCGTTGGCGACCGGCGTTGCGGAACTGATCGATGAGCCCGATGCGCCGACGATATCTTTGTTTACGAACCGGGTCGGCCGTTTCGCGGCAAGCGGCCTCAAGCCTGGCCGGTGGATAATTACGCTCGCAACCGAACCACCGCTGGTCTACGAATTGGACATCCCGGCAGAGGAAGGAAATCTTATCAGGACCGGCGAGCTGGAGGCACGATGATGAAAATAGCCCATCTGGCAATTGGAATGGCGTTGGCGATAGGAGCCCTTCTGCCGCAAAGCGCCGAAGCCTGTGTTGCGGTGACCACTCCCGGCCCCGGCACGGTCGATTACGACCCTACGGCTCTGTCGCCTACCATTCGGTCCTTCCAGGTCACCGTTCAGGAAAACTGCAACCGAGGTGCCGATGCAGGGCGTCAACCGGTCCAGATCTGGTTCACTGATGATATCGAGCCGCAGCCTTATGGCGAGGTTGGCGGTGTTCCCTTCAATATCAATCGGCGCGCGCGCAACCTGCTGACAACGCCGGTCGCGCCTGTGGCAACGCCGTTTACGTTCGCCTTTACTCCGGGCAGCGAAGTGCTTGACTTCGAAATCGCCTTTGCGCCCGGCATGTCGGCGACCTCGGGAATCCGGCAGATATCGATCAACTGGAGCACAGTGGACGAGTTCGGCAACATCATAACGGGAAGCTTGCCTTTTCCGGTCGCTATCCAGCTAAGGCCATCGTTTAGCATCCGCATTGCGGGCGGCGGGCGTACGCGCGATCTCAATTTCGGAAGGCTTGGCGCTGGCGATGTGCGCTCATTGGATTTGCAGGCGCGCGCCACGCATCCGTTCCGCATCGAGATGGACTCGACTTATGGAGAGAGGCTGCGGCGTGCCCGGCCCTGCGGCATCCGGGTGGGGCCACCGCGCGATGCAGCTGATTTTATTAATTATTCGGCAAGTCTTAACGGCCGCCCAATAAGCTCTTCGACACCCTATATCGATCTTTCGCCAAGCGGTTCACGCACCGTCAACTTTCCAGCCTTGCCGTTTCGCGTGCGGATAGATCCGGCTCTTGATCCCACATCGAAGCGAGCCGGCCGATATTGTGATGTAATAACGCTATCGATACACCCGGCGCGTTAGAAGTCCGGATTAGCGCGGCACCATGCGCAGGCCGAGTTGGACGTTTGTGTCGTTGGTATGGAGCTGCGCGATCTCAAACGACGAAATGCGCGAAACAGCATAGTGGGCATCGACTAGCAACGCTTCTCCGCTCCCATCGAGCTCGACAGTATAGTCGCCAAGGCTCGCTTGTGCGCCTTTTAGTGTCCCAGGGGCATAATCGAGATAGATTTGATATCCGCCGCTGTTACAGAACTCGCGGATTTCATCGATCTTGATCGATGTGTCGTCTACGTAGCTCAGCGACAACGGATTCACTGTGCATATCTGCGGTACGACCATCGTTAAGTGCACACCAATCTGCGCCGCAAACGCCGTAGTCGGCGTGAGGGTCAGCAACAGCCCAGCTGCGGCGCCAACGATTTTTTTCATCGCCTCATTCCTCCAATTGAGGACGAGGCATAACGGATCGGTCTTAAAACCCGCTAAATGCGGCATTCAGAGAATAATAACGCGCTGATCACGCCGACCGAACCTAATCGTCTTCAAGGCAAGCCAGCGATGCCGTTAGCGCTGCTTGCTTTGCTTAGCGCGAATGTCAGCTCGGACATACTGGCAATCCATACATTCGGTCGTGGTTGGCGTAAGGACCAAAGCAGCTAGTCGTTTGTAGCAGAAAAAGTTTCACGCGAATAACCGTTGGCGATCAAACGCGATCGAGTTGTGGGAAAAATGGTGGAATAGTATTCATATTATATCATAATAATAAATACTATCAATGATTTAGAGGTCCTATTTTGTATCCCTCCGTGTCCGCCAGCCGGCCGTTTGCTGCCATTCGCGAACATCCGAGAAACCTAAGAAAACCTGATATCATTTCTACGATCGAATTCTGTCCCGAAAGCGGAGGCGCTGAGCTTTCGGCGCGATTGTATCGAATGCCTCAAGCGCTTCCCCACATTCGCATGAGGTTCGCGATTGTCTTGTCGAGCGTCAGCAGTTCCGCGGATTGTGCCAATTGCGATTGCCGTAGCGATACGCGCAAATTTTCCAGATCGAACAGCAGTTCGCGCTGCGCCTGATCGGCGACGATGCTCTCGATCCAGCCGACACAGGCGATCCGCTCTCCCGCCGTTACCTTTTCGACATGGTGGATGCTGGTGGACGGATAGAGCACGAGTTCGCCGGCTGCGCCCTTGATCGACTGCGTCGCGCCCGCCGCATCGATGACAAGCTCGCCACCCTGATAGTCGGCAGGCTCGGTCAAGAAGAGCGTGAAGGAGATGTCTGTGCGCAGGCGGGTTTCGCCGCTGCCCATCATGGCATTATCGACATGTGCGCCGTAATGGCCGCCATCCGCCATCTTGCTGATCAGCAACCGAGACAGGCGCCGGGGCCGTGCGGCGGCCTTCACAACTGGGTTTTGGGAAACGACGGTCAGAAGCTCGTCATGCAGTCTGCGCCCGGCGCTGCTGCGCAGATCGGCTTGCATGTTCTGCTTGACCGCTTTTGCGACGCTTCCAGCCGTTTCGCGACCGTCTCGCCATGAGAGCTCTGCGATCTTCTTCTGCAGAGCTGCAATCGTTTCCGCCTCTTCGATCGCCGTGATTTTGAGTATCATCGTTTCGCTACCTGATAATCGTTTGCAATAAGCGCCTGCATAGCTATGCATGTTTAAGAACGCGCTCTAGCGGTGGAGACATGATGATGAAAGTTGAGTTGAAGACCTGGGCCGGGCTGGGCCTGGCCACCGCGCTGGCTGGCGCTGGCCTTTCGGGATGCACAAGTGGAGCCGAAACCGACGGCGAAGTCGCTGAGACAGCGCAAACAGGCGAGAATGGCGAAGGCGGCGAAGGTGGCGAGGGCGGAGAAGGTGGCGTCTCCATCACCGGCGCGGCTAAAGACCCGATTGTCTACAATAGCGCGCTTGCCGTTGCCGAAGCGCATGCGATTGCGGCGCGCGATGCGTTCGCCGTGGGCAGGACCGATGCCGCTGCCGAAATGTTCGCCCATCCCGTATCGGAGGTCCTGGTCGAAATGGACCCGGTCTTCGCCGAGCGCGGCGTCGAGGACTTCAAGGACCTTTTCGCCCAGGCCTCGGACGCCATACTCGATGGCGAAGGCGCGGAAGCGGTCAGTGCGCGGTATGACGCCATCATCGCCGCTTTGCGCGGCGCCGCTGAGCGGGCTCCGGAAGACGGTACGAGCGACGCGATCATCGCGGCGGGCGTGGCGTCCGACATGATCGACCGCGCATCATCCATGTATCGGGTGGCGGTCAACACGGAACGCTATGAGCCGTATCTTGATGGCTATGGCTTCTACAAAGCGGCCGAGCGCAGCTTCGAGGCCAATAGCACGATAATTGCATCGGAAGATGAGGAGTTGCACGCTCTATTGACTGAGGCGCTGGAGTTACTTGCTCAGGCCTATCCCGGCGCCGAACCGCTAGCCGCGCTCGATGCCGATCAGGAGGCGTTGAACTCGGCCAGCGCACGGGTCGAACTGCGCGTATTTGGTGGTTAGGCGGTGCGTTGCGCATTCCTGGTCTTGGTCAGAGTTTTCCCCACCTTTGCACCCCAAGCGGACATCCTGAGACGCATCATCAATTGCCAGGAATCATCCTGAGTGTTCCGCGCAAAGCCGCTCGATATTTTCGAGCGCCGGCTGGTAGTTTTGCATCATCGTACCGAGAGACGACTGCACTTCGGGATCGTCCATATGATCGGGGATCGCGCGTCCGGGATTGAGCCGGGCCTTGGCGCTCCATGCGGCGATCTCGCTGACCTGGCGGCGTGCCATCTCCGCCGGCATGCCGACGCGCATGATGTTCATCGTGCCGTAGATATCGCCGGTTCGGTGAAGTGCCGGGCACAGCCGGTTTTTCTCTTCGAGCGTCATATCCAATGTCTCCACGAAGCCGATCACGGCTGCGCTCCAAGGCGCCACACCCATGGTCGTGAAGTGCATGCTGATCTTGCCGTCCTCGAAGATCGGCGCGGCGGCGGCGCTATTTAGGCCGGCAGCCGTGCAATCCACATAGACGCGGCCCGGATTGGAGCCGACGTCTCCCTCATCCATGATCATCGCGGATTGCGAGATGGCGCGCACATGGCCCTTGCGGACGACATTCTCGATCTCGCGCAGGGCGGATAGCTCGGGCAGCGAAATCGTAGCGCCGCGATTGATTATCGCATCGCGGTCCCGGTCTAGCCGGACCGACATGCCGGCGGCTTCCATGCGCACCGAATAGTCCGGAACACTGGTGGCCTCGGCGGCGAATTGCGTGCTCGCGGCCTGCATCTTCACCATATTGGCCACCAGCGACAAAGGCTGGGTGTAGCTGCGCTCCGTCATCCAGGATTCGCGCGGCCGGACCCAGCAGATATCGTCCGGCGCAACGCCCTGCTGCATCAGCCAGAAGCATACGGCCATCGCCGTTTTGCCGCCGCCTAGCACGGTAAATCCCTTGGCATTGGCGATATCGACAAGCTGGTTCGGGGTGACGACGGTTACGCCCTTCTCGGCTTCGCAAGTCCGCGTGTGACACGCAGGTATCGAAGACTGGACCACCGACGCATCGACCAATGCGCGCCGCACGGCCACGCGCGTTATGCCACCGCTGATATTGGAACGGATGATGTGGTGATCGTCTTCGCAGCCCAGATAGTCGCTGCTTGCATGATATTGTATGCGGCCACTCGGCAGGAAAGTCTCTTCGAGCACGCGTTGATAATAATGCTGGATCTCGGCGGCGCCGGCACGTTCGTAAAACCCCGCGTTGATGCCAGCGAGGTCAATGCGATCCTGGCCCAGAGGTAAAGAGTTCACGCCATAATATGCGGAAGGTTGATGCAGCTCTACGAAGGGATAGGCGTCAACCCAGTGCCCGCCGGGCTGATGCCTGCGATCGACAATGACGATCTCGTGATCCGTCTCCGAAAGCAATGTGTCCGCGAATGCCATCCCCGTGGCTCCCGCTCCGATGACCAGATAATCCGTCTCGATCGATTTCATCCCCATCCTCCACAATTAGGTATTGCAAATAATTCGCATTAGCATATAAGTCAAAGCCGTTGAGCGATGCGGAGGACGATATGCACCCGGGCCATGCCGGTCTCTTGATAAAGCTGTTCCGCACCTGGTCTGCCGCCCGGACGATCGGCGATAATCCTCTGCCCGCCATGTATGCGCATGCCGAGCCGTTCGGGGCTGCGCCGGAACTGGTGCCGGCGTGTGAGAGTTATTTTCTCTTGGTCGAGTCGCATCTTGGTCGTCCGCTGGTTCCTGAATGCTGCTGCAGCACAGTCCCATCCGCTGACGAGGCCGCGCTGATCATGCTGCTCCGCCATGCGCCGACGGCCGGACCGGTCAAGACGAGTTCGGCCGTTCCGCATGGCATGTCCGGTCCGCTGGTCTGGGCCGCATTTTCGGTATCGCGGGCTTTGGCTGAGAGCCTGTTCATCCAAGATGGTGCCGATGTGCCGTCGGCGGCCGATCCGCTGCACTGTCCGTTCGGTGATTCAACGGTCGGCAAGGCGGCTTGAGGAATGTCTGAGACCTCATCGAGCGGCATAGGTAACTCCCGGGTCATAGGCGCGACTAGCGGCCGCATCCCATGGATACCGCTCGCCATCATGGGCGTTGTCGTTGCGGTCTATATGTGGCGAACCGATTTCGAACCGCGCTGGCCGTTGATCCTCGGCATCGTTCTGCTGTGCGTCCAGTCCTGCCTCAGAATGCCCTTCGCCCATCGCGCCAAAGGCGTGACGGTAGCCCATAACAGTGCGGATACGGTCGATATAGCGCTGATGTATGCTGTGTTCATAACAATGGTTGTTCTGCCACTGTTACGGCTGGCGACGCCGTTGCTCGACGGGTTCGACTATGTCTTACCGCCCTACATTGCCGCTATCGGTGTCGTTGTCATGATCTTCGGCTTGTGGCTTTTCTATCGCAGCCATGCCGACCTTGGGAAGCAATGGTCGGCGAGCCTGCAGATCGGCGAAGACCACCGGCTCGTCACCCAAGGCGTGTACAGCCGGATCCGGCATCCAATGTACAGCGCGATCTGGCTTATGGCGCTTGCCCATCCGCTGCTTTTCCAGAACTGGATCGCCGGGCCGCCGATCGTCCTTGCCTGGGCGATGCTTTATTTCCGAAGGCTCCCGCATGAAGAGGCGATGATGGTTGCGAGGTTCGGTACCGATTACGAGCGGTATCGCGAACGCGCTGGGGCGCTATGGCCGAAATAGACCAAATCGGCGGCGATGCGTTTCTGACGAAGATTACTTCGCTATCAGCGCGTATCTGGCGCGTCTTATCGGAATGTACCGAGTTCCCGCGCAGTGCGCTGTTCGAGGAGGGTAGCCGGCGCATCCGCAGCCGGCGCGATGATCGCAAAAAGCGCGATCCGAGAAGAGAGGGAGAGGATTAGTTATGAGCGAATTGACGCAGATGCTGGCGAGTACGCTCGACCGGCGGAATCTCATTACCACGCAGGATCGGCTGGTGCTCGCCAAGCGGTTCGGCGACCGTGTGCGCCACCGCGGGCAATGTCCTCGACCGCGACAATGACTTCTCCCGGACCGTATTCACGGATCGCTTGACCGGCGCGATCGATTTCAGGGAAGAACGCTTCCGCAATTTCGGCACGATCTTCACGCTTACGATCGAGGGAAGCTTCTGGGCGTCACACCGCCCCAGCTCTCAACGTAACACTGATCGCGAGGCGCGCCGACCGGCACGCGGCCGGCCGGCGCTATTGGTTTCGTTACTGGCTACTGATTTCGGAGATCGACAGGCGGGCCGCTTCGAGCGAGCGGGAGCCGTAGGTGCCGATCCAGATTTCGTAGCGGCCGGACATCGCCGGGTCGAACCGGATCGAGGGGTTGAGGCCCTCGCCGCCATCGTCGTTGCAATACCAATTGCCGTTGGGCGCGTTGATGACGAGCGTCGTGTCGGCCTGTGAGGCTGCCGAGATGATCAGCGGCAGGCTGCCCGCGCTGAAGTGCAGGCGCACATCGGGCGCATTGGCGATGTAGCCGCGGCACGAGCTGCTGATCGTCGATGCGTCAATGCTACCGCCTGAACGTAGCTGCACCGTATAGGGATCGGGCGTGAAGCCGCCGTTCAGTCGCACCGTTTCATAGGTCGGATCGGCATTGATGTTTTGCGCATTTGCCGGCGCAAAAGCCACAAAAGTGGCCGACGCGGCGATTGCCGCAGAAGTAATGGTCTTGATCATTTTCATTCTCCCACTCGGCTCCGCGATAGAAAGACCGTGGAACCCCTGATTGCCGACCCTCACTCCTGCCATTGCGTCTGCCCGGCCATGGATGAACCTCGCCGGAACAGACTTGCTAATCGGTGTGTCGGCAGAACACCGAAACCTTAATCGCTCATCGATCCGCTGCGATCCTCCCTGGCTTAGAAATCGAGATCGAGGCGAACTGCGACAGTTCTTTCGGCCCCAAGCCGCGAGAATTCGTCGCCAGGAGTGACGACATTGAGCGAAGTGAAATATTGCTCGTCGAAGAGGTTGCGCACATAGGCGCTCAACCGCACGCCTTCGACGAACTCATAGCCGATCCGCGCATTGACCAGCCAGCGCGCGCCATGGAAGTTGGCGGCGAAATTCTCATTCTGCTGGTAAACATCCGACTGGTAATTGGCATCGATACCGCCGAACAATCCGAAATCGCTGTTATAGCTCACGCCCATATTCGCCGACCAGCGTGGGGCGAAAGGAAAGCGGTTACCGGCGAAGTTCGACTGGTTATCCTCGCTTACCGGCTCCGCAGGATCGAAATTGGCGTTGGGAAAATCGTCGAACTCGGTGCTCGAATAGCCAAGGCCGCCATAGATTTCGAACTGCGGCGTCACCTGGAAACTGACATCGGTTTCGAAGCCCCACAGCGTCGATGCCCCGGCGTTTTCGGTAAGCGCGAATGTCGGAAAGTTCGGCACCGCGATCGCGACTTGCTGGTCCGACCAATCAGCGTAAAAGATATTGGCATTCCAAAGCAGCCGGCCATTCAGCCAGTTGCTGCGCATGGCGATTTCGTAATTCCACAGATATTCCGGATCGAATTCGTTGATACTGCCATCGACCACGAAGATCTGAGAGCCGCCTGCCCGATAGGCGCGCTGCGCGACAAAGGAAAAGCTCAGATCGTCATTGGGCGACCAGCGAATACCGCCTTTGGGTAACCATGCGTCGAAGTCGGCAGCCGTTTCTTGCGTGGAGGTTCCAGTTGCGCTCAGGAGAATTTGCTGGACGAACGGATTCAGCGGCGGCAGCGGCGGATTGGCGATCGAGGTGGTCGCAACTGCCACCGTACTTGTTTCCTCATTATCGTAACGCAGGCCGAATAGCAGGTCGATCGTGTCGGTCAGTTCGAACTCGCCATCAGCGAAGAAGGCGTAATTTTGGGTATCGACCGTATTGACCGCCGCCCGGCTGATCAGGACGCTGTCTGGAAAGATGGAGCCGAGGATGCCTGCCGAAATCACAAAATCGTCGTCGAAGACATTCTCGTTGTCGAAATAGTAGAAGCCGAGCACGCCTTCGAACCGCTCTCCGAAATATTTGAGCCGTACCTCTTGAGTAAAAGTCTCGTCCACGCCTTGGCGGTCGAGGAAGCCATCAGATGCCGACGTGCTGTCGAAATCCTCCTGCCGGAAATAGTCGGTATCCTGATAGGTGCTGATCGATTGCACCTGAAAGAACGGCGTAACATCCCATGTCGCGTTGATTGACTGGATGAAGGTCTCGGTGCCCTCGAGGCCCGGAAAATCGTAACTGACTTCGCGCACAACCGCGCCGGCATCGAAACTGCCATCCGCCTGTTGACCTGTAATCGGGTTGACACTGTCTTCGCCCGCGAAATTCTCGGTGTAAGATGATGTGAACAGGACGCGCAGCTCGTTCGTGGGCTCCATCAGTAGCTTGATGCGGTAGTTCTGCAGCTCGGTCGCGTCGGCTTGCTCATTCAGAAACGTATTGAAGATAAAGCCATCGGTTTCGCGGTAATTGGCCGCAAAACGGAACGCCATAGAGTCTTCAACGAGCGGTCCGCCAAACGCGATCGCGGCCTGGCGAATACCGTTATTGCCAATCTCGCCGCGCGCCCGGACGTCCCATTCATAGGTCGGGTCCTGCGTCCGCACATAGATTGCTCCGGCGAGCGCGTTGCGGCCGAAATTGGTCGATTGCGGTCCACGAAACACTTCGACCTGACCGAGATCCCAACTGTCGAGCGGACCGAAAAAAGTTGTCTGGTTATCGAGGGGGGAATCATCGACATAGACGGTCAGGGTCGCGCCGCCGCCCGCGATGCCCCGCTGATCGACACCGCGGATCGAGAAGCCGAGCCCGCCGAAAGACGGGTTCACGTTGGGCACGCGATTGATGATGTCGTACACATCGGAAACCGGTTCGCGTGCGATTTCTTCGGCGGTGGTTACATCAACGCTGGTCGTCACCTCTTGCAGGTCCTGTTCGACCTTCTGCCCGGTTACGATGATGGTCGGCCGGTCGAGCGACGCCATTTCGGTCGGCTCGGTCTGCGCTTGCGCCTGTGTCGCAAAAGCGGCCACTGCCAAGGCCATGAACGAGGCCCCCGTTCGTATCGATAGCTGCATCGATTTCCCTCTGTTTCTTTCTACTCGCGAACGATTCGCAAGAAATTATTGCTGCGCCGTAATGCGAACGATTCTCATTTACAACTAAAAAGCTATCGCTTACGGGTCGGTGCAGCTCGAAGGGGGAGTCGCTATGTGGGTTACCGGCGGAATCGCCGTGCAGATATTGAGCATTCTCGCACTACGGAGTGCGCGCATATCGCAATCCGCCCAAGCTGGATGGCTGGCCGGCGGGATCGTCCTCTTTGCCGCGTCGATCTGGCTGATCGTTCGAGGCCTTGGCCCGGAACTTGGCGTGACATGGGCGCTGACGACGATTTCGGTCGTCGCCTATGTACTGATCCTGCACCCCTTTTTGCGAACCCGAACCGTCGGGCATGACCGCACGCCGAGCCGATTGAAGAAGATGCCTGCTGCCCCGTCGGGATCCAAAGCGCGGCTTGCTCTCCGTCTCTTTTCGGCTGGTCCGCTCTATCTGATCACGGCGCTTGCGCTGAGCCTGGTGATTGCGACTAAGCCATGGACGGGTGAGATTACTCGGCTCTTCACGGGTGGGCTGTTGACGCCCTTCTTCTGGTCCATCGGCGCGCTGCATGCGACGGTGGACTCCAACCTCTGGCGCATCGTCTGGATGCCGGTCGTGCTGACCGCAGCAGGCGCACTGGGATATATGTTCTTATGACCGACAAGGTTGAAACCGAGGGCAGCAACAGCCCGTTCGTCCGCCGGATGATCGATTCTCATTCGGTGCTGGGACTGACCTTCGCCGCGCTTATCTACATCGTCAGCCTGACCGGCGCGCTGACGCTCTTCGATCCCGAAATCGCACTCTGGGAAAATCCGGAAACTGCGGCATCCTTCAGCGTGTCACCCGAGGCTGTCGCCTCCGCCGCCGAAAATGCCGAGGCGCAACTACAGCCGGGAAACGAGATACTAAATGTCATCGCCTATGCACCGGATGAGTTCAAACCCTATATGACCGTCCGTCTGAACCAGCGGGCCGATAGCCAATCGGAGCTGATTTCGACCGATTGGGTGGCCGACCCGCAAACAGGCGCGCTGCTGGGCGAGGCCGATGCGCCCTATGCGCATTTCGTCGAAGAATTGCACACCATGCTTCATTTGCCGCGTCCCTGGGGCCGTTATCTCGTGGGACTGCTAGGCGTCGTGATGTTCACCCTGATTCTCTCCGGCATCTTCGCGCATCCGACCATCTTCAAGGATGCATTCAAGATGCGATTGCGGCGAAACGCCCGGATCGCATGGACCGATGTGCATAACCGGCTCAGCGTGTGGGGATTGCCCTTCCACCTCGTGCTGACGTTCACAGGCGCCTTTCTCGGCGTGGCGGGGATCACGTTGGCCGCGCTGGCTTTTATCGCCTTTGACGGCGATCAGGAGGCGGCGATCCAGACGATCAGCGGTCCCCAGCCGATCGAAAACGCCGCGCCCATGGAAAGCTCGCCCGATTACGCGGCGATGCTTCACAATTCACAGGGCGAGGGCCGAACCTTCTCACTAATGGTCGCTGGCAATCCGCAGGACAGTGGCAATACGACGACCATAGCCTATTACGAGACCGGCATTCTCTCGGCGCGCACCTCTGACATCTACCGCAACAGCGGCGAATTCCTCGAAAAGTTCGGTGGCAGCGGAGCACCGGCCGGTGCCCGTATCTTCGGGGCCGTCCAGCCGCTCCATTATGGCACGTTCGGTGGCTATCCGATCAAATTCTTCTATCTGATCCTGTCCCTCGCTCTGACCTATATCACGAGCACAGGCATGATGATCTGGTTCAAGCGCAAGATGCAACAGGGTCAGCCGCGTCCGAAACATGAAGCCGCATGGCGCGGTATGACGACCGGCCTGTCGCTGGCCCTCGCAGCCGGTGCGGTGATTGTGGCGGCTGGTATGCCAGCGCCCATCGCCGCGACCTGCCTGTCCATATGGGCCATCACGGCTGTGGCGATCTGGGTGATGCCGAACCCGCTACGCAGCGTCCGCTGGAGCTACGCCCTGATCGCCGCGCTGCTAGCCGTCGCCGTGGCGCTCCACATGCCAGCCGCGCTTGCCGCCGATACAGCGGCCAAGCCGATCCTGTTCGCAACGAATGGTATCTTGGCGCTCACGGCGCTCGGCTTCGTATGGTTCGCAGGGTTGCGCGACATGGTCGCACAGCGTTCGAGTCTTGAGCCAGTTGCCGATGTTCAACCTGCCGAATAACTATTCGGCCGCCAAGGCATCAGTCACACCGGCGATTCGTTCTGACACGGCAAGTGGGAGGTCCGCTTTGGGCGCAAAGCGGACATCGTATCGAACAATCAGATCCCGATAATGGCCATTATATGAATGTCCGCTTCTGGCGGAAAGCGGACGTTAGGTCCTTGCCCCTGGTCACGCCGCCTTTGTGCGAAGAGGCCGGCATCCCTTGTGCTTGATAAGGGCTGCCGGCCTCCGCGACCCGAGGTCGGACCGCAATCAGAACCCTATGGCGAAGCCGACGCGGCCGCCGGTGGTGCCGCCGACGGTCGAGCCCGCGATGCCGC
>NZ_JANQNS010000010.1 GCF_028279465.1 Parasphingopyxis sp.
CCGCCATAACAGAAGAGCGCTTAAGCGGGCGTAGCTCAGGGGTAGAGCACAACCTTGCCAAGGTTGGGGTCGGGCGTTCGAATCGCCTCGCCCGCTCCATTTCCCAAACTTTTCATATCCGGTTGTTGTCCATCCGGCTTTGTTGCAAGCTTGGCGCTGGTTGAGATCAGCGTTGGGGAAATGTCGTGAAACCTGTCTGCCTAGTCATTGGTGCCGGCGCCGGGATCGGCGGTACGGTCGGCGCGAAGTTTGCGGCTGAAGGCTATCATGCCGTGCTGTGCCGCCGGAGCGATGAGGAGGGGCTGCAAAAGCTTGTCGGCGCAATAGAGGGCGCGGGCGGCGAGGCGACCGGCTTCCTGATGAACGCTACAGAGGACAATGCGATCGAGGAGCGCGTCGCACAGGTCGAGGCGGAGATTGGCCCGATCGACACGGCGATCTACAATCTCGGTGCTCAGATCGGCAACCGATCGCTCGCAGAAACGCCGCCCGGAACGTTCGAGCTCGGCTGGCAATTGGGGTGCTTCGGCCTCTATCGCCTGGCGCGCTGCCTGTTTCCCAAGATGGTCGAGCGCGGCAAGGGCACGCTGCTGGTGACGTCATCGACGGCGGCGATGCGGGGCAATGCCGGGCAGCACAGCCACGCCGCGTCGTTCGGCGGACGCCGCATGCTGTGCCAGTCGCTGAACGCCGAGTTCGCGCCGCAAGGCATCCATGTCGCGCACATCATCGTCGATGGCTCGGTCGATGCGCCCGATACGCTGGGCAAGCTCCTGGGGCCGGAAAGATTCCAGCAGCTGCGCGATACGCAAGGCGCAAAAGACGGCCTGTTGCTGCCCGAAAAGATCGCCGAAACCTATTATCATCTTGCGCAACAACATCGCTCGGTCTGGACGCACGAACTGGATGTCCGCGCCCATACCGACATCCCCTGGTTCAACAGCAGCGCGATCGCCCGATCCGTTGCGTCCGAAATCTAGGGAGGCTCCGCTGCCCCGAACCTTCGAATTCTTCTTCGATTATGTGAGCCCGACCGCCTATCTCGCGCATTTCGTGGTGCCGGGTGTTGTCGAGCGAACCGATGCCGAGGCCATCTATCGCCCGATGTTCCAAGGCGGTGTAATGCAGGCGACCGGCAACAAGCCGCCCGGTACGGTTCCTGCCAAAGCGGCCTATTTGGGGCAGGATCTGCCGCGCTGCGCTGCGCATATCGGTGTGCCTTATCACCTCAATCCCGCCTTTCCGGCGAACACGCTGATCCTGACGCGCGCAACGTGCGGGCTCGACGACCAGCCTGAGAAACGAACGCGTTTTATCGATGCCTGCTTTCGCCACAGTTATGGTGTCGAGAACGGCCTCGATCCCACCGACCCGCAGCAATTAGCGGCGATGTGCGCGGCGGAAAATTTCGACATCGAGGAAATCGTCGCGCTGGGCACGGCGCAGGAGAATAAGGACAAATTGCGCGCCAACACCGAAGAGGCGGTCAAGCGCGGGGTTTTCGGTGCGCCGGCCTTTTTCGTCGGTGATGAACTGTTTTTCGGCCATGACCGGCTCGACTATGTCGAGCGGGCATTGGGCGGCTAATCTCTCCGTTACGCCTTCTTCGCCTCTCCGTTACGCCTTCTTCGCCGCCTCTTCGTTTGCCGCCATCAGCTTCGCCGTCGTCTTCGTCTCGAAGTCGCTGGCGTCATGGCGTTCGGGGAGCTGGCTTTCCGGGTCGCCGAACACGCGGTTGACCATCCGGCCGCGCTGGACGGCGGGGCGTTCCGCGATCTGGTCGGCCCAGCGATTGACGTGCGTATATTCATGGACCTGCAGGAATTCCGCGGCCTCGTAGAGCACGCCCTTCGCCATGCCGCCATACCAGGGCCAGATCGCCATATCGGCGATCGAATAGTCGCTGCCGGCCATATAGTCGTTCTCCGCCAGATGCCGGTCCAGCACATCCATCTGCCGCTTCACTTCCATCGCGAAACGATCGATCGGATATTCCATCTTCATCGGCGCATAGGCGTAGAAATGGCCGAAACCGCCGCCGAGATAGGGCGCGCTCCCCATCTGCCAGAACAGCCAGTTCAGCGCCTCGGTCCGCGCGGCATGGTCGGTCGGCAGGAACTCGCCGAACTTTTCGGCGAGATAGAGCAGGATTGACCCCGATTCGAACACGCGCTGATGCGGCTCGACGCTGCGATCCACCATCACCGGAATCTTTGAGTTCGGATTGATCGCGACATAGCCTGAGGAGAATTGATCGCCCTCGCCGATATTGATCAGCCAGGCGTCATATTCCGCGCCCTCATGGCCGAGCGCGAGCAGCTCTTCGAGCATCACCGTGACCTTCACGCCGTTGGGCGTGGCCAGTGAATAGAGCTGGATCGGATGCTCGCCGACGGACAGCTCCTTGTCATGTGTCGGCCCGGCGATCGGCCGGTTGATATTCGCAAAGCGGCCGCCGCTCGCCTTGTCCCAGGTCCAGATTTTGGCGGGCTCGTAACCGGGCGGCTGGTTTTCGGGGGTTTCGGCGTCGTCGCTCATGGCGGTTTTCCTTTTTGTTGATTTTGGCGGACGATTGCCGATCGGCGGTGCGGAGTCCACGGCGGAAAACTATTCGGGGTGGTGGCTGCGCTTTCGCCAGCGTCCAAGCTGGACCGCGATGGCGATGGTCCGTAGCGTGCCGGAAATCGAACACGCCGGGGAGAGCGCCATGTCGAAACAGGAAATGGATGTCGTCGTTCAGCTGCTGAATGCGAATCAGACGGACGACGAGCCGACCGTCGCCGAGATGCGCGCGGGCATGGAGCAATTGGCCGGTACATTTCCGTTGCCCGAAGGCGCGCAACAGCAGGCGGGAACCATCGCCGGCGTGCCGTGCGAATGGCAATGGGTCGAGGGCGCGAAAGACGATGCTGTGCTGCTCTATTTCCATGGCGGCGGCTATGTCGTCGGTTCGGTCAACACGCATCGCGGGCTCGTTTCCGGATTCAGCAAGGCGAGCGGCCTCAAGGGACTGTCCGTGGATTATCGCTTGGCGCCCGAAAACCCGTTTCCCGCCGCAGTCGAGGATGCGGTCGCCGTCTACAGCGCGCTGCTCGATAGGGGCCGGGATCCGTCGACAATCGCGGTTGCCGGAGACTCGGCCGGAGGCGGGCTGTCGCTGGCCTTGCTGCTGGCGGCGCGGGATCGCGGACTGCCGCAACCGGCCTGCGCCGCGCTGCTATCGCCCTGGACGGATTTGCGCATCGTCGCCATGGCCTATGAGACGCGCAAGGATGCCGATCCAATGGTCCGCAAGGACGGGATCAGCGCCATGGCCGCGCATTATCTGGCGGGCTCGGACCCGACCGACCCGCTGGCCTCGCCCATCCTCGCCGACCTTTCGGGACTTGCGCCGATGATCATCCATGTCGGCGACCGCGAGGTGCTGCTCGACGATTCGGTCGAGCTGGCGAAACGTGCCGAGGCGGCGGGTGTCGATGTCTCGCTCAAAATCTGGCCCGACATGATCCATGTCTTCCAGGCCTTCTACCCCATGGTGGAAGAAGCGCGGGAATCGATTGCCGAAATGGGCGCCTATATTGCCGCGAAAACGGCCTAGCTGCCCTCGCTCATACCATAGGCTTCGAGCTGGCTCGTCGCGCGATCGACGTCGCAGGCGAGGATCACGATGTCGTGCAGCGTGTCTTCGGCATCGCGGACATGGTCGCGCAGCAGCGCCTCCCCGCGAAAGCCCAGCTCCTCGAACAATGTGATCGCGCCTTTCTGGTCCACGGTCATCTGCGCGGTGAGCTTTTTGAGGCCCTTGTCGAGCGCCTTGCCGAAACACTGTTCGATCAGCACGCGGCCGAGGCCGTGCTGGCGTGCCGCCGGATCGACGAGCACGCGCAGCTCGCCCAAGTGCGGCGACCAGCTGAGCGGATCGGTGATCAGCGCGGAGCAACCGACGAGCCGGCCATCCTGTTCGGCGACTACGGTTTCGATAGCGCCGGAATCGGTCTGATCGATCCAGGCATCGACGACGCGGCGCTTCGTGATGTCGCGCGTGAGGAAGAGCAGGTCGTGCGCGGGTAGCGATTTGGCGAAGGCGAGGATCGCGGCTTTGTCCTCCGCCGTCATCGCGCGCAGCGCATAGTCGGTGCCGTCGAGGCTGATCGTTGCGGGCAAGCGTTCCATCGTCATACGGACCTTTCGGCGAGCCATTCGTCCAGGGTCGGCCAGAGCCTGCGCGCCGCATTGGGCCCGGCGATCAGGCTGATATGGCCGCCTTTCAGAGTGATTTCGGTTTTGTCTTCGGACCCCGCCAGCGCGACCAGATGCTTGCTGGCTTCATAGGGCACGATGTGATCGTGCAGTGCGACGGCATGGAATAGCGGGATGGCGATATTGCCGATATCGGCGGTCCGGCCGCCGACTTCCAGCGTGCCCTCGAGCAGCTGGTTCTTCCACATCAGCTTTTTCACCGTATCGCGGAAATATTCGCCGGCGAGCGGCAGCATGTCGTTGCTCCACCGGTCCATCTTGCGGTGGAACTCGACGAAATCGCCGTTCCACATATTGTCCCATAGCGTCCGTTGCGCGGCGGCGCGGCCGGACGGGCGCAGCATGTCGAAGGAGGTCAGCAGCAGTTCGGGTGATGCGTTGCCGACATTGTCGACGAGCCGGTCGACGTCGAAATATTTCTCCTGCGACATGTGCGAGAAGAGCGTCATCTCGGAAAAATCGATCGGCGTTGTGAAGCAGACGAGATTTTTGATCGGTTCGTCGGGATGGGTGGCGGTGTAGATCGTCGAGAGAACCCCGCCCATGCAATAGCCGACGAGCGAAACTTCCTGCTCGCCCGTCGCCTCGCGCACGCGCCGCAGGCACTCGCCGATAAAGGTGTTGGCGTAATTGTTGAGATTGAGAATTTTCTCTTCCGGGCGCGGCGCATCCCAGTCCATCACAAACACATCGTACCCGGCATTCAGCAGGAAGCGGACGAAGCTGTGCTCTTCGGCGATATCGAAGACATAACCGCGATTGGTCGTCGCCATGACCATCAGGATCGGCACGCGATAGATTTCGTCGGCGAGCGGCTTGTAATGATAGAGGTTGAGCGTGCCGCGCTTGTAGATCGTTTCCTTTGGCGTCAGGCCGACGGCCGGGGCGGCGGACGCGAAATATTCGACGCCCTTGATATTGCGCTGGATCGACCGCTCGACAAGCGTGCGGATCGCCGCGCCGCCCTCCTGTTCGGATGCGCTGGCCATGTCCGGGCTAGTCCGATTTCTTCTTCGCGGCTTTTTTGGCGGGCGGCTTGCGGGTCCGCGGCGGGCCGGACGCGGCGGCGGGTTCGTCGGGCACGAGCTTCGCGAGAGCCTCCTCGATCCGCACGAGGCGCTCGTCCATCGTCATCAGCCGCTCGCCAATCGCGGTGATGTCGGTGCGGCTCGGCATGTTGAAGAATTCCAGATTCTTCGACATCTGATCGGACACGCCCTTCTGGACCTTGGCACCGAGCTCGGTCGCCGCGCCGGTCGTCCGCGCAAAGGCGTCCGTACCGAACACCGCTTTCGACATCTCGTCGAACCGCGCCTCGAGGTCGCTCATGGCCGTGCGCATGGCGTCCATCGGATCGCTCTTATTGTTGTCGGCCATCGGCCTCTCCCGTTGCGGTTTACAGCGATTATGCCGTGCGCGCCGATATGAGTCGAGCGCTATCCCGCGGCGAAGAACATCAGATAGACGAGCCGGCCGGTCTCCTTGTCCTTGCCGAAGCCAGGGCCCGCATTGTGAAACTGCCAGGGCTTGAACAGGATCAGCCGGTTGAAGCGCATCGGGATCCGGCTCGTCCGTTCCCATTTGCTGGCCATCGTCGTGTCTTTGTTCACGACCTCCTCGATCAGCGCGTTGGGGTCCGTATAGCCGGTCGCGGCGAGCTTGGCCGGATCGTTCGGTACGGCGTCGAGGCCGGTGCGGCGATGGCGGAAGAAATCGGTGCCGCCGCGGCAATGCTCGTCGAGGCTGAGGTACAGGATGCCCGAGTAAAAGCAGGGATCGATATGGACGCCGCTCTTGCCCTTGTCGGCTTTGAGCGTCAGCCGGCAATGGCCGTGGCTGGTCTGCGGATCGGCTTTGACCTTGGTGCCGACGATGCGCGAAACGCTGGCGTCCAAGCCCTGGATCGGCAGCGGCTTAGTCGAGATGATGCCCGGATAATTGCCGTTCTTGAACGCCGGATCATAATCGAGCGCCAGCGCCTGCCGCCGCGCGCCATGCGGATCGCTGAGAAAATCGTCGACAACGATAAGCGAGGGCAGCATGGGCAGGCACCTGAAAAATCGGCAGCGGACTATGGGCCCGGACCTGTTGCATCGCCGCTGGACTGTCAAGCAACCGGGCGGCATCATTGCGCGCGAGTCGATAGGGAGAATAGCCATGTTTCATACGCGTCTTTCCCGCGCCGCTCTGCCCCTCGCCGCCTTGGCGGGGCTGGCCGCATGCGGCGGTTCGGGGCCCGCAGCCGGCGATTTCGCGGCGGCCTGCAATGCCCAGGGTCAGCTCGATGCGGAGCTGTGCGCCTGTCTCGACGAGCAGGCGCAGGGCCTCACGCCTGAGACCCATGCTTTCGTGATCGCATCGATCGCCGAGGATGAGGAAGAGGCGCTGCGTTTGCGCGGCGATCTCGACGACGACCAGGTCTTTGAGGCGGGTCAGTTCCTTTCGCGCAGCATCCAGGAATGCCTGATCGATCTGCCCGACACGGCGAGCGGCTAGGATAACGGAAATGCCCACAATACCGAGAAGCTGGCTGTTCGTGCCGGCCGATAGCGAGAAGAAAATCGCCAAGGCGCTGGGCGGCGAGGCGGACGCGATCATTCTCGATCTCGAGGATTCGGTGGCCGAGGCGAACAAGTCGGACGCCCGGAAGATTGCCGCCGCAGCGCTCAAGGGCGCTGACCGGGATACCGCGCAGCTCTGGGTGCGGATCAATCCGCTCGATAGCCGGATGGCCGAAACGGATCTGCGCGCGGTCGTCCGGGCCCGGCCCTTTGGCGTCATGCTGCCGAAGAGCGAGAGCGGCAAGGATATCGCGACGCTGCGACGGATGCTCGATGCGGAGGAGGGCGCGCGCAGAATCCGGATCGGCACAACGAAGATCAGCGCGGTGGCGACCGAAACCGCGGCCAGCCTGTTCGGCCTCGGCAGTTACGCGGATGTCAGCAAGCGGCTGGTCGCGCTGACCTGGGGGGCGGAGGACCTGTCCGCCGCGCTCGGCGCATCGAGCAAATTCGATGCCGATGGCGAACTCAGCTTCACCTACAAGCTCGCCCGCTCCCTCTGCCTGGCCGGTGCGGTCGCCGCCGGGGTCCAGCCGGTCGACAGCCTGTTCGCCGATTTTCGCGACGATGACGGCTTGCGCGCCGATTGCGACAGGGGCCGGCGTGAGGGCTTCACCGGCAAGCTCGCCATCCATCCCGCGCAGGTGCCGATCATCAACGCCGCCTTCACGCCGAGCGAAGCCGAGATCGATCATGCGCGGCAGGTGGTCGAGCTGTTCGCCGCCAACCCCGGGGCGGGTACGATCGGCCTCGACGGAAAAATGCTGGACCGGCCGCATCTGCTGCAGGCCCGACGCGTTTTGGAGTGGGCCGGCGAGGCTGTGCCCGGCTGATCGATAGGCAGCCGCCGTTCGTCGAATAGGATTTCCATCATCGCCCCTATGGTTCGACACGGACCAAATGCAGCGCACATTACAGAACGCGAAACATAAGGGGCATCATGATGGGTATTGAAACGTCAGGAAAAGGCCGGATCGCCATAGGGATCGCGGCATCGCTGCTTGTGAGCGGTCCGGTTTGGGCAACGCCGCAAGAGGGTGCCGATGCGCTTCTCGCGGCCGAAGACTGGAGCGCCGCCGCCGCCGCCTATGAGGCGTTGCTGGAAACCGACCCGGCCAATGCCACCAACTGGTTCAGCCTCGCCCAGGCCCGTCATGCGGCCGAAGATTTCGCCGGCGCGCGCGGGGCCTATACCCAGGCGATAGACGCGGGCTTCACTCCGGCGCCACGGGCGCGCTACCATCTGGCGCGCGCCTTGATGGCGCTCGGCGAGACAGACGCCGCGCTCGGCGAAATCGAGGCGCTCGCGGAAGCGGGCGCACCGATCGGGCGCACGATCGCGGCGGCGGCGGAGTTCGCGTCGCTGGCAGACGAACCGCGTTTCGCTGCGGCGGTGGAAACGATGACACCTTGCACCGATCCCGTATATCGGGCCTTCGATTTCTGGCTCGGCGAATGGGACGTTACAGCCGGCGGGGCCTCGGCGCCGACGGCGACCAGCCGGATCTCGGCCCGGCACGGCGGCTGTGTCGTACTCGAGGAATATGATGCGGGCGGCTATACTGGGATGAGCATCAACTTCTATGACTCGATTTCAGGCCGCTGGCACCAGAGCTGGATGGCGAACAATGGCGTGCCCGTTTATATCGAAGGCAATCTCGACGAGAATGGCGCAATGGTGCTGACCGACGCCGATCTTCCGATCCGTGCGGCGACGGGCACGATCAACCGCGTGACCTGGTCGGTTGAGGATAGCGGTGCGGTGCGCCAATTTTGGGAAACATCGAGCGATGGTGGCGCGACATGGTCGGTCGCGTTCGATGGCCTCTATACGCGGCGGGATACCGAGCCCGAAGACTAGACGCGGCTATTCGGCCGCTTCTTCCTCCGCCTCGCGCGCTTCTTCGCGCTGCCGTTGCTGTTCGGCGATGCGCGGTTCCATCAGCGCGATCGTCTCGATCCGGTCGAGCGCATTGCGCGCGGCGACATAGCGGCGGGCATCGGTGATCCATTGCTCGGCGGCTTCGCGTCCGGGCAGACGCAGAATTTCGGCGAGCGCAGTATCGACTTGGCCAACGGCGAGCTTATCGCGCGCGCGCTGCAGGCGCTGACGCGGGGCAGGCGAGGGCGTGCCCTCTTGCCGCAGCACGAAAAGCTCGGAGAGTTCGCGCCGCGCCGCATCCCACCAGCTCTCATCCTCGCCGATGCCGATCAGCGCCGGTTCGAGCTCGGTGAGCCGGGATTGCAACCCGTCCAGCGTGACCGGCTGGCGCGATGCGGCGATCACCCGGGCCACGGCTTCGGGCGCCGACCGGCCGAACCGCTCCTGCAGCAATCCCTCAATATAGCCGAGCGCAATGCCGCGATCGAGCGCGCGCCGCGCGGCGAACGCCACGAGCAGCCCCTCGGCGCGGTCGGCATTGCCGGCGGCCGCGCCCGCGCGCGTCCCGATCCGGTCTATCCGGTCTTCGAGCTGGGCGACGCGCCGCGCGAGTGTCGCGCGATCCGCTTCGATCTCAGCGGTGTCCGGCACTTCGCCGACCGGGGCGCCCGGATCGCCGGGCTCGGCTTCGTCGAGCTGGCGCTCGAGTTCGGCGACCGCCGCGCTGCTCTCCGGCGATGCCGTCGCTTCGTTGGCGGCGGGAAACAGGCCCATCGAGCTGCCATAATTGACGAGAAACCAGCCCATCCCGATCACGCCGCCGAGAAAGGCGACGCCGGCGATGATCAGCACGCGGATCAGCGACTGGCGCGGCGTGTCCTGGGTTTCGATCGGTTCGTAATCGCGCGCCATAATGCGTTTCGCGGCTCCTTCGTCAGATGCGGATATCCGCACCGGAGCGATGCTTTACCCGATAGCATGGCTTTCGCCTAGCGGGGACCGGCGAGCGCCAAAGCGGCGTCGAGCATGGCGGCATCGCTCGGGCGCTCGACCGCAATGGCGACCTTCCAACCTGTTCCGGCCTTCGCGAGAGCGGCTTCGCTGATCGCGACAAGGGGCAACCGATCGCGCGCGATGGCCTGCGCCGAACAAAGCTCGTCGAGATACAGCGCGGATCGCGGCGAATGGACCAGAAGCACCGCGTCTTCACCGATGACGCTGAGGTCGGGCGGTGCGGTCCGGACGGCCGCATATGCCGCGACACGCGTGATCGAGAGACCGGACTCGTCGAAGGGCCGCGCCGCCTTGCCCGCGGGATGGAAAATCTTCGTTCTGCCATCGGCGCGCAGCCTGTCCGCCATGGCCGCCGCGCCGGCATCGCCGGTGACGATCGTTTCGAAGCCGAGATCGCGCGCGGCCTCGGCCGTATGCGCACCGACGGTATAGAGCGGCAGATGGGTAAAACGCGCAAGACCGGGGCCGCCGAAGCGCGCGCTGTTGGCGCTTGTCATCAGCACGGCATCGAACGGGGCCGGAGCGGGCGCATCCCAGTCCAGTGACGCAATCGTGAAAAGCGGTAGTTTGAGGACGTTCCATCCCGAATCCGCTGCGCGCTGTGCCGTCTGGCTCGCGCCGGGTTCGGGGCGGAAGATAACGAGCTGTGACGTCACCCGGCGAACAAGGCCCGTACCGCCGGGCTCGCGCCATCGAGCAGCGCCGTGCCCAGATTGCGCGCCATATCCAGCCGGTCATCGACCGGGCCCTCTGCCACCAGCGCGACCTTCTCGCTGCCATCGTGCAGCAGCAGTTCGGCGCGCAGCGTGATGGCGTCAGTATCGACCCGTGCGAGCGCGGCGACCGGAGAATGACAATCCGCGCCCAGTGCATGGAGCAGCGCGCGTTCCGCCTCTACGCACTGCCAGGTGGCGTCATGATTGATGGCGGCGATCAGCTCTCGCGTCGGCGGGTCGTCGGCACGCGTTTCGATCCCGACGGCACCCTGCTGTGCGGCCGGCAACAGCGTCTCGACGGGAATAGCCGCGCCAAGATCGGTGTGCCCGAGCCGGTCCAGACCGGCGGCGGCGAGCAGAGTCGCATCGATCGTGCCGCTCTCGACTGCCGCGAGCCGGGTCGCGACATTGCCGCGCAGCGTTTCGATGGCGAGGTCGGGCCGCAAACCGAGCAGCTGCGCCGCGCGGCGTGGTGAGGAGGTGCCGATCCGCGCGCCCTGCGGCAGGGCCTCCACCGTCTCCGCGCCGATCAGACGATCACGCACATCGGCGCGCGGGAGATTGGCGACGAGCGCAATATCAGCTGGGCGGATCGTCTCCACATCCTTCATCGAATGGACGGTGAAATCCACTTCGCCTTCGCCGAGCGCGCGATCCAGCTCCTTGGTCCAGAGCGCCTTGCCGCCGATCTCGGCCAGCGCACGGTCCTGCACCACATCGCCGGTCGTTTTGACGGTGACGATCTCGATATCCGCGTCTGCCAGGTCATGCGCTGCAATCAGCGCGGATTTGACCATATTGGCTTGGGCTAGGGCGAGCGGCGAGCCGCGCGTTCCGAGGCGCAGCGGGGTGGAAAATCGGGTGGCGGTCATGAGGCTTGTGCTAGCCGGTGATGCAGTGGCAGGGAAGGGCGATGGCGATCATCCTGGGACTCGAATCGAGCTGCGACGAAACCGCGGCGGCGCTGGTGACGAGCGAGCGCGAGATACTCGCGCATGCGCTGGCCGGGCAGGAGGCCGCACACCGCCCGTTCGGCGGCGTCGTGCCCGAGATTGCGGCGCGCGCTCATGTTGAAGCCATGACGCCACTGGTCGCGCAAGTCTTTGAGGAATCAGGATTATCCTTGGCTGATATCGATGCCGTTGCGGCGACGGCTGGCCCCGGGCTGATCGGCGGCGTGATGGTCGGGCTGATGACGGGCAAGGGGCTGGCGCTCGCCGGCGGCAGGCCGCTGATCGCGGTCAATCATCTCGAAGGCCATGCGCTGTCGCCGCGCCTCGCCGATCCCGATCTCGCATTCCCCTATTTGCTGCTGCTCGTATCGGGCGGCCATTGCCAACTACTGCTGGTCGAGGGCGTCGGCGCGTACAAGCGCTTCGCAACGACGATCGACGATGCGGCGGGAGAAGCATACGACAAGACGGCCAAGCTTCTGGGCCTCGGCTTTCCGGGCGGTCCGGCGGTCGAAGAAGCGGCAAAACGGGGCGATCCGGAAGCCGTGCCCCTGCCGCGGCCGCTATTGGGGTCGGACGAGCCGCATTTTTCCTTTGCCGGCCTCAAGTCCGCCGTCCTGCGCGCGCGGGATAGCGGACAATATGCGCCCGAAGATATCGCCGCGAGCTTCCAACAGGCGGTGATCGATTGCCTGATCGATCGCACCGAAAGGGCGCTCGAATCGGTGGGCGATATCAATGCCTTGGTCGTCGCGGGCGGTGTGGCGTCAAACGCCGCAATTCGCAGCGCATTACAGGCTCTGGCTGTAAACGAGAGTCTCAACTATATCGCCCCGCCACCCTGGCTGTGCACCGACAATGCGGCGATGATCGCCTGGGCGGGCGCGGAGCGCTTCGCGGCCGGGCTTACCGATCCGCTCGACGTGCCGGCACGCGCGCGCTGGCCGCTCGATGCGCATGCCGCTAAAGCCCGGGGCGCAGGAGTGAAGGCATGACGATAGACACGATCGGCGTGATCGGCGGCGGCGCCTGGGGCACCGCGCTCGCGCAAAGCGCGGCGCAGAGCGGCGGATCAGTGATCCTCTGGGCGCGCGAGGGCGATGTCGTGCGCGCGATCAACGATCAATGCGCCAATCCGCTGTTTCTACCCAATATCCCGCTTTCCCGCAGCATTCGCGCGACGAGCCAGATCGACGATCTCGCCGATTGCGACGCAATCCTCGTCGTGACGCCCGCGCAGCATGTCCGCGATACGCTGAGTGCCGCATCGATCGGTTTCGCGCCGCTTATCCTCTGCGCCAAGGGTATCGAGGCGGGGACGAAAAAGCTGATGGGCGAGGTGGCGGCGGAGGTCTATCCGGGCTCGCCGATCGCGGTGCTGTCCGGTCCGACCTTCGCGCATGAGGTGGCGGCGGGGCTTCCGGCGGCCGTGACGCTGGCCTGCGAGGATCAGACGCTCGGCAAGGCGCTGGCCGCGCGCCTCGCCAGCCCGACCTTCCGGCCCTACCTCTCCAAGGATGTTGTCGGCGCGGAAATCGGCGGCGCGGTCAAGAATGTGCTCGCCATCGCCTGTGGCGTCGTCGAGGGCAAACGGCTCGGTCAGAATGCGCGATCCGCGCTGATTTCGCGCGGCTTTGCGGAAATGACGCGGTTCGGGCTTGCGCGCGGCGCCGAAGCGGAAACGCTTGCCGGGCTATCCGGTTTAGGCGATCTCGTGCTGACCTGTTCCTCGACCAGTTCGCGCAATTTCTCGCTCGGCAAGGGGCTCGGAGAAGGAAAAACGGCCGAAGAGCTATTGGCCGATCGCACCACGGTCGCCGAGGGCGCGCATACTGCGCCGGTGTTGCGCGAAGCAGCGCATGATGCAGGCGTCGAGATGCCGATTACCGAGGCGGTTTGTGCGCTGCTGGAGGGCAAGACGTCGGTTGACGCGACGGTGGAGGCGCTAATGGCGCGGCCGTTGAAGAGCGAGCGTTAGCGGGGCGGACCCTCGCCTTCGCGAGGGTTGACGTGCGCATCAGCCCTTCGGACTGACGCAAACGTCAAAAGTCCCAGCAGATGCCTTTGCGCTCCCAGTCGCCATAGCGGGTGGGCTCTAGCCCGTCCTTGCCGCCATGCTCGGCCTGCTCCTTGGGCGCTTCGGGTTCGGGAACCGGTGTGTTTTCCGATAGATGCGCGGGAACCTCGAGCCAATCGGGGCGTTTTCCGGCCATCACATGCTCCAATTGTCAAACTGCCTGACAATCCCCATTTTGGGCTTTCCAGACGGAGACGCAAGGTGAACCAGTTCAAAACGTTGATCATGCTCGCGGTCATGACCGCGCTTTTCATGGGTGTCGGGCTTATGCTCGGCGGCCGTATGGGTATGTTGCTCGCGCTTGTCGTTGCGGCGGGCATGAACCTCTTTACCTATTGGAATGCCGACAAGATCGTTCTGCGCATGCATAATGCGCGGCAGGTCGATGCGCGATCGGCGCCTGAGTTTTACGGGCTTGTAGAGCGGCTTGCGGCAAAGGCGCAGCTGCCCATGCCCAAAGTCTATATCGTCGATTCCCCGCATCCCAATGCGTTCGCGACCGGTCGCAATCCGGAAAACGCCGCCGTTGCGGCAACATCCGGCCTGCTTGAGATCCTCAATCGCGACGAGGTCGAGGGCGTGATGGCGCACGAGCTCGCCCATGTCCGCAACCGCGATACGCTGATCATGACGATGACGGCGACGATCGCCGGCGCGATCTCGATGCTGGCCAGCTACGGCTATTTCTTCCGCGGCGGTGGCGGCCGCGCGGGGCTTGCCGCGCTCGTGGCCGTGTTCCTCGCGCCCTTTGCGGCAATGATCGTGCAGATGGCGATCAGCCGCACGCGCGAATATGGCGCGGACCGGGGCGGCGCGGAGATTTCGGGCAAGCCCGGCGCGCTGGCTTCGGCGCTCGCCAAGCTCGCCAATGGCGCATCCCGGGTCCATAATCCGGTCGTCGAGCGCAATCCCGCCGCGGCGCAGCTCTATATCGTGCCAGCCGTCTTCGGCCGTGCGCGGAGCCTTTTCTCGACCCATCCCGATACCGGCGATCGCATCGCCCGGCTGAACAAGATGGCGGCCGTGACGGATGGTTCCGATTTCGGCCCGGGCGGCACGGATGATCGGCTTGGGGGAGAAGGGCGGCGTTCGGGCAGCGCGCTCGATCCGCATGGGCGCGGCCGCTGAGCGCTTCACACGACACGGGCGGCAGTTCGAATATAGCGCAAGGCGTCGACAGCCGGCGCGCGGC
The DNA here is from genome assembly GCF_028279465.1 of Parasphingopyxis sp. Taxonomy (GTDB): domain Bacteria; phylum Pseudomonadota; class Alphaproteobacteria; order Sphingomonadales; family Sphingomonadaceae; genus Parasphingopyxis. The sequence continues at coordinate 14,656 of NZ_JANQNS010000010.1, forward strand.
GCTGACCGTGCTCGATGCGGTGCTGCGCCATGGGAAATCTGTCGATGCGGCGACGGGACGTGCGTTCCGCCACCTCAAACGCGCCGACGATCGAGGTCTGGCGGCTGCTATCGTCGGCGAGGTGCTGCGGCGCCTGCCGGATTATGACCGGCTGATCGACAGCGCCACGAAAAACCCGCTGCCCGATGACGCCAAGGCCCGGATGGTGCTGCGCATGGCGCTCGCTCAGGCGCTGGCGCTCAATACGCCGCATCATGCCGCGATATCGACGGCCTTGCCCTTGCTCGCCGGTGGGCCGAAGCGGCTCGCCCATGGCGTGTTCGGCACATTGTCGCGCGGCAACGCGACGCTCCCCGACATCCCCACCCTGCCGGAGCCCATTGCGGCGCGCTGGTCGGCGGCCTGGGGCGACGCCATGGTGGCGTCCGCCGCCAAAGCGATCGCCGCGCCGCCGCCGCTCGATCTGACGCTTGCGAAACCAGAAGAAACGGAGGCTATGGCAGCGGCGCTTGAGGGTACGAGCCTGCTGCCCGGCCATGTTCGCCGGGAGCGCGCTGCCGTGACTACATTGCCGGGCTATGCCGATGGCCAATGGTGGGTACAGGATATTGCAGCCTCGCTGCCCGCGCGCCTGCTCGGTCCGGGGGAAGGCCGGACGGCGCTCGATCTGTGCGCGGCGCCGGGCGGGAAGACGCTGCAACTGGCCGCGCAGGGCTGGACTGTGACGGCGCTCGACCGGGCCGAAAGTCGTCTGGCGCGACTTTCCGAAAATCTCGCGCGCACAGGCCTGTCGGCGGAACTTGTGACGGCCGATGCGCTGCAATGGGCCGCGCCGGCCGAGGCCTATGACGCCATTCTCGTCGATGCGCCCTGTTCGGCGACCGGCATCTTCCGGCGACATCCCGATGTGCTTTACCGGGCGAGCCCGCGCGTCATCGCCGAATGCGCAGAAATACAGGCCGCGATGCTCGATCGCGCATCGCGCTGGCTGAAACCCGGCGGCACGCTCGTCTATGCGGTCTGTTCGCTCGAAACCGCAGAGGGCGAGGCCGTCGCGCGCGCATTTCTGGAGAGCCATCCGGCCTTCGCAATCGCACCGATCGACGAAGTGGCGCTGCCTGCCGGTCTCGCGGTCGCGCCCGAAGGCTGGCTGCGCATTCTGCCGGGTCAGCTCGCCGATCCGGGCGGGTCGGACGGCTTTTTCATTGTCCGGTTTCGGCACAGCTAGGGTTTAATCGCACAAACTGTGCGTCTTATCCCCAAATTCCGGATGCAGGCGGGCATGCCCGGTTGCCCGATTCCGGGCCCTCACCTAAGGCTGCCCGATTATGGCCCGGCCTGTCCGCATAGCGCCTTCGATCCTCTCCGCAGACTTTGCCAAGCTGGGGGAAGAAGTGCGCGCGATCGACGCCGCCGGGGCGGACTGGATCCATATCGACGTGATGGACGGCCATTTCGTCCCGAATCTCACCATCGGCCCTGGCGTCGTGAAGGCATTGCGGCCGCACACCGACAAGCCGTTCGACGTGCATCTGATGATTTCGCCTGTCGATGCGTTTCTCGCCGATTTCGCCGAGGCGGGCGCCGATACGATCACTGTACATCCGGAAGCCGGTGCGCATGTTCATAGAACGGTTCAGCATATTAAATCGCTCGGGAAGCGAGCCGGCATATCGCTCAATCCCGCAACGCCGGTCGATGTGCTCGATTATCTGCTCGAGGATATCGATCTCGTGCTCGTGATGAGCGTCAATCCGGGTTTCGGCGGGCAGAGCTTTATCGAGAGCCAGTTGCGCAAGATCGAGGCCATACGCGCGCGGATCGATGCGAGCGGCAAGGCGATCGATCTCGAAGTCGATGGCGGCATCGATCCGGATACCGCGCCCCGGGCCATTGCGGCTGGTGCGGACGCACTCGTCGCCGGCACGGCCACTTTCCGAGGCGGTCCGGAGCATTATGCAGCCAATATCGCGGCGCTGAGGGGCCAATGACGGTCGCGGAGCGCATCGAGATGCCGGCAGACGCGCGGGACAGTATCGACAAGGGCCGACGGCTGATCCGGCTCGACGATGGCGGGCTGTCATTGTCGGAGAAGCTTGCCACGCGGTTCCGGCGGCTGATCTGGCGCACGCCGCTGCATCGCCTGCGGCTACGCGGGAAATTCCCGCTGAAGCTGCTCGCCGTGCCCGAGGACCCGATTCCGGGCGATCGCACGCGCGGGGCCTCCCTGCTCGAAGGCCGGGCGCTTTATCATGGGCAGGAAATCGCGCTGGCCGATCTCGATTTCGCCGATCTGAACGTTTCGTCCGGCCTTGCCGATTATCTGCAGAGCTTCGAATGGCTGCGCGATTTGTCCGCCGCCGGTGCGCGCGAGGAAATCGTGCCGATCGCCGAGAAGCTGATGCGCAACTGGCTCGAAACGCATAGCGGCAAGGTGGCCGAGGCCGGCTGGCGGACCGATATGTGGGGTCACAGGGTGTTTCTCTGGACGAGCTATGCGCCCGTCATCCTCGCATCGACCGATCTCATCTATCGCTCGGCCGTGCTCAACACGCTGGCGCGCGGCGCGCGGCATCTCGAGCGGGCCGCGCCCAAGGAAAATCCGGGGCTGACCCAGGTGCGGGCATGGGCCGGGGTGATCGGCGCCGGCTTGCTCGTGCAGGGCGGGGAAGCGCGGGTGATGCGTGGCGAGCTCGGCCTTGAGCGCGCGCTCTCGCAGACACTGACGGCCGACGGCGGGATAATCTGTCGCTCGCCGGTCGCGCAGCTCGCGCTTGTCGAGACGCTGGCCATGCTGCGCGCGGCCTATGATGCGCGCCAATTGCCCTTTCCGGCGCCGTTCGATTCCGCCCTGTCATTCGCGATTCCCGCCTTGCTGGGCGTTACGCTCGGCGATGGCGGCCTTTCGAGCTGGCAGGGCGGGCCACCGATCCCGGGCCGCCGCATCGCCGCCGCGATCGAGGCGACCGGGCATCGCGCCCTGCCGCTCCGCGCGGCGCGCGACTGGGGCTATCAGCGGATGGCGGCCGGCGATACGGTGCTCGTCGTCGATGCCGCGCCGCCGCCGTCCATGCGGCTGGAGACTGGCGGCTGCGCGTCGACGCTCGCCTTCGAACTGTCCCACGGCCCGCACCGCATCGTCGTCAATTGCGGCGGCGCGGGCGGGACGGCGCTGCCGAAAAATTTCGCCGATGGCCTGCGCACGACCGCGGCCCATTCGACCCTGACGGTCGCCGACAGCAATTCGACGGCGCTCAATCCGGATGGTTCGCTCGGCCGCGGCGTCGTCGAGGTCGAGATGCGCCGGCGCGAGCGCCATGGCGTCACCCGGCTCGAAGCCAGCCATGACGGCTATGTTCAGCGTTTCGGTTTCGTCCATCGCCGTCAGATGGGTCTGTCCGAGGATGGCGACGAGCTGCGCGGCGAGGATGTGCTGCTGCCCGGCGGGCGGCAGAAATCCGATGGCGCGGCCTTCGCGATCCGCTTCCATCTCGCCCCGGGCATCGAAGTGTCGCCGACGGCGGATAATATGGGGGCCCTGCTGCGCGTCGAAGGCGGCCCGGCATGGCATTTCCGCTGCCGCGGCACCGGCCTAATGATCGACGACAGCGTATGGATCGATGAAAAATCGCGCCTGTGTCAGACGAAGCAACTGGTGCTGGCCGGCGAGACGGCGCCCGGCGGCGCCACGATCGGCTGGCTCTTCCGGCGGGCGGGATAGACAGCAGGGCAACGACTATTTCGGCATGGCTTTCGCGGCCCGCTCCTCACGAACAGGATCTCCGATGACGCAAGTGAAAATCTCCCGCGCGCTTCTCTCCGTTTCCGACAAGGACGGGCTCGTCGAACTGGGGCAGGCGCTCGCGCGCCACGGTGTCGAGCTGGTCTCGACGGGTGGCACGGCAAAGGCGTTGCGCGAAGCGGGCCTCGAGGTTCGCGACATTTCCGATCTGACCGGCTTTCCGGAGATGATGGACGGCCGGGTCAAGACGCTGCATCCGAAAGTGCATGGCGGATTGCTCGCCGTGCGGGACAATGACGAGCATGTCGCGGCGATGGCGGCGCATGAGATCGGCGCGATCGATCTCGTCGTGGTGAATCTCTACCCGTTCGCCGAAACCGTGGCGCGGGGTGCCGAACGCCCGGAGATCATCGAGAATATCGATATCGGCGGGCCGTCCATGGTGCGTTCGGCGGCCAAGAATCACGCCCATGTCGCGATCGTCACCGATCCGTCGGACTATGCCGCGCTCGTCGAAAGCTTGGACGCGCATGACGGCAAGACGCCGCTGGCCATGCGTATCCGGCTGGCGGCCAAGGCCTATGCGCATACTGCGGCCTATGATTCGGCGATCGCCAACTGGTTCGCCTGGGGCGACGCTTTTACCCATCCCGAAGGCCCCGAGGCGCTCGGCGCGACGCCCTTTCCCGAGACCATGCCGGTCGCCTTCAGCCGAGTCGATATGCTCCGCTATGGCGAGAACCCGCACCAACAGGCCGCGCTCTATCGCGGCGCATCGGTCGGCACCCAGGGCATCGCCCAAGCCGAGCAGGTTCAGGGCAAGGCGCTCAGCTACAACAATTACAACGATGCCGATGCGGCGTTCGAACTGGTCGCGGAATTCGGCGGTGAAGATCCCGCCTGCGTGATCGTCAAACACGCTAATCCGTGCGGCGTGGCCGTCTCCGGCTCCGCGCTGGACGCATACAAGGCCGCTTTCGCCTGCGACACGGTTTCGGCATTTGGCGGGATCGTCGCGCTGAACCGGCCGCTCGATGCGCAGACCGCCGAAGCGATCACAGCGATCTTTACCGAGGTCGTCATTGCGCCCGATGCCGATGACGAGGCGCGCGCGATCTTCGCGAAGAAGAAGAATCTCCGCTTGTTGCTGACCGGGTCGCTGCCCGATGCCGCACGGCCGGGCTTCAGCATGAAAACCATCGCGGGCGGCCTGCTGATACAGTCGCGTGACAATGGCCGGATCGCCGAAGCCGATGTGCAAACCGTCACCACACGCGCTCCGACTAAGCAGGAACTGGCCGATTGCCTGTTCGCCTGGCGGGTCGCCAAACATGTGAAGTCGAACGCTATCGTCTATGCGAAGGATGGCAGCACGGCCGGCGTGGGTGCGGGCCAGATGAACCGGCTCGAATCCGCGCGCATCGCGGCATGGAAGGCGAAGGATGCGGCGGAGAAGGCTGGCTGGCCGGAGCCGCGCACGATCGGTTCGGCCGTGGCGTCGGATGCGTTTTTTCCGTTCGCCGACGGGTTGATGGCGGCGGTCGAGGCCGGCGCAACAGCGGTGATCCAACCCGGCGGCTCGATCCGCGACGAGGAAGTGATCGCGGCGGCGGACGAGGCCGGCCTTGCCATGGTGTTCACCGGGATGCGGCACTTCCGGCATTAGGTTTGTCAGACCTTCGGCTTCGCCTCAGGGTCTTTTGTCAGAATTTTTCCTTTGCGGAAAAATCGCGGCACCGGCCCGCTCCCCCTCCCGACCTCCCAATAAGTGTACCCTGTGGGAGGTCGGGAGGGGGAGCGGGCCGGTGCCGCGCCGAGCCGTAGGAGAGGTCTGACAA
>NZ_JANQNS010000011.1 GCF_028279465.1 Parasphingopyxis sp.
CCCCCCCTTCCGACCTCCCAATAAGTGTACCCTGTGGGAGGTCGGAAGGGGGAGTGGGCCGGTGCCGCGCCGAGCCGAAGGCGAGGTCTGACAAAAAACTCCTTTCGCTTTCCCAACAATTTTCGTGTGGCGCGCGTGCCCGAACGGGCCTAGCGCAGCCGCATGAGCGAGCAGCAGAACACGCCGGCCGGCTATGCCTATGGGATCGGCGTCTATCTGCTCTGGGGGCTCGTTCCGCTCTATTTCAAACTGCTCGATCACGTCGGAGCGATCGAGACGGTTGCCCACCGGATCGTCTGGTCCGTCGGTTTCCTGCTCATATTGCTTCTCGCTTTGGGCAAGCTCGGTGCGTTACGGGCGACTTGGCGCAATCGGCGCACATTGCTGGCGCTGACCGCCTCGGCGGCGCTGATCGCGGTGAACTGGCTCGTCTATATCTGGGCGGTCACCAACGAGCATATGATCGCGACGAGCCTCGGCTATTTCCTCAATCCACTGCTAAACGTCATCCTCGGGACATTGTTCCTGAGCGAAAAGCTAAGGCCCGCTACTATTGTCGCGATCGGCCTCGCGGCAACCGGCGTTGCGATCCTTGCCTGGAGCGCATTGGATACGCTCTGGATCAGCGCGACGCTCGCCGTTTCCTTCGCGCTCTATGGCTATGTCCGCAAGATTACCGATGCCGGGGCGATCGAAGGACTGGCGGTCGAAACCGTGCTGCTCAGCCCGCTATGCATCGCCTATCTCGCCTGGCTCGGCATGACGGGTGGGCTGGCGTTCGGCGGCGATATGGAAACCGACATGCTGCTCGTCTTCGCGGCCGTGGTGACCTCCGTACCATTGATGCTGTTCGCCGCGGCGGCCAAGCGACTGACGCTGACGACGCTCGGCTTTATCCAATATATCGCGCCGTCCATGGTATTCGTGATCGGGGCGTTCATATTCAACGAGCCGCTGAATGCGGGCACGATCGCCTGTTTTCTGTTCATCTGGACCGGGCTGGCACTCTTCACGATCGACAATATCCGCCAGGCGCGAACCAATCGGCTGCGCGCCCGGGCGCCGGCCTGAGATCCAAAATCAATCCAGCGTCCAGCCGAGCGTTTCGCCGGCCTGGAAGGGCACGATTTCCGCGCCCTCAAGCGCGATCGCATCTGGTACATCCGTCGGCGCGCGGCGTAGCGTCACCGTGCCTTCGTTGAGCGGCAGACCGTAGAAGCGGGGCCCGTGTTCCGACGCGAAGCCTTCGAGTTGGTCAAGCGCGCCTTCCGCCGCGAACACCTCGGCATAGCTTTCCAGCGCGAACGGCGCGTTGAAAATGCCCGCACAGCCGCAGGACGATTCCTTGTCGCCCCGCACATGCGGCGCGGTATCGGTGCCGAGGAAGAATTTGGAAGAGCCGGACACCGCCGCCGCGCGGACCGCCAGCCGGTGCGGCTCGCGCTTGGCAACGGGCAGGCAATAGGCATGGGGGCGGATGCCGCCCGTGAACATCGCGTTACGGTTGATGACGCAATGGTGCGGGGTGATCGTCGCGGCGATATTCGGCCCGGTGTCTTTGACGAACGCCACGGCGTTCGCCGTCGTGATATGTTCGAACACGATTCTGAGCGCCGGGAATTTGCGCGTCAGCGGTTCGAGGATGCGCTCGATAAATACGGCCTCCCGGTCGAAGATATCGATCTCGCTATCGGTCACTTCGCCATGGATGAGGAGCGGCATGTCAATCGCCTCCATCCGCTCGATCACGCCATAGATATTCGCAACATCCGTAACGCCGCTGTCCGAATTGGTCGTCGCGCCCGCCGGATAGAGTTTGGCCGCCGTGAACACGCCCTCCGCATGCCCGGCGGCGAGATCGTCGGCATCGATCGTATCGGTCAGATAGGCGGTCATCAGCGGGGTGAAGTCGCTGTCTTCGGGCAACGCGGCCATGATCCGTTCGCGATAGGCCCGCGCCGCTGCGGTCGTCGTCACGGGCGGGGCGAGATTGGGCATCACGATGGCGCGCGCGAACTGGCGCGCGGTATAGCCCGCCACGGCCTCCAGCATGGACCCGTCGCGCAGATGGACATGCCAGTCATCAGGGCGGCGGATCGTAAGAATATCAGTCATATACCTTTCCATCGCACGGCCCGATCCCTAATTGAAGGCCATGCCTGCCACCATGTTATCCGACCGTGCCGTCATCCGTCTTACAGGCGAAGATGTCCGCGAATTTCTGCAGGGTCTGGTCACCCAGAATGTCGACCGGGTGCAGCCGGATGCGCCGCAATGGACGGCGCTGCTCACCGCGCAGGGCAAGGCATTGTTCGATTTTATCCTCTGGGCCGATGGCGAAGATATTCTCGTCGATTGCGAGGCCGAGGCGGCCGACGATCTGGCGCGGCGGCTGACCCTCTATCGTCTGCGCCGCCCGATCACGATAGCGCGAGACGAAACGCTGGCTGTGCACTGGTCCCCCGATGCGAGTGACCATCCGGCTGATCCGCGCCTCGCAGCACTTGGCGCGCGCTGGCTCGCGGCGCCCGGCGATCCGGCCCAAGGCTGGCACGCGCATCGCCTCTCGCTCGGCGTGACGGAGGGCGTTGGAGAACTGGGCAGCGACAAGACGCTCTGGCTCGAATGCAATGCGGAAGAGCTGAACGGCGTCGATTTCGAGAAAGGCTGTTATGTCGGGCAGGAGAACACGGCCCGCATGCATTATCGCAATAAGGTCAATCGGCGGCTCGTCGTCGTGCCGCTCGACCAGGCCGACGAGAAACGCCAGCGCATCTCTTATCCCGATCTCGGCCTTTCGGTCGAGCATCGCCGGGTGGAGGATATGACAGGCCTCGATCTGCCCGACTGGCTCGCCGCGGCCATCGCGCCGTCTCCGGCCTGAGCCCTATTCGTCATCCCCGCCATCGGGCGCGAGCCAGCTCAGCGCCACAAAGCCCGGCTGCGCACCCGGCAGCCGCCGGACATCGATACCGGCATTTTCCATCCGCTCGATAACAATCGCCGCCGCCGCATCGGAGCCCGACACGCCGACCGGCACGGCAAGCCGCTCTGCCGCCCAGATCGCGATGACCATATTGCGTTGTCCCGCCGCATCCGGCTCACCATCGGCAAAGCTGATCGCGGGCAGATCCTTGGCCGGCGGGATCACCTGCACGTCCCAGTCCTCGGCCCGGCCATTGGCGCGCTGCTCGAGTGCATAATAGGTTTCGAGCTCCGCCCCCGGCAACGCGCGCACGCGCACGATGGCGCGCCGCGTATTCCGGTCCACGGTCACCTCGTCGGGATTGACGCCGGCGATCAGCGCCAGCCGGTCTGTGAGGTCGGCGATTTCCTCGCGCGTCGCGGCCGCCTGTTCGCGCATCCGGGCGAGCGCCAGCTCCGTCCCGTCAGCGGTCTCTTCGGTGTCGACCTGGAACTGGCGCAGATCGACCATGACGTTGCGGCCGAGTTCACGCTGCAGCGTCCGTTGCGCGCGCTCCTCAGCGCCCCCGACAATCTCGGGCGTCAGCACCGAGGCCGTCACCGTAATCGGATCGGCATCGAAATCGAAGTCAAGCTGCGAGATACGTGCCTCGGGACCAAATTCGTCGCCGACCAGCTCCTGCGCCTGACGCGTCGCATTGGCCTCCCAGGAAATCTGACGCAGCGAAAAGCCGAGCGGAATGGCGAGCGCCACGAATACGCTGATAATCACCACCGATTGCGCCCAAGTCTGTTTGGCGGAGAGATAGGTGCTGAACCCGTAGGTGCGCGCCATGACGGCCGCGGTCAGCGCGATCGTGGTGAGGTTCGTGAAGAAGAGGAAGGAGGCGCCGCCGAACACCGCCCAGTTGAAGGTCGCGAGCCCGAAGCCGATCGCGGCCAGCGGTGGCATCAGGGCGGTCGCGATGGCGACGCCGACGATCGTACCGTCGCGGCCCCGGATCATCGCATAGGCGCCGGCCAGCGCAGAGAAGAGGGCGACGCCGAGATCGAACAGATTGGGCCGGGTGCGCGCGGCAATTTCGGAGGTAATAGTCTGTAGCGGCGACATGGCGACGATGATCGCGCAGAACAGGATGGCGAGGATCGTACCGAGGCCTAGCGCGCGCCCGGCATCGCGCAGCCAGCGGAAATCCCCGACCGCCAGCGCAAAACCGATACCGAGGATCGGACCCATCAGCGGCGACAAGAGCATCGCGCCGATCACCACCGCCGGCGAGGAGAGCAGCATGCCAAGGATCGCGATGCCCGCCGACATGCAGGTCATGAAAGCATAACGCGGCGTCCAACCGGATTCGCCGCGCACCTTTTCGATGACGGCGACCTGGTCGATCTCGCGGCACACCATCCGCCACCAGCGCCGGAGCAGGGCGATCGACCCGCTGATCGGATCGCTGAACCGGCTATCTGTGTCCTGGTCGCTGGCCATGAATGGGCGTGCCCCGCTCCTACGCCCCGTGCGGGGCCTCCCTCAGACGCGATTGCATAAGCGCAACATGCTGTTGCGACAATCTTTCTTGCATTCCATGATAATTGATATTAACTATCGTTTATCATAAAACCGTCATGCAGTTGCGATACAGTTGCGTCAAGGAGATCAACTATGGCCCGCCCGCACACCGATCATGAAGCCACCGCCGAGCAGCTTCTCGAAGCTTGTGAACAGCTGATTCGCGAACGCGGGCCAGTCACGCCGACGATTACCGATATCGCCAATGCCTGCGGCATGTCGCAATCCAATGTCTATCGCTTCTTCCCCAGCAAGGAAGCGCTGTTCGAGGCCTCGATCGAGCGCTGGTTCAAGCCGTTCAACGAGATGATGGAGGAAGTCGTCGAAAGCGATCTCCCGCCGCGCGAGAAGCTCTACCAGTTCTTTGCCCGGCGCTTTGCAGAAAAGCGGCGGCGCTACGAGGAAGATCATGATTATTTCATGGCCTGCATGGCGCTCGGCGAAGAGCATAAAGAGGTCGTCATGAGCTATGTCGATCTCGCCGATCATTATATGGCGACGATCCTGGCCGAAGCGATTTCGGACGGCGAGTTTCCGGGCATGACGATCGACGGGCTGATGTCGCCGATCAATCTGATGCTCGCGCCCTATTGCGACCCGAGCCTGATCCCCCACTATCCTTCGGCAAACATGGAAAATCTGCGGATCGCCATCAATACGCTGTTCAACGGGCTCAACGAAAAATGCGCGGACGCGCCGGAAGCAAAGGGAACGCCGCTAAAACTGGCGTCGTAGAGGTTCTTTTGTCAGACTCGACCTATCGGTCGAGCGCGGCACCGGCCGCTCCCCCTCCCGACCTCCCACAGGGTACACTCAATGGGAGGTCGGGAGGGGGAGCGGGCCGGTGCGGCGAACTTCCGTTAGGAAGTTTCTGACAAACTAAACAGCCGGCCAGTTCTTCATCGATCCGGGCGGCGGGCTCGCCTGCATTTCCGCCTCGTCGAGCGCGGCCAGCGCGCGTTCCCGATCGGCGTCGGTAAACTCCCCCGTCGTCAGGCAGAATTCGACCATGTTGCCATTGGGGTCGCGCGTATAGACCGAGCGGCACCAATTATGGTCGATCTCGAGTACGTCGAGCCCGGCATCGTTCCAGCGTTCGCGCCAGCCATCCAGCTCCTCGCGCGTGTCCACCGCGAAGCTGTAATGATTGGTGCCCTGCGGCATCTTCGCCGCCGCATTGAGATCGTGGACCTGCTCTTCCTGCCCCGGCACCTCATGCAGCTCCCAGAAGGCAATGAAGCGGCTGTCGTCGCCATCCATCCGGTAGAAGAAATGCTTACCCCAGCCGCCGCCCATGACCGGCGCAATCTCGACTTTGACAAGCTCGAACCCCATCACGCCTTCATAGAATGCATGGATCGCCTGCATGTCCTTCGCCGCGAGCGCGAGATGGTGATAGGGCATGGCTCAGCCTCCTGTATCTTCGAACGACAGCCACAGCCGCAGCAGATGGCGTTTTCTCTCCCGCTCCGGCCAGTCCTCATAAGCGGTACGCGAATGCACGACCGTGTGGTTCGAGATGAACTGCATATCGCCCTGCTCCAGCCACATATCGAGCTGCAGCTCGGGCGAGAGACACAGGCTGTCATAAAGATCGAGCAGCTCCATCGCCGCCGTATCGATCGTCACATCGTCATGCCGGTCGGCCGAACGGAAATATTCGCTGTGATAGAAGGTCTGCAGCCCGTTCGCGTCGCTGTGCCGGCAGGGCGGGATCGGGAAGAAGGGCGATTCCCCCTCCCCCTGTTCGTCGCGCCGATCGAGCATGAACGGTTCGAACAGGCGCGCCACAAGATCGGGTCGCTGCTTCTGGATCGCGTTGAAGATCGCCACCGAGCTGACGATCCGGCTTTGCCCGCCCGATTTCGCCGTGTGCAGGCACAGCAGACCGACCGCATCGGCGGCGTCGCAATGAAAATCGATATGGCCGGTCGTGCGATAGCGGCGGACGACGGGGTTATCCTTCTCCTCGCCATAATCGACGACATGGCCGAGCAGTTCGTCCGCCGGGTTTTGCGCGCCGGGCAGGCCAAGATGATGACCGATCCCCCAATAGACATAGGCCGCCTTGTCCGGGCCCCATGCCGCAACAGGCAGACCGCGCACCATCACGAAGCCGCGGCCGTTGCGGATCTCGTCGCGCCAACCGGCGATCTTGCCGCTCAATGTCGGCAGAGCGAAGTTATCGCGCGCAACTGCGTCGAGCGGTACGCCATCGGCCTTTAGCGCGTCATGCGCCGCGCCGAGTTCGGCGATCTCGTCATCCGTGAGGACGACCATCCATTCGTCCTGCTGCTTCGCGATGTCGGGGCCACGCCACGCAGCCGGGGACTCGATCGGGCCTTCGGGCAGCGCGTCATGCGGTCGGATGAAATAATGCAGGCTCTGTTCGCGAAACGAGCGATAGGCTGTCATGGCGCGCTATTCCTGTGCTTTGTCTTTTTGGCGATTGTCGACCATGCCCATCACATCCGCCGTTGCGCCTTCGGGCGGAGGGACTTCGGTGATCGGCTCGTCGACATCGTCATATTCGAGCCGGAGCGCCCGGCTCATCACGGCATGCATCATATAGGTCGCGGTGATGTAGGTGAGTTCGAGGATTTCCTCGTCCGAGAGATGCTTTTTCAGCGTTTCGAACACACCATCCGGCACGCGGCCATGCTGGAGCACAAGACAATCGGTATAGGCGAGCACCGCGCGCTGGATTTCATCGAAACAATCGGCAACCTGCCAATGGGCGATCGCCTCGGCCTGTTCATCGGTCAGCCCCGCAAACCGCGCCGCCTTCATATGCTGCGAGTAAACGAAGCGCGATCCGACGACATAGCCGGCCCGCGTCTGGCCGAGTTCGCGCAGCACGGGATCGAGCTTGCGGTTGGCGGAGCGATAGAAACCGAACCCCTCGGTCGTATGCTTGAACGCATCGGGCACAAGCGCGAACACCGTCCACCAATTGCCCGGCGTGCCCGTCGCGGTGCCGGGCTCAGCCACAGGATCGCGATCGCCGAAAAGCGCGGTGTAGAGCGCCTTCACATAATCATCGGCATCGTCGCGGGGAACCTGGGAGAGTCGGGGCATGCGGCAAGCGTAGCGTCTGAGATCGCGCCGCGCCAGCCGTTCATCGCAGGTTGTGATAGCGTCGACCATGGGTTGCGATGGGTCGATTCGAGAGGGAGAATTGACATGCCGTCACGTTCATCCGCCCGCGCCGCGAGCCTCGGCAAACGCCTTGCCATAGCATGCCTGGCCATCGGACTGCCGCTACAGGCCGCCTGTGTCGCAGAGGCTGGCGGTTCCGGAGTGGAAACCGCTGCGTCCGACGGGTTGCGCGCCTTTGAATCGGAATCCGAACTAACCGCCTATCTCGAGCGGCTGCGCGAGAGCAATCGGCGCGCCCGCAACGAGGCCTATGACATGGAAGGCGGCGTAGCTGAGGACGCAGCGGCCGAACTCGCCCCGGTTCCCACGGTCGCCCAGGCCGATGAGGAATCGATTACGAACAACCAGACCGCCGACGTCGATGAGGGCGGTATCGTCAAGCGGCGCGGCGATCTGCTGATCGTGTTGCGGCGCGGACGGCTCTTCACGATTTCGACCGCCGGCGGCGAGATGCGGGCGATCGACCATATCGACGCCTTCCCGCCCGGCGCCAGTGGCGGCGCCTCCTGGTATGACGAAATGCTCGTGCGCGGGGATCGCGTCATCGTGATCGGCTACAGCTATCCGCGCGGCGGCACCGAAGTGAACCGCTTCCGGCTCAGCGAGGATGGCCAGCTCACCTTCGAGGATGCGCATCATCTGCGCTCGAACGATTATTATAGCGCCGACAATTATGCCTCGCGCCTGATCGGCGACGAGCTCATCTTCTACACGCCGCTCAATCTCTATTATGGCCGCACACCGCTGGATGCGCTGCCTGGCGTCAAACGCTGGGACGGGGAGACGGGTGCGGACTCCTTCGAACGGATCGCCGGGCCAAGCGACATCTATGTCGCCCGGGACCTGTTCGAGGATCCCGAAAACGGCGTTTCGACGCTCCACAGCGTCACGCGCTGCGACGTCGCGAGCGACGATTTCGACTGTACGGCGACCGGGGTGATCGCCGGGTGGTCGCGCGAATTCTACGTATCCGCCGGCTCGGTCTATCTCTGGGTGACGGATGGCGGCGGCTATGGCGGCGGGGACAATCAGTCCGCGCATATCTACCGCCTGCCGCTCGACGGATCGCAGCCATCGGCAATCGGCGCACGCGGCATGCCGATCGACCAATTCTCCTTCCTCGAACAACCCGATGAGGGCCGACTCAATATACTGGTGGCAGGTCGCTTCGCCGATCCGGCGATAGAGATCACGCGCGGATCGGGCGGTGTCGTCAGCCTGCTTCAGGTGCCGCTCGACGATTTCGGCGATGGTAGCCAGGACGTTTCCGAGGATCGGTATCGCGCGCTGAGCGAGGCCGGCAATATCTACGAGATGGAGAACCGCTATGTCGGCAATCATATCGTCTATGGCTGGGGCCGGCAGCAGGGCTATGGCGCGCGGACGCGGCCCGTGGCGTTCACGGCATCGCTCGGCGGCGGCGATCCGACGCAGATCGATATCGGCCATGGCGTCGAGCGGATCGAACGGCTCGGGTCCGACGCGGTGGTGATCGGCAGCGGTGCGGGCAACAAGCTCGGCTTCTCCGCTGTCGCGCTGGACGGCACGCCGCGCATCGCAGACGTCTTCACCATGCCCGCAGCCGGGCAAGGCGAATCCCGCAGCCATGCCTATTTCTACCGGCCGGACAGCGGATCGGAGGGCGGGGCATCGGGCACGCTGGGCCTGCCGATCTCCCGGCAGGTCGAACCACGATTCCGTCAGCTTTTCGGTTCGTCAGCCGCGATGCTGTTCCTGCGCCGCGACGATCGCGAATTTTCGCTCGCCGGCGAGTTAGGGGCGGAAGTCGAAGGCGTGGTCGACGACAACTGCCAAGCGAGCTGCGTCGATTGGTACGGCAATGCCCGCCCGATATTCATGGGCAGCCGCATCTTCGCGCTGATGGGTTACGAGCTCGTCGAAGGCCGGATGGCGAACGGACGGATCGGCGAGATCGGCCGGCTCGATTATGCGCCGCGGGTCGCGACCGCCTCCGCCGAATAGGCGAAGGCGGCAGACAGATTAAGACGCCGCAAGATTCCGCAGCACATAATGGAGGATGCCGCCGTTGCGGAAATACTCCATCTCGTTGCCCGTATCGATCCGGCAGAGCGTTTCGAACATAGCAGTCTCGCCATTGGCGCGCGTCATTTCGACCTCGACCGTCTGGCGCGGATCGAGTGTCGCAACACCGCGGATCGTGAACGTTTCGGTGCCGTCCAGCCCCAGCGTTTCGCGGGTGATGCCTTCCGCGAACTGCAGCGGGAGGACGCCCATACCGACAAGGTTGGACCGGTGGATGCGCTCGAAGCTTTCGACGATCACGGCCTTGACGCCCAGCAGGTTCGTGCCTTTCGCGGCCCAGTCGCGGGAGGAGCCGGTGCCATATTCGGCGCCGGCGATGACGACAAGGGGCGTGCCTTCGGCCTTGTACCGCATGGCGGCGTCGTAGATCGACATTTCTTCGCCCGAGGGGATGTGTTTTGTGTAGCCGCCTTCGACATCGTTCAGCATCTGGTTCTTGATGCGGATGTTGGCGAAGGTGCCGCGCATCATGACTTCGTGATTGCCGCGGCGCGAGCCGTAGCTATTGAAGTCGGCGCGGGAAACCTGCCTGTCTTTCAGATACTTGCCGGCAGGCGAATCCTCCTTGATCGCGCCGGCGGGCGAAATATGATCGGTCGTGATCGACTGGCCGAACAGCGCCAGCGGGCGCGCATCGACAATGTCCTCGATCGCCTCCGGTTCCATCGTCATGCCCTCGAAATAGGGCGGGTTCTGGACGTACGTACTGCCCGAGCGCCAGCTGAAGGTCGCCGACGGCTCGACATCGATGCCGCGCCACATTTCGTCCCCGTCATAGACGTTCGCGTAGCGCGTCTCGAACATATCGCGGTTCACATGTGCCGCAATTGTATCCGCCACTTCCGCGTTGGACGGCCAGACATCGGCGAGGAACACATCGGCCCCGTCCGTCCCCTGCCCCAGCGGCGTCGCGGTAATATCCTCCGTCACCGTACCCTTGAGCGCGTACGCCACCACCAGCGGCGGGCTCGCCAGGAAATTCGCCCGCACATCCTGGCTCACCCGCCCCTCGAAATTCCGGTTCCCCGACAGCACGCTCGCCGCCACCAGGTCATTCTCGTTCACGGCCTTCGAAATCGGCGCCGCCAATGGCCCGCTGTTCCCGATACACGTCGTGCAGCCATAGCCGACCAGATCGAAGCCCAGCGCATCGAGATCGTCCTGCAGCCCGGAGCTTTCCAGATAATCCGTCACCACCTGCGATCCCGGCGCGAGCGACGTCTTCACCCAGGGCTTCACGCTCAACCCCTTTTCGCGCGCCTTTTTCGCGACCAGCCCGGCCGCCGCCATCACCGCAGGATTAGACGTATTCGTGCAGCTCGTAATCGCCGCGATCACGACATCGCCATCGCCGATATCATGGTCCACGCCGTCCACATCGACGCGCTTGCCGTCGCGCCCATACACCTTCTGCATGTCCTCGTTGAACAGCTCGTCCACCTTGGGCAGGATCACCTTGTCCTGAGGCCGCTTCGGCCCGGCGAGGCTCGGCACGACCAGCCCCATATCCAGCTCCAGCGTGTCGGTGAACACGGGATCCGGGTCATCGACATTGTGCCACAGCCCCTGCTCGCGGCAATAGGCCTCGACGAGCGCGATCTGCCACTCGTCCCGCCCGGTCAGGCGCATATAGTCGGTCGTCTTCTCGTCGATCGGGAAGAAGCCGCAGGTCGCGCCATATTCGGGCGCCATGTTCGCGATCGTCGCCCGGTCGGCCAGCGTCAGCGCCTTCAGGCCCGATCCGTAGAACTCGACGAACCGCCCGACCACGCCCTTTTCGCGCAGCATCTGGACGACGGTTAACACCAGATCCGTCGCCGTCACGCCCTCGGCCAGCTCGCCGGTCAAATGGAAGCCGACGACTTCGGGGATCAGCATGCTCACCGGCTGGCCCAGCATCGCCGCCTCGGCTTCGATCCCGCCGACGCCCCAGCCGAGCACGCCGAGTCCGTTGATCATCGTGGTATGCGAGTCCGTGCCGACCAGCGTATCGGGATAGGCGACCGTCTCGCCGTCCGCATCTTCGCTGCTCCACACGCCCTGCCCCAGATATTCGAGATTCACCTGGTGGCAGATGCCCGTCCCCGGCGGCACGACCTTGAAATTATCGAACGCGCCCGCGCCCCATTTCAGGAACTCGTAGCGCTCCATATTGCGCTGATATTCGAGCGCCACATTCTCCTCGAACGCGGTCGGCGTGCCGAACTCATCGACCATCACCGAATGATCGATCACAAGGTGAACCGGCACCTGCGGATTGATCTTCTCCGCCGCCCCGCCCAGCGCCACGATCCCGTCGCGCATCGCCGCCAGATCGACGACCGCCGGCACGCCGGTAAAATCCTGCATCAGCACCCGCGCCGGGCGGTATTGTATTTCCCGCGAAATCCGCCGTTCGTTGAGCCAATCGACACAGGCCTGCACGTCCTCGGTGGTGACCGTATTCCCGTCCTCGAAGCGCAACAGATTTTCGAGCAGCACTTTCATGCTGAACGGCAGCCGCGAGACGTCACCGAGCTTTTCAGCGGCCTTGGCGAGCGAATAATAATGAACGGTCTTCCCTTCGACCGTGAGGGCGGAACGGGTGGAAAGCGTGTCGTGGCCGGTGGTGGTCATAAAACCTCGTCTTCAAGTGGTACTTGACGCCGGAAGGGGGACTGCGGCGGGGCGCAGCGACCGGCGGCAAGCGGTGAATGAGTCGGGAGGGGTTTAGCGGGAGACGGGGGGTTGGGGAAGGGGATGCGAAGAGCGTGTTGCAGCATCCGGAAACGTCACCAATTCCTCCGGTAGACAGAAACTATTGCAGCATGCCATCACTACACATTGTCTGTTCGGCTAGCCAGAATGAGGCCTAAATGATGCAAGTTGAGCGTGATCATTTTCTACAAGCTGCCTATGAAATTGGCCATAGTGGGGATAACGACACAATACCTTACGATGTAGATGCTGGATTTATTAGGGATAAAGCCGACGATTTATCGAAAATTTGTTTCGAATTATTTCAAGATATCGACAAAAAATCGGTTCAAGAAGCTGCTGGCTTCATGAACGAGCTTACAATTGGTTCCGAAAGACTGTTAGTGCCGTCCGGTTCTAACGGTTTTCGGATTACCACTAAAATTCATCCGTTCTGGAACCTCTACCTGAATGGAATCGGGCTAGCGATTGCAGAAGCTAATGAGCCAAATCGTAGCCATCGAGCGCACTCATATCGCTTGGGTGGTGAAGCTCCAGCATTTTTCGATCGTTCACAATCTTGGCGAACATATAAAACGGCAACTCTTGAGGAAGAGGCGCTAAAAAACGACGGGTGTGTTGTCGTTCAAACCGATATCTCAAGCTTCTATGAGCATATCTATCATCATCGGCTCGAAAATCTAATCAATGATCTTGGCCGCGATAACAGTACTGTAGCAGTGCAAGTTGATCGCATGCTTAGCAAGCTTGCAGCTGGGAGATCTTTCGGACTGCCGGTGGGCGGCCAATGCGCACGAGTTCTAGCTGAGGTTATGTTAACGCCTATTGACCTCTCCCTTTCTGATGCCGGCATAGTTTGGCATCGCTACGTGGATGACTTCACATTAATCTGTAAATCTCAGCAAGATGCATACGAGGCACTATCGGTACTTTCTCATACGCTTGCCGACTATGGATTGTCACTGAATCGAAGTAAGACAACGACGCTCAGTGCGAAACACTATTCTGATTATCTTGCTGCGCAGCTTGGTGACGGTGATGAAGCGAGCGTCGCATTAAGGGAGCTCGACCTTCATTTTGATCCCTATTCCGACACGGCACAGGTTGAATACGAGCAACTCAAAAAATCGTTTGAGGCAATCGATATCTCATTCTTACTCAACCTCGAAAAAGAGAAATCTCAGCCAGATAATTTTGTCCTAGCCCAAATTGGCCGAGCTCTTAAGTTCCAAGAGCCAAAAGTCGCCGCTGATCTATGCGCTACATTGCTCGACCCAAGCAATCTCGACTCGTTTCGGGCTTCATGGTCCAAGATCATGCGAGGTGTCTACTCGGTGCGGTCCAATCAAGAATTTGAGGCCGTGTTCGATCAGATTGACGACTTACTCGACAGGGTGCCTTCGGAAGCCTCACACCTCCTAATGCCTGAGGCCAACGCTCTTCATTTTTTGCGGGCAATACGATTTAGGCGAACTGATGTGCGGGGTCCGATTGTTCGAAAGATCTATGACCAAAGTTCATCTCAATCCGTCAGACGCGCCTGTATCGATTGTTGGCGACATTGGCATGATCGCGGGAGCTTCACTCGCGTTAGAAATCAATGGCAGAATCTTAGTCCAGATGAACAACGGATGTTGTGGTTGGCCGCAGGCAACTTCGGAGACGACGGTGTTCACGCGAGGAACCAATTGCGCAAAACACTTGGGCAGGCTTGGAGCCTAGGATTTGAGGTGAATGTCGGCGACACGTTTGCGTCCTGTTATGTAGATTGGACAAAAGATGCCGCTGACTAGACTTCCATTGCGGGACCCGAGAACCGTAGCCAGGGACATTCCTGGTGTGCTCGATGTCTTGTTTCCGCGATTGTCTGGTGGGCTCGTCAGTTCATTGAACAAAAGAATGACTCAGTTTGAAGGCATTGAGCCAGTTCCCGAAGAGCATATTGAAAACAGCAAGCTACAAAATGCTATGCTTTTCGAATTGTCTATGGTTCGTGCAGAAAATCTCTTGGATGGCAACGATGCACCTGATTGGGACAGCTGCCTGAGGACAGCATCAGAACGCCAACGTCGCCATTATGATGCCGAACTACCGAATAAGCTTAGTCAGGCCGATCAGGACGTCGCAACTCTTGCCGCGGACAACCTAGTCGCGATGATTACCGCGATCAGAGCCAACTATCCGGACGAACGGTTGGAGCACAGTCCTGCTGTACCTGGATTAGGTTGGATCGCTTCGGGAAACGGCGATCTGTCACTTGGCCCGCTGCTAATTGAAGTTAAGCATACAAACCGAAATTTCATTTCAGGCGATTTCCGTCAAACTCTGATGTACTGGCTACTAAAATATGCGAACGTAATCGAAAATGATGATGATATATGGTCCGAATTGTTGTTGCTAAACCCCAGAAGAAATACGGCGCTCTCAGTTAGATTTGACTATCTCCTTGATTCCGCATCTTCCAGTTCCACGCGAGTTGAGCTAGTTGAGTTATTGCGTTCCATTGTCGGTCAGGAAGCCGAACATCGATAGAATCGTGGGGCTAAAACAAAGTAGAATGGTGGCTTGCCCTACGCGATGTGCCGAGCTTGGCCTTACGTAACCGAAGCGCAAACGGCGTATCCTATTTCCTGTCCTACAGACCCCCGAATAGTATAGATAGATCGGCTCCATTCCCTGTGTGAGGAGCCCGATCATGGCCGATCCCGATCCGCCGCGCCTGCCTGCGCCGCAGAAGGAACCGCTGGCCCTGAGCCTGTCGAAGGGCTGTCCTTCTTCTTCGACCGGGCAAAACAAGAACGGCCCTTCGACAGGCTCAGGGCAAACGGAAATAGTTGAAGCCCCCAAGCCTTACCGCACCCGGCATGACGGGTGGACGACGCCGCGCAAGCGCAAATTCCTCCATGCGCTGGCGCGGACGGGCTGTGTGCGGGATGCGTGTGCCATCGCCAATATCTCCACGACCAGCGCCTATCGCTATCGCAAGCGCGATGCGGGGTTTGCGGACGCCTGGGAGCGGGCGCTGACCGAGGCGCTGCCGGTGCTGGAGGCGGCGGCGTTCGAGCGGGCGGTGGAGGGGGTGGACGAGCCGGTCGTCCATGGCGGCGAAGTCGTCACGACGCGCAAACGCTATTCGGACGCGATCCTCGTGACGCTATTGAAGCGCGCGGACGCCGCCGCCGAACGCGCCGCCTTCGATGACCGCGTCGATCCCGAAGAGGCGTTCGAGGAGCTGAAACGCCGGCTCGCCGAGATGCACCGGCGGGGGCAGGAAGCGGATGGGGAGGACGGGGCGTGAGTGGGGCGAGGGTATGCCCGGCCTGTGTCAACCAGTGTCAACCGGCGGGGGGAGGTCTGTTTGTCAGGGGTTTTTATTTGTCAGAATTTTCCTTGCGGAAAATCGCCGCACCAGGAGTCTTTTGTCAGACTCAACCTAGCGGTTGAGCGCGGCACCAGCCCGCTCCCCCTCCCGACCTCCCACAGGGTACACTTATTGGGAGGTCGGGAGGGGGAGCGGGCTGGTGCCGCGCCGAGCCGAAGGCGAGGTCTGACAG
>NZ_JANQNS010000015.1 GCF_028279465.1 Parasphingopyxis sp.
TCGCGGCACCGGCCCGCTCCCCCTCCCGACCTCCCAATAAGTGTACCCTGTGGGAGGTCGGGAGGGGGAGCGGCCCGGTGCCGCGCCTGAGGCGAAAGCCGAAGGTCTGACAAACAAACTCGCTTATCCAGCGCCCTCAGCATCCAGCGCATAGCCCGCCGAGCGCACGGTGCGGATGATATCGGTCTTGCCGCCCTTGTTCAGCGCTTTGCGGAGGCGCCGGATATGCACATCGACGGTGCGCGGCTCGATATCGCTGTCATGGCCCCAGACGGAATCGAGCAGGCGCTCGCGGCTGAACACGCGGCCCGGATGTTCGAGGAAATGTTTGAGCAGACGGAATTCGGTGGGGCCGAGCGGAATGACTTCGCCGTCGCGGCGCACCTTGTAGCTCACCGTGTCCATCGCGATGTCGCCATGGAGCAGCGGCTCGCCGGCGAGCGCCGGGCGCACGCGGCGCAGCACCGCCCCGACCCGGGCGACGAGTTCGCGCGGGCTGAACGGTTTGGTGACATAATCGTCAGCGCCGGTTTCAAGGCCGCGGACCCGGTCTTCCTCCTCGCCGCGCGCGGTGAGCATGATGATCGGGACGTTGGCGGTGTCAGGCATGCGGCGCAGGCGGCGGCAGACTTCAATGCCGGAAAGCCCCTCGATCATCCAGTCGAGCAGCACAAGATCGGGCGGATTTTCGCGTGCGAGCAGCAGCGCTTCTTCGCCATCCACCGTGTGCTTCACATTGAATTCCTCGCGCTCGAAATGCCAGATCAGCAATTCGGTCAGCGCCATATCGTCTTCAACCAGCAGGAGTTTTGCCTTGCTCATTCTTCCAGTTCCTCGATATCGGCCATATGGGTTTCGCCGGCCGTGCGGTCCTCCAGATACTCCCCCGTCGCCGCGAAATAGACCATCTCCGCGATATTCGTCGCATGATCGCCGACCCGTTCGAGATTTTTCGCGATGAACAGCAAATGGGTCGATTGGGTGATGTTGTGCGAATTCTCCATCATATAGGTGAGGAGCGCGCGGAATAGGCTGTCGTAGAAGTCGTCGACCGCTGAATCCCGCTCGATCACCATTCGGGCCATTTCGGCATCGCGCGCGGCGAAGGCGTCGAGCACGTTATGCACCATTTCCTGCACGATCTGCGCCATGGCGGGGAGGATGCTGAGTGGCTCGATATCGACGCGGTGATCGAAGATCGGCACGCGCTTCGCGATATTCTTGGCATAATCGCCGATCCGTTCGAGCACGGTCGCGATTTTGATTGCCGCCACTGCCTCGCGCAGATCGTCGGCGAGCGGCGCGCGCAGCGCGATCAGGCGGACGGCGAGCCGTTCGACCTCGGCTTCCAGTTCGTCGATCCGGACATCTTCGTCGAGAATGCGGTTGGCGGTTTCCAGATCGTGCCGCGTCAGCGCATGGATCGCATCGCCGATCGCCGTTTCGGCAAGGCCGCCCATCTCGGAAACAAGCGCCCGCAGTTCGCCGATATCGTCGTCGAACGCCTTGACCGTATGTTCGCTGCTCCTGGGCATTATGGCCTATCCGTTTAGCCGTAGCGGCCGGTGATATAATCCTTCGTCCGCTCCTGATGCGGGTTGGTGAACAGTTCCGACGTTTCGCCATATTCGACGAGATTGCCGAGATGGAAAAAGGCGGTGCGCTGCGACACGCGCGCCGCCTGTTGCATGTTGTGCGTGACGATCACGATCGCATATTTGCCGCGCAGTTCGTGGATCAGCTCCTCGATCTTGGCGGTCGCGATCGGGTCCAGCGCCGAGCAGGGTTCGTCCATCAGGATCACTTCGGGATCGACGGCGATGGCGCGCGCGATGCACAGTCTTTGCTGCTGCCCGCCGGACAGTGCCGTGCCGCTATCGTCGAGCCGGTCCTTTACCTCCTCGAACAGGCCGGCGCGGATCAGCGATTTCTCGACGATCTGATCGAGCTCGGACTTGGAACCGGCAAGGCCATGGATCCGCGGCCCATAGGCGACATTTTCGTAGATCGACTTGGGAAAGGGATTGGGTTTCTGGAACACCATCCCGACCCGCGCGCGCAGCTGCACCACATCCATATCCGGATCGTAGATATCTTCGCCGTCGAGCTCGATCTGCCCGCTCGTCCGGGCGATCGGGATCGTATCGTTCATGCGGTTCAGCGTGCGCAGAAAGGTCGATTTGCCGCAGCCGGAAGGGCCGATAAAGGCCGTGACATTGTCCATGCCGATATCGATCGAAACATCGTCGATGGCCTGTTTGTCGCCATAATAGACGTCGACGTTGCGCGCCGTCATTTTGAGCGAAGCCGGATCGACGAGCGGTTCGTCGGTGGCGGGTTTCGCCTCGGGTGCGGCCTGAGTGTCCGTTGCATCGTTCATGATATCACCAGCGTTGTTCATATTTGTTGCGCAGCCAAATCGCGAGTCCGTTCATCACGAGCAGGAATACGAGCAGTACGATAATCGCCGCCGAAGTCTTCTCGACAAAGCCCGGGTTGAGTTCGTCCGACCAGAGGAAAATCTGCACGGGAAGCACGGTTGCCGGATCGGTCAGCCCGTCGGGCGGCGACGGAACGAAAGCGCGCATGCCGATCAGCAGCAGCGGCGCGGTCTCGCCGAGCGCGCGGCTCATGCCGATAATCGTGCCCGTCAGGATGCCGGGCAGCGAGAGTGGCAGTACGTGATGGGTCAGCACCTGCACCGGCGAGGCGCCGACGCCGAGCGCGGCGTCGCGGATCGACGGCGGCACCGATTTGATCGCATTCCTGCCCGCGATCACGATCACCGGCATCGTCATCAGCGCGAGCGTCAGGCCGCCGACGATCGCAGCCGATCGGGGCAGATGGAATGTGTTGAGGAATATCGCGAGCCCGAGCAGGCCGAAGATGATGGAGGGTACGGCCGCGAGATTGTTAATCGAGACCTCGATAATGTCGGTCCAGCGGTTCTGCGGCGCATATTCCTCCAGATAGACGGCGGCGAGCACGCCGATCGGGAAGGCGAGGGCGAGCGTCACAAGCATGGTGAACAAGGATCCCTTGAGCGCCCCCCAGATGCCGGCCAGCGTCGGATCGCTCGAATCTCCCATGGTCAGGAAAGTCCAGCTCAGCGCGCTGCGCACCTGCCCGGCCTCTTCGAGCGCCTGATAACGCTCCATCATGGCGAGGCGTTCCTCGCTCTGATTCTCACCCGCATCACCGCGCGCCGCGAAATCGATCTCGGTCGATGCCGGCATCCAGATCACTTCGCTGCGGTTCAGCAATGTCGGGTCGTCGGATACGGCGTTGCGCAGCTGGACCCAGGCACCATTGGAGAACAGCGCCTGGCCGTCATCGCCATAGGCGGCGACCATCGATTCCTGGGCAAGGCCCTGGAAATCGGCCAGAGCCAACAATTGCTCGCGATCGTTGCCGTCAAGCTGCTCGGGTTCGATAACGATGTTGGAGGCCGCGAAATCGACCGGCAGCGCGATCTGCACCTGGGTGAAACCGCGCGCGCCGCTGGAGACCATGGTGAAGAGCAAAAAGGCCAGGAAACCGGCGGACAAGAAAACCGCTGCCAGACCGTAAAAGCGGAAGCGCTTTTCGGCGCGATAGCGCGCCCTGATGCGCCGCTGCATGGCGTCGGTTTTCCAGTCGGTCGGCTGACGACCATCGGTGGAGGCGGTTGTAGCGTTCATCTATTCATAAGCCTCGCGGAACCGTTTGACGACGCCGAGCGCGATGATGTTGAGCAAGAGCGTCACAATAAACAGCACGAGCCCGAGCGCGAAGGCGGCCAGCGTCTTGGAACTGTCGAATTCCTGGTCGCCGGTCAGCAGCTGGACGATCTGCACCGTCACCGTCGTCACGCTCTCGAACGGGTTGGCGGTCAGGTTGGCGGCAAGGCCCGCGGCCATCACCACGATCATCGTTTCGCCGATCGCGCGGCTGACGGCGAGCAGCACGCCACCGACAATGCCCGGTAGGGCAGCAGGAATCAGCACCTTTTTGATGGTTTCCGAATTGGTCGCGCCCATCGCCAGGCTGCCGTCGCGCATCGCGCTGGGCACCGCGGCGAGCGAATCATCGGCCATCGAAGAGACGAAGGGGATAATCATCACGCCCATCACAACACCGGCGGCCATCGCGGATTCGGATGAGGCGCTGCTGACTCCGAGCACATTAACCGCGAAATCGCGGACGGCGGGCGCCACCGTCAGCGCCGCGAAATAGCCGTAAACCACGGTCGGCACACCGGCGAGAATTTCGAGCACCGGCTTCATGACCGAGCGCACGCGCGCCGGGGCATATTGGGTGAGATAGACGGCGCTCATCAGGCCGAGCGGGATCGCGACGATCATCGCGATAATCGCGCCGATCAATATCGTGCCCCAGAAGAGGGGGATCGCACCGAAGGAACCCGGATCGTCGCTGAACGTCGTCGAGGTTGGGCTCCATTGCGTCCCGAAGATGAACTCGATCGGCGATATGCGGTCGAAGAAGCGGATCGTTTCGAACAGGAGCGAGGCGACGATGCCGACGGTCGTCAGAATGGCGATCAGCGAGGCGATGAGCAGCACCCACATCACCACCCGCTCGACCCGGTTGCGGGCGCGAAAATCGGGGCGGACACGTAGAAAGGCGAAAGCGCCGCAGGCAAAGGCGAGCAGCAGCGTCGCGATTGTGCCGATGATGCCGTAAAATCCCGACGCCTGTTGATAGGCGGGCACCAGCTCCTCGGCTTCCGGGTTGAACGCGGCGCCCAGCGATCCGTCGGCCAGTGCGCGCGCCTCGCCGAGAATGGCAGCCCGTTCGATCTCCGAATCTGGCAGAACCTGCGCCGCCGGATCGGCAAGCACAGACTGTTCGATAAGGCCGGGGCTGAAGATCGCCCAGATGGCGAGGAAGATCAGCGCCGGCAGACCGAGCCACAGCGCTACATACCAGCCATGATAGCTGGGCAGCGAATGGGCGCGAAAGCCGTCCGTCGGCCGCAGCTGCGCCGCGCGCATCCGCGCGGTGAACCAGCCGATGGCGGTGAGGCCGATAACGAGTGCAAACAGGAAGAAAAGGGACAAGGTTGCGGGCTTCTTCTTTCAAGCGTGTTGCGAAGGGCTTTACGGTAGCGTGCTGGCAAAATCCATCGGTGCTAGTCGGCGCTCTCGCTCGCTGCGGACACCAGGCCGGCAAGGGTCTGCCGGGCCGTCTCGGTTGCCGCTTCGGCCATCGGGATGAGGCCGATTTCCGCAAGATAGCCATCGCCGCCGATCGCCGAGGCATATTCGTTCAGGAACGCCTCAAGCCCCGGCACATTGCCGAGATGCGCGCGCTTCACGTACAGATAGAGCGGCCGCGCGGCGATATAATCGCCGGACTCGATCGTCGCCATCGTCGCTTCGACACCGTTGATCGGTACATTGGCGACCGTATCCGCATTTTGCTGGATATAGTTGAAGCCGACGACCGCGATCGCGCCCGGATTGACGACGACCATCTGGGTCATCCGTTCATCGTCTTCGCCCGATTCCTGAAAGATATTACCGCCGCGGATTTCGTGGCAATAACGATCGTGCCGGTCGGGATCGCTCTGCTCCATCTCGACCATCTCCGGATTGGAATGACAGCCGACTTCAAGCACGAGATTTTCGAACGAGTCGCGCGTGCCGCTCGTTTCGGGCGGGCCGTAGACGAGAATCGGCTGCTGGGGCAGCGACGGATCGACATCGCTCCAATACTGCGCCTCGTTGATATCGCCATAGGGCTGGGCGGCCAGCGCTTCGTAGAGCTGCTGCGCCGTGATATCGGTGACTTCGCCATTCGGGCTGCGCGCCAGAGTCACGCCGTCGATGCCGATCTGGATCTCGACGATATCGGTTACGCCATTGGCTTCGCACTGGCTGCGCTCGGCGTCGGTCATCGCGCGCGAGGCGTCCACGATGTCCGGCGTGTCGCCGCCTATGCCTTCGCAGAAACGCTGGATGCCCGCCGCCGTGCCGATCGATTCGACCATGGGCTCGGCCGCATCCGGATTGCCTTCCACGAAGCGCGCCTTGACCGCTTCGGTAAAGGGAAACACGGTCGACGATCCGACGATCAGAATATTGTCCCGGTTGAATTCGCTCGCTCCGCCACAGGAAGAGAGCAAAGCCGCAGAGGCGAAAAGGGCCAGAAACCTGCCTGTCATGTGATACCCCATGATTAGTGCGAATCAGATCGCTTCGGAGATTCGCGTCGCGCTTTCTCCGGGGGATTGTGTGACGAACTCATTACGTGCCGATGACATAGTGAGGGGTTTTTTCGGCAAATCGACGCTGACTTTCGTCCCTTTGCCCAGCTCGCTTTCGATGTTGAGCCGGCCGCGATGGCGTTCGACGATATGTTTGACGATGGCGAGGCCGAGGCCCGTGCCGCCGAGCGAGCGGCTGCGGCCCGGATCGACGCGGTAGAAGCGCTCGGTGAGACGCGGCAGGTGTTCGGGTGCAATGCCTTCACCGCGATCCTCGACGGACAGGCGCATCATATCGTCCGAGATCGGCACATAACGGACGATGATCGGCGACTCGCGGTCACCATATTTGAGCGCATTGCCGACGAGATTGCTGACCAGCTGGGTGATCTGTACGCGGTCGCCGGCGATGGTGACGGGCTCTTTCGCGGCGCGAATGTCGATCCGGTCTTGCTCGACGCCCTGATCGGCGCAGATGGCAAGACAGGCTTCGGTGATCAGCGGCCCCAGCTCGATCTCATCGGCCGGCGCCCGGTATTTTTCCGCTTCGATCCGCGACAGCGACATCAGATCGCCGATCAACCGCTGCATCCGGCTCGCTTCGCCGTGCATGATCTTGAGGAAGCGGTTGCGGGTCTTTTTCTCCTTGGCCGCGCCATCCTGCAGCGTTTCGATATAGCCAAGCAGCGAGGCGAGTGGCGTGCGCAGCTCGTGGCTCGCATTGGCGACGAAATCGGCGCGCATCTTTTCCGCCGCATGGGCGCTGCTGCGGTCGGCGAGCCGGACGAAGCGGGCATTGCCCTTGAGCTCGTGAATGATCAGCTCCCAGGGCCGTTCGCGTTCGCCGATACCGACAAGCTCCATCGCGACCCGGGATTCGCTGGCACCCGCTTCGCCGGTCAACCGGTCGGCGGCGGCGGGGTGGCGGATCGCAAGCCGGACGTCCTCGCCCACGATATGCGTGCCGAGCAGCGCCTGGGCAGCGGGATTTGCCCGTTCGACGCGCCGGCCCACGATCAGCAGGTTCGGATCGTCGATCGCGTTCATCAGCTGTTCGAGCGTGGGCAGATGCGCTTCGTCGAGCGGGCGCTCGACCGGTTCCGGCTCTGGCTCTTCCGGCGCTTCGACTTCGGGCGATACTGCAAAGGTCAGCGCGATTCCGCCGAGCAGCCCGCCCAAGGCGGCCAGAATCGCCGGGATCGGCGGCGCGCCCAGGCTATAGGCGACAAAACCGAGCCCAAAAGTGGTTAATAGCGCGACAATGGCGCGGAGAGGGGTTATCTGACCCATTGAACATGTAATACAGTTGTTATGTTACACTCGCCAGTACGGGATCGAATTGGCCGGTGATGTGGTAAATCCGGGAAGGACGGCATGAGCGAGAAGCGCGAAGACGATACGCCCGAAGCCGAAGGTCTGGCAAAGCCCGGCCGTCGTCAGGTGCTGGCGCTCGGCGCTGCCGCCGCGTCCACCGTCGTGACCGTGCGTCCCGCTCTGGCGCAGGCGCAGGTATCGATTATGGCCTGCGAAATCCCTATCCCCGATCCAGCCCGCATGGGCAACTATATCGCCGCCGACGGGTCGGTCGTGCCGCCGGGCACGCCGGGCGCGTTCCCGCCGCCGGGCCGCAATCTGATCGGCGAGGAAGTCCGCGACGCCGTATTGGGCGGCGGAACGATCCCCGGCTATGGCTATGAGCAGAGCCAGGCCTATACAAACTATATCCGCCGCCTGCAGTCCGGCATGAGCGGCTTTACCTGCTACGCATCGATCCAGATGTCGCGGAGCTGACGCTCCACCGGAAACCGTCATGAGCGACGCAATATTCCGCGCCGATCCGCCCGAGGCCCGGCGCATGGTTATGCTCGATGGCGTTGCGCTGATTTTTCACCGGCCCTCGGGCCTCACCCATATCGTCGCACCGCCGGCGCCGCAGATATTGGAAGCGCTGGGCGAGGGGGATGCGAGTCCCGATACGCTGCTCGAGCGGCTCCAGCGCGACTATGATTTCGGCGCGGCTGACGATCTGGCGGCGGCGCTTGATGCGCGGCTGGCAGAGTTGGAAACCGCCGGACTGGTGTGGCGACCATGAGGCACGAATTTCGCGTGCAAGTGGGTCCCGCCGCCTTCCGGATCGGATCGGACTGGCGCCAGCCGCTCGATCAGATGGCGGCACTCTACAACGGCTATCCGACGCCAGAGATCCCGGACTTCACCGTCCGCCTGTTTGCCCGGCGTTTCTGGCGTCGGTTCCTGCGCCCTTCGGTGATGATCGGTGGCGACTATATGCTGCCCGATGCCGCGCCGCTCTCGCTGGCGCATGGCATGCTCGGCGCGGAGATGGGCATGAACCTGCAGATGGCGCTGGGCCAGCGCCGCTATCTGCTGCTCCACGCCTCGGCCGTCGAGCGCGACGGCAAGGCGCTGCTAATGACCGGCGAATCCGGTGCGGGGAAATCGACATTGTCGGCCCTGCTCGGCGAGCGCGGCTGGCGCTTTATGGGGGACGAGTTCGCGCTGGTCGATCTGGAGAACGGCGCGATCCACCCCTTTCCTCGTCTCGTGAGTCTCAAGAATGAAGCGATCAGCCTGTTCGAAGACAGTGTGGACGCCAGCCGCCTCGGGCCGCTGATGCGCGATACGCCGAAGGGCGATATCCGCCATTTGCGCCCGCCCGACGATGCGGTGGAGAAGATGCACGAGCCCGCGCACCCGGCGCTGTTGTTGTTCCCGCGTTTCGGCCATGCGCCCGATATTCGCGAGATCGGCCAGGCCGAAGTGTTCGTCCGCCTGACCCAGGCATCGACCAACTATGTGATGCTGGGCGAAGTGGGCTTCGATACGCTGTCACGTTTGGTGACCACCATACCGAGCCGGGCCGTCGACTATCCGGATACCGAAAGCGCTGTCGACAGCGTCGAACGGCTCTGGGCGGAGCTGGCGGCATGAGCGACGCTCGGCCTCTCGTCCGCGCGCTTACCGACCCGGCGTCGACCGGCGACCTCGATCCCGCCGGCTGGACCGCCCTGATCGCCATGGCGCGGGCTGAGCAATTGATGGGCACGCTCGCGCATCGGCTCGATGGCCTTGACGTGCCGGACGCCGTCGCCCGCATCTGCGCCGATGCGCGGCTGTCGATCGATCATGGGCGGCGCCAGGCCTTGTGGGAAGCGGAGATGGCGCGCCGTGTCCTCGCGCCGCTCGGCGAGCCAGTCGTGTTGCTCAAGGGCACGGCTTATGTCGCGGCCGGTCTGTCAGCCGGTGTCGGCCGCTCGATCGGCGATCTCGATATTCTCGTCCGCCGTGAAGCGCTGGACGCGGTCGAGCGCGCGCTGATCGCGCAAGGCGGCTGGGAGTGGGTGAAAGAAGACGAGTATGACGACGCCTATTATCGCGATCATATGCACGAGCTACCGCCGCTGATTCACAAGGATCGCGATCGGATGATCGACGTGCATCACACGGTGCTCCCGTTGACCGCGAAGCCGATGCCCGACGCGGCTGCGATGATCGAAGAGAGCGAGGCGCTTGATGACGGACTGCGCATTCTCTCGCCGCCCGATATGATTTGCCACGCCGCCGCACATCTCTTTGCCGATGGCGATCTGGCGGGCGGTTTGCGTAACCTCTGGGACATCGATCGACTGCTCCGCGATTTCGATGAGCGGGACGGGTTTTGGGCGGCGCTTGGCGAAAGGGCGGACCGGCATCAGCTGGCCAAACCGGTTGCTTGCGCCCTGCGCCTCGCCGAAACCCTCTACGAGACACCTGTCGATGGCGACGTCGCAGGCAAGTCGCGTGCCGGGGATGCACTCTATGTCCGCCGCTTGCTGGCGCGCGATGATTGGGGCGGCGAGACGCGCAAGGGCCTCCGCCTGGCCTTCTACATCCGCTCCCACTGGCTCCGCATGCCGCCGCTTATGCTCGCCCGGCACCTCTGGACAAAATGGCGAGGCAAAGCACATCATGACAGCTAGCTGTTGTCCAAGGAGAGCGCAGTATGTTGATAGTTTCGTGTCGAAATCTTGTAATCTTCATGCTCGCTCTATCGGTATCGGCGTGCTCTTCTGCTGATCCAAACTCTGACGAATCGTCGCCAGAAAGCGCAATATCTGAACAAGATACAGCGGATTTTCCTACTATCGATGTAGATCCTGACGCGGCTGACGTGACGCTGTCACGAACGGCCGTTTCTAAGTTTCACACCGATTATAATAATCGTGATTTCGCAGCAATCAGCCAGGGCACTGATGCCTACAGCGATACGTCGCGGTCTAATCGCGCCCCGAATCCTATGTATTCATTGTTGAGAGAACATTTTGGGGAGATGTACGAAACACGGGAGGTGGGCTGGACACGATCTGAAAACTCGAGCCGACATCTGATGACCTTTAGGCAAGAAACTACATTTGAGAACGGTCAGGCGTTTGAAACATTCTTTTTTCTGATACGTGACGAGGAACCAAAACTCGCGATGTATTCTATTAGATCGGGTGAGGTAGAGTTATCCTTCAACTAGTACTGGGAAACGTTCTCCTTTACCGCTCTCAACGGACCGATTTGATGAGCCATTCTCGAACACATTGCTCTGCTATGGAAATGGCAAGCATTTGCTGGCAGACCGCCCGGCGCGATGACTGACGCCGCAGATATTTCGCCGCCCGGCCCCTTCGCTGCCGTCATTCTGGCTGCGGGCAAGGGCACGCGCATGAAATCGGCACGTCACAAGGTGATGCATCCGATCGCTGGCAAGCCGATGCTCGGCCACCTCATGGATGAACTGGCGACACTCGAACCGGCAAAAACAGTCGTCGTGCTGGGTGCCGGGCGCGAGGAGGTCGAGCCGTTCGTCGAAGCGCGCGGCGCGGTAGTCGCGGTGCAGCAGGAACAGCTCGGCACGGGCCATGCCGTACTCCAGGCACGCGAGGCGCTGGCCGGGTTCGACGGGATGGTGCTGGCTTGCTTCGGAGACGTACCGATGGTGCGCGCGCGGACGGTCGCGCTGATGCTGCACCGGCTGCAGGCAGATGAACCAGCCTGTGTGGTGCTCGGCTTCCGGCCGGACGATCCGGCGGCTTATGGCCGGATTATCGCGGACGCATCGGGCCGCATTGAGAAGATGGTCGAATATAAGGATGCAAACGATGAAGAGCGCGCCGTAAACCTGTGCAATTCCGGCCTTATCGCGGCGAAGGCGGAGGATATGTTCGCGCTGCTCGATCGCGTCGGAAACGACAATGCGCAGGGCGAATATTATCTGCCGGACATGGTGATGGTCGCGCAGGCGGACGGGCGGCATAGCGCTGTTATCGAGGCCGAAGACTGGGAGGTTGCCGGGATCAACAGCCGTGCGGAACTCGCCGCCGTCGAACGCGCATGGCAGGATCGCAAGCGCGCCGAGGTTATGGCGGATGGCGCTAGCTTGGTCGATCCGGCCACCGTCTGGTTCAGCCACGACACCGAGATCGGGCGTGACGTGACGATCGAACCGCAGGCCCGCTTCGGCCCAGGCGCGCGCATTGCCGATGGCGCGACGATCCACGCCTTCAGCCATATCGAGGGAGCCAGCGTCGGGCCGGGCTGTTCGGTCGGTCCCTATGCGCGGCTGCGCCCCGGCGCGGTGATGGAAAAGGGCGCCAAGGTCGGCAATTTCGTCGAGATGAAAAAGGCCGTGCTCGGCGAGGGCGCGAAAGCCAGCCATCTCACCTATCTGGGCGATGCGACGGTCGGCGCGCGGGCGAATATCGGTGCTGGCACGATCACCTGCAACTATGACGGATTTTTCAAATATCAAACCGAGATCGGGGCGGGGGCCTTTATCGGTTCCAACAGTGCGCTCGTTGCCCCGGTGAAGATCGGCGATGGCGCGATTGTCGGCGCGGGTTCGGTGGTGACGAAAGATGTCGCGGCTGACGCGCTCGCCCTAGCGCGCGGTGAACAGAGCGCCAAGCCCGGCTGGGCGCAGAAATTCCGCGATGTGATGCGGAAGAAGAAAGCCAAAAAATAGAGTCGATATGCCGAAGAAGATATTTGTCTGGTCGGCCCATCCGCGCGCAGAATCGCTGAGCGATGCGCTCGCGGATGCTTATGCGGCTGGCGCAGAACAGGGCGGGGCGGAGCTGCGCGTTCAAAAACTCAGCGCGATGGAATTCGACAGCAATTTCGCCGGCTATACCGGCGAGCGCGTGCCGCTGGAGCCCGATTTGCAGGCCTGGCAAGACAATGTCGGCTGGGCCGAGCATCTGTTCTTCGTCCATCCCTATTGGTGGGGCGCGATGCCCGGCCGGGCCAAGGCGGTGCTCGATCGCGCCCTCGTCCCCGGTTTCGCCTTCAAATATCACGATAAAGGACTGGGCTGGGACAAGCTGCTCACCGGCCGCACCGCCGATGCGATGATCACCTCCGATACCCCGCCTTGGTACGATACGCTGAAAAACCGGAAACCGGGGCGGCGTGTTCTGAAGAATCAGGTCCTTGGTTTTTGCGGGATCAAGGTTCGCAACATCATCCAGATCGGCCCGGTCAAGACCGCGAAACCCGAGACGATCGAAGGCTGGATCGCGCGTGCGGAGCGGATGGGCGCGGAGGCAGCGAGGGGCTAAGCGGCAGCGGAACGACGATTGTCTGATGGACAATCGGATCGCGAAAGATACCGCCCCAGCTCCCCAAAAATCTCCCGCTCAGTTTTGCGCTGGAAAGCCGGCGGTTTGTCATTCAGCCGTCGATCAGATGTCGCGGTCCCGGTCCTTTGAGCCCCGCCCGGTCTTCCGGGTTATAGAGCTGGCATTTTTTGAGGCTCAGGCAGCCGCAGCCGATACACCCGTCGAGCCGGTCGCGCGTGCGTTCGAGCTCGGCAATGCGTGCATCGATGGTGCTGCGGATCGCTTTGCTGATCCGGGTCCAGTCCCGCTGCGTCGGATTGCGGCCTTGGGGCAGGCGGTCGAGCTGTTCGGCGATTTCGCGGATCGAGAGGCCCAGCTGCTGCGCGATCAGGATGAAGGACAGGCGGCGGATGTCGGATCGCAGGAAACGCCGCTGGCCGCCCGCACTGCGCAGCGGATGGACCAGGCCCTTCTCCTCGTAAAAACGGATCGCCGAAACCGCGAGGCCGGTGCGCGCGGCCAAATCGCCGATCGAGAGGAGAGCGGTTTTCGCCATAACAGTGATCGTATCTTCCGTTGAAAATAATGCTTGAGCTCAACTTAGCTTGAGGTTGTAGCAATCGCAAATCGGAAGCGCAGGAGACTGGGTCAAGGCAGCGAGATGCGGTGGCCCCGGGCTCCGAAGACAGGAGAAATGCGATGACGAATGCGCGTATCGAACATGTGAATATTACCGTGACCGACCCCCAGCGCTCGGCCGATCTGATGCACGATCTGTTTGGCTGGGAAGTCCGCTGGCAGGGGGCTTCGCAGCTCGGCGGCGAGACGATCCATGTCGGCAATGAGACCGACTATCTGGCGCTCTACACCAATGAGGCGACGCAGGCCGTCGATCCGCGCTTTTCGAAAGGCAAGCCGCTCAATCACGTCGGCGTGGTCGTCGATGATCTTGATGCGGTCGAGCGCAAGGTGGTCGCGGCGGGGTTAGAGCCGTTCAGCCATGCGGACTATGAGCCCGGGCGGCGCTTCTACTTTTTCGACTGGAACGGCATCGAGTTCGAAGTGGTGAGCTATGCCTGAGCGCCGGCTTACGCGGATCGAAAAGCTGCTGGCGCTCATGGCGCCGCATATGGCTACGCGCGGGTGCGATATTGATGCCGCTCGTGTTGCAGCGACCGACAAGGTCGAGAAGTGCGAGGGCCGGCCGGAGGCGGAAGAATCGTCGTCCGTCAGGCCGCGCCGGAGATCGCCGCCAGCGCGGCGGCGAACCGGTCCATATCGGCAGGCGTATTGAACACATTGGGAGATACATAGACGCCGTCATTTGGACCTGGGAAATTACCCCATGTATAGATGCCGAAATCCTCGCGAAGCGTCCGCGTGAGATTGCGCCCGGTCGTGCCCGAAACGGCGATCCGGGCGAGCCCGGCGCGCCGGGCGGGATCGCGCTCGGTAACCACGCGGACATTGCCGTTCGGCGCGAGCGCGTCGGTCAGATAGGCGAGGAGGTAGCGGACGCGGGCCGCCTTCCGCTCCGGCCCGATCTGTTCGTAAAAGTCTATCGCCTGTCCGATCGCGGCATAGGTTGGCCCGGGCACCGTGCCCACATATTCGAACTTGCCGATATCGGTCCTGTCGGGCGGGACGCCATAGAGCGGCCAGAGATCGGCGATCCGATCCTGCCGGACAAACAGCGCGCCCGTCCCGAGCGGCGCGTTCAGCCATTTGTGCAGCGAGGTCGCAAAATAATCGCAGTCCAGTGCGCGCATATCGACCGGGATCTGACTGAAACTGAGCGCGCCATCGACCAGGACTTGCGCCTCATGCTCATGCGCGAGCGCCGCGAGTTCGCGGATCGGCAGGTTATAGCCCCAGCCATCGACGAGATGGCTCGCAACGATCAGCTTGGTGCGCGGCGTTATCTGCGCGCGGAAGGCCGACACGACGTCGTCGACCGAGGGCGATAGCGGCAGCGAAACGGTCCGCGCGACGACGCCGTGCCGGGCCGCGCGCTGATTGACGATATAGGCCGCATATCGCTCTTCGAACTCGCTCATCAGGATTTCGTCGCCCGGTTCCATTGACAGGCCCCAGATGACGATATTGAGCCCCTCGGTCGTGTTGCGGGTGATCGCAACCTCTTCGGGTTGAGCGCCCATCAGGCGGGCCAGCCGTCGGCGATGATCGTGGCGATGCGCGTAGAGCGTGTAATTGTGCGGGCGGGGCTGCGCACCGGCCATGCGGTTGTACCGGTCGAGCGCATCGATCACCGAACCGGGCTGCGGATTATTACCCCCGCCATTGAGCACAACATAGCGGCCGTCGAGCCGATAGGCGCTGGCGATGGCCCGCCAATAGGCTTCGTCCCGCGCGACATCGTCCGGCGACCGGCCAGTCACGGCTTGCGCAGCGCTGGCCGCGATCGCGAGCGCATTCGAGGTA
This sequence comes from Parasphingopyxis sp., assembly GCF_028279465.1. Classification (GTDB taxonomy): domain Bacteria; phylum Pseudomonadota; class Alphaproteobacteria; order Sphingomonadales; family Sphingomonadaceae; genus Parasphingopyxis. The sequence goes on from NZ_JANQNS010000015.1 coordinate 15,253, forward strand.
AGCCCGATCGCCACGCCCGCCCCGATCACGGTTCGCCGGTTGGTATGGATCGTCATTTTTGGTGCCCCTTATTTGCAAACGATACGACTCGGTACCGTACCAACTACGTAACGATATACCATAATATTTGTCGTGATATCGGGCATGTTTGTCGAAATGCTCAGTGTTCGCGAGTGCCGTCAGAGGTACCCGGCAGCACATGCGGAACGCGGAGCAAACGCCCTGTTTACTTGATGCTATCCGTTTTCCGGCTAAACAGCTGCCAGTTGCGAGGCTTTTGGACGCGGGGAAGACGGCGCCTATGTGCGGCATCATCGGAATATTGGGAACGGCGCCGGTTACGGACCGGCTGATCGACGGTCTGCGCCGGCTCGAATATCGGGGCTATGATAGCGCCGGGGTCGCGACGCTGAGCGATGGCGCAATCGAACGCCGCCGGGCCGAGGGCAAGCTCGATAATCTGGTCAAGGTGCTGGCCGATAGCCCTGTCGATGGGGCGGTCGGCATCGCGCATACGCGCTGGGCGACCCATGGCGCGCCGACCACGGACAATGCCCATCCGCATGCGACCGAGGAAGTCGCGCTCGTCCACAATGGCATCATCGAAAATTTCAAGGAATTGCGCGAAGAACTGCTCGCGCGTGGGCGGACGTTCGAGAGCGAGACGGATACCGAAGTCGTCGCGCATCTGATCACCGAATTTCTCGAGGCGGGCGAGGTACCGCGCGATGCGGTGCGCAAGACGCTGGACCGGCTGCATGGGGCCTTTGCGCTCGCCATCATGTTCAAGAGCCATCCCGACATGCTGATCGGCGCCCGGCTCGGTTCGCCGCTCGTCGTCGGCCATGGGGACGGGGAGAGCTTTTTCGGGTCGGATGCGCTGGCGCTCGCGCCGTACACGCAGCGGATCAGCTATCTCGAAGAAGGCGATATGGTTGTCATCACGCGCGATGCGACGATGATCTACGATGCGAACGACGAGCTCACTGCGCGCCCGGTCAGCGAGAGCGGCGCCTCGGCGACGATGATGGAAAAAGGCAATCATCGCCACTTCATGCAGAAGGAGATTTTCGAGCAGCCGATCGTCGTCGCGCAGACGCTGCAAAGCTATCTCCGCCCGCTGGAGGAACAGGTCGCATTGCCCGACATGCAGTTCGATCTGGCCGGGTTCGACCGGATTTCGATCGTTGCGTGCGGCACCAGCTATTATGTCGCGATGATCGGCAAATATTGGATCGAGCAGTTCGCCCGGGTGCCGGTCGAAGTCGATGTGGCGTCCGAGTTCCGCTATCGCGAACCGGTGCTGACCGACGATCAGCTCGCGCTGTTCATCTCGCAATCGGGCGAAACGGCGGACACGTTGGCCGCGCTCAAACACTGCCAGAAAGCTGGCGTGAAGACGGCCGGGATCATCAACGTGCCGACCAGTTCGATGGCGCGCGAAGTGGATCTGCTGCTGCCGACCAATGCGGGACCCGAGATCGGCGTCGCCTCGACCAAGGCGTTCACCTGCCAGCTTGCCGTGATGGCGGCCTTCGCGACCAATCTCGCCCGCGCCAAGGGCAAGCTCGATGCGGATGCCGAACGCGATATCGTGCGCCACCTGTCCGAAGCGCCCGAGGCGATGAACGCCGCGCTCGGCCATGACGAAGATATCGCCGCGATGGCGGGCAGCATCGCCGAGGCGCGTGACGTGCTCTATCTGGGTCGCGGACCCGATTATCCGATGGCGCTCGAAGGTGCTCTGAAACTCAAGGAAATCAGCTATATACATGCCGAAGGTTACGCGTCCGGCGAGATGAAGCATGGGCCGATTGCGCTGATCGACGACGCTGTCCCGCTGGTCGTCATCGCGCCGTCCGGGCCGCTGTTCGAAAAGACGGTGTCCAACATGCAGGAAGCCCAGGCGCGCGGCGCGAAGGTCGTGCTGATTTCCGACGGCGAGGGAATCGCCAAAGCCGGCGAGGGCACGATCGCGACGATCGAAATGCCCAAAGTCCACCCGCTCATCGCGCCGCTCGTCTATGCGATCCCCGTGCAACTGCTCGCCTATCATGTCGCCGTTGCGAAGGGCACCGATGTCGATCAGCCGCGCAACTTGGCGAAGAGCGTGACGGTCGAGTGAGTTTGCTGATCGTGCTTGCCGCGCTGTCCGGTGCGATGGCCGTCGGTGCCGGGGCGTTCGGCGCGCATGGGGCGCAGGGCGATGCGGCGGAGTGGCTGAAGACGGGCGCGCAATATCAGCTCGCCCATGCGCTGGCGGCTTTGCTCGCGGTGCAGTTCGATGCGCGCGGCCCTGCGTGGCTGTTCGTGGCCGGCGGCCTGATCTTTGCCGGGACGCTCTATCTGATGGCGCTTGGCCTCCCGCGCTGGCTCGGCGCGATTACGCCGATTGGCGGCACTTTACTAATCGGCGGCTGGCTCTGGCTCGCCTGGGTTGCGCTACGCGGATAGCGGCGTCCGGCGAATGGACTCACAGCCGAAGATCATCATCCTCAACGGCGTCAGCAGTGTCGGCAAATCCACATTGGCCCGAGCCGTGCAAAACGCATCGCGCCTGCCGTTCCTGCATGTCTCGCTCGACGCCTTTCTCGCGATGATCCCGGCGCGCCTGTTCGATCATCCGGACGGCATCGCGTTCCGCACATTGGAGGCCGACGGTCCGCCCGTCACCGAAGTGACAACCGGCCCCATCGTCGATCGCATGTTGCGGGGGATACCGTCGGCGGTCGCCGCACTGGCCGCAGCGGGCAACAATATCATCGTCGACGAAGTCTTCTTTCGCGGCGGGGAGCGGCAAGGCTATGCGGACGCGTTTGCGGATTTCGACGTTGTCTTTGTCGGGCTGTTCGCGCCGCTTGATGTAGTCGAAGCGCGCGAGCGTGCGCGCGGCGATCGCGATATCGGGCTGGCGCGTTGGCAATATGATCGCGTGCATGCCGGTCAGACATACGATCTGGAAATCGATACCGGCGAGGCGAGCGCGGCAGAGGCAGCCCGGACACTCTGCGAATGTTTGAATATCACCTGAAATCGGAAAGGGGTGGTTCTAGCGTGTAACGCTTGAGCGCTGCCCATCGAACAGATTGGCACAAGATGAGGACCGGTCACCATGCCCAGCACAACCGAGAAATTCCAATTCACAGGCCGGGACGGTCAGACGCTGGACGGGCGGCTCGAGCTGCCGCGCGGTGGCGCCCCGACCGCGATCGCGCTGTTCGCGCATTGCTTTACCTGCACCAAGCAGAGCCGCGCGGCGACACAGGTTTCAGCGGCGCTGGCCGAACGCGGCATCGCCGGGTTGCGCTTCGATTTCACTGGGTTGGGCGGCAGCGAGGGCGAGTTTGCCAATAGCGGTTTCGCCTCCAACGTCGCCGATCTGGTCGCCGCGGCCGATGCGCTGCGCACGCATATGGCTGCGCCGTCCCTGCTCATCGGTCACAGCCTGGGCGGTGCAGCGGTCCTCGCAGCGGCAGACCATGTCGCCGAGGTTAAAGCGGTTGCGACGATCGGTGCGCCCTTCGATGTCGAACATGTATTGGGACAACTCGGCGAGGATTTGGCGAAAGTGGAAGCCGAAGGCGAAGCGGACGTCCATATTGCGGGCCGCGCCTTCCGTGTCGGTCGCGACTTCGTCGAAGAGACGCGCAATCAGCCGCAGGAAGCGCGGATCGCCGCGCTCAGCAGGGCGCTGCTCGTCTTGCATGCGCCGGACGACGATATTGTCGGGATAGAGAATGCGAGCCTGATCTTTCAGGCGGCCAGGCATCCGAAAAGCTTCGTGTCTCTGGACGGCTACGATCATCTGCTGACCGAACGGCACGCCGGCACCTATGTCGCCGGGCTGATCGCTGCCTGGGCCGCGCGCTATGTCGGAGAGCCGGAGGACAGTAGTGCCGCGGTTCCGCGCGGCATCGTCACCGTCGAAAGCGCGGGCGGCAAATATACCCAGCGCGTGCAGGCCGGGCCGCACAGCTATCTGGTCGATGAACCGCCCGAGCTGGGTGGCGACGATCTGGGGGCTACGCCGTACGACCAGCTGCTCGCCGCGCTCGGCACCTGCACGGCGATTACGATGCAGATGTATGCGCGGCGCAAGAAGATTCCGCTCCAGGGCGTGAAAATCGAACTCGAGCATAGCCGCGAACATGTCAATGATTGCGCGACCTGCAATAATGACGAGAACCGGATCGACGTGATCGACCGGGCGATCGAACTGATCGGCGATCTGACCGAGGAGCAGCATGCGCGACTGATCGAAATCGCCGACAAATGCCCGGTCCATCGCACGCTGGAAAACCGCATCGACGTGCACACGACGGTGATCGGCTGACCGCTTTGCGGCGAAAGCTGGCCTTTGGAATAATCAACCAATCCACTCTCGCCAAAGCCCGGCGAAGCGCCTAAAGGCGCGGGCATGACCGACATGCGAACGAAAGCCGACCCCGGCCTGACGCCGGAACGGCTGACCCATCTCCAGCGCCTCGAGGCCGAGGCCATTCATATCATGCGCGAAGTCGTGGCCGAGACCGAAAAGCCGGTGATGCTCTACAGCGTCGGCAAAGACAGCTCGGTCATGCTGCATATCGCACTCAAGGCCTTTTATCCGGGCCGTCCGCCATTCCCGTTCCTGCACATCGCATCGGGCTGGGACTTCCAGGCGCTGATCGAGCATCGCGACCGCACGGCAGGGGAACATGGTCTCGAGCTGATTGTCCACCATAATGACGAGGGCGAAGCGGCCGGTATCAACCCATTCGACACCGGATCGGCGACCTATTCGCAGACCATGCTGACCGATCCGCTCAAACAGGCGCTGACAGACCATGGTTTCGATGCCGCGTTTGGCGGCGGGCGGCGCGACGAGGAAAAGGCGCGCGCCAAGGAGCGGGTATTCAGCTTTCGCAATGCGAGTCACGGCTGGGACCCGAAGAACCAGCGCCCGGAGCTCTGGTCGCTCTACAATGCGCGCAAGAATAAGGGCGAAAGCATCCGCGTCTTCCCACTCTCCAATTGGACCGAGCTCGATATCTGGCAATATATCCATCTGGAAAATATTGACATCGTACCGCTCTATTATTCGGCGAAACGCCCGACTGTGGAGCGCGACGGGCTGATACTGATGACCGACGACGACCGTTTCCGTTTCGAGGAAGGCGAACAGCCGGTCGAAAAGTCGATCCGTTTTCGGACGCTCGGCTGCTATCCGCTGACCGGCGCCGTCGAGAGCGAGGCCGCCGATTTGCCGTCGATCATTCAGGAAATGCTGCTCGCGACCGGATCGGAACGGCAGGGGCGGTCCATCGACAAGGGGCAGGGTGCTTCGATGGAGCAGAAGAAGCGGGAGGGCTATTTCTGATGGCCGATGTGGAAATCTCCTATCGCCCCGACGCGCTCGCCGCGGAGGATATCGACGCCTATCTCGACCAGCATCAGCATAAATCGCTGCTGCGGTTCATCACATGCGGGTCGGTCGATGATGGCAAATCGACGCTGATCGGGCGGCTGCTCTACGATTCCAAGATGATCTTCGAGGATCAACTCGCCGCGCTCGAAGCGGACAGCAAGCAGGTTGGGACACAAGGCCAGGATATCGATTTCGCATTGCTCGTCGACGGCCTCGCGGCCGAGCGCGAGCAGGGCATTACGATCGACGTCGCCTATCGTTTTTTTGCGACCGACAAGCGCAAGTTCATCGTCGCCGATACGCCGGGCCATGAGCAATATACGCGCAACATGGTCACGGGCGCCTCGACCGCCGATCTTGCTGTCATCCTGATCGATGCGCGCAAGGGCGTGCTGACCCAGACCCGCCGGCACAGCTATCTCTGCCACCTGCTCGGCATCCGCAATATCGTGCTCGCCGTGAACAAGATGGACCTGGTCGATTACGAACAGGGTGTGTTCGACGATATCGTGTCCGACTATCGCGATTTCGCGACCGAGATCGGGATAGAGGATTTCGTCGCGATTCCGGTGTCGGGCTTGAAAGGCGACAATATCATCGCCGCGAGCGAGGCGACGGCATGGTATGATGGCCCCGCGCTGCTCGATCATCTCGAGACGGTCGGGCTCGACTATGACCGGCGCCGCAAACAGCCCTTCCGCATGGCCGTACAATGGGTGAACCGGCCCAATCTCGATTTCCGCGGCTTTTCCGGCATGGTCGCCAGCGGCCGTATCGCGCCCGGCGATCCGGTGCGCGTGCTGCCGTCCGGCAAGACGTCGACCGTCCAGCGGATCGTATCGCTAGACGGCGATCTCGATCATGCGATTGCCGGCCAGTCGGTAACGATCACGCTTGCCGACGAAATCGATTGTTCGCGCGGCGATGTCATTTCGGCCGCGGACGCACCACCCGAAGTTGCTGACCAGTTCGAGGCGACGATCGTCTGGATGGCGGACGAGCCGATGCTGCCCGGCCGGCCCTATGTCATGAAGATGGCGACGAACACGATGCGCGCGACGATCACCGACGAGAAATATCAGGTGAACGTCAACACGATGGAAAGATCGCCGGGCAAGCAGTTGAGTTTGAACGGGATTGCCGTCTGCAATATCTCGACCGACAAGGCCGTCCCCTTCACCCCTTATGACGACAATCCGGACCTGGGCGGTTTCATACTGATCGACCGGCTGACCAATGCGACGGTCGGCGCGGGCATGATCCATTTCGCGCTTAGGCGCTCGCACAACATCCATTGGCAGGCCGTCGATATCACGCGCGACGCCCATGCGGAGCAGAAGGGGCAGAGGCCGAAATTGCTCTGGTTCACTGGCCTGTCGGGCTCGGGCAAGTCGACCATCGCCAATTTCGTCGAGAAGAAGCTGCACGCCATGGGGCGGCATAGCTTCCTGCTCGATGGCGACAATGTGCGCCACGGCCTCAATCGCGATCTCGGCTTTACAGCGGCCGATCGCGTGGAGAATATCCGGCGCGTGGGCGAGGTCGCCAAACTGATGACCGATGCCGGGCTGATCGTGCTGACGGCCTTTATCTCGCCCTTCCGCGCGGAACGACAGATGGTCCGCCGGATGATACCCGAAGGCGAGTTTGTCGAAGTGTTCGTCGATACGCCGCTCGAGGTCGCCGAGCAGCGCGATATCAAGGGACTCTACAAAAAGGCGCGTGCCGGGGAGCTGAAGAATTTCACCGGCATCGACAGTCCCTATGAAGAACCCGAAAATGCCGAGATCCGCGTCAACACGGTCGAGATGACGGCCGAAGAGGCGGCCGAATATATCGTCGAGCAACTGTTCACGGGAGATTGAGGCCGATGGAAGAGGGCATGATCGTTCGCGGCGGTTGCCATTGCGGCGCCGTCCGGTTCGAGGCACTGATCCGCGAGCCCCGTCCCGAACTGCTCGACTGCAACTGTTCGATGTGCAGCAAGACGGGATTCCTCCACCTGATCGTCCCGCATGACGATTTCACCCTGGTCTCGGGCGAAGAGGCGCTGACCTCCTATCGCTTCGGCACGGGCGCGGCGAACCATCTCTTTTGCAAGCATTGCGGCATCAAGAGCTTCTACCAGCCCCGCAGCCATCCTAAAGCGTGGAGCGTCAACTATCGCGCGCTCGACGATGGGCATGGATTGGACGTCACGGTGCGGACCTTTGACGGGCGGAATTGGGAAGAGGCGCGGGCGGAGCTGGGCTGACGGTCCGCGCTTCGGCCAAGCCGGAGTTGCTCGTCTTGCCGGTGTCCGCATCGCTTTCCGGCGCCCAGCCCGGCGGCCCGAACAAATGCATCCAGAATTCGCGCGGCGATCGGGCGTTCTTCAGATCGCGGAAGAATTGCGGCAGTTCGGAAATCCAGACGATCAGCGGATTTACGGCCTCGAAATCGCGCTTCAGTCCGTAGCGCGGTGTTTCCTCTTCCCGCTGGTAGGTCCCGAACAGCCTGTCCCAGACGATCAGGATGCCGCCATAATTCTTGTCGATATATTTGTCGTCGCAGCCATGATGGACCCTGTGGTTGGACGGCGTGTTCAGGATCGCGTCCAGAAAGCCGAGCCGGCCGATCAGCTCGGTATGGATCCATGTCTGATAGGCCAGCACGAAGAATATGCCGAACAGGACAACCGATGGCGGAAAACCCAGAAAGATCAGCGGCAGATGGGCAAGGGCCGAGAGGACACCTTCGAGCGGGCCGAAACGGATCGCAACGCTCGTATTCATATAGCGCGAGGAATGATGGACCGCATGTTGCGTCCAGAAGAGCCGGACCCGATGGGCGATCCGATGCTCCCAATAATAGAAGAAGTCGCAGGCGATGACGCCAAGCAAGATGGTCCAGACCGTGATCGGGAATGTCCAACCGACAAGGCTATCGGCGATCAGGACATAGCCGAGATAGGCCAGTGACAGCAGAAATATCTCGGCGAGCAGCGATGGAATTTGGGTCGAGATGCTGGCGATCATGTCGAGAAAGCCGCGCCACCGGAACGATGGCGAGAACAGGCCCTTCACGATCTCGATCGCAAGGATCGCAGCGCCGATCAGGAAGAAAACGTCATCGAAATCGGTAGCGAGTTGTTCGACAAATTGGGGTGTCATTGGCTGCCAGTCCCCAGCCCGCTTTCGAGCGTGCGCCAGGCAAGGTCGGCGGCCTGCTGGTGGGTGATCTCACCAGCTTTGACGCTTTCCCACGCCGCATAGAGCAGATGGTCAAAAGCCTGAACGATCCAGTCCGTTGGAACAGCCGGGTCGAACAGGCCGTCCTGCTTCGCCGCGTCGATCATCTCCCGCGTTTCGTTTGTCTGCCGCTCGAACTCCGCCGCGATTGCCGGGTCGCTCTCGACCGGTTCGGTGGCGAGGAAGCCATGACGATCGCCGAGCGGGATCAGGGCGGCCAGCATGTTTCGGAACGCTTCGGCATAGGAGGGGGCATCAGCACAGGCCGCCTCCGCAGCGGCGTCCATTTCTTCGATTGCGATCAGCGCCAGCGCATGGATCAGCGCTTCGCGGCTCGCAAAATAGCGGTGCAATGTCGCGCGGCCGACTCCGGCCCGATCGGCGACGGCGGATAGAGGAGCGCTGGGGTCTTGGCGCAATACGTCGAAGGCGGCCTCGACAATAGCGTCCTTGGTGTTGGGGCGAATCGAATCTGTCATGAGACAAATATGTCTCATTTGAGACGAAAGTCAACACCCAGCTCAGCCCGAAATCGAACCGCCCGGTTTTGAAGCGGTTATCGTCCTTTCCGCGGCTGCAATACGTTGCCTGAGTTCACCAGTTTTCCTTGTAGGGCCGTAAATCCATCTCGTGGGTCCAAGCGGACCGGGGCTGGGTGTGAACGTGCCAATAATTTTGCGCAATGGCATCGGGGGCGAGGGCGCCATCGTCGCCCAGAGCATCGAGATAGTCGCCAAACCGGCTGCGGACCATCTCGCCGTCAATCGCGCCATCGATAATGAAATGGGCGATGTGCACGCCTTGCGGGCCATATTCGCGGGCAAGCGATTGGGCGAGCATCCGCAATCCCGCCTTCATCGATGCGAAATGCGCGAAATTCGGATTGCCACGGCGCGAGGCCGATGCGCCGGTAAAGAACAGGCTGCCCTGTCCCTGTTCCCTGAGCAGCGGGATAGCGCGCTTGGCGGTCAGAAAACCGCCTAGACAGCCGACTTTCCAGAAGCGCTCCATCGTCTCCGCATCGAGCTGCTCAAACGGGATCGGAGCGTTATTGCCGGCATTGTAGATTACGGCTGCGATCGTGCCGCGCTCTTCGGCCAGCGCAAAGAGCGCATCCTGATCGGCTTCGGACGTGACATCGACCCGCACGGCTTCGGCCGATCCGCCCGCTGCGCCAATCTCTTCGGCGAGCGCTTGCACTTTTTCTTCTGTGCGCCCCGCGATGATCGCGTGGAGGCCGTTTCCGGCGAAACAGCGCGCGAGCGCGCCGCCGACGCCGCGCGATGCGCCGGCCCCGACAATGATCGCTGACTCAGGCATGTTCGGCCGGCTTTTGGGCTTCATGCGCGGCAAGCCATTCAGCCTCTTCGCCGGGTTCGGGCATGATGTCTCCACCCTCCATGACCCAGCTTGCCGGCGTGTCGCGGATCATCACGACGATATCGTCCGGCGGAATGGCGGCATGGTCATGGATGGATTGGCGAATCTCGGTGACGATCCGGCTTTTCTGCTCGTCATTCCGGCCGGCGCGGATGCTGCCCATCAAGAAGACTGTCTTTCCGTTCAGCGGCATTTCCGCGGCATCCTCCCGGAAAAACGCATGGACGAATATTGGCGGAGCGTCGGTTACCGCGCAGTGGATGCGGGTGATGTCCGCCGCGATCTTCTCCTTGGCGTCGTCGCTGATCGCGCCGGCGGTAGCATTGCACAGATAGAGGGGCATGATCTTCTCCTTGATTTACGCAGGATCGTTGATGACGCCGACCACTTCGTCGAGCGAACAGCCGGTTTCCTCGGTCCACAGAGCACAGAGTTCCTTGAGCAAAGGCACACGGGCGGACTGCTCGACCGGAGCGTGCGCGGCGAGCGACACGATCGACGAGGTCGAAGGCTTGGCGGCGGTGAAGCCGCTGCCTTTGTCGATTTCGATCCAGTTGATGGCAGCCGGCGCGTTGAAATTTCGCGTCGTGAAATCGTCGAGGCCGGCGCGCAACGCCGCCTCCGTGTCAGCCGGGATTTGACCTTCCTGTACGAGGCAGGTGCATTGGATCATCGTTTCTGCTCCTTTGGATTGTGATCGGGATCTTGGTTCAGCGGGCGCAGGCCGAGCTCGTCCAGCTTGACCTTCTCGCCATCGTCACGCCGGGGCCAGACCTGGGAAAGCTCTTCGCCAGTCAATTCGTCGACAAAGGCAAAGGGCGGACCGCCCGGATGCGCGACCCATTTGTCGCCCCATTGGGACAGGGCGATCATGACCGGGGCCAGCTCCCGGCCTTTTTCGGTCAGGCTATATTCTTCATATCTCGAACCGTCTGAGGACGGGACGCGCGTCAATATCCCGCCGTCCACCAGCTGGTTCAGCCGGCTGGCGAGGGTGTTTTTGGCGATTCCGAGCGATGCCTCGATCTGTTTGAAACGCCGCCTACCCATCATCACGTCGCGGATGATCAGCAACGACCACCAGGAGCCGACATGCTCCAGAGTCCGGGCGATCGAGCATTCCATATCTGCAAAGGACTTCGTTTTCATTCCATCACCATGGTTGCAATATGAAACCACATACGATAGCTGGTCTAATAATGCAACCAGATAGATGATTCGATATCATATGTGGAGGAGAGACGATGAAGGCGACCATTCACGGAACAATCATGTCGCCATGGGTGCGGCGCTTACTGGCCTTTTGCGAAGAAAAGGGTGTCGACTATGAAATCATCAACGTCGTGCCGTTGGGTGAGCCGGATCCTGAGTTTCTGAAGATCAGCCCGCTCGGGAAAGTTCCGGTGCTTGAAGTCGGCGGCCGATTCCTGCCTGATTCGCTGGCGGCCTGCAGCTATATCGAGAGTGCAATCGCCGAACCGCCTCTGTTCCCGGCCGATGGCTGGGATCGCGGGTGGATGTTTTGGCTCTGCGACTATCTGGGCACAGGCCTGTTTTCCAAGGTCGAGGCACCGCTATTCATCCAGCGCTTCGTCAATCCCATGTTGCTGAAAACGCCGACCGATGCGGCTGTCGTCGCGCAGGCGCTCGAACTGATGCCCGCCCATTTCGATTATCTCGAGAGCCAGCTCGATGGCGGCAAGGAGTTTCTGGTGGGTGATGCAATCAGCCTCGCCGACCTGACTGCCGGCAGTATCTTCGTCAATTTCCGGCATGCCGGGGAAACGGTTGATGCGGCGCGCTGGCCCTCGCTATCTGCCTATGTCGAGCGTATCCACGCGCGACCATCCTTTGCCCGCATCATCGAAAGGGAAAAGGAAGCCGTAGGCGAAGTTTCGCCCATGTTTGCCTGAGCCGGATTTTCGACGGTTCTCGCCGTCACACCGAAGCTTGGAGCGTCAGCTATCGGGCGCTCGACGAAGTGTATGTGTTGAACGCGAAGGTACGGAAGTTCGACGGGCGGAATTGGGAAGAGGCGAGGGCGAAACCATGAGGTCCATTGCTTATCTTCTTTGGTAGAAGTCCCTCTCCTCTATGCTAAGATCAAGCGCATGTACGAAGATCAGGATCCAAGGAGGGGCTGGAGGAAACAGTGGCTAAGCTGTATCCAAGAATTTGCGGATGAGGACACCCAACGCCGTATGTGGCTCGATCCAACGAACAACAATCCGCATTTCTCTTTCGTTGAGTATTATTGTAGTTACTACGACGATCTGAATTTGTCAGATCAGGGCTACGATCGGGCTCTGAACGAAAGATTGATCAGCGCGGCGGAATTTGCAGCAATAGCCGACTTCCACAGAATGGCAGATACCTACGAGAGTCCGACTCACGATTATGACCACGAGGCCATTCTCTCTGATCCGAAGTGGGCCGAGGTCGTGACCGCAGCACAACAGGCACAGGCGGCGCTTCTACGTTTGATCGATGATCCGACTGAGCGACGCTGTTTGGTTGGGCCTTAGACCTGTCTACCAATCGTGCCGGTGGCCGAAGGCTGCTATTCCTGTGCACCATCCCGGAATAGCTCCCGCAAAAACACCGTTTCCACGGCATGCCGCAAATCATTGTTCGGCTTCTTGCGGAAGCCATGGCCCTCGTCGGAGAACACGACATACCAAGTCGGCACGCCATTCTCGCGCAAGCCCTCGACGACCTGGTCACTCTCGGATAGCGGCACGCGCGGGTCGTTGGCGCCGGCCATCACCAGCATCGGCCGGCTGATCCGGTGGAGATTGTTCATCGGCGCGATCCGTTCGAACACGGCCGCCATTTCGGGATCGCGTTCGTCGCCATATTCGCCGCGGCGCATGTCCCGCCGGTAATCCTGGGTGTTCTGCAGGAAAGTTCGGAAATCGCTGATCCCGTAGCGCTCGATGCCGCCGACGAGGCGGTCGGAATAGAACATCATCGAGGCGAGAACCATGTAACCGCCATAGGATTGGCCATAGACGGCGACGCGGTCTGAATCGAGATCGGCCTGTTCGCCGATCCAGTCGAGCAGCGCGCCGATATCGCGCACCGAATCCTCCCGCAGCGGCCCATTGTCGAGATCGCGATAGCGTGTGCCATAGCCGTCCGAGCCGCGGACATTGGGCAGGATGACGGTCGCACCGAGCGTGTCGGCGAAATATTGCGCGCGCGCGTTCCAGCCGGGGCGCGATTGGCTCTCCGGCCCGCCATGGATATCGACGATCACCGGAGTCGGCCCCGTCGCGCCGGTCGGGCGATAGACGAAGGCGGAGACTTCCAGGCCGTCGAACGAATTGAAACGGATCAGTTCCGGCTCCGCCAGCGTTTCGGGATCAAGCGGGCCGAGTTCGGATTGGGTCCAGCGCGTCAATCGGCCCGAGGTGACGCCCCAGACCCAGACATCACCAGCCGACCGCGCCGATGACAGGCTGACCGCCAGCTGCCGGTCGTCTGCCGAGAAGCCCATGCCGGTGACGACTCCTTGCGGCAGCTCGGGTTGCGGTAGAAGTCCGCGCCGGCCAGCAATGTCGAGAATGGTGATCTGCGAATATCCACCCGCATTCACAGCATAGGCAATTGTGTACCCGTCGCCGGATTGCTCGAACATCTCCACATCCCATTCGAGATCCTGCGTAAGCGGCGTCATCGCGCCGGTCTCGCGGTCGAACTCGACGAGACGGCGGTAATCGCTGTCGCGGTTGGAGATCGCGATAACGCTGGTATCGCCCCGCGCAAATTGGGGCGATTCATCGACCGTGCCGACGCTCGGTGCAAATTCGGTCGCTTCGCCGGTCGCCATATCGAGCAGATAGATGCTGGCGTCCCGATTGGAGCGATAATTTTGCAGCAGCACCATGCTGCCATCGGACGAGATATCGCTCGGGAACATCGGCGTATCGAAGGTCGCGATCGCGCGCCGGCTGGCGGGATCGGCCGGGTTGGCCGCGTGGATCGTATATTGGGTGGAGCGCCCGGCGCTGACCCAGACCATCAGCGATCCGTCGGAGGAGAAGGTCATGGCCTGGTTGCGTGTGCCCGGCTCGGTCAGCCGGACCGGCTCGCCGGTGAGGCCCATCGCGTAAAACTGAAACCATTCATCGCCGCCCGTATCGCGGACGAGGACGAAGCGATTCTGGCCGGGAATACCGCTTGCGGATTGGACAGGTTCGGCGAAGAAGCTGAGCTGGCTGCGCGTGCCCATCGGCTCTGTGATGCGATGGACCTGATCGGTACTGCCGAACCGCGTCGTAACAAGGATCGATCCGTCATCGAGCCAGCTTTCGAACTCCGCGCTGCGATAATTCTGGAAGCGCTGAACGGCTGCATCGACGTCTGCCGGTATCTCGGGAACATTTTGCAGCGTGGCCGTGCCGATCGTGCGCTCGGCGACCTCTTGCGCGGCCAGCGGCGTAGCGGCGAAGGCGAGTGCGGCGAGGGCGGTAACGAAATGGCGCATGAAGGACTCTCCGGCAATGAAGCGTGCAAGCGCTATCTATGCCGCGTCTTCGCGATCCTGAACAGCCCGCTTGCCGTGGCCCCCGCTTTCTCCCAATAAGACCCGCAACGATAAGGAGGGGAGGGCCTATGGCCAGCGTAGCAGCGGATGCGGCGGCGCATGAACCATCGAAGAAAGAGGTCCGCCTCGTCATCGCCGCATCGTCGGCGGGGACGGTGTTCGAATGGTATGATTTCTTCATCTACGGCACGCTCGCGGCGCTGATCGGCGCGGCTTTCTTCCCGGCCGGTAACGAGACGTTGCAGCTCCTGCTCGTCTGGGCGGGTTTCGCCGTCGGCTTCGGGTTTCGGCCATTGGGCGCAATTCTGTTCGGCTTTCTCGGCGACCGGCTGGGGCGCAAATATACCTTTATCGCCACCGTGACGCTGATGGGCGTTGCGACGGCCGGGGTCGGCTTCATCCCGACCGCGGAAACGATTGGTATCGCCGCGCCGATCATCGTTATCGTTCTGCGTATCCTGCAGGGGCTGGCGCTGGGTGGCGAATATGGTGGGGCCGCTATCTATGTCGCCGAACATGCGCCGCCGGAAAAGCGCGGCTTCTATACGAGCTTCATTCAGGCGAGCGTCGTTGGCGGCTTCGTGCTCAGCATCGCCGTGGTGCTTATTTGCCGCTTCATCATTCCGGCGGACGATTTCGCGGCCTGGGGCTGGCGCGTGCCGTTCCTGCTGTCGATCATCCTGCTGCTGATCTCGCTCTGGATGCGGTTCAAGCTTTCGGAGAGCCCGGTGTTCAAGGCGATGAAGGAAGCGGGCGAGACATCGGCCAATCCGTTCACCGAAAGCTTCCGGTATCCGGGCAACAAGAAACGCATATTCGTCGCGCTGTTCGGCGTCACGGGCGTGTTGACGACGATCTGGTACACGGCCTTTTTCTCCGGCCTCTCCTTCCTGCGCGGCCCGATGCGCGTGGACGAGCTGACGGTCGAACTGATCCTGTTCACGGCCGGCTTTGTGTCGATGATCTTCTACATAATGGTCGGCAAATGGTCGGACCGGGTCGGGCGCAAAAAACCGATCATGATCGGGGCGCTGCTCGCGCTCGCGCTGCTGTTTCCGATCTTCTGGGGCATGGGCAGCCTCGCCAATCCGGGGCTCGCGCGCGCGGCGGCCGATAATCCCGTGGTCGTCAGCGGGCCCGAATGCACGACGGACCCCTTCGCCGAACTGTTCGGCAGCGAACAAACCGAATGCGGCCGGATACTCGAAACGCTGACATCGAGCGGGGTGCGCTACACGCTGGAGCCCGGCGGCGCTCTCGCATTGACCGTCGGCGGAGAGGCGATCGAGATAACGGATGAGTGGCTGGCCGATGGCATGGCGCGGCGCGATGGGATACAGGCGGCGCTTGGCGATTACGGCTTTGATTTTGCGCGCCAGACCCCACCCTTTATCAACATTCTCGGTATCTTCGCGCTGTTGCTTGTTTCGGCTGCCCTGTCTGCTTTGACCTACGGTTCGGTCGCCGCGCTGCTCTCCGAGATGTTCCCGGCGAAGATCCGCTACAGCTCCATGTCGATCCCGTACCACATAGGCGCGGGCTATCTCGGCGGCTTCCTGCCGCTGATCGCGGGCATCATCGTGGCGCGGACCGGCGATATCTATTCAGGCCTCTGGTACACATGGGCGATCGTAGCCTTTGGGGTGCTCGTCGCTTGGTGGGGGCTGCCATCGGGTCCGCCGCGCGATTTTCAAGATGACGGCTGACGCGCCGCTGAGACTGCGGCTCGACGGCAAGGCGCTCGCGCAAAACTGGCGGGCGCTTGATCGGTTGAGTGGTACGGCGATGTGCGGCGCGGCCGTCAAAGCCGATGGCTATGGGCTCGGCGCAAGACCGGTGACCGAGCGGCTGATCGCCGCCGGGTGCCGCGATTTCTATGTCGCAACTTGGGCAGAGGCGGCGGAGATCGCCGATCTATGTGCGAATATGTCGCTGACCGTGTTTCATGGCGTGCGGGCCGAAGATATGGCCGCGGCGTTGGATAGCCCGGCGCGGCCCTGCCTCAGTTCCGCCGAGCAGGTTGCGCGCTGGCGCTCGGCGGCCGGTGGGCCCTGCGACGTGATGGTCGATACGGGCATGAACCGGCTCGGCGTGTCGGTCGAAGAGGTCAGGAACGGCCTGCTCGACGGCCTCAGGATCGACACGCTCATGAGCCATCTCGCCTGCGCCGATGAGCCGGACAATGTGATGAACGAACAGCAGCGGACGGCATTGGCGGCGCTATCGGACGCGACCGATGCCGCCCGGATCAGCCTCGCCAACTCGGCGGGTATCGCCTTGGGCAAAGCCTATCATCTCGATCTGACGCGCCCGGGTCTTTCGCTCTACGGCGGCATTCAGGTCGAAGGGTTAGCGTCCGATATCCGCCAGGTCGCTTTCCCCGAGGCGCAAGTCATTCAGCGCCGCCATATCGGCCGGGGCGACAGCGTCGGTTACAATGCGACCTTCACCGCCGACAGCGATATGGAGCTGGCGATCCTCAATCTCGGCTATGCCGATGGCTATCTGCGCGGCTTTTCCGGAACCGGCATGGCGCGCTTCGGCGATGTTAAGTGCCCGGTGATCGGCCGGACATCGATGGACCTGATCGCGGTCTCCGTCGATGCCGCGTCGGAGGTTGGGGAAGGCGATTGGCTCTCCATCGATTACGACCTTCGGACCGCCGCATCGCAATCGGGTATCTCGCAATATGAGTTGCTTACCGGGCTCGGCCGCCGCTATCAGCGCGTCTGGCATGAGTAACACCGCAGCGCCCAACCCGGTCATCCTGTTCTTCGCCGCGATCGGCCGGCCCGTTATCGCTGCTTTCGCGGCGATCGGCCATGTGACGCTGTTCGCGCTGCACACGATCCGCAAGGCGCTGACCCCGCCCTGGTATCCGCTCCGGCTGTTCGAGCAAATGTTCCAGATCGGCTGGGCGTCGCTGCCCGTCGTCGCGTTGACCGCGATCTTTACCGGTGCGGCGCTCGCGCAGCAGATTTATACCGGCGGGTCGCGGTTCAACGCCCAGTCGACGGTGCCGGCGATCGTCGTGATTGCGATGGTCCGCGAGCTGGGGCCGGTGCTGGTGGGCCTGATGGTTGCGGGTCGCGTATCCTCGGCGATGGCCGCAGAGATCGGCACGATGCGGGTGACCGAGCAGATCGACGCCATGGTGACGCTGCGCACCGATCCCTATCGCTATCTGATCGCGCCGCGCCTCTTCGCCAGCGTCATCACGCTGCCGATCCTCGTGTGCATCGCCAATGTGATCGGGATTTTCGGCGGCTATCTGCTCTCGATCTACAAGCTGGGTTTCAACCCGGCCAACTATCTCACCATGACCGCCGACATTCTCGAGTTCGACGATATCATGATGTCGCTCGTAAAGGCGGCCGTGTTCGGTTTCTTCATCGCGCTGTCGGGCTGTTATGCCGGCCTGACGACGCGGGGCGGCGCGGCGGGCGTCGGCCGGGCGACGACCAACGCCGTGGTAGGGGCCTTCATCCTGATCCTGCTTTCCAATCTCATCGTCACGCTGACGGCATTCGGATGATCCCGGGATGAGCGACCAGCCGAAAATCGAACTGCGCAATGTCTCGAAGGCTTTCGGGTCCAATCATGTGCTGCGCGATGTCAGCTTTTCGGTCACTCCCGGGGAATCGATGACGGTCATCGGCGGTTCGGGCAGCGGCAAGTCCGTGATGCTCAAATGCATTCTCGGCTTGATGGATGTTGATGGCGGCCAGATTTTCGTCGACGGCGCGGATGTCTGCGCGATGAAACAGGCGGACCGCGACGATGTGCGCACCAAATTCGGGATGCTGTTTCAGGGGGGCGCGCTGTTCGATTCGCTGCCGGTCTGGCGCAACGTGACCTTCGCGCTGACGAGCGGGCGCTACCGGAACAGCGGTGAGATGCGCAAAGTCGCGCTCGACAATCTGGAGCGGGTGGGCCTCGGCGAAGAGGTGCTCGAACTCCGGCCCAGCGAGCTTTCCGGCGGCATGCAGAAGCGTGTGGCGCTGGCCCGAGCGATCGCGCCGCGCCCCGAAATCATATTTTTCGACGAGCCGACGACCGGCCTCGATCCGATCCGTACCGATGTCATCAACAGGCTGATCCTCGAGCTCGTCCGCGATCTCGGTATCACCGCGCTGACGATCACGCACGATATGGGATCGGTCGAGAAAATCTCGGACCGCGTCGCGATGCTCTATGACGGCCGGATCATCTGGTCGGGTCCGGTGGGCGATCTACGGCGCTCGGGCGATGTTCATGTCGACCAGTTCGTCATGGGGCACGCGGACGGGCCGATCGCGTGATGTACGCACGATAGTGCGGGGATAGGGAGATGGAGCGGGTCACGATTGCGCCGCGGATCGAAACGGACCGGCTGATCCTGCGCGAATTCCGCCGCGAGGATTTCGACGCCTATTGTGCGATGCTCGCCCAGCCGGATGTCGGCCATTTCATCGGTGGCGTGATGACGGACCGTACCGCAGCTTGGGAGAAATTTACGCGCGCCCCCGGCTTCTGGGCACTGCTCGGCTATGGGATGTGGATCGTCGAGGAGAAGGCGAGCGGCCGAATGGCGGGCAATATCGGATTCGGCGATTTCCAGCGCCCGATGAAGCCGCCGCTTCCAGATTTACCCGAAGGCGCCTGGGTGTTCGACCAATGGGCCCATGGCAAAGGCTATGCGAGCGAAGCGCTGGCGGCGGCATTGGATTGGGCGGACACCAACCTGAACTATCCGAAATATTGCTGCATCATCAGCCCGGACAACGAACCCTCGATCACATTGGCTCGAAAATTCGGGTTCGTCGAGACGCGCCGGTCGCTGTTCAAGGATGAAGACATACTGGTGTTCGAACGGCCAGTCTTCAGGTGACCGCCGCCTTTTCGGCAAAGCGTTCCTCCCGCCAGATGCCGCTGTCGAGGATGTCGCCCAATATCTCGACTGCCCGCCAGACATCCTCGAAGCGCAGATAGAGCGGCGTCAGGCCGAAGCGCAGGATATCGGGCGCGCGGAAATCGCCGATCACGCCGCGTTCGATCAGCGCCTGGCTGATTGGCCAGCCATCGGAATGCGCGAAGGAGATATGGCTGCCCCGATGCGCGGCATCGCGCGGCGTGATCAGGTTCAGGCCATAGTCGCCGCATCGTTCTTCGACGTGCGCCACGAACAGATCGAAGAGCGCGGCCGATTTTGCGGCAACAGCTTTCATCTCGATATCAGCGAACAGCTCGACTCCAGTCTCCAGCGCCAAAAGGCTGAGGATCGGCGGTGTGCCGCACAGGAAGCGTGTAATGCCCGGCGCTGGCTCATAATCGTCGCGGAACTCGAACGGTGCGGCATGGCCCATCCAGCCTGACAAAGGCGAATGGATTTCCTCCTGCAAATCCTCGCGGACATACAGAAAGGCTGGCGCGCCGGGCCCACCATTCAGATATTTATAGCCGCAGCCGACAGCCAGATCGACATCGCAGCCATTAAGGTCGACAGGAATCGCGCCGACGCTGTGGCTCAGATCCCAGAGCGTCAGCGCGCCTGCATTATGCGCCGCTTCGGTCAATCCGGCCATGTCGTGCCGCTCGCCGCTCTTGTAATGGACATGGGTCAGCATCATCAGTGCGGTTTCGGGACCGAGCGCATCGGCGAGATCGCCGGCCTGTTCGGTATGGACGATATGGTCGGGCAGGATTCCGGACGCGCCCTTGGCGGTGTAGAGATCGGTCGGGAAATTGCCGGGCTCTGTCAGGATATGCGAGCGGCCCGGCCGCAGCCGCGTCGCCGCGACGATCAGCTTGAAGAGGTTGACCGAGACCGAGTCTGTGACGATCACCTCATGCGGTTTCGCTCCGATCAGCGGCGCGATCTTCGCGCCGATCCGCTGCGGCGCGCCGATCCAGTCATTGCTGTTCCAGCTGCGGATTAGGTCCGCGCCCCATTGCCGCGCGACCGCGTCCTCCTGCGCGGTGACCGTCGCCTTGGGCAACGCGCCGAGCGAATTGCCATCCAGATAGATGACGCCGTCCGGCAGTGCGAAATGCGCGCGCATCGGCGCAAGGGGATCAGCGGCATCTTGGGCCTGGGCGTCGGCAAGCGTTGTCATGAAACCTGCCTTAGCAAAGTCCGCAGACGCCAGTCACCCAAAGCGGCATGGGCGGGGTCGAACTTGTTCGTCACGGCCAAGACATCTAGGCCAGGGCAATCGATAAGAATTGGGGGGATAATAATGTCAGATCAGAATGGGGCAGATCAGGGCGGCGGAAAGGGCCTCGCAGCATTCTCCGCGCTGCTCGGCGTGGTGGCAGCTTTGCTCGTTATCTCGGTACCCGCGGGCGTGTGGAATTATTCAGCGGAGGGAGCGACACTTCTGACTGGGATCATCTGTGCGGCGCTGGCCGCGGTGCTTGCCTTCAGCTCGCGCCGGGCCGGTAGCAACGCGCTCAATCTCATGGGTCTTGCGCTCGGCGTCATAGTGTTGGCGATCGGTGCGGCTATGCTGCTGACCGGCGGCTTCGACGTGGAATTCGGATAGGATCAGGATTCGGGCGGAACGCGGCCGAGCGCCGCTTCGATCAGCGCGACTTGCCGCTCCCAGCTCGCCGTGCCCGGTGTCACCAGTTCGACATGGCCTTCGCCGGGTATGACAACCAGTTCGATATCGGTCACGTCACGCGCCAGATTGGCGTTGCGATAGGCTTCGGCATATTCGGGCGGGGCTATCCGGTCGCGGTCCGCATTGACGAGGATCTGCCGGACGCCCGGTGCCCGCATGCGTTGCGGCGATGTCAGATTGGGCCGGCCGCCCATCATCAGGCGCGGCGCCTCCGTGCCGCACGGATGGCCCTCACGCTGTGTGCCGGCCTCGAGATCGGGCAGGCCGCCCTGGCTGATGACCGTGCGGATATTGAGCGAATGGGGCGATAGGGCGACGCGGAATTGTGGTTGCGAAGCCGCAAGCCAGAGCGCGAGATGGCCACCGGCGGAGTGTCCGATCACCACCGTATTCCACTCGGCGATGTTATACTGCCGGCGATGGTCTATGAGCGACTGGGCCGCTGCGGCGACGTCTTCGTACGTTCCCGGATAGCCGCCCCCGTCGCGATCGACACCGCGATATTCGATATTCCAGACGGCGATCCCGCGATCCCTTAGGTCTCCGGCGATCCAGTTCATGATGTCGCGTTCTGCGATATCGGTCTGCCAGCAGCCGCCATGGATCATCAGCACCACCGGATGCAGCCCGTCGCCCTCCGGCAGCCAGAGTTCGGAAAACTGAAGATCGCCGTCGCCATAGGGAATGCGGATATCCGTCTCCGGCTTTGGTCGGGCGAACAGATCGTCCCATGTCATGATGTCCGGCTGCGCCTCTGCGGCGGGTGGGGCGTTGTTTTCGGCGGGTTCGTCGGGCATCGTGCAGGCGGCCAATCCGGCAAGGCAGGCGGCAAGCGCCATGCGAGTGATGATCGTCATGGCGCAAAGGCTAAGGCCGCCTGCTAATGAATGCAATTCGCCTTACGCGGTTTCGCAGCCTTCGAAATGGGCCGTCAGCAGATCCTGCCAGGCGGCTTCGCCGCCATCGTCCGTTTCGACCAGGCGGAGCGCGAAATCGTCCATGCCGGCATGGTTGGGGATACCCCATTCCGCGCCGAGGACATGGCCGGTTTCGGCATCGATCCAGAGCGGACCGCCATTCTCGCCGAGTGCCGGGCCCGCAACCTCGAAGCGGATTGCGGCAGTACCGCGATAGTCTTCCTCGCCGGCATATTCGGCGTCGGCGCGGCCCAGATGACTGAGATGGCGACCGCCCGGCGCATCGGTCCGGATCAGCGGTAGGCCGAAGGAGAAGCCCGCGCGCGGATTATCGAGCGCCATCGTCTGCAGCGATAGGGTGGCGAGATCGAAATCGTAGAGATGGTAGATCGGTTCTTCGACGCGTACCTGCTCACGCACCATCCGGTCGGGCAGGGCGGCCTCGGCACGCAGCATCGCGGCCGCGCCGTCATAGCTAATCGTTGCGAAGGTCTCGTGGCGTGCTTCCGGCATCAGCCGCCCGCCATTGATGATCGCTGCGCGGCCCGTATCCGCGTCGACCCAGGCGGTTACGAATGCCGCGCCTTCGCAGCGTCCACGCGACTTGTATACTTCGAGGCGATTTGCCGCAGCGCGATAGACATAGACATTCTCCGCGTCGCTGCCGTCCTGATTGCTACGGACGTAATGATAAATGCGCCCCTCAGTGGCCTCAGTATCGTTACCGCCGCCGATAGCGCCGGCGCCGAAACCGGCTGCGAGAAGACCTACTGCCGCGGTAAGTGCGATTTCCTTGAACATTCCTGAACCCCGATCTCTGTTTCAGTTCGACCGGTCTGCGCCGGCATCACCACATACAGAGCAGGAGTTGTGCCAGTTATTGAAAATAGTTATTTTTCAATTGCTTACGGCTTTTCGCCTGTTACATGTCATCTGGTGGCTGCGAAACCGTGGGAAATTACGCCAAATCATGGGGTAAAATTTGGCGTTTTTCGCCAATTTCTGCGGGAATTTTAGCGTTCGACGCACATGGCGATGCCCATGCCGCCGCCGATGCAGAGCGTGGCGAGACCCTTATGCGCGTCGCGCTTCTGCATCTCGTAGAGCAGGGTCGTCAGCACGCGGGCGCCGGACGCGCCGATCGGGTGGCCGATGGCGATGGCGCCGCCATTGACGTTGACCTTGTCCGGGTCCCAGCCAAGCTCCTTGCCGACAGACAACGCCTGCGCGGCGAAAGCTTCGTTTGCTTCGATGAGATCGAGATCGCCGATCGACCAGCCGGCCTTTTCGAGCGCGCGCTTCGTAGCGGGGACGGGGCCGATACCCATGATCGACGGATCGACGCCTGCCGATGCCCAGCTTGCAATCCGCGCGAGCACGGGTGCGCCCCGGCGCTCGGCCTCGTCCGCGGACATGACGACCAGCGCCGCCGCGCCGTCATTGATGCCGCTCGCATTGGCTGCCGTGACGGTGCCGTCCTTCTTGAAGGCGGGGCGCAGGCTGGCAAGGCTCTCAGCCGTCACGCCGGGGCGAATATATTCGTCGTCCTCGACGACTGTTTCGCCCTTGCGATGGGTTACCGTCACCGGTGCGATTTCGTCGGTAAACCGGCCGTCCGCGCGGGCGCGCTCGGCATTGTTCTGCGACAAGGTGGCGAAGGCGTCCTGATCCTCGCGTGTCACCTGATAGCGTTCGGCCAGATTCTCGGCCGTGATGCCCATATGATAATCGTTGAACACATCGGTGAGGCCATCCTTGATCATCGTATCGACCAGCCCGATCGGCCCCATCTTTGTGCCGCTGCGCATATGCTGGCAATGCGGGGAGAGCGACATATTCTCCTGTCCGCCCGCGACGACGATCGTGGCATCGCCGGTCGCGACCTGCTGGCTGGCGATGGCGACCGCGCGCAGGCCCGATCCGCATACCTGGTTGACGCCCCAAGCAGGAATTTCCTTGGGCACGCCGGCGGCCATGGACGCCTGGCGCGCCGGGTTCTGTCCTTCGCCGGCGGTCAGCACCTGGCCCATCACCACTTCGGAAACATCACCGGGCGCGACGCCCGACTGTTCGAGAGCCGCTTCGATCGCGACCTTGCCCAGTTCATGAGCGGGTGTTGTCGCAAATGCGCCGAGGAAGCTGCCGACGGGCGTGCGCTTGGCGGCGGTGATGACGATATCGGGCATGGCCGGAGACCTTTCGCTGAAAACTGGTGAGTCGCGGGCGATCTTACTCTTTGTGCTGCACCTGCGAAAGCCATTGTGCGAGCGGCTCCCAAAGGGCCTGCCGTCCGCGGCCGCCGACGACCATGCCGACATGGCCCTGTTTCAGCGTAAGCACGTCGCCGGTTCGAGCCGCCGTCGCTTCGGGGACGATCCGGTCGCTGGTCGAAACGATATCGAGAGTCGGGCAGGGCAGGGCAGCGGGGTCGATATGCTGGCCGCCGACTTTCCATTGCCCTTGGCCGGGCCGGTTCGCCTGAAACAATTCTTCGACCAGTTCCCGGCCGGCGCCATAAGTCAGCGGCGGGCCATCATTGGCCCAGTCTTCGAGCGCCACGAAGGCGCGCGCTTTGGCGCTACCCGGATCGAGCGTTCCGAACATCTCGAACTTGCTGACGGTGCGTGCCGGATCGAGTTTCCAGAATCCGGTTTGCAGAACCTCCATGGGCAGCGCGCCGATCTCGCGCGCTGTCGGCTCGGCATTCTCCCAGAGCGATTGAAGACCTTCGCGCGCCTCCTCCGGAAAACCGTCGAAGCGCCACGGCGCGGCCATCGTCACCAGCGAGAGCGGCGTGCGCAAAGTGGCGGCCGCCATCGCCATGGTGCCGCCAAGGCAATAGCCGACCAGATGTGCGGGCCGGTCGATCGCGTCGATCAGCGGCAACAGCAGCGTCTCGATATGGCCGGCAACGGTGAGGTCAGCTTCGTCCGGCGCCGGCGCACCCCAGTCGACGAGATAGGGATGGACGCCCGCGCCGCTCAGCCAGCGCAGGAGCGAATTGTCCTCGGCCAGATCGAGAATGGTCCGCGGGTTGATCAGCGATGGCACGAAGATCGCCGCCGGACCCTCACCACCATAATCGAGCAGCCGTGCGCGCCCCGCTTCCGCGGCGACCGGAACGGCGGGCGGGGGCGGCGCGCGTTCGGCCTCCTGATAGGCTTTCAGCCCGGCCAGCGCCGCCGCCATCCGCTCCGGTGATGCTGCGGTTTCGCTGCGCAACAAATCGAGGAAAAGCGGGAGAGGGCGGGGTTTGTGTTGCAGTGCACTATCTCCCGGTGCTAGATGGCCCCATCATTTGGAGACATAGTCATGGCTAAATCCGGTTCCGACTCCGACACGGTCATCATCAAGAAATACGCCAATCGCCGCCTCTATAACACCGAAAGCTCCAGTTACATCACGCTCGATCATCTCGGCGACATGATCCGCGACAAGCGCGATTTTCAGGTCATCGATGCGAAGAGCGGGGACGATATTACCCGTAGCGTGTTGACCCAGATCATCATGGAAGAGGAAAGCCAAGGGCAGAACATGCTGCCCGTCAGCTTTCTGCGCGACTTGATCGGCATGTACGGCAATTCGATGTCCGCGATGGTGCCGCAATATCTCGAAGCCTCGATGGAGGCGTTTCAGCGCAATCAGGCAAAGTTCCGCGACGCCATGGAAGGCGCGCTGGGCTCCGGCCCGTTCGGGGAGATTGCGCGCCGCAACATGGAAATGTTCGAGGCGGCCGCCGGCGCCTTCCAGCAGTCGATGAAGCCGGGTGCGAGCGCCAGCGACGAAGACAGCCATCGCGATGCCGAGGTGGAGGCGCTGAAGGATCAGCTCGCCCAGCTCCAGGAACAGATCGAAAAGCTCAGCAAATAAAAAGAGCTCCGGCAGTGGCGGATCGTGCCGCTGCCGCTGAGCGCTTTTCCTAGAAGTTCGCGCGGACGGTGAAGCGCGCGTTGAGCGGCTCGCCCGTCGAGATATTGTTGTTGTTATGCGCGGCGGGGAAATAGTCTTCGTCGAACAGATTCTCGACATTGAGCTGCACGCGGACATTCTCGCTGATGTCGTAGAACAGCGCCGCGTCGAACCGGGTGAAGCTGGGCAGGCGTACGCTGTTATCGATCGCGGCGAATTGCGAGGACTGGTGGGTCACGCCGACGCCGATGCCGAACTGTTCGGTCACGTCGATATGGTTCCACATGGACAGCATATGCTCGGGAACCTGGGCGAGCGTGCGATTGGCCAGCGTCGTGCCGACCACGCGGCCGCGCTCGTCGGCGTCGAGATAGCTGTAGCCAGCATTCACGCTCCAGCCGGGCAGGATTTCCCCGACCAGCTGCAGTTCGAAGCCTTCGGTGCGGCTGCCCGTGAGGATCGAATTGCCCGGATCGTTCGGGTCGGGCGTCGTGCCGTTTTCGCGATCGAGGCGGAAGATCGCCGCGGTCAGGCTGAGGCCCGGCTGCGGGTCCCACTTGATGCCGATCTCGTAATTGTCGAACTGTTCGGGCGCCAGCGACTCGGTGGTCGGCGACAGCGTCAGGAACTGGTCGCCGGAGCGCGGCAAGAAGGAGCGCGCATAACTGGCGTATAGCGACACATTGTCCTGCGGCTTGTAGATGATGCCGATCCGCGGCGACCACTCGCTGTCCGACCGGCTCAGAAAACCGTCATTGCCGTCCGCCGCGCCGTCATTCACCTCGATCTGGTCGACGACATCGATCTCGAAATGATCGAAGCGGATACCCGCGACGATGATCACATGATCGCCGATCGCGATCTGGTCCTGCGCGTACACGGAGAAGAATTCGGCATCCGAATTGCGTGCGCGGGTGAAGCGCGGGAAGGTGAAGGCGGGGATCGCCAGCGGGTCCGTAAAACCAAAAGTGATCTGGTCGTCCATGCTGCCCGCGAAGAGCACATCGCGCCGCGCATTTTGCGTTTGCTGGTCGCCATATTCATAGCCGAACAACAGCGTGTGGCCGATCGCACCCGTATTGCCGCGCCAGATCAGATTGCCCTGGATGATGAAATTTTCGCGCTGCGTCGTGTCGCGATAGCCGTCCAGTGAGACTGTGTTGGCGACATCGTCGAAGCCGACCGGATAGATGTTCTGATAGAATTTGTTGTAGTCGGCATATTGCAGCGTCGAATTGTAGGAGAGGCTGTCCGAGAAATCATGCTCGAAGCGCAGGCGCGAGATATGCGCCTCCAGCGTCGTGAAATTGGCATCGGGGTCGCCGAAAAATGTATTGTCGAACCCTTCCAGCGGCTCGCCGTTCAGCGCAGGGACGCCGCGATCGACCACCCGGTCGTCATCGACATATTCATAGGAGCCGATGAGCCGCGTGTTGGGGCCAAACTCAAGCGTTGCGGTCGGATTGATCGCGAAGCGATCGCCGTCGAAAAAGTCGCGATGATTGTTGAGCGATTCGTAAAAGGCGTTCAGGCGGAACCCTAGCCTATCGCCGGCCGCGATATTGGCATCGCCGGCGATATAGACGGAGCCGAACGTGTCGACGCTCGCCGTGCCGTTGCCAAACGTATCGCCAGCAATGGCCGTCTTGGTCACGCGGTTGATGATCCCGCCGCCGCCGCCACGGCCGAAGATCATCGCATTCGATCCGCGCAGGATTTCGATGCGCTCCAGATTGTAGAGCGGTCGGAAATATTGGACGTCGTCGCGCAGGCCGTCGATGTAGAAGTCGGCGGTCGTATTCTGACCGCGGATCGTGATCTGGTCGCGATGGCCTTCGCCCTGGCCGATCGATGCGCCGGGCGTGTAGCGGAGAATGTCGCCGATATCGCCGAGAACCTGGTCGTCGATCTGTTCGCGCGAGATGATCGAAAGGCTTTGCGGCACGTTGATCAGCGGCGTTTCCGTCTTGGTCGCGCTGATCGTGTCTTCCTCGAAATATTGGCCGGTGACGACGATCTGCGGGCCGGTCGAGGTCATCGTCGTGGTTGCCGGCGTCGTCACGCCTTGCGCCGACGCCGTGCCATGCACAAAAGCGATGGATGATATGCTCGCCATAAGGGGAAGGCCGACACGCGAGACGTTACGCAACATGAGAAATCCAATCGGAAAGGGAAGCTAGGAAAGGTCTGTCGATAGATTTCGATAATGAGAACGATTATCATAAGCAATCAAAAAGAGGCAGCTGAGCCAAAAAACATGCGCTGTGCTTTCGGTGTCACGCGAACGAAGCGGAGCGCCAAATGACGCTCGGTGCCTTCGCGGTCGCCGCCCTGTTGGCGGGCATATTCGCCGGCTGGATGGACTGGCGGCGCAACAATCGCGATCATCTCGACAAGGTCGGTTGGGTCAATTGGACGCTGGTGATGATGCTGTCGCTGATTGCTGCGGCGATGCTGGGATTATTGGCCGCAGGCACTTAATACTCCGCTCTCAATGTTCTTGATATGTTCCGATTGCCGGGTTAGGCTCATGGAATGGCGGCCAAAACCATGATCGAGAAGCTTAAGATACTGGCCGATGCGGCGAAATATGATGCGTCCTGCGCATCGTCGGGCACCAGTAAGCGCAGTGCGATCGGCACCGCAGGCTTGGGTTCGACCGAAGGTATGGGGCTGTGCCACGCCTATGCACCGGACGGGCGGTGCATCTCTCTGCTCAAGGTGTTGCTGACCAATTTCTGCACCTTCGATTGCCGCTATTGCGTCAATCGGGTCTCATCCAATGTCGAGCGGGCACGCTTCACGCCCGAAGAGCTCGTCCGGCTGACGCTCGATTTCTACAAGCGCAACTATATCGAGGGCCTGTTTCTCTCGTCCGGCATTATCCGCTCGCCCGATTATACGATGGAGCAGATCGTCGAAGTTGCGCGCAGCCTGCGCGAGGATCATGGCTTTCTCGGCTATATCCATCTCAAGTCTATCCCCGAAGCATCGCCCGAGCTGATCGAAGCGGCGGGCCGCCATGCCGACCGGCTCTCGATCAATATCGAGCTGCCGCGCGCTGAAGGCCTGCGCCACTATGCGCCCGAAAAATCCGCGAAGACCATTCGCGCGGCGATGGGCAATGTGCGCAGCGGCATAGATGCAAACCGCGGGGAGCGCCGGTCGCGGCTTGTCCGCAAGGCGAAGCCGCCGCGTTTCGCGCCGGGCGGTCAATCGACGCAAATGATCGTCGGCGCCGACGGGTCGGACGACATGCAGATATTGACGGCATCGACGAGCCTGTACGGCGACTACAGGCTGCGGCGCGTCTATTATTCCGCCTATAGCCCCATTCCCGATGCCTCGGCGGACCTGCCGCCGATCCGCCCGCCGCTGGTGCGCGAGCATCGCCTGTATCAGGCCGACTGGATGCTCCGCTTTTACGGGTTCGAGGTTGGCGAAATCATGGAGGGCGGCGCGCAGGGCATGCTCGATCTCGCCATCGATCCGAAGCTCGCTTGGGCGCTCGTCCATCGCGAATGGTTTCCCGTCGATATCAACCGGGCACCGCGCGCGCGGCTGTTGCGTGTGCCGGGCCTGGGGCCGGTCGCGATCGGCAAGCTGCTGAAAGCGCGGCGATCGGCGAAGCTGCGGCTCGACGATCTGGCGCGGCTGACCGTGTCGGTGAAGAAGCTGCTGCCCTTTATCGAAGCTGCAGACTGGTCGCCCGGTGTGCTCACCGATAGCGCCGGCCTTGCGGCCCGGGTCCGCCCGCCCGCCGAACAATTGTCGCTATTCTGATGCCGACCGTTGCACTTGCCTCGCCGACGGATTGGAAGGGTTGGCGCAATGCCGCCCGGAATCTGTGCGCGCAGGGCGTGCGGCCTGAGGCGGTAGAATGGCAGAGCGGAGAGGCGCAGCCGGGATTGTTTGCGGAAGCCGCGGATACCGCGCTGACCGCTTCGCCCTCCGTGCAGACACGCGTACCGAGCGCATTTTTGACGCTGAGCCGGCTAGTCATCTGCCATCGCGATGCTGAGCGCTTTGCGCGTCTCTACCGGCTGCTTTTTCGTCTCCAGCGCGAACATCATCTGCTCGCCAATGCGGCCGATCCGGATGTCGCCTGGGCGCATGGATGCGCCAAGGCCATCCGGCGTGATCGGCACAAGATGCATGCGTTCGTCCGCTTTCGGAAAGTCGGCGAGCAGGGCGGCCGTGAGCGGTTCGCCGCCTGGTTCGAGCCCGATCACCGGATCGTCGAACTGGCGACGCCTTTCTTCGTCCGGCGCTTTCCCAATATGGACTGGGCAATCCTGACGCCCGAACGCTCGGCCATCTGGCAGGACGGTGCGTTGCGCTACGAAGCCGGCGCGTCCCGGCAGGACGTGCCCGATGCCGATATCGTGGAAGTGGAATGGAAGGCCTATTTCGCCGCGATCTTCAATCCTGCACGGCTGAAGGTGAAGGCGATGACGGCCGAAATGCCGAAGAAATATTGGCGCAATCTCCCCGAGGCCGTGCTGATCCCAGGCCTGATTGCGAAAGCCGGAGACCGGTCCGACGCCATGCGGACCGATGGCGTGACCGAACCCAATGCGCTGTCGAAACGGATAGCGCGGCGGCGCGAAAGCTAGAGGCAAGCCTCGAGGCAAGGCTGTTCGAAACCGAAGGCCTTCGCCTTGTCGAGCGTGTAGGGGCGCAAGCCCATCGAGCGATATTCGCCGATGATTTTCCCGTTATCGTCCTCGCCCGTATATTCGAACTTGAACAGTTCCTGCGTGACGATGACGTCGCCTTCCATCCCGATCACCTCGGTGATGTTGGTCGTCCGGCGCGAACCGTCGCGCAGGCGCTTCACCTGAATGATGAGATCGACCGAGTCGGCAATCTGTTTCGAGATCGCTTCCTTCGGGATCTTGATGTCGCCCATCATGACCATGTTTTCCATACGGCCCAGGCATTCGCGCGGGCTGTTGGAGTGAAGCGTACACATCGAGCCGTCATGGCCCGTATTCATTGCGGCGAGCAGGTCGAAACATTCCGCGCCGCGAATCTCACCCAGGATGATGCGATCGGGGCGCATACGCAGGGCGTTCTTGACGAGGTCGCCGATCGATATCTCGCCCTTGCCCTCAAGGTTTGCGGGGCGGGTTTCCAGCGGCAGCCAGTGCGGCTGCTGCAGACGAAGTTCGGCGGCGTCCTCGATGGTCAACACGCGCTCGCCCGGGTCGATCATCTTCGACATGGCGTTGAGCATCGTCGTCTTACCCGAACCCGTACCTCCTGAGATGACCGTGTTGAAACGGCTGGCGCCGGCCACCTTCAGGAAGGTCGCCATCTTGTCCGACATGGAATCCCAATCCTTCATCATGTCGATGGTGATCGGCTTGTCGGAGAATTTACGAATCGAGATTGCCGTGCCGCGCAGCGAGAGCGGCGGCACGATGACGTTCACACGCGAACCGTCGGCGAGACGGGCGTCGGCCAGCGGCGTCGTCTGGTCGACACGGCGGCCGACCGAGTTACAGATGCGCTGGGCGATCTGCAGCAGATGCTCTTCGTCGCGGAACTTGATCTTGGAGAGTTCGAGCTTGCCCTTGCGCTCGACATAGGTCTGTTCCGGGCCGTTGACCATGATGTCGTTGATGTCCGGATCGGAGAGCAGTTCTTCGAGCGGGCCGAGACCGAGCAGCTCGTCGACCAGCACTTTTTCGAGCGCAAACTGTTCGCGCCGGTTCAGCGTGATTTTCAGCTCAGCGAGCACCTCGGAGATGATCGGGCGGAATTCTTCGGCCAGTTCGGTTTTGGTGAGCGTCGATGCCGCTTCCGGATCGACACGTTCGAGCAGGCGCGGCAGCACCTGTTCCTTGATCTTATGAACCGAGGCTTCGAAACCCTGCGCTTCTTCCGCCGCTTCGGCGACCGCATTGGCGCGGTCGTTGAGCTTCGACATGGCATCGGCTTCGGGCGGAATGATCGATCC
Organism: Parasphingopyxis sp.; assembly: GCF_028279465.1. Classification (GTDB taxonomy): domain Bacteria; phylum Pseudomonadota; class Alphaproteobacteria; order Sphingomonadales; family Sphingomonadaceae; genus Parasphingopyxis. The sequence goes on from NZ_JANQNS010000015.1 coordinate 47,215, forward strand.
GTCATCCTCCGCTGGCAGGTCGAGCGAATCGATCGGCGGGAACTGTTCGCCGCCCTTGCTGTCCTTCGCCTCCGTATCGCCGGACGTGCCGGAGCCGCCCTGCATGGGCCGTGCGACGCCGAAAGAAGGTTTCTGGCCACCGCCTTTTCGTCCAAATGCGCTCATCCCATCCCTCAATACGATATGCCCGCGTCAGGCGAGCCGGTTCGGAATGGTGAATAGATTGAAAACTTTGACAATTAGCTAATGCCCGTCAAAGGGGAGCAATGGCAGCGGAAAACCCCGAAAATGCAGCGAAATTGCGGATAAGCGGAGACTCGACCGCAATCGGGCTGCTGCTCGCGCTGGCCGGTTTCGCCTGCCTGTCGATGGGTGACGGCATCATCAAGTCGATCGCCGGCGAATGGCCGGGGTTGGCTGTAGCCGCCCTGCGCTATACCATTGGTTCAATTGGATTATTGCTATTGTTGTTGATGGTAGAAGGGCGCAGAGGTCTGCGCTGCCCCCGGCCCTGGGTCCAGATCGGCCGGGGCGTGTCGGTGGCGCTGGCGACGCTTTTCTTTTTCAGCGCGATTTTCGTCATGCCGCTCGCCGATGCGACCGCGATCCAGTTCACCGCGCCAATGATTACCGCAATCTTATCGACGCTCATGCTCGGCGAACGCATGCCGCGCATTACCTGGTACGCCACCGGCATTGCCTTTGTCGGCATGATCCTGGTTTTGCAGCCCAATATCTTCGATCTGGGCTGGAGCGTATTATTGCCGATCGGCGCGGCGGTCTGCTTTTCCTTCACCATCGTTTTCAACCGCATGGCGGCGGGCAGTGGTTCGGGCCTGTTGATGCAGGTGCTGATTTCCGCGATCGCCACGCCGGTCATGATTGCCGCGGCCTTTATCGGCCATGTCTCAGGCGTCGAAGGTCTGCATGTGGACATGCCGGACTGGAGCGTGATCGCCCGCTGCGCGCTGGTCGCGGTCACGGCGTCCTTCGGCCACTGGCTCGTCTATATGGCGACGACCAAGGCCTCGGCGGCCGAAACCGCGCCGATGGTCTATGTGCAATTGCTGACAGCGGTCGCCATCGGCGTGACTTTTTATGGCGATTATCCGGACCCGCTCGCGATGGGCGGGGCGGCGCTGATTATCGTCGCGGGGCTGTGGCTATGGAACCGGCAGCGACGGCGGGCTGCGGCCTAATCGAGGGAGCGCCTAGTCTTCCTCGACGACCTTTTCGGCGAGGATCGTCAGGCCTTTAGAGTTCACCTCGGCGAACCCGCCTTCGACCTTGATCGTCTCGGCTTCGCCACCAGCAGTCTTGTAGATCGAGATATTGCCATCGCGGATCGTGGTCATCACGGGCGCGTGGCGCGCGAAAATGCCCATATCGCCCTCCGTGCCGGGCACGACGACCATATGCACTTCTTCCGAGCGGAGAAGTTTTTCGGGCGTCACAAGTTCGAAATTGAGAGCCATCTGATTCAGTCCTTCAACGCTTTGTCGAACATCGACGTCGCCGTCTCGAATTTATCACGGCATCCGGTGTTGCAGAAGCCGAACACCGCGCCCTTGTAGAGCGTCAACGAGTCGGCCGAGACGGGTTTCCCCGACCATGGGCACACTTCATTGACGCAATCTTCAAGGCGCAAGTCCGCCATCGCTACGCCGCTTCTGCGGCCAGTTCGCGAGCCCGCTCACGGACGTCGTCGATGCCGCCGACCATGTAGAAGGCCGCTTCGGGCAGGTCGTCATGCTTGCCTTCGACCACTTCCTTGAACGAGCGGATCGTGTCCTCGAGTTCGACGAAGATGCCGGGCTTGCCGGTGAAGACCTCGGCCACGTGGAACGGCTGGGACAGGAAGCGCTGGATCTTGCGTGCGCGCGCGACGATCAGCTTATCTTCTTCCGAAAGCTCGTCCATGCCGAGAATGGCGATGATGTCCTGCAGCGACTTGTAGCGCTGGAGCGTTTCCTGGACGGCACGGGCCGTATCGTAATGCTCCTGGCCGACAACGCGCGGTTCGAGCACGCGGCTGGTCGAGTCCAGCGGGTCAACCGCCGGATAGATGCCGAGCTCCGAAATGGCGCGCGACAGCACGGTCGTGGCGTCCAAGTGGGCGAAGCTGGTAGCCGGTGCCGGGTCGGTGAGGTCGTCGGCCGGCACGTAAATGGCCTGTACCGAGGTGATCGAACCCTTGTTGGTCGAGGTGATGCGCTCCTGCAGGTTGCCCATGTCCGTTGAGAGCGTCGGCTGATAGCCCACGGCCGACGGAATACGGCCGAGCAGCGCGGACACTTCCGAGCCCGCTTGCGTAAAACGGAAGATGTTGTCGACGAAGAAGAGCACGTCCTGGCCTTCCTGGTCGCGGAAATATTCGGCGATCGTCAGGCCCGACAGCGCGACGCGGGCGCGGGCGCCCGGCGGTTCGTTCATCTGGCCGTATACGAGGGCCACTTTCGAGCCCTCGGAGATCGCGACGCCTTCGTCATTCTTGGCGATAACGCCGGCATCGAGAAATTCGTGATACAGGTCGTTACCCTCGCGGGTGCGCTCGCCGACACCGGCGAACACTGAGGTGCCACCATGGCCCTTGGCGATATTGTTGATCAGCTCCTGAATGAGCACGGTCTTGCCGACGCCGGCGCCGCCGAACAGGCCGATCTTGCCGCCTTTCGCATAGGGCGCGAGCAGGTCGACGACCTTGATGCCCGTGACGAGAATTTCGGCGTCCGTCGACTGGTCGACAAAGGGCGGTGCGTCAGCGTGGATCGGCGCGGTGTCCTCGGCGCCGATCGGGCCGAGTTCGTCGATCGGTTCGCCGACGACGTTCATGATGCGGCCAAGCGTCTTCGGGCCGACCGGCATGGTGATCTGGTTGCCCGTATCGGTCACTTCCTGGCCGCGGACCAGACCCTCGGTCGCGTCCATCGCGATCGTGCGGACCATATTCTCGCCGAGATGCTGGGCGACCTCGAGCACGAGGCGGTTGCCATTATTGTCGGTTTCCAGCGCCGACAGGATCTCGGGCAGCTCGTTCGGGAAGCTGACATCGACGACGGCGCCGATGACCTGGCTAATCGTGCCGACATTGTTGGTGGTGGTGGCCATGATTGTTACCTCTTGCCTTCTAACTGCCTAGAGCGCTTCGGCGCCCGAGATGATTTCTACGAGTTCGGTGGTGATCGCGGCCTGACGGCTGCGGTTATATTCGATGGTCAGCTTGTCGATGAGCTCGCCGGCGTTGCGCGTCGCGTTATCCATGGCGGTCATCGAGGCGCCCTGTTCCGACGCCGCGTTTTCGAGCAGCGCGCGGAAAATCTGGATCGACAGGTTGCGCGGCAGCAGTTCGGAGAGGATTTCCTCCTCGTCCGGCTCATATTCGACAGCGGCCTTGCTGCCCGCCTCTGCTTCTTCGGGAACCGGAACCGGGATGATCTGCTGCGTTTGCGGTTCCTGAACCAGCGCCGATTTGAACTTGGAATAGAAGAGCCAGGCGACATCGAACTTGTCGTCCTCAAGCCGCGCGACCAGCTCCTCGGAGATCGCTTTCGCATCGTCATAATGCGGGTTCTTGATGTCGCTCGTGTCGTAATGATGGTCGATCGCGTCCGCGTAAAAGCGTTTGACGACCGGCTTCGCCTTCTTGCCGATCAGATAGAAGGTCACGTCCTTGCCCTCGGCGATCAGCGCATCGGCCTTTTCGCGGGCTTCCTTGACGATATTCGTGTTGAACGCGCCGCACAGACCACGATCCGACGTGGCGACGACCATCAGATGCCGCTGCGTCTTGCCGGTGCCGGCCAGCAGCTTGGGCGTGTCGGAATTGATCGAGACCTTGGACGCAAGGCTCGTCATCACGCTTTCCAGCCGCTCGGCGTACGGGCGCGCGGCCTCGGCCGCTTCCTGCGCCTTGCGGAGCTTGGCGGCGGCGACCATCTGCTTGGCCTTGGTGATCTTCTGGGTCGATTTGACCGACCCGATCCGATCCTTGAGTTCTTTAAGACTTGCCACGGTTTTTCAGCCTCTTAGGCGAAGGTCTTCGCGAAATCGTCGAGGATCGAAGTCAGCTTTTCGGCCGTATCGTCTTCGAGCTTCTGCGTGTCGCGGATCGTCGCCAGCACATCGGCATGATCAGCGCGCATATGGGCGAGGAAGCTGGACTCGAATTCCGTGACCTTGTCGGTCGCGATGCCATCCAGATAGCCTTCGGTGCCCGCGAAGATCGAGGCGACCTGCTCTTCCATCGGCATCGGCGAGAACTGCTTCTGTTTGAGGAGTTCTGTCAGCCGCGCGCCGCGGTTGAGCAGCTGCTGCGTGGAGGCGTCGAGGTCCGAACCGAACTGGGCGAAGGCCGCCATCTCGCGATACTGGGCGAGCTCCAGCTTGATCGAGCCGGCCACCTTTTTCATCGCCTTGGTCTGGGCGGCGGAGCCGACGCGGCTCACCGAGAGGCCGACGTTAATCGCCGGGCGGATGCCCTGGAAGAAGAGGTCGGTCTCGAGGAAGATCTGACCGTCCGTGATCGAGATAACGTTGGTCGGAATATAGGCCGAAACATCGCCCGCCTGGGTTTCGATGATCGGCAGCGCGGTCATAGAACCGGCGCCATTGTCTTCGTTCATCTTCGCCGCGCGCTCGAGCAGGCGGGAGTGAAGATAGAAGACGTCGCCCGGATAGGCTTCGCGGCCCGGCGGGCGGCGCAGCAGCAGCGACATCTGGCGATAGGCGACGGCCTGTTTCGAAAGATCGTCATAGACGATGCAGCTGTGCATGCCGTTGTCGCGGAAATACTCGCCCATCGTGCAGCCCGTGTACGGCGCAAGATATTGAAGCGGGGCCGGCTCGGAGGCCGTGGCGGCGACGACGATCGAATAGTCCATCGCGCCATTTTCTTCGAGCTGGCGGACGATCTGCGCAACCGTCGAGCGCTTCTGGCCGACGGCGACATAGATGCAATAAAGCTTCTTCGACTCGTCGTCCGTCTCGTTGACCGTCCGCTGGTTGATGAACGTGTCGACTGCGACGGCGGTCTTGCCAGTCTGGCGGTCGCCGATAATCAACTCGCGCTGACCGCGGCCCACGGGCACGAGCGCGTCAATGGCCTTGAGGCCCGACTGGACCGGCTCGTGAACCGATTTGCGCGGGATGATGCCCGGCGCCTTCACTTCCACGCGCGCGCGCTCGGCGCCTTCGATCGGGCCCTTGCCGTCGATCGGATTGCCGAGGCCGTCGACCACGCGCCCCAACAGGCCCTTGCCAACCGGAACGTCCACGATCGTCTCGGTGCGCTTGACCGTGTCGCCTTCCTTGATCTCGGCGTCGGAGCCGAAGATCACGACGCCGACATTGTCGGATTCAAGGTTCAGCGCCATGCCCTGGATGCCGTTTTCGAAGGCGACCATTTCACCGGCCTGGACGTTGTCGAGGCCGTGCACGCGAGCGATACCGTCACCGACCGAAAGCACGGTTCCGATTTCCGAGACCTGCGCCTCGGTGCCGAAACTGGCGATCTGGTCCTTGATGACCTTGGAGATTTCTGCAGCGTTGATGTCCATTATGAACCTTTCATGGAACCATTAGGCATATGGGCGTTCAGCCCTTCATTGCCGAGGCGAGCGTATTGAGTTTGGTACGGAGCGAGCCGTCGATCATCCGGCTGCCCATGCGGACGACGAGGCCGCCCAGCAGCGAGGGATCGACATTCATGTCGACATTGACGTCGCGGCCGGCGAGGCTTTTGAGCTTTGCCTTCAGCGCCGTGACCTGGTCGTCGGTAAGGGGATGCGCCGAGATGACTTCGGCATTAGCCTCACCGCGATATTGCGCGGCGATGGTCGAGAAAGCGCGGATCGCCGGGCCGAGCTGGGCAAGGCGGCGATTCTCGGCGAGCGTGCCGAGGAAATTGGTGGTGAGCGGATCGAGCGACAGCGATTCGGAGACCGCCTTGGTCGCCGCGACCGCTTCGGACCGGCCGACGAGCGGGCTCGTGGTCAGGGTCGCGAATTCGCCCGAATCGGCGAGCGCCGATTTGAGCTTCGCAAGGCTGTCCTCGACCGCGTCGAGCTGCTTATTCTCTTCCGCCAGTTCGAACAGTGCCGCTGCATAGCGGCCTGCCAAGCTGGCCTTGATTCCGCCGGAAATATCCACGCGCAAATATGCCCCTAAAGGAGGATGACTGATCCATAGAAAAGGGAGCGGCAAAACGCCCCCGCTACGGCTGCGGGCCACCTAGCAAGGGTCATGCTGCGATGCAAGATGGCCGAGGCGAACTTTTCCCCGAAAGCGTTCGGCGCAGCTATTCTTCCGGCGCCTCTTCGGTTTCCGCCGGCTCCGCCGCTTCCGCGTCCTCGGCCTCCGTCTCCGCCGGTGCTTCAGGATCGTCGAATAGCCGGTCCAGGCTCGGCCGGTTGAAGAAGACATAGATCGATCCAGCAATCAGCGCGATGCCGACCCCGATGGCGAGACTACCGACGAGCGAGCCGCGTTGCCAGCGGCCGCGGAAGAACATCGCGACAATGCCGCCGGCGAACAGTGCGGCGCCGATCACGAGCATGGCGACGGCGATGGCGAGGCCGAGCTCCCGCGCTTCGTAGAGCGCGAGCGTTTCCCGGTCGCGTGCCAGCTCGTCAGCGCGGGCCCGTTCCGCCGCTTCTTGCCGGACGCGTTCGGGCAATGGGATACAACCTTCAGTCGTGATCTCGGGCCGGACCTCTGCACGTTGCAGGAACGGAATCAGTTCGCGCGCCGAGATGGCGAAGCCGAATTCGGCATCATTCTGCTCGGCCAGCGCGCCGAAACTGTTGATGCCGATTATCCGCCCGCATTCATCTACCAGCGGGCCGCCCGAATTGCCGCGGGCCATGGCGGCGGTGTGGAGCAGCGTATCGACATCGCGCCGGCTGCGGCCGCCAGAGAGCTGGCCGAAAGTGCGCACCGCCGGAATCGGGCGGACGCGTTCGCTGGCCGAGAGATTTTCTGCCAGATCGACGGAACCGGGATAGCCGATCGCCGCAACGCGCCCCGTGTCGGGCGGCCGGCCGGTGAAAACCGGGAGCGGATCGATAACTCCTTCCTGCATGCGGATCAGGGCGAGATCGGCGCGCGAATCCGATGCGAGCAGCGTACCCGGATAGCGTTGCTCGCCTGAAGACGGGACGATGCTGATTTCGATGCTGGGCGATTCGCGCAGCGGGGCGACGACATGCGCGTTGGTGACGATGAGCCCCGGCGCGACGGCGACGCCGCTGCCATGGCCGAGCAGATATTGCCCGCGCTTGTCGTCATTGCCGATCAGCGCGACCCGGACGACGCTGCGCGCGGCGATGACGACATCGTTCTCGGTGGCAGTCTGTTCCTCGCCCTTTTGCGCGGACGCCGAGATCGGAAGCACCGCGAGCGCCAGCAGCACAGCCATTATCCACCGCATCATCACGCGTTTCCCCCTCAAGAACAGCCGCACCCTGTATACGGCACCGCTAAGACGTGAAAAGGGGGCGGATTCTTTTGACCGCAATTTTCGGAACGCATCTATGCTATGGCGTGCGTAGGACGACGGCATGACAGAACAGACCATTCTCATCGATCCCGATCTCGCCTGGCGGGCCGTACAGGCGCGCGATCGCAGTTTTGACGGCCGCTTTGTGACCGGCGTGATGACGACCGGCATCTATTGCCGGCCTTCCTGTCCCGCCCGGCATCCGAAACGCGAGAATGTGCGGTTTTTTGCGAGCGGCGCGGAGGCGCGCGAAGCGGGTCTTCGGCCATGCAAACGCTGCAAGCCCGATGATGTCTCCCGCGACGAAGCGGCCGTAGCGAAAGCGGTAGAGCTGATCGAGGGAGCGGAGGAAGCCCCTAAGCTCGATGCGATCGCCGACTGTGTCGGCTACTCCCCGACGCATTTTCTGCGCGTCTTCCGCCGGGCGATGGGCGTGACCCCGGCAGCCTATGCGCGGCGGTTGCGGGCAGAACGCGCCGAGCGTGCGCTTGAGAAGGAGGAGCGGGTGACCGATGCAATCTATGAAGCGGGCTATTCCGGACCCGGGCGTTTCTATGCGGAGACCGGCAAGCGGCTCGGCATGACCCCATCCGCATGGCGCAGGGGCGGGGAGGGCGTCACTATTCGCTGGGCGATAGCCGAGACGAGCCTGGGCGATATGCTGATCGCGGCGACCGAGCGCGGCATCTGCCGGCTGTCGTTCGACGAAGATGAGGCGGCGCTGCGCCGGCGTTTCCCGAATGCGGAGATTGCGCCGGCGGACGCAGCCATGGCCAATATCATCGCCAGCGCCGTCGCCGCCGTCGACGATCCCGCCCGCCCGCACGGCCTGTCGCTCGATGTGCAGGGCACGGCTTTCCAGGAAGCCGTCTGGCGCGAACTGACCCGCATCCCGCCCGGCGAAACCCGCAGCTATGCCGAAATCGCGGCGGCCGTCGGCAAGCCAAACGCCGTGCGCGCGGCCGGTTCCGCCAATGGCGCCAACAATGTCGCCGTCCTCATCCCTTGCCACCGCGTCATCCGCAGCGATGGCAGCCTTGGCGGCTATGCCTATGGGTTGAAGCGGAAGGAAGCGCTGCTGGAGCGGGAGCGCCGCCGCTGATCATCCAAGGCGCAACGCCAAATAGGCGAGTGCCAGCATTGTCGTTATTACAATCGCTGCGATACTGAGCAGGCGCATGGCGGAGCCGGGCCGGGCGTCCTCCGCCATGGCGCAACGCGTGACGACCAGATGGTTGAGCAGCGCAATCACCGGTGCGATCAGGAAGGAGGCCGAGGTTACGAAATCGATGAACACGCCGAAGTCTGAGAGCAGAACGTACAGCGCAGCGATTGCGAGGCCGACTTCGGCGAGAATGGCCACTAAATATGCTTTGCGGAATCGGCCCGCATCGTCGCCGGGTTCCCGGTCGGCATAGGCTTCCGCGAAGCTCCGGGCATAGGCGTCGGTTGCGGCGATGACGGTCGAGGCCATTACGGAAAGCGCAGCGATCGACGCAACGAACGCCGCCTGCGGGCCGAGTGTCGTGCTGTAGAGCGATATGATCTGCGCTGCGAATTCGGCGGCGTTGGAGGCTGGCGCCACGGCATCGCTGTGCATGACGCCGGCGCCCATGATGCAGAAGCACAATGCCAGCACGGCAGAGAGCGCAAAGGACCAGGCGAAGCCGGCGCGCATTTCGGAAAATGTCGATCGGTCTGCGTCGGCCGCGTCCTTTTCGGCTTCCACGGTCCAGATCGATACGGGGACGGACGCATCGACCGGGTTCGGCATGAAACCGGCGAGCGCCACAATGAAGAGCAGCGCTAGCGGATCGGCGGCCCAGCCGATATCGGTCAGCGTTCCCCATTCGACGCGCGGCAGCACCATGGCCGTTGCGGCCAGGGTCGATACGATCAGGAACGCCAGCAGCACCCGGTTGATCCGGTCGAGCCATGTATAGCCGCCGATCATCAGGATCGCCGTCGCCCCGGCCAGAACGAGCGCGGCAAGCGTCGGGATTGGCAGGGATGGACCTGCTAGCGCCGCGATGATGCCGGCAGTGGTCGCGCTGGTTGCGGCCAGCACGATCGGCGCGATCGGCGCGATGGCTATGAGGAAGACTATGAGCGCCCATGGCCCGAGCTCGCGATAGCCATGCAGCAGCGACCGGCGCGTCGCATGCGCATAATCGACTCCGAAACGGAATGCCGGATATTTGAGGATGTTGATGACGATAATCACGCCGATAAGCGCCAGCCCGAACATCGCTCCGGCGCGCGTCGATTGGACGAGATGGGAAACGCCGACAGCGGCGCCGGAAAACAACAGCCCCGGGCCGATGGCGCGCCAGATGCGCTGGCGGTGTGAAATCATGAGGCGTGCCCTTCCTCAGCGTCGATAGGCGTTGGTCTGAGAAATGGGAAGCGCGGGAAAGCGACCCAGTTTGCCGCCCCTCATGCGTTCACAGAAAACTGTACGGATCGACATCCACCGTCACGCGCACGCCTTTCGGCCAATCCCGCTCGCCCAACCAGTCGCGGATCACGCTCTGTACGTCGAGCGCCCGGCGGGCGTGGACGAGGAGGCGCTGGCGGTGGCGGCCGCGCAGCATGGCGAGCGGGGCCGGGGCGGGGCCGAGGACCATCATGCCCTCGACCTTGGGTGCGGTCTGGCCGATGACCCGCGCGGTTTCGAATGCCTCTTTCTCGTCTTCCGAGGATATGACGATTCCCGCATAGCGGCCGAAGGGTGGGGCGCCGGCGAAGCGGCGGGCTTCGGTCTCGGCGGCGTAGAAGCTTTCGGCATCGCCCGAAACCAGCGCCTCGATGACCGGAGCGGTCGGGTCGTGCGTCTGGATGAACACGCGGCCCGGCTTCTCGCCGCGCCCGGCGCGTCCCGAAACCTGCATGATCTGCTGGAACGTCCGTTCGGCCGCGCGCAGATCGCCGCCCTGCAGGCCGAGATCGGCATCGACGACGCCGACCAGCGTCAGGTTCGGGAAGTGATAGCCTTTGGTCACGAGCTGCGTGCCGATCACGATATCGATATCGTTCGCCTCCATCCGGTGGACGAACTCGGCGGCTTTCGCTGGCGACCAGAGCGTGTCCGAGGTGACGATGGCGGTGTTTGTCTCGGGAAAGAGCGCCGCCACCTCGTCGGCGATCCGCTCGACGCCCGGGCCGCAGGCGACGAGACTGTCCGTCGCACCACACTCGGGGCATTCGTCGGGCGGCGGCATGACATGGCCGCAATGATGGCAGGCAAGGCGGCCGAGCAAGCGATGCTCGACCATCCAGGCCGTGCAGTTTGGGCATTGGAAGCGATGGCCGCAGTTTCGGCACAGGGTGAGGGGCGCATAGCCGCGGCGGTTGAGAAAAAGCAGCGACTGTTCTTTGCGCGCCAAGGTTTCCTCGACCGCGCGGACGAGGGTCGGCGCGAGCCAGGAACCGCGTGGCGGCGGGTCCTGCAGCATGTCGATCGCGGCCAGTTCGGGCAGTTCGGCCGCGCCATAGCGGCCGGGTAGCGTGACGCTTTCATAGCGCCCGATCTCGACCATCTGCTTCGTCTCGATCGCTGGCGTCGCCGAAGCGAGGACGATCGGGAAACTTTCGAAATGCCCGCGCATCACGGCGACGTCGCGCGCGTGATACATGACGCCTTCTTCCTGTTTGAATGCGCTTTCATGGGCCTCGTCGACGATGATCAGGCCGAGTTCGGGATAGGGGAGGAAGAGCGAGGAGCGCGCGCCGACCGTCACCTTCGCTTCACCGGTCGCGATGGCGCGCCACGCCCGGCGGCGTTCCGATTGCCGCAGCCCCGAATGCCAGGCGACGGGCTCGCAGCCGAAGCGCGCGGTGAAGCGGGTGAGGAACGGTTCGGTCAGCGCGATCTCGGGTAACAGGACGAGCGTCTGCCGGCCCATGCGCAAGGCTTCGGCGACGGCTTCGAAATAGACCTCGGTCTTGCCGGAACCTGTCACGCCGTCGAGCATGATCGGCGCGAACTCGCGCGCCCTGACCGCCTCGACGAGCCGCGCGCTCGCCTTGTGCTGGCCGTCCTCCAGTTCCGGCGGCCCGAAATCGGGATCGGGCAGCGGGAAAGGTGCGTCGAGCGACACCTCGACCGGTTCGAGCGCGCCGGCTTTCACGAGGCCCCGGATCACACCGACCGACACCTCGCCGATCTCGGAGAGTTCGCGGATGATCCCCTGATTGTCGCCGATCAGTTCGAGCGCCTGTTCGCGTTTCGGCGTCATCCGTTCGGGCATCCCGCCCGAGGCGCGATACTCCGTGATTGTTTTCTCGCCCGAATAGCCGCTGGTGGAGGCGAGGCTCATGCGGAGCACCGAGGCCAGGGGGGCCAGATAATAATCGGCGGTCCATTCGATCAAACGCCGCAGCGTTTCGGGGATCGGCGGCGAATCATAGACGCCGAGGATCGGCCGCAACTTCTCCGCCGCGACCGGCTTTCCTTCGAGCCGTCCCTCGTCCCAGACCACGCCCGTCACCTGGCGCGGGCCGAGCGGCGCCTTCACGATGCTGCCCGGCGGCGCGTCCATGCCATCCGGCACCCGATAATCGAGCGGGCCGAGCGCGGCTTTGAGAATGAGGACGCGGACGCGGGACATAGGCACTACAATAGGCATTGCGCACGGGCAGGAAAGTCGTGCGCCCGCTCTTGCCGCTTTGTCTGTGGATAGGCGGGTTAACGGCTGTCACGATTCCGCGATACGCTCCGCACGACTCGCCTTTCGATACAGGACCCGCGCCCATGAAATTCTTCGCCGATACCGCCGATACCGACGCCATTCGGGAGCTCGCCGCCACCGGGCTGGTCGATGGTGTCACGACCAATCCATCGCTGATCCACAAATCGGGCCGCGATATCATGGAAGTGACGAAGGAGATTTGCGGGATTGTCGATGGCCCGGTGTCCGCCGAAGTCGTCGCGACCGAGCATGAAGCGATGATGGTCGAGGCCGAGGTCCTGCGGAAGATCGCTGACAATATAGCGATCAAGGTGCCGCTGACCGTCGATGGGCTGAAGACCTGCAAGGCGCTGACGGGCGACGGGACGATGGTCAATGTCACGCTCTGCTTTACCGCGAACCAGGCGCTGCTTGCGGCCAAGGCGGGCGCGAGCTTCATCTCGCCTTTCGTGGGGCGGCATGACGATATCGGCTATGACGGAATGAACCTGATCTCCGAGATTCGGATCATCTACGACAATTACGATTTTCCCACCGAAATTCTCGTCGCCTCGGTCCGCCATCCGGTCCATATCCTCGAGAGTGCGAAGATGGGCGCCGATGTCGCGACGATGCCGCCCGACGTGATCCTCAAGCTGTTCAACCATCCGCTGACCGACAAGGGCCTCGCGGCGTTCCTCGCGGACTGGGAAAAGACGGGTCAGTCGATCGGCTGATGCTTGCTTGGTCCGTATTCCTGCGCAGGCAGGAATCCAGGGCCACTAGCGATAAGGTTCGCAGCCCTAGGCTCCTGCCTGCGCAGGAGCACGATAGCCTTTCGACGATTGCGCTTCCTTGCTAAAGCAACATTCTTTCAACAGAAGGTTGCCCTATGTCCGCCGCTCCCACCCTCGATTTCGGTCTTGGCGAAACCGCCGATATGATCCGCGAGACGACATCGCGTTTCGCCGCCGACAAGATCGAACCGCTGTCCAAGAAGATCGACGAGGAGGACTGGTTTCCGACCGAACTCTGGCCGCAAATGGGCGAGCTGGGGCTGCACGGCATCACGGTCGAGGAAGAATGGGGCGGGCTCGGGCTCGGCTATCTTGAACATTGCGTGGCGGTCGAGGAAGTCAGCCGGGCGAGTGCCTCGGTCGGCCTCAGCTATGGTGCCCACTCGAACCTCTGCGTCAACCAGATCCGCCGCTGGGGCAATGACGAGCAGAAGGCCAAATATTTGCCGGGGCTGATCTCGGGCGAGCATGTCGGCAGCCTCGCCATGTCCGAAGCGGCTGCCGGCTCCGACGTTGTGGGCATGAAGCTGAAGGCCGAGGCTGTGCAGGGCGGTTATATCCTGAATGGCACCAAATTCTGGATCACAAACGCCGCCTATGCCGATACGCTCGTCGTCTATGGCAAGACCGGTGAGGGGTCGGGCGGGATTACGGCGTTCCTGATCGAAAAGGATATGCCGGGCTTCTCGATCGGCCAGAAGATCGACAAGGTCGGCATGCGCGGTAGCCCGACGGCCGAGCTTGTCTTCAATGACTGCGAGGTTCCGGACGAGAATGTCATGGGCCCGGTCAATGGTGGGGTCGGCGTGCTGATGAGCGGCCTCGATTATGAGCGCGCGGTGCTCGCCGCGATCCAGCTCGGCATCATGCAAGCCTGCCTCGATACCGTGCTGCCCTATGTGCGTGAGCGCAAACAGTTCGGCCAGCCGATCGGCAGTTTCCAGCTCATGCAGGCCAAGGTCGCCGACATGTATGTCGCGCTGAATTCGGCGCGGGCGTACGTTTACGCGGTCGCGCGCGCCTGTGACGCGGGCCTGACGACGCGCTTCGATGCGGCGGGTTCCATCCTGCTCGCGAGCGAAAATGCGGTGAAGGTCGCGCTCGAAGCCGTGCAGGCGCTCGGCGGTGCGGGCTACACCAAGGACTGGCCCGTCGAGCGTTACATGCGCGATGCGAAGCTGCTCGATATCGGCGCAGGTACCAACGAGATCCGCCGGATGCTGATCGGCCGCGAACTGATCGGGGCAGCATAGGTGAAAGTCCTGCTCACCGGATCGTCGGGCTGGCTGGGCCGCCATCTGGCGCCCCGCTTGCACGAGGCCGGGCATGATGTCGTCGGGCTCGACGTGGCGGATGGCGCCGATACCGATCATATCGGATCGGTGGCCGACAAGGCGCTGGTCGACGCACTGGTGACGGACGAGCGCATCGAATTGGTCATCCATGCGGGCGCGCTGCATAAGCCCGATATCGTGCGCTATCCGGCGCAAACTTTTGTCGACGTCAATGTCAGCGGCACGCTGAACCTTCTCGAAGCGGCGGCGCGTGCCGGGCATGACCGGTTTCTGTTCACCTCGACGACCTCGCTGATGGTCTCCGACGCCGTGCGCGCGGGCGATGCGGACACGGCATTCTGGATGGACGAGGATTTCTTCGCCGGCCCGCCGCGCAACATTTACGGCGTCACCAAGGCCGCGGCCGAAAATCTCTGCCGCCTCTATGCGGGCCTGCATGGCATGGACATCGCGATTTTGCGGACCGGCCGTTTCTTCCCGGAAGACGACGACACCATCACATCGACCGCAGGCCCGAATCTGAAAGCCAATGAGTTTCTCAACCGGCGGCTCAGTGTGGACGATGCGGCCGAGGCGCATATCGCGGCGATCGACGGGATTGGCGGGCTTGGATGCGAGACGTTCGTCCTCTCCGCCTCGCCGGCCTTTTCGCGCGACGATTGCGCGGCGCTGAAGCGCGACGCCCGCACCGTCATCGCACTTTACTTCCCCGACGCCGATCAGCTTTATGCCGAACGCGGCTGGCAACTGCCCGAAACGATCGATCGGGTATATGACCCTTCCAAGGCCGAGCGGCTTTTGGGTTTCCGGCCGAAAACCGATTTCGCCGCCATTCTCGCCGCGATGCGCGCGGATGCGCCGCTGCCCTATAGCCACGATCCCAGCTACAGTTCGCCAAAGGAGTTGGTAGGGTGACCTGGCTCTGGGCATCCGCGCTGCTGATGGTGCTGACGGCGGCGATCCATTCTTTTTTTGGCGAGAAACGGCTGATCATACCGCTTTTGGCGCAGGACAAGACGGTGCTGACCCAGCCTCTTTCCCGCAAGGTCGTGCGTTTCGCCTGGCATTTCACCTCGCTGTTGATGATCGTCTCGGCCGCACTCGTCGTCTGGCCCGGAACGCCGGACGGGCTTGTTCTGTTCGCCGGCGGCGCCTGGCTGGCGGTCGGTGTTGCGGATGCGATTTTCACGCGCGGCCAGCATATCGGCTGGCCGTTCCTTAGTGCAGCCGGGCTGTTCGCAATTCTAGGAGGGGTATTATGAGCGCGCCGGTTCTCGACAGCGCCGTCGACACGAACGGCGAGGCTTTTCGCGCCAATGCCGCGCATAACCGCGAACTGGTCGAGGCGTTGCGTGCCGATGTCGCGAAGGCGGCGCTTGGCGGGACGGAGAAACATCGCGAGCGGCATCTGTCGCGCGGCAAACTGCTGCCGCGGGATCGCGTCGAGCGGCTGCTCGATCCGGGTTCGCCGTTCCTCGAAATCGGCCAGCTCGCCGCCTGCGATATGTATGGCGGCGAGGTGCCGGGCGCCGGGATGATCGCGGGCATCGGGCGTGTCTCCGGCCGCCAGTGCATGATCGTCTGCAACGATGCGACGGTGAAGGGCGGTACCTATTACCCCATGACGGTCAAGAAGCATCTGCGCGCGCAGGAGATCGCGCAGGAGAACCGGTTGCCCTGCATCTATCTCGTCGATAGCGGCGGCGCGAACCTGCCGCATCAGGCCGAGGTCTTCCCGGATCGCGAACATTTCGGGCGTATCTTCTTCAACCAGGCGAATATGTCGGCGCTCGGCATCCCGCAGATCGCCTGCGTCATGGGGAGCTGCACGGCGGGCGGGGCGTACGTCCCGGCGATGTCCGACGAGACGGTGATCGTCCGCAACCAGGGCACGATCTTCCTCGCCGGGCCGCCGCTCGTCAAAGCGGCGACGGGCGAGGAGATCAGTGCCGAGGATCTGGGCGGCGGCGATCTGCATGGCCGCAAGTCCGGCGTTGTCGATCATGTCGCCGAGAATGACGAACATGCGCTGACCATCGTCCGCGATATCGTCTCGACGCTGAACGTGCCGCACGATCCGGGCGTCAAACGCGTCGAACCGCGCGCGCCGAAGTTCGACGCCGAAGAGCTGTACGGCATCATCCCGGACGATGTCCGCGCGCCCTATGACGTGCATGAGATCATCGCGCGGATCGTCGATGGCAGCGAGTTTCACGAGTTCAAGGCGCTGTACGGATCGACGCTGGTCTGCGGCTTTGCGCATATCTGGGGCATGCCGGTCGCGATCCTCGCCAATAACGGCGTGCTGTTCAGCGAGAGTGCGCAGAAGGGCGCACATTTTATCGAGCTCGCCTGCCAGCGCCGCATCCCGCTGCTGTTTTTGCAGAATATCTCGGGCTTCATGGTCGGTGGGAAATATGAGGCCGAGGGGATCGCCAAGCATGGCGCGAAGCTGGTGACGGCGGTCGCGACGGCGACCGTGCCCAAGATCACCGTGCTGATCGGCGGCAGCTTCGGCGCCGGCAATTACGGCATGGCGGGGCGGGCATACGGCCCGCGCTTCCTGTTCACCTGGCCCAACAGTAGGATTAGCGTGATGGGCGGCGAACAGGCGGCGAGCGTGCTGGCGACCGTCCACCGCGACGCCGACCAATGGACCGAGGACGAAGCCGAAGCCTTCAAGGTCCCGATCCGGCAAAAGTACGAGGATGAAGGCAACCCCTGGCACGCCACCGCACGCCTCTGGGACGACGGCATCATCGATCCGGCGCAGACGCGCGATGTGCTGGGGTTGGCGTTTGCCGCGACGCTGGAAGCGGAGATACCCGAGCGGCCGGCGTTCGGCGTGTTCAGGATGTGATGTTCGGATGGAGCAAATTTCAAACCCTCCAATAATTCAAGAATATCATGAGCTTGGTGGTTCATCACTCTTTTCGTTTTGGTCCGACATAGACGGCTCAATGGGAGTTGTTCGCAAAGCAATAGTTGAGCACATGGCGAGGATGCCGGACACTAATCCGGGTCGCTACTTTGTCGAAGTTGAAGACGCATATGCGTACATCAATGCCGATGTTTTAGAAGGAATTGAGCCAGTTTCGCTCAACATTCGCGAATTCTTCGGGCGCTGGTATGATTTTAACCGCGGGCTATTGGTTGAACAGGGATACTGGGAGTTTGCCGATGGGAGCAGGATAGAAAACACACCGCTTGTAGATCTGCCGAAATATGCGACAAAATCGCAAAAAGCTGGGGGTTTCGATTGTCCAGAGATCGAATGTCGTGGAAACTATGCTTACGCTTTTTCCAATGCTGTTCATGGACCGAACCACTTCAAGCATGGTCCAAGATTTCAAGAGATATTTGACCTTCTAAACGAGCAAATTTTCCCTAGCGGCTATTCGCCGACCGTGGATCAAGCTGCTCTTAGGATCAATTCGACACCAGTAGTTTACGATTGGAGTACCCCTGAATTAGAGCGTTTCTCAAGGTTCTTTGAAGCAGGTTTAGAATGGTGGGGAATTTTTCTGTTCACGGTGCACGATCCTCTTACTTCGCGCTTAGCTGTCATAAGTGCATCGGAGACTGACTAATGATCTCCTCCCTCCTCATAGCCAATCGCGGCGAGATCGCGTGCCGGATCATCCGCACCGCGCGCAGGCTCGGCATCCGCACCGTTGCCGTCTATTCCGATGCCGACGCCAAGGCGCTGCATGTGCGCGAGGCGGATGAGGCCGTGCATATCGGGCCGTCGCCGGCCGCTGAGAGCTATCTGGTCGGCGAGAAGATTATCGCGGCTGCCAAAGATAGTGCTGCCGAGGCGATCCATCCGGGCTATGGGTTTCTCTCCGAGAATGCGGATTTCGCGCAGGCGGTGATCGACGCGGGTCTGATCTGGGTCGGGCCGAAGCCGGAGAGTATCCGCGCCATGGGCCTCAAGGATGCGGCGAAGAAGCTGATGGACGAGGCGGGCGTGCCGACGACGCCCGGCTATCTTGGCGAGAAGCAGGATGTCGATTTTCTCGCCGAACAGGCAGAGCAGATCGGCTATCCGGTGTTGATCAAGGCGGTCGCGGGCGGCGGCGGCAAGGGGATGCGCAAGGTCGAGACGGCCGAGGATTTCTCGGACGCGCTGCAATCCTGCCGCCGCGAGGCCAAGGCCGCGTTCGGCAACGATATCGTGCTCCTGGAAAAATGGATCGAGAGCCCGCGCCATATCGAGGTGCAGGTCTTTGGCGATAGCCACGGCAATGTCGTCCATCTGTTCGAGCGCGATTGCTCGCTCCAGCGCCGCCATCAGAAAGTGATCGAGGAAGCCCCCGCGCCGGGCATGGATGCGGAAACGCGCGAAGAGGTCTGCGCCGCCGCCGTCCGCGCCGCCAAGGCGGTCGATTATGAGGGCGCCGGCACGATCGAATTTATCGCCGATGCGTCCGAAGGCCTGCGCGCCGATCGTATCTGGTTCATGGAAATGAACACGCGGCTGCAGGTCGAGCATCCGGTGACCGAGGAGATTACCGGGCAGGACTTGGTCGAATGGCAGCTGCGCGTAGCGAGCGGCGAGAAGCTGCCGAAGACGCAGGACGAACTCAGCATAGATGGCTGGGCGATGGAAGCGCGGCTCTATGCGGAGGACCCGGCGAGCGGTTTTCTCCCGAGTACGGGACGTCTCGAATTTCTGTCGTTTATTGACGAAAAGCCGGGCGTGTTTCGCGTCGAAACCGGAGTGGAGCAGGGCGACAGCGTCTCGCCATTTTACGACCCGATGATTGCAAAGCTGGTCGCCCGCGCGCCGACCCGCGAAGATGCGATTGGCGATCTGCAGGTCATGGTTCGCAACAGCAATATCTGGCCGGTGAAAACCAATGCCGGCTTCCTGTACCGCTGCCTTGAAAGTGAGAGCTTTCGGGCCGGCGACATAACGACGGCGTTTATCGCCGAGGCAGGAGATAGCCTGATTCCGCCGGCGGAACCCGCCGACGCCGTGTGGGCGGCCGCCGCGCTGCGCTTTCAGGACGAGATCGAGGGGTCTGCCCAGAAGGACGGCACGGGTGCGAACGGCCCTTGGGTGGCGGGCTCCGGCTTTCGCCTGAATGGTGCGCCGCGCCGCGAAATGGCGATCAGTTCGGGCGGCGAAAGCCGAGTCTTGCCATTCGACGAGCGCGGGGATGAAGCCGATGGATGGCTGTATCATGCGGCGCGGATGGATCACGGCGATGCCTGGCTGGTGGTGGATCGGGGACAGCCCTATCGATTTGTAATGGCGCGCAGCGAGGGTGCTGCCGCCGGGGCTGCCTCAGACGGCGCGATCCTCTCGCCCATGCCGGGCAAGATCATCGCGGTCAGCGTTGCCGCGGGTGATACGGTGGCCAAGGGCGACAAGCTCGTCACGCTCGAGGCGATGAAGATGGAGCACAGCCTGACCGCGCCGTTCGATGGGACGGTCGCGGAGCTTAACGCCGAAACCGGCGGGCAGGTCTCCGAAGGCACGCTGCTCGTGCAGATTGAGGCGGGGGAGGAATAGCCCTCTCCCAGTTCGGGAGAGGGAAAGGCGGCGCGAAGCGTCGCCAAGGAGAGGGTACAGAGCGAGCAGAGGCGAGCGTTAAACTTGCCGAGCCGCTACCCCTCTCCAATTTCGACTAGGCGCGGGGCGCCGAGTCTTCATATCCTCGCCCGCAAGGGGAGAGGAACCGGAGGAACTTTATGGCCGACTATCAAACCATCCTGACCGATCTTTCGGACGGCATCTTTACGATCACGCTCAATCGCCCGGAAAAGATGAACGCCTTTACCGAGCGCATGATGCACGAGATGATCGCCGCGTTCGATGAGGCCGATGCCGACGACGATGTTCGGGCGGTCATCGTGACGGGCGAGGGCGACCGGGCCTTTTGCGCCGGGGCGGATCTGTCTTCCGGCGGCGATACGTTCGACTATGACAAGCGGCTAGACCGCGAAACGCCGATCCGGGAAGACGGCACCGTCGACTGGAACCATCGCGGCGCGCGCGATGGCGGCGGGCAGCTCACCTTGCGCATCTTCAACTGCAGGAAGCCGGTAATCGGCGCGATCAACGGGGCGGCGGTCGGTGTCGGCTCGACGATGACCTTGCCGATGGATGTGCGGCTGGCGGCCGATACGGCGCGGTTCGGTTTCGTCTTTGCGCGGCGCGGTATCGTGCCCGAGGCGGCATCGAGCTGGTTCCTGCCGCGGCTTGTCGGGATCAGCCGGGCATTGGAATGGTGCTATTCGGGCAAGGTGTTCGGCGCGGAGGAAGCGCATCAGGGCGGTCTCGTACGCGGCGTCTATACGCCCGGCGCTCTTATCCCGGCCGCGCGGGCGCTGGCGAAAGAGATGACGGACGAAAGCGCGCCGGTATCGATCGCGATGACGCGGCAGATGCTCTGGCGCATGCTGGGCGCCGACCATCCGATCGAAGCGCACCGGATGGATAGCCGCGCGATCTGGTATCGCGGGCGGCAGGAGGATGCGAAAGAGGGCGTCGTGTCGTTCCTCGAAAAGCGCCCGGCCGACTATCCGAACACAGTCAGTTCGGACATGCCGGACCTGCATCAATGGTTCGACGATCCGGAATTTTGATACCCGGCCCAACCCGATTTCTTGAGAGGATAGACGATGAGCGCACCCCATTTCGATTTTACAGCCAAGAATGTCATGGTGTTTGGTGGCACCAGCGGGATCAATCTCGGCATCGCCAAGGGTTTTGCCGCGGCCGGGGCGCGGCTCGGCGTCGCCAGCCGCTCGCAGGATAAGGTCAATGCGGCCGTCGCCCAGCTCGGCAATGATCATGGATCGGCGCTCGGCTTTTCGCTCGATGTGCGCGATGCGGAGGCGGTGCAGAAAGCCGTGCATGATTTCGTCACCGAGCGCGGTAAGATCGATGTGCTGGTGTCGGGTGCTGCGGGCAATTTTCTCGCGCCGGCTGCCGGGCTCAGCCCGAACGGGTTCAAGTCGGTCATCGATATCGATCTGCTCGGCACGTTCAACGTGATGCGCGCCGCTTACGAAAGCCTCAGAAAGCCGGGCGCTTCGGTGATCAACATCTCCGCTCCGCAGGCCTGGATCGCGATGCCGTTTCAGGTCCATGCCTGCGCGGCCAAGGCCGGGATCGATCAGGTCACCCGGACACTGGCGATGGAATGGGGGCCGGAAGGCGTGCGCGTAAACTCGATCGCGCCGGGCCCGATCGGCGGGACCGAAGGGATGGAGCGGCTCGCACCGACCGAAGAGGCCGCCGAGCATTCGAAGAAAGCCGTGCCGCTCGGCCGCTGGGGCGAAATCGAGGAGATAGCGAATATGGCGATGTTCCTGTCGTCCGATATGGCCGGATATGTGTCGGGCGCTGTGATCCCGGTCGACGGCGCGAGCTCGTGCGGTCGGTCGATGGGTGGGTAGTTTTCGTCAGAATTTTTCCTCAGCGGAAAAATCGCGGCACCGGCCCGCACCCCCTCCCGACCTCACATTGAGTGTACCCTAGTTGGGAGGTCGGGAGGGGGTGCGGGCCGGTGCCGCGCTCGACCGACAGGTCGAGTCTGACAAAAAGCCTATCGCCCCCACGCAATAAAATGCGGATTATCGAAGCCGCGCTCGCTCTTGTTGTAGGTGAGCGGCCCGGTTTCGGTTTCGCCGTCCAGCATCATCACGCGGCCGCCGGCGGCCTCCAGAACCGCCTGGCCCGCGCCCGTATCCCATTCCATCGTCCGACCGAGGCGTGGATAGACGTCCGCCGATCCCTGCGCGACGAGGCAGAATTTGAGGCTGGAGCCGGCGGGGGTGAAATCCTTGACGCCGATCTTGTCGAGTAGTGCTTCGGTCTCGGGTGAGCGGTGGCTGCGGCTGGCGACGGCGATCAGGTTCTTGTGGAAAACGGAGCGCGCTTCGATCTCGTGCGGACGCTCGGCTTCCGTGCGGGGCTGGCCGGGTGCGATTTCCTGATAGAAAGCGCCTTCGCCGCTCGCGCCATAATAGAGCTTCTTGATTGCCGGAGCATAGACGACGCCCGAGATCGGGCGGCCATGATCGATCAGCGCGATATTGACCGTGAACTCGCCGTTGCGCGAGACGAATTCGCGCGTGCCGTCCAGCGGATCGACGAGGAAGAAGCGGTTGCCCAATTCCGGGATGCGACCCTCGGACGCTGCCTCTTCGGCGAGGATCGGAATATCGGGCTGGGCGGCCTTGAGCCCCGCTTCGATGACCGCCTCGGCCTCCTTGTCGGCGGCGGTGACGGGCGAGCCGTCTCCCTTCGCTTCGGCATCGAAATCGGTCTGGTAAATCGCATCGATCGCCGCGCCCCCTTTCAGGGCGAGGTCAATCATCAGCTCAAGATGGGTTTCGCGTTGCATAAGGCCGCCGGAAGTTTGCAGGGTGGGACAATATGGGACAGTGCGGGACGCCGCGCGGCGTCAATTCACCTGCCGCTCCTTGCCTTCCCAATAGGGCGCGCGCAAATCCTTTCTGAGGATTTTTCCGCTGGCGTTGCGCGGCAGCATGTCGATAAAATCGACCGATTTCGGGCATTTGAACGCCGCGATCTGCGTGCGTGAGTATGCGATCACATCGTCCTCGCTGAGCTCCTCGCCCGGTGTCCGAACGATGACGGCCTTGACCGCCTCGCCCCATTTCTCGTCGGGCACTCCGATCACGGCCGCATCGGCGACCTTCGGGTGGCTGTAGAGCGCATTTTCGACTTCGGCCGGATAGACATTCTCGCCGCCCGAAATGATCATGTCCTTGATCCGGTCCTGGATATAGACATAGCCATCTTCGTCCATGTAACCGGCATCGCCCGTGTGCAGCCAGCCATCGTCGCGCACGGTTTCGGCGGTCTTTTCCGGCTGTTTCCAATAATAGGCCATGTTTTTGGGCGAGCGCGTCACGATCTCGCCGATCTCGCCATTGGACAGATCACTGCCGTTTTCATCGACGATCTTGATCTCGCAGCCCGGCAGCGCCTTGCCCGCCGAGCGCATCCGTTCATTGCCGTCGGGATCATGATCCGCGGGCGGCAGGATGGCGACGGCGCCGGTCGTCTCCGTCATCCCATAGGACTGCACGAAACCCGCATTGGGGAAGGCCTTGATGCAGGCGCGTAAGAGATCGAGCGGGATCGGCGAGGCGCCATAGCCGACCTGGGATACATGGCTGGTATCGGTCTCGGCCATCTTCGGATGCATGAGCAGGAACTGAAGCGCTGCCGGCACGAGGAAAAAGCGCGTTACTTCGCGCCGGTCGATCAGATCGAGAATCTCGCCCGGATCGAATTCGCGCGTAATCGTACAGGCCGATCCGTAATTATAGGGGATCAAACCATAGCCCGTGCCCGCGATATGGGCGACGGGCATCGGATCGAGGCCGGATTCCTTCTCCGTCCAATTATCCCAGTCCGGCGTCTGAATATCGGGATCGCTGCCGAGGTCGAGGAAATTGCCGTGGGTCAGCACCACGCCCTTGGGATTGCCGGTCGTGCCCGAGGTATAGAGCTGGACCAGCGCATCGCCGCGACCTGGTTTCGGTGGCGCATCGTCCTCGCGCGCCTCATCCGCAATATCGCCGAGCGAGGGCACGTCGCCGCCATCCTCAGATGCCCAGAACACGCGCACCGCGTCGATGGAATCGGCCAGCGCCTTACCCGTTTCGAGGAAATCGGGCGTTGCGACGATCGCTTCGGCCTCGGCGTCAGAAATGATAAACTTCATTTCAGGTTCGGCGAGCCGCCACCCGATCGGCACGATCGTCGCGCCGACCCGCGCCGCGGCGAAGAGCAGGAAGAAATACCAGTCGCTATTCTTGCCGAGCCAGGCGATCCGCTTGCCCGAGCCGAGATCGGCGCGCTGCAGCCCGCGGGCCAGCGCTTCCATCGTCTCTTTCACCTCGGCGAATGTCGTGACGCGGCCTTCAAAACGATAAGCGACGCTGTCCGGCCGGTGTTCGGCCCAGAAATCCGCCAGTTCGTCCAGCGTGCTCGCCGTGTGTAGTTGATGCATTCCACTCTCCGATTATTCTCTTGAGCCGGCATATCGATCCGACAAGATCGATCCCCGGCATAGCCTTGGCCGTTTTTGCACATTATGGCGTGCGCAACTTTCTATTTGGAATTTGGAGGAAAGCAATGCGCACGGTGGAGCATTTCATTGGCGGCAATGCGGCTGGCGGTGGATCGCGCCAGCATGATATCTGGGATCCCAACTCGGGCGAAGTGCAGGCTAAGGTCTCGCTCGGCACGGGTGACGAGCTGCAAAAGGCCGTCGATGCGGCGCTCGCCGCGCAACCGGCCTGGGCGGCGACCAATCCGCAAAAACGCGCGCGCGTGCTGTTCGAATATAAGCGGCTCGTCGAAGCGAATATGGACGAGCTGGCGGCGTTGCTCTCGTCCGAACATGGCAAGGTGCTGGCCGATGCGGCTGGCGACGTGCAGCGCGGGCTGGATGTCATCGAGTTCTGCTGCGGCATTCCGCACGCGCTGAAGGGCGAATATACGCAAGGGGCGGGCCCCGGCATCGACGTCTATTCGATGCGCCAGCCGCTTGGCGTTTGCGCCGGGATCACGCCGTTCAACTTCCCGGCGATGATCCCGATGTGGATGTTCGGCGTTTCGATCGCCTGCGGTAACGCCTTTATCCTCAAACCTTCCGAGCGCGATCCGAGCGTGCCGGTGCGGCTTGCCGAGCTGATGAAGGAAGCGGGTTTGCCCGATGGCATCCTCAATGTCGTCCATGGCGACAAGCAGATGGTCGATGCGATCCTCGACCATGACGATATAAAGGCCGTCAGCTTCGTTGGTTCCACCGATATCGCCCATTATGTCTATCAGCGCGGCACCGAGAACGGGAAGCGCGTGCAGGCGATGGGCGGGGCGAAGAATCACGGCATCGTGATGCCTGACGCCGATCTCGATCAGGTGGTGAACGATCTGTCTGGCGCGGCCTTCGGCAGCGCGGGCGAGCGCTGCATGGCGCTGCCCGTCGTCGTGCCGGTCGGCGATGAAACGGCGGACAGGCTGCGCGACAAGATGCTGCCTGCCATCGATGCGCTGCGGGTCGGTGTCTCGACCGATCCCGATGCGCATTACGGCCCGGTCGTCACGAAAGAGCATAAGGAGCGGGTCGAAAACTGGATACAGACTGGCGTCGACGAAGGCGCGGAGCTCGTCGTCGATGGCCGCGGCTTCAGCCTACAGGGCCATGAAAACGGCTTCTTCATCGGCCCCTCGCTGTTCGATCATGTGAAGCCGGGCATGGAAAGCTATCGGCAGGAGATTTTCGGGCCGGTGTTGCAGATCGTACGCGCCAAGGAGTTCGAGGAGGCGCTCGCGCTCGCCAGCAACCATCAGTACGGAAACGGCGTCGCGATCTTCACGCGCAACGGCCATGCGGCCCGCGAATTCGCGGCACGAGTCAATGTCGGCATGGTCGGCATCAACGTCCCGATCCCGGTGCCGGTCGCCTATCACACCTTCGGCGGCTGGAAACGCTCGGGCTTCGGTGACACCAACCAGCACGGCATGGAAGGTGTGAAATTCTGGACGAAGATCAAGACCGTCACGCAGCGCTGGCCCGATGGTGGCGGCGATGGCAGCAATGCGTTCGTGATCCCGACGATGGGCTAGCGGATGGCCGCTTGGTTCAGGTTGCTGGCGTTGTCCTGGCTCGCTCTTGCCATGCCGGCGATGGCGCAGTTGGATACCAATGCCGGCGCAGCGATCCCACCGCCAGGCGAACTGGCCTTCGCGATACCGGAGCAGTTTCACGGACGCTGGGTTCGAGCGGAAACGGGCTGTGCAGCCGGCATTGGATCGACCGAAACGATCATTGCCGCAACAGGCTTGCAGCGCGGTAATCACTGGTCGGAACCGGTCGCGTTGATCGAGCAGTCTGCGGACGGCAGGCGGTTGGCAATGCGGGCGGACCTCTACTTTCAGGCCCCGCCCGTTCTCCATCGCTCCGTGTGGCAGCTTAGCGCAGACGGAAACGGCCTTGTCATCACCGACAGTGAATTGCCTGCTGCCGGAGAGGAAGAGGGCGGGCCGGTCCGGCGTGTCGAGCTTGTGCGCTGCGGGTCCTGACTTTAGGCCATACACGCAGCAACGGGACGTTCGCGGCGTCCAACCAAGGGGGATCATGAGACGCTCGTTATTCGCCATGGCCGGTTGCGCGGCTTTCGTCGCGCAGATCGCTTTGCCCGCGCTTGCTGGCGCTACGCCGCCGCCCCCGCCGCTGCGCGGTGTAAACGGCCCGATCCAATATTGCGGCGAGGGGTTTGCCATCGACGTGGCGGCCGACGATGCGATTGCCTATCGCACTGGCTCTTGGATTACCTATCCCGCACATCGGCTGATGACCGGCACCGATGAGCTCAATATCGAGACCTTTGCAGACGATCGCTATCGCGGTTTCAGACCCTATCGCGAATATTATGACGGTGAAGGCGTAGAGCTCGATATACTGGGCCTTGGCACGGTCTACCGCGTATCGCTTCACTATGACGAGATCGATATCAATTCGCGTTTCCGGATCGCCTATCTGGTGCGCGCCGAGGCCGAGAGCGGTCGGCCTACGGTTGCGCTGCTTTCGGGCGGTTTCGACGGCACGGAGAACGACTTTCCCCTGTTACAGCGCGTCCGCATCGGGTCGATGGAAGCGCTGGGTTGCGCCGAACCGACGGCGCAGACGGCGGCTTTCGCTGCGGCGAGCCGGGACGATATCTTCAACCATCGCCCCAATTCCTATCCCGGCCCGATGTTTCTCTGTGACCGGGGATACGGCGTCCATGTCCGCGCGGGCGAGGAAGCGTTGCTGCCGTGGTTGCCGACCGGCAGTTTCATCATTCGCTCGGGCGAGACTATCGCACGGGTTTCGGGCGGCAGCTGGCACCGCGCGCCCGAACCGCGCTTTGGCCCGATGGTCGAGGATCACCGGATCGATATCGAGTTCCAGTTCGATTGGCGGCGCAATCCTTCGCAATATCGATCCTACACCTTTTTCCGGACGGATTCGGACGGCTATGGCCGCTCGACCGTTCGGTTCGTCCGGGGCGATATGTCGGCCGATGATCTCGATTTCCTGCGGCGGCTGGAGGTGATCGGGGAGGACGACGAACGCTGTTTCGACGTCGATGGGTTATGACGGATAGAGCGCGCACCGCCTCTGCATCGCCCTTCGAAAAGGCGTTCGGTTTCTCCCGCGCCATTCGCACGGGTAACCGCATCCTCGTGTCGGGCACCGGACCGATCGAACCCGATGGCAGCTCGACGCCGGGTGACGCAACGGCCCAGGCGTGGCGTTGTTTTGCGATTATCGAGGCGGCGGTTGAGGAATTGGGCGGTTCGCTGGCCGATATCGTGCGCACGCGGATGTTCGTTACAGACGCGGCGGATGGCGATGCGATCGGCGCTGTCCATGGCGAGATATTCGGCGATGTCCGCCCGGCCGCGACCATAGTCGTCGTCGCCGCGCTGCTCAGGCCCGAATGGAAGGTCGAGATCGAGGTGGAAGCCGAGATCGGCTGCTAGTAGGCCTTCCGGCGCCGAGCGATTTCGGGATTACGGTCACTCCCAAACACCGCTATAGGGGCGCGCATGACACAATTCGACCTGACCGACGAACAGCGCCAGATCCAAGAGATGGCGCAGAAATTCACTGCCGACGAAATCACCCCGCACGCCGCCGAATGGGACGAGAAGCATATCTTCCCGCGTGACACGATCAGCAAGGCCGCCGAACTGGGCTTCGGCGCCATCTATGTGTCCGAGGAGAGCGGGGGCATCGGGCTCGGGCGGCTCGAGGCGGCGCTGATCATGGAGGCGATGGCCTATGGCTGTCCTTCGACCAGCGCCTTCATCTCGATCCACAATATGGCGAGCTGGATGATCGACACATTCGGCGCGGACGCGGTGAAGCAGAAATATCTGCCCGAACTCGTGACGTGTCAACGCGTCGCCAGCTATTGCCTGACTGAACCGGGGTCGGGCTCCGACGCCGCCGCGCTCAAGAGCAAGGCGGTTCGGGACGGCGATCATTATGTCGTCTCGGGCTCGAAAGCCTTTATCTCGGGCGGCGGTGAGAATGGCGTCTATGTGACCATGGTCCGCACGGGCGAGGAAGGCCCCAAGGGCATTTCCTGCCTCGTGATCGAGAAGGATATGGAAGGCGTTTCCTTCGGCGCGTTCGAAAAGAAGCTCGGCTGGCATTCCCAGCCGACCGCGCAGGTGAACTTTGATTCTGTGCGCGTTCCTTTGGAGAACCGTGTGGGCGATGAGGGGGAAGGTTTTCGCATCGCGATGATGGGACTCGACGGTGGCCGCTTGAACATCGGCGCCTGTTCACTCGGCGGCGCGCAGCGCTGTCTCGACGAAGCGGTCGCCTATACCAAGGAGCGCAAGCAGTTTGGCCAGGCCATCGCCGATTTCCAGAACACCCAGTTCATGCTCGCCGATATGGAAACGGACCTGCAGGCGGCGCGGATGCTGCTCTACACGGCGGCGGCGAAGGTGACGGCAAATGCGCCGGATAAGACGCGGTTCGCCGCGATGGCCAAGCGGCTTGCAACCGATAATGGCAGCAAGATCGTCAACGATGCGCTGCAGCTGTTCGGCGGCTACGGCTATTTGCAGGACTATCCGATCGAACGCTTCTGGCGCGATCTGCGCGTCCATTCGATCCTCGAGGGCACCAACCAGATCATGCGCATGATCGTGTCCCGGGATATGTTGCGGCAGTGATGCAGAGCGGTCGCGATTATGTGCGGATCGGCGATCCGGACCTGCCCAAGCTCATTTGCGTGCATGGATTCGGCGATGATCTGAGCGCCTTCGACGCTCTCGGTCGATCGCAGTTGACCGACATGTTCGAGCTTGTGCTCTTAAACCTACCCGGCTTCGGCGGTGCGCCTGCGCCTCTGGAACCCGCCTCCCTCGACAGTTTCGCGCAGTTTATTCTCGACGTTGCCGATATGGTTTCGCCCGATCGTCCTGTCGTTCTGCTGGCGCATTCGGTTGCGTCCGTTATAGCGACGAAAGCGGCGACAGAGCGCCCGGACCGTATCGCCGCACTTATCTCGATTGAGGGTAATCTGACCGCGCCCGATGCCTATTTTTCAGCGCTTGCTGCATGCTATGATACTGCTCCGGAATTTCTGGCAGGGCTGCTGGCAAAGATCGCGGAATTGGACGCGTCGACCGCACGACCGAGTCGCTATGCGCAAGCCGTCCGCCGGGCCGACAGTCAGGTGATGTTTGATCTCGGACGGGATGTGGCGTCCCGGAACATTGGCGACAGTTTCGGTGAATCTTTCCTGCAGCTGCAGGATGACGGCGTGGCATCATTCTATTTTTGGGGGCGGCACAACAGCCCGCCTGAGACAGCGGCATTTGTCGATCGGGCGGCCACGGCCGGAAAACTGCATCACAGGGAGTTTTTCGAGTCCGGGCATTGGAAATTTGCCGATGCGCCAGCCGAAACGGCGCAGGTGATAATGGAGTTTTGCGCGTCGCTGCCTGGGTCGGAGCTAACGGCACATCCTTACAAAGAGGTATGAAATAAAGAGTCATGACTTACGAAACCATCCTCACCGAACAGCGCGGCGCTGTCACGTTGATCACGCTCAACCGGCCAAAGGCGCTCAATGCGCTCAACAGCCATGTGCTCGATGAACTGGTAGATGCCTTTGCGGCGTTCGAGGCCGATGACGGGCAGCGCTGCGCTGTCCTTACCGGCTCCGGGTACAAAGCGTTCGCGGCAGGCGCGGACATCAAGGAGATGTACGACAAGGCGGCCGCCGATTTCTATCTGGAGGATTTCTTTGCGAAGTGGACGAGCGATCTCGTCAAGAAAACGCGCAAGCCCTGGATCGCGGCGGTCAACGGGTTCGCGCTGGGCGGCGGGTGCGAACTGGCGATGATGGCCGATTTCATCATCGCATCGGATAAGGCGAAGTTCGGCCAGCCCGAGATCAATCTCGGCGTCGCGCCCGGCATGGGCGGCTCGCAGCGACTAACCCGCGCAATCGGCAAGGCGAAGGCGATGGAAATGTGCCTGACCGGCCGGATGATGGATGCCGAGGAAGCCGAGCGTTCGGGCCTCGTCGCGCGCGTCGTACCGCATGACGATCTGCTCGACGAAACACTCAAAACGGCGGAAAAGATCGCCTCGCAAGCGCCGATGGCCGCGATGGTGAACAAGGAGATGGTCAACGCGGCTTTCGAGACAACGCTCGATCAGGGCGTAGTGCACGAGCGCCGGCTTTTCCAGATTCTGACCGCGACCGAAGACAAGACCGAAGGCATGGGCGCGTTCATCGACAAGCGCGATGCGGACTGGAAGGGACGGTAAAATGACCACAATCGCCTTTATCGGGCTCGGCAATATGGGCGCGGGGATGGCCGCCAACCTCGCCAAGGCCGGGCATGACGTTGCCGCCTTCGATATTTCCGAAGCGGCGCTGGAGACAGCCAAGGCCAATGGCTGCCGGATCGCCGAGTCCGGCGCGGATGCCGTGAAAGGGGCCGAAGCAGTTGTCACCATGCTGCCCGCGGGCAAGCATGTCCGGGCAGTCTATGTCGACGATGTGTTCGACCATGCGGACCCGGGCACGCTTTTGCTCGACTGCTCGACTATCGACGTGGGCACGGCGCGCGATGTCGGCGAGCAGGCTGCGGCCAAAGGCTTCCTCATGGTCGACGCGCCGGTCTCCGGCGGTATCGCCGCGGCGGCGGGCGGCACGCTGACCTTCATGGTCGGTGGCACGGACAAGGCGTTCGAGCGCGCCGAGCCGATCCTCGACGTGATGGGCAAGGCCGTGATCCATGCCGGCGAATCCGGTGCGGGGCAGGCGGCGAAAATCTGCAACAATATGCTGCTCGGCGCGACGATGATCGCGACCTGCGAGACCTTCAACCTCGCCCAGTCGCTGGGCCTCGATCCGCAGACCTTCTTCGACATTTCATCGAAGGCCTCGGGCCAGAGCTGGTCGATGACGAGCTATTGCCCGGTGCCCGGCGTCGGCCCGGATAGCCCGGCGGATAATGGCTATGAGGGCGGGTTCGCCGCGCCGCTGATGCTCAAGGACCTGAAACTCGCCATGGAAGCGGCCGACGAAGCGGGCATGCGCACCCCGATGGGCGCCAAGGCGCGCGCCATGTACGAACAGTTCGTCAAGCATGGCGGCGAAAAAAAGGACTTTTCGGGGATCATCAAATTCCTCGAGACCAGTTCGACGGACGGATAAATTACGGCACCGGGGAGGGATCGGAGCATGGCCAAGACCGCACTTGTGACCGGGGGAACCGGATATATCGGCGGCGAGGTCATCGACCAGCTGCTCGCTAGGGGCTGGGCCGTGCACACGACCGTACGTTCCACGGCAAAAAGCGAACAGCGGCTGCGCGACCGCTGGCCCGATGCGGGCGAGCGGCTCAAGATATTCGAAGCCGACCTCGAGAGTGATGCCGGCTGGGCCGAGGCCAATGCCGGCTGCGATGCCGTTGCCCATGTCGCCTCGCCCTTTCCGCTGGCCGTGCCGGATAATGAGGACGAGCTGATCGTCCCCGCGCGTGAAGGCACGCTGCGCGCGCTGCGTTTCGCCAAGGAAGCCGGCGTGACACGCTTCGCCCAGACATCATCGGTCGCTGCTATCGCCTATGGCCATGACGAGAGCCGCACCGAATTCGACGAAAGCGACTGGACAAAGATTGAGACGCCCGGTGTGGCGCCCTATACGAAATCGAAGACGATCGCCGAACGCGCCGCGCGCGACTGGGTCGAAGCGAATGCGCCCGATATGGAGTTCTGCAGCGTCAACCCGACTGGCGTTTTCGGGCCTGTCGTCAACGACGATCTCTCGACCTCCATCGAGCTGATCAAGCGGCTGATCGACGGCAGCATGCCGATGATTCCCGAAATGGGCATCGGCGTCGTCGATGTCCGCGATGTCGCGAAAATCCATGTGCTAGCGCTCGAAGCGCCGGCCGAGAAGGTGCGCGGCGAACGCTTCGCGGCGGCCAACGGCTTTATGTGGACGCGGGAGATGGCGGAAGTGCTGCGCGCGCGGATCGGCGACAAGGCGCGCAAGGTGCCCAAACGCAAGATGCCCTATGTCATGGTTGCTATCCTCGCGCTGTTCATGCCGGCTATGCAACAGATCAAGGCCAATATCGGCAAGAAGCGCGTCACCTCCGGCCGCCATGCCGCTGAAACGCTGGGATTCGAATATATCCCCGCCGAACAGACCATCGTCGATACCGCCGAAAGCCTAGTCGCGCGGGGCGTCGTGACGCTCTGATCCGTTGATTTTCGCCGCTGTTCCTGCTTCGACAGGCGAAACAGCACGTTAGGGGCGATCATGCAGGATGTTATCGAGGATCTTGAACGCCGGCGGGAAGCCGCGCGGATGGGCGGCGGGCAGAAGCGTATCGACGCGCAACACGCCAAGGGCAAACTCACGGCGCGCGAGCGGCTCGAAGTCCTGTTCGACGAGGGCTCGTTCGAGGAACTCGACATGTTCGTCGAGCACAATTGCACCGATTTCGGCATGGAGGAGCAGGTGATCCCGGGCGACGGCGTCGTCACCGGATCGGGTACGATCAACGGGCGACTCGTCTACGCGTTCAGCCAGGACTTCACCGTGTTCGGCGGGTCGCTGTCGGAGCGGCATGCGGAAAAGATCTGCAAGGTCATGGACACGGCGATGAAGGTCGGCGCGCCGGTGATCGGGCTCAACGATAGCGGCGGCGCGCGCATCCAGGAGGGCGTGGCGAGCCTGGGCGGCTATGCCGAGGTGTTCCAGCGCAATGTGCTGGCGAGTGGTGTCGTGCCGCAGCTTTCGCTCATCATGGGCCCGTGCGCGGGTGGCGCGGTCTATAGCCCGGCGATGACCGACTTCATCTTCATGGTGAAGGATAGCTCCTACATGTTCGTGACCGGCCCCGATGTCGTGAAGACGGTCACCAACGAAGTCGTGACGCAGGAGGAACTGGGCGGCGCAGTCACCCACACCACAAAATCCGGCGTCGCCGATGTCGCGTTCGAGAACGATATCGAGGCGCTGATGGCGGCGCGCGATTTCATCGATTACCTGCCCGCCTCGAACCGCGAAGAGGTGCCTGAGCGGCCGACGGCCGACGCCTGGGACCGCGAGGAACCGAGCCTCGACACGCTGATCCCGGCCAGCGCGACCATGCCCTATGACATGCATGAGTTGATCCGGAAGACGGTCGACGAGGGCGAGTTCTTCGAGCTGCAACCCGCCCATGCCGCGAACATCATCATCGGTTTCGGCCGGATCGAGGGCCGCACGGTCGGCATCGTCGCCAACCAGCCGATGGTCCTCGCCGGGGTGCTCGATATCGCGGCGAGCAAGAAAGCCGGCCGCTTCGTGCGCTTCTGCGATGCCTTCGATATCCCGATCGTGACGTTCGTCGACGTGCCGGGCTTCCTCCCCGGCGTCGGGCAGGAGCATAACGGCATTATCAAGAATGGCGCGAAGCTGCTATTTGCCTATGCCGAGGCGACGGTGCCCAAGATCACGGTGATCACGCGCAAGGCCTATGGCGGGGCGTACGACGTGATGGCGTCAAAACATCTGCGCGGCGATTTGAATTACGCTTGGCCGACCGCCGAGATCGCGGTGATGGGCGCGAAGGGCGCGGTCGAGATCATCTTCCGCCAGGACCGCGACGATCCCGACAAGATCGCCGAGAAAACCAAGGAATATGAAGACCGCTTCGCCAACCCCTTCGTCGCCGCCGCGAAAGGCTTTATCGACGAGGTCATCATGCCGCATTCGACGCGGCGGCGGGTTGCGCTGGGCCTACGGAAACTGCGGAACAAGCAGCTCGAGAATCCGTGGAAGAAGCATGACAATATTCCGTTGTGAGTGAGAAGATCTATGAGTGATGTGGATTTGACAGTCGAGGTAATCGAAAAGCCCGATCGGATGCGAAATGTCGTAATTATCAAACGTCCTGATGGGCACTTTTCATATTATGAGGCCCTGGGCGAAGGGGATCAAACCAAATACGAGATGTATCCAGATTTTACACCGTGGCCGAAGATGGTTGAAACTGCTGGAATATCCGAAACAGTGGAAAGTGCTAAGAAAGATGCATCTTCGAGAATCGACTGGTTCCAGCTCTAATGAGCTAGAAATT
This sequence comes from Parasphingopyxis sp., assembly GCF_028279465.1. GTDB lineage: Bacteria > Pseudomonadota > Alphaproteobacteria > Sphingomonadales > Sphingomonadaceae > Parasphingopyxis. The sequence continues at coordinate 81,633 of NZ_JANQNS010000015.1, forward strand.
TCATGCCTTCATGCCTCGTAGCTCTTCTCGACGACGTTGCCGCAATAAATACCGTCATTGCGAGCGTAGCGAAGCAATCCAGGGCCGAGTGCGCAACGCTCTGGATTGCCGCGTCGCCCTGAAACAAGTTCGGGTCTCCTCGCAATGACGGTGGTGGGTGAGGCGGGCACGGCGTGAAGCAGCCTGCGGTCTATATGGTGGCGAACAGGCGGAATGGGGCGGTTTATACCGGTGTCACGTCCAATCTGGTGCAGCGGGTTTGGCAGCATAAAGAAAGCACGTTTCCCGGTTTTTCAAAACGTTATGGCTGCAAGTTGCTCGTCTGGTTCGAGATGCACGAAACGATGGAAGCGGCGATTGCGCGGGAGAAGCAGATCAAGGGCGGATCGCGGAAGAAGAAGAAGCTGGCATTGATCGAGGTGGACAATCCGACATGGCAGGATTTGTATGAGGATATCACATGAGTTCGCCCGTCATTGCGAGCGCAGCGAAGCAATCCAGAGCGGCTAGCTCGCCAGCCGCTCTGGATTGCTTCGTCGCCTGCGGCTCCTCGCAATGACGTCGTTAAACACTTCACACTCGGACATTTCCGCTGTCCTACATCACCATCAGCCTGCTAGGATCGGCGGCGGACGGTTGGACGGGCATTCGCGCCCAGGTTTCGGAAAAAATATGCGGGCATATGGAAGGTCACACACCACGCGCATCGCCTCTGCCGCGTTTGCCGGTTTTCCGGGGTTTTCAGGCGAAAGTCACAGCAAACAAATGCGGCCTTTGGTGTAAACGTACAGCTCACTTGGCGAGGATGAATTGACGAAAGATCGACGCCCATGCCCTCCGGCCTAGTCGCCCTTCTCGATGACGTCGCCGCCATCGCGCGCGCGTCCGCGGCATCGCTCGACGATATCTCGGTCGCCGCCAAGGCTTCCGCAGCGTCGCTAGACGACATCTCCGTCGCCGCGTCGCGGGCCGGGGCGAAGACGGCGGGTGTGGTCATCGACGATGCCGCCGTAACGCCGCGCTACGTCACCGGTTTCGATCCCTCGCGCGAGCTGCCGATGATCGCGCGGATTGCGCGCGGGTCGGTCTTCAACAAGATCGTTATCCTGCTGCCCGCCGCCGTGCTGCTTGGCCAGTTCGCGCCGTTTCTGATCCCCTATATCCTCATCGTGGGCGGGCTGTTCCTCTGCTACGAGGCAGCCGAGAAGGTGCTCGAATGGTTTCACGTCGACGAGACGAACCTCCATGAAACGCCCGCGATCGTCGAGGGCGGGGAGCGCGAGGACGATATGGTCTCCGGCGCGATCCGCACGGACCTGATCCTCTCCGCCGAGATCATGGCGATAGCGCTATCCGAAGTGACCGACCAGGTCTGGTGGACGCAGGCGCTGATCCTTGCCGCGATCGGGATCGTGATTACGGCGGTCGTCTATGGCGCGGTCGCGCTGATCGTGAAGATGGACGATGTCGGCCTGCATCTCGCCAAGACGCGGGAAGGCGGGATGGCGGCGTTCGGGCGCGGGCTGGTCGGCTTCATGCCGAAGCTGCTGGCGTTCATCTCCGTCGTCGGCACGCTCGCCATGGCCTGGGTCGGCGGCGGGCTGCTCGTCCACAATATCGCGGCGATCGGCTGGCACGGGCCAGAACACTGGATCGAGGCGGTCGCGCATCCGGTGGCCGGGATAATGCCCGCGGGGCTGCACGGCTTTATGGACTGGCTGGTCTTTGCCATATTGTCCGGGCTCGGCGGCGTGGCTATCGGCGCGGTGATCGCGCCCATCGTCCACCGCTTCATGCCGCATGGCGAGGCGCATTGAGCTGTGATGACATGGTGGAACTTGCTCGGGATCGCGGTCAGCCTAGTCTGGTTTTGGCTTGCCTTGCGAACATATCGACTGGGCAGGGTTCCCGGCACGGACCAGCCGAACCGCGCCGATCGTCCGGGACAGTTTTGGTTTGTCTTGCTGCTGTTCGTTAGCGGCGGGCTATATTTCCTAGTCAGCAACCTTACGAACTTGATGGATTAGACTTATGAAACTCGGCCCCCTCAACCATGTCGGCGTGGCGACGCCCTCCATTCCCGACAGCATCGCCTTCTGGCGCGACATTATGGGCGCGACGAAGATTCACGAGCCGTTCGACATGCCCGCGCAGGGCGTGAAGGTGTGTTTCGTCGACACGCCTCCTTCGACAGGCTCAGGACAGGGAACGCAGATCGAGCTGATCGAGCCGTTGGGCGAGGATTCGCCCATCCACGGGTTCCTCAAGGCCAATCCGCTGGGTGGCCAGCATCATCTCTGTTTCGAGGTGCCGGATATCCATGAAGCCAAGGCCGAGTTCGAGGCGATGGGCAAGCGGGTGCTCGGAGAGCCCCGGATCGGTGCGCACGGCACGCTGATCTTCTTCGTCCACCCCAAGGATATGGGCGGCGTGCTGACCGAGATCATGGAAACGCCGAAAGAGGCGCATTGATCGGTTTGCCGGATTTGACTCATCAGCTTGGGCATGGTTTACGTTAACGTAAACTAACGACATCCCCGGGAGACAGAACGCCATGGCCGAATATGAAACCATCAAGCTCGCCGTTGCCGACACTATCACGACGATCACGCTGAACCGCCCGGAGCGATTGAACGCGATGCCGCCGGCCATGGCCGACGAGATTTCCGCCGCACTCGACGAGGCGCTGGGCGAGGGCGTGCGCTGCGTCATCATGACGGGCGAGGGCCGGGCCTTCTGCTCGGGCGCCGATCTTGCGGGCGGCGGCCGCGACGGCAGCAGCGAGATAAGCGGCGGCGATCGCGCCAAGGCCTCGCTCGACGGGCATTACAACCCGATGATGAAGAAGCTCGCAGAGCTGCCCGTGCCGCTGATCACGGCGGTGAAAGGGCCGGCGGCCGGCGTCGGCTGTTCGGCGGGTCTTGCCGGCGATTTCGTGATTTGCGGGGAATCGGCCTATTTCCTCCAGGCGTTCGTGAACATTGGCCTCGTGCCCGATGGCGGCGCGACATGGATGTTGCCGCGCCTGATCGGCAAGGCGCGCGCCTTCGAGATGATGATGCTCGGCGAGAAGATTCCGGCGGATAAGGCGCTCGAATGGGGCATGGCGTACAAGGTCGTGCCCGACGATGCTTTGATGGACGAGGCGCGGGCGCTCGCCGAACGGCTCGCCAAAGGCCCGACCAAGGCGCTGGGTCTGATGCGCCGCACGGTGATGGAGAATCTCGAGCGCGACTATTCGGACGCGCTGGATGCCGAAGCCAATGCCCAGCGCGAGGCGGGCAACAGCCAGGACGCCGTGATCGGCGCGGTCGCCTTCCTTAAGAAAGAAAAGGCGCAATTTACCGGGCAGTAGCTCCTCTCCCCTTGCGGGAGAGGACAACGGAGACTTGGCAGCTTGCTGCCTAGTCGGAGTCGGAGAGGGGTGCCATGGCTACCACGCTCGCTTTCGCTCGCTCTGTTTCCCCTCTCCCTGAGCGCTTCGCGCTCGTCCCTCTCCCGCAAGGGGAGAGGGAGACAAAACGCAGATGCCGCGTTAAGTAACCGCCCTATGACCGACAAACCGTCCAAATCCGACTGGCAGGAGCGCGCGGCCAAGGAAGTGAAGGGCCGCGACCTGACCTGGGATACGCCCGAGGGCATCCCGGTTCATCCGATGTACGATGCGAGCGATGCGCTGGATGCCGGCCTGCCGGGTTTCGAGCCGTTCACGCGCGGGCCTTACGCGTCCATGTATACAGGCCGCCCATGGACGATCCGCCAATATGCGGGCTTTTCGACGGCCGAGGATTCGAACGCCTTTTACCGCCGCAATCTCGCCGCCGGGCAGAAGGGCCTTTCGGTCGCCTTCGATCTCGCCACGCATCGCGGCTATGACAGCGATCATCCGCGCGTGACCGGCGATGTCGGCAAGGCGGGTGTCGCAATCGATACGCTCGCCGATATGCAAATCCTGTTCGATCAGATTCCGCTCGACCAGATGAGCGTCTCGATGACGATGAACGGCGCGGTGATCCCGGTCATGGCCTTCTATATCGTTGCGGCGGAAGAGCAGGGCGTCTCGCAGGACAAGCTCTCCGGCACGATCCAGAACGACATCCTCAAAGAGTTCATGGTGCGGAACACGTACATTTATCCGCCCGAACCCTCGATGCGGATCGTCGCCGATATCATCGCCTATACGGCCGAGCATATGCCGCGTTTCAACAGCATTTCGATCAGCGGCTATCATATGCATGAAGCCGGCGCGACGGCCGTGCAGGAACTCGCCTACACGCTCGCGGACGGCATGGAATATGTCCGTGCGGCGATGGCGCAGGGGCTGGATGTCGACAGTTTCGCGCCGCGTCTCAGCTTCTTCTGGGGCATCGGCATGAACTTCTTCATGGAGGTCGCCAAGATGCGCGCCGGGCGCAAGCTCTGGCATCAGATTATGGAAGATTTCGGCGCGCAGAACCCCAAATCCAAGATGCTACGCACCCATTGCCAGACGAGCGGGGTCAGCCTCACCGAGCAGGATCCGTACAACAATATCGTCCGCACGACGATCGAGGCGATGGCGGCGACGCTGGGCGGCACGCAGAGCCTCCATACGAACAGTTTCGACGAAGCCGTTGCTTTACCGACGGATTTTTCGGCGCGGATCGCGCGCAATACGCAGCTGATCCTGCAGGAGGAGAGCGGCATCACGAACGTCGCCGATCCGCTGGGCGGTTCCTATTATGTCGAGCAGCTTACGCAGCAACTCGCCGACAAGGCTTGGGAGCTGATCGAGGAAGTCGAAGCGGCTGGCGGGATGACCAAGGCCGTCGCCGAGGGCCTGCCCAAGCGGAATATCGAGGAAGCCGCCGCCGCCAAGGCCGCGGCCGTCGATCGCGGCGAACAGGTAATCGTCGGCGTCAACAGATACCGCCTCGCCGAAGAGCCCGAAATCGACATTCTCGATATCGACACGGCCCGCGTCCGCCGCGACCAGATCGCGCGGATCGAAAAGACCCGCGTCGAGCGCGACGAGGATGCGGCGGAGGCGGCGCTTGCCGCGCTCACCGAAGGCGCGAAGGCCGACGGCAATATGCTGGCGCTGGCCATCGAATGCGCCCGGGCGCGTTGCACGCTCGGCGAGATTTCGAGCGCGATGGAAGATGCGTTCGGCCGCTACGATACGATCCCGCAGCCGGTGCGCGGCGTCTATGGCGGCGCCTATGACGGCACGCCAGAATGGGAGCGGGTGACGGGCGGCGTTGAATCCATGAGCGCCCGGCTCGGCCGCAAGCCCAAGATCATGGTCGCGAAAATGGGGCAGGACGGGCATGACCGCGGCGCCAATCTCGTCGCATCCGCCTTTGCCGATATGGGCTTCGAAGTCGTTTCCGGCCCGCTCTTCCAGACGCCGGGCGAGGCCGCCGATATGGCGATGGAAAATGATGTGGACGCGATCGGGGCCTCAAGCCTGGCCGCTGGCCACAAGACGCTGATCCCCGAACTGATCGGCAAGCTCGACGAGGCCGGGCGCTCCGATATCCGGGTGTTCGCCGGCGGCGTGATCCCGCAACAGGATTACGAGTTCCTGCGCAAGGCCGGGGTGAAGGAGATCTTCGGGCCCGGCACCAATCTGGTTGACGCGGCGGCCGAAGTGCTCAAGCTGCTCGGCCATAACCTGCCGCCACTGGAGGAAGCTGCCGAGTGATGGCTAAAGAACAAAAAGAGCTAACGCCGGGCAAATGTTACGGTCATTTCATGGTCCGTCTTTTGGATCTCGAAGACATTGCCGCTTTGTCGGGTTACTCTGAGCGCGGACAGAAGCTACTTAGCGAGGCGCGCAAGGAGTTCTGGGGGGAGTTTACGGAACGCCATCCAAACCAGTGGAGCGATGAAAAGTAGCGGTATTATGTTTCATCAAAGGACACTGAATTGACCGAAATCCGTACCGATTGGACGCGCGAGGAGATCGCCGATCTCTTCGACCTGCCGTTTCACGAGCTGATGTGGCGGGCGCAGACCGTCCATCGCGAGAATCATGCGGCGGGCGAGGTGCAGCTCTGTACGCTGCTGTCGATCAAGACCGGCGGCTGCCCGGAGGATTGCGGCTATTGCTCGCAGTCGGTCCATGCAGATAGCGGGGTCGAGGCGACCAAGCTGATGGATGTCCGCCAGGTGCTGCAATCGGCAGCGCAGGCGAAGGATGCCGGGTCGCAGCGTTTCTGCATGGGGGCGGCCTGGCGCAACCCGAAAGACCGCGACATGCCGGCGATCGTCGAGATCGTGAAGGGCGTCCGCGAGATGGGCATGGAAACCTGCATGACGCTTGGCATGCTGACGCCCAAACAGGCGGAGATGCTCGCCGAAGCCGGTCTCGATTATTACAACCACAATATCGATACGTCGCCCGAACGCTATGAAGAGGTGATCACGACGCGGAAGTTCGAGGAGCGGATCGAAACGCTGGGGCATGTCCGCGACGCCGGGATCAATGTCTGTTCGGGCGGCATTGTCGGCATGGGCGAGAGCCGTGAGGACAGGGTCGGGTTCCTGCATGCGCTGGCGACGCTCGAACGGCATCCGGAAAGCGTGCCCGTGAATGCGCTGGTGCCCGTGAAAGGCACCGTGCTCGGCGACATCCTTCACGATGTGCCCGAGGCGAAGATCGACGATCTGGAATTCGTCCGCACGGTGGCGGTGGCGCGGATTACGATGCCGCGTTCGATGGTGCGGCTATCGGCGGGCCGCGAAAGCATGAGCGAAGCCGTGCAGGCGTTGTGCTTCCTCGCCGGGGCGAACTCGATCTTTACCGGCGACAAGCTGCTGACCACCGGCAATCGCGGCGACGATGCCGATGCGGAATTGTTCGAGAAGCTAGGCCTCGTGCCGCTCGACGGCGAAGAGCCGGCGCGCGCGGATCTGGTCGCGGCGGAGTAGGGCGATGCTCGGCCTGACCCTCTTTGTGATGATGCAATTCACGCCTAATGCGGAGACCTGCGCCGATAGCGGTAATCTGCCGCAGCAGCATATGAATGCCTGCGCCTATTGGGATTTTCGGCAGGCTGACGGAGAGCTCAACGCGGTCTATGAGCAGGTCATCGACTATGCGCGCGGTAACCTGTCCTACATGCCCGATGGCGATACGCGTCCGTCCGGCGAAGAGCGCATCCGCCGCGCCCAGCGCGCCTGGATCACGCTGCGCGACGAGCATTGCGAGGCTTGGTCCTATCATATGATCGGCGGCAGTGCGGAGCCCTTGCTGTTCCATGGCTGCCGCGCGCAAATGACCCGCGAGCGCACGGAAGAGCTGCGTGCATTGATGATCGAAGATCAATAGGTTTCAGGGAGTTGCTAGGGGCGTGTTCAAAAAAATCCTGATCGCCAATCGCGGCGAAATTGCGTGCCGGGTGATCCGGAGCGCCCAGAAGATGGGGATCGCGACGGTTGCGGTCTATTCGGACGCCGATGCGCGCTCGCCGCATGTCGAGATGGCGGACGAGGCTGTGAATCTCGGGCCGCCGCCTGCAGCGGAAAGTTATCTGCTCGCCGACACGATCATCCAGGCCTGCAAGAATACCGGAGCCGAGGCCGTGCATCCGGGCTATGGCTTCCTCTCTGAGCGCGAGAGCTTCGCCAAGGCCTGCGCGGAGAACGATATCGTTTTCATCGGCCCGCCGCCGGGCGCTATCGCGGCGATGGGCGACAAGATCGAGTCCAAGAAGCTCGCTAAAAAAGCCGGCGTCAGCGTCGTCCCGGGCCATGTCGGCGAGATCGACGATACCGAGCATGCGGTGAAGATTTCGACCGAGATCGGCTATCCGGTGATGATGAAGGCCTCGGCGGGCGGCGGCGGTAAGGGGATGCGGCTTGCCTGGAACGAACAGGATGTGCGCGAGGGCTTCGAGGCGACGAAGCGCGAGGGCAAGGCGAGCTTCGGCGACGACCGCGTCTTTATCGAGAAATTCATCGAGCAGCCCCGTCATATCGAGATCCAGGTACTGGGCGATAAACACGGCAGTATCGTTTATCTGGGCGAGCGCGAATGTTCGATCCAGCGCCGCCACCAGAAAGTCGTCGAGGAAGCACCGTCGCCGTTCGTCGATGAAGAAATGCGCAAGGCGATGGGCGAACAGGCCGTCGCGCTGGCCCGTGCCGTCGATTATCACAGCGCCGGAACGGTCGAACTGATCGTAGGTGCCGACAAGAGCTTCTATTTCCTCGAAATGAACACGCGGCTGCAGGTCGAGCATCCGGTGACGGAGTTCATCACCGATATCGATCTGGTCGAGCAGATGATCCGCGTTGCGGCGGGTGAAAAACTGCCCTTCGCGCAGGACGATATCACGCTGACCGGCTGGGCCGTTGAAAATCGCGTCTATGCCGAAGACCCCTATCGCGGATTTCTGCCGTCGATCGGCCGGCTCGTGCGCTATAACCCGCCCGAAGAAAGCCATGAGGAAGAGGGTTGCACGCGCGTCGATGACGGCGTGGCCGAGGGCGGCGAAGTCTCGATGTACTACGACCCGATGATCGCCAAGCTGATCACCTGGGCGCCGACGCGCGAGGGCGCGATCGACCGCCAGATCGCCGAGCTCGACCGGTTCGAGCTTGAGGGCCTCGGCCACAATCTCGATTTCCTGTCCGCGCTCATGCAGCATCCGCGCTTCCGCTCGGGCGAGATCACGACCAACTTTATCGCCGAGGAATATCCGGACGGGTTTCAGGGTGCGCCTGTCGATGAAAAGCTACGCAAGCGGCTCGCGGCCGTGGCTGGTTTTGCCGCCGCTGCGCATGGCGACCGCGCGCGCCGCATTTCAGGCCAGCTCAACGGACCGTTGCAGCCGCCGGCCGAATGGGTGGTGGAGATCGATGGCGTCACGCATGATGTCCATATCGATCTCGACGATGTGTCCGTCGATGGGGAGGCGATGGAGCTCGCCATGGCATATGCGCCGGGCGACCGGATGGTCGAAGCCGAATTCGGCGGCGACACGCTGGCCGTGAAGATCAAGCCGGGCCGCTACGGCTTTTCGCTTACGACGCGCGGCGCGCGCCACGAGGTGCGCACGCTGCCCAAATATTTCGCCCATCTCGCCGCGCACATGATCGAGAAGGAGCCGCCTGACCTTTCGAAAATGCTGATCTGCCCGATGCCGGGGCTCGTCACCGCGCTGCATGTCGGGGAAGGGGATCAGGTCGAAGAAGGGCAGCCGCTCGCCGTGATCGAGGCGATGAAGATGGAAAATATCCTGCGCGCCGAAAAGGCGGGCGTGGTGAGCAGCGTCAGTGCGGCCGAGGGCGACAGCCTTCAGGCCGACGATGTGATCCTGGAGTTTGAGTAGTCTCGGTATTCCTGCGAAGGCAGGAATCCAGTCCGGACGGTTCGGGTCTGGGCTCCTGCCTTCGCAGGAGCACTATAGGCTATTATATAGATCGTTCCATTCCGGGTTCAGTTCTTCGATTACCCGCAGTTTCCAGGAGCGCTTCCATTTCTTCATTTGCAGTTCGCGGTGCCGCGCCGCCCGGATATCGTCATACGCTTCGCACCACACGAGCCGCTTGCAATCATGCTGCTTGGCGAAACCGTCTATCAGCCCGTTTCTGTGCTGGTGGGCGCGTTGTGGCAGGTTGCTCGTGGACCCCAGATACAGCGTTCCGTTGCGCCGATTGGCCATGACATAGACATAGCTTTGACGGGGCATGAGAGCTTTCCTTGTGCTCCTGCGCAGGCAGGAGCCCAGTTCCACCGCCTGATTGGGCTCCTGCCTGCGCAGGAGCACGGGGTTAAATCTTCAGCTCCCGTTTGATCGTGCTTTTCGTCGTCTTGCCATAGGGCGGCTTGAATCCGCCGAGCTTCGCAACGTCCATCTTGGGCTGGCTGTAGACGCTCTTCGCGTGGCTGAACGTCTTGAAGCCCTCATGGCCGGTATAGGCGCCCATGCCCGAGGGGCCGACCCCGCCGAACGGCAGTTCTTCCATCGCGATATGGAAGATCACGTCATTGACCGTCGCGCCGCCGGAGATCGTTCTCGACAGCACTTTCTCTTCCTCGGCCTTGTCGCTGCCGAAATAATAGAGGCCGAGCGGACGGTCATGCGCGTTCACATAATCAATCGCCTCGTCGACCGACTTGTATGTCTTGATCGGCAGGACGGGTCCGAAAATCTCTTCCTGCATCACCGTCATATCCTCGGTTGGATTGCGGACGATGGTGAGCGGCATCTTGCGCTTGTTCGACGCGCTGAAATCCTCATTGCCCGGATTGACCTCGACGAGCTCCGCGCCCTTATCCGCAGCGTCCTTCAGATAGCCCTGCAGCCGCTCATAGTGGCGGTCGTTGATGATCGATGTGTAGTCGTCATTCGCGTCGAGCGTCGGATATTGCTCGCCGACGGCGGCGGCAAGCCCCTGGATGATATCGCCTTCCTTCGCTTCGGGCACCATCATGTAATCGGGCGCGAGGCAGATCTGCCCGGCGTTCATCATCTTGCCCATGGCGACGCGGCTTGTCCCACGCTCGATATCGGCGCTCTCGCCGAAAATCGTCGGCGATTTGCCACCCAGCTCCAGCGTTACGGGTGTCAGGCTGTCGGCGGCCGCATGCAGGATGTGCTTGCCGATACTGGTCGCGCCGGTGAAGAGCAGGTGATCGAAGGGCAGGGCAGAGAAGGCCTGTCCGACCTCGGGCCCGCCATTGAACACGGCGATCTCTTCCGGCGAGAAGGTCTCGCCGATCAGCTTTTCGACGAGCGCGCTGGTGACCGGCGTAAACTCGCTCATCTTGATCATCACGCGATTGCCTGCGGCCAGCGCATCGGCGAGCGGGCTGAAGGTCAGCTGCACCGGAAAATTCCAGGGCGCGATGATTCCGACGACGCCCATCGGCTGATAGTCTATCCGCGCCTTTGCGCCGAACAGGCCGAGCGGGAAACGGGCGCTGCGCTTTTCGGGCCGCATCCATTTATCGACATGTTTGCGGGCGTATTTCACTTCGCCGAGCGCCGAGACGACGTCCGTCATCATCGACTGCTCCCTGGAGCGATGGCCGAAATCCTCGCTCATCGCGGCGCACAGCGCATCGGCATTGTCGACCAGCAGCCGCCCGGCGCGGGTCAGCCGCTCCTTGCGCGTTTCGGCGCTCACCGGCAGTTCGGCGGTAAAGGCGGCGCGCTGCTTTTCGAGCGCGGCCAGCATTGCATCCTTGTTCACGATTTGCAGGTCCGCATCGGCCATCGTCACATCCTCTGTTGCAATTTGAAACCGAGTTTAGGTGAGGATCGGCGCTTTGAACAGGGTGACGCGGCCATGCGTCACGGCTAGACGGACTTCATGACCGAAGAACTGATCGCTCAAATCGACGGCAGGACCGCACGCCTGCGGCTCAACCGCCCCAAGGCGCTCCATGCGTTGACCACAGCGATGTGCGAGGCCGCGATCGACGCGCTGATGGCGTGGCGCGCGGATCTGTCGGTGGAGGCCGTGCTGATCGACCATGCCGAGGGACGCGGTTTCTGCGCGGGTGGCGATATCCGGATGCTCGCCGAAAGCGGAGCGAGCGACGGCGTGCGGGCGCGCGAGTTCTTTCACACCGAATATCGGCTCAACCATCTGCTCTTCACCTATGCCAAGCCGACCGTCGCCTTCATGGACGGGATCACGATGGGCGGCGGCGTCGGCCTGTCGCTGCCGTGCCAGTACCGGGTCGCGACCGAGCATACGCGCTTCGCCATGCCGGAAACCGGGATCGGACTGTTTCCCGATGTCGGCGGCGGCTGGTATCTGTCGCGGCTGCCGGGGCGGACGGGTCAGTTTCTGGCGCTGACCGGCGCGCGGATCGACGGGGCGGAGTGCATGGCGCTGGGCCTCGCCACCCATTACCTGCCGTCGGAGTTGCTGGAAGACATGAAGACGAAGATCGCCGAAAACCCGCAGGAGATTGAAGCGATCCTCAAGGAGGCTTCGGTCGAACCGCCCGAAGCGCGGATCACGGCGAATCGCGATAAGATCGACCGGCTGTTCGCCTCGGACAAGTATGAGGACATCCTCGCCGCGCTCGCAGAGGACGGTTCGGAATGGGCGCAGAAGGAGCTGGAAACGCTGCGCACCAAATCGCCCCAAACCTGCAAGGTGTCGCTCTATCTGTTGTGGCAGGGCGCGCAGCAGACCGATTTCGCCGACGAGATGCGGGTCGAATACCGGGTCGGCGCCCATGTCGTGCAGCGCCATGATTTCCTCGAAGGCGTACGCGCCGTGATCGTCGATAAGGATAACGATCCGCAATGGAATCCGGCGACGCCCGAGGATGTCAGCGATCACCTGATCGACCAGATTTTCGGGCCGTTGAACGCCGATGAGGAGTGGACGCCGCTCAAATTCTAGAGCGAGCGGCTAGCTGGAATCTCCGGGCAGCATTCTGTGCATTAGATCGTCGTCATCGACGAGGAGATGTTTGAGTGCTGCTAACAGGTGCAGCGCTACGAGGGCGATCATCGCCTTGCCCATGATCTCATGTGCTTCGTGCAGGAGCTCACCCAGTCCTTCCTGCCCGACAACAGGCAGCATCGGAACATCCACCAGTCCGAACCAGCTGAACGGGGCAGGGTAGGTCGACATCCAGAGCCAGCCGGATAGCGGCAGGCCAAGCATTAGTGCATAGAACAGAAAATGCGTGCCCTTGGCAATCGCGCGCTGCCAGCGCGCCATGGTATCCGGCAAGGCCGGCGGGCGATGGCGAAACCACCAGCCGATGCGAGCGGCCGCAAGCAGGAATATGGTGATCCCGATGGCCTTATGGGCGTCCATACAGGGTCCGCGTGCTTCGCGGGACAGATCTTCGGAGCCGATGGCGATCGCAATATTGACCATGACCAGCAGCGCGATGATCCAGTGCAGCGCGATGGCGATATTGGTGTAGCGGGTCATGGCGGTCCTTCCCGTCGATTATGCGAGCGTCCGTTCGAGCGCCTTGCGCCATCCGGTGAGGAGTTCGCTCCGCTGATCATCGGCCATTTGCGGGTCGAAATGCGCATTGGCTTCCCATCGCGCGGACAGATCATCGAGCCCGCCCCACACGTCGGTCGCGAGGCCCGCAAGATAGGCGGCGCCCAATGCAGTCGTTTCATGGCTTTCCGGCCGCTCCACAGGCGCTTCGAGGATATCGCTGAGAAACTGCGCGAACCAGTCATTCTGCGCCATGCCGCCATCGATGCGCAGTGCGCGGGGATCGTCGGCCCCGTCGGCGCGCATCGCATCGACGAGATCGCGCGTCTGATAGGCGATCGATTCCAGCGTGGCGCGAACGACATGATCGGCCGTTGTATCGAGCGTCATCCCGGTGATCAGCCCGCGCGCTTCGGGGTCCCAGTGCGGCGCGCCGAGCCCCACAAAAGCCGGGACGAGATAGACGCCGTGATTGTCGGGTGCGGCCTTGGCGATTGCCGCCGTCTCGCCGGCCTTCTCGATCAGCCCCATCTTGTCGCGCAGCCATTTGATCGCCGCACCGGCGACGAAGATCGAGCCTTCGAGCGCATAGGTGATGTCGCCGCCGATCCTGTAGGCAGGTGTGGTGAGCAAGCGGTTTTCGGACGCTATCGCCTCGGTTCCCGTGTTGAGCAGCAGGAAGCAGCCCGTACCGTAGGTGGATTTCACCATGCCGGGCGCGAAACAGGCCTGGCCGATCAGCGCCGCCTGCTGGTCGCCGGCCATGCCCGCGATGGGTATCGCCCGGCCGAACAGCGCCGGGTCGGTCTCGCCGTAAATCTCCGCATTGCCGCGAATCTCCGGCAGCAGGCTGCGATCGATGCCGAACAGGTCGAGCAGCGCATCGTCCCAATCGCCGTTATGGATATCGCACAGCATCGTGCGCCCGGCATTGGTGATATCGGTCGCGTGCACGGCGCCGCCCGTCAGCCGCCAGAGCAGGAAACAGTCGATCGTGCCCGCAGCCAGTTCGCCGCGTGACGCAGCCTCCCGCGCGCCCTCGACATGGTCGAGCAGCCAGGCGAGCTTTGTCGCGCTGAAATAGGGATCGAGCAGCAGCCCGGTCTTCTCGCGGATCATGTCTTCATGGCCGTCCGCTTTCAGTTGACGGCAGGTATCGGCCGTGCGCCTGTCCTGCCACACGATCGCATTGTGCAGCGCTTTGCCGGTTGCGCGATCCCAGAGGACGATGGTTTCGCGCTGATTGGTGATGCCGATCGCGGTCGTCTCGTCCGATAGAATGGCTCTGACGGAGGCGACCGTATCGCGCCAGATATCTTCCGGATCATGCTCGACCCAGCCATCCTCTGGATAATGCTGCGGAAACTCCTGTGCGGAACTTGTGAGCGGTCTGCCGGTCTCGTCGAACAGGATTGCGCGGCTCGACGTCGTCCCCTGATCGATGGCGAGAATATGCCGTGTCATACGTTCACCCTTTCGCGGTCGTCGGCCATATAGGCGGCGAGGCGTGTTTGTTCGTCCGGGCTCATCGGCAAGCCCAGCTTGGTCCGCCGCCAGAGCACATCCTCGGGCGTGCGCGCCCATTCGCGGTCGATGAGATAGCGCAGTTCGCGCTCCGTCAGGCCCGCGCCGAAATGCGTGCCGAGATCGTCCATGCGCTTTGCATCGCCCAGTATCTCGGTCATCAAGCTGCCATAGGCGCGGGCGAGGCGCTTCGTAAGGTCAGCGCCGAGAAACGGATAGCGCGCGGACATTTGGCCGAGAAAGTCATCGAATTCTCCGCCGAGATCGCCGCCCGGGAACTTCGCATCACGCGTCCATGCCGGGGCCTGCGCTTCCGTTCGCCGGCTCAACCGGTCGATCGCGTCTTCGGCCAGCGCGCGCGCGGTCGTGATCTTGCCGCCGAACACGGAGAGTATCGGCGCGTTGCCGTCGCCGCCATCGATTTCCAACACGTAATCGCGCGTGACTTCCTTCGATTGCTTGGCGCCGTCGTCATAGAGCGAGCGGACGCCTGCATAGCTCGACACGATATCTGCCGGCGCAATCTGTTTGTCGAAATAGGCGTTCACCGCGCGGCACAGATAGTCGATCTCTTCATCGCTCGCATCCGCGTCGCCGGGATCGTCGACGGCGACGTCCGTAGTTCCGATCAGCGTGAACCGGTCGAGATAGGGCAGGGCGAAGACGATGCGCCGATCCGGCTGCTGAAGAATGTACGCTTGGTCGCCGTCATAGAGCGGCGGAACGACGATATGGCTGCCGCGCACCAGCCGCACACCGGCCTTGCCCGAGAGGCCGACCTTCTCACTAAGCAGCTTGGAGACCCAGGGGCCGGCCGCGTTTACCATCGCCCGCGCCTCCACCGTCCGTCCGTCGCTCAGTGCCGCTTTCCAGACCGCGCCGGATCGCTCGGCCGACACCAACGCCGTGCGCGTGGCGACGTCAGCGCCCCGGTCTGCCGCGTCCACCGCGTTCAAAACGACGAGCCGTGCATCGTCGACCCAGCAATCCGAATAGACGAGGCCCTTGGTCGCGGGATCGGCGAACGGCGCGGCATAGTGCGGATCGGCCTTGGCCAGCGCGCGGGTGCCTTTCAGCGTTCGGCGGCCGCCGATCATGTCGTAAAGGAACAGCCCGGCGCGGATCATCCAGAAGGGGCGGACCTGGTTGTTATGCGGAAACACGAAGCGCATCGGCCAGATGATATGCGGCGCGGACGCCAGCATGACCTCGCGTTCCTTCAGCGCCTTGCGGACGAGGCCGAACTCGTAAAATTCGAGATAGCGGACGCCGCCATGGATGAGCTTCGACGAGGAAGAACTCGTATGGCTCGCCAGATCGTCGCGTTCGACGAGCAGCGTCTTCCATCCGCGCCCAGCGGCATCGCGCGCAATCGCGGCGCCGTTTATGCCGCCGCCGACGATCAGGAGGTCGTAGGTCATGACGCGTGTTTAGCGGAATTATTTCTGCCGTTACTAGATGGCCGTAACGTGCGACAGCGGCTATGGCGGCGCCATGGCCCGCAAAACGCCCGCCGGTTTCCCGACCGAGCAGCAGATCGTCGATTTTCTCGAAAGCTCGGACCGGCCCGCTGGAAAACGCGAGATCGCGCGCGCCTTCGGCCTGAAGGGGCAGGACAAGATTCAACTCAAGGCGATGCTCAGGCGCATGGCCGATAAGGGGCTCGTCGACAGAGGCGCGGGGCAGGCGCTCCACAAGGTGGGCGGCTTGCCGCGCGTCACCGTCCTGCGCGTCGTTAGCGTCGACGATGACGGCGATATCTGGGCCGAGCCCGAACGCTGGGACAGCGATGCGCCGGTGCCCAAATTGCGCGTCAAGGAACGCAGCCGCCGCCATCCGCTCGGAGTGGGCGACCGTATTCTGGCGCGGACCGAACAGGCTGGGCGCGGCTGGATCGCGCATCCGATGAAAAAGATCGCGCCCGCGCAGGACGAGCTGATGGGCGTGTTGCACGAGGAAGGCGGCAAGCTCTGGCTGAAAGGACTGGAGAAAGGGAATCGCCGCGATTTCTTCGTTTCCGACGCCAATCGCGCCCGGCCCGGCGATCTCGTCATGGCGGAAAAATCGGGACGGCCACCGCGCGTTTGGGTGCGTGTGACAGAAATTCTCGGCGATCCGTTCGAGCCGCGCAGCTTCTCGCTGATCGCGATCCACAAGCATGAAATCCCGGTCGAATTCTCCGACGAGGCGTTGGCTGAAGCCGGGCGTATGGCGAAGCACGATCTCGGCGAACGCGAAGACCTGACCCATTTGCCGATCGTCGCAATCGACCCGGCCGATGCCCGCGATCATGATGATGCCTTCTGGGCGGAGCCGGACGGACAGGGTGGCTGGCGCGTCATCGTCGCGATTGCCGATGTCAGCTATTATGTCCGGCCCGGGTCTGCACTCGACAAGGAGGCGCGCCGGCGCGGCAACAGCGTCTATTTCCCGGATCGCGTCGTCCCCATGCTGCCCGAACAGCTGTCCGCTGATATTTGTTCGCTGAAAGCCGGTGAGGATCGCGCCGCGCTCGCCTGCCATATGGCGATCGACAAAAAGGGGCAGGTCAAAGGCTGGCGCTTCTCTCGCACCAAGCTGCGGATCGCCGCGAATATCGCCTATGAGGACGCGCAGGCGGCGATCGACGGGCAGGCGGACGTTGTAGAGCGCGCGCTCGTCGATGGCGTGCTGCGACCGCTCTGGGATTGCTGGCGCGCGCTATACCGCGCGCGCGAAAAGCGGGAGCCGCTCGATCTCGATCTGCCGGAGCGTCGCATCGAGCTCGACGAAACGGGGCGTATCCTCTCGGTCGCGCCGCGCGAGCGGCTCGATGCGCACAGGCTCGTCGAGGATTATATGATCGCCGCCAATGTCGCGGCGGCGAAAGCGCTCGAGGCCAAGGCCGCGCCGGTCATGTACCGTGTCCATGAACCGCCGAGCCGGGAGAAGCTGGTTGCGCTCAAGGAGTATCTTGCCAGCCTCGACGTGCCGTTCACGCTCGGTCAGGTCATCCGGCCGGACACCTTCAACCGCATTCTCGAACGCGTCGG
Source organism: Parasphingopyxis sp. (assembly GCF_028279465.1). Lineage (GTDB taxonomy): Bacteria > Pseudomonadota > Alphaproteobacteria > Sphingomonadales > Sphingomonadaceae > Parasphingopyxis. The sequence continues at coordinate 99,107 of NZ_JANQNS010000015.1, forward strand.
CGACGACGACTTCCGGCCGCAGGTCATCGAGCAGATCCTGCGCACTCAGACCCAGGCCTATTATGCGCCGCGCAATGCCGGGCATTTCGGGCTGGCGCTTGGCAGCTATGCGCATTTCACCTCGCCGATCCGCCGCTATGCCGATCTGCTCGTCCATCGCGCATTGGTCGGCGCGTACAATCTCGGACCGGACACTACCGAGACCCGGCTAACGGGCGGCGAAACCGAGCGGATGGAGGCGACGGGGGAGGCGATCAGCAAGCTCGAACACCGCGCGATGGAGGCCGAGCGCGACACGGTCGATCGCTATGTCGCCGCCTATCTCTCCGAGCGGGTCGGCGAGATCATGCCGGCGCGAATTACGGGCGTGCAGAATTTCGGTTTTTTCGCAACGGTCGAGGGGCTGGGCGGCGACGGGCTCGTGCCGGCGCGCGATCTGGGCCGCGAATATTATCGCTATGACGAGCGCGCCCAAGCGCTGATCGGCGAAGATAGCGGGACGCGCTATGCCTTGGGCGACAGGCTGGACCTGCGGCTCGTCGAAGCCAGCCCGATCAGCGGCGGTTTGCGGTTCGAACTGCCCGAAGGGAAGGGCGGTGGAACGCGGAGCGCGCGCGGAAACCGGGGAATACAACGGCGTTCGGCGGGCAAGAGACGCAAGCCGCGCCGCAAACGCGATCGCTAGCTGACCGAAGTGTTATCCTCTGCGTTTTCGCGTTCAGCCTCGCGCTCGGACTCCAGCTCGCCGCCAAGTTGCGCGACGATTGCTTCGAGATTGCGCCGTAACTGGGCCGGTCGTCCGGTGACGCTTTCCCAGTCGGGATAATTAGAGCGGATCGCCGTGATTGCCGCGTTGATCTCTGTTTCCGTTGCGACATCGTCGGATAGCATGTCGCGCTCGACAAGGCTGCGCACGAAGGAAATGTACGCCACCTGATTGGCGACCAGCAGACCGATAGGGCCCGGTTCGCCATGACCTGGATAGAGGGTGTAGCCGCTGAAATCGCGGGTCAGGCGGTCGAGCGCGCGTGGCCAGCTGTCGATATCGGCATCGGTAAAATCGGGATGCATGCGGTTGGCGACGAGATCGACCGCCAACAGCGCCTGTTCACTCGGTATCGAGAGCATCGTCATCGTTTCGGCCTCCGTGTCCGTCACGACATGAACGATGACTGGTACGCCCGAGACAGACAGTTCTTCACGATTTTCGATGAGGCGTGTGGGCTCGGGCGGGATCCGGTAATCGTCGCCCAAGGTCTCCCGCAGCCGTTCGACATAGCCGGAAAGATCGCGGCCGATCTGATCCGCGACTGCCTCGGTCATCAGCAGTTCGGCATCGGGAAAGACATCGGTGAAGGCTTGCAACCCGCCGAAATGGCCGGGATCGTAATGGCTGATGACGATCGCAGTGACCGGTTTGCCGGTCTCCTGGATTGCCGCGACGACTCGTTCGGCCAAGGCGATTTCACGCTGCGTATCGAAGACAAGGATCTCGTCTGTACCTTCGAGCCAATAGCTGTTGACCGAACCGGGGCCGGGTCGAAAGGGCCGGTGGATTTCAAGGTCACCGACCGAATCGGCCCCGTCGGTCTGCTCGGTTTCGCCGCCACCGCATCCGGCGAGCGCCAGCGCGATAGCGAAAAAACCGATCATGAAAGGCGCCGCGCGCATCGTTCAAGGCCTCCGGAACAATTGGCGAAGACTATATGGCGTTCGCCGGAAATCGCAATTTCCACGCCCGTATGACAGCATTTGGCTGGGGATATCTGCGCCCAAAATTTGGCGGATTCCCGCTACTTTCCCGTATTTCGGCATCGAAATTTCCGCCGACTTTGTCATCTAACGTTTACATAATCGTCATATAACTGTAATATTAGTGTCATTCGAACGTAACGTGGAGAGAGTGGATGACAAAATTATTTGCAATCGCAGCCGCTTGCACCCTTCCGATTGCAGCGCATGCCGCGCCCTATCCGGAAGCGAATCCGACTGGCTACGACCCCTATGCGGCGGACGCGATCGAGCGCGCAGACTATGCTGCGGCCGAAGACCGGTTGATGCGCCGGCTCGCCGAAAATAACGGCGACGTATCGGCGATGCTTAATCTCGCGACCGTGATGATGGAGACCAATCGGGCTGCGCGCGCCTCTTCGATGCTCGAACGCGTGCTCGACGCCGAGAACGTCCAGTTGACCAGCGTGGATGGGCAGCCGGTATGGTCGCATGACGCGGCGACGGCGAGCTTGCGCGGCCGTGTGATGATCGGTTCGCGTTAGGACAACACCTGTAAAATTCGGGTCGTGGTGGCGCTGCCGGGGTTAAAGCTTCGGCAGCGTCACGCCTTTCTGGCCCATATATTTGCCGGCCCGGTCGGCATAGCTCGTCTCGCACGGCTCATTGCCTTGCAAGAACAGGAACTGGCACGCGCCTTCATTGGCATAGACTTTGGCGGGCAGCGGCGTCGTGTTGGAAAATTCTAGCGTCACATGGCCTTCCCAGCCCGGCTCGAGCGGCGTGACGTTCACGATGATGCCGCAGCGCGCATAGGTCGATTTGCCGAGGCAGATGACGAGGATGTCCTTCGGCACCCGAAAATATTCGACCGTCCGGGCGAGGGCGAAACTGTTGGGTGGGATGATGCAGCAATCGGTCTGGCGGTCGACAAAGCTGCTGGACGAGAAATTTTTCGGATCGACGATCGCATTGTCGACATTGGTGAAGATCTTGAACTCGTCCGCCGCGCGTGCGTCATAGCCATAGGATGACAGGCCGTAGCTGATCGTGCCGTCGCGCCGCTGCCCGTCCTCGAACGGTTCGATCATTCCGTCTTCGAGCGCGCGCTCGCGAATCCATCTGTCGGCCATGATGCTCATGAGCGCGATCCTTAGCCCGGCTGGTCCGGACGCACCACATTCCAGCGTACGGGGTTTTCCACACCGTCGACGATTCGGATATCGCTGGCTTCCCACATCACCCAGGGCACGGCGCCGAAATCCGGTTTGAAGAGCCGGCGTGGCAGCCAGAAGCTCCGCTCGACCCGGCTGGTGACTTCATATTCAGCGTCGAATTCCCGTGTGACGTATAGCAGGGCGGGGCTTTGGGCGTGCTGCTCCACAATCTCGAGGAAGTTCGCCAGCTCTGCGATAAAAATGTCGATGTCCGGGTGGTCGGTGCAGTTGTCGTTAAAATCGAGGAGTATGGCGGGGGGAAGGGCGCCCTCACGGTCGGGCACGGTGGCAACGAAGTTCGTCGCCTGATCGATGGCCAAACGGCACAGTTCATAGGTGTGGATGGCGCCATGCCGCAGTCCTGCCTCCTGCGCGGCTTGCCAATGCGCGGCAAAATTCGGATCGCGATCCGTATCGCCATCGGTTGCATGGATATAGGCGAAATCGGCGCCCGCAGCGCGCAGCGTTGGCCAATGTACCTCGCCCTGTTCCGCGCCGATCACCGGACCCTGAACCGGATATTGGCTTTCGACGGGATGCCAGCGAATCGCGACTTGCCACAGCGCGATCGCGGCGATTGCCGCCAGCAGGAGCCAGAACGCCCCCCATATGATTGCCCGCATCATACCCCCGGTTTGAAAATAACGGCCATCAGCCCTTGATATGCAGGACGCAGATCAGTGTGAACAGGCGGCGTGCCGTATCAAAATCGACAGCGATCTTGCCCTCCAGCCGTTCTTTGAGCAGCTCGGCCGCATCGTTGTGAATCCCGCGCCGGGCCATATCGATCGTTTCGATCTGCTGTGGCGTGGCTTGGCGGATCGCCTGGAAATAGCTGTCGCAGATGGCGAAATATTCGCGGATCGGCCGGCGGAAACGTGTGAGTCCGATGATGATCGTCTCGAGCAGCGTGTCATTCTCCGCTGCGATATCGAGCGCCAAACGGCCTTCCTCGACACGCAGCGTGAGCTTGTACGGCCCGGCATAGCCCTGCGGATAATCCCTAGCCGGTTCGAAATGATTGCCTTCGAGTAGATCGAAAATGGCAATGCGCCGCTCTTGCTCGATATCGGCATTGCGCCAGATGATCGTGCGTTCGTCGAGCTGGACGTCTATGATCCGTGGATCGGCCATGGGGGAGGCTTAGTGGCGTTGATCAGGATTGGGAATAGATTGGCGGTTATTGACCTTCCAGAACGATGCAAGGGAACCGGACGAAAGGCGAAACATGGATAATTTTGCGGGCAAGACTGTCGTGATCACGGGTGGAGCAACCGGAATTGGATTCGCTCTCGCTAAGGCCTTCGGCGCAGACGGCGCGAATATCGTTATCGGCGAGCCGCGCGAGAACCGATTGAAGGAAGCCGTCTCCGCACTCGGCGAACAGGGGATCGATGCCCGCTATATGGTGATGGACGTCACCGACCCCGCAAGCGTCGAGGCGTTCGCCGATTTTGCCTGGGATGCCTATGGCGCGGTTCATGTGCTGATCAACAATGCCGGGATCAGCATCCCACAGGCGCCGGTTGCAGAAGTGCCACTGAAAAATGCTCACGCGGTTTTCGACGTCAATTTTTTCGGGGTCTGGCATGGCTGTGCGATATTCGGGAAACGGATGATCGATCAGGGCACGGACGCGGCGATCTACAATCTGGCCTCGGAGAATGCGTTCTTCACCGCCGTTGGCAATTCCGCGGCCTATGTGGCGTCGAAACATGCGGTGATGGGTATGACAGAGGCGTTCCGCGAGGAAATGCCCGACCATATCCGCGTCGGCACGATCTTCCCCGGATTTGTCCAGTCCGAAATGAGCCCGCCCGAGGTTCAAAAGTTCGCGATGGATGCCGATCATTTTGCCGAAATCGTCCTGAAGCAAATCCGCGCCGGCGAAGACTTCATCGTCTCGCACGCCTACAATATCGAGCATATCGAGGCGCGCTATGAGCGGCTGGCCCGGGCCTTCGCCACCTATGCGCCGCGCTATGAGGGCGATGACGAATTCGACGTGCCGACGCTTGTGGCCAAGCTTACGGCGCAGAGCGGGCGCGACGAGGACGGGTAGGAAACGCCCCACAGAATATCCACAGGCTTGATGGCTTGAGGCCGAAGCCGATCCGCGCGACAAGGAGTCTATGGCGGAACCTGCTCCACTTATCGGCGACAATGAAAACGGCATCATGGCGCTGCCGCACAATGTGGAGGCGGAGGCCGCGTTGCTCGGCGCGTTGCTGATCGACAACCGGCTTGTCGACGATGTTCAGAGAATCCTGCGCGAGGATCATTTCTTCGATCCCGTCCATGGCCGCATCTATCAGGCGATCATCAAAATGGTCGTCGACAAGAATATGGTCGCCAATCCGGTCACGCTAAAACCGATGTTCGAGAGCGACGAGGGCCTGAAGGAACTGGGCGGTGTCGGCTATCTGGTGAAAATCACCGAGAGCGGTGTCGCGCTGATCGGCGCCCGCGATTTCGCGACCCAGATTTACGAGCTCGCGCTGCTCCGCGCGCTGATCGGCGTCGGGCGCGAGATGGTCGAAAAAGCCGTCGATACGAGCGATGCCGTCGATCCCAAGGCGCAGATCGAAGAGGCCGAAGTCGAACTCTACAAAGTCGCCGAAGCCGGCGGCGAGAGCGGCGCAACCAAGAGCTTCGCCTCGGCCGCCGCCGAAGCCGTTACCATGGCGCAGCGGGCGCTCAATTCCGGCGGCAACGTTTCTGGTTACACGACCGGCTTTTCGAGTTTGAATCATCATTTCGGCGGGCTGCACAAGTCCGACCTGATCGTCCTCGCGGCACGCCCCGGCATGGGGAAGACAGCGCTCGCGACCAATATCGCCTTCGAAACGGCCTTGCGGTTCCAGCGCGATCAGGAGGATGGGATCGAGGAATCGATCGGCGCGCCGGTCGCCTTTTTCAGCCTCGAAATGTCGGCCGACCAGCTGGCCACGCGTATCCTGTCCGAGCGCTCCCGGATCAGTTCGGAGAAACTCCGCAAGGGCCAGATCAGCCAGGAAGAGTTCCGCAATCTCGCCCGTGCGGCGGCGGAACTCGAAAGCCTGCCTTTCTATATCGACGATACGCCAGGCCTCACAATTGCGGCGTTGCGCACGCGCGCGCGGCGGCTCAAGCGGCAGCGTGGCATATCGATGATCGTCGTCGACTATCTCCAGCTTCTGCAGGGTTCGGCGCGCACCGGAGACAATCGCGTGCAGGAAATCTCCGAGATCAGCCGCGGGCTCAAAACGCTGGCCAAAGAGCTTGAAGTGCCGGTGCTCGCGCTATCGCAGCTCAGCCGCGCAGTCGAGCAGCGCGAGGACAAGAAGCCGCAACTCTCCGATCTGCGCGAATCGGGCTCGATCGAGCAAGATGCCGACATCGTGCTCTTCATTTATCGGGAGGATTATTATCACGGCTTTGCCGAGCCGCCGATGATCACCGAGCAGAGCTCGCCTGAGGACCGCGAAAAACGCTCCGCCTGGGAGCTGAAGAATCAGGAAGTGGCCGGGCAGGCGCAGATTATCATCGCGAAGCAACGCCATGGCGCGACGGGCACGGTCACGCTGCGTTTCGATCGCGAATTCACGCGGTTCAGCGACATGGCCTATGAGGATCGGCGGCCCGGCTATTAGCGTGTCGCGCGCTTTCGACTAAAGCGTTTCCATGCAGTTTCGCACCCGCGCCCTTGTCTGCGCTATCCGTCCGCACGGCGAACATGGCACGATCGCCCGGCTGATGACGCCCGGAAGCGGGCTGATGGCCGGTTACGTCCGGGGCGGCCGGTCGCGCCGCATCCGTCCGATCCTGTTACCGGGCAATATCGTCGAAGCCGAATTTCGCGCGCGTACCGAGGAGCAGCTGGCCGGGCTAACGGTCGAACTCGTTACGAGCCGCAGCGGGCTCTTTGCCGAGCCGCTGGCCGCTTCTGGCATCGAATGGGCCTGCGCGCTGACTGCGGCGACGTTGCCGGAGGGGCAGGCCTATCCGCATATCCATGACGCACTCGATGCGGTACTGAGCGCGATCGAGGCAGCGCCGAGCGCGCGGCGCTGGGCGTCGGCGCTCGTCCGCTACGAACTGTTGATATTGCGCGAGCTCGGCTTTGGTCTCGATCCGGAAAAGACGGCCATTCCCGACGCAATGGAGGATTGGCCGGCCATTTTCGAAGGATTCCGCCTGACCGGCCATTTTCTCGGCCGCGACCTGTTGGACGAGCGGCGCAATGATGTAATGGCGGCACGCGAGAGATTGGTCGAGCGTTTGAAGCGCGCGGCCTGAGCGAGAAGGACGAAACCATGCTGGTCGCGCTATTGCCGGGAGACGGGATCGGTCCCGAAGTGATTGTCGAGGCGGTGCGCGTGCTTGAAGCACTCGATATCCACGGGCTGATCTTCGAGGAAGCGCCGATCGGTGGAGCGGCGTACAAGGAATATGGCCATCCTTTGCCCGACAAAACACTCGATCTTGCAAAGCGCGCCGACGCCATCCTGTTTGGCGCGGTCGGCGACCCGGATTGCGATGCGCTGGAGCGACATTTGCGGCCCGAACAGGCGATCCTCGGCGTGCGCAAGGAATTGCAGCTCTTCGCGAATCTCCGCCCGGCGAACCTGTTTCCGGAGCTGGCCGATGCGTCGGCCCTGCGGCCCGAAATTGCGCGCGATATCGATGTGATGATCGTGCGCGAGCTGACCGGCGACGTCTATTTCGGCGAGAAGGGGATGCGAACGACCGATGACGGATTGCGGCAGGGCTATGACATTATGGCCTATGACGAGGCGGAGATCGCGCGGATCGCCCGCGCTGGGTTCGAGACGGCTCAGGCGCGGCGCTGCAAGCTGTGTTCAGTCGACAAGGCCAATGTCCTCGAAACCTCGCAGCTCTGGCGCGATGTCATGGTCGAGGTGTCGGCCGATTATCCGGACGTCGAGCTCCGCCATATGTATGTCGACAATGCCGCCATGCAGCTCGTGCGCGATCCCGGCCAGTTCGACACGATCGTCACGGGCAACCTGTTCGGCGATATTCTGTCCGACCTTGCCAGCATGTGCGCGGGCTCGATCGGGATGCTGCCCTCGGCGTCGCTGGATGCAGGCGGCAAGGGATTGTACGAGCCCGTTCACGGTTCCGCGCCCGATATCGCGGGAGAAGGCAAGGCCAATCCGCTGGCGACGATCCTCTCGGCGGCGATGATGCTGCGCTATTCGCTCGACATGTCGCAACCGGCAGACCGGATCGAACAGGCGGTTGCCAAGGCACTGGCTGACGGATTGCGGACAGCGGACCTGGGCGGCAGCGCAACGACGCGGCAGGCCGGCGATGCGGTGATCGCTGCGCTAGCGCATTGACGCGGCGCACCATCGCTTGGCAAAGCGGACACAATGAAACGTAGTACGGGACAGGATCGCGCAACCACCGCCAAATGGCGCCCGGCCACTCAGGCCGTGCGCGGCGGCACCGCGCGTTCGGAATTCGGGGAAACCTCCGAAGCGATATTCCTGACATCCGGCTATGCCTATGACTGCGCGGCCGATGCGGCCGACCGCTTCGCCGGTGAGCAGCAGGGCATGACCTATTCGCGGCTGCAGAACCCGACGGTGGAAATGCTCGAACAGCGGATCGCGCTGATGGAAGGCGCGGAGGCCGCGCGCTGTACGGCGAGCGGCATGGCGGCGATGACGGCGGCGTTGCTCTGTCAGCTCGAGACCGGCGATCATGTCGTCGCCGGCCGGGCGCTGTTTGGCTCCTGCCGCTGGCTGACCGACACGCTGCTGCCGAAATTCGGGATCGAAACGACCACCATCGATGCGCGCGATCCTGATCTGTGGAAGGCCGCCATCACGCCCAACACAAAGGCCTTCTTCTTCGAAACGCCCGCCAATCCGACAATGGATATCGTCGATCTGAAAGCCGTGTGCGATATCGCGCACGAAAATGGCATTGTCTCGATCGTCGACAATGCCTTTGCCACACCTGCGCTCCAGCGGCCGATGGAGTTCGGGGCGGACATCGTCGCCTATAGCGCGACCAAGATGATGGACGGTCAGGGGCGGGTGCTTGCGGGCGCGATCTGCGGCACCGAGGAATTCATTCTCGAAACCCTGCTGCCCTTTACTCGCAATACCGGGCCGACGCTCTCCGCCTTCAACGCCTGGGTCGTGCTCAAGGGCCTCGAAACGCTCGACCTGCGCATCCGCCGCCAGAGCGAGAGTGCGGTGACGGTCGGGAATTTCCTGGAAGGCCGCGTTCCGCGCATCCTGCATCCGGGCCTTGCCAGCCACCCCCAGCATAATCTCGCAATGGCGCAGATGGACGCCTGTGGCCCGATCTTCTCCTTCTTTGTCGATGGCGGTCGCCGGGAGGCCCATGCCTTGCTCGATGCGCTTGAGCTCATCGACATTTCGAACAATATCGGCGACTCTCGCAGCCTGATGACGCATCCGGCGTCGACCACGCATAGCGGGCTGGACGAAAGCGTACGGGAGGAAATGGGGATCGAAGAGAGCATGCTCCGGATCAATGTCGGCCTCGAAGACCCGCAGGATCTGATCGACGATCTCGATTGCGCGCTGAAGGCGGCGGGGCTGTGAACGCGCTCTTCCCCCATGCGGCGCGGACCGGAGATGTGATCGTGCGCGTTTCGGTCAGCTTCCTTCCGGAACAGTCAGAACTCGCCAAGGAACGCTGGTTCTGGGCCTATCATATCCGGATCGAGAATTGCGGCGATGCGCCCGTGCAGCTGCTCACGCGCCACTGGTTCATCACCGATGCCAATGGGCGCCAGCAGGAGGTTGCGGGCGAGGGCGTGGTCGGCGAACAGCCGGTGATCGAGCCGGGCGGCGCGTTCGACTATGTGTCGGGTTGCCCGCTCTCCACGCCCAGCGGGTCGATGGAAGGCAGCTATGCGATGGTCGGCAACGATGGTGCGCAGTTCGACGTGGCGATCCCGCGCTTTCCGCTGGACGCACCGGCAGTCGCGGGATGAAGCGCACACTGCTTCCGTTAAACGGGCTGCGCGTGTTCGACGCGGCCGCGCGGCATCTGTCCTTCACGCGGGCGGCTGACGAGCTGGCGGTGACGCCGGCCGCCGTTGGGCAGCAGATACGCGCGCTCGAAGATACACTCGGCGTGGTCCTCTTCCGCCGCACGCCCAAGGGCCTTAAGCTCACGCCCGAGGGCGAACGCGGGCTCGACGCGTTGCGCGCCGGTTTCCTGCAGTTCGAGGAAAGCGTGCAGGCGATGCGGCAGGGCCAGTCCTCCAACCGGCTGACCATCGCCGCACCGCGCGATTTCAGCCGTTACTGGCTGCTCCCGCGCCTCGCCGAATTCGGCAAGACCGATCCCGATATGCGCTTCCAGCTGATCGCGAGTGACGAGCCGCTCGATTTTACGGAGGCCAATCTCGATCTTGCGATCCGGCTTGCCGACGGGCCGGGCGACCATATGGGCGTGAAGCTGGCCGAGCCCGAAGCCGTCTGGGTCGGCAAGGGTGAGATCATCTGCTGGGAGGGCGGCAAGGCGGACGAGATTCGGCTGATCGTTGCCGATGCGGGGCTTGCACTGGAGGCGGCAATGGCCGGGATCGGCAAGGCGCGCGTGCCGCGGCTGCTCGCCGAAGCGGCGGGTGCCGAGATCGGCGAGAGCGAGGAGGCGCAGCGAGCCTATTGGCTGATGGCCCCGCTCCCGCAATGGCGGCAGCAAAAGGTCCGCAAGCTCGTCGCCGCGCTCACCGGCTAATGGCCGAACTTCCGACGCTGCGATCCCAACGGCTGACGCTCCGTCCCCTGGTCGAGGCCGATGCCGAAGCGATGCATCATTTCTTCTCGGACGAAGAGGCGATGCGCTACTGGTCGAGCGGGCCGCACAAGACGCTGCAGGAAACGCGCGACTATGTCCGCATCAATGCGACGGACGAGAAATATCTGACCTGGGCGATCACGGAGGATGGCGGCGAGGCGCTGGGCTGGGTCTGCCTGATTCCGGGCCGGGAGGGCGTGGCGGAGATCGGCTATAATCTCCGCCGCAGCCATTGGCGGAAGGGCTATGTCGGGGAAGCGGTGTCGCGCGTGATCGATCATGCGTTTGCGGAGATGGGCCTGCGCCGGATCACGGCCGATGTCGATCCCGACAATCATGGCTCCAACGCGTTGCTCGAAAAGCTTGGCTTCCAGCGCGAGGGCTATCTGCGCGAAGAATGGACGACGCATCTCGGCGTGCGGGATAGTATCGTCTGGGGCTTGCTCAAGCGTGAGTGGGAAGGGGGTTGGACGCGGGCCGATCCTGAATAGTTGTAGCCGGAGCGGATTTTTGCCAATCTCGACGCGCGTCAGCCGGTTCAGCGCGTCATAATAATAGGTGGAGCCGTCATAGCCGGTGAGATTGCCGCGCCCGCCATAGCTGGGCGTGCCTACGCTATGCCAACTAATGCAATGTCACCATAAACCGTAAACTTAGGCGGCCGACCGGTCCTGTCCACCGTCGCCTGTGTCAACCGTTTCAGGCTGTCACAGGCGGTGACGTTGCCGCGCGCATCATACAGCGGCTACAGCGAGTCCGGAGCCGGCGGATTGAGGGTCGCGCATTTATCGAGAGCCAGGAAACCGATAAGAGAGTTCGTTGCGTCTGAACTCCATTGCGTTGTTGTCGTAACATTCAAATTGGCGAAATAAGACAGTTTCAGCACCATTGAAATCACTAATTCATATACCCAGAATTTTCGCAAACTTATCATCCACAAAATTTCGGAATATGGCAGGCATTAGCGGAGAAAAAATAATTGCAGCAAATATATTCAGCTGGAACATAAGGCCTATAAATGTAAAGACTGGCAAACCTATCAGTATTATGCTGGGAGCATAAATAGAGTAATCAGTTCTTTCTTTGAAAATCTCTATTTTTCCTTTTCTTATATATGTAAATGGATGATAATTATGCGGGAAAAACTCAAATTTTTTTCTGTTAAATATTATGATCTTCTTTTCGTCAAAATCTTCTATTGATAAATTATAGTAATCAGATAGAGTTTCTTGTATATTTATAATATCTAAATCGGTATTGTCCTGTTTAGAAGTTCTATCTACCCAGCCCAAGAAAAAACGAAATATTGTTATAATCCAACTATTCATTTATCCTCCCGGGCAAAAATATGGGCCTAGTTTTGTTACCGTAGTCTGTCGCGAAACGCCAATGGGAAAACCAAAACTCGGCCCAGCCGAGCTTGAGGTTGGTGGTGAAAAGAATCCGCTGTCAGGTTGTTGATTTATTGTAACGGAAGCAGGTCCGGCTGAAATCGAGGTTGTACGAGCAGCGCCTACAAAATCTCTAATACTATCTGCTCCACCCTGCTCAACAGACACTCCGACGTCGCCGAAGCCGCCTCCAAGACCTCTAGTTGTAAAAACACCGAACGCACCAAGGTCAGTTCTAAAGAGTCCGACAGTGCTGGTGCCACCGGCTCCCATCACACTTGTCACTGTCACAGATGCGGTATGCACTCGACCCAAGAGACATGGACGATCCAGCTCACTAGAGAAATTATGCGTTACAGCACCTCCCCGACCACCGCTCGATCCACCAGAGAGTTGTGGAGCCGTCACCACAATTTCCGGATACAGAAATCCAATGTCTTGTACGACACTTCCAAGCAGATCGGTAAAGAAGCTATCCAGAGCAAATTCCTGCGCTGCCAAAGATGCCCTGCAAAAATAGGGGTCGATTTGGCACCCGCCCTGCACAACGATAGTGTCCCCATAAAATGCAATAGTCGCGGGATCGAACCGTTCGAAGAGTCCCAACGGATCGACCCTATTCACCGGATCGTTTCCGACATAGGCGTAGAGGTTCATGCCGCCCTGGTATCCGATCGGGTCGGGCTGGACGAACCGGCCGAGTTCGGGGTGATAGAAGCGGTTGCGCATATAGTAGAGGCCGATATCCGCGAGCCACATCTGGCCGGCATATTGGAACACGCCGGCATTGCCCGCGCCCGGCTCGCCATGGGGGCCATAGGTGTTGATGCTCTCCATCGTGCCGTCCGTCGCATTGGCGATGGCGATCACGCTGCCGCGCTCGTCGCGGTGCAGATAGCGGCGGTCGGCGATGGCCGTGCCCGGGCCCTCGATCGTCAGCATCGGCGCGCCCAATGAACCGGGCACATAGGCATAGCGGCGCAGCACATCGGTGCTCGTATCGGCATGTTCGGAGATGATCACATCGCCATCCCACAGGAAGCGCCGGTCATCCGCCGTGCCGGGCGCGTCGATCCGGTAGAGCCGCCCGAGCGGATCATAGGTAAAGCGGGTGTTCTGCCCGTCAATCTCGACGCGGACCAGCCGGTTCAGCGCGTCATAATAATAGGTGGAACCGTCATAGCCGGTGAGATTGCCGCGCCCGTCATAGCTCGGCGTGATCGCGCCCGAACCCGGCGGAGTAACGCTCGTATATTGGTTGAGGCCGTTGTCCGCATAGCTGGTCGTGCCCGGCGTCTGGCCGTCATAGACATAGGCGCTGTTCGTGCGGCTGCGCGTCGCGATCTGGCCGGGCGGATTATAGGTGAAATCCGTGGTGAGATCGTTGGCCGCGCCGCCGGTCAGTTCCTGGAACACACTGCTGACCCGCGATACGGGGTCATAGCTGTTCTGCTGCACGGTGTGGTTCGGCGTCGTATTGTCGCCCCAGACGCGGCGAAACAGCCGTTGTTCGACATCGTAGACGGACGCGAATACCCGCGATGCCGTCCCGCTTGTCGCGTTGATCCGCGTCGCGGCGGGGGCGCCTGTGTTCCAATATTGGGTGAAGAAATAGGTGTTGTCCGGATGGGTCAGCCGCGTCCGCACGCCATCGTCGCGATAGGCGGACTGCACCGTGCCCAGCGGCCCGGTCTCCGTCAGCTGGCGACCGAGCGCGTCATAGGTGAAGGTCAGGTTGTGACCGGTTTGCGATGCCGATGTCAGCCGCGAGAAATTATCATAGGCGTAGGTGACATCCGGTGCGGCGCCTGGCGGGTCCATGAGCGTCCGGCGGTTGAGATTGTCATAGGCAAAATTAATTGCTGCGCCTGTGCGTGGCCGGAAAGATTCCAGGTTGGAATTGGCGTCATAGGTATAGGTCTCCCGGTCGGTGATCGATGAACCGCCGCCGGTGGCGTTAGGATACCGTGTCTGTATCAGCCGGTCATGGCCGTCATATACATATGTCGTGCGATTATCTTCGCCATCCTCGACAAAGCGGACCGTGCCGTTGGGATTGAAACGCATATCGAAGGTTGCGCGCTGATCAGGCGTGTTGATGGCCTCGATACGCGCATAGAGCCGATTGTCGGCGAGATAATAGTTGCGCGATATGCGGTCGGGCCCGAAACTTCCCACAGTGCCGATCGTGCAGGCATTGGTCGGCCCACCGCCCGCGAAAAATGCCGGGTTCATGCGCACGGCCGTGCACAGGGGCTGGCTTTGCTCGTTATAGTTATAATCGGTCCTGGACGTGACGACATTGTCCGATCCGCGCAGGCGCGCGCGGACGCGCCGGCCGATATCGTCATATTCGAACAGCCGGGTCGTCGAGACATTCAGCGTGTTGAGATCAGTAAGCGTGGCGCCGTCCGTCCAGCCGCTAATCTCTTCGGTGACATTGCCATTATCGTCATAGACAAAGCGTTGCGCACGCCGCTCGATATCCGTGCCCGTGCTCGGGTCCATGCCGATCACGCCACGTAGCTGGATCCCGGCATTGTAGAAATAATAGGTTTCGTCGTCGGGGATCGGGCCATCATGGATGGTGAGATTGCCGAACGGATCGTAGGTGTAGCTGTTCGTTGCCGAAACAGAAGCGTCGCCGGCTTGCGTGGTAACCTGGGCGAGCAACAGGTTTGTCGCAGTGCTGCCGTTGTCATAGCTCAGGATCGTTTCGGTTTCATCGTCGGTTCCGTCGCATGTCGAGCCAGTCGCACAGCTTTCGGCACGCGTCAGCCGCCAGACATCGCTCGGTGCATCGATTGGTGAGCCGCCTGAGGACTGGATATAGCGCGCGGTCTGTTCTTCATAGCTATAGCGCGTCTGCGGACTCACCTGAGGGCCGCCACCGTCCGGATCGGGCAGCGTGACGCTCAACAAGCCGCCATGCGTAGCGCTCCAGTTATAATTGGTGACATTGCCCTCGGCGTCGGTAGTTGTAGCAGGCCGGTTGCAGGTGACGCTGCTCGTGCAAGGATAGGTTGCGGAGGTTTCGATTGTATCCGTGCCGGATTTCGGGCGACGAATGACGGTCGTGATATTGCCGTTGCTGTCATAGCTGTACTCGACCGAATTGCCCTCCGGCATTGTCATCTCTGTCATTCGTCCGAAGCTGTCATACTCGTAGGTCGTTTCATTGCCTGCGCCGTCGGTCACGGATGTGGGGCGCAAACTTTGCGGTGGGTCGAATTCGACCACAACGTCGCCGCCTACAGGCGCATCGATAGTGGTTTGAAGGAGGGTTCCACCCGGAAACGCATAGCTGTAGTTCCAGACACCTGCGCCGTCGTCGACCGACGATACGCGACCATCGATCCCATAGCTGATATCTATCGGTTCATCGCCAGCCTCCGGCCGTTCGACCCGTGTAACCCTGAGCGCGCTGTTACGGGTTACGCGCGTCGTGCGGCTCAGATTATCGGTTGCGGTTATGATGGTCGGCGCACTGACATCATTGTAGGTAAATGTAACGCTTGGCCAGTTTTGCGTCAGGCTGCAGCTGTCTGCCAGTGGATCGCAATACTCCTCGGCATTGTTGATCGCGATTACGCCAGTGACGAGGTTGAATCGGTCGAGCGTAGTGACACCGGTAATGAAGTCGGACAGATAATCGATATGGAGTTGATAGCCGAGATTGTTAGTGATCGACTGAACACGGTCAGCGCGAACAAGCACGACCTGTCCTTCATAGTCGATGACGTCTTGCTCGGTCTTGTAGTGGAATGTCGTGACGATACCTGATGGCTCACTGATTTCCGTCACCCGGGCGATGATATCTTCTTCCGGATAGTCAGCGTTTAGCGACGTATCGAATTCATAGGCTGTGCCATTCGTCTGCGCATAGGTGTAGATACCGCTCCCGCCATTGAAGGCCAGTGTCGATCCTGTGCCTTCCTGCGCAGTAAACACGCCAGCGGTTTCGGTGAACGATTCGGAAGTATTGCCGAAGGTCACATAGTAGGTGGTACCCGTGCTATCGGTTATGCGCTGTATCCAGCCAAGTGTAAGATCGCGGCGCGCTGTACCATAGAATTCCATCGCGAAGCCCAGCGCCTCACCGACCGATCCGCCTGTGGAAATTTGGCCGAACGTAAAGTTGAACTCGCCGTTAGACAGGTTGACGCCGTTCGTATCGATTGTCTGATAAGGTTCGGGAGGGTTCGCTGGATTACTTGGCGGTCCAGACTGTGAAACAGCCGGCGCGGCCAGGCCAAAGCTCAGGATCGTGGTCAGGAGGAATTTGGCGGCGCGGCGGCGGGTATTGGTTTTCGGTGCGGTCATGGCGGTCTCTCATCAGCATTCGGGTTTCGGATTGGGCGGATTTCGGCCGGAGTTAGTCGGGCTGGGCCGCTTGTCCGGGCTGCGCAGTGCTCAAGGGTTCGGGAGGTACCGCCGCTGATGAGGTCGTTTCGGTGACACCCGCCGATGTCCGGTTGTCGGCAGCGTCATAAGAAAATTCGAAATCGACCGTTTCGGTTGAACGATCCGATTCAACTTCGATGACACGCCCGAGCGCGTCATAGGTGAATGTAGCAGTTTCGGCCTGCATGGCGTTTGCGGCTGCGCTTTGGGTGGCCAAAGCCGCCGAGGCGAGAATGGCTGAAACGATGTGGCGATTGGTCATGGTGATCTCCCGGTTACGAATCAGGAGGTATCAACGCATTTCCAACATTAGAACAAAAAAAGAACAAATAGGTGGCGATGGCCTATCGAGCCGCTATCACGCTCTCTTTTCTGGTATATTAAGCAATATGTTAGACGAGAAGCCCGTGAGAAGACGCGGAATTGGACGTCTCGGATTGATCGCAGTCTGGACTAAGGACCAAGCGGTTGCTCCAGATCTGAATCTAGTACGTAGCGCCATCGCCTCTCAATCTCCGACTGTAAAAGGCAATTGCCGTCAGACGTCGATCGCCTCTTCATCCAGCATCGCCGCATTCTCCTGGATGAAGACGAAGCGGTGCTCGGGATGCTTGCCCATCAGCCGGTCGACGAGATCCTTCACTCCGGCCTCTTTCTGGAATTCCTGCGGCAGCGTGACTTTCAACAGCGAGCGTGTGTCCGGGTCCATCGTCGTCTCGCGCAGCTGTTTCGGGTTCATCTCACCCAAGCCCTTGAAGCGCGCGACATCGACCTTCTTGCCCTTGAATACGGTCGCTTCGATCTCGGCGCGCTCGGCATCGTCCTGCGCATAATGGCTCGTGCCGCCCGCAGTCAGGCGGTAGAGCGGCGGGCGGGCGAGGAAGACATGGCCGGCCTTCACTATTGCGCCCATCTCCTGGAAGAAGAAGGTCATCAGCAGCGTTGCGATATGCGCGCCGTCGACATCTGCATCTGTCATGATGATGATTCGTTCGTAGCGCAGCTGATCGGGATCGCATTGCTCGCGCGTGCCGCAGCCGAGCGCGAGGATGATGTCGGCAATTTCCTGATTTGCCAATATCTTGGCGGAGGTTGCTGAGGCGACGTTGAGGATCTTGCCGCGAATCGGGAGGATCGCCTGTGTCTTGCGGTTGCGCGCCTGCTTGGCCGATCCACCCGCGCTGTCGCCCTCGACGATAAAGAGCTCGGTGCCTTCGGGCCCCGCTTCAGAGCAATCGGTCAGCTTGCCGGGGAGGCGCAGTTTGCGGGCGCTCGTCGCGGTCTTGCGCTTGACCTCTTTTTCCGCCTTGCGCGCGAGCCGCTCTTCCATTCGCTCGACGCAATAGGTGAGCAGTGCTTTGCCCCGCTCCATATTGTCCGTGCAATAATGGTCGAAATGGTCGCGGATCGCATTTTCGACGAGTTTCGCGGCTTCGGGACTCGTTAGCCGGTCCTTGGTCTGGCTCTGAAATTGCGGATCCTTGAGGAACACCGAGAGCATCAGCTCGCTGCCGGACATGATATCGTCGGCCGTGATGCCCGACGCTTTCTTGATGCCGACCAGTTCGCCGAAGGCCCGGATGCCTTTGACGAGCGCTGCGCGCAGGCCCGCTTCGTGGGTGCCGCCGTCGCGGGTCGGTATCGTGTTGCAATAATAGCTGTAGGCGCCGTCCGAATAGAGCGGCCAGGCGACCGCCCATTCGACCGAGCCCAAGCCATCCGGGAAATCCTGCTTGCCCGCAAAGAAGTCCGTCGTCGCGCAGGGGCGCTCGCCGACTTCTTCGGCGAGATGGTCGGCGAGACCGCCGGGAAACTGGAAGACGGCCTCGGGCGGCGTATCGTCCTTGATCAGGCTTTCGTCGCATTTCCAACGGATCTCGACCCCGGCGAACAGATAGGCCTTGGAGCGCGCGAGCTGGTGCAACCGCTGCGGCTTGAACTGTGCTTTCTTGCCGAAGATTTCGGGGTCGGGAATAAAGGCGACCGTCGTCCCGCGCCGGTTCGGCGTATCGCCGACCTTTGCGAGCTTCGACGTCACCTCGCCGCGCGCATAGGTTTGGCGATGGACTTCCTTGTTCTTCGCCACCTCGACGATCGTTTCCTTGGACAGCGCATTGACAACGCTGACGCCGACGCCGTGCAGCCCGCCTGACGTTGCATAGGCTTTGTCGGTGAATTTGCCGCCCGAATGGAGCGTCGTCATGATGACTTCGAGCGCCGATTTCTTTTTGAATTTCGGATGCGGATCGATCGGAATGCCCCGGCCGTTATCGCTGATCGTCAGCCGGTTTCCCGGTTCGAGGCTGATCTCAATCCGGCTCGCATGACCCGCGACTGCCTCGTCCATCGCATTGTCGAGCACTTCGGCCGCAAGATGATGCAGCGCGCGCTCGTCGGTGCCGCCGATATACATGCCGGGCCGCCGCCGGACGGGTTCAAGCCCTTCCAGCACCTCGATCGCGGAGGCGTCGTATTCGTCGGAGGCGCCGCCTCCCGATGATCCGGAGAACAGATCGGTCATGCCAATCGATATAAGAATCGCGGAGTCGCTGCGCTAGCGCTCGGTCGGCGACTTATCCCCAACGTCGCGCCAGGGCTGCCCGACAAAGCGTTTCCAGCGATCGCGAAAGCCCCAGAGATAGTTCACGCGCCGCTCGGCGATGCCGGACAGGCTGAACGGATCGAGGCCGGTCCATGGGAGATAGGGATTGCGCCGGCCATAGGCCCAGATCTCCACGCGCGTGGAGGGCCGCACGGACGGCCCGCGCGCGTGAAAGCCGAACGTGTCGCCGACGACGAGCGTGTTGGCGAGTACAGCGAAGGACTGGGGCTCTGGTAAGCGGAGGCCGGGCAACTCTTCGCGCGTCACCCGGAAGGAACCACGCGATGAGAGGCGATCGACACCGTCCGGCGCCTTGATGCTCATCTGCCGTTCCCATTCCAGCCGCTCGGGCGTCAGCCGATGCGAGCCGGGCACATAGCAAAACGGCCCCTCGTCCTCGGCGACATCGGTCAGGAACAGCCATGCCTTGACCGTCGGATGAAACGTATCGGCGTGGAAATGGGTCTGCGGGTCGGGATCGGCGTCGCGCATATGCGAAAGGATCGATTGAATATATGTGAGCGGCTCCTGGTCGAAGCTGCCCGCATAGCGGATCAGTCCGCGCCAGTCGGGATTGGACAGCAGCGCGCGGGCCTCTGGAATCTTCGCAAGCAAGACCGGGTCGAGCGCGAACCGCCGCGTGATCGTGTCGCCCTGCACCATGTCGCGGGCCGGGCCGCGATGGGCGAGCACCGCATCGCGCAGCCGCGCGAACTGGTCCGCCGGCAGGAAATCGGGCTTGGCGACGAAGCCGTCCCGGTCGAACGCCGCGCGGTCCGCCGGATCGATCAGTTTCGCGAGTCTTTCACGCCGCTTCCACGCCATCGCATGCGCGCGCTTGACCCGCGTCGCATGCAGCCCGCGGGTATTGAGCCGGTGCGAGCCGATGATCGGATTCTTGCTGAAATTCTTCGCGCCCGTAGCGAGCTGCGCGACCCATATTGGAGCAAGGAGATAGCGGGCAAGACGCATAGGGGCTTTCTGGCAAAATCGATTAGCGATGTTATTAGCCGGAATTGTCAGCGAAAAGGAACGGGATATCGAGCAGAAAGCCAAGCGCCTCGTTGTGCATATCGGAATGCCGAAAACCGGAACGTCCGCGCTGCGGCATCTTTTGGCCGACAATGCCGATTACTTGGCCTCACACGATATTCTCGTGCCGATGCCGATGGCGGACAAAAAAGCCTGGCATCGTAGATTCGCGCGCGAATTGGCTGGTCGCTCGGAAGAGGGTAGTGCGACGGGCTATTGTGAGCGCATGTCTCACGCCATCGGCGGCTCGGGCGCGACAACAGCAATTTTGTCGGCGGAGACATTCTCGACGCTTGGGCCATCTTCGGATGTCGCGAACCGCCTTGCCGATTTCGCGCAGTCGATTGGCCGACGTGTCACCATAATCATCTTTCTCAGGCGGCAGCAGGATTATGCGGAATCGCTATACGTACAACGAGTCAAAACGGGATATCTAAACAGCGATTTCGAGACATTCGTAGAAGAGAATCTCGGAAAACCGGTGTTCGACTATACGAAGCTGTTGGCGCCCTGGGAGACTGCCTTTGACGACATCGTCGTGCGCAAATTCGTCCCCGAAAACATCGCTACGGATTTTTTCGATGCGACGGGCCTCCATGTTTCACCCGAGCAGCTGCCGGCGCCCATCGGGCGGTACAATCTCAGGATGACAGCACGAACAGTGGAGCAATTGCGCTTCTGTACAAGTCTGTTGGAGAAAGAGGGTGTCGGCAGGTTCGAACGGGGCAAGTTGCTCGCTCGTGTGATGGAGGTGTTGCCCGATTCCCATGGCCCGGCCTTTCACGCGCTGACGCCCCAACTGTCGGAACGTATCCGGCGGACATGCGATGACACGAATGACGAAATTGCGCGCCGCTATTTCGATAGCCCACCACTGTTTCCGGATACCGGCCCATTACCCGAACCGACGGTAGTGCGAATCGACGACCCTCAGGAACAAGCGCGATTAACCGACTTGGTGGCGCGTCTCCACGGACCGTAGAGCCGCCTCCTACCGCACCCGCGGACCGCCGAAGGGCAGGGGTGGCGGCGGGCGTCGGTCCTTGCGCGGGAGCTGCGCCTGATAGGCGCGGCCGCAATGCTCGACGCAATAGGGAAAGCCCGGATTCACCGGCTTGCCGCAGAAATGGAAATCGGATTCGCCAGGATGGCCTATCGGCCATTTGCAGATCCGCTCTGTTAGGTCGAGCAGGCCCGTCTTGTCCTCATATTCGGGATCGAGCTTTTGTGGAACGAGTCGGCGCGGCGGCGCTGGCGGCAGTGGCTGCTGATCGGCCGGCGATTGGCGGGTAAAGCCGCCCGGACCAATCGAACGGTACTGCGGCCCCGAAGGCGCGGGTGCGGCTTTCTGTTGCGGCGCTTCCGCGGGCTTGGCCGTTTTTGCGGGCGTTTTCGGCGCGGTTTTCGCTTTCGCCTTAGTGGCTGTCTTGGTCTTCGGAGCGGCCTTCTTCGCAGCAGGCTTTTTCTTCGCCTTCGACTTGGCTTTCACGGGCGAGGGGCGGGATTTGAGGCCCAGGCGATGGGCCTTGCCGATCACCGCGTTGCGGCTCACGCCGCCAAGCTTCTCGGCGATCTGGCTCGCCGTCATGCCTTTTTCCCACATCTTTTTCAGATCATCGATGCGTTCGTCGGTCCAGGCCATCAATATTCCTTCTTTAGTGCAAAGCTCATCTGGCTTGCCGGAGCGTGCCGCAGCGGATAATCGCGTTGGCAATGTCAGACCAGCCCAAATCGCACCAGACCCAATCGCGCGATACCGATTTTCCAATACCGGAAGCCCGAACACTGCCCGAACCGGGCGTACCCTCGATCGCTTTCGTCAACTGGGTTGGATTACGAACGCTCTACATTAAGGAGGTTCGCCGTTTCTTCAAGGTCCAGCTGCAAACCGTCTGGGCTCCGGCCGTCACGACATTACTGTTCTTGGTGATATTCACTGTGGCGCTCGGCCGTGGCGATCGCGAAGTGCTGGGCGTCCCGTTCAACACCTTTCTCGCGCCCGGCCTCATCGTGATGGGCATGATTCAGAATGCCTTCGCCAATTCCAGCTTCTCCCTGCTCGTCGGGAAGATCCAGGGCACGATCGTCGACTATCTGATGCCGCCATTGTCCACGCTCGAACTGCTCATTGCGCTCGTCGCCGGTGCCGTGACCCGGGCGTTCTGTGTCGGCATCGCCGTTTGGGTTGCGATGTGGCTCTGGGGTATCGACGTTTCGACAGAGCATGTCTGGGCCATCGTCTATTTCGGCCTGATGGGCTCGATCATGCTCGCCTTTCTCGGCGTGCTGACATCGATCTGGGCAGAAAAATTCGACCATGCCGCAGCCGTGACCAATTTCGTCGTTGCTCCGCTCGCCTTGTTGTCCGGCACCTTCTACACGATCGAGCGGCTCGATCCGATCTTCCAGGCGGTGAGCGCGCTCAATCCGTTTTTCTATGTGATTTCCGGTTTCCGATATGGGTTTATCGGCGCGACGGATTCCAATCTGGCGATGGGCGTTGTCGTACTGCTGGCCCTCAACGTTGCCCTGTGTGCGCTGTGCTACTGGCTGCTCGTGCGCGGGTGGAAGATAAAGAGCTGAGGCGCGTTTTCGGCATTTGACGGACTCGTTCCGCGCTCGGTATAAGGCGGTCCGATTGGCGGCCATCGGGGCCGCCTTTTGCTTTTGCGAACGCCGAACAGGAACGCCACAATGACGATCACGCCGCTGATGCCCGTTTATCCCCGCAGCCCGGTGCGTCCGGTGCGCGGCGAGGGCGCCTATCTGTTCGGCGAAGAGGGCGAGCGCTATCTCGATTTCGCAAGCGGCATTGCGGTCAACCTGCTCGGCCACAGCCATCCGCACCTGACGAAGGCGATCCAGGACCAGGCGGCGCAGCTCGTCCATGTCTCGAACATGTATGGCTCTCCGCAGGGCGAGCATCTGGCGCAGCGGATTTGCGATAACAGTTTCGCCGATACGGTCTTCTTCACCAATTCGGGTGCCGAAGCGGTCGAGTGCGCGATCAAGACGGCGCGGCGCTATCATCACGCGAACGGCGCGCCCGAACGCAAGAAGCTGATCACCTTCTCCGCCGCTTTCCACGGCCGGACGATGGCGACGATCAGCGCTGCGGGATCGGAAAAAATGGTTGGGGGCTTCGAGCCGGTGCTGCCGGGTTTCGAAACGGTCGAGTTCGACAATCTCGACGCAGCCGAAGCGGCGATCGATGCGCACACGGCGGGCTTCCTCGTCGAGCCCGTGCAGGGCGAGGGCGGTATCCGCCCGGCTAGCGAAGAGTTCATGCAGGGCTTGCGCAAGCTTGCGGACGAGCACGATCTGATTCTGGCGCTCGACGAGGTGCAGTGCGGCTATGGCCGGACCGGCACCTTCTTCGCCTATGAGCAATATGGGATCGAGCCCGATATCCTCGCCTCGGCCAAGGGCATTGGCGGCGGTTTCCCGTTGGGCGCGTGCCTCGCGACCGAAAAGGCAGCCTCCGGGATGGTCATCGGCACGCACGGTTCGACCTATGGCGGCGGTCCGCTCGCGATGGCGGCGGGCGAGGCGGTGCTCGACGTGATCCTCGAAGACGGCTTCTTCGATCATGTGAAGCAGATGGGCGACCGGCTCCGCCAGGCGCTGGAGCAGATGCTGCCCAATCACGATCATTTGTTCGAAGGCGTACGCGGCAAAGGGTTGATGCTCGGCATCAAGATGAAGGTCGATAGCAAGCCGTTCGTCCCGTATCTGCGCAGCAAGGGCCTGTTGATGGTCGCGGCGGCCGGCGATGTGGTCCGCGTTCTGCCACCGCTCAATATCGAAGAAAATCATATTGCCGAGTTCATCGAACTGCTCTCCGACGCCGCGCGGGATTACGAACCGCCGCAGGACTCATGACGCGGCATTTCCTCGATATCGCGGAGCTGGACGGCGACGCGCTGGCGGCAATCCTCGACGATGCGCTGACGGCCAAGGCCGCGCGCACCGGCAAGCCGAAGGGCGCGGCTGACGATGACGCGTCGCTGGCGGGCCATGCGCTGGCGATGATTTTCGAGAAGAATTCGACCCGCACGCGTACCTCATTCGATATGGCGATCCGGCAGCTCGGTGGCTCGTCGATGGTGCTGGAGTCCGGTGCAATGCAACTCGGCCGCGGCGAAACCATCGCCGACACCGCCCGCGTACTTTCCCGTTATGTCGACGCGATCATGATCCGCACCGATGATCATTCGAAGCTCACGGAAATGGCGGACTATGCGAGCGTGCCTGTCATCAATGGGCTGACGGACCGTTCACATCCCTGCCAGATCATGGCGGATATGCTGACGGTGCTGGAAAAGCTTAACCGCCTAGCGAGAACGAAATGGGCCTGGCTGGGTGATGGCAATAATGTTCTGACCTCGATCATCGAGGCAGGCAGCCTGCTCAAATTCGATGTCGCTGTCGCCTGTCCTGAAAATCTGCCGCCTCCCGAGGATGTCGTAAGCGCCGCGCGCAAACGGGGCGGCATGGTCGAGATCACGCGCGATCCGATGATTGCGGTCGTCGATGCCGATGTCGTCGTAACGGACACCTGGATTTCGATGGGTCAGAAGGGCGGGGAGGCTAAGCTTGCCGCGCTCGAACCCTATCAGGTGAGGGAAACCGTAATGGCCGCCGCGAAGCCCGATGCGATCTTCCTCCACTGTTTGCCCGCGCATCGCGGTGAGGAGGTGACGGCGGAGGTGATCGACGGGCCGCAATCGGCGATCTGGGACGAAGCGGAAAACCGTCTGCATGCGCAAAAGGCAATCCTGCGGTGGTGCTTCGGCCTGATCGGATGACGACTGCGGTGATGGACAGTTCGCTCGGTTTTTCGATACCGGGCAGCAACGCGCGCGGCCGCATCGTGCGCATCGGCCCGGCACTGGACGCTGTGCTGGAGGCACATGCCTATCCCGAACCACTTGCCCGGCTGTTGGCCGAAGCGCTGGTTCTGGCCGGGCTTCTCGGATCGACGCTGAAAGAGGCGGGCGGCCAGCTGACGATCCAGGCGCAGACGCAGAATGGCGTCGTCGAGCTGCTGGTCGCGGATTACAAAGGCGGCGAATTGCGTGGCTATATCCGGCATGATGCCGAGCGATTGGCGGCAGCGCCGGCCGACCCCTCGCTCTTCGCGCTGTTCGGGCAGGGCTATCTCGCGATCACCTTCGACCAGGCCGTTACCGGCGAGCGCTATCAGGGCATTGTTCCGTTGGAAGGCGGATCGCTGGCCGAAGCGGCCGAGCATTATTTCGTGCAATCGGAACAGATTCCGAGTCTAATCCGGATTGCTGTGCGGAAGAATGGGAAAGGTGGCTGGGTTGCAGGCGGCCTGCTGTTACAGCATCTGGCCGAGGGCGAAGAGGGGCGCGAGCGGCTGCATGTCCGGCTCGATCATCCCGAATGGGAGCATATCCGTACGCTGGGCGAAACGGTCACCGCAGACGAACTCGCCAGCGATGCGTTGGAGATGGATGCGCTCGTCTGGCGGCTCTTTCACGACGAGGGCGAGATTCGGGTGCTGCCGCAAAATCCGCTCGGCAAAGGCTGTCGCTGCGATCCGGTCCATATCCGGCAGGTCATCGGTCAATTCAGTGCGGAAGAGCGTGTCGAAATGGCAGATTCCGACGGCATAATCCGCGTGAATTGCGAATTCTGCGCCAAGAGTTTTCCGATAGAAGCTGCTGAGCTTTAAGCCAAATTTGTGACTTTCAGCACTGGTTCACCTTGTTTCGGTTATAAAATGGTCGTGATGGCGGAGTATCGCCGTCCGCTATGGGAGTGAACATGCGTAAATTTCCGCGCCTCAAGCCGGCCCTGATGGGTGCGGCCGCATCGATGCTGCTCGCGACGCCGGGTGCCGCGCAGGCGCCCGCCGCGCTATCCGGCTTGCAAAGCGGCAACTGGGAATTGCGCGACCTGGGGCGTTCGGGCGCGCGTACGCAGATTTGCGTCCGCAATCCCGCGCGTTTGCTGCAAATTCGCCATACGGGCCGATCCTGTCCGCGCCGTGTATTGAGCGAAGACGGCCGTTCGGTCACAGTGCGTTACGATTGTTCGGGGGCGGGTTGGGGCCAGACTGAAGTGTCGGTCGAAACGCCGCGGCTCGCGCGGATCGATACCCAGGGCATCGCGAATGGCAGCCCTTTTCATAACGTCTATGAGGCGCGCCGGACGGGCGAGTGCCGCTAACCAGCCTTAACCCGTTGTTTACCATCTTTGTTTAGGACCATGTGCGTGCCTTTCATGGGGCACGCTTTCCTCCCTAGCGGGCCGAGTTGGCCCAACCTGGCCGCCTTTACGGGCGGCCTTTTATTTGCGGGCTAAGCTTGCGCCGGGCCGCGCGCGCGCATAGCTGCGTCGCCGATGGGTGACGATACGGAAAAATATGCGGTGCTGCTCCTGTCGGGCGGGCTCGATTCCATGGTGACGGGCGGCTTCGCGCGCGAAGCCGGATATCGGCTGTTCGCCTTGACCATCGACTATAATCAGCGCCATCGGATCGAATTGGAGGCGGCCGCGCGCGTCGCCAACGCGCTTCGGGTTGCAAAGCATATCATTTTGCCGCTCGATCTATCGCAATTCGGCGGATCGGCGCTGACCGACGATATCGACGTGCCGAAAAGCGGCGTCGGCGACGATATTCCGATCACCTATGTTCCCGCGCGCAATACGATCTTCCTTTCGCTGTGCCTGGGCTGGGCCGAGGCCGTGGACGCGCGCGATATCTTTATCGGCGTCAATGCGCTCGACTATTCGGGCTATCCCGATTGCCGGCCCGATTTCATCGCGAGTTTCGAGGCGATGGCGAATCTCGCGACCAAGGCCGGTGTCGAGGGCGATCGCTTCTCGGTGCGCACGCCGCTTATCGATATGAGCAAGGCCGATATCGTGCGCGAGGCGGATCGGCTGGCTCTCGATGCCGGGATGAGCTGGTCCTGTTACGATCCGACGCCCGATGGAAAGCATTGCGGCCTGTGTGACAGTTGCCGCCTCCGTCGCAAGGGCTTTGCCGAAGCAGGGATTGCCGATCCGACCGATTACGCGGCCAGCCCGCCCCGCGCGGGGCACGGGCTGTGAGCTACACCGTCAAGGAAATGTTCCTCACGCTGCAGGGGGAGGGGATGCAGGCGGGCCGCAAGGCCGTGTTCCTGCGCTTTGCCGGCTGCAATCTCTGGACGGGCCGGGAACAGGATCGCGCGACGGCCGTCTGCCAGTTCTGCGATACCGACTTTGTGGGCACCGATGGCGTGAATGGTGCGCGCTATGCCGATGCCGAGGCGGTGGCGATGAAGGCGGGCGAGTTGTGGGGAGAGGATCGCACCAAGGCCTATATCGTCTGCACGGGCGGCGAGCCGCTGCTCCAGCTCGATGCGCCGCTGATCGATGCGCTCCATGCCCAGGGATTCGAGATTGCAGTCGAGACCAATGGCACGATTGCGGCGCCGAAGGGTATCGACTGGCTCTGTGTGAGTCCGAAAGCCGGGAGCGAGGTGGTTCAGCGTTCCGGCGACGAACTCAAGCTGGTCTGGCCGCAGGGGGGCATCGATCCCGGCGAGTTGCTAAGCTGGGGTTTCTCCAATTTCCTGATCCAGCCGATGGATTGTGAAGAGGCCGACGCCGCGCGGCGGGCTGCCATGGACTATGTCCGCGCGCATCCGGAGTGGCGGCTGACCCTCCAGACTCATAAGATGCTTGGCATTCCCTAGCCGCTAATATTGTACGGGCTTGGCGCGGCTGATGCTGTTCCACAGCGCGCGCAGCCAGCGCAGCCTTTTATGGCCCGGATCGGGCGCATCGGCTGCCAGCCAGTCGACAATCTCCTCAGGCGCACAGGGCAGGCGCGTCGGCGGATGGATATAGCGCGGGTAGAGGATGAGCGTGCCGGCAACGAGCGCGTCGAGCGACAGAGTGCGCGTGCGGCGATCGAAGTCGAGCCGGTCCTCGGTCAGGCCCCAACCTGCATAGAATGGTCCGCCATAGGTCAGCACCGTTTTGCTACGCATCAGCGCTTCGAAACCGGCGAGCGAAGTCATCGTCGCGAGACTATCGCAGGCCGCGATACACGCATCGATATTGGCGTCGCGGACGATCCGGTCCGCCAGTTCCGCGCTATCGCCGTCTGCTATCCGCCCTTTCCGGTTGCCGGTCTCCACATCAGGATGCGGTTTGTAGACGATATAGGTGTCCGGGTGATCGGCACGCACGGCTTGAAGCAGACCGAGATTGGTGACGATGTCGGCAGTCCCACGCTTGATGGAGCGGTCGTCCTCGACCTGTCCGACGACGAGTATCGACGCGCGGCCCTCCGGCGGATCGATATCGATATGCGCGCCGACATTATATTTGCTGATTTTGGCGGCGACGAGCCGCTCGCGCAGCCGCGCCGCGCGATCCAGAAGTCCCGGCGAGAACTCGGCGGTCTCGAGTATCATCTCAAGGCGCGAGCTTTGATGCCTGTCGAAATACATGCCGCGATCGTCGATCACGACCGAGGCGGGCAGGTGGAAATCCGAACCCAGCCCGCGCGAGCGCAAAAACCCGTCCTCCATCCGCCATACGGGCGTTCCGTTGCGCACGAGCTGATCCCGTTTCTTCGGGTCCTCCTTGCCAGCCCAGATCAGGATCCTGCCGTTCTGGCCCTTGGCATCGCGCGCCGCGCTGTCGACCGAGCGGTGAAAGCGGATGCTGTTGCGCGGGCCGGCCATCATGTTGCGGACCGCCGCCCGCTTCCACGGCGTGAACCCGACTGCCGCGAAATGGCCGGCATTGCGGTCGGCGATGCGCCGCCAGTGATGCAGGCGCTCGATGGTCGCTTCCAGCGTGGTCGGCTGGCCGCTGATTGGATCGACATAGCGCGAATAGAGGAGGTAAGCGGCGGCGAATATCTCTTCGACGCTGCGCGTGGCCGTCCGGCGATCGCAGCCGATTTCATCGCGCGTTGCGCCCCAGCCGGCGTAGAAGGGCATGCCGAAACAGCGCACAGGCTTGCCGAGTATCAATGCTTCGAAGCCCATCAGGCTCGTCACGCAATAGACGGCATCGACACGCGCGAGAATGTCGGCGGCCCGCGCCTCGCTATCGAGCAGGGTGACGCCGTCCAGCGCATCGGTCGGGATGCACCCTTGTTTGAGACCGGCGGCAACGGCGGGGTGGCGGCGCACCACGATCTCGGCATCCGGCTCGTCGCGTTTTGCGGCCGCGACCATTTCGGCAAATCGTGCCGTGTCCGCAAGGCCCCCGGCAATGGACACATCGCCCAACGTCTGGTCTACGACCAAAACGCGCCGTGTGTCCGTCGCCGGCAGCAGGTGCGACGCCAGTTTCGGAGCGGCGTTCGTTTTGCTCAGCCCATAGTCCGCGATCCGTTGCATGGCATGGCGCGCGCGCTCTAGGAGTTCGGGCGTCTGCCAGCCCCCTTCTTCCAGCAACTGTTCAATCCGCGAGGGCGAGCGGGCGTCATAATAAATGCCGATATCATCGGCGATCAGGCTGAGCGGCGGTGTGCCGGCTTCACCCAGCCCTATCGAGCGGAGAAAGCCGTCTTCCAGCGCGATATAGGGCAGCCCCTTTTCGGCGGCGATGGCGCGGGCGCGTTTAGCGGTCGGCTTGTAACCCCATCCGGCAAC
This sequence comes from Parasphingopyxis sp., assembly GCF_028279465.1. Lineage (GTDB taxonomy): Bacteria > Pseudomonadota > Alphaproteobacteria > Sphingomonadales > Sphingomonadaceae > Parasphingopyxis. The sequence continues at coordinate 128,913 of NZ_JANQNS010000015.1, forward strand.
GGCATCGGTACCGGCGCGTGCCGAGCGGTTGCGATCCACATGCTCGACCTCCGGCAGAAACGCGTCGAGATGGGGGATAGCCCCGACGCCCCGTCCGGGGACGAGCAAGCGGCGCGCCGCAAGGCGGTGATGGACGGGATCGGACATTGCGGGCGGGATGCAAGGCCCCGCCTATTTTGGCAAGGCCGGGCCGGGCGGTCGTCAGCAGCGACGGCTGTTATAACTGTCCCCGCGCCAGCAGCGGTCTTCGAGCCGCAGAATGGGCGGGAGCGGCACCGGTTCGTGATAGAGCATGATCGCATCCGCATAGGAGACGAGGCTGTTACGCATCTCGCGCATCCGGTTCTGCGCGGTTATGTGTAGCTGTCCCTTGGGCCGTGCGAGCGCATCGCGCGCGATATCGGCCGCCGCATGGCAGAAGCTGCGCTGCGAGCCGACCCGGACATAGCTTTGATACATGGTGGTTGTGTATTCATCCATTGTCGACTGCCAGCGGCGGCCGACCGTCCGTCGGAAATAGCTTTTGAGCCCTTCATAGGCGGCATTGAGCTCATCGGCATGATGGGTCAGGATCGCATTGTAATTGTCGACCGACATGGCGGAAGGCCAGAACTGACAATTGAGCGCGGCGACGTTGAGACTGGAGCGCAGATTCCAGACGAGATTGGCGCGAATATCGGCCGGCTGGCCATTGGTCATCGCCGGCACGAACAGGCCGGGCTCCGCGCCGGATACGGGCTGGCCCTGATGCTCGGGCGGGAAGAAGAATATCTGCGCCGATGCCGGGCTGCCCATTGCCAAACCCAGCATTGCCGCGATTCCGGCAAAGGCCGTCTTAATCCTGCGCATCCTTACTCTCCCTCGCTCACTCGACTGGCTTATTATCACGTTGCTGCGAAGAACCATCGCGCAGCGGCTCGTTTCGCCGCACCGTCGACTCGCTCCGGCCCGTACCTACTCGGCGGCTTCCTCGTCGCCGCCTTCATCTTCGGCCGGTTCTTCTTCCGGTGTGGGGCTCGGTGCTTCGGTTTCGTCCGAAGCGGCCTCGCCGCCCGATCCGGCTGCCGGAGCCTCCGGCGTGCTGTCGCTATCGGCCGGCATACGGCTTTCCATCCCCATCGTTTCTTCGGCGCCGATCGTGCCGTCGATCAGCGTCGTATCATTGATCGTGCCATCGCCTTCGCCGGGATCGACATCTGTCACCGCCGTATCTTCGTCGGTCGTCGCAGTTTCATTGCCCCCGCCGCAGGCCGCTAATGCGAAAGCCGCCATGGCGATCGCAGAACCGTTCAGAAATCTGGTCGAAATGCGCATCTTCCGTCTCCCTTGTCCGATCCGCTGGATAGCGACCCGATTCTGACGTCACAAGCCCATGCGCGCCGGAGCTGGGATCAACGTTTCGAAGGTGCGGAGTCGAGCTTTTTCAGGAAGCTAGGAAATTTTTCCTCGATCGCTGTATCGACGCGCGCCATCTCGACGGTCGCGCCGAGTTTTTTTAGGCTGGTTACCGGATATTCGGCGATGCCGCAGGGCACTATGCCGTCGAAATGAGATAAATCGGGTGCGACGTTCAGCGCAAAACCGTGAAAGCTGACCCATTTGCGAATGCGCACGCCGATCGCGCCGATCTTGGCCTCGCTTTCTCCATCGTTGGCCCAGATACCGATCCGGCCCTCTGCACGGCGCGCATCGACACCGAGATCGGCCAGACTGTCGATCACCCAACCTTCCAGCGCATGGACGAAACAGCGCACATCACGGCCGCGCTTTGCGAGATCGAGCATCACATAGACGATCCGTTGGCCCGGCCCGTGATAGGTATAGCGCCCGCCGCGTCCGGCAGTGAAAACCGGAAAACGTCCGGCACTCAGCAGTTCGGCAGGATCGGCGCTGGTGCCGGCCGTGTAGAGCGGCGGATGTTCGAGCAACCAGATGCACTCCCTGGCCTCGCCACGATGGATGGCTGCCGCGCGCGCTTCCATATCCGCCAGTGCGTCGGGATAGGCCGTGAGACCGGGCGACACACGCCATTCAATATCAGTGTCTTCCATCGCAGTGATAGATGCGGGCCGTGTGCGCCACGATCAAGGGTTGTGCCCGCGCGCCAGTCGCCGCATGAAGGCAGGCATGTCCGATAGCTTTCGTTTTTCGCCCAGCACCGGCTGGGACGAGGTGCGCCAATTGCTTGGCCGTGAGATGCAATTGCTGGTCGCGATTGCCGGGGTGTTCTTCCTTTTACCCGGGCTCGTGCTGTCCTTCGTGCTGCCGCCGATCGAGGATATCAGCAGTCTCGAGGCGATCGTCGCCGCGCTGCAGCCCTATCTGTTGCTGATCATCCTGGTCAGCCTCATCCAGATGATCGGCCAACTCGCGATCTGGACGCTCGTTATGGCGTCGGATCGGCCGACGGTCGGGGAAGCTATCAAGGCGGCACTGCTATTCCTGCCCTTCTATTTCCTGATCAATATTCTCAGCAACCTGATCGTCGGCGCCGGGCTGCTGCTCTTTATCCTGCCAGGCATTTATCTGGCCTGCCGCCTTGCACCGATTGGGGTTATCGCGGTCGCCGAGAATGTGCGCAATCCGCTGACCGCGATCCAGCGCAGCTTCGAAGTCACGAAGAGTAACGCGCTGCCGATCTTCGCCTTTCTGCTGATCGTCGGCGTGACCTTCTTTCTGATCACGTTGGCGGTGTCTTTCGTGTTCGGCACGCTGTTCGTGATTGTCGGGCTGGAAATGGACCCGGGCGGCACAGGCTCGACGTTGCTCGCATTTGTGACCGGTATCGTTTCGGCGGCAGGCACGACGATCTTTGCGCTGATGCAGGTAGCCATCTATCGCCAGTTGACCGGCGCGGGCACTCCGGCCGTCTTCGACTAACTCTCCAGCAGCGGCACGTGCGGGGCCGCATCGCGCGGCAAAATGCCGGCGAGGCGCGGATCGGGAAAGGTTTCGACGGCCCGTCCGCGCGGCACGAAGCCCATACTGCGGTAAAAGGCGAGGGCGTTCGGATGATCGAGTGTGCAGGTATGGAGATGCACGCGTTCGACTTCCGCTCGCCAGGCGAGCGCCAGTGTCTGCATCATCAGCCAGCGGCCATGTCCTTTGCCGGCCAGTTCCGGTACCAGCCCGAAAAACTGGATTTCGCATTGGCGCTCTTCGCGGAAATCGAGTTCGATCATGCCGATCTCGATCCCTGCGCGGTCCTCGACCGCGTAAAAGTCGATATCCGCGTGATTGATGATCGCATCGAGGTCCGCCTCGTCCATCACTAGCCGCGAATACCAGAGCCAAGGCGCGCCGACCCGTTCGAACAGGATACGATACTTGCCGAGATCGACCGGCTTCCAGTGATTGATCCGAAGCGGCGATTCCGGCATCGGTGTGGGTTTCGGCCGCTCGCGCATATCCAGATAGGTCACGACCTCGGCCAAATGCCCGGCCGGGATTTCGTGCAGTTTCATGTCCATATGGCGCGGGGCGGCAGGCTCATCAGAATAGCATCGATATTGCCGCCGGTTTTGAGGCCGAACAGCGTGCCCCGGTCGTAGACTAGGTTGAACTCGGCATAGCGACCGCGCCATTCGAGCTGCTGCTGCTCTTCTTCGGCTGTGAATTCGGAATGCATGCGTTTGCGGACCAGCGCGGGAAAGGCCTTGAGGAAGGCATCGCCGACATGATCGACAAAGGCGAGATGCGTGTTGAACGATTCGTCGTCTTCGATTTCGAGATGATCGAAAAAGATGCCACCCACGCCGCGTGCGACATTGCGGTGCGGGATCCAGAAATAGTCGTCGGCCCATTTCGAGAACTTCTCATAGTCGCCGGGCTCGTGCGCATCGCAGGCCTTGAACATTTCCGCATGGAAGAATTCCGTATCCTCCTTGTAGGGGATTGGCGGGTTAAGATCCGCGCCGCCGCCGAACCAGCGTTTCGTCGTGTTGAGAAAGCGCAGATTCATGTGGACGGCCGGTACATGCGGGTTTGCCATATGGGCGACAAGGCTAATCCCGGTCGCAAAAAAGCGCGGATCGTTTTCCGCGCCATGGATGGTTTTCGAGAATTCCTCGCTGAACTGCCCGGCGACGGTCGAGACGTTGACGCCGGCCTTTTCGAAAACCTTGCCCTTAATCAGTCCCTGGACCCCGCCGCCGCCGGGCGCGCCGGTTTCATCCGGCCGGTCCCAGGGCGTGTAAACGAAACGCGCATCGCTGCCGGCTTCGCCCTCGATCGCTTCATATTCGGCGCAGATCCGGTCGCGCAGCTTCTCGAATGTGGTTCGCGCCGCCTGTTGTTGCGCGTCGAGTTCGATCATTCGGGCCATCCTCCAGTTTGCCTGATTGCTTCGCCGAGAGCGATGCCCGTTGCTATCGCGACATTCAAGGATCGAAAACCCTGGCGCATCGGTATGCGCACCCGGAGGCCAGCCGCATCGTGCACATGTTCGGGCACGCCCGCGCTTTCCGATCCCATCAACAGGATATCGTCGGTCGCGAACCGGGCATCGGGCAGCGGTGTGCCGCCGCTCACCGTGAGCAGGATCAGCCGCGCGGTTCGCGATTCGCGAAATGCGGCCCAGTCCGCATGGCGCGTGACATCTGCGGTGGCCGCATAATCCATCCCGGCGCGCTTCAACCCACGGTCGGAAAAGGGAAAACCGCAGGGTTCGATAATATCGACCTGTACCCCGAGGCAGGTAGCAGTGCGCAGTATAGTGCCTACATTTCCGGCGATATCGGGTTGATATAGAGCGATTCTCATGCCGCAGTCATTCGCATCGCAGCGTCATTGTCACAAGCCGGTCAAAAACGCTGTTGGCAAATGGCATCGAGGGCGGCTATCAGGCCCCCCAAGAGGGGCTGGGGGACGTCTGTCTGCCCCGATATCATTTGAACCACGAAGGCCCGAGGAATGGCAACCGAAGACCATGTAGACCAGCCCGCAGCCGACCAGCCCGAAGAGGGCGTGCGTCGGCGCGATTTTCTGAACGTTGCGGCAGTGAGCGTCGCCGGCGTCGGCGGTGTGATCGCGATACTGCCGCTCGTCAATCAGATGAACCCGGACGCCGACGTTCTGGCGCTGGCGTCGATCGACGTTGATCTCTCCGCCGTGGAGCCGGGGCAAACGATCAAGACGTCTTGGCGCAAGCAACCGCTGTTCATCCGGCACCTGACCGAGGATGAGATCGCGGAAGCCCGCGCCGTTGACGTTTCGGCTTTGCGCGATCCCCAGACGCTCGAAGAGCGTACCGCCGAGGGCTATGAGCAATGGCTGATCTCGCTTGCGGTCTGCACGCATCTGGGCTGCATCCCGCTGGGCGCCGCTCCGGGCGAGAATAAAGGCGAATTCGGGGGCTATTTCTGCCCTTGCCACGGTTCGCACTACGACACCGCCGGCCGCATTCGCAAAGGCCCGGCCCCGACCAATCTTGTCGTGCCGGAATATGCATTCACCTCCGACACAACCGTCACGATCGGATAAGGCAGACTGACATGAGTTTTCCCTGGGCAGAACAGTATACCCCGAAGAATCCGTTCATGAAGTGGATGGATGAGCGGCTGCCGATACCGCGGCTCGTCTATAATTCAGTCGGCGCGGGCTATCCGGTGCCGCGCAATCTCAACTATTTCTGGAATTTCGGCGTGTTGGCCGGTCTGGCGCTGATGATCCAGATCGTCACCGGCATCGTGCTCGCCATGCACTACACGCCTGAGGCCGGCATGGCCTTCGCTTCGGTCGAGCATATCATGCGCGACGTGAATTCGGGCTGGCTGCTGCGCTATCTCCATTTCAACGGCGCCAGCTTCTTCTTCATCGTCGTGTATATTCACATCTTCCGCGGACTTTATTTCGGCTCCTACAAGGCGCCGCGCGAGATGGTCTGGCTGCTCGGCGTTGTCATTCTGCTGCTGATGATGGCGACGGCGTTCATGGGCTATGTCCTGCCCTGGGGTCAGATGAGCTACTGGGCGGCGCAGGTTATTACCGGTCTGTTCGCGGCGATCCCGCTGGTCGGCGAATCGCTTCAGCAATGGCTGCTCGGCGGTTTTGCGCCCGACAATGCGACGCTGAACCGTTTCTTCTCGCTCCACTATCTGCTGCCGTTCGTGATCCTCGGCTGCATCATCCTGCACATCTGGGCGCTGCACCTGCCGGGCTCCAACAACCCGACGGGCATCGATGTAAAGGGCCCGCAGGATACAATCCCGTTCCATCCCTATTACACGGCCAAGGATGGCTTTGGCGCCGGGGTGTTCCTGATTGCGCTCGCGATTGTCGTCTTCTTCGCGCCGAATTTCCTCGGCCATGCCGACAATTATATCGAAGCCAACCCGCTTTCGACGCCGGCGCATATTGTGCCCGAATGGTATTTCTGGCCGTTCTACGCGATCCTGCGTGCCTTCACCGTCGATTTCATCCTCGAAGCCAAGCTCTGGGGCGTCATCGCGATGTTCGCGTCGATCATCGTGTTGTTCTTCCTGCCGTGGCTCGACAGGTCGCCGGTCCGGTCCGGCACGTTCCGACCCAAGTTCAAGATCTGGTTCTGGGTGCTGGTGGTCGACATCATCGCGCTCGCCTATCTGGGCGGGGCACCGGCCGAAGAGCCTTATGTGATGTTTAGTCAGATCGCCACGATCTACTATTTCGCACATTTCCTCATCATCCTGCCGCTGATTTCGCGGACGGAGCGGCCGTTGCCGCTGCCCAACTCGATCACCGAAGCGGTGCTCGGCAAAGACAAGACCACGGCACAGCCCGTGGCGGCCGAATAAGGGGTTTCGACATGGTTCGCGTTATCGGTTTTCTCGTGGGGCTCGGCTTCGTCGTCGTCCTTGGTTACTCGCTGATCGTCGGTGCGATCGCCTATTTCACTGAGGAAGAGTCGGGACCGACATCCTATGACTATCACCTCTATGCGCAGGATGTGAGCTTCCCGAGCGACGGTCCGCTCGGTCGGTTCGACCGGCAGCAGCTGCAGCGCGGTTTCCAGGTATTCCGGGAGGTCTGCGCCGCCTGTCACAGCCTCGAATATGTCGCCTTCCGTAACCTAACGGAAATTGGCTTCACTGAAGCCGAGGTCGATGCGATCGCCGACCAATGGCCGATCCAGGTGCCGACCGTCGACGAGAATACCGGCGAGGAAACGACGCGCAACGCGGTTCCCGCCGATAATTTCCCGCGGGTTTACGCGAACGAAGTCGCTGGCCGCGCGGCGAACAATAACGCCTATCCGCCCGATCTTTCGCTGATGACGAAGGCGCGCGGCGAGGGCGCGGCCTATCTCTATTCGCTGCTTGTCGGCTATCAGGATCCGCCCGCAGACCTGCCCGAAGAATTCCTTCCGACTACGGGGCTCTACTACAATCCCTATTTCCCGAACCTCAATCTCGCGATGCCGCCGGCGCTGTTCCCGGACCAGGTAACCTATGCGGACGGAACGGAAGCGACAGTTCAGCAAATGGCATGGGACGTGACGGCCTTCCTGATCTGGACGGCCGAACCGCGGATGGAAGCGCGCAAGGCGACCGGTTGGGCCGTCCTGATCTTCCTGATTTTCGCGACCGTTCTCGCCTTCCTGTCGTACAAAAATGTCTGGCGGGACCAGAAGCACTAGAGCAATGGGCGGCGGGGCTGAGCGCAACGCCGACTTGAAGGCGCTGATCCGGACGATCCCCGACTTTCCGAAGCCGGGGATCCAGTTTCGCGACATCACGACGCTGCTGCTCGATCCGGCCGGGCTTGCGACTTCTGTGGAACGGCTGGCCGGGATGGCCGATGGCCCCATCGACGCCATCGCCGGGATCGAGGCGCGCGGCTTTGTCTTCGGGGCGGCGCTGGCACGCGAACTGAGCGTCGGGCTCGTGCTGGTCCGCAAGCGCGGCAAACTGCCTGGCAAGACGCTGACCGAGGATTATGCGCTCGAATATGGCAGCGACAGTCTGGAGATGCATCACGACGCCATTCCGCAGGGCGCGCGCATCCTGCTGGTCGATGACTTGCTGGCTACCGGCGGTACGGCGCTGGCCGCGGTAAAGCTGTTACGCGGGGCAGGGGCCGAGGTCGACCAGTCCCTGTTTGTGATCGATCTCCCGGACCTTGGAGGCGCGTCGAAGCTGCGCGAGGCCGGCGTATCCGTCGAATCGCTGGTCGAATTCGAGGGCGACTAGCGCTTAGTCGTCGGACGACCGTCTGCGGATCAGCCCGATCGAAATGAAGGACATGACCGGCTCGTCGTGCTGGTTGAAGACAGTAGTTCGGCCCCGGTAGGAGCCCATGTCCGGACGGCTCCTGGACGGTGTCTTGTCCAGTATCTCGCTCTCGCAGCGCAGCGTATCGCCCGGGAAGACCGGCCTGAGCCAGCGCAGTTCGTCCACTCCGGCGCCGCCAAGGCCCGCCTGGCGATTATTTGCCATATTGCCGACGATCATCCGCATCGCGATCGCGCAGGTATGCCAGCCGCTCGCCGCGATCCTGCCAAAATGGGTTTTCGCGGCGGCCTCGTCGTCGAGATGGAAGGGCTGGGGGTCATATTTCGACGCGAATTCGATGACTTCTTCGCGTGTCACTTCATAGCGGCCGAAAGCGGATTTCGTGCCGGGCTCGATATCTTCGAAATAGATCATGAAGCCATATTACCACAACTTTACGTTTACGCAAACGTAAAGATGATCAGGCGTTGAATTTGAACAGCATCACATCGCCATCGGTGACGGTGTAATCCTTGCCTTCCTGGCGCAGCTTGCCGGCATCGCGGGCGCCGGCTTCGCCGCCGAGCGAGATATAATCGTCGTAACCAATCGTTTCCGCGCAGATGAAGCCGCGTTCGAAATCGGTGTGGATCACGCCGGCCGCCTGCGGCGCCTTGGCATTTCGCGCGACCGTCCAGGCACGCGATTCCTTTGGTCCCGCAGTGAAGAAGGTGATCAGGTCGAGCAGCTGGTATCCGGCGCGGATGACGCGGGCGAGGCCGGTTTCGTCCAGGCCCAGATCGGCGAGGAATTCGGGCCGGTCCTCGGGATCCATCGTAATGATCTCGGCCTCGATGGCCGCGGAGATGACGACGGCTTCCGCGCCCTCCGCCTTGGCCTTTTCGAAAACGCGTGCGCTATGCTCATTGCCGTCAGCGGCCGACGCCTCGTCGACATTGCACACATAGAGCACGGGCTTTGCCGTCAGCAGCTGTGCCTCACGGAAGAGGCGCGCCTCTTCCTCGTCATTGGGTTCGGTCAGCCGCGCGGGTTTGCCGTCCTTGAGCAGCTCCAGCGCTTGGCCGAGTACCGACGCGATCGCCTTCGCCTGTTTGTCGCCGCCAGTTGCCCGGCGCTTGGCGTTCTCGACGCGCTTTTCGACCGATTCCAGATCGGCGAGCAGCAGTTCGGTTTCCACCGTTTCCGCATCCGTGATCGGATCGATCCGGTTATCGACATGCTGGATATCGTCATCCTCGAAACAGCGCAGGACATGGACGATCGCATCGACCTCGCGGATATTTGCGAGAAACTGATTGCCGAGACCCTCGCCCTTGGATGCGCCTTTCACGAGCCCGGCGATATCGACGAATTCGAGCTGGGTTTCGATCTTTTGCGCCGAGCCCGCGATTTCGGCGATTGTGTCGATGCGCGGATCGGGCACGGCGACCTTCCCGACATTGGGCTCGATCGTGCAGAAGGGATAGTTGGCCGCCTGCGCCGCCTGCGTCTCGGTGAGCGCGTTAAAAAGCGTCGATTTGCCGACATTGGGCAAGCCGACGATACCGCATTTGAAACCCATGGGAGTCTTTCGTCTGGTTCGTTAGTCGAGAGGCGACTTAGGCGCAGCGCGTGCTCGCGACAAGCGTCGCGCAGATACCGGAACGCCTAATCGTGCACCGCTCGAATCCATGGGCCGAAGCCCGATTCGCCAAGCCACGCCACCTGGGTTTCCGCCGAGACACGATTGATCGCTTCCTGCGGAATGCGGACAGGATGGACGGCGCGGCGCAGCGGGCGGGTGCCGGGCGGCATGGCGGCGATTTCCGCGATGGCGCGGGGGATATCCATCGGATCGGCGCTGCGTCCGCTGCCATCCTCGGTTCCCATACGCTCGACAAGCGCCGGATAAGCTTGCAGCCGCTCCTCCGCGGTCCGCTCGCGCAGATTGCCGGTATAACGGTTACGGTTGACCCAGATCTGCGTCGGATAGCCGCCTGGCTGGATGACGGTTACCTCGATATTGTGGGGCACGAGCTCATAGGCCATCTGCTCGCTCATCGCTTCGAGCGCGAATTTGGTTGCCGAATAATGGCCGGCGCCCGGCACGATTACGCGGCCAAGCTGTGAGGAAATATTGAAAATCTGCCCCGAGCCCTGGGCACGCATCGCCGGGAGCACGGCGCGCGCCATGCGCTGGCAGCCGAAGACATTGGTATCGAAGGCGAGCCGCGTCGCTTCCATATCCTGCAGTTCGACGGGCCCGGTAATGCCGATCCCCGCATTGTTGACGAGAATGTCGATTGCGCCGCCCGCGATCCGCTCGGCTTCGGCGACGCCCGATGCGACTTGTTCGTCGGAGAGCACGTCGATCTCGACGATATGGAGATCGAGCTCTTCGGCCGCCGCTTCCGCCGCCAGCGACTCCGCTTCCGGGCGCGGCAGGTTGCGCATGGTGGCAATGACCTTCGCGCCGAGCCGCGCATAATGAATCGCACCAAGCCGCCCGAAACCGGACGAAGTGCCGGTGATCAGGATCGATTTCCCGGAGAGGTTGGGAGTCGTTTGCGCAAAACTGGGCGTGCTCGCTGGCATGGCGGACAGCGCAGCAATAGCGGCGGTTCCGGCGAGCAAATGGCGGCGGCTGATATCGGGCATTGGGAATCTCCTGCTTTTCGAGGGTTTAACAGAAAGCCGGCGCGGCTTCACGTCTGCAATCTCAGCGCCACTTCATTCAGAAATCGCGCATCGTCGCCATCTGCGAGCCAGACAGCTTCTGCCGCAATCGCGCCGAGCAGGTCGGTCAGCGGTTCGATCTCGGCCCTGGGGTAATTGCCGAGCACATGGCGGGTCACGCGGGCCTTGTCGCCCGGATGGCCGATGCCGATGCGTACGCGGCGGAAATCGTTGCCGATATGCGCGTCGGTCGAACGGATGCCGTTATGCCCGGCCGTCCCCCCGCCGCGCTTCACCTTGATCTTGAAGGGCTCAAGGTCGAGCTCGTCGTAGAAAACGGTCACGTCTTCGGGGCCGAGCTTGTAGAAGCGCATCGCCTCGCCGATCGATTGGCCGGACTTGTTCATATAGGTGGCGGGTTTCAGCAGCAGGATCTTTACACCGCCGAGCCGGCCTTCCTGTGTCCAGCCCTGGAAGCGCGTGCGCACGCTGTCGAAATCATGCACCTCGGCAATCGCGTCGACCGCCATGAAGCCGACATTGTGCCGCTGCATGCTGTGCTCTGCGCCCGGATTGCCGAGGCCTACCCATAATTGCATCGATATTCGCTCCGCCTTGCCGGAATGTCTCGCCCAAAAGAAAACCGGCCTGTTCGATAGAACAAGCCGGTCTTTCTATCCACTTCAAGCGGAAATGGCAGGGGAGGGGACTTAGCTGTCCTCGCCTTCGCCATCCTCGCCGCCATCGCCCTGTGCGGTGGTCGGGACTTCGTCGGCTGCGACTTCTTCGCCGTCTTCGCCCTCTTCGCCTTCCTCGGCTTCGGCCTCATCGCGCTTAAGCGCGGACGGCGCGACGACGCCGGCGACGGTGAAGTCGCGATCTTCGATTGCCGAAACGACGCCTTCGGGCAGGGTGATCTCGGAAATATGGATCGAATCGCCGACCTCGAGACCGTCGAGCGCCACAACGATTTCGCTCGGAATTTCGTCGGCCGGGCAGGTGAGCTCCAGCTCATGCCGCACAACGTTGAGCACGCCACCGCGCTTGAGGCCGGGCGAGGCGTCTTCGTTGATGAAGCTGACCGGCACTGCGAGCGTAACCTTGGCGCCCTTGCCGATGCGCATGAAATCGACATGCAGCGGGCGATCGGTGACCGGGTGGAACTGCACATCCTTCGGCAGCGCTTTCGTCGTGTCCTTGCCGACGGTCAGCGAGACGAGGCTGTTCATGAAATGGCCGGTATGCAGCAATTTCATGAGCTCGCGCTCTTCGAGGTGAATGGGCTGTGCGTCTTTCTTGTCGCCGTAGATAACGGCGGGAATACGACCTTCGCGACGCATGGCGCGAGAGGCTCCCTTGCCCGCTCGCTCGCGCACTTCGGCCGACAGGGTCAGCTGATCGCTCATCTGATGTCTCCAAATGCTGGTTGGTTGGTATCAATCGCCCGCCACGCCTCCAGGGTGCACATAGCGGGGAAGCGGCGCGTATAGGCGGGGGAGCGGGCTTTGGCAACTGTTGTCAGGCGTGTTCAACAATCAGGCTGAACCCGGTGAATAGTGCTTTACTGCACTCGCTCGACGGCGATGCCGGCCTCGGCCAGAAAATCCTGCACGGTGAACTGTCCGGCCAGATGCCCAGCGCCGACTGCCATGAATACCGTGCCCGGTTCGGCGAGCCGTTCTTCGATCCATTCCGCCCAATTGGCGTTGCGGCGGGTCAACAGCGCTTCGCGCAGCGGATCGGATTCGACAAGTTCGCCGTCGAAGGCTTCGGCGATGGCCGCTTCGTCGCCGCGGCGCCAGGCGCTGAGCATCGCGGCGAACTCCTCGCGCGCTTCCTCGACCGATCCGACTACGGAGCTCAGGAAGTAGCGCTGGGCTTCTTCGGGCAGCGTATCGAAAAAGCCGAGCTGCTCAGCCGGCGTTTCGAGGCCCGAGATCGGCTTTTCGGCGAGCTCGAACATCAGCTCGAGCTGTTCTTCCACGCCGCTCTCGGGATCGAGCCCAAGATCGGCCAGTGTCACTTGCACCAGCATCAGCGCCGCCGCCCAGGTTTCCAGCCCATTCAGGAAGGATTCGGGAAAGGGGCCGCGTTCGATCATCGCGGCGAGTTCGGCCTGCACGTCTTCATCCACGCGCTCGCCGATTGGGGGCAGATCGGGCGAAATGCCGAGCCGCATCAGCAGTAGCGCGGCATCGCTCTGCTCGCCCGAGATCACGGTTTCGATGACCAGATTGTCCGATTCGGCGATGGCCGCGTCGATCGTCGCGTTGCGCCATTCGAAGCCGGTCGGCAGGATATGGATCGTGCCGAAGAGCCAGATCGTCGTATCCTCGTCGGCGATCCGCCAGAGCGCGGGCGATATTTCGGGCGCCGTTTCCGCCGCTACAGGCGCGGGTGCCGGTTCGGCCGTTTGTGGAGCCTGTGCCTGGGCGCAGGCCGTGAGAAAGATGCCGGTCAGCGCGGCGGTGATCATCTTCAATTTCATGGCGATCCCTATCTGCGATTTGCCCGGTAAAGAAAAGCCTGCATCACTGCACGCGCTCGATGGCATAGCCGCGCGCTTCGAGCATGGTCTGGACCGATGCTGTGCCGGCGAGGTGGCAGGCTCCGACGGCGAACAGCACATCGCCGGGGCGGTCCAGCCGGTCCACCAGCCATTCGATCCAGTTGGCATTGCGTTGGACGAGCAAAAGCTCCCGCAGCACCGGCGGGAAATTGTCCGCATCGTCGCACTGTTCGGCCATGGTGCCCATATTGCCCGTCACCCAGCCCTGCAGAAGCGTATCCTCCGCGGCGCTTTCGGAATCCGGCGGGCCCGATCCAACCAGGCTTTCCAGCAGTTCGCGCTGCCGCTCTTCGGTTTGCAGGCGGAAGAAATCGATCTGCTCCATCGGCCGTTCGACAGCGCCGATCGGCTTGTCCTGCGCGTCGAAGATATCGATCAGCTGATATTCGACGCCGGTCGCCGCATAGTCCTCGCCTTCGCCATAGGCGTTTTCGAAGGATGCGGCGATCAGATAGAGGATGACCATCCAAGTCTGCATCTGATCGAGTTCATCGAGCTCGATAGAGCTGTATTTGATCACCTCCCAAAGCGGCATCCGATATTCGCGCGATACGCGATTGAGGATCGGCACGGGCTCGTCCAGCATCATCATCGCCGCGAAACGCTCGGTATCGGCATATAATTCCGCGGCTTCCTCCTCGCTGGATTCGAGGATCAGCTCGTCCGCCTCGGCGATGATCGCGTCGAGCTCCGGGCTGCGCCAGGCGAAGCTGTGGGGCAGCACGTGATTGGTCCCGAACAGCCAGATGCGCGTGTCCGCGTCCGACAGAAGCCAGATCGCCGGTTGCGGCGCGCCGGCTTCAAGCGTGCGATCCGGTTCCACGGACGGTTCAGGCGGCGGTGCTGCCGGGGCGGCGACCGCAAACAGCGGCAGCGCGGCGGCGCGGATCGCAAATTTCAGGACTGATCGGAGCGGCATCTACTCTACTTTCGCGGGCGTCGGACATGGTCGACAGGATTTGCGCCGCCGTCAACCATTTGGTGGCGGTTTGCGGCGACTGCCGGGCTGTGGGCATCCGCGCTATGCTTCGCTTGACCCGTGCGGCCGCATGCGCCAATCCGCGCGCACCGTTTATTGCAACTGCGAAGGCATGGCTTCGCGCAGCCGAAGGGCCGACCATTGGGCGATAAAACCCCGCTCAGTTTCCAGCGCTTGATCCTCACGCTTCACGATTATTGGAGCGACAAGGGGTGCGTGATCCTGCAGCCCTATGATCTCGAAATGGGGGCTGGGACCTTCCACCCCGCCACGACGCTGCGCGCGCTCGGTCCCGATCCGTGGAACGCGGCCTATGTGCAGCCATCGCGCCGCCCGACCGACGGCCGCTATGGCGAAAATCCGAACCGGCTTCAGCATTATTACCAGTATCAGGTGATCCTGAAACCGAGCCCCACCGATATCCAGCAGCTCTATCTCGACAGTCTGGTCGCGATCGGCATCGATCCGCTCAAACACGATATCCGCTTCGTCGAGGACGATTGGGAAAGCCCGACGCTCGGCGCCTGGGGGCTGGGCTGGGAGGTCTGGTGCGACGGGATGGAGGTGACGCAGTTCACCTATTTTCAGCAGGTTGGGGGCTTCGATTGCAAGCCCGTGTCGGGCGAGCTGACATACGGGCTGGAACGCCTCGCCATGTACATTCAGGGCGTCGACAGCGTCTACGATCTCGCCTTCAACGATGACGGTGTCAGCTATGGCGACGTCTTCCTCGATAACGAAAAGCAATTCAGTGCCTGGAATTTCGAGCACGCCAATACCGAAACCCTGTTCCAATGGTTCAAGGACGCGTCGGCAGAGGCGAAGAACTGCATCGCGGCCGAACTGCCGCTCCCTGCCTATGATCAGGCGATCAAGGCCAGCCATATCTTCAACCTGTTGCAGGCGCGCGGCGTAATCTCGGTCGCTGAGCGCCAGGCCTATATCGGCCGCGTCCGCGATCTCGCGGTGGGCGCGTGCGAAGCGCATATGGCGAAGAACGGGTGGGCGGCGTGAGTCCTCCCCGGCACGGGGAGGGGGACCGCGCGCAGCGCGGTGGAGGGGGCTCTGCATCTTTGCGCCGTCCGGAAACCTATACCGCACGCCGTCTGCGTCGTGAGATGACGTTGCCGGAGACACTGCTTTGGAAACAAATCAGAGGGAAACGATTGGGCCACAAGTTTCGTCGGCAATACCCAATTGGCCCTTATATCGCCGATTTCTATTGTTCCTCCGCAAGGCTCGTGGTCGAAATCGACGGGCAGGCGCATGACAATGCCATACGCTCGGAAAGGGATGTAAACCGGGATCGGTTTTTCGCCGAGAATGGCTATAGTGTGCTTCATATCAGGGCGGCCGAAATCTTGAGTAACATGGAAGAGGCTTTGCAGGTTATCGCTTCGCGAGTCGAAAGCCCCCTCCACCAGCCTTCGGCTGGTCCCCCTCCCCGTACCGGGGAGGATATCTGATGGCCGATTTCCTGCTCGAACTGCTGTCTGAAGAAATCCCGGCGCGGATGCAGCGCAAGGCGCGCGCAGACCTCGAACGCCTGTTCACGGCCGAGCTGGAGGGTGCAGGCCTAAAGGCCGAAAGCATCGAAACTTATTCCACGCCGCGCCGGCTGGCGTTGATCGCGCGCGGGCTGCCGACCGAAACCGAAGCGACTCGCGAGGAGCGCAAGGGGCCCAAGGCCGACGCGCCCGATCAGGCGATCGACGGTTTTCTGCGGTCTACGGGTCTGACCCGCGACGATCTGGAAACCCGCGACGTGAAGGGCAAGCCGACGCTGTTCGCGGTGATCGACAAGCCGGGCCGCAAGACGGCGGACGTGCTGGGCGAGGCGATCCCCGCCATCGTCCGCGCCTTTCCCTGGCCCAAATCGATGCGCTGGGGTTCAGCCTCGGCGAGCACCGAGAGCCTGCGCTGGGTCCGCCCGTTGCAGGGTATCGTCGCGATCCTCGGCAAAGACCTCGTCGCATGCGAAATCGACGGCATCGCTTCGGGCTATGAAACGGTCGGGCACCGCTTCCATCATCAGGGCGTGGTCACCATCGGCGGGGCGGACGACTATGCCGAGAAGCTCCGCGCCTGCCATGTGGTCGTCGACCATAAGGAGCGCGAGGGCATCATCCGCACGCGCGCCGATGCGCTGGCCGAGGCGGCCGGTCTCACCCGCAAGCAGGACCCGGGACTGGTCGAGGAAAATGCCGGGCTGACCGAATGGCCGGTGCCGCTGCTAGGCAGCTTCGACGAAGCGTTTCTTGAGGTCGCGCCCGAGGCGATCACGCTCGCGATGCGCAGCCACCAGAAATATTTCGCCTGCCTGAAACCGGACGGCAGCCTCTCGCCCCATTTCATCTGCGTCGCGAATCTGGAGCCCGCAGACGATGGCGCGCATGTCGTCGCGGGCAACGAAAAAGTGCTGGCCGCGCGGCTGTCCGACGCCAAGTTCTTCTGGGAGCAAGACCAGAAGGTGCCGCTCGCCGAGCAGGCGAAAAAGCTCGACCAGATCGTCTTCCACGAAAAGCTCGGCACGGTGGCCGATAAGGTGGAGCGTGTCGCCAAGCTCGCGCGCTGGCTGGCGGAAGAGGGGATCGTCCCCAATGCCGATCCCGACAAGGCCGAACAGGCTGCGCGCCTCGCAAAGGCCGATCTCGTCACCGGCATGGTCGGCGAATTCGCGGACCTCCAGGGGATCATGGGCGGCTATTATGCGGCCAATGAAGGGCTAGACGAAGAAGTCGCCGCGGCGATCCGCGATCACTACAAGCCGGTGGGGCAGGGCGACGAAGTGCCGACCGCGCCGGTGACGGTGGCTGTGTCGTTAGCGGACAAATTGGATACGTTGGCGACCTTTTTCATTATCGAACAGAAACCCACTGGTTCGAGAGATCCATACGCCTTACGCCGAGCCATGTTGGCTATTGTTCGGCTGTGGCTGGCCAACAGTATTCGTCACGGCTGGACAGAAGTTTGGATCCAAGCTTCTGAATATGCCTATGAACCGGTGCTTGCAGAAAAGCTAAGAGACTTGGGCTCTGTCGCCGAAGGCTTAGCTGCGTATCGCTGGCCGAGCCAACCCGATCAGGATGATTATGGCATAACACAGGATGTTATTTACGCCTTTCGCTTTGAGGCTGAAGCGACCGACAATGCGGTCAAAAAAGCGCCTGTCGAACTCAGCGAATTCATCGTAGATCGCCTCAAAGTCCAACAGCGCGAGGCCGGTGTCCGGCACGATTTGATCGATGCGGTGTTTGCGCTGGGCGGGGAGGACGATCTCGTCCGGCTGCTCGCGCGGGTCAAAGCGCTGCAGGCTTTCCTCAAGACGGCTGACGGCGCGAACCTGCTTGCTGGGTATAAACGTGCGGCGAATATCCTCAAAAAGGAGGAGTGGGAGCCGGTCGAGGGCGACTATTCGCCTGAACCCGAAGAGGCGTTGCTGCGTGAGGCGCTGAAGCGGGCCGAACCGGAGGCCGAGGCCGCGATCGAAGCGGAGGATTTCGAAAAGGCGATGGCGGCGCTCGCCACGCTGCGCAAACCGATCGATGCGTTCTTCGACACAGTCACGGTGAATGACGACGATCCGGTCAAGCGCGCTGCACGGCTCGGCATGCTCGCGCGGTTCCGCGACGCCGTCCATCGGGTCGCCGATTTCTCGAAGATCGAAGGATGAGCATGCGTTCTCGCATCTTGAACAGGAATCCTCTCTCCCCTTGCGGGAGAGAGGTTTGGAGAGAGGGGATCGCGAAGCGATTTTTGACCTCGGTGGCATCGAGCCGCCTCGCTCAACCCCCTCTCCCTAGCCCTCTCCCGCAAGGGGAGAGGGAATGGAGGTAAGATGAGCGTTCAGTACGTATACCGGTTCGGCGGCGGTGTGTCCGATGGCGGGCAGGGGGACAAGAACCTCCTCGGCGGCAAGGGCGCGAACCTCGCCGAAATGGCGTCGATCGGCCTGCCGGTGCCGCCGGGTTTCACGATCAGCACCGAGATGTGCACGCGCTATTATGACGAGGGCGAGGTGTTCCCGGACGAGCTACGCGAACAGGTCGCCACCGGCATCGCGCATGTCGAGAAGGTAACGGGCAAGCGTTTCGGCGACGCGGCCGATCCGCTGCTCGTCTCGGTGCGTTCGGGCGCGCGGGTGTCGATGCCGGGCATGATGGATACGGTCCTCAACCTCGGCCTCAATGACGAGACGGTACAGGGGCTCGCAGAAACCTCCGGCGATCCGCGTTTCGCCTGGGATAGCTATCGCCGATTCATCCAGATGTATGCCGATGTCGTGCTCGGGCTCGATCATGGCGCGTTCGAGGAAGCGCTCGAAATCGCCAAGGAAGACAAGGGGATATATCTCGATACAGAGATGGAGGCTGAAGACTGGCAGAAGCTGGTCGGCGACTATATGCGGATCGCCGAAGAGGAGCTCGGACACCCTTTTCCGCAGGACCCGCAGGATCAGCTCTGGGGTGCGGTCGGCGCAGTGTTCGGTTCCTGGCAGGCGGAGCGAGCGAAAGTCTATCGCCGGATCAATGATATTCCCGGCGATTGGGGCACGGCGGTCAATGTCCAGGCGATGGTCTTCGGCAATATGGGCGAGACATCCGCGACCGGCGTCGCCTTCACGCGCGATCCCTCGACAGGCGAGTGCGCCTATTATGGCGAGTGGCTGATCAACGCGCAGGGCGAGGATGTCGTCGCGGGTATCCGCACGCCGCAATATTTGACCAAGGCCGCACGTGAGGCCGCGAATGCGAAGCCTGCCTCGATGGAAGAGGCGATGCCGGAAACCTATGGCGAATTGGCCAAGGTCTTCGATCTGCTCGAAAAACACTATCGCGATATGCAGGATATCGAGTTCACCGTGGAACGCGGAAAGCTCTGGATGCTGCAGACTCGCGCGGGCAAACGTACGGCGACGGCCGCGCTCAAGATCGCCGTCGATATGGCGGGCGAGGGGCTGATCAGCGAAGAGGAAGCCGTGCAGCGCGTCGATCCGGGCGCGCTTGACCAGCTGCTCCATCCGACGCTCGATCCCGACGCGGAGCGCGATGTCATCGCGCAGGGCCTGCCGGCTTCCCCGGGCGCGGCGTCCGGCGTCGTCGTGTTTGATGCCGACAGCGCCGAGCGGCACGCGGCGGCGGGTGAAGATGTGATCCTGGTGCGCGTCGAAACGTCGCCCGAGGACATTCACGGGATGCATGCGGCCAAGGGCATTCTCACCGCCCGCGGTGGCATGACGTCACACGCGGCGGTGGTCGCGCGTGGCATGGGGCGGCCGTGCGTTTCGGGCACTGGCAGCGTTTCGATCGATGCCAAGGCAAAGCAGTTCACGGTGATGGACCGTGCCTTCAAGGAAGGGGATACGATCACCATCGACGGCGCGACGGGCGAGGTGATGGCGGGCGAAGTCGCGACCGTGAAGCCGGAACTAGCCGGCGATTTCGCGCAGCTGATGGAGTGGGCCGACCGGGCTCGGCGGATGCGCGTGCGCACCAATGCGGAAACCCCGGCGGATTGCCGCACGGCGCGCGAATTCGGCGCGGAGGGTATCGGTCTGTGCCGCACCGAACATATGTTCTTCGATGCGCGCCGGATCACCGCGGTGCGCCAGATGATCCTCGCGACGAACGAGGCCGGTCGGCGCGATGCGCTGGCGAAACTGCTGCCCGAACAGCGCGGCGACTTTGCCGAGATTTTCACGATCATGTCCGGGCTGCCAGTGACGATCCGGCTGCTCGATCCGCCGCTGCACGAATTCCTGCCGCATGGCGAGGACGAGATGCAGGATGTCGCCGATGCGGTGGACGTGTCGATCGATACGCTGCGGCGGCGCGTGCAGGAGCTGCACGAGTTCAACCCGATGCTCGGCCATCGCGGGTGCAGGCTCGGCGTCACCTATCCCGAGATTTACGAGATGCAGGCGCGCGCGATTTTCGAGGCCGCGCTCGACGTTGCGGCCGAGAGCGACGAGGCGCCGATCCCCGAAGTCATGGTCCCGCTGGTCGCGACGCGGCGCGAGCTGGAGCTGATGAAAGCGGTGATCGACCGGACAGCCGAAGCCGTGTTCGAAGAGAAGGGTGCGCGCGTCGACTATATGGTCGGCACGATGATCGAACTGCCGCGCGCCGCGCTCCGGGCCGGCGAGATCGCGGAAGAGGCCGAGTTTTTCAGCTTCGGCACCAACGATCTCACGCAAACCGCGCTCGGCGTCTCGCGCGACGATGCCGGGCGTTTCCTCGGCGCCTATGTCGATCAGGGCGTCTATCCGCGCGATCCGTTCGTCAGCCTCGATGTCGAAGGGGTAGGGGAATTGATCGCGCTTGCGGCCGAGCGGGGCCATGCGACGCGCGACGGGATCAAGCTTGGTATTTGCGGCGAGCATGGCGGCGATCCGGCTTCTATCGGATTCTGCGAGGAAACTGGTCTCGATTATGTGTCGGCCTCGCCCTATCGCGTGCCGATCGCGCGGCTGGCGGCGGCACAGGCGGCCCTGCGGAACAGCGCATGAAGCTGGCGCTGAGAATCCTCTTCGCGCTGATCCTCGGCATCGCGATCGGGCTCGGCGCGACCTGGCTCTCGTTGCGCGCGGGTATCTCGGCCTTCGAAGAACGCAGCGGGCCATGGATCACGTCGCGCGATTTCGGCTCCGAGGAGGCCAGTGACCGGACGCGCGCCATCGTTGCCGTGCGCGGCCTGATGGCGCTGCCGGCCAGCGAAGCGATTTATTTCAACGCGGCGACCGATAGCGAGGGGAGGGCGCTGGATGGCGGCTGCCGCTATCGCATTTCCGGCCCACCACTGGCTGCGCGCTGGTGGAGCGTGACCGCCTATGGTGCGGACGCCCACCTTATTCCCAATCCGGGCCACGCCTATTCGGCAGGCGGCGACGGCGCCGAGGCCGTTCTCGCACAGACTGGCCCGGAGCCGGGGATAGGCGAGGTCGCGACTCTGGACGGCGAGCCGTTCGAACTGACGCTGCGCGCATACGGGCCCGGCGAAGACCTTCTGGACGGCGAATTGCCGGCCATCGAGAGGCTATCATGCTGAGCAGGATTGGCTGGATCGCCTTGGTCACGGGTGTCGCGATGATGGTCTACTGGACCGCGATGGCGCTGATTCCGGGGACCATGATGCACATGGCGATGGGGCGGCTCGAGCAAAATGCGGGCGTGAACAGCATGGGCCATGCGCCACTGAGCACGGCCGAGCGGCGGATCATCGTCCGGCCGAGCCCCGATCTCGCCTATTCGACCTGCCTGTTCGATGTCAGCGCGGGGCCGGTCGAAATTTCGGTGCCGCCGATCGATGCGCCCTATTGGTCGCTCTCCGTTTATGACGCGCAGACGAACGCCATATTCGTCCGCAACGATCGCGAGGCAGACCAACGGCCTATCCGGATAGCGTTGACGGGCCCTGGTCAGACTGCGCCGGATGGGTTGGAGGCAGTGCGCGTATCGACGGATCGCGGTTTGGCGCTGGTCCGCATCTTGGTGCCTGAACGGGATGCGTTCGACGCCATCGACGCGGCGCGGCGCTCGGCGAGCTGCAGTCTGGTGGAATAGTTACCTGCCGGGCGCGGCAAGAAATCGGACGGAGCCGGGAGAGAGGAACCCGGCTCCGCCGCGATATCATCAGCCAACGAGATTGTCCGAGATCGAGCAGGCCGCAGGGCCAAGGATCACGACGAACAGCGTCGGCAGGATGAAGAGGATCAGCGGAACGGTCATGATCGCCGGCAGGCGCGCGGCCTTTTCCTCGGCGCGCATCATGCGCTCGTTGCGGAATTCGGCCGAAAGTACGCGCAGCGCACTGGCGAGCGGCGTACCGTATTTCTCGGTCTGGATCATCGTTGTAACCACGCCGCGAACCGCTTCGAGGTCGACGCGATAGGCGAGATTTTCGAAAGCCTGACGCCGTTCGGTCAGGAAGCCGAGCTCGATCGCCGTCAACGCGAATTCGTCGCCAAGCTCCGGATATGCTGCGCCCAGCTCGCGGGCGACGCGCGTAAAGGCGGCATCGACGGTCAGGCCGGCTTCGGCGCAGATGACCAAGAGGTCGAGCGCATCGGGCAGGCCCTTGCGGATTTCATCGGAGCGCTTGGCGACCTTATTGGCAACATAAAGGTCCGGCGCCTTGTAGCTGAGCAGCAAGGTGCCGCCGACGATCATGAATTTCTTGAACGGCGTGTAGTCGGCGAGATAACCAAAACCATAAACGGCAATAGCCAGACCGCCGCCGATGACGATCGGCAGTACCAGCCGTCCGAAAATCACGGCAACGGCCAGGTCCTTCGAACGGATGCCGGCTTGAGCGAGACGCTGTTGCGCCTTTTCGACCTGTTCGTCCTGAAGCGTGTTGAGCGACTTCAGGAAAGAGCGCATCCGGTCCGTCGTCTCATTCTTCCGGACGAGCGACTTGCGTTCGCGGCGCGCCGATGCGGTGATCCCGGCTTTGAGCTGTTCGCGGCGGTCGTTGAGCGATTTGACGCGCTTGGCCATCGGATCGCGCACGGTTGTCGCGGCATAAAGCGCGACGAGCACGGCGAAGGTGGCTACCGCCGCGAGCAAGGTCGCAACGAGGATCACATCGATGCCGAGGATCGTGGGTCCGGCAGCTTCAGTCATATCTGTCTCGCTCCCTCGGCCTAGATTTCGAAGTTGACCATTTTGGCCATGATGAACACGCCAATACCCATCCAGACGAGACCGCCCAGACCGGCGATCATCAACCGTTCATCGACGAAAAAATCCCCCATATAGCTGGGATTGATCATCATGATCATGCCGAAGACGATGAAAGGCAGTGAACCGACGATATAGGCCGAAGCCTTGGATTCCGCCGACATCGCCTTGATCTTGAGCTTCATCTGACTGCGCTGACGCAACACATTGGCGAGGTTGGACAGCGTCTCGGCGAGGTTGCCGCCCGTCTCGCGCTGGATGGCCAGCGTAATGCAAAAGAAGTTGAATTCAGGCGTGCCGAGACGTTTCGCCGTATCCTCGAGCGCTTCGTCCATCGTCTTGCCAATCTTCATTTTGTCAACAACTTCACCGAATTCGGCGCCGACCGGGTCGGGCACCTCGCTGGCGACGACTTGGAGCGTCTCGGAGATTGGCAGGCCGGACCGCAGGCCGCGGACAAGCAGTTCGATCGCGTCCGGGAACTTCGTATTGAACTGGTTGATCCGCCGCTTGATCAGGAAACCGACGACCAGATGCGGCAGGCCGAAGCCCACAAAGGTTCCGATCAGCAACCCCAGATACCAGGGAAGTCCCTGGAAATAGAGAAGCCCGCCGACGACGATCGTTAGCGCAACGACCGCCATTCCATATTGGCCAAGCGTCCAGTTCGTGCCAGTTTGCGACAGACGTGTGCGCAGCATTTCGGGGCGCGGAATGAACCGACCGGCAAAGCTGTCCATCTTCGTGTCGCGCTTGGCGAGGATGCGGTTCATCTGCGCTTCGGCGGAGATCTGGCTGCTAGCGGCCGCATGCCGCTGCCGCACTGACTTCAGCCGCTTGGATTGCGCCTTTTGCACATTGGGACCTGCAAACGCGAAATAGAGCAGCAGCAGGAAACTAAGCGCCCCGGCGAAGAAGATGATCATCGGAAGGATCGTCATAAACTGCTTTCCATTCGCTACCTGTTCCGTACCCCTTTCGGGGCGCGGGGTTTTACGCGTCCGCTACTTCCTGCTTGCCCGGCTTCTTGGCGATCAGAGACTTCAGCCCGCCAAGCTTGTCCATTAGCGAACCGCCGGCATCCGCCGCCGCTTCCTGTTCTTCGCCATCGAGGCTCGACACGCGGTCGGCGAGCTGACGCAGCGCCGATCCGACCTTGTTCGAGCCAGACGCTTCGGCAAGCGTTTTGCCGAGCTTGGCGGCCTGGACGGCAGTCTTCTGATCGAACGGGATGGCGATATCGACCTTGCGTTCGACGGACGTTTCGAAGTCCTTGCGCGATATCTCGAGCATATTGCCCGCCGGTACTCGGTTCGCCACGAGGATCACCTGCGCCTGCGGTGCGTTCGACTTGAACCAGGACAGCAGGCGGATCGTGTCACGGGTCGCCGCGAGCGTGAGCTCGGTAACGATAACCGCGCGATTCACATCATTAAGCAGATGCGGATACTGGATCAGCGTCTGCCGCGGAATGTCGATCACCGAAAGCTCGAACGCGTTACGGATCTCCTCTTCGAGCTGATAATAGGCGCTGCCATCGGTCAGCATGGGCTGATTGATCGGCGCCTCGGCCGAGAGCACGGCGAGCTTTTCATTGGCTTTGACCATTGCGCGCTCGATGAACAGACCGTCGATGCGGCTCGGATTTTCGATCGCGTCGATCAGGCCGCGGCCCGGTTCGAGATCGAGCGCCAGCGCGTCGGTGCCAAAATGGATGTCGAGATCGAGCAGCGCCGTCAGTCGGCCCTCTTTCTCACTCGTCAGCCAGGCGACAGAACTCGCGAGCGTCGAAGCGCCGACGCCGCCGCGTGTGCCGATAAAGGCCGTCATGACGTGCGGACGATCCTGTTCCTCACCATCCGCATTGCGCGGGCCGGAGAGGACCATCTGCGCCTGGGTCAGAGCGTCGCGGACTTGGTCGGCGCTGAACGGCTTGAGCAGATAATCCTGAATACCGCTGGTCAGAAGATCGCGATACAGGCGCACATCGTTGACCTGGCCCGCTGCGATAACGATCGTGCCGGGTTCGCAGACTTCCGCGAGACCGTTGATATCGTTGAGCGGGTCACTGCTCTCCGAAAGGTCGACGAACAGGATATTCGGGCTCGCTGAAACCGAAAGCGACTGTACCGCATTGGTCAGGCCGCCCTTGGCGACTTTTTCTTGCGCCCAGCCGAGTTCCGAAGCGATCGGCTTCATCAGCTCGGCGGTTTCATCGTCGCAGACATAGGCCTGGAACGGATCGCGCAACGAGGCCGCACCGGAGTTAAAAGGAGCGTTCATTAATTGCCTCCTGTCGTGGTTTCTTGCTGCAGGCCGTTACCGGCGCCGGTCGGAACGGCTTCGCGATAGCTGTCGATAGCGCGCGACGTCGTGCGCGGATCGACGGTGCCGTCGCCGCGCTGACCGCGGACCAGATCTTCGGGATTGGCGACCATGGCGGCGAGGTTGCCATTGGTAGCGCAGCCATAGTTGGAGCCTGTCGATCCGTCATAATTCCAGAGCGAATCGCGATCCCAGTTCGGGCAATTCGGAACTTCGGCCTGCATGCGGCTGACAACAACGCGCATCCGGCCCGGCGCGACCTGACCGGCTGTCACGGGCGCTCGGTCGGCGAGCAGAAGGCCGTAGCGGCCAGCCAGCTCGGCCACGGCTTGCCGCCGACCAGCCTGGCCGTAAGGGCTCGGATCGTCGATCGAAACGCGGTCACCATATCCCAGTTCGATCGTCTCGAACCAGTCGGCGAGCCGGGCCTGTTCGGCGTAGGACAGCGTGTCGCCGCCTGCATTAACGTCGAACACATAGTCCGACCGGCTGACGACCGGCTGGTTTACCGGCGAAAGACCCGGGTTGGACGGACCTCCCGCGCAAGCGGACAGCGTGCCGGCGGCTAGGGCGAGAAGGGCGGAAGTGGCAAGAATGCGCATAATTATCTTCTCCAAGAAACGCTGAAACTAGTCCGTGAACGAAAAGCCGGGAGCGGCACTGCGGGCTGTCTCGGTCGGCGCGGCATTTTGCTGCGTCGCCGGAGCCTGGTTGGCCGCACCGGTTTCAAGGCCCGGCTGTACGGTCGTCGGCGGTGCCATGGTCGGACCCGGGCGCGTCGCTCCTGTCTCACCGCCATAGGTGCGGCCGAGGAAAATGCGCTCCAGATCGTGCGGCGAACGATAGCCGTCGGTCGGCAAGGCGATCTGATTGGCCGTTACCGGCTGCACTAGATACGGCGTCACGACGATCACAAGTTCGGTTTCCTCGCGCCGCCACCGGTTGGACCGGAACAACGCGCCGAGGATCGGCACATCGCCAAGGCCAGGCGTACGGTCGACCGTCGAGTTATGCCGGTTGTTCATCAGGCCGGCGATCATG
Organism: Parasphingopyxis sp.; assembly: GCF_028279465.1. GTDB lineage: Bacteria > Pseudomonadota > Alphaproteobacteria > Sphingomonadales > Sphingomonadaceae > Parasphingopyxis. The sequence goes on from NZ_JANQNS010000015.1 coordinate 155,373, forward strand.
AAGCTCTGGCCGGAGCCGAGTTCAACCGTCGTTTCGGCCCGGCGCGTTGTGAGCGCAGGAACGGTAAAACCGTTGAGTTCGATCGCGCCATTGTCCGAGAGTTCTGACACTTCCGGACGGACCCGCATCGAGATGCGGCCATTGGCGAGCACGATCGGCGTAAAGGCGAGGCTGACGCCGAACTGCTTGTATTCGATCGAAACCGAACCCAGACCCTGCGAAAGCGGGATCGGAAATTCGCCGCCCGCGAGGAAGCTGGCGGTTTCGCCCGACAGCGCCGTCAGATTCGGTTCGGCAAGCGTAACAGCCTGACCTTCGGTCTCGGCGAGATCGAGCGCGCTAGCGATATCAACACCGAACAGATTGCCGAGCCCGGCAATCGTGGAACCGCCGTCTATGCCGGTTACGACGGTGCTACCACCGGTCGCGGCGGTGACGCCAGTGAAGGTCGTGCCGCCGGGCGCGTATTGCGGAAACGCGTTGCGGCCGCGTGTTACTCCGAACTGGAACCCGCTCGTACCGTCGAATGTCGCTAGGTTGACGCCGATATCGCGGACAACCGAACGGCTGACCTCGGCGATGCGCACCTGCAGATTGACCTGGAGCGGCGTGGCCGTGCGCAGACGGCTCACCACCTGCGTGCCTTCGCCGACGAAAGCCTGCACCAGAGACTGGGCTTCCTGGACATCGCTTGGCGACGCCACAGTACCCGTCAGCAGCACGAGGCCGTTCATGGGCGTTGCGACGATCGACGCTTCCGGCATGGCCAGATCGAGCATCGATGAGACGCTGTTGAGATTCTGACCCACGCGGACGGTCGTCGAGTAGACGACGTTGCCGACGGCGTCGGTCGCGTAAACCGTGGTCTCGCCAGCGGCCTTGCCGAAGACATAGAGTGCACGCGAGGAGCGAACCTGCACATCTGCGATCGCGTCATCGGCGACGAACAAATCCGTCATCGACCGCGGCAGATTGACCAGCTGACCGCGGCCAACCGAAAGCGTCAGGCTGCTCGTCGGCTGGGGCCGGGCGCCAACCTGGGCTTGTACGGGATCGGCGGCGGGCGCACCGAGACCGAGGACAATTGCCGACACTGCGGCAGCAGCCATGGCCGTAAGGCGGGTTTTGCGTGAAATGCTCATCTTAGTTACCCCCAACAGGTACATGCGTGACGGAATTGCCGCGGGCGACGCGCACCGAAGGTCCTTCAGGACGCGTGCTGGATTGGGCGTTCGGGATCGGGTTGCCAGTCGCGGCAGCCAGCATGGCGGCGGCCATCTGAGCGGCAGTGCTGCCCGGACCGTCATTGTTCTGGCTCTGGGCCGGCACCGTCCGGCGCTGGAAGCGCGAGACATCACCACCCGTGACATAGGTCGTGTCGGTATCGACCGGACGCTGGGCGACCTCGATCAGCATGCGCCGTTCGGCTTCCGGATCGTCGCCGTCCGGCATTTCGATCTCGCCGGCGGCGATGGCACGTTCGAGTTCAGCCGTATTGTCGGCGATCGAGCGCAGAGATAGCGACAGCGAACCCATGGTCTGCGCAACGGCGATCTTCTCGGCGATGCGCGGCGTGACTTCGACCGTAACCGTATTCGACACCTGGACGCGCGTATCGCCTTCCTCGGTGGTCTCGGTTTCGGTGCGCTGGTCGGTTGCCAGGATGCGCAGGTTACGAATGATCGTTTCGGACGCGTGCAGCGCCGGGCCTTCGCCGCCGCCCTCGACTTCCTGAGTCAGGACGAGATCGACGCGGTCACCCGGGAACACGAAGCCGGCAACGCCGCTCTGCACCGAAACCGGCACCGTGACGGCGCGCATGCCCGGTCCGAGCGCTGCGGCAAGGAAGCCGCGATCGCCGGGGCGCACGAGCGAACCCTGTGTGATCGGCTGGCCGGCCGTGATGTCGTTCCGCACGACCGTACCGAGCAGATCGTCGATGTTGGATTCGTCGCGGATGAAATAGCTGCCTTCGATCAATTCTTCCGGCCAGGGCTGGAAGCGGAAGCTGTCCTGGTTGATGATCGTGCCGATGGGAAGCGCGCGCGTTGCGACGAGCACCATCGGCCCTTGCGGTTCGGCTTCCGCGGCAACCGCAGTCGGCGCACCGCCGTCCGCGAACATGCTGCGTGCCATAAAGGCGGTGACGGCTGCGACGAGCAGCGCACCTACGAGCAAAATGACTTTACGTGCATCCATGACGGTCTTTGCCTCCTGTCAGGCTTTCTTGGCCAGTCAGTTCGTTACGGCCCCAATGGTTAAAATCTCGTTCAGCACCACCCAGAGACCGCCGATGGCGATTGCGATGCCGTAGGGGATCTCCAGTTTTTCGGGCTTTTTTCGAGAACGGTGGTAAATCAGCATCACTGTGGTCAGGATGCCACCGGCAATCGCCATGACCACGAGCATCACCGGCAGTTGCATCGGCGTCATCCAGAGCGCGAGGGCGCCGATCATCTTGACGTCGCCGCCGCCCATCGCGCCGATCGCGAATGCGCCGGTAAACAGAATGAACAGCGCGAGAGCCAGCCCGACGATGATCGCGATCTCCGGCCAGAGCGAAAAACCGGCCGCCCACCAATAGAGCGGCGCGGTCAGCGCAATCGCGGCATTCAGCTTGTTCGGAATGTCCCGGCGCAGCCAATCGCCATAGGCCGCGTAAAGCAACGCGGGCGCCAGCAATGCCAGTGAAAAAAGTGGTGCTGCCCCTGTCATGGGGGATGGCCCTAAGGCTTACTGCTTTCTAAACCGTAACCAGCAACTATGAAAAATACTGCCGTAGATCGCCGCGCATATCCCGAAGGACTGGTTTTGGACCGGTGGCACGCCCTGGATGGCTGGGACCATCGCCGCTGGACCTGGAACGTGCCCGAACCGCGTAAAGCGCGCGGCAGCATCGTTTTTCAGACGGGCCGGGGCGACATTTTCGAAAAATATCTCGAAACGCTTGCCGAATGGCATCGCGCGGGATGGAATCTGACCGGTTTCGACTGGCGCGGGCAATCGGGCTCCGGGCGGTTTCTGACCGATCCCACCGTCGGCCATATTCCAAGTTTCGACCCCTGGATCGACGATCTCGACGAATATGTTCGGGTCTGGCGCGCCGAAATGCCGGGGCCACACATTCTGGCCGCGCATTCAATGGGCGGACATCTCGCCATGCGTTATCTGATCGATCACCGACCGGGACTGGACGGCGCGATACTGAGCGCCCCGATGCTCCGCGTCGTATCGAAACCGCTGCCGAAGCGGCTCGCGGCCTTTATCGCCCGGCAATTCGCCCGCTTCGGTTTTGCCGACCAGCATGCCTGGCAGGAGAATGAGCGTCCGTCGCTACCGGGCAGTTCGCGGCAAAAGCTGCTGACCCATGATTTTGAGCGCTATTCGGACGAAGATTGGTGGTTGAAGCACAAGCCGGAGCTCAAGATCGGCCCGCCGAGCTGGCAATGGCTGGTATCGGCCTATGCCTCTTCGGCGGCGATGTTCGCACCCGACACGTTCGAGAATGTAACCACGCCGGTGTTGATCGTTGCAGCGTTGAAAGACCGGCTCGTCGACGCGAATGCCATCAAGGAAGCCGCGCGGCGGCTCCCGAACGCCAGATTGTTCATACACGACTATGCCGCACATGAAGTGCTGCGCGAGCGCGACGATATGCGCGAGGAGTTTACGCGCGAGATCGAACGGTTTCTCGAGGACCGCGCAAAGCAGGCCGCATGACATTCGATTTCGCGATTATCGGCGCTGGCATGGCGGGCGCCAGCCTTGCAGCGGAACTGGCGCCCGCAAGCAGGGTGGCGATGCTCGAAGCCGAAGACATGCCGGGCTATCACGCGACCGGGCGCTCTGCTGCTTTCTGGTCGGAAACCTATGGCGGGCCTGCGGTACAGCCGTTGACCAGCGCGTCCCATGATTTCCTCGCTGCCCCGCCGCCGGAATTTTCGGACCGACCATTCCTCGTGAAGCGCGGCGCGCTCCACATTGCGCGGCCATCCGGAGCGCGGCTGCTCGACCATTTTCTGGCTGAGTTCGACCATAGCAACGTTGCGCTGGAACCTCTGGCCGGCGCGGAGTTGACCGCCTACTGCCCCGGCTTGTGCGAAGATTGGAGCAGGGCCGTCTGGGAACCGAGCTGCGCCGATATCGATGTCGGCGGATTGCATCAGGCCTATCTGCGCGCCGCCAAACGCGCGGGCGCCGAGCTGCGATGTTCGGCAGCGGTTACGCGGATACAACGCACAGGCGACCGCTGGCGCGTCCAGTGCGGTGGCGAAACGATAGACGCCGCTATCCTGATCAATGCGGCTGGCGCATGGGCGGGCGATATCGCGGCCATGGCTAGTGCGAGCGCGATCCGCATCGCCCCGTTTCGGCGAACGGTCGTGCAGGTACGGACCGAGGCCGAAGCGCCGCAAGGTCTGCCACTGGTGATCGATGTCGAGGGCAGTTTCTATTTCAAGGGCGAAGGGCAGGGCAGGATTTGGCTGAGCCCGAACGACGAAACCCCCGCGCCTGCGGGCGATGCCGCTGTCGAGGAAATCGATATCGCACACGCCATTGACCGGTTCGAAAAGGCGGTCGACTGGAAAGTAGCGGCTGTCGAGCGCAAATGGGCGGGTCTCAGGAGTTTCTCCCCCGACCGTTTACCGGTGTACGGCTTCGATCCCGTAGCGCCCGCTTTCTTCTGGTGCGCGGGGCAGGGCGGCTTCGGTATCCAGACCGCGCCTGCCGCCGCCCGGCTCGCGCGCAGCCTGCTGCTCGGCGAGCCCATGCCTTGCTCGCTCGACCAAGTCGACCCGACCCTCTACGCACCGGAGCGCTTCGCTTGACGCTTTTGTTACAGTTTCGGGACGTATGGCCTAGGCGACCGACATGCTTTCGCCTAATGCCGGTGCTCCAACACATAACCGGGAGGCCTTGATGGCGCACAAGTTCGAAATCTGGAAAGACAAAAAGGGCGAGTTTCGCGTTCGCTTCAAATATAATTCGGAAGTGATGTTCTCGACCGAAGGCTATTCGAGCAAATCGAGCGCCAAAAACGCGATCAAGTCGATCCAGACCAACGGCCCGGATGCGCCGATTGAAGACAACAGTTAGGGGCTAACGGCTCGCTATCGCAATCGCTTCGGCGGCGTCGCTGGCGAGCCGGTCCGCTCGCTCATTGTCCGGGTGGCCGTCATGGCCCCTGACCCAGGCCCATTCGATATCGTGTGGTTCCGTGGCGGCGAGCAGGGCCTGCCATAGATCGGCGTTTTTGACCGGCTTCTTCGCGGCCGTGCGCCAATTGTTGCGCAGCCAGCCATGAATCCACTTCGTAATGCCGTCCTTCACATAATTGCTGTCGGTGGTCAGCTTTACGCGGCTCGGCCGCTTTAGCGCTTCGAGCGCCCGTATGGCCGCCATCAACTCCATGCGGTTGTTGGTGGTTTCCGGTTCGGCCCCAGACAGTTCCTTTTCATGCTCGCCATAACGAATGACCGCGCCCCAGCCGCCCGGGCCCGGATTGCCCTTACAGGCGCCGTCGGTGAAGATCTCGACGACGCTCATCCGCCGAAAATTCCGCGATCGGCATTGCGATAGAATTGGAGCCGGTGGAGAAAAGCCAACGGGTCCTTCCGGGTCACGAGCGCGTCCGCCGGCGTGTTCAACCAGTCCCATGCGCGGGTGAGCAGAAACCGAAGGGACGCACCGCGTGCGAGGATAGGCAAGGCGGCGCGTTCGGCATCGCTTAAGCGGAGCTGCGCATCGTATCCGGAAATCAGCGCATTCGAGCGCTCGGCATCGAAGCCGGTACCTGCATCGTCAAAACACCAGGCCGCATGGGTGACGGCGAGGTCATATGCGCGGATATCCGTGCACGCGAAGTAGAAATCGATAATGCCGGTCACGCGATTGCCGAGCATCAGCACATTGTCCGGGAAGAGGTCGGCATGGATGGCTGAGCGTGGCAGGGACTCCGGCCAATGGGCGTCCAGATAGGTGAGTTCCTCGTTGACGGTCGCGCCAAGGCCCGGTTCGATTTCGTCGAGCGCGGCACCGCATTTGTCGGCCAGGTCATGCCAGCCCGCGAGCGACAGGGTGTTCGGCCGTGTATTCGAGAAATCCGCCAGCGCCGCGTGGAGCTTGCCGAGCGCTTCGCCCGTCGCGCCAGATTGATCGGCATTCGGCTCGCCCAGTGATACGCCTGGCAGAAAGGCGATCAGACAGGCGGGCCGGTCCTCTACCGTCTGAATCCTGCGGCCGTCGCGATCGGTGATCGCGGGCGGCACGGGCTGGTCGCGCTGCGCCAGATGATCGAGCATATCAAGAAAGAAGGGGAGATCGCTCGCATCGACGCGCTTCTCGTATAGCGTCAGAATGAAGCGGTTTTCGCTCGTCTCGATCAGATAATTGCTGTTCTCGACACCCTCGGCGATTCCCTTGGCCGATACGAGCGTGCCGACGTCATAGCCTTCGAGCAGCCGCGCGATCCTCTCGGCGGAGACATGGGTGTAAACGGCCATTGAGTTTGCGGCCTAGGCGGCTTCGAGGCCGCGTGGCAGTTTGAACAGCATCTTTTCGCGCGTGGTTTCCACCTCGCGCTCGGTAATGTCGTAGCGTTCGGCGAGCGTATCGACGACCTCGCGGACGAGGATTTCGGGGGCAGAGGCGCCAGCCGTAATGCCAAGCGTCTTCACGCTGTCCAGCCAATCGAAATCGATTTCCGTCGCGCGTTGGATGAGGCATGCGCGCGTGCCCTGACGCTCCGCCACTTCGACCAGCCGGAGCGAATTGGAGCTGTTCGGCGCGCCGATTACGAACATGGCATCGCAGTTGGACGCGATCGCCTTGACGGCTTCCTGCCGGTTGGATGTCGCATAGCAGATGTCCTCGCTGCGCGGCGCGTTGATGTTCGGAAAGCGTCGCTGCAGCACCTCGATCATATCCGCGGTATCGTCGACCGACAGCGTCGTTTGCGTCAGAAATCCGAGATTGTCGGGATTCTCCACTTCGACATTCTCGGCATCGTCATGCGTCTCGATCAGCGTCATCGCGCCGGGCGGCACTTGGCCGAATGTGCCGACCACTTCGGGGTGATCGCGATGACCGATAAAGAGGATATGCTGGCCTTTCTCGACGAGCCGTTCCGCCTGGCGATGGACCTTCGAGACTAGCGGGCAGGTGGCGTCGAGATACTCAAGCCCGCGCTCCTCCGCCTTTGCGGGGACGGCCTTGGGCACGCCATGCGCAGAAAAGACGACCGGAACACCGTCCGGTACTTCATCCAGTTCTTCGACGAAGACCGCGCCCTGTTCCTTGAGCGCATCGACGACATAGCGGTTATGGACGATCTCGTGCCGGACATAGACCGGCGCGCCATATTTCTCGATCGCCAGTTCGACGATGCGGATCGCGCGGTCGACGCCGGCGCAGAAACCGCGCGGCGCGGCGATCAGGAGTGTAAGGGCCGTTTTGCTGTCATTCATATCCAGCGTCTTACGCGATTGCTTGCAGCGACGGAAGCCGCTTCCTATGAGGGGCACGCGTTTTCGCGCGCCGCTGTGCGGCGCGGATATTGGAGTAAGGATTTCGTTTGTGCGGAAATATGGAAATATCGCTCTTGTCGCCGCAATAGGGCTCGTCCTGGTGTCATGCGGACGCCGCGACGTCATTACGGCGGGCGAATCGGGCATCGGGCTTCTGGTGAACCGCACGGCCTGCCCGGCGGTCGCGACGCCGGTACACACCAACGAGGTCACATTGTTCAATCCGCGTTCCAGCCGCGAGGCGAGCGCGATCGATGCGACGGCAGTCATCACCAATATCCGCAGCACGTGCGGCGATGCGGCCGACTCCGTCGAGACCATCGCGAGCTTCGAGGTGCAGGCGCGCCGCACCAATCCGCGCGGCGAACGGCAAATAGTGCTTCCCTATTTTGCCACCGTGTTGCGCGGCAACGGCCAGATCGTTTCCAAAGAGATCGGCCGCGTCGGTTTGACTTTCGCCGACGGCCAGTATCGCGCGACGACGAGCGGCCAGGCGACGGCCCGCGTGTCCCGCGCTGCGCTGACCCTGCCGCCCGATATCGAGGAACGGCTGACCCGCCGCCGTCGCCCGGGCGATGCGGATGCCGCGCTCGATCCTATGGCCGATCCGGCAGTCCGGACGGCCGTCAATAACATAACCTATGAACTGCTGATCGGATTTCAGCTAGAGCCTGACCAACTCGAATATAACGCGACGCGCTGACGGCGATGGCGGCCTATACGGTCGATGCCGTGTTGACCGGCCGGTCGGAGCCGCTTCGCGGTGAAGAACTCAGCGCCATCCGCAAGGAAGCCGAAGACGGGCCGGTAGAGATCGGCGTTCTCGGCCTGATCGGCGACGAGCAGGCGGATTTGCGCGTTCATGGCGGCCCGGACAAGGCGATCCACCATTATCCGTTCGACCATTATGCCTTTTGGGAATCGCTGAGCTTTATGCATCCGAAGCTCGAACAGCCTGGGGCGTTCGGCGAGAATATCTCCACCTCGGGCCTGGTTGAAAGCGAGGCCTGTATCGGCGACCGCTATCGGCTTGGCACCGCGCTCGTGGAACTGTGCCAGGGTCGGCAACCCTGCTGGAAACAGGCACATGTCATGGATTGGCCCGAACTGCTTTCGCTGATGGTCAAGCATCGCAAGACCGGCTGGTACTACCGCGTTATTGAGCCAGGTGCGGTGGCTGCAGGAGATAGCTTGGAACTGCTTGAGCGGCCCCATCCCGAATGGAATGTGGAGCGCGTTTTCGGGCTCCTGGTGGCCGGCGATGCCAAGGGCGATCCGGCTGCGGTGAAAGCGCTGGCGGCGCTACCGGTTTTAGCCGAAAGCTGGCGCGCGAAGGCAGAAAAGCTCGCTGCCCGCTGATTTCGGCGCGTTCGCCACCAGCTTCGCCGCCTTTCCCGTTGACTCTGCTGCACGCGCGCGCCAATTCCTGTTGCACCGCCGCTGCCGGGAAACCGGCGGATGGCCGCGCGGGAGAGGGTGCGCCTGCCGCACCGCCGAAGGAGCAACCGCCCCGGAATCTCTCAGGCGAAAGGACCGCGCAGCCAATCGGTGCTCTGGAAAGTGGATATGGCCCGGCCATATCCCGCCGAAGGGGTAAGCCGTGCACCTAGGTACATGGTGAAAGCTCTCAGGCTTCCGTGACAGAGGGGGCAGGTCGGCGCGGTCCGGCCGTTCTGGTCACGGAGTGTTGTATATGGGCGACGACGCGAAACTTCCTCTCGATAGCTGGCACAGGGCCCAGGGCGCGCGCATGGTCGGCTTCGCCGGCTATGAGATGCCGATCCAGTATGAAGGGATCATGGCCGAGCATCTGTGGACGCGCGAAGCGGCAGGGCTGTTCGATGTCAGCCATATGGGGCAGCTCCAGCTGATCGGGGAGGGCGCGGCCGAAGCGCTCGAAGCGGTCGTGCCCGGCGATATCTCGGCGCTGAAGCCCGGACGGATGCGGTACACGCTGCTGCTCGCACCGGACGGCGGCATCCTCGACGATCTGATGGTCACCAATACCGGTCGTCACCTGTATCTCGTCGTAAACGGCGCGACCAAGCATGCGGATATCGCCTATCTGCGGTCGAACCTGCCCGATTCCGTCGCACTCAAGCATCTCGAAGGCGAGGGGCTGCTGGCCCTTCAGGGGCCGAAAGCGGCGGAGGCATTGGCACAGCTTGATATCAAGGGCTTTGAAGACGGCTGGCCTGCGCCCGGCGATCTCTATTTCATGCAGTCCGCGCCGTGCCTCTGGGGCGATGTCCCGCTCGGGATCAGCCGCTCCGGCTATACCGGGGAAGACGGATTCGAGATCAGTGTGCCCGCCGCCCATACCGAAGCGCTTGCCGAGGCTTTGGTTGCGCTGGATGCGGTGAAGCCGATCGGTCTTGGTGCGCGCGACAGCTTGCGGCTCGAGGCGGGTCTGCCGCTCTACGGCCATGACCTGACGCCTGAGACTCTGCCGGTGGAAGCGGGCCTGAATTTCGCGCTGAGCAAGAAACGCCGCGAATCGGCCGATTTTGCCGGGGCAGAGCGCATTCTGGCACAGTATCCCGACAAGGCGGACCGCCTGCGGGTCGGGCTCATCGTCGAGGGTCGCCAGCCCGTGCGCGAAGGCGCGGTCGTCGTCGACGATAGCGGCGCAGAGATCGGGCAGGTGACGAGCGGCGGCTTCTCGCCGACGCTGCAGCAGCCGATTGCCATGGCCTATGTGCCCGCCAGCCTCGCCGCGCCCGGCACGCAAATCGCGTTGCAGCAGCGCGGCAAACCTTTCACCGGCACCGTGACGCCGATGCCGTTCGTTCCGCAAAATTACCACAGACCGCCAAAAAGCTAGGGGAGACCGCGATGGCCCGATATTTTACCGAAGAACATGAATGGATCGATGTCGATGGCGACCACGCGACGATCGGCATCACCGATTATGCGCAGGAACAGCTCGGCGATATCGTATTCGTCGAAGTGCCCGAGAGCGGCGCGATGCTCGAAAAGGGCGGTGAAGCGGCCGTCGTCGAATCGGTCAAAGCGGCCAGCGATGTCTATGCGCCGGTGTCCGGCGAGGTGACGGAAGGCAATGATGCGCTCGTCGACGAGCCCGCGTTGGTGAACAGTTCACCCGAAGAAGAGGGCTGGTTCTTCCGGATGACCTTGTCGGATGCGGACGAGCTCGAGGGGCTCATGGACGCCAAGGCATACAAGGCGTTCGTCGATAGCCTTTAGCAACGCGCATGCGCGCGACGGAGAATAGAGATGCGCTACTTACCCCTTGAACCGTCCGACCGTCAGGCGATGCTGGCGAAGATCGGCGCGCCGGATATCGACGCGCTGTTCGCGGATGTGCCGGAAGAGGCGCGTCTCGACGGGCCGATCCGCGATCTGCCCAACCACGCATCGGAAATGGCGGTCGACGCGGCGTTCCGGAAGATGGCGCGCAAAAACAGCGCGGCGGCGGACATGCCTTTCTTCCTGGGCTGCGGCGCGTATCGCCATCATGTCGCGGCGAGCGTCGATCACCTGATCCAGCGCGGCGAATTCCTTACGGCTTATACGCCCTACCAGCCGGAAATCGCGCAGGGCACGCTGCAGATGCTGTTCGAATTCCAGACGCAGGTCGCGCGCCTGTTCGGAACCGATGTCGCCAACGCCTCCATGTATGACGGATCGACCGCCTGTTGGGAGGCGATCGTCATGGCGCGGCGGATCACGAAGCGGGGCAGGGCGATTCTCTCGTCCGGGCTGCACCCGCATTACGTCTCCGTCGCCAAGACCATGGCCCGTTTCACGCGGGACCAGATCGTGCATTCCGCCCCGGAACTTGTGGCGCAGGGCGATACGGACAGCTTGCTCGACCAGATCGACGACGACACGAGCTGCGTCGTCGTGCAATATCCGGATATTCTCGGCCGGATCGCCGATATGAGTGCGCTTGCGGACAAGGCGCATGCGCACAAGGCGCTGCTGATCGCGGTCGTCACCGAGCCCGTTGCGCTTGGCGCCTTGACGCCGCCCGGTGAGATGGGCGCGGATATCGTTGTCGGCGAGGGTCAGTCGATTGGCGTCGGCCTCAACTTTGGCGGGCCCTATGTTGGCCTGTTCGGCTGCAACCAGAAATATGTGCGGCAGATGCCGGGCCGCCTCTGCGGCGAGACTGTCGATGCGGAAGGCAAGCGCGGCTATGTGCTGACGCTTTCGACTCGCGAGCAGCATATCCGGCGCGAAAAGGCGACGTCCAATATCTGCACGAATTCAGGGCTTTGCGCGCTGGCTTTCTCAATCCATATGACATTGCTCGGTGAGGCGGGTCTGCGAAAGCTGGCGGCGATCAATCATGCGAAAGCGGTGCGCGCGGCCAATCGCCTCGCCGAGATTCCGGGCGTGGAGGTTGTCAACGACGCTTTCTTCAACGAGTTCACCGTCACGCTCCCGGAGCGGGCACGACGGATCGTCCGCACGCTGGCCGATCAGCGAATCTTGGCGGGCGTGTCCTTGAACCGGATGTATCCGGACGAGGAGGCGCTCGCGCACGGCCTGGTCGTCGCCGTCACCGAGACGACGAACGACGAAGACATCGAGACGCTGGCGGAGGCACTCGAGGCCGCTCTGGCGTCCACGCGCGAGGAGGTGCCGGCATGAGCATGAACAATCAGGGCCGCCCGACCCAGCCGGACATGGCCGAGGGTACCGTTAAGACCTTCACCGGCAATCGCGCATTGATGCTTGAGGAGCCGCTGATCTTCGAGATCGGTGCGGCTGAGGAAACCGGCGTCGATTTCGAGGACGTCCCGGAAACGGAGAGCCGGCTTGGCGGTCTCGAACGCAATCAGCCGATCGGGCTGGTCGGCCTGTCCGAACCCGAAACCGTGCGGCATTATACCCGCCTCTCGCGGATGAACTACGCCATCGATCTCGGCCTGTTCCCGCTCGGCTCGTGCACGATGAAGCACAATCCGCGGCTAAACGAACGCGTCGCCCGGATGAAAGGCTTTGCGGACATTCATCCGCTTCAGCCCGTTGATTCAGTGCAGGGGGCGCTGGAAGTGATTCACGATCTCGGCGAATGGCTATGCAAGCTGACGGGCATGCCGGCCGTGGCGATGAGCCCCAAGGCGGGCGCGCATGGGGAGCTGTGCGGGATTCTCGCGATCCGTTCGGCGCTCGAGGCGCGCGGCGATGCGCGCGAGGTGATTCTTGTGCCTGAAAGCGCACACGGCACCAATCCGGCGACCGCTGCCTTTGCCGGTTACCGGGTCGAAGATATCCCGGCGACGCCCGAGGGCCGCGTCGATCTGGCGGCGCTCGAAGAGCGGCTTGGCTCGGACGTTGCGGGTGTGATGATCACCAACCCGAATACCTGCGGTCTGTTCGAACCGGATATGAAGCGCATTTCGGACGCCGTGCATGCGGCGGGCGGCCTCGTCTATTGCGACGGCGCGAATTTCAACGCGATCGTTGGGCGCGTTCGCCCCGGCGATCTCGGCATCGATGCCATGCACATCAATCTCCACAAGACTTTCTCGACGCCGCATGGCGGCGGCGGACCGGGTTCAGGTCCCGTCGTTTTCTCCGAAGCGCTTGCGCCCTACGCGCCGTTGCCTTTCGTCGAAAAGCAGGGCGATCACTACGTCCTGATCGAGGAAGAAACGGCCGAGGATCACCACGCATCGAGCTTCGGCCGCATGGTCGCCTTCCATGGGCAGATGGGCATGTTCACCCGAGCCCTCGCCTATATGATGAGCCATGGCGCGGACGGCCTGAAACAGGTGGCCGAAGATGCCGTGCTCAACGCCAATTACCTGCTGCGCAGCCTCGAAGATGTGCTCGACGCGCCCTTTGGGGCGAGCGGGCCGTGCATGCATGAGGCGCTGTTCTCGGACAAAGGCTTTGCGGAAGGCTTCACGACTCTCGATCTCGCCAAGGCGCTGATCGACGAGGGCTATCATCCGATGACCATGTATTTCCCGCTCGTTGTCCATGGCGCGATGCTCGTCGAACCGACCGAGACTGAATCAAAAGACGCGCTCGATCAGTTCATCGGCGCGCTGCGTTCGGTCGTCGAACGGGCCAAGGCCGGAGACGAGACGATGCACGGTGCGCCAGTTCATGCGCCGCGCCGTCGGCTGGACGAGACCGCGGCGGCGCGCAAGCCGATCCTCGTTTGGCAGGAGCCGGAGCAGGCCGAAGCCGCCGAATAGTGGTTCAGCGGCTTACCGGGCTGTTCGCGCTGTGGACGATACTTGGCACGGCCTGGGCGTGGTTCATTCCCGAACATTTCCTCTGGGTCGTGGATGGGCGGTTCCAGCCATTCGGACAGCCGCTGATCAGCGTTCTGCTCGGCGTGATCATGCTTGGCATGGGGCTGACCCTGTCGTTTGACGACTTCAAACGGGTCGCGCAGATCCCGAAATGCGTAGCGGCCGGGGTCGCACTGCAATTCACCGTGATGCCACTCGCCGGGATCGCTATTGCTACCGGTTTTGCGCTGGAAACGGGCCTCGCGGTCGGACTTATCCTCGTCGCCTGCTGCCCGGGCGGCACGGCGTCCAATGTCGTCGCCTATCTGGCACGCGCCAATCTCGCCCTGTCGGTCACGATGACGATGGCGTCGACGCTGGTCGCAGTGATCGCGACGCCGCTGCTGACGGGCTGGCTTGCAGGCAAATATGTCGAGATCGATCGCTGGAACCTGTTCGTGAACATGGTGTCGATCGTGCTGATCCCCGTTGTTGCCGGCGTGCTGCTCAACCGCTTTTTCCCGCGTGCGACGGCAAGGATTGCAACGGTATCACCATTGGCGTCAGTCTTGGTCGTGGTGCTGATCGTCGGTGGGATTATCGCCGCTTCCAAGCCGTTGATCGAAACGCATTTCGGAACTTTGCTGCTCGCAGTCCTGCTGCTGCATATCTTCGGTTTCGGGCTGGGCTATCTGATCACACGCATGCTCGGTTTCGGCGTGAGCGAGCGCCGCACCATCAGCATCGAGGTTGGCATGCAGAATAGCGGGCTGGGATCGAGCCTCGCCTCCACGCCCGGTTTCGCGGCGCAGTTCGCAACGCCGATGCAGGCCGCGCTCGCACCGGTGCCGAGCGCGATCTCGGCTGTCTATCATGTCGTCATTGGCAGCTTGCTCGCGGCGATCTGGCGCCGCCGGTCAGCCGACACACGGTCAGAGAGCGTCCATGGAGGGTAACGAGATTTCGAGCGTAAAGCGCCATGCGCCGGCCACGCTGCGCAATCGCGAAGCGATAGCTACGGTCTTGCAGCGGATATTACCGGATGCGGGCCGGGTGCTGGAAGTCGCCAGCGGTTCGGGTGAGCATATCGTATATTTTGCGGACCGCTTCCCCGAACTCCAATGGCAGCCCAGCGATCCCGATGCGGCAAGCCAGGCATCTATCACCGCCTGGTCGGCGGATGCGCATCTGCCCAATATCGAGCCGGTGCTGGATCTGGATGCAGCGAGTGATCGATGGCCGGTTGCATCGGCCGATGCCATTTTGTGCATCAATATGATTCATATCAGTCCATGGGCGGCGACCGAGGGGTTGTTGAAGGGTGCCGCGCGGCTGCTTCGCTCGGGATCGCTGCTCTATCTTTACGGGCCGTTTCTCATTCCGGAGCGCGAAACCGCGCCCAGCAATCTGGATTTCGATCGCAGTCTGAAGGCGCGCAATCCGCACTGGGGCCTGCGTAGCATTGCCGATATCGAGCGCGCAGCGGCCGAGCGGGATTTCGTGCTCCAAGAGAGCGTCGACATGCCTGCCAATAATCTGTCCCTGATTCTGCACAAGCGTTGAAAAGCGCGGAAAAGAGCGGATTCCGGCAAAGCTTTCCGGTTTCTTTACCTTCTTCTGCTAGCCCTCGAAACTCCTGAAATCGCTATTATTTCCGCCGTTAGGAGTGGTTATGCGAAGCGCATCTCAGGGGGGCAAACGCAAGCGGGCGAAGCGTACGGCTTTGCTCACCAAGACCGCGCTTCGGGACGAGGCGGGCGGCGCCGGCGACGCGCGCATTCGCAATCTCTCCGAAAAGGGTCTTGGCGGCGTGACCAATATGAAGCTTGCGCCGGGCCTTACGGTTTCGATTACGCTGAAAGGCATCGGCTCGGTGAAGGGTCGCGTCGTGTGGACCAGCGGCAAATCCTTCGGCATGGAATTTGCCGAACCGATCGACCTCGATCAGCTGCACATGCCGAGCGGCGACATTGTCCAGGCGCCACCGCCATTTTCCGTCGCATCGCGCTATCAGCCCGTACAAGACTATAAACGCCCCGGCTTCACCCATCGGCGCTGATGCAATTCGAGAAAGATATAGGGAAGGTGGTAAGCCCTGCTGGGCTGGAACCTCAAAGGCTTCGATGCGCGTCCACCGTTTTGAGCTTAAGTTGGCCGACGCAAGGTCTGCGTCTGGGCCGAAAGCGGACATTCTGGAAGCAGGCTAGTTTGCGCGCTGTGAAAACAACGCAAGTCTGGCCAGTCACTAAAGAATGAGAAACTGCAGCCCGGGGTTTTCAAAACCCGATACTGGCGACAAAGTGGATGTGCGTCTCTCGCCCGCCAAGGAATGATCCGATGTTGAACTTCCTAAGATTTCCAATTGTCATAGTTCTCAGTTTTTTGGTGACAGTGGCTCTAGTCATTGCATTTCAGGCATGGATACCTTCTGTCGGAGGGCAAATCCTTGACCGGGTTTCTTCGATTGAAGATACGACTGCGTTGCTTTCGACAATGACCCAAGATCAGAAAGACAGTCATTTTTGGATGACCCTGCTGCTCGATTATGCGTTCCCGATCGCATATGGGGCGTTTTTTGCTGGCCTAGCGCTTCAGTTCCCTGGTCGCGTTGGCGTGGCCTTGGCAATTCCGGCCCTGCTGGTCATCATAGCGGATTTTGCCGAGAACACCGTGCAGCTGGTCGCCCTCAGCGGCAATGACGCGATGATATTCGCCAAGGAAGTGCTGACACCAGCCAAGAGTCTGTTTTTCCTCATTGCCGGAGTTATCGCCATCACATCATTGGTCTGGATCGCCGGTAAAGCTGTCTGGGCGCGACGGAATCGGACGACCGCGAGCTAGTCCGCGATCGGACTTCGCGATTACCGAGCTTGACACTGCTAGCCCAGACAGATTTGGACACCTCTGAAGTTCGAGAGGCACTGCTCACTGCGACGTATGATCAAAACGCTTATGTTAGGCTGAAGCTATCTGTGGGCTCGCTGAGCGCCACAAACCGACCGCGCTGCCACTTGTTCAGCGCGAGCTGCGTGAAGAGAATGTGGCCTTGCAGATATTTGAAGCGGCTGAGCTACTGGCAGACCCCTCTCTCATTCAGGATCTGCGAGATTTTTCGTCTAACTCGGACGACAGTCAGTTTAACGCACTCGTGGAAAGAGCCCTTGCTCCTTGCGAAGCTGCTTGTTGACGAGGTTATGTCTTTAAATGAGGCGCAAAGCGGACATTCGAGGTACCGATTGACTGCGTGACGGGCCGGCTAGTTTCGACGCCGCAATGCCCATCAGGTCGAAGCTCTAGGCTGAATCGCCAATTGTGCTACATTTGTGTGATACAAATCAGGAAATTTGCTCATAAATCATTGATATTATTACGGTGGTGAGCCCTGCTGGGTTCGAACCAGCGACCTACTGATTAAAAGTCAGTTGCTCTACCAACTGAGCTAAGGGCCCGACCACCGCGTGCGACCTAGGGACGGTTGGGCTTGCGGTCAACCGGTGTGTTGCGCTGCAGCCGGCGATAGAGCTGGCGGATCGTGCGGCCGCTCACCGGATGACGCCAATCCGGTGCGATTTCGACCAAGGGCGCCAGCACGAAATGGCGTATCGATAGTAGGGGGTGCGGAATAGTCAGCGCATCATCCGCCCAGCATCCGCTGGACCAGAGCAATATGTCGATATCGATGACCCTGTCGCCCCAGCGCTGCCCGGCGCGGCGGCCGAGTTCCCGCTCGATCACCTTGCATAGCGCGAGCATAGCGGGCGGATCATGATCCGTATGAATGCGCGCGGCAGCATTGGCATAGTTACGGCTGCCGGGTCCGAGCGGTGGCGTCGCGCGGATTGCCGAGCATCGTTCGATCTCGATGCCATGGGACTGTAAGCCCGTTATAGCTCGCGTAATTGTGCGACGCGGCGGTCCGCCGCGATAGCGGTTCGATCCAAGGCCGATCAGATAGCTTGTTTTTGACACGTCCGCCCGCCTATCGCAGCGCGATGACTGACGCCAGCGCCGCGCCATCGCCCGATTGCCAGCTTTGTCCGCGGCTGGCCGGTTTTCGCGTCAAGCAGCGCGTCGCGCATCCGGACTGGTTCAATGCGCCCGTGCCGGGGTTCGGCGATCCCGATGCCTGGCTTGCAATTGTGGGCCTTGCGCCCGGCCTTACCGGCGCGAACCGCACCGGGCGGCCCTTTACCGGCGATCATGCCGGCGGATTGCTTTACAAGACATTGGCCAAGGTCGGGATGATGCGCGGCGATTATGGTGGGCATGCTCAGGACGGGGTTACACTGGATGGCGCGATGATCCTCAACGCCGTGCAATGCGTTCCGCCGCAGAACAAACCGACTGCGGCCGAGATCAATATGTGCCGCCAGTTTCTCGTCGCGGCGCTCGAGTGCCTTCCGCGGCTTTGCACGATCATTGCGCTCGGCACCGTGGCGCACGCGTCCGTCTTGCGCGCGCATGGCGAGGTGCCGGGGCGATACAAATTCGGCCATGGCGCGGAGCACGCGCTGCCGGGCGGACATCTTCTGATCGATAGCTATCACTGCTCGCGCTACAACCAGAACACCGGTCGGTTAACCGATACGATGTTCGAAGCGGTGTTCGCGCGAGCAGTGGCGTTGCGATCCTAACGCGCCTTGCGGAAGAGCAAAGTCATCCGGTCGCTTTCGCCGATAGCGGCATATTCCTCGCGATTTTCGTCGCCGCGCGCGAAGGTGGGCGGCAGACGCCATACGCCGGTGTCGGTATCCGCCGGGTCGTTCGGATTGGCGTTGATCTCACTCGAATCGACCAGTTCGAAACCGTTGCGCTCCATCAACGCGATGATGTCGGCTTCGCGGACATAGCCATTGCTGCCATCGGCATGCTCATCGGCCCAGTCGGCGGGCGCACGGTGTTGCACCACGCCGATCATGCCATCAGGGACGAGCGCGTTGCCCAACATCGCAATCTCGGCATCGGCGATGCCCCAGCGCATCATATTGTGCAGCATGCGCACGATCAGGACGCGATCGACCTGGCCATTTAGCGCGGCAGGGATTTCGTCGGTGAAGTGGATGGGCAGCGCGGCGGCGTCGATGCCCATGGCCTCGGCCATGCGCGCGCTCCAACTGGCCACACCCTCGCGGACGCGTGTGCGGGTGTCGTCGTCGAAAACCTCGATGCTGTCGGGATTGAAGACGACACCGACAAACTGGCCATCGTCTACGAGATAGGGCGCCAGCACGCGGGTGTACCATCCGCCGCCAGGCGCATACTCGATAACAGTATCGCCCGGCCCGGTCTGGAAGAATTCCAGTGTCTCGGCGGGATGGCGATACTGATCCCGCGCCCGGTCGTCGGCGCGAATGTCCGAAGCGAGAACGGTTTCCAACGCCGCGGACGCATTACCGGATTGTGCCTGTGCCGGAACGGTGCCAGCGGCAAGCGGCACCATGCCGATAGCGAGCAAGGTAAAAAAATGAGTCTTCATTGTGCATCTCCTCTGAAACCCGCGATTGCCGGGTGCGCAAAAGAAATGCGGCCCAGCCTTCTATTGTGTGTCGGAAGATAGCGTGCGGACTGGAGATCGGCAGAGTCGTTTGTCGAAAAACCTGCCGTTGATCGATGGCTGCGTGCGATACATCGCAGGCGGCCAGCGATTTCGGCGCAGACTGCGGCCAGGCTGTGGTTGCGATATCGCTTCGGCACCGGGTGCCGGGATTTCATTGTCAGAACACTGCAACAGCAATGTTCTGACAATAAGGCCCTTTAGCGCGCCTTGCGAAACAGCAGCGTCATCCGATCGCTCTCACCGATCGCCATATAGCGGTCGCGATCCTGATCACCATGCGTCAGAACAGGCGGGAGCGCCCATACGCCCGGATCATGATTGGCGGCATCGTTCGGGTTGGCGTTGACTTCGGACGTCGAAACCAGTTCGAAGCCATTCAGGCGGAACAGGTCGATGACGTCCTGCTGCTTCAGATAGCCGCGGGTGCCGCGCGAGCGTTCCCAGGTTTCGCTGGCTGGCGCGCGATGCTGCACGACACCAACCATGCCGTCATCGGC
The DNA here is from genome assembly GCF_028279465.1 of Parasphingopyxis sp. Taxonomy (GTDB): domain Bacteria; phylum Pseudomonadota; class Alphaproteobacteria; order Sphingomonadales; family Sphingomonadaceae; genus Parasphingopyxis. The sequence goes on from NZ_JANQNS010000015.1 coordinate 175,171, forward strand.
GAGCATGGCGCGGATATTGCGGATCTCGCTATCGGCGATCGTGCCGTTGCGCAGGCCATGGATCGAGCGGAAGATCAGCACGCGGTCGATGGTGCCGGCCAGTCCCTCAGGCACCTGGTCGCTTTCGAAAGCTGTGACCGACGCGGCGGAGACGCCCGTCCATTCTTCGACACTGGCTGGGAAACGCTGTGGCCAGCTTTCGACGCGGGCGCGCTGTTCGTCCGTCAGTTCACGGCGCGCACTATCCGCGGTCACGGCCAAATAACGGCCTTGCGGCGCGACATAGGGCGCGAGCACGCGCGTATACCAGCCACCGCCCGGCGCATATTCCGCTACAGTCATATTGGGCTGCACCTGGAAGAAATTGAGCGTTTCGGCCGGATGGCGATACCGGTCGCGCGCGCGGTCGTCGGCACGGAAATCCGCTGCGAGCACCGTATAAAGACCGCTCTGCGCCGGGGCCGTTTCCGTCGCTGCCGATTCAGCCTGTGGCTGCTCTGCCGGACCCAGAACGCGGTCGAGTACGCGATCGAGCACCGATCGTTCGCGCGGCTGTTCTTCGCCCTGTGCCTGAAAAGCCAGGGCAGGCGTGGCGACAGCCGCGCCGACGGCAATCATCAAAGCAATAGTGCGGGTCATTCTACTCTCCTGTTAAGATCGTCGTTCTCGATAATGTGGTACGGCGCTTGCCGCACCCTTTAGCGGTGTTAACTACCCGCAGCCGGATCAGTTCCGCAATCGAAAAGCGCGTGATGCCAGTATAGACGACCTCACTCGTTGTACGAAGAAATCTGCCACAGCAGCTTTTGTTCGAACGATTGCAGCGGTATAGCGCGCGGTTTATTCGGGACATGAAGCAGTTAGGGGCTATCATGGACATAAGGATGAGCGCGTTCGCGGCGGCGCTGGTCGTCGCGACGCCGGTATCGGCACAACAACTCGACAATCCGGCCGAGGCATTTGGCAGCCGCGAGGCGGTCCGCTCGATCGCCTTGTCGCCGAGCGGCAACCGGGTCGTCTATCTGGGGCCGGGGCCCGGTGAGGAAACTCGGGCCTATGTTGCAGATGTTGGGGCAAGCCGCTCCCAAATCGTGACGTTGACAGACGGCGACCCGATGGAGCTCGACTGGTGCCGGTTCGTCAGTGAAGACCGGGTTGTGTGCCAGATTTACGCGATGGTGCAGGATCCCCATCAAATCTATCCGGTTACCCGGCTGTTTGCGGTTGACGATGATGGTTCGGACGCGCGGACACTTGGGCAACGCGACAATATGTATCGCAACAACCGGCAATTTGACGGCTCGATCATCGACTGGCTGCCCGACGAAGAGGGCGTCGTGATGATGACCCGCGTCTATGTGCCCGAGCAGTATCGTGGTGCGACCCGGGTCGTTGACGATGACGAGGGACTGGGCGTCGTTCGCATCGATACCGTGGATGGCGATTTCAATCGTATCGAGCGCCCGATCTGGCAGAATGTGCGATTTCTAAGCGACGGACATGGAACGGTCCGCATGCGCGCAACGATATCCGTGCGGGGCGCTACGGGCATGGCCGGAGCGAACCGCAACTATTATTACCGTTTGCCGGACAGCAATGCGTGGCGCAATTTCGGCACTTACAACGGACTCGAAAATACCGGCTTCCTGCCTGTAGCAATCGATCGCGATCTCAACGCGGTATACGGTTTCGAACGGCACAACGGCCGCGATGCTGTGTTTCGCGTGACGCTGAACGAAACGCTGGATCGGGAGCTTGTCTATGCCCATCCGGAAGTCGATGTCAGTCGATTAGTCCGGATCGGCCGCGAACGCCGCGTGATCGGAGTCGGCTATTCGGAAGACGAGAATGTCGTCGAATATTTCGATCCTGAGTACCGCGCGTTGCATCGTGCGCTTGTGAGCGCCTTGCCCGGCAATCCCCAAGTGACGTTTCTGGATGCGAGCGACGATGAGAACCGTTTACTTGTGCGTGCCGGCGCAGCCACAAGCCCTGGGCGCTATTATGTGTTCGACAAGACAGCCCAATCCTTGAACGAGATATTGCTCGCGCGCCCGGAGCTAGAAAATGTGGCGCTCGCGGAGGTGCTACCCGTTCGATATCCGGCCACGGATGGAACGATGATCCCGGCCTATCTGACGCTTCCACCCGGCAGCGATGGCAGGAATCTGCCCGCAATCGTAATGCCGCATGGCGGGCCTGAATCCCGGACTACGCTCGGGTTCGACTGGCTGCCGCAATTCTTCGCGCATCAGGGTTATGCGGTTTTGCAACCAAACTTTCGCGGCTCCTATGGCTATGGCGATCAATGGCTTGTGGAAAATGGTTTCCGCAGTTGGGAAACTGCGATCGGCGATGTGAACGATGGGGCCCGCTGGTTGATTTCTGAGGGCATAGCCAATGCCGATCAGATTGCCGGAGTCGGTTGGTCCTATGGGGGCTATGCGGTGTTGCAGTCCGGCGTTTTGGAACCCGGATTGCTCAGGGCGATTGTTGCCGTCGCCCCGGTAACCGATTTGCCCGCGCTTCGCCAGGACGCAATGGCGTTCAGCAACGGCCGCAATGTCGCGGAATATATCGGATCGGGCCCGCATCTGACGGCAGGTTCGCCCGCGCGGCATGCCGATCGCATAACCGCGCCCGTACTGCTGTTTCACGGCGATCAAGACATCAATGTCGATATCGGCCAGGGGCGCCGCATGCATGACCGGCTGAACGATGCTGGCCGCGTGAGCGAACTGATCGTCTTCGAAGGGCTCGATCATGGGCTTCGCGATTCCGACGCGCGGACCCGCATGCTCGAGCGCAGTGACAGCTTCCTCCGCGAGGCGCTGGGGCTTTAGGTCAGTATTCGCAAGGCTCGCCGTCCGGAGTGCGTCCCGCTTCGCCGGGCCGGTACTCGCAAGCGACATTTGGGGCGAGATCGGCGGCGGCGAACCATGTATCCTTCATTTCCATGGCGGCGAACATCGGGGCCTGGTCGGCATAGTGCGGTGAATCCGGGCGGGTAGTCGCCGTGCCGAACTGGTGCACGCTGCGCGAATAGACGCGGCCTCCGGCATCCCAGCCGATCTCCATGATATAGCTGTCGCCGGCCCATGCCGCATGGGCGCCATCTTCCGGGTCGCCCCAGTAGATCGCCCGGAGCGCGTCGGGACCGCCGGTTATCGGCAAATCCGTCTCGCCACGCCGCAGTCGCAGAACATCGCCGAGCGGCACGTCGAGCCGGCCATGCGTCTCTATCAGAAAGCGGACAGCACCTTCGAAAGTCTCGCGCGGGTCGGGGAGCGCATCGCCGCGATAGGCGGCCATCATGATGTGGCGCAGGACGAGCGCGGCAAGTGCGTCGGCAGAACCTTCGCCGTCGAGCGTCCAGTCCCAGCTCGCGAGCAATTGCTGCGCATCCGACAGATCGCCCGGTTCGAAATTCAGGCTCGCTATCTGCCGGAAATATGAGCCGGCTGCCGATTGCCGGGAATAGCCGGCATCATATTTGATCCGGCGGAGCTCGGGCCAGCCGATCATGCCCTCGATTGCCGCGAGCAGCTCGGCCGCGCGGTACATGCGGTTCGTTTCGTTACTTTCGACGCCGAGCAGTGGCGAGAAGCTGGCGCAATCGAGATTATCGGCTTCGGCGGTCGCGATGCAGGGTGTGCTGTTCGTGTCGAAAAGATAGCCGGACGCCGGATCGACCAGAAAGGGCATAGCTTCGAACGACGCATCGTCAGTCCACAAGGTGTCGCTCGTGTCGCCTGGTAAGATGCCGCGCCAATCGAAGCCTTCGGCACGCGCCGGGAAGCGGGCATTGTAGAGCCGCGCGATCCGGCCATCGGCATCGGCGTAGATGAAGTTGGTGGCCGGTATCGCCTGCATCCGCATAACCTCGAGCCATTCATCGAAATTCTGCGCACGCGTGAGGCGATAATATTGTTCGACCTGCCGGATCTCTCCAATCCCGGCATAGCGGATCGCGAAGGCGCCATTGTCGTTGACCATCACCGGACCGTGAATCGATCGATAGACGGTTTCGGGAATGGGCAGCACGAATGGCCCCATGCGGACATGCAGCCAGATGCGGCGGCTTTCCAGCTCCCGCCATTCGCCGTCGAAACGATAAGCGTCGCCATCTTCGTTCAGCGTCAATTCGTAGACATCGACGAGATCGGGGCGGTTGACCGTATTCGCCCAGCCGATCCGCTGATTATGACCGAGCAGGGGGACTGGCGCGCCCGGAAACAGGCCGCCCATCATGTCGAGCCCCTCGGCGCTCGTCACATGCGCTTCGTACCAGGCGACGGGACCGGTCCAGGGCTGATGCGAGTTGACGATGAGCTTGGTCTCGCCATCCGGATCGCGGCTCGGCGCGACGGCGAAGGCGTTGGACCCGCGCTCATCAGGCGGTTCGCCATTGCGCGGCGGGTCTTCGCTCGCCGCAAGCGCACTCAGCGTCCGGTCGATCCCGTAGAAGAAGGGGGAGGTGAAGGCGAAACCGGTCGCCACATCCTGGCCGGTTACCGGAAACAGTCCGCGCAGACGCAACTCTTCGGGATGCTCGGACGCATAGAGGTTGATGCCATCGGCATAGGCCTCGATCAGCGCGCGGGTATCGGTCGAGAGCTCTCTTTCATAGCCCTCTTCGACATCGCTGCGTGCATCGAACAGGTGGAAAGCATAATCCTGCGCTGCGCCTTCCGCCCCCGTGAGTTCGCCAAGCCGGCCGTGCGAACTCGCAAGTACCTCCTGCAGTGTCGCGAAATCGTCTTCGGCATGGGCATAGGCGAGGCCGAACGCGGCATCGGCATCCGTCTCTCCCATTATGTGCGGAACGCCCCAGCTATCGCGCCGTATTACGACATCATATTCGGCTTCGGGCGCGGCGATCTGTTGCTGACGGGCATACCATTGGCTGTTGAGCGCCGCGTTGATGCCCGCCAGCAAGACGAGAATCGCCACTATGACCCCGAGGATCCTCGCCAGTTTTCTTATCATGATTGCCCGTCCGATTTCCCGCCTGCCACACCATTGGCGCACGCGGGCGTCAGATCAAGCGCGGAAAGCGGGTCAGAGATCGCCCAGCCGGCAGCCCCGGGCTTCGAGTATCGGTTTCATCTCGGCATAGACGGCTGGGTGACGGGTCAGCGGGATCGTAGGATAGAGATGATGGATCAGGTGAAACTGCATACCCAGCGAACCGATATTGCCCAGCTTGCTGCGCCAAGACCGGGTGTTGCGATAGCGCCCTTTCTCCTCCGCCGGATGATGCGGCGCCCAGGAAAGAAAGAAGATGATGTAGATCAGGCCGAATTGGCGGGGTAGCCACCAGAGAAATATGGCTTCGAGCGCATAACCGCTCCACGCCAGAGCACAGAGCGTGCCGAAGAATAGGAGCTTATAGATCGCCCCGTCGAGGATCACGTCCTCGCGCCCCATCTGTTGCAAGACGGCGCCATAATTGTTGAGGCCGCTTTGCGAGCCGGGTTGCTGGCTCAGGATGGTTCGGCGGATGGAATCCAGGGGGCCTTTCGCCTTCGTGCCATGATCCGGATCGCGGTTGGGATCGTTGGTATGCTTGTGATGCTCGTAATGCGTGAGCCGCGCGACGCGATAGGGCAGGACGAGCGGGATCAGCGAGACATGGCCGATAAGCTCGTTGAGCCAGCGCCATTTGGTGCCCTTGCGGCCGATAATGTCATGCTGGGCTTCGTGCGAGGGCAGATAGCATAAGGTCACATTGGCGCAGGCGATCAGAAAGCCAACCCCTAGCGGCAATGTGCCGGTCATCACGAGCGGCCAGAGTGCCAGCCAGATCGCAAAATTGCCAAGGCCCCAAGCGACCATCAGCCACGGGACGCCGCCCATATATTTATGCGCGATCGCCTGTTCTGCGCGGATCAGCTCTTTTTTCGTCATGCCGGCGAACCGTCCGCCGTGCGACGTTACGGCGTCCATGAGACCCAGCTCCCTCTGATTTGCGCGTAGAGCCCCCATAGCCCGCCCAAAGCGAATCCGGCGGCCAGCGGGCTCAGCCCCAATGGCGGCGCCCAGTCCAGCGCGCCGAGAATCTGGGCGGTCGCGGGCGGTATAAACAGCAAACCGAAGAGCAGGGGGCCAAAGCGAAAGCCGGTCTTGAGTATCTGCAACAGCATGCGCGTCTCCTAAGCCGCCTTGACCACCACGCGGGATTCGGCAAGCGCCGCTATCCGGTCGAGAAGTGTCGTGCGAAACGCGTCCGTGGCATCTGCCGCCATACACACGTAAAAACCGCGCAGGGCGATACACCGAAACTCTTCGATCGAAATCATCCGATGAGTCCAGTCATACAAGGCCGTCCGGTATAACGCGTACATCTGTTCACCGAGCGTGCCGCTGGCGATATCGCCCCGCAACAAGCCTTCGCGCTGGCCCGCGCGGCAGGCCTGGGCCGCCATCTCGGTCGATCGCGCGTGAATCCAGCCCGAACGGCCCAGATGATCCTCCCGGGAATCGATATGCTCGCCGGCAATCATGGCGGCGCGGAAGAAATTCTCATCGGCTTCGAAGATGGCGGTCGACTGGATCACGACGGCCTCGGCTTGTTCGAGAGCTGGCACGTCGCCGAAACTCTCCAGCGCGTCTTCGATCCGGGTTACGGCCTGCTCGATAAGGGCGACGAGCACCGCATCTTTGGAGCCTATCAGATTGTAGATGGTAGGAACGGTAACCGATGCGGCCTCGGCTAAGGCGCGCAGGTTCAGCGCATCAAAGCCCTGTTCCCCAATCACACGCTGCGCCTCTCCGAGAATGGCGTCCCGGCGTCGCTGCTTGTTTACAGATCGCGTGGTCGATTCGGCCATGCGCATTAATTTGCACAGCGTTATAATTTAATCAACGTTAAAATTATTTGGCGCGCCGCTAATGATCTTCGAGCCGGCAGCCACGGGCCTCCAATATCGGGCGGAGTTCGCGATAGGCGGCGGGTGTCCGTGTGAGAGGAATCGAGGGATGGAGGTGATGGACGATGTGATACTGCATGCCCATTGATGCGATATTGCCGACCGCGCTCCGCCAATAACGGGTGTTCCGGTAGCGTCCGGTTTCGACCGCCGGGTGATGCGGAGCCCAGCTTAGGAAGAACTGGATATAGGCTGTGCCGATATGGCGGGGCAGCCACCAAAGGAGCAGCGCCTCGATGCCGAACCCGGCCCAGGCCAGCGCGCAGAGAATACCGTAAAAGACGAACTGATAGATCAACCCGTCAACGACAACGTCCGGGCGGCCGATCTTGATCAGGGCGTCGCGATATCCGCGCAGACCGCGATTGGAACCCGGCTGGCGGTTTTTGAGGCTGACCCAGATCATATGCCAGGGGCCATTGGCGCGCATGCTGTAGTCGGGATCGCGTTCGGGATCGTTGGTGTGCTTGTGATGCTCGAGATGCGTGAGCTTGGCCGCGCGATAAGGCAGGACTAGGGGAATGGTCGACACATGGCCCACAAGCTCGTTGAGCCAACGCCATTTCGTACCCTTGCGGCCGATAATGTCATGCTGGGCCTCGTGCGAGGGCAGGTAGCAGAGAATGACGTTGAGCGTCGCGATGGGGAATGCCGCCCAGACCGGAACGATACTAAATATGACGAGCGGCCACAGCGAGAGCCAGATTGCGAAATTGCCCAGCCCCCAGGCAACCGCGAACCAGGGCACGCCGCCCATATGGGCGCGCGCGATATTCTGTTCGCGCTGGGCGAGCAGTTTGTTGCCCTCTGCGGCGATGGATTTGAGTTCGCTCAGGGCCGCCATGTCAGCCAGCTTCCCCGCCATTGGGCATAGACGCCCCAAATGCCGCCGAGCAGAAATCCAGCGAGCAAGGGTGTCATCCCGAGCGGCGGCGTCCAATCTAGCACGGTCAGAATCTGTGCCGTGACAGGCGGAATGAACAACAGCCCGAACAGCAGCGGGCCGAGTTGAAAGCCAGTCTTGAGAACAGCAATCAGCATCGCGTCTACACTATTCCGTTCGTTTTCGTATGAGCGGATGTGTAGGGAAGATTGCTAAATAACTGCCTAACAACGGTTAATTTTTGCTGCGCTAGCGAAAAAAGGCGATCTGGCTCGTCAGGGCGAGCAGCGCGCCATCCTGCGACCAAATCCGCGTATGCTGGTCGCTCATGCCACGGCGCACGCGATTGCTGTCGCTTTCCACCAATATATGGTCGTTTCCGATCGCGGCGAGTTCATCTTCGGTCGCAAACTGAAAGAAGCTGTACGATACGGTCGAGCTGAAACGCGGGGTATCGGCCAGGAAGAAGGCGCGCGGCATCGGCACATCCGAGATGGCCGCCAGGCCTTTGCTATCCAGAGGACGGCCGTCTCCGTCGCGTATCCACACAGCGCTGCGCGGCCGGTCCTGCACGGTAAAGGGTGCGCCGATGACGATGCGCTGATCGAAATGTCCGAACCAGCGTGGGCCCATTCCGGGAGGAAAGGCCAGTCTTTCTGTGTCTTCGGGCGCTTTCACCTCCGGCATGACGGGCTGATAGGCGAGATCGGTTTCCTGACGGTCCGACAGGACAATATCCGCACTGAATACCAAGGGGCCATCGAGGGTGTCTTGCCGCAATTCTGAGCGATAAAAGCTGGTGCGTTTGCCAGATCGCAGGGTCTCGACACGAACGAAAACGGTACCGCCCTGGATGGCTGAAACGAAGACGGCATTGATGTTGGCGAGCGTACCCGCGACACCAGCCTCGCGTGTCACCGCACCAAGCGCCAGCGCAATTGCCCATCCGCCAAAGGCGCTGTCCATGTTCCAGAATATCTCGGTCATAGCCCGCGAATAAGCGCCGTCGCCATGCGCGCGCAGTTTCGTCTCGGTGTCGAGGATGTATTTCATTCTTTGCTCCAATCCTGGGCGGTTGCATAGCGGCTTCAACGATGCGTTGATCAATGGTCGATCGCAGTTTCCGGGAGTTAATGCTAATGAAACTGTGATGGGTCGAATTCTGCTTTCCGCAATTTTCCTTTTTTGCGCCGTTGCCGCGACTATTCGTCCTTCGGCGGACGCCGCCATGACGGTCCTTTGGCAGAATATGGGACCTTTCGAATCGCCCGAAAGCGCAGCTATCGATCTCGTGCAGGAGGCGATATTTGTCTCGAATGTCAGCGGGTACGAACGAAACGGGGCCGGTTTCATCAGTCGCTTGTCGCTGGATGGCGAAATGGTAGACCGGCAATGGCTCGCAGGGCTGAATGCGCCGACCGGACTTGCGGTACAAGGCGAGACGTTGTGGGTTGTCGATTTCGATCGACTTGTCGAAGTGGATATTCCAACGGCGTCTGTCCGCCGATCCTACCCCGTCGCCGATACTGATCCGCTTTTGAACGACATATCGGTTGGTCCGGATGGCAATGTCTTTGTAACCGGCTCAGCGAGCAACACAATTTACAGGCTTTCCGATGACCAACTCCTTGCTTGGCGAAGGGACGACGAGATTCTCCGGTTCGCGAACGGTATCTCGGTGTCAGCGGATCATGTCATTGTTGCTGCATACCATTTGGTGAAGATTGATCGCAGTGACGGCACCATCACGGAACCTATCGGTGATCCCGAACATTTATACGATCTTGAATCGGTCGTCTCTCTATGTCCCGGCCGTTATCTGATTTCGGTAATCGGAAACCGGCCGCTATACAGTTTGGAGGCTGGTGGCCGGACGGTCGCCATTGCAAGCCATGAGCCCTATTTGGCGGATTTCGATATTGCGAGAGATATGCTTGTCGTGCCTAGCGGAGATATGGTCGTGGCGTTCCGACTGTCCGAAAGTCTGCATTGCGATGGCTGACGATTTCGACTTGGCCTAAATGAAAAAGGGCGGCCCGCAAGCCGCCCTTTTGGAATGGGATCCTCCCCGAACCTTTAACGCGAATAGAATTCGACGACGAGGTTGGGTTCCATCTTCACCGGATAGGGCACTTCGTCGAGCGTCGGTACGCGGGTGAAGACGACTTTGGACGTACCGTCGGGCACGACATATTCCGGAATCTCGCGCTCGTTGAGGCTCTGGGCTTCGAGTACCAGCGCCATTTCCTGGGCCTTGGCGCGGAGGGTGATTTCGTCGCCCGGCTTGATCGTACGGGATGGGATGTTGCACTTGCCACCATTGACGCGGACATGGCCGTGATTGACGAGCTGGCGCGCGGCGAAGATCGTCGGCGCGAATTTGGCGCGATAGACGATCATGTCGAGCCGCTGCTCGAGAATACCGATGAGGTTCTGCGACGTATCGCCCTTCATCCGGCTCGCCGTGGTATAGGCGCGCTTGAACTGTTTCTCGGTGATATCACCATAATAGCCCTTGAGCTTCTGCTTAGCGCGCAGCTGTACACCGAAGTCGGACAGCTTGCCCTTGCGGCGCTGGCCGTGCTGGCCGGGGCCATATTCGCGGCGGTTTACCGGGCTTTTGGGGCGACCCCAGATGTTTTCACCCATCCGGCGGTCAAGTTTATATTTGGCGCTCTTGCGCTTCGACATCAGTCGTCTCCAATTTGCTTCATGTCAGGGTCCCGGAACGCACCGCCATGCCTGATGCATAACGCGGCCACCACTTCACCGGGGTGCGGGGCCAATTGCGAAGGCGCGCATGTGGCGTCTGTAAGGCCCAAAGTCAAGGGATTTCGGGCGGTATGAACCCGCCGCGCCGCTTCAATGCACAATGAAAAGCGGCACCGGCGGACGCCGCAGCATATGACGCGTGACGCCGCCGAAAATCAGCTCGTTCAGTCGCGAACGGCTATAGCCGCCCATCACGATATAGTCGGCCGCCAGATCGCGGGCTTGTCCGGCGAGCGTCGCGGAGACATCTTCGGCTTTTTCGGCGTCGATATGGTCTATCTTTGCAACGCCATGATCGGCCAGATATTCGACGGCCCGCGCGGCGGGGAAGCGCCGGATATCCTTGTCAATCGTCACGACGTGAACATCCGCTGCCGCGCGCAGTACGGGGAGCGCGGCGCGCATGGCGAGGGCGGATTGCGCGCTGCCGTTCCAGGCGATCATCGCGGTGCCGCTGCAATCAAAGGTTTCAATGTCTGTCGGCACGATCAGGATGGGAGTAGGGCATCGCAACAGCAGCGTCTCCGCAATCGGCTCGACCATCGCGCCGCCGCTGCTTTCCCGCATCGGACTGATGACGACGATATCGGCCAACGGCGCTTCCTCGACAAGCGCGTCCACCACATTGCCGCGATGTTCGTGCCACTCCCATTCCACATCGTAGTCCGCCATACGGGCCTCAATGATCTGACGGATCTGGCGCGCTTCGCGCTGTTCGTCTTCGGCAAGGCGGGCCATGCCGCTGGCGCTGATCGCCTGTCCTGCGCTTGGCGCCGTATGCGCGTACACGCAGACCAAAGCGCCGTTGAATGATCGTGCCAAGGCGGTCGCTGCAGTAAGGCGCGATTCCAGCCCATGATCATCATGAACCGGTAGCATGATCCGCTTCGGGCCGATGGTCGCCATGTTGGTCATTCTCCTTTTCCAATAATCATCAATCCGCGCTGTTCATCGACAATGGTGCGCGCTGCATCGTCCGGGAATCCGATGCCCGTCAGCACCTGTTCGCACAGTTCCAGACTGGCCTCGACGGTTTCCGGAACGGCGCTCGCAGCACCCTGTTTCTGCAACTCGTGCGCATGGCTGGCGTCGCGCGCCCGTGCCATAATCGGCACGTGCGGCCATTCCGCGTGCACCGCCTGGATAACATGAGCGGCGGACCCTGGCTCGTCCATCGTCGTGGCGAAGGCCGATGCGCGCTCGATCCCGAGATGCCTTAGCAGGTCGGGCTGGCTCGCATCGCCGAAATAGACACTTGCGCCGTCCGCGCGTTCGCGCGCGACCAGCTCCGGATCGCTGTCAATCGCGACATAGGGCACCCGCTGTTCGTCGAGGAGTTGCGCCAGCATCTTCCCGACGCGGCCGAAACCGCCGATGATAACCGGATTGCCGTCCTTCATCGGTTCGTCGTCGGCAGACAGGTCAGCGTCGCGTGCCCGGATCGCTTTGCCGGCGCGCCGCCCGGCGATCGCGAGCAGCGGGGTCAGGAACATGGTGACGATGACGACGAGCAGAATGAACTGGGCGACTTCCGGATCGAGCAGCGCATAGGACAGAGCGGCTGCGATGACGACGAAGGCGAATTCGCCGCCCTGGCTCATCAATATGGCCGTTTCCGCGGCCACATCCTTGGGCAGCCGCCAGATCCGCGCCAGCGTGTAGATGATCGTGCCCTTCAGTATCAGCAGGCCGAGTACCGACAGCAATACCCAGCCGATACTCGCCCAGACCGCGAGGATATCGAGGCTCATGCCGACGGAGATGAAAAACAGGCCGAGCAGCAGGCCCTTGAACGGTTCTATATCGCTCGCAATCTGATGCCGGTATTCGGTACCGGCGAATAACAAGCCGGCGAGGAACGCCCCGAGCGCCATGGAAAGGCCGGCCTCGGCAGTCAGCGCCGCCGTGGCGAGAACCAGCAGCACAACGGCGGCCATAAACACCTCGCGGCTGCCTGTGCCGCCGACGAACTGCAGGAAGGGCCGCACGATGACCCGGCCGATCAGGAAGATAGCACCGATGACGAGTAAAGCTTCGCCAATCGCCCAGACCGCCGCCAGCGCCAGCGATCCCTCCACCGATGCTCCCGCGACGCCGACGAAGAAAAGGATCGGCACGACGGCCAGATCCTGGAGCAGCAAGATACCGAAGCTGGACCGGCCGGCGGGTGCGCTGAGCCGCCGGGTTTCGGTCAGCAATTGCATCACGAGCGCCGTCGAGGAGAGGGCAAGGCACAATCCGAAGATGGTCGCGGCAACGAGCGAGTTGCCGAACAGATAGGCGATAACGCCGATCGCGATGGCGCTCACCGTGACCTGAGCGGCGCCGAGGCCAAAGACGAGCCGCCGCATACCCCATAATTGTGCGACCGACAGTTCGAGCCCGATGGTGAAAAGCAGGAAGATTACACCGAGTTCGGCGACCCGGCTGACGCCCTCGATATCGGCGATCACCATATATTCGAGAACCGGTGTATCGCCGACCAGCCGACCGATTCCGTACGGTCCTATGATGAGGCCAACGAACAGAAATCCGAGCACCGGACTGATGCCAGCACGGCGCACCAGCGGCACGACGAGCCCGGCCGCAACGAGGAAGATGATGATTTCCCGGAGGTACGGGATTTCGGGATGCACTATGGAGTCCTTGTCTCGCTGCTCTCGCTCTCGACTTTCAAGCTAGGCCGTTTAGAGACGCTCGACATGACCGAGATCAAAAGTGTCGAAGAAACCGTCGACCCAAACGACACAACGACTATGGCAGAGGTGCGCGACGGCGTCGACGCCATCGATCGCGCGATCGTGACGCTGATCGCGCGGCGGTTCGGCTATATGGACGCTGCGGCACGCATCAAGCCGACGCGCAACACGGTGCGTGACGAGGGTCGCAAGGCGGATGTGATCGCCAATGTAAAAGCCCATGCTGCCGAACTCGGCGTGTCCGTGCCTCTCGCCGCGGCGCTGTGGGAGATGCTCGTCGAAAATTCGATCGCCTATGAATTCATCCGTTACGACGAGATTCGCGATTAACGCAAAATCGGCGAAGACCTAGTGCCGGCGATAGATACACATTGTCACGCCGTCGGGCGTTGCAGCGCTCTTCGCGAGCGTCAGGTTTCGAAGCGTGACGCCGTTCTCGAACAGCCGTTTGCCCTTACCTAGAACAACCGGGAAAATCCAAAGCCGGAACTCATCGATCAAGTCATGCGCAAGCAGTGTTTGGATCAGGCACCAACTGCCGTGAACTTGAAGCAGTGGGCCGCTCTGGGCCTTGAGATCGGCAATTGCGTCGGGAACATCGCCCGTGATCGCGTGTGAATTCTGCCAGTCAAGGCCATCCGGATTCGAAGTTACGACATATTTGGTGGCCATATTCAGCATGATGGCTGGACGCTCTTCGGCGGGCGCAGTCGACCAATGTGGCGCGAACAGGTCATATGTCTTGCGTCCGAGCAGAAGGTCATAGGGTTCGTTCATCGCCTCTTCTGAGACCTGCTTCATGACTTCGTCCCAGTAATCTCTGGCCCATCCCCCTTGCGCGAAGCCGCCTGAGTCGTCCTCGTCCGGGTTGGCTGGTGCTTGCATTACGCCGTCAAGGGTCAGGAAAGTGAGTATGGCGAGCTCGCGCACGGTAATCTCCTTTTGCGTAGATCGCTGTTCTACATCGGCAATTCCATATCAGGCGCGACTTCGATTGTGCCGCCAAGCGCGATATGCGGGCAGGTGGCGGCGATCTCGATTGCCGCGTCGATAGTGTCCGCTTGTATTACCGTGTAACCGGCCAGCGGATTGGTGCCGCCGCCATCGGTTACGCCGTCAGTACCGACCGTCTTGGAGGGGCCAACGGCGAGACCGGGGTCTACGGCAGCTTCGCCAAGCCCTGCCATCCAGGCCTTCCAATCCTCCATATGTTTGGGGCCGTCCGCAGGCGGATTGAAGCTTGGGCCCGTATGATAAGCGAGTACGAATTTCGGCATGATGTTCTCCCTATAGCCGTCGATTGAAAGGACGGTGGCCGAGCTATGCCGGATATTTTAATATGTTAAAGAACATATTTTGGCCGATGCTATGGAGCTCCTGAAGGGTTGACAAACATGCCTTATAGTGCCGCTCATAAACGCGAAACGCGCGCGAAAATCGTCGAAGCTGCGCGGATTCTGTTCAATCGTCACGGGTTCGATGATGTTACGATCGATATGATAATGCGTGACGCTGGGCTCACCCGCGGCGGTTTCTACAACCATTTCGATAGCAAGGAGGCGCTATATGCGGCTGCCGTGTCGAGCTTTCTAATGGGACGCGGAGCACAATGGCGCGGCGATGCCGGAGTGGACCCCGCCAAGCCTGGCCCGGACATGGCAGAGCGGATGATTTCTGGATACCTGTCGCCGGATCATCTTGGCGATCTCGATGGTCAATGCCCCATGATCGCACTGCCGTCCGATATTGCTCGCACGAATCCACAAGTGCGCGAGGCGTATCAGTTGTTGCTAACTTCCATGGTTGGCTTGTTTGAAAACGGCCTGTCGAAAGGTTCGGATTCAATGCGTGAAACTGCCCTGTCGCTCGCGGCATTGTGCGTTGGAGGCATGGTGCTTGCGCGAACCTTGCCTGACTCTGAGCTTGCAGAGGAAATACGGGCAGCCGCGCACAGGACGGCGGTTGCAATGGCACGCAGTGCCTCAGAACTTGCCTAGCGCTTCTTCTCCAATGCCGCGATAACCCCCCGCAGCGCCTGCACATCTGGAGACGTCCATTCCGGCTTGGTGAGGATGGTTCTAAGATTGCGTTTGGTGGTCGGTGTACGGTCTGGCGGAAAGAAATAGCCGGTTGGTTCAAGCGCTGTTTCCAGATGTGCGATCAGTGCTTCAAGTTCGGCGTGCGGGGCAGGGGGCAGGCGCTCCTTCTCCGTAGGTACGGCAAGATCCGCGCCTTTCGACCATTCATAGGCGAGCAGGATGACGGCTTGGGCAAGGTTGAGCGAGCCGAAGTCCGGATTGATCGGCACCGTGACGATCGTGTTGGCGAGCGCGACATCTTCGGCGTCGAGGCCTGAACGCTCGGGGCCGAACAGGATCGCCGACGGTGCGGGTAGGGCATGGATGGCGGTCGCGGCGTCGACCGGCGTCACCACCGGCTTATCGAGTCCGCGCTTGCGAACAGTCGTTGCATAGACATGGCTGCAATCGGCAACCGCGTCGGCGACCGTATCGAACAGTTGCGCATTCTCGATCACGCTGTCGGCGCCGGATGCCGCGGGCAGGGCGCTTTCGTTCGGCCAGCCGTCGCGCGGTGCGACGATCCGCATCTCGGTCAGCCCGAAATTGAGCATCGCGCGCGCCGCTTTGCCGATATTCTCGCCAAGCTGCGGACGGACGAGGACGATCTTGGGCGGCGGGGCCTGCGCTTCGCTCACTATTCGAACAGATCCTTTACCGTTCCCGCAAACTCTTCGAAATCCTTCGCTTCGCGGAAATCCTTATAGACGCTGGCGAAGCGGATATAGGCGACGCTATCGAGCTGTTGCAGGCCTTCCATGACCATCTCGCCGATCCGTTTCGATTGGATTTCCGTCTCGCCGCTGGTTTCCAGCTGGCGCTGGATACCCGAGACCAGCTGGTCGATCTGCTCGGGTTCGACGCCGCGCTTACGACAGGCGAGGGACACGGACAGATGGATTTTGTCGCGATCGAACGGCTCGCGCCGATCCTTGCTTTTGATAACCGTCAGCTCGCGCAGTTGGATACGCTCGAACGTCGTGAAACGCGCGCCGCAGCTTTCGCATTGCCGCCGCCGCCGGATGGTCGTGCCGTCTTCGGTCGGGCGGCTGTCCTTTACCTGACTGCCGTCATGGGCGCAGAACGGGCAGCGCATCGGTGGCCTTTACAGCTCGGGATAGATCGGAAAGCGCGCACACAGCGCTTCGACCCGCTCACGGACTTCGGTTTCGATCGCCGGGTCGCCATCCTCGCCCTTTTCGCGCAGACCTTCCAGCACATCGGCCACCATATCGCCGATCTCGCGGAATTCGGCCGGACCGAAGCCGCGGGTCGTCCCGGCCGGTGAACCGACGCGGATGCCGCTGGTTTTCGCTGGGGGCAGGGGGTCGAACGGGATGCCGTTCTTGTTGCAGGTGATACCAGCGCGTTCGAGCGCCTCGTCGGCATCGCGTCCTGTCACGCCAAGTGGCCGCAAATCGATAAGCGCGACATGAGTATCCGTGCCGCCCGCGACGAGATCGGCACCGCGCTCCTTCAGCCGGCTGGCGAGCACTTTGGCGTTCTCGACCACCGCCGCTGCATAGCTTTTGAACTCTGGGCGCAGCGCTTCGCCGAATGCGACTGCCTTGGCCGCTATTACATGCATCAGCGGTCCGCCCTGGAGACCCGGGAAGACAGCCGAGTTGATCTTCTTCGCAATGGCTTCGTCATCGGTCAGCACCATGCCGCCGCGCGGTCCGCGCAGCGTCTTGTGCGTGGTTGTCGTGACGACATGGGCATGGCCGAAGGGCGTCGGATGGACGCCCGCCGCCACGAGCCCGGCAAAATGCGCCATGTCGACGAGCAGATAGGCGCCGACCATATCGGCGATCTCGCGGAAACGGGCGAAGTCGATGATCCGCGGATAGGCCGATCCGCCGGCGATGATGAGCTTGGGCTGATGCTCCTTGGCCAGCGCTTCGACCTGATCGTAATCAATCAGATGCGTGTCTTCCTTCACACCGTACTGGATCGCGTTGAACCATTTGCCCGACTGGGCCGGTTTCGCGCCATGCGTCAGATGGCCGCCCGCATCGAGCGACATGCCGAGGATTGTATCGCCGGGCGTGGTCAGCGCCAGCATGACTGCGCCATTGGCTTGCGCGCCCGAATGCGGCTGAACGTTCGCGAAGCCGCAGCCGAAAAGCTGTTTCGCGCGCTCGATGGCCAGCGTTTCAACGGAATCGGACGGGGCGCAGCCCTGATAATAGCGGCGGCCCGGATAGCCTTCGGCATATTTGTTCGTGAGCACTGATCCCTGCGCCTCGAGCACCGCCTTGGAGACGATATTCTCCGACGCGATTAACTCAATCTGCTTTTGCTGCCGCGTCAGTTCGGCTTTCAGTGCATCGGAGACGTCCGGGTCGGTTGCGCTGACCCGGTCCGAGAAAAAGCCGTCGGGCTGGACGTCGTTGAGATTGGCGGGGTTGGTGCTCATTCGAATTCCTTCAGGCGGGTTCCCGGACG
The DNA here is from genome assembly GCF_028279465.1 of Parasphingopyxis sp. Classification (GTDB taxonomy): domain Bacteria; phylum Pseudomonadota; class Alphaproteobacteria; order Sphingomonadales; family Sphingomonadaceae; genus Parasphingopyxis. The sequence continues at coordinate 192,983 of NZ_JANQNS010000015.1, forward strand.
GGAGCCGGATTGGAAAGCTTATCGACGCGGCGCTGATGGCGGTCGCCGCCGAAATCGGTGGAGAGGAAGGCGTCGAGACAGTCCTTGGCGGTTTCGACGCCGATCAGCCGCGCGCCCATCGCAATCACATTCGCGTCGTTATGTTCGCGCGACAGTCGGGCAGCGAGATTGTCCGATACCAGCGCGCAGCGGCAGGCGGGATTGCGGTTGACCGCCATCGAAATGCCGATTCCCGATCCGCACAGCGCGACGCCGAACTCCGCATCGCCTGCCGCAATCGCCTCGGCCAGCGCATAGCCGTAATCGGGATAATCCACGGACTGGTGATTGTGTGGCCCGAGATCAGTCACATCATGGCCGTGCGCGTCCAGCCATTCGGCGAGGGCCGCTTTCAGTTCGATGGCGGCATGATCGGACGCGATGGCAATGCTGTGCGGCATGAAACCCTCCATGGGCGGTGCATGTGCCCATTTAGTCCCGCCGGGCCGCTTTCGCCACCACCCATTGTGGTTTTTTCCACATACTATCTCTGTCCCTTGATCAGGTCTGCTAATTGTGTATTGGTGTATTAATACACAAAGACAAACAGGGAGACGTCCAATGCGCTTTCTTCGTGGCCTGTTCCTAATGGTCCTCGCCCTGCCGGCGACCGTTGTCTACGCCGAGGACGACCCAGCACCAGTCGAAGTGATGATTTTCGGCACCTATCATTTCGCCAATCCGGGTCTCGACGTTGTGAATATGGAAGCCGACGATGTGTTGGTTCCGCGTCGCCAAGCCGAACTTGAGGCGCTCGTCGCATCGCTTGCCGAGTGGGCGCCGCATCGCGTCCTCGTCGAGCGCGAATCGGATGCACCCGGCTTTATCGACCCCTCCTATGCCGAATTCGGGCCGGCGATGTTGGCCGAGACTCGTAATGAGCGCGTGCAGATCGGCTATCGGCTGGCTGGGCGTCTGGGTCATGAATCGGTGTACGGCTTTGACGAGCAGCCGGGTGAGGGTGAGCCTGACTATTTCCCGATGGGCCGCGTCAATAGTTTTGCCGAGGCGAACGATATGCAGGGCGAACTCCGGCAACTGTTCGCGATGGTGCAGGCGGTAAATGCAAGGCAGGAGGAGGCGCAGGCCACGCAGTCGCTCGCGCAGCTTCTCATGACCCACAACGATCCCGCGCAGATTCTGCCGATGCACCGCGCGCTCTATTACGGACTGCTGCAGTTCGGCGATGGCGACGATCAGCCCGGCGCCGAACTCAACGCCTATTGGTATATGCGCAACGCCAAGATGTTTGCGAAGCTGCAAATGATCGCGCAGCCCGGCGACCGCGTTTTCTTGCTCGTCGGCAGCGGGCATGCTTATTGGCTGCGCCATTTCGTCGAGGAAACGGACGGTTTCGAACTGGTCGAAGCAATGCCCTATCTGGAAGCGGCCGTCGGAGCGGAAGGAGCCGAATAGCCGCTAAAGCCGGAATTCAGTTTTCGAAACCGACGAAACGCACCGTTTCGTCGAGCGGCTTGCGGTTCGAATAGACGGCGTTGGCTGGAAAGTCCGGGTCCGGCCAGCCCATCGCGACGGCCTTCATGATGACCTGATCGTCGGGGATATTCGCATGTTCGCGTACCACTGGTGATTGCATGATGCCCTGCGAATTGATCACGCAGCCCAGCCCGCGCGACCAGGCGGCGTTGACCAGCGCCGTAGTCACCGCGCCGCAATCGAAGGCGGTGTCGTCGCTGCTCGCCAGCTCGCGGTCGTAAGTGACGATCACGCAGACCGGCGCGTCGAACTGGCGGAAGCCGCGCAACACCCAATCCTGCCGGCCTTCCTTGTCGTCGCGCGCGATACCCATCGCGCCGAACAGTTGCTTGGCGACCTCGATCTGGCGTTCCCGGTGGACGCCGGCAAAGGGCTCTCCGCGGCGAAACTCACGGCTATCCGGGACACCGGCCAGAATGTTTTCGGTGTTACCCTTGCGGATCCGGTCGAGCGGTTCGCCGGTAATGACATGGAAATGCCAGGGCTGGGTGTTCATCGACGTCGGCGAGCGCATCGCGAGGCCGAGTATCTCCTCGATCAGCTCCTGCGGGACCGGCTTGTCGAGATAGCCGCGGATCGAGCGGCGTCCCCGCACTACCTCGTCATAGGTGGATGTCTGTTTGCTCAATGTGCCGTCAGGCCGCCAGCTTCAGTTCCATCCGATCCCAGATTTCGACGAGCGCGTCGGTCAATTCGCGCATCATCGCTTCATCGTGCGTCGGGCCGGGGGTGAAGCGTAGTCGTTCGGTGCCGCGCGGGACGGTCGGGTAATTGATCGGCTGCACATAGACGCCATATTCGGCGAGCAGGATATCGCTGATCCGCTTGGCCTTTACCGGATCGCCGACCATTAGCGGGACGATATGGGTCGTCGAATCCATGACCGGCAGTCCCGCGTCGAGGAGCATAGTCTTCAAGCGTGCCGCGGCTGCCTGCTGACCGTCGCGCTCCTCGCTCGATTGTTTCAGATGCCGGATGCTCGCCAGCGCGCCCGCCACGAGAACCGGCGAGAGGCTGGTCGTGAAGATGAAGCCCGGCGCATAGCTGCGGATGACGTCGATGATCATCTTGTCCGCTGCGATATAGCCGCCCATCACGCCGATCGCCTTGGCGAGCGTGCCTTCGATAATCGTTACCCGATCGGCGACTTCGTCGCGCTCGGTAATCCCGCCACCGCGTGCGCCGTACATGCCGACAGCATGGACTTCGTCGCAATAGGTGAGGGCGTTATATTTGTCGGCCAGATCACAAATCTCGGCGATCGGCGCGACATCGCCATCCATGGAATAGACGCTCTCGAAGGCGATGAGTTTCGGCGCGTCAGGGTCTTCGGCGGCCAGCAATTCTTCGAGATGTTCGAGATCGTTGTGCCGCCAGATATGTTTTTCGCAGCCCGCATTGCGGATGCCCGCGATCATCGAAGCGTGGTTGAGTTCGTCGGAGAATACCACGCAACCAGGCAGCAATTTGCCGAGCGTCGTCAGCGTCGCTTCGTTAGAGATATAGCCCGAGGTGAACAGCAGCGCGCCTTCCTTGCCATGGAGGTCCGCCAGCTCATGTTCGAGATCGATATGGTAATGCGTATTGCCGCCGATATTGCGCGTGCCGCCCGAGCCCGCACCGACATCGTGCAGCGCCTCTTCCATCGCTTCGATCACTTTCGGGTGCTGACCCATCGAGAGATAGTCATTCGAGCACCAGACGGTAATCGGCTTGGGCCCGTTATGCCCGGCAAAGCAGCGAGCATTGGGAAAGGCGCCCTTGTTGCGTAAAATATCGATGAAAACCCGGTAGCGGCCCTCTTCGTGGAGCCGCTCAATGGCCTTCGAAAACACGCGCTGATAGTCCAAGAATCTTCCCCCGGGTTTCGGATTGCAGGTCATGTAGGGGCTGAAATCGGCCATTTCCAGCGAGAACGACTCGCAATAAGCCTAGAGCGTTTCCAATATTTCAAGACCATAGGGCGCGAGGCCGGGCCGCAGGGCTTCCGGATCGCTTCCATCTGAAATGAAGATCGCGCGGCCCGGCGAGGGGCTGTCCGGCCAGGGTTGGCCTTCGGTCAGATGCTCGACGCGCCGCTCTATGCCGTCGCCGCCGTGCACGAATGTAACCGGATGCGGCGCGGCCGCGAGCAGCTCCTTCTCGACGAGCGGGAAATGAGTACATGCGAGCACGATCGTATCGATCCGATCCCCGCTAGGCTGGCTGAACAATCCTTCGAGTATGGCCACATAGTCCTGCGGATCGGTTGGCTTGCCGCGCATCTTGCGTTCCGCCAGCGCCACGAGATCATGCGTGCCATGGCGGATGATCGTACAGTCGCTGGCGAATTCGCGCGACAGATTGTCGACATAGGGCTGACGGACGGTCGACTTCGTGCCGAGCACGCCAATGACACGCGACTTGGAGATCTCCGCGGCCGGTTTGATAGCTGGGACTGTGCCGACGATTGGGATGGCGAGCGCGGCGCGCACGGGCTCAAGCGTGATCACGGACGCCGTGTTGCAGGCGATTACGGCCAGCCGCGCATCGACATGCTCGGCTAATCGCCCGAGAAGCGCCGGTACGCGCGCGGCGAGCTCCATCTCGGGTTTCTGGCCATAGGGAAATCCGGCCTGGTCCAGCACATAGACGATCGGCGCGTTCGGCAATCGTTTCCGCACGGGTCCGAGGATCGAGAGGCCGCCGACACCGGTGTCGAGCAGGAGAATGGGCTGGTCTGCGCGCATGATCGCCTGCCATATGGCGAAGCGCGCGTGGCTGCAACGCGGCGAGAGCATGGAGGCGATTGCAGCCGCGCGCCGGGGCGCTATGACCGTCGCGTAGCGAAAGGAGCACCGTCATTTTTGATAATCCGCTCTGGCTTGCCTCAGCGATGGCGCTCGGTTTCGGCTTTCTCTTCGGCTCGGTGCCGTTCGGGCTGCTGCTGACCCGTTTTGCGGGCCTTGGCGATGTGCGCAATATCGGCTCGGGCAGCATCGGCGCGACGAACGTCCTGCGCACGGGGAACAAGGGACTGGCGGCCGCGACCGTGCTGCTCGATGCCGCCAAGGGCGCAGTCCCGGTGCTGGTCGCGGAACATCTCTGGCCCGGTACGGCGGGTATTGCCGCCGTAGGGGCGGTAGCCGGACACTGCTTTACACCGTGGCTCAGGTTCAAAGGCGGGAAGGGCTTTGCGACTGCGGCCGGCGTACTGCTGGCGCTCGCCTGGCCGGTGATGCTGGCCTGCGCGGCCATTTGGGCCGCGACGGTGTTCCTAAGCCGGATTTCCTCGGTGGCTTCCTTGGTGACCGTTGTCGCCGCTCCCGCGGTCGGTTGGGCCATGGGCTATCCACACACGGTCGCGCCCCTGATCGCGATCGCCGCCATCGTCATCGTCCAGCATCGTGCCAATATCGGCCGGCTGATGCGCGGCGAGGAACCGAAGATCGGTGGGCCCACTAATGGCTGATCCGCGCCACGCCGCCCGGGTGCGGCTGGCCCGCTCGCAAAATATCGGCCCGGTCACCTATGCGCGCTTGCTCGAACGCTTTGGTTCTGCAGAAGCGGCGCTGGACGCCATTCCCGATCTCGCGCGGCGTGGCGGCGGACGTGCGCCACGCCTCGCCGACCGGGAGGCGATTGAGGTCGAGATGGCCGAGGTAGAGCGGCTCGGGGCCGAATATATCTTCGTCAATGAACGGCCCTATCCGCCACCGCTGGCGCAGCTCCAGACGGCGCCGCCTGTATTGATCGTACGCGGCGATCTCAGCCTGCTCGCTAAACCGCTGATCGCCATGGTCGGCGCGCGTAATGCTTCCGCCGCCGCCCGGCGGTTTGCGCGCGAACTGTCCTTCAAGCTGGGCGAGGAGGGCTATGTCGTCGTCTCGGGTCTTGCGCGCGGCATCGATACGGCAGCGCACAATGGCGCGCTCGACAGCGGCACCATCGCCGTTATCGCGGGCGGCATAGATGTCTTCTACCCGCCGGAGAATGAAGCGCTGCAGCTCGATATCGCGGAGCGCGGCGTATTGATCGCGGAACAACCGCCCGGCAGCGAACCCAAGGCGCGGCATTTTCCCTATCGCAACCGGATTATTGCCGGGCTCGGCATGGGCACGATTGTCGTCGAGGCCGCACCGAAATCGGGGTCGCTGATCACCGCGCGGCAGGCCAATGAGTTCGGCCGCGAAGTCATGGCCGTACCCGGTTCGCCGCTCGATCCAAGGGCGCAAGGGTGCAACCAGCTGATCCGCGATGGAGCGACTTTGATCCAGAATGCCGACGATGTGGTGAGCGCGCTACGGCCGTTTGACGGACTGACGGTTGCAGAGCCGGATGGCGATTTCGATTCCGAGCCCGTGTCGCCCGTTGTCGAATCGCAGGAGCGCGAGCGCGTCACGGAGCTGCTCGGCCCCGTCTCCGTGCCGGTCGATGAATTGATCCGCCAATCGGGTGTCGCGCCAGCCGTCGTACAAACGGTTTTGCTAGAGCTCGAACTGGCCGGGCGTCTCGAACGCCATGCGGGCGGAAAGGTCAGTGTCGCATTGCCATCTTGACGGCGCGGATTTGCATCCCATCCTCGTACGCGTATGAGAGCCCGCCTGACTGGAGAGAATTGGCCGCCTTATGAAACTTGTAGTCGTTGAGTCGCCGGCCAAGGCGAAGACCATCGAAAAATATCTGGGAAGCGATTACCGCGTTCTCGCCTCCTACGGCCATGTGCGCGATCTGCCGCCCAAAGATGGGTCGGTCGACCCGGATGACGGGTTTGCGATGAAGTGGCAGGCCTATGGCGATAAGACCAAGCAGCTGAAAGCGATCACCGATGCGGCGAAGGACGCCGAGGAGCTGATCCTCGCGACCGACCCCGACCGCGAGGGCGAGGCTATCAGCTGGCATGTCCAGGAACTGCTGCAGAAGCGCAAAGCCCTGCCCGAGAAGGTCGAGCGGGTGGCGTTCAATGCCATCACGAAGGATGCGGTGCTCGAAGCGATTGCCCATCCGCGCGGGCTCGATGACGATCTCGTTGACGCCTATCGGGCCCGGCGGGCGCTCGATTATCTGGTCGGTTTCACGCTATCCCCGGTGCTGTGGCGCAAGCTGCCTGGTGCGCGCTCGGCCGGTCGGGTCCAGTCGGTCGCTCTCAAGCTCGTCGTCGAACGCGAGCGCGAAATCGAAGCGTTCGTCCCACAGGAATATTGGTCGGTCGCGGCGAAGATGGAGCAGGACGGAACCGAGTTCACCGCGCGGCTCGTGCGCTGGAAGGGCGAGAAGGTCGAGCGGCTGACGATCGGCGCCGAAGGCGATGCAATGGCGGCCAAGGCCGATGTCGAGAACGGCCTATTCAAGATCGTTTCCATCGAAACGCGCCCGCTGACCCGCAATCCACCGCCGCCCTTCACGACCTCGACGATGCAGCAGGAAGCTGCGCGCAAGCTCGGTTTTTCCGCCAGTCATACGATGCGGATCGCGCAGCAGCTCTACGAGGATGGTGCGATCACCTATATGCGGACGGATGGCGTCCAGATGGACGGCTCGGCGATTTCGGCGGCGCGCGGGGCGATCGCGAACCGCTACGATGCGAGCTACGTCCCGGACAAGCCGCGCGTCTACAAGAGCAAGGCGAAGAATGCGCAGGAAGCGCATGAAGCGATCCGCCCGACCGAGTTTTCGCGCGCCAAGGTTGGCAGCGCTGATCATGCCCGACTTTACGATCTGATCTACAAGCGCGCGTTGGCGAGCCAGATGGCATCCGCGCGGCTCGAGCGTACGACGGTCGAGATGGAGGAGGGCACGGGCCAGACAGCGCTGCGCGCCACCGGCCAGGTCGTCAAATTTCCGGGCTTCATGGCGCTCTATACCGAAGGCCGCGACGATGATGGCGATGAGGATTCGAAACTCCTGCCCGTTATGGCCAAGGGCGATGCGCCCGCGAAAAAGGGCGTGGAGGCCGAACAGCATTTCACCCAGCCGCCGCCGCGCTATTCCGAAGCCAGTCTGGTCAAGAAGATGGAGGAACTCGGTATTGGCCGACCGTCCACCTATGCCTCAATCCTCAAGACGCTCAAGGATCGCGAATATGTACGCGTCGAGAAGAACCGCTTCTTCCCCGAAGAGAGCGGGCGGCTTGTCACCTCCTTCCTGCAGCGCTTCTTCGAACGCTATGTGAGCTACGACTTTACCGCGGGTCTCGAGGAGGAGCTCGACGATATCTCGGGTGGTCGCGCGCAGTGGCAGGAAATCCTCCAGGCCTTCTGGCAGGACTTCAAGCCCAAGACCGACGAGGTCATGGAACAGAAGCCGTCGGACATTACGGCGGAGCTCGACAAGTTTCTCGAACCGCTGCTATTCCCCGAGAAAGAAGATGGGTCCGACCCGCGCTTGTGCCCGCGTTGCAAGGATGGGCGGCTGTCGTTGCGCGGCGGTCGCTACGGCGCCTTTATCTCCTGCTCCAACTATCCGGCTTGCAAATATACGCGGCAGTTCGGCCAGCGCGGCGGCGATCAGCAGGATCATGGCGAGGACGAGGTTCTCGGACAGGATCCCGAGACGGGCGAGGATATCGAGTTCAAGACCGGCCGGTTCGGTCCCTATGTGGAAATGGGTCAGGGCGAGGGCGAGAAGCCCAAGCGTGCGTCTATCCCCAAGGACGTCGCCCGCGCCGATGTGGACTTAGAGATGGCGGTCAAGCTGCTATCGCTGCCCCGCATCGTCGGCGAGCATCCGGAAACCGGCAAGGAGATCGAAGCGGCGATCGGCCGGTACGGTCCCTATCTGCGCCATGACGGCAAATATGCGAAGCTGGAGACGACAGCCGAAGTCTTTGAAATCGGCATGAATGCAGCCGTTGTGAAGATCGCCGAAGCCAAGAATAAGGGCGGACGCGGGCGTGGTGCACGCGAGCCACTCAAAGTTCTCGGTAAGCATCCGCGGACCGAGGAAGAGATCAAGCTGATGGACGGTCGCTATGGCCCGTACGTCACCGACGGCACGACCAACGCGACGATCCCCAAGACCGTCGACAAGGACGAACTGACGCTCGAAGAGGCGGCGCAACTGATCGACGAGCGCGCGGCCAAGGGACCGGCGAAAAAGCGCAAGCGCAAGACGACGGCGAAAAAGAAGAAAGCGCCCGCCAAGAAGAAGGCATCAGCGAAGAAGAAGGCCTAGCCGCGGTATCTAGGAGCCTGGCTCTAGTTCCCGAGATTGCCCAGCAGCATCAGCGCCGTCCACGCGCCGAGCGCCGCGATAACCAGCCATGTCAGGATCACACCCACGGCGCGGGGCCAGGGTGGGCCGCCCTTGTCGGGTGGGTCCATGTAGAGCCCCAGCGCATGCAGAACGCGCGCGACGACAAAGACACCGGCCACTACCATGAGGCCCATATGATTGGCCCGGCTCATCTCCAGCAGCGCGACCATGATGATGACGATCGGCGCATGTTCGGCGAGATTGCCATGGGCGCGGCTCGCACGCGTCAGCTTCTCGTCCTCGCCCATTCCGAAGGCCTGTTGCGTACGAAAGCGGTTGCGGACCGTATCGACGGCGAGCAGCAGGAGCAGGGCGGCCATCGCTGCCGCAAGCGCGGCGGTTACGGGTAAAGTCATCGCATATCTCCCCCAAATCTGCGCCTATAGTGTGACGAGGCGATCCTCTCCCAGGCTCGTCATCAGGCTCACCAGTCCGCCAGCTTCGACGCCTGGCCCAAGCTGATCGATGGTCAATCCTGCCAGCGCCATCCCGCCCTGACAAGCGATCAGCCGGACCCCGAGGTGAGTAGATTCCCGCCGGATTTCGGCCAGTGTCGGCAGTCCGCTCGCATGCTGATCGGCATCGCCCGGTGCAGGGGAAACGTCTGCAAGAAGGGTCACGGCGCGGCCTTCTAAGAATATGCGCGTCTCCGCACCTGTCGCCGCATGCGCGGCGGCTATCGATAGCGCGGAATGGAAACGCTCGGGATCACTGCCGGTGAGGATGATCGTCAGACCCCGCATGACGGACATCCCGGGTCTTTCGGCAGGGTCAGGGTGCGCACACGCAAGGCCAGCGCGTCGAACAGCAGAAGCTTGCCAGCGCTGTCCTCGCCAAACGGGACAGTCTGCCGGATCGTCTCCATCGCCGCAATGCTGCCCATGATACCGGCCAGCGCGCCGAGCACGCCCTGATCAGCGCAACTCGCGTCCGGCCGATCCGGGTCCGATCCGACGAAGCAGCGATAGCAGGGCTTGTCCGCTTCCCAGCCGCGGAAGACGCCGAGCTGCCCCTCGAACTGGCCGATGGCGGCGGAAACGAGCGGTATGCGGCGTTCCAGAGCGGCATCGGCAACCAGCAACCGCGTCTCGAAATTGTCCGAGCCGTCGACGACGATGTCGGCACCATCGAGAAAGGCGTCGACCGTGCTGGTATCGATCCGCTGTGCGATCATCTCGACCGCGCAGTCCGGATTGAGCCGCGCAACGGCCTTCGCCGCCTCCGCCACCTTCGGCATACCGACCGTGTCAGTTGCATAGAGCGTCTGGCGCTGAAGGTTGGACAGCGCGATCATATCGTCATCCGCGATACGCAGCGTTCCGACTCCGGCCGCAGCGAGATACTGGATCAGGGGCGATCCGATGCCGCCAGCGCCGACGATGGCGACCGTCGCGCTGCGCAGCTTCTTCTGACCGTCCCCGCCGATTTCCTTGAGAACGATATGCCGGGCATAGCGTTCGAGCTGTGCGTCGGTGAGCGTCATCGCCGCGCCATTAGCGGCCCGTGGAGCCGAACCCGCCAGCGCCTCGCTCGGTATCGTCGAGCTCGTCGACTTCGGTCAGAGCTGCGCGCTCGACCGGTGCAGGCACCAATTGTGCGATCCGCTCGCCGCGCAGCGCCGAGAAGGGCTCTCTGCCAAGATTGGCGAGGATGATCTTCACCTCGCCGCGATAATCGCTGTCGATCGTGCCCGGCGTGTTGAGACAGGTGACTCCATGTTTGAGCGCGAGGCCGGACCGTGGCCGGACCTGCACCTCATAGCCATCGGGAATGGCAATCGCGAAACCGCTCGGAACCGCCATCCGCTCGCCGGGCTGCAGCGTGAAATCCTCGGCCGTCACGACATCCATGCCGGCCGCACCGGCGCTCGCATAGGCCGGCATGGGCAGGCCTTCGGCATGGGGCAGGCGCTTGATCCGGATATCGATCTCAGGAAAGGGCATCGGCGATTCTCTCGGCAAGTTTTCGGGCCACGTCGCGTTTGGGCATCTGGGTCCAGCTTTCGACGCCATCGGCGGTGATGACATGCACGCTGTTCTCCGCGCCGCCCATCACGTCTCCCGATACATCGTTCGCGACGATCCAGTCGCACCCTTTGCGGTCGAGCTTGGCCTTGGCATAGCCCACCACCTTGTCCGTTTCGGCGGCAAACCCGATCAGCAGGGCAGGGCGTTTTTCGCTGCGGCCGAGACCGGCAAGGATATCCGGGTTTTCGATCAGTTCGAGCTCGGGCGGGCCGCCGCTTTCGCCTTTCTTGATCTTGCGGTCAGATGCCTCGGCGCGCCAGTCGGCAACCGCCGCCACGAGTATCGCGACATCGGCGGGGAGGGCCGCATCGACTGCGGTCTGCATCTCGACGGCGGTCTGCACGTCGACCCGCGTCACGCCGCGCGGCGTTTCCAGCGAAACCGGCCCGGACACAAGCGTGACATCCGCCCCGAGCCGCGCAAGCGCTTCGGCGATCGCATAGCCTTGCTGGCCCGAGGACCGGTTGGCGATATAGCGGACCGGGTCGATGGGCTCATGGGTCGGACCGGCTGTGACGATCGCGCGTTTGCCGGCGAGCGGTGTCGATTGGGTCGCGCCATCTCCGTCCAGTACATGCTCTATCTCGGCAATTACCGCTTCGGGTTCGGGCAGACGGCCTTCGCCATGTTCGCCGCAGGCCATCGGGCCCTTATCGGGATGCAGGATGATCACGCCGTCCTCGCGCAGTTGCGCGACATTGCGTTGGGTCGCTGCGTGCTCCCACATGCGCACATTCATCGCGGGCACGGCCATCACCTGCGTGTCGGTTGCGAGCAGAAGGGTTGTCGCGAGATCGTCGGCAATGCCCGCGGTCATCTTGGCCATCAGATCCGCCGTGGCCGGGCACACAACGATCAGGTCCGCTTCGCGCGAAAGCTGGATATGGCCCATTTCGGTCTCATTCTTGAGATCCCATAGGCTCGTATAGACCTGCTCTTCGGAGAGGGCGGCGAGGCTCATCGGCGTTACGAATTGTGCGCCGCCATCTGTCAGCACGCAGGTTACGGCGCCACCGGCCTTGCGGATCAGGCGGATCAGTTCGCACGACTTGTACGCCGCGATACCGCCGCCGATGACGAGCAGGACCCGTTTTCCGTTCATGCCGGACGATGTGCGCATTGAAGTGGCCGATGTCGAGTCATGGGGCCGGCCATCGCTCATGGTCGATCTCGTCGAACCGAAGCGGGGCGTCGAGGCGGAACAGGATGTAAGCGCGCTCCCGCACGGTCAGCGCGCCATGTTTTTCAGCGAGGTCGATCAGGGGCCAGAGATAGTCGGTTTGCCCGTCTTCCAATTTTATCGATTTGCGCAGACCGATAAAAATTTCGGCCGGATATCGAACATGATGTCCGCACAGATACTCCAGAAAGCCTGCCCAATCTTCCAGCGTCCACGGTTGCCACGTGGCCACGTCGAAACCGATGAATTGGGTCGTGCTGACGATGACGTCGAACTTGCCGAGTTCCGCTGGCAAGGGTTGCCGGAGACGCATGGGGCTTCGGATCGAATCTATGCCGAGCAGTTCGAGGATGTCGCGATGGATTTCGCGCTCGTTCATATCAAGCGCAATGCTGTCATGTCCGAAGGCGTTGGTTATGGCGAGCAGCTGACCGCTGATGGCGCCCAAATTGAGGACCGAGCACGGCTTTCGCATGTCGATATTCAGCATGAACGCGAATTCGGTATGGTAGGCGAGCCAGCGTGCGATATCGAGATATTTCGCGTGCGACGCGCTGTCGGCATTGCTAAGCTGATCGCGATATTCGCGCTGCAGCGCTGCATAGGCATCGCGATCTATGGTCGCTGCGGTGCGGTCGAAAATTTCCCGTTTGCGCGGGAGCATCATCGTCTCCCGCCAGCCTGCCAGCCTCTCCTCAAGCGGTGCCGAAGGATCGTAGACGGCCATTTCCGGGGCAGTCTCGTCCGTGCGCCGCTCGAACCATTTCAAGCTCTTCACAGCAACAGGCTTCCGGCGAGTCCGGCGGCGAACGCTGCGATTGCGACCGCAGCATAGCGCCAGCCTCCCCCGACTCGCACCCGCTCGATTTCGCGCAGCGGCGGCAAGGGCGGCGCGCCGCCGGGATCGGGAAATTCCGCTTCGAGCCGCCGGACCAGTTGCGGTAACCGCGCCAATGTGCCGAAGTCTTCGCGAATGCGATCCGCGATTGCGGCCTCCGGGCCGAGTTCGCTGCGTAGCCATTCGCTCACGAAGGGCTTGGCCGTTTCCCACATATTGATATCGGGATCGAGGCTCGTGGCCACGCCTTCCACCATCACCATGGTCTTCTGCAGCAACAGCAGGTGCGGCTGGGTCGGCATGTCGAAATCGCGGGTGATCGCGAACAGGCCGTCGAGCATCTGTCCGATCGAAATGTCCTTCACCGGCAGACCGCGGATTGGCTCGCCGACCGCCCGCAGCGCCGTCGCGAACTCGGCGACATTATGGTGCGGTGGAACATAGGCCGCTTCGAAATGAATTTCCGCGACCCGCCGGTAGTTTCCGGTGATCAGGCCATAGAGAATCTCCGCGAGCCATAGCCGGGCGCGGCGGTCGATGCGGCCCATGATGCCGAAATCGATGGCGGCGATCTTGCCGTCCGGCAGGACGAAGAGATTGCCTTGATGCAAATCGGCGTGGAAAAAGCCCTCCGAGATCGCCTGCCGCAGAAACGCGCGCACGAGTGTTTTCGCCAGCGCCGCGCGGTCATGCCCGGCGGCGTCGAGCGCGGCGCGATCCGAAATCTTGATCCCGTCGAACCATTGCAGCGTCATCACGCGCCCGCCGGTCCGCTGCCAGTCGATTTCCGGAATGACGAAATCGGGTTCGGCGGTCATGCCTTCGGCGAGTTCCGATGCAGATGCGGCTTCGCGGCGCAGATCAAGTTCGCGCGCCGTCCATCGCTTGAAGGTTTCGATCGTCAGCCGCGGGCGGAGGCGGGCAAGTTCGCCGCCCATGGCTTCGACCTGCGCGGCCGCCCATTCATAGGTTTCGATATCGCGGGCGAAGACCTTCTCGATGCCGGGCCGCAACACCTTGATGGCTACCGTCCGCCCGTCCGTCGTTTCGGCCTTGTGGACCTGTGCGATGGATGCCGCGCCGACCGGGTCGGTCTCGATGCGCGAAAAAAGCTGGTCGAGCGGTTTGTCGAACGACTGCGCGATCGTCTCCTCGATCCGGTCGAATGAGACCGGAGGCAGCCGGTCCTGCAATCGTAGGAGATCGTGGGTGGCCTCTTCGCCGACAAGATCGGGGCGAGTCGCCAAGGTCTGGCCAAGCTTGATTGCCGCCGGGCCGATCGCCTCAAGGGCGTCGGCATAGGCCGGCTTTTTCGGCACCCGGGCGCCGAAGCGGGCAACCCGGATCATCCGCTTGACCGGCACCGGCGTCATCGGATCGCGCTCGATCCCGCTCAGCGCGCCATGCCGTGCGAGCATCCGGCCCCATTTTAACAGCCGCCAGATATGGGTGCGGGCTCGGGTCAAATCCGGTAGCCGCTGTGAATGGCGACCAGTCCGCCCAGCATCGCTTCGGCCTTGCATTGCACGAAACCGGCCTCTTCGATCATCCCCTTGAACGCATCCATGTCTGGGAAGCGGCGAATCGATTCGATCAGATAGCGATAGCTATCCTCATCCTCGGCCAGCACCTTGCCGATTTTTGGGATGAGCTTGTGCGAGTAGAGATCATAGGCTTCGGCGAATCCCGGCCAGACTGTGGTCGAAAATTCGAGGCAGAAGAAACGGCCACCGCGTTTCAGCACACGATGCGCTTCGTTCAGCGCCTGCTGGACATGGGTAACATTCCGAATGCCCAACGCGATCGTGTACGCATCGAAGCTTTTGTCGGCGAAGCTCAGTGTTTCGGCATTTTCCTGAGCCCAGATCAGGCCTTCGATTCTGCGCTTTTCCGCGCGATCGATGCCGACCTGCAGCATCTCGGCATTGATATCGGCCACGGTTATCGCCGCGCCCGATCGCGCCAGGCGAAACGCGATATCGCCGGTGCCGCCCGCCATATCGAGTATCGTCTCGCCAGCCCTTGGTTTGACGCGCCGGACGAAGCGATCTTTCCAGAGCCTGTGCGTCCCGGCCGACATCGCATCGTTCATAAGATCGTAGCGTGACGCGACGTTTGAGAAAATGCCACCGACGCGCTTCGTCTTTTCGTCCGGGGCTATGTCCTCATAGCCAAAAGAAACATTCTCTTCGTTCATGCCTGCCTGCCAAATGGGAAGGCTTGATGCTCTAGCCAAGCCTTGCCGCGCCCGCAAACGCATCTTAGCTGCAATGCCATGCCTGAGCTTCCCGAAGTCGAAACTACCGTGCGCGGATTGGAGCCGGTCCTCCGCGGCGAACGGCTGGTGCGGGTCGAACCGCGCAGGCCCGATCTGCGCCGTCCGATTCCGGCCGACCTGCGCCAGCGGATGACGGGCGCGATCGTCACCGCCCTTGGGCGGCGCGCGAAATATGGATTGATCGACACGGATCGCGGCGACACGCTGATCTTCCATCTGGGCATGTCGGGGCGCTGGCGGCTCGATCCTGACGAGATCGGCCCGCATGACCATCTGGTGATCGAGACAGGCTCGGGGCGAACCGTCGCACTCAACGATCCGCGCCGATTCGGTTCGCTGGATTTGCTGGCGACCGATGCACTGCAGGATTTTCCGCCTTTCGCGACGCTTGGCCCCGAACCGTTGGGCGCGGATTTCACCGTCGAGTATCTGGCGGGCGCGCTGGACGGGCGTACCGGCTCGATAAAGGCGCTGTTGCTCGACCAGCGAGTCGTTGCGGGTCTCGGCAACATCTATGTGTGCGAAGCACTGAACCAGGCGCGCATCGCGCCGGGCACACAGGGCCGTCGGATACGCCCGGTGCGTCTGGAGCGGCTCGTTGACGCTATCCGCGACATCATCGCCTCCGCCATCGAGGCAGGCGGATCGAGCTTGCGGGACTATGCGCAGCCCAATGGCGAGCTCGGTTACTTCTTCAAGAGCTGGCGCGCCTATGGACGGGAAGGGGAGCCGTGCCAGTGCGGCGGTACGATCCGGCGGCGTGTCGATAGCGGCCGTTCGACTTTTTACTGCCCCCAGTGCCAGCGGTGAGACGGACGCGAGAGGCTTGACCTTGAGCGCCGCGATAGCTAGGTGCCTGTCGCTTGCGGTGCGGCGAAGGCTGCGCCTTTTTATTTTGACATGATCGAGGTTTATTATGGCCAATACGCCCCAGGCCAAGAAACGCATTCGCCGTAATAATCGGCGCGCTGTTGTGAACACCAACCGGGTGAGCCGGATCCGCACTTTCATCAAGCGGGTCGAAACGGCTGTCGAAGCCGGCGACAAGAAGGAAGCCACCGAAGCGCTTCAGGCCATGCAGCCGGAACTGGCGCGCGGCGTTGCGAAGGGAATCTTCCACAAGAATACGGCATCGCGGAAGCTTTCGCGCCTCTCCAAACGGGTTGCGGCTCTGAAATAATTCGGCCGGTCCGTCGCGATCGGCAGCCGTCGCGCCGATCGGCAATGCGAAAAATTTCTTTCAGAATAGTTACACTTGGAATCTCAACGAGTCGCGCGAATTTCGAATCGATTCGGGATTGCCAAATGTGGATGAAAATCTTTTAAAAACAATCTATTGATGCGAGTTTGCTCAAGATTGGCAGCTCTCCGTGTCAACCCCATTTATTTCAAAATTTTGACTGTCGCCCCCCTTGCGTTGGGCGCGTTAACAATTCATCAAACAGCTTCTCGGTCGGTAGCGATTCTTCCCGACCGGCACAGTCGCCAGAGTAAAGTGCAATGCGAAAACGCCTGTTTTCGCAGAGGGGGTTCTTCGTCCGGCAACTGTGTGATCCAGGCGAGCTAAAAGCGCCGGATCATGTCGGACGGAGTGGGTAGCAAAGGGGAGGACTCCTGAGTGGTGCGTGATACGGGTATCGGTGAAGCGGATGCGGGCGTTGTGAGCGGGCACGAGCCTTTCGAAGCAGCATGGGAAGCAATTAGAAACGGTCTTCGGCGCGATCTTGGCGCGCGGACTTTCGATCATTGGCTGAAGCCGATGAAGCTGATCTCCTATGAAGAAGAGGCTGGTCAGATCCGCCTCGAACTTCCTTCGCACTTCATGGCCGATTGGGTGCGCGAACATTATTCGGACCGGCTGCGCTATGCGTGGCGCGCGACGGTGCCCAGCGTGCGCGAGATCGATATCGTCGCGGCGGAAGGCGCCTCGCGTCCGGCGCTCTTCATCGTCGGCGAAGAAGATGTCTTGCCGCCGACCGAACAGCTTTCGGGCACCAGCGGCGACAGCATCGGAACGCCGCTCGAGAATCGCTACGTCTTCTCCAACTTCGTGACGGGCACCGCCAACGAGGTGGCGTTCAATGCAGCGCGCATGATGGCCGATGTCGGCGTGCCGATGTTCAGCTCGCTTTACATTCATGCGGGCACGGGCCTCGGCAAGACTCATCTGCTTCACGCGATCGGTCATGAGTTTCTGCGGCAGAAACCGCGCTCGAATGTGCTCTATATGTCGGCTGAAAAGTTCATGTATGAATTCGTGTCCGCGATGCGTGACAAGGATACGATCGGGTTCAAGCAGAAGCTGCGCTCGGCCGATCTTCTGCTCGTCGACGACGTTCAATTCATTGCCGGCAAGGAAGCGACGCAGGAAGAATTCTTTCATACAATCAACGAGATAATTGCAACCGGCCATCGTCTCGTGATCAGCGCCGATCGTCCGCCGCATGAACTGGGCGCGGTCGACAAACGGATCGCCTCGCGCCTTGCGGGCGGGCTGGTGACCGACCTGCGGCAGCCCGATCTCGACCATCGCCGCCGCATCGTCGCGCACAAATTGGGACAAATGCCGCAGGCCGATATGCCGAAGGACGTGGCCGATTTCCTCGCCCAGCGCTTCTCGGCGAGCATTCGCGAACTCGAAGGCGCGCTGACCCGTGTCGTCGCCTATTCGCTGCTGTCCAAGCGTCCGATCGATCTGCCCTTTGCGCAAGAAACACTGGCGGACCTGCTGCGCCACTCGCAGCGCCGCATCACGATCGACGAGATCCAGCGCAGCGTGTGCGAGCATTACGGCATCCGGCATGCCGAGATGACATCGGCGCGCCGGGCCCGCGAAGTGGCGCGCCCACGCCAGGTGGCAATGTATCTGGCGAAGCGCTTGACCCCGCGGTCACTGCCCGAGATCGGCCGGCGCTTCGGCGGCCGCGATCACACGACCGTGATTCACGCGATCAAGCGGATCAAGGAATTGCGCGCGGCCGATAGCGAACTCGATTCGGACGTGCGTTCGCTTCTGCGCAAACTCGAAAACTAGAAACTAAACAAATAGGGCGCGGCTCTCTCTATTGGGAAGCCGCGCCCATTTACGTTCCGGGAAACGTTTCTAGCCGTCTTCGCGCGGCATCACCGTGATGCGGACTTCCTCGCCCGAATTGCCGGGAAAGCCGGTGAACATCGCTTCGACCAGATTGGGCACAAGTTCGGTAAGGGCATCGTTGCGCGAGCGCGCCCGGGCGCGGCCCTCGAAGACGGATTCGCCATTGGACGCACGATCGATTCGCAGCTCGAGCTCACTTGTATAAAGCGTGTAACTGCGGACACGGGGATAGCCGAAGCCGCTGTCGAAAAACGGATCGTACCAGCCGAAATGGTAAGGCGAGCGCCAGCCCCAGCCCCAGGGGCGATAGAAGGCCGAACGATAGCCCCAGAATCCGCGATGGAAGCCGGGACTCGTGACAATGCGTTCGCGTCCGTCGTCCACGCTATACTGCATCGTCACCACGAGCGTCGCGTCCTGTGCCGAGGGTGCGGCGGCATATCCATATTCGCCGAGTTCTAGCGCGACCAGATTGGCATAGGTGGCGAATTCGAGACCGCCAGCCAGCGCTTCATCGGCGGGCTGGATGTAGAAGCTTTCGCCCTGCGGCGCGGGCATTTGCTGGAACCGTGCGACGTCCGCGCGGAACGGTGTCGTGCAGGCCGCGATAGCCAGCATCGCGATGGGCGCGGCAAGGGTAAATAATCTCCGGGACATGGCGGGTCTCCGTAACCAGTTACAGCCAACTATATTATATCAGACTGCGCTATACCAAGTCGCCTGAACCCCGATTGAACGTTCCATGAACGAATTGTCGCTACCGTCCGCTGAGCAAGCCCAAAGCGCGATAGGCGTCTGCCAGGATAGGCGCACCGGTGGCTGCCGCTTTCTCCGCGCCCGCCTGCAGGATCGAATCGAGCGTCGTCGCATCGTCCTTGAGCGCGTTGAAATTCGCCGAAATCGGTTCGAGCACCGAAACGGTGAGATCGGCCAGTGCCGGCTTGAAATCGCCAAAGCCTTTGCCGGCGAAATCGGCCAGTACCGCATCCGGATCGGTTTCCGCCAAGGCCGCGTAGATCGTCACGAGGTTGCGCGCCTCGGGCCGTTCCGCCAGCCCATCCATGGTGTCGGGCAGGGGATCGGGATCGGTGCGCGCCTTGCGGATTTTCTTTGCGATCGCATCGGCATCGTCGGCCAGGTTGATCCGGCTCATGTCCGAAACGTCCGACTTGGACATCTTCGCCGAGCCGTCCCGGAGCGACATGATCCGCGCAGCCGTCGCGCCGATATAGGGTTCGGGCAGGACGAAGGTCTCGGTGCCGGTATCGGTGTTGAACTTTTCCGCGATATCGCGCGCCAGTTCGAGATGCTGTTTCTGATCCTCGCCGACCGGCACATGCGTGGCATTGTAGAGCAATACGTCGGCGGCCTGGAGAACCGGATAGGCGAAGAGTGCGATGCTCGCGCCCTCCTTATTCTTGCCGGACTTGTCCTTGAACTGCGTCATGCGGTTGAGCCAACCCATGCGCGCTGTGCCCGACAGCAGCCATTGCAGTTCGGCATGCGCGGGTACGCGCGCCTGGTTGAACAGTGTCGAGCGGTCCGGATCGATGCCCGACGCGATCAGCGCCGCCGCCATCTCGCGCGTGCCGGCACTGAGTTCGGCCGCGTCGATCGGCATTGAAATGGCGTGCAGATCGGCGAGGAAGAACAGGCATTCGCCCTCGTCCTGCATCTTCACCCAGTTCTGAATCGCGCCGAGATAATTGCCGAGATGGAGATTACCGGTGGGCTGGATGCCAGAAACGACACGCATCAGTTGGGGGCCTTTCGCTTGACGAGGAGGGCGATCTTGGAGCGATCGATGGCGCCGGTCAGCGCCGCCGCGCCGAAATAGACGAGCATGCCCGCGCTGACCAGTGCCGCGATGGACGCGACACGTTCGAACACGCTGCCGCCGAACCAGTCGCTCAGATAGGGCAGGAGATAGAAGAGCATCGCTGTCATCGCGCCCGTCGCCAGAAGCTGGCTCAACAGCCGCCGGACAAGCGGCGCGTTCAGCGCATAATGACCGCGCTTTCGCATAATCGCGTAGAGCATGAAGACGTTGAGCCATGCGCCGATCGCCGTCGCCGACGCAATGCCGACAATGCCGAGCCGGTCGATCATCAGCACGTTGAAGGTGATGAAGAAGATCAGCACGAGGGCCGCGGCATAGACGGGCGTGCGTGTATCCTTGCGCGAGAAAAAGGCCGGCGTGAGCACTTTGATGAGCACATAGGCCGGCAGCCCCGCGACGAGTGCCGCGAGCACATTGCTCGTGATTCGCGCATCGTCCGCGTCGAACTGCCCGCCGAGGAAAAAGGCGTTCACGAAGGCGGGCGCGCAGATCATCAGCGCTGCCGCCGCCGGGAATGTCAGGAGCATCGCGAGCTCGATGGCGTTCGATTGGACGCGATCGGCCTGTGCTTTGTCGTCTGCGCCGATATGGCGGGACAAGGCAGGGAGGATAGCGGTGCCCAATGCAATGCCGATCACGCCGAGCGGCAACTGGTTCAGCCGGTCCGCGAAGTTCAGATGGCTGACCGACCCGCTCGGCAATTGCGTTGCGAAGAAGAGCTGCACGAGCTGACTGATCTGATAGACGCCCGCGCCGAACGCGGCGGGCAGGATGATGATGCCAAGCTCTTTGACGTCCTTGGTCAGGCGCGGGCGCTGGAACCGCAGCCGAAATCCACTGCGTTTCATCCAGAACCAGAGCCATGCCAGCTGTACGACGCCGCCCAGCGCCACGCCGCCCGCGAGCAGATAGGCGATCAGCACCGTATCGCCATCCGCGATTTGGCTCCCGATCAGCAGCGCCGCGATCAGCACGAGGTTGAGCAGGATCGGAAAACTCGCCCCGGCCGCGAATCGCGACATGGAGTTGAGGATCGCGGCGAGCAGCGCGACCATGCTGATCAGGAAGAGATAGGGAAAAGTGATCCGCGCCAGCGCGACGGTCAGTTCGAACTTGCCGGGCACCTCTTGGAAGCCACTGGCCATCAGCCAGATGATCGCCGGCATCGCGATCTCGAACAGCGCGACGAACAGAATCAGGATCGGTACGAAGACCGACACGACTTCGCTCGAAAATTCTTCTGCGTCCTCAAGCTCGCCATCCTTGCCGAGCTTGCGGCTGAACAGCGGTACGAAGGCAGCGGCAAAGGCGCCCTCTGCGAACAGCCGGCGGAAGATATTGGGTAGCTGAAAGGCGACGAAGAAACTGTCCGCCGCCATGCCGGGCCCGAGTATGCGTGCGAGCAGCATGTCCCGCACGAACCCGGCGATGCGGCTGACCATCGTCAGGCCGCCGATCGTTCCGGTGGCCCGAACCAGGTTCATGGCGTGCGGCCGGCCCCTGCCATCGGCCCCGTCATGCTAGGCTCAGGCCTGGCCGATCGGCGAATCGATATTGACATTGTCGGAGCCGCCCTGCGCGAGCTGCGCCTTTTGCTGCATATAGAGCGCGGCGAAATCGATCGGCTCGAGCATCAGCGGCGGGAAATTGCCGTCGCGCACAGTGTCCGCGAGGATACGCCGGGCAAAGGGGAACAGAATGCGCGGTGCTTCGACGAGCAGAAACGGCTCGCGCTGCTGCTCTGGCACATTGGTCAGTCCAAACAGGCCAGCATAGGCGAGTTCGACCTGAAAAGCCGTGCCCTGTTCGAGCTTGGCGCTGACATCGATCTTGAGCAGCACTTCCCAGACATTTTCACCCGCGCCATTGCTGCCGATATTGAACTGCACATCGATCTTCGGCGTTTCGTTCGCCTGGTAGACGCCCGGCGAGTTCGGATTTTCGAACGACAGATCCTTCACATATTGTGCGAGGATGTTGACGCGCGGCGCTTCGTCCGGCGCGCCGGCTGCTGCTTGATCGGGTGCGTCGCCCTGTTCGTCGGCCATGATTATATACCTCAATTCCCTGATTGAATGGATGCGCGCGAAATTGCGCGATTTCGCGATGCCCGCTAGCAGCAGGGCGCAAGCAGGGCAATGGCGCTGCCCGGCTTGTCAGGGGACAGGCGGCACTGCAGGATGATGCGATGACTACAAGGATTCTCGCTCTTGGAATGTTCACCGTGGCCGTCGCGATGACGCCGCTACATGCGCAGAATGAACAGCCTGCGCCGCACGATCTGGCGATTGCGGCAGGATACAAGGCTGCCTTTCTGTGCAGTGGCATTTTCAATGCCGGGCAGACCGAAGCGGAAGTCGCCGCCGACGATTTGACGCGCATCTACGCCGCATATCGGCCGCTGATCGGCGACCTGCCGGTCGAAATCGATTCCGAACGCCAGCGGGTGAGCGTCCGCTTTTCCGACGACATGCCACCGCGCGTTGCACAATGGCGACCGCAGCTCGGCTGTGCGCAATTGCCAACGGGCGCCGATCCCGAGGGGCTGTTGCAACCGGTAATGCTGGGCGCGGATATCGACGCGCCGGACTTGGCGGTAACCGATGCGCGCGCCTGGCCACACGGTGATGCAAATGCGGTTCGCGTGCTGCCGGACGGACTGCAGGCAGAACTCGATAATGTTCTTGCGTCGGCGCTCGACCGGGTCACCTATGGCGCAGGCACGGAGACAACGGCCGTACTCGTCGTGCAGGATGGCGATATCGTTGGGGAGCAGTATCGCGCCGGCTACAACATGCACCGGCCGCAGCGCACCTGGTCCGTGGCGAAGAGCATCGCGGCCACGGTGATCGGCCGCGCCGTCCACCAGGATATCGTCGATCTCGATCGGCCCGTGCCCGTTCCGGCGTGGCAGACGCCCGGCGACCCACGCGCGGCGATCAACTGGCATCACCTCTTGCATATGAGCAGCGGGTTATGGAGTCCGTTTGCCGGCAATCGCACCGATGATGTCTATTTCGGCGGCCAGCTTGTCACCGATTCGATTCCGGCGCTCCCGCTCGAGGCCGTACCGGGCACGCGCTGGCGCTATGCCAATAATGATACGCTGCTGGCCGTGCGCGCCCTGCGCTTCGCTCTCGGCGATGGCGATCGCGCGCTCGCTTATCCGTTTACCGAGCTACTGTGGCGCGTCGGCATGACCCGGACCACGTCCGAAACTGACTGGCAGGGCAATTTCATTCTTTCGAGTCAGGTTTGGACGACGGCACGCGATCTGGCGCGCATGGGGCTACTGTATCTGAACGACGGCGTGTGGCAGGGCGAGCGGCTGCTGCCCGAAGGCTGGTCCGCCTATGTCGCGACGCCCGCGCCGGACCAGCCACAGGGCAGGGGCGGTGTCGGCTATGGCGCGCAATTCTGGCTGTTCGGTCCGGAGCAGGGGCTGCCCGAAGGTACATACGCAGCTATGGGCAATCGCGGCCAATATGTAGTCATCGTCCCGGCGCGAAATATCGTGATCGTCCGGCGCGGGTTCGATGCTGTGGGCGATGGCGAGCGGTTCGATATTGCGCGTTTCAGCCGGGATATTTTGGCCGTGCTGGGTGATCGATAGGGTAAAATACGGCGTAAGCCCCATTCCCTATTTGAAACGCGCCGCCACGAAGCCTATGTATGGGCTGATTTTTCGAGTGGAGGCCTTGTGGTCGAGATTATTCTTCTTGCGATGGTGGCCGTATTTGTCGGCCTGCGGCTGTTCAGCGTATTAGGACAGCGCACCGGTCACGAACAGGAGCCGCGCATGCCGCGCCCGGTGGAAGCTCCGCCACCCGTGCAACAGCGGCCGCAGCCCGTTCCGGATCTGACGCCGGCAAATGAACAGGAACCGGATGGGCTGGTGCTGCCTGCCGCATCCGGCGGTATCCGCAAGATCGCATCCGCCGACTCGTCCTTCGACATCAACGAATTTCTGATCGGCGCGCAGGCAGCATACCGCATGATCCTCGAAGCCTTTTGGAAAGGCGATCGCGACGATCTGGAGCATCTCGTCAGCGAAGAAGTGATGGAAAGCTTCAACGCCGCGATTGATGCGCGCGAAGCCGAAGGTCATGAGCTCGACAATAAGCTGATCATGATCGACCGGACGCAGATCGAAATGGCGGAATATGATTCGGGCACGGCGCGGATTACCCTGCGCTTCGATGCCGATATCGCTGGCGTGACGCGCGACAAGGACGGTAACGTTATCGCCGGATCGCTCTCGGACGCGGTCGAAACGCACGATATCTGGACGTTCGCGCGCAATGTCCGCGATGCCGATCCCAACTGGAAACTGATCGAAACCGACGAGGCGTCGTGATCAAGCTGCGGAGCGCTGGCGCGCTCCTGCTGCTTTCCGCGCTGACCGCCTGCGCCGGCATCATCCCGCCGGCTGCCGAGCGCGCATCCCGTCCGCCGCCACCTGAGACGGTTCCACCGGCTCCCGCTCCGCCAGCCGCTACTCCAGCGCCGCCCGCCGCAGCCAACGCGCTGGGGCAGGGCGTTCGTTCAGGACCACCTGTTGAATCGTTGGAGATCAGCCGGACACAGGCGGAGCGGGCGCTGAGCACCTTTCGGATATCCTGCCCGTCGCTGCTTCGTAGGGAAGATAGCACGGGCCTGACAACCTCTACCGACTGGACACACGCATGCGAGGCTGTGTCCTCCTGGCGCGGCGATCCGCAGGATTTCTTCGCCGCGCATTTCCGCGCGGTCGAAGTCGGCTCGGGGCAGGCTTTCGCGACCGGCTATTATGAGCCAGAAATCCCCGCCGCCCGCGAGCAGCGCGATGGCTATGAATGGCCGGTCTACGCGCTGCCCGATAATGTGCCACAGCCTTGCGCACCCGAATGCGGCGAGAATGCCTCGCTGACGCGCGCCGCGATTGAAAATGGCGCGCTGGACGGGCAGGGGCTCGCGATCGCCTGGGCCCGCGATCTCGTCGATCTCTATTTTCTGCAGGTGCAGGGGTCGGGCATTTTGCGGCTGCCGGATGGCGATGCGATGCGGATCGGCTATGCCGGCAATAACGGCTATCCCTATACGAGCATTGGCCGGTTGATGCGCGATCGCGGGTTGCTCGGCGACGGGCAGACGACGGCCGAGGGCATCGCGACATGGCTGCGCGACAATCCCGACCGTGGCCGCGAGATCATGCAGGAAAATCGCCGCTACATATTCTTCACGGAAGTGAATGGGCCGGGACCGCTGGGTTCGCTCGGACAGCCGGTCACGCCGCGCGGTACGGTGGCGGCCGACCCCGATTTTGTGCCGCTCGGCGCGCCGGTCTTTCTCGACCTCGAACATGATGTCGCCGACGGACTGTGGATCGCGCAGGACACCGGCAGTGCGATCCGGGGCGCCAACCGGTTCGACACATTCTGGGGTGCGGGCGACGAGGCCTATGCCATTGCCAGCGGCATGGCGAGCCGAGGTCAGGCCTATGTGCTGATCCCGAGAACCGCCGCCGCCCGCCTGCTACGCGCTGACTAAATGGCGGAGCGCGATCTCAGCGCGGACGAACAGGCGCTCTGGAACAAGGTGATCGAGACCGTTGAGCCGCTCGATCGCGGACCGCAAACGGATTTGCCGACAAACTCCAAGCCGTCACCACGCGCCGATCTCTCCGCGTACGCCGTGCCTAAACTGCCCGAGCGCAAATCGGCGCCCGGCCCGGGCAAGACGCTGGATGCGAGTTGGGACCGGAAGCTGACGCGCGGCCGGGTCGATCCCGACGTTACGATCGACCTGCACGGCCACAGCCTGAACTCGGCCTATGACCGGCTGGATCGCGGGCTGGGGCAGGCCATTGCCTCGCACGCCCGCATCGCGCTGCTGATCACGGGCCATGCGCCAAAGGGGGAGGGGCCGGTGACGCGCGGCAAGATTCGCGCGGCGGTTGGCGACTGGCTGGCGGCATCGCGCCATGCACCGCATATCGCTGCGGTGCGCGGCGCCCATCCGCGTCATGGCGGGCGCGGCGCGCTCTATATCGTCTTGAGACGGCGCGCGAGCGCGTCGTAGATCCGCGCGCCAAGCCCGTCGGCCTGGAGCGGATAGAGAAACGGTTCGACCAGCTCCAACTCCATCAGCAGCATTTCTCCATCCGCGCCGCGGACCATATCGACCCGCGCATAGAGCGGTGTTTCATCGAGCGTTTCGAGAATAGACGTAGCAGAGGCGGTGTCCGCCGCGTCCGGCGTGTAACGCTCTTCGCGCCCGCCATAGGAGGACTGGATGCGATAGTCGCCATCGGTCGCTGACTTGATCAGCCCGTGCGAGAAGGCTCCGTCGACAAAGACTAAACTCATCTCACCTTCGCTCTGGATCGCCAGCAGGAAGGGCTGGGCCATCATCGGCTCCGGCATGGGCGGCACCGGATCGCCGCGCTTGAGGCGAAACTGCCCTTCGGCATTCGCGCCGACCTGGCGCTTGATCACAAGACTGTCGCTGCCCAGCGCGTCAAAAGCTTGGGCAATATCGGCATCGGTCGGGCGATCGAGCCACGCGGTCGGCACGGTTCGCACACCGCGCTCGGCGAGATCTCGCAGATAGGTTTTGCGGCAATTCCAGCGGACTGTCGCGCAATCGTTGAATAGCTTCGTCTGTGATTCGATCTCGGCAATATGATCGAGGAAGCTCTCCAGATTGTCCTGATAGTCCCAGGCCGAGCCGATCAGCACGGCATCGAACTGGCTCCAATCCGCAGTGTCGTCATCCCAGGAGATCGCCTCGATCGTCGCGCCACGTGCCGCGAAAGCAGCGTGAAAGCACGCTATCATCTGGTCATGCTCGATCGCGTCGGGTCGCCGCTCCGGCGAATCCGGCAGAGTCAGACGGCAGGCGAGATAGGCAATCCGCATGGTGGCCTTCCTTCAGGCCAACGCGCGGCGCAGCACGCCTTCACAGATATCGGTCGGCGCATGGACGTTAGCATTCGCAACCGCCGCGTGGCGCTCGTCCATCACTGCGTTAAGGAGATCAAAATCGATGTCCGGACAGGCGATCAGCGTTCCAAGCGGCTCCATCGGATCGATTGCATCGGTCATCACGACGCGTGTAACCGGGCTATTCCCCCTTGCCTAGCAGGAGTGCGCCATGCCCAAGCTCGATCTCGATGCGATCCCGCAAACCAATATGACGGGCTATCCACCCGAACATCGGGCCGAGGTTGCCGAGCGCTGGTATCGGCGGCTCGCGCCGGCTGGCGGCCTTAGCGACTTCGGTGTCAGCCATGTCGAGCTGAAGCCGGGCGCCTGGTCGGCGCAGCGCCACTGGCATGAGGATGAGGACGAGTTCGTCGTGATGCTTGCGGGGGAAGCGGTGCTTGTCGACGATACTGGCCGAAAGCCGATGCGGGCCGGCGACTGCGCGGCTTTTCCGAAGAATGACGGCAATGGGCATGTGCTGATCAACGAGAGCGATGAAAGCTGCATCTACATCGCCGTCGGGCGGCCAGCCGCCAGCGACTGCCACTACCCCGATATCGACATGCATCTCGAAAACGGCCGCGGTTTTCGGCGTAAGGATGGCAGCGACTTCGACTGGAGCTGAGCCGGAAAAGCGCTATTCGGGCGCTTCCTCATAGCGCTCGATGATCCACGGTTCCTCCTGCGCGGCCTTGATCCATTCGCGCACCCAGCTATGGGCGAGCACGGCCTGGACATAGCCTTGGGCGAAGGGCGGGAGTTTTACCGAATAGGTCACGAAGCGCGTGCAGACTGGCGCATACATGATGTCCGCCGCGCAGAAATCGCCGAACAGGAAGGGGTTTTCGCCACCATGGCGCGCCCGGGCTTGCGCCCAGATTTCGAGGACGCGGCCGATCTCGCTGGCGACCTCCGTGCTGAGCGGCCGCGCTGGGAATACCTTGCGGACATTCATCGGCAGGTCGCGGCGCAGGTTGGGAAAACTGGAATGCATTTCCGCGGCCATGGACCGCGCCATGCCCCGCGCGCGTTCGTCTTTCGGCCAGAAACGATCCCGCCCGACCTTGTCGGCGAGCCAGTCGATGATCGCGAGGCTGTCCCAGACCACCGTGTCGCCGTCCCACAGCACCGGGACTTTGCCCGAAGACGCGGCAAACTCGTTGCCCTCGCGGCGTTTTTCCCATTCCTCGTTGAACAGGGGTACGGTGACTTCCTCGAAGGACAGACCGGATTGTTTGAGCGCCAACCAACCGCGCATCGACCAGGAGGAATAGGCCCTATTTCCGATGATCAGTTTCATGCACGGCCTTTCTCAGTTTGTTTGGCTATCCGATGGCTTGGATAACGGCTTTGCGCAGTTCGTCTACACCCAATCCGGTTTCGCTCGACGTCGTCAGGATGTCGGGGTGGGCTGCGGCATGCGTCTTGGCTTGTTCGGTGAGCTTAGCAGCCGCGTCCACCAACGCCTCGTCTTTCAGCTTGTCGGACTTGGTCAGCACGATGCGGTAGCTCACTGCCGCCTCGTCCAGCATGTCCATGAGTTCACGGTCGATATCCTTGAGGCCACGGCGGGCATCGATCAGCAGTAATGTGCGTTTGAGCGTCGGGCGGCCGCGCAGGAAATCGTTGATGAGGTGCCGCCAGCGTTTCGCGACCTGCGGCGGAGCCTTGGCGAACCCGTAACCGGGCATATCGACGAGCCGGAATTGCGGCGGGTTGCCGACTTCGAAGAAATTCAGCTCCTGCGTGCGCCCCGGCGTGTTCGAAGCGCGCGCGAGCCCCTTGCGGTTGGTCAGCGCATTGAGCAGCGTTGACTTGCCGACATTGGATCGGCCGGCAAAGGCCACTTCGGGCAGGTCGGCATTGGGCAGGAACTCCAGGCTCGGCGCAGATTTCAGGAAGTCGATCGGTCCGGAAAATGTCTTCCGGATCATCTCTTCCATCGCAGCCTGATCGGTCATGTTCTAGGCCGTAAACCCACACACAGGGCGCTCGAGGCGTGCAAATGGCGAACATATCGGGCCGAAACACGCGCCGCGCAGGCTGGTTGCCTGTGCAAGCGTGTTTCGGTTCGAGATGGAAGCCATTTGAACGTCCCTACGGGATTTGACCGAAATGGCCCATCCCGACGTCGAAAAGTCTGGAAATATTGACATATTCCTGCGCCTTTCCTCCTTGTGCTGGGCCATTTCGCTTCAAACCGCGAACGCCCTGTGTGCGGGTTTACGGCCTATGTTTCGTCTTTCACCATCTTTGCCTGCTCCTTCAGTCGCGGATCGCGGCTGTAGAGCCATTTCTGCTGGGCGATGGTGAGGATGTTGGACGTTACCCAGTAGAGCTGCAGCCCGGCCGCGAAGGGTGCCATGATGACCATGAAGACCCAGGGCATGATGCTGAAAATCTTCTGCTGGGTCGGGTCCATGGGTGCCGGGTTCAGCTTGAACTGCAGCCACATGGTGATGCCGAGCAGGATCGGCAGGATGCCGATCGCAAACCAGGTCGGCGGGGTGAAGGCCAGCAGGCCGAACAGGTTGACCGGGGTGAGAGGGTCCGGTGCCGAGAGATCCTGCAGCCAGAGCATGAACGGCTCGTGGCGCATTTCGACCGACAGCATCAGCACCTTGTAGAGCGCATAGAAGATCGGGATCTGCAGGAAGATCGGCAGACAACCCGCGAGCGGATTGACCTTCTCGCGCTGATAGAGCGCGAGCACCTCCTGCTGCATCTTCGGCTTGTCGTCTTTGTAGCGCTCCTGGATTTCCTTCATCTTCGGCTGCACGGCGCGCATCCCGGCCATGGAGCTGAACTGTTTCTGCGCGATCGGGAACATCAGGCCGCGCACGATGAACGTCATCAGAATGATCGCGACGCCGAAATTGCCGACTGTCGTGAACAGCCAGCTCAAGAGATAGAAGAGCGGTAGTTCGAACCAGTAGAACCAGCCCCAATCGATCGCCCGGTCGAGCTGGTTGATACCCGCTTCGACTTCATAGCGTTCGAGCAGGTGCGTTTCCTTGGCGCCGGCGAAGAAATAGGTTTCGGTCGTCAGCGCGCGGCCGCCTTGGATAACGGTCGGCTGTCCGGTGAAAACCGCCTGATAGCGATCGTCGGGCAGCGCCATGAAGGCGGCATCCACCGTGCGGTCGCCAGCCGGCGCCAGCGCGCCGAGCCAATATTTGCCGTTAAAGCCGAGCCAGCCATTTTGCAGCGAGAAGCGCTCGCCCGCTGATCCGGCCTCGTCGAGATCGCTGAAATCGAGATCGCGGTGCAGGACATCGTCCCAGAAGCCCGCCGGACCGGTATGGATCAGCCATGTATCGGGATCGGGCACCGCGCCGCTGCGCATTTCGCCCCGGTGCATGAGCAGCGCATACGGCCGCGTGCTGATCGGTGCACTGCCTGTGTTGCTTACCCGTTGGGCGATCGTGAACAGAAAATCCGCGTCGACCTGAAGCTCGATCTCGAAGAGCTGGCCCGTACCATTGCGCCAACTCAGCGTGACCGGGTTGTCGGGTGTGAGCCGTTCGCCATCCGCTTGCCAGACCGTATCGCCGTCCGGCATTTCGATGCCTTCACCAGCCCAGCCGAAATGCGCGAAATAGGTCTCGTCCGTATCGTCGGGCGCGAGCAGCCGGATCGGCGGGGAGTCCGCGTCGATCTCTTCGCGATAATCGAGCAGCACGAGATCGTCGATACGGGCGCCGCGCAGATTGACCGTGCCCTCGAGGCGGGGCGTTTCGATCGCGATGCGGGCGGCATCGTTTCCGTCGAGCACATCGGCCACGGTGCGTGTCGCCTCAACGCTTTCGGCGGCGGGCATCTCGGCTTCGGGCAGCACGACATCGGCTTCGGCGGCCGTTTCGGGCGCGGGTTCGGGCGGGGGCGGAGCGACCTGCTCAGCGATGAAACTCCAGCCGATCAGCACGAGCGCCGACAGCGCGATCGCCAGGATCATGTTGCGCGAATTATCCACCGCAATTCCTCATTCGTCTCAATCTCTTACTTATGGAACCGGATCGTGGCCCGATCCGCCCCAAGGATGGCAGCGCGATATACGCCGAAGCGCAAGCCAGCTACCCTTGAATGCCCCATAGCGCTTCCAAGCCGTGATCGCATAGGCCGAACATGAAGGCTGATAGCGGCAGGTCGGCGGCAGGATCGCCGAGGGCCCGATCTGCCAAAGCCGGGCGAGGCCGATAAGGAGTTTTGCGATCATTGGCTCAACCGCTCAAGCGCTTCGGAAAAGTCGCTGCGTAGCGCGCCGAAATCGCGGTCTATCCCGCTCTTGCGGCCGATCAAAACATGATCGGCGCCGATGATGCCCTTTTCCGGCAGGACTTCGCGACCCAAAGCGCGGAACCGCCGCTTCATGCGGTTGCGCACGACGGCGCCGCCGATTTTTTTGGTAACGGTAATGCCGAGCCGGATCGTGTCGTCGCCATCCGCCCGGTCGCGAACGAGCAGCACGAAGCCGGGCATAGCCGCGCGTTTGCCGCGATTGGCGGCGAGAAAATCGCGTCTTTTCGTTAGCGTCGCCACACGGGGCGCAGACACCGCCTTAGGCGGACAGCTTCTTGCGGCCCTTGGCACGGCGTGCGCGCAGCACGTTGCGGCCGCCGACCGTCGCCTTGCGGGCCCGAAAACCATGCCGCCGTTTGCGCACGAGATTGCTCGGCTGGAAGGTGCGCTTCATCGCTCAATTCCTCAAAAACTGGAACAAAAAGGGCCGCGCCTTTCGGGCGGCCTCAAATCTGGGCATTCTGCTAATCGAAGCCCCGGCTAAAGTCAATCAGCGCCTTGCTGTTCGCGCTTGCGGCGGAGGCGCCGGAGCGTGCTCTTGCGCCGCATCGCCCAATCGACCCATTCGCCCTTTTTCGGATGCTTCGCTTTGAGCCGTGCGTAGAAGCGTCGGACGATGGCCGAATTCTTGAGCATCAGCGGGAAACCGATCGCGAACATAAAAATACCGCCCGGTCCCGGTAACAGGCCGACGATCGGCGCGGTGATGACGAGCAATCCGCCGATAACCGTCAGAACGAAACGGATTCCGGCGCGCTTGTCGCGTTGATCGGCGATAGTCGGCTCTCTCATGATGTCGAACTAATATCATGCGCTTGGTGAACAAGACATGTGCGTCTTTTGAACAAGATATGTGACCGAATAGAGGCTTTTGCTCGACTCTTGCGGCGGGGCGTGTCAAAAACAGAACAAACAGTGAAAATAGGGGGGGTGGCAATGGTCGCTCATGTTGCGACGACTGCCTATCTGGGGCTGGAAGCCCGCGCGGTCGAAGTGCAGGTGCAGATTGCGCCGGGCGTACCCGCCTTCAATCTGGTGGGCCTGCCGGACAAGGCTGTTGCCGAGAGCCGGGAGCGGGTGCGCGCCGCGATCGCGGCTATAGGCCTCGCGCTGCCGCCCAAGCGCATCACGATCAACCTCTCGCCGGCCGACCTTCCCAAGGAGGGATCGCATTACGATTTGCCGATTGCGCTCGGGCTTTTGGGCGCGATGGGCGTGATCGATGCCGAAACGCTGGCCGGTTATGTGGTTGTCGGCGAACTGGGATTGGACGGCCGGGTCGCGCCGTCGCCCGGCGTATTGCTCGCCGCGCTCAATGCGTCCGCGCGCGAGCTCGGCCTGATCTGTCCGGCGGCGCAGGGTGCGGAAGCGGCCTGGGCGGGCGATGTCGAAGTGATCGGCGCGCCCGACCTCCTCTCGCTGCTCAATCACTTCAAGGGTACGAGTCAGCTCGCGCCGCCAACGCCCGGAGACGTGGAGGAACCCGCTACCGGTCCGGATTTGCGTCAGGTGAAAGGGCAGGAGACGGCCAAGCGCGCGCTCGAGATCGCGGCGGCGGGCGGGCACAACCTCTTGATGTCGGGCCCGCCGGGTTCGGGCAAATCGCTGATGGCGGCCTGCCTGCCCGGTATTCTGCCCGAACTGACACCGGCGGAGGCGCTGGAAGTATCGATGGTGGCGAGCGTCGCGGGCACGCTGGAAGGCGGTAAGCTCGCGCGCAACCGGCCTTATCGCGCGCCGCATCACTCGGCCTCGATGGCCGCGTTGGTCGGCGGCGGGCTCAAGGTGCGGCCCGGCGAAGTGAGCCTCGCGCATCTTGGTGTGCTGTTTCTCGACGAACTGCCCGAATTCCAGCGTCCGGTACTCGATTCGCTGCGCCAGCCGCTCGAAACGGGCACCGTATCGATCGCGCGGGCGAACGCGCATGTCAGCTTCCCGGCGCGAGTCCAACTCGTGGCGGCGATGAATCCGTGCCGATGCGGCCATCTGGGAGACGCCGCACTCGCCTGTTCGCGCGCGCCCAAATGCGCGGCCGACTATCAGGCGAAGATTTCGGGCCCGCTGCTCGACCGGATCGACCTGCATGTCGATGTGCAAGCCGTGTCCGCCGCCGATCTCACGCTGCCGCCGGCGGCGGAAGGATCGACCGACGTGGCCGCGCGCGTCGCTGCGGCGCGCGCGCTGCAGACCGAGCGTTTCGCTGACGAAGGCGTGCGCACCAATAGCGAGGCCGATGGCGAGCTGCTCGACAGCGTGGCGACGCCCGACGAAGCGGGCCGCAAATTACTGGGCCAGGCCGCCGAGGCGATGCGGCTGACCGCGCGCGGCTATTCGCGCGTGTTGCGCGTGGCGCGGACCATTGCCGATCTCGCTGGCGGCGAAAACGTCGGCCGCGTCCATGTCGCCGAAGCGCTCAGTTATCGCCGCCTGCCACCGCGCAACTAAAGGTCTTCGGAACGGAGAGGTTGATCGCGGGGAGTTTTTGTCGGACCTGCATATCTTCCGGCGAATGACCGGATTGAATCCGCCGATATGCGCACGGCGTGTTTGATCAAGAGAAGGGGGGTTATATGGGATATATGTTTTTGCCGCTCCGGCGGTACGCGGAATTCGGCGGACGGTCTCGTCGCATGGAATTCTGGATGTGGACGCTGTTCGTCTTCCTTCTGTGGGTGACATATTTCATTTTGATATTCGCCGTTGGAGGCGGCGCGCTGTTGATGGCGGCAAGCGATGCGGCGGGTGCTTTGGCCGCAACCGGGTTTCTCTTGGGGTTGGGGTTACTCTATTTTGCTATTGGCCTGGCAATCTTTCTGCCCGGCTTGGCCGTCACGGTAAGGCGTTTGCATGATACGGGAAGGAGTGGCTGGTGGGTCTTGCTCGTCTGGGGGCCATTCATTGCGGCGATGGTCCTTGGAAGTCAGAGCGAAACTATTTCCGGTATAGTAGGTTTGGCATGGCTTGTCGGTGCGATCGTCCTGATCGTATTCTGCTGCTTGGATGGAACGCCCGGTGCGAACCGCTATGGTGACGATCCAAAAGGTAGAGGATTGGCCGATACATTCGCCTGACCGGCACAGAGCCGCTTGCGGAGTGCGGAGCGCTCCGCTAATCGGCTTTCCCTGTCTGCGGGCCTCTGTGGCGGAATTGGTAGACGCGCTCGACTCAAAATCGAGTTCCTTCGGGAGTGCCGGTTCGACTCCGGCCAGAGGTACCAGATTTCTCTGTCAGAATTTTCCTGACGGAAAATCGCGGCACCGGCCCGCTCCCCCTCCCGACCTCCCAATAAGTGTACCCTGTGGGAGGTCGGGAGGGGGAGCGGGCTGGTGCCGCGACATTGCGAGAGCAATGTTCTGACAATCAAAACCCGGTGCCGCGTTCGACCGAACGGTCGAGTTTGACAGAAAAAGCCCCATTTTCCTGTCCTACACATGGCCGCGCATGATAGACTGCGCTGCCGCAAACGGAGAGGAGTGGCAGAAATAACCGACCTACGGTCGTTCGAACGGATAAGGGCCAGGGGAATACCCTGGCGTGTGTCAACCAGTGTCAACCGGCGCGGCGCTAGAAGCCGAGATCGCGGAAGGTCTGCTGGTCGAAGCGCAGGCGGAAGGTGACATAGGGGCCGTCACGCGTGTAGCGGGCTGCCTCGAAATCGCGGTCTTCGAAGCCGGTGATATTGTAACCAACTGAAATCCATGTATTTTCCATGGGGCTGATCCCGACATTCGGGCCGACCGACCAGGTCCAGGCGCGCCCGCCATTGCCCTCGCGCACGCTGGCCGAGGCGCCGATATCGATGGTTTCGGAGAGATCGAAGCGCACATCGGCACCGAACAGGTTGCTCCAGCCTTCGACATCGGCGGTACCGAAGCGATCGGAGACGTAGCGCGTGCCCCAGAAGAAGGTGAACTCGCTGCGGTCGAGCCAGTCATTGCCGCCAAACATGCTGAGCACGGACGTGGTCGGCGAATAGTTGAGCGAGAAGCTGTTGACGATGCGTCGCGAGCGTTGATCGCCATTGACCAGCAGGGGCGCGCTGCCGACCGGGCCCGGCTGGCCCGCGACGGCGTTTGTGATTTCGTCGCTGCGCAGCTCGAGCTTGTTGAGGAAGGACCAGTCGCTATAGGCCGGGCGGTGCGCGACCGAGATTTCGAGCGACGTGACTTCGCTCGTCGCGCCGCCATCCTGTTCGGCGCGCAGCCAGGAGAAGGCGCCGCCCACCGCGCTGCCTTCGCCGATCTGGCGGAGCAGCGAGGTTGTCAGGCCGTAGCGGTTTTCGCGTTCCCCGTCGCGATATTCGGCGCGGCCCGCCCAGCTCCAGCGTTCGCCGCGATAGGTGGCGCCGGCGGTCACGGCAGTGAAGTCTTCGGTGAGTATCGGGTTGGTGCCATTGCCGATAAAGCCGCCGCTCGCGATCGGCTGGGCCGGGTTGATCACGGTATCGGGATCGATGCCGCCATTGAGCGTCTTGTTGCCGTCGAGCGAGAAATCGAGCGACCAGTTTTCATCGAGCACGACCGACTGGGCGAAGCCGTAGGCGGCGAAGGTGCGGGGGCCATATTCGGCGATGTCCTGCTGATTGCCGGCGAGCGAAATCCGCGCGCCGGACCAGGGCTGGAGATCGAAACCGACCCGTGCAGTGCGGGCATCGACTGTGTCCCCCTCGGCGATCTCATAGCCGCCGACTAGCGTCAGCCAATCGGTTGCCGCGAAACGGGCGGTGAACTGGTGGCGCGCTGGGAAGTCGACGCTTTCGGCATCGTCGAGTGCGAACTCGGTCTGCGCGTCAAGCGTCAGGCGATTGCCGAACAGCCGCTGGGTGACGCCGAGCTGCAGCAGCGTCGATTCGAGCGTCTCTCCGTCGCTGAGCTCGTCATTGCTGTAGATGATGCCGAGCCGGCTATCGGTCGAACCGCTGCGATATTCGAGCAGCGCGCGGCCGGCGATCCGGCGTGCACCCGTCGTCAGGAAATCCTCGTGCCAGCCGCTCGCGGCGAGCGACAGGCTGCCATCGATCCGTACGCGGCCGTCGAAACCGAATTTGCGCGTGCCGCGTTCCGCGCCGCTCAACTGGCCGACGCCGAACTCGGCTTCCTGCTCGCGGGCATAGGCCAGGATATCGATGTCCGAACTGTGATGCTCGGCCTCGACCAGCCAGGCGGTGGCCGTGCCGGGATCCTCGGTATCGGGACCGGCGCCATTGCCCGGATCGCTGTTGCTCGCGGCGAATTCGGCACGGATTTCGGTCGTATCGGTCGGTCGCCAGCGGATATCGATGCCGCCCATATTCGTCTCGCGCTGATTATCGTCGTCGCGCAACGCCGTAACACCGATGCGCAGCCGCTGATCGGCGGTGGCCCAGGTGACTCGCGCACCGGCATTGATGCGCCGCGCGGCGACCCCGTCGACTTCATATTCGACGACGATGATTTGCGGGTTCAACGCAGAATCGCGGCTGAGGATCGGCTCGCGGAAGCGGATCGTGCCGTTGAAATAATCGATATCGTAATCAATGTGCCGGACGAGCGGTTGGGTCGATATGACGATGTTCGAGCGCAGCCGGTCGCGCACTTCGATCAAGATGCGCTCGCTGTTCGCGAGGATCTGCGTGCTGCCGATGGCATAGGGGCCGGTCAGGCCGTTGCCTTGTATTTCGACGCGGCGGAACCGGTAGGGCGTGTCCGCGACGAAGGCGGTTGCCGACACCCGCTCGTTACGGAATTCCGCGCGCGCCCCGTTGAAGCTGCGATTGTAGCGGGCGAGCTGGGTTTCATCGAAACCCGTCTCATAATCGCCGAACATCGCGTAGAATTGCGGCCGTTCGAGCCGGAGATAGAGGCGGCGGACGCTGGCGGCGTCGAAGCGGCGTTCCGATCGATCAGCATAGATGGTGTAATATTGGTTCGGGTCGATAATGCCCTGGAAGCGCGTTTCGTCGCGTTCAGCGTCGCTGTCATAGGCGAGCGTCATCAGCCACTGGCCGGTCACGCGGCCGCGCGCATAAAGCGCGACCCGCGCATCGGTGTACCAGGTCTCTTCGTCCGCGCCGATCTCTTCGAGATTGCGGTCGAGATGGTTGAAGCCGACCGTACCGGCGGCAAAGCCGACAA
The DNA here is from genome assembly GCF_028279465.1 of Parasphingopyxis sp. GTDB lineage: Bacteria > Pseudomonadota > Alphaproteobacteria > Sphingomonadales > Sphingomonadaceae > Parasphingopyxis. The sequence goes on from NZ_JANQNS010000015.1 coordinate 230,389, forward strand.
TAGTCCAGGGCCGGTCGCCGGGTTCGAGCCAGGTTTCGATCCGCTGCTCACGCGAAACCTCGCCGTCGCGGAATGAGAAGGTGACCGAGAGCGTACCACTGACCGTCGTCGGTTCGAGTTCGATATAGGCGATGCCCTCATCGCCTTCGACACGCCAGACCGGCGCCGCGCGTTCGAGGCCCGCCAGTTGCCGTGCCTGTTGTGCATCGGCCTCGACCGCGGGGAAGTAAGGGGAGGGGACTGCGAAATCGCCGGTCAGCCCGTGATGGACGGGCCGGCCATCCCGGTCGGTCAGCCGCACAGCGATCAGCGGACGCGAGACGCCATCGGCGATGAGACGTGATCGTTCGCGGACCAGTTCGGCCCGGATTGGCGCATTGCCGAAATGGACGGTCCGTTCGAGCGTTTCGACCGCGGCGCCGCTGGCGTCGAGAATTTCGGCGACGAACCGGTTCTCACGCGGCTCGATGCCGATGCCGCGCCACTGGCTGACCGATACGGTGCCGGCGGCATTGGTCCGCAGGCCTTCGAACGCGACTGCGGCCACCTGTTCGCCATCGAGCGACAGGCGCACGGTTTGGCCGGGCAGATGCTTGATCGCGACGCGAACAACACGCGTGCGGGGATTGTGATCCGGCGCCGGGAACAGCCAGGCGATGCCCGGTTGCTGACCTTCCAGCCAATCGCGCTCGCCACCGGCCGCCTGAATGTCGGTGAGCGGTTCGGGGCGCTCCACGGCCGGCGTAGCGCTTTCGGGTGCTTCCCGCGGCTCGACGGCACGGACGCGGAAATCGGCGCGATACAGCCCGCCGCCGCGACCCTCCACGAAGCGGGAAAAGGCTCGTCCAGCGGAGCGCGTATTGCGTGCGCAATCCACGGCTGCGCGGTCCAGCGGCAATGTCGATTCATCGATCTGGACGACGTGCAGACCTGGCGTCACGGCTTCGAAGTGATAGCGGCCATCCTCGTCGGTGACCGAATAGCTGCCATCCTCCATCATGACCCGCACGCCCGGAACGCCAGCCGCCGTGCGCGGATCGACGCCGCACCCGCCTTCGGTGATCCGGCCGATGATCGTCATCCGGCTCGCAATCGTCTCGCGCTGGATGCGGACGGCGGCATCCACGGTGTCGCTGGTCTGTCCGCGATCGTCTTCGGCGCGAGCGCGATTGATCGCGTCGCCTGCGCGCGCTTGCGGCAAGACTTCGGTGATATAGGTCAGCATGGCCATTTCACCGGCTGCCAGCGCTGGTATCTGGACGGCAAAATCCCGGCCATCTGGCGTGATTTCAACGCCGCTCGCGATCTCAACGCCGTTCAAACGCAGCGAATCGGGCCGCAACCGCAATTGCGCGGGTAGCGTGTCGCGAATGGTGATCGGTCGGGTCGGACGCGTCTGATCGGTGCTGCTGACGCGAATGCTGAACAGCACAGGATCACCCGGCTGCGCGAGCTGGCGGGATGCGGCTTTTTCGATACGCAACGGTGCGGTCGGCCGATCGAGCGGGACATCGATTTCGATCGAAGACGGGCCGCCGATCATGAAAGCGTCGCCATAGGAACCCTGGACGATGTCATAGGGATCGCCCCGAGAATCGACGAAAACCGCAAGTTCCTGCGGCGTTGCTTGCGAGATTCCGGTATAGGGATCGGGCGGTTCGACGATCAGCCGGTATCGGCCGGGCGGCACGACCGGGAAGAAGAAATCGCCTGGCCCCGGCGTATAGGTGAAGCCCCGGCTGTCGGTGACCGGTTGGCCTGTCACCACGGTTGCGGGAAAGCTCGAAAACCCGTCATTCCCGAACAGCTCGGCTGGCTGTCCGGTATCGGCATCGACCAGCGTGACCCGCGCGCCATTGATTGGATCACCGGTCTCGCTGTCGAATACTGTGGAGCCGAAACTTTCAAGCACATCGACGACCAGCTCGCGAAATTCGCGCACGCCATTTTCGCCGGTAGCGACGATCCGGAGTTCCGAACCCGGCACCACGGAGAGTTCGCAATTCTCGGGAACAGGCTGTGGCGGTACGGCTATCGTATAAATAAAGCCGGCAAAGACGCCGGTATCCGGACCCGTTTCCGACAGGCGAATACGCTCCCGATCTCCCTCGGGCGTCTCGATGACGATTTCATACGTATCCGTTGCATTGGGATTGGTATTCGCACCGTCGAACTCGACCATGAATACCAGCGGTTCGCCGGGCCGGATGGCCGACGCGCCGCTAACCGTAGCGGGCGCGATCGGTTGACCGACAAAGTTTTCGCCGAGCGGCAGCGAGATATGGGGCGGTGTCGCGACGCAGTTCGTACCGTTGAGCACGACCTGCGTGCCACCGCCGTCTCCGGGGCCAAATTGGAACAAGCCAATTTCCGGGGGAGCCCCATCTATCGGTTCGACGGTAATGTCGACCTGGTTCGAAGGCCGGCGCACCCGCTCGGTGCCTTCGTCCCATTCGGCATAAGCGACATTGCTGATCGTCTGGGCGTGTGCGATCGAGCCCGCTGGCGTCCACAGCGCAGCGAACAGTGCAAAACACATTGCACATGCCAAGAGGACCGGTTGGCGCATCGAGCCACGCGATGGCCGCCGTTTTCCGGCGGCCACGCGCTTCCCTTTAGTCGATTACCGCACGGAAGGTGACGATTTCCGTCGTCCCCGCAGACACGGTGCCGAGATTGGCCGAAACCGTGTTGCTGCCGAACGAACCGCCAGCCGAACCGCCACTATTGTCGCAGCTCGTCAGCGTATCGTCGGCCGGATTCCCGGGCGTGCCATTGTCATCGATCGTCGCGGTACCGCCGATCACGATCGACGAGGCGACGAAGGTCGTATTGGCCGGCAACGGGTCGGAAATCTGGACGCTCGTCGCGTCCGCGCCACCCGCGGCGTTGGTCACCGCGATGCAATATTCGACCGTGGCGCCCGGAATATTGTAAAATTCCGTGGCTCCGGTGATCGGATAGTTGACGCTGAGCACGGTGCTGCCCTTCAGCGCGGTCAGCGCCGCGGCGAGGACCGTATAATCGTCATCGTCGAACGCGACGCCGTCGAATACGCCATCGGCATCAGCAAAGACCGTATCCACGCCGGCCGTATCGCCGCCAGTAGACGCGGTAATCGCACCGCCGACTGCGCCGCCCGTCGTGCCGCTATTGCCTTCACGGGCCGTACCGGTCAGCTCGACATCGGCGACATCGCCGGTCGAAAGTCCGGTAGGGACGTCGGCGACGATGAAGATGCGCCGCGTTTCGCCATTGCCCATTTCGTCGAGAAAGGTGACCTGGCTCTCGGTGCCATCATAGCTGCCATTGCCTTCATCGACATAGATTTCGACATTGTTGACGTCGAACGAGTCGGTGCCGCCATGGGCAGCCGTGCCGCCGACGATCTGCGATACGGCCAGCGCGATATCGATGAAACCGTTGGTCTCATTAGTGACGTCGAAGGTCGTGACTGCATCTTGCTCGCCGGGCGAAACCGACGTGGTCGCGTTGCCGACTTCGGCGACGATCACGTTGATCGCACGGTCGACGACGAATGTGTCGGAAGCGACGACATCGTCCTGATCGTTGCCGCCGACCTGATATTCGACGGTAACCGTGTTGAGAATGCTCGACCCTGCGTCGGTGCCTGCCGCAAGAGCAGGGCTGGCGGCCAAGGCCGCAAGAGTAACACCGCTGACAGAGACGAGGTATTTCGTCATACTTTTCATTGTCTTAGTCCTAGTCTGTCAATCACTGTGCCTTTCACCCCCCGGTCCGCTGGCACATTTGGCGGTTTCATGTGCGGCTATCTGACGACGCCACGAAATCTGAGTTGTCCGGATCCGCCGGCCGCAATCGGCTCGGTCAGAGTCCAGCGAATATGTGTGACGTCGACGGGCTGTGCGGCGCGATCGACACCACCCTCGCTCGCGACCCTTAATTCTGTGAGCGGCCCGAAATTTTCGCCGCCGTCGACCGAATAGACAGCGCCGCCGTCGATCGCTTCGACGAAGACCACGGCTTCAGGCATCGGATTGGTGACGACGAAATTGTCAGCCGGTTCCGCGCCGGTGTTTTCGTAGCTCAGCACGAAGACCAGATTGTCGCCGGGTACGACGCGGCTCGGCTCCTCGAGCGTGACGGTAACGCTGCCATCGGCCGCTTCGGCGCTGCGCTCGACAAAGACTTCGCTGTCGAGCGAAACCTGGTTGGCCATGGCTGTGCCGACCGGCGCCAAGAGCGCGAACATCGCGATAAGATACTTCATAACTGTTCTCCGTCAGTCGATAACAACCTGAAATTCAATGATATTACTGGATCCGCCGGCAACGGTGCCAAGGGAGACCGCGATGCCGCTTCCATCGAATTCGCCGGCGTCGGCGTCGCTCACGTCGGTCAGGCCGGTGCCGTCGAGCGTGATGCTGTCGTCGACATAGCTGGTGTCGTCGGGAATCGAGTCGGTGATCACGACATTGTCGAGCGAGCCGCTGCCGGTCGCTTCGGCGACGAGGCGGTAGGTGATGATTGCGCCCGGTACTTGCGTCGTGCCGCCGAAGGGATCGAGCACCGTGGCGGATTTTGTGAGGTCGAGATCGGCATCGATAATGGCATAAAAGCCGCTATCCTCGTCCGTCGCGCCGGTGGAGCCGACAACGGCATCGCCGCCGCCTTCGCCCTGACCGGCGAATACCGTTCCGGGCGTTCCGCTGCCCGTTGCTGCCGTACCGGTGAGCTGGACTTCGCTACGTTCGCCGTCGGAAGCCGACGGGATGTCGCCGAGAATGAAGACGGTGATGCTCTCTTCCGCCGCGAGAACGGGCGGCGAGCCGGGATCGTACAGCGTGTCCGTGCCGGCGTCGTAGGTGCCGTTACCATCTGTATCGATAAAGAGTGTTACGGCATCGGGATCGAAATCGTCGCCCGCGCGATTGGGATCGACGCCGAGCACAACGGGCTCCGGCCCATTGCCGCCATTGGTCACGGTAAAGGTCAGAACGACATTGTCGGTATCGGGTGCCGTCGTGACGTCGCCTGGATCGGCCCAAGTCACGGCAATATCGAGCAGTTCGTCGACGATCAGGGATACGGTGTTCGAATCGATCGTGACCGTCGATCCACCATCGTCATAGGATGCGGTTGCGGTATTCTCGATCGGCGTGCCGGCCGGAGTCGGCGCCGCATGCGCGGTCGATGCAAGAAAGAGCGGTCCGAGCACGCCCAGCCAGATCGGCAATGTGCGTGCACTCGATACCCGATAATGACGTCGACTGGTCGACATTCCGTACGTCCCCCCGGACAAAACAATGACTTTCGGGGGCGTAGATGCCGTATTAACGCTAATAAGCCGTAAACCGGTGGCGGTTTTCGGCATTTTTTTCAGAAGGTCATCTTGTGAGACGCGATTTTATCGCAGTCCCGATGAGAATATTAAGAAGTTCTATTCGAATATCGTAAAGGAAAGGTAAATATTCGGGCAGTTGCGGGACGCGCTTTCAGGCAGCCATGCTACTTTGCTTGACAGGGCGCAACGCCTCCCCTAACTCGCGCGTCTTCAACGCCTCACGCGGGTGTAGCTCAGTTGGTTAGAGCGCCGGCCTGTCACGCCGGAGGCCGCGGGTTCAAGTCCCGTCACTCGCGCCATTTCCCGGTTTCCATCCACATCAACAGCGGCTTTAGCGGCAGGATCCAGACGATTCCGGCCGCCAGATAGATTGGCGCCTGGATCAGTACCGGCAGCTGCCCGATCGGCCCGGCGGCGCTGGCGACGATGAATGCCCAGACGGTGATGATCGCGATAATTAGAAATGCCCCGACAGGCTTGCGCCAGCTTGGTGTCATGACGTCATCTCCAATATTCGGTCTGGCGTGGCGATATAATCCAGCGGCTCGTCCCAGGGATCGGCAGGGATCTCGGCCGCGATCTGGCATTCCCAGGCAAGCCCGATTGCCGTGATCGATCCGTTTTTGCGCGTTTCTGACAGAAAACGGTCGAAATGCCCTTGTCCCTGACCGAGACGGTTGCCCTTGGCGTCGGCGGCGACCAGCGGGACAAGTATCGTTTCGGGCTTCACCGCCGGGTTGTTAGATTGCGGCTGATCGATCGAGAAGGGGCCGCGTTCGAGCGCCTCGCTCGCTAGCCTGAATTCCATTTCCGAATGCCTGTTTTCGAAATAGGGCAGGGCGATTTGATGGCCTCCCGATCTCAGTCGCGAGAGAAGCTGTGCGGGATCGAATTCTGACGTCATGGCAGCATATCCGCCGATCGTTCCTGTCATGATATCCGCCGCGAGAAGACGGTCGCCAAGGCGATTTTCGAGCTGATCAATCTCATATCTTTTATTATAAAAAACAAAATCTTGTCTTTGCTTTTTAAAATAGATTCTAAGCTCATTTTTGGTCATTATGTCGCCCGTGCGGGTGGCGGGGCCGCCATGGCCGTTTGCCCGAAAATCCTCTGACGCCATTAACGTCAGGTGGGCGCCATATGCACCGGACCACGGTCCGGACAGGGACGGCTCCCTAGGATGCTGTATCGCCTCAGGGATAATCGCAAAGGCGCGTACCGGGCAGCGCCCGCCAAGGCCGATTTAGGAGGGCTGGGAGCCCGAGACAAGATCGTCGCCAAGCGCGGTCAGGCGATCGGCGAGCTGTTCGAGAGTGTCGAGCGTGTCATCCGGGATGCTGGCATTGGTGCGTAGCTCGTCGGCTTCGTCGGCCAGCAGAAGCGCGGCGAAGAGCAGAACCCGTGCTTCGCCCATATTCCCGCCGACAGCCTGCTGTGCATGAGACGTTTTCGCGTCCACAATTTCGCCCAGTTTCAGCAAACGCTCCTCTTCGCCATCCCGGCAGGCGACTGTGTAGCTGTGTCCGGCGATAGTGAGTTGGACTTCAGCCATTGGCCTGCTCCGCTTTGCCGATCACCTGATCTAGGTCGGCAAGTGTCGATTCCGCGGTTGCTTTGAGATGCGCATATTTCCGCTGCAGCGCTTCATGTTCCGCCGCCGAGACACCGCTTTCGGCGCTTTTCTCCGCGTGTATCTGGTCCCTCAGCCTTTGGATTTCCTGGTCTTTCAGCCGCCCGATATCGGCCGCATCCGCCCGCAGCTTGGCGATTGTCCGGTCGCGCTCTTCCAGCGCGGCTTTGGCCGATTCGAGCTCTGCCTGCAGCCGCTCCAATGCGGCGGTATCTGGCTGCGGTATCTGACCGACGCTGCCGATCGTCTCGGCAGCCTGCTCGATCCTTGCAATGGCGCGGGCAAGCCGTTCTTTCTCCATCGGCTTTGCATAGCAGGAAAGCGCTGCCCGGCAAGTCTGTGAGAGCCACGGTTGACGATGACGGCAGGACAGACCAACTGATCGCGCACGCCCGCGAATCGCGCGGCGGTTCGCCGGTCCGCTTCCGGAGCCAGCCCGGTGGAAACAGGGGAAAGCGAATGACCGTCACCCACATCCAGCTCGCAAATGCCATCCGCGCCCTCTCCATGGACGCCGTGCAGGAGGCCAATTCGGGCCATCCGGGCATGCCGATGGGTATGGCGGACGTCGCGACGGTCCTCTTCACAAAATATCTAAAGTTTGACCCACAAGACCCTGAATGGTTTGACAGAGATCGTTTCGTGCTTTCGGCCGGCCACGGATCGATGCTGATCTACTCGCTGCTCCATCTGACCGGCTATGCGCGCCCCACGATGGACGAAATCAAGCATTTCCGGCAGCTTGGCAGCCCCTGTGCAGGTCATCCGGAGAATTTCCTTTTGCCCGGCGTGGAGGCGACGACGGGGCCGCTGGGCCAGGGACTGGCAATGGCCGTCGGCATGGCGATCGCCGAGCGGCATCTGAATGCGCATTTCGGCGACGATCTCGTCGATCACAGGACTTGGGTTATCGCCGGCGACGGTTGCCTGATGGAGGGTATCAACCATGAAGCCGTCGGTCTTGCCGGGCATCTCCAGCTTGGCCGGCTGATCACCTTCTGGGACGATAACAATATCACGATCGATGGCGAAACCGATCTTTCGACGAGTGAGAATGTTCCGGCGCGCTACGAAGCGGCAGGCTGGCACGTAACGTCATGCGACGGGCACGACCCGGATGCTATCCGCTTTGCCATTGAGGAAGCGCTGGCCGACCCGCGGCCCTCGCTGATCGCCTGTAAGACGATTATCGGCTATGGCGCTCCGAACAAGCAGGGCACGGCCGCCACCCATGGCGCGGCGCTGGGCGAGGACGAAGTCGCCGCAACGCGCGTGGAACTGGGCTGGGATGCGCCGGCGTTCCACATTCCCCCGGAAATTGGCGAAGCCTGGGCCGAAGCAGGCCAGCGTTCTGTAGAAGCGCATGAAGCGTGGAAGAATCGTGTTTCGGGCAGTGCGGACAAGGCGGAATTCGAGCGGCGGATAGCGGGCGAGCTGCCCGATGGCGATGCGATGCAGACCTATCTTGAATCCTTGGCCGCCGAACCGCCCAAAGTCGCCACCCGCAAAGCGTCTGAAATGTCGCTCACGGCGATCAACAAGGCCCTGCCGGATACGATTGGCGGTTCGGCCGACCTCACCGGCTCGAATAACACGAAGACCGGCGCGACCGAACCGCTGACCAGAGACAATTATGGCGGGCGCTACATCTATTACGGTATCCGCGAATTCGGCATGGCGGCGGCGATGAATGGCATGGCGCTGCATGGCGGTGTCATCCCCTATGGCGGGACCTTCCTGATTTTCTCCGACTATTGCCGCCCGGCGATCCGGCTGTCGGCGCTCCAGAAGGTGCGCGCTATCTATGTGATGACGCATGATTCGATCGGGCTCGGCGAAGACGGCCCGACGCACCAGCCCGTCGAGCATCTGGCGAGCCTGCGCGCGATGCCGAATCTCGATGTTTATCGGCCCTGCGATGCCATCGAAACAGCGGAATGCTGGGCGCTTTCGCTCAAACGCAAGGATGGACCGTCTGTGCACGCGCTGACCCGACAAGGCCTGCCGCCAATGCGGACCGATGTCAGCGAGAATATGTGCGCCAAAGGTGCGTACCGACTGCGACCGGCGGAAAACGACTGCAAAGTCGTCCTGCTGGCGTCGGGGTCCGAGGTGCATCTGGCCGTCGAAATCGCCGAAAAGCTGGAATCGAAGGGGATCGGCGCGGATGTCGTGTCGATGCCCTGCTGGGAGCTGTTCGAGGCGCAGGACGATGCCTACAGAGCCGATATTCTCGGTACGGAAGACGATGTGCTGCGCGTTTCCATCGAAGCGGGGGCGACATTTGGCTGGGAACGCTATACGGGCTCCGATGGATTGAATATCGGCATCGACCGTTTCGGCGGTTCGGCGCCGGCCAATATGCTTTTTGAATATTTCGGACTGACGGAGGCGGCGATCACGCCGCAAATCCTGTCCGCTCTGAAGAATTAAGGGAGACATTTGCAATGGCCGTCAAAGTAGCGATCAACGGTTTCGGGCGGATCGGGCGCCTCGTGGCTCGCGCCATGCTCGAGCGCGACGATCACGATTTCGAACTCGTCGCGATTAACGATCTGGCGGATGCCAAAGCCAATGCGCTGCTTTTCCAATATGATTCGACCCATGGCCGCTTCCCGGGCGAGGTTTCCGCGGGCGACGGCAGCATCACGGTGAACGGCAAAGCCATCGCCGCGACGTCCGAGCGCGATCCCGGTAATCTTCCGCATGCCGATATGGGCGTGGATATGGTGCTCGAATGTACGGGCTTCTTCCAGTCGGTCGAAGCCTCAAAGCCGCATCTCGGTGCTGGTGCAAAGCGTGTTCTGATCTCCGCGCCGGCCAAGGGCGATCTCAAAACGATCGTCTATGGCGTCAATCACGACACGTTGACCGGTGACGACACAATCGTTTCCAACGCCAGCTGCACGACCAACTGCCTGGCGCCGGTCGCCAAGGTGCTGAACGACACGGTCGGCATCGAGCGCGGTTTCATGACGACGATCCACAGCTACACCAACGATCAGCGCATGCTCGATCAGATGCATTCCGACATGCGCCGAGCGCGTGGCGGGGCGCAGAACATGATCCCGACAACGACGGGCGCGGCCCGCGCGGTCGGCCTCGTGCTCCCTGAACTGAACGGCAAGCTTGACGGCAGCTCGGTGCGGGTGCCCACGCCCAACGTATCCCTCGTCGACCTCGTCTTCACGCCGGGCCGCGATACTTCCGCCGAAGAGCTCAACGCGGCGCTCAAGGCCGCGGCCGACGGCCCGATGAAGGGCGTGCTCGATTACACCGAACAGCCGCTGGTCTCGTCCGATTTCAACCATCATCCGGCCAGCTCGACGGTCGACAGCCTCGAAACAGCCGTGCTTGAGGGCAAGCTCGCCCGTGTCGTGAGCTGGTACGACAATGAATGGGGCTTCTCGAACCGGATGATCGATACGGCCGGCGTGATGGCGGGGATGCTCTAAACCCCGGCTTTCCGGGAAAAACGGGAGTTGACGTCATGACGGCGTTTCGAACGCTCGACGATATCGGGGACGTTGCGGGTAAGCGCGCGCTGGTGCGCGTCGACCTTAATGTTCCGATGGCCGACGGCGCGGTGACGGACAATACCCGGCTGCGAGCGCACATCCCGACGATCACCGAATTGTCCGACGCCGGGGCGAAGGTGCTGCTGCTCGCCCATTTCGGCCGGCCGAAAGGCGAATATAAACCGGAATTCTCGCTGCAGCCGGTCGTTCCCGCGCTCGCCAATGTCCTCGGCCGTGACGTGACCTTTATGGAGCGCCCGAGCCGGGAGGCGATTGCCGATCTCGCGGACGGGTCTGTCGTCGTGATCGAAAACACGCGCTATGCGCCGGGCGAGGAGAAGAACGATCCTGGAATGGCGAAGGCGATCGCCGGATTTGGCGATTTCTACGTCAACGACGCGTTTTCCGTGTCGCATCGCGCGCATATGTCGACCGAGGGCCTGACGCATCATCTGCCTTCCTATGCCGGGCGCGCGATGGAGGCCGAGCTGAAGGCGCTGGAAGCCGCGCTCGGCAATCCCGAGCATCCGGTTGCGGCGGTGGTCGGCGGCGCGAAAGTGTCGACCAAGCTCGCCGTGCTCGAACATCTTGTCACCAAGGTCGATCACCTGATCATCGGCGGGGGGATGGCAAACACCTTTCTGGCAGCGCGCGGTGTCGATGTCGGAAAGTCGCTGTGCGAGCACGATCTGACGGATACGGCGGTCGCGATCCTCGAAGCTGCGGACCGGGCCGAATGCACCGTCTATCTGCCGTACGATGTCGTGGTCGCGAAGGAGTTCGCAGCCAATCCGCCGACCCGGACCGTGAACGTCCATGACGTCGCCGCGGACGAGATGATTCTCGATATCGGGCCGGCGGCGGTCGAGGCGCTCGCTGACGTGCTGAAGACCTGCCGGACGGTGGTCTGGAACGGCCCGCTCGGTGCATTCGAAACACCGCCGTTCGACGCGGCGACTGTTGCGCTTGCGCAGACTGCGGCGGCGCTCACCCGGGAAGGATCGCTCGTGTCGGTTGCCGGCGGCGGCGATACGGTGGCCGCGCTCAATCATGCCGGAGCGGCGGCCGACTTTACCTTCATATCGACGGCCGGCGGCGCCTTCCTCGAATGGATGGAAGGTAAGGAATTGCCGGGCGTCGCGGCGCTGCGCGCATGAGCGAAGATGAGGGCGTCGGCTATGGCGGCGGGCTCGTCACCATCACCGAGGGCGAATGGGCCGGCTGGTCGACCTGGCGTGGCGATTCCTTCGAGCAAAGCAGCGGTCCGTTCTACGAGCGAATCGACGAAGACGGCCGCCCGGTTTCCGCTTTCCGCGCCGAACCGCGCCATATGAACGGCGCGGGTTTTATGCATGGCGGTTGCCTGCTCACCTTCGCGGATGGCGCGATCTTTACGATCGCGCATGAGGCGATGGCGGACGAACATGGCGTCACGCTGAGCCTGACCGGCGATTTCCTCGATCCGGTTAGTGTCGGTCAGCTGGTTGAAGCGCGCGGCGAGGTCGTCCGCGCGGGCGGCAAGACGATCTTTGTCCAAGGCATGGTGACCGCCGACGGAAAGCCAGCACTCCGCTTCAACGGGATCATCCGCAAGATCAGGCGCTGAGAGATTTTCGCGCTTCCCACGCTGCGCACATGAGCCGGTTCGCTGGCCGTTGCTCCTGCCACTGGCCTTTACTATCAGACGCGCAAGATTCGTACGAACAGAGAGGACACCCATACCGATGGCAAATCCCGAAATGATGCAGCAGATCAAGACCGGGGCGGGCTTTATCGCCGCGCTCGACCAGAGCGGCGGATCGACGCCGAAGGCGCTCAAGGGTTTCGGGATCGGCGAGGATGCCTATTCGAACGAAGAGGAAATGTTCGCGCTTATCCATCAGATGCGCCAGCGGATCATCACTTCACCATCCTTCGGCAACGGCAAGGTCATCGGTGCCATACTCTTTGAGAAGACGATGGACGGCGAGGCCGATGGCAAACCCGTACCGACATTGCTGTGGGACCGCGGCGTCGTGCCGTTCCTGAAGGTCGACAAGGGCTTGGAAGACGAAGCGGACGGCGTTCAGATGATGAAGCCGATGCCGGGGCTCGACGAATTGCTCGAGCGCGCCAAGGCGAAAGGCGTGTTCGGTACCAAAATGCGCTCGGTTATCGCCATGGCGTCGTCAAGCGGCATTGCGGCCAATGTGACGCAGCAGTTCAAGGTCGCCAACCAGATTATCGATCACGGCCTGATGCCGATCGTTGAGCCCGAAATCTCGCTGAAAAGCCCCGAGCGCGCCGCGGCCGATGCAATCCTGAAAGACGAGCTGACCAAGTCGCTGGATGCGCTGCCCGAGGATCGGCAGGTGATGCTGAAACTGTCGATCCCGGTCGAACCCGGGCTCTACGATAGCATCGTCGCGCATCCGCGCGTGGCGCGCGTTGTCGCCCTGTCCGGCGGTTTTTCGCAGGACGAGGCCTGTGCCGAGCTTGCGAAAAACACGGGCATGATCGCCAGTTTCTCGCGCGCGCTACTGCAGGATTTGCGCCAAGATATGGACGATGCGGAATTCGATCGCACGCTCGGCGCGGCTATCGACAAGATCCATCGGGCGTCGACCGAAAAAGTCTGAGATGCCGGACGCGCCGCAGGGCTGTCAGCTGTACCTGATTTCGCCACCCGATCCGGCGAATGATTTTCCCGAGCGGCTGGAGCGCGCGCTCGATGCCGGACCGGTTGCGGCGTTCCAGCTGCGGATGAAGGGGGCGGACGATGCCGCCATCGTTGCAATGGCGGAGCGACTGATGCCGATTTGCGCCGATCACGGTAGCGCCTTCATCCTCAACGATCGTGCCGATCTCGCCGCCAAGCTCGGCGCCGATGGCGTGCATCTGGGGCAGGACGATGGCGATGTTGCGGAGGCGCGCGCGCTACTCGGTCGCGACGCGCAGATCGGCGCGACCTGCCATGACAGCCGCCATCTGGCGATGGAAGCGGGTGAAGCGGGCGCAGACTATGTCGCGTTCGGCGCTTTCTATCCGAGCGATACGAAGGACACGACCCACCGCCCCGATCCGGATATCCTGACCTGGTGGACGACGATGTTCGTTCTGCCCTGCGTAGCGATTGGCGGGATTACGGCTGACAACGCCAAACCGCTGGTCGATGCGGGTGCCGATTTCCTGGCGGTAAGCGGTGCGGTCTGGAACCACCCCGAGGGCGAGGCCAAAGGCGTGGCGGCCTTTGCGGCGCTGTTGGGCCGCTAGGTCCTGTCCCTAATCCTGGCGGCAGCCGGTCGTGAAAGCGATGGCGCTGCGCAGCAATGCTTTGCGATAGCCCTCCGGGTCCGGCGCATTGCGGATGTCGCACGCATTCCGCTCGGTCTTCGATTTGGCCGCAGGCTGCCCAAACAGCCCGGCAGCACGGGGCGATTTGTTTTTGCTCGGTACCATTTCGATCACCTGTATCTCCTGTGCCGTCTTTTACCGATTCGCCGATTCGCGGTATTGGACGGATGCGACAGGCGCTCGCCGCTTGTCGCATCGCATCGCGGCTGGTAGACGCCGCGCCTGCTCTTTCGAAACAAGCGAGATACCCATGAAGATCAGCGGCGTGGACATCCGTCCCGGCAATATCATCGAATATGAAGGTGGGCTTTGGAAAGCCGTGAAGATCCAGCACACGCAGCCGGGCAAGGGCGGCGCCTATATGCAGGTGGAGCTCAAGAACCTGATCGACGGGCGCAAGAACAATGTCCGTTTCCGCTCGGCCGAAACGGTCGAGAAGGTCCGTCTCGATACGCGCGAATATCAGTTTCTCTTCGCCGATGGCGACATGCTGACCTTTATGGACAAGGAAAGTTTCGAACAGATCGAGCTGCCGTCGGATATGCTCGGCGATGCTGCGGCCTTCCTGCAGGACGGCATGGATGTAATGCTCGAACTCTACGAGGAAAAGCCGATTTCGGTGCAGCTGCCCGATCATGTCGAGGCTGAGATCGTTGAGGCCGATGCCGTGGTCAAAGGCCAAACGGCGTCGTCCTCCTACAAGCCTGCCATTCTCGACAATGGCGTTCGCGTCATGGTTCCGCCGCATATCAGCGCAGGCACGCGGATCGTCGTCGATGTCTATGCACAGGAATATGTGAAAAAGGCCGATTAGACCGGGCCGCATCAACGCGCCCGCAGGAAACCATCATGCCAGCCCGTTCCGCCGTTATCACCGTCATGGACCGCGCCGCCCGCAAGGCGGGGCGTAGCCTTGCGCGCGACTTTTCCGAGGTCGAGCATCTGCAGGTATCGAAGAAAGGCCCGGCGGATTTCGTCTCGAAGGCCGATCAGCGGGCCGAGCGTATTCTCTATGACGAGCTACTCGCGGTGCGCCCGGGCTGGGGGTTCCTGCTCGAAGAGGCGGGCGAGATTGCGGGCGAAGAGGGCATGCCGCGCTGGGTCATCGATCCGCTCGATGGCACGTCGAACTTCCTCCACGGCATTCCGCATTTTGCAATCTCGATTGCAGTGCAGGAACCCAAGCCCGGCGGCGGCTGGGGCGAGGTCAGCGCGGGCATGGTGTATCAGCCGCTGACCGACGATCTGTTCTGGGCAGAAAAGGATCGTGGTGCCTTCCTCCACGACCGGCGGTTGCAGGTATCGGCGCGGCGCAATTTGAGTGAGACGCTGATCGCGACGGGCATCCCGTTCAAAGGGCATGGCGATCTAGATCGGTTTAATGCGATCTTCAACGCGGTCGCCCCGCAAGTCGCCGGAATCCGCCGGTTCGGGGCGGCATCGCTTGATCTCGCATGGCTCGCGGCCGGCCGCTATGACGGCTTTTGGGAAGCGGATTTGCAGTCCTGGGACGTCGCCGCCGGCATCCTGATCGTGCGCGAAGCGAAAGGCTTCGTCACCGATTTTCGCGGCGGTAGCCAGCCCATCGAGCGCAGCGAATTTCTGGCCGCGAACGATGCGATTCATTCGAAGCTGCACAAGATTGTTGCCGGAGCCTTGCGCGGGTAGAAAAAGCGGTGATCGGTGGGCCTCCTGACCTTGCCCCGCTGGCCGCATCCTCCTAAAAGCGCCACAAAATCCACTCAGACCACGAGTCCAGACTTTGCCCGACACGATTGCCGTCGATCTCGTTGAATATTTGCCGATCCTGCTGTTTCTCGGGGTCGCCTTGCTGCTCTCGCTCGCCTTCGTCGTGCTGCCGATGATCGCGGCCAAATTCACCGGCGCCTCCAACCCCTATCCAAACAAGCTGACCGAATATGAATGCGGCTTTCCAGCGTTTGAGGATTCGCGCAGCCAGTTCGACGTGCGCTTCTACCTTGTGGCGATCCTGTTCATCATTTTCGATCTCGAGGCGGCGTTCCTGTTTCCCTGGGCTGTCACGGTCTTTGATTTGGGCTGGGTGGCCTGGTTCGCAATGATGATCTTCCTGGCGGAACTCGGCATCGGCCTTGCCTATGCCTGGAAAGTGGGGGCGCTCGAATGGGAGTAGACCTCACCGCCAAAGGCCCGCCGCCGCCCGGTACGCTGCCCGACCCCGATTTCCTGAAGGACATCAACTCGGAAGTCACAGACAAGGGCTTCCTCGTCACCTCGACCGAGGAGCTGTTCCAATGGGCGCGCACAGGCTCGCTTTGGTGGATGACCTTCGGCCTCGCCTGCTGCGCGGTCGAGATGATCCATGTAAATATGCCGCGTTACGATATGGAGCGGTTTGGCGTCACGCCGCGCGCCAGCCCGCGCCAGTCCGACGTGATGATCGTCGCCGGCACGCTGTGCAACAAGATGGCGCCGGCCTTGCGGCGCGTCTACGACCAAATGTCGGAGCCGCGTTATGTGATCAGCATGGGTAGCTGCGCCAATGGCGGCGGCTATTATCATTACAGCTATTCGGTGGTCCGCGGGTGCGACCGGATTGTGCCCGTCGACATCTATGTGCCGGGCTGCCCGCCGACGGCCGAGGCGCTGCTCTACGGCGTCATGCAGCTCCAACGCAAAATCCGCCGCATCGGAACGATAGAGCGATAGGCCATGGCGTCTCCGGCACCTGTCATCGCCTCTAACGAGGGCGTTATCGACGCGGTAAAGGCCGCGCTCGTTGACGATCTCGTTTACGCCGAAGAGGCTGTCCACGAAATCTCGATTACCGTGCGGCGCGAGGCGCTGAATGACGTGATGATCGCTTTGCGCGATACGGAAGGGCTGAAATATCAACAGCTTATGGAGATCGCCGGCGTCGATTATCCGGAACGGCCTGAGCGGTTCGAGGTCTGTTACCACCTGCTCTCGCTGACCCGCAATCATCGCATCCGCGTCAAGGTCACGACCGACGAGGATACGCCGATCCCGACCGTCACCGATGTCTGGCCGGTCGCCGGCTGGCTCGAGCGCGAAGTGTTCGACATGTATGGCGTGATTTTCGAGGGCAATTCGGACCTGCGCCGCATTCTCACCGATTACGGTTTCCGCGGCCATCCGTTCCGCAAGGATTTCCCGCTGACCGGTTATGTCGAGATGCGCTACTCCGAAGAGCATAAGCGCGTGATCTACGAGCCGGTCGAACTCGCCCAGGATTTCCGCACCTTCGATTTCATGAGCCCCTGGGAAGGCGCGGATTACATATTGCCCGGCGACGAAAAGGCCGAGGATGAGGTGGACAAACCGGGAGGGGACTCGTGATGGGTCGAGCCTTTCTCGTCATTCCAGCGGAAGCTGGAATCTCAGGCTATATGCGGTGCGCCCAGCCGCCCGAGATCCCAGCCTTCGCTGGGATGACGATTTGGGGGAATCGTCATGGCTGACTATCTCGAAGAGCTGCAGGGCGAGACCGACGCCATCGATCCGACGACGGGCGATATCGCGATCTCCAACTATACGATCAATTTCGGCCCGCAGCACCCGGCCGCGCATGGCGTGTTGCGCATGGTGATGGAGCTGGACGGCGAGATCATCGAACGTGTCGATCCGCATGTCGGCCTGCTGCATCGCGGCACCGAGAAGCTGATCGAACACAAAACCTATCTGCAGGCGCTGCCCTATTTCGATCGGCTCGATTATGCCTCGCCGCTCTGCCAGGAGCATAGCTATGTGCTGGCGATCGAGAAGCTGCTCGATCTCGAAGTGCCGCTGCGCGCGCAATATCTACGCGTGCTGTTCGCCGAGCTGACGCGGATTTCGAACCATCTGCTCAATATCGGCGCGCATGTGATGGATGTCGGCGCCATGACGCCGAACCTGTGGCTCTTCGACCTGCGCGAGGATTGCCTCAATTTCTTCGAACGCGTTTCAGGCGCCCGAATGCACAGCGCCTACTATCGCCCGGGCGGTGTGCATCAGGATACGCCGGTCAAATTGCTGGCCGATATCGCCGACTGGCTCGATGGCCGGATGCCCGAGCTGTTCGAGGATGCGCTGAGCCTCGTTGTCGACAACCGCATCTTCAAGCAGCGCAATGTCGATATCGCCGTCGTGTCCAAGGACGATGCGGTCAAATGGGGCTTTTCCGGTCCGATGATCCGCGGCTCCGGTATTCCCTGGGATCTGCGCAAATCGCAGCCTTATGAGGTTTACGACCGGATGGAGTTCGACGTGCCCGTCGGCACCAATGGCGACTGTTATGACCGGATGATGGTCCGCGTCGAGGAGATCCGCCAGTCCGCGCGCATCATGCGGCAATGCATCAACGATATGCCCGACGGACCGATCGCCAGCTTCGATCGCAAGATCGTCCCGCCCAAACGCGGCGAGATGAAACAGTCGATGGAAGCGCTGATCCATCACTTCAAACTCTACACCGAGGGTTTCCACGTGCCGGCCGGCGAAGTCTATGTCGCGACCGAAAGCCCCAAGGGCGAATTCGGCGTCTATCTGGTCGCGGACGGCACGAACAAACCCTATCGCTGCAAGATCCGCCCGACGGCATTCTCGCATCTCCAGGCGATGGATTTCATGTGCAGGGGCCATATGCTGGCCGACGCCACCGCGATCCTCGGCGCCATCGATGTCGTATTCGGGGAGTGCGACCGGTGACCGCTCCATCCCCCATCAACCTCGCCGACAAGCTCGCGCAATTTTCGGATCACTGGAATCCGCGGATTGCCGCGACTTACAACGATAACGAGGTCCGGCTCGCCAAGCTCAAGGGCGATTTCGACTGGCACAGCCATGCCGAAACCGACGAGCTGTTCCTCGTGCTCGAAGGCGCGATCGGGATCGAGTTTCGCGATGGTGTCCGGCATTTGGAGCGCGGCGAGATGATCGTCGTGCCGGCGGGCGTCGAACATCGGCCTTTCTGCGAGAATGAGGCGCATGTGATGATCATGGACCGCGCGGGCGAACCGAACACCGGCGTCAATCCATCCGCTCGCACCCGCGAAACGCTGGAGGCGATCTGATGACGATCCTTCCCGACGAAAAACTCTCCGAAAGCTCGACCGATACCGCGCTCGAAAACGAAGCGGTGCGGGAGCGCTGGGGCGCGTTCGCCTGGACCGAGGAGAATGCCGCGGAAGCGGAGAAGATCATCGCGCGCTATCCCGAAGGGCGGCAGGCCTCAGCCGTGATGCCGCTGCTCGATCTCGCCCAGCGGCAGGTCGGCGCGGAAACCAAGACGCAGGGCTGGCTGCCCGTGCCGGTGATCGAGTTCGTCGCCGCCCAGCTCGATATGCCCTATATGCGCGCATACGAAGTCGCGACCTTCTATACGATGTATAATCTCGTGCCGGTCGGGCGGTATCACGTCCAGCTGTGCGGCACGACGCCCTGCCTGTTGCGCGGCTCCGACGATGTTATGGCGGCGTGCAAAAACAAAGGGCTGGTCAAGGGCAAGACGACGCCCGACGGTCTCTTCACGCTGACCGAAGTGGAATGCCTGGGTGCCTGCGCCAATGCGCCGATGGTGCAGATCAACGACGATAATTTCGAAGATCTCGATTATGACAGCATGACCGATATCCTCGAAAAGCTGAGCAATGACGAGCCGGTAACGCCCGGCCCGCAGATCGAGCGCCAGACAAGCTGTCCCGAAGGCGGGCCGACGACGCTTAAGGAAATGGCGGAGGCGGCCGAGTGATGGCCTCCCGCGGACCCTTCTCCTCGATGACGCTGATGCAGGCGACGATCACTTTCGTGGTTGCATTTGTGGCGATCAATGTCGCGTTCGATGTGATGCGCGGCCGCGAAATCGCCTGGGTCATGCATACGGCATTCGGCGTGCTCGCGGCGCCGATCTGGTATCTGTTCATTCGCTGGATGAGGTCGCGAAATGCTTGACGACAAGGATCGCATCTTCACCAATGTCTATGGCTTCCAGCCATGGGGCATCGACGCGGCGATGAAGCGCGGCGACTGGGACGGCACGAAGAAGCTGCTGGAGAAAGACCAGGACGGCATCATCGACGAGATCAAGGCTTCCGGCCTGCGCGGCCGCGGCGGGGCGGGCTTCCCGACCGGTCTCAAATGGTCTTTCATGCCGAAAGAGAGCAAGGACGGCCGGCCGAGCTTCCTCGTCATCAACGCCGACGAATCCGAGCCGGGCAGCTGCAAGGACCGCGAAATCATCCGTCACGATCCGCACAAGCTGATCGAAGGGGCGCTGATCTCCGGCTATGCGATGCGCGCGCGGGCGGCGTACATCTATATCCGCGGCGAGTTTATCCGCGAGGCCGAAACGCTCTTCGCCGCCGTGCAGGAAGCCTATGACAAGGGCTTTATCGGCAAGAATGCCTGCGGCTCCGGTTATGATTTCGACGTGTTCGTCCATCGCGGGGCAGGGGCCTATATCTGCGGCGAGGAAACGGCGCTGCTGGAGAGTCTCGAAGGCAAAAAGGGCCAGCCGCGCCTGAAGCCGCCTTTCCCGGCGGGCGCGGGGCTCTATGGCTGCCCGACCACAGTGAACAATGTCGAGAGCATTGCGGTCGTGCCGACGATCCTGCGGCGCGGGCCCAGCTGGTTCGCGAGCTTCGGGCGCGAGAAGAATGAGGGCACCAAGCTCTTCCAGATTTCGGGCCATGTCGAAAAGCCGTGCGTCGTAGAAGAGGCGATGAGCATTCCGTTCCGCGAGCTGATCGAAAAGCATGCGGGCGGCATTACGGGCGGCTGGGACAATCTGCTCGCCGTGATCCCGGGCGGTTCTTCGGTCCCGCTGGTGCCGGCCGAAGAGATTATCGACGCGCCGATGGATTTTGATGGGCTGAAGGATCTCGGTTCGGGCCTCGGCACGGCGGCGGTCATTGTCATGGACAAATCGACCGATATCGTCCGCGCGATCAGCCGTATCTCCTATTTCTACAAGCATGAAAGCTGCGGCCAGTGCACGCCGTGCCGCGAGGGCACGGGCTGGATGTGGCGGATGATGGAGCGGCTGCGCGAAGGCAAGGCCGACATCGCCGATATCGACATGCTGCACGAAGTGACCAAACAGGTCGAAGGCCACACCATCTGCGCGCTTGGCGATGCGGCAGCCTGGCCGATCCAGGGCCTGATCCGCCACTTTCGCCCAGAACTGGAACGCCGCATCCGCGAATATGCGGGCGAGAGCGGTGAGATGATGGAGGCGGCGGAGTGAAGCAGAGTATTCCCGCTGCAGTTGCGCTATTGGTAGCCGGCCTTGCCGTTCCGATGCACGATCTATCCGCCCAGGCAAGGGACACACCTACCGGCTCACGCATCGAGCGCGAATATTCGTCTCGCGAGTTGCGCCAGGACCGCGCCGGAAGATTCGTCGATGAATTCGCCCGCTGCGTGTACGACCGTAACCGCACCGAAGTTCCCGTACTCTTTGCGGCCAGCGATCCTGCCACGATCGATTATGAGGAACTGGGGTTAGTCAATTTTGACCGCTTCCGTTCCGCCTTTGCCATGGACCGCTGTATGGAGGACGTCGTTCGCCTCAGTCCGACCGGTGTCGTAATCAGCACATCGCCGACAAGTTTGAGACTGATGATGATGGAGCGGGCCTATCTTGAAGCCTATCCTTCGCCGCCGAACTGGCTCGGTCAAGATGTGGCAGTGCCTGAACGCTCCTATGTTTCCGAAGGAGAGGCGCTTGCCTCGGCGAGGGGGTTGGCGGATTTTGCCGACTGCATAGTTGCGGCTGCACCCCGGGAATCCGATGCTCTGTTGCGGACCCCGCGACGCAGCGAAGCTGAGAACATCGCAGTCCAGCCCATCATAACACATCTCGGACCATGCCTCGCTGAAGGCCATACGCTTGGGCTGGAAATCGAGAATGTCCGACAGTTCGTCGCCGACGGTCTTTGGCAACGTGCATCCGCTTATGCCGACGGGAGTGACAATTAATGCCTAAAGTCACCGTAGATGGCGTCGAACTTGAGGTTCCCGAGGGCGCAACCGTGCTGCAGGCGTGCGAGCTCGCCGGCAAGGAAATCCCGCGCTTCTGCTATCATGAACGCCTGAGCATCGCCGGCAATTGCCGGATGTGCCTTGTCGAGGTGAAGCCCGGACCGCCCAAGCCGCAGGCGAGCTGTGCGCTGCCCGCCGCCGAGGGGCAGGAAATCTTCACGACGACCGAGATGGTCAAAAAGGCGCGCGAAGGGGTGATGGAGTTCCTCCTCATCAACCATCCGCTCGATTGCCCGATCTGCGACCAGGGCGGCGAATGCGACCTGCAGGACCAGGCGATGGCCTATGGCAAGGGCAGCACGCGCTACGAGATGAACAAGCGCGCGGTCACCGAGAAATATATGGGCCCGGTCGTCAAGACGATCATGACGCGCTGCATCCATTGCACGCGCTGCGTCCGCTTCGCCGAGGAAGTGGCCGGGGTCGAGGAAATCGGCGCGGTCGGGCGCGGCGAGAATATGGAGATCACGACCTATCTGGAGCATGCCGCGAAGAGCGAGCTTTCGGGCAATGTCGTCGATCTCTGCCCGGTCGGCGCGCTGACCGCGCGGCCCTATGCGTTCGAGGCGCGACCTTGGGAACTCCGGAAGACGCCCTCGATCGACGTGATGGACGCGGTCGGCACGAATATCCGCCTCGACAGCCGCGGCCGCGAAGTGCTGCGCGCACTGCCGCGGATCAACGAGGACGTCAACGAGGAGTGGGCGAGCGACAAGACGCGCCACGCGGTCGATGGCCTCTACCGCAACCGCCTCGATACGCCCTATGTCCGCCGCGACGGAACGCTAGAGAAAGCGAGCTGGAGCGAGGCGTTCGCGGCGATTGCCGAAGCGGCCAGGAAGGCGGGAAGCAAGGTCGCGGCGATTGGCGGCGATCTGGTCGAGGTCGAGGCGCTCTATGCAGCGCAGAAGCTGCTCGAAGGGCTGGGGTCGAAGCTGATCGAAGGCCGGCAGAACGGCATGGATTATGATGCGAGCAACCTCGCGGCGGTGAATTTTAACACGACGATTGCGGGTATCGAAGAAGCGGACGCGATCCTGCTCGTCGGCACCAATCCGCGCTGGGAAGCGCCGCTGGTGAACACGCGCATTCGCAAAGCTGTGAAGGCGGGCGCCAAGGTCTTTGCGATCGGCCCGGAGATCGATCTCACCTATCCGGTGACGTGGCTGGGCGACGAGGCGACGCTTGTCGCGGACCTGCCTGCCGAAGCCGCGGACGTGCTGAAAGGTGCGGAGCGCCCGGCGATGATCGTTGGCGGTGGTGCGTTGATGGTGCCGGGCCTGCAGGCCGCGTCGCTGGCGCTGGCGGATACGCTCAATCTCGTACGGGATGGCTGGAACGGCTATAACGTCCTCCACTTCTCCGCGGCGCGGATGGGCGGACTCATGCTTGGCTGGGCGCAGCCGGGCGGCACGGCGGATATCGCGGCCACCAAGCCCGAACTGCTCTTCCTGCTCGGCGCGGACGGCGTCGATTTCGATGCGTTCGGCGATGCGTTCACAGTCTATGTCGGCCATCATGGCGAGCAGGGCGCGGCCAATGCGGACGTTATCCTGCCCGGCGCGTCCTATGCCGAAAAGAGCGGCACCTGGGTGAATCTGGAGGGCCGAGTTCAGCGCGGCAATCGCGCTGTCTTCCCGCCGGGCGATGCGCGTGAGGACTGGACGATCTTCCGCGCCCTCTCCGATGCGCTCGGCAAGCCGCTGCCCTTCGACACGCTGGACCAGCTGCGCGACGCGATCGCCGCCGATTTCCCGGCGCTCGCCGATGAAGGTCTCGCCGACTATGAATGGGCGCCGCCCAAACTCTCCGGCGATGCACCCAGCGGACCCATCGCCCTGCCGATCAAGGATTTCTACCTGACCAACGCCATCTGCCGCGCCAGCGCGACAATGCAGCGCTGTTCGGCCGAACTGATCCATGGCGAGGAATTCGCGGAGGCGGCGGAATGACCGCATTCTTCCAGTCTCTCGGCATGTCCTATGAATGGGCGTGGTTCGTTGCGACCATTTCGGCGATCCTGCTGATCGCGCTACCGCTGTTGCTCGCGGTCGCGATGATCATCTATGCCGACCGCAAAATTCTCGCCGCGATCATGCTGCGGCGCGGGCCGAATGTCGTCGGGCCGTTCGGGCTGCTTCAGAGCTTTGCGGACGGGCTCAAGGTCTTCCTCAAGGAAACGATCATCCCGACCTCGGCGAACCGGGGTCTGTTCCTCATTGCGCCGATCGTGACCTTCACCGTGGCGCTGATTGCCTGGGCGGTGATCCCGTTCGGCCCGAACATGGCGCTCGCCGATATCAATGTGGCGCTGCTCTACATTCTCGCGATCAGCTCGCTCGGCGTATACGGCGTGATCATCTCGGGCTGGGCGTCCAACTCCAAATATCCCTTCTACTCTGCCCTGCGCGCCGCCGCGCAGATGGTGAGCTATGAGGTGTCCATCGGCTTCGTGCTGCTCTCGGTCGTGATGTTCGCGGGCACGTTCAGCCTGTCCGGCATTATCGAGGCGCAGCAGGGCCATGTCTTCGGCGTCCTGAACGGCTTCGGCTTCAATCCGCTGCTCTTCCCGATGGCGGTCATCTTCCTGATCTCGGCCATGGCGGAAACGGCGCGGACGCCGTTCGACCTGACCGAGGCGGAATCAGAGCTCGTCGCCGGCTACCAGACAGAATATTCATCGATGAGCTTCGCGCTCTTCTGGCTCGGCGAATATGCGAACATCCTCTTGATGTGCGCGCTCAACGCGATCCTGTTCTGGGGCGGCTGGCTGCCGCCTATCGACTGGGCGCCGCTCTACGATTTCCTGTTCACGCCGGAGATCACGGGCATGTTCTGGCTGTTCCTGAAGATACTGCTCGGCTTTTTCATCTTCAGTTGGGCCTGGGCGACGCTGCCCCGCTATCGCTACGACCAGCTGATGCGGCTGGGCTGGAAAGTCTTCCTGCCGATCTCGCTGATCTGGGTCGTGCTGGTGTCCGGTTATCTCATGCTGACCCGCCATGGAGGCCTGCTATGAGCAGCATCGCCCATTTCATCAAAACCTTCACTTTGTGGGAGATCGTCAAGGCGCATGCGCTGACGCTCAAATATTTCTTCAAGCCCAAGGCGACGGTCAATTATCCGTTCGAGAAGAACCCGATCAGTCCGCGTTTTCGCGGCGAGCATGCGTTGCGCCGCTATCCCAATGGGGAGGAACGCTGCATCGCCTGCAAGCTGTGCGAAGCGGTCTGCCCGGCCCAGGCGATTACGATCGAGGCCGAGCCGCGCGAGGACGGCAGCCGCCGGACGACTCGCTACGATATCGACATGACCAAATGCATCTATTGCGGATTGTGTCAGGAGGCCTGCCCGGTCGACGCCATCGTCGAGGGGCCGAATTTCGAATATGCGACCGAAACGCGGGAGGAGCTGCTCTACGACAAGGAAAAATTGCTGGCCAATGGCGATAAATGGGAGCGCGCGATCGCCGCGAACCTTGCCGCCGATGCGCCCTATCGCTAAGCCGCAGCCGATTCTTACAGGGGTCCCCCAAATATCGTGATCCACGTCTTCGCCTTTTACCTTTTCGCGTCCATCGTTGTGGCCTCGGGCGCGATGACAATCCTGGCGCGCAACCCCGTGCATTCGGTGTTATGGTTGATCCTCGCCTTCTTCAACGCGGCGGGGCTGATGCTGCTGCTTGGCGCGGAATTCATCGCGATGCTGCTGATCCTCGTCTATGTCGGCGCGGTGGCCGTGCTGTTCCTGTTCGTGGTCATGATGCTCAACATCGATTTTGCCCGGCTGCGCGCGGGATTCGCGCGCTATCTGCCCTTCGGTCTGCTCATCGCAGCCGTGCTGCTGGCCGAGATCGTGCTCGCCATTGGCGTCTGGAGCTTTGGCGATCTCGGACCCGATACGCGCATGGCGACGATCGATCCGGACGTACCCAATATCGAGGCGATCGGGCGTGCGCTTTATGATCGCTATCTGCTGGTGTTCGAGGGCGCGGGTATCGTGCTGCTCGTCGCCATGGTCGGCGCTATCGTGCTGACGCAGCGCGAACGCGCCGGGGTGCGGCCGCAAAATATCGGCAAGCAGATTCGCCGGCGTCCGGAAGACGCGACCCGCAACACGCAGCCCGAAGTGGGCGAAGGGGTCGAGCTGTGATCTGTGCGTTTCAAACCCCCGCTAGCCCTGAGCTTGTCGAAGGGCTGTCCTTCTTTTTCATCGCTGAAAGAAAGGGCAGGGCTTCGACAAGCTCAGCCCAAACGGTGATTTCGGAAAGTCATTGGGCATGATCGGGCTCGGTCATTATCTCGTCGTCAGCGCGATCCTGTTCGTGATGGGCGTGCTCGGCATCTTCCTCAACCGGAAGAACATCATCATCATCCTGATGGCGATCGAGCTGATCCTGCTGTCGGTGAACATCAATCTCGTCGCGTTCAGCGCCTTTCTCGGCGATGTCGTCGGGCAGGTCTTCGCGATGTTCGTACTGACCGTTGCGGCCGGCGAGGCCGCGATCGGGCTGGCGATTCTCGTGATCTATTTCCGTGGTCACGGCAATATCTCCGTCGACGATCCAAGCCGGATGAAGGGCTGACCCGATGATCCAGCTCATTGTCTTTCTGCCGCTGCTGGCGGCCATCATTGCCGGTCTTGGCAATCGGATGCTCGGCAATTTCGTCGCGAAAATTCTGACGACGGGCGCGCTGTTCATCGCCTGCGCGCTGAGCTGGCCGATTTTCCTCGACTTCCTCGTCGGCGGGCAGGAGGCCTATGTCGCACCGGTCTTCACCTGGATCGCCTCGGGCGAGATGGACGTCGCCTGGAGCCTGCGCGTCGATACGCTAACGGCCGTGATGCTGGTCGTGGTCACGACCGTTTCGGCGCTCGTCCACCTTTATAGCTGGGGCTATATGGCAGAGGACCCGGACCAGCCCCGCTTCTTCGCCTATCTCTCGCTCTTCACCTTCGCGATGCTGATGCTCGTGACGTCGAACAACCTCGTGCAGATGTTCTTCGGCTGGGAAGGGGTCGGGCTTGCCTCCTATCTGCTGATCGGTTTCTGGTACAAGAAGCCGAGCGCCAATGCCGCGGCGATCAAGGCGTTCGTCGTCAACCGTGTCGGCGATTTCGGCTTTTCGCTCGGCATATTCGGCACGTTCCTCGTGTTCGGCACGGTATCGATCCCCGAAATCCTCGAAGCCGCGCCCGCCATGGCCGGATCGACGATCGGCTTCCTCGGTTATCGCGTCGACACGATGACCTTGCTTTGCCTGCTGTTGTTTATCGGCGCGATGGGCAAATCGGCGCAGTTCGGGCTCCACACCTGGCTGCCGGACGCGATGGAGGGTCCGACGCCCGTCTCTGCGTTGATCCACGCCGCGACGATGGTGACAGCCGGCGTATTCATGGTCTGCCGCCTTTCGCCGATGTTCGAGACAAGTGACATGGCGCTCGCCGTGGTCACATTCTTCGGTCTGCTCACGGCCTTTTTCGCGGCGACGGTTGGGACGGCGCAGATGGATATCAAGCGGGTGATCGCCTATTCGACCTGCTCGCAGCTCGGCTATATGTTCGTCGCCGCCGGTGTCGGCGCATACGGCATCGCGATGTTCCACCTGTTCACGCACGCCTTCTTCAAGGCGCTGCTCTTCCTCGGTGCGGGTAGTGTGATTCATGCCATGCATCATGAGCAGGACATGCGGCATTATGGCGCGCTCAGGAAAGAAATTCCGCTGACCTTCTGGGCGATGATCATCGGCACGCTCGCGATCACCGGCGTCGGAATCGTCGGCGTGTTCGGCTTTGCCGGTTTCTACTCGAAAGACCTGATCATCGAGGCGGCCTTCGCGACCGACTCCGAACTGGGCGGTGTCGCCTTCTTCACGCTCGTCTTCGCCGCATTGCTGACGAGCTTCTATAGCTGGCGGCTGATCTTCATGACCTTCTTCGGCAAGCCGCGCTGGATCACGAGCGAGCATATCCAGCACAGCGTTCACAAGACGCCGGAAACCGCCGAAGACGCGACTGGCGGCTATCATCCGCATGAAAGTCCCTGGTCGATGCTTGTGCCGTTGGGCGTGTTGTCGCTCGGCGCCGTATTCGCCGGCTATCTCTTCTACTATCCGTTCGGCTATGCCGAAGAGGGCGAGATTTTCTGGGCGGGCAGCATCGCGCTCGATACGCATCTGCTGCATGCGATCCACGAGGTGCCGACCTGGGTGAAATATGCGCCGGGCGCGGTGATGCTGACGGGCCTCGCGATCGCCTGGCTGGCCTATATCAAATATACCGACTGGCCTGCGAAATTCGTCGATCAGTTCCGCGTGCTGCACGCGTTTCTCTACAACAAATGGTATATCGACGAGCTGTATAACGCGATTTTCGTGAAACCCGCCTTCGCCATCGGCCGCTTCTTTTGGAAGCGCGGCGACAAGGGCTTTATCGACCGGTTTGGGCCTGACGGCGTCTCCGCGCTTGTCGCCAGCGGCACTGGCGTCGCGAAGCGTTTCCAGTCCGGCTATCTCTACACCTATGCGCTGGTGATGCTGATCGGTCTGGTCGCGGCCGCCACCTGGGCGATCACCCGGTGAACCAGCTCGGCTTTCCGATCCTGACCGTAATGGTCCTGCTGCCGCTCGCCGGTGCGCTGCTCTGCCTGATATGGCCGGGGCAGGGCGAGGGCAAGGCGGGCATGGCGCGCGTCATCGCGCTCGGCACGACGCTTGTCACCTTCGCGCTCGGTATCCTGCTCTGGATCAGCTACGAGATTGGCGGGCCGCAATGGCAGTTCGTCGAATATTATCCGATTTTCGGGCGCTTCGCCTGGGCGATGGGGATCGACGGCATCGCGCTGATGCTGATCATGCTCTCGGTCTTCCTGATGCCGATCTGCATCATCGCGAGCTGGCAATCCATTCAATCGCGCGTGCCCGAATATATGGCGGCGTTTCTGCTCATGGAATCGCTGATGATCGGCGTGTTCACCGCTCAGGACATCTTCCTCTTCTACATCTTCTTCGAGGCCGGCCTCATCCCGATGTATCTGATCATCGGCATCTGGGGCGGCGCCGAGCGGATCTACGCGAGCTATAAATTCTTCCTCTACACGCTTTTGGGATCGGTGCTGATGCTGATCGCGATGCTCTGGATGGTGCAGGAAGCGGGCACCTCGTCGATCCCCGAGTTGATGACGTACGATTTCCCGGGTGGCGCGCAGAACTGGCTCTGGCTCGCCTTCTTCGCGAGCTTTGCCGTGAAGATGCCGATGTGGCCCGTTCATACCTGGCTGCCCGATGCCCATGTCCAGGCGCCGACGGCGGGCTCGGTGATCCTTGCCGGCGTACTGCTGAAGATGGGTGGCTATGGCTTTATCCGCTTCTCGCTGCCGATGTTCCCCGAAGCCTCGGCCGAGCTGGTCTGGATCGTCTTCGGCCTGTCGATGGTCGCGGTCGTCTACACGTCCTTGGTCGCGCTCGTGCAGAAGGACATGAAGAAGCTGATCGCCTATTCATCGGTGGCGCATATGGCCTTCGTCACGATCGGGCTGTTCGCCTTCAACCGGCAGGGCATCGAGGGCGCGATGATCGTCATGCTCTCGCACGGTCTCGTATCCGGAGCGCTCTTCCTGTGCGTTGGCGTCATCTACGACCGGCTCCATACGCGCGAGATCGAGCGTTATGGCGGGCTCAGCGACAATATGCCCAAATACGCGATCCTGTTCATGCTCTTCACCATGGCCTCGATCGGCCTGCCGGGCACGAGCGGCTTTGTCGGCGAATTCCTTGCGCTGGTCGGCGCCTATGAGGCGAATAGCTGGGTCGCTGTAGTCTGCACGACCGGCATCATCCTGGGCGCGGCCTATATGCTCTATCTCTATTGGCGCATCTGCTACGGCGAGCTCGAAAAGGAAGACGTCAAAGCAATGCCCGATCTGTCGGTGCGCGAGCTTGCGACGCTCGGGCCGATCGCCGCCGTCGTCTTATGGATGGGCGTCTATCCGGAAAGCTTCCTCGCGCCGATCCGCGACGATGTCGGCACCTTGCTGGCCCGGATCGAGCCCGCAAACCCACCAGGCGATGCGCAGCTCGCGATGGGCGCAGGCATGCTGCTCGAAGCCGAGCATGGTGACGGCCATGGCGGCGATCATGGCGGGGAGGGCACGCACTGATGACGATCTGGGAAAGCCTTCTCACCGTCGCGCCCGAGCTGATCCTGACGCTCGGGGCTACGGACCTGCTGCTCGTCGGCGCGTTCAGCAAGAAGCCGGACGTTTCGCGCCGCGTGAGCATCTATGCGGTGCTAATGCTGATCGCCTGCGGCCTGTCGCTGCTCGGCCCGGCGGGCAATGGCGGCACGGTCTTCGGCGGGCTCTATGTCGCCGATGCCTTCTCCACCTTCTCCAAGGTGCTGATCTACGCCTCGGCGGCCATCGCGATCCTGATGGCCCCGCGCTTTTTCGATCGGCGCAGCGAAATGCGCCCCGAATATCCGGTGCTGATCCTGTTTGCCGCGCTCGGCATGGGTTTCATGGTTTCGTCGGGCGATCTGATGCTTCTCTATATCGGCTTGGAGATCAACAGCCTGGCGGCCTATGTGCTGGCGAGCTTCATGCGGCAGGACACGCGCTCGGCAGAAGCGGGCCTCAAATATTTCGTGCTCGGCGCATTGGCGAGCGGCATCCTGCTCTACGGTATCTCATTGCTCTACGGCTTTACCGGCACGACTAGTTACACCGGCATCGCGACGGCCTTTGCCGACGACATGTCGACGGGCGAACTGTTCGGACTGGTGTTCGTCCTGGCCGGTCTCGCCTTCAAGATCAGCGCCGTGCCGTTCCATATGTGGACGCCGGACGTTTACGAGGGCGCGCCGACGCCGGTCACCGCCTTCTTTGCCTCGGCGCCCAAGATCGCGGCCATCGCACTTGCGGTGCGCGTGATGTTCGAAGCGCTCGGTCCGGCGACCGATGCCTGGCAGCAGATCGTGATCTTCGTCGCGCTCGGCTCGATCGCGCTCGGCGCAGTGGCCGCCATCGGTCAGTCCAACATCAAGCGTCTGCTTGCGTACAGCTCAATCAACAATATCGGCTTCGCGCTGATCGGCCTTGCTGCGGGCACGCAGGCCGGCGTAGCGGCGACCATGTCTTACATGGCCATCTATGTCGTAATGACGCTCGGCAGCTTCCTGTGCGTCCTGCAGATGCGCGATGCGGACGGCCGCCCGGTCGAGGATATCGAGAGCCTTGCCGGTCTCTCCAAATCGCAGCCGGGCCTCGCCGCCGCCTTCGCGATCTTCATGTTCAGCCTTGCGGGCATTCCGCCGCTGCTCGGCTTCTGGGGCAAATTCCTGGTCTTCGACGCGGCCGTCGCTGCCGGGCTCTTTCCGCTTGCCGTGATCGGCATCGCGCTATCGGTGGTCGGCGCCTACTATTATCTGCGCATCATCAAGACGATCTATTTCGACGATGCTGCCGAACCCTATGCACCCGCCAATTCGGTGATGGAGAATGGCTTGATCGCGGTCACAGCGGCAGCGGTATCGCCGCTCGGCTATCTGCTCGTGCCGTTCCTCGCGCTGACCGCGGGCAATGCCGCCGCGGCGCTGTTCTAAGGCGATCGCGGTCTGAGCATCCGGATCCAGTCCGTCGCCGAAACCGGCTCCACCAATGACGATATGATCGCGCTTGCGCGGCAAGGCGAGCCGGAAGACTCATGGCTACGCGCAGAACGGCAGATCGGCGGCCGAGGCAGGCAAGGGCGCAAGTGGGTTTCCATACGCGGTAACCTCTATGCCAGCACGATAGTCAGGTTGAAGGAAGATGATCCGCCGCCCGCAACGCTCTCGCTGGTTGCGGGTTCAGCTCTGTGGTCGCTTGTCTTTTTGGAAATGAATGATCCGGATTTTCGGGGCCACGTATCGAAGCCAGTCGAGTTAGAACCAAATTTGCGTTGGAGCGACAAACTGGTTCTGAAATGGCCGAATGATCTGCTACTCGATGGAGCCAAGATGGCCGGGATTCTGCTTGAACGAGACCGTGACGCCGTCATCATCGGTTTCGGCGTGAACCTAGCAGATCACCCGCGCGATTTGGATCAACCTGCAAATAGCTTGGCGAAATATGTTGATCCGCCAACGCCTGACGTTTTTTTGGATTATCTCGCTGGAATATTTCGTCATTCGCTGCAGGAATGGCGAGAGCACGGACTTTCATATCTACGGTATTCCTGGATGGAGAAGAGCTTTCCGATCGGCCAGCCGATGGCAATTCACGATCGCGACAACAACAGGATTTCCGGCGAGTTTGCAGGATTATCGGAGGATTGCGCCTTGCGGCTGCGCTTGGCGGATGGGTCCGTCCGTGTCATGCATGCGGGCGATGTTTTCCTGATTTGAGGACTGATGCGATGCTGCTCGCTATCGATGCCGGAAACACCAATGTCGTCTTCGCGCTCGTCAAGAATGGCGAGATTGCCGCGCGCTGGCGGATCGCGACGGACCCCCGGCGCACGGGCGATGAATATGCGGTCTGGCTGCATAACCTCATGGCGCTCGAAGGGGTCACGCCGGACGACATCGAGGCGGTGATCATCTCGACCGTCGTGCCCCGCGCGCTGCACAATCTGCAGGTGCTGGCGTCCAAATATTTCGATGTCGAGGCGCTTGTCGCAGGCGAACCGCCGGTCGAATGGGGCATATCGCTCGACATCGACGAACCCTCGAGTCTCGGCGCGGACCGGGCGGTCAATGTGATCGCCGCCCATGCGCTTCATCCTGAAGACCTGATCATCATCGATTTCGGCACGGCGACCACCTTCGACGTCGCCGATTATGAGGGCGCCTATAAAGGCGGGGTTATCGCGCCGGGCATCAATCTCTCGCTCGATGCGTTGGTAGGGGCGGCGGCCAAGCTGCCGCGCATTGCGATCGAGGCGCCGCGCGACCGATCCGTCATCGGGACCAACACTGAAGACCAGATGCACATCGGCGTGTATTGGGGCTATATCGCCATGATCGAAGGGCTGGTCGCGCGCACGCGCGCGGAGATCGGCCGCCCCGCCAAAGTCGTGTCGACCGGCGGGCTGGCGACGCTTTTCGATCAGCATACGGACGTGTTCGACGTGATCGAGCCCGACCTCACCATCCAGGGGCTGGCGATGCTCTATGAAAGGTCCAGATAGACCCGAATGACTCCCGAAAACGAACTGCTTTTCCTCGCGCTCGGCGGGTCGGGCGAGATCGGCATGAACGTCAATCTCTACGGCACGCAGGGCAAATGGGTCATGGTCGATTGCGGCATGACCTTCGGCGATCCCTATTATCCGGGGATCGAACTCGTCCTGCCTGACCTGGAATTTATCGAGGACCGTATCGATGACCTGCTCGGCATCGTGCTGACCCATGGCCATGAGGACCATATCGGCGCGCTGCCCTATCTGGCGGGCGATCTTGGCGTGCCTTTATACGCAACGGCCTTTACCGCCGGACTGATCTACCGGAAACTCGAAGAGGCGGGTCTGACCGAGGAGATCGAGCTGAACGTGATCGATCCGGACGACAGTTTCGATCTGGGCCCATTCAATTTTCAATATATCCCGCTCGCCCATTCGATCCTCGAAGGCAATGCGCTGGTGATCGAGACCGAGTATGGCCGCATTTTCCACACCGGCGACTGGAAGCTCGACCCCGATCCGCAAACCGGCACGCCGACGACGCCCGAAGAGATGATCGCGATCGGCGATACAGGTATTCTCGCCCTCGTCTGCGATTCAACAAACGTCTTCAATGAGAAGGATTCGGGCAGTGAGGGCGCGGTGAAGGCGGGGCTGGCCGAGGTGATCGGTGCGGCCACGGGGCGCGTGCTGGTGACGACCTTCGCGTCAAACGCGGCGCGCCTGCAGACGCTGGGCCGCATCGCCACGGAAACGGGCCGCAAAGTATGTGTGGCGGGCCGCTCGCTGGACCGGATCATCGATACCGCGCAGGCCGTCGGCTATCTGAAGGACTTCCCGCCAACAGTCGATTTCGAGGAAGCGATGCGTTTGCCGCCGCGCGAGCTGCTTATCATCGCAACAGGCGGGCAGGGGGAATCGCGGGCGGCGTTGGGGCGTATCGCCGAGGACAATCACCCCCTGACGCTCGATAGTGGCGATCTCGTCGTCTTCAGCTCGAAACAGATTCCGGGCAACGAGCTCGCCATCGGCCGGGTGCAGAATGCGCTTGCCGCGAAACAGATACCGATCGTCACAGACCGGCAGGCGATGGTGCATGTATCCGGCCATGCCGGCCGTCCGGAGCTGGCGAAAATGTACGAATGGATTCGGCCTGAGATTCTTGTGCCCGTCCATGGCGAGCTGCGGCACATGGCCGAGCAGGCGCGGTTCGGCGCGGCGCAAGGCGTTCCCAAGACTATCGTCCAGCAGAATGGCGATGTGGTCAGGCTTGCACCCGATGGCCCGGCGATCATCGGGCATGAGCGTACTGGCCGGCTCGTGCTTGACGGTGATACTATCGTGGCGGCGGATGGCGAGGCGATGAACGAACGCCGCCGTATCGGCCAGCGCGGGCTTATCGCGATCACCGTGGCGTTCGGCGAAGACGGCAAGATGCGCGGTACCCCGGCTTTCTCGATGGCCGGCATTCCCGTCGAAGAAGATCGCGAGGCGTTTATCGACGATGCCGTCGAAGCCGCCGCCGATGCCGCGCGGAAAGGCGCGAAAGACCCTGAAAAACTGCGCGAGACGATCCGGCTTGCCGTGCGCCGCACAGCGACCCACTGGACGGGCAAGAAACCCGTGGTCAACGTTTCGCTGATGGAGGTGTAGCGATGGAGCTCATTTCGGTGCTCGCCATCTATTTTCTCTTCTGGTTTCTCTGCCTTTTCATGGTGTTGCCGTTCAGCGCGCGGACGGATCGCGAGGCGGGCGTGGAGACGCTGCCCGGCAATGCGGAAAGCGCTCCGCACCGGTTCCGCGCGGGGCCTGTCGTCTTGCGTACGACCATCGTCGCAACGATCTTTTTCGGCCTGTTCTACGCCAATTATGTCTATGGTTGGATCGGCGCCGACATTCTCGATTTCCTCAAACCGGAATCGATGCGAACGACGGTCGAGCGCTAGCGCAGCCGCTCGATAGCCTGGGCGAGCGCAACGTAGAGCTTGCCATTGTCCGACGACAGCAGGGTCACCGCGAGCGGCGCGCCGTCCCGCGCCGTCATCACGCGGCGCAGCATTGCTTCGAAATCGTGAACATAGCGGTTCACCTGCTCGCGGAATTCGCCATTATTCTCATATTGCGCGACGATCTCGCGCGCCTCGCCCGTATCGAGCAGCCGCACGGCGCGGCGCGAAAAGATACCGCGATCGCCTTTCAGATAGGCCGCCCATGCCGTGTCCGTGACCTCGTTCGAGAGGATTTTGCTCACGTCGATAGCCGTCGAATTGAGCGATTCGATGAGCAAAGTGACCTGGCGGGCAAAGCCGTCGAGGCTGGCGTCTTCGGCATCGGTTTCCGCTTCGCGCAACTGGCTCTGAAGGGCCGCGCTGCGGCTCTCGATCTCCGCAATCTTGGTATCCAGGGCGGCCATCGCTTCCTGCGCCAGTGAGGCCGCCTGTTCGGACGTCGCGATCAGTTCGGCGATCCGGCTTTCGACATTCTCGCCCAGCGCGTCCGTCATGGCGGCCTGGGTCGCCTCGCCGATCGCCGCAGCGCTTTGCGGGATAACGTCGCCAAAGGCGGCGCGTGCTTTCTCGGCCGCTTGGTCTGCCGTCTCGCGCACTTCCATCAATATCTCGATCAGCCGCGGTGCCGCGCCGTCCGCGATGCTTTCGGCCTGTTCGGCGGAATGGTTGAGACCGTCCTCAATGCTCGTGATGTCGGCCCGCATCGCCGTGATCCGGTCGCCGACCTGATCGACGAAGGAGGCCACCGCAGCCCGCTGATCTTCGAGACTTTCGCCGGTAACGCCGATATAGCTGCGCGTGTCGTCGGCCAGCTGTTTCAGCGTTTCGAGATCGGGTGCGACATCGGCTATCGCGGCCTTCAATCGCTCGGCCCGGCTTTCGGTATCGGCGAACGCCTGGGGCAGGGCGTCGGCCAGCGATTCTGCGCTGAGGTCGAGCGCGGCCTTCACCTCGGCGGCCCGCGCGATCAGCCGTTCGGTGGCAGCGTCATTGCCGCCGATATTCTCGCCGAGCGCGGTCATGCCTTCGCGCAACCCGTCGATTTCGGCGCTCAGCGTGCGCGCATGCTCCGCGCCGTCCGTGGACAGACCGGCGAGCCGGCTCTCGATATCGCCCAGGCCCGTATCCAGATCGCCCAGTGTTGCGGCCGTTGCATTGCGCTGCTCGCTCAGCTGTGCGTCGAATGCCGACAGCGCGGCGGTGGTTGCGACGATCCGCTCGTCGAGCGCGGCGGCTGCATCCTCGCCCTCCTGACTGAAATTCGTCCGGGCATTTTCGACCATTGCGGTCAGCGCCGTGCCGATTTCGTCGACAACCTTACGCGTATCCTCGACGGCCGCGCTGGACCGCTCCAGGATGCCATCGACGACCGTATTGATCTCCTCGCCTGTCGTAGCGAGCTTGGCCGCCGACACGTCCGCAACGCCTTCGATCCGCGCGAGATTGGCAGCCAGCGACTGGGCCGCGCCATTGGCCACGTCCTGCGCCTGCTCGCCGCGCGCTTTCAGCGACAGCAATTGCGTATCGAGTGATGCGGCCTGTTCATGCGCGTTGACGCCCGCTTCGCGGATGCCCTCGCTCACGGCCCGTGCCTGTTCCTCGGCGCGCGGCAGATCGGTCATCAGCACATCGACATCTTCGCGCGCGGACTTGGCCGCCTTGTCCAGAATGCTGGATTTCTGCTCGATATTGGTGCTGGCATCGCGCATCATGTCGCTGACGGCGCGCAGCCGGCCGGCGGCATCGTCGCCGAGCGCGAGCAGGCGATCGGTTTCGCTGGAAACGCCCTCGCGGATTTCGGAGAGCTGGGCGGAAACGACGGCCATGGCATTGTCGAGCCGCCGGGCCTCGGCGCGCATCGCTTCGGATGTCCGCCCGAACCGCACCGCCTCGCGGCGGCTGGTCCGCTGGGTCAGCAGCCAGACGATACCGAGCAGCGCGAGTGGCACGGAGCCGATCGCGATCCAGTTGGCGATCTGCGTCAGGTTCGGCGTTTCTGCCGTCACGCTTGAATAGGCGGCCCAGCCCACAAAGCCGACCCAGATACTCGCCAGCGCGATGATCGCTATGGACGGCAAGCGTTCGGCGAAGCTCGGCTCTTCCAGCTCGAAATCCCACTCGTCTTCGGCGATCCATTCGGCGGCTTCGGACGGCTGGACTGTCGCGCCGCGCCCGATTTCGGCAGGGCTTTCCACCTCCGCTAGGTCATTTGCTGCTTCGGCCATCGCATTTCCCTCTCAATTCGCCGTGTTTACCATGTTTTGGACCCTCCGAAAGCCATGCACGGCAACGGAGCGTTAACGGCGATGCTTTAAAGCCACACCATGGCCTATGACCCTGGAGCATTGGACAAAACCCTGGCGGCGGCGGTCGGCGACGATCCGGCGCTGATTGTCGAGCTGCGTTCGGCCTTCTTCCAGAGCGCTCGGCGGCAGGTTTCCGCGCTTCACAATGCGGTCAACGATCAGCAATGGCAGGTCGCGGCCTGGCGGCTGAAAGGGCTTGCGGCGAGCTTCGGTGTCGTCGATCTGATGGCGCTCGCCAATGAAGCGGCCGAAGGCGTGCCCTTCGACCAGGCACTGCTCCAGCGCATCGATAAATCGCTGGCCGGCTTTTCGTCCGCCGACGCGGAATCGGAAAAAGGCGGGGAATAGCCCGCCCTTTGTGAGCACTCCTCTGCGAGCAATCCCCGGATTTCCAAGGCGAATGGCTTTGCAAGCCTGTATCTCTGCGCGTATCGCATCGAGCCAATGGCTTTGGGACGCACATCATGGCCTTTGCGGCGCTGATTGCCGCCTATCAGGAGGCCGATGACGGCGAGGCGGGCCTGCGCGCGCTCTTGCCCATGGCGGGCCGCAGCCTTCTCGAAAATCAGGTCCGGCGGGCGATAACGGCGGGCGCCAGCCATGTCGTAATCCTTGTCGAACGCGTGCCGGCGGCGCTTAGCGCGGCGATCGACCGGCTCAAGCGCGATGGCATAGCGGTCAATCTCGCACGCGATCCGATGGCGGCGGCGGATTATTTCCATCCCGAGGAACATGTCCTCCTCGTCGCAGACGGCCTCGTCGCCGCGCCGGACTGTTTCGAGGCGATGGCCGCGCGCGTTGCGCCGACATTGCTGGTCGTGGCCGATACGCCGGAAAACGAAGACTTTGAGCGGGTCGATGCCGATCATCGCTGGGCGGGCCTCGCGCTCACCGATGTGGATGCCGTGTCGACAACGGCCGCAATGCTCGGGGATTGGGATCTGCAATCGACATTGATGCGCCGGATCGTGCAGGGCGGCGCGGATTTTCTGCCGGTCGACGGCGATTCCGGCGTTGTCATCGATGCCAGCGAGGCGGTCGTCTTGGCCGAGCATAGCGGGCGCAGCCGGGATGCCGGCCATTCGATGCTCGAGCGGAACAGCCTGCAGGCCGGGAGCTGGCCGGAACGCTTTATCTACGCACCTGTGACGTCCCGAATTGCGCCGCTTTTGCTCGATCGGCGGGTCGAACCGATCTGGCTCCGGGTGGCGGCAATCGCGCTGACCATCGGCGGCGCGGCGGCGTTCTGGTGGGGCTGGTTGTGGACCGGGTTCGTGCTCCTGTTGCTCGCGGGGCCGCTGGATGCGATCGCGGCGCGGATCGATCTGGCGCGATTGCGCGATTATGACGGTGGTTGGGAAATCCGGTTCGCCAAGGGCATCTCGCAGGGCCTCGCCATTCTCGCGCTCGGGCGCTTCGCGATGGTGACGTCCGGCGAGTTGGCCTATTTCATCGCGTCCGTCGTCGCGCTGGCGATACTCATTCTCGCCAATCGGGAGATGTATGTGCTGCGCAAATCGCTCGATGGCGAGCACCGGGCTTTGCCCTGGTTTATCGACGGAAATGCCGCGATCTGGCTGATCGTGCCGTTCGCGGCGTCGGGTTTCTGGTTTTTCTGGCCTGCCGCGGTTGCGATATATGCCGCTATATCGCTGTTTTTCATGCAGAATATGCTCAAGGAAGCCATTCGTCGCCGCGATTGAACGATCAAACAGGATTAGCACGGTCTTAACGACGTTTCCGCTATATCCTGACCATGTCCGATGCCGTCCATTCCGCTGCGGAAACCGCGGAAGAGCACGCTGCTGCGCTGCTCGCGGCCGCCGTGCGCGCAGCAGACGGGCGTCATCCGGGCGCCGGGGCGAGCCTGTCCGCCCTGATCCGGCCCGAGCATTACAAGCTGAGCGAGGTTGAACGGCTCACCGTACGCCGCTTGCTGAAAGGGCTTGTCGAGACGGTCGAAGCCGATCTCCGCGCCAGACTGTTGAACGCCGGCGCGTTGCCGGATGTGGAGGAATTTACCGCATCGCTTGGCGCGGCCCATGTCGCCATCGCATGGCCCATGCTCAGCCAGTCCGGGCTGCCCGATGATCGCGCGTTGGCGGAACTGCTCGTCAGGCGCAGCCGGACATTCGCGATCGGCCGCCAGTTGCGGCGCAATGCGGTGTCGACCGAAAATGGACGGCTGGAGACGCTGACCGACCATGGCGATGATGCCATTGCCGCCGATGCGATGGACCTGCTGATCGCCGAAAGCCGGACCAATGACCGGTTCGACGACCCGAAGGTCATGCGGTCCGATCTGTCGGATCCTTCCGACCGGCAACTGGTCTGGACGGTTGCGGCCGCGTTGCGGCGCTATGGCGTGCAGCTTCACGGCATCGAACCCTCCGCACTTGATCCTGCAATCGCCGATACCACTACGGCGATGCTGGGAGATCGCGGCGATATGCGGTCGCTCGAAGGCATTGCGATGCAGCTGGCCGGACGCCTGCATCGGGCTGACCTGGCCGACGATGCGCTGCTCGTCGAAACGCTCAACAGCGCGCGGCTGACGCTCTATGTCGCTTTGCTTGCGGCGCGCGGGGATCTGCCGTTCGGCGTCGCCTGGGAGATGGCGGTGCTGCCCGACGCTCCGAGCCATATGCTGCTGCTAAAGTCGCTCGGTGTCGCGCGCGAGGCGGCGTCTCACCTGCTCGTCGCCATGACGCGCGCGCTGCTGGCCGATGACCGGCTTGCGGATGAACGGGCGGCCGAATGGGTTCAGAGTTATGACCGGTTGCAGCCGGCCGATATCGAGCGCGCGATGCGGTCCTGGCGGCTCGATCGCGACTATCGCGATGCAATTGCCGCCCTGCGCGGCCGATCCTTTTCGGAACGCGGTGTTTCGTGATGGATATCGACAAGATGACCGATCCGGCCTTTGGCCGCGTGGATCGCGACGGATGTCTCGTCGCTGCCGATCCGCCGCTGGCCGATCTGCAGCGCAGCGCGGGTGGCGTGCCGGGCAAGCAATTGGCGATTCCGCAGGTCGCGGCGCTCGCCAAACTTGCCGAACGGCTCGGCATCGCCGTGTCGCGCTCCGTGATCGCGGCGGACGGCGATCACGATGTCGAGCTGCATATTCAGGCGGAACCCGATGACGATGGCGTCAATCTCGCCATTGGCGGTTGGGTCGAGCGTGAGCCCGCGCCGCCGGCAGCCGGCGATGCCGCGCTGCGGGAACATGATTTTTTGCGCGCGGACGCGGATTGGCTCTGGGAGACCGACCATGCGCTGCGCCTTACCGCGCTCTCGCCCGATGCCGAGCCGATGCTCGGCAACGCTTCCGCCTATATCGGGCAACCGCTGACCGGGCTGTTCCGCTTTGTTGAACGCGAAGACGGTGCGTTGCCGATCCTGAACGCGCTGGCCGAACATCGCCGCTTCGAACGCCAGGAAGCGGTGTTGCGGCAATCGGACGGTCAGCGTGTCGAGCTCACGGCCGTGCCGCTGATTGACGGCAATGGCCGGTTTGCGGGTTTCCGCGGCACGGCGGCGGCCATCGAATCTGCCTCTGCGCCAGCATCCACGTCGGAGACTGGCGGCGCGGTGTCGGATGTGTTTAGCGCGCAGGTCAGCCAGGCGCTGCGCGCGCCGCTCGATCGGATCGTCGCCAGCGCGCACAGCATCGAAGCCCAGCTCGATGGGCCGATCCGCGGCGATTATGCCGAATATGCGGGCGATATTGCGCGGGCCGGCCGCCATCTGCTCGGCCTGATCGACGATCTGGCGGACCTGCAGGCGGTCGAGCGCGACGATTTCACGCCCGA
The DNA here is from genome assembly GCF_028279465.1 of Parasphingopyxis sp. Taxonomy (GTDB): domain Bacteria; phylum Pseudomonadota; class Alphaproteobacteria; order Sphingomonadales; family Sphingomonadaceae; genus Parasphingopyxis. The sequence continues at coordinate 271,507 of NZ_JANQNS010000015.1, forward strand.
GGTGCAGGATATCGATCTGGCCGAAATCGCCCGGGATGCCGCCGGGTTGCTGACCGTGCGCGCCGCCGAAAAGAGTATCCGGATCGACCGCCCGGCCGATGACGAATCGCTGCCGGCCCGGGCCGATTATCAGCGTGTCTTGCAGATACTGGTGAACCTAGTGGGTAACGCCGTGCGCTTTGCGCCGGCCGAAAGCCAGGTCTGGATTCGGTGCGAGACGGAAGGCGATCTGGCCGCGGTCATCGTGGCCGATCAGGGGCGGGGAATTGCCCCGGACGATCAGCCGCGCATCTTCGAAAAGTTCGAGCGACTGGGCGCGGACGAGCCGGGTACGGGGCTCGGGCTTTACATCGCGCGCCGCCTCGCCCGGGCGATGGGCGGCGACATCAACGTCGACAGTGCGATGGGGCAGGGCGCGCGGTTCGTGCTCACGCTGCCGGTTGGCGATTAGCGTTTAGCGGCTGCCCACCGGCACATAATCGCGCTGTTCGGGACCTGTGTAGAGCTGACGCGGGCGGCCGATGGTCTGGTCGGGATCGGAGATCATTTCGTTCCACTGCGCGACCCAGCCGACCGTGCGCGCGATGGCGAAGAGCACGGTGAACATCGTCGTCGGGAAGCCAATCGCAGACAGGATCACACCCGAATAGAAGTCGACATTCGGATAGAGCTTCTTCTCGATGAAATATTCGTCGTTAAGCGCAATCTGCTCAAGCTCGCGGGCGACATCGAAGATCGGATCGTCGACGCCGAGCGTATTGAGCACATCGGTCGCCGTTTCCTTCATCACCTTCGCGCGCGGGTCGAAATTCTTGTAGACGCGGTGGCCGAAGCCCATCAGGCGGAACGGGTCCTCCTTGTCCTTGGCGCGGTCGATATATTCGCCGATCCGGTCGGGCGTGCCGATCTCGCGCAGCATGTTCAGCGCGGCTTCGTTGGCACCGCCATGCGCAGGACCCCAGAGGCAGGCGATGCCGGAGGCGATGCAGGCAAACGGGTTGGCGCCCGACGAGCCGGCGAGCCGCACCGTAGAGGTCGAAGCATTCTGCTCGTGATCGGCGTGGAGGATGAAAATCCGATCCATCGCCTTTTCGATTACCGGATCGAGCTCATATTCCTCGGCCGGCACGCCGAAGGTCATGCGCAGGAAGTTGCCAGTGTAGGAGAGGTCATTGTCCGGATAGAGGAACGGCTGGCCGATCGCATATTTATAGGCCATCGCCGCGATCGTCGGCATCTTCGCGATCATCCGGTGCGAGGCGATCATCCGCTGTTCGGGATCGGTGATGTCGGTCGAGTCGTGATAGAAGGCGCTGAGCGCACCCACGACGCCGCACATGATTGCCATCGGATGGGCGTCGCGCCGGAAGCCGCGATACAGTTCCTTCAGCTGCTCATGCACCATCGTGTGGAGCGTGATCGTCCGCTCGAAATCGGCGAATTCCTTGCTGCTCGGCAATTCGCCGTTGAGCAGCAGATAAGCGACCTCCATGAAGCTCGACTGTTCGGCGAGCTGTTCGATCGGATAGCCGCGGTGCAAGAGGATGCCCTGGCCGCCATCGATATAGGTCAGGCCGGATTCGCAGCTGGCCGTGGATTTGAAGCCGGGGTCGAAGGTAAACAGGCCGGTCTCGGAATAGAGCTTGCGGATATCAACCACATCGGGGCCGCACGATCCGGAGTGTACGCCATATTCATATTCACTATCGTTGACCGAGATTTTGGCGCTGTCGCCCATAAATTCACTCCTGCTATCCCGCCTGATCGGCGATCCGCGCCAGTGACTCCTCGCGGCCGAGGAGCAAAAGCACATCGAAAATGCCCGGCGATGTCGCACTGCCGGTCAGCGCTGCGCGCAAGGGTTGAGCGACCTTACCCAGCTTGAGATCGCGGGCTTCGGCAAACTCCCTGACGGCAGTGTCCAGCGCTTCTTCCGTCCAGTCCGGCAACGCTTCGAGATGCGGGACGAGAGCGGCGAGCCGCGCCGGCGCGTCATCCTGTAGCAGCATTTCCGCCTTCTCGTCCAGATTCAGGGGGCGGGTGCGAAATAAAAATCCCGCGCTCTCCGCCAATTCCCCGGTGGACTTGGCACGCGGCTTGATGCTTTCCATGCTGCGCTGCAGCAAGTCCTGCTCCTCGACGGTCAGTTCCCGGCCGATTTCAGCGGCGATTTTCGGCTCTGCGATTGTCGCCAGCCGGGCATTTTCGCTCTCCCGGATATAATGGCCGTTGAGATTGGTGAGCTTTTTCAAATCGAAGCGCGCCGCCGACTTGCCGACGCCATCCAGATCGAACCATTCGATAGCCTGCTCGCGGCTGATGATTTCGTCATCCCCATGCCCCCAGCCGAGCCGGAGCAGATAGTTGAATACGGCTTCGGGCAGCATGCCCATTTCGTCGCGATAGGCTTCGACGCCGAGCGCGCCATGGCGCTTCGAGAGTTTCGTGCCGTCGGGGCCATGGATCAGCGGGACATGCGCGTAGACGGGCTGCGGCCAGCCCATCGCGTCGATCAGCGCGCGCTGCCGGAAGGCGTTATTTAGATGATCGTCGCCGCGGATGACATGGGTGACGCCCATATCGTGATCGTCGACCGCCACGGCGAGCATGTAGGTCGGCGTGCCGTCGCCGCGCAGCATCACGAAATCGTCGATCTCGCTGTTGCGAACGGTCACTTTGCCCTGGACCGCGTCGTCGATCACCGTTTCGCCGTCGAGCGGCGTTTTCAGGCGGATGACGAACGGCGCGCCCTCGGGCGCTTCGGACGGGTCGCGATCGCGCCAGCGGCTGTCATAGCGGATCGGCTGCTTCGCGGCGCGCTGCTGTTCGCGCATCTCGGCGAGTTCTTCGGGCGTGGCATAGCAACGATAGGCCTTGCCTTGATCGAGCAAGGCATGGGCGACCTCGGCATGGCGATCGGCGCGCGCGAACTGATTGACTTCGTCGCCGTCCCAATCGAGGCCGAGCCAGCGCATGCCATCGAGAATTTTCGCTATAGCCTCGTCGGTCGAGCGCGCTCGGTCCGTATCCTCGATGCGGAGCTTGAACTCGCCGCCATGATGGCGCGCGTAGAGCCAGTTGAACAGCGCCGTGCGAGCGCCGCCGATATGCAGGAATCCGGTCGGGGACGGGGCGAATCGTGTTACAATGCGTTGCGTGCCATCGGCTTTTTCGGTTGCGCCCATGCGCGCTATCTCCAAGACTGGGAAAGATGCGGGGAATATTGGGAGCGCGCACTAGCATAGCGCCCGCCGGGCGACAATCGGATCGCGCGTCCCTGATCGACCGGCTCGAAGCGCATCTGGAACGCGAGCGCGATCAACTGCCGCTCTGGCTCCCGGTGGCGCTTGGCCTGGGGATCGCGACCTGGTTCGGGCTTGCAGACAGGAACGGCTGGATCGCGTTCATATTGGGCATGGCGGGACTGGCGGTCGCCGGATTCGCGTTCGGCCGCCGCCTGCGCTTGGGGCGCAGCATCGGCATTTTCGCGATAGTCGCCGCGCTCGGCTGCGCGCTGATATGGGCGCGGGCCGAATATCGGGCGACCGACACGCTGGACCGGCCCGTGGTGAGCCGCTTCACTGCCGAAATCGTCTCGGTCGAACATTTGCCGGCGCGCGAAAGCGTCCGGCTGATGATGCGCAATCCCGGCGATCCGGAACTGCCCGAGCAGTTTCGGGTCAACCTCGCCGAGGACATGGTGACCGATGCGGTCGCCGTGGGCGCTTGGGTGACGCTAGATGCGCGGCTTATGCCGCCGCCGGGCGCGACGGTGCCGGGTGGTTATGACTTTGCACAGCGCGCCTGGTTCGAACGGATCGGCGCGACCGGCCGCGCCTGGGGCGAGGTGGAGATCGTCCGGTCGGCGGCTGGCGATAGCTGGCGCGGATGGCTCGAAGAACGGCGAGCGACATTAGCGGCGCATGTTGCGGACCGCGTCGGCGGACGGGAAGGCGCGATCGCTGCGACGCTCGCAACCGGCGATCGCGGACGAATTGCCGAGGAGGATGCCGAAGCCATGCGACGCAGCGGTCTTGCGCATCTGCTCGCGATCAGCGGCCTGCATGTGACGGCTGTGATTGGCGTTGCGCTGCTGCTGACGCTCAAGCTGCTGGCGCTGAGCCCGAAACTCGCGCTCAACGCGCCGCTGATCCTGATCGCTGCCGGGGCAGGGGCCTTGGCGGGCCTCGCCTATACGCTGTTTACCGGCGCCGAGGTGCCCACCGTGCGCGCCTGTATCGCGGCGATGCTTGTGTTGATCGGCGTGGCGCTCGGGCGCGATGCGATAACATTGCGGCTCGTGGCGACTGGTGCGCTTGTCGTGCTGTTGTTCTGGCCGGAAACGCTTGTCGGGCCGAGCTTTCAGCTCAGTTTTGCGGCGGTGACGGCGATCATCGCGTTGCACGAGCATCCGCGTACGAAAAAGCTGCTCTCGCGGCGCGACGAACCCTGGACGGCGAAGATGGGGCGGTTCACGCTCGGGCTACTACTTACCGGCCTCGTCGTCGAGATCGCGCTGATGCCGATCGCGCTGTTCCACTTCAACAAGGCGGGGCTGTACGGCGCGCTCGCCAATATTGTCGCGATCCCGCTGACGAGCTTTGTCATCATCCCGCTCGAGGCGCTGGCGCTGTTTCTCGATATTTTCGGCCTCGGTGCGCCGGTCTGGTGGCTGGTCGGTCAAACGCTCGGCCTGCTGCTCGATATCGCGCATGGCGTCTCGACGACACCCAGTGCCGTCGCCTTACTGCCTGCGATGCCCATGGCCGCCTATGCGCTGATGATAGTTGGCGGATTGTGGCTCTGCCTCTGGAAGAGCGGATGGCGCGTCTGGGGCCTGGCACCGATCCTCGCCGGGGCGATCTGGGCGCTCGTCACGCCGCCGGCCGATATCCTCGTAACCGGCGACGGTCGCCATATGGCGATCCGCGAGAGCGACGGTACGCTCGCGCTGCTCCGCCCGCGGGCCGGCGACTATGTGCGCGACATGTTCAACGAAACATCGGGCGTCGAAGATGTCGCCGGTGCGCTCGACGATCTGCCGACTGCCTGGTGCAACGCGGACAGCTGCCGCGCGACCCTATGGCGCGGTGGTCGGCAATGGCGGATTTTCGCGACGCGCAGCCGCTACTATCTGCCCTATCCGGATCTGGTCCGCGAATGCGCGGCTGCGGATATCGTCATCAGCGACCGGCGGATGCCGGAGGGCTGCACGCCGCGCTGGCTGCTGGCGGACCGCACCATGCTGCGCGAAACGGGCGGGCTGGCGATCAGCCTGTCCCCGCCCGGGGTCAAAACGGTGCTGGAACCCGGCGACGATCGCCCGTGGCGCCGCCGTCAGTAACGGCGGAGCAGGCCTGCCAGCGTGCCCTGAATCGCCACCTGTTCCGGCGCATAGCGCTGCGGCTCATAGTTGCGGTTGGCCGGATCGAGCCGGATCATCGAACCCTCGCGGCGGAAGGTCTTGAGCGTGGCTTCTTCCCGATCGATCAGCGCGACGACGATTTCGCCTTCGCGTGCCGTATCGGCCTTTCGGATCAGCGCATAATCGCCATCGAGAATGCCTTCCTCGACCATCGAGTCACCGGCCACTTCGAGCGCATAATGTTCGCCGCTGCCGAGAAAGGCGGCGGGCACGCTCAGACTGTCCTGGCCTTCGATCGCCTCGATCGGCTGGCCGGCGGCAATCCGTCCGTGCAGGGGGAGGTCGAGCACATCGTTCGCGGCGACCGGCATCATTTTCGGCGCGGTCGTGACGGGCGAGGATTTCGCGCCCGATTGATCGGGCATGCGGAGGATTTCCAGCGCGCGGGCGCGGTTCGGCAGGCGGCGAATGAACTCGCGTTCTTCGAGCGCGGAGATCAGCCTGTGGACGCCCGATTTCGATTTGAGATCGAGCGCATCCTTCATTTCCTCGAAGGACGGGGAAATGCCGGTTTCGGACAGACGGTCGTGGATGAACATCAGCAGCTCATGCTGTTTCTTGGTCAGCATCGCGTATCGCCTCCTCCAATTCTGTTCCGCTTAGGGAACGAACGGGGAACGTGTAGGAAACAAAAGATTCGCTGTCAAGCGAGGGCTAGGATGTCGACCATATCGCCGGCGCGGGCTGGCGCGCTTCCGGCCGGGCGGCGGATCAGCAGTTGCGTATGGGCGAGCGCGGCGAGCGCGGCGCTGCTTTGTTGCGGCAGTGCTTCGACCGCGCCGTCGCACCAACACCCGCGGAGGAATTCCGTCCGGATACCGATGGCCGGTAGGTCGGTGGCGAGCCGGGCTGGTTTGAATGCGGGCAGCGGATCGCTGGCACCGGCGAGATGCGCGATCAGCGGTTCGAGAAACAGCTTTGCCGTGACGAATGCCGAGGCCGGGTTGCCCGGAAGCCCGAGCACGACGGTGCGGCCGAGCGTGCCCGCCATCAGCGGTTTGCCGGGTTTCATCGCGATCCGCCAGAAATCGATTTCCGCGCCTGCGGCTTCCAGCGCCGGCCGGACCAGATCGTGATCACCGACCGACGCACCGCCGATTGTGACAATCACATCGGCCTCGCTTGCTGCATCCAATGCCTTCGCCAGAGCTTCGCGTGTATCGGGAACGATGCCGATATCGTCGATAGCAACCGGCAATCCGGCAAGCTGCGCGGCGATCATCGGCCCGTTGGAGGCGGGCAGCTGCGCGGCTTCGGCGGGTTCACCGGCCGGAACAAGCTCGTCTCCGGTCGAAATCAGCGATATCCGGATATCGCGGCGTACCGGCAGCGTGCCATGTCCACCGGCAATGGCCAGTGCGAGCGCGGGCGGTGTCAGTTTCGCGCCTGTCGGCAGCAATATGTCGCCCTCGGCAAAATCGCGGCCCCGCTTTCGAACGTGCGCGCCCATTTCGGGCGGTCCTTCACCCGCCAGGCTCAAGCGGTCGCCGTCTCGGGTGGCTTCTTCCTGGATCAAAACCGTGTCCGCGCCGACCGGCATGGCCGCCCCGGTGAATATCCGCGCCGCTTCGCCCGGCGACAGCGCGTTATCGAGCGGTGCGCCGGCGGCGCTTTCGCCAACCACCGTCCACGGCCCCGGGCATTCGGCGAAACGGATCGCATAGCCGTCCATCGCGGACAGATCGGCAGCGGGTTGCGTGCGCTGCGATGCGACATCTTCGGCGAGCCAGCGGCCGGCCGCCTCCGCTACGGGCAGGACGACGCTCTCAACCGGCGATCCCAGCGCCAACAGCCGCGCCTGCGCATCTTCGAGCGGCAGCAGGCCGGTCATTCCGCCGTCCAGTCGCCCGATCGTCCTCCGGATTTGGCGAGCAGCCGGATCTCGCCGATGCGCATGCCGCGATCGAGCGCCTTCGCCATGTCGTAGACCGTGAGCAGCGCCACCGATACGGCGGTCAGCGCCTCCATCTCGACGCCGGTCTTGTGCGTCGTGCGCACCGTGGCGGTGGCCGTCACCCCGCCTTCGTCGGCTTCGAGTTCCAGCGTCACGCCGGTCAGCGGCAGCGGGTGGCAAAGCGGGATGAGATCGGCCGTCTTCTTCGCCGCCATGATCCCGGCGATCCGCGCGGTGCCCAGCACATCGCCTTTCTTGATATTGCCGTCGCGGATCGCGGCGGCGGCCTCGGCGGACATCGCGATCCGCCCGGTCGCGGTCGCCTCGCGCGGCGTTTCCGCCTTGTCCGACACATCGACCATGCGCGCCGCGCCGGTCTCGTCGATATGCGTGAGATTAGCCATGGCCCGTCAATAGCATGCGCGTCGCGCTTTCGACATCCGCCTGCCGCATCAGCGATTCCCCGACGAGGAAGGCGCGCACGCCGCTTTCCGCCAGCCGGTCGCAATCCGCCTTGGTCGCGATACCGCTTTCGGAAACAAGGAAATGCGTGTCGGGCACGCGTGCGGCAAGCCGTTCGGTGGTCGCGAGATCGGTCGTGAAGGTCTTGAGGTTACGATTGTTGATCCCGAGCAGCGGCGATTGGAGCGCAAGTGCGCGCTCCAGTTCCCTTTCGTCATGCACTTCGACCAGCACGTCCATGCCATGGCCCAGCGCGGCGGCTTCGATCTCCGCCATCGGCCCGTCCTCGAGCGCGGCGACGATGATCAGGATCGCATCGGCGCCGAGCGCGCGTGCTTCTGCGACCTGCCAGGGATCGACCATGAAGTCCTTGCGCAGGACGGGGAGGGCGCAGGCCGCGCGCGCTGCGACCAGATAGTCGTCCGAGCCCTGAAAATAAGGTGCGTCGGTCAATACGGAGAGACAGGCAGCCCCGCCCGCTTCATAGGCCTGCGCATGGGCGGGCGGATCGAAAACTGCGCGGATCAGGCCCTTGGACGGGCTGGCCTTCTTGATCTCTGCGATTAGCGCATAGCCAGTTTCCGCTTTGGCTTTGAGCGCGGCGAGAAAACCGCGTGGCGCATCGCTTTCGCCGGCCTCTGCCTCGAGAGCGGATATGGACGTTGCGGCTTTGCGGCGTGCAACCTCTTCCCGCTTTGCCGCACAGATTTCGGCAAGCGTGTCGCTCACCGGAAATCGATCCAGCGGTCGAGCAAGTCTTTAGCAGCGCCATCGTCGATGGCGTTTGCCGCCTGCACCACGCCATGTTCCCAGCCGCCGGCGCGGCCCGCAACGATCAGCGCGCCGGCCGTGTTGAGCAATACGGCATTGCGATAGCCGCCTTTTTCGCCATCAAAGAGGCGCCGCAGCGCCGCGGCGTTGAATTCGGGATCGCCGCCCCGGATCGCTTCGATCGGAAAGCTGTCCAGCCCGCCATCGTCGGGCGTCACCCGGTCGCCGACATCGACGCTGCCGAAACTGCCGATGCGGCTCGGGCCGGAAATCGAGAGTTCGTCGAGCCCTTCCTCGCCCGAAACGACCATGGCTCCGTCCGCGCCGAGTTCGCGCAATGCTTCGGCATAGACCGGCACATAATCGGGGCGGGCGATGCCGATGAGCTGGCGCTTGACGCCGGCGGGGTTGGAGATCGGGCCCATCAGGTTGAAGATCGTACGTTTGCCGATACGTTTGCGGATCGGCGTGATGCGCCCCATCGCCGGATGGTGATTGGCGGCATGCAGAAAACAGATGCCGAGCTTCGCCAGACTGCGCTCCGCGATCTCCCCGGCATGATCGAGATCGAGGCCGAGTGCTTCGAGTGTGTCGGACGCGCCGGCCTTGCTCGATGCCGCGCGATTGCCATGTTTGGCGACGGGTACGCCGAGCGATGCGACGACGATGGACACGGCAGTCGAGACGTTAAGCGTGTGTTGCCCGTCCCCGCCCGTGCCGCAGACATCGATCGCGCCATCGGGTGCATCGATCCCGATCAGCCGTTCGCGCATCGCGGTGGCGGCCGCGGCAATCTCGATCGCCGTTTCGTCGCGCTCAGTCATCACGGTGAGGAAATGCTCAATATCCTCTTCGCTCGGCTTGCCGTCGAGCATGTCGGCAAAGGCCTGATAGGCGGTCGCGCGGTCGAGGGGCGCGGTCGGATCGGGGAGACTGGTCATAGGCCGCGCGTCAAAGCATGGGGCGATGCGAAAGGCCAGATAGAAAATCTGCACGTATGGACAGGCGTTGCATACAGAATGGCGCTTTCATGTTATTCGGGCGGTGCAAGACGAGGGGGCTTTATCTGATGAGAGTTATTGCATTGGCGGCTCTGGCGCTGGGCGCCTGTTCCGGTGGCGTGTCCGAGGACGCTGCCGAAAGCGAAGAAGCGCCCGTCGATACGGGCGGTGTCGCGGCCACGATTGTGAGTTCCGGCGGACCTGATAGTTGCGCCTATACATGGGACGGGCAGACCATCACGCCGGATGGCATTCTCGGCCGCGCGGTCGTGGTGGTCGGCGACGCGATCCAGACCAATGACGGCGTCAACAATATGACCGAGGAGGATCTGCCGCTCATCCGCTTCGAAGCCGATGCCGACGCGCCATTTCACTGTACCTCGATCGCCATCGGTACGATCCGCGCGACCGGCTTTACCGGCGGCACGCTGCGCGCCGCGGGCACTGAGCAAGACGTGAACATATTGTTCGAGGTTGCCGGTTTCGAAGGCAATCCACCGCGCACTGTGGCCGCGATGGATGGAGCGGGCGCGATCACGGTGACCGGCAGGCCCGTCGCACTCGCCGATCTCGGCCGCGAGATCGTCGCCACGCCGGACATGGGCCAGATCGTCGGCGCGGGCACCTTGTTTCTATTGCCCTCGGCCGACACGCCGTTCGGTCAAGTGCTCGAGGCCGCCGACACGGTGTTCCAGAGTGGCGGCCGGGCGACACTCGCCAGTTGCTACAACCCGACATTTGACCGGCCCTTCGCGGCGGACCAGACGGGAACGCCACTGCCCGAGTGCTAGGGGCGCTAAGCGGTTTCCAAAACTGCCATCCCCGCCAGCCGCATGAAATTGGCCAGCAACGCATGGCCATGTTCGGTGGCGATGCTCTCAGGGTGGAACTGCACGCCGTGGATCGGCAGGCTTTCGTGGCGGAAGCCCATTACCGTCGCGTCCGGGCCGCGGGCGTTGATGATAAGGCTATCGGGCAGGCCGTCCTCAGGCACGATGAGTGAATGATAGCGCGTTGCCGTAAAGGGCGAGGGGAGGTCGGCGAACACGCCGGTGCCGTCATGCTCGACCGGCGAGGTCTTGCCGTGCATCAGGCCGCCCTGGATCACGCGGCCGCCGAAATGCTGGCCGATGGACTGATGGCCGAGGCACACGCCGAGCAGCGGTTTTTCCGCGTCCGCGCAGGCGGCGACGAGATCGAGGCTGATGCCCGCTTCGTTGGGCGTGCAGGGGCCGGGCGAGATCAGGAAAGCCGAGGCGCCCGACGAGATCGCCTGTCCCGCCGAAATCGCATCGTTGCGCACAACATCGACTTCGGTACCAAGCTCGCGCAGATAATGGACGAGATTCCAAGTGAAGCTGTCATAATTGTCGATGACGAGGATCATGCGGGCCTGCCTATCGGGTAGAGGCAGCGCCGCCAAGAGCTGTCATCCGTCGATCCCCGGCACCGACTTGTCGAACCGCGCTGCCCTAGATAGGTAATGCACCTATTATCTTGCATCTTTTGCAACGCGCATATCGACTTCCGGGAGTTCATCATGACCGTTCGTTCCATCGCCCTTGCCGCCGCGTCCGCGCTGGCGCTGACGGCTGCAACGCCAGCGCTCGCCGATCATCACGCCGCTTCGTCCGAAGCCGAGGCGCCGGCCGGCACCGCCGAGATCGGCCCATGGGGCATCGATCTCGAAGGCCGCAACCTAGCCGTCGACCCCGGCGACGATTTCTACGAATATGCGGGCGGCACCTGGATGGCGAATACCGAAATGCCGGGCGACCGCTCGCGCTACGGCTCGTTCGACATGCTGCGCGAACGCTCGGAGCAGCAGGTTCGCGCTATCCTGAACGATCTCGCCGCCGATCCCGAAGCGGCCGGCGCGACCGGTCAGATGGTCGGCGATTTCTACGGCGCATGGATGGACGAAGAGGCAATCGAAGCGCGCGGTACGGCGCCGCTCGCCCCTTATCTTGCGCGCATCGATGCGATCGAAGATCGCGCCGGCCTGCTCGAGATATTCGGAACCGTCGGTTACGATTCGCCGGTTGGCGTCGGGACGCTGCCCGATCCGGCCGACCCGACCCGCTACATAGCTTTCGCCAGCCAAGCCGGTCTCGGCATGCCGAGCCGCGATTATTATCTCGACGAGGGCGAGGACTATGTGGCGTTCCGCGCAGCCTATCGCGATTACATCATCCGCCTGCACGAACTGGCCGGTATCCCGGACGGCGCGGCGAAGGCCGATCGCATCATAGCGCTCGAAACGCAGATGGCCGAAGCGCATTGGGAACCGGCCCGCCAGCGCGATATCCAGCAGATCTACAATCCGATGAACCGCGAACAGCTTGCCGAGCTGGCGCCGCAATTCGACTGGAGCAACTGGCTGGACGGCATGGGCTTCGGCATCGTCGATACGGTCGTCGCGGCCGAAACCACGGCGATTACCGCAGCGGGCGAACTGCTCGACAGCGTGTCGCTCGATACCTGGAAGGAGTATCTGACCTTCCAGTTTATCAACGATCATGCCCATTTTCTGCCGCGGGCGTTCGACGAGGCGCAGTTCGAGTTTTTCGGCCGGACGTTGCGCGGCACGGAGGAGCAGCGCGAACGCTGGGAGCGGGGCGTGGCGCTAGTCAACGCGAATATCGGTGAGGCGATTGGCCAGATCTATGTCGACCGCCATTATTCGGGCGAGGCGCGGCGCCAGATGACTGAGCTGATCGTCAATCTGCGTGCGGCGCTGCGCGAGCGGCTCGAGAATAGCGACTGGATGGACGAGGAAACCCGGGCCGAGGCGTTCGCCAAGCTTGATGCTTTCGATCCGCGCATCGGCCATCCGGAGAGCTGGATCGACTATTCCGATCTCGAAGTGCGCCGTGACGATCTGCTCGGCAATGCCATCCGGGCGCAGCAATTTGCCGTCGATCTCGATCTGGAGCGGCTGCCCGAGCCCGTCGACCGCTCGCTCTGGGCGATGAACCCGCAGACGGTGAACGCCTATTACAGCCCGCTGACCAACCAGATCACCTTTCCGGCCGCGATCCTGCAGCCGCCCTTCTTCGATCCCAATGCCGACCCGGCCGTCAATTACGGTGCGATCGGCGCGGTGATCGGCCATGAGATCGGCCATGGCTTCGACGATCAAGGCCGCCGCTTCGACGGCACTGGGCGCATCCGCGACTGGTGGAGTGAAACGACTGAGCAGCAGTTCCAGGAACGCGCGGCGCGGCTTGGCGCGCAATATAGCGCGGTCGAAGTGCTGCCCGGCCTCAATCTCGACGGCGATCTCGGGATGGGCGAGAATATCGGCGACCTTGGCGGGGTCGAAATGGCTTACGCCGCCTATCAGCGCTATGTCGCCGATCATGGCGAGCCGCCGGTGCTCGACGGGCTGACCGGAGACCAGCGCTTCTTCCTCAGCTGGGCGCAGGTCTGGCGGGGGCTGATCCGCGAGAACCGGCTGCGCGAACAGGCGCTGACGGGGCCGCACAGCCCGCCTGAATATCGTACCAACAACGTCGTCCCGAATATCGATGCATGGTATGAAGCGTTCGATGTCGGGCCGGACAATGCGATGTATATCCCGCCCGAAGAGCGGGTGACGATCTGGTAGGGAGCATTTGATGGTGGGGTTTGGGCGATGGCCGAGACGATAACCGCGAATATCGCGCATCAGCTCGGCCGCGTCGAAGCGCGCCGACGGATCGCCGACGGGATGGACGGCTTTGCCGATGCCATCCCGGGCGGCGCGGTGACCGAAAAGCGCTAGGAAGAGGATATCGCCTTCTTCACGATCGAAGCGCTGGGCCAGCGCTTGGCGTGCCGCCTCGATGTGATGAACGATGTCGTCGTTGCAACATTCGAGCTGCCGACCTTGCTTCAACCGTTCGCAGGCGCAATTCGCAACAAGTTGGAGCAGTACGGGCCGAAATTGCTCGAAGTGTGAGACGCGTTCTTACAGCAAATCGCTGAGCAGCCGCGCGCTGTTTTCCATGGTCTTCGTGATCAGCGATCGCTGCGCCCAGCTTTCCTTTTCGAGCTGGGTGGCATTGTCGAAATAGCGGCGTTCGACTTCAGCGACCGCGCTCGCAACCTCGGGGCCATAGCATACCATGCTGGCTTCTGCGTTCAGCCGGAAGGAGCGTTCGTCCATGTTGCACGAGCCGATGACGGCGATGTCGCGGTCGATCCGGATATGTTTGGCGTGGACGAAACCGTTTTCGTAAAGGTGGATTTCGATTCCCGCGCGTAGCAGTTCGGCATAGTAGGAGCGCTGGGCGTTGCCGACCAGAAACCCGTCCGAATAGCGCGACAGCATGATGCGCACCTTCACGCCCCGCAGCGCCGCGCTGGTCAGCGCCGCGATGATCGAATCATTGGGAATGAAATAGGGCGTGACGATCACAATCTCCTCGCGCGCTAGGTTCATCGCCGCGACGAACAGCAGGTCTATGCCGCCAATCGGATAGTCGGGGCCGCTTGGCACGAACTGGGCCGGGACATCGCCGGCATCGGCGGAGGGCGCGAAGAGATTCGCCTCGTCCAACGCCGTGCCGCTTTCCAGATACCAGTCGCCGATAAAAACGGCCTGGAGCTCGGCAACGGCTGGGCCCTCGACGCGGATGACAAGCTCGACATTAGGCGGCGCGCTGCGGTCCGGCTGCGCATCGACTATATTCTGAGAGCCGGTAAAGCCGATCTTGCCGTCGATCACCGCGATCTTTCGATGGTTTCTGAGATCGACGCGCGAGGCGTTGCGGCGCATGCCGAGCGGCAGGATGCGATGGGCTTCGGCGCCCGCTGCCTCCAACCGCGCGAGGATCGGTTTCACCCAGCGGATCGAGCCGATGGCGTCGATCAGCACCCGGCAGGTAACCCCGCGTTCCCGGGCGCGCTCGACGGCCTGGAGGATTTTTCGGCCCGTCCGGTCGTCGGCGAAGATATAATATTGGAGATGGACATGATGCTCGGCCTTGTCGATTTCCGCGACGAGCGCGTCGATCGATCCGTCATAATCCTCCAGCAAGTCGATCCGGTTGCCTTTGACCGGTGGCAGACCAGCGAGCCCGCTGCCGAGATCGCCGATCTGATCGAGCCGGTCGGGCAGGTCCGCGCGCGTTTCGCGTGTGGCAATCCCCGCCTTGGCGATAGCGCGGCGCAGGATTTCCGGCAGTTCCTCGAACAATTTGCGCCGCCGTTTGGGATGTTTCGGTGAGCCGATGACGAGGAACAGCAACAAGGCAGGCAGCGGCGCGATGAAGAAGAGCAACAGCCAGCCGCGCGCGGCAGCGGGCGAGCGGCGGAAGGGCACGAGGATCAGCGCGCCGATCCGGATCACCCAGGAGGCGATCGTCAGCGCATAGGCCCAGAGAAAGGCGATCACGGCGCTCATTCAGCGGGTCCCGTTGCCACCATTTTTCGCTATCCGGCGGATGCCCGGGCTGCCTTGCGGCGGGCCATGCCGGCCGTCATCAGGAATATCCCGTTGGAAAGCAGTTCCATTGCGAGGATGATACCGAGCAGCCGGGTCGCGGACACCGGGAAATCGAGCATGACCCAAGCGGCGAAGACGACCGAAAGAATGCCCGAAATCAGCATCGGCCAGAAGAACTGCTTGTCCTGTGAGGCCTTGGAGAACAGGATTTTCGCGATCCCCGAAAGCAGGAACATGGTCGCGACAACGGCGGTCAATGCCAGGATTCCGGCCAGCGGATGGCCGAGCAGCGTGATTCCGAGAAAGATCGAAGCGATCCCGGCGAGGCCCGCCCAGATGCGGCCGCGCACGCCCGTCCCGCCGATCACGGCGACAAGCTGGGCTATGCCTGCGAAGACGAACATCCAGCCGGTCAACTGCTCGACCAGCAGTGTCGCACCGAATGGATTGAACAGCGCGACGATGCCCGCCGCAAAGGCGATCAGTCCGACGCCGAACCAGATAATCCAATTGTTCAAGACAGAGCCCCCATTCTGGCGACCGACCATGGCCGCGGGCGGAGTTCTAGCAGAAGAATCGGGGAAAGGCAGCGTTCGCGCTCGAACGGGGTTTGCATAACCGCCCGGGACTATTGCCCGAATCCGGGTTCGTCCGCCCTTTCGATAGCCTCGCGCGCGGCGGCGAATAGCGCGCCGGCCTTGGCTTCGCATTCGCGCTGTTCGTAATCGGCATTGCTGTCGGCGACGATGCCGGCACCTGCCTGAATATGCATGACG
The DNA here is from genome assembly GCF_028279465.1 of Parasphingopyxis sp. GTDB lineage: Bacteria > Pseudomonadota > Alphaproteobacteria > Sphingomonadales > Sphingomonadaceae > Parasphingopyxis. The sequence goes on from NZ_JANQNS010000015.1 coordinate 287,267, forward strand.
CCGTCTTTCACGACGGCCGTGCGCAATACGATGCAGCTGTCCATCCCGCCATCGGGCGAGAAATAGCCGACGCCGCCCGCATAGGCGCCGCGGCTTTCCGGCTCGAGTTCGGCGATGATTTCGCAGGCGCGTACCTTGGGTGCGCCCGATACGGTGCCCGCCGGGAAGCCCGCGAACAGCGCGTCGATCGCGCCATACTCGTCCTCGAGTTCGCCGGTCACGTTGGAGACGATGTGCATGACATGGCTGTAAAATTCGACGCCATAGCTGTCGGTGACGGTCACGCTGCCGGCTTTGGCGACGCGCCCGACATCGTTGCGGCCGAGATCGAGTAGCATCAGATGTTCGGCGCGCTCCTTGGGATCGGCGAGCAGGCTCTCGCGATTGGCCGCGTCTTCGCTGGCCGTCTTGCCGCGCGGGCGGGTGCCCGCAATCGGCCGGATCGTGACCTCGCCGTCGCGGGCGCGCACCAGAATTTCAGGGCTCGATCCGATCAGCGCGAAACCCGGTAGATCGAGAAAATAGAGAAAGGGCGAGGGGTTGATGCGCCTGAGCGCCCGGTAGAGATCGACCGGGGGCAGGGGGAAGTGCTGGGTGAAACGCTGGGCAAGCACGACCTGAAAGATATCGCCCGCCGCGATATAATCCTTGGCCGTTTCGACCATGCGGGCATAGTCGGCTGGGTCGAGCACGGCCTCGGGCGCGACGTCTGGTAGATCGGTGACCTTGCGGTGGCGCGGCAGATAGGGTGCGTTAAGCCGCGCGGCGGCGGTTTCGATCCGCTCCACAGCTTTGTCCACGGCCTTGCTTACCGATGCATCCGCAGATTCATCCCCATGACCGTCAAGCGCGGGCCAGATCGGCGCGACCAGATGCAGCTTGTCCTCAAGCCGGTCGAAGATGAGAATGAGCGTCGGCCGCACGAACAACATATCGGGCAAGGCGAGCGGATTGTCCGGCGGGCGCGGCAGGTCTTCGATCAGGCCAATGGTTTCGTAGCCGAAATAGCCGACGAGACAGGCGAGCGATTCGGGCAGTCCGTCCGGCACGTCCATCCGGCATTCGGCGACCAGCGCGCGCAACGCGGCGACGCTATCGCCCTCGGTTTCGATAAAAGCGTCCGAATTGCGTTCCCAGTTGCGATTGATCGCCGCCGTCGCACCGTTCGCCCGGAATACGAGATCGGGCGCGAGGCCGATATAGGTGTAACGGCCGCGGACATTGCCGCCCTCGACCGATTCGAGAATGAAATCGCCACGGCCCGGCTCGATCAGCTTGAGCGCCGCGCCGATCGGCGTGTCGAGATCGGCGAGCTGTTGGCGCCAGATCAACGCCGGCCGCCCGGCTTCGAGCGCCGCCATCGCCTCGGCGCGGCCAGTGCCGCCGGTCACGTCAATTGCTGCGGCCCGTAACCAGCCGCTCGGCCAGCGCCTCGATCGCCTCTTCGTTGCGCTCGATCGGATAGTCGGCGAGCACGGCGTTGATGAACTGTTCGGCATATTCGTCGGCGGTAACGGTGGCGAATTGCCGGCGGGTCGCTTCGACGATTTCGGGCGTGATCGCCTCCGGATCGCTCTGAATTTCGTCGAGCACGACGACATACCAGCCCTGATCGCGCGGCAGGCGGACGAGCTTGGCCGTTTCGGCCGCCATGCGGAAGAGTAGCCGGACGGGTTCGGGCACGTTCACACCGGCCTGCGAAATCGCCTGGCGCGTGGCGCGTGCCGGCTGCGGCGGTGGCAGGTCGATATCGGCCTCGGCCATGGCCTGTGACAACGGCATGCCGTTATTCACCTTGGCGGCGATCTCTCGCGCGATTGCACCGGCACGGCGGGCCGCGCGATCGGCAATAAAATCACGCGTCACGAAGTTGCGGATCGTATTGAGCGGCTGGGGCGCGCTGCGCGCAATCTCGGTCACATCGACCATCGCATAGCGTTCGTCGACGATGACCGGTACGAGCACCGCATCTTCGTCATCGTCGAGCGTGAAGGCCATTTCCAGGACCGGCGCCAGATCGGCCGTCGGCCGGAAATCGGGCTGTTGTGGTGCAAGGCCGTTCGGCGAAACAAGCGGCGTTGCGACAATGGTCAGACCCTTGTCGTCGGCGACTTCCTCGAAGGATGCGCCGTCTTCGATCGCATTTTCCATATCGAGATATAGCTGGGCGAGCGCTTCGTTGCCGAACTGCTCGGTAAGCGTCCGGACGATCTCGGGGCGGACCGCTCCAAGCGGTGTCGCGTCGCGATTGACGATGTCCGCGATGCGGATCACGTGCCAGCCAAGGCCGGAGCGGATGGGCTGGAGCAGCGTTCCCTCGCTTGCCCCAAAAGCGGCGGCCGCGATCTCCTCGGACGTCGAGTTCTCGAAACTTTCGAGGGTCACGCCGCTGACCTGGGTTGAAGGCGCCGTAAAGCCGCGATCGATAGCCTGTTCCACGAAATCGGCGCCGCCATCTACGGCTTGGTAGAAAGCGCGCGCATCGACCTGATCGGCAAGGATGATCTGCTGAAAAGTGCGCGTTTCGCTGCCGCCATAGGTATCGCTGTTCGCCGCATAATATTCGCGCACCTGCTCATCGGTCGGCGTCGGAATATCGACATCGTCGAGCGAGAATATCGCATAGCGGACAGACCGGCGTTCGGGCAGCGTGTAGCGCTGCAGATTCGCGTCATAGAAGGTCTGCAACTCTTCTGTCGTCGGCGGATTGCCTTGTGGCACGGTGCTGGAGGGAATGGAGGCGACCTGGCCGCTGCGCTCTTCGAGCAACAGGCCCGCATAGGGCCGCGCAATCGCGGCTGGAACCTGCGCATTCGCCGCGACGGGGCCAAGCAGGATGCTGATCAGCGTCTGCCGCTCAAGGTCCAAACGCACTTCGTCTTCGGTCAGGCCCTGCTGCGCCAATACCTGGCGGAAGGTCGGTTCGTCGAACGTACCGGTCAGGCCCTGAAATGCGGGGATTTCGGCGATCGTCGCATCGATCAGCCGCTTGCTGATGAGCAGGCCATAGTCGCGGGCAAAGGCGCTCAGTGCTTCGCCCTCCATATATTGGCTGATCGTCTCGTCGAGCCCGCCGCCTTCGATCAGTGCGGCCATATCGAGCCCGGGCTGCTGCTCGCGGGCATTTTGAAGGGCGCGCGTCACCAATTGCGCGATGCGCTCGTCATTGACTTCGACACCGTCGACCGTCGCCACTGTTGTGCCACCACGGCTCAGAAAGCCGGTGCCGCCGCCGCCTGGCGCGCTGATATCGGCCAAGGCAAAAGCCGCCGCGATCAGCGCGACAAAGGCCATCGCGAATAGAAGGCCGAGCTTCGAAGCGAACAGGTTCCGGAAAAAGCTGATCATGGAAACGCAATCTTCATGTTGGAAGGGGCGGGTTGATCCGTGCTTTACGGATGTGCTCGCGCGGCTTCAAGCATTGTTGCGCGATTGGCAGATGGCGATGCGGCGGTTATCAGGCCGCCGAACAAATCGCATCGGGGACACAGACATCATGACGCGACGCAAATTGATTGCGGGCAACTGGAAAATGAACGGGCATATCGATCATCTGCGCGAGCTGCACGGGATCGAAAAAGCTGCCAAGGCGCACCCACAGGTCGATGTTGCGATCTGCCCGCCCGCAACCTTGATCGCGCCGGCCGTTGCGCGCGTGCCCAATCTCGCTATCGGCGCGCAGGACTGCCACGCGTCGGACAAGGGCGCGCATACCGGCTGCCTGTCCGCGGCCATGTTGAAGGAAGCCGGCGCGCATCATGTCATCGTTGGTCATAGCGAGCGGCGCGCGGATCAGGGCGAAACGGATGCGGATGTGCATGGCAAGGCCGAGGCGGCGCACCGCCACGGACTGACCGCGATCGTCTGCGTCGGGGAAACCGAAGCCGAGCGCGATGCCGGAGAGGCGGAAATGGTCGTTACCGGGCAAGTCGCCGGTTCGGTGCCCGCCGATGCAACCGCCGACTGGCTTGTCATCGCCTATGAACCGGTCTGGGCAATCGGCACGGGTCGTGTGCCGACGCTCGACGATGTCGCCGCCATGCATGCCGCGATCCGCGCAAAACTGGCGGACATGATCGGCGACAAGGCCGAGGGCGTGCGCATTCTCTATGGCGGTTCGATGAATGGCGACAATGCAGCGGACCTGCTGGCGGTCGACAATGTCGATGGCGGATTGGTCGGCGGTGCGAGCCTCAGCGCGGACAAGTTTGTGCCGATTATCGAAGCGGGCGCCGCGCAGGGCTGAACCTGCTTGCTTGAACCTTTCGGCGGAAACGCCTATTTCGCGCCAACGCTTCGGCGCGCCGCAGATCGGCCGCCCAACATTATATAGAGATCCGCAATGTTCACTTTTCTGCTCGTCCTTCAGGCCGTTATCGCCGCTGTGTTGGTGACGCTTATCCTTATGCAGCGTTCCGAAGGCGGCGGGCTGGGTGTCGGCGGATCGTCTTCCGGTCTGATGACGGCGCGCGGCCAGGCCGACTTTCTGACCCGGGCCACTGCCTTCACGGCGGTTGCGTTTGTGGGCCTCAGCATTTTGCTGGCCGGTCTCGCGACGACACGCCAGTCCGAATCGGGCCTCGATACAAGCCTGATCGAAGAATCCGCGCCCGCGACGCCGATCGCGCCGCTCGGTGATGCCCCGGCCAGCGAACCGGTCGATAACGATATATTGGGTGCTATCGCCGGGCAGGCCGAAGGTTCGGATACGGAAGAGGAAGAGGCGCCGGCCGAATAAGCGGTCCCGCTTTACTCACAAAATAATCGCCACAGACGGATTCGCCGTCTTGCGCTTTGCCGCCAATCCTGCGTAAGCCTTTCCTCCCATGGCGCGGTTCATTTTTGTCACCGGCGGCGTGGTTTCCTCGCTCGGCAAGGGTCTGATGGCGGCAAGCCTCGCGGCGTTGCTGCAGGCGCGCGGCTACAAGGTCCGCATCCGCAAATTCGATCCCTATCTCAATGTCGATCCGGGTACGATGTCGCCCTATCAGCATGGCGAAGTCTATGTAACCGACGACGGGGCCGAGACCGATCTCGATCTTGGCCATTATGAACGCTTTACCGGGGTCTCGGCGCGGCAGAGCGATAATGTCACTTCCGGACGCATCTATCAGACGATCATCACTAAGGAGCGGCGCGGCGATTATCTCGGCGCAACGGTGCAGGTGATCCCGCACGTGACTGACGCCATCAAGGATTTCGCCAAGAGCGATCTCGGCGATCTCGATTTCGTGATCTGCGAGATAGGCGGCACGGTCGGCGATATCGAGAGCCTGCCCTTCATGGAGGCGATCCGGCAGTTCAGAAACGAGCTTGGGCGCGGCCAATCGGTCTCGATCCATACCACGCTCGTGCCCTTTATCGCGGCGGCCGGTGAGCTGAAGACCAAGCCCACCCAGCACAGCGTGCGCGAGTTGACGTCGCTCGGCATCCAGCCCGAAGTGCTGGTCTGCCGTTGCGAACAGCCCTTGCCCGATGATGAGCGGGCGAAGATCGCAGCCTTCTGCAACGTGCGGAAAAGCGCGGTCATCCCGGCGCTCGATGCGCCCAGCATCTATGCGGTCCCGCTGACTTATCACGAGGCTGGGCTCGACGATGAAGTGCTGCGCGCTTTCGGTATCGAGGATGCGGACGAGCCCGATCTCGCCAAATGGGTCGATATCAACGACCGGCTCGAAAACCCCGAGGGCGAGGTCACGATCGGCGTAGTCGGCAAATATGTCGGACTGCAGGACGCGTACAAATCGCTGAACGAGGCGCTGGTCCATGGCGGCATCGCCAACCGGGTGAAAGTCAATATCAACTGGATCGATGCCGAGATTTTCGAAGAAGAGGACACCGATATCGCGGCGCAGCTCGAACCGCTGCACGGCATCCTCGTGCCCGGCGCGTTCGGCGAGCGCGGGGCGGAAGGCAAGATTTCCTCTGTCCGCTTCGCGCGCGAACGCAATGTGCCCTATTTCGGCATTTGTTTCGGCATGCAGATGGCCTGTATCGAAGGGATGCGCGATGCGGGCGTGAAAGAGGCCTCTTCGACCGAGTTCGGAGACACGCCCGAACCGGTTGTCGGCCTCATCACCGAATGGATGAGCGAGGAGGGCATCCAGCAGCGCGAGGCTGGCGGCGATCTTGGCGGTACGATGCGGCTTGGCGCTTATGACGCGACGCTCGACGGCAACAGCCATGTCTCGCGCATCTATGAGGGTGCGACCGAGATCAGCGAGCGGCACCGCCACCGCTACGAGGTCAACACAGCCTATATGGACCCACTCCAGAAAGGCGGACTCGTCTTTTCCGGCATGTCACCCGACGGCCGCTTGCCGGAGATCGTCGAACGGCCGGATCATGACTGGTTCGTCGGCGTGCAGTTCCACCCCGAGCTCAAATCGCGGCCGTTCGATCCCCATCCGCTCTTTGCGAGTTTTATCGAAGCGGCGGTGCGCCAGTCCCGGCTGGTCTGATCAGCCCGGATACGGCATAGTGGTGGCGCACCGTTTCGATGGGAGGACCATATGACTGTTGATCGGATGACCGGGCAGGACCTGCTTGCGCTATTGCCCAAAGGGTCTTTGCTGGCCGCCTGCGACGCCGATCAGCTCGACGATTTGCTCGGCCGGACCAAACTGGAATTTGCGCCCAAACGTGAAACGCTCATGCATCAGGGCGACCCCGGCGATTCGGCGATCATTCTCGTCACCGGCACGGCGCGGGTGAACATGGTTTCGGCCAATGGCCGGGAGATCGTGCTCGATTATCTCGGACCGGGAACGGTGATCGGCGAGATCGCGCTGCTCGACGGCGGAGAACGTACAGCGACGGTGACGATGGTCGAGGATGGCAGCATCATGCATCTTTCGCGCACCGAGTGCGAAGACTTCATCACGCGCAATCCCGGTGTCGCGCTCAGCATGCTGCAGGAGATGGCCCGCCGGCTGAGGCAGATGAACCTAACCGTCGAAAGCGATCGCGCTTTTTCGGCCGGGCCGCGTCTTGCGCGCTATCTCCAGCGCCTGACCGACGAGGAAGCGGCCAACCAGAAGCTCAAGATCGATGTCAGCCAGAGCGAGCTCGGCAATTTTGTCGGCATCAGCCGCGAGAATATCAATCGCCAGCTTTCGGCCTGGGCGGACGCCGGGCTGATCGAGCTCGAACAGGGCAAGATCCGCATCATCGATTGCGAAGCGCTATGGGAAATTGCCTCCATGGGCGATTGAGCCGATCGCCCCGCCATAACCGCTACATTTTAAGGAACAGGACCCCCTCATGACGACCAGCACCGATTTTCTCGTGAACAAGGCCAAGCTCGACGATACGCGCATTGCCGATACCGATCTTGGCGATTTGGCGGACGGCGAAATTCTGCTTGAAGTCGAAAAATTCGCGCTGACCGCCAACAATATCACCTATGCCGTGATGGGCGAGATGATGGCCTATTGGAATTTCTTCCCGGCCGAAGAGGGGTGGGGGCGCATCCCGGTCTGGGGCTTTGCGACCGTCGCAGATTCGCGGCATCCCGACATAGCGGCTGGCGAGCGGGTTTATGGCTATCTGCCAATGTCGTCCCACGTCGTCGTCCAGCCGGGCAAGGTCACCGATGGGACATTCTCGGACATGGCCGCGCATCGCCAGCCGATGAACCCGGTCTATAACAATTACCGCCGCCTGGCCGCCGATCCGGCCCATGTTCCGGACCTCGAAGCGCATCGCGCGCTGTTCGAGCCGCTGTTTATGACCTCCTTCCTGATCGAGGCATTTATGCGGCGCGAAGATTATTATGGCGCGAAATCGCTGATCATGACGAGCGCGTCCTCGAAAACCGGCATGGCGCTGGCGCAAGTCGCCAAGGCGCGCAGTCCCGAGATCGAACGGGTCGGCCTGACCGGTTCCGGCAATGTGGAATTCGTCGAAGGTCTGGGCTTGTACGACCGTGTGCTCGCCTATGACGCGGTGGGTGAACTCGATGCCGACACGTCCTCGGTCGTCGTCGATTTTGCGGGTAATGGGAAAACGCTGGCGGCGATCCACACGCATTTCGGCGATGCGCTCAAATATAGCTGCCTTGTCGGTGCGACCCATTGGGATGCGCGCGGGCAGGGCGGGGAGCTGCCTGGCCCGACGCCGATCTTGTTCTTCGCGCCCGACCATGTCGTGGCGATGACCGAGGAGCTGGGACCGGAAGGCTTCGCCATGGAAGTCGGCAAGGCCTGGGCCGGGTTCATCGGCGATGCGAAGGGCTGGGTCGACGTGATCCGGCGCGAGGGCGGCGATGCGGTGTCGGAGACCTACGCCACGCTGCTACCGGGCAATGCCAGCCCGCGCGATGGGTTCATCCTCTCGCTCTAGCCGAGTAGCGGTTCGCAGCCCGTTCCATCGATAAGCGCATTGACGCGCGCCTGGTCGTCCGGGGAGAGCGCCGCGAATTCCTCGCGGATCCATTGCAGGCATTTCGCCTGATAGGGGAAGGTCGGCTGCGACCAGGGCCGCCCGTCGATCTCCGTTTCGAAGTCTTCGGCGCCATTCATAACGGCTTGCGCATTGGCGAGGAGGAACGGCGCATAAACGCGCCCGATTTCGGTCAGCAGGGGCGTGAGCTGGGCATGTACGGCGTCGATATCGACCCAGTACTCGGTCTGGACGACGAGGCCGGAGAGATCGTCGACCCGGTCGACCCAAGCGCGTACGCGCGGGCTTCTTTCGGCAGCCAGCGCTGCCGGTGTCGGATCGACGATCGTCAGCTGGGTCAGCTGGCCGTACAGCGCGAAATCCGCCGAGGATGGGCGGCGGCCGAGCATATAGCCTTGGGCTCCGATCAGCGTATCGAGAATATCGAGTAGGCGAACATAGCTGGACTCGATCGTTTCGGCGGTCGTTTCGTTCGATCCCACGACATACAGCCTGTCGATCTGCCGCTGCGAAAATGTCTCTGCCATTGTCCGGGCCTGATCGTCGGGAAGTGTTGGCTCTGCCCAGTGGATCAGCAGCGGACCGGCATTTTTCGCATCGGCATCATAATGCCAGCGATAATGGAACATCGCCTTGGTCAGCCACTCGTCGGCATAATCCTCGATCAGATAGTTGATGAAGGCGAGGGCGGGATCGGGCGGGACGGCCGCTCGGCCCGGCATGTCGGCTTCGAGCCGGCGGATGATCGGCGTCGAGTCCACGACCGCTTCGAGCGCGCCGTTCATATCGCGGAAGAAGAAGGTCGGCATCAGCCGGACCTTGGGCTTTGGATAGCCTTCTGGCGCGCCCATCATCCCGCCCCAGCGCATCGCATAGCGAATATGGCGATAGCGCAGATAGGCGATCATCTTGCGCGTATAGGGCGAGCCCGGAGCACCCATCAGCTCGATGCGTTCAGGGGGCGATGTTTCGGTCATGCGATGGTTCCTCAGCTTTCCGCGCCGCGCCGCCGGGCCAGTTCGCGCAGATTGCTCTCATGGCCGCTGCGGTCGAGACTGTAGAAGCTGATAAAGCCGATCATCGCCATCCAGAGCGCAAGAATCGTCGGTACATAGACCGCGCCGAGATCCCAAAGCGTGTCTTCGGGCACTTCGCCCTGTACCGCACCTGCCGCGAGTCCGGCACCGGCGAGGACAAAGCCCGCCGCCACGATGCCGAACCCTTCGCCCCATTTGCGCATGAAGGTGGAAGCCGCGAAGAACAGGCCCTCGGACCGCCGCCCGGTCTTCACTTCTGCCTGTTCGACGAGGTCTGCGATCATCGAAGCGGCGAGAATCTGGTAACAGATGATCAGTCCGACATCGATCGTGTTGGCGATTAGGTAGAACCAGAAGATGAAGGGCGACTCATTGTCTGGCAAGACGCCGATCAGCCTGAGGAAGATCGGCATGGGCGAGCCGATAAAGGCGATGAGGCCGATAATGATGGCGCCGCGCTTCTTGCCGAGCTTGCGTGTGACGATGGGCGCAAGGGTCGAGCCGATGATCGCCGATATGAACACGCCGAAGGTGATTACGCCGAGCTGCTGCGGGCTGAAGCCCCAGAAATAGGTCGCGAAGTAAAAGGCGAGCCCGGCGGCAAGGCCGCTCGCCGTCCAAGCAAGCAGCGCGGCGCAGAACAGCACGATAAATGACCGGCTCGAAAGCGTTTCGAATATCTCGCGAAAAATCTTGCCGAGCGTCAGATCGCGCTTCGGTGGGGGCGCTTGCAGATGGGGAATACGGGAATGTGTGCCGAGAGCTGACACCATGATCGCTGTGAAAATCAGTCCGGAGGCGATCATGCTGTAGAATGAATAGGCTTCGGGATTGAATTGGCCATTGGGAATGGTCACGGTCGCGAAAGCCGGAAAGATCAAGGCGAAGTTGATGACCGTCATCGCGTTACCGCCCGTCCAGCCGAAATAATAGCGGAAGCCGAGCAGCGAGCTTCGCTCGTCATAATCCTGGGTCAGTTCGGGGGTGAGCGCGGTGTTGGGCGTTTCGAAAAAGGTGATGAAGGTGCGGATGATCACCGCGAGGACGACGATATACCAGAAGAGCGCCGTGTCGCTCCAGCCGGTTGGCGGGTTCCAGATGAAATAATAGCTGACCGATATCGGCACTGCCGCGATATACATGAAGGGGTGGCGCCGGCCCCAGCGGGAGCGGAGATTGTCCGACCAATAGCCGACGATCGGATCGCTGAACGCGTCGGAAATCAGCGCGATCAGGATCGCCAGGCTGACGAGCAGCGCATCGACGCCGATGACCTGCGCGTAGAAGAGCAGCAGAAAATATTTGAGGCCGCCGTCTTTCACGCCATAGGCGACTGAACCGAATCCATAAGCGAGCTTCGTGCCGAGCGAGAGCTTTTTCGAGGCGCCGCTATCAGCAGGTGCCGGTTGCAGCAGTTCGCGTTCCTGGGCCAGCTGGCCCGAGGCGGGCGGTTCTTTCATACAGGCTACCTCTCACGCGACTTTTCTTTTGTTATGAAGGCAATGATCGCGGGTGGCAAATGCGCGTCCCAAAACGAAAGTGCCCGGACCGTGAGGTCCGGGCACAAGCGTGACGAACTTGGGTTCGCCCCCTTTTTGTGGCTCCCGTGTCGCGCACATGCCTTCCCCTCAAGGCGTGCAGCGGGGAACCTCCCTGAACCACGGCCAAAGGCGCGTGATTGATGTCGAGCGTGCTAAGCCATGACTCTGGTCCTTGTCATGGGGTTAGCCGCATTTCTGCCACAATAAGTTGGCGGCTGTGACGTCAACGCAACAGCGGCGTACCGGCGTTGATGCTTGCGGCGGGCAGGCATGCACCCTAGAGACGCGCAATATCATCGGCCCATTTTCGGACCCATCATCATGCGCCTGTCCCGCTATTTTCTGCCCGTTACCAAGGAAACACCCGCCGATGCGGAGATCATCAGCCACAAGCTGATGCTGCGCGCCGGGCTGGTGCGCCAGACATCGGCCGGCATCTATGCCTGGCTGCCGCTCGGCCATCGTGTGCTCCGCAAGATCGAGCAGATTGTGCGTGAGGAGCAGGACCGGATCGGCGCGGCCGAGATGCTGATGCCGACTCTGCAATCGGCCGATCTGTGGCGCGAGAGCGGCCGCTACGATGCCTATGGGCCGGAGATGCTGCGGATCGAGGATCGGCAGGGGCGCGACCTGCTCTACGGCCCGACCAATGAGGAAATGATCACGGCGATCTTCAAGGATGGGGCGCGCAGCTATCGCGACCTGCCGAAGATTCTCTACCATATCCAGTGGAAGTTTCGCGACGAGATCCGTCCGCGTTTCGGCGTGATGCGCGGCCGCGAATTTCTGATGAAGGACGCCTACAGTTTCGATCTGGACGAAGCCGGCGGCCGGGTCAGCTATAACAAGCAGTTCGTGGCCTATCTGCGCACTTTTGCCCGGATGGGGCTGCGCGCCATTCCGATGCAGGCGGATACCGGGCCGATCGGTGGCGATCTCAGCCATGAATTCATCATCCTCGCGCCCTCGGGCGAGAGCGAGGTCTTTTTCCATAAGAGCTGGGAAGAGGCGCGCTCGGCGGAACACTACAATGTCGATGTGGAAGACACCGACGCGCTTCAGGCCTTCGTCGACAGCATGACAGCCGAATATGCGGCGACCGATGAGAAGCGGGACGAAGCGCGCGAAGCGGAGATGGGCGACGATCTGCTCCGGTCGCGCGGCGTCGAGGTCGGCCATATTTTCTTCTTCGGCGACAAATATTCGAAGGCGATGGGCCTCAAGGTCTCGGGCAAGGACGGTTCGATGGTGACGCCGGTCATGGGCAGCTATGGCGTCGGCGTCTCGCGATTGGCCGGGGCTATCATCGAGGCGAGCCATGACGATGATGGTATTATCTGGCCCGAGGCAGTCGCACCTTATAAAGTCGGTCTCATCAATATGCGCGCCGATGACGACGCCTGTGTGGCGGCGGCCGACGACCTTTACGCGAAGCTCGAAGCCGCGGGCGTCGAAGTGCTTTACGATGATCGCGACGAGCGCGGCGGCGCGAAATTCGCGACGATGGATGTGATCGGACTGCCCTGGCAGTTGATCGTCGGCCCGCGCGGGCTGAAAAATGGTGTGGTCGAGTTAAAGCGGCGTTCAACCGGCGAGCGTATGGAAGTGTCTCCCGAGGTCGCTTTGGAGACACTTGCATGATCCTGTCCCGCCATGAGCGGATGATCGCGAAACGCTATTTGCTGCCCGGCAAGGGCGAGCGGTTCATCTTCGTCGTCGCGTCGATCAGCTTCGTCGCGGTGATGCTGGGCGTGATGGCGCTGGTCGTCGTGATGAGCGTGATGAACGGTTTTCGCGCCGACCTGTTCGACAAGATTGTCGGGCTCAATGGTCATGCTGTGATGCAGGGCTATGGCGGGCGGCTGCCGGACTGGCGCGAAATCCTCGAAGAATCGCGGCAGACCGAGGGCGTGGTCTCCGCGACGCCGCTGATCGAACAGCCGCTGATGGCGAGCTATGACGGGCGGGTCGAAGGCGTCCTCGCGCGCGGTATGCAGGTCGAGGACATCCGCGCTAACGAGACGATCAACGAGAATATCGTCGCTGGTGATATGGAGCGCCTGACGCCGGGGAGCAGCCGGGTGGCGATTGGTTCACGGCTGGCAACGGCGCTCGGCGCGGTGACCGGCGGACAGATCAGCCTGATTTCGCCGCAGGGACGTTCGACGCCATTTGGCACGGTGCCACGGATCGTATCCTATGAGGTGGCCGCGATCTTCGAAGTCGGCGTCTATGATTTCGACAAGGCCTTCGTACTGATGCCGATGGAGGACGCGCAGACGCTCCTGCTGCTCGAAGACGCGGTCGGCATGATCGAATTCGACACGACCGATCCGGAGAATGTGAGGGAGATATTGGAGCCGATCGCCCGCAACTATGCCGCGCAGGGTGTGCTCACCGACTGGCGCGAGATGAACAGCCAGCTCTTCGACGCGCTGGCGGTCGAGCGCGTGGTGATGTTCTGGGTGCTCTCGCTGATCATTCTTGTCGCCGTGTTCAATATCCTCTCCTCGTTGATCATGCTCGTGCGCGCGAAAAAGCGAGACATCGCGATCATGCGGACGATGGGCGCGTCGCGCCGCTCGATGATGAAAATCTTCCTGACAATCGGCATGACGACGAGCACGCTCGGTACGCTGGCGGGGCTGGGCCTCGGTTTCCTGCTGCTGCACTTCCGGCAGAATGTCGTGAATTTCGTGCAGGCGGTGACGGGCCAGAATCTCTGGGACCCGTCGGTACGCTTTATTACCGAGCTACCGGCGCGCACCGATCCGTTCGAGATATTGGCGATCGTCGGGCTGGCACTCGGCTCGGCCTTTGTGTTCACGCTCTACCCGGCGTTCAAGGCGGCGAGCACCGATCCGGTGCAGGTGCTGCGCTATGAGTGAGACGGTTCTCGAAGTCCGCAATCTCGCGCGGAGCTTCGAACAGGGCGGCGTGATCATCGAGGTGCTGCGCGGCGTCGATATCTCGATCCGCAGGGGCGAGATCGTCGCGCTGCTCGGGCCGTCTGGCTCAGGCAAATCGACGATGCTGCAGGCCGTCGGTCTGCTCGAAGGCGGATTCAGCGGTTCGATCGCCATCGACGGCGAACAGGCGGGCAATCTCGAAAACGACGCGCGCACCCGGCTGCGGCGCGATCATCTTGGGTTCGTCTACCAGTTCCATCATTTGCTGCCCGATTTCTCGGCCAAGGAAAATGTGATCATCCCGCAGCTGATCCGCGGCGCGATGCCGGACGAGGCCGAGACGCGCGCCGCGGCATTGCTCGACCGGCTTGGCCTCCGCCATCGCCTCGATCATCGCCCCTCACAGCTGTCGGGCGGCGAGCAGCAGCGCGTTGCGGTTGGCCGCGCGCTCGCGAACCGGCCCTCGCTCGTCCTTGCCGATGAACCGACCGGCAATCTGGATGAAGCGACGGCCGATATCGTGCTCGGCGAATTTCTCTCGCTCGTCCGCGAGGAGGGGAGTGCGGCGCTGATCGCGACGCATAACGAACGGCTCGCGAAAAAGACCGATCAGGTCTATCGTCTCCATGAGGGCCATCTGGAAAGGGAAGCCGCATGAGCGTTCATGACTATGCCGTGAAGCTGCCTGACGGGGCCGAAAGGCAGCTCGCTGACTATGCGGGCAAGACGGTGCTCATCGTCAATGTCGCCTCGAAATGCGGGTTCACGCCGCAATATGCAGGGCTCGAAGAGCTGTACCGCAAATATAAGGATCGCGGGTTCGAAATCCTCGCTTTCCCCTGCAACCAATTCGGCGCGCAGGAGCCTGGCGATGCCGAGGAAATCGAGAATTTCTGCACGCTGACCTATGACGTCACCTTTCCGCTGTTCGCCAAGATCGACGTGAATGGCAGCAAGGCCGATCCGCTGTTCGCGCATCTGCGAGAGCAGAAACGCGGCCTGATGAGCGACCGGATCAAGTGGAACTTCACCAAGTTTCTCGTCGATGCGAGCGGCAATGTCGTGCAGCGCTATGCGCCGACGACCAAGCCCTATCAGATCGAAAAGGATATCGTGGAGTTGCTCGACTAGAGCGTCCCGCCGGGGCCTATCCACCGTCCTCTATTTGTTCTCGTTTCGCGAATCGCATCTCCGCCCCATATTGAGCGGATGTCCGCCGCGCCTTTCGTCCCGCTTCGTATCTTCTCGGCCTATACGATGCTCGAAGGCGCGATCCAGCCCAAGAAGATCGCCGCCCGCGCCCGCGAGCTGGGTTTCCCGGCGACGGCGCTTGTGGATCGTAACGGGCTTTATGCCGCCATGCCTTTTTGTGCGGCCGCATTCGATACGGGTGTGCAGCCGATTATCGGTACGATGCTGGCGGTCGCCCGGCCCGGTCGCGCCGAGAGCGAAGACCCGGTGATCGATTGGCTCCCGCTGCTCGCGCAGGATGAGAGAGGGTACGAAAATCTCTGCGCGCTGGTGTCGGAAGCGCATCTCGACCGGCCGCTCGAAGAACCGCCGCATGTGCCGTTTGAAGTGCTGGAAGGCCGTACGGATGGATTGATCGCGCTGACGGGTGGCGGCGAGGGGGCGTTGGCGCGGCTCTTCGAGGGCGAACAGACCGAGGCTGCGCTTGCC
This sequence comes from Parasphingopyxis sp., assembly GCF_028279465.1. Lineage (GTDB taxonomy): Bacteria > Pseudomonadota > Alphaproteobacteria > Sphingomonadales > Sphingomonadaceae > Parasphingopyxis. Next base: position 302,837 of record NZ_JANQNS010000015.1, read on the forward strand.
TATGCCGAACGGCTGATCGCGCTGTTTCCGGGCCGGCTCTATGTCGAGATCAGCCGGCGCGGCGATCCGGTCGAGGAGGCGAGCGAGGAGGCGCTGCTCGATCTCGCCTATGCGCGCGATCTGCCATTGGTCGCGACCAATCCCGCCTTTTTCCAGCAGCAGGATTTCCATGCCGCGCATGACGCGATGCTGTGTATCGCGGACAGCAATTATGTCGAAAGCGATGATCGCCGGCAGAGCCCGGAAGAGGGCTGGATGGTGCCGCATGAGGCGATTGAGGAGCGGTTTCGCGACCTGCCCGAGGCGCTCGCCAACACCCTCGTCATCGCCCAGCGCTGCGCCTTTGCCGCGCCGAAGCGCGATCCGATCTTGCCCAGCGTTGCCGGCGATCTTGACGGTGAGTCCGCGCAGCTGCGGGCGGATTCGCGCAAAGGCCTAGAGGAGCGCCTCGTCGCGATCCATGGCGATGCGCTGGCCGACGACATTCGGGCGCCCTATCTCGAACGGCTCGAATATGAGCTCGATATCATCATCGAGATGGGCTTTCCCGGCTATTTCCTGATCGTTGCCGATTTCATTAAATGGGCGAAGGCGGAGGGGATTCCGGTCGGGCCGGGGCGTGGGTCGGGCGCGGGGTCGGTCGTCGCCTGGGCGCTGACGATCACCGATCTCGATCCGCTCGAGCTTGGCCTGCTGTTCGAACGCTTCCTCAATCCCGAACGCGTGTCGATGCCCGATTTCGATATCGATTTCTGCGAAACGCGTCGCGGCGAGGTCATTCGTTACGTGCAGGAGAAATATGGCCGCGATCAGGTTGCCCAAATCATCACCTTCGGGACGATGAAGTCGCGCGCCGTGCTGCGCGATGTCGGGCGGGTGCTGCAGATGCCTTATGGACAGGTCGATCGGCTGACCAAGATGGTGCCCAACCATCCGACCGATCCCTGGACCTTGGAACGTGCGCTTAACGGCGTTTCGGAGTTCGAGACCGAGTATAAGACCGACGCGGACGTCAAGAAACTCGTCGATCTCGCGATGAAGCTCGAAGGCCTGCCGCGCCACAGCTCGACCCATGCGGCAGGCGTGGTGATCGGCGACCGCAGGCTCGATAAGCTCGTGCCGCTCTATCGCGATCCGCGTTCCGATATTCCCGTCACCCAGTTCGACATGAAAAATGTCGAAAAGGCAGGGCTGGTGAAGTTCGACTTTCTCGGGCTGAAGACGTTGTCGGTGCTGAAAAAGGCGGTGCAGCTGTTGGCGCAGCGTGGGATCAGCGTCGATCTCGATCGGCTCGGCTGGGACGATGACGAGGTCTACAAGCTGCTCCAGAGCGGCAACACGGTCGGGGTATTCCAGCTGGAATCTGAAGGCATGCGGCGCACGCTGGCCGCCGTGAAGCCGACCTGTTTTGAAGACATTATCGCGCTCGTCTCACTCTATCGACCGGGTCCGATGGACAATATCCCGATGTTCGGCGCGCGGAAGAATGGCGCGGAGGCAATCGAATATCCGCATCCCGATCTCGAGCCGATCCTGAAGGAAACCTACGGCATCTTCGTCTATCAGGAACAGGTGATGGAGGCGGCGAAGACGCTGGCCGGTTACAGCCTGGGTGATGCCGACTTGCTGCGCCGCGCGATGGGCAAGAAGATCCAGGCGGAGATGGATGCGCAGCGCGACCGGTTCGTTTCGGGCTGCGCGAGCAACAATATACCCTCGGGCAAGGCCAACGAGCTGTTCGACTTGATCGCCAAGTTCGCCGGTTACGGCTTCAACAAGAGCCATGCCGCCGCCTATGCGCTGATCGCCTATCAGACCGCCTGGCTGAAAACCCACTATCCGCACGAATTCTTCGCGGCGTCCATGTGCTACGACATGGGTAATACCGACAAGCTCGGCATCTTCCTTGAGGACATCCGGCGCACGCGCGACGAGGATACGGGCGAGCCTATCGTCTGCCTGCCGCCCTGTGTGAACGAGAGCGCGGCGCTGTTCTCGGTCGAGCCGTATGGTGCCGGTCACGCGGTCCGCTATGCGCTCGCCGCATTGAAGGGCGTCGGGCAGAAGGCGATGGAGCAGCTCGTTGCCGAGCGTGAGGCCGAGGGCAAGTTCGCCAGCCTCGATGATTTCGCGGCACGGGTTGATCCGCACCTGCTCAACAAACGCCAGCTCGAAAGCCTCGCGGGCGCGGGCGCGTTCGATGGGCTGGAGGACAACCGACCGGCCGTGTTCGCTGCAGCCGAGACGATCCTCGCCATCGCGTCGAGCGCCGCCGATGCGCGCGAGACGGGGCAGGGCGGATTGTTCGCCGATGCCGGCGAGAGCGATATCGCGCATATCCGGCTATCGCAGGAGGTGCATTGGCCGCTTGCCGAGCGGATGGCGCAGGAGAAGGAAGCGTTTGGCTTCTATTTCTCCGGCCATCCGGTTGATAATTTCAAGCATCTGGCCGACGCTTATGGCGCGCAGAGCTATGGCGCGCTTTGCGCCATGCCCGCGCCGGCGGCGGGCGGGCGCGTCACCGAGATCATGGCCGGCATGGTCGAAACCGTCCGCAAGCGTACCTCGCGGCGGGGCAATCCGTTCGTGACGGCGACGCTGTCCGATGCATCGGGGCAGTTTTTCGCGAGCGCCTTCGATGACGGCCCGCGGCTTGCGCTCGAAGAGGCGGCGAAGAGCGGCAAGTGCGGTCTGCTCAATGTCGAGCTCGATTGGCAGCCCGGCGAAGATATGCCGCGCGTGACGGTCCAGCGTTTCCAGCCCTTCGAAGATCTCGCGAACCGCAAGCGCGTCATGATGACTATATCGATTGCCGATCCGGCTGCCCTCTCGTCCGTTGCCGAAGCGCTTGGTGAGAATGCGGGCGGGCGCGGCACGGTCGTTTTCGAGGCGGCATTGCCCAAGGGCGGCAGTGCGCGCGTCGTGCTCGGCCGCCAATTCTGTCTCGATGCGGAGATCAGCGAGAAGATCGCGCAGCTTCCCGGAGTCATCGAAGCGCAGCTTGCGCCCGATACCGGGGCGGTCGATGAACAGCGCCCGCCGCTCGCGCTCGTTTCCTGATTTCGCGCTTTCCTGATCCATGGGGGCTGGACGATTGCCCGCCAGTGGCTAAACTGCGCCAAAAATCAGCACTATCGAGAGGATGACCATGCTTGGAGGAATGCAGAATGCGCCGCTGCGCATCAGCAATATTATCGATCATGCGGCGAAGGAGCACGGCACACGCGAGATCGTGACGCGCTGGGCCGACGGCAGCACGACCCGTTCGAACTGGGCCGGCATCGCCGAAGATGCCCGCAAATTCTCCCAGGCTCTCGAAAAACTCGGCATGAAGAAGGGCGACCGGATCGCGACGCTGGCGATGAACCATGCGCACCATCTATCGGCTTGGTACGGGATCAGCGGGATGGGTGGCGTCGTTCATACGATCAATCCGCGGCTCTTCGCGGAGCAACTTGTTTACATCATGAACCATGCCGAGGACCGGATTCTGCTGTTCGACAAGATGTTCGAACCGATCGTCGACGGCGTGAAGGATCAGCTCAAGACGATTGAGCATTTCATCCTGTTCGACGGTGAAGGCGACTATCCGACCTTCCGCGCGCTTACCGATGCCGAAGATGGCGATTATGAATGGGTCGACGGCGACGAGCGCGAGCCGTGCGGTCTCTGTTACACGAGCGGTACGACCGGCAATCCCAAGGGCGTGCTCTACGAACATCGCTCGAACGTGGTCCATGCGATTACCGAGGGACAGCCCGATGCCATGAACCTGTCGCAGCGCTCGGTCATGCTGCCCATCGTGCCGATGTTCCACGCCAATGCCTGGGGCTTGCCCTTTGCCTGCGCCGTGACGGGATCGAAGATGGTCTTCTCCGCCTCCAACGATGGCGGCGTGCTGCACAATCTGATGCTCGACGAGGGCGTCACGCATTCCGCCGGTGTGCCGACCGTCTGGCTGGCCATGTTCGCCCATATGGACGCGAACACGGTCGATTATGGCAAGCTCGAAATGGTCGTGATCGGCGGGTCGGCTGCACCGCGCGCGATGATCGAACGGCTGATGAACGCGGGCGTCTATGTCCTCCACGCCTGGGGCATGACCGAAACCTCGCCGATCGGCACGATCGGGATGCGTCCGCCGAACTGGGATGAGCTCAGCTTCGACGAGAAGGTCGATATCATCTGCAAGCAAGGCCGCACGCCGTTCGGCGTCGAAATCCGTGTCGTCGATGACGACGGAAACGAACTGCCGCGCGACGGCGAAAGCTCGGGCAGCCTCCATGTGCGTGGGCCCTGGGTGCTGGATCAATATTTCCAGGACGATGGCGGCAAATGTGTGGGCGACGACAATTGGTTCGACACCGGCGACGTCGCGGTCATCCATCCCGATGGCTGTATGCAGATCACGGATCGTGCGAAGGATGTGATCAAGTCCGGCGGCGAATGGATCAGCTCAATCGAGCTTGAAAATGCCGCAGTGGGTTGCCCGGGCGTTGCCGAAGCAGCGGCTGTCGGCGTCTATCACCCGAAATGGGACGAACGGCCACTGCTCCTGATCGTCAGGAAAGAGGGTGCGGAACTCAGCGGCGACGATGTCATCGACTATCTCACGGACAAGGTTGCCAAATGGTGGTTGCCCGACGAGGTAAAATTCGTCGATGAGTTGCCGCATACGGCCACCGGCAAGATCCTGAAACGCGCGCTGCGTGACGAATATAAGGATTACAAGCTGGAAACGGCCTGAGCGGGCACGGCGGGCATAGATCGCGATGTCGGCCATCTATGACGAGATCGGCGTCGACTATGCCGATCTGCGCAAACCCGATCCGCGCATAGCCGCCGCCATCGAAGGGGCATTGGGCGCTGCCGAGACCGTCCTCAATGTTGGGGCCGGTGCGGGCTCGTACGAGTCGGCCGGCCGGCAAGTAACCGCCGTCGAACCGTCGCTCGAAATGATCGGCCAGCGTCCGCGCGATGCGGCGCCAGCCATTCAAGGCGTCGCCGAAGACCTGCCTTTCGACGATGACAGTTTCGATGCATCGATGGCGGTGCTGACCATCCACCATTGGACCGATCAGGCCAAAGGCCTTGGTGAGATGCGCCGGGTCACCCGCGGGCCGGTCGTGTTGCTGACCTTCGATCCAGACTATCGCGACATCTGGCTGCTCGATTATCTGCCCGAGAATGCCGAACTCGACGCGCGGCAGATGCCCAAAATGGCCGATTACGAAAAATGGCTCGGGCCGGTCGAGATTGCGACCGTACCGATCCCGCACGATTGTACCGACGGTTTCCTCTACGCCTATTGGCGCCGTCCTTCGGCCTATCTCGATCCGCAAATCCGCAAGGGCAGCTCGACCTTCTGGAAGATCGACAATATTTCCGAAAAGCTTGAACGACTGGCGGACGATCTGCAATCGGGCGCGTGGGAGCGGCGCTATGCCGATCTGCTCGATCAGGATGCGATAGATATGGGCTATCGCCTCGTCGTCGCACGCGGTTAGCAGCGCTCAGAACAACTCCCCTTGCGGCCCGGCAGGCGGGCGGAACAGGTCGGTGCGCAGCATTATTTTCTGCTGATTGAGGCCGTGCTTGCGGCAGACTCTGGCGAAGCGCGCTTCGATCAACTTGCCCCAGGGTCCAGCCGCGCGCATGCGCGTGAAGTAATTGGGGTCGTTGTCGCGCCCCTGACGGATCGACCGGATGATATTCATCACCTTGCCGACGCGTTCGGGATAATATTCGTCGAGCCAGGCGCGAAACAGCGGTGCGACCTCGTGCGGCAGGCGGACCGGGATGAAAAAAGCTGCCTGCGCCCCTGCTTCGGCCGCTGTTTCGATTAGCGTCTCAATCTCGTGATCGGTGATCGCCGGGATGATCGGGGACATCGACACATAGGTCGGGATACCCGCCTCACTGAGCGCCGTGATCGCGGCTAGCCGCTTGCGCGCCGAGGGTGCGCGCGGTTCGAGCGTGCAGTGCACGTGCGGATCGAGCGACGTCACCGAAACCGCGACGGCGACGAGATCATGGGCGGCCATGTCGGCGAGCAGGTCGATATCGCGCACCACGCGGTCCGATTTGGTCGTGATCGTTAGCGGATGGCGCGCTTCGGCCAGGATTGCGATACAGTCGCGCGTGATCCGATAACGCCTCTCGATCGGCTGATAGGGATCGGTATTCGTGCCCATCGCGATCGGCGCGACGCGATAGTTCGGCTTCGAGAGCGCCTCGTGCAGAAGGCGCGGCGCACTAGGCTTGGCGAACAGCCGGGTTTCGAAATCGAGACCGGGCGAGAGATCGTGAAAGGCATGGGTTGGGCGCGCGAAGCAATAGATGCAGCCATGCTCGCACCCGCGATAGGCGTTAATCGAGCGGTCGAAGCCGATGTCCGGCGATGCGTTGCGGGTAATGATCGTCTTCGGGCGTTCGATCGTGACTGAGGTTTTGGGGGCAGGGGGCGCTCCGTCGATGTCCTCTTCGGCATCGAGCCAGTCGCCGTCCGGCTCGCGGTCGGGCAGGTTGAAGCGTGTGGGCGGGGCGTTCGCGGTCGCACCGCGGCCTTTTGTTTTGCATGAGAACATAACAAGAACACATTGCCATCTGCGCCGGTGCAGTGCAAGGTTAGCGAGAAAGGAAAAAGCGATGCGAACTCTCTGGACCAGCCTGACCTGTCTTGCGCTTGGGCTGACGGCTTGTGCGGCGGAAAGCGATACCGTTAGCGAAACCGAATCAGCCGAAGCGCGCACGGTTTCAGACGGTTCAGAAGACGCTGATACAGGCGGCGCGCCGGAACAGCTGTTGCTCGATACCGAGATTGCCGATGGCGCTGATCGTGTGGTTGGCATGGCGCCAGTAGGAAGCGCGGCCTTCGATCCGGAATGTTTCATCGCAGAAGATCGCGTCGCCGGCATCGCCCTGCCGGAAACGCTCGGCGACTTCGCTGCGGCCTTTCCGGAGGGCACGGCGCTCAACTTCTACTCGACATATATGGTCGATCTGAGCGCCTTGTGCGTGCGGTCAGAGGGCGAAGACGCGCTGTGCGCGATCACCTTCGCCGAAGAGAGCTATACGGCCGAGGCGGCCGTCGAAAGCCTCATCGTGTCGAGCCCCATCTGCAACGATGCGGCCGGGGTGGGCCCGGGCACGCCGGTTTCGACGGCAATCGAAGCCTATGGCGAACCGACCTTCGGCTTCAGTTGGGACAATGAGGGCCGCGAATATGTGACCTTCGCCAATGCGCCGTCCAATTTCCTGTTCCGGGCGCGATCCGACACGGCTGACGCTGAAACGCAAACCGGGGGCCTGACCGTGCCGGGCGGAGAACATGGCGGCGATTATAGCGGCGTGGAGGGAGACGGCACCTACTTTGAGACGTCCACCGCCTATCCGGATGCGGAAATCCGCGAAGTCTGGATTTCCCGGCCGGTCGGCTAGCCTTCCTGAAGCCGGGGCATGAGTTCGACGAAATTGCAGGGGCGATAGCGGTTGTCGAGCTGTGTCGCGAGAATTCCGTCCCAGCCATCCTTCACTGCGCCATTGGAGCCCGGCAGCGCGAAAATATAGGTGCCGCGTGCGACGCAGCCACAGGCACGTGATTGAATCGTCGATGTGCCGATCTTCTCATAGCTCAACATCCGGAACAGCTCGCCAAAGCCCGGTATCGCTTTGTCCTGCACCCGTTCGAGCGCTTCGGGCGTAATGTCGCGCCCGGTCAGCCCAGTGCCGCCGGTCGTTATGACGCAATCGACTTCAGGATCGTCGATCCAGGCATGGAGACGCGAGACGATTTCGGACATTTCGTCACGCACGATCTGGCGCGCCGCGAGGATATGCCCGGCATCGGTCAACCGTTGCTCCAATATGTCGCCCGAACTGTCCTGCTCGCGATTGCGCGTGTCCGAAACCGTCAGTAGCGCGATGCGGACGGGTTTGAATTCGGCACTCTCGTCAATTGGCAATGCGCGCGCCTCCCTGGCCGGACAGACGCACGGCAACCGCGCCCGGTGCGCCCGGGAAACGCGGCCACATGCCTTGCGCCAGCGCCGCGAGGCTCGTCGATTCTTCGCCGGCATTGCGCTGATACATCCAGTAATTACGCAGGACGATCGGCACATAGCCGCGCGTCTCGTAGAAAGGGATGCTCTCGATATAGAGCAGCGGATCGCCACGGTCGCGGAGGCGACCCTCCCAGTTCATCACCGCGCCAGGTCCGGCATTATAGGACGCGATCACCTTGGGCAGCAGCCCCTGCATGCCCGAAAAGTCGCGCATCTCTTCCATATAATGCTGGCCATATTCGATATTGATCTCCGGCACGTTGAGCCGTGAGGCGTTGACAGTCTCGCCGCGGTCGCGGGCGATGTCGCGCGCCGTGCCCGGCATCAGCTGCAAGAGGCCGCGCGCGCCAGCCGGACTTACGACTTCGGGGCGGAAATTCGATTCCTGCAGCGCATGCGCATAAACGAGCGAGCGATCGACGCGCCAACCGCCGACAGGCTCGTAGCCGGGCGCAGGGAAGCGCACGCGGGACGATGCGTGATAGGATACGGGCGCATTGCGCGCGATCCAGAGTTCGGCGTTGGGCAGGCGCAACTGGTTCGCAAGATCGAGCCATGCGTCATGATGCTGCGGATTGCCGATCGCGGCGCCATGCCGCACGAATTCGTCCGCCAGCTCCCGCTCTCCGAGCTCTGCCAGCGCCATCGCGCGCTGCGCCGTCGAGAAAGAGGCGACCGTATCCCATGTCGGCGACGGGATATTCCGGTGCGCCGGTGCTTCGGAGATGCCGAGGCTCTGCATTGCGAGCAGGCCGTAGAAAGTTTCGTCCATCAGCGCGGCGGTACGCAGCAAGGTCTGCACATTTTCCGGACGGCCGGCGCGCATCTCAGCGCGTGCGGCCCAATACAGGCCGGCGGCGCGTTTTTCGCTGTCAGGGGCGCGGCGTCCGACCGAAGCGAACGCGTCAGCCGCCGCCTCGAAATCGCCGAGCCGCCATGATGCCAGTCCGTCGACCCAATCGCCATGTACGGCCCAGTCGCCGATCCCAGCGCGCGCCTGGCGAGCGAGCCGCTGTGCATTGCGGTCGTCACCGGTCAGATAATAGGACCATGAGACGCGCTGCTGCACCTCGGTAAGGCCGGCGCGGGTGAGGGACTCGCGGTTCCGCTCAAGCACATTTTCCGCTTCGCGCGGGCTATCGGCGACGATCAGCGGGCGGATTTCCCGGACGACCGAGCGCGCGGCGCTATCGTCGCGCACCGGTTGAGCACGCGCCCGGCGCGAGGGACCGGACGGGCGGCGCATCGAGTGCGTGCGCGGCAATACGGGCGCCTGTTCGAGACCGCGGCTTTGCGCGAGTGTCAGAATGCGATTGGCGTCGGGCAAATCTGGCGCATCGTTCAGCAGCGCTCGGAGTGGCTCCAGCTCGACGCGCGGCGATCCGGGGGCAAGATAAAGCTCGGCGCGTGCTACGGGGTGCAGGACGCTGTCCGGCGCGCGCGCCAGCCGCCCTTCCGCGCTTTCCCAGTTGCGGTTGCGAATATCGGCGAAAATCTGGCGATAGGCCTCACGCTCGCTCCGGCTGAGCACGGAATCGATTTCGGATTGCGTTTGCGCCTGTGAAAGCGTGGGCAGGCTGGCCGCGTCTGCCAAGGCAGGCGTGAGAGACGCCGATAACAGGGCCGTTGCGGCAAGAAGCTTCAATTTCACGCGTGTATTCCCTCTATGAGCATCTGCAGGTCCTTCCAGCTTTGCGCCTTGAAGCGCGGCTGCTGGAGCAGGAACCGCGGATGAAAAGTGGCGGTCACCGACACAGTGCCGCCATCATGGTTAAAAATGTGTTGCGTTCCACGACTTTCATCGAGCCCGGCCCCGCAAAACACACGGCTCGGCGCGTCGCTCATGGTTAATAGTCGTTCCGGGCCAGCAAGGGCGACGTGATGGCGGGCGATAGAGCCGAGCGTTTCGAGCGCGTTTTCGTCGATCGCGCCGCCGGCAATCCGTGCGGGGGAGAGGGGCACGACATAGGCCGAAGCCCGATCGCGGCCGATAGCGGCCAGCATGCGATCGAACAGGAGTCCGGTGTCGCCCGATAGCAGTCCTCCAGCCTCGCGATCGCCTTGCTCGGGCATATCGACGAGGATCATCAACCCGGTCGTAGGATCGCCGATCGCGTCCAACCGCTCGGATATGGGTGCGGCCAGGGCCTCGCTGGAGAGCAACCATTGTCTGAATGCCGCTAGCTCCGAGGGCATGTCGGCCATATTAGGCGTTGGCGCTACAGTCGGCGCTTCGTTTTTTGCTGCGGGTGCTACGCGCGGCTTTTTCGGTTCTTCGAGCCAGCTGCGCGGTTCGTCGCCGACAATCGTGTCGACGCCGGCTTCGCGCCACCAGGAAACCAGATTATCGATGCCGTCGGAAATGGCTTGCCCCCGTTTTCCGTGAATTCCCATAGAGTCCAAGGTTGACGGCTTGGTCAATCGCCGGGCAGTGACTATCTGACAGATTGGTTGCTGGCCGCGACGATATGAGCCTGAAGCGGTCCGTTGAAGGAGAATGCGAGACCATGTCCGAACGGGAATCCATGCCCTATGACGTCGTGATCGTCGGTGGCGGCCCAGCGGGTCTCTCCGCGGCGATCCGGCTCAAGCAGCGCGCCGAGGAGGCGGGTAAGGAGATTTCGGTCTGCATCCTCGAAAAGGGCAGCGAGATCGGCGCGCATATTCTTTCAGGCGCGGTTGTCGACCCGAAGGCGCTCGACGAATTATTTCCGGACTGGCGGGATTTCGACGATGCGCCGCTGACCGTGCCCGTCACGGAAAACCATCACTGGATCCTGACGAAGAACAAGAAGCGCGAATTTCCGCATCTTCTGATGCCAAGCTTCATGAACAATAAGGGCACCTACACGGTCAGCCTCGGCAATTTCTGCCGCTGGCTCGCCGGCCGCGCGGAAGCCATGGGCGTCGAGATTTTCCCCGGTTTCGCGGCGGCGGAAGTGCTGTTCAACGAGGATGGCTCGGTCAAGGGCGTCGCGACCGGCGATATGGGCATCGCCCGCGATGGCGAGAAAAAGCCCGATTACATGCCGGGCATGGAGCTCCACGCCAAATATACCTTCTTCGCCGAAGGCGTGCGCGGGCACCTCTCAAAACAGCTGATCGCCAAGTTTGCACTCGATGCGAACTCCGAGCCACAAGTCTATGGTCTCGGGATAAAAGAGCTATGGGATATCGAGCCCGACAAACATGTGCCGGGCCGCGTGATCCACACCCAGGGCTGGCCGCTCGACGAAGCCAATGGCGGCGGTTTTCTCTATCATCAGGAGAATGGCCAGGTCGCGCTCGGTTTCGTCACTTGGCTCAACTATGCCAATCCCTGGATTTCGCCGTTCGAAGAAATGCAGCGCTGGAAAACCCATCCGGCAATCCGTGAGATTCTCGAAGGCGGCAAGCGCGTTTCCTATGGCGCGCGCGCGATCAATGATGGCGGCTGGCAGTCCGTGCCGAAACTCGCCTTTCCGGGCGGGGCGCTGATCGGCTGTTCGGCCGGTTTTGTGAACGTACCGCGGATCAAGGGTAGCCATACCGCGATGAAGACCGGCATGATGGCCGCCGATGCCGCGTTCGACGCCGTGCAGGCGGAACGCGCCAGCGACGAACTGACCGCCTATGAGCAGGCCTATGAGGATAGCTGGGTGTATAAGGAGCTCCGCAAAGTCCGGAACACGCTGCCGCTGGTCGAGAAATATGGCAATTTCACCGGTACCCTGCTTTCGGGCATCACGATGTGGGCCGAGCATCTGGGCATCCGCATGCCATTCACCATGGGCCATCATCCCGATCATGAAAGCCTGTGGCCCGCCGATCAGGTGAAGAAGATAGACTATCCGAAACCCGATGGCGTGATCAGTTTCGACCGTCTGTCGTCGGTCTTCCTGTCCAATACCAACCATGAGGAAGATCAGCCGGTTCATCTGACCCTTAAGGACGCGGACGTACCCGTGGCGCACAATCTGCCGCTCTATGCCGGGCCGTCGCAGCGCTATTGTCCGGCCGGCGTCTACGAGTTTGTCGAGGACGAGGACGGCAGTCCGCGGTTCCAGATCAACGCGCAGAACTGCGTGCATTGCAAGACATGCGACATCAAGGACCCGACCCAGAATATAAACTGGGTCGTGCCCGAAGGCGGCGGAGGACCGAACTATCCCAATATGTAAGCGTATCGCCGGGCGTGCCGCCCTTGTCCTTGCCCCGGTTCTCGTGATTACCGGAACCGCAGAGGCGAGCAATCCGCTATCGGATTATGCGCGCGCCCGGGTCGCCGATGCATCGGGACAGATCGGAATCGCGGCTGAAGGCTATGCTTCGGCGCTGTCCGGCGCGCCGTTCGACGAGACACTCGCCGCCCGCGCCTATCGCCGCGCGGTGGCGGCGGGCGACCGGACCTTGGCGCTGCGCGCCGCGCAATCGCTGCGAACCGCCGATGCGCTGCCGCCGGACGGCGAATTTCTGTTCCTGATCGAAACGCTGGAGGAGGGTGATTGGGCCGAAGCACGCCGGATCGTCGACCGGATCGAGGAGCAGGGGCTTTTCTCCTCACTCGCTCCGGTGATGCGCGCCTGGATCGCATATGGGGCCGATGACGGCGATCCGATCGCGTTTCTCGATGGCGTGGGCGAGGATTCGATCGCCAGCATCTATGTGCGCGAACACAGAGCCCTGCTGCTGCTCGCCATGGGACGCTATGACGAAGGCATTACGGCGACGCTGGCCTTGAACGATGTCGGCGCGCCGCGTTTTTTGCGGCTGCGCCTCGCCGCTGCGGCCCGGCTCGTACAGGCGCGCCGCCGGGATGAGGCGCTCGCTTTCCTGCCGGGGAATAGCCGGGCCGAACGCACCGCTCGCGCGACGATCGAGCGCCGGCGCTCGCTGCCCGGCGCCATCGACAGCGCGGCCGACGGTATCGGCGAGATGTTCGTGCGCCTTGCTGCCGACATCAATCGCCAAAATGCGACGTCGCTTGCGCTGACGATCAGCCGTTTCGCGACATTCATCTCACCCGACAACTCAGTGGGATGGTTCGTCACGAGCGGCATTCTCAATCAGGCCGATCAGGAACAGGCGGCGCTGCTGGCCCTAGATGGCGTCGGCAATCGCGATCCATTCTACTCCGATGTGCAGGATATGCGCGTACAGCTGCTCGCCGATACGGACGAGCCGCAAGCCGCTTTGGAGCTGGCGCGCGAGCGGGCGGAACGGCGCAACGCCACGGCGGCGGACTGGCAGCGCTATGGCGAACGCTTTGCCGCGCTCGACCGCTATGAAGAAGCCGCCGAAGCCTATGGCCGGGCCGTTACCCTAGCTGGCGGCGACGAAGCGCCATGGAGCACATGGCTGCTCTATGGCGGCGCGCTGCTCGATGCCGATCGGTGGGACGAATCCCGGCCCGCGCTCGAACGTGCGGTCGAATTGGCCCCGAACCAGCCGATCGCGCTCAACTATCTCGGCTATGCGTTGCTCGAACGGCGCGAAGATCTCGAAACGGCGGAGGACCTGATCCGGCGTGCCAGCGAACTCAGCCCCGACAGCGCGTCGATCACGGACTCGCTGGGCTGGGTCTATTACATTCAGGGCGATCTGGAGCGCGCCATACCGACACTCGAGCGCGCGGCGCGCGGTGAACCGGCAGAGCCGACGATCAACGAACATTTGGGCGACGCCTATTGGACCGCGGGCCGGCGACGGGATGCGCGTTTCGCCTGGCAGGCGGCCCTGGTGTCTGCGGAGGACGAGGCCGCGGACCGCATCCGGCAGAAGCTCGATATCGGCCTGACTGCCGAGACCGCCTCGCCCTGATGGCCGATCACAGCGCGGCATTGCGGGAAACCGCCTATGCCAAGATCAATCTTGCGCTGCATGTCCGCGAGCGGATGCCGGACGGCTATCACCGGATCGAAACCCTGTTCGCCTTTTGCGCAGACGGCGATGTGCTGCGCGCCGAGGCTGCAACCGATCTGACACTGACGATCGATGGACCTTTCGGCGATGCTTTGTCCAACGGGCCCGAGAATCTGGTCCTGCGAGCCGCAGACGCCTTGCGGAAGGCAGTACATATCGAAACCGGTGCCGCGCTGCATTTGACCAAAAACCTGCCGCTGGCCTCGGGGGTAGGTGGCGGTTCAGGCGATGCGGCGGCAGCGCTGCGCATTCTGAAGCGGCTTTGGGATCCAAAAAATGACGCGGGAGCGTTGCACCAGATCGCCGCCGATCTGGGCGCGGACGTGCCGGCGTGCCTGCTTTCCCGACCATGTTTCGGCGCGGGTAGGGGGGACGCGCTCACACCTGTTGCGCCCGGGAATCTTGCCGGTACGCCCATATTGCTTGTTAATCCGGGCGTTCCCGTCGAAACGGGGCCGGTTTTCGCGGCATGGAATGGCGAAGATGGCGGGGCGCTCGATATGACCGATCCTCTGCGCCTCGATACAGACTGGCGCAACGATCTGGCCGCGCCTGCCCGCGCCATCGCGCCTGCAATCGACAAGGTTATGGCCGTTTTGGAGGCGGCGTCAGGCGCCTATTTCGTGCGCATGTCGGGCTCTGGAGCCACCTGTTTCGCGCTGTTCGATACGGCCGGTGACCGCGATGCGGCTGCCGCCGCAATAGCGCGAGACAATCCCGAGTGGTGGACGATGCGATCGGCGCTGCGTTGACCGATATTCCGCCGTTAACCTTCTTTTTCAGCACTTTGGTAATGAATCCGGCTAATATTAGCGCATGAACGGATCGATCCCCGCAGGGAGACGTCCGCCAATGATCTACGTGTCCTCCAGAGCCGTACGTCATTGAAACGGGCAGCTGCGCTTCGGTGCCGCTGCCCGTTTCCGTTCAGCGGCTTGCGGCCTCCACGCGCTCGGCAAGCAGGCTGAGCGGCATCGCGCCCTGATCGAGCACTAATGCATTGAAATCGCGCACATCGAACGCTGCGCCCTGCGCCGCGCGTAACTGTTCGCGCATGTCGAGGATGCGCAATTGCCCGAGCTTGTAGCCAAGCGCCTGACCCGGCCATGCCATATAGCGCTCGATTTCGGCCGTGACCCGGCTTTCGGCGATGCCGGTGGCGCCCTGCATGAAGCGGATCGCCTGTTCGCGCGTCCAGCGCATGTGATGCAGCCCGGTATCGACGACGAGCCGGACCGCGCGGAAGAGTTCGTCCTGCAGCCGGCCGAGATCGCCGAACGGGTCGTCCGCATAATAGCCGAGTTCCTTCGCGAGCAGCTCTGCATAGAGCGCCCAGCCTTCCTGATAGCCATTGAAACTGGCGATTCTGACGATCAGCGGTGCGTCGCCAAGTCCGCTGGCGATCGCGATTTGCGTGTGATGGCCGGGCACGCCTTCATGATAGGTGAGCGTCGGGAGGCGGAAGCGCGGCACCGCGCGCATATCGCGCAGGTTGATCCAGTAGGTGCCGGGGCGCGTGCCATCGAGCGAGGGCGCGTCATAATAGCCGCCCGGTGCGCTGTCTTCGGTCGCCTCGGGTATGCGCCAGATAACGAGTTGCTGCTGAGGGATTATCTCGGGCGGCAGCATGTCTGTGTAATTGCCCTCCGCGCGCTGCGCGAGTTCGCCCACATAATCGAGCAATTCCTGCCGGCCGTCATCGCTGTCTTCGAACAGGAAGCGCTCGTCGCCGGCCAGCCGCAGCATCCGTTCGCCAACACTGCCGCCGGTTTCCCCATTGGCGGTGAGCAGCGCATCCATCTCGGCCGTGATCCGGCGGGTTTCGTCGAGGCCGATATCGTGGATTTCGTCGGGTGTCAGTTCGGTATCGCCGAGCGCGCGGGTATTGGCCGCGTAGAGCGCTTCGCCATCGGGCTGCGCCCAGATCCCGGCCGCCTCCTGCCCGCGCGGCAGCATCTCGGCGATATGGTCGCGCAGCCGTTGGAATGCGGGTCGTGCCTTGGTCTGCAGCGCAGTGATCGCGAAATGCAGAGCGGTAGCGCGCAATGTCGTGTCCGTCACGGCGGCGGCCATGCCATCGTCGAACGCTTCGATCAGCGGGTGGGATTCGGCCGGACCTTCGAGAAAGGAATCGAGCACCGGCAAGGTCTTGGCGAGCAAAGCCTGGGGCGGACGACAGCCAGCGGCCTCATCCGCGCGGATTTTTTCGAGCACGCCGGCAAAGCTCGTTTCGAAGCCGTTGAGCTTTTCGAGCCAGGCATCGATTGCATCGGGGGTACGCAAAGACTGTTGGCTCTTCATCACCGCCGGGGTGTCGATATGCGGACCGCTGATCTGCGACACGAGATAGGGCAGATGATTGACGTAACTGAACGGGTTGATCCGGCCATAGGGTATGTTCGCCGAGCGGTTGGCATTGGCGAGTACCGCTTCGGAGACGGCCGCGTGCAGCGCATCGCGCGATCCCGGCGTACATTCGAGCGCCGCTATGCGCGCCTGGCTCGCCGCCATGCCGTCGCGCAGCGCTTGCTCTCCGGCAGGCGAATAGTCGGCCATGTGCCGTGCAAGCGGTCCGCCATTTAGCGATGCTTCTGCGCCGTTATAGGTGGCGACTTCCGGCAGCAGTGCGAGCAGCCGCTCGGCTTCGTTTGCGAGCACCATGCCCGCGTTGCAGTTTTGGGCGGTGTCCGAAGCCGGTACAGTGGCGCACCCGCCGACGCTCAATATCGTACCGGCGGCTAGCCCCGCCATCGCCTCACGGCGTGTCAGCGCGAAACTCATCTGCGACCCTCCAATTGCCTTATGTGGTGACATAGGCCGCCGGGGACGGCAACTAGGGGCGATGCGCAGGGTAAATAGACTTTGGCTATCGGCGAGGCCGCAATGAAGGATGTCTATCGCGAGATAGCGGGCGGCCCCGATTCCGGGCTGATGTTGATCGCCGATCATGCGTCGAACCGGGTGCCGGACGATATCGATCTCGGTGTCCATCAGTCCGTCCTCGACAAACATGTCGCGGTTGATATTGGCGTCGATCGCCTTTCCGGCCTGGTCGCAGGCCATCTCGAATGCCCGGCGATCATCGCCAATGTTTCGCGGCTCGTCGTCGATCTGCATCGCGAGCATGATCATCCGGACGCGACTCCCGCGCATAGCGACGGCCATCACATCCCGGCCAATGCCGCGTTGGACGAAGCCGCCCGCCAAGAGCGGATCGCGCGTTTCTGGCATCCCTATCATGGCCGCACAGCCGAGCTGATCGATCACCATGATCCCGACATGCTCTTCACGCTGCACAGTTTCACACCGCAGCTCGAAACGCGCGCACATGAAGAGCGCCCTTGGCATGCCGGGATCCTCTACAACCAAGATGATCGCGCCGCGCGCGTCGCGATACCCAAGCTCGAGGCACTGGGTCTCCATGTCGGCGATAACGAGCCCTATTCGGGGCTCGAACTCAACGCGACGATGGACCTCCACGCCGAAGCACGGGGCCTGCCCTATCTCGCGATAGAGGTGCGGAATGACTTGATCGCGGACGCGGAAGGCGCAAGGAAATGGGCGGAATTGCTCGCGCCCGTGATCGCCGAGACGCGGGACGCGCTGAAATAGGGAAACCGCCATGTCCAACCGTTTCGACAAGTCGCAACTGCCGAGCCGCCATGTTTCGGTCGGCCCATCGCGCGCGCCGCACCGTTCTTACTATTACGCGATGGGCATTACCGAAGAGGAGATCGAGCAGCCCTTCGTTGCGGTGGCCAGCGCGGGCAATGACAGCGCGCCGTGCAACACACGGCTCGACCATCAGGCCGATATCTGCCGCGAGGGCGTGATTGCGGGCGGCGGGCTGCCGCGCCGATTCAACACGATCACCGTCACCGACGGCATTGCGATGGGTCATCAGGGCATGAAAAGCTCGCTCGTCAGCCGCGAGGTGATCGCCGATTCCGTTGAACTCTCGGTGCGCGGCCATTGCTATGACGCGCTCGTCGGCTTTGCCGGCTGCGACAAATCTCTGCCCGGCATGATGATGGCGATGCTACGGCTGAACGTGCCGTCGATCTTCGTCTATGGCGGGTCGATCCTGCCCGGCCGCTACCACGACAAGGATGTCACGGTCGTCGATGTGTTCGAGGCGGTCGGCCAGTATGAGGCCGAAGCCTGTCCGCTGCAGGAACTGATCGAGCTCGAGAAAGTCGCCTGTCCCGGCCATGGCGCGTGCGGCGGCCAGTTCACGGCGAACACCATGGCCTGTGTCGGCGAGGCGATCGGCCTTTCGCTGCCCAACAGCAATATGGTGCCTGCGCCCTATGAGTCCAACGACGATATCGCGCGCGCGGCCGGCGCTCAGGTGATGGAGCTGCTGGCGAACAATATCCGTCCGCGCGATCTCTGCACGAAGGCGGCATTCCAGAATGCGGCGCGCGTCGTCGCGGCGACGGGCGGCTCGACCAATGCGGCGCTGCACCTGCCAGCGATGGCGAACGAATGCGGGATCGATTTCGACCTGTTCGACGTTGCCGAGACGTTCAAATCCACACCCTATCTCGCCGACCTCAAGCCGGGCGGCAAATATGTCGCGAAAGATATGTATGAAGCGGGCGGCGTCTACATGCTGATGAAGACGCTGCTGTCCGAAGGCCTGCTCGATGGCGACTGCCTGACCGTGACCGGGAAGACCTTGGGCGAAAACATCGATGAAGTGACCTGGAACCCCGATCAGAAAGTCATCTACGCCGTCGACAATCCGATCACGCCGACCGGCGGGGTCGTCGGGCTCAAAGGCTCGCTCGCGCCGGATGGCGCGATCGTGAAAGTCGCCGGAATGGAGCGGCTCCAGTTCGAAGGCCCGGCCCGTTGCTTCGACAGCGAGGAAGACTGTTTCAAGGCCGTCGAGGAACGCGATATCGCCGAAGGCTCGGTGATCATCATCCGCTACGAAGGGCCAAAGGGCGGTCCCGGCATGCGCGAAATGCTCTCGACGACGGCGGCGCTGTACGGCCAGGGCATGGGCGAGAAGGTGGCGCTGATCACCGACGGGCGCTTCTCGGGCGCGACACGCGGCTTTTGCATCGGTCATGTTGGCCCCGAGGCCGCAGATGGCGGGCCGATCGGACTGGTCGAAGACGGCGATATCATCCGCATTGACGCCGAAGCCGGCACGATCGATCTCGATGTCGACGAAGCGGTGCTGGCGGACCGACGTGCCAAATGGACGCCGCGCACCAACGATTACCAGTCGGGTACGCTCTGGCGCTACGCCCGTAACGTCGGCCCGGCGCATGAAGGCGCGGTTACTCATCCCGGCGCGAAAGCGGAGACCCATGTCTATGCGGATATTTAGGACGATGATGTTCCCGCTCACCCTGAGCCTGTCGAAGGGTCGTCCTTATTTTCAGAAAGAAGGACAGGGCTTCGACAGGCTCAGCCCGAGCGGATGAGGGGTGCTATGAAACTTGGAGCAGCGCTTCCTGTGACCGGGCTCATTGCTCTTGCCGCGTGCGGTACGGCAAGCGAGGAGCAGCCTGTTGAGTCCGATCCGCTCATCGAGGCGGAAGTCGAAGCGCGGTCCGAACTCGCCGAAAGCGGTGTCGTCTATTGCGCATTGAACGGCGCGGTCGAAATGCGCTCCGACTGCCAGATCGAACGGAGCCAGAGCGATGACGGGCTAGTGCTGACGGTCCGTCATCCCGATGGCGGTTTCCGAAGATTGCTGGTGACGAATGACGGCAGCGGTCTGGTTGCCGCGGACGGTGCGGAGGCCGTCACGGTCACCCCGACTTCGGAGCGCGAGATCGAGGTCGCGATCGGTGGTGATACCTACCGGCTTCCCGCGACGGTGCGGTGATCGCCGGGCCGATCCTGACCGCCGCCGAGATGGTTGCGGCTGAAGAGGCCGCGATGGCGGACGGGATTTCGGTCGGCGAGTTGATGGAGCGCGCGGGCCGCGAAGTCGCCGATATCGCCTGGCGGATGGCCGGTGTCTCCGAAACGCTGATCCTGTGCGGACCGGGTAACAATGGCGGCGATGGCTATGTCGTCGCGCGGCTGCTCGCCGAGCGGGGTAGCGATGTGCGTGTCGCCGCGCTGGCCGATCCCAAGACCGAAGTGGCGAAGGAGGCGCGTGCGAAATGGGACGGTCCCGTCGAGCCGATCGCGGGCGCGAAGGGTGCATCGCTGGTCATAGACGCGCTGTTCGGCACGGGGCTGGTACGGCCACTGAGCGGATCGCTTGCGAAAACGCTGATCGATCATGTCGAAAGCGCTACGCATAGCGTCGCCGTCGACCTGCCGAGCGGGATCGAGACGGACAGTGGCGCGCTGCTCTCGCCGGTGCCCAAGTTCGACGCGACCGTTGCGCTCGGTGCCTTGAAACCGGCGCATCTGCTTCAGCCTTCGGTCCGGTATCTCGGGCGGGTTGTTCTCGGTGATATCGGCATCGCTTCTGAAAGCGATCTGAACGTTGTGTCTCGGCCGAACCTCACTCCGCCAAGTCCAGAGGATCACAAATATTCGCGCGGCTATGTGCTCGTTGCGGGTGGCGCGATGGCGGGTGCGGCGAGCCTCACCGCCGACGCCGCGATCCGGGGCGGGGCAGGCTATGTCGCGCTCGCCGGGCCCGATCATCCCGAAGGACCGTTGGCGCTCGTTTACCGTCTTGCCGCCGATCCGCGGACATTGGGCGACATGCTGGCGGACGAGCGGATCGATGTCGCGGTCGCCGGACCCGGACTGGGTCTGACTGGCAAGGCCGAGGCGCGGCTCGATCAGGTGTTGGACTCCGGCCGGCGGCTGGTGCTCGATGCGGATGCACTGACGCTGATAGCCCAAGGCGGCGTGGAGCGGCTGCACGAGCTTTCGACTGTGCCGATCCTGACGCCGCATCATGGCGAATTCGTGCGGCTGTTCGGGGAGGGCGAGGGTAGCAAGGTCGAGCGGGCGCGAGATGCGGCGCAACGCGCTAATGCGGTGATCGTCTACAAGGGCAGCGACACGGTGATCGCCGCGCCTGATGGACGCGCCGCTATCGCCGCGCGCGCGCCAACCTGGCTCGCAACGGCGGGCACCGGCGATGTCCTGACCGGCATCATGGCCGCGCGTTATGCGCAGAATGGCGATCCGTTCGAGGCGGCCTGCGAGGCGGTGTGGCTACACGGCGAAGCGGGTCGGCGGGCCGGTGCGTTCCTGATCGCCGACGATCTGCTGAATATACTTCCAAGGGCGCTAGCAAGCTATCTCTAACCAATTCCCGTTAGTCCTGAGCCTGTCGAAGGACGCTTTTCCGCCGATAGACGTCCTTCGACAGGCTCAGGACTAACGGCATTGTGCAACGATTAGGTGGCTCTAATCCTCGAACACCACGCCCGCCTGTTCGGCCCTATTCACACGCAGCTCGAACACATCGTGCCGGGCGTAGTGGCCGTCTGTGTCGAGCGAGGCGAGACCTTGGCCGATCAGATCGAGATCGAGTTCGGCATGGATGGTCTCCGCACGGCCGCCCGCTTCGGCGAGGATATCGGCATTGGGTGCGACGATCATGCTACCGCCGAATTGTAGCTGGTCGCTTGGTATTTCCTCGATCAGCGCGCGAGCATCGGGATTGCCGCCGCAGCGCTCCAGGCCGTCGAGCAGCGCGTCACGGTGCAACACAGTGCCCGCGGCCAGCACGAAACAACGGCCTTCGAACGCATAGTGGCGCGAGGCGATGGCATAGGTGTCGCGCACGGTCGGCCAGGCGGCGACATGCACGGCTTCGCGCTGGTTGTGCATGGCCGCGCGGGCGAGCGGCATCCAATGTTCCCAGCAGATCAGATGGCCGACATGGCCCCAGTCCGTTTCGTGCACGCCCAGCGTCGAGCCGTCGCCGCGCGCCCAGATCAGCCGCTCGCCATGGGTCGGCACGAGCTTGCGGTGGGGCAGGGGCGGCTGGCCGGGGCGGAACAGGAATTGCGTGTTGACGAGGCTGGATCGCACCCGCTCATGCGCGCCGACCGAGACGATCAGGCCGCGCTGATCGACCAGCTCCTGCAGTGGGGCGAGCCGTTCGTCATCTTGCTGGATCGCCTGATCGAGCAGGATGCGGTGCAGCGCCTTACTGCCCGGATGATCCCAGAGCGCCGCGCCGGGCGCCTCGTCGAGCCATATCGGATAGCCGCCGAGAAAGGTCTCGCCGAACGCGATGACCGTCGCACCACCATCGGCTGCGGCTTTGACATGGTCGACCAGGGCCGCGATCCCGCCCGTGATATCGAGCGGGACCGGTTCGGCCTGAACGATCGCGGTGGCGATGCGGGCCATCAGAAGACGATGAGCGCCGCGTTGACGATCATCCAGATAAGGACGGCCGTGCTCGCCACGAAGATCAGGAAACGGATCGGCACGATATTGACCGTGCTCTGCCAGAGGCTGTGCACGACGCGCAGGCCGACATAGGCCCAGGCGAGCGTCAGGTTGATGCCATCGCCCGCGCCGATGAGCGCGAGTGTGAGCGCAACCGCGTAGAACACGGTCGGCGCTTCATGCAGGTGGTTGTAGTTGTCGGCCTGCCACTGTACCTTCACCGGTAGCTTTTTCAGATCGTCATTGATGTAGACGCCGGGTGTAAAATCGACCTTGGCGGCGCTCATTGCGGGGATGCGGGTTGCATACATCCAGAGCCACATGATCATGGTCCAGATGGCTAACGCGATAATGGGCGCGAGGATGGGGCTGTTGATTTCCATGTATACCTCCTGTGACAGTCTATTGCAGCGCCGCGGCCGTCGCATGCAGCGCCAGCGCGAGTAGGACGAGCGAACCGAGCGAGAAAATCAAGAAACGGACCGGCACGATATTGACCGTGCTCTGCCAGATGCTGTGCACGATCCGAATGCCGACATAGGCCCAGGCCAGCCAGACATTGATCCAGGCATCGCCGGTGCCGGTCAGTGCGATGATGAAAACAACGGCGTAGAAGAGCGTCGGCTGTTCGACCAGATGCGCGTAGTTATGGGCTTTCCACTGGACCTCGGGCGGCAATACGCCTTCGAGGTCCTGACCTCGTCCGCCGCGCTGCGCGCCGATATCGAGTCCCGTTTTCTTGATCGCCGGAAAGCGTGTGGCGGCCAGCCAGATCAGCATGAAAAGCGTCCAGCAGATCAACACCGCCGCCGGCGCCAGAATAGCACTGTTCATTGCGACCCCCGTTTCTCTTCGCGCGGCGAGACTGGCGCAGGCCCAAAAGGTTGTCAAAGGCAACGGACATGACGTTGCGGCTTCGGGACTTGCGGGCTAGCGGAACCGCATGACGCACACCGAATCGCGCACGCCGACTCTTGATGGCATCCGGGAGGCGGCGACCCGTATCCGTGACGTCGTGCCGCCAACGCCGCTGATCCCGTTCGATACGGATTATGGCCGGGTCTGGCTCAAATGCGAGAATCTGCAGCCGATCGGGGCGTTCAAGCTGCGCGGCGGCTATCATCGGCTCGCCGCAATGAGCGCGGAAGAACGCAAGACCGGCGTGGTCGCCTTTTCTTCGGGCAACCATGCGCAGGGTGTCGCCTGGGCCGCGAAACGGCTCGGCGTGCCGGCGCTGATCGTGATGCCGGAAGATGCGCCCAAGGCGAAGCTCGACGCGACGCGCGCGCTGGGCGCCGAGATCGTCACCTATGACCGGATGAGCGGCAGCCGGGAAAGGCTCGCGGCGGACCTGGCCGAAGAACGCGACGCGATCGTTGTACCGAGCTTCGACGATCCCTGGGTAGTCGAAGGGCAGGGGACGACGACGCTCGAAGCGGTCGAGCAAATGGAAGCGCTGGCGGGCGGGCCGCCGGATAGCGCCGTCATCTGCTGCGGCGGCGGCGGGCTGGCGGCGGGCGCAGCGCTCGTGCTGCCCGATGCCGAGATTACAGTCGTCGAGCCTGAAGGCTGGGACGATATGGCCCGCTCGCTGGTGAATGGCGCGATCGAGCCGGTCGGCCCCAATCCGCCCGATACGCGTTGCGATGCGCTACAAACGATGCGCGTCTCGCCGATCACCTTCGATATTCTGCATGCTCACGGCGCAAGCGGAGTCGCCGTCAGCGAAGAGGAAGTCGCCGATGCGATGCGCATCGCCTATTCGGGGCTGCAACTGGTCGTCGAGCCGGGCGGCGCGGTTGCGCTCGCGGCCGCGCTCTCGGGCAAGGTGCAGCCCAAGGGCCGCACCATGGTCACGCTATCGGGTGGCAATGTCGATCCGGCGGTTTTCGCCGAGATCATCACGGGTTAGGAGACGGCCATGCTCCTCGCCGCCAATATCGCGCTCTCCGTCGCCATGCTCGCCGTCTTCGCGCTGGCGGTCGGCGGGATTTACCTATGGGCGAAGAAGGGCGACAAGCAACGCGGCCTGCTGATGCTCGCCGCTTCGATTGTGATCCTAGCCAATGTGCTGATCTGGACCGTGCCGTCGCCCGCCTAGTATTGGAAGTATATCCGCACCATTGCCTTGCTAACTAAGGCAAAGTCCAAGTCATGCTGGCTCCATAAGGTCCCTCGGTTGGGACTCCGTCAGCATCAAGTGCGGGCTGAAAACGACCTCTTTCAGAAATCAGCTGGCAGGTAGCTTCGTCGAGTCTGGTGTATCCACTCGATTGAGTTATGTCGCATCCTGAGACGCGTCCATTCTCACCAATGGTCAATCTGTAAGAAACTCTTCCGGATTCTCCGGCGCGAATCGATTCTGCTGGATAATCGCGATTGGTGATCCACCGATTTGGATTTTCGCTAGGTCTTGGAAAACGAGCGGAACTAGGAGGCGGAGGAACTGGCGAAATATTTCTTGTATTAACAGAAATACCCTCTTGGACATGCTGTTCGGGTTTTGAATCTTGCGAGTGAACAGTATCGGCTTGCGCAATAGCGATTAAGCTAACTGTTATTAGCATTCGAAACGATCCTTGATGGTTAGCATGGCTGGGTTATCTACCTACTTGATCGGGCAATCCGGATCGAGGCGCATGTCGAGATAGTCGTCGACCGTCGTCATCAGCTGCGGCATTTCCTTCTCGAAGAAATGGTTCGCGCCGGGAATGACCTCATGCTGGATCGTGATGTGCTTTTGCGTCCGCAGTTTGTCGACGAGCTTCTGCGTGCCGGACGGCGTCGCAACTTCGTCGGCATCGCCCTGGATGATGACGCCTGAGGCGGGGCAGGGCGCGAGGAAGCTGAAATCATACATGTTCGCCGGCGGGGCGATGGTGATGAAGCCGCGGATTTCCGGGCGACGCATCAGCAGTTGCATGCCGATCAGCGAGCCGAAGGAAAAGCCGGCGACCCAAGTCGTCTCGGCTTCCTGATGGAAACTCTGAATCCAGTCGAGCGCGGCGGCGGCATCGGACAGTTCGCCTACGCCATTGTCGAATTCGCCCTGGCTCTTGCCGACGCCGCGGAAGTTGAAGCGCAGTGTGGCAAAACCGCGATTGACGAACGTTTTGTAGAGCGCCTGCACGATCGCATTGTTCATTGTCCCGCCGCCCTGAGGGTGCGGGTGGAGGATCATCGCGACGGGCGCACGCGGGCGCGGCGGTGGGGAGAAACGGCCTTCGAGGCGGCCGTCGGGACCGGGAAAAATGACTTCAGGCATGGCGGTTCGATGCAACCCTTTGGCTGGAAACGGGCGGGAATCGGGCTTATGCCGATTGCGGCGAAGGCGGCGCTATAGGATATTTGCGGCGCCTTTCGCAACAAAAACCGGGTAAACTATTGAAAGATCGTCTTTATCTCGACCATGCGGCGACCATGCCGATGCTACCGGAAGCGCGGGATGCGGTCGCGCAGGCCTTTGAGAATTGGGCCAACCCCTCTTCGCCGCATGGCGAGGGGCGCGAAGCCCGGGCGGCGCTGGAAGAGGCGCGCAAGCGGATCGCGGCGGCGCTGGATTGGGATGGCGAACTCATTTTCACGAGCGGTGCGAGCGAGGCGATCGCGCTTGCGATCTCCTGCACCAAGGCCGAGCGTGTGATCGTCAGCGCCGTCGAGCATGACGCCGTGCTGCGCGCTGCAGGGGACGTCGAACGCATCCCGGTCGATGCGAAAGGCTATGTCGATGGCGGCAAACTCAACTGGATGCTGTCTGGGTCTGACGAAACGGCGCTGGTTGCCATCCAATCGGTGAATAGTGAGACCGGCGTGAAACAGGATCTCGACGATCTGCGCGAGCGCATCCATGTCGGCGGCAACTGGCTGTTCGCCGATTGCAGTCAGTCGGCCGGCAAGCTGCCGCTGTCTGATGCTGACCTGATCGCGATTTCGGCGCACAAGCTTGGCGGGCCGCCGGGCATCGGTGCGCTGCTGGTCAAGGATTTCGCGACGCTGCATGCGCTGGGCGGACAGGAGCGCGGCTATCGCCCGGGTACCGAAAACCTGCCGGCCGCGCTCGGTTTTGCCGCGGCGCTCGGAGCGCCGACCGGCTGGGTATCGCGCGCCGCCGAATTGCGCGAACATCTCGACAAAGCGATCGAACAGGAGGGCGGGAGCATCGTCGCGGGCGAGGTCGATCGCATCCCGACTATCGCCTCCTATCGGATGCCGGGCGTGGCTGCGAATGCGCAGCTTATCCAGTTCGACATGGCCGGGATCGCCGTATCCGCGGGTAGCGCCTGTTCGTCCGGGAGCCTCAAGCCCAGCCATGTGCTGACCGCGATGGGCTGGAGCGAGGCAGACGCCGCCGAAGTGATCCGCGTGAGCTTCGGGCCGCAGACCAGCCGCGCCGATATCTACCGCTTCATGGACGTCTGGAAGCGGCTCGCGGCCGAAGGGAAGGGGCGCGCGGCGTGAGCGGCACAATCTATCTCGACTATCAGGCGACAACGCCTATGGCGCCCGAAGCGCGCAAGGCGATGCTGCCCTTTCTCGACGAGAAATTCGGCAATCCGCATTCGCCGCACAAGCTGGGCCGCGAGGCCGCGGCAGCGGTCGAAGTCGCGCGCGATCAGGTGATGGAATGTATCGGCGCGGAGAGCGGCAACCTCTATTTCACGAGCGGCGCGACCGAGGCGGCAAATTGGGGAATCAAGGGCGCGATTGCGACGATGTCCGAAGACCGCCGGCGCATCGTAACTGTGGCGACCGAACATGCGGCCGTGCTCGATACGTGCGAATTTTTGGCCGAATGGGGCTGCGAACTGACCGTACTCGACGTGTCGGACGAGGGGCTGATTGATCCGATGGCCGTGGACCATGCGCTCGACGACGATGTCGGGCTCGTTGCCGTCATGCTCGTCAACAACGAGATCGGCGTGACGCAGCGTATCGCGGAGATCGGCGCAGCTGTCCGGCAGCGCGGCGCGCTGATGTTCTGCGACGCGGTGCAGGCGCTGGGCCGGGTCGAGATACCATGGCGGCAATGCGACATGGTCGCGATGTCGTCGCACAAGATTAACGGGCCGAAAGGCATCGGCGCGCTCTGGCTGGCCGATGGCGTGAAACCTTTGCCGCTCATGCATGGTGGCGGGCAGGAAGGCGATCTGCGCTCGGGCACGCTTGCGCCGGCCTTATGCGCGGGTTTCGGCGCGGCGGCCGCGTTGATGACTGAGCGGCGCACCGACGATTATGCGCATGTCGAAAGGCTATGGGCGATCGCGCGACGGAAATTCGGCGATATCTGGTCGCTGAACGGTTCGGATTGCGCGCGCTATCCGGGCAATCTCAATATCCGCCTAGACGGGCTCGACGCGTCGCGCCTTATATCGGACGTGCGCGGCGTCGCCTTCTCGGCCGGTTCGGCCTGCGCCAGCGGTTCGGGGCGGCCGAGCCATGTGCTGTCAGCGCTGGGCCTGAGCGACGCCGAGGCGAAATCTTCTATTCGCATCGGGTTCGGCCGCTATACGCGCGAGGAAGAACTCGAGACCGCGATCGATCTGATCCTTGAAGCTGCGGCCCGTCAGACTAGCTTGGCCGCATGACAAAGGTCCGCTTTATCTCGGCCGATGGCAATTCGGTCACCGAAGTAGAAGGCGCGCCGGGCGACCGGCTGCTCGATCTTGCTCAGGCCGATGGCCAGCCGCTCGAAGGCACGTGCGAGGGTCAGATGGCCTGTTCGA
Source organism: Parasphingopyxis sp. (assembly GCF_028279465.1). GTDB lineage: Bacteria > Pseudomonadota > Alphaproteobacteria > Sphingomonadales > Sphingomonadaceae > Parasphingopyxis. Next base: position 330,864 of record NZ_JANQNS010000015.1, read on the forward strand.
CCTGCCACGTGCATGTCGATCCGGAGGATTTCGCCCTGCTGCCGCGTGCCGAGGAGATGGAAGACGATATGCTCGATCTCGCCGCGGATGTGAACCGCTACAGCCGTCTCGCCTGCCAGATATGGCTGAGTGAGGATATGGACAGCCTGACGGTCCGCATCCCGGATGCCGTCCACAATATGCAGGGGAGATGAGCGTGAAAAAGCGGGTTGCTGGTCTATGCGCAGCGATGCTGCTTTGGGCAGGCTGCGCTGCTGAGCCGCAGGGTGGATCGCCCATAGAAGCGATCATGAGCGAAGATGTGCTCGAAGGCATCGAGCAGCGGATCGGCGGGCGGCTCGGCGTGGCGCTGACCGACGAGAGCGGGAACCTGCTCCGCGCCTATCGTGGCGACGAGCGGTTCGCGATGTGCTCGACATTCAAGCTGGCATTGAGCGCGGCCGTGCTGGAGCGCGTCGAGGCGGGCGATATGGCGCTCGAGGATCCGCTGGCGTTCGGGGAAGCCGATTTGCTCGATTATGCGCCGGCAGCCGCAGCCTTTGTCGAAGCCGGCGAGATGGGTGTGAACGAGGCGGCAGAGGCGATCGTTACCCTGTCCGACAATACGGCGGCGAACCTGTTGCTCGCCGAAATCGGCGGTCCGGAAGGCATGACGGCCTTTTTCCGCCGCCATGGCGACGAAGTCTCGCGGCTCGACCGGATCGAGCCGGAGCTCAATGAGAATGCCGAAGGCGATGAGCGCGATACAACCAGTCCGGTGGCGATGGCCGGGCTGGTCCAGCGCCTGATATTCGGCGACATATTGACGGAAACGGGCCGGCAACAGCTGGCAGACTGGGCGATTGCGAACCAGACGGGCGATACGCGCATCCGCGCCGGCGTGCCCGATGGCTGGACGGTTGGCGACAAGACGGGCAGCTGCGGCAATGCGTTCAATGATATCGGCATTATCTGGCCGCCCAGCGGCCCGGCTTTCGTGCTGACCGTCTATATCGATCGTCCGACCGCGGAACCGGGAGAAGTCGATTTCGCGATGGAGGAAATCGCCGAACTCGCCGTGCTCTATATGAGTGAGCGGAATATCGGCTGACATTGCATTTTGCGTGCGACATCGCCATATGCCCGGTCGGAAGTCGGGCGGACGTGGCATTCGCCAACCCGGTCAGGTCCGGAAGGAAGCAGCCGTAACGATTTCGTCGCGGGTCGTTCCGGCTTCCACCTTTTTCTCTTCATAACAGCTTCGACATGCCGCTTCGCAGCGGCTAGTCTCGCGCCATGTCCGATTCCCAGGAGACTATGGAGCCCGCTGCCGATCCCGGCCCGGGTCTCGGCCTCGACGAGCCGCCGCAGCCCGCCGCGCCTGAGGCCGACCAACCCTACCGCGTGCTTGCGCGCAAATACCGCCCGCAAAACTTCGCGCAGCTTATCGGTCAGGACGCAATGGTTCAGACGCTCGGTAATGCGATCAAGCGCGACCGGCTCGCTCATGCCTTTCTGCTGACCGGCGTGCGCGGGGTCGGGAAAACCTCGACCGCGCGGCTGCTCGCCAAGGCGCTCAACTGTATCGGGCCGGATGGCGAGGGCGGGCCGACCATCGATCCGTGCGGTGTGTGCGAACATTGCCTGGCGATCGCAGAAGGTCGGCATATCGATGTCGTCGAAATGGACGCAGCCTCGCATACGGGCGTTGACGATGTACGCGAAATTATCGAAGCGGTGCGCTATGCGGCCGTCTCGGCGCGCTACAAAATCTACATCATCGACGAAGTCCATATGCTCTCGAAGAACGCGTTCAACGCGCTTCTGAAGACGCTCGAAGAGCCGCCGCCGCATGTGAAATTCCTGTTTGCGACGACCGAGGTGAATAAGGTGCCGGTCACGGTGCTGTCGCGCTGTCAGCGTTTCGATCTGCGCCGTATCCCGGCCGATCTGCTGGTCGAGCATTTCCGCTCGATAATCGAGCAGGAAGGCGCAGAAGCCGAAGACGAGGCGCTGGCGCTGATCGCGCGCGCGGCCGAGGGGTCCGTGCGCGACGGGCTTTCAATTCTCGACCAGGCGATTGCCCATGGCCCGGAGGGCGTCACGGCGGCGCAAATCCGCGAGATGATCGGCCTGTCGGACCGCGGCGCGGTCCGCACGTTGTTCGGCGAATTGCTGGCTGGCGATGCGCAGGCGGTGCTCGCGAGCATCGAACAACAACATACGCTCGGTACGGACCCGGCCGCCCTGTTCCGCGGCTTGCTCGAAACCACGCACGGTATCGTCCGCGCCAAGGTCGGCGGAGCCGACGACCCGGCGCTGTCGGCCGAGGAACGCGAGGCCTTTTCGGACTGGGCGAGCCGGTTGGGTTTCGCTGCGCTGCACCGCATCTGGCAGCTGCTGCTCAAAGGTCTGCGCGAGATCGAAACGGCACCGGTACCCCTCGAAGCGGCCGAAATGGGTTTGCTCCGCATCGTCCATGCCGCCGGTATGCCGGACCCGAGCGATCTGGCCCGCAAGCTCGAAAGTGGTGAAGTCGTCGCGACGGCGCCTTCGCCTGCGGGATCGGGCGGGCAGGGAAGTGGGCCGCAAGCCAGCCTTCCCGCCGATTTCGCGGCACTGGTGCGTCTCGTCGCAGAAAGCCAGCATGACGATGCGAGCTGGAAGACGGCGCAGTTTCTCGAACGCGATGTCCGGCTCGTCCGCTATGCGCCGCCGAGCCTTGTGATCCGGCCGCTCAAACCGTGCGACGAGGAGTTCCTGCGCGATCTCGGCCGGTTGCTGCGCGCGGAAACCGGACAGGTCTGGACGGTGGAGACCAGCGACGAGGAAGGCGAGGCCAGCCTTCTCGAGCAGGAACAGGCGGCGCTCGGCGCGGAACGCGAGGCCGTGATGCAATCCCCGATGGTCAAGGCGGCGTTCGAGGCCTTTCCCGATGCCGAATTGATCGATTACAAACTGGCCGCAGACAATAAGGGCTGATCCCATGCAGAATTTCGAAGAGATTATGAAAGCCGCGCAGAATGTGCAGGAGGAACTGCAAAAGGCGCAGGCGAGCCTCGAAAATATCGAGGTGGAAGGCGTGTCCGGTGGCGGGCTCGTCAAGGTTCGCGCCAGCGCCAAGGGCACGATCAAGGGCGTCGAGATCGATGAATCCCTGCTCACGCCGGACGAAAAGCAGGTACTCGAAGATCTGATCGCAGCCGCGCTCAACGATGCGCGGGTGAAAGCCGACGCCAAAAGCCAGGAAGAGATGAGCAAGATGACGAGCGGCCTGCCATTGCCGCCCGGCTTCAAAATGCCATTCTAGCTGGCGTCCGCGGCCTTCCGAAACGCGAGATAGGCCGACAACACCGCCTCTGGCGCCTCGACTTGCGGATAATGGCCGACATCGAGACGCGTCACGGCGATGTCCGGGTTGAGCGCTTCGAGAGCGTCGGCAAGGTGCCCGCCGGATACCGGATCATGGACACCGTTGACCATCGCAAGCGGGCAGGGCGGATCGGCGAGTACGCCCCGCCAGCGCGCGGCATGCTCCGCGCGCTCGGCCATATAGGCGAGCAGCGCGGGCTGAACCCGCTGCCCGTCATTCTCGCTGATCATGGCCCAATAGGCATCGAGTTCGGCCTCTAACGGCTGCGTGTCGGGCCCGAAAACCTCGGAAAAGCCCGCGCCGAACGCATCGCGGTTCATATGCTTGACGATCTCCGGCCCCTGCGGCCCGGCGAGCAACTCCTGGATCGGCCGCGGGCGATGCTGTTCGGGCAGCAGTCCGCCGTTCAGGAAGGCGCAGCTTCGAATCGCCGCGCCGTGCCGCGCCAGCAACTCCTGCGCGACGCTCACGCCATAATCATGGGCGAGGATGTCATATTCGGCGATGTCCAGCTGCGCGAGCAGCGCTTCGACGATGTCCGCCTGCTCGATCAGGCGATAATCGTGCGGATGCGGCTTGTCGGAAAAACCGTAACCGAGAAAATCGAGCGTGACCGGGCGGTAACGGTCGGCAAGACCAGGCCAGACGGGGAGCCAGTCGAGGCTCGATGTCGGAAAACCGTGGAGCAGAAGGACGGGCCGCGCATCCGGATCGCCGCCGGCACGGGTGAAGATCGTGTGGCGGCCATGCTCGATCATCATGCCGCCTGAACGCCATGTTTCGATGGCCGCGCTGTCGATCTTCGGCGTTTCCGTCATATGCAATCGTCCAATGGGCTGGCGCGGACCTGTTGCATGCGGCCGACGAGCCGGTTGGCATAGCCGGCGGTCCAGCTGCCGGGGCGGGTCGCGTCGCGGGTTTTCGGATCGGGCAAGACGGCGGCGATCTGCGCCGCCTGCATATCGCTGAGCCGGCTGGCGTCATGCCCGAAATAGCGCTGGGCGCCGGCATTAGCGCCATAGGTGCCGATCCCCGTCTCCGCGACGTTCAGATAGACTTCCATGATCCGCGGCTTGTCCCAGAGGAACTCGATCAGCACCGTGAAATAGGCTTCCAGACCTTTGCGGAACCAGCCGCCGCCTTGCCAGAGAAATACGTTTTTCGCCGTCTGCTGGCTGATCGTGGAGCCGCCGCGCCGCCGTGTACCGGCTTGGCGTTCCTCCCAGGCCTGCTGGATCGCTTCATAATCGAATCCGTCATGCAGGCAGAAATTGCCGTCTTCGGCGGCGATGACGGCGATCGGCATCGCACGGTCCATCTCGCTAAGAGCCATCCAGTTGCGCCCTGAGCCATTCTCGTCGAGCGCCATAGTCGCCGTGATCGGTGGCGGGACGAAGCGATAGAGTAGCACCCAGAGCACCGTGATCAACAGGAACCACAATATCGCCTTGAAGACGAAGATGATCATGCGGGCGGGCAGGGATCGGGTTTTGGCGGCCATGGTGCTGATCTATCCTGCCCAAAGAAAAACGCCATCCCCGATTTGCACCGGGAATGGCGTCTTTGGTGATCTGGTTCGCGATTAGCTTGCCGGAAGCAGCTTCCTGTCTTCGGCGATCCGCATCATGGCTTTCTGCACCTTCTCGAAGGCACGGACCTCGATCTGGCGGATGCGCTCGCGCGACACGCCATAGACCTGGCTCAGCTCTTCGAGCGTTTGCGGGTCGTCGGTGAGCTTGCGCTCCGTTAGAATGTGCTGTTCGCGCTCGTTAAGCTCGCCCATCGCTTCCATCAGCATTTCGCGACGGACATCGGCTTCCTGCTCTTCGGCGATCGTCTGATCGTGCAGCGGTTCCTCGTCGACGAGCCAGTCCTGCCACTGGCTGGAGCCTTCCTCGTCGCCGCGCATCGGTACGTTGAGCGACGTATCGCCCCCCATCGCCATGCGGCGGTTCATGCTGATCACTTCTTCCTCGGTGACGCCAAGATCGCCGGCGATCTGTTCGACATCTTCGGGCTTGAGATCGCCGTCCTCGAACGCGTTGAGGCGGGCCTTCATCTTGCGCAAATTGAAGAACAGCTTCTTCTGCGCCGCCGTGGTGCCCATCTTCACGAGGCTCCACGAGCGCAGGATATATTCCTGGATCGAAGCGCGGATCCACCACATGGCATAGGTGGCGAGCCGGAAGCCGCGATCGGCTTCGAACTTCTTCACGCCCTGCATGAGGCCAATATTGCCTTCGGAGATCAGCTCGGCGACGGGTAGGCCATAGCCGCGATAACCCATCGCGATCTTCGCCACGAGGCGCAGATGTGACGTCACAAGCTTTTGCGCGGCTTCGCGGTCGCCATGCTCTTCGAAACGCTTGGCGAGCATATATTCCTCTTCCTGCGACAGGATCGGGAATTTCTTGATTTCAGTCATGTAACGATTGAGGCCAACTTCGCCCCCAATCGCCGGAATTGTAGCAACGGCTTTTGCCATTTTGTTCCTATGCTCCTTGAACCTTGTGATCCCGGAATAATCCCGGAAATCCTTACATTATCTATACGTGTAATGCCCTGAATAGTTCCTGTATGTCGACAGGGAGTTCGCTATCAAAGGCTAAAGCGTTACTTGTCACGGGATGGATAAATCCAATACGCATAGCATGCAGCGCCTGACGCTTAAAATCCAGTCTTTTCAGCACGTCCTTTAGGGCAGGTTTGGGCCTGCCATAGACCGGATCGCCGATCAGCGAATGGCCGATATGCGCCATATGGACGCGAATCTGGTGCGTTCGCCCGGTTTCCAGCCGGCATTCGATCAATGTCGCATTATTCAGCGCCTCAATGCGCTTGTAGCGTGTGATCGCATGTTTGCCGTGCGGCGGCTCGACAACCGCTATTTTCTTGCGATTGCGCGGTGATCGCGCGAGGTTGGTTTCAATTTTATCCTCAGACTTATTCACAAGGTTATGCACTATCGCCTTGTAAACACGGTCGATGCTGTGGGCAGCGAACTGTTTGGCGAGGCCTTCATGCGCCTTGTCGGTCTTCGCCGCGACGATCAGCCCGGACGTATCCTTGTCGATCCGATGGACGATTCCCGGCCGCGCAACGCCGCCAATCCCCGATAACCGCCCCGCACAATGATGCAGCAGCGCATTGACCAGCGTGCCGTCCGCATTGCCCGCTGCAGGGTGAACGACCAGACCGGCCGGCTTGTCGATCACGATCAGGTGCTCGTCCTCGAATACGATATCGAGCGGAATATCCTGCGGTGCCGCTTCCGCGGGCTCCGGTGCGGGCACCGAAACCGTGAAATTCTGCCCTTTTTCGACGGCGCTTTTCGGGTCACGCGCTTCCGAGCCATCGGCCTTCCGCACATGGCCTGAGGCGATCAGCTTTTTCAGTCTTTCGCGCGAGAATTGCGGCAATGCGGCCGCCAACGCCCGGTCCAGGCGCCAGCCATCGGCTTCGGCGGCGATACAGGCTTCCAATGTCGACAAGTCCCCCGCCATTGCGTAACAATTTGGGGGTGATCGTCACAATTTCAAGTGCCGCAAAGCGCGAAATTCTGCGCCATTGCGCGGAATCTCCCGATATCGAGGCATGCGGCCTGTTATTCGGCCAAGAAGACCGTATCGAACGCGCGAAACCGGCCGAAAATGTCGCGGAAAGCCCAGCGGACAGCTTCGAAATCGATCCGGCGGCGTTGTTCGCCGCCATTCGCGCCGAACGGGCCGGCGGTGATGCGATTATCGGCCATTATCATTCCCATCCCACGGGCGCAGCCACACCGTCAGCGCGGGACGCCGCGATGGCGCTCGATACAGGCCGGTTGTGGCTGATCGTGTCCGGCGCGGAAATGCGGCTCTGGCGTGCCATCGAACCCGGTCGGCTCGCACCTGTGGAGCTAGCCCTTGCAAGCCCCGCGTCCAGCCGACATTAGGGGCTAAGGGCCAGCAACGGGAACTGCGAGACGATGGACAGCAAAAGCGTTGAATTTGCGAGCCTTTTGGCCTCGCGCCTATGCCATGACCTGTTGAGCCCGATCGGCGCGCTCAATAACGGAATCGAGCTGCTCGCGGACGAGCATGACCCGGAAATGCGCGAACGCTGCATGGAATTGCTGGCCGAGAGCGCGAAAACTTCGGCCACCAAGCTCAAATTCTTCCGGCTGGCTTTTGGCGCGGCGGGCGGTTTCGACGACGAGATCGACAGTCGCGAGGCGAAGACGGCGATCGAGGGCCTGGTGGGCACACAGGGCCGGGTGGAACTGGAATGGCTGGTGGAACAGCCGAGCATGTCCAAAGCGAAGATCAAGATCCTGCTCAATCTTGCGCTGATCGCTGCCGACGCGCTGGTGCGCGGCGGGGCGCTGCTGGTCGGCGCCGAGGGCAGCGAGATCGTCGTGCGCGCGGAAGGGGACCGGATCGTGCTCGATCCTGAGCTTAAAACCGCGTTGCTCGGCAAGACCGATGCCGAGGCGCTGACGCCGCGTGCTGCGGCCGCCTGGCTCGTCCATATTCTCGTGCGCGAAGGCGGTGGTGAGGTGCAGGTCTCCGAACCGGAGGATAATGTGCTGCTTTTCGGCGTAACTTTCGCCGATTGAAGCCGCCAAGAAACTGGTATTCGTAAACGACATCTTTAGGTAATCTCCCGGTTTTCTGCGGTTTTGCCGCGATATTTTCCAGATATTTTCCAGTTCACTTTTTGTTTTCCCATTTCAGGATAGCCGCTGTACCCATCTTTTCCTGGTCGATCTTCTTCGCGTAATGCTCGACCATCTTGTACGACTGACCGCTGATGGCCGCTGTCTCGGCAACGGAGCACCCGGCTTCCAATAGTGCGATGACGGCGTTCTTTCTGAGGCCGTGCGGAACGATGTCAGCACCATGCCCCTTTGCCCATAGCTTGATGCGCCGCCGAAGCGCCTCGGGCTTGGCAGGATGACCCAAGAGCGTGATACCTTCCGGTCGGCCTAGTATCTCGACCAGCCCGCTGTGGAGCTGGATCACGAGCGGTGTGCCGGTCTTTTGCTGCACAACCTTAATACGGCCATGCTCAATGTCCCGCCATGTCATTCGACACACGTCGCCGATGCGCTGCGCGGTGTAATATAACAGGCCGACGCTGCGCCGGATTAGCGGATCGGGGTCGACCAGCGCTTTCTCAACCAGCCATACGGGCCACGGATCGTGCTCGCCAAGCTCGTGCCGATCGATCCCGTCGCATGGATTGCGCTCGATCATATCGCGCTTCACCGCGACCGCGAACACGTTGCGCGTGACGGCCAGCATCAAATTTGCTGCCCCGAGATTGCCCCTGTCTTCAAACGGGCGGATCATCTTGCGGACGTGCCGCCGCTCGACAAGTTTGACCGGGGCCTTGCCGTGCTCGGTTGCGAGTCGGTGTAGATAGAAGCCATATGTGCGCTGCGTTCCGGCCGACTTGCTGGGCAATACCGTGCGCTCGTACAGTGCGACAAGACTGGCGAGCGTTTCCATCTTGCGGTTGCGGTTCGAGCGCGCACCCATGCAGCGCGCATAGGCCTGCCCAAATTCCGGGTCGGCAATGTCAGGCAGGCGCACGAGCTTTTCGCCGCGAAAATAGTAGTACGTCTTGCCGCCCGCCCGGACGGGTTTCACATGCAACGGCAATTTCCTAGCCAAGGCCCGCCTCCTTTTCCCATTGCGGAGCGCCTTGCCCTGTCAGTCGATCAAGGCTTTCATCGATTGCGCCCTTCTCCCATAGCTTGCGCTTTCCGAGCGTGACGGGCAAGGGCAGTTCCCCCGCGTCAACCTGGCGCTCAAATTCCGCGCCGGACAGACCGCAATACGCAGCCGCCCAGCGACGTGGCAGCATACGCGGCCAATCAGGCAAGGCAGCCCGCTGCGTCACGCCGCCCCTTGGGGGTGGGAGGGGTTAGTCATTTGTCGGCCTCATCTCGCGAATGCCCTTGCGCCAGCATTTGTCACGTCCGGTTCGGCGCAGGAAATCGCGCACTGGCTGTTCGTCCTGCGCCATGAAATCGGAGCTAGTGCTGCCGTGGTTCTGCGGCTGTAGGGGGATGGGCTTGGCGGTCATGCGCCTATCCCCAAGTCCGGTGTTTTTCGGCGACCCATTCGAGCCCGTCATATTCTTCGATGGAGTATTCGACGCCATCCGGTATCTCGACGACGCTCAGGGCTGCAAAACGAGAATTGGCTGCATCGCCGTACTCTTTGATTGTCGCCACAAGATCGGGATCGGAACGGAAGCCGTCTTCGTCGCTCAAGTCGTATAGCCACCACCCATGTTTTTTCCTGGCTTCGATGTAGGTCGCGTATTCTTCGGGCCGCTCTTCACGCTCCGTGATACTGACAAACGGCGGCTGTTCGGACGGCGGGATTGTCCAAAATTCGTCATTACCAAATTCTGTTTCTCTACCCCAAACCTTGATGCCTTTGCGGGAGGCCAGCGCCAGCGTGGCGTCTTTGCTCAGCCCGAACCCGCCGTGGCATTTGTTGATGACAATCTCCTGCATCATTCAATCTCCTGCCGGGTCAGTGCCGCCCGGCTCGGCTTTGGTGAGGTAGTTGCGGACGGCTAGGCCGGTTTTGTTTAGCCCAATAACGAGGTTGCCGCGCGTTCCGACCAGCCCCTTGGTATCGAGCGCCCGAAGCACGCTGCATGAAACGCCGTATGCCGATTTGGTAATCATGGTTGGCCAGTTGACGCCGACAAACACTGGCAGTTTATGCACCGCCCGCCGCTGCGCCTCACTCAGCCCCTCTGCTATTTGTGGTATGTCAGTCATGAGATGCGTCCATCTCGCTCGCGGAGCGTTGGACCTCTTCCCCAAACTTGGACAGTCGAAAGCCCCACTCAAGATTGCCGCTGCTCATTATAAGTTTCGGTTCGCGAAGAATGCCAAATCTGCTGTCTTTTCCGCGCCAAAGCGAGTAGACTTCTTGATAGCGGGTGTAGGGAGTTCCTGGGATCGTCCGCCTTGCGCTCAGCCACTTCAAAGCGCGCTTGCTCCTAGCGGTTAGGCGAGAGGCCACCTTTGTGGCGTCCATCTCCCAATTAGATAGCTCGTCAGGCGCAAGTATTAGGTCTTTGAGGCTCACGACCGCTTCTCCTTTTCGGCAAGCATGGCGTCGGCGAACATGCCGCAACGCTTTGCCACGTCTTCGGGTTTGTGGTTTTCCCAAATGTCTCGCGATGCCTGAGCAAGTGCGTGGGCAGCGTACCAATCCCAAAGCGACATGCCCGGCGTAATGTTCTGATAAATGACAGCCGATCCGGCGCGCTTCTCTTGCGTCACATACGGAAACGCTGGCCCGCCGTCTTTTTCCTGTGTCATAACCTATTACTTATCTGTGAGGGTGGAGAGGGCGGCTTCAAGGCCGTCGTACGAGCGAATTAGCCTAACGACGGGCGCGCTGCTCCAGCTCTGCTTGGAGGCGTCTTTGTCTGTCCTGACCGCCTCAGCATCAACTTCTTTGCGAGCATCTAGTACCTCCCGTGCCGCCTCTACGATCTTCGCTGTTCTGGCCAAGGTTTCCTCAAGCTCGATTTCCATCGCGAAGGTCTCGTCAGCCATGATGCGCCCACGCTCGATATGCTGGGCGGCAAGCTCTAGGTGCATCTTTTCCTGATCGCATTCCGACCGACTGGCGATCTCGCGCAGCTCGTCAGCCACTTGCTTGTCATCTTCGCCGGGGCCGTACTCTTGCAGGCGTTTGGCTGTTCTGGCGCGCTCGGCGGTGATATCCGCGCCGGACAAAACGCACCCGTCATCGTCACCATATCCCGCAGCCATCATAATGTTGGCGAATGTGCCGATCACGTCATCCTCTAGGTTCCCGTGACCATCACATCCGGCGTATTCTTTGGCTCCTACGCTGTCAGCAAAGACCCTGAGCGCAAAGTCTATTCCGGGAGTCAGCACATCATCGGAAGGGGCGGGGAGGGACGAAGGCGCAGCCTCCCCGTCTGCCAGTGCGCGAATTTCCTCTATTTCCGCGCCGTGCTCCTGCTGAAATATGCTATTGGGGTGCCACGCTCCCTCATAGAGATACAGCAATCGCCTGATCTTGGCGCGCAGCCGTTCGATTTCCGGCGTTGCTGGCGCTGTTTCGGATAGGGCTGCGATGGCCGCATCACGTTGCTTGGCAGCCAGTTCGTACCGCTCCTTCCATGACAGAGCATGCCAGTCAGCGCCGGTTATTTCATTTTCCAGTGCTTCGCGCAGCCGTTCGGTGTCTCGGGTCATGGGCGGGGTTCCTTGGTCTTACCGCCGCACTTCTCGCGCGGGCCTTCGCAACCGGCACAGGGCGATTTACCGGCCATGACCTCAGCCCAAACCGTTGCGCCGCCAAGTAGGCAGTCCGCAGGAACGTAGCCCTGCATCTTTGCCATGCCGAGCTGCATGTCATCGCGGTCTGCCTCGTCTTGATCGAAATAGTGTAGCTTCATCACCCCTCTCCCTTGAGCTTGGCGAGACGTTCTAGCGCCTCTATGACCTCTCCCATATCGAGTGGGGGAGGTGAGGCCGCCAAAGCGTCGTCGAGCGCGATCAGCCAGCGCATACCGCCGTCCGGGCAGTCGTCCGCATCGACAACCTTTTCGATCCAGTTACGCGCGCCTGTGGCCGCCTCCCGCAGCCCGGCATCGGGTGTGGCGCGGAGGGCGGCGAGAGCGCGCTTCATGGTCGCGCCTTCATCGTAATGTCCCGCACGATAGCCATTCTTCCACATGCCATCTTCACTGCTGCCGCGATGGCATTTGTCGTCCAACAGGATCGCAATCTCCCGCGCCTGCTCAATATCTGTCATGCTGATTGCTCCTGTTCGGCGCGGGCTGCGCTAGTCGCCCACTCGACATACGCGTCCCATGTGAGGCCGAGATATTTGTGAAGGGGGTGTACGCTGTCGCTGTCGTGCCATTCCGCAACTTTGCGCTCTATTTCATCGACCGGCTCGCGAAGGGCGGATAGGACCGCATCGACGATCACGCTTACCGAGTAGCTGTCGCAATTGATGGCGGCCAACTTCGCCCGCTCTATCTGCTCATCGGTGAAGTTGAGTGCATCGGTGCGGGCTTCGGCCATTGCTTCGAGGGTTATCGGGCTGCTCTCTCTGAGAACGTTTTCCTCAACCGGAAGGCCATGCCGCTCATAAGCCGCCGCCAATATCTCTCTGTTTCGCTTCTCGGTCATGCTTGGTGCTCCCAAGGGTCATGGTCGGCGCGATCCACAACAAAGCGGCGCAGCTTGTCGCGAACCTCCTCCATGACGGCCGTCATGCCTTCGATGTGCATTTGCGGTGGTAGGCTCACGGCCTGCATCGCGAGCGCGCTGTCGAGGCTGTCTGACATTTGGCCTAGCTCGTCCAATTCTTCTTCGGTCATGCTGCTTACCTCAAATTCATCCTTGCGCGTTCGGTGGATTGCTCGGTACGCCATGCTTCAAAGGCCAGTCTCTTTGCGACGGCACGGGCCTCGGTCTTGCGATAGTCGTAATTTGCCAGCTCCCATTCGGCGGCGGCTGTCTTGTATGCCTCATCTGCCTGTGCGCGGTGCTCGGCCTCACCGATTGCCAGGCCATCGCCACGGTATTTGACGAACATTGTCGAGCGGACTTGCTTGCGACGTTCGTCCATGGCCTCTGCTTTGGCGCGGGCGTTCCCAGCCTCCACAAGCAGCTCCTCCATGTCGGCTATGGCGCGGTCTAGGTCAGGCACCTTCCGTCTCCTGATAGTGCGCCAGATTCCATGCCGCCGCGTAGAGAAGATCAACGCCGTACCGCTCGAAAAACTGACCATGGTTAAGCGCCTCAACGCTGTTCTTGCTGTCCCATATGATCTGGTGCAGATCGGCCCGTAGCGGCACGACAAGCCAGTGTGAGCGCGATCTGCGCCCGCCATCGCGGGTTGAGGTCACATGATGCAGGGTTACGTCGTCATAGCGGCACGACACGCAGCATGGCCGTTCAAGCGTCCATGCGTGGTAGCGCTTCATTGCGGCTGTTTTCTGCACCGATGGCTTGAAGAGGAAATGGGCTGTCATTTGGCGTAGCGGTTCCGCACTGGGACGAGTGAACGGGTCAAGTCCATGCTCGCCCGCTTCATCGCGGCGACCTCTTTGCAGCCAGAAATCCCGGCATATTCATCAGAATGGAGTCGCTTTTTTGCTTCAATGGCTAGCCGTGAAAACCGCTCCGCTTCGTTCAAAGCGCCATTGATGATTTTCAGATAGTCGTCCATCACCGACACCGCCTTTCATGCGTATCGGAGAAGGGTGTGGCGAACGGAACGCCATCTGAATCCAGATCGTCATCGAACGCGCCGCCACCGCCGCCCTGGTTTGCCTGATAATCGCCAGTGGTGTTTTGGCCGCCCGTGCTGGCTTGACCTTCGCCCTGCCCGTCGAGCATCGTCATGCTGCCGTTGAAGCCGTCGATCACGACCTCGGTCGAATAGCGGTCGTTGCCGGACTGGTCCTGCCATTTTCGGGTGCGGAGCTGGCCTTCGATATAGACCTTGCTGCCTTTGCGTAGATAGCGTTCGGCGACACCAGCCAGTCCCTCGGAAAAGATCGCCACGCTATGCCATTCGGTTCGCTCGCGGCGTTCGCCGGTCTGCCTGTCCTTCCAGCTTTCCGAGGTCGCGATCCGCAGATTGCAGACCTTGCCGCCATTATTGAAGGTGCGCGTCTCGGGATCGCGCCCGAGATTGCCGATCAGGATTACGCGGTTAACTGAGCCGGCCATTATTCGCCCTCCAACTCGTGTTCAAAGTCGTATTGCTCGGCAAGTTCGCGCGTCAGGACTTGCGCCTCGTGATCGGCGTTGCTTTCGGCTTCCTGTATCCATTGCTGGTAGGCGGCTTCGTCGGCCTCCTTCTGGCTTGCGGCCTCAATGACCTCATAGCTGCGGCCATATCCCGCATCCCACATGATTAGATATTTCTGCACTATGCGTTCTCCTTTGCCTGTTTTGCGATCCAGCGCTTTGCCTTCTCAAAGTCCGTCGCAACCATATCCGTCACGGCGTTGGCCTCGGGATCAGCTTTGCGGAGCATGTTCACGACGTCCTGAGACGTGACGCCCGGCGCTGCATCGATAAGCACGGTAATTTCGTTCAGTTGGGCGGGGCTGATCTTCTGTGGGCGCTCTACGGGCTTCTTTTCATCCGCGCCGAACTCCGCGCGCATCTGCTCCACATATTTGTCGTCATCGTGCTGTCCCATGTGAATGTCAGCGCCGATGCCAAGAAATTTGAGCGCATTGTTGACCGCGTCGGTGAACGCTTTCTTGAAAGCCTCGTCATCGCAGAAGTCGTTACCGGTGCGCTGCGAACGAACCTTATCGCCGCCCACACCATAAACGATGTTTTCACGGTCGCCGTGCCAGATTGAAGCGGTGCAGTAGACCAGTGACTCTTTCTCGCAATGCACCATCTCAAATCGGGGTTCGCCGATACCCCAGCCCTGCCCACAAGGGCCGAATTGCTCGGTCATCTTTTTGATGATCCAGATGGGCTTGAGCGACGTTCCCTTGAAGCCGCCAGGGCGAGTGAATGGTTTGGTGTGTGCCGGGTCACTCTTGCCGAGCGCATCCCAAAGCATAAGGTTTTCGTCTAGGCTGTCGCTCATGCCGCCACCTTTTCATCGGTAAACTGAACGCCCGGCACGTCATGCTTCTTTGCCCGTGCGTCGGCATCCGCGAGCTTCTGGATCAACTCGACAAAAGCATCCGGGTTTGTGCGGACGTAGTGGTTCAGAGCGTCGCGGCGATTGACGATTGTCGCCGTCCAGTGCGTACGCAGTCCGATGGCCCGCGCGCCGCCCTTTGCGTGCGTCTTTTCGCGTTCGATCTTGGCGGCGGCCTTTTCGGCTTCCTCCGCCTCTTTGATCTTTGCCTCTGCTTCCGCACGGGCGGCAAGGCCATCGGTTTGCGCTGCCTGATGGGCTTTGCGTGCCTCTTCGGCCTTCCGCTCCGCTTCTTCACGGGCGAGGCGTTCGCGCTCTAGGCGCTCGGCTTCCAGCTTCTTCAACCATGGAGCCATCGCGTCTTTGGCGACCTTGACCGCCATGTCTGCGCGTTCGAGTATCGGCTTCCATTTGGCCTGCACGGCCTTGCCAGCGTCATCGTGCGGCTTCTTTTCCGCCCGGCGCTGTGCATCCGCATCCTTTTTCGCCGTGCGCAATTCGTCTATGATGCGGGAAACGCCATCGGCTTCGGCTTCGGAATTGACGCCGGACCCGTCGAGGAAATTCTGCGCCTCGACAAGCAAATCTTCGATATGCGTCTTGAAGCCGTCGATAGGCTCGGGCGGGTTATTTCCGCCAATCGTGGCGCGTGGGTTGTCGGTCATGCCGCTTCTCCATATTGCCGGGCCACGGCGTCATCGTAGGCCTCTTGGATCGTCGCCCCGCGTCCGATATCCTCGGACAGGTGCCAGCCAATAAGACGGACGTGAAAGCTCTCTTCGGGCAGCAATTCTGTCGGTGCCCGGCGCGTGACGGTCTGCACGTCATTGTCGCGCATCCATTGTTCGATCATGCCATTATACTCCCAGCGATCCACACAGCCCCGATGGCAAGGGCAGCCCATGCCTTGGGATCATGTGCGGCGTTTAGAATGATGGTTAGGGGGCGGTTCATCGCCGGTATTCGAGGACATATTCTTTAGCCTCGTCCCTAGTCATGTCCTCGCCGGTCCAGTCATTAGTGATCGGCCCGTCAACCGCATCGATCATGTCGCAGATCGCTTGCTTCTGTGTGTCTGTATCACGCTGCTGCATTGCGCCCATTGAGGTCGGCTCTTCATGGTAGCGCTTGAAAGCCTCATGGGCGGCGCTGCCTTCGTTGAAAGACCAGCCTTTGAGAGTGCCCCATTTGAGCAAAAGGTGTTCGGTCGTATCGCTCATGTCGTCGCTCCATATTTACGGTCCAGCGCGGCCTCCATTTCCTCGGCTGTGTGCGGACACGACAGCGAGCTTTCGCCACAGATCGGGCAAGGTGGGTACGGCGCGGCGGGGTTGAGGGGCTGTGGCAGATCGTCGATAGGCTGAAGGGCTTCAATGGACGGCATTCCGCACAAGTCGAGAAAGTCGCCAGCGGTGTATTTGCCGCGCACCATTTCCTCGCGCGCCGCCTCCATCGCCTCAACACGGCACAGATCGCACCTGTCCTCATAGGGAAGGTCACAGCAGGGGTTAGGCATTGAAGCTCTCCCCGCATAACGGGCAGTAGTCTTTGCCTGTCTCGTAAAGGTGTTCGCCGCGCTTGCATGATGGCGTTTGCACGATACGGCGCTTTGCATCACGCTGGGCGATGTCCCGCCTGCGCTGTGCAATGCGGCCGGCCCTGGAAAGGGGATCGTGCGTTTCGTCGCTCATGCCGCCAGCTCCGCCATCTCGCGCCGCGCACGTTCGGCCGGTGTCTCGGCATCTTCACGCATACGCTCGGCAACATCGTCTGCGTTCAGGTCGTACCCATGGCAGTGCGTGCCAAGCCATTCGATCAGGTCGGCCAGCGCAAAATCGTCCAGCGCTGTTATCTGTGCTTTGAGGGAGGGCATTAGGCCGTGGCCTTGGGGAGCGCCTTGACGTCCATGGCGTCGGCGGTCATCATCTTGGCGGTTTCGCGGCCAGCGCTTGCAGCCTCATCGGCAACAATTTCAACAATGCGCCGCGAAAGATCAGCGGAAAGGTTTAACTTGACCTCTCCACGCTCGCCCTGAACTTCTATGGTGGCTTCAAACGGCGCGGAAGCTTTTACCTTTCTGTAGCTGCCGTAGTAGTCGCCTTGGCGCCGAACTGTCAGAGACTTGAGGATCATCATTCGCTCCTGCATTATGCAAGAGCGGGGTGCCCTTGCTTACAGGGGCGTTGTAACAATTTGTTGCAATTGATGCAAGGGAAAAATGCAACTATTTGTTGCAATCGAGTTGGGCTAGGTCATTCGCATGCCAGCGGCGGGCGCTCAAAGCCCGTCATAACCCACGTTTCCAGATTATCATCCCAACGACCGTACATTGTGTAGGCGCAGCGGTGATTAATAGGCTGTCCGCCGCTGATCTGCGTGTTCTGAGACCAGTAGACGCTATTGCCGATTGCGGTCGCGCTTCCGGTGTTGCTTTGGTAGGTCGGCGTGACATACGAGCGATCCATTACCCATTGAAAGGCGCGGGTGCCGTCCGGCATGTCGAAAGCGTTGGCTGGAGGCCCGTACCGCACCATCACTTGTTGTATAGGATCGCCGACGAAGCCGTCCATTATTGAGCTAGCACAGCCTGTTAGCGCCAAAAAAACTGCTAGCGGCCTAATCATCGGTGCCGGTTTTGGTGATTGTTTTGGCAATTTCGGTTAACTGCCTTTTCTCGCGTAAGCTGGCGTGAGCCCATATATCAATAATGTCTGCGTCCAAATCGGATGGGTCGTGTTCCAGCAGCATGCCTGGTGTCGTGTCAAGTGCGGGCGCAATCTTGCGAAGCCACTTTGCCGACAATTCCGTTCGCCCTCGCTCCAAATAGCCAACAACCTGGTGGCTCGTACCGATCCGTTCGCCCAACTCCGCCTGCGACAGCCCGCGATGTTCACGCCATGCGCGCAGGTAGTTAGGAGCGTCTGTTTCGGACATGGCAACATTTTGGCGCAATCCCGTATCCGTCGCGATAGGCGGGCTGTTGCAAAAAGTTCTTGCATTATATGCAACAATATGTTGCAATACAGTCATGGCGAAGATTCACGATGACATTGCGGCGGAAACGGGTGTGACTGCGGCATATGCGCGAATGCTAGACAATGGCACGCGCACTCCCTCGCGCGATCTTGCGTACGAGATACACGAGAAGTTCGGCCTAAAGTTCGGCCATCTTGCCAATATGTCGGATAAAGACATTGCGACGCTCCGCAAGTTGGAGCGCGCATGACCCTACGCCCTGCTATCGAACGCGACGACAGACGCTTGTTCAGCATTCCATTTTTCGATGGCGTCCTGGACCCTCGCGCTGGTCTGCATGGCATGGGGGATCGACATGGAGCGTATAACCCTCTGCGATCCGCTGTAGCTGGTGAGATAGACCATGCCGTTTCGGATTTCGGCTTCGGACGGTTCCGTAAGCTCAACAATGGCCGTGGTTTCGGGAACGATAATTTGACCGCTTTTCGCGGTTTTGACGGCGATAATGATGACGCCAACCGCACAAACGCACGCGGCAATGCAAATAACAAACCACATAATCGGATAATCGGACATTCAGGCTCCCCCTCCATGCGACGCTGGGGTTCCCATGTCATCGCCTTATTTCGACCCGATCGAACAGCATTACGCCCATTTGCGGCGGTTACAATATTAAGACCACCTTTACGGGTGATTACTTGTTCGCTGCGGACCTTTTTGGGGGGGTATAGTTTCGCGTCCAACCTGTCCTTTCGGGTGGGTGCATGACCATCCTCGGTATCATCATCGCCACTGTCTGTTCCACTCTCGCGGCTGTCGTCATCGCTGCGAACCTCTTGCTCCGCTCGCTTGGCGACGATCCCGATGAGTATCGGGCGGATGATATCGGCGAGGGGTCTAGCCATGGGTAGCGCCCTTATCGCTTGTGAGTTTTCCGGCATTGTCTGTGCCGAGTTCCGTAGACGCGGGCACGAGGCCTGGTCGTGCGACGTGCTGCCGACCGAAGGCAATCCGGCGTGGCATATCCAGGGCGATGCAATTGAAGCCGCCTATTCGCGGCCATGGGATATTCTGATCGCGCATCCGCCCTGCACCTATCTGGCGAACAGCGGTGCGAAGCATCTGTATGCGGGCATGAAGAAAGAGAACGGCCCGAATGCCGAACGCTGGGCAAATCTCGGGGCGGCTGCGCAGTTTTTCCTGACCCTCTGGAATGCGCCGATCCCGCGCAAGTGCATCGAAAACCCGATCATGCTGGGCCATGCCCGGCGACTGTTCGGTATTCCGAAACACAACCAGATCATTCAACCGTATGAGTACGGGCATGGGGAGACCAAGGCGACCTGTCTGTGGCTGCACAATCTGCCTGATCTTGAGCCGACAGACGAGGTTGCGGGCCGCGAACAGAAAGTGTTTCGCATGGCCCCGTCGCCTGATCGCTGGAAAGACCGCTCGCGCACCTTCCGGGGCATCGCGCAGGCCATGGCTGACCAGTGGGGCGCACTTATCACCGACACGCCTAACGGCGTTAGCGCGGCCAGCGCTCCCTCCGCCCGGTCGTGCGATGTTTCTTCTCCTTTCCATGAGGCAAACACTGGCACGAAAGGTCAACGGAATAATGGCTGACGAAAACGCGATCATGCGCGATACGCTGCTGACGATCCGGCATGAGCTGGACAGGCGGCGCATTCCCTTAAAGGTGTGTGCGGCCAATGCAGAGGTGTCCTATTCGACGTTTCTGTCGTGGTTCCCGGCCAACGGCACGCCGCAAATACCATCGCTGGCGTCTTTGCCTAGATTATCGCGCGCCCTGCCTGACGATCTGCTTTCGCTACTGGTTCCCGATGGCCTGTATATCGTGCCCGGCCCGGAAGGCGTTGACTATGACGATGTAGCAAGGGGCTGCCACGCCTTCCTGAAAGCCAAAACTGACGCCCACCATCCCGATAGCCCGGACGGTCGCGAGATAAGCGACTGTGAGCGCGACACGCTTGATGCGCGGGTGATTCCGTTGCGGGGGAAGGTGGGGTGAAGATCAAAAAACGCATAGCCCTATGGAAGCTGGAACGCCGCCGCCAACGCAATCTGGCGAGCCTCGATCTGCAATCATGGTTGAAAAACCACAACGCACAGATGCGCCGCCTGGGACGGCGGGAGAAGGTGTTGGGGGATGGGTAGTGTGATCGTGCTCCCATTCCCCCCTGCGAAGCTCTCAGGCCATAATACGGGCCATTGGGGCGGCAAGAGTGGCGACATAGCCGCCCTGCGTCTCGTGGCGAAGCGAAAGACGCGAGAGGCGGCCCCGGAGATACCCGAAAAGGGCGACATAAATATCCATTTCCGTTTCGTGCCGCCGAACCGGCGCGGAGACCGGGTGAACTTCCCCAACAGAATTAAGCCGCTGATCGACGGGATCGCGGACGGGCTGGACGTGAACGATGCGCGGTTCCTGCCCAGCTATGAATTTGCCGAGCCCGCAAAGCCCGGATGGGTTGAGGTGACGCTGTGATAGCCACACTCAACCGATCGGATGGCACCTATGAGCGGCTGCGATTCGTGAAGACGCCCCGCGACATAGAGATAGACGAGATCAACCGCAGGCGGGCCTACAGGCGCGAACGGAGCGCGCGGCGGCTCGGAATAGCCCAGGACCGCCGATACGGCTTGCAGACGCTTGGAGAGGCCGCATGGCGCGTTGTGGAGCGAAGCCAATGACAGGGTTCGTGAAACTGCATAGGGGTTGGCGCGACAGCCCGATCTTTCGCGGCAAATTCAGCCGTGGCGAAGCTTGGCTATGGCTGCTTGAAAACGCCTGTTGGAAAGACACGCAATTCGACATCAACGGCAAAACGGTGATGCTTCGCCGGGGGCAATTGGTGACGTCACGCGCCAAATTGGCGGGTGCCTGGGGGTGGTCTGGAAGCGCCGTAGAGCGGTTTTTGACCCGTTTAAAAACCGAACAGATGATCGAACAGGAAACCGGACAGGGGCGATCAGTCATAACCATCACAAATTACAGGAAATATCAGGATAGAGAAAGCGAAACCGGACAAGAAGGCGAACAGGAAACCGGACAGCGACCGGACAGCGACCGGACAGCAAAAGAAGAAAGGGAAGAAAAGAAAGAAGATAAGAACAATAATGATTACGCGTTTTTTGGTCGCGTCATCAAGCTGACGCCCATCGACTTCGGCAAGTGGGAGAAGGCGTACGACCGGCTAGACCTTCGCGCCGCCCTCCAATCCCGCGACGACTGGCTGGCGTCCGAGGCCGATCCAAGTCTGCGCAAAAAGTGGTTTGTCTCAACGTCGAACTGGCTGGCGAAAAAGCAGCAAGAGGGTTTTGGCGGCGAAGAGATGGGGGAGTTTGCGAGTGTATGACTTGGCGACCAAAGCGAGCGGGCAAGCAGCTTTGCCCCGAGTGCAGCCACACGCGGAAAAACAAAAAGGATCGGTGCCTGTCGGTATCGAAAACGGAAACGGGTTTCGTGTGGTTTTGCCACAATTGCGGATGGAGTGGGCATGACGGAACAGATTCACGAGCGGCATCTGGATTGGATCGAACGGCGCGGGATAAGCTTGGAGCTAGCCGTCGCCATGGGGCTGCACACGAAAAGCGAAGGCGGAAAAAACTGGCTGGCAATTCCGTATCAGGAAAACGGGCAGGCAGTGAATCACAAATACCGGCTAACCAGCGAAAAGGCGCACCGCATGGACGAGGGCGCGCCGCTCACGCTGTGGAACCACGATGCGCTGCACGAGGACCGATCGGGGCCGGTTTTGATAACGGAGGGGGAGTGGGATGCGCTGGCGGCGATAACATCCGGGTTCACGCGGGCGGTGTCGGTGCCGAACGGCGCGCCACAAAGCTGGACAGAGAATGTGGAGGACGCGACCCGCTACCAGTTCATGCGGCGGAACCAGGCTCAACTAGACCGGATCGAAAGTTTCATCGTGGCGACCGATAATGACGAGCCGGGGCGTATCCTCGCGGCGGAATTGGTTCGATTGCTAGGCCCCGAACGCTGCAAGACAGTTCGCTATCCCGATGACTGCAAAGACCTGAACGATGTTTTGATCCTGCATGGGGGCGGCGCGGTGCGGGACTGTATCGATGCGGCAAAGGACTATCCGGTCAAAGGACTCTATCGTGCCGACGATTTCCCCGAGCCACCGCCTATTCAATCGCTTGATATCGGGATCGACGGAATGGATCGGCTGTTCAAGCTCGTGCCGGGAACGTTTGCGGTCCTGACGGGCTGGGCCGGGCAGGGCAAGACAAGCCTGTTGCTGGCAATGCTGGCGAAGCTCCTAAAGCGCGGTGTGCCGATGGCGGTCGCATCGTTCGAGACGATGGTGAAGCCGATCCTTATCCGCAAAATGAAGGCGGCTATTCACGAGTGCGCGGAGTTCGACGACCTTGCCCTTAAGCGCAACGATGCCGACGAATTGCTCAACACCAAGTTCGGGATCATCGCCCACTCACCATCGGATGACGATACGGAAATTGATCTGGAGTATCTGTTGGAGCTGGCAAAGGTCGCCGTATTGAGGGATGGCATTCGGCTTTTGGTCATCGATCCATGGAATGAAATCGAGCATAAGCGCGACGCTAACGAAACCGAGACGGAATATGTCGGCCGAGCTATCCGCGAGCTGAAAAAATTTGCGAAAAACTACCAGTGTGCGGTGTGGCTGGTTGCCCATCCTCGTAAGCCGCAATCGGACGGCGCTGGTCGTGCGCCGGGCCTATACGATCTGGCGGGATCGGCGAATTTTGCGAACAAGGCGGATTATGGGCTGGTCGTCCATCGCGGCGATCTGACTGGCAGCATTATCGATGTGAAGGTCGTGAAGGTTCGCATGGGCCTGCCCGGCATGGTCGGCAAGGTGACGCTCGACTTTGACCCGCAGACATCGAGCTACACGCCGTTCCGCATGGCGCACGCAGCATAGGAGACAAAACACCATGACCGAATGGCAAGACATATCGACAGTGGGCGATGGACGCGACAAGCGCATCAAAGAGCTTGAGCGACGCGTTGCGCAGCTAGAGGCTCGCCTTGACATGCTGTGCAGTTCTGGCTGCGTCCCTGCTTGGGCTATCGGCTATGACGCACCCCCACCGGAGCAAGACACATGAGCCGCTATCGTTCAAAGCCGTGCGAAATTGAAGCGGTACAGATCACGGCTGCCGACTTTAACGGTAAAAGCTGGGATGGCTCACCGTTTAGCGAAAAGCCTGATTGGCTGCTGAGCGCAATTGACGACGGCCGTATCACGGTCGCGCCGGAGAGCAACGAACACGACTACGCTATCTGGCACATCAATACCATTGAAGGCGAAGTGATAGCGCGCCCTGGTCACTGGATCATTCTGGGCATGGAGGGAGAGTTGTACCCCTGCAAGCCAAGTGTGTTCGAACGCCGCTGGGAGAAGGT
Source organism: Parasphingopyxis sp. (assembly GCF_028279465.1). Classification (GTDB taxonomy): domain Bacteria; phylum Pseudomonadota; class Alphaproteobacteria; order Sphingomonadales; family Sphingomonadaceae; genus Parasphingopyxis. The sequence continues at coordinate 354,313 of NZ_JANQNS010000015.1, forward strand.
CACATGAGCGAGATGGTTGAGCGCGTGGCGCGGGCGATAGCAACGGCGCAGTGGGGCGAAGATGATCGCATAGCGACTGAGGGTGACTTCATGGCTGCCCGCGCCGCCACCAAGGCCATGCGCGATCCTACGGATGAGATGGTGCGCAAGGGCGGTCATGCGAATGCGGAAGATTGGGACGGCGATGCTTACTCGAAAGACCCGCAGCGATGGGATGAAGACTCCCGCCGCGTTTGGCAATCCATGATCGACACAGCCCTAGGGGATGAGGATGGCTAGATCGGGCCGCAAGCGCAAACAGGGCGTCAAGCGCTACTCCAAAGGCAAGTCCAAGGGCCGTATCCAGCGCGCTCAGCCCCATGACAAGGGTAGCGAGGGCTATCAGCGCCGCAGAGCCGAGCATGAGGCGCTATGGGGCCGTAGAGCATCACAAGCCTATGACGCGCCGGGCAGGGCATGGGCGGCCGGATTGATAAGCGATCTGGAGCGCGATGCGTGCCGCGTGTTCAACATGGCCTATTGGTCAATGATACCAGGCAAGCCTAGATCAACCACGCTTTCGCAATTCGTTCCCGAGGCGCGCAACATGCGCGTTGGCGAATGGCTGACCGAAATGGAAAGGCAGGAACGCGAGCGCCGCCGGGAGGCCATGATAATCGACGTGACGAACCGGATCGATGCCTTGGGCAGGCACGTGCGCCGGGCTTTCGACATGGTGGCTGTAGACGACACCGCAGATGAAGGACCTGCATGGCTGGACCGGCTGACAAGCGCCCGCCCGCATGACGTTGACCGGGAGATGATGAAATATTGCAGGCGCGGCATCCGGGAGCTGTTTTGAGGGGCTTGACTTTTGGCGGCAACATCTGTATGCGCAAATGCAAAGTAGGAATTGCGCCTAGCGCACAGGGCTCGACGGGAAACTGCCGGGCCTTTCCGCAGCGAAATAACCTATTCCCGCATCCGCCACCCGGCGCACCTCACATAAACCTTAGTGGATAAGCACGTCCGGCAATGGCTGGCGCGGGGAGATGGCTATGCTGGGAATTGGGTTTGGCCTAACGACAATTCGGTATCCCGGTATAGACCGGCGCGTAGCATCACTCTCTCCAACCGCATGGTATGACCCATCCGACCTTTCGACGCTCTGGCAGGATACAGGCAAGACAACGGCTGTAACCGCTGCTGACGATCCCGTTCGTGTTGTCGAGGATATCAGCGGCAATGGCAATGATCTCGTTGCGCCATCTGACGCTGCGCGGCCGCTCTATAAGACAGCCGGTGGCCTTCGCTGGTTGGAGTTTGACGGCACCGACGATGCGATGGCGGATGCTTTCACGCTGGTCCGGCCTTGGGAGAGGATTACAGCCCTACGTGTGTTGACCTATGTCAATAGCACGGCGATGTTAGACGGTTACACGCTCAGCGGCGGTCGGCTGCGGATGATCGCCCCCGATCCGGGGCTGAACTTTTTTGCCGGTTCAAGCTTGGATTTCACAGACGAAGTGGCAACCGGCAATGATTTTGTCGCAACGATGCGCGGAGATGGGTCGTCAAGCCGTGTTGCGATTGATGGCAACGCCTATGCGACGGGCAATGCGGGCACAAATGACCCTGATGGGGTTTCGGTAGGCGCGCGGGGCGGGCTAACCGCGCTCTTTTCGAACATGCGCTATTATGGCGACTTCATCAAATCAGGAACCATGTCTGACGCAGACATCGCAACCGTTCGCACGTGGGCGGCGGGTAAGGCTGGGGTGTCGCTATGACGCAATACGCAAATCTAAGGAAAAGCAATGGCTGACACATTTGGATATGAAAACGCGGTGGCGGATCCCGCCTCAACAGCCGTTGCGGTTACGCCAAATGACTCGACCGCACTCGCCCGCACGACAAAAGCTCTTTATGTCGGAACAGTCGGTGACGTTGCCGTAAAGATGCGGGATAGTGGGAATACAGTGACATTCCCGAACGTACAGACCGGCTCAATCCTGCCCGTCCGTGTAACGCATGTGATGAGCACAAATACAACCGCCTCTGACATTGTTGCGCTAAGTTAAGATGCCGCGCGTATTTGAAGACGACCAAATTCAGGAGCTTTTGGACCGCACCGAAAAAGGTGAGTCTCTCACAAGCATCACCGCCGATTCAAGAATGCCGGGACGAACGACGGTCTACAATTGGCAAGACAGTGATCCCGATTTTTCCGAACGTTTCCGTGTAGCCAGAGCGCGCGGCGTCCATGCGTTGGCTGAGGAATGTTTGGAGATAGCGGACACAGCAAAGCCTGAGGATGTGGCCGTCGCCCGCGTTCGCATAGATACGCGGCTCAGGCTGGCCGGGAAGTGGCTTCCCAAGATTTACGGCAATTCGGTTGATGTGAAGCATAGCGGGGAGATTCGGAACCGCCATGACCTCAGCCGCCACACAGCCGATGAACTCGACGCGCTTGAACGCCTTGTCGCAAAAGGTTCCGACGCTGAGGGAGATAAGAGCGGAGAAGGCCAGGCGGGGTCTGATACCGTTCACTAATTACACCAACCCAAGCTATCAGCCTGCCAATCATCACAGGCTAATCGCGGACAAGCTGGAAGCCGTTGAGCGCGGTGAAATAGATCGCTTGATGATCTTCATGCCGCCACGCCATGGCAAGTCTGAGCTGGCCTCTCGGAAATTCCCGGCGCGGTATCTTGGTCTGCACCCGTCAAGGCATGTCATTGCCGCGAGCTACAACAGCGATCTCGCCAAGGATTTTGGCCGGGACGTGAAGCATCTCATGCTCGGGCCTGAGTTCGGTGACATATACCCCGGCGTTCGGCTGAGAGACGACAGCCAAGCCGCTGACCGCATGAATACGGAGCAAGGCGGGGCTTATTACGCTGTTGGCGTCGGTACCGCGACGACGGGCCGTGGCGCGCACTTGGCGATTATTGATGACCCGCTCAAGGATCGGGAAGAGGCGGATTCGCAAAACACACGCGAGAAGGTTTGGGATTGGTATCGCTCGACATTGTTTACGCGCCTCATGCCTGGAGGGGCGATAGTTCTTATCCAGACGCGCTGGCATGAAGACGACTTAGCTGGGAGGCTTTTAGAGGCGCAGCCGGGGCAATGGGATGTGTTGGAGCTGCCAGCCATTGACAAGGCTGGTCAGGCTTTGTGGCCCGAATGGTATCCGAGAGATGTTCTCGATAGGATAAGAGACACTATCGGCCCGCGCGAATGGTCTGCGCTTTACCAGCAGCAACCGCAACCAGACGAAGGCACATATTTCCAGCGCGAATGGTTCAAGACATGGCGAAAGCTTCCCCAACTGCGGGTTTATGGCACGTCAGACTATGCCGTTACCGAAGGCGGCGGGGATTACACAGTCCACACCGTTTGGGGCGTGGACGCAGATGACAATATCTATCGCATAGCAAAGTGGAGCGGCCAAACTGCCGCAGACGAATGGATCGAGCGCAAGCTGGACCTGATTGCCAAGTACAAGCCGCTGGCCTGGTTCGGGGAGGGCGGGGTGATCCGCAAGGCAATTGAGCCGATGCTGACCCGCAGGATGCGCGAGCGCAAGATATTTTGCCGCATGGAATGGATTGCGAGCGTTGCCGACAAGCCGACGCGCGCAAGGGGCTTCCAGTCACGCGCGGCGATGGGGAAGGTGTTCTTTGAACCCGGAGCCGATCTGAGCGAGTTTCTTATGTTCCCGGCCGGTAAGCATGATGACGAAGTCGATACGGCCAGCTTGCTTGGTCAGGCGTTAGACCAGGCGCACCCGGCCATCGTGCAACGCAAGCGGCGCAATGAAAATGAAGATGCTTGGGATCGGGCGTTTGCCGGTACCGAAGGCGAGGAGGGCGGATGGAAAACGATCTGACTCGCCCGGCCCCGGAGGTCGCGCCCATGGTGGCAATGTTCGATGAGTACGAACAGGCGACGCAAGAAGAGCGTCCGCGCAATGAGCGAGACATCGACTATTACCACAACCATCAGTTGACGGCCAAAGAGATAGCCGAGCTAAACCGCAAGAATCAGCCCGTCGTCACTTACAACCGCATTCGGCGCAAGATTAACTATCTGTTGGGCATGGAGCGTCAGGCGCGCCGCGACCCCAAGGGCTTCCCGCGCAATCCAGGTGACGATGAGGCGGCCAAGGCGGCCACTGACGGTATCCGTTACGTGTGCGACAGCGAGGATTGGGACGAAGTCAAGTCAACGGCTTGGGAGGACATTCTTGTTCCCGGCACCGGGGCGGTGATGGTCGGCTTGAAACAGGACAAATACGGCCTGACACCGTCGTTGATGGGGATACGCTGGGACAGGCATTTTGCGGACCCGCATTCTATCCGCCACGACTATAAGGACGCGACCTATCAGGGCATCGTCACCTGGTATGATCGCGATCCAGCGATTGCCCAATGGCCTGACGGAAAAGAGGCCATCGAAACGACCATATCTCGTTTTTCGATGACCAGCACGTTCGATGACAAGCCGCAATGGTCAAAAATGTGGGCAGACCGCCAACGTAATCGTATCCGGGTTATCGAGCTTTACTATCTGTCCGAGGGTGTCTGGCATCGCTGCGTATTTACGCATGGCGGCTTTTTGGAGGACCCTGAGCCATCGCCCTATCTTGATGAGGAGGGCGAGCCGACAAACCCGATTGAAGCGCAGAGCTTGTATGTGGATCGGGACCTAAACCGCTACGGCGACGTGCGGGACATGATTTCCCCGCAGGACGAAATCAACAATCGCAGACGGCGTGCTCTGCATCTCTCCAATGCCCGTCAGGTCCGGCTCGGTTCCAATGCCCTTATGGGGCCGAAAGAGGTCAAGAAAGAGCTGGCGCTGGCCGATGGCGTTCTTGAGGGCGATGACATCGAAATTCTGCAGACGGGCGATATGAGCGCGCTGAACATTAACCTGCTGCAGGATGCAAAGAACGAGATCGATCTGTTGGGCGCTAATGCTGCCCTACAGGGCAAGAATGAAAACGACATGTCCGGCCGGGCCATTCTCGCCCAACAGCAGGGGGGCATGGTTGAAGTGGCAATGCCGTTGGATCGGCTGCGCCATCTGACGCTGCGGGTGTATCAGGCGATTTGGAGCCGCATTCGTCAGTCATGGGATGGCCCGCGCTGGGTCCGGGTCACAGAAGAACAGGGCAATACGCGTTTTGTCGGCTTTAATCAGCCCGTCACGGTCGGTCAGGTCATGCAGGAGCGCATTGAACAGGATGAGGCCCTGCAGGCAAGGGTGGCAAGCGATCCCGCCGCCCAGCAGCGCCTACAGGCGTTTATGCAGAGCCCGCAGGCGCAGCAGGTGGCCGAAGTGCGCAACATGCCGCTGGAAATCGACATAGACATTGTGATCGATGAGGGCATGGACGCCCCGAGCGTTGAGGCCGAACAGTTTACCGAGCTGGCGAAGCTCGCGCAAAGCGGTCTGCCGATCCCGCCCGACATTCTGATTGAGGCGTCTGCCCTTCGCGATAAGGAAAAGATACTTGAAAGGCTGCGTCAGCCCGATCCTGCACAGCAGCAGGCTCAGCAGGTTGCGCAGGAATTGGCGATGCGGCGCGAAACGGCCGAAATCGGCAAGATCGAATCCGAGACATATGAGAATATGGCAGAGGCTGAGCGTGATGCGACGGAGGCCAATGCGAGGGCAATCGAAACTGGCCTGAGGGTGGTGGAATGACGCTCTTGGACCGCATCGGCAAACGTATCTCGCGTAGACTTTACCGGGCATCTTTTGCGGACTGGCGCTTGGAAAGCAGGGCTCGGATTTTCGCCGATAGTTGGCCGTGGTCATGGCGCAAAGATGGGCGCTGGCGACACATACTGCCGGGCATCAAAAGACTGAAACAGGACAGCCGCCGCCGGGCTTAACGGGCGTTTCGATAGTCAGTGGTCGTTTTCACTGGCCCCGCCGCCGGGGACCGGGCGTTTCGTCATGCCTACGACACAGGCAAGGGAAAGCATGGATAAGGAATTAGAGGAAGCACTTGAAGAGCAGCCGGTAGAAGAGGTTCAACCCGATTCTGCCGTCCCGACTGAGCCCGAGGTTCCAACCGAACCGAGGGTGCCGACAGAGGCCGATGCGGTGGCAGCGCCGCCGGGGCTTTTGGAGGAACGGGACAAGCGCAAAGAAGCAGAGTTTGAAGCGCGACAATTGCGCCAGCAACTCGAACATCTGACCCGTCAAGAGCCGGAGCCTGAAAAGGTGCCGGATGTATTCGAAGAGCCCGAAAAGTTCGTCGAATATATGCGTGGCGAGATGCAGAGGTCTCAGGCCTCAACTGCGGAAGCGCTGTTCAATCAGAACCTCAACTGGTCTGAGCGTATGGCTGTGCAGCAGCACGGCCGGGAATTGACCGAGGAAGTCAAGAATTGGGTCATTACCGACCTGAATCAGAGCGACCCGGCACGAGCGCAGGCCATTATCCAGAATGCGGACCCGTACGGAACGGCCATTCAGCTTTACCAGGAACAGAAGAACGCACAGCAATTTGAGGGCATGGACGCCTCTCAGATTGCGGCGTTCAAGGCGTTTCTGGCGCAACAGGATGGCAAAACAGCGGAGGCCCCGAAAGCCCCCGTTGCCACAGCAAACGCGCCGTCCAAAGCTCCGTCAACCAAGACCCCTCCAGTGGCTTCGCCGGAGGATATTGACCTTGATGAGATTTTCGGCGGCTGATCTCAAGGAATGAAAAATGGCACAGACTGCAGCCGCTGCGGGCCTTACGCCCCAGCAGTGGGATGCTCAGTTCAATACTGAGTATCTCGGTAACAACCCGTTCAAGCCCTATATGGGCACGGGCACCAACTCGATTATCCAGGTCAAGCGGAACCTGACGAAGAAAAAGGGTGACTCGATCACCTATGCCCTCGTCAATAAGTTCACCGGCTCGGCCAATGACGGTACCTCAAAGCTGGAAGGCAATGAGGAGGCGGGTGTCAGCCGGTCACACAAGCTGACCGTAGGCCTTCGCCGCAACGCGTTCTCGACGACCGAGTTCGAAGAGCAGAAATCAGCGATTCCTTTGCGCAAGGCGTTCAAGGATGAGATGATGAATTGGGCGATTGAAGAAGATATCGATCGCGTGATTGAGCAGCTCTATTCGATCAACGGCGTCGTCTATGGTTCGGCTTCCGAGGCAAACAAGGATGCATGGCTTGTCGATAATGCCGACCGCGTGCTTTTCGGCGCGGCGAAGGCCAACAATTCGTCCAACGATCATTCGGCTTCACTGGCGAATGTCGATGCGACGAATGACAAGCTGACGCCGGACGCGCTCTCGCTGATGAAGCGGATTGCGCTGTCAGCCAATCCGAAAATCAAGCCGGTACGGGTCGGCGGGAATAACAAGCGGTACTATGTGGTTTTTGCACACCCGCTGTGTTTCCGTGATCTGAAAGCCAATTCGACGATCCAGCAGGCCCAGCGCGAGGTCACTCTTGCCAACCAGAACAACAAATTGTTCCAGGGCGGCGACCTCGAATGGGACGGCATGATTATCCATGAAGTGGATGACATGACCACCCTGTCGGGTGTTGGTGCAGCCAGCATCGATGTTGGCGGCGTGTTCTTGTGCGGTGCGCAGGCCATGGGTCTTGGCATCGCCAAGCCTTGGAACACCGTCGAGAAGACCGAAACGGACTATGACAACGAGTATGGCTGCGGTGTTCGCTGCATCGACGGACTCGACAAGATGACGTTCGGATCGGGCTCCGCTGACACCGACGATCTCAAGGATCATGGCGTTGTGACCGGCTATTTCGCCGCCGTCGCCGACGCGTAATCCTGAACCGGGGCGGGCTTTCGGGTCCGCCCCTTTTTACGGAGAACCGAAATGGCAAAGTTCAAGCACAATGTCCCGGGGGGCCCTGTCCCTGTGTACGGGCAGAAAAAGAAGATCAAAGCCGGAGTCGTTTTTGAAATCAAGGACGAACGTTTGGCTGAGAAGGCGCGTTCGAACCCGGATTTTGAAGAGGTCAAGAAGTGACTACCTGTGCGGAAGTCATCGCGTTTGCCATGCGGCGAGCGCGGGTCATTGAGCCCAGCTCAAGCCCGACGACAGAAGAGGAAGCGGACGGCATGATCGTTCTGCAGGACCTCTACAGTTCATGGGTCGCCAATGGTATTTTCGGGCCGCTGACGCAGGTCTACAAGACCGAGGATTACACGGCAAAAGAGGGCGAGCGGGTCACTACCACGGGGTCGCCGACGATCACGGTTCCTGACGTCTACACCGACAATGATGTGCTGGACACGCCGCGCACGCCGTACGACCTTTCCGTTGTACAGGTAGCCGATACGGTGGCGGACACGGTCAACACCTATATTTACGACCGCACGCAATGGGTAGATATTGAGGGGCTGGTCAAGACCGACAATGCGCCATTGGAGGGGTTTGGCGTTGGCGGGCTGGGGGCCTGTCTTGCATTCGAATTGGGCGAGTTTTTCGGGTCATCGGCTAGTCCGGGCCTTATCCGCGCCCGCAACAGGTTCATAGGCGCACTGAGAACGACATCAGGCCGCGCTTGTCATGTCGAGCCGACCGAGAACACCGACTATGCCTAACGCGTTCCTGGGTACGTCTCATTTTGACCGCGAGCAATTTGCCGAGATCATTCTGGAGAACATGCTACCCGAGCGTGTGCCGACCGAGGACGAGCCGGTTGCGCTGCTTTCACGGCGTGGACTTGTTGAGGAATTGGAGGTCACGGGAGTTGGTGAAGTAGAGGGCGTTTTCAGCCAAGATGGAACGCTCGGCGGGGACTTGTTTACGACGGTTTTGGGAACGCTTTACCGTGAAACAACCTCGCTCGGCGCGATGGGAGTGACAAGAGTCCCATCTTTCGCTGGCGGCGATGACCAGATTGTTGCCACCACGGGGGCTCGCCTTAAGCACTATAACGGAACAACCTTCTCGACGCCAACATTCCCCGATAGCGCCAATGTTGTTGCTGTCGGCTATCTCGACGGCAGATTTCTTGCCGTTCGCGAAAATTCGGACCGGGTGTATTATTCGGCTATTGGCGACGGAACGTCTTGGGATGGGGCGGACTTTATTGAGGCCGAAAGCGAACCGGACGCGCTGCGCGATATTCGGATATTGAACGGTACGGCTGCGCTTCTCGGTTCGCAGACAATAGAGTTTTTTGCGACCACTGCTAACGCATCACTGCCCTACCAAAGGATTCAGCTCCGTAGCTATGGTCAAGGCCTGCTAAACGTTAATGCCTGTGATGTCGTATCGATCGGCGCGCGGGACAGTCTGGCTTTCGTAAGTGCTGATTTTGGTGTTTATTTGGATACAGAGAAAGTGTCGCCGCCTTGGCTAGACCGCAAAATCGAAGACGTGGCGGGCGCTGAAATATTGCTGTTCGGCTTTGTGTTGGACGGACATCATTGCTTTGCTGTTTCGCTAGTCACGGAAACCTTTGTGTTCGATACGCAAACTGGCGCGTGGGCTGACTTTGGGTCATCGGGGAATAAATGGGGTGCTATCGGCTCCGCTGTCCATAATGGCCTGACTGTTTTTGCCGCCGCCGGGATCGCCAAGGTAGTTAAGTTCGGAGGCGAAACAGAAAATACCGATAGTGCGCTTGACGGCAACACAGAATTTACCCGCACCGCAACCGCTATCATCAGGTCAGATTATCCATTCCCGATAGACGACATCACCGCCGAAATGGCGGTGGGGCAAACTACCTCCTCCACGCCTCCAACGTGCGACATGAGACTTTCGCGTGATCAGGGCGAGACATGGACAAGCTGGCGCTCGGCTTCTTTCGGCGCGACAGGTAAATATCGGACTCGGGCGACAATTCGCCGATGGGGCATGATCGACGCGCCGGGTGCTGTGATTCAGTGGCGCTATACGGGAAATGATGCGGCAGTAAGGCCAAGGCTTTCTGCGATAAAATATAACACTCTGGCAGCGAGCCGTGACCGTGGCTGATCTGGAGCGACTCGAGGCGTTTGAGCCCATCGTCACGCCTGACGGAATGCCTGAGACGCAGTTCCAGTACCTCATGCAGCGCATCATGGAGGAACTCGAAAACAGGCTGTCGCTGGAAGGCGGCACGCTGACGGGCGGTTTGACGATTGATGGTGACTTAACGGCTTCGGGCAATAATGACTTTACTGGACTTACGGATTTATCCAGGTCCGGCACTGTCCAAATGCGGGTTGGTTACGCCACTGGCGGGGTCCGAAACAGCCGCATTGATTTCTATAATGGCGAAACGACTCTTGTTGCCAATATGCAGCAGGTCTCCGGCAGTCAGGTTAGAATAACCAACGAAAGCACCGGCGACTATCTCAATCTCGGCAACGCCGCTGGCGAACTAGAGTATCATAGCGGATCGGCCACTTATGACATCGGCTATTCGGACGGCACGACAGGCGGTTCCGGGTCTGCGGGCGCAGGCAATCAATATGTCGAGCTGAACATAGGCGGCGCGACGTACAAAGTGCTGCATGACGGAACGGTTTGACCCGCTCATTCGACGCAAACGTAATTTCGCAAATCATTGGAAAGAATGTTTGGGCAGCGGTCGCCAACCGCTTGAACGTGTTCCTTATTGATCCTGCGGGACTGTTTGCTTTCGAATGGCGCGGGCCGGGCAATTTTGAGGGTCATTGGGCGGCCACAAGCGATAGTGCGATCAAATGCGTGCGGGCGGGGAGAGAGGCCCTGCGCCTGATGTTCGCAGAATATGGCGCGGAACAGATTTGGGGCGCGACTCCGATAGCCAATGAGGTGGCGCGTCGATTCAACACACTGTGCGGGATGCAATCGCTCGGCATTGTCGAAATGCCGGATCGCGGACCTGCGGAGATATTCGTGAAAAGGATGTAGTATGCCGACAAGCCTTATAAGCGCTGGCATCAGCGCCATCGGCTCTATTGGTGGTTCACTGCTTGGCGGCAGCTCTACCAAAAAGGCCGCGCAGACCGCTTCCGATACGTCTCTTGCCGTCAACCAGCAGAATAACGCGCTTGCACAGAATATCTACAATCAGAATGTCAATCGTTCTAATCCATTCGTGCAATCGGGGATCGGTGCAACAAATCGTCTGAACAGTATTCTCGGGCTTGGGTCCGTATCTAGTGGTAACAATGCGGCTCCGAGCTTTCCCAGCTACGGGGGTGGTGGCTCACCGAGTTTCGGGGGCACATTCCCGATAATCCCAGGATACACGCCGCCAACGTCAGGCAACGCCTTCTCTGGTATTCGTCGCGAGGGCATGATGCCGGGCCTTGTCCATCCCAATTCAGGTGGCGAGCCCATTATGCTTCCGGGCTTCGGCCCGCCTGCGTCTATAGCGCCCGGCGGTTCACCCCCTTTCACCAACGTGCCCGGCGGGCTTGTGCCGGGCTTTGGCAATCAGCCGCAGAGCAACCAGACATATACGCCAACCGCTCAGACCACATCTCAGCCCGCACCGCAGGGCGACCCGTTCGCCAATTTCCTGAGCGCGGGCAATCTTGATGCTGGCGGCCCTGCCGCGCAGTCGCTTTCGTCCGATGTTGAGTATACACCTGCATCTCGCGGCTCGAACTTTTCAACGAGGGTGAGGTATACACCCGCTTCGCAGGGCCGGCTGTTCTCAACCAGAGTAAGGTTCCAGCCCGCTTCGCAAGGCGAAGAGATCGAAAATGCGGACAGGTTCGTAAGTACGCTTGCAGGTCCATCCTATTCCAGCCTGTCAAGAAACCAAGACCCGAGAACCGGTCGTGCCCAGACCTCACTATCGCAGTTCCGTCCGACACGTGTCGGGGGCGAGCTGACAAGCGGTATGATCGGCACCGCGCTCGATCCCGGATCGTTTGACGATTACAGGGAAAGCACCGGTTATGATTACCGGCTTGGGCAGGGCGTAGAGGCCTTGCAACAGGCAGCGGCTTTTGGCGGTTCGCTCAATAGCGGCGACACGATGCGTTCCCTCATCCGCTTTGGTCAGGATATCGGCTCTGCCGAGCGCCAGAATTATCGAGGCGAGCTGGACAACTACATCCGCTACAATGACGCCTTTGCGCAAAATGAGCGAGGCTATCGCGATGACAGGTCCGACCTGCACGAGGCTCGTCTGACCGATAACAGGCGCTACACCGACACATTCCGGCGCGGCGAGCGGTCCTATCTCGATAATCGCTCTGATTTGAACCAAGCTCTCGACAGGGACAATCAGCGCTATGTGGACGCCTACCGGCGCGGGGAAAGAGGGTATCGCGACGACCGCCGGGACTTGAATGTTGACCGCCTGACTGACAATCGGCGCTATGCCAACAGCTTTGCGGAAGCGCAGCGCGGTTACGTCGATGCTCGCTCGGATGCTGATTTTGCGCGCCGCTTTGCCGTTGGTCAATATGGCGATCAGTTCGCAGAAGCAAAGCGCGCTTATGTCGATAGTCGCTCAGACGCAGATTTTGAGCGGCGTTTTGCGCTTGGCCAGTATGGCGACCAGTTCGCTCAGAACCGCCGGGAATATGCCGATAGCCGCTCGGATGCGGACTTTGCCCGCCGGTTCGCAGTTGGGCAGTATGGCGACAATTTCGCACGTTCGGAACGCGCCTACCAAGACAGCCGGGGCGACTATGACCGTGCGCTGAGAAACGATCTGTTCCAGCTCTACTTGCAGCAGCTTTCTCAGCAGCAGGGCGTGGGGCTGTCAGCCTCTAACGCACTTGCGGGTGTCGGAACCAACTATGTCGGTCAGGTATCCAGCAACAACCGAGCTGCTGCCGACATAGCCGCTCAAGCTGCTATCGCGCGTGGCGCGGCCAACAATAATACATATAGCAGTATCGGTAATGCGCTTGGGTCATTTATCGGGGGGATTAACTTCTGATGGTTGATTTTTCGCCGCTCCTGCAGACGCAGGAACGCATCGCCCCGATGTTTCAGGCGGGGCTTGCGCTCGGCCAGCAAAGGAATGCGCTGGCACGGCTGTATGATAGCGAAACAGGCAATGATAACGAAGCGCTTGGCGATCTGTATCGCGTAAACCCGCAATTGGGCGCGCAGCAGGAGCGCCGCCGCCGCGACGATCAGCTTATCGATTTGCGCACACAACAAGCCGCCGCCGCCCAACAGGAGGCCCAACGTGAGCAAGCAATGAGCCTGCAGTTGCTCGGTGCGCGGTTCATGGCCCCTGCGAACCAAGAAGATTATCAGGCGAGACGCTCAGCAGCGATTAGCCGAGGGGTGCCGGAGCAGGCTATTCCACCCGCTTACGATCCGGGCTTTATCGAACAGCAACGCCTTATTGTGGAGGGCTCGTCTTCTCCCGATCAAACGGCGTTGATGCAGAATATCGAATATATTCGCTCGCTTGATCCAAGCATAACGCCACAGCGCGCTGCTGAGATTGCGCGGCAGAATATTGTGAGGCCCATCACGATAGGCAGTCCAGCGACCGGCGTTGACGTTATCGACACGACGCGTCCAACGAATGCCTCGCCGATCCGCCGCAACCCCGAAACGGGTGAGATGGTGCGCTGGAATCCTCAGACCGGCCAATGGGAGCCCTATACAGGAGACGCTGGCGGCAACGCTGGCGGCGGGTTTCCGCAGTAGCGGACGGTCGCGCGGGGAGCGCAACAACAACTATGGAAACATCATGGACGGGCGCTTTGCCCGATCGCAGCCGGGCTATGCTGGTTCGGATGGCACGTTCGCCCGGTTTGAGACGCCTGCGCATGGCCGCCGTGCTATGGTCGCTTTGCTCGGCAACAATGGATACAGCCGCGTGGCGCGTCAGAACGGCTTGTTAGGCGTGATGTCCCGCTATGCGCCGTCTGGTCACGGAAACAACGATCCTCGGGCCTATGCACGGGCCGTAGCGCGGGAAATGGGTATCAACCCTACCGCACCCTTGGATATGAGCAACAGGGCGCTGCGCGAGCGTATGGCAACGGCAATGGAGCGCGTTGAGACCGGCGGCGCGACAACCCGCAACAGATGGTTTGGAAGGTAGCGTATGCAAAACATTCCCCCGCCGCCTCCCGGCTTCACTGAGGATGTGGCCCCGCAGGGCTCTATCTACTCGCGCCCTGCATCACCCCCTCCGCCTCCACCGCCCAATCCAGGCACGGGCTACCGAATGAACCCGGACGGCACGGCTGATCCTATACCGGGCGGTTCGGCTGATCCGTCACGTCCCGGCGCGCCCCCGCCTCCCGGGCCCTCGCAATCAGAGCAAAGGGCACAGGGCCGCCGTCAGCGCGCAGCAGAGGCATTGCGCCAACTTGATGAGGTGGAACGCCTATTCGAGCAGCATTTTGAGGGCGAGGGGGATCGCGGCGTTGTTGAATATGTGCCGGGCTTTGCCAACCCAACTAACCAAAATTTCAATCAGGCGAGCCAGCGACTACTTGCCTTGGTCCGCCCCGCTATCGCTATGTCTGCACGCGAAGGTGATTCCGACAGGGAAATGGCGATCTTTGAGAGCTATATTCCAAGCTCAACGTCATTCGACGTAACCAATCGCAACACCATTAACACGCTTCGGTCCATGCTTGAGAATCTATCGCAAGGCGTGCTGCCTAGCGAAACAGAAGCGCAAATGGGCGGCTCGCAGAGAGCGGCACCGGCTAACAATGCGCCACAAAGCGGTGTCATTCCTCCGCAGGAAGTGCCGCCGCGCCAAGATGTTGGCAACGGGCTTGGCAATATGGCAGTCGATGAAACGCGCCGTCAGGTGGCGCGTTCCACTGCCATTGCGGGCCTTGGCGAGAATGCAGGGCAGGAAAGGGGAATTGTAGAAGCGGGCGATGATCGTCTGCTTTCCGCTGTTGACGAGTTGATACGCGATCCGAATGTCAGCACATCGCAGATTGTGCAGTTTCTCAGCGAGCGCCGCGTGGATTTAACGCCCGAACAGGTTGCTGCCATTCGTTTTTATAAGGAAAACCCCGACCAGCCCGCCCCCGATGCAGTTTATGATGGCGAGGTACGGGATGCGACAATGCCAGAGGCCTATCTTACGGGCGCGGCCGACTTTCTAACGGCGGGCTTTGGCGATGAACTTGGTCTGTATGACAGCGAAGTTGCTAACCAAGCGCAGGAGGACCGCCCGCTTTCATATTTCGGCGGACAGCTCATAGCGGGCGGGCTCACTACGCCTGCGGCAGCCGTCGCCACTCCCGGACGCGCAGCCGCCACCGCTTCCGCTTTTGGCGGCGCGCATTCAGCGGGCTCCACGGACGGAGATGTGAGCGACCGCCTGTCTGCGGCGGGGCGGGGCGCGGTTCTTGGCGGCGCAACTGGCTATCTAGGTCAGCGCTTTGTGGGCAGCCTTAGCGACCGGATTGCGGCGCGCACCCAAAGACGGGCGGCCCGGCAAGCGGAGCGGAGCGATGTTTTTCAAGCTGCGCAACGCCAAGGGATTGATCCACTGCCCGCCGATGTCGGAGGCCCCGCAACGCGGCGCTTGAGTGGCGGCGCTGCGCAAGGATTTGTTTCCGGCCCTCCTGTTATACGCGCAGCTGAAGCGGCCAATGAGGCTACTGGCGACGCCCTTGCGCGCACGGCACAAAATGTCGGCAATGTTGCTGACCGCACTGGTGCGGGACAGGCCGCACAACGCGGTGCGCGAGAGTTCCTAGACGAAAGCGCGCGGCGCGAGCGCGATCTTTTTGAAGCGGTGCCTATCCCAGATGACACCGCAGCAGTGACGACTAATTCGCGCGAGGCGCTGCAAGAAATAGCGGGGCAGTTTGAGAGTAACCCGCGCTTGCGTGAGGCCTTTGCCGACGAACGTCTTGCGACATATGCCCAGGCCCTAGAAGACGGGCTGTCTTATCAAGACTTGCGTGCGTTCCGGTCGCGGATCGGCGAAATGGTTGAGAGTGCCCAAGTCGGAGCAGAAGGCTCCTCTCGCGCATCCTTGCGCCGCCTCTATGGAGCGCTGTCAGATGACATAACGGAAACCGCCCGCGCCGTTTCCCCGCGCGCCCTCGCGCTGGCTAATCGGGCCGTACAGTATTCGCGTGGGCGTCACTCCCGCCGCGAAGGCGTCTTGCGTATGATTTTGGGGCGCGATTTTAACGCCACGCCCGAACAGGCGTTTAATGCTATCGAACGGCTGACTACGCAAAAGGGTAGCGT
Source organism: Parasphingopyxis sp. (assembly GCF_028279465.1). Lineage (GTDB taxonomy): Bacteria > Pseudomonadota > Alphaproteobacteria > Sphingomonadales > Sphingomonadaceae > Parasphingopyxis. The sequence goes on from NZ_JANQNS010000015.1 coordinate 370,436, forward strand.
CTCCGAATTATCCCGCGCCCTGCGTTCGATGCCCGCAAGCGAGGCGGCTTCGGTGCGCGCAACGATGATCGAACGCCTTGGTTTGGCAAGGGCTGGCGGCCAAAACGCGGATGGTGATGCGTTTTCAATCGCAACATTTTTAACCAACTGGAACAACATGAGCCCGCGCGCGCGCGCCGTTCTTGCTGGTAATCAGCCGACATCATTGGCTCTTAACGACTTGGCTCGCTACGCCGGGGCCGCGAAAGATTCGGCTCGCTACGCAAATTCGTCCAACACGACAGGCGCTGTGCTGACGCAATCTGCGCTTACAAGCGCCCCGGCAATCTTCATGCAAGACCTAACGGGCGTTTTATTGGCGGGAACGGCGCTAGGCGCTCAATACGGCGCTGGCCGACTGCTTGCTTCGCCTAGCGTTGCTAGATGGATGGCACGCGCCCCGCGCCAAGGGGCGCGTCCGTCTCGCGTCCGCGCATGGATTAGGAATGCCCCCAAGGGGATCGGGCTACAGCCGCAAGCGCGAGAGGCTCTAGAAGCTCTATTCCGAGGCCCGCGCCCTGCAATGTCAGGTGACGATCCAGAAGAGAGCGCAGAACAGTAGGGCTGATTTTAGCGCTTTCACCCGCCCGCAGGGATAATTTCCAAGATCACGCCTCTGTATAGCGGATTTCATCACCAATGAAAAGGATGCGGCCCGACCCTGTGCGCTCACACGGGGCCGAGCCTGACCGCAACCGTTCATGAAGGGAACGATTATGGCTGACAGCTCTATAATTGCCGACAAAGCAAAAAGTCGAATCCGATGACCAAAACCCTGACGCTGGCCGGCCTGAGTGCGTTGCCGGTATCCATAGCCGCCACCATCCCGATCTCGACGAATGGCGAGCTGAACACAACCGGCATGATGATTGCCGCTGTCATCGGTTCTCTGGCCGCTGCGATGTATGCGGCGCGTAATGCTCGGCAAGACAAGAAGTCTGCTGGCGATGCAGCGTTCGATGTTCTGGTCGCGATCACATCCGGTATCGGTATTGGATATTATCTCGGTCAGCCTGCTGAACGCGTCATAGACCGCGTTGTGGACATACCGCCGGAAGCTGGCGCGCTGCTGATGGCTGCATCCGGCGCACAAATCATTGGCTGGCTGGTTGAGGGCAATCTGTTTGGCTGGGTACTCGACCGCCTTGGCAGGAATAACAAAGATGTATGATGTTTACGCGGCCGCCCACTTGGCGGTGATGGCCGTCAACGCTGTCTGTGTTGGCATCTTTTTCGTGGTGCTGCTCAAGGCCTCCTATTTCGATGATCGGCCGGGCTGGCGCTGGGCTTTTCTGGTCGCCTGCATTGTCGCTGCAAGCGGCCTCTTAGCCGACATCGTCAACTGGCAATATTACGCCCGCGAGGTCCATTGGGAATCTCTCATCCGATACGCGGGCAACATGGGCATCAACTTCTGCGCAATCGGTTTGCATTGGCAGCTCTGGCGTAGCTCGCTTGTCAAAGGGTCCATGCTGGATCGGGAGGGGCGGCGATGAAGTGGATAGCACAATGGATCGCAGACGCATTCAAGGAGGCTGAGAAGGCTATGAAACCGAGCGGCAAGAAAGTCTTTATCAATATCGGTCACGGCAAGAAGCCCGGCCGCCACGATCCAGGGGCGGTGCATGCGGGCACCGGCAAGACAGAATACGACCTCAACGTCATCGCCGCCAACGCCTGCAAAGCCTTTCTGGAAGGCAAGGGCCATAGCGTCACGCTCGGCGGCAACGAAGGCGGAAACTATGCAGGCGGCAAGCTGGCGCGCGGCCACGATGTAGGCGTATCCCTGCACCATAATTCCGCTGTTGCATCGGCGCAGGGCTCTGAGTGCCTGTACCATCGTCGCAAACACACCGCCGAAGACATCGCATTATCCGGTATGATCGCGGGCGAGCTGGCTACGGAGTTAGGCATCCGCAATCGCGGCGCAAAGTCGCTTGGGGCGTCCGTCCTGTCCGGCATGAAAGACGTGGGCGTTCCGGTCGCCGTGCTGCCCGAGTTGTATTTCATTCACGAGCAACCCAACAATCCCGATCCGGCAGTCTTTGAGGAATGGTCAAAGCGCGGCGGGGAGGCGGTTGGGCGTGCAATTCACGAGTATCTGTCATGAACATCTTCAACGCAGAATCCCGCAAGAACGCACTCAAGCTATGGAGCAATTGGCTAGCTGTTTTTGCTGCGTCCGCCGCTGCATGGGCGGTCGAAAACCAAGCCGTTATTCTCGCATGGGTTGAAACCATCGAACAGCCGTATCGTTCAGTGCTGACGTTCTTTTTCGTTGCCGCTGTGCCGATCTTTATTCGGATGCTGAATCAGCCGGGGCTGCATGAGGAAACAGACAAGAACTGAGTTTCGGTAAAATACCGGGAGCCGAGCGCGGGCAACAGCGCACAGAAGAAGGAAAAGAAGAATGTTCACAGTGAAAAGCATCAAGCCGGATGGTTCGGAGTATATCTGCGGTCCGTTTCAGTCGGTAGGCCGAACGCCTGACCATCGCGAAGTTAACTGCTTTGGCGACGGGCCGGGCGCGGTACACACCTTTTCGGAACGGGAGACTGACGAGCAGTTAGACGAAGGATTGGCGCGTCAATCTACCCGCATTTACGTCATGAATGAGCGCGGCGCGACCGTTGCTCAATACAACATATAGGCTTGACGATGGCACGATACGGCACCGTTTCTCGCCGCATCACGAGCGAGGAAATCGAATGGTATGACGACGAAGAGCCGTTGATGCCGGATATCCAAGTTGATTTATCGGAAGCTGTCGAGACGGGTTTAGTCGATCCGTCCGGCAGCACAATCTACCGACTGCCCAATGGCATCGGTTTCTGTGCGGAGGTAGATTGATGGCATTTGCACTCGCAAACTGGAAATACGTCACCATGGGCGCGCTCACCCTACTGGCGGGGTGGTTCTATCTCGAATGGGGTAACGCGGAAGCCGAGGCGGATCGCTACGAGATGGCGCTGTCCGTATCCAATGCCAGCGTCGATGTTTTGGAAGCTGAGGCCGCCGAACGGATGCAAGAGGCCCGCGAGCGCGACGAACGCGCAAGACAGGCTGCCGAGGATGCCCGGAGAGACGCAGAACGCTTCGCCCGTGACCGGGAAGCCCTAACCGAGCGCAATCGTGCCCTGACGGCGCTTGTACGGGACCGTGGCGATTCCTGCCCGGCTGATGAGGAGGTGCTAGATGCGCTGGATAATCTTTAGTCTGTTGTTCGCAGGGTGTGCGGGCACGCCGGCCATCCAGGTTCGCACTGTTGAAATTCCGGTCGTTGAACTGCGGCACTGCCTAAGCACAGACGATATTCCCGCCACTCCCGAGCCGTTTGATCGCGGCGATGAAACCGACGCCCGCAACCTTCTGGCGCTGGCAACCGCCAATCTGCGCGAGTGGCGACAGTATGGTGTTGAAAGCCAAGCGACCATGCGGAGATGCGCAGAATAGGCTTGCGATTCCAGTGGTTTTGGGGTAGAGAAATAGGGCGCAGGTGGGAAGCTGGCGCTCATAGGCTGCGGCGGCGCTGAAAGCAGAAGCGCTTAAGTCACGTGGTAAGGCCCGGAGAGCCACAGCGGCAGAGATGCCTGAGTCATGGCGAAAGTCCATGCTCGACTGCACCGGGGAGCCTCAGTTGCGCGAGGCCCGCAGCCTACCCAAACACCCGTAGATCGGCCATTCAAGATATTCCTGCGATGGTCTCGGCCCTGCGCTCCCCGTTTAATCCGTCGCGATCATCTCTGAAATCAGCGACGTTGGCACCGAGCGCCTTCGCCGCATTAATGATGAGTTCGTTTTGGCCGCGGCGATTGTTGAGCCCCTCGATTTCCGGCGACTTAAAAACCCCAAGATCACCCGCGACCTTTCGGGCGAGCGCAAGCTGTTCATCCGTAATACGATGAGCATAGGTCCGGTCTTGGTGCCCATCTTCGAATATGGTTAGTCTGAGTTCTATGCCCATCAATTCCTCCAATATAAGATAGCTACCACAACCCCCGCCATAGCGATAGCAGCCGTTACTAGGGGGAAGGGGTCAGGCCGGGTCATCTTTGAGGGCCACCGCAATGCACCACGTGATCGCGAATAGAATTGGAGCGAAAAAGGCCGCCAAGGCTGCTGCGATGCCAAGTCGATTTTCGATCACTACCATGAGCGCGACGACGGCCAGCGCCACAGCAATGATAGCCGACACTAACCCCATGGCCTTAATCCAGTGCACCATCACTCTCCATATCACGGGCACGTAGGGCGGCCGCGCAGAGGGCTAGCGCCGGAGTGGTCGCCTCGGCTCGCGAAATCACATCACTTCTATCGCCTGACCATAATCTGGCTATCGGCTTTTCGCCCAGCGTCGTTATCACCGGCCTGAGGCCTTCCGGCACCAGCGTCATCGCTGCGTCGAGAGAAGCCGTGTAGCGCGGACAAAGGTCGTCTAGGTCATCGGAGTTTATAACGCTACGATAGGTTTCCAGATAGCCTGATAATGTGCCGGGGCGAGGATTGTTTGGCGGCCCATCCTGCCCAAATGGACGGTCGCCGAACGCGGCTAAATGAACCTCAACGTCAGTTACCCGGCTCGGCCCGTCCAGCCCTTCTATTCTATCTGCTAGGTCTGAGAGGGTCATTGGGCGTCGCCATGAACCCACGGGCAGTCGCGCCCAGCCTTGCGATACAGCGCAGCAAGCCAGCCATATGCGAGGCCGTCAAGGGCATCGTCGTCAAGGTCGGCAATGGAGATGGCGGGCGCTGCTTTCATGCCATCCTCTCGCTTGCCGGGCTTCTGTTTGACCCGCGCAAAGTTCGGCGGCTTCCACTCTTCAAGTTCGACGCTTTGCGTAATTGTCATCATCTCTTCCTATATGCCGGGGGTTGGTGGGTTAGGCGGGTGCCGTCAGGTTAACGGAGCGCGTGAACGTTGCCGGCTTATCAGGCAGGCCAAGCGATAGAGACACTGGCGGCACAATGATCTGGCCGGGCTTGATCCTCTCGCCGTCGGCATAGGCGCGCCCGGCCCGTATCAATTCGCTGGCATCGCCAGTATTCTTGGCCAATCCAGCCTCTTTAAGGGCGAGACCGCAGGGCATCCGTGCCATGCTTGCCGCAATGTAGTTTCTCTGCGCCATCATCATTCTCCTTTATTGCTCGGGACGCCGCAGAACATTTTCCAATATCGCTGCGGAATGGCGGGCTTTCGTGGCCAATTTTCCAGCCTGATTGACTATAAACGGCGGAATGCTGCGGAATTTGTATAACGACATCTTAACCATCGCAGCCCATCAAGCCTGTCAGGCGGATTTCCTGGACGGGCTCGATGGACGATCTTCTCGCTGAATTCATTGCCGAAACGCGCGAGACGCTGGATACGATCTCCGGCGAAATCGTCGCCTGGGAGGCCGATCCGGGCGACCGGAAGCGTCTCGACGCGATTTTCCGCTTTTTCCATACCGTCAAGGGCAGCTGCGGATTTCTCGATCTGACCCATATCCAGCGTGTCGCGCATGAGGCCGAACAGGCACTGTCCGAGCTACGTGACGGCACGCGCGAACCCACGCCGCGCCTTGTCAGCACCATTCTCGCCGTCATGGACCGCATCGGGGCGATGGCCGATGCGCTCGAACGCGGCGAAGAGATTGACGAAAGCCACGATGAGCCGCTGATCGCCGCACTTGGCGGCAAGGACGACGAAGCGGCCGCTCCTGCGCTTCGGACGGCAACGGAAATGCGACACCCTGCGCGCAGCATTCGTGTCCCGCTCGAACTGCTGGACCGGCTGATGGGCGGCGTATCGGATCTTGTCCTCGCCCGGAACGAATTGTCGCGTCAGTTGCGCCGCACGGCCGGCGAGGATCAGGTCGAAACGGCGTTCGAGCGGATGTCGACCTGTGTCGCGGAAATGCGCGACGCAATTACCTGGGCGCGCATGCAGCGGATCGAGAGCCTGTTTGCCGCTTTGCCTCGGCTCGTGCGCGATCTCTCGGCTGAGCTTGGAAAATCGGTCCAGCTCGATATCGACGGGGCCGATGTGGAGCTCGATCGCGAGATGATCGAAATGCTGCGCGATCCTTTGACCCATATCGTCCGCAACGCGCTCGATCACGGCATCGAGCCGCCCGAGGGCCGCCGCGCCGCAGGCAAGCCGGAAACCAGCATATTGCGGATCGGCGCGCGCCAGTCCGGCAATCAGATCCAGATCAGCATCGCCGACGATGGACGCGGTATCGATCCGCATATGCTCAAGGATCGGGCGGTGCAGGGCGCGAGTCTGAGCGCTGAGGCCGCGCAATCGATGAGCGATGTGGATGCACTGGAACTCATCTTCCAGCCGGGGCTGTCGACGGCAGATGCGGTCAGTACCGTGTCGGGACGGGGCGTGGGCATGGATGTAGTGCGCTCCAATGTCGAACGCATCGGTGGCTCGATCGATATCGAGAGCGTGGTCGGCCAAGGCACGACATTGTCGCTTCTCGTCCCACTGACGCTGACGATCATTCCCGCTTTGATTTTCGGCGTCGGCGAAGGCCGCTACGCCATTCCGCGCGCGAATATCGAGGAAATCGTGTCGCTGGGTCGGGACCGCGCGGAGATCGAGGCGATAGGCGGCACCGAGGCGGCTCTGATACGCCGGAAGCGATTGCCGGTGGTCCGCTTGGCTGCGGTCATGGATATGGATCACGCCGAGAGCGCTGCATCCGGTACGGATCGTGCGCAACATCTCGTGGTCGTGCGTGCGAGCCGGAGGGAGCGGTTTGCCGTCATGGTGTCAGCCGTGTTCGATCATGAGGAGCTGGTCGTCAAACCGGCCGCACCCTCAGTCATGCAGGCTGGCTTTTACGCGGGAACCGCGCTTCCCGACAATGGTATGCCCTTGCTATTGCTCGATATTGCTGGTCTGGCAGCCGTTGCCGGGCTCCGCCTGGGTATGGCCGATCCGCAGGAGAATCGGGTCGCAGCTGAGCCGGACGCCGCGACCGATGTTTTGATATTTACCGATCTGGATGGCTGCCGCCGCGCCGTGCGTATGGCACTGGTCAACCGGATCGTCGATGCCGATGCTGACCAGATCGTCGAACGCGCGGGCGGCCTTCGCCTCGTCATCGACGAGGAAACGGTGCCCGTTGTCGCAAGCGGCGATCTGCCGAAAACGGGACATGTCCGGCTTTTGCGGCTGAGCGACGGCGAAAGCGCGATAGCCTATGCGATCGGCGAAGGCGCCGCCGATGTCGGTAAGTTTCCCGAAACATTCGATCGCGCACGTGGGACCGGCCGCATATTAGGCGTGGCCGTCGTCGATGGCGAGCCGGTGGAACTGCTCGACGCACATTTCCTGTTCGCCGAATTTTCCGAACGTCCGGCGATATCAGTCGAACAGCCGCGATGCCTGGTGATCGGCGGGGACGATTTGTGGCGGCGCGAATTGCTCGCACCGCTCATCGAACAGGCGGGCTATCGCGTGACCTTCGACGAAGACGCAGAATATGACGTCGCGATCGACGCCAGCGGCACGGACCAAGATTCAGACGGCCAAGATTTCGAAGGAACGGAGGCGGACGTCGTTCGGCTCAGTGCTGATCCATCGCCCGGAAAGGACAGGATCTACCGCTACGACCGCACGGGAATTGTCGATGCGCTGCATGCGCGACGGAAAAGGAGGGCTTCCGGATGAGTCAGCTCTATCTTGTCGCCGAGATCGCCGGCACGCGTTTCGCAATGCCGGCCGATACGGTGGAATCCGTCGTTACCGCGTCGGACATCATTCCGGTGCCCCGGGCCGCGCCAACGGTTGCCGGCATTGCCGCCTTGCGGAGCAAGGTTATCACGGTGATCGACACGCGCGCGGCCATCAACGGCAGCAAGGCGCGCATTGCTGCCAGTCAGTTGTTGATCGTCGCCAAGCTCGACGACTTTCTGTACGGCTTGGCCGTCGACAAGGTTCATGACGTTTGCGAATATGCGACCGCGCCCCGGAAGCTCGGCGCGGCATTCGAACCCGGCTGGCGGCGCGTATCGACCGGCATCATCGAACTGGATGGCGCGGCCATCGTCGTCCTGAACCCTGCAACGCTCGTCGCCGGCTCGGATTCCGTAGCGGCCTGACGGCTTCATACCGGTCCCGAAATTAACGCTGCGGTTACTCCGATCCATTATGGACGGAGTGTTGGGAACGAATGGGAGCGTCCTTCGTGAAGAAATGTCTTGTGGTCGATGATTCGAAGGTCATTCGAAAAGTCGCGTGCCATATGCTCGAAACGCTGGATTTCTCGGTCGTCGAGGCCGATCATGGCGGCGAAGCGCTGGAGCGGCTGAAGACCGATATTCCCGATGTCGTTCTGCTCGACTGGAACATGCCGGTGATGGACGGCATGGAGTTTCTCGACGCCATGAAGGCGCTTGCGCTCGAAACACGCCCCAAGGTCATCTTCTGCACCACCGAAAACGATGTCGACCATATCCGGCGCGCCATGGCCGCGGGAGCCGACGAATATATCATGAAGCCGTTCGATCGGGAGACGCTGCAGAGCAAGATCGAAATCGTGCAGGCCGGTGCGGTGAATGGCCAGTCAGCCTGATCGCCCGCTTCCAGACGAACACGCGCGCTCCCGACCCCGGAACATCCTGGTCGTGGACGATTCCGCCGTCGCCCGGCTGATCGTCCAACGGGTAGTCAACGATACCAAGGGTCTGAAAGTTGCCGGCCATGCGATTAGCGCCGAAGATGCGCTGGAAAAGCTACGCACCATCTCTCCCGATCTCGTCATCCTCGACATTGAAATGCCGGGTATCGGTGGCATCGAGGCGATGCCCGACATCATCCGCGAAAGCGGCAACGCACCCATATTGATCGTCTCCTCGCATTGCCGGGAGGGCGCGGAAGCGTCGATCAAGGCGATGGCGATGGGCGCCAGCGATATCGTGCTGAAACCCGACAGCCCGGATGCCAATGGACGCTTTGCGGCCGTATTGACCGAAAAAATGTGTCGCCTGACCGATCCGCTGAGTTCGGGTAAGGCGCCGCGCAATATCGCCGGGCGAACGGCTCCGACGCCATCCCCGCACCCGGTGCATTGCCTGGCGATCGGGGCATCGACAGGCGGGATCCACGCGCTCTCTATTTTCCTGTCGTCTTTGCGGGATGACGTGACCGCGCCGATCCTCGTCACCCAGCATTTGCCCGCAGACTTCATGATCTATTTCGCACGACAACTGTCCGCGATCTCGGGACGCAAGGCCGCGCCTGCACGTGACGGCCAGTCGCTCATCGGCGGCGAGATAGTGGTTGCGCCTGGCGATGCGCATCTCGCGCTTCAACAGCATGAAGGCATCGTGCGCGTGGCGCTCGACCGGAGTCCCATGCCGAGCGGCGTCTGCCCGTCCGTCGATGTCATGCTTTCGAGCGTTGCCGAGATTTTCGGAGACACTGCGGTGGGTGTGGTGCTGACCGGGATGGGACGGGATGGTGCGCACGGTGCCGAGGCGCTGGCACGGGCAGGAGGCGAGATACTCGCCCAGGATCGCGAAAGCGCGGTGGTATGGGGTATGCCGGGCGCCGTCGCCGAACAGGGCTTTGCCAGCCTAGTCGCCACGCCAGCCGAACTCGCCGCGCATATCGGCCAGCGGGAAAGGACGGTCCGATGACCATAGCGCCGTCGACCATGCGGATACTATCGTCGCTGCTCGAAGCGCGGACTGGTCAATGTTTGTCCGAAGGCCGGCATTGGCGCGTCGAGATGGCGCTGAACCCCATTCTCAAGAAACGCGGGATCGAGGACTGCAACGCGCTGGCCGCGAGTCTGGCCGCGCCCGACGCGCGCCGACTGAGCGATGAAACTGTCGAAGCGCTGCTTAACAATGAGACCTATTTCTTCCGCGATCATGACGCATTTGCCGACCTGCCGCGCGTGTTCGAGGCGATCGCGGCCAACCGCAAAGGCCGCAAGACGCTCCGGATCTGGTCCGCGGGTTGTTCGACCGGTCAGGAAATCTATTCGGTGGCCATGCAACTGCGCGATGACGAACGGCGCTGGCGGGACTGGTCCATCGAGCTGCTCGGTACGGATATTTCCCAATCCGTCATCGATCGCGCGAAACGCGCGGATTTCAGCCAGTTCGAGATTCAGCGCGGCCTGGCCGCCGGCCATATGCTGCGCTGGTTCGAAAATAGCGATGGCCGATGGCAGGCGCGCGATACATTGCGGGATATGGTGCACTTCCGGCGGCATAACGTGTTGGATGTGCCGCCGCCCGGCCAGTTCGACGTCATATTGTGCCGCAATGTGATGCTGTATTTTCCGGGTATCAATCGGGCGAAGGCGCTCGCCAATCTGGCCCGCGCATTGGCACCCGATGGCGCCCTTATGCTTGGCGCGGGAGAAACGGTTCTGGGCTATAGCGACCGTTTCGAGATATTGCCGGGCGTGCGCTCGCTCTACCGGCTGGCTGCCGCCGAACCGCCGCAAATCCTCAGGGTTGCCGCCGCCGGCTCTTGACCTTCGACGGGAAAACGGGCGGTATCGCAAAACACGCCATGCCCATCGTCGAAACGCCTTCGCCGAATTTCAACGACCGCGAGCTGCCGGTCTCGATGATCGTCATGCATTATACGGGCATGGTGGACGCCGCTTCCGCGATCCGCAGGCTGACGATGGCGGGTTCGGGCGTATCCTCGCATTATCTTGTCAACGAGGACGGGACGGTGCTGCGCATGGTCGATGAGGGCAAGCGCGCCTGGCATGCCGGTGTCTCCTATTGGCGGGGGATTACCGACGTCAATTCGGCGAGTATCGGGATCGAAATCGTCAATCCCGGTCATGAATATGGATATCGGCCCTTTCCGGACGATCAGGTCGCGGCCGTCGTCCGGCTGACCCACGAAATCCGCAAGCGCCACGATATTCCGCGCGCGAATGTCGTCGGGCATTCCGACGTCGCGCCGGCGCGCAAACAGGACCCCGGCGAACTCTTTCCCTGGGAAAAGCTGGCGCGGCTCGGGGACGCCTTGGCGCGGCCGGAAAATGCGACGACCGATCCGGGATGGACGGACAGCGCCTTTCTCGTTGCACTTGAGCGCTTTGGCTACGATATCGAAGACAAACTTGCGGCGGTCGTCGCCTTTCAGCGGCGGTTCCGGCCCGAACTGATTGACGGAACGATTGACGGACAGAGCCGCGCCATTCTTTTCCGCCTGCTCTTGGATCGGGAGCAGGGCGAGTCTAGATAGAAAGGGCCAGAGGGCCGGGCGGCCGCGGGGCTTTATGCCGCGAGGAAAGTCCGGGCTCCATGGACCCACGGCGCCGGATAACTTCCGGCGGCCCTGAGCGCGTCGAAGGGCTAGGGAAAGTGCCACAGAGAGCAGGTCACCACATCCTCTTGCGAGGACGGTGAAAAGTGAAAGGGTGCGGTAAGAGCGCACCGCGCGCGCCGGCAACGGCCGCGGCACGGCAAACCCCGCCGGGAGCAAGACCGAATAGGGATGGCATATGGGCCCGGGTCCGGCTCGCCGTCCGGGTTGGTTGCTTGAGGGCGGGAGCAATCCCGTTCCTAGAGGAATGGCCGCACAGGCGGAGTGATCCGCTGGACAGAACCCGGCTTACAGGCCCTCTGGCAGTGATCTCCGGCACAGCCGTTCAGAACCCCGTCTGCTTTACGAATCGGGCAATTTCGTTCACATGAACGGTATCAAAAGGGGAAGAATTATGAGCTTAATCGATCGCGCGAAGAATATTCTGTTGTCGCCGCAAACCGAGTGGCCGAAGATCGACGGAGAAACCAATACCGTGGGCGGCCTTTTCACCGGCTATGCCATGATTCTGGCGATCCTGCCGGCGATCGGCTCTGTCATCAGCTCGGTGGCGATTTCGGGCGCACTTGGCGTGCCGGGCCTTGGGATGGGCTTTGTGCTCGTTTCCGCCGTAGTAAGCTACGTCATCAGCCTTGGGGTTATGTATCTCATGGGTATCATCGCCAACGCGCTGTCGCCCAGCTTCGACGGCCAGAAAGACCAGCTCGCCGCCATGAAGACGGTGGTCTATTCGGGTACGCCGATCTGGGTTGCTGGCTTGCTGAGCTGGATTCCGATTCTTGGATGGCTTCTCGCACTCGCAGCCTTTGGCTATGCGGGCTATCAGATTTATCTCGGATCGCAGGCGACTTCGAAAGTGCCGCAGGACAAGGCGGTCGGCTTTACGATCGTGCTCATCCTGATCTGGATCGTCACTTACATCGTGATTTCCGGTATCATCACAGCCATGCTGATCGGTAGCATGTTCACCGGTGCCATGGGTGCAGCAGCGCTCTATGGCTAGATAAATGGCTAGATAACCGGACATGCCGGGGCACCAAGCGCCGGCGAAAAAGAAACGGGCCATGGCCAATTTGGCTGTGGCCCGTTCTCTTTTCGGACGCTAGGATTGTAGGCGATGGCAGGTACAAGACGATCGAATGATTGGGGTTTCCCCCGCTGGCGCGGCTATGATTCTGCGCGCGATACAGTTGAAGTGCGCATTTGCGACCGGCATGGTTGCAACGAGCCAGGGACCTGTCCCGCGCCGAAGTCGCCGAACAGCCCGGAACGCTGGTATTTCTGCGAAAAGCACGCCGCCGAATACAATCGCAACTACAATTATTTCGAGGGCCTGACCAAGGAGCAGCGCGATCAGCGCGCCCGCGAGGAGCAGCGCGATGCAAGCGGGTTTGGCCAAGCGTCCCATTATGGTTGGGGCGGGCCCGGAGACGGGACGCGTAGCGCCGACGAGATGCGCGCGCTTGAGATTTTCGAACTCGACAGCGATGCCGATTTCGCGGCCGTCAAAAAAGCCTGGCGCGCGCTCGCCAAGGAAAACCACCCGGACGTCAAGCCGGACGATGCGGAGGCTGCCAAGCGGTTCCAGGCAGGGCAGGCGGCGTTCGAAGTGTTGCGCGCGGCCGAGGAACGGCGCGAATGGAAGGGCGCGGCATCAAGACCGTAAGATCCGAATGGGAAACCGCCATTTTGGTCTGCCGCAAATGCTCGAAACGCGCGGGCGGCGGTTTCGGGCCGAAGGGCAAGACGCCGCTCGCTAAGGCGCTGCGCAAACATGTCGGCGGCAAGAAGGGCCGCAAGGCGAAAACTGCCATTCTCGAAACCAAATGCCTGTCGGCCTGCCCCAAAAAGGCGGTGACGGTCGTACGCACCGACGATCTGCTCAACTGGAAGCTCTTCAAGCCCGGTACGCCGATCGATCAGGTCGCCGATGCGCTGGGTGTCGCCGCTCAGGAATAGCGTTCGGCGGTCTCGCGGATCAGCGCGATCATGTTTGGAATGCCCTGGGTCCGGTTCGAACTGAGCTGGTTTTTCAGGTCGAAAGGCCCGAGACCGTCCTCGATATCGGTTGCCAGGATATCGGCCGGTTCGCGATCCTGCACGGTGAGCAGCACGAGCGCGATGATGCCTTTGGTGATCGCCGCATTGCTGTCTGCGAGAAAATGCAACCGCCCGTCATCGGTTCGCGTGGGATAGACCCACACGGCCGCCGAACAGCCCCGGACGAGCGTCGCATCGGTTTTCAGCGCATCGGGCATGTCTTCGAGGCTCTGGCCGAGATCGATGAGCAGCCGGTACCGGTCGTCGCTTTCGAGGAATTCATATTCCTCGCGCACATCATCAAGAGAAGAAGGGTCGAGAGAGGGGAGATTGGTCATGGCCGCCCATTTAGGGGCTGGCCGGCCACTCGTCACCCCGGCACGAAGCCGGGGCCTTTCCGGCGGGAGTTTCTGGCCGAGCCGAAAAGATTCCGCGGGGCAAGCGGAATGACGAAACTGGGGAAATCCTAGGGTTCGATCCCTGCGGCGATGGCTTCCAGCTTGCGGACCCGTTCCTTGAGATCGGCGACCTCGATCCGCGATCCGGTGCTCGGCGCGGGCACGTCGGCGGACATCGCCGCCTTTTGCTGGAGTTCGAGCCGTTTCAGCTCCAGCCAGCCGCGCCATCCCCGGAGCGCCGCGTAGCTCGCGATTATCAGCCCGATCAATCCGGTGGCTGCCATCGCCAATGTCGGTATCTGATCCTGCATGATTATACCTTTCTTTCCTGAACCTTATTCTCTTCTCTAGCTGTGCGTTCTGTCGCGCAGAGCTTCGATTTCCTGTTCGAGCCGATTGCCCTTGTCGGTGGCGATCCGCTCGAGAACGGCGATCCGCTCTTTCAGCTGTTTGATCTCGTCCCGCATCCGGCCGGCATCGGGGTCGACGATCCGGCGATCATTGCCATCATCGTCTTCAACGATTCCGTGCTCAGCCTTGTATTTCGCTCTCAATACGCCGGCGATGGAAACGATCAGAACGATCGCAACGACCATCGAAAAAGGATTGTCAAACATCTATGGTCTCCCTGAACCTTTTCCCTGTTTAGTTGAGCGGTTTATCCCGCAGATTTTCGATTTCATCAGCCAGTCCCGTCGAACGATCCGTCAGGATGCGCTCGAGCGTCGCGACCCGCTGTTCGAGCCGTTCGGTCTTGGCCGCATATTGCGCGGCTTTCTCCGCGGCTTCTTGCGACAGCGTTTCCATTTGCGCCTGCCTAAAGTCTGTCCAGCGATGGAAAGCGATATAGCCGAACACAATCGTAACCGGGATCACGACGACCATGAAAAGAATGGCGAGTGTGTTGAAATCCATCTTGCGCGTCCTCTACTTCGCTTTGTCTTCGAGCTTGGCGATCTCCTGATCGAGACCATAGCCGCTGTCGGTGACGATGCGTTCGATGACGCCGAGCCGATCCTTGAGGCCCGCCAGCTCGTCGCGCAGCTGCGTGTTTTCCTGGTTGAGCAATTTGATCTGATCCTTGCTCTCGCGGTCAATCTTCGGCTGCACCGAATGGCCCCAGCTATTTTCCAGCGGATAACCATGTTTGATCCGCATCCAGGTTGTCACAACCCAGCCGATGACGCCGACCGTAACGATGACCGCGATAAACGGCGCCAGATCGCTGAGCAGTCCGGGATTGTCTGAAAACATCGCTTATCCTCCTATTTCGCCGCGTCGCGGAGATTTTCGATTTCATCCGCGAGCCGTGTGCTGCCGTCCGTCGCGATCCGTTCGAGGACCGAGATCCGTTCTTCGAGCCGGACGATCTTGTCTTTCAACTCGCCATTCTCGTTCGAGAGCAGCTCGATCTTGCGGCCGGTTTCCGGATCGTTCCGTTGGGTCGAGCCGCCCCATTCATTTTCCAGCGGATAGCCGTGCTTGGCGCGGATCGCCGTCGTGATGATCCAGGCGAGGAAGCTCATCCCCACGATCGCCAAGACAAAGATCGGACTTCCCCAACTCATCTGTAATTTCCTCCCTGAACCTTCTTTCCTGAACCTGTTGCGTCCGCTTTAGCGCAGCGCCTCGATTTCATCTGCGAGGCGCGTGTTGCGGCTCGTCACCATCAGCTCGACATCGGCGAGCCGGCGGTCGACATCGCGAAAGCGCGAGCGGATTTCGTTGACCGAGCGGCGCGGATTGGCCCGCGTGCCCTGCCAGAATTTTTCCTCTTCCTTGTCGTCATATAGGCCGAGCGGCTTTTTCGGCGCCAGCCAGGCGACGAGGAAATAGACCAGAAACAGCGGCGGGAAGAAGAACAGCGCGGTGATCATGAAGCCGATCCGGGTCCACAGCAAATCGATCCCGGTATAGTCGGCGACACCCGCGCAGACGCCCAGAAACTTCGCATTCTGCTTGTCGAGATAATATTTCGTGCGGCGGTCATGCATTGTCGGTCTCCCTGTTCGTCGTTCGTTACCGCCGGCGTTCCGCGCGGCTCATGTCTTTTTCCGGCACCCGGGGTTCGAGGCGATCCTCGAGCCGCTCTTCGATGCGATCGTCCATCGGGCGGTCCTGGCGCAGGATGCGATCGCGTGCCCATTCCGGATTATCGGCCGCGATGATCCGTTCGATCGAGTGCATCCGATCGTCCAGTCGGCGCGCGGCGTCATAAAGTTCATCCAGCAGGTCTTCGTCTTCCCGCGTCATCGATCCGGCGCGCTTCCATTGCGTGGAATAGTGGAGGATCAGCCAGGGAAGCCCGATGAAGAGCATCCCGACGACGCCGATGGGTACGAGGATGTCTTCCATTATTTACGCTTCCTTCTCTTCGGAGGGTTTCCCGCTCGCCTTTTTCATCGCGGCGAGTTCGGCTTCGATCTTGTCGCTGGTTTCCAGCTCTTCGATTTCCTGTTCGAGCGTTTTCGGCTGACCGTTGCCCAGCGCGAGCGCATCGGCGCGACCTTCGGCCATATCCACATGGCGTTCGAGCATCTCAAAGCGCGAGAAGGCGTCCTGCACCCGGTCGCCATTGTAGAGGTCGCGCAGTTTGATCTGGTTTTCCGCCGTTTCGAGGCGGGTCGAGATGCTGTTCTGGCGGCTGCGCGCTTCGCGGAGCTTGCCCTGCAGCTTGGCGATATCTTCCTCATAGGCGCGCAGCGATTCGTCGAGCGCTTCGATCTCGCCGTTGAGGCGCGCGGCCATGTCCGAGGCTTTCTGCTTTTCGACGAGCGCCTGTTTGGCGAGGTCTTCGCGATCCTTGGAGAGCGCCAGCTCGGCCTTTTCCTTCCAGCTTTCCTGGAGCTGTTCGAGCTTGGTGATCGAGCGCCGCATTTCCTTCTGGTCGGCGATCGTGCGCGCGGCGGACGCGCGGACTTCCACCAGGGTTTCCTCCATCTCAAGGATGATCATCCGAACCATTTTGGCCGGATCTTCTGCCTTGTCGAGAATGTCGGTCACATTGGCGGCAATGATGTCGCGCGTGCGGGAGAAAATTCCCATGGTAGCTACTCCTAATGTCCCTCGCTTGCTGTGTGGCGGCCGGGGAGGGGGAGGGGCTGCCGCCTCCCCGGCCTGTTCTGACGGCCTAGGCAATCTGGCCGGTAACGATGATCATATCCGGATCGGCCTGCAGCTGAACCGGCTGGCTAGGGTCGTTGGCCTGCACCGGCCCGACAGTTCCCAGCACACACATCCCCGAAACGGCCAAAGCGGCCATGCCAGCGAGGATATTTTGGCGGATGTCCTTCAAATTCGTCATATCGTATCTCCTGAACCTTGGCCCGTATCCGGACAGTGAAACTGATGTTATCGTCTTTGCGACTGTTAACGCCCCATTCATAGCAGGGAGCGTGCCAGTTTCTGAATATATAATATTATCAGTAATTTATGCGAATTATCATATTTACCGAATAGGTCTCTATTGCCATTGTTTGGTAAATTACCCTAAATGCTGGGAATGGAACGCGAAACCCAATTTGTCGGAGAATCCGGGGCTTTTCTGGACGCCGTCGAAATGGCGAGCCGGGCGGCCGCGCTCGAACGGCCCGTACTCGTAATCGGCGAGCGCGGGACGGGCAAGGAATTGATCGCCGAGCGCCTGCATCGGCTGAGCCAGCGCTGGGAAGGGCCGCTGATTACGCTCAACTGCGCGGCGCTGCCCGAAACGCTGATCGAGGCGGAGCTGTTCGGCCATGAGGCGGGCGCCTTTACCGGCGCGACGCGCGCACGGGCCGGCGCCTTCGAGGAAGCCGATGGCGGCACATTATTCCTCGACGAGCTGGCAACGCTCTCGCAAGCGGCGCAGGAACGGCTGCTCCGCGCCGTCGAATATGGCGAGGTGACGCGGATCGGGTCCAATTCTCCGCTCAAGGTCGATGTGCGGATCGTCGGCGCGACGAACGAAAATCTGCCGAGCCTTGTGGAGCGCAACCGGTTCCGCGCCGATTTGCTCGACCGGCTGTCGTTCGAGGTGGTTACGCTTCCGCCGCTCAGGGTGCGCGACGGCGATATCCTGGTGCTGGCGGATTATTTCGGCCGACGTATGGCGGTTGAGCTCGATTGGCCGGGCTGGCCGGGCTTTGGCGATGAGGCGGTGAAGATATTGATCGGCCATGACTGGCCGGGCAATGTCCGCGAGCTGCGCAATGTCGTGGAGCGCTCGGTGTATCGCTGGGAACGGCCTGACGACCCGATCGACAGTATCCAGCTCGATCCCTTTGAATCGCCATGGCGGATACCGGATGAGCCGCCGCGCGCTAGCGAAGCGCCCGGCGAAGCGCCGCAACCTGCGGCCCCAGCGCCGGCCAAGCCGGTCGTCGGCGATTTCAAGGCCGCCGTCGAGCAATATGAGAAAGAAATACTCGAAACGGCGCTGGAACGGGCCCGTTACAATCAGCGACAGACCGCCAAAGCATTGGGATTGACCTATGATCAGCTCCGTCATGCGCTCAAGCGGCACGATATGATTGGCTGACTCGCCAAAAACGCCGGAATATTCTATATTGCAAGCCAACAGAGGAGAATTGCCATGCGTCAATCGTCTCTCTTGATCGCGCTTGCCACCGCCGGCCTCGCTGCGGGGTCGGCCTCAGCCGCAGTGAGCGTGATCGGTAACTCGAGCGCGCGCGCCTGCTATGAATCGGCCCTGGAGGAGCGCTCCGGTCCTGGCGATATCCGGGTATGCACCGATGCCATTGAGGATCGCATGATCACCGGGCGGGATCGCGTCGCCAGCTATGTTAATCGCGGTATTCTCTACGTGCGTAACGGAAATTATGCGCAGGGGATCGCGGATTACGACCGGGCGATCGCGCTCGATGGCACCGAACCCGAAGCCTATCTGAACAAGGGTCTCGCCTTGCTCCATCAGCGTCGCGAGACGGCCGATGTGGTCTCGCTACTGACGACGGCGATCGAGAATGGCACGCGGGAGCCGGCTCTGGCCTATTATGGGCGCGGGGTTGCGCATGAAATGAACGGTGACATCCCGGCAGCCTATTACGATATCCGCCGGGCGACCGATATCGATCCGGAATGGGATCTTCCGGCGCGCGATCTGTCGCGCTTCCGGGTCGTTGGCGGTCAGGGCGGATAAGATATCCGGCGGGAGACGCCGTTTGTCGGCGGAATTGGCCCGTTCGGCGAATTACCGGCCAGATTGACGGGAATTTCTGCGATAGTCAGAATGCCGAAATACGAGCCGAACTTTAGGAGAATATGCTCATGAAACTCATGCTCAAACTGGCCGCAAGTGCGCTCGCCGTAACGACCGTCGCAGGTACTGCCCAAGGTGCGGTGCAAGTCGCCGGCAATAGTTCGGCCGAAACCTGCTACGTTTCCGCAGCGCGGCAATCCGATTCCCGGTCCGATCTGCAGCCCTGCAACTTCGCGCTCGATCAGGAAGCGCTGACCTATCGGGATCGCATCGCGACCTTCGTCAATCGCGGGATTATCCAGTTCCATCGCGGACAATATAATCTGGCGCTGGCCGATTTCGATCGCGCGCTGAGCATGGACGCCGAGCAGCCCGAGGCGATGCTTAACAAAGCGATCGCACTGATGCGGCGCGACGAACGCGGTGACGAGGCACTGCCAATCTTCACGCGCGCGCTGGAACTTGGAACGCAGCGGCCGGCCGTCGCGCATTATGGCCGCGGGCTCGCGCATCACCTGAACGGCGATCTGACCGCCGCCTATATGGACATTCTGACCGCGACCGAGCTCGCGCCTGAATGGGATGCACCGCGTAACGATCTATCCAACTATATCGTCGAGCCGACCGGCTAAGGTTCGGCACCGGCAGACGGCAATGCGGCCGGTCGCTTCGGAGGGGAGCGGCCGGCCGTACTGTATGCGCGGCGTTCAGGAATTTTTCTGATTTTCCTGCGACGGATATCTTGAAGAGCGGGTGCGTTCCCGTAATGTGTGCGCAAATCAACAGGAGATACCCCCATGGCTTTCGAACTTCCCGATCTTCCCTATTCGAAGGATTCATTCGGCGATTTGATCTCGTCCAAAACCTTCGATTTCCATCACGGGAAGCATCATCAGGCCTATGTCACGAAGACCAACGATGCCATCGAGGGCGGCGATCTCGCGGGCTCATCTCTCTCCGAAGTCATTCTGGCCGCCAAGGAAAACGGCAACCAGGGGTTGTTCAATAATTCGGCGCAGATCTGGAACCACAGCTTCTACTGGAAATGTCTGAGTCCGGACAAGCAGAACCCGTCCGGCTCGCTTGCCGCACGGATCGAGGATTGCTTCGGATCGAAGTCAGAAATGCTGAGCACGCTGAAGAACGAGGCAGTGGGCCATTTCGCCAGCGGCTGGGCTTGGCTGATCCTCGATGGCGACAAGCTTGAAGTGACGTCGCTGCACGATGCGGACACGCCGGTCGCGCATGACGGCATGCTGCCGCTGCTCACCATCGATGTCTGGGAACATGCCTATTATCTGGATTTCCAGAATGATCGCGGCGCCTATGTCGATGCGCTGCTCGAGCATGTGAACTGGGAGTTCGTGGCGCAGAATATGGACGGCAAAGGCGTCAGCCGCGCCGATCAGGGCTAAGCCGAACTGTCAATTCCCACCGGTATCCGGCGCTTATTCGTGGGCGTCGGGCACCGGCGGCTCGTCGGCGCCCTCCAGATCGAGGCCATGTTTTAACAGCATCGGCACGTTCGCGAAGGCGAATATCAGGGTGAGGGGTATCGCGCCCCACAGCTTGAACCCGACCCAGAAATCGGTGCTGAAATTGCGCCAGATGACTTCGTTCAGCGCCGCCATGGCGAGGAAGAAGATCGCCCAGTTGCGCGATAACAGATCCCAGCCGCGATCGGTGAGCCCCGGATAGACGCTGCCCAGAAGGGCCTGCAGCGTGGGCCGCTTCGCCATCAGCCCAAAGATCAGGATCGAGGCGATGAACACATAATAGATAGTCGGCTTGAGCTTGATGAAGGTCTCGTCGCGCAGCAACAGCGTGACGCCGCCGAACACGAGCACCATGACGCCCGAAAAGAGCAGCATCGGCGATATCTTGCCGACCTTTGCCCAGGAATAGACCATCGCCGCCATCATTGCGGCCATGAACGCGCCGGTCGCGTAGAATATGCCGAGCGGTGGCGGCGCGAGAAAATTCACTACGAAGAAGATGATCACCGGCCCGAAATCGAGCGCCATGCGCATGCCCGAGGGCAGGTCCTTGGCCGCTTCCGTTTGCGTGTCGCTCATACTCTAGTCTCCGTCGAACTCGTCGGCCGCGGTGATCGCCCGCGCCACCGCGCGTGGATCGAACGGCCGCAAATCTTCCAGCGTTTCGCCGACGCCGATCGCGTGGATCGGCAGGCCGAACTTCTCCGCCGCCGCGACCAGAACGCCGCCACGCGCCGTACCGTCGAGCTTCGTCATAACAAGCCCGGTGACATTGGCCACCTCTTTGAACACCTCGATCTGCGACAGGGCGTTCTGCCCGGTGGTGGCATCGAGCACCAGGATCACATTGTGCGGCGCTTCTTCATTGAGGCGGCCGAGCACCCGGCGGATCTTGGAGAGTTCGTCCATCAGATGGCTTTTGTTCTGCAGTCGTCCGGCCGTATCGACGATCAGAACGTCGGTGCCGATCTCCGTCCCGCGCTTCACGCCTTCGAAAACGAGACTCGCGGCATCGCCGCCCTCTTCGCCGGCGATGATCGGCACGCCGAGCCGGTCCGCCCAGACTTTCAGCTGCCCGATGGCGGCGGCGCGGAACGTGTCCCCGGCGACCAGCATGATGTTATAGTCATCTTCGAGAAATAGATGGCCGAGCTTGGCGATGGTCGTCGTCTTGCCCGATCCGTTCACGCCGATGACGAGCATGACCTGGGGCCGCGGAAAGGCGTCGATTTCGAGCGGCACGGCGACGGGTGTGAGGATCGCCTCCAGCTCTTCGGCGACAATCTCGCGGATATCGAGTTCGGACAGGTGCCGGTCGAAGCGACCGCTCGCCAGCCGGTCCCGCACCCGGGCCGCGACCGACGGGCCGAGATCGGATGCGATCAGCGCCTCTTCGATTTCGTCGAGGGTTTCCTCGTCGAGTTTCTCTTTGGTCAGAAGCCCGGTCAGATTTCCGCCGAGCCTGTCCGATGTCCGCTTGAAGCCAAACCGTAATTTTTCGCCCCAGCTTGTCCCGTCGCTCACCCGATATCCCCGATCGCTATGCCGTCCTCTATGTCCGCTATATGCGCGCGGACGATCTTGCCTGTCATATCGCCTTCGCCCGAATGGCCCCGGATCGCAACCTCCGCGAAACTCTCCGCATGACCCGCGCCATTTTCGCGCTCCACGAGTACATTTTGCCGCGTACCGACCAGGTTTTCGAGAAATGCGGCCTTTTGCCGCGCCGTCGCCTCGCGCAGCCTCTGTGCGCGTTCCTTGCGCAGCGGGACTGGCACTTGCGGCATCTTCGCCGCGGGCGTGCCCCGGCGCGCGGAATAGGGAAAGATATGTCCATAGACGATCTGGCAATCGTCGATCAGCACCAGTGTGTTCGCCGCCATCGCGTCCGTTTCGGTCGGGAAACCAGCGATGATGTCGGCACCGATGGCTATTTCGGGGCGCTCGGCCTTGAGCCTCGCGACCATATCGACCGATTGCGCGCGGCTGTGGCGGCGTTTCATACGCTTGAGGATCATATCGTCGCCAGCCTGCAGCGAGAGGTGCAGATGCGGCATGAAACGCGGTTCGCCGGTGATAATCTCGAACAACCGATCGTCGATTTCGATCGAATCCAGCGAGGAGAGACGCAGGCGGGGCAGGGCCGGTACGCCTTTCAGGATACGTTCGACGAGCAGGCCGAGGCTCGGGCTACCGGGCAGGTCCGGGCCATAGCTGGTGACGTCGACGCCGGTCAGAACAATTTCCTGAAAACCCTCATCGACCAGCGCCTTGATCCGATCGACGACGAGACCTGCGGGCACGGAGCGGCTGTTGCCGCGGCCATAAGGGATCACGCAAAAGGTGCAGCGATGGTCGCAGCCATTCTGCACTTCGACGAAGGCGCGCGCGCGGTCGGAAAAGCCGGTGACGAGATGCGGTGCGGTCTCGCGGACGGCCATGATGTCCGAAACGAGCGAGCGGTCCGATACGAAGCTTTCGGGCAGCATCTTTTCGCGGTTGCCCAGCAGGCGGCTTACTTCCGGCATATCGGCAAAGGTTTCGGGTTCTGTTTGCACTGCGCAACCGGTCACGACGATTTCCGCCTCGGGCCGGGCGCGCTTTGCCTTGCGGATCTGCTGCCGGGTCTTGCGCACGGCTTCGGCCGTCACCGCGCAGCTGTTGACGATCACCAGATCGTCGCGATCCGCCGCCATGGCGCGCATCGCCTCGCTCTCGGCGAAGTTCAGGCGGCAGCCGAGCGTGATGAGGTCCGGCCCGCTCATTGCAGCGCCTCCAGATCGACTTCGCCGGAAAAGACATGGGTCGCCGGCCCGGTCATGCGGATGCTTTTCCCCGGCGACCAGGCGATGCTAAGATCGCCGCCCGGCAGGTGTATGGTAACGTCTTCGTCGACCAGCTTGCGGCTGATCGCGGCGACAGCGGTCGCGCAGGCGCCTGTGCCGCACGCCTTGGTGAGCCCCACGCCGCGCTCCCAGACGCGCAAGGCAATGCTGCCATCGCTTTCCACATGGGCGACATTGACGTTGACGCGCTCGGGGAAAAGCGGATCGCTTTCGATGATCGGCCCGAGCCGCGCCAGATCGACGGCTCCAGCGTCATCGATGAAGAATATCGCGTGCGGATTGCCGACATTGACGGCGAACGGATTTTCGAGCGTTTCCCAACCGACCGGCATGTCGGCCGTATCCATCGCATAGGCGAGCGGTATCGCGTCCCATTCGAAACGCGGCATGCCCATGTCGAGCATGGCACCGCTATCTTGCGCTTCTCCCGAGATCACGCCGCCCAGCGTTTCGATCGTCGCGCTATCCCCTGCGAGAAGCGTAACGCAGCGGGCGGCATTACCGCAGGCTTCGACTTCGCCGCCATCGGCATTGAAGATGCGCATCTTCAGATCGGCTTTGTCCGAGGGTTCGAGCAGGATCAGCTGATCGCAGCCTATGCCCGTGCGCCGGTCGGCCAGGGCCCGCGCCATCGCTTCGGTCATGGCGACGGGATGCGCGCGTCCATCGACAATGACGAAGTCGTTGCCGAGGCCGTGCATCTTGTGAAAGGCCAATGCGGTGCGCATGGCGCGCGATTTAGGGGCGGTGCGGGGCGCTGTCCACTGACGCGCGGCTTGGAATAGCTAGCCCGTGCGGCGCAGCTTGCGCAGATCGTCGAGCGCTTCCTCGGCGACTTCGTCCTTCTGGCGCGATGTCAGCATGTCCTTGTCGGCCAGCAGTCGGCGGGTCTGGCCGATGGCCATCGGTTTGCCGAAATACCAGCCCTGCCCGGCCATCGAGCCCAGATTCTTGAGGCTTGCCTCGATCTGTTCATTCTCGATGCCTTCGGCGGTGACGGGCAGGCCGAGACTGCTGCCTAGGCGCGTAATCGCATCGACGATGGCCGCGCTCTCATTATCGTCGTTGATCGACGTAACGAAGCTGCGGTCGATCTTGATCCTGTCGAAGGGCAGGGCGCGCAGATGCGCGAGGCTCGAATAGCCGGTGCCGAAATCGTCGAGCGCGACGCGGATGCCCTGGTTCTTCAGGCTTGAGATAATCGACTGGGCGATGCCGAGATTGTCGAACAGGGCGGTTTCCGTGATTTCTATTTCGAGCCGGTTCGGCGGGAAATTCGTCTCGGTCAGCAGCTTGATGATCTTCTGTGCGAGCCACGGGTCTTTCAGCTGGGCCGGGGAGATATTGACCGAGAGGCTGAGCTGCTGATCCCAGTCCCGCGCCTCGATAAAGGCCTGGCGCATGACGCATTCGGACAGGTCGGCGATCAGGCCGCATTCCTCGGCAACCGGAATGAAATCGTCAGGCAGAATAATGCCTTTTTCCGGATGTTCCCATCGGGCCAGCACTTCGAAACCATGCAATTTGCCGGTCAGCAGATCGATCTGCTGTTCGTAATAGGGCTGAATCTGGCCCGCCGGGATACCCTTGCGCAGACCTTCCTCGATCCGGTTCCGCTCTTCGAGCATACGCTCCATGCTGCCATCGAACCAGACGGCCCGGTTCTTGCCCTGATGCTTGGCCGCATACATTGCGATATCGGCGCGGCGCAGCAGCGTATCGATGCCGTTGCAGTCATGGTCCGAGCGGGCGATGCCGACCGATGCGCTGGTCTGGATCGACTGGTTTCCGATTTCGAACGGATAGGAGATACGCTCGACCAGTTCATCTGCGATGGCGTCCACGGCCGCTGGGTTGGTAGGATCGAACTGGAAGGCTGCGGCGAATTCGTCACCGCCGAGCCGCGCACCCAACGCCGATCCGGGCAGGGCGCTCATGATCCGCTTGCCGACCTCGCGCAGCAATACGTCGCCGACATGATGGCCGTTGAGATCGTTGATATATTTGAAGCTGTCGAGATCGATCACGAGCATGGCGACGACCCGGTCGCGTTTCTGCGCCCGCTGCATCATTTCGCTGCCTTCGCTGGCGAGAGCCCGGCGATTGAGGAATCCGGTCAGCGGGTCCTTGTGCGCCAGCAGGCGGGCGCGCTTGGCGGCGTCCATATGCGCCTGGATTTGCTTCGTGACCTCATTGTGGTGGCGCCAGCCCAGCAGGATCAGCGCGATGTTGAGGATAAGCGCGACGGCAAGCACCGGATCGCGTTCGGAGGCCGTGCCCGCGATGATGTTGGCGATCACTTCGCCGCCGATCGCGGCGAACATGAGGATAGCCGCCATGGCGACAGCGCCCGAAATGAGCGCGCGTGGACGTGTCTTGCTGCGCGTAGCAGCGGCTTGCGATGGTGACGTCGAAGCGATGGTCTCGCGTTCGGCCATGTCTCAATCCCCGTAAACTGCGGTTTCTTTTGCACGAATGAGGTGAAGACGGCGTTAATTTCGCCTGTCATCACACTTCCCTTGAAAATGTGCGAATTCGCGCGTATTTGCGCCGCAACAGTTC
Organism: Parasphingopyxis sp.; assembly: GCF_028279465.1. Lineage (GTDB taxonomy): Bacteria > Pseudomonadota > Alphaproteobacteria > Sphingomonadales > Sphingomonadaceae > Parasphingopyxis. The sequence continues at coordinate 396,316 of NZ_JANQNS010000015.1, forward strand.
CGCGAGGAATGCAGATCACGCGCCGAAATGGCGTCCGCTGGCCGGCGAGGTTTCGCCCGCCGGCGTTTTTTGCGTTACGCTCCTGCATTCGCCGGGGAACAGGAAGGATTTGAAAGATGTTCGACAGTCTCAGCGATCGCCTCGGCGGCGTATTCGACCGCCTGAAGGGCCGCGGTGCGCTTAGCGAGAGCGATGTCCGCGCCGCCATGCGCGAAGTGCGCATCGCATTGCTTGAGGCTGACGTCGCACTGCCTGTCGCGCGCGAGTTCATCGAGAATGTCACCGAACAGGCGATCGGCGAGCAGGTCCTGAAATCGGTCACGCCCGGCCAGCAGGTCGTCAAGATCGTCAACGATGCGCTGGTTGAGATGCTCGGCGCTGAAGCGTCGGAACTCAATGTTGCCGGTACGCCGCCCAATGTGGTGATGATGGTCGGCCTGCAGGGTTCCGGTAAGACGACCACTACCGCCAAGATCGCCAAGCGGCTTAAGGAAAAGTCGAACAAGAAGGTGCTTATGGCGTCACTAGACGTCAATCGCCCGGCCGCGCAGGAGCAGCTCGCCGTGCTCGGCACGCAGACCGAGGTCGCGACGTTGCCGATCGTCGAAGGCCAGCAGCCAGTCGATATCGCAAAACGCGCCATGCAGGCGGCGAAGCTTCAGGGTTTCGACGTCATCATGCTCGATACGGCGGGCCGGCTTCATGTCGATCAGCAGCTGATGGACGAGATGAAAGCCGTCGCCGATGTCGCGACGCCGGAGGAAATTCTCCTCGTCGTCGATGCGCTGACTGGCCAGGACGCAGTCAATGTCGCGCAAAACTTCACCGAGCAGGTGCCGCTGACCGGCACGGTGCTGACCCGGATGGACGGCGATGCGCGCGGTGGCGCGGCGCTCTCGATGCGCGCGGTCACCGGTACGCCGATCAAGTTTGTCGGCGTCGGCGAAAAGCTTGACGAGATCGAAGAGTTTCATCCCGAGCGCGTCGCCGGGCGCATCCTTGGCATGGGCGATGTGGTCAGTCTCGTCGAACGCGCGGCCGAAACGGTCCAGAAGGACGAGGCCGAAGCGTTCGCGAAAAAGATGGCCAAGGGCCAGTTCGATATGAACGATCTGCGCACGCAGCTCTCGCAGATGCAGCGGATGGGCGGGCTTGGCGCGCTGGCCGGCATGATGCCGGGCATGAAGAAGGCGCAGGCCGCGATGGCGCAGAGCGGCATGGACGACAAGGTGCTCGTCCATATGGACGCGATGATCGGCTCGATGACCAAGGAGGAGCGCGCCAAGCCGGCGCTGCTCAACGCGAAGCGCAAGCGGCGCGTGGCCATGGGCTCGGGCACGACCGTGCAGGAGGTCAACCGGCTCCTGAAGATGCACAAGGAAATGTCGACCGCGATGAAGCGCATCAAGAAGATGGGCGGCATCAAGGGCCTTATGAAGATGTTCGGTGGGGGCGGGCCCGACGGCCTGCCGCCCGGGGACGGCGCGATGCCGCCCGGCGGTATGCCCGGGCTGCTTGGAATGCCGGGGCAGGGAATCCCACCCGATCTCGATAAATTACTGAAACGCTAGAAATATTTGGATTTACGAAAGAAGGAAATATCAATGCCAGTAGCAATTCGGCTGTCGCGCGGTGGCGCCAAGAAGCGGCCTTACTACAAGATCGTCGTGACCGATTCCCGCAAGGCGCGGGACGGCAAGTTCATCGAGCGGATCGGCAGCTATAACCCGCTGCTCGCCAAGGATGATCCCGAGCGCGTGAAGCTCGATGCGGACCGCGCCAAGCATTGGCTGTCGGTCGGCGCCCAGCCGTCGGACCGCGTGCTCCGTTTCCTCGACGCCGCCGGCATCATGGAGCGCACGCCGCGCAACAACCCGCAGAAAGCCGAGCCGGGCGCGAAGGCGAAGGAACGTGCTGAAGAGAAGGCCGAGAAGGAAGCCGCCGCCAAGGCCGTGACCGAAGCGCCTGCCGAGGAAGCTCCGGCTGAAGAGGCTCCGGCCGAAGACGCCGAAGCGCCTGCTGAAGAGGCCGCCGCCGAAGAGGCACCGGCCGAGGAAGCCGCTGCGGAAGAAGCGCTTGCCGAAGAGGCCAAGGCCGAGGACGCGCCAGCTGAGGAAGCCGCGGCAGAGGAAGCTCCCGCTGAGGAAGCGGCCGCTGAAGAGGCTCCCGCCGAGGACGCCGAGAAAGAAGAAGCCAAGAGCTAAGCTTTGGCCGAAAAGCGCATTACCCTCGCCGCCATCGCCGGAGCGCACGGCATTGGCGGCGAGGTGCGCCTCAAGATTTTCTCCGAGAACCTGACGAGCTTCAAACGCTACAAGACGTTCGAGGCGGACGGGCAAACCCTCACGCTCAAATCCGTGCGCGAAACCGGCAAACAGCCGATCGCGCGCTTTGCCGAAATCGCGGACCGCAACGCAGCTGAAGCGTTGCGCGGTAAGGAATTAACAGTGCCGCGCTCGGCGCTGCCGCCGCTCGAAGATGGCGAATATTATCACGCGGACCTCATGGGTCTGCCCTGCGTCACCGAAAGCGGCGAGCCCGTCGGCGAAGTGATCGCCATCGAAAATTTCGGGGCTGGGGACATTCTGGAAGTCCGGAGACCGGATGGATCGGATTTTATGGTACCGATGAAAGCGGCTAGGCTTAGCCAAACGTCTGTAACTCTGGACGATGATTTTCTGCTGTGAGCAACGTTGCCGATGAGGTTTTGGAAATTGCCCGTGAGATAACGGGGTATCAAGAAGCAGATTGCTCATCTGCAATCGATCAGGATTTCAACATGGCTGGCGATGATGTGACGGAATTCGTTCGAACTCTGCACCAGCAATTTGGCGACGTCGTTTACGAAATTCCATGGCATAGATTCACGGATGAAACAGAAGGGTTGGGTCTGTTCGCGCCTGTCATGCTAATTTGGTACTTACTTACATGGCCTCTACGCGGACGATTTGGTCGCCCGTCAACTTTGGAAAGACTTGAGGTCCGACATATTGCCTTTGTGATCGGACGCGGCGAATGGGTTGAGCCAAAGCAATGACCTTCGCCGCCACCATCCTCACCCTCTACCCGGAGATGTTTCCGGGGCCGCTCGGTCATTCCATTGCGGGCCGCGCACTGGACGAAGGGAAATGGGCGCTGGAAACCCTGCAAATCCGGGATTTCGCGACCGACAAACATCACACGGTGGACGATACGCCAGCGGGTGGCGGGGCCGGGATGGTGATGAAGGCCGATGTGCTGGCGGCCGCCATCGATGCGGCGCTGGAGCGTCAGCCGGATGCGCCGGTGCTCGCCATGTCGCCGCGCGGCGCGCCGCTTACGCAGCAACGCGTGCGGGAACTTTCCGCCGGGCCGGGCGTCACCATCCTGTGCGGCCGGTTCGAGGGGTTCGACGAGCGGATTTTCGAGGCCCGACCGGTTGAGGAAGTGTCGGTCGGAGACTATATCCTGTCCGGCGGAGAGATTGGCGCGCTGGCGCTGCTCGACGCTTGCATTAGGCTGCTTCCCGGGGTAATGGGCGCGGCTTCAAGCGGCGATGAGGAAAGCTTCGAACAGGGGCTGCTCGAATATCCGCATTATACCCGACCTCAAGAATGGGAAGGGCGCACGATCCCTGAAGTGTTGCGATCGGGGGATCATGCGAAAATCGCTTCGTGGCGCAAACGCCAGGCGGAAGCGATTACACGGTCACGGCGGCCGGATCTGTGGGAGCGCTATTCCAGCGCTTCGGATCAGTCGCCCTCTGGCGCGCAACGGGACAAAGCAAAGGACGAATGAGATGAATCTCATCGAACAGCTCGAGGCGGAAGCCATCGAGAGCATTACGAGCGACAAGAAATTGCCCGAGTTCAAAGCGGGCGACACATTGCGCGTGGGCGTGAAGGTCGTCGAGGGCGACCGCACCCGTATTCAGAATTTCGAGGGCGTGTGCATCGCGCGCACCAATCGCGGCATGGGATCGAGCTTTACGGTTCGCAAAATCTCGTTCGGCGAAGGTGTCGAGCGCGTATTCCCGCTCTACAGCCCGAATGTCGATAGCGTGACCGTGCTCAAGCGCGGCGTCGTACGCCGGGCGAAGCTCTACTATCTGCGCGGCCGCACCGGTAAGAGCGCGCGCATCGCCGAAAAGCGCGACGATCGCGAAACCAAGACGATCAAGACCGAAGCGGCGGAGGCCAGCGAAGGCTGAGATCGCGGTTAGCGATATGGAGTAGCAAAGGGTCGTCCATCGGGGCGGCCCTTTTCATATGTTCACGGGAGCACGTCCATGAAGAGCGATTGCGAAATCCGGGCAGCGACCGGTGCCGACATCCCCGCGATCAAGGCGATCGCAGATGCAACTGAGCTGTTTCCTTCCGACATGCTCGACGCCATGATCGCCGGATATCTGGACGGCGATGCGGCCGACATCTGGTTCGTCGCTGCGCAGGACGGGCAAACGGTTGCCTTTGGCTTTTGCGAACCAGAGCGGATGACGGAAGGCACATGGAACTTGCTTGCGATTGGCGTCGTTCCCGAGCATCAGGGTAACGGGATCGGTGGTGCGATGATGGCCTATCTCGAAGAGAAGCTGGCTGCGGCCGGCGCGCGCGTCCTTATCGTCGAGACGATGGGGACACCGGAGCTGGCAGCGACGCGGACATTCTACGCGAAAAACGGCTATGCGGAAGAGGCCCGTATCCGCGAATTCTACGAAGCGGGTGCGGACAAGGTCGTTTTCTGGAAGCATTTCTAGGGCAAGTTCAACGCTCCATTTGTGTCTGCGCGTCGCGGTCATGAGCTGCGGGTAGAGATGCCATGTCGCGTCGCCCACTCAGTCTCGGACACGATCAGCGCATGGGCATATGATAGCCGCTTTCGTTTCGCCCGGAGCTTGGTTATCGTTGCGTATGCGCTATCTTCTTTTCTTCGGGCTCGCCGCCCTTTCGATCGCCCCGGCCACGGCCGAACCTCTCACCCTTGAACGGGTTTTCGCGGACCCGGCACTGGACGGGCCGTCGCCGCGTGGGCTGCAGTTATCGCCGGACGGCGCGCTTGCGACGTTCCTGCGCAATCGCGACGACGATGCGCAGCGCTACGATTTATGGGCCGTAGAGGCAGCGACCGGTCAATCGCGTATGCTCGTCGATTCCGAAGCGCTGGGCACCGGCGCCGAGCTTTCCGAAGAGGAACTGATGCGGCGCGAGCGGGCGCGGCTGAGCGGCGTGCGCGGCATCGTCAGCTATCAATGGTCGCCCGATGGCCAGACGATCCTTGTGCCGCTCGATGGCGATATCTATCTGGCCGAGCCGGATGGCGATGCGCGCCGGCTGACCGAGACCGAGGCGACGGAGCTGGACGCGCAAGTGTCCAAGACCGGCCGCTATGTCTCCTTCGTCCGCGATAGTAACCTCTATCGCATCGACGTCGAAAGCGGAGATGAATTGCGGCTGACGCCCGACGGCGGCGACGCGATCAGCTGGGGCGTGGCGGAATTCGTCGCGCAGGAGGAAATGTCGCGCACGGTCGGGCATTGGTGGTCGCCGGATGACCGCTATCTCGTTGCCGCACGGGTGGACGAGACGCCGGTCGATCTGGTGACGCGCACCGCGATCGGCGCCGAGGGCACGCGCGTGTTCGAACAGCGCTATCCAGTTGCCGGGTCCGCCAATGCGATCGTTGATCTGTTCGTGCTGACGTCTGACGGCGAGACGCGGACGCCGATCGATCTCGGCGAGAATGACGACATTTATGTCGCGCGGGTCGACTGGTCGACCGACGGCTCGACGATCTTCGTTCAGCGGCAGAGTCGGGACCAGCGGCGTCTCGATATGCTGGCGGTCGATCCGGCCACCGGCGTGTCCGAAATTCTCTTTACCGAGACGGCAGAAAGCTGGATCAACCTGCACGATAATTTGCGCGCGCTTGCCGATGGCAGCCTGATCTGGTCGTCCCAGCGCGACGGCTTTTCCCATATCTATCACTTGCAGGACGGGAACTGGCGCCAGCTGACGCGCGGCGAATGGGAAGTTGAAGATGTGCTCGGTATCGATAGTGCGCGCGGCCGCATCTATTTCACGGGCAATCGCAGCACGCCGATCGAGCAGCATGTCTATTGGATCGATATGCGCGATCCGGGAGAGCCCGTGCAGATTACCGAAGATGGCTGGTGGAACGATGCGGTTATGAACAACGGCGCGGCCAGCGCACTGATCTACCGCTCCAACAGCAATCAGCCGCGCCAGGTCTATCTCGCCGATGCGGAGGGCGAGACGCTCGCGCAGATCGAGGAGAATGCGCTGGATGCGGACCATCCCTATGCGCCGTATCTCGACAGCCATCGCACGCCGACATTCGGGACGATTCCGGCGGAAGACGGCACACCGCTCTATTATCGCATGATCACGCCGGAGCTCGAGCCAGGTCGCCGCTACCCGGTATTCGTACAGGTTTATGGCGGTCCTGGGGTCGGTCGTCAGGCGCGGCAGATTTGGGCGAGGGATGCGGCGCTGCAGCAATATCTGGTCGATCAGGGCTGGATCGTCTTTTCGATCGACAATCGCGGATCGCCGAACCGCGGCAAGGTGTTCGAGGATCATATCAACCGGGCAATGGGCACGGTCGAGGTGACCGATCAACTGGCGGGGCTGGACTGGCTGCAGGCCCAGCCCTTCGTCGATCCCGAGCGCATCGGCGTCTATGGCTGGTCCTATGGCGGCTATATGGTGCTGCATATGCTGCAGGTCGCGCCGGGCCGTTTCGCGGCGGGCGTATCCGGCGCGCCGGTCACGCGCTGGGAGCTATACGATACCCATTATACCGAGCGCTATCTCGGCAATCCGACGACCGATCCGGGCCCCTATGAGCGCGGCAATCCCGTCACAAACGCCGAAGCACTGGCCGATCCGTTACTGCTGATCCACGGGATGGCCGACGACAATGTCATCTTCGAGCATTCGACCGTCTATATGGGCCGGCTGCAAGAAGCGGCGATCCCGTTCGAACTGATGGTCTATCCGGGCGCGACGCATCGGGTGAGCGGCGAAGGCCGCCAAGTGCATCTGTGGCGGTCGATCACCGATTTTCTGGACCGTACCGTCCGGGGTGAGCGTTAGCGCCCGATCTCGGCCAGCGCGTCGCGATCCACGATCCGGGTGTAAAGATGCCAGGTCGCATAGCCGAGCACCGGCAGCGCGACCGCCAGCCCGATCAGCAGCGGTATCGCGGCAACGGTCAAGATCACGCCGACCATGATGCCCCAGCGGATCAACACGCCCGGATTTCTGCGGAAGGCGGCGAGCGAGGTTGCAACGGCGCGTTCCGCGCTGACCTTGCGGTCGACAAGCAACGGCAGCGATACGACGCTGACCGCGAGCACGACGAGTGCAAACAGGATACCCACAAGGTTGCCCACAATGATCATCGACCAGCCGGCCTGGGTCGTCAGCACATTCTGCGCGAAATTGGCGATCGTTCCCGGCGGTTCCAGACCGAAGAACATCGTGTAGACGAGCGTTGCCGCGGCGAGCCATGCGCCGAAAATGGCGAGCAGGCCGATGCCGACCGCCGCGATGGAGAGAAAGGACTCGCTCTTCAGCACGCCGAAGAAATGCCACCAGCTTGAATCGCGCCCCGCTTCGCGGCGCTTCGCCAGTTCGTAGAAGCCGGTCGCGACGAGCGGGCCGAGCAGTGAGAGGCCCGCGAACAGCGGAAACAACATGGAGATATCGCTGCCGCTCACGACGACAGACGTGACTGCGCCGATCAGGGGATAGAGCAGGCCGACGAAGATCAGATCGCCGCGCTTGGCCTTGAAATCTTCATAGCCGGCCGCGAGGCTTTCACTGAGGTCGGCCGCGGAAATGGTGCGAACCGGCAGCGGCACGCCAGCCGGGGTACCGGGCATTAATGCATCTTGTGACATAGCGCTCTCCCTCGGCAGAGACGCCTGCCGCACGCGGCCCTTTGGATTGCGGACGCGGACAGTGTAAGCCGAATCGGCTGGCCAACGCAAATGACGCTACGGAATGCTCGGTTCTTTGCTTCTCCGCGCGGTTCGGCTTGGCGAATGGCGGGACACGCACTAGATGATGCGCCTGCCAACAAGAAGGTACGCAAGCATGGGATATCGGGTAGCGGTTGTCGGAGCGACGGGGAATGTCGGGCGCGAAATGCTCGCCTGCCTCGCCGAGCGCGAATTTCCGGCGGACGAAGTCGCGGCGGTCGCCTCGTCGCGGTCGCAGGGCATGGAGGTCGAGTTCGGCGAAACGGGTCGGATGCTCAAATGCAAGAATATCGAGCATTTTGATTTTTCGGGCTACGATATCGCGCTGTTCGCGGCGGGTTCCGGCCCGGCCAAGGAATATGGGCCGAAGGCTGCGAAGGCCGGCTGTACGGTCATCGACAATAGCTCGCTGTTCCGCATGGACCCGGATGTCCCGCTGATCGTGCCGGAAGTGAATCCGGAAGCGATCGACGGCTATCTGGCGAAGAATATCATCGCCAATCCCAATTGTTCGACGGCCCAGCTCGTCGTTGCGCTCAAGCCGCTGCACGATGCGGCGACGATCAAGCGCGTCGTGGTCTCGACCTATCAGTCCACGTCGGGCGCCGGGAAGGCGGGTATGGACGAGCTCTTTAAGCAATCGCGCGATATCTTTGTCGGCGATACGCCCGACGCCGAGAAATTCACCAAGCAAATCGCCTTCAACGTCATTCCGCATATCGATGTGTTCTTGGAAGACGGATCGACCAAGGAAGAGTGGAAGATGATGGTCGAGACGAAGAAAATCCTCGACCCGAAGATCAAGCTCAGCGCGACCTGTGTCCGCGTGCCGGTGTTCGTCGGCCATAGCGAGGCGGTGAATATCGAGTTCGAGAATGAGCTGTCCTCCGAAGAGGCGCAGACCATTCTGCGCGAGGCGCCGGGCATCATGCTCGTCGATAAGCGCGAGGATGGGGGCTATGTCACGCCGGTCGAATGTGTCGGCGACGGCGCGACCTTCATCAGCCGCGTCCGCGAAGACCCGACCGTCGATAATGGCCTCGTCCTGTGGTGCGTATCGGACAACCTCCGCAAGGGCGCCGCGCTCAACGCCGTGCAGATCGCGGAACTGCTCGGCCGGCGGCATTTGCAGAAGGCGGCCTAATTCCTCCCCTGCAAGGGGAGGGGGACCACGAAGTGGTGGAGGGGTATCCCGCTATCTGAGAGGAATTTGCCTGTCCTAGAGGATAACACCCCTCCGTCAGCCCTGCGGGCTGCCACCTCCCCCTAAGTAGGAGGATTTGTGGATCACTCCGCCGGCTTCAACTCGCCGTCCGGCTCTTCCTCCTCGACAGTCGCCGTGCCTGTTGCGGGCAGCTTCTTGAGTAGCATCGAGGCGGGGACGGCGATGATGCAGCCCCACATGATCAGCCAGAAATTATTGACGTAACCGATCATCAGCGCCTGCCGGCTGATTTCGCCCTGAAGCAACGCCACGACCTGATCGGGCGGCAGGTTCAGCCGCTCCAGCCCCATGGACGGTATCGTCGATGGTGTGATCGCCTCGGCCATGTCGGCATTGCTGATCTGCAGGTTGCGCGCGACGTTACTGGCCGTGATCGAGATGCCGATCGACGCGCCGACGTTGCGCAGGAGGTTCATGAGCGCCGCGCCTTCGGGACGCAGGCTGACGGGTAGGGTGGCGAAGGCAATGACGTTCAGGGGCACGAAGATGAAGCCGATGCCGACGCCCTGGATAACGCCGACGAGAATGATCGGACCTGAATCCATGCCGATCATCCAGTTTGTCATCATGTAGCAGGACCAGGCCGTGACTGCCCAGCCGATGGCGAGGATGACGCGCGCATCCATGACGTTCATCAGCCGCGCGGCGATGCCCATCGCCACGATCACGCCCAGCCCGCGCGGCGCGAGCAGATAGCCGGCCGTGATCACCGGATAATCCAGCACGCCCTGCAGCATCGGCGCGATGAGCGCGATGATCGCGAAGACGATGACGCCGACAAAGGCGACGAAGATCAGCGAGCCGACAAGATTGCGGTCGGTGAAGATCGCGGGCGTCAGCAACGTGTTCTTGCCGGTCAACATATGGACGACGAACACCCAGAAACCGATTATCACGCAACCGATGCCGATCCAGATCGATGTGCTGTCGAGCCAGTCCAATTGCTGCCCGCGGTCGAGCACGAGCTGAAGCGCGGCAAGCCCCAAGGCGAACATGGAGAAGCCGAACAGGTCGAAGCCGCGTTTTTCGATCTTTCGGCTCGGCAGCAGGAAATAGAGCATGGCGAGGATCACGGCGCCGATCGGCAGATTGACGTAAAATACCCAGCGCCAGTTATAATATTCGGTGATATAGCCGCCGATCAGCGGCCCAAGAATCGGCCCCATGACCGCGCCGAGGCTCCAGATCGCCATCGCCTGCCCATGTTTGTGTGACGGGTTGATGTCGAGCATCGCGGTTTGCGAGATCGGTCCGATAAAGGCGGCCGCAATCCCCTGCATGATGCGGAAGGTGACCATCTGTTCAAGGCTCGTCGCCGCGCCGCAGAGCATCGATGTAAATATGAAAAAGGCGACCGACCATAAGAACAGGTTCCGCGAGCCGATCCGGTCGGCCAGCCAGCCGGTAATCGGGATCGCGACCGCCGTCGCCACGATATAGCTGGTCAGCACCCAGGCAATCGTATCGATCGTCGCGCCGAGGCTCGTCTGCATATGGGGGAGGGCGACATTGGCGATCGTTGTATCGAGGATCTGCATCATCATCGCCATCATGATAGCGAAGGTCAGAAGCCCCTTATATTTGACGGGAAGGAGGGCATCGCCGTCGGGCGTGGCAGCAGCTGCTGGATTGCTCGCCATGGCCCTTGAACCGTTAGCCCTGAGCCTGTCGAAGGGCGCCCTTCGACAGGCTCAGGGCTAACGGAAACATCAAGTGGCTAGCGCTCGCCATCTTCGCGGATATCGACGCGCACATCGGCGCTGAGGCCGGTGATCATCTGCCGTGCGGGCGTGCCCTCTATTTCGATACGCACGGGCACGCGCTGCGTCACTTTGACCCAGTTGCCGGTCGCGTTTTGCGCCGGGAGGATCGAGAATTCCGCGCCCGTGCCCGCGCCGATGCTGCCGACCCGGCCTTGCACGACGAGATCGGGATAGGCGTCAAAGGTAATCCGGGCGGTCTGGCCGATGCGCATCCGGTCGAGATCGGTTTCCTTGAAATTGGCTTCGATCCAGGTTTCGTCGCGCGCGACGATGGTGAGCACGGCCGTTCCCGGGCTCGCCATCTGACCGATCTGCAGGCGCTCCACCTCGCTGATCGTGCCGCTGACGGGTGCGCGGATGACTGTGCGCTCAAGGTTGAGCTGCGCCTCGTCACGCATGGCGCGGGCGGCGGCGATGGCGGGGAATTCGCCCCGCGAGCGCGTATTGCCGACGGCGGCGCGGGCGTCCTGCTGCGCGGCGCGCGCCGTGTTCAATCGGGCCTGCGCATCGTTGAGTTCGGCGGTGAATCGGTCGATCCGCGCTTGGGTGTTGAAGCCGCGATTCATCAGTTCGCGCTCGCGCGCTAGGTTACGCCGGGCGAGCTCGACATTGGCCTGGGCCGTCGAGATGTCGGCACCACTCGTCGAGATCGCGGTTTGCGCCTGGCTCAGCGCGAGCTGCGCGTCCGCGATATCGGCATCGGCCTGCTGGACGGCGATGCGATAGGGTTCGGGATCGATGCGGAAAAGGATATCGCCGGCTTCGACCTGCTGGTTTTCCTCGACCAGCACGGCGACGATCCGCCCGCCGACTTCGGGGCTGATCTCGATGATGTCCTGCTGAACATAGGCATTGTCGGTCGACACGTAGCGGCCCGAGGTCATGTACCAATAGACGCCGAAGCCGATGACGAGGGCGGGCACGATGAGCATGGCGATCAGCCGCACCGGCGATCGCTTCTTCTCAGGCTTTTCCTCTTCAGCCTTCGTATCCGCCATTATCTGCGGGTCTCGCTCGGCCACGTTTGCCCCATCCTCTCAGACAAGCGCCTAGAATCGCAGAATCTTGTCGCCTTGGCGAGCCATTTCGCAAAAAGAAGTGGACAGTGAGTCTTTTGAGTCACAGTGGCTTCGCTACGATTTTCGGCTTATCAGCCGGTTAACCGCGCGAAACCGGTCGCAATCACAGTCCAGAGGGGAGCTTTCCATGACCTTGCACGCCGATCTATATTGGTCCTTTCGCAGCCCCTATAGCTATCTCGCGACCGGCAGATATCGGGATTTGACCGAGAAATATGCGCTCGATATCGCGCTGAAGCCCGTCTATCCGCTGGCGATCCGCGAGCCCGATTTCTTCGAAAAGAACCATCCGAACTGGCTGAGCTACACGTTCACCGACATCTTCCGCCTGTCGCAATATCTCGGCATTCCAATGGCGCCGCCCAATCCCGATCCGATCGTGCAGGATATCGCGACGCGCAAGATTTCCGATGACCAGCCCTATATCTTCCGGCTGATGCGGACGGGGCAGGCGGCTGCACGCCGGGGCAAGGGCTTTGCCTATGCCGACGAAGTGTCGCAGCTGATCTGGACGGGTACGACGGACTGGCACGAGGGCGATCATCTGGCCAAGGCGGCCGAACGGGCGGGGCTCGATCTGGCCGAGCTCGACGCAGAAGCCGAAGCGGAGCCCGACGCACTGGACACCGAAATCGCGGCCAATCAGGAGGCGCTGGAGGCGGCCGGCCATTGGGGCGTGCCAACGCTCGTGTTCGACGGCGAGCCGTTCTTTGGGCAGGACCGGATCGATGTGGCGGTCTGGCGGATGAAGCAGAACGGCCTTGAAGAACGATGAGTGAGGCGCTGACCGGCGGCTGCCAATGCGGCGCGGTACGCTTTACGGTCAGTGGAGGCCGTCCGCCTGTCTATGCCTGCCACTGCCGCGAATGCCAGAAACAGTCGGCCAGCGCCTTCGCCCTGTCGGTTCCCGTCGCTCGCGACCGCCTGACAATCGAAGGCGAAACCGCCACGTGGCAGCGGCTTAGCGCGTCGGGCGCGACGACGACCTGCCATTTCTGCCCGCGATGCGGGACGCGGCTCTATCACGAATCGAGCCGCAGCCCCGAACGCATCACAATCAAGGGCGGCGCGTTCGACGATACAAGCTGGATCGCACCGCAGGCGCATCTCTGGGTGTCTCGTAAGCAGCCTTGGGTCATGCTCGACCCGGACGTGCCGACGCATGACACCCAGCCGGAAGATCTCTCCGCCTGGCGCGACGGACTTGTGGGAGACTGGCGGTGACCGAAGCCGCCGAACCGCACTTCTTCGAAAGCGATGATGGATACCAGCTTGCCTGGCGCGAGCTGGGCGAGGGGCGCCCGGTGGTGTTGCTCCATGGTTTCTTTTCCAACGCCTTCACCAACTGGCTGCGTTATGGTCATGCGGAGAAGATCGCGGCGAACGGCTATCGCGTCATAATGCCGGACCTGCGCGCCCATGGCGACAGCGCCAAGCCGCACGATCCGGACGCCTATCCGGCCGATATTCTCGCGCGTGACGGACTGGCGCTAATCGCGCATCTCGGGCTCAGCGAATACGATCTCGGCGGCTATTCGCTTGGCGCGCGGACTGTGGTGCGCATGCATGTGCTGGGTGCGTGGCCCGCGCGGATGATCGTTTCGGGCATGGGCCTGTCCGGGCTGACGAGCCTTGCCAGCCGCGCCGCGCATTTCCGCCATATCCTGACCAATCTCGGCGAGCATCCCAAACATTCGCCCGAATGGATGGCCGAAGCGTTTCTGAAGACTACGAAAGGCGATCCCGAAGCGTTGCTGCAGGTCCTCAACGTCTTCACGAATACGCCGGAAGAGGCGATTCGCGCCATCGCCGTGCCGACGCTGATCCTCGCGGGCGAGGAAGACCAGGACAATGGCAGCCATGAAGATCTTGCCGCCCTGATCCCGGATGCGACGCATGTCGAGGTTCCCGGCGGCCATATGAGTTGTATCGTCAAACCCGAATTCGGGCAGGCGCTCGCGGACTGGCTGGGCGAAGCGTATTAAGCTTTCCGTTGCGCCTGTTTCGCCGCTAAGCTCGGTCCATGAACGCGCTCAGCACTCGTGATCGTCTGATCGATTCCGCCTTCCGGGTCGTCGCCCGCGACGGCCTGGATGCGGCGAGCGTCAAGGCGATCGCGGCCGATGCGGGGGTCAAGCCGGGGCTGCTCCACTATCATTTCGCGACCAAGGACGAGGTGCTCGAGGCGGCGGTCGAGCGCGGCCTGTCCGCCTATCTCGACGATCTTGCCGCCTTGCTCGCGACCGAGCCGCCCGAGCGGGTGCTCGGTGCCTATTCCGCGTTCATCCGCGACAATCTGGATTCGCACCGGGATCTGTTCCGCGTACGGCTGGGCCTGGCGGTCCGGGCGATGAACGATCCGGGCCTCGGCGCGAAACTGGCCGCCGCCAATAGCCGCGCGCTCGATTCGATGGCGCAGATCATCGCCGCGCACAAAGGCGCGAAACGGGTCGGCAAGAAACATCTGGCGGTCGCGCGGACGATCAAGGCAGCGTTCGAGGGCATGATGCTCTCTTGGCTCAGCCAGCCCGACTTTCCGATGCGCGAAAGCTTCGACGTGTGGGAAGCGTCGGTCCAGAAAATGCTCGACGATCTATGAGTACGCCTTGACCGAGCATCGCCCGGCATCTATCCGTTTTTGTGATTTGGTTGGTTGACCAACTAGGAGACTATACATGCGTATCGTGATGACGGGCGCGACGTCGGGACTGGGCGAAGAAACCGCGCGGCGGCTGCTAGCCCGCGACGATGTGACGCTGACCATCGGCTCGCGTTCCGGCGCCGGCGATCTGCCGGAGAGCGACCGGCTTACCGTGCTGCCGCTCGATATGGCGCGGCTCGCCGATGTCGAGACATTCTGCGAGCGTGTCGGCGAGAAAGAACCGATCGACGCGCTCGTCCTCAACGCCGGGCTGCAACTGTCGAAGCCCGCGACGAGCCCTGACGGCATCGAGCTGACCTTCGCCGTCAACCATCTCGCCCATTTCCTGATGATCGAGCAGTTGCGCGGACGGCTGGCCGAGGGCGCCCGCGTCGTGCTGACGGCGAGCGGCACGCATGATCCGAAAGAAAAGGCGCCGGTTACGCCGCCCGATCACGCCAATGTCGACTGGCTTGCCTATCCCGACCGCGATCCGCAGCTGCCCAAGGGCACGCGGCAACGCGTGATGCGCGCCTATTCGACGTCGAAGCTGTGCAATATTCTTACAGCCCACGAACTGGCGCGGCGGCATCCCGAGGTCGCGACGCTCGCTTTCGATCCCGGCTATGTGCCGGGCACGGGACTCGCCCGCGAATATCCGCGTTGGCTGATGGCCATCGTCTCGCGGATCATCGTCCACAGCATGGCAAAGGACCGGACAAGCACGGTGCCGGTATCGGGCGGCTATCTCGCTGAGCTCGCCGTCGACCCGCGCCATGCGGATGCCGCAGGTGAATATTGGTCGGTGCGCGGCACCGATCTTCTCAAGGTCGAGCCATCGACCTTGGCGCGCGATGATGATGCGGCGCGCAAGTTGTGGAACGATAGCGCCGCCTTGCTCGCCGCGCTCCGGACATAAAAAGGGCGGCGTCCAACCGGACACCGCCCGTTCTAACAGTTACAGTGATGCGGCTTAGTTTGCCGTCGGCGCGGCCTTCGGTTCGTCGGTCGCTGTGTCCTCAGTGCCCGTGTCGATCGCCTCTACGGTATCGGCACCGGTATCGTCTTTCGCGGCCTTGCGCTTGTCGTAATATTTCTTGCCGACCACGGCGCCCGCGGCTGCGGCGGCGATGCCGCCGGCGACAGCGGCCGTCTTGCCGGGATTGGCCTTGACCGTTTCGACGGCCTTCTTCGCGCCGTCGCCGATCTTGCCTGTGGCGGTCTTGGCGCTCTCGCCGACCTTGCCGGCTGCGCCCTTCGCGCCGTCGCTGAACTTGCCGACGACGACCTTGGCGCTGTCGCCGATCTTGTCGATCGCGCCTGTTTTGTCGGTTGGGGTCTTCTGGGTCATGCTGCTGTCTCCTTTGATTGCTTATTATCTGTTCGTCCACGAAACCAATGCGCGGCGGGGCCCGAATGTTCCGTACCGGCAGGCCTCACATGGGAAGCCACAGCCTATCGGCAAAGCGCGTTTTGCTTCGATAGAGCCTATCGGAAGGGCGGTTCGTCGAAGGCGCGCAGCTTGCGGCTGTGCAATCGCGATCCGAAACCCCGCAATTCGTCGACTGCCGCAATGCCTATCTCGATATGCTCGCGCACCGCGCGATCGTAAAACTGATTGGCCTGGCCCGGCAGTTTCAGCTCGCCATGGAGCGGCTTGTCCGACACGCAGAGCAATGTCCCATAAGGCACGCGGTAGCGATAGCCTTGGGCGGCGATGGTTGCCGATTCCATGTCGATGGCGACGGCGCGGGAGAGCGAGAAGCGTAGCGCCGACTGACTATAGCGAAGCTCCCAATTGCGATCATCGGTGGTGACGAGCGTGCCGGTCCGCATGCGCTGTTTGAGCGCATCGGCCTCTTCTCCGGTCACGGTACGCGCCGCAGCTTCGAGCGCCTGCTGTACCTCGGCGATCGGCGGGATCGGGATTTCGGGTGGCAAGACGGTGTCGAGCACATTGTCGTCGCGCAGATAGGCATGGGCGAGCACATAATCCCCGATCCGCTGGCTGGGCCTTAGCCCACCGCAATGCCCGATCATCAGCCAGGCTTCCGGGCGGAGCACGGCGAGATGATCGGTGATCGTCTTGGCGTTGGACGGGCCGATGCCGATATTGACGATGGTTATGCCCGCACGGCCCGGCGCGGTCAGGTGATAGGCGGGCATCTGATGCTTGCGCGCGGCCGCCGCCGTCTCCAGCGCTTCCGGATCGGCGTTATCGGCGGTCAGCTCGATCCCGCCCGCGCCCGACAAGCTGGTATAACCGGTATCGCTTTTGAGCTGTTCGCAGCCCCAGCGGACGAACTCGTCGACATAGCGCTGATAATTGGTGAACAGGATATAGCGCTGCACATGTTCGGGCGGCGTGCCCGTGTAATGGCGCAGGCGCGCGAGGCTGAAATCGGTGCGCAGCGCATCGAACAGGGCGAGCGGATGATATTTGGCGAGGCGGCCGTCCCATGTCCCGTCGGCCAGTTCGTCGCCGATATGGGAGAGTTCGGTCGCCGGAAAATGCCGGGCTAACTCTTCTGCGCGCACCGCGCCCAGCTCGATTCCGCTGCCGTCGAGCACATAGGGGAAGGGGATTTCCTGATGGCTCGGCGCGACTTCCACTTCGACGCCATAATCGGCCATCAGCATGCCGAGCTGTTCGGCCAGATAGTCGCGATAGATTTCCGGCCGCGTCACCGTGATCGCATAGGTGCCAGCCTCGCCGAGCCGACCATAGGAGCGCGGCGGGCGATCGCCCTTCGGTCCCTCGCCATCATAATGCAGGCGGATTTCGGGATAGGCGAAACCGCCCGATTCCCGCAGCGCCGGATCGGGCAGTGCGCCGTCATCTATATAGGCGCGCACCGCCGCCCGCAGCCGATCGATGCTCTCATGGTAATGCCGGTCGAGCGTATCGATGACTGCGGCGACGGCGCCGTTTCGTTCGGACTCAGTCAAGCTGACCCAGCATATGTTCGGCTGAGCTCACCTTATATTCGCCCGGCGCTTCGACGTTCAGCTTTTCGACGACACCGTCATTGACGATCATCGAGAAGCGCTGTCCGCGCGTGCCCATGCCGAAGCCGGTGCCGTCCATCGTCAGGCCGACGGCCTCCACGAACTCGCCATTGCCGTCGGCGAGCGCGGTTACCTGATCGGCGTCCTTGGTCCATTCGCCCATCACAAAGGCGTCGTTGACCGCGGTCGTCGCGATCTCATCGATGCCCTTGGCCTTCAGCTCGTCGGCTTTCGCGACATAGCTCGGCAAATGCTGGGCCGAGCAGGTCGGCGTGAAGGCGCCGGGCACAGAGAAGAGGGCGATCTTCCGGCCGCCGAAAAACTGATTGTGATCGACCGGCTGCGGGCCGCTCTCGGTCATCGTCACAAAATTGGTTTGCGGCAATGTATCGCCTTCGCTGATGCTCATCTCTGTCTCCTGTCTGATGGGGGTGATTCCCGATAATGAGACCATGAATGTAGGCGCGCGTCACGCAATTTCTATGACAGCTTCGCTATAATTGCGCGCGTTCGGCGGCGATTGTCCGTGCGATGGCTTCGTCCAGCGGAACGGGCGGCGCGAAGCGCAGCCGTTCGGAAAGCCGGCCGGAAGAGATCGTGAGCGGCACATCGAGATTCAGCGCCGCGATCACCTGGGCCAGCGGGCTTTCGGGCGCCGGTCCGATTTCGAGCGCGCCAGTCCAGCCAATCGCTTGCGCGAAACGCGTCACCCAGTGGCGATGGCTTTCGGCCGGATAATCGCCAATATTGAATATGGTGTTGGTGGCATCCCGATGAACCGCCGCCGATGCGATCGCGGCCGCGACATTGTCGATATAGCCGTAACTCGTGATCCAGTCCGCCCAGGCCGTCGGCACGGTCAGAGTCTCAACGCCCGCAAGCATCGGGGCGATCACCCAGCGGAAACGGTGTTGCCGGTCGCCCGGGCCATAGACCATGGGCAAGCGCAGGATCGTCCATTCGCCGGAAAAGCGCCGCACAGCCGCTTCGGTCGGGATCTTGTCATAATCGTCGCGCCAGCGTTCGGGGTCGTCCGCTGCTCTCGCCGTATCGCCGCGATAGGGGAAGCGGCTTTGGCGCAGCGGGGCATCTTCGGTCATCGGTTCGCGGACGGGTTCGCCGGTCTCGCGCCGCAGGAGCAGTCCGTAGTTGCGATAGACATCGCAGGAACTGATCATCGTGTAGCGCGCCACCGCCCCGTCCAGCGCATTGACGAGATCGGCCGTCTCATCCTCGGTATAGACGATCATGTCGATGACCGTGTCGATGCGGTGCGCGCGAATAGCGGCCAGAATGGATTGCGGGTCGCTGCGATCGGCGATGAGATGCGCTTGGCCGCCATCGCCATCGGCCGGCGCGCTGCGCGATAACCCAAATGCGGCATGGCCGACCTTTTCCAATGCCGCGATTACCGCCGCGCCAATCGGCCCCGTGCTGCCGATGATCAGACATCGCATGATCCGGCTCCTCTCCTTATCGATCTATCGCACGCAACCCAGGCTTGTTAGAAGCGTTGCAGATAAAGCGCCCGAGGCAAGTGGAGTATCGCATGCGTATCATGATCGTCACCCTGATGGCCCTGCTTTTGAGTGGCTGTATCGTGCGCACCGCCGCCGATGTGGTGACCGCGCCCGTTCGCGCTGTCGGCCAAGTCGCCGACTGGGCGACGACGAGCCAGGACGAAGCCGATCGCAACCGCGGCCGCGAGATTCGCGAAGAAGAGGAACGGCTCGGCCGCGAATATCGCGAATGCCTCGAGGATAATGAGCGCGCCTATTGCGACGAGATTTTCTACAGCCGCTCGCGCTACGAGCCGCCCCAGGACGATTGATCCGGCTTGGCTGATTCACCGCCCTTCTATTCCGGCCAGCTGCTGCTCGCTTTGCCCGGCATGGGCGATCCGCGGTTCGATCGGGCGGTGATTGCGATGTGCGCGCATGACGAGCAGGGCGCGCTCGGCATCGGAATCGGGCATGCGATCGCCAATGTCGGCTTTCATACCTTGCTCAAGCGCCTCGAGATCGATGTCGGTGAGGCGCCGGACGCGCCGGTCCATATGGGCGGGCCGGTCGAGCCGCAGCGTGGTTTCATCCTGCACAGCCTGGACTGGGGCGGCGAGGACAGCGTGCAGGTCGGAGATAAATGGGCGCTGACGGGTACGCTCGACATATTGCGCGCGATCACCGAGGGCAGGGGGCCCGAACGCTGGCTTTCTGCGCTCGGCTATGCCGGCTGGTCCCCCGGCCAGCTCGACGAAGAGATGACCCGCCATGGCTGGTTCACGGCCGAGGGCAATGCGGAAATCCTTTTCGATACCGACGCAGAAGATCGCTGGGCCGAAAGCTATCGCAAGGCCGGAGTCGATCCGGCGCTATTGGCGCATGATGCGGGGCACGCCTAACTCAGATACCCCAGATTTTCGAGCTTCAGCAGCACCTGCTGTGCGGCCTGGTCGATCGTGATTTCGGTCGTATCGATCCGCATTTCGGGATTTTCCGGTTCCTCATAGGGATCCGAAATGCCGGTAAACTCCTTGATCACACCGGCCCGCGCCTTGGCGTAAAGGCCCTTGCGGTCGCGCGCTTCGCAGACTTCGAGCGGCGTGTTCACATGGATTTCAATAAAGCCGCCCAATGGCTCGATCATCTCGCGCACCTTGCGGCGGCTGATCGTATAGGGCGCGATCGGCGCGCAGATCGCGATGCCGCCATTCTTGGTGATCTCGCTGGCGACAAAGCCGATCCGCTCGATATTGAGGTTGCGGTGCTCTTTCGAGAATCCGAGCTCGCTCGACAGGTTCTTGCGGACGATATCGCCGTCGAGCAGGGTCGTTCGGCGGCCGCCCATCTCCATCATCTTGGTCATCACGGCATTGGCGATGGTCGATTTACCCGAACCGGAAAGCCCGGTGAAGAACAGTGTGAACCCTTGCTCGCTGAGCGGCGGATGGCGCTCGCGCAGTACCTCGATAACGTCCGGGAAGGAGAACCAGTCCGGGATATCGAGATTGAGCTTCAGCCGCCGGCGCAGCTCCGTTCCAGAGATTGTCAGCTGCGTCTCACCCTCTTCGACCTCGTCGACCGGTGCATATTGGGCGCGTTCCTGAACATAGACCATCATCTGGAACGGAACGAGCGAGACATCGATCTCTTCCTCATGCTCGCGGAACAGCGTCTGCGCGTCATAGGGACCGTAAAAATCCTCGCCCTTGGAGTTTTTGCCCGGCCCGGCATGGTCGCGGCCGATGATGAAATGGGTGCAGCCATAATTTTTGCGGATGATGCCGTGCCACACAGCCTCGCGCGGCCCGGCCATGCGCATCGCGAGCGGCAAGAGGCTGAGCGCTGAGGTCTGCTCGGGATAATGCTGCATGAGCTTTTCGTAGCAGCGGACACGCGTGAAATAGTCGATATCGCCGGGCTTGGTGAGGCCGACGACCGGGTGCAGCAGCAGGTTCGCCTCGGCCTCGCGCGCGGCGCGGAAGGTCAGCTCCTGATGCGCGCGATGCAGCGGGTTTCGCGTCTGAAAGGCGACGACCTTGCGCCAGCTCCATTTGGCGAACAGGTCGCGCAGCTCCTGCGGGCTGTGCCGGTTATGGGTGAAATCGAAATGCCGGGGCGCCTGCACGCCGCGCAAGGTGCCGCCCAGATAGACGGGATTGGCATGGTGGAGCAGCCGGTCGACTTCGGGGTGGAGATCGTCATCCGTACCGAGCACGCCAATGGCTTCGGCCCGGCGGTCCGGCGTCCATTTGTCCGAGATTTCCATCGTCGCGACGAGCACCCCCTCGCGGTCGCGCAACGTGATGATCTCGCCCTCGCTCACCGTATCGGCGAACTCCTGCGTTACATCGAGCGTGACCGGGATCGGCCATAGCAGTCCGTTGGCCAGCCGCATCTCGGAGACAACGCGGTCATAATCGGCCTTGCCCTGAAACCCTTCGAGCGGGGAGAAGCCGCCATTGAGCAGCAGCTCGATATCGCACATCTGGCGCGGCGTGAGATCCCAGGACGCCCAGTCCTTGGACTTCGCCTTCTCCGCCTCGGCCTCTTCCGCGCCAAGATACAGATTCTTGAGCTCGCCGCCATGCGGCTCCTTAAGGGCGCCCATAGTTTCACTCCCTAATCGGTTCGTCGTCTTCGAACCGCGCGATAAGCAGATAAGTGCTGGGGAAGGCAAGAAGGAATATGGCGCTTATCCCCTTCGGGCATGTACTGCGAAATCCGATCTCGTCATTCCAGCGAAAGCTGGAATCTCTGGCCGCAAACGCCTTGCCTATCCGCCTGAGATCCCAGCTTTCGCTGGGATGACGGATACCACCTGTTTGCAAGGGGATAATCGCCATCTTAATGGCTATGTCTTTCGCGGGTTCCATTTTTGCGTCTGCTTCGGCGGCAGGAGATACAATCCTCTGATCAGAGGCAGCATATAAAGAAATCTTTATATCCAGCTTGTCATGGGTGCACGCGGCCGGTATATGTAATGCCACAACGGTCGCCGATTTGTCGCGCGGCCCTTCTTTTTGCAAACGCACAGAACATAGGAGCCCTTCATGGCCACCGACGTCCTTGAAGCCAAACAGGATTACATCGTCGCCGACATTTCCCTAGCCGATTATGGCCGGCGTGAACTCGACATTGCCGAGACCGAAATGCCGGGCCTTATGGCGACGCGCGAGGAATATGGGCAGGAACAGCCGCTAAAGGGCGCACGGATTGCGGGCTGTCTGCATATGACGATCCAGACCGCGGCGCTCATTGAAACGCTGACCGCGCTTGGCGCCGAAGTCCGCTGGGCCTCGTGCAATATCTATTCGACGCAGGACCATGCCGCCGCCGTGATCGCGGCCTCGGGCGTGCCGGTTTTCGCCAAGAAGGGCGAGACGCTCGCCGAATATTGGGAATATGTCGACCATATCTTCCAGTGGGGCGATGAGCCCTGCAACATGATCCTCGACGATGGCGGCGATGCGACGATGTACATCATCTGGGGTGCGCGCGTCGAAGAGGGCGAGGAAATGCCGGCGCCGACCAACGAGGAAGAAGAGGAAATGCAGAAGGTGCTCAAGCGGCGCCTCGAGCAGAGCCCCGGATTCTTCACCAGGACGCGCGACGCGATCAAGGGCGTCTCGGAAGAGACGACGACCGGCGTGCTGCGGCTTTATGAGCTTGCCAAGCAGGCGAAGCTGCCTTTCCCGGCGATCAATGTGAATGACAGCGTCACCAAATCGAAGTTCGACAACAAGTACGGTTGCAAGGAATCGCTCGTCGACGGCATCCGCCGCGCAACTGATGTGATGATGGCGGGCAAGACGGCCGTCGTCGCCGGTTATGGCGATGTCGGCAAGGGCTCCGCTGCCTCGCTGCGCGGTGCCGGCGCCCGCGTGATGGTCACCGAGATCGATCCGATCTGCGCACTGCAGGCGGCGATGGACGGATTCGAAGTCGTGACGATGGACGAGGCCGCGCCGCGCGCCGACATCTTCGTCACCGCCACCGGCAACAAGGATGTGCTGACGCTCGACCATATGCGGGCGATGAAGGACATGGCGATCGTCGGCAATATCGGCCATTTCGACAATGAGATTCAGGTCGCGGGCCTGCAGAATCTCGAACATGTCGAAGTGAAGCCGCAGGTCGATATGTACACCTTCCCGGACGGCAAGCGCATCCTGCTGCTGTCGCAGGGACGTTTGCTCAATCTCGGCAACGCGACCGGCCATCCGAGCTTCGTGATGTCGGCGAGCTTCACCAACCAGGTGCTCGCGCAGATCGAACTGTTCAACAATCACGGCACCTATGGCCATCAGGTCTATGTGCTGCCCAAGCATCTCGACGAGAAGGTCGCCAAGCTCCATCTCGACAAGCTGGGCGTGCAACTGACCGAACTGTCCAAGGAACAGGCCGCCTATATCGGCGTCGAAGCCCATGGGCCGTTCAAGTCGGACCAGTATCGCTACTAGGGTCGGGACCCCAAACGAAACCGCTGATAATCGAGCAAAAAGGGCTGGACCGCCGATGGCTGTCCGGCTCTTTTTTATGGCCGCTGCGCCCTCGACCAACACCCCCGGATTATCGACTGACGGCGACCGGAACAGGGTTGATATGATGTAACGTTACGCCTAGGACGCCGCGATTCATGAAACGGAAGAGATTGTAATGCGTCACTACGGAATTCTCGCAGCCAGCGCGGCCCTTATTGCAACCCCTGCCATGGCGCAGGACTCCGATCCGCAAGCGCGGGCGAGTGTGCTGCATGGCGATAATCAGGCGGGTATCATCGTTACCGCTGATTATCTCGACGATCTCAGCCTGATTGCGGGCGCTTCGACCTTGTCCGGCACGGAGCTCGATCTGAGCTTGCGTCCCCAGATTGGCGATACGCTGACGGCGCTGCCCGGCGTCTCCGCAACATCCTTCGCGCCGGGCTCGTCGCGGCCCGTGCTGCGCGGTTTTCAGGGCTTTCGTATCCGTACGCTGACCGACGGGATCGGCGCACTGGACGTGTCCAACACGTCGGTCGACCATGCCGTTACGATCGATCCGATCACGGCCTATCGTATCGAGGTTCTGCGCGGACCGGCGGCTCTGCTCTTCGGCAGTCAGGCGATTGGCGGCGCGGTGAACGTATTCGACCGGCGCATTCCGGTCGAGGTGCCCGACGAAGTGATCCATGTCGATGCGATTACGTCATACGGCTCGGCGGCCGATGAGTGGAATATTGCGGGCGGCTTCGATCTGCCTTTGACCTCGAAGCTCGTCCTGCATGTCGACGGCAGCTATCGCGACGCCGACGATCTCGACATTTCCGGTTTCACCCTGTCGCCCGAACTGCGCGCCGAGCAGCTTGAAGTTGTCGCGGAAGAGACCGAAGAGGGCAATCTCGACGAGGCCGCGGAGGCGCAGGAGCTTGTCGATCTGCGCGGCACCGTGCCGAACAGCGCGATCGAAACTTGGACGGCGGGCGCCGGCCTTGCCTGGATCGATAGCTGGGGCAGCATCGGCGCTTCGATCAGCTTCTACGACACGCTTTACGGCATCCCAGCCCGCCCCGGCGCCGAACATCATCACGAGGAAGGTGAAGAGGACGAAGAAGAAGGCGAGGAAGAGGAGGAAGAAGGCCCCGTCACCATCGACTTGCATCAGGTCCGCGCCGATCTGCGCGGCGAAATCCTGACCGGCGGCGGCTTCTTCGAACGCATCCGCCTGCGTCTGGGCTATTCGGACTATACGCATACCGAGTTCGAAGGCGACGAAGTGGGCACGCTGTTCCTGGTGGAAGGCGTCGAAGGCCGGCTCGAACTCGTACAGACCGAACGCAACGGTTGGCGCGGTGTAATCGGCGGCCAGCTCTACGTTCGCGATTTCAACGCGATCGGCGCCGAAGCCTTCGTCCCGCGCAACAATACCGAACAGGTCGGTATCTTCACGTTGCAGGAAATCGATTTCGGCGAGCTCGGCCTGGAATTTGCCGGGCGCTATGAGCATACGAACGTCTCATCGCCCACCCAGTCGATCGACCGGAACTTCGATTCCTTCTCCTTCGCTGGCGGCTTGCATTACGACTTTGAGAGCAATGTGCGGATCGGCGCGAACCTCTCGCGGTCCGAACGCGCGCCGTCTGCCGAAGAGCTCTTCTCGAACGGTCCGCATATCGCGACCCAGGCGTTCGAAATCGGCAACCCCAACTTCACGACCGAAAAGAGCATCGGCCTCGAAACCTATGTCCGTGGCGATGTCGGCGGCGTCGCTTTCGCGCTGACCGGCTTCGTGACATGGTTCGACGATTTCATCTTCGATACCGACACGGGGCTGGAGGAAGACGATCTTCCCGTTTTCCAATATTTTCAACGCGACGCGACCTATTACGGTTTCGAGGCGGAAATTTCCGCGACGCTGGCTGAAACGGGCGGGTTCGAGATCAATGCCGATGCCGTGGCCGACTATGTCCGCGCATCGATCGACAATGGCGGCGGCCCCGTGCCGCGGATTCCGCCATTCCGTCTGCGCGGCGGCATCGAAGCGCTGTCCGACAATTTCGACACGCGCGCGGAAGTCGAATGGGTGGCCGAGCAGGATCGCGTGGCCGCGTTCGAAAATCCGACCGACGATTTCACGATGGTCAACGCCTCGATCGCCTGGCGCCCCTGGGGTCGTGAGAATGGCACGGCGTTTTTTGCATCGGTGAACAACCTGTTCGACGTGAATGCGCGGCGTCACGCGTCCTTCACCAAGGATTTCGTGCCGCTGGCCGGCCGCGATTTCCGGTTCGGCGCGCGCTTCCGCTACTAGGCGTACACATAATACGAAAAAGCTGCGATCACTCCCAAGCCGGGGGTGATCGCATCTTTCCGTAGGCCCCCGCGCCGGTCTAGAAGCGAGCGCATGATGCAGGGCGGCCCAGCGCGATGATTACCGTTTCGACGACGACGGCGGTGGTGACCGGCATGCTGCTCGCCGCCTGGCTCGGCGTGGCGGTCTGGGCGACGCTCGCCGGGCTGCGACGCAAGGCGGCGGGCGAGCGGGCGGCGGCGGCCGCGCGGCGCGGCGGCATGCTGCTCGAAAGCGCGCCCACCGCCTTCATGATCGTCGATGCGAAAGACCGGATCGATCCGGGGCCGGGGCTCGAACACTGGCTCGGCCTGCAGACCGCGCCCAGGCGGCTCGCCGATTTCCAGGATCTGCTGAGCGAGAAGCGGTTCGCCGCCTTCACCGAAACCGTCCGCGACGCCCGCCGCACGGCCAAACCTTTCGGTATGGAACTGCGCATTGCGGGATCGGACCGCATCCTGTTCGCGCGCGGCGGCCCCGCGCCCGATCCGCTGGGCGGCAATCAGGCGGCGATGATCTGGCTATTCGACATGACGGACACGCGCAGCGAGATCGCGGCGCTCACCAGCCAGGCCGATCGCGCGGGCGACGCGCTGGAATCGCTCTCGCGCCTGATCGAGGCCGCGCCCTTCCCGATGTGGCATCGCGGGCCGGACCTTCGCCTCACGCTCGTCAATCAGGCCTATGTCCGCGCCGTCGAGGCCGAAAACGCCGCCGAGGTCATCGCGCGCGGGCTGGAGCTGATCGAGCTGCCGGGGCCGGACAGCGCCCAGGCCGTCGCCGCGCGCGCCCGCGAGGAGGAGACGGCCCAGTTCCGCACCGTCCCGGCGACGATTCGTGGAGAGCGCCGCGCGACGCGCATCGCCGATATCCCGCTCGGCGATGCCGGGGTCGCCGGCTATGCGGTCGATATCGAGGAGCTGGAACAGGCGCGCGCCGAGCTGGCCCGTTTCGGCCGCGCCCAGCGCGATATGCTCGATCTCCTCTCCGCAGGCGTCTCCCAGTTCGGGCCGGACCGCTCGCTGACCTTCTCCAACCAGCCCTTCGAGCGGCTGTTCGAGATGAAGAAGGAATGGTTGGCCGACCGCCTCGAATTCGATCGCGTGCTGGACCGGATGCGCGAGGTCGACCGCGTGCCCGAATCGCGCGATTTTCCCGAATGGAAGGCCGAGCGGCGGCACTGGTTCCAGTCCGGCGACGAACCGATAGAGGAGACCTGGCTGCTGACCGATGGCACGCATCTGCGCGTCGTCGCCCAGCCCATGCCGGATGGCGGATTGCTGCTGATCTTCGAGGACCGCACCGAACAGGCGCAGCTTGCCAGCGCGCGCGACATTCTGCTGCGTGTGCGCACCGCAACGCTCGACAATCTCTCCGAAGCCATCGGCGTGTTCGCCGCCGACGGGCGCTTGCACATCTGGAACCGCCGCTTCCGCGAAATCTGGGATCTGGAAGAAGCGCTGCTCGCCGATCATCCGCGCGTCGATGCGCTGACCGGCGCGATTGCCGATCAGTTTCTTGGCGCGGGCAGCCCGGAGGCGATCCAGGAGGCGGTGCGCGTCGCGACTAATGAGCGGCAGGAGCGGACCGGGCGGCTTGCCTTGCGCGACGGCCGCTATTTCGATTTCGCCGCCGTACCGCTGCCCGATGGCAATGCGCTGTTCACGCTGCTCGATATCTCGGACAGCAAGCGGATTGAAGCGGCTTTGCTCGAACGCAACGAGGCGCTGGAGGCCGCCGACCGGCTCAAGACCGCCTTCGTCTCCAATATCAGCTATGAGCTGCGCACGCCGCTGACCTCGATTGCGGGGTTCGCCGAGATGCTGGACGGCGGCTATGCGGGCGAGCTGCCCGAACAGGCGGCGGATTACGTCAAATCGATCCTCGATTCCGTGGCGACGCTACGCGTGCAGATCGACGAGGTGCTGGACCTGACCCAGGGCGAGGCCGAAGACCTGCCGATGGAGCGCGCCGAGGTCGATCTGCAACTGCTCTGCGAGGAAGCCGCCGCCGATGCCCGCCAGCGTGCCGGCGCGCGCAACCATGAATTCGTCGCCGAGATTGACTGGTCGGTCGGCAGCGTCACCGGCGACGCCCGCCGCCTGCGCCAGTCGCTCGATCATTTATTACGCAACGCGATCCGCTACACACCCGAAGGCGGCCGCATCCTCCTCCACGCCGAAGGCACGACGACCGAGGCACGGATCACGGTCTCCGACAATGGCGCGGGCATCAGCGAAGACGAACAGGCGCGGGTATTCGACCGCTTCCATCGCGGGGCAGGGGAGCAACAGTCGCGGGCCTTGGGGTTGGGCCTGCCGCTGACAAAACAGTTCGTCGAAGCGCATGGCGGGGCGCTGGAGCTCAAAAGTGAACCGGGGGAGGGGACGTTCGTGACGGTGGCCTTGCCGCGGGATGGTGAGGCTGGTGAGCGTTAGTTATTCATAGAAGTGATTTTGGATGAGAAGAATATGAGTCAAAAATGACTCATATTGATTAACTTCCAAACTTATCCACACCAGATGCGCTTGTAGCAGAATCAACAAACCGCCATACTGCTCTCGCAAGGCGACAATCTGTTCCAAAAGATTGTTGCTGGTTGCGGCAGAGATGGTGAAGGTGGCCCTTGCGCAGTTCCTTCCAAAAGGATTTGCGCTCCATCATCTCTGCCGCGCCACGCAGCCTAGACGGTGACGCAAAATGTGACAAGTCATCCCAACGCTTTTCGTTATTCGAATTAGTCTTTAGCGAACCTCCTTATGTGCGATGACTTTCTACTGTCTGACGAAGCCGCGACCCTCACTCTCGGCTCCCGCATCGCTGCCATCCTCCGCCCCGGTGACGCTATCGCGCTCCATGGCGATCTCGGCGCAGGAAAGACGACGTTGGCGCGGGGCATTTTGCAGGCGCTGGGTCTCGAAGGCGAGGCGCCGAGCCCGACATTCGCCATCGTCCAGCCCTATGAGCCGCCCGAAACGCGTATTCCGGTCTGGCATATCGATCTCTACCGACTCGACGATCCGGAAGAGCCGCTGGAGCTCGGGCTGGACGAGGCGCGGCGGGAGGTCGCGATGCTGATCGAATGGCCCGAACGGCTCGGCGCGGGGCTGTGGGAGGATGCGTTGCGGCTCCACCTGTCCATCGCGCATAAGCGGGGCGAAGGCGGGGCGGGGCAGTCCACCGCTCGGCGCTTGACAGCGACGGTTCCGCCCGCTTGGGAGACGCGATGGCCACTACCATGAAAAACCCCGAGTCCGCGCCCGATTTTCTCGCGGCCAATGGCTGGGGCGATGGGGCGTTGCTGCCGCTGGCAGGCGACGCCTCTTTCCGCCGCTATTTCCGCGTCGTTGCGCCGGGGCGGACCGCCGTGCTCATGCATGCGCCGGCGGATGTGGAGGATAGCCGGCCCTTTATCGACGTCGCCGATCATCTCAACCGGCTCGGCTTCGCCGCGCCCAAGATCATGGCGAGCGATCTCGAAGAGGGCCTGATCCTGCTGGAGGATTTTGGCGATGCGCGCATGCGCGAGGTCGTCGACGCGGCGCCCGAGAGCGAGGCGCGCATCTATCGCGACGCGGTGACGCTGCTCGGCGTGTTGCACCGCTCGGGATCGGGCGAGCTGCCGGCTTACACGATGGATGAATATCTGCGCGAGGCGCGGCTCTTCACCGAATGGTATGCGCCGGCGCTGTCGCTCAATGTCGATGAGACGGGCTTCGATGCGGCGTGGCAGAAAGTGCTTGGCCCGCTCACCGAGCTCGACGATCCGGTGACGGTGCTGCGCGATTATCATGCGGAAAATCTGATGCTGCTCGAGGGGCGGCACGGGATCGGGGCGCTGGGGCTGCTCGATTTCCAAGACGCGCTGGCCGGGCACCCGGCCTATGATCTCGTCTCGCTGCTGCAGGATGCGCGGCGCGATGTCACGCGCGAGCTCGAAGAGAATATGCTGACCCATTATCGCGTCACCAATCCGGTCGAGGACAGCCGCGCGTTCGAGGCGGCCTATGCGATCCTCGGTGCGCAGCGGAATGCGAAGATCCTCGGCATCTTCACCCGGCTGTGGAAGCGGGACGGCAAGTCGCGCTATCTGTCCTATCAGGCGCGCGTCTGGCGCTATCTGGAGCGGGACCTCAGGCATCCGGCGCTCGCGCCCGTCGCGGCATGGTTCTCGGCGAATGTGCCAAGCGCGAAACGGGCCGAAGCCTGGCAGGGAGGATCGCCGCGATGAACAAATATAGCGCGCCGCTCACCATCCGCCCGGCCGCAGAGGGGCCCGAGATCGATACGGCGATGGTGATGGCCGCCGGGCTCGGCAAGCGGATGCGCCCGCTGACCGCGACAACGCCGAAACCGCTCATCCAGGTACAGGGCCGCGCGCTGCTCGATCATGTGCTGGACCGGCTACGCGATGCAGGCGTGTCGAAAGCGATCGTCAACGTCCATTATCTTGCAGACGCGGTCGAGGCGCATGTCGCGCGGCGCGCCGGCGATATCGCGATCACCGTATCCGACGAGCGTTCCGAGCTGCTCGAAACCGGCGGGGGCGTGACCAAGGCGCTGCCGCTGATCGACGCCGATCCCTTTTTCGTGATGAATTCCGATGTGCTCTGGGTCGACGGGCCGAGCGATACGCTGCGCCTGCTCGCGGCGCGCTGGGACGCGGACAGGATGGACGCACTGCTGCTGCTGATCCCGCAGGCCCGCGCGCATTGCCATGGCGGGCGCGGCGATTTCCATATGGACGGCCTCGGGCGGATATCGCGGCGCAGCCGGGGCAAGATCGCACCTTTCGTTTATTCGGGCATCCAGCTCGTTTCGAAGCGGCTTTTCGAAGATGCGCCTTCGGGCCCATTTTCCACGAACATTCTCTGGGACCGCGCGATAGAGCAGGGCCGGGCGTTCGGCCTTGCGCATCAGGGGCTGTGGTTCGATATCGGCACCCCGCCCGCGATCAGGAAGGCCGAGGCGCTGCTCGTGGATGGCTGAGGCCGTCCGCCTACGCGTCTACACCATCCCGCCCCACCGGGCCTTCGCCGATGCGCTGGCGGCGGGCCTCATCCGCATGCATGGCAAAGACGCGCTGGGCCTGGCGCGCGGCATCGTCCTTGTTCCCACCAACCGTACGGCGCGCGCCATCCAGGACGCCTTCGTCCGCCGCACCGCGCCCGGTTTGCTCATGCCCCGCCTCGTCCCCATCGGCGATCCGGAAATCGCCGAGACGCTGGGCAGCGCACTCGATCCGATCGGACAGGGCGCCGAGGTCCCGCCCACAATCCCGCCGCTCGAGCGCACGATGCGGCTCGCGACCATCGTCCAGCGCGTGCGCGGCCGGATGGGCGATCCCGTCGATGCGGGCGAGGCCGTGCGGCTTGCGCGCGATCTCGGCGCGACGCTCGACCAGCTGCTGATCGAACAGGTCGATCCGCGCAAGCTGCCGGAGAGCGTCGAGGCCGACCTTTCCGCCCATTGGCAGGTCTCGCTCGATCAGCTCGATGCGATCCTCACCGAATGGCCGGCCGAACTCGCCAAGCTCGGCAGGATCGACATGGCCGAACGCCGCAACCGCCTGCTCGGCCATATCGCCGAACGCTGGCGGGAGGCACCGCCGCCCGGCTTCGTCGTGGCGGCTGGCATCGCCTCGACCGCGCCCGCCGTCGCCGCCGTGCTGCGCACCGTCTCGCGGATGGAAAATGGTTCGGTGGTGCTGCCCGCGCTCGATATCACGATGCCGGAGGCGGAATGGGATGCGCTCGGCCCGCATGAACCCGATCCGGACACCGGTTTCCGCAAGCGCGCCATCGAGACCCATCCGCAATTCGCGCTCAAGCTGCTGCTCGACCGGATGGGCGTGGCGCGCGGCGAGGTCGCGCGCTGGCGCTGGGGTGGCGGGCGCGATTCCCCGGCCGTGCGCACGCGCGCGATCGGCAATGCGATGGCGCCGGCCGAATTCACCGGCAAATGGAACGATCTCCCGCCGCGCGAACGGCGCTTGTCCGGGGTACGCGGGCTTGAACTGGCGACGCCGGCCGAAGAGGCCCAGGTCATCGCCATCGCCATGCGCGAAGCGCTCGAAGAGCCGCGCCGGACGGCCGCGCTCGTCACGCCAGACCGCGCGCTCGCGCGCCGCGTCTCGGCCCATCTGAAACGCTGGGGCATAGACGCCGACGATTCCGCCGGCCGGCCATTGTCCGAGGAGCCGCCGGGGACACTGCTGATCGCGCTGGCCGAGGCGGCGGCCGAGCGCTTCGCCCCGGTGCCTCTGCTCGCCCTGCTCAAACATCCGCTGGTGCGCGCGGGCGAGGCGCGAGGTGGGTGGCTCAATGCCGTGCGCCGTTTCGATATCGCCATGCGCGGCCCACGCCCGCGGCCGGGTCTCGACGCGGTGACGGCCTATCTCGGCGCGTTGCTGGCCAATGTGCGCGACCGGGAGAAATCGGCACTCGCCGGAACGCTGGATTGGTGGAAGGAGGTCGCGGCACTGCTCGCGCCGCTGGAACAGGCGGCGAGCCGCACGAAAGATCTGCCCGGTCTCGTCGCCGCGATCCGCGAGGCCGCGACCCGTCTGGCCGGCGATGCCGTCTGGTCCGGTCCCGATGGCCGGGAGGCCGCGCGCTTTGTCGCCGATTGCGAAGCGCAGTCGGCGCTCGGGCCGGCCGATGCGACGATCGCCGATCTTGCGCCGCTGCTCACCCATCTGATGGCCGATATCGCGATCCGCCCGCCACAGGGCGGCCATCCGCGCCTCTTTATCTGGGGCGTGCTCGAGGCGCGGCTGCAACAGGCCGACTTGATGATCCTGAGCGGCCTCAACGAGGGCGTCTGGCCGAACCTGCCGGCACCCGATCCCTGGCTCGCGCCGAGGCTGCGCGCCGAACTCGGCCTGCCCGGCCTCGAACGCCGCATTGGGCTGGCCGCGCATGATCTTGCGAGCGCGCTTGGCGGCCGGCAGGTGCTCGTCACCCGCGCCCGGCGCGATGCGAGCACACCGGCCATTGCCAGCCGCTTCTGGCTGCGCATGGAGGCGATGACCGGCGGCCTGACGCGCGCGCCGCGCTTCAAGGCCTGGGCGCAGTCTATCGATCGGGGCGAGACGGTCGCGCCCGCCGCGCGCCCCGCACCCCGTCCGCCGCTCGCCGATCGGCCCAGGCATATTTCCGTGACACGGGTCGACCGGCTCAAGGCCGATCCCTTCGCATTTTACGCGCAATCGATGCTGAAGCTCTCGCAGCTCGATCCCGTCGATGCCGAACCCAGCCCCGCCTGGCGCGGCTCGGCCGTGCACGACATTCTCGAAGACTGGTTTCACGGCGATCAGTGCGATCCCGACAAGCTCGTCCAGCGCGCCGAGACTTTGCTCGATGCGAGCGATGCCCACCCGCTGATGCGCGCGCTGTGGCGGCCCCGGCTGATCGAGCCGATCCGTTGGATGGCCGAACGCGTCCGCGCGCAGATCGCCGCCGGCCGCGTGCCGATTGCCGCGGAGATCGACGGGGAGATCGAGATTTCGGGCGTCACGCTAACAGGCAAGGCGGACCGGATCGACCGGCGCGAAGACGGAACGCTGGCGATCATCGATTACAAAACCGGCCAGCCGCCCAGCCCGGCGGCGGTCGAAGCGGGCTTCGCCATGCAGCTCGGCCTACTTGGCCTGCTGGCCGATCGTGGCGCTTTCGACGGCGTCGAGGGCGAAACCAAGGCGTTCGAATATTGGTCCCTCGGCAAGGACGGCGACGGGTTCGGCTATGTGAAGGAACCGTTCCGCAAGCGCGGCGAGATCGAGATCACACCCGACAATTTCGTCGCCCATGCCGCCTCGGTCTTCGCGAATGCCGCCGAACAATGGCTGATCGGCGAGGAGCCCTTCACGGCGAAGCTCCACCCCGAATATGCACCCTATGGCGAGTATGACCGGCTGATGCGGCTGCAGGAATGGTATGGGCGCGGCGATGGGTAAGCGGGTGCCAAAATCCTCCCCGCGCCACGCAGTCCCTATTTCCAAAGGAGTTGGGGCATATGCTGCTCAAACAGCTAACGCCCGTCATCCCAGCGAAAGCTGGGATCTCAGGCGGATAGGCTCGGCGCTTGTGGCCGGAGATTCCAGCTTTCGCTGGAATGACGTGATTGGATTTTCTGACTCAGGTCCGAAAGGGATAAGTCCCAAAGGGGTTTGGGGAGGATTTGCGCATGCCTAAGCGCCTCACCCCCCTCTATCCGCTGACCGGCGAACAGCGGGACGCGTCCGATCCCGATGCGCTGGCCTGGCTTTCCGCCTCGGCGGGAACGGGCAAGACGCAGGTGCTCACGGCCCGGGTGATGCGCTTGCTGCTCTCGGGCGTCGATCCCGCGTCGATCCTGTGCCTGACATTTACCAAGGCGGGCGCGGCGGAGATGGCCGATCGCATCCATGCGCGGCTTGCGCATTGGGTACGGCTCAAAAGCCCGTTGCTCGCCGCCGAACTCATGGCGCTCGGCGAGGCGCATGATCCGGACTCGGTCGCTCAGGCCCGGCGGCTGTTCGCGCGCGTGCTCGACGCGACAGGCGGGGGGCTGCGTATCCAGACCATCCATGCCTTCGCGCAAAGCCTGCTCGCGGCATTTCCGGCCGAAGCGCGCATCGTGCCCGGTTTCCGGCCCATCGAGGGGCGCGAACAGTCGCTGCTGATGCGTGAGACGCTGGCCGCGATGCTGGTGGCGGCGGAAGAGCGGGGCGACAATGCGCTGATCGCCGATGTGCAGCAATTGAGCCGCAGGCTGGGCGAGCAGGGCGCCGAGCGCTTTCTCGAGCGCTGCGCCCATGCGTTGGAGGCGATGATGGGGCTCGGGCCGCCCGAACTGTTCGGGGATGCGTTAAGGCGCGCGCTGGACGTGCCGCTTGGCGATGTGGATGCGGCGATCATCGCGGAATGCGCCGACGGCGCGTTCGACATGGCCGCGCTGCGCCAGGTCGCCAAGGCGAATATCGCCTGGGCGAGCAAGACGGGCCTTGCGAATGCGGATTTCATCGCGGAGTGGACGGCATCGGACGCGGAGACCCGTGCGGGGCGGCTGGAAGAGCTGCGCAATGTCTGGGCGACGAAGGCCGGCGATCTGAAGAAATTCAGCTCAAAGCAGCTCGATGCCGATCCGGATTACGCAGAACTGTGCGCGGCGCTCGATGCGGACGTGGCGCGGCTGCTGGGCCTGCGTATCAAGTCGGAATTTGCCGATTTCGCAGCCGCGGCGCTGCGCGCGGGCCGGATGTTTGCCGAGAATTATGCGGGTGCCAAGCGCCGAGCGGGCGTGCTCGATTTCAACGATATGATCGGCCTGACGCGCGACCTACTCAACCAACCCGGTATCGGTGAGTGGATCCGCTACAAACTTGATCGCTCAATCGATCATATCCTCGTCGACGAGGCGCAGGATACGAACACGGCGCAATGGTCGATCATCGCAGCCTTGAGCGGCGAGTTCTTCGAGATCGATCCCGACAGCGCCGATGCCGTGCATCGTACGATCTTCGCAGTTGGCGATTTCAAACAGGCGATTTTCGGGTTTCAGGGGACCAATCCGGAGGCTTTCGAAGCAGCGAGACAGGCTTTTTCCGGCCATATCGCAGCGCGCGGGCGCGAGCTGCGCGATCTTAGTCTCGACAAGAGCTATCGGTCCTCGCCGCCAATTCTTGAGCTGGTCGATGCGGTGATGGCGGGAGTCGGCGGGGACGCTATCGGCCTGCCGGATGGGCTGCGCGCGCATATCAGCGCGCATGAAGGGCGGCCGGGGCGGGTGACTTTGCTTGAGCCGGTGCTCGGCGCGGCGGTGGACGACGCCGATCCGGGCGAGGAGAGTTGGCTTGCCGACGCCAAGCTCGCGCTGGCGCGCAAGATGGCGCAGCAGGTGAAAGGCTGGATCGCCGAAGGACCGGACCAGATGTGGCTGGCGGGCAAGGGCAGGGCGCTGCGCCCCGAAGATGTCCTGATCCTCGTGCGCAGCCGGGGTGAGCTCGCTTCGCTGCTGGTCGCGCGGCTGCATGAGGAGGGCGTACCGGTAGCGGGCGTCGACCGGTTGATGCTGACCGATCCGCTGGCGATCCAGGATTTGCTGGCCGCGCTGCGCTTCGCGCTTCAGCCCGAGGACGACCTCAATTTCGCGAACCTTCTGGTGTCGCCGCTGTTCGGCTGGTCGCAGGAGCAACTTTACACACTCGCACGAAACAGAAAAACGAGCCTTTGGAGCGTGTTTCGTGATAGATTTGATACTGAATTGCAAGAAAATAGCGAATTCGGCGATACCCTTCTCGGTGTAAACGAAATACTCAACCAAGCCGATTTCGTGACGCCCTACCAACTTCTCGAATCCATCCTATCGGGCCCGATCCAGGGCCGCAAAAAACTGCTCGCCCGGCTAGGCGAAGAGGCGCGCGATCCGATCGAGGAATTGCTCAACGCGGCCCTGCTGTTCGAAGCCGATAACCCGCCATCCCTGCAACACTTCATCGACTGGTTCGATCGCGGCGATGCCGAAATCAAACGCGATCCCGCGGCCCCACTCGATGCGGTGCGGGTCATGACGGTGCATGGCGCAAAAGGTCTGCAAGCCCCGCTCGTCATTCTAGCCGACGCGACCTTCGATCCAGACCTGATGCGCAGCGGCACTGTCGATTTCGCGATAGACGATGATAGCCTGCCAGTCCCGCTCCCGCATCCGCGCAAGGCAGAGCAGGTCGAC
Organism: Parasphingopyxis sp.; assembly: GCF_028279465.1. Lineage (GTDB taxonomy): Bacteria > Pseudomonadota > Alphaproteobacteria > Sphingomonadales > Sphingomonadaceae > Parasphingopyxis. Next base: position 433,057 of record NZ_JANQNS010000015.1, read on the forward strand.
GCGCTCGCTGACGCCGTCGAACGCGCGAAAGCGGCGGATCGCGAGGAGCATTGGCGGCTGCTCTATGTCGCGCTGACCCGTGCCGAGGAGCAACTGGTGATCGGCGGATCGCTGGGCCCGCGCAATCGGAACGGACCGCCGGAGGATAGCTGGTACAGCGCGGTCGAAAGGGCGATGCAGGGTTTCGAAGCTGAGGCGGAGGAAAATGATATCTGGTCGGGCATGCGGCAGTTCGACGGTACGCGCCCCGCTACGCAGATGTCCCGTAAAACCGCGCCCCGCCGGTCAACCGCGCCCGATCTGGAGAAACCAGACTGGCTCGATCAATCGGCTCCGCAGGAAGAACGCCCGCCCCGGCCGCTCGCGCCATCCTCTCTCGGTGACGATCATGTGTCCGACCCGCCGCCCGATGCCACCATGCACGCGGCGGCCGAGCGCGGCCGGCTGCTACACAGCCTGTTCGAGCGGCTGCCCGACATTGCGGCGGATGAGAGGCGCGATGCGGCGCGCACCTGGTTGGAACGATCTGCCGGCGTTGAGGATTCCGAACATCGGGAGGCGCTGGTTTCCGATGCGCTCGCCATTATCGAGCATCCCGATTTCGCCGAGATTTTCGCGTCCGATGCCATGGCCGAAGCACCGATCGCGGCGGTGGTTGGGGAAATCGTCGTTTCGGGTACAGTCGACCGTCTGCGCGTCACCGACGACCGGGTGCAGGTCATTGATTTCAAGACCGGCAGTTTCGTGCCGGACGATACCGACGCCGCACCCGTTGCTCACATCCGCCAGATGGCGGCCTATGCGGCGGCGCTAGCCGTTATCTTTCCGGACCGCAGCATAGAAACAAGCTTGCTCTATACATCCGGCCCGCGCCTGATTTCGCTGTCTGATCAGGATATTGCGGCACACAAGCCCGGCTTGCCCCGCACAGAGCAAAGTTTGTCGCGCGCAGGTTGAGCGCGAGCGGGGCGCACCCTACATGCTGCTTAACCGATAAGGAGATACAGATCATGGCGACCAAGCCCGTTACCGACGGAAGTTTCGAACAGGATGTTCTCAATGCTGATGGCCCGGTTCTCGTGGACTTCTGGGCCGAGTGGTGCGGCCCGTGCAAGATGATCGGCCCGGCGCTTGAAGAACTTTCCGACGAAATGGCCGATCAGGTGACGATCACCAAGGTCAATATCGATGAAAACCCGGAAGCCGCCGCCAAATATGGCGTGCGCAGCATTCCGACCATGCTGATCTTCAAGGGCGGCGAGAAGCATGCCGAGAAGGTTGGCGCCGCACCCAAGATGCAGCTCAAACAGTGGATCGAGAGCGCTGTCGCGGTGTAGCTTAGCCGAACAATATTTCGGCCGCCCAGTCCCATAGCTCGGGCGTGGCGGCCGACAGCAGGTCCGGATCGCGGCGCGCCACACTGTAAGCATCGCCGTCCGGCCACGCGGTTTTGCCCCCCGCTTCTTCAAGAAACAGGACTCCGGCCGCATGGTCATAAGGGTATGACTTGGCGAATAGCGCTATGTCGTTTTGACCAAGGGCCACGCGCGGATATTGCTCGCCAGCGCAGCGCGGGATCGGAACGATAGTCAGCGTTCCGTCGGCGCGATTCGCGAAAGCCTGCTGCCGATCCTCATCCATAAAATGCAATCCCAGAGCCGCAAGTGGCTGACTGTGCGGGCTGGTGTGTGACGCGATCCGCTCGCCATTCAGATAGGCACCCTGACCGCGCGCGGCATAGCAGATACGCGGAGTCAACGGATCGAATATCCAGCCCGCCTGGGCTTCGGAATCGGCGAGCAGCGCAATCATCAGTGCAAAGGGCGCCCTGCCTTCCGCAAAATTCGATGTTCCGTCGAGCGGATCGATCAACCAGATCATGCCCCGGTCCAACGTCTCGAGCAGTTCCGGGTTTTCAGCAGCGCCTTCTTCGCCGACAATCCGCGCCTCCGGCAGAAGCTTGGTCAGTCCTTCTGCAATACGCTCTTCGCTTGCATGATCGACGATTGTGACGATATCCCCCGGCGCCTTTTCAGCAATATCTTCGCTCGCGAGCTGCTGAAAACGCGGCAGCACGATATCTTTCGCAACCGCGCGCATGAGCATGGTGACCTGCTCGGCGAGGATCGGGTTCATGTACGGTAATCCGCGTTGATCGAGATATAGCCATGGGTGAGGTCGCAGGTCCAAACGGTTGCATGGCCGTTGCCGATCCCCAGATCGACGCCGATTTCGATATTGTCGCCCTTCAAATGCGCCGCGACGGGCGCTTCGTCATAGCCGTCCACGGCCAGCCCGTTTTCGGCCACTTGCGTTGCGCCGAACCGGATCGAGAGCCGGTCGCGGTCCGCCGGTTCGCCGGCCTTGCCGACCGCCATAACGACCCGACCCCAATTGGCGTCTTCCCCCGCAATCGCGGTTTTCACGAGTGGCGAATTGGCGACGGACAAGGCCACGCGCCTCGCGCTTTCGCCGCTCTCCGCGCCTTCGACCCGAATCTCGATAAATTTCGTCGCACCTTCGCCATCACGCACGACGAGCTGGGCAAGCTCCAGACAGACGGCTTCGAGTGCGGCGGCGAAGGCATCTGCGCCGGCATCGTCCATCGCGGCAAGAGGTGAATTGCCTGCCTTTCCGGTCGCGAAGAGCAGCACGGTATCCGATGTGGAAGTGTCGCTATCGACGGTGATGCAATTGAAAGTTTTGGCGACGGCGCGGTTCAGCATGTCCTGAAGCAACGCCGGCTCTATGGCCGCATCGGTGAAGACAAAGCCCAGCATCGTCGCCATGTCCGGTGCGATCATGCCCGATCCCTTGGCGATGCCGCTAATCTGCACGGTGGTGTCGGCGATCACGGCGCTGGCCGTCGCACCCTTGGGGAAGGTGTCTGTCGTGCCGATAGCGCGCGCGGCGTCCTTCCAGCGCGCTGCATCCGCTGTAAATACCGCATCCAGCCCCGCTTCGGCCTTGTCGATGGGCAATGGTTCACCGATCACCCCGGTTGAGGCGATAAACACTTCGTGCGGTTCGCAATCGAGGTGGTCGGACACCTTGGCCGCAATCGCCTCGACCGCATTGCGCCCCCGGTTGCCGGTGAATGCGTTGGCATTGCCCGCATTGACGACGAGCGCGCGCGCTTTTCCATGCTGGAGCGCATGGCGGCACCATTCGACCTCGGGAGACGGGCAGCGCGACCGAGTGGTGACACCAGCCACAGCAGTATCTTGCGCGAGTTCGACAAAGGTCAGATCGCAGCGATCCCAAGTCTTGTAGTGTGCGCGCGAAACACGAGGGCATGCGCCTCGAGGCGAACACGTAACTGGAAAATCGATACCTTTGCTCTTGTTTTTCGTCATGGCGGCCCGCCTATCCTTACTTATTGCGGAGGGGAACTGAAAAGTTGTCGTAGGGCTAGCTGGATCGTACTAGACTTCGCAAAATCATATCTAGGGCAGCATTCTACATGAGAAAATTTTTGGTCAGTTTTGCCACTGCATCGGCCGCAAGTATTGCATTGGCTAACCCCGTATTTGCACAGACACAGCCAACCCCAGCAGTTCCGTTAGGTAATCCAAGCTTGTGGATTACCAATGCCGACTATCCGGCTATGTCAATCAGGCTCGAAGAAGAAGGTACAGCCGGTTTTCGGTTGCGGGTTGGTGCTGACGGTAGAGTGAAAGAATGCACGATTACTTCATCAACGGGCTCCGAACTGCTCGATGAGCAAACATGTGGAGCGCTGACGTTTAGGGCGAGGTTTGCGCCTGCGCGAGATGGGGAAGGAAATCCGATCGAGGGATCATATTCCAGCTCTGTACGATGGGAGATTCCTAGATCGTCACTTGGCGATATGGAAGATGCGTCGCTTGGCGTGAGGCCGTCAGCATACTTGGTTGAGTTCGTTGTCGATTTTGCCGTGGATGGAACGGTCTTGAATTGCCAGCTAGCCTTTGTCGAACCTGCGAGCGAAATTGTAGAGGCTATGGAGCAGCAGTTCTGCCAGCAATATGAATATTCAGGATTTCAAATACTGCCTTACACGGACGAGGATGGTAATCCGGTTCCCAGGCGAATCCGAACGCGGATGAGCACGTCAATCGAGGAAATCCCGGAGAGCGATACCGTGGAATAATTGACTATCCTCCCCCCGATCCCTACATCGCGCGCCTAGGTTTTTCGGGGATTTCGGGCCGTTTTTCGCGGCCTTCCCAGCACAATAAACGTCAGGAACGCCCATGTTTGGCGGCATTGCCAAATCGCTATTCGGATCGAGCAACGACCGGTATCTCAAGAAACTCGACAAGATCGTGGCGCAGATCAATGCGCTGGAGCCCGACATCCAGGCGCTCGATGATGAGCAGTTGAGAGCGCAGACGCCGAAGCTGAAGGACAGGCTCGCGGCTGGCGAAACGCTCGACGATGTTCTGCCCGATGCCTTTGCGACTGTGCGCGAGGCGGCGATGCGGACGCTTGGGCAGCGTCATTATGACGTGCAGATGTTGGGCGGTATCGCGCTCCATCGCGGCGAAATCGCGGAGATGGCGACGGGCGAGGGCAAGACGCTGGTCGCGACGCTGCCGACCTATCTGAATGCGCTCGAGGAAAAGGGCGTCCATGTCGTCACAGTCAACGACTATCTGGCTCGGCGCGACGCGGAATGGATGGGGCAGGTCTATCGCTTCCTCGGCCTTGAGGTCGGCGTGATCGTGCCCAATCTGCCTGAGGAGCAGCGGCGCGCGGCATACGCAGCCGATATCACCTATGGCACGAATAACGAGTTCGGCTTCGATTATCTGCGCGACAATATGAAATATTCGCGCGCGCAGATGGTGCACCGGCCGTTCAACTTCGCGATCGTCGATGAGGTGGACTCGATCCTGATCGACGAAGCGCGGACGCCGCTCATCATCTCCGGTCCGACCGAGGACAAATCCGAGCTCTATATGGGCGTCGACGCTGTGGTGAAGCAGTTCGATGAGGAGGATTACGAGCTCGACGAGAAACAGCGCGCCGTTACGCTGACCGAGGATGGCACGGAAAAAGCCGAACGGATGCTCGAAGAGGCGGGGCTGCTCGAGGGCGCCAACCTTTACGATTACGAAAATACGCTGGTCGTGCATCACCTGCAGCAAGCGCTGCGCGCCAATACGCTGCAGAAGCGCGACAAGGATTATCTCGTCAAGAATGACGAAGTCGTCATCATCGACGAGTTTACCGGACGCATGATGGAAGGGCGCCGCTGGTCGGACGGGCTGCACCAGGCGGTCGAGGCCAAGGAAGGCGTACCGATCAAGCCGGAAAACCAGACGCTCGCCTCGATCACCTTCCAGAATTATTTCCGTATGTATCCGAAGCTCGCCGGGATGACGGGCACAGCGCTGACCGAGGCGCCGGAATTCTTCGACATCTACAAGATGAACGTCACGACCATCCCAACCAATGTTCCGATCCAACGGATCGACGATACGGACGAATTCTACAAGGACGAGATGGACAAGTTCGCGGCGATTGCAAAGGCGATCGGCGAAGCGAGCAAGAAAGGCCAGCCCGTGCTCGTCGGCACCGTGTCGATCGAGAAATCGGAACTGCTTTCGGAGTTTCTCAACAAGGAGAAGGTCGAGCATGCGGTGCTGAACGCGCGGCACCATGAGCGCGAAGCGCATATCGTCGCGCAGGCTGGCCGCACTGGCGCCGTTACCATCGCGACCAATATGGCGGGCCGCGGCACGGACATTCAGCTCGGTGGCAATGTCGAGTTCCGTATCGAGGACGAACTCTCCGAGATGGAAGAGGGGCCCGAGCGCGATGCGGCGATCGAACGGATCAAGGCCGAAGTCGCCGAAGAGAAGGAAAAGGTGAAAGCGGCGGGCGGTCTGTTCGTTCTCGCCACCGAGCGCCACGAGAGCCGCCGGATCGATAACCAGCTGCGCGGCCGGTCCGGGCGTCAGGGCGACCCGGGCCTGTCGCGCTTCTATCTCTCGCTCGATGACGATCTCTTACGCATTTTCGGACCGCAGACGATGTTCGCGAAGATGGTGCGCAGCAATCTGGAAGAGGGCGAGGCGATCGTATCTCCCTGGGTCGCGAAAGCCATCGAGACCGCACAGAAGAAGGTCGAGGCGCGCAACTACGATATCCGCAAACAGGTCGTCGAATATGACGATGTCATGAATGATCAGCGCAAAGTGATCTATGAGCAGCGCGGCGATATCATGGATGCCGAAGAAGTCGATGATATCGTCGTCGATATGCGGGCCGAGACGGTGAACGGCATTGTCGCCGATCATTGCCCGCACGGCACCTATCCTGAACAATGGGATATCGACGGGCTGAAGAAATCGGTCGATGACATATTGGGCGTCCAGCCGCCGATCGACGACTGGATGATAGAGGATCAGGTCGAACCGGACCTCATCGAAGAGCGGTTGCTTGAGCTGGCTGATAGGACCGTTGCCGAGAAATCGGAAGACATCCCGGCCAACGACTGGGTCGAGGTCGAAAAGAGCATATTGCTGCAGAATCTCGATACGCAGTGGAAGGAGCATCTCTCGACGCTCGATGCGCTGCGCCAGGTCGTGAATCTGCGCTCCTATGCGCAGAAAAAGCCGATCGACGAATATAAGCGCGAAGCCTTCGCCATGTTCCAGCTGATGCTCGTCAATATCCGCGAAGAGGTCACTAAGACGCTGGCGTTTGCGCAGTTCACCCGGGCCGAACCGCCGCCCTTGCCGGACCTGCCGGACTTCATCACGACGCATATCGATCCGCTTACCGGCGAGGATAACAGCGCGGACATCGATGCTGGCGATCTCGGCTTGGTGAAGGCGAAACTTCCGCCGCGCCAGTCGGGCGCGCCGCGGCTTGACGAGATGTCGGCCGGCAATCCCGAAGAATGGCAGGGCAAGGTGAGCCGCAATGCGCCATGCCCATGCGGTTCGGGCCGGAAATTCAAGCATTGTCACGGCGCGCTCAAATAGCGGGTCCATCGGAGCGGCGCGGGGGCGGTTGATGACCATGGATGCCGCCGCCAATCCCCTTGCGCTCGCCAGAGAAGCGCGCACCAATGGCGACTTTCTCGCGGCCTACGATATCGCCATGACGGCGAAGGCCGAAGGCCTGTCACATCCCAAGCTCGATTACTTCGCTGCGCTCGCCTTGGCCGATATGGGCGAGACCGAGCGCGCGGCCGAACTCTATGCGTCGGAAGGACTCGCAGACGAACCGGATAGCGATATCCGGGCGCTCAACGGCCGGCTGAAGAAAGAGTTGGCGCAGCGCTCGCCGGGTGAGACGCAGGCTCGACTTTTCGCCGAGTCCAGCCAGGCCTATCATGCGCTTTACGACGAGACGCATGCCTATTTTCCGGGCGTAAACGCCGCGACGATGGCGCTCCTGGCTGGCCAAGAGGCCGACGCCAGGAGCCTCGCGCGCGAAATTCTCGCGCATCCCGAAATCGCCGATCCCGACGACTATTATGCCTTTGTTACGGCGGCCGAAGCCCATATCATTCTCGACGATGGACCGGCGGCACTGGCGGCGATGCAAAAAATATCGGGGCTCAGCGGTATTCAGGCTGGCCAAAGAGTTTCGACCCTGCGCCAGATGCATCTGATCCAGCATATCGTGCCCGCGCGCCAAGTCGCGATTGCGCCACTGCTCGGTCTTCTACGGCCGGCACCCGTGCTCTATTACTCGGGGCATATGTTCGTCGAGGACGAAGCAGTTGAGGCGCGGTTGGCCGCCGATATTGCCGCCGCTTTCGACGAAATCCGGCCCGAGTTTGCCTATGGCGCGCTTGCCTGCGGCGCCGATATCATGATTGCCGAGGAAGCCCTGAAGCGGGGCTGTGAGCTGAATCTCGTTTTTCCCTTCGACATCGACGACTTCATCGCGCAATCCGTCGTGCCGGGCGGGCAGGGATGGCTGGACCGTTTTCATCGCTGCCGCGAACAGGCCAAGCGCGAGAGCTTCGCCACCGATTCCGAATATATCGGCGATCCGAAACTGTTCACCTACGGATCGCATATCGCGATGGGGCTCGCGCGTATGCGGGCGCGGCATCTGCATACGGAGGCCGTGCAACTGGCGGTCCTCCAACAGGATTCCGAAAGGAAAGCGGCCGGAACGCTGCGCGATGTCGAGAAATGGCAGAGCTTTGGGCAGCGGGTGCGGATCGTCGATCCCGGTGCCATCGATCGCAATCTGCACCGCCCGCCTGATATCACTGTGCCCGCCGAAGTGTCGCGCGGCGCTTACTCACTGATATTCGCCGATTTCGCCGGTTTTTCGAGCCTCAATGAAAGCGTCCTGCCGCTATTCAACCTTACGGTTCTCGGTCGGATGGGACGCGTACTCGATGCCCACGCAGACAAAATCCTGTACCGCAACAGCTGGGGTGACGCGCTTTATGCCGTGATCACCGAGCCCGAATATGCGGCCAGCATCGCGCTCGAACTGCAGCAACGGCTCGGCGACATGCCGCAGGAGTTACTCGATTGTGCGGGTCCCAATTGCGGGATGCGTGTGGGTGTGCACCACGGCCCGATCTACCGGGCCTTCGATGCTGTAATGCAGCGCGAATCCTTCTTCGGGACCGAAGTGACGCGGACGGCGCGTATCGAGCCCGTTACGCCGACAGGCGAAGTCTATGTCACCGAAGCGTTCGCGGCGATGCTGGCCGTGCAGAGCGAGCAGCCTTTTGTTTGCCAATATGTCGGCCAGGTACAGCTTGCGAAAGGCTATGGCGCGCTTGCGATGTACAAGCTCGATCGGCGCGGCGATGTTCTTGAAGGGTAAGTGGCTCCCCGGGTCTGATTCGAACAGACGACCGATCGGTTAACAGCCGATTGCTCTACCGCTGAGCTACCGGGGAATGCACTTGAAAGCCGCCGCACGAAGCAAGGTTCATCCGGCAGACGCGCGCCTATAGCAACGCTTTGTGGAACTATGCAAGCATCTCAAACGATGAATTGTTCACGCCAGATACGATCATCGAGCGCATGTTCGGGATCGAACATCAGCGAAAGCGTAAGGCTCGTATCGAGGCGCACTTCCACCGTCGCAACATCGCGCACCTCGCGTTGGTCGGCGACGGCGCTGACCGGCCGTTTGAGGGGCTCGAGAACCCTGAAAGCGATACGCGTCGTGTCCGGCAATATGGCGCCGCGCCAGCGCCTCGGCCGGAACGGGCTGATCGGCGTCAGCGCGACCAGATTCGATCCCATCGGTAAGATCGGGCCGCGCGCTGAGAGGTTATAGGCGGTCGAACCGGCCGGCGTGGCGACGATCACGCCGTCGCATACCAGTTCCTCTATCACGACAGCATCTCCCGCCATGACTTCCAGTTTCGCCGTCTGCCGGGTTTCTCTAAGCAGCGAGACCTCGTTGATCGCCGGGCTGGAGACAGTATCTCCGTTGATCGTCACGGCGTCCATGCGCAGCGGCGTCACCGAGAATGTTTTCGCCTTATCGAGCCGTTTCTCCAGTCCGTCCGGCCGCCATTCGTTCATTAGAAAGCCGACAGTGCCAAGGTTCATGCCGAAAACTGGCAATATCCGGTGATCAGCCAGCATCTGGTGCAGAGTCTGTAGCATGAAGCCATCGCCGCCCAGGGCAATGACCCCTTCCGCTTCTTTCAGATCGACGAATTCGTGCCGTTCGCGCAGAAGTGTGTCGGCCGCCTGCGCCTCCTCGGTCGGCGAGGCGACGAGCGCATATTTGCCGTCGATGGTCATCCGCCGGTGACGCTCATATGGCGTGTGACGGCGGGCTGCGCGTCATCCGCGCCAATATGGAAGTCATGGCGACGCGGCTTGCGGATCATCGCCTCATCGAGCACCTGGTCGAGTGCCTCGCGCCCGCCCTCGCGCAGCGCGGACTTGAGATCGAGATGATCGTCATGCCCGAGGCACATATAGATTTTTCCGGATACGGTAACTCGCACGCGGTTGCAGCCATCGCAGAAATTGTTGGTGAGCGGGGTGATCAGGCCGAGTTTGAGACCGAGTTGCTCGACATTCCAATAACGTGCTGGTCCGCCTGTCCGCTCGGCGAGCGGGATCAGCGAAAATTGCTGCTCGAGATCGTGCTTGACCGCATCGAGCGGCAGATAGCGATCGCTCCGATCATCGTCGATATGCCCGAGCGGCATGGTTTCGATCAGCGTCAGATCGTGGCCTTGATCAGCGCACCAGCGCATCATCGGTACGATATGGTGGTCGTTCATGCCGGCAAGCGCGACCATGTTGATCTTGACGCGCAAACCGGCCGCCTGTGCCGCCGCAATGCCGTCCAGCGTTTTCTCCAGATCGCCCCATCGCGTGATATAGCGAAAGGCATCCGGGTCGAGCGTATCGAGGCTGACATTGACGCGTTTCACGCCTGCGTCCGCCAAAGCGTCCGCATGGTCTGCAAGACGCGTGGCATTGGTGGTCATCGTCAGTTCGTCAAGACCGCCACCGTTCAGATGACGGCCGAGCCGTGCGGCCAGATCGGTTACGCCTTTGCGGACAAGCGGTTCGCCACCGCTCAGCCGGATTTTGCGCACGCCGCGCGCGATAAAGGCCTCGGCGATCATATCGATTTCTTCGAAGGACAAAATCTCCCGGCGCGGCAGAAATTCCATCTTTTCGGCCATGCAATAGCGACATCTGAGGTCGCACCGGTCGGTCACCGATATCCGCACATAGGTGATCCGTCGGCCGAACCCGTCGGTCAGCGGCCGTGTGTCGGTGGTTGCTGCGCCAGCCATGCCCAAGCCCTAGGGCGGGGCCGGTGCTGGAGCAAGTGTGGATCAGAACATTGCGCGCGCCATGCGGCGCTCTAGAGTATCGGCACGCGCTGCGAGCCTTTTCGCATAGTGGAGGCGAAAGCCATATCGACCTTTGCATCTTCGACCGGCAATCCGCTTTTCCTGATTTCGTTCCGACAACGCAATGAAATGGCGGCCATCGTCGAACGGGCGGGCTGGACACCGATTGCGGCCCGGCGTTTGGAGAAAGCCGAACGGCGCTTCATTCTCTCAGGTTCGCGTATCGCACTGGTCGACGCGCGCGGCGCATTCGAGGACGGGCTCGCAGCAATCGCCGCTCTGGCGGAACCAGTGGAAGCCAATGCCGCGGCGCTTGTCGTGCTGATTTCCAAGACGGACATCGCGCAGGTCGACGCGGTGTTCGCGGCCGGTGCGACGCATTATCTGGCGAGTCCATTTGGCGAGCAGGAGTTGGTGCAGGCGTTGCGCTTTGCCGACCGATTTACCGAGCGTTTGGGTGGACGTTTTCATCGATCCGCCGAGCTGACGGGCGGGGGAGGGGACACGCTCAGCTGGCGGTTCGATCCCGAAGGCGGCGAAGTGGCGCTGGACCCGGCCCTATCCCATCTTCTCGGTCTCTCGCCCGAGAACGCCACTCTGTCAGCTTGGGACGATTTTGCCGCGCTGCTGGGCGAGAAAGCAGCGGAGGAGGGCACGCGTACACTGCGACAGCTCTCGGAGACGGCTGAACCCACAGCGTTCGCCCATGATATGCCCGGTTCGGGCGGTCAGCGGATGGTCCATCATCTCACGCTTGACGAAGCGACTGGCGAGGTTCGGGGACTAGTCGAACTGCCCGATGAGGAGGCCGACGAACCAGCGCGGGCGGAGCATGACTATCTGACCGGTATCGGCGATGTGCGCGGCGCTTATCGATGGATCGACCGGCAGCTCCAGGCCGAATCCGGCAATCTGGCCCTATTGCTGATCTCACTGCACAGGTTCGAACGCATCAACCAGGCCTATGGCAATGCGATCGGCGATGCGGCGCTCAAGAGTATGGCACGCCGGATCGAACGGCTTGTTCTCGATATGCCGGTTGCGAAAAAACTGGTCGCACGATTGGCAGGTGCCGAGTTTGCCGTCGGCCTTGCTCCCGGTGTCACGCTCGACGAAGCGGAATTCGCGGCGCGGCAGCTGGTTAGCGTCATCGAGCAGCCCTTCATAACCGACGGGCAAGTAATCCGGCTCAAGGCGCGCTGCGGCATCGTGACCGACACGGCGGACGATGTGGACGCGGCGGCCGTCATGCGCCGCGCGAGCGTGGCACTCGCCGAGGCGCGCGACAGCGATAGTCAGCCAATCCGGGTATTTGGAGTGGAAGAGGCGGTTGAAGCGGTTCGCGACAGTCGGCTCGAGATCGATTTGCGGCTCGCGCTGGATCGCGATGAAATCGATATCCTTTTCCAGCCGCAAGTGTCCGTGACTTCCGGAGCGGTCCTTGGCGTCGAGGCCCTTGCGCGCTGGCGGCATCCGCAATTTGGCGAACTGGGCGCGATTGCGCTTTTCGCGGCGGCCGAGCGCTCGGATTATGTGACCGAATTGTCAGCGCATGTGCAGGCCAAGGCGGTACGGATGGCGGCGCAATGGCCGGATGTTCTCAAAGATCTGCGGCTGTCGATCAATGTGACCGCCGCCGACATGGCGGAAGCTGATTTTGTCGATCGTTTCGTCGATATGGTCGACACATCCGGTTTCGAGCGATCCCGGATGACGGCTGAGGTTACCGAAAGCGGTCTTATCGAAGATCTTGGCGTCGCGGCCGATCGGCTTGCGCGGCTTCGAGCGGAAGGCTTTCGCGTCGCGATTGACGATTTCGGGACCGGCTATTCGAGTCTCGCCTATCTGAAATCTTTGCCGCTCGATTATCTCAAAATCGACCGCCGGCTGAGTCAGGACATTGCTGGCAGCGCGCGGGACCGCATTGTCGTGACCGGGGTTATCGAGATGGCGCGGTCTCTCGGCCTGTCGGTGATTGCCGAGGGCGTCGAAACACAGGAGCAGCTTGAACTGCTCGCCGAGCAGGGCTGCGAACTCTACCAGGGTTTTCTCTGTTCGCCGCCGATCGATGTCGAAGCACTTGCGAAAACGGTGTCGGCGCAAAACTAACGCGCAGCCTTGGCGAGACCTTTCGAGAGTTGCAAAGCGCCGTTGAGCCGCGCCTGCGGATCGCCCCAATTGCGCGTGATGACGAGTTTGTGATCCGGGCGGAGCTTGGCGGTGCCCTTCAGCCGTTCGACATAGTCGATAAGTCCGGCCGGATTCGGGAAACTGTCCTTGAAGAAGCTGACCAGCGCGCCGCGCGGGCCGACGTCGATCTTGGCGACATGCGCAGCCTTGGCGTTGAGCTTCGTCTCGATCACCTTAAGCAGATTGGCAGTCGGCGCGGGAATGTCCCCGAAGCGGTCGATCAGCTCTGCGGCGAAGGCCTCCACTTCTTGGCGGTTTTCGAGCGCGTTCATGCGACGATAGAGACCCATGCGCAGATCGAGATCGGGCACATAATCGTCGGGAATGAGGATTGGGGCGTCGACGGTGATCTGCGGTGAGAAATCGCGCTTGTCGTCTTCGAGGCTGATATCACCAGCCTTGGCCGCGACAATTGCGTCTTCGAGCATCGACTGGTAGAGTTCGAAACCAACCTCCTTGATATGGCCCGACTGTTCGTCGCCGAGCAGGTTGCCCGCGCCGCGCTGGTCGAGATCGTGGCTCGCGAGTTGGAAGCCCGCGCCCAAAGATTCGAGATCGGAGAGTACACCGAGCCGTTTCTCCGCCGCTTCCGTCACGATCCTGTTGGCCGGTGTCGTCAGATAGGCATAGGCGCGTTCCTTTGAACGCCCGACACGGCCGCGCAGCTGATAGAGCTGAGCGAGGCCGAACTGGTTGGCGCGATGGACGATCAGCGTGTTAGCCGAGGGGATATCGAGCCCGCTCTCCACGATTGTCGTCGAGAGCAGCACGTCATATTTCTTGTCGTAAAAGGCGCTCATACGTTCTTCGACGGTCGTCGGGGGCATTTGGCCATGCGCGGTGATGAAGCTGACCTCGGGGATTTCTTCACGCAGAAACTCTTCGAGATCGGGCAGGTCGGCTATGCGCGGGGCGACGAAAAAGCTCTGCCCGCCGCGATAATGTTCGCGCAGCAACGCCTCGCGCAGCACGACCGGATCCCAGGGCATGACATAGGTGCGTACGGCCAGCCGGTCGATCGGCGGTGTCTGGATGACGGAGAGTTCGCGCAAACCCGACATCGCCATCTGCAGCGTGCGCGGGATCGGGGTGGCGGTCAGTGTGAGCACATGGACGTCGGATTTCAGCGCTTTCAGCCGTTCCTTGTGCACAACGCCAAAGTGCTGCTCTTCGTCGACGATTACGAGGCCAAGCCGCTTGAACTCGACCGACTTGGCGAGCAGCGCATGCGTGCCGATTACGATATCGATAGACCCATCGGCCACGCCTTCGCGCGTCGCCTTGACCTCCGCGTTCGGCACGAGCCGGGACAGGCGGCCGATCTTCATCGGAAAGCCCGAAAAGCGCTCCGTGAAACTGGAAAAATGTTGCCGGGCGAGTAGGGTGGTCGGACAGACAAGCGCGACCTGCATCCCCGCCATCGCCGCGACATAGGCGGCACGCAATGCCACCTCCGTCTTACCGAAACCGACATCGCCGCACACCAGCCGGTCCATCGGCGTGCCCTTACCGAGATCAGCGATGACCTGCTCGATGGCCCGGTCCTGGTCTTCGGTTTCGGCATAGGGGAAGCGGTCGACGAAACTTGCATAGCTTCCATCGGGTTTCGCGATATCGGCCTTGCGCAGAGCCCGCGCGGCGGCGGTTTCGATAAGATCGCCGGCGATTTCGCGGATCCGGTCCTTCATCCGCGCCTTGCGCCGCTGCCAGCCTTCGCCGCCGAGCTTGTCTAGCCCGACGCCGTCGGCAGTCGCGCCGTAGCGCGAGAGCACATCGAGATTCTCGACCGGCACGTAGAGCTTGTCGCCGCCTGCATATTCGAGCGCGACGCAATCGTGTGGCGCATTGCCGACGGGGATCGAAGTCAGCCCCTCATATTTGCCGATGCCATGTTCGCTATGGACGACAAGATCGCCCGGCGAGAGCGTCGCAAGCTCGTTGAAAAAGGCATCGGCGTCCTTCTTGCGCCGCGTGCGCCGCCGCAATCGGTCGCCGAGCATGTCCTGTTCGGTAAGGACGGCGACATCTCGTGCCGTGAAACCATGATCGAGCGGGATGACCGATAGCGCGACCCCGCTGCCGAGCGCCGCCTGCCAATCGTCTGCAATTGCGGCGTCAGCGAGGCCATGCTCTTCGAGCAACCCGCCGAGCCGCTCGCGCGCCCCGCGGCTATAGCTGCCCAGAATGACCGTCTTGCCGTCCCTGCGCAGTGTTTCGATGTGCGAGACGACCGCCTCATAGACGTTCGCATTCGCTTTGCGCTCTGGTGCAAAGTCGCGCGCGCTGCTGACGCCCATATCGATAACAGTATCGCTTTCCGGTTCGGGAAATGGACTGGTGAGGTGCAGCGGCGATTCCGTTATCTGCGTCTGCCATTGCGCATCGGAGAGATACAATGTGTCCGGATCGAGCGGGCGGTAGCTGCCCGGTTCGGACGTGCGCATATTTTCGCGGTTGCGATGATAATCGGAGATCGCCTCGAAACGCGCTTCGGCGGCGGCTGGCGTGCCGCCGTCGCGGACATGGATTGCGTCACTCTCGAGATGATCGAAAAATGTCGCCAGCGATTCTTCGAATAATGGCAGCCAATGCTCCATGCCGGCCAGCCGCCGCCCTTCGCTGATCGCCTGATATAGTGGGTCGCCCGTCGCCGTGGCGCCGAACAGCTCGCGATAGCGGCCGCGAAAGCGCTTTATGTTTTCCGCGTCGAGCAGAGCCTCGGAAGCCGGGAGTAGGGTGAAGCTCTCCGCTCGACCGGTCGTCCGCTGATCGGCGGGATCGAAGCGTCGGATGCTTTCGATTTCGTCGCCGAAGAAATCGAGACGTAACGCTTCCTTCTCGCCGGATGGGAACAGGTCAAGGATCCCGCCCCGCACGGCATATTCGCCGGAATCGGCGACGCTCTCGACGCGGATATAGCCATTGGCTTGCAATCTGGCGGTCAGATCGTCCCGCTCGATCCGCTCGCCAGGGGCGAGGCGCGTAACCAGCTGCCGGATGCGGAACGGCGTCAGGGTGAGCTGCGTGACGGCGTTGACGGTCGTCGCCACGATGCGGGGCCTGTCACTGTCCCGCTGCAGTTCGTGCAATGCCGCAAGCCGTTCGGCCGATATACGCAAGCTCGGGCTGGCGCGGTCATAAGGGAGGCAGTCCCATGCCGGGAAAACGATGATCTCGATCTCGGGCGCGAAATAGCCGGCCGCATCGGCAAGACCGCGCATCGCCGCGTCGTCCGGCGCGATATAGACGAGCGGCTTGCTCTTGAACGCCGCCGCGCGCGCAAGATCCACCATCAGCGGGGGCAGAAAACCGGCCGGAGTACCGCTGAGCGTCAGCGGTTGCTGCGCGTCCAGGATCGTCTGAATATCGGTCATTTGGCGATCGGAATGTAATCCAGTTGCTGCATGCGCCGCATCATCGGGCCGTCGATGTCAGCGGGCGGCGTTTCCGTGCCGATCGCCCAGGCCATGATCAAGACATCGTCGATCTCGAGCAGCCGTTCGAACCAGTCGGTCTCCGCCGCCGTCCACCCGGCCGAAAACCGATCGAAAAAGCCACCGATCAGCAGGTCGGCTTCCTTCGTCCCGCGATGCCAGGCGCGAAACTTCAGGCGTTTGAGGCGATCCGCGTGATCCATGCCGGCTCCAACAGCAAAAGGCCGACAGGCGCTGGCGCGGCCTATCGGCTTCGGTGTACAGCCTACCTAATCATGCGCCCGGAGATTCTCAATCCGCTCTTTGCCGAAATCGAGACGCTGAAGGGCGTCGGGAAGGGACTGGCCAAGCCGCTAGGGCGGCTGAAGCTCGAACATGTCGGCGATCTGCTGTTTCATCTGCCCACTGGATGGATCGACCGGAAACATGTCGAGACGCTCGATATGGCCGATGCCGGGCGGGTGGTGACCGTCATTGTCACGCCGATCGACTATAAGGCGGGCGGGCCGCGCAGCCCCTTGCGCATTCAGGCGGCGGACGGGGAGGGCAATGTGATCAGCCTCGTCTATTTCAACAATCCGGGTTGGGCGAAGAAGCTGTTGCCGCTGAGCGAAGCGCGGGCGATTTCGGGGCGGATGGAGCTATACGGACAAGAGCTTCAGATCGTGCATCCGGACATGGTTGTGAAGCCCGAAGACATTGCCGAAATTCCGAAGCGCGAAGCCGTCTACGCGCTGTCCGAGGGCCTGACGAATAAGCGTATCGCCCAACTGGCCGAACAAGCGCTGGAGCGCGCGCCCGAGATGCCCGAATGGATCGAACCAAGCTTGAAGGAGCGCGAGGGTTGGCCGGGCTGGCGGGCTGCTATCGCGACGGCGCATACCAATCCGGCGGACGAGAAAGCCCGCCGCCGGCTCGCCTATGACGAGATTTTCGCCAACCAGTTGGCGCTGGCGCTTGTTCGGCAATCGGCGCGTAGCCGGCGCGGCGAGGCGCTGCGGCCGGATGGTCGGTTGCGGGATCAGTTACGGCTGCCGTACGAACCAACCAGCGCCCAATCGCGCAGCACCACCGAGATCGAGGCCGATGTGCAGCAGGATAAGCCCATGCTGCGCTTGCTGCAGGGTGATGTCGGCGCTGGAAAAACGCTGGTCGCGGTCAACGCGTTGCTGATGGCCGTCGAGTCGGGGACGCAGGGGGCGTTGCTTGCGCCGACAGAAATACTCGCGCGCCAACATTTCGATACGATCACGAAGATGCTTTCCGGCCTGCCGGTCAATGTCGCCGTGTTGACCGGACGCGATAAAGGCAAGACGCGCGAATCCACGCTGATGGGCTTGGCCGATGGGTCGATCGATATCCTGATCGGCACGCATGCGATCTTCCAGGAAGCTGTGCGCTACAAGAAGCTCGTTCTCGCGGTGGTCGACGAACAGCATCGCTTCGGCGTCGCGCAGCGGATGATGCTGGCGCAGAAAGCCGAGCGTCCGCCGCATCTGCTGGTGATGACGGCGACGCCGATCCCCCGCACACTGACGTTGACCCATTATGGCGAGATGGACGTGTCGCGGCTCGACGAAATGCCGCCGGGCCGTCAGCCGATCGAGACTCGGGTGATGTCGGTTCAGAGGCTCGACGAAATCGTCGACGGCCTGGGTCGGCATATCGGCAAGGGCGGACAGGCCTATTGGGTGTGTCCGCTTGTCGAGGAGAGCGCGCTGTCGGATCAGGCGGCGGCCGAGGAGCGAGCGCGGCTCTTACAAGCGCGATTCGGCGAAGATCGGGTCGGGTTGGTTCACGGCCGCATGAAAGGCCCGGAAAAAGATGCGGTCATGGAGCGTTTCCAGCGTGCCGAGCTGGCGGTGCTCGTGGCGACCACCGTCATCGAAGTCGGCGTCGATGTGCCCAATGCGACGCTGATGATCGTCGAGGGCGCAGACCGCTTCGGTTTGGCGCAGCTCCACCAACTGCGCGGCCGTGTAGGGCGCGGCGATGCCCAATCGATCTGTCTTTTATTGCGCGGTGATATGCTGAGCGAAACGGCACGGGCGCGGCTCAAACTGCTGCGCGAAACCAATGACGGTTTTCGGATAGCCGAAGAAGATCTGCGATTGCGCGGGGCAGGGGAGTTGCTTGGCACGCGCCAGTCCGGCGAAGTCGGATTTCGCGTGGCGCCGCCCGAACTGGTCGCCGAGCTTGCGCCGATCGCTAACGACGATGCGCGGCTGCTGATCGACAATGAAGGGGGGATCGAAAGTGCGCGCGGAGAGGCAGCGCGGATCGCGCTCTATCTCTTCAAGCGGGATGCAGCGGTGCCGCTGTTGCGTTCGGGCTAGTCTTCGTCGTTCTGCGCTTTGTGCGGCGTGGAATCGAGCAGCTGGCGATAGCCGCGCGCATCGAAGGGCCGGATGAACTCAGCGCCGATCCGGTCGCTCAGTGACCAGACGATGCGGGCGTTGACCTCACCGATCAGCGGCAGATCGAGACGCACCAGCGTTCCCTCGCGATAGGCTTTCGGTGAAATCGCCATAAACCCAAAGGGCGAGAGGTTGCCGACGAGAATTTCGTGGCCGTCCTCACCCGGTTCGTGCAGCGCGGCACGGATCGAGACGGCGTCACGCGCCGCCCGGCGCTTCTCAACGTCAAAAATATGCTGGGCAAGAGGTTGCGCACTCATCCCGAAATCTCCCAAAACACTGGAATCACGCGATTGTAGTGGCACAAACTCTTTAAACGCTCCCAAAGCGATGTGGCTAATTCGCGGTTTACCATTCGGTATTTCCGGAAATCCGGGATTTTCGACAAACGCACTTGTCAGGCTGGCCCATGCCCAGCAAAGCCCTGCGGATGCCGGATAAGCGCGATCTCACCCAAGGCAGTGTCCGGTATCAGCTGATACGACTGGCTGGTCCGCTCGTGTTCGGGATCATCGCGCTGATCTCCGTCGGGATTGTCGACGCCTATTTCCTCGGACAACTCGGTACGGAGCCGCTGGCGGCTATCAGCTTCGCTTTTCCGGTCTCCTTCGCGATCACCAGCCTTGCCATCGGCCTGTCCGCAGGGACGGGGTCGGTGCTTTCCCGCTCGATCGGTCGCAAGGATCGCGGCCGCACGAAACGGCTCGCGACGGACAGTCTGGTCCTCGCGCTGCTGCTGAGCATCTTCGTTGCGATTATCGGCTATCTTACGATCCGCCCGCTCTTCTCGCTAGTTGGCGCCGAGGGTCGCATTCTCGACCTGATCGAGATCTATATGACGATCTGGTATCTGAGCCTACCATTGCTGGTCATTGCGCAGGTCGCCAACAATATCCTGCGCGCCAATGGCGATACACTGGTGCCGAGCGGCTTGATGATCGGTTCTGCGGTCATCAACATCCTCCTCGACCCGCTCTTTATTTTCGGCGGTTTCGGAATCCCGGCGATGGGTATCGAAGGTGCGGCCTGGGCATTGGTCGCCGGACGTCTGTTCATCCCGCTGATCGCGATACCGGTGCTGATCTTCCGGGACCGGATGCTGGATTTCATTCTCCCGAACCTTGCCGACATGCTGGACAGCTGGCGCGAGATTTTGCGGATCGGGCTGCCCGCAGCCCTCGGCAATGCCGTCAATCCGATCGGCATATCGATCGTAACGGCGATGCTGGCTGTCTATGGCGCGGAGACCGTCGCCGGTTTCGGTGTCGCCACGCGACTCGAATCCTTCGCCTCCATTCCGATGCTTGCGCTGTCCGGTTCGATCGGGCCGCTTGTCGGGCAGAATTGGGGGGCGGGCAAGTTCGATCGGGTGCGTGAGGCCGTTCGCTTTGCCATGACGATCTGTATCGTCTGGGGCTTCGCCACGGCGGCGATCTTTGCCTTTGCGGCCGATCCGCTTTCGGCGCAGTTCAGCGATTCCGCGACGGTCACAGAGGAATCGCGCCTCTATCTCTGGGTCGTCCCGGCGACGCTGGCGGGTTATGGCGTGACGATCGTAGCGGCCGGGGCATTCAACGCGCTGGGCCGGCCGATGCTCGGGCTGGGTCTCTATCTTATTCGGACAGCCGCGCTCTATGTGCCGCTCGCCGGCATCGCGACCCTCCTGTTCGCGACCACAGGTGTCTATGCGGCGATCGCGATTACCAATGTTCTGGCCGGCATCGCCGTCTATTTCGCGACATTCCGCTGGCTAGAGGGGATGATCGCAAAGGAACGCGCAGCCGGCTAGCCGCGCGTCAGCACGCCATGCTTCTTCTTGCCGAGGCTGAGTTTCTTCTCGTCGCCTGGCTGGATGATGATGACGAAGCCGGCATCGGTGACCGGCTTGTCATCGATGCGCACCGCGCCCTCGGCGATCTTGCGCTTGGCCTCGCCATTGGAAGCTGCGAAGCCGATCGCCGTACAGGCCGCGCCGAGCCGGATACCGTCCGCCGGCACTTCGAGCGTGGGTAAATCCCTGCCGACACCACCGGCGCCAAAGGTCTCCGCCGCGGTCGCTTCGGCGGCTTTGGCCGCCTCTTCGCCGCGCACCATGGCGGTTACCGCATTGGCGAGCAGCGTTTTCGCTTCGTTGATCTCCGCGCCTTCGAGCTCTTCGAGCCGGGCGATCTCGTCGAGCGGGACGTCGGTGAACAACCGCAGAAAACGTCCGACATCGCGATCGTCGGTGTTGCGCCAATATTGCCAGAAATCGAAATTGGGCAGTTGCTCTTCGTTGAGCCAGACGGCGCCGGAGACCGATTTGCCCATCTTCTTGCCGTCAGCGGTTGTGATCAGGGGCGCGGTAACGCCGAACAGCTCCGCGCCGTCGATCCGCCGCGCCAACTCGATGCCGTTGACGATATTGCCCCATTGGTCGCTACCGCCGAGCTGCAGCTGACACCCATGATCGCGCGCGAGCTTCAGGAAATCGTAGGCCTGCAGGATCATATAATTGAATTCGAGAAAGGTGAGCGGCTGTTCGCGATCGAGGCGGAGTTTGACGCTATCGAAGGTCAGCATCCGGTTGATCGAAAAATGCTGGCCGACCTGCCGTAGAAACTCGATATAGCCGAGTTCGGAAAGCCAATCGTCGTTATTGATGAGCAGCGCGCCGGTTTCGCTATCGTCAAAGCGCAGGATTTTGGCGAAGGAATCGTGGATGGCAGCGATATTTGTGGCGAGTTTTTCCTCGGTTAGCAGCTGGCGCACATCGTCCTTGCCGGACGGATCGCCGATCTTCGCCGTGCCACCGCCCATGATCACTATCGGCCGATGCCCCGCCTGTTGCACGCGGCGAAGCAGCATGATTGAGGCGAGATTGCCGATATGGAGCGAGGGCGCGGTCGGATCGAAACCGACATAGCCGGCCACGACCTGTTTGGCGGCGAGCGCGTCCAACCCCTCAGCGTCGGTCAGCTGATGGATATGGCCGCGTTCTTCGAGTAGGCGCAGCAGATCGGATCGGTATTCGGTCATGCGGCGTCCGTTACAGGCTGGGCGCGAGCTGTGCAATTGCGCCTATGCCGCCGGGCCCAAACTTGCCAAAAGGCCGTATGACTTTTCGGCTTTCCTGCCATCCCGACACGCCGACTGATACCGTGCACGGCGTTGAAGTGAAGCATGAATGGAAATCGCGCGACACGCTGTGGTTGCGCTATTTTGTCGATTGTCCGGTCGATCGTCTCTTCATTCCCGGTCCCGCGGAACCGGAACGCATGGACGATCTCTGGCATTCGACCTGTTTCGAATTGTTCCTGCGCGAACCCGGAGCAGCGCCTTATTACGAGTTCAACTTTTCTCCCTCGAGTAGATGGGCGGCCTATGGCTTCACCCATTTCCGCGAAGGTGCGCATGACCTTGCGGTTCCATCCGATCCGGCCATTGCTCCGCTCGATGCAGGCGATAGCTATTTCGCGCTTGAGGTCGATGTCACCCTTCCGCCTGATCGAATCTACCCGGCCATGCTGGCGGCAATATCGGCGATCATCGTCGATGCCGACGGGAACAAGACATATTGGGGCTATCGGCATCCCGAGGGCAAACCGGAATTCCATCATGCGGATTGCTTTGCGGCGCGATTGACGCCACCCGAGGCCGCATGAAATTCGGAATTGATCGCCTTCTCGAAGACCCCGAACTCCGCAACCCGCTGGAAGGGCAGCGGGTTGCGCTGCTTGCCCATCCGGCGTCTGTCACCGCCGATCTTACCCATAGCCTCGACGCGCTGATTGCCGCCGGGATCAACGTCACCGCCGCTTTCGGGCCGCAGCATGGGATCAAGGGCGACAAGCAGGACAATATGGTCGAGACCCAGGATGATAGCGATCCGGTGTACGGCATACCCGTATTCAGCCTGTATGGCGAAGTCCGCCGCCCAACCGGCCAGTCGATGGGCACCTTCGATACGGTGCTGATTGACCTGCAAGATCTGGGCTGCCGCATCTACACCTTCATCACGACGCTGCGCTACATGCTCGAAGCCGCCGCCGCGCATGGCAAATCGGTCTGGGTGCTGGATCGCCCCAACCCCGCGGGCCGCCCGATCGAGGGGATGACTTTGCGCGAGGGCTGGGAGAGCTTTGTCGGGGCCGGGCCAATGCCGATGCGGCACGGACTCACGATGGGCGAGATGGGGCGCTGGTTTATCGGCCATTTCGGCATCGACGTCGACTATCGGGTGATCGAGATGGAAGGCTGGGCGCCGGACAGCGGGCCGGGCTACGGCTGGCCGGAGAGCCGCATCTGGATCAACCCGAGCCCTAACGCTGCCAACCTCAACATGGCGCGCGCCTATGCCGGCACAGTGATGCTGGAAGGCACGACGCTGAGCGAGGGCAGGGGGACAACGCGCCCGCTCGAAATCTTCGGCGCGCCAGATATCAACGCCCATGCCGTGCTGGCCGAGATGGAGCGGCTTGCGCCGGATTGGCTGGCTGGCTGCACGCTGCGCGAAATCTGGTTCCAGCCCACCTTTCACAAGCATGTCGGCGAACTCTGCCATGGCGTCCATATCCATGCCGAGGGTAGCGCATATGATCACCAACAGTTCAAGCCGTGGCGGCTCCAGGCGCTGGCCTTTAAGGCGATCCGGCGGTTCTATCCGGACTATGAAATCTGGCGCGGCAAGGATTTCGCCTATGAATATACCGAAGACGTGCTGGCTATCGATGTGATCAATGGCTCACCCCTGCTGCGGGAATGGGTGGATGACAGCCAAGCCGAACCGGGGGATCTTGAGGCAATAACCCAGCCCGATGAGACCGCATGGCGCACGGAGTTGGAGGCCAGTCTAACCTACCGCTCGTCCTAGACCGCCGACCCGATAAGCGTGCCGATGCCTGCCGTCACTGCCATGGCCAACGCGCCCCAGAAGATAATCCGCGCTGTCGCAACGCCGATTTTCGCGCCGCCCGCCCGCGCACTGGCGACGCCGAGCAGTGCCAGGGCAAGCAAAGTGGCGGCGGCGACCCAGGCGATCAGCGCTTCCAGCGGAGCGATCAAAGCTATTGCGAGCGGCAGCGCCGCCCCAGTTGCGAACGCTGCAGCAGACGCTAGCGCGGCCTGCACCGGCCGGGCCCGTCCTGTATCCGAGATGCCCAGTTCGTCGCGGGCATGGGCGGCGAGCGCATCATGCTCCATAAGCTGGTGCGCGACGGTCCGCGCGGTTTCGCGATCGAGGCCGCGCTTTTCGTAGATAGCGGCGAGCTCGTGGAGCTCTGCGGCGGGCTGTTCCGTCAGTTCGCGGCGCTCGCGCTTGAGATCGGCTTTTTCGGTGTCGGCCTGCGAACTCACCGAGACATATTCGCCCGCCGCCATCGACATCGCGCCGGCAACCAGCGCGGCAACCCCGGCGATAATCACGCTCTCCCGGCTCGTTGCCGCGGCGGCGACGCCGACGATCAGGCTGGCGGTCGAGACGATCCCGTCATTGGCGCCCAGCACGGCGGCGCGCAGCCAGCCGACACGGTGCACGAGATGGGTTTCGCCGTGCGGCCGGCTCGGAAGAGGCGGCGTGCGGCGTGCCATATCAGGCGTTTTCCCGTGATCGCCGCGCCGCCTTGTCGGCGATACGCGCGAAGGCCCAATGCAACGCGGACCAGCATATCGCCGTTAGCCCGCCATAGCTCGCGCCGATAAGCGCGAGATCGAGCGCTTTCGGGTGGGAGACCCCGGCAATCGCCAGCGTCAGGCCCAGCAACAGTCCGCCGGCTGCAAAGCCGCAAACGGCTAGCACGGCATATCGTCCGAGATCGGCTTTCATCTTCCGGGCCAGCACCGCATGCATCGGCCAGAGGATAAGAAACGCGCCGATCAGCGTGAAGGGCAGGGCGTCGATTGCAGCCTGACCCGGCTCCAGCGGGAAGAGTATGTTACCGGCGATCAGTCCGCCGACCGCTGCGCCAGCCGATGCGGCGAATCCTGCGGCGCGGGAGCCTGCCACTAATTCCCCTGCTTCCGCGTCAATTCCCGCATCGCGTCGTCAAGCCCGTCCAGCGTCAGCGGATACATGCGGTCGTTCATAAGCTCGCGGATCACCTTGGTGCTCTGTGAATAGCCCCACTGCGCCTCGGGCACGGGGTTGAGCCAGGCCGCCGCGGGATAGGTGTTGGTCAGCCGGTGCATCCACACCGCGCCGGCCTCCTCGTTGAAATGCTCGACCGAGCCGCCCGGATGGGTGATCTCATAGGGGCTCATCGAGGCGTCCCCGACAAAGACGAGTTTATAATCATGCCCATATTTGTGGAGCACGTCCCAGGTCGGCGTGCGTTCGGAAAAGCGCCGCCGGTTGTCCTTCCACAGGCCTTCATACGGGCAGTTGTGGAAGTAGAAGAATTCGAGATTCTTGAATTCGCTGGTCGCGGCGCTGAACAGTTCTTCGCACAGCTTGATGTGCGGATCCATCGAGCCGCCGACATCGAGAAACAGCAGCACCTTGATGGCGTTGCGGCGTTCGGCGCGCATATGGATATCGAGCCAACCCTTGCGCGCCGTGCCATCGATCGTGCTCTTGATATCGAGCTCGTCCTGCGCCCCGTCCCGCGCGAATTTCCGCAGCCGTCGCAGCGCGACCTTGATATTGCGGGTGCCGAGTTCCTTGGTCGAATCGAGATTCTGGAACTCGCGCTTTTCCCAGACCTTGACCGCCTTGCCATGCTTGGCCTTGCCGCCGATCCGCACACCCTCGGGGTTGTAGCCCGAATTCCCATAAGGCGAGGTGCCGCCCGTGCCGATCCATTTATTGCCGCCTTCGTGGCGTTTCTGCTGTTCCTCGAGCCGCTCCTTCAGCGTCTCCATAATCTCTTCCCAGCTGCCGAGCTTCTCGATCTCGGCCATTTCCTCTTCCGAGAGATATTTTTCGGCGACGGCTTTCAGCCAGTCCTCGGGTAGCTCGACCGCATCCTCGCCATAGGTCGTTTCGATGCCCTTGAAGACTTTCGCGAACACCTGGTCGAACCGGTCGAGCAGGCCCTCGTCTTTCACGAAGGTGGCGCGGGCGAGGAAATAGAAATCCTCTGGCCGTCGCTCGATCACATCCTTGTCGAGCGCGTCGAGCAGGGTGAGATGCTCTTTCAGGCTGGCCGGGATGCCGGCGGTGCGCAGTTCATCGACAAAGGAGAAAAACATGGGCGGGCTTTCGATATTGGTCCGGACGGGGCCGATAACTTCACACGGCTTCACACACTGAAAAAAGCAAAAAACTTGTACGGCTTTCCGTTGACGGCAACTATGACAGATCGAAACCGTGTAGGAAAGCAGCGGACAACGTAGGAGAGCGATATGAGCGATTTTTCGGGCAAGCATGTGCTGGTGACGGGCGGCAGCCAGGGCATCGGCTATGAGACGGCGAAGGCTTTTGCGGACGCCGGCGCAGAAGTCACGATCACCGGCACGCGTGCATCGGCGTCCGATTATGACGATGATCTGTCCGCTTTTAGCTATGTCCAGTGCGACGTCAGCGACGATGCACAGCGTGTCGCGCTATGCGACGGGATCGAGCAGCTCGATGTGCTTGTGAACAATGCCGGAATGGGCGGTGGGGCGACGGAGTTTGAGATGGATACATTCCGCCGCGTGCTGGAAGTCAATCTGATGTCGATCCACGACATCACGACGCGGCTGTTTCCACTGCTTGAGAAAAGCGGCGGCAATATCGTCAATATCGGCTCCTGCGCGTCCTTTCTCAGCATCCCCAACGCGCCCGCTTATACGACGAGCAAGGCGGCCGTGCTCGGCATCACGCGCGCCCAGGCCGATCACGGCGCGAAGCGCGGTGTGCGCGCCAATATGGTCGCACCCGGCTTTATCGAAACGCGGATGACATCGGGCTTGGACGAAAATGCCGAGTTCAAGGCGAAGCTCGTCCGCACCATCCCGATGCGCCGCATGGGCACGCCGGACGAAATGGCGCCGATCGTGCTGTTCCTGGCTTCAGAGGGGGCGAGCTACGTCACGGGCCAATCGCTGATCGCGGACGGCGGGCTAGTGTTGCACTAACTGCGATGGGCAGAACCGTCCGCTAATTCCCCTCGCGCCGGCTCATAAAGGCCAGGCGCTCGAACAGCATCACGTCCTGCTCATTCTTCAGCAGCGCGCCGTGGAGCGGCGGGATCAGTTTCTTTGGATCGCGTGAGGTGAGAACCTCCAGCGGCATATCCTCGTGGAGCAGCAGTTTCAGCCAGTCGAGAAGCTCGCTCGTGCTCGGCTTCTTCTTGAGGCCCGGCACGTCGCGGACTTCGTAGAAGATATCCATCGCCTTGCTGACGAGCATCTTCTGGATGTCCGGGAAGTGGACGTCGATGATTTCCTGCATCGTCTCGCGATCGGGGAATTTGATGTAATGGAAGAAGCAGCGGCGCAGGAAGGCGTCGGGCAGTTCTTTCTCATTGTTCGAGGTGATGACGACGATCGGGCGCTCCTTGGCGACGATCTCTTCCTTCGTCTCATAGACATAGAATTGCATCCGATCGAGTTCCTGGAGCAAGTCGTTCGGAAACTCGATATCGGCCTTGTCGATCTCATCGATTAGCAGGACAGGAAGTTCGGGCGAGGTGAACGCCTCCCAGAGCTTGCCCTTTTTGATATAGTTGGAAATGTCATGGACGCGCTCGTCGCCGAGTTGGCCGTCGCGCAGGCGGGCGACAGCGTCATATTCGTACAGCCCCTGTTGCGCCTTGGTTGTCGATTTGATGTTCCACTCGATCAGCGGCGCGTCGATCGCCTTGGCGACTTCGTGTGCGAGAACGGTCTTGCCGGTGCCGGGTTCGCCCTTCACGAGCAGCGGGCGGCGTAGGGTCACGGCCGCGTTGACGGCCACCTTCAAATCGTCGGTGGCGACATAGTCCTTGGTTCCGTCAAAACGCACGCGCGATCCTTCCCATTGCAATGAAAGAGGCCCGAAAGCGGGCCTTTCCGTTAACGTCAATTGGTAAGGGATAGGCGGAAGGGGTGCGCGTTGCAACCGTCAGTAATGCAGGAGCCGGGCGAGGGCAGGGCGGCGATACCGCCGCTTACCACATGTCGCGTGCGGCTTCGCGGGCTTCGAGCAGGTTCCACAGGCCGCGATGCTGGGCGAGGATCTGTTCGGCGCCGAACGTCATGGCGCGGTTGACCATCTGGTCCGCGCCAATCGTATCGGCAAGCGCGAGCGTTTCGGCCTGCTCGGGCAGCGCGGAGAGCGGGGCTTCTACGTCAAGCCGCGCGGCCGCGGAAATCAGCACCGGGCGGATCGCCTGCCAATCCAGTATCAGCGCCATCGCGGCGCCGAGTGCACAGCCGGTTCGTTCCGAGCGCGCCAGGGTTTCGATCGCGTGGCGCTGGCTTAAAGCGGCCGCTTCGCTCTTGTCATGGCCGGGCGTGCTAGGCAGCGGGCCGGCGGCGACCGTGAGTTGCGAGAGAAACAGCCGTTCGCGGGCAAAACCCTGTTCGGCCTGATCGAGCCAGCCGCGCGCATCGGGCAGGGCCGTTTTCAGCGCCGCCAGTTCGACGACACCGGGATGCTGGCCGTGCAGGATGCTCAGATAATGGACGGCATCGGCAAGGTTGCGGGCGGCATCGGGTCCTTCGTTAAGCGCTTCGCTGGTGACATAGGCATGGGCCGCCGAGCCATCGCCATCGACCATTGCCGGCAGGTTCTGGCCGAGGCTGGATTGATCAGCGGATGCGACCACGCCAATTTTCATCATCGATCTCCATCAAGGCGGCCATTTCCGCCATCATTCGTCCCGAGCAAAGCTCTCCATAGATGCCGGGCGTAAAGACCGGGTTTATAAGCCGTTAGGGCGGAATTGACGGAGGTTAAGGCCGGCATCGCGATCGTCCCGGCGCCCCTGGCGCCACGCTTGACAAATATGCGCCCATATCCGAGCGCTCCGAACCGCAATGGCCAGTGAAGACATCGACGGTCCGCAAGGGCGGGACAGCGGGCCCCAGGGCATTTCGCGCGCGGTGCTGGAACGGGCGGAAACGCTCGAAAACGAGCTTGCCGAAGCGCGTGTTGCGCTGCGTCGTTACGAGAAGGGCCGGGCAAAGGCGACGGCCGGTGAGATCGAAGCGGCCCGGCAGGGCGTGATGAACCAGCTGTCGTACCGGTTCGGTAACGAGCTGCAAAAGGCGCTGCGCAATCCGCTGCGTCTCGTAATCCTGCCGATATCGCTGGTCCGCCAATGGCGCGATTTCCGGAAGAGCAAGACTTCGGGCCAGCCGGACGAGACTGTTGAGAGTAATCGGCACGATAGCGCCGAAGCTTCGGTTTCGGATATGATCAGCCACGACGTTGCGCGCGAGATGTCGGTCGAGGCGCTGGCGGGCATTGGCGTTAAGAAATTGCGCAGCCTGCTGCGCGATTTCACTGGCTTGGGCGAAGTCGACATTCAGGTCCGGCTCGCCGAGGCGCTGTGGCTGCGCGAGAAAAGCGTCCATACCGGCATCGCCTTGCGGCTGAAGCGCGGGCAGCTGGACGAGCTCGATCCCGAATGGCTGCCGCTATTGCCCGAACGGCCACTGCAAGACAGCGATCCGAACACTGTCTTGCATCTCTTCAAAACGATCTACCCGCTCGAATCGACGGGCGGGGCGGTGCGCAACTGGTCGATCGTCACCGAGCAGCGGAAAGCGGAATTGCGTCCCGTCGTTGCCGTGTCTCCCGCGCGCCTGCCGCAGAATATCACGGAAGCGAATGGCGGACGCGACGGGCGTTTCTCGGTCGAGCGGGAGGGCGTTCCGATCCATTTCTGTCATCTCGCGACGCTCGACCGCAAACGCATTCCGCACGATGTCATGGTGACGTTTGAGACGAATATCCTGGGTGATTTATGCGAGCGAGAAAGGGTCTCGCTGATCCATGCTGCGTCCGGTTTTCGCGGCTATGAAAATGCGCTCAAAGGGCTGGCACTGGCGCGCAGCCACAATCTGCCCTTCGTGTACGAGGTCCGTTCGTTCCACGAACATACCTGGACCGCGCATTTCGATGGGATCGAAGATACCGAGATGACGCAGCGGCGCATGGCGCAGGAAAATCGCTGCATGAAGGCCGCAGACGCGGTCGTCACTATTTCAGAAGCAATGGCCAAGCAACTCGAACAGCGTGGGATTGAGCGGGACCGGATTTTCATCGTCCCCAATTCGGTCGAACGGCATTTCCTGGAAGACGTCGACCCGGATTCTGTCGAGGTGTTCAAGCGCGAATATGGGCTGAGCGGGAAGACGGTGATCGGCTATATTTCCAATATTTCTCGGCGTGAAGGGCACGAAGTGCTCTGTGAAGCGATGGCGCAGCTGGTTGGCGATCGGCCGGATGTGCACCTTCTGCTGGTCGGCGATGGCGGCCATCGTGAATCCATCGAAGCGCGGGTCGACGAGCTTGGCATCACCGATTCCGTGACCTTTACCGGCCAGATCGATCATAGCCGGATCACGGCCGCCTATGCGGCGATCGATCTGTTCGTGGTGCCGCGTCTGCCCGATTATGCGTCCGACTATGTGACGCCTATGAAACCGATCGAGGCGATGGCGATGCGGCGGCCCATCATCATGTCAGACCGTCCGGTATCGCGCGAGCTGCTCGGCGAGGAGGAGCGCGGGCTTTATTTCAAGACTGGCGACGCTGGCGATCTGGCACGCGTCATCGGCGGCGCACTTGCAGATGTCGATGGCAGTGCGCGGCGCGTCGCAGCGGCGCGGCAATGGGTCGAAGAGACCCGAACATGGGCCGACAATGTCGCGCTCTATGAGCCGGTATATGCGTTTGCGCGAGACCGGCATGACGCCAACGGAAGCGCGAAATGAGCCATCCGGGGACCCTGTTCAATCTACCGTGTACGCGCGAGGAATCGCTGGCGCGCAAATATAGCGAAATTGCCGCCGACCGCGCCGGACACGGACCGCCACGATTGCTGGTCTGCTGGCCCGCCGCGCGGATGAACAAGTTTCAGTCGCTACTCTACCGTTGCGCGCCGGACTGCGGCTTCGCCGTCGAGCGCATCTCCGATCTAGCCGAGCTCGAAGAGATTTTCTGGCCCGGGGGCATTGTTTTCAATGCGCACTGGTTCAACCCGTTGCGCAATGGCGTCGATAGTGCGGAGGAATTACAGGCCAATATCGACGCGGCATTTCAGGCGTTCGCCACGTTCCGGACGAGAACCGGCGCGAGATTCGTGTGGAGTGGACATAATCTCAAGCCCCATCGCTCGGCCTATCCCGAAGCCGAGATCACTCTGCGTAAACGCATCCTGCAGGAATTCGACGCCGTGCATTTGCTTGACGGCGACCATGCGGGCGAGCTGCAAAAGGCCTATGATGTGGAGATCGGTCACTGGTTCAATGTCGGCCATCCGCATTATGGCGGGGCCTATGCCGACCATATCGAACGGGCTGAAGCGCGCGAGCGGATCGGTTTCGATCCCGGCGCGCGGATATTGCTCTTTTTCGGATCGGTGCAGCGCTACAAGGGCATTAGCCGGTTGATCGAAGCGTTTCAGGCCGCGCGCCGACAGGGCTGCCATGACCTGCGGCTGATCATCGCCGGATTTCCCTCGGACAAAGACTATGTCGCCGAGGTGTCCAAAGAGGCATCGCGCGATCCGGCGATCCGCTATTTCCCGAACAAGGTGCCGGACGATGATATCCAGCTCTATTTCCGGACTGCGGACGCGGCGGTGCTTCCCTATTCGGGCGACCAGCTCAATTCGGGCGCGGCAATGCTCGCGCTATCCTTCGATTGCCCCGTTATCGCGCCGAACGAACCGGCATTTCAGCGGCTCAGCCATTATGGCATCGCGCTCTACGACAATACCGATCCCGCGGCGTTGGGCAGGGCGCTGCTCGATTTCGATCATCGCCTGATCCCGACCGATTTCGCAGCCTTCCGGCGCGAACATGATTCCCACGCGATATCGCGCGCCTTTTTCGATAACTTGAAGGCGCTGTTCGAATAGGCGAATCCATGCTCGGGCCTATTGGTCGAGGAAGCTCCGCATCTTGCGGCTGCGGCTTGGATGTTTGAGCTTGCGGAGCGCTTTCGCTTCGATCTGGCGAATGCGCTCGCGGGTCACGCTGAACTGCTGGCCGACCTCTTCGAGCGTATGATCGGTGTTCATGCCGATGCCGAAGCGCATACGCAGCACCCGTTCCTCGCGCGGGGTCAGTGAAGCGAGCACGCGCGTCACCGTTTCCTTGAGGTTCGACTGGATTGCCGCATCGACCGGGATGATCGCATTCTTGTCCTCGATGAAATCGCCGAGATGCGAATCTTCCTCGTCGCCGATCGGAGTCTCCAGCGAAATCGGCTCCTTGGCGATCTTCATCACCTTGCGGACCTTTTCAAGCGGCATCGAGAGGCGCTCGGCCATTTCTTCAGGCGTCGCCTCGCGGCCCTGCTCGTGCAGGAACTGGCGGCTCGTCCGGACCAGCTTGTTGATCGTCTCGATCATATGCACAGGGATGCGGATCGTGCGCGCCTGATCGGCGATGCTCCGCGTGATCGCCTGGCGGATCCACCAGGTTGCATAGGTCGAGAACTTGTAGCCGCGGCGATATTCGAACTTATCGACGGCCTTCATGAGGCCGATATTGCCCTCCTGGATCAGGTCCAGGAACTGCAGCCCGCGATTGGTGTATTTCTTCGCGATGGAGATCACGAGGCGGAGGTTAGCCTCGACCATTTCCTTCTTCGCGATCCGCGCTTCGCGTTCGGCCTTCTGTACCATATTCACGATACGGCGGAACTCGCTGAGCGAAGTACCCGTCGCTTGGCTGATCTCGGCGATTTCGGTGCGGATGCGGTCGACGGCTTCGCCTTCCTTGTCCGCGAATTTCTTCCACTTGGCGTCGATCTTGGCGACTTTTTTTAGCCAGCCGTCTTCGAGCTCGCGGCCCATATATTCTTCGAGGAAGGATTTGCGCGGCACTTTGTGGCGTTCGGCGAGGCGCAGCATCTGGCCGCCGAGAGCGGTGAGCCGTCGGTTGTAGCTGTAGAGCTGATCAACCAGATATTCGATCTTGGTCGCGTGGAACTGGACGCTTTCGACCTCGGCGGTCAGCTCTTCGCGCAGATTCTGATAGCGCGTTTCCTGACCCTTCGGAAACTCCTTGGTCGAACCCAGCGCTTCCAGCCGGCGCTCCTGGATCTTCGAGAAGGTCTTGTAGAGCTTGGTGATCTTGGCGAAGCGCTCGAGCGCGTCAGGCTTCAGCGCCTCTTCCATCTGCGCAAGGGAGAGCTGATTGTCGTCGTCCTCATCTTCTTCGCGGCGGCGCTTGGCGGTCGCGGCATCGACATCATCGTCGCCGCCATCCTCATCATCGCCTTCGTCATCCTCGTCATAATCGTCATCATCGTCTTTGATCGAGGGGCCAGCCGTTTTTTCCGAAATCTCGCCGTCATCGTCGTCATTCTCGACTTCCTCGGCGGTCGGCCCCTTGGTCAGCATCGCCTCGAGATCGAGAATTTCGCGGAGCTGCATTTCCTCATTGTTGAGCGCATCCGACCACTCGATGATCGCGTTGAAGGTGATCGGGCTTTCGCACAGCCCCATGATCATCATGTCCCGCCCGGCTTCGATCCGCTTGGCGATGGCGATCTCGCCTTCGCGGCTTAGCAGCTCCACTGCGCCCATCTCGCGCAGATACATGCGGACCGGATCGTCGGTGCGGTCGGCGGCTGTTTTCTTCTTCGGCGCCTCGACGGTCTTCTTGTCCTTGCCGTCGATCGATTTGGGCTGGGCCTTCTCTTCGGCCTGCTCCTCTTCGCCGGCATCTTCATTCTCGACAAGGTTGATGCCCATTTCCGAGAGCGCAGACATCGCGTCCTCGATCTGGTCGGAGTCCATCTGATCCTGCGGCAGCGCCTCGTTTAGCTCGTCATAGGTGAGATAGCCGCGCTTCTTCGCCTTGGTGATGAGCTTCTTGACCGAAGCCTGGTTGAGATCGATTACCGGTGCGTCGGTATCGTCTTTTGCCGCCGTTTTTGCTTTTGCCATGAATAACCTTGTGCTTGTCGCCGCTACGCAGCGGCTTCCCCTAATGATTCCAACTCGTCGTGCAAGCGTTGCTTTTCCGCCATCAATTGCTTGCGCCGTTCCGACTCCCTGTTCCAGACACTCTCAAAATCCTCTGACTCGGCCGCTTGTTCCAGATTGGCGCGCACATTTTCCAGATTCTGATCGAGTTCCTGGCTGCGGGCGATGGTTTCGATAGCGGCTTCCAGATCCCGTATCGCGATTTCCGGTTCCGTCTTCCGATAGAAGAAAGAGAAGCCCAGATCGCGCCAGGAATGCCGTTTTTCCGCCGATTCCAAGTCCGCATCGGTCAATATGGTTTCGATCATGTCTTCATCAAGGTCCGGCCGCTCGAAAGCCGCGCCGACGAGGAGGTCGCGCCAGCGCGCGAGCACCGTTTCGCCGATGACCAGAGATTGAATCTGATCCGCGCGCGATTTGACGACTGCCGGATAGCGCGAGAGGCCGAGAAGAATGGCGCGGACATAGGTATCGAGCCCGGTGAGCCGGTTGCGCCCGGCCGTCGCCGCCATTGCCTCGCGGACGAAATCGACTTCCTTCTTTTTCCAGCCGAACGCGTCCCAGAAGCGCTGGCGGAATTCGCGGCCGAACTCCTGCCGCATGGCCGGATCGCCAATAGCGTCAGCCAGAGCGTTCATGCGTTGCTTGAGTTTGGCGCGCGCCGTGGGGCTTTTCGGGTCGATCTTCGCCGCCTCGTGCCGCCACAGGAACGCATCAAGGCTCAGCGGTGCGTTAAATTGCGCGCGCAGGCTATCCGTGCCGCCGGACCGGATCACATCGTCCGGGTCCTGACCCGGTGGCAATTGAACGAAGGCCAGCGTTCGGTCGGGCCGGATCGCCGGCATGGCGCGGTCCACGGCGCGCATTGCGGCCTTTTGCCCGGCCGCATCGCCATCGAAACAGAAGATCGGCGCTTCGTCGATCCGCCAGAGCATTGCGAGCTGGTGCTCGGTCACGGCGGTGCCGAGCGGGGCGACGGCTTCGCTGAAACCGGCCTGGTCGAGCGCGATGACGTCCATCTGGCCTTCGACAACGATAATTCGTTTGGCGTCGCGTGCCGCGGGCGAGGCGCGATCGAAATTGTAGATCGTCCGGCCCTTGTCGAAGAGCGGGGTGTCCGGCGAGTTCAGATATTTGGGTTTGCCGTCACCGATGATGCGGCCGCTGAACGCGATGACCCGGCCGCGCGGGTCGCGGATCGGGAACATCAGCCGACTGCGGAAACGATCATAGGGCGAGCGCCCGTCTTCCGGCACGGCGATCAGACCCGCCTCGATCAGCATATCGCGCGGGAACTGCTTGAGTGCCTCTTCCAGCTTGCCGCGCGCATCGGGCGCGAAGCCGAGGCCGAAGGCGCGCTGCGTCTCTTTCGTGATACCGCGTTCTTCGAGATAAGTCCGGGTCTCCGCACCCGTAGGACCGTTTAGTTGCTCTACATACCAGTTGGCCGCCGCTTCCATCACGTCACGCAGGGATGCTGATTTCTCCTGCCGCTCACGCGCTCGGGGATCGGGTGCAGGCATCTGCATCCCAGCGTTTTCCGCCAGTTCCTTTACCGCATCGATGAAAGTCAGCCCACGCGTCTCGGTGATAAAGCTGATCGCGTCGCCATGCGCGCCGCAGCCGAAGCAATGATAGAAACCCTTCTCATCATTGACGAAGAAGGAAGGCGTGTTTTCCTTGTGAAAGGGGCAGCAGGCCTTCCACTCGCGGCCGGCTTTCTGGAGTTTCGTGTGCTTCGAGATGACGCTGGACAGCGTCGTACGCATGCGCAGTTCGTCGAGGAAAGCAGGCGAAAGGGACATATCCCTATTATAATCAAACTAGCGCGATTGGCTGCGGATTTCAATCACCCGGCTGGGGATGTTTCGCACACGGCCGCGATCTCTCCACCGACGGTCGGCATCGGGCCGGGGCCGGTGGCTTCCAGCTCGTCGGCGACGAACAGATATTCGCCCTCCGGGCCGCTCGGCGGCTGGGTTGTCTGCCAGAAAAAGGTGATCGTCTCGCCCGTGCTCCAGCCCGATTCCTCAGGAAAGCTCCAGATGATCCGGTCGTCGACGCAGCTGATCGAGGCATTGAAGCCTTCGGCCAGCACTTCCTCGGCATCATATACCGCATAGCCTGCTATGCCGGTGAAACCATGCGCCGGAAAGGCGAGCGCGAAGCGCGACGCGCTTTCGACCGGACGGACTTCTTCGGGCATTTCGAACGGCGGATCATTGGGGCCGTCGAAGCCCGGCCGCACTTCATAGATATAGGTGTAGATCGTGCCCTCTTCGGTCGTGCCCGGATCGCAGGGATCGATGCCCTCGGGGCATTGCACCCGGCTTGCGATATCGCCGATCGCCACACCGTCTACGATAAGCGAGGCTTCGACCTCGGGGCCGAGTGGCCCCTGAATCGTTCCACCCAATGTCAGCGCAGCGAAATCGGTCGGCGCGATGATATTCACCGGCTCGCTCAATGTGGTATCTTCGGCCGGGTCGGCGGGCTCTTCGATCGGCGCGCCCGAACAGGCGGCAATCACAAGGGCAAGGGACAGAATCGGAAGGGCGCGACGCATGGATATCCTGGTTCGGACTATTCGGGTTTAAGGGAGTCAACGCCGCATGTCGGCGCGCGGTTCCGTTGCGTCAACCCGTCAGCCGCCGATCAGCCGCGCTTTCACCAGCCCGCTCGCCGCGCCCATATCGATTTCGCCGCCATGGCGTGCCTTTAGCTGCCCCATGACTTTGCCCATGTCCTGAGGGCCTTGCGCGCCAAGCTCGGCGATCAGCGCGTCGATGACCGCGCCGGCTTCCTCATCGCTCATCATCGCCGGTAAAAATTCTTCGATGACGGCGACCTCGGCCTTTTCGACATCGGCCAGCTCCTGCCGTCCGCCCTCTTCATACATGCTGATCGACTCGCGGCGCTGCTTCACCATCTTCTGCAGCACTTCGATCACCATGGCGTCATCGTCCTTCGCTCCGCCTTCGGTACGCAGCTCGATATCGCGGTCTTTCACCTTGGAGAGAATGAGGCGCAGCACTGCCGTTCGCCCGCTGTCTTTCGCCTTCATCGCCGCCACCTGGGCCGCCTTGATATCGTCGCGCAGCATCGTCTTGTTCCTTTGCAATTTGCCGCCGGTTACCTAGCTGGGGATAAAGCCTGTGACCAGCCATTGACCCGCGCAGAGTGCCCGCCTAGCTGACAGCCGTTTGCGCGGCCTGCAGACTCGACGACATAGGACAACCCGCCATGGCGAACGCCAAAGCCACCAGCACGCCCGCCAAAGTGCCTGGGGTCGCGACGGGCGTATTGGTTTTGGCGGATGGCACCTGCATTTGGGGCAGGGGTTTCGGCGCGGAAGGCGAGGCGGTCGGCGAGGTCTGCTTCAACACCGCGATGACCGGCTATCAGGAGAGCATGACCGATCCGTCCTACGCCGGGCAGATCATCACTTTCACATTCCCCCATATCGGCAATGTCGGCACCAATGCCGAGGACGAAGAAGCGGGCAATCCGCATGCGCTGGGCTGCATCGTCCGCGAGGACGTCACCGATCCCAGCAGTTTTCGCTCGATCCAGCACTACGACCAATGGCTGAAGGTGAACGGCCGGATTGGGCTCTCCGGCGTCGATACGCGGGCACTGACCCGGCTGATCCGGCTGCAGGGCGCGCCCAATGGGGTGATCGCGCATAATGCGGGCGGCGAATTCGATCTCGACGCGCTCAAGGCCAAGGCGGCGGAGTGGCCCGGGCTGGAAGGCATGGACCTCGCCAAGACGGTCAGCACGACGCAGCAATATGAGTGGGATGAGGGCTTGTGGCGGTTGGGCGAAGGCTATGCAAAATCTCCCCTCCCGCAGGCGGGAGGGGTCGGGGGTGGGCAAAGCGACGAACCCACCCCTAGCCCCTCCCGCAAGCGGGAGGGGAACTTACCCCATGTCGTCGCCATCGATTATGGCGCCAAGCGCAATATACTGCGCCATCTCGTCAATGCCGGTGCGCGGGTGACGGTCGTTCCGGGCGAGGCGTCCTATGACGACGTGATGCGGCACGAACCCGACGGCATCTTCCTCGCCAACGGCCCTGGCGATCCGGCGGCAACGGGCGAATATGCGGTGCCCGTCATCAAGCAACTGCTCGATACCGGCAAGCCGCTGTTCGGCATCTGCCTTGGCCACCAGATGCTGGGGATCGCGGCGGGCGCGCAGACCGTGAAGATGCACCAGGGCCATCGCGGTGCCAACCATCCCGTCAAGCGCCTCGAGGACGGCCGCGTCGAGATCACGAGCATGAACCACGGCTTTGCGGTCGATATCGACACGCTGCCCGGTGGCGTCAAAGCGACGCATGTGAGCCTGTTCGACGGCAGCCTGTGCGGGCTGGAACTGGAGGATCGGCCGGCGTTCAGCGTGCAATATCATCCGGAAGCGAGCCCCGGCCCGCAGGACAGCGCCTATCTGTTCGCGAAGTTTGTGGGGCAACTGCGGTGATTGACGAAGATTTAGAAAAGGAAATCTTGCGCTACCTACTCCGGGATCAAGCTATGCTTGATAGTGAAAATTACGAACCCTCCCCGACTTCAAAGATTAGAGCGCATCTGGAAAAATCTACCTTTTCTGAGGTTGCCGACTTCTCCTCAGCTATGGGACTAGCGAAACTTGATAATTTTCTGGACGAAATGGCTAACGATGGCCTTCTTGAGGATTTTCTCGACTCTGGCCTAGAAGAGAAAACTTACCGCGCGACTGATCACGGTGAGTTTGTCGTTTCGTTCGATGATCATGCAACAGGGCTTGTTGTAGAAGAGCTTGATTTTAGAAACCCATCAGACGTGGATTTTCCCGTCTCTGGTGAAGTTTTGGATAGTATCGATTGGACCGGTCTCGGCAAGGCAGCAACACCCGAACAAGTGAATGCCGTACGCGCGAGCGCCCTCAATCTAAAGAACGTGATCATTCAATCGGACGTTGATGACCAGACTAGGCTTAATGCACTGCGAAGGATCGATGCCGTCATTGCGTTAATCCAAGCACCAAATACGCCTTGGCGAGAGGTAGTTCAGATTCTGAATTCTCAGTATTTCACAGCATTTTTAGCTGTAGCCAATATTGTCCAACTCATAATCGGAATGGCTAGCTAAATGCCCCGTCGCACCGACATCTCCTCCATACTGATCATCGGCGCCGGCCCCATAATCATCGGCCAGGCGTGCGAGTTCGATTATTCTGGGACGCAGGCGGTCAAGGCGCTCAAGGAAGAGGGCTATCGGATCATCCTCGTCAATTCGAACCCGGCGACGATCATGACCGATCCGGAATTGGCGGATGCGACCTATGTCGAGCCGATCACGCCGGAGATCGTCGCGAAGATCATCGAGAAGGAGCGGCCGGACGCGGTGCTGCCGACCATGGGCGGGCAGACGGGGCTCAACACGGCGCTGGCGCTGCACGAGGACGGCACGCTCGAAAAGTTCGGCGTCGAGCTGATCGGGGCGGATGCCGACGCTATCGACAAGGCCGAGGATCGGCTGCGCTTTCGCGAGGCGATGTCGAAGATCGGGTTGGAGAGCCCGCGCTCGATGATCGCCCATACGATGGACGAGGCGCTCAAGGGGCTGGAATTTGTCGGGCTGCCGACGATCATCCGGCCGAGCTTTACCATGGGCGGCACGGGCGGCGGGATCGCGTACAACAGGGAAGAATTCGAGGAGATCGTCCGCGGCGGCCTCGCCGCCAGCCCGACCACCGAAGTGCTGATCGAGGAATCGGTGCTGGGGTGGAAGGAATATGAGATGGAGGTCGTGCGCGATCGTGCCGACAATGCCATCATCATCTGCTCGATCGAAAATGTCGATCCGATGGGCGTCCATACGGGCGATAGCATCACCATCGCGCCCGCGCTGACGCTGACGGACAAAGAGTATCAGATCATGCGCAACGCATCGATCGCCTGTCTGCGCGAAATCGGCGTCGAGACGGGCGGGTCGAATGTGCAGTTCGCGGTGAACCCGAAGGACGGCCGGCTCGTGGTGATTGAGATGAACCCGCGTGTGTCGCGCTCCTCGGCACTGGCCTCCAAGGCGACGGGCTTTCCTATCGCCAAGGTCGCGGCGAAACTCGCCGTGGGTTACACGCTCGACGAGATCGACAACGATATCACCGGCGTGACGCCGGCGAGCTTCGAGCCGACCATCGACTATGTGGTCACCAAGATTCCGCGCTTCGCCTTCGAGAAATTCAAAGGCGCGGAGCCAGTGCTGGGCACGGCGATGAAGTCGGTCGGCGAGGTCATGGCAATCGGGCGCAGCTTTGCCGAAAGCCTGCAAAAGGCGCTGCGCGGGCTCGAGACGGGGCTGGTCGGCTTGAACTGGGTCGATGAGCTGGTCGGCGCGCCCAAGCCACGGATCGAGGCGGCGCTCTCCGAAGTCTCGCCGGCGCGGCTGCTGGTGACGGCCCAGGCGTTGCGCGAAGGGCTGAGCGTCGAGGAAGTCCATGCGATTACGAAGTACGAGCCTTGGTTCCTCGCGCGGCTGTCCGAGATCGTCGAGGCGGAAAAGGGCGTCATCGAGAATGGTCTGCCCAACGATGCCGAGGGGCTGCGCAAGCTCAAAGCGATGGGCTTTTCCGATAACCGGCTCGCGCGGTTGGCGCTGGCATCGGTCCATATCCGCGAGGGCATGGAGAAGGCCGCCTACAGCCCGGGCCTGATCGGCGAGGCGTTGCACGCGATGGCGGGCGCGGTGACCGAAAGCCAAGTGCGCGAACTGCGCCACAAGCTCGGCGTGCGCCCCGTGTTCAAGCGGATCGATACCTGCGCGGCCGAGTTCGAGGCGAAGACGCCGTATATGTATTCGACCTATGAGGCGCCGAGCTTTGGCGAGCCGGAATGCGAGAGCCAGCCGACGGACCGCAAAAAGGTCGTAATCCTCGGCGGTGGGCCGAACCGGATCGGGCAGGGGATCGAGTTCGACTATTGCTGCTGTCACGCCTGTTTCGCGCTCGAGGACCAAGGCTTCGAGACGATCATGATCAACTGCAACCCGGAAACGGTGTCGACCGATTATGACACATCGGATCGGCTCTATTTCGAGCCGTTGACCGTGGAGGACGTGCTCGAAATCCTGCATGTCGAGCAATCGAAGGGCGAACTGGCCGGGGTCATCGTGCAGTTCGGCGGGCAGACGCCGCTCAACCTTGCGCAAGCCCTCGAAGAGGCGGGCATTCCGATCCTCGGCACCTCGCCGGACGCTATCGACCATGCCGAGGACCGCGAACGCTTCGCCGATCTCGTCGCCGAGCTGGACCTGAAACAGCCGGAAAACGGCATCGCGCGCAGCGCGGAGGAAGCGCTGAGCGTTGCGCAGAAGATCGGTTATCCAGTGCTGATGCGGCCCTCCTATGTCCTTGGCGGGCGGGCGATGGAGATTGTCGACAGCGATGCGCAGTTGCAGGACTATATCCAGACGGCCGTGCAGGTGTCGGGCGACAGCCCTGTGCTGATCGACCAGTATTTGCGCGATGCGATCGAGGTCGATGTCGATGCGATT
This sequence comes from Parasphingopyxis sp., assembly GCF_028279465.1. Lineage (GTDB taxonomy): Bacteria > Pseudomonadota > Alphaproteobacteria > Sphingomonadales > Sphingomonadaceae > Parasphingopyxis. The sequence continues at coordinate 474,502 of NZ_JANQNS010000015.1, forward strand.
GCCGACGGCGAGGATGTGGTGGTCGCGGGCGTACTCCAGCATATTGAGGAAGCCGGCGTCCATTCCGGCGATAGCGCCTGCTCGATCCCGCCCTACAGCCTCCCTGACGATGTCATCGCCGAGATCGAGCGGCAGACCGAAGCGCTCGCGCTGGCGCTCAAGGTGCGCGGCTTGATGAATATCCAGTTCGCGGTGAAGGATGGAGAGGTTTATCTGATCGAAGTCAATCCACGCGCCAGCCGGACCGTGCCCTTCGTCGCCAAGGCCATCGGTCATCCGGTCGCCAAGATCGCGGCGCGGGTGATGGCGGGCGAAAGGCTGGCCGAACTGCCGGAGATCGACCGCGCCATCGCGCATATCGCGGTGAAAGAGGCTGTCTTCCCGTTCGCTCGCTTTCAGGGCACCGATCCGGTGCTCTCGCCGGAGATGAAATCGACGGGTGAGGTGATGGGCATCGATAGCGGATTCCCGATCGCCTTCGCCAAGTCGCAGCTGGCCGGCGGCACGACGCTGCCGGGCAAGGGCAGGGTGTTCGTGTCGGTCAAGGACAGCGACAAGCCGCATATCCTGCAAGCGATCAAAGACATCAGCAGCTATGGTTTCTCGATTGTCGCGACTGGAGGCACGGCGGATTTTCTGATCGAGAATGGCGTCGATGCGGAACGGATCAACAAGGTGGCGCAGGGTCGACCCCATATCGTCGATGCGATTGTCGACGGGGATATCGATCTGATTTTCAATACCACCGAGGGCTGGCAGTCTCTGAAGGACAGCGCGTCGATCCGAAAATCGGCGGTTTCCAACAAGATTCCCTATTTCACGACGGCGTCGGCGAGCGCCGCCGCCGTGCAGGCTATTGGCGCGCTGCGCACGACAGAACTTGAAGTACGGCCGCTACAGGCCTATTATTCACCTGCCGAAAGCTGATCCCGACAATTTGTGCGGAAAGAGCAGGCGGACCCGGACGGGCCGCCAGACGGCAGGTTTTTGACGAAAGGTAAGGCAATGGCGACGATAGAAAAGATGCCGATGTTGCTGGAAGGCTATGAACGTTTGAACGCCGAGGTGAAGCGCCTGAAAGAGGTGGAGCGCCCCGAAGTCATCGACGCGATCGAAGAAGCGCGCGCGCATGGCGATCTCTCGGAAAACGCCGAATATCATGCGGCGAAGGAGCGCCAGGGCCAGATCGAAGCTACGATCGCCGATTATGAAGACCGGCTGACGCGCGCCCAGGTCATCGATCCGAAGGAACTTTCGGGCGACAAAGTCGTGTTCGGTGCGACCGTGCATCTGCTCGACGAGGACGACAAGAAGATCAAATATCAGATCGTCGGCGAGATCGAGGCGGACGCCAAGTCAGGCAAGATTTCGTACAGCTCGCCGCTGGCGCGCGCCCTGATCGGCCGCAGCAAGGGCGACGAGGTCGAATTCACGGTTCCCGCCGGCGACAAATATTTCCTGATCGAAAAGATACAGTTCGTATAAGGCGGCGGAGCGAGCGCGTTTCGGCATGGACTGGCAGACCCGCCTCGCTCAATCGTCCCTGACGACCAAGATCATTCTCGTAACGGCGCTATGCTGGTTCCTGGTGCTTGCGCTGGGCCAGGAGAACTGGGCCTATGGCTTTGGTGGTTTCATTCCGCTGCGGCTTGAGGACGGTTTCGAGATACCGGGCGCGCTTCCGGTAATCCTGACGCCGCTTTCGGCGACGCTGTTGCACGCGGATTTCATGCATCTCGCCTTCAATATGCTGCTGATGTTCGTGTGTGGAAAAGGCGTCGAACAGGCGCTGGGCGGGCGGGGTCTGATCGGCCTGTATGTTATCGGCGCCTATGTCGCGGCGGGCGGCCATTATCTGTTCAATGCCGACAGTGCCGGGCCGATGATCGGCGCGAGCGGCGCGGTTTCGGCCGTTATCGGCGCCTATGCGCTGCTCTATTCCAAACCGCGCAACGGCGTAGGCGGCTGGCGGCACGTTGCCGCACTGGCCGGGGCATGGATCGTCATCCAGCTGCTGATCGGGCTGACGACGCTCGGTTCGCCGGCGCAGATCGCCATTATGGCGCATATTTTCGGGTTCGGCGCAGGGCTGCTGCTCGCGCGCCCGCTTCTGCTCTGGCGCTATCGCGACGCCTAGCGCTTACTTTTTCGCGGGCTCGATGATTTCGGGTTCGAGCAGTCGGTGCAGGTGCACGACCACATATTTCATTTCAGCATCGTCGACGGTGCGCTGCGCATGAGAGCGCCAAGCCTCTTCGGCCTCCGCATAATTGGGGAAAATGCCCACCAGATCCATTGATTCGAAGTCGTTGAAATCGAGCGTGCGCGGGTCGGAAACCCGGCCGCCGAATACCAGATGCAGTTTGTTTTCACTCATGGCGCGCCCCATAATGGAAAGGCGGCGATATTGCTACCGCCGCCTATCAGAGTTTTTCGTTTTTCGGTCGCTTACGCGCCGCGGCGCTCCATGAACTGCACGAGCCGGTCGAACCCGTTGCGCCGGATATAGCTGTCGAAATCCTGCGCCTGATTGAGCGTCAGATTGATGTTGGCGACACGCATATTGTAGACCTGATAGGCGCCACCGGACCGAGTCAGATACCAGATTGCAGAGACCGGCCGCGAACCCGGATTCGTGATCCGCGTCTGCACCAGATAGGTGCTGCCGTTCTGCCGCGCATTCGTTACTTCGACATTGGCGCGCGAATAGCTCGACAGGCGATCGGCATAGGTGCCGAGAATGAAGCCCGGCAGTGCGCGTTGATAAGCGCGATACTGGCTTGTCGTGATGTCATCGCGCCAGCGCCGGATCAGCCGGTCGCCGATCTGTTGGACCGCAAAATGCTGACCGAGCAGCGAGCGGAAGCGGCTGCGCCGTTCGGCGGAGCTACCGGTCCGCAAGACCGCAAGGCCGTCTTCGGCAAGGCTTTCGACAAAGGCCGAAGGGCTCGACTGGCTAACCGCAGCATGTGCGGGCGATACGAGTGCCGGAGCGCCAATCGCGGCGACCGTCATCGCGCCGACTAGAGCCAATTTCGGAAAACGCATAATCGTCATGTCAAAAAACCCTGTCGTTGCAAGTCGTTGACGGCATTAGCCGATAATGGCTGAACCGCGATTGAACTGGCTCTTAACCGGACCGACAGTCAGTCTTCGCCGCGGGCCTTGCGGACGGCCGCCGTACTGGCCTCGCTGGCGGCGGCCTTCGCGCCGTCCATTACCTTTTGTGCAGTTTCGCGGGCAGTATCCTTAACGAAGCCAAGCTCGTCCAGTTTTTCCTGACCGACAGCCTTGGCTGCCTCAGCGGCTTCCCGCGCCCGGCCGGTTATTTCGGATCCATAGGGGCCCAGCAGTTCGGTTTCGCGGCGCGTGCGCGGCAGCAGAGCGCCGATCAGCATGCCGATGCCAAGCCCACCGACAAGCGCAGCCAGCGGGTTATTCTCGACCGTATCGGCAGTGCGGCGTCCCGCGCCTGCCGTGCGTTCACGAGCGCCGGCATAGAGTTCGCTGGTGCGTGCTGCGGCGCTTTCATAGGCGTCGCCTGCCCGGGCGCGGGTCGCGCGATAGGATTCGCGGACAGTTTCGCCGGCTTTGCTTGCCGTATCCTTGATGGTCATGGTCAAACCTCCTCGGTTATCTTCGTTACGGCCGGGCTTTCATCGTTCCCCGCCTGGTCGTCTATTCTCTGCTCCGGCAACGAACTGAAATCGTCACCGGTTTCATCGTTTTTTGACAGTCTGGAGCGCACGGCTTCCGCAATGGGTTTTCGCAGCAGGAACAGGCCGACTGCCACACCTACGCCGATGATCGTTCCGCGTCGCTTCCGGGCGCCCTGCGAGACTGTGCGAACGGCGCTACTGGCCCCGTCCTTGAATTGGCCGACCGCGTCCTTGGCGATGGCGTTGGGCGCAAGTCGCTGCTTGGCGATGTCGAGCGAGCGGAACCAGTTGGCCCGGGCATCCCGCTCGGCGCGGCGCGCATCTTCCAGCCGATCCCGCGCGCTCATCGAACGTCTTTCGTGGTCTCAGCATGGTCCGCCGCATCACGCGCGGCGAGGGATGGCGCTACGTCATATTCGTCGTCTTCGAACAGCTTTTCGTCGAGATTGGGAAATGTGCGTATACCCCAAAGTATCAGCAGGCTCGCAACAATGAGTCCTATCGCGCATACGACGATACCGGCGACAAGTGGCCCCATCACCTCCGAAAGTGCGAGCACCAGCGCCATCAGCAGGGCGACGAGCGCCGCCGCCGCGATCATGAGCGCCACAACCATAAGCGCGGCGGCTTTCCGGGCCTGCGCAACACGGTAGAGGACAACGGCACGATAGAGTTTCAGCCGCGATTTGGCGAACTGCTCTCCATCTTCCAACAGTCCGGCGACCACCTCCCGATAGGTCGCATCGTCTGCGTGGTGATCGCTCATGCGTCGTCCGTTTCTCCAAGGCCGGATTTCACGAGGCGGGCGATCGCGAAACCGGCGACCGCTGCGATGCCGATCGCGACTGCAGGACTGCGGCGTACGAAGTTTTCGACATCGCGAACCATATCGTCGACTTCCTTGCCATCGAGCTTGTCGGCAAATGCTGCAACGGCACCGGCCGCCTTACGTGCATATTCACCGTAATTTTCGCCGAGCCGTTCGTCGACGGATTTCGCGGCATCGTCCATCGCGGCGGACACATCCTTGATCGCGCCTGTCGCCTTGTCCTTGCCCTGCGTTGCATAATCGCGGGCCTGCTGCGTCGCCTGCGTCTTGAGGCTCGTGGCCTCCTCCTTGATACGCTCTTTCGCCTTGGTCACCGTCGTCTTACCGGCTTCCTCGGCAGGCACATCGATAACCGCGTCGGTGCTTTCGGGCAGGTCGGTTTTCTTGGTAGCCATAACTCTTCCTCCGTAACGAAATGCCTATCTGTGTATTAAGCGCACAAAACGCAATGATGTTCCCGCTTCTGCGCAGCATACAGCATTTGCTTCGCGGACGCAGCATGGATAGAGGAACGGCGGTAAACAGCCCGTAATCGAGAAGGTTCTTTCATGACTGCCATCGCCGACATTCGCGCCCGTGAAATCCTCGATAGCCGCGGCAATCCGACCGTCGAGGTGGATGTTGCGCTCGAAGACGGGAGCTTTGGCCGCGCCGCCGTGCCGTCGGGGGCGTCGACTGGTGCCTATGAAGCGAATGAGAAGCGCGACGGCGATGAGGATCGTTATCTGGGCAAGGGTGTGTCGAAAGCCGTAGCGGCGGTGAATGGCGAGATCGCCGAGATGCTGCGCGACGCCGATGCCGAGGAACAACTCGCCATCGACCATGCAATGATCGCGCTGGACGGTACGCCGAACAAGGCGCGGCTCGGCGCGAACGCCATTCTTGGCGTCAGCCTGGCGGTCGCCAAGGCGGCGGCCGAGGCGCGTGGCATGCCGCTGTATCGCTATGTTGGTGGCACGTCGGCTGTGACGCTGCCGGTGCCGATGATGAACATCATCAATGGCGGCGAACATGCCGATAATCCGATCGACTTTCAGGAATTCATGGTCATGCCTGTAGGCGCAGACAGTATCGCGGAGGCCGTGCGCTGGGGTGCGGAGATCTTCCATACGCTCAAGAAAGAGTTGCATGATGCGGGGCACAGTACGGCGGTGGGCGACGAGGGCGGGTTTGCGCCGAATATCGGCTCGACGACCGATGCGCTCGATTTCATCCTAAGCTCGATCGAGAAGGCCGGATACACGCCGGGCGAGAATGTGATGTTGGCGCTCGATTGCGCGGCGACCGAGTTCTTCAAGGACGGCAGCTATGTGATGGCGGGGGAGGGCAAGACGCTCTCGCCGGAAGAGATGGCCGCCTATCTTGCCGATCTGTGCGGCAACTATCCGATCCTTTCGATCGAGGATGGCATGGCCGAGGACGATTTTGAAGGCTGGAAAGCGCTGACCGATGGGGTGGGCGATACAGTCCAACTCGTGGGCGACGATCTGTTCGTGACCAATAGCGAACGCTTGGCGATGGGCATCGAAAAAGGTCTCGCCAACTCGCTGCTCGTCAAGGTCAATCAGATCGGCACGCTGACCGAAACGCTCGACGCCGTCGAGATGGCGCACCGCGCGAGTTACACGGCCGTGATGTCGCACCGCTCGGGCGAAACCGAAGACGCGACCATCGCCGATCTGGCCGTCGCGACCAATTGCGGCCAGATCAAAACCGGCAGCCTCGCCCGCTCGGACCGTCTCGCCAAATACAACCAGCTGATCCGCATCGAGGAGGAACTGGGCGGCGTCGCGCATTATGCGGGGCGGGAGATCTTGCGGTAGAATCTACTCGTCGCACGCCAGATTCCGTTCACCGCAAAAGCGAATCGCCTCATGAATCCCCCTTGAATCCACGAGTCGCTTGTGATTCAACACGTGCATGACGCGGACGCGATCTCTCGCCAATATTTTGAAATCCGCCGCCGCGCCGGCGCTGGCGATCCTCGTGATTGCGAACTTTGCTGGTTATGCGCTGCTCGGGCCCAACGGGCTTTTCGCCTGGGGCGATTATGCGCGACTGCATGATCAGCGCCAGGTCGAACTCTCTCAGCTGAACGAAGAGCGCGAACGGCTCGCCAACAGGGTCGAGCTGCTCGATCCTGACAGCGTCGATCCGGACCTTGCCGATGAGCTTGTCCGCAGAAATACGGGGCAGATTCGGGAAGACGAACATATCGTCCCTATGGACTGACTTTCCCTTCGCGCGACATTGCGAAATCGCTGCTGCTCCGCCATAGCCGAGAGCATAGTCAGCAACAGGGAAGGTCCCGACCTTGGCGAAGGCACCTGCTTCCAAGAAACGCGCTCCGCGCAAATCTCCGGCAAAGAAATCCACGGCCCGCAAACCCGCCGCTAAAACCGCGCCCGAGCGCGAACGGCCCGCGGAGCCAAAGCGGCACAAGGCCACAAAGGACGAACTGCTCGAATATTATCGCCAGATGCTGCTGATCCGCCGGTTCGAGGAAAAGGCGGGTCAGCTTTACGGGCTCGGTCTGATTGGCGGATTCTGCCATCTCTATATCGGCCAGGAAGCCGTTGCGGTTGGCCTGCAATCGGCGCTCGACGGGGACAAGGACAGCGTCATCACCGGTTATCGCGATCATGGGCATATGCTCGCCTATGGCCTCGATCCGAAGGTGATCATGGCGGAATTGACCGGCCGTGCGGCGGGTATTGCCGAGGGCAAGGGCGGGTCGATGCACATGTTCTCGGTCGAGCACCGCTTCTATGGCGGCCATGGGATCGTCGGGGCGCAGGTGCCGCTCGGCACGGGCCTCGCCTTTGCGCACAAATATCGTGAGGATGGCGGCTGCTGCCTCGCCTATTTCGGTGACGGCGCGGCCAACCAGGGCCAGGTCTACGAAGCCTTCAACATGGCCGAACTCTGGAAGCTGCCGATCATATTCGTGATCGAGAATAACCAGTACGCCATGGGCACGAGCGTTAACCGCTCGTCTGCCGAGGACCAGCTGTATCGGCGCGGTGAGAGCTTCCGCATTCCCGGCCTGCAGATAAACGGCATGGATGTGCTTGAAGTGCGCGGCGCGGCGACGGTCGCGCTCGACTGGGTCAGGAGCGGGAAGGGGCCGATCCTGCTCGAACTCAAAACGTACCGATACCGTGGCCATTCCATGTCCGATCCGGCGAAATACCGGTCGCGCGAGGAAGTCCAATCGGTACGCGAAAAATCCGATCCGATCGAAGCGGTGAAGAAAGAGCTGGAAGCCGCTGGCGTCAGCGCGGACGAGATGAAAGCGACCGACAAGGAGATCAAGACGATCATCGCCGAGGCAGCGGACTTCGCTGAAAGCTCACCCGAACCCGATCCGTCCGAGCTCTACACGGACGTGCTGGTGGAGCAGTATTGATGGCCATCGAACTGAAGATGCCTGCGCTGTCGCCCACGATGGAGGAAGGCACGCTGGCAAAATGGCTGGTGTCCGAGGGCGACGAGATTAGCGCCGGAGACATCATGGCTGAGATCGAGACCGACAAGGCGACGATGGAGTTCGAGGCCGTCGATGAGGGCGTACTGGCGAAGATTCTCGTGCCGGAAGGCACGGATGATGTGCAGGTAGGCACGGTGATAGCCATGCTGGCCGAAGAGGGTGAAGATGCGGATGCTGTCGAAGCGCCAGCCGCGTCCGACGCGCCGCCCGTGCCCAAACCGGCAGAGATGGAAGCGCCGCAGAGGGAACCGGCGGATGACGGCATTGTACCGCCCGCACGACCCGAGGGCAGCGCGCGCCCTAGCGATCCCGAGGTACCCGAAGGCACAGAAATGGTGTTGCTTACCGTACGCGAAGCGCTTCGCGACGCGATGGCCGAGGAAATGCGTGCCGACGATCGCGTCTTCGTGATGGGCGAAGAAGTCGCCGAATATCAGGGCGCGTACAAGGTGACGCAGGGATTGCTCGACGAGTTCGGCGCGAGGCGCGTAATCGACACGCCGATCACCGAATATGGCTTTGCCGGCGTGGGAACGGGCGCGGCGATGGGTGGTCTCCGCCCGATCGTCGAATTCATGACCTTCAACTTCGCGATGCAGGCGATCGACCATATCGTCAATTCGGCCGGCAAGACCAATTACATGTCCGGCGGACAGATGCGCTGCCCGATCGTGTTTCGCGGTCCGAACGGCGCAGCAAGCCGGGTCGCTGCGCAACATAGCCAGAATTACGGTCCATGGTATGCGAGCGTGCCGGGGCTAGTGGTTATAGCACCCTATTCAGCGGCTGATGCCAAGGGTCTGTTGAAGTCTGCGATCCGGACGATCGACCCGGTCGTGTTTCTCGAAAACGAACTACTTTACGGGCAGAGTTTCGACGTACCCGATCTCGACGACTATGCGCTGCCAATCGGAAAGGCGCGAACGGTGCGCTCGGGCAACGACGTGTCGATCGTCAGCTATTCGATCGGTGTTGGCATCGCGCTGCAGGCCGCGGACAAATTGGCAGAGGAGGGGATCGAGGCCGATGTTATCGATCTGCGCACGCTGCGCCCGCTCGACAAGGCAGCCGTGCTCGAAAGCCTCTCCCGCACCAATCGCATGGTTGTCGTCGAAGAGGGATGGCCCGTCTGTTCCATCGCGTCCGAGATCGTCACGATATGCATGGAAGACGGTTTCGACGATCTCGACGCCCCGGTCATGCGTGTCACGAACGAGGATGTGCCGATGCCCTATGCGGCCAATCTCGAGAAGCTGGCGCTGGTCGATGCCGACAAAGTGGTCGCCGCAGCCAAGGCTGTGTCCTACCGGTGATGCCGGCTATCGCTGGCGTTCGAGACGTCAGCAGCTGTTGACCGTCAGCGATTGCGTGTTCGAAATGTCCTGATTGGTCCGGTCGCGCACGTTGAATGCGCTTTCGTAGCGGATCTGCCGCGAACCGAGGATATTCATGTTCGGGATTAGCGGCTGATATTCGTACGTCACTTCGACGAACATCACGGCCGTTCCGTCGGCTGCCGCAATTTCGCTGCCTGCGGGTCCCATACCATTGGCGAGAGTTGCATTGGTACGGCCCTTGCCTTCGAGTCCATAGGACGGCGTCACCGAGGTCAGCTGACCCATGCAGCGTTGCCAATTGATCATCTGGCCTTCGTTCGCGCCGGTCTGGTTGTTCGGCTGCAGCGAGGAGAGGACGACCCGGCCATTCGGCTCGAAATCGATCGCTTGGCCGACGAGACCTGCGCCCGCGAACACCTCGTAAATATTGGCTTCGTCTATCGCCGTATCGACACGACCGGCATTATCCGCGACGGTCATCGCGATCTGGCTGACGCGCAGATGCGCGAGCGCAAAATTGGCCGTTTCCAGCCCGCCGAAAATCAGTGCGAGCACGATCGGCAGCGAGAAGGCGAATTCAACAAGAGCGATGCCCTTGCTGTCCTTCTTCAGCCGGCGATAGGCGGCGATCCGTTTGATGAACTTTCTGCTGGTCATTAGACACACACCGTTGGTGGCGGATTCTGGTCGTCATAGGGCTGGTTGCGGACTGCCGTACGGGCATTGATCGTATAGTTGTCCGATATGCCGATCAGGCTGGCCATCGGAACGATCCGCGGCATCGTAACGGTTACCTCGTAGAAAACGACATCGTCGGCGCCGCCCTGACCGGCCGCACCGGCATCGACGTCGAAAGCACCGTTTCGGTTGATGTCTTCAAAGCAATCTCCGGCGTCATACTCGCCATTATCGTTATGATCGGTCAGCAGCTTCTCCGCATTGCCGACGCCGGAAAACTCGTAGAAGCTCGTCTGCTCGATCGTGAACGTCGCGTTGCGCGCGATATTGTTCACGCGATCCTTGATGGCGTTTTCGATACGCTCCTCGGTCGTGCTGCCCGCATAGCCGCTGAAATCAGGTGTCTCGACGACCGCAGTGCGCGCGACATCGTTGAGCACGCCCTGAAGCTGCGCCCGGACATAGCTTTGATAGCCGAGGTCGAAGGCGCCGAGCAGCACGATCATCAGGGGGACGACCAGCAAACCGAACTCGGTCGCCGCCATGCCGCGTTCGTCGCGGGAAAGCCTGCGCGATAAGGTCTTGCCAATCCTCATTGGGTCAACCTCAAGCGGCCGATGCCTGCGCCGATCCGTTCGAACACGTCTTCGAGATCCGTGCCGTCGGTGATGAAGAAGTGGCCGGAACTTGTGGCGCAGGGTTCGACTTCATCCGTATCGACATTGTCGAAGGCGATGATCCAGATCGTCATGCCCATATTCTTGGCCGCGCTGCACGCCGAGAGGAAACGCGCGATATGCCGGCTTTCCTGGCCGCCGGTACCGGTGAGGCGATTGTTGAAATTCCAGTTGCCATAACCGGTGTAATCATTGCCGGTCGGCACAAGGTCACCGTCGGTCAGGAAGACGATATGTTTGGAAACCGGAATTCCATTATACATGGTTGGGTTGCGCGACGCGTTTATGCCGGTCGACGACAAGAGCCGGGCGGCCCAGATCAGGCCGAGGTCGTGATAAGTGTTACCATTGACGATCGCTGTCGCGTCGTTGACCGCGGTCTGATAGGCCGTTTCATTGCCATAGACGGACAAACGCGAGGCCGGCGCCGGGCAATAGCCATCGTCATCATAGTCGTTCTCGTCCGGATCCCAGCGGCCATATTGGCGGTCGACGTCGTTGCCGCGTTGCGCGATCAGGTCGATATCGTCTTGGGTTACGGTCAGGCTAATGTCGAAATCGCCATTGTTATAGGAATTGCCGATCGTTGGGCGTTCCTCGACACAGGCGCTGCCGCTTTCGCGCCAAGCGCGGATGCGCTGACTCTTGTTTGCGCCTTCACTGAACCACTCGGTGGCGTTGATGTCGACGCCGATATATTCCTCAGTGCCGTCTCCATCGGGATCCTGCGGATAGAAGCTCCTCCGCAAGATATCCCGCGTCCGCAGAATGCCGCCGACATTCACGTTCATGGAATAGGGTACGAACCCGTATCGCGTCCGCGTATTGGGCGTGCCGTCAAGCGCCCGGTAAAGGCCCATCGCGCCTGTTCTCAACCGGCTGATTTTCGATGCGCCACCGCCGCTCGGTGCGCTGTTCATCGAGCCGGTAACGTCGAGCACGACCATGATGTCGTTATTGCCGAAGTCCTGGTCGGCGTTGCACGACACGCTGATCCCGATCGTGTCCTTGCCGAACAGCCCCATAACCGATGTCGGTATGTCCGCGCTGGCCGCAACTTCGATGATCGACCGGTCGGTATTGTTACGCGAAACGGTCCGCGTAACATTCTGTGCGTTCATTGTGGTCGATGGAAAGTTGAAGTCGAAAAACCGTTCGCCTTCGTCCCGTACGTCCGCGTCGAAGACCGTGCCGGACATCGAACGTCGCGCCGCCAGAGCCGCGGCGTCGCATGCATTTTGCAGCTTGGCCTGCGCCATATAGGCGCGGCTCATATCGAGGCCGGAACCGATCATGCCCGCGATCGGCACGAGCGCCGCGGCGGCCATGGCCAAGGTGTTGCCGCGCGCGTCGGTCCGCAGACACGACAGAAAAGAAACGACGCCAGCGAATCGGCGCGACCCATTCTCTTTCGACGACTTAAGCATATCTTTCCCCTGCCTTTTTTCGGCATTACGATCTCTGACGGGTGGAACGCGCATCGGGCGCATCTCACCCATTCGGGTGGCTTATGAACGGACAAACTTAAGCGGACCTCACCGGGCAGGGTTAACGCAATCTTTGCCATGACCGCTGGCCGCTCTAGGAACGAGATCATCGTGGAACGTCTTGCCGACCCCGAACGCGAACTCGCGCTGAGCTATGCACGGCGGCCTGCCCGCGACCATCTGCGGGCTCTATGGCTTGTCGACGAGAAGTTCGGTGGAATCGTTGCCGGAACGACCGATCCGACTATCGGCGAGATGCGCCTCCTCTGGTGGCGGGAAGCGCTGACAACAGCGGCGAACGAAGACCGCGCCGAACCCTTGCTCGAACATGTCAAAGGCGTGCTCGCCGAGAGTGGCGGCGAATGGGGCGCAATGGCCGAAGGCTGGCACGCCCTGCTGCAGGAGCCGCTGGGCGATGCGGAGTTGGATCGTTTCGCGAATGAGCGCGGGAGCAGGTTGTTCAGGCTATCCGCCCAGCTACTGACCGATGACGTGCCGCCATGGATAGAGGCGCAGGGCAGGGGATGGGCGCTCACCGATCTTGCCTATCGTATCAGCGATCCCGGGATAAGCGATCTGGCCCGCTCCAAGGCCCGAGATGTGCTCGCCGGAGCGGAAAGTCGGCGATGGGCGCGACCTTTACGTGCGCTGGGTGCATTGGCCGTGCTGGCGGATCGCGACGCTCGAGCGAGCGAGCGAAGTCAGGGCGCTCCAAGTCGCGTCGCCCGTATGGCATGGCATCGGCTGACGGGCCGCTAAACGATATTGGTCTGCTGAACCGAAGGCGTTAGACATGGAGGTCGGGAGGACGACAAATGGGGCGATATATTGCAGGCGCTGTTTCGGCGATGCTGTTGATCGCCGCTGGACTGTTTATCTGGGAGACGGTCGCGCGGCAGGATGAACCGCCGCCGCCTGCGCCACCCCCGCCGGCTGTCGAGTCCCCCGATCCGATGGAGGCGCCCGAGCCCGCCGGCATGGGCCCGCCGCCGCCCGAAGCCACGGAACTCACCCGCGAGCAGCGCCGCTTCGGCCGCTATGACCGGGACCGCGACGGCATCATTACACGGGTCGAGATGATGAGCAGCCGGACGAATAGTTTTCGCCAGCTCGACACGAACGGCGACAATTATCTGACATTCGAAGAATGGGCGGTGCGGACGAGCGAGCGCTTCGCCGGTGCCGATGCCGATGGGTCTGGCACGCTCACACCGGAAGAGTTTGCAACGACGCGGCAACGGCGCTCTTCATCCTCCTCTTCCCGCTCGCGCTGTAATTGTTGAGTTGACGCGACCGGCTGCGGACGGAACAGTCCGCTGATGCACACAGGCCTCTTATCGATCGCCGCGCTGGTCGCGCTTCCCGTCTCCACGGCTGTGGCCGCGCAAGATTCTGCAGGATTCGCCTCAATCGATCATGAGGCTGAGATCGCTTCCATGCGTGAGGATCCGCGGATCGTGGCGGCCTATGCGCATATCGCCGGGACCCACGAATCTCGGTTGGCCGATATGGTGACGCTCAACGAGGTGCCCGCGCCACCGTTCGGCGAGGAAGCGCGGGCAGTCGTCTTTGCCGAGATGATGCGGGAGACGGGCTTTGGCGAGGTGGTGATCGACGCAGTCGGCAATGTCGTGGCAACCCGCGCAGGTACGGGTGATGGCCGATCGGTGATGGTCGCGGCGCATCTCGATACGGTGTTTCCGATCGAAACCGATGTCACGGTGCGGATCGAGGGCAACCGCTACACGGCACCGGGCATCGGCGACAATACGCGCGGCGCCATCATGCTGCTGCAGTTCGCATCGGCGATCGCGGAAGCCGATATCCAGACAGACGGTGACGTTATTCTGGTCGGCAATATCGGCGAGGAAGGGCTCGGCGATCTGCGCGGCGTGCGGCACTTGTTTCGCGAAGGGGCCGATCGTCCCGATTCTTTCATCGCGATCGACGGCGGAAATGAAACGCGGCTCGTGACCAGCGCCGTGGGGTCGAACCGCTATCGTGTGACATTCAACGGCCCGGGTGGGCATAGCTGGGGCAATTTCGGCGACGCCAACCCACATCATGCGGCCGCGCGCGCGATCACACGCTTCATTAACGCCGCCCACCCGATTACGCAGGAGGGACCGCGATCCAGCTACAGTATCGGCCGGACAGGCGGGGGAACATCGGTCAACTCGATTGCGTTTGAAAGCTGGTTCGAAGTCGATATGCGCTCGGGCGATCCCGCGAAGATCGAGGCACTGGATGCGGCGTTCCACCAGGCCATGGCTGATGGTTTGGAGGCCGAGAATGCGGTGCGCGGTGGTGGCGAATTGCTGACCGTCGAGATTGAGTCCATCGGCCGCCGCCCGGCGGGTCGCGGCAGTCTCAATACGTCGCTGGTCCGGCGTGCGGGCATTCTCTACGCGGCCGAGGGCATCCGGCCCAGTTTTGTTGCGTCGTCAACCGATTCCAATATCCCGATTTCCCTCGGCATTCCGGCCATTACCATCTCCCGGTGCGGGAACAGCCAACGCGCCCATTCACTCGACGAATATTGGGAGGATGACGGCAACGTTCCGCTCTGTACGATGCGCGGGCTAATGCTGGTACTGGCCGAGGCAGGCCTCACCGAAAACTAGGCGGCCTTACGCTCCATATCGCCGCGCCACTCCGCCATGGCGGCCCGCGCCCGCGCCGTCATCGCTTCCTTGCGCTGTTTCTTGTGGACACGCTCGGCGAGCGGGGGAAACAGGCCGAAATTGATGTTCATCGGCTGATAGTCGCGCGCATCCGCGCCGCCCGTGATATGGCCAATCAGCGCACCCAGGGCGGTTTCCGGCGGCGGAGAGGGCAATGTTTCGCCCCGCAGTTCCGCTGCCGCAAAGCGCCCCACCATCAGGCCGACGGCTGAGCTTTCGACATAGCCTTCGCAGCCCGTGATCTGTCCGGCGAACCGGATATGCGGTGCGCTCTTCAGGCGCATCTGGCTGTCGAGCAGCTTGGGCGAATTGATGAAGGTGTTGCGATGCAGTCCGCCAAGCCGCGCGAATTCGGCCTTTTCGAGCCCCGGTATCGTCCGGAGTAACTCGACCTGTGCGCCATATTTGAGCTTCGTCTGAAAGCCGACCATATTCCATAGCGTGCCCAGCGCATTATCCTGCCGAAGCTGCACGACCGCATAGGGCCAGCGACCGTCTGGGAACTCGGGCGTCGCCATGTGCGGATTATCGAGCCCGACCGGCTTCATCGGCCCATAGCGCAGCGTATCGACGCCGCGCTCGGCCATCACCTCGATCGGCATGCAGCCCTCGAAATAGGGCGTATCCTTTTCCCAGTCCCGAAACTCGGTCTTCTCGCCATCGATCAGGCCTTGATGGAAAGCCAGATACTGGTCCCTGTCCATCGGGCAGTTGATATAATCGCCATCGTCGCTCTCGCCCTTACCCCAGCGCGAGGCCATCCAGGCGATATCCATATCGATGCTGTCCCTGTGGACGATTGGCGCGATGGCATCGAAAAAAGCGAGCGCATCATCACCGGTCGCCGCGCCAATACTCTCGGCCAGTGAGAGGGCGGTCAGCGGCCCGGTCGCGACGATGGTCAGGCCGCTCTCGGGCAGGCTGTCGATCCGTTCGCGGACGATCTCGATATTGGGATGCTCAGCCAGCGCCTGCGTCACCGCATCCGAAAAACCATCACGATCCACGGCGAGCGCCGATCCGGCCGGCACTTTGTGTGTATCGCCGCAACGCATGATCAGCGAGCCGAGATCGCGCATCTCCTGATGCAGCAACCCGACCGCATTGCGTTCGGCATCGTCGGATCGGAAACTGTTCGAACAGACGAGCTCCGCCAGCCCGTCCGTCTGATGCGCCGGCGTCATGTCGCCCCCATTTTTAACAGAGGCGCCGCGCATTTCGGAAAGACGGACCTTCACGCCCTGTTCGGCGAGCTGCCAAGCAGCTTCCGATCCGGCGAGCCCTCCGCCGATGATGTGGATTTGGTAGTCGCTCATTGTCTTGAGTTCGCTAAGTTCCCAGGGTTGATCGGGTTGCCTTGCGCCACCCTGATCGATTGTTACAACATCATAGCGCGAATAGGGGGCCGTAGGACAGCATGACAGAAGAATCATCCGCAAAAGCGGGCGGTCTCGTCCTGCTGCTCGCGCTGTTTGCGGGCCTCAGCTACTATCTGGCCGCGCAATTTATGGAGCCCTCCGCGCTGCTTATCGCTTGGAAAGGGGTGGGCGTCGGCCTGCTAGCGATTTGGGCGGCGATGCAGGCCCGCAGTGTCGATGGCTGGCTGATCGCTTGGGTTTTGGGGTTTGGCGCGACCGGCGATATCGCGATCGAGGCCTTGGGCATGTTTGAGGGAGGCGCGGCGTTCATGGTCGGGCATCTGATCGCGATTACGCTCTTCTTCCGCAATCGCCGTGCAGAGACGAGCCTGAGCCAGAAGGCGCTGGCGGTGCTGCTCGTCCCTGCGGTTATCTGGATATCCTGGATGCTGCCGGGCGACAGAAGCATGGCCACCGATATCGCGCTCTATGCAACGCCGCTGGCCTTTATGGCGGCGCTCGCCTGGCTCAGCCGCTTTTCACGTTATCTGACGGGCATCGGCGCTCTGCTGTTCGTCATCTCCGATCTGCTGATCTTCGCGCGGATGGGGCCGCTGGCGAATTCCCTGATTCCAGACCTCTTGATCTGGCCGCTCTATTTCACCGGGCAGGCGATGATCGCGATTGGCGTGGTGCGTACGCTCGCGGCAGACCGCGCGCAGTAATCAGCGGCCCTTAACTCGGCCGATAGGCGCCGATGGTCGTCCGGTGCAGCAGCCTGTCATGGCCCTCATAACCACCGGTCGCCTTGTGCAGGACCGAGCGATTGTCCCACATGACCAGCATGCCCGGTGCCCATTTGTGGCGATAGACGAACTGGTCCTGCGTCTGCCACGCATATAGCTCCATCAGCAGGGGCAGCGCTTCGCCTTCGTCCATGCCGTCGATCCCGGCGATATAGCCGACCGTTCCGAAAATGCCGGGCCGTCCGGTTTCGGGGTGATTGCGGATGATCGGATGAAGCCGGGTCTCCTTCGCCTCCTCGGAGGGGCGAATATCCATCGACCGGCCTTCATCCTTTTCGCCGTACATGCCTTCGGGTGCATAGGCATTCTTCGCAGAATGGACTGCCTGCTTGCCATTCAGCCGGGCGCGCAGCTCGTCCGGCATCGCATCGAGTGCGGCATGCTGGTTCGCGAACAGCGTATCGCCGCCCGATGGCGGGATCGTGATACCGAAGAGACAGGTGCCGGCGGGCGGATGTTCCTGGAAACTCCAGTCGGTATGCCAGTTCTCAGCGAACAGCGGCGCGGTCTCGGCGGCGTCGCGCTGGATAGCGATCACATGCTCGCGGCCCGGTATCGGCGCGATGAAGGGATCGTCTCCGAACGGCCCGAAATAGAGCGTGAACCGTTCGAGATCGTCGTCGCTGAGCGTCTGGTCGGGGAAGCTCAGGACATGATGTTCGAGCCAGGCGGCGCGGATACCAGCGATGATGGTGTCGGATAACGGCTGCGACAGGTCGATGCCGGTGATTGTGGCGCCGCAGGTTTGGCTGGAAGGCGTAATGTCGATGCGCATGCCACACCCTATACCGTTAGTCCTGAGCTTGTCGAAGGACGTCTATCGGCGGAGAAACGGGCTTCGACAGGCTCAGCCCTAACGGTATTGGATAAAGCGCGGTATTTATTCCTTGCTCTCGCCGCCCATCTCCGCCGCCACGGCTTCCTCTGCCGCATCCTCCGGAGCTTCCTCTTCGTCGATCAGCGCGACGCCGACCACCTTCTCCCCCTCGGCGACGTCAAGCAGCGTCACGCCCGCCGTGCTGCGGCCCATGACGCGGACATCGCTGACATTCATCCGGATGAGCTTGCCCTGATCGGTGATCAGCATGACCTGGCTGTCGTTGCTCGCCGGAAAGCTCGCCACGACTTTGCCGTTGCGCTTGATGTTGTCGATATTGACGACGCCCTGGCCGCCGCGCTTGGTCAGGCGATACTCATAGGCGCTAGACCGCTTGCCATAGCCATTCGCGCAGACTGTGAGGATAAACTCTTCGGCCGCGATCATCTTGTCCATGATTTCGGGCTGCAGTTCGGGTTCGTTATCGTTATCCTTCCAGGGCGCGGCCTTCAGATAGGCGTCGCGCTCCTCGATCTCGGTGCCCGTCGCACCCATTACCGAGAGCGAGATAACCGCATCGTCGTCCTTGAGCGTAACACCGCGCACGCCGATGGCAGTGCGGCTCGCAAAGGCGCGGACATCGGTGGCGGAGAAGCGGATCGCCTTGCCGTTGCGCGTTGCGAGCAGCACATCGTCGCTCTCCTGCAGCAAAGCAACACCGATCAGCTTGTCTTCGCTATCCTCGGTAAAGCGCATGGCGATCTTGCCGTTCGACGGGATATTCTCGAACGCATCCATCGAATTACGCCGCACGCTGCCTTGCGCTGTGGCGAACATCACATGCAGGCTCGCCCATTCGGCCTCGTCTTCCGGCAGTGGGAGGACCGTGCGGATGAACTCGTCCTCGGCCAGCGGCAGCAGGTTCTGCATCGGCCGGCCCTTGGTCTGTGGTCCGCCCTCGGGCAGTTTCCAGACCTTCATCCGGTAGACTTGTCCCTTGTTCGAGAAGAAGAGCACGGGCGTGTGCGTCGAGGTGACGAACAGCCGGGTGACGACATCCTCTTCCTTCGTCGCCATGCCGGCCCGGCCCTTGCCGCCGCGGCGCTGCGCGCGGAAGGTCGCCAGAGGCGTGCGCTTGATATAGCCCGAATGGGTGACGGTCACGACCATCTCTTCGCGGGCGATCAGGTCCTCGTCCTCGATATCGAAATCGCCGGCCGTGATCTCGGAGACGCGCGGCGTTGCATATTGCTCGCTGATCTCGTCGAATTCGGCGCGCATGACAGCGTAGAGCTTCGCGCGGTCGCCGAGAATATCGAGCAGCTCGGCGATCTTTTCGGCCAGCTCCTTGAGCTCCGCGCCGATCTCGTCGCGGCCAAGCGCCGTCAGCCGATGGAGACGCAATTCGAGGATCGCGCGGACCTGTGCGTCGGAAAGCTTGTATGTATCGCCCTCGATTGCCGTTTCTACGGCTTCAACTAGCTGGATATAAGGCCGGATTTCGGCGATCGGCCATTCGCGCGCGAGCAGAGCGGCGCGGGCCTCGGCCGGGTTCGCCGATCCGCGGATTATCCGCACCACCTCGTCGAGATTGGTGACGGCGACGACAAGGCCGAGCAACAGATGCGCGCGCTCGCGCGCTTTCAGGAGCTCATATTTGGAGCGCCGCGTGATGACCTCTTCGCGGAACTGGATAAAGGCCTGGATGATATCGCGCAGCGTCAGCGTTTCCGGCCGCCCGCCCCGGATCGCTAGCATGTTCGCCGGGAAGCTCGATTGTGCGGGCGTGTGGCGCCAGAGCTGATTGAGTACGACATCGGGCGTTGCGCTCTTTTTCAGCTCGATGACAACGCGCACGCCGTCGCGGTTCGATTCGTCACGTATGTCTGAAACGCCCTCGATCCGTTCGTCCTTGGCGGCCTCGGCGATCTTCTCGACCAGCGCCGACTTGCCGACCTGATAGGGAATAGCGGTCAGTATGATGGCGCGTTTGTCGCCGGCCTTTTCCTCGATCTCGTGGCGAGACCGCATGATGATCGAGCCGCGGCCTGTCTCATATGCTGCCCGCGCGCCCGAGCGGCCTAGGATCAGCGGCGCGGTCGGGAAGTCGGGCGCCGGCACGATCTCCATCAGCTCGGCATTGGTGATCGCCGGATTGTCGATAAAGGCGCGGCAGGCGTCGAGCACCTCGCCGAGATTATGCGGTGGGATATTGGTCGCCATGCCGACCGCAATGCCGCCCGCGCCATTGACGAGGATGTTGGGGAAGCGCGCCGGTAGAACCTGAGGCTCTTCGGTCGAACCATCATAGTTCGGGATGAAATCGACCGTATCCTTGTCGAGATCGTCGAGCAGCGTCATCGCGACCTTGTTGAGCCGCGCCTCGGTGTAGCGCATCGAGGCGGGCGGATCGGGGTCCATCGAGCCGAAATTGCCCTGACCGTCGACAAGCGGCACGCGCAATGACCAGTCCTGCGTCATCCGGGCGAGCGCATCGTAGATCGCACTGTCGCCATGCGGGTGGTAGTTGCCCATCACATCGCCGACTATCTTCGCCGACTTGCGATAGGGTCGACCGGCGACGAATCCGCCTTCCTGACAGGCATAGAGGATGCGGCGATGCACGGGCTTCAGGCCGTCCCGAACGTCGGGCAGGGCGCGCGCCACGATCACCGACATCGCATAGTCGAGATAGCTCGACTTCATCTCGTCGACGATGTTGATCGGGCTGATGTCCGACGGGTTCGCCATGGTCGTCTGGTCGTCGCTCAAAGCGTCACTTTCCGTTGTGAAATATCTGTGAAAAGCCTAGCAAAACTGCGGGAATTAGGCGAGCCGAAAGCCCGATTTATCCACAATTGCGGCCGGGTGCGTCAGGGCGCGATTTCCTCGCCGTCCCAGGCAAAGATATGGCCGCTATCGGAGGGCTTCAACCCGTCGAGCACATCGAGTAGCTGCAGCGCCGCGCGCTCGGGATCGAACAGCTGTTTCGCCGGTACGTTGCGCTGAAACGGTTCGCTCAGCGGCGTGTCGACAGTCCCGGGGTGCAGGCCGACGATGATCGCGCGATCATTCTTGCGCCTATGCTCGATGGCGAGGTTGCGGATCATCATGTTAAGTGCTGCCTTGGACGCGCGATAGCCATACCAGCCGCCAAGCCGATTATCCGAAATGCTGCCGACGCGTGCCGATAGCGCGGCGAAGGTCGCCGGCTCGCTCTTGGGCATGAGCGGCAGAAAATGCTTGGCGACGAGCACCGGCCCGATCGTGTTCACCGCGAAATTCCGGGACAGCCATGCCGCGTCGAGCTCGCGCATGGTTTTTTCCGGTCCTGCCGGCCCATCATGCAAAATGCCGGTGGCGACGAAGATCAGCGACGGGGGAGGGGTATCAGCCAAGCCTTCAGCAGCGGCAGCAATGCTCGCTTCATCTTGGATATCGATCGCGCCATCAGGCCCACCCGACCGAGAGAGGCGGATAATCCGGGCATGCTTGCCTTCGGTTTCGAGCGCATCGGCGAGCGCGCGTCCGATTCCGCCGGACGCGCCGATAACAATCGCGCTGCCCGTCATCGCCGGATGAAGCGCCAGCTATTCTCGTCCGAGCCCTCTTGCGTATATCGATAACCGTCGCTGTCGAAGTCTTTCAGCGCTTCGGGGTCTTCCAGTCGGTTTTCGCACATATAGCGGGCCATCATGCCCCGCGCGCGCTTGGCTTCGAAACTGTTGAAGCGGAGCCCGTTCGGGCCGTCTTCGCGAAAGTCGATGGTGATCACCCGGGCGGCCTGCGTCGTGCGCGAATTTTCGACCGCTGCCCAATATTCCTTGCTGGCGAGATTGACGATGACGCCCGAACCGTCGGCTTCCAGATCCTTGGCGAGCAGATCCGCGATCTTGTCGCCCCAGAAATCGGTCAGTTTTTTGTAGCGCGGCGCCCATTTGGTGCCCATCTCCAGGCGATACGGCCGGATCGCATCGAGCGGCCTCAGTAGGCCATATAGTCCCGACAGGATGCGCACATGATCCTGCGCGAAGCGAATTCCCTCATCGTCGAGCGATCTTGCTTCGAATCCGGTGTAAACATCGCCCGAAAAGGCGAAGATCGCCGCGCGCTCGGGCTGATCCCAGAAATCCTTGTACCGGCCATAGTTCAGCTCAATAAGCTTATCCGATACCGGCATGATTTGCTTGAGCTTTTTCTTGGTCAGGTTCGATGCGGCCGAGACCAGGCGTTCGGTTTCGTCCGGCAGACGCGCCTCGGTAGAATCGATCGGACGGATGTCGCTGTCGAAATCAAGCGACTTGGCAGGGGAGATAAGTGTTAGCATACGGCCCGGTTAACGTTTCATACCGCCATCGTCAAAGCGGGTTTTTCTATTGAAAACCAGCAGTTCAACCGATGTTCAGTCGCCAACAGGCAAAACCGGTTCATCCAACGTAACTTGTTCTCCGGCTCATCCGTTAGTAGCAGGCTACCGAACGGTTCATATGGGGCACAAGAAAGATATTAGGAGAAGCAATTCCATGAAACGGGTTTCCACAATGGGTCTGGCCGCCGCACTGGTTTTCGGCGGTGCTTCCGTCGTCGCTACAGCGCCGGCCGTCGCGATGCAGGCAGAAGAGCCGGAAGAATTCGATCCGGGCGAAATTTCCGACGAGGTTCGCGCGGTTGTCGTGGCCGTGCAAACGGCACTGGAGTCAGAAGAGGCTATGCCGGATACGGCGGCACTGCTTACCCAGTTGCAGGGCGCGGTACCGATGATCCAGAATAACGATGACCGGTTTATTCTCGGGCAGCTCATGCTGCAGATGGCGGCGCGCATCCAGAATGCGGGCGGCACGGCGGAGCAGGTGCAGGCAGCGCAAATCCCGGGACTGCGGCTCGGTCTTGAAAGCAATCGCGTTGGCGTCGAGCAGCGACCTGTCTACTGGCTGGCCATCGGCAACGCGGCGAACAGCGCCGATGATTCGGCCGGGGCGATAGAAGCCTATCAGAATGTGCTGCGCTACGATCCCGATAATGCGGACGCGCATATCCAGTCTGCGCTTGCGCATTTCCGCGTCGATAATGATGCAGCGGGCTATGCAAGCGCCAGTGCGGCGTTCGAATCGCTGCGCGCGGCGGGGCAGGAAATTCCGTCGAGCTGGCACACGGTACCATTTCGTAACGCCTATGAGACGAACGATGTTGCCCGCGTCGTCGAGTTCGGCACGGCATTTCTGCAGTCGCACCCGTCGCCGCAGAATTGGAACGAGGTTTTGCGCGTCTTGCAAACCGCTGGCAGGCTCGAAGAGCAGGCCAATCTCGATGTCCTGCGCCTGATGCGGGCGACGAACGGTTTGGACGCTAATTTGGTGAACGAATATGTCCGGCTTGCCGCATTGCGTGGCCTGCCGCGCGAGGCGCAGGATGTGTATCAGGCGGCTCTTGCGGGCGGTGCGATCCAGGCCGATCAGGAAACGGCGAGCGAACTGGCTGCAGCCATTCCGGGAGATCAGGCAGGCCTTGCCGAGTCTGAAGCGCAGGCGCGCAGCTCAGCCGCGGGCCGGGTCGCGTTGAATACGGCCGACGCCTATGCGTCTTACGGCGACAATACGAAAGCGCTCGAACTCTACGATATCGCGCTCGAAAAAGGCGGTGTCGATGCTGGTACGGTGCATTTGCGCAAGGGTGCTCTGCTCTACTCTATGGGCCAGATGGATGCGGCACGCGCCGAGTTCGAGGCCGTGACCGGCGATCGGGCTCCGCATGCGGCTTTTTGGCTCCAATGGCTGGATGAGCAGGCGGGCGGTTCGGCAGCAACTGCGGCCGCAGAACCTGCGAGCGCCGAATAGGGCGAGAGGCAGGACAAGCGGAAAAAATTTGGGGACGGCGAGATGGTATCGCCGTCCCCATTTCTTTATGCGCATGGGAAACGCGGGAAAATCGAGGTGGGCGTAGTGAAAAAACTGATCGGACTGGCGGTTGCGGGAACGATATTGGCGGTCATGCCCTCTGGCGCGCCGCTTCTGGCGCAGAATGCGGCGGTCGATTACGATTTGACTCGCGATGTGCGGCGGGCCGCCCAACAGGCGCAAACAGCAATCGGCCAGAGCAATTTCCCGGCTGCCTCGGGATATCTGTCCCAAGCTTCTGCTGCCGCCCGCACGGAGGGCGACCGGTATCTGATCGCGACGTTGCAACTGGACGTGGCGAACCGCACGTTCAACACGGCAGCGCAGGTCGCCGCGATCAACACGCTGCTGGCCAGCCCATTGCTATCGGCCGAGCAAGGCGCCGAACTCTACTATCACCGCGCCCGGATATCCTTTCACGCGCAAAATGCGGAGGCGGCGCGGACCGATCTGCAGGCGGCGATCGATCGCGGCACGACGAACCCGAGGGTATTCGTCGCTATGGCCAGCCTGACGAACGAACGCGGCGATCATGCCGGTGCGATCACGCTTGTCGAGCGCGCCTTTGCGATCCATCGCACTGCGGGCATGCGGATCCCGGTCGACTGGTATCGGCGCGCCATCCATTTTGCCCAAGAGGCCAACGATACGGCGCGCGTCGTCAGTTTTGGCCAGGCGCTGGTCGCCGAGCATCCTACTCAACGCAACTGGCGCGACGTGATCGTGCAGCATCGCTCTGCCTATCCGGCTGATCCGGAAGCAGCGCTCGATTTGTGGCGCCTTCAGGATGCGGCCGGCGCGCTGACCGGCGAGTTTGATTATCGCGATTATGCACAAGTCGCGCATGGCCGGGAATTACCGGCCGAGATCGAGCGGATCGTCCAGGCCGGGCGGGCTGCAAGCATTCTCGATGGTCGCAATGCCGAGATCGCTGCGCTCGATCGTGGCACTACGCGTGCCGCGCAGAGTTTGCGCAGTGCGCTTCCAAGACGGGCTGAGGCGGCGATGAGCGCGGCAGCCGGCGAGAGCGCTATGGCGGCGGCGGACGGCTATATGTCGCTTGGCGAATATGCGGCGGCCGCGCCGCTTTACCGCGCGGCAATAGAAAAGGGCTCTGTCGATACGGAATTGGCTGCACTACGGCTCGGTATCGCGCTGGCGCGCAGCGGGGATGGCGCTGGAGCGGTTGCTGCGCTCGATCAGGTTGTCGGCCCACGCGCGGGGGTTGCGCGCCTGTGGCGGGCTTATGCGGGTCGAATACAACCCGTTCCGGCTCAGGCTCCGGCAGCGACGCCGAACGGCTAGCCGCCGCTATTCCGCCATATCGACCGGAACACCGGGCAGCGCCTTGGCGGTCCGGATCGTCAGCGACGTCTTCACGCTCTCCACATTGGGAAGGGTGGTGAGGCTCGATGTCAGGAAATCCTGGAAATGCTGAAGGTCGCGCGCGACGATCTTAAGGATAAAGTCGATTTCGCCGTTGAGCATATGGCATTCGCGCACAAGCGGAAGCGTGGCGATCCGTTCCTCGAAGGCGCGCAGATCGTCTTCCGCCTGACTTTTCAGGCTGACCATCGCAAATACGGTTATGCCATAACCCAATGTCCGCTCATCGAGACGGGCATGATAGCTTTTGATCGCACCGCTATCCTCAAGCGCGCGCACACGTCGCAGGCAAGGCGGCGCGGTCAGTCCGGCGCGGCGGGCCAACTCGACGTTTGTGATGCGCCCCTCGTCCTGCAAAGTTGCGAGGATCAGCCGATCGATGTCGTCGAGAGCGGGGGATGCAGACTTCATAGTCAAATCCTTCGTGAAACCACTATTCGTTATAATTATATGTCCCGAAAAAGCAATTGTGCCAGTATCGCACAGATGAAAAAGCCGGGTTCCGTTAACCATTTTACCCGGCTATCGCGAAACCCAGTAGCAAGGGCGGCTCGCGGTGCCCGAAGCGGGGTTATGAATGCGATTTGACGACATGTTGGCGACCGTCATGGCGCAGCCGGCCGATACACCGGTTGCGCGCATATCGGCTTGGCGGCAGCTTGTTGATGTCCTGGCGCAACGCGAGGATGTCGCGCTTGACCCCGATCATGTGCATGCCTTCGCCAAGCTCGACGAATGGCAGATCGACGTCCCGGCGGAGATTAAGCTGGAAGCCGCCCAATCCTTGTCTGGGCGCCAGCTTCCGGCCTGGCTCTATGCGCATTTCGCCGAAGAAGAGGCGGAAATCGCCCGGCCCGTCATATTAGGCGCGTCTGTGGACGATGAGGATCTGCTCGACCTGTTGCCGCAGATGCGGGCCAGCTCACGTGCGCTATTACGGCACCGGCGCGATCTCAGCTCCGAAGTGCGCGATGCGCTCGACCGATTCGGTGCATCGGACATGATCCTCGAAAATCAGTCGATCGAGGCGCCGGATACAGACGCCGATATTCTCGGACTCGACCCTTCCGACGCGATCCCCGATGTGTCCAAGCAGAGTGCCGTGCAGGGAAATGTCGAACAGATTCGCACGCTTGTCGAACGGATCGAGGCGTTCCGAAAAACACGCGATGCCGAATTCGAACAGCCTCTATCGGCGGACCAGGTTGCCGAGTTCCGTTTCGAGGCCGGGCCGGACGGCGTTATCCGCTGGGTTGAGGGCGCGCCACGCGGTCCGCTGATCGGTCAGACCATCGCTTTCAGCGCGGATGCGTTAGAGTTCGGTGTCGATGGACATGCTGCTGGCGCTTTTCGCCAGCGCGCGCCGTTCCGCGACGCGCGCCTTATGGTGGCGGGGGAGGGGCCTGCCGCGGGAGCGTGGCGGATTTCGGCCGTACCCTTTTTCGGAGAGGATGACGGGCGTTTCGCGGGGTACCGGGGCATGGCGCGCCGACCGCGCCGCGACGAAGAAGCAACAAGTGGCGATGCCGAGCGGACCGGGCTCTTCGGCTCGAGTCTTGAGCCCGATTCCTTGCGCCAACTCATTCATGAACTGCGCACGCCGCTGAATGCGATTATCGGATTTGCCGAGATGATCGACGGACAACTGCTGGGTCCGGTGTCCACCCTCTATCGCGAGCGGGCGGGCGACATTGCGCGCGAGGCGGGTCGTTTGCTCCAATCGATCGACGATATCGACACCGCCGCCCGGGCCGAGACGGATCGCCTGGCGCTGTCTTCGGAACGCGTCGATGTCGCATCGATTCTCCAGCGCCTCCACGATGTCTATGTCGATCAAGCCCGGTCGCGCGATGTCGATCTCGCGGTGCAGATTGAGCATGGTTTGCCGGCGCTAGACGCCGATCCGATCGCGATAGAGCGGATGGTGGAAAGGCTGCTCTCTTCGACGGTTGGCCTTGCGGGTGCGGGCGAAACGATCGACGTTGCGTGCGTGCGGGACGGAAGCGATGGCGATGTGATCGTCGCGTTCGACCGACCCGCATTGCTGACCGGACAAAGTGAGGCCGAACTGCTCGATCCGGGTTATTCGCCGGACGGTGACTGGCCCGATGCGCCGGCATTGGGCCTTGGTTTCGCGCTGCGCCTCGTCCGCAACATCGCGCGGGAAGTGGACGGACGGCTCGATATCGAACCGCAGAGATTTGTCCTGCACTTGCCCGTAAATGATGCTAGCGCCTTGCCGGGTGAACGGGGCAGATAGGCATAACGGGGATCGGCGGAGCGCCGCACGCGGCGATGCCGACCGCCGGGTCGGCCGCATAGACCGACCGGCAGACCCCCGTGCCTATGCGCCGCTTCCCGACGATTTCGGCCCGCATTATGTGATATTCGTCGATACCGAAGAGGAATTCGACTGGGAGCAGCCGCTGAGCCGCGACAATGTCGCGGTGACCGCGATGGAAGGGCTGCCCGAGGCGCAGCGTTTTTTCCGCGAGGCGGGCGCATTACCGGCCTATATGGTCGATTATCCGATCGTCGATAATGATCGCAGCGCGGCGATCATCGCCGAAATGCATGCACGCGACGGCTGCGAAATCGGCACGCAATTACATCCCTGGGTCAATCCGCCATTCGAAGAAGAAGTGTCCGGTCCGACGAGCTTTACAGGTAATCTTCCGATAGACCTTCAGCGGGAAAAACTGAAACGCCTGACCGAACGAATAGCGGACCGGATCGGCGAACGCCCGGTTCTGTATCGTGCCGGCCGCTACGGTATTGGCGAGCAAAGCGCGGCCTTGCTGGAAGCCGAGGGGTATCGCCTGGATACGTCCGCGCGCGCGCTCTTCAACTATTCGGAGGAGGGCGGCCCGGATTTTTCGCGGTTCCGCACGAACGCCTTTTGGGCCGGCCCGAAACGCACTTTGCTCGAACTGCCGCTGACCTCGACATTTGTTGGCCCACTGCGCGGTTTTGGCGCCTCCCTGTTCGCGTGGGGCGAAAAACTGGCGCTCTGGCGGACCTTTCTCGCGCGTACGCGGCTGCTGCAGCGCGTTTCGCTGACGCCGGAGGATTATCCGCTCAATCTCGCGCTCGACGCCGTCAAGCGGCTCGTTGAAGATGGCGCGCCGATCATTGGCCTCTCATACCATTCACCCTCGGTGGTGCCTGGCCATACGCCCTATGTCCGCGATGCGGCCGATCTGAAGGCCTTTTACGCCTGGTGGGATGGGGTGTTCGAACTGCTCGCCCGGCACGGCGTTACCGCGGTGCGCGCTGCCGATATCATAGCCGCGGCCGACCGGGCCCGCGCATCACAATAGAGGAGCGGTGCGGCGCGAAAGCCGCTTGCCATGCCGCACATGCTTTGGCAGGGCGATGCCGCTGAACGGTGGGGCCTGTAGCTCAATGGTAGAGCCGGCCGCTCATAACGGCTTGGTTGGGGGTTCGAGTCCCTCCGGGCCCACCAATCTCCGGAAAGAGCAAACATCCGGGGGATGTTTCCCCGGAAAATTCCCGAGTGACAGCGAAGGGTATGTTGCGCTTAGGCCCAACGCATCCTAAACGCGCTCTTCCGGTCGGGGAGTGGCGCAGCCTGGTAGCGCATCTGTTTTGGGAACAGAGGGTCGCAGGTTCGAATCCTGTCTCCCCGACCATTCCAAATTTTCCATATCTCCCTGTCCGGGGATCGATAGCCGGTTATTGCGGCATCATATCGACGGCCCAGTCGAGCGTGTCGAAATAATGGCGGTAGCGGTCCGCGAGAAACCCGTCGGCCTCACGCATATGGACCCAGCTATTGAGGAAATGGAGCAGCCGGCCCTCATCTTGGCGTACGACGAACCCGGCCACGCTCGAAGTCAGGGGTTCCGACAGGGGTAGGGAAATGCGATCGCCGTGGCGCAGGGCGTAGATCCGTGCTTCCGGCACGCTGGCGACATAAGCGTCGGCCCGGCCGAGAAGGACGGTGGCTTCCGCGCCGCTGGGCGTGGAGAAGCTTATGACATTGGCGTCGGGAAGCATCTCGGCGGTTATTCTTGATGCCAATGTGTCCTCGACCACCGCGATCGTCATGTCTGGCGTGTTGAAATCGGTAACGGCGCTGGGCTCGTCCGTAACAGACGGGCCGGTCGCGATCGTCATTCCGGTCGTGAAATAGGGGATGGAGAAATGGAAGCGGCGGGCGCGTTCTGCGGTCATTGCCACGCCGGCGGCGATCATATCGATCTCGCCATTGGCGAGCGCGTCGAAAATCTCGTCGAAATTATAGAGTTCGAGCCGCGCCTCGACACCAAGATCGCTTGCGATGTTGTTAGCGATGTCGATTTCGTGCCCGGCGAATTCGCCCTCGCGGTCGAGATGCGTCCAGGGCGCGAAGATCGAGACACCCACAATCAGTTCACCGCGCTCCTGAATATCGTCGAACGCATCCGCTGACGCGGCAATCGGCGTAGCGAACCAAATGGCAATCACGAGCGTGTATATGAATTTCATCGCACATCCCCTTCCACGACCATGGAAGAGTGACCGATGACGCGCCGGGCTTCAAGCATTAACGGACGTGCTGCGCGATTCCGCGCAATGTCCACACGCGCGGGGACGGCGCAAAAAAAGGGCACGACCCGCTTGGGTCGCGCCCCTATTTTTCGTTGATCGACCCGAAGGCCGATCGCCAAATTACATGGCGTCTTCAGCCATTTCTTCGCCTTCGGCCATGGCATCGTCGACCATTTCTTCGCCTTCGGCCATGGCATCTTCAGCCATCGCATCGCCTTCGGCCATGGCGTCTTCAGCCATTTCTTCGCCTTCAGCCATCGCGTCTTCAGCAACTTCTTCCGTCGCTTCTTCGGTGGCTTCGGCGCCTTCGTCGGCGGTTTCCGTAGCGGTTTCGCCACAAGCGGCCAGGGCAAACATGCCAGCCGTCGCAAGCGCAAAGCTAAGTTTCTTCATTACAAGTGCTCCCATAGCATAAATTCAGGGCCTGGCTCTGCGCCAATCCCAGCGCGCTGCCATAGCGTCCATTCACGGAACGTCAACTTGTAATTGCGCGTCCGTACCGAAATAATCCGCCGGTTTTGCTGCGCTGCAGCAAGGTTTTCAGCCGATTCTCCCGTGATTCCCGATAGCGAGCATAAAAGCGTGCCGTCGGCGAAATGGGGCGAAATTGTGAACTGTCCGGCGATATTCTGCGTGATATGATTCGGCCGCCTCGCTACGCGCATGGTGCGGTCTGAGACCGTATGGCTTCTTGACCGTTTCAGCGTTTGCCAATTGGTCTCCGCGCGCCTACATCGCGGCCAAATTCCCGCAATCCAAACTCGGAGCGTACACGACCTATGGCCGCGCAATATTCCTTCGTCATGAAGGGCATGACCAAAACCTTCCCCGGCGCCCGCAAGCCGATCCTCGATCAGGTCCATCTGCAATTCTATCCGGACGCCAAGATCGGCATCGTCGGACCGAACGGCTCGGGCAAATCGACGCTGATGAAGATCATGGCCGGCATCGATACGGACTTCACCGGCGAAGCCTGGCCAGGCGAGGGGATCCGCGTCGGCTATCTGGCGCAGGAGCCCGAACTCGATCCCGACAAGACGGTCAAGGAAAACGTCATGGACGGTGTGCGCCCCGTCGCCGATCTTGTCGATCGCTTCAACGAGATTTCCGGCATGATGGCCGATCCGCCCGAAGACGCCGATTTCGATGCGCTCATGGCCGAGATGGGCGAGCTGCAGGAAAAGATCGACGCGGTCGATGGCTGGACGCTCGACAACCAGCTCGAAATCGCGATGGATGCGCTGCGCTGTCCGCCGGGCGATGCGAGCGTTGAAAATCTCTCGGGCGGCGAGCGGCGCCGGGTGGCGTTGTGCCGCCTGCTGCTCGACAAGCCCGATATCCTGCTGCTCGACGAGCCAACCAACCATCTCGACGCCGAAAGTGTCGCCTGGCTCGAAAAGCATCTGGTCGATTATCCGGGCAACGTCATCCTCGTCACCCATGACCGCTATTTCCTCGACAATGTCGTCAACTGGATCCTCGAGCTCGATCGCTCGCGCTATTTTGTCTATGAGGGCAATTATTCGACCTATCTCGACAAGAAGGCGATGCGGCTCGAACAGGAAGAGCGCGAGGACAAGGGCCGGCAAAAGGCAATCGCGGATGAGCTGGAATGGATCCGGCAGAGCCCCAAGGCGCGCCAGACCAAGTCCAAGGCCCGCATCAAGGCGTTCGACGAGCTGGTCGAGGCGCAGGAAAACCGCTCGCCCGGCAAAGCGCAGATCCTGATCCAGACGCCTGAACGCCTCGGCGGCAAGGTGATCGAGGCCAAGGGACTTTCGAAAGCCTATGGCGACAAGCTGCTGTTCGAAGACCTGACGTTCAGCCTGCCACCGGGCGGTATCGTCGGCGTGATCGGGCCGAACGGCGCGGGCAAGACGACATTGTTCAAACTGATTACCGGACAGGAAGAGCCGGACGATGGCGATATCGCGATCGGTGAGACCGTGAAGCTCGGTTATGTCGACCAGAGCCGCGATGCGCTCGACCCCAACCACAACGTTTGGGAGGAAGTTTCCGACGGGCTCGATATCTTTACCTTCGGCAAACATGAGGTGCAGACGCGGGCCTATGTCGGCGCGTTCAACTTCAAGGGCACCGACCAGCAGAAAAAGGTCGGCCAGCTATCGGGCGGCGAGCGCAATCGCGTCCACATGGCCAAGATGCTGAAAGAGGGTGGCAATGTGCTGCTCTTGGACGAACCGACCAACGATCTCGACGTCGAAACCCTGCGTGCGCTGGAAGAGGCGCTCGAAAGTTTCGCCGGCTGCGCCGTGGTGATCTCGCACGACCGCTTCTTCCTCGACAGGCTGGCGACGCATATCCTTGCCTTCGAGGGCGATAGTCATGTCGAATGGTTCGAGGGGAACTTCGAGGCCTATGAGGAGGACAAGCGCCGGCGGCTAGGCGACGAGGCCGACCGGCCGCATCGGATGACGTATAAGAAACTGACGCGGTGAGCTTGACAATTAGTTCTTGTTATGTTCTCATCGCTCTTTTGGGAATTGATAATGAACGAACTCTCACGACAACTTACCGCGAATGTGCACAAACTTGATGGAGCGCTAAATTTCAACTTAGAGGTATTTGGTGATCACATTGCCGAAAGGGAAGGCTATCAACGCCATCAGGGATTAGAAGCACTGCGGTTCTATATTATCGAAAAGTTCAAATGGCTGCCTCGGGATGTGAGAACCATGTCATTGGATGACATGCGCTTTATTCTCGAAGAGGAAATGCATGGTTGGACGCTGCCGGAGGATGCCAAAGAGGCTTACAAGATTGACGATCTGAATCCGATGGTCGGCGAGTAATGAAATAGCCTCACCGCAAGCGCTTCACCCAAACCTGCCCGTTCTCGCGCTTCTCGGTTGCAAAATTCGGGATGTCTTCGATCAGATCGCTGAGGCGCGTATAGCCATAGTTGCGGACGTCGAAGCTCGAGCGATTTCCCGCTCGCTGTCCCACCGCGCTTAGCGCCGCGAAGCCGTTTTCGTCGCGTTTGGCGGCGTCATAGGCGTCGATGAGGAGGGCGACGATTTCCTCGTCGACCGTGCCTTTTTCGCCGTTTGCGCCGCTGCCTTTCTGGCTCTCTGCGCGGATCAGCGCATCGACATCGATGAAGCGGCTGCACGCCTGTTTGAAGGCGTCGGGCGTTTTGGCGCTGCCAAAGCCGTAAACGGGCAGCCCATCCTGTCGGATGCGCATCGCCATCGGCATGAAATCGCTGTCAGAGCTCATGATCCCGAAGCCATCGACGCGCCCGCCGAATAGCAGGTCCATCGCATCGATTGTCATCTTCATGTCGGTCGCATTCTTGCCCTTGGTCAGGTCGAACTGCTGCTGCGGCTCGATGCCGTAGCGGTGCAGCTTGTCGACCCAGTTTTTGAGCGCCTGTTTGCGCCAGTTCCCATAGGCGCGGCGGATGTTCACATTGCCGAGCTCTGCCAGCACGGTGAGCACCGGATCGATGCCCTGATGCGATGCATTGTCGGCGTCGATAAGGAGGGCGATGTTCGCATTGTCGCTGCTGTGATTGTTGGGCATGCGTATCTCTCTTTGCTCAGGCCGTGCGCGCGACGCGGGCCTGTTCGAAGGTTTCGGTAATGCTGTCCGCCGGTTCGCGGCCGAACAGGCTGACAAGAATGGCGACCGCACCGCAGACGATAAAGCCCGGCACGATCTCGTAGATCAGCGACGATAGCGTAGCGCTCTCGGCAAGGACCGGGGCGTAGATCCAGAAGAGGACCGTTGCCGCGCCGGCGATCATCCCGGCGAGCGCGCCATTGCGGGTCATCCGATCCCAGGTCAGGCTGAGCAGAATGATCGGGCCGAACGCTGCGCCGAACCCGGCCCATGCATTGGCGACCAGGCCAAGGACGTTGCTTTCGGGATTATAGGCGAGGGCGATTGCCACAAGGCTGACCGCGACGACCGATAGCCGGCCGATCGTCACCAACTCGGTCTGGCTCGCTTCCTTGCGCAGATAGATGCGATAGAAATCCTCGGTCAGCGAGCTGGATGAAACGAGTAGCTGCGATGAGATCGTGCTCATGATCGCGGCGAGGATCGCGGCGAGCAGGAAACCGGCGATCAGCGGGTGGAACAGGATTTGGCTGAGCAGGATGAAGATGGTTTCGGGGTCTTCGACCGTGAGGCCGTTTTCAGTGGCGTAGGCAAGGCCGATCAAGCCGGTCGAGAGCGCACCGATGAGCGTCACGGCCATCCAGCTCATCCCGATATTCCGGGCGCGCGGCACGTCCACGACACTGCGGATTGCCATGAAGCGCACGATGATATGGGGCTGGCCGAAATAGCCGAGGCCCCAGGCCATGGCTGAAATGATGCTGACCAGCGTCATCCCGCCAAACAGATCGAGCAGGCCGGGGTCGACACCGGTCAGCGTCGTCTGCAGGCCGGCAATCCCACCAACATCGGTCAGCGCGACGACGGGCACGAGGATCAGCGCCACGAACATGATGCAGCCCTGCACGAAATCCGTCATGCTGACCGCGAGGAAGCCGCCGAACAGCGTGTAGACGACGACCACACCCGCCGTGATCCAGAGGCCCAGCGCATAATCGGCGCCGAACGCGCTTTCGAACAGCTTGCCGCCCGCCACAACGCCGCTCGACGTGTAGAGCGTGAAGAAGATCACGATCACGATCGAGGAAATGACGCGCAGCATCCGGCTCTTGTCCTCGAAGCGCTTCTCAAAATAGTCGGGGATCGTGATCGCATCGCTGGCGACTTCCGTGTGGACGCGCAATCGCGGCGCTACGACGATCCAGTTGACGAGCGCGCCGATGAATAAGCCGATCGCGATCCAGCTTGCGCTCAGCCCCGACACATACATGGCGCCCGGCAGACCGAGCAGCATCCAGCCCGACATATCCGACGCGCCTGCCGAGAGGGAGGCAACCGCCGGACTAAGCTTGCGGCCGCCCAGCATATAGCCCGAGACGTCGTCGGTGGATGTCCGCCAGGCATAGAGCCCGATGCCGAGCATCAGCACGAAATACAGCGAGAGAGAGACGATCTGGCCGGTTTCCATATGGGTCAGCCTTTAGCAGCCGGATAAAGCTTGGCTAGTGGCGCAGCGCCTATCAGGCGGGATGAAATTCCTCGGTTTCATCATCCATGACGTGCAACTCGCCCTCGGATATCGCGAACCAGCAGCCATGGAGCTTCAACGTCCCGGCCGCCTCATGTTCGGCGACATAGGGAAAGGTGCGCAGGTTGCGGATGCTGATCCGGATTGCCTCATGTTCGAGCGCGCGCTGCGCATCGAGCGACGGATCGGCCTTGCACCGCTCGATCACGCGGTCACGGCCCTCGTCGATAATTGTGATCCAGTCATCGATGAAACTCGGGCCGGGTGCGCCGCGATCCTCGTTCTTCAGCGCGGCCGTGATGCCGCCGCATTTGCCATGGCCCATCACGACGATGTGGCGCACTTCCAGATCGACGACAGCGAACTCGATGGCGGCGGAGGCGCCGTGCAGACCCTGACCCGGCTGATAGGGTGGCACGAGATTGGCGACATTGCGCAGCGCGAACATCTGGCCCGGTACCGTATCGAAGATGGTCGCCGGATCGACGCGGCTGTCACAGCAACCGATAACCATCACCGGCGGATGCTGGCCGTCATGGTCGAGATTGTCGTAACGGCGTTTCTGTGCCGCGTAATCGCCGGCGCGGAAACGGTAATATCCATCGATGAGTGCACCGAATTCGGGCATCAGAAGCGTTCCCCGCGCACGACCTGCACATCCGATACGGTCAGCAACAGGCTGTGGCTGTCGAGCTTGGGCGCAAGCGCATCGACCAGCGCATCGGCCTTCTCTTCGGATGCGATGGTGAGAAACAGCACTTTGTTTTCCGCGCCCGAAATCCGGTCGTTGCGCCAATTGCCGTGGCGGCCCGAACCCGACTGGACAGGGACCAGCGAATAGCCGGCGATACCGACATCCGCCGCCGCGCGGATCGGAACACCGGCAAGCGGCTTATCGACCAGAATTTCGATGCGTTTGCGGGTGACGGTTTCGACCATGATTATCCTATCGCCTGCGCCAGTGCGGCGAAGAGCGGAATGCCAAAAATGATGTTGAAGGGAAAGGTCACGCCGAGCGACATGGAGAGATAGAGGCCCGGATCAGCCTCGGGCAGCGCCATGCGCATGGCCGCGGGAACGGCGATATAGGAGGCGCTGGCCGCCAGAACGCCAAGCGCCGCGGCCGAGCCGACATCAAGGCCGATCATCGTTCCAAGCACTGTGCCGATCGTGCCGTTGATCAGTGGGAAGACGATGCCGAGCGTAGTCAGCCGGACTGTCATCGCCCTGGCTTCGACCAGCCGCCGCGCGGCTACCAGCCCCATATCGAGGAGGAAGAAACAGAGCACGCCCGTAAATGGCACAAGAAATAATGGCGCGATCGGCTCGAAACCACTCGGCCCGGCAATCAGCCCAATGAAAAAGCTGCCCATCAACAATACAACCGACGCGTTAAGCAGGACTTCGTGCATGAGTCCGCCGCCATTCCCGTTATCGTCGCGCTTCTGGCCACGGCGGGCCAGCATCAAACCGCTGATGATCGCGGGTGTCTCCATCAGCGCCAGCACGGCGACCATATAGCCGGCCGGTCCCATCGACTGGCCGGTGAAGATTTCCGATGCTGTCACGAAGGTGACAACGCTCACCGAGCCGTAATGCGCTGAGACAGCGCCGGCGTTGACCCGGTCGAGCTTGCCGAAACCGGTCAGCAGGGCATAGGCGAAATAGGGGATCAGGAAGGAGAGGGCGAGGCCGGCCACCGCAGCCAGCGCCAGCTCCGGCGTGAATCCCGATTCCGAAACCGCGACGCCACCTTTGAGGCCGATCGCCGCCATCAGATAGAGCGAAAGACCTTTGGCGATGGCTTCAGGGATGGCGAGGTCCGAGCGCGCAAAGGCCGCGAGCATGCCGAGAATGAAGAAGAGTATGACCGGCGAGGTCAGCGTGGAAATCACGATGTCCATGGTGTGGCGCTAGATCATCACCCGCGGCTTGCCAACTATGGTTGGATTCGCCCCTGTGCATTGCTATTTGGGCCGCATGACAGACACCGTCGCCATCGAAACCGCCGAAAAACCTCGGCCCCGCCGCCGCAAGCCGGACTGGATCCGGGTGAAGGCGCCGATGGGCGATACGTTCAACGAGACACGCAAGCTCATGCGCGAGCTCAATCTCAACACGGTTTGCGAAGAGGCGGCATGCCCGAATATCGGCGAATGCTGGTCGAAGAAGCATGCGACGGTCATGATCCTCGGTGACGTCTGCACGCGCGCCTGCGCTTTTTGCAATGTGAAGACAGGCATGCCGGGGGCCGTCGATCCGCTCGAGCCGCAACATACGGCCGATGCGGCTGCCAAGCTGGGCCTCGAACATATCGTGGTGACGTCTGTGGATCGCGACGATTTGCCGGATGGCGGGGCTAGCCAGTTCGTCAAGGTGATCGAAGCGCTGCGCAAGACGACGCCCAAAACGACGATTGAGATTCTGACGCCCGATTTCCGCAACAAGTCGGAAGCGGCGGTCGAGGCGATCGTCGAAGCGCGCCCCGACGTGTACAATCACAATCTGGAAACGGTTCCGCGGCTCTATCCGACGATCCGGCCTGGTGCGCGCTATTATGCGTCGCTGCGCCTGCTCGAACAGGTGAAGCGGCTTGATCCGTCCATCTTCACTAAATCGGGCATCATGCTCGGGCTCGGCGAAGAGCGGATGGAAGTGCATCAGGTGATGGACGATATGCGCTCTGCCGGCGTCGATTTCCTGACCATGGGCCAGTATCTGCAGCCGACACCGAAACATGCGAAGGTCGTCGATTTCGTCAGCCCACAGGCGTTCGATGCCTATGCCGGGATTGCGCGCGCAAAGGGCTTTCTACTCGTTGCCTCGAGCCCGCTGACCCGCTCCAGCTATCATGCTGGCGACGATTTCGAGAAACTGCGCGCGGCCCGCGAAGCGCGGCTGGCCAAGGCCTGAGCGCGTATCGATGCCGCGCCATAGCGAAACCCGGCATGTTTCTTACACCGCCGAGCAGATGTTCGATCTGGTGGCCGATGTCGGCCGCTATGCGGAGTTTCTGCCCTGGGTTGTCGCGACACGAATCCGATCGAATAGCGATACCGCGATGGTCGCCGACCTCGTCGTCGGCTTCAAATCGCTGCGCGAAACCTTCACGTCCAAAGTGAACAAGCAACGGCCGAACCGGATTGCCGTCGATTATCTCGATGGGCCGCTCAAATATCTGCACAATGAGTGGGGCTTCGAACCGCATCCCGATGGCGGTTGTACCATCGAGTTCTGCGTCGATTTCGCGTTTCGCAGCCGCGTATTCGAAAGTCTCGCCGGTCAGGTGTTCGACCGCGCGCTGAGAAAGATGACCGACAGTTTCGAGGCGCGTGCCGACGCGCTCTACGACGATAATCGCGCCGGTTATTCGGGGAGCAGCAGCTCCAGCGCCCATAGCGCCGCCTGAAGGCGGACGCCGGCGCGGCCATTATCTTCGAACAACTGGCTGTAGCTTTCCGTATCCGCGCTCCGCACGGCTCGCCCGAACATAACGGTACCGACAGGTTTTTCCTCAGTTCCGCCGCCCGGACCGGCGACGCCTGTGATCGAAACAGCGATGTCCGCGCCGCTCCGCTCCAATGCCCCGAGCGCCATCGCCGAAGCGACCTCTTCGGAGACCGCGCCGAGCTTTTCGATGACATCTTCGTTTACACCGAGAAGGCTGGTCTTGGCTTGGTTCGCATATGTCACGAAAGCGACTTCGAACACGTCTGACGAGCCCGCGATTTCGGTCAGCGCCGCGCCGACAAGACCGCCGGTGCAGCTCTCCGCGAGCGCGATCGTACGTCCTGCATCGCGATTGGCGTCGACAACACGGCGCGCCTGCTCGATCAGCATTTCGGGCAACAGGTTTTCGGGAACGGCCATTGTCAGCCCGTTTCGGCCTCGCAAATCGCGAAGGGTCCGGCCTCGTTCGACTCGTCGTCACGAGTGCCCAATTCGATCAGCAGAATCAGAAGCCCGGCGAAGTTACGCGAGGGCAGGGGCTCAAGAATCGTGAAAACACGATCGGCGGTCGGGCAGCTATCCGCATCCAGCATATCGTTCATCGCCACCGCGATACCCATTTCGAACAGTCCGAGGACAAGCTCGCCACCCGATTCTTCGACCGGCGGCGGGGTTTCGCCATCGTTCAGTATGCGCAATGCAATCGATGCGGCCTCGTCTCGCGCCATTTCGGCGGCCGGCGTATGACGTTGGCTGAGCAGGTTGCCACGTGCGACCAGGTCGCTATTGGCGGGGAGGAAGGGCGCGCACTGCTCCCCCACCGTGTCGATCAGGCTGGGCAGCATCGCCTGGATCACGGTTTCGGCTTCGGCATGTGTCAGGCAGGCGGGTTGCGCGGCAGCTTGCACGGATAGTCCCAGCAGAGCCGCCCCTGCGGCCACGATTTTCAGTCGCATTTCACTCTCCCATTTCGCCGAGCGTCGCGATCGCCTGGGCGGCGATGCCTTCGCCGCGACCGGTAAAGCCGAGCTTTTCGGTCGTCGTTGCCTTTACGCTGACAGATTTTTCGGGGATCGCAAGAATCTCGGCAATGCGGGAGCGCATAGCCGCCCGGTGCGGCCCGATCTTCGGCGCCTCGCAGATCAGCGTGACATCGACGTGGTGAATGGTCATAGCGCGCGCCGTGGCAAGATCGCGCGCATGTTCGAGAAAGCGATGTGACGGCGCGCCTTTCCATTGCGGATCGCTGGGCGGGAAATGATCGCCGATATCGCCATCGCCGAGCGCGCCGAGAATGGCGTCGGTCAGCGCGTGCAGCCCGACATCAGCATCCGAATGGCCCGCCAGCGCGCGATCGTGCGGGATCTCGACGCCGCACAGCCAGACATGATCGCCGTCGCCAAAGGCGTGAACATCATAACCAAGGCCGGTGCGGGTGATGGGGGGGGAGGGCATGGCGAAATCCTCGGCAAAGGTGATTTTCTTCAGCGCCGGATCGCCTTCGGCTACAGCGACTCTGTGCCCGGCGGCTCGTGCAATGGCAGCGTCGTCTGTCGCGGGTTCGGGCGCGGTCCAGTCGCGATGTGCGGCCAGAATGACATCGAAGCGGAACGCCTGCGGCGTCTGGATGGTGACGAATTCGGACCGGTCGACCGTGCTACCGTCGGTCCGCGCGAGGCTGTCGACGACGGGAAGTGCGGGGATCGCACCGGGGTCGGTTCCGAGAGCCGCGATCAACCGGTCGATAACGGTTATCGGCGTGAAAGGGCGGGCGGCATCGTGGATCAACACGATATCCGCGCCGCCATCCGCAGCGATAGCCTCCAGCCCGTTGCGCACGGATTCCTGTCTCGTTTCCCCGCCGATGACATGTGCAGCGACGGAACGTTCGGCAATTGCGTCGCGATACGCGTCTTCTTGGTCTGGACCGATAACTACTCGGATCGCATCGATCATCGGGTACGCGGCGAGTGCGTCGATGGCGTGGGCGAGTACCGGCTTGCCGCGAAACATGCGATACTGTTTCGGCATATCGCCACCAGCGCGCTCGCCTTTGCCGGCGGCGACGATCAATGCGGCGATATGCGGACGGTCCGTCATCCGCATCGCCTTAGCGGAGGCTCCGCTTGCCCGCCAACGCCTTATTCCCTAAATGCGCGCCAGAAAAGATACGCATGATGACGACGCTTGCTCCCATATCCATAGGTCCGCTGACGATCGAAACGCCGGTGATCCTGGCGCCCATGACGGGAGTCACCGACCGGCCGTTCCGCCGTCTTGTGCGCCGCTACGGTTCGGGGTTGAACGTGACGGAGATGATCGCCAGCCATGCGATGATCCGCGAGACGCGCCAGTCGCTGCAAAAGGCGGCCTGGGATCCGATCGAGGAGCCGGTGTCGATGCAGCTCGCCGGTTGCGAGCCCGCAGTGATGGCCGAAGCCGCGCGCCTGAACGAGGATCGCGGCGCGTCGATCATCGATATCAATATGGGCTGCCCGGTCAAAAAGGTCGTCAACGGCGATGCCGGCTCGGCGCTGATGCGCGACCTGCCGCTGGCCGCGTCTCTGATTGAGGCGACGGTCAAGGCCGTGAAGGTGCCGGTGACGGTGAAGATGCGTACGGGTTGGGACGACAACAGCCGCAATGCGCCCGAACTCGCGCGGATCGCCGAAGATCTCGGCGCGCAGATGATCACAGTGCACGGCCGCACACGCTGCCAGATGTATAAGGGCCATGCCGATTGGGCCTTCGTGTCCGAGGTCAAGCAGGCGGTCTCACTGCCGGTGATCGTCAATGGCGATATCTGTTCGATCGAAGATGCCGAAGAGGCGCTGCGCCAGTCCGGTGCGGATGGCGTGATGGTCGGCCGCGGGGCCTATGGGAAACCGTGGTTGCTGAGCCAGATGATGCACTGGTTCCGGACCGGCGAGCGGCGGCCCGATCCCTCGCTAGCCGAGCAGTATCGCGTGATTGTCGGCCATTATCGCGACATGCTCGATCTGTATGGCGAGAATGTCGGCGTCAAAGTCGCGCGCAAGCATATCGGTTGGTACACCAAGGGGCTGCCGGGCTCGGCCGAATTCCGCAACCGGGCCAATCAGGAAATGGACCCGGAGCAGGTCCTGCAGATGCTGGCGGACTTTTTCGGGCAAAACCTCGAACGCGAAGCTGCTTAAGAACGATCGCTGCACATTTGCGACAGACCGCCCGAACCGAGCGCTATTACATACGGATAGTTATGGAAAACTGTGTTTTCTATGCAACGGGCCTGTGTTAGCTCTGCAACGATGACCAGCGAGACGGTTTCCGGCGATCAGCTAGACGATGAAGGCGGCATGGACGGACTGCGCCAGAAGA
The DNA here is from genome assembly GCF_028279465.1 of Parasphingopyxis sp. Lineage (GTDB taxonomy): Bacteria > Pseudomonadota > Alphaproteobacteria > Sphingomonadales > Sphingomonadaceae > Parasphingopyxis. The sequence goes on from NZ_JANQNS010000015.1 coordinate 516,078, forward strand.
GCTGGTTCATGCCGTCGATCGAGCTGACGACGCTCGGCATATTCCTCGCCATGGTCGCGCTCAGCTATTTCGTGCTGACCCGGCAGGGTCCCGACCAGCTTTTTCTGACGCCGTTCCTCACCGCGCTTCTGCTAGTCTCGATACTGGTCCCGGCAATGTTCCTGATGGTGCTGATCGCGCGGCGGATTGCGCAGCGCCGCGCTGCTCGATCGCCGATCGGGGGCAAGGGACGTCTGCATGTCCGGCTCGTGGCGCTGTTCTCCGGGATCGCGGCGGTGCCCACACTGCTCGTCGTCATCTTCGCGTCCATCCTGTTCCAATATGGCGTCGAGTTCTGGTTCTCCGAACGCGCGCGCGACACGCTCGAAAATGCGGGCAGCCTTGCCCAGGATTTCTATGTCGAGAGCCTCGAAGAAGTCGAAGCCGAGACCCGGACCATGGCGGCCGACCTCGCGCCGTTGGTCGAGGGACGGTCGTTCGAAACGCCGGAGTTCGTCGAGAATTTTGCCTTTCAGGTCTACGCACGCGAACTTTCTGACGCGGCCATTTTCACGGTAGGGGAGGGCGGCGAGGTTCGCACTGTCGCGCTCGTCAATCCGGACAATGATTCTCTGGAAACGCGGCTCACGGCCTCCTTGCTCGCCACGCTCGACGCCGAAAGCCAGTCGGCGGTCAACGATGCGGGCGACCGTTTCGAGGCGCTGGCGCGGTTCGGCGAAGAATCGCCCTATCTGATTTATGCGTCGCGCGCGTCCGACCCGCAGATGCAGCTGCAAACCGAGCGCGCAACGGCGATCCTCAACGATTATGACGAGCTAATCGATCGCGGGCAGGTCATGCAGTTGCGGTTTAACGCGGCGTTGCTGCTGATCTCGTTGCTGATTGTCGGGGCGGCGATCTGGATTGCGCTGAACGTCGCCGACCGGCTTGTCCGGCCCGTCGGTCTACTTGTCGAAGCCGCGCGCAAGGTCGCGGATGGCGATCTCTCGACACGTGTGCCCGTTCCTGAAGCGCGCGATGAAATCGGCACTTTGGCGAGCGCCTTTAACGGGATGACTGGCCGCCTCGAAGAGCAGACGGGTGCGCTCGTGCTGGCCAACGACCAGCTCGACAGCCGCCGGGCCTTTACCGAAGCTGTGCTTTCCAGCGTGACGGCCGGTGTCGTTTCTGTGGACGGCGAACGCCGGATACGCCTGATCAACCGGTCAGCCGCCGAGCTTATGGAAGTCGATCAGCAGGCCGTCATGGGCGAGTGCCTCAAGAATATCGGCCCGGAGCTCGACCGGCTGCTCGAAAGCGGCGAGGATACCAAGGTGATCCAGATGACGAGCAGCGGAGAACCGCGGACGCTCGCCGTGACTTTGGTCGAGGATCAGGGCGGCCATGTGCTGACCTTCGACGATATCACCCAGCAATTGCTCGATCAGCGGCGCGCGGCCTGGTCCGACGTTGCCCGGCGGATCGCACACGAGATCAAGAACCCGCTCACCCCGATTCAGCTCGCCGCCGAGCGGTTGCAGCGGCGCTTCGGGGAAACCGCCGATCCGGAAAGCGGCGTGTTCTCCAAGCTGACCGGAACCATCGTGCGCCAGGTCGGCGATCTGCGCCGCATGGTGGACGAGTTCTCGTCCTTCGCGCGCATGCCGAAACCGGTTTTCCGGGAAGAGTCGATCGTCGATATCGCGCGGCAGGCGATATTCCTGCACGAGGTTGCGCATCCGGAAATTGCGTTCAGCCAGGACGTTCCCGATGGTTTGCCGCCCGTCATCTGTGATCGGCGCCAGTTGGGGCAGGCGCTGACCAATGTCGTCAAGAATGCGGTCGAGGCGGTCGAGCAGAAACATGGGGTAGGGGAGGCCGGTGGCGAAATATCGCTGTCGATCTCGCAAGACGGTCCGCGGATTACGATCGATGTCGAAGATAACGGTGTCGGCTTGCCCGCCGAGCGCGAACGGCTGACCGAACCCTATATGACGACGCGCGAAAGCGGGACCGGTCTTGGCCTCGCCATCGTGAAGAAGATCGTCGAGGAGCATTTCGGGACGATCGGCTTTTCCGATCGGAGTGAGGGGGGGAGCCAGGTGCGGATCACACTCGATCTGGAGGCGCTCGAACCTCTGAAAGACAGGGAGGCAAGCGAGGGCGGCGAAGAGGACCGCCTCGAACAGTTAACGCGTAACGATGAGGAGACATCCTGATGTCACTCGATATTCTTGTCGTCGATGACGAAGCCGATATTTGCGAGCTCGTTGCCGGCGTTCTCGAAGATGAAGGCTATGAGGCGCGCACGGCGCGCAGCAGCGACGAGGCCATAGCGGCACTGGAAGAGCGGCGCCCGTCGCTCGTTCTGCTCGATGTCTGGTTGCAGGGTTCTAAGCTCGACGGCCTCGATCTGCTCGACGAAATCAAGCAGCGCGATCCAAGTCTGCCCGTCCTGATGATCTCCGGCCATGGCAATCTCGACACGGCCGTCGCCGCAATTCGCCGCGGCGCCGTGGATTTCATCGAAAAGCCGTTCGAGGCGGCGCGCCTTCTCCATCTGGTTGCGCGCGCGACCGAGACCGATCGGCTGCGGCGCGAAAATGAGCAGCTCAAGGCGCGGATCGGCGAGGAAGACGAACTCACCGGCAATTCGAGCGCGATCAACGGCGTTCGCGCGACCCTCAAACGCGTGGCGGGCACGGGAAGCCGCGTGATGATCACCGGCCCGGCCGGGGTCGGCAAGGAGGTTGCCGCGCGATTGTTGCACAACTGGAGCGGCAGGGCCGATGCGCCTTTCGTCGTTGTCAGTGCCGCGCGGATGACGCCGGACCGGGTCGAGGAAGAGCTTTTCGGGTCTGAAGACGATGACGGTCCCCGGCCAGGCCTGCTCGAACAGGCGCATGGCGGCACACTGTTTCTCGACGAGATCGGCGATATGCCTCTGGCCGCGCAGGGTCGCATATTGCGGGTTCTCACCGATCAGCGCTTTAATCGGGTTGGCGGGCAGCGCCTCGTCAATGTCGATGTACGCGTGATCTCAGCGACGGCGCGCGATCTCGAAACGGAAATCGCCCAGGGCCGATTCCGTGAAGACCTGTTCTACCGGTTGAACGTCGTTCCCGTGCATCTTCCGCCTTTGGCGGAACGGCGCGAGGATATCCCACCGCTCGTCGAACATTTCGCGGCCCGCTATGCGGCGGACCGGCGCGTGCCCAATCCGGAAATCTCCGACGAAGCGATTGCGGCGATGCAGGCCTATGAGTGGCCGGGCAATGTCCGCCAGCTGCGCAATATCGTCGAGCGGACGATCATCCTCGCGCCCGGCGACCGGATATCGCGGATCGACGCCGATATGCTGCCGGCCGAAATCCTCGAGGATCAGCTCCAGATCGCGCCGGACAAGGGCGCGAAGGCGATTATGGGCACCCCGCTACGCGAGGCGCGCGAGACATTCGAACGCGAATATCTCCGCGTCCAGATTCGCCGCTTTTCCGGGAACATTTCGCGTACCGCGACCTTTATCGGCATGGAGCGGTCCGCGCTGCACCGGAAACTCAAAACGCTGGGCCTGAACGAGTCGAAGAAAAAGACCTCCGATTGAAGTCGGCCACCGCCGACCCTACATTCCGGAAGAGGCGGGTCGCTGCCTCATCGAACAGACGTCGATCAACGATGCCCAGCGGGCCACGACCCGCCAAGAGCCGGAGGCCATAATGGCTGAAAAGGTCAACATACTTCAGGATCTGTTTCTCAACACGCTCCGCAAGTCGAAAACGCCTGTCACGATGTTTCTCGTGAAAGGCGTGAAGCTTCAGGGCGTTATCACCTGGTTTGACAATTTCTCGGTGCTGCTGCGCCGGGATGGCCAGTCGCAGCTTGTTTATAAGCACGCTATCTCGACGATCATGCCCGGCGGGCCGATGGACATGGAAGAGATCGAGCGGACTTTCGAGAAGGAAAAGCCCGGCAAGCTCCTGCAGGAGATTTTCCTCAACGCCGTGAAGCGCGAGCGGGACCCGGTCACGATGTTTCTCGTCAACGGAGTGATGCTGCAGGGCGAAGTGGCCGCGTTCGATCTATTCTGTCTGCTACTCAATCGCGATGGCCAGTCGCAGCTCGTCTACAAACATGCCATCTCCACGATCCAGCCGGCCAATGCCATCGATCTTGGCAGCGCTGACCCGGACGCCCAATCCTGAGCATTTTGCATTGAGCGTTTTCGATCGCGACGAACTGGACGGCCTGAGACGCGGTGACCGCGCGCTCGTCATATTCCCCGATTTCGGCCGCGACGAGAGCCGGGATAGCGATGCGCGGCTCGAAGAAGCCGCCGGACTTGCCGAAGCGATCGGGATATCGGTCGTCGAAAAGCGTGCACTGAATCTGCGTCAGGCGCGGCCGGCGACGCTGTTCGGCAAGGGGCAGGTGGAGCAATTGGCTGTGGCAACGCGGGTCGCCGAAGCAAACCTTGCCATAATCGATGCTGCGCTGAGCCCTGTTCAGCAAAAGAACCTTGAAGATGAACTCAGGGTCAAAGTGATCGACCGTACTGGGCTTATTCTCGAGATATTCGGCGAGCGTGCGGCCACCGCGGAAGGACGGTTGCAGGTCGAGCTTGCGCATCTCGATTATCAGGCCGGGCGCCTTGTGCGCAGCTGGACTCACCTAGAGCGACAGCGCGGTGGTTTCGGTTTTCTCGGTGGTCCGGGTGAAACACAGATCGAGGCCGACCGCCGCATGATCCGGGACCGGATAGCGAAGCTGCGCCGCGAGCTCGAACAGGTACGCCGGACGCGCAGCCTGCATCGGGCGCGCCGGCAAAAGGCGCCTTGGCCGGTGATCGCCCTCGTTGGCTATACAAATGCCGGAAAATCGACTCTTTTCAACAGGATGACCGGCGGTGACGTCATGGCAGCGGACTTGCTGTTCGCGACGCTCGACCCGACCATGCGCGAGATCGAGCTGCCCGGGCTCGACAAGGCGATCCTGTCCGACACGGTCGGGTTCGTCTCTGATCTGCCGACCCAGCTCGTCGCCGCGTTTCGCGCCACGCTCGAAGAGGTCAATGCGGCGGACCTGATTGTCCATGTCCGCGATATCTCGCATCCGGACAGCGATGCGCAGAATGCGGGCGTACGGCAGGTGCTGCGCGAGATCGGCGCGAGCGAGGGGGAGGGGAGCGCCCCGCTGATCGAGGCCTGGAACAAGATCGACGCGCTGGACGATGCAGCGCGCGAGCAATTGTGTAATGCGGCCGCCCGCCGCGACGATGTCGTGGCCGTATCGGCGTTGACGGGGCAGAGAGTCGAAGATTTGCGTCAACTAATCGTCGAACGGCTCGATCGCGGCAGTGCGATCCATGATGTGCGGCTATCGGTGTCCGATGGCGAGAATCTGGCCTGGTTGCATCGGAACGGAAGCGTTCTGGATCAACAGGTTAACGGTGATAGCATGCAGATTTCGGTGAAACTCTCGGCGATTGATTGGGAGCGGTTTCAGGATCGCGTGAACGCTGACTAAGCCTCACCGCGTTTGGCCGCGTCCCACAATTCCTCCATATCCTCCAGCGGCAATTTCGGAAAATCTTCGCCGGCGCTCGCTTCCATGGCACGAAACCGGCGCTCGAACTTGGTATTGGCGTTGCGCAAAGCGGTTTCGGGATCGATGTGCATCTTGCGCGCCCAATTGACCACCGCGAACAGCAAATCTCCAATTTCTTCAGTACGTTCCATGTCATTCTTCGCATGTTCGACTTCGTCGATTTCTTCCGCAATCTTGGCTTTCGGGCCTTCGGTATCGGGCCAGTCGAAACCCGTTCGCGCAGCGCGTTTCTGCAGCTTTTCCGCGCGCAGCAGAGCGGGGAGGGCGGTCGCCACGCCGTCGAGCGCGCTCTGGTCGCCCTTCTCCGCCCGTTCCGCCTCTTTGATCGCTTCCCAACCCGGCCCGCTATCGCCGTTTTGGGCTGTATCGCCGAAAACATGCGGGTGTCGGCGCACCATCTTGTCCGAAATGCCGTCCAGAACGTCCATGAGATCGAAATGGCCCATCTCTTCGGCCATGCGCGCATGAAAGACGACCTGCAGCTGCAAGTCGCCGAGTTCGTCTTTGAGCGCCGTCATATCGTCATGTGCGATCGCGTCCGCGACTTCATAGGCTTCCTCGATCGTGTACGGCGCGATCGACGCGAAATCCTGCTCAACGTCCCACGGGCAACCGGTTTCCGGATCGCGCAGCCGCGCCATGATTGTGGCAAGCCGCTCGATACGCTGTCCGAGATCGTCATTTTCCCGAGAAGGGCGCATTACGTCCATCGATGAGTAATCCCGATAATATACATTATGTTAAATTATATGTGGTTCCCGGTTACTGCCCTCTTGCCCGATGCCGCTATTCTATAAAGAAAGAGCACCCCGGCCAATGACCGGAGCGCTCGTTCTTGTGGTCAACGACCCGACTAGTAGTTGCCGTCGCCATTAACATCGCCGACAGCAACACGCACGCCGCCGCGCTGCTGTGCGCTTGAAGTCCGGCGGTCAAACCTGTTTCGAGCGCGATTGCTGGTCTGTCCGTCGAACACGCGGACATGCGGTCCGCCACCTGCTCCGCGCGCCTGCGGTCGCCGTGCGGCTTCCCGGGCGGACTGCACGGCGGGTAGCAAGAGCCCGACCTGCTGACTGTTTTGCAGTCCACGCAATTCGGTTGCCGAATGGTTGTGTTGCGCCGATGCCGGGCCGGCGCTGAGGCTGAAAGCGGCGATGGCCGCGATACATGCAATTGACGTCTTCATAACAAACTTCCCGATCACTGTGCGACGGAACGTGTTTCTCAAGAACAGAGCGCGCGTGCCGTGACGCGGATCACCGTTTCTCACGGTTCCAGGATCAGCCAATCGCCTTCGACGCCCCAGCTCGACAGTGAAGACAGGAAATTCATGCCGAGTACGTTGGTCCCGCCAAATTCCTCGGCAACGACGACTGGCATATTATCGCGCCGGATCGTGCCCACGATGAGCGTCCGGGCCTCGGCGCGATCGGCCGAGATCGGTCCGTTGGCGGTGTTCAATATCATCGGATAGCCACCGCCGGGTTCTACGCCGGACCGCTGGGCGGCGCCCACCGATAGCGCGGTGACCGTCGCACCGCTGTCGACCAGGAAGCGTTCCTCATTGCTGTTGATCCGGACATTGACCCAGAAATGCCCGTCTTCGGATTTTCGGATGCGCAGCGTTTCGCCGTCGGCAACGGTGTCCGGCGGGCTGATTTCATACCAGACACGTTGCCCGAACGCTTTGATATCGTTGCGAAATGCGTAGATCGTCAGCCCGACAGCGAAGATCGCGACCCAGGCGAGGGCCATTTTCGCGGCCTGACCGAGCGGGATACGGCGTGCGAAGAGGGCGCTGCCAACGACGACCAGCATCACGACGGCCCAGACTAGGCTAATCCCCTGCCCGTCGGTCATGTCAGCTCCACCTCCAAACCGTCATAGCCGGGCTCCACATTGTCCGGCAGTTCGTCGAGCAGCGTTCGATAGTCCATCGAATGGTCCATATGCGTCAGTATCGCCCGTCCCGGCTTTGCCTTTTCGATCCAGTCGAGCGTCTGTGCAAGATGCGGATGGGTCGGATGTTCGCGGCGGCGCAGCGCATCGACGACCCAGACATCCACGCCTTCAACGCATTCGAACGCCTTGGCGGGCAAGCCGGTGAAATCGGTCGTGTAGGCCATACTCTTGCCGCCATGGTCGAACCGCAGTGCCGCCGAGGTAATCGTGCCGTGCGGCATGTCGGCGGCCGTCACGGTGACACCGCCCAGCATGACGCGATCCGTGAGCGTCATGCCGTGCGCATAGGATGGGTAGGGCGCGTTGCCGCGGAACGCGAAATCAAAGCGTTGCTGGATTTCACGCAAGGTTCGGGGCCGGGCGAGACACGGCACCGGGCCGCCAAGCGCGAAATAGAGCTGCCGAAGCTCATCGATACCATGGCAATGATCGGCATGTTCATGCGTCCAGATTACGTGATCGATGCGTTTTACATTCGCATCGAGCAGCTGCTGGCGCAGATCGGGCCCGGTATCGATCAAGATGGTCTGGTTGCCGGCGGAAATCAGGATCGAGGATCGCGTTCGGCGGTTTCTGGGTTCGTTCGGATCGCACGCGCCCCAGTCATTACCGATACGGGGAACACCGGCCGATGTGCCGCAGCCGAGGACCCGCAGCTTCACGCCGCCGTCTTGTCGAACAACGTGTGGAAGTTATGTGTCGTATAGGCGGCGAGCTCTTCGACGCTCTCGCCGCGCAGGTCTGCTAGAAACGCTGCTGTGTCCGCTACAAAGGCCGGTTCGCAGGTCTTTCCCCGATTGGGCACGGGCGCGAGAAAGGGCGAATCCGTTTCAATGAGCAGTCGTTCGGCGGGCAGTTTCGCGGCCGTCGCCTGCAAGTCCTTTGCGTTCTTGAACGTCACTATGCCGGAAATCGAGATGTAGAAGCCGAGGTCCAGCGCGATATCAGCGAATTCCTGGCTCGCGGTGAAGCAATGAATGACACCGCGATAAGCGCCCTTTCCCATTTCGTCGGCCAGGATTTCGGCCGTATCCGCGTCGGCATCGCGGGTATGGACGATAAGCGGCAGGTCCGTCTCACGGCACGCGGCAATATGGCTGCGAAAGCTGGATTTCTGCTGCTCGCGATCCGAATGCTCGTAATAATAATCGAGCCCCGTCTCGCCGATCGCGACGACGCGCGGATGATCGGCTTTGGCGACCAGCTTGGCCGTATCGATATCGGGATGCGCATCGGCTTCGTGCGGGTGGATGCCGACCGACGCCCAGATATCGTCGCCCTTCTCGGCCGTTGCGATGATCGCGTCCCATTCGCCTTCGCGCGTGGAGATGTTGAGCATCGTCGAGACACCGCGCGCGCGCGCAGCCTCGATCACCTCATCCTGGCGCTCGACCAGTCCGTCATAATTCAGATGGCAATGGCTATCGACAAACATGTCAAAGAGATAGGGATTACGCCGCTAGCTGTCACCCTGCTCTTCCGGCATTTCGAGCCGGGGAAACACACCCTGCGGCGCAGGTAAGGTCAGCCCCGGTTCGAGCGGTTTTGCGAGCGCGGCGAAATCACGGGCTTCGGCGGTCTGTGCGAGCTGGTCGAGCAGCGAATCGGCCGAGGCCGGGATTGCCCAGCGCGCGAGGATGGCGAGCTGTCTTACCGCTTCGGCGCAGCGATAGAGGATAGCCCCTGCCCGCTCCGGATCGGTCTTGCGGACGGCCCAGGGTTGCTGCTCGGATATGTAAAGATTGGCTTCAGCCGCGCCCTTCCAGATCGCCTCGAGCGCCTGATGGATGGCGAACTCATCCATCGCTCCTGCAGCTTGTGTGGGTATCGCCTCGAAAAGCGCCATGAGCGCTGTATCGGCTTCGGTAGGTTCACCGGGATCCGGCACCGTGCCGTCGAAATTCTTGGCGATCATCGAGAGTGTGCGCTGGGCAAGATTGCCAAGATCGTTGGCGAGATCGGCGTTGCAGCGTGTGACGATCGCTTCGGGCGAATAGCTGCCATCGCTGCCGAAGCTGACCTCGCGGAGTAGGAAATAGCGGACGGAATCCACGCCGAAATTGTCGGCGAGCGCCATCGGATCGGTGACATTGCCGAGCGATTTCGATTCCTTCTGCCCGCGATTGAGCAGGAAGCCATGGCCGAACACGCGCGACGGGAGCGGCAGATCAGCGCTTATCAGAAAGGCCGGCCAATAGACGGTGTGGAAACGCACGATATCCTTGCCGATGATATGAACGCTTTCCGCCCCCTCCCCCCAATAGCGGGCGTAAAGCCCCTCCTCGTCCGGAAAATCGAGGCCTGTCAGATAGTTGGTCAGCGCATCGAGCCAGACATACATGACATGGTCATCATCGCCGGGCACTTTGACGCCCCAGTCGAAACTGGTGCGCGAGATGCTGAGATCACGCAGTCCGCCCTCGACGAAACGCGCAATCTCGTTGCGGCGGCTGTCGGGCTTCAGAAATTCCGGATGATTTTCGTATAATTCGAGCAGCTTGTCCTGATATTCGGAGAGCTTGAAAAACCAGCTTTCCTCCACCGTCCACTCGACCGGCGTGCCCTGCGGCGAGAGTTTTTCGTCCCCCTCCCCGTCGATCAGTTCCTTTTCGTCATAATAGGCCTCGTCGCGGACCGAGTACCAACCCTCATAGCGATCGAGATAAAGATCGCCCTTCTCTTCCATCCGTTTCCAGATCGCCTGCGCGGCGCGATGATTGGCCTCTTCCGTCGTTCGGATAAAGCGATCATAATCGATATTAAGAGCATCGCACATATCAATGAAATATTGCGTCATTTCATCAGCAAACTCGCGGATATCCATGCCACGTTCGCGCGCGGTCTTGACCATTTTTAGGCCATGTTCGTCCACGCCGGTCTGAAACCGCACATCTCGGCCCGAAAGCCGCTGAAACCGGGCAATCGCGTCGGTTGCGATCGCCTCATAGGCATGGCCGATATGCGGCTTCCCATTCGGGTAGCTAATCGCAGTCGTAACGTAGAATGGCTTGGAATCAGGCGTCATGCCGGGGTTCATGCAGCGAAGCGAGCAGTCCGGCAAGCGTGAAAACTGTGGCTTGCGGATCGAGCGATAGGCGTTGCGCCCCGCCGGCCAGCGAGCGGGCTTCCTCCCAGGCGCAGAGCGCGTTTTCGAGCGCTTTGCCTTCCAATGTCCGCGCATGCGCCGCTATTGCCGTCGGCGCGCGGTCGAGAAAGGCTTCGTAGCGCGGCTGCGCCTTTTTGAGCGCGAGGCTTTGCGCCAAGGCCGCACGGGCGCCGTTCCCGGTATCGCCCTGTTCGATCAATGTGGCGATGGCAGTATCGAGGTCCGCGATATCGAGGCCGGCATATTGCAGTGCCTGCCCCGGGGCGCCGTTGCCAATCCGGACCAGCGCAGCGCGTTCATCGGCATCGAGATTGGGCTCTGCCTGAGCGATGGCCGACGCCATGACGTCATCGGAAAGCCTTGAAAATTTGAGCATTCTGCAGCGCGAGCGGATCGTCGGCAATATTCGGCCGGGGCTGTGGCAGACGATTAGGAAGACGCAATTGGGTGGCGGCTCCTCGAGATTTTTGAGCAGCGCATTGGCCGCCGGGCGTTCCAGATCGTCGATTGCGTCGATCACTACCGCGCGCCAGTCCGACATCGACGGTGTAGTCGCGAATAGCGACTGGATACCGCGCACCTGATCGACGGTGATATTGCGGGCCAGCTCGTCCGGCTTGCGGTCCCGTGGCAGCCGTACGAGTTTGCGGAGGTCGGGATGGCTGCCCGCACGGATCAGCTGCGCCGTGGGATGGGTATCGGAGACCGAAAGCCCCTCCCCCAGCCCATCGGGCGCTGCAGCCTGTGCCAGCACGCGCTGCGCCGCCAGATCGGCGAACATCGCTTTCCCGACGCCTTTAGGGCCCGCCAGCAGCCAAGCATGATGCAGTTTTCCGCCGTCGAGCGCGCTGCGAAACGCTTCGATAGCGGAATCATGGCCAAAGAGCTTCATATCAGCCGCTCGCGAACCGCAGCGCGCACGGCTTCCGCCACCTGGTCGACGGTCTGCCCACCGTCGATGATGGCGAACCTGTCTGGCTCATTGCTCGCAAAGACGTCGAACGCTTCGGCGACTGAGGCATGAAATGCGAAATCGCGACTGGTAAATCGATCGCTCTCCGCACCGTCGCGCGCGATGGCCCGTTGCGTGCCAGCATCGCCATTCATGCGCAGCAAGACGGTGAGGTCGGGCCAAGTGTCTCCGATAGCTGTCTCGTTGATCGCCCGCACGATATCGACGCCAAGTTCGCCGGCTGCACCCTGATAGGCGAGCGTCGAATCGATGAACCGGTCGCAAATCACCCATTTGCCGTCCGCCAGCGCGGGGCGGATCAAGGTTTCGACATGATCGGCGCGCGCTGCGGCGAACAGATGCGCCTCGGCCATGGGCGTCAGCGGCGTATCGTTTTCGAGGAGCAGCGCGCGAACGGCGTCGGCACCCGGCGTACCGCCGGGTTCGCGGGTTTCCACCGTTTCGATTCCTTGTTCGTGAAGCCATGACGCCAACAGTTTGGCTTGCGTCGATTTTCCGGCGCCTTCGCCGCCTTCGAGCGTTATGAACTTGCCCGGCACGCGCCCTTATCCAAGGCCGAGCAGCGACATCAGTCCCGCCCAGGCTCGGCCGAAAAAGCCGCGTTCGCCGACCGCTTCTTCGGCGACCAGCGGCAAGCGCTGTGCCGGCATGCCCGGTGTCTCGACGACCAGATCGGCAATATGCTGGCCTTCGGCAATCGGCGCGCGGATCGGTCCCTCATAGACGATTTTCGCCTCGCGTTCGGAAACGAGGCCGGCAGGCACGGTGATCGCGAGGTCACGGGGCGCGACAAGCCCGACTTCGCCGGCGCTGCCGCCTTGCACCTGGGCCGAACCGATACGTCCGCCGCTCGCAACCAGCCGCCGCGATTGCCAGGCGTTGAAACCCCATTCCATGAAGCGCGTCGATTCACCGATCCGCTGATTGTAGGAATCGAGACCAGCAACGACCATCACGAGACGGCGTCCGTCCTGCACCGCCGATCCGGTGAAACCAAACCCGGCCTCTTCGGTGTGACCGGTTTTGAGGCCATCGGCGCCATTGACATTGCCCATTAGAGGATTGCGGTTGGGCTGGGTGATGGGCTGACCGCCCATAGTCTCGCCCCATGTGAACTCGCGCCGGCCATAGAATTGGCTATAATATTCGGGATAGCGGCGGATCGTCGCGACGGCGATCCGGGCAAGGTCCCGGGCCGAGACATAGCTCTCGCCTTCGTCGGGCCAGCCCGTGCTGTTGCCGAAATTGCTGCTTTCGAGGCCGAGCTCCTCCGCCTTGCGGTTCATAAGCGCTGCGAAAGCCGTTTCCGTGCCGGAGATGCACTCGGAGAGCACGACGCTCGCGTCATTGCCCGATACCGTGACAACGCCATAGAGCAGGTTTTCGATGCTGACCTGTTCGCCGGGTGACAGGAACATCGTCGATCCCGCACTGGGGCCGCTCCATTGGCGCCACGTATCGGGGCGGACCGTGCATTCCTGATCAAGCGAGATCTCCCCTTCGTCGAGCAGATCGAACACGACATGCGCGGTCATCATCTTGGCCATCGAAGCCGGAGGGATCCGCCGTTCGGCATTGCGCGCGAACAGCACTGCCCCCGAACTCATATCGACCAGATAGGCGATCGGCGCTTCGCCGTCATAGCTGGGGCGCTGTGCATGGCTCGATCCGGCCACCGCGACCATCGCCATGGCGAAGAGGATGGATAACTTACGCATATACTCGTCTCGTTCCTGTTATCGTGCACCATCCCGGAAAATGCGGGCATCCCCGAACCCGGCGGATCGCGCTTGGGACTGCGCCTGTTGGGCGGCAGCCCGTGTCGGATAGGGGCCGATCCTGACGCGACGAATATTGCCGGCTGACATGATCCGCACAGGGCCAAGGCTTCGCGCGCGATCTGCCAGCCGCTGAGCGTTCGATGCGTTCGAGAAGGCGCCGAGCTGGACATAATAGCTGCCGGTCGCGGCCGGTTGCTGCGTCGCTTGAGACGGCGGTCTCTGAGGTTCTTCCTCGACCAGCCAGTCGACGCCGGTGCTCTGCTGCCCGGAAGCGCCGCTGCCAGCCTGCGCGTTGTTGCCCGCCGAATCCGGCGGCGGTGTCGCCGGCGGGATGACGCCCCCGCCCCGCTCGAACTGCGCCCGTAACGCATCGAGCAGCTGCGGCGACGTATCGAGGCGCGGCTCAGCGGGTTGACCGGCCCGCAGGCGCGCGCGGTCGCTCTCGATAGGCTGAACCCGCCGTACGCGCACCGGCGCGGTGCCCTGTTCGACGATCCCGAGTTGCCGCGCCGCGCCGACCGACAAGTCGATAATCCGGTCTCCGGCAAAGGGACCGCGATCATTGACGCGCACCAGGATCGTACGACCGGTCTGCAGTGCCGTTACCTCGACATAGGAGGGCAAAGGCAAGGTACGATGGGCAGCGCTGATCCCGGATGGCCGGAAACGTTCGCCATTGGCCGTCGGGCGGCCGGACAGTTCTGCGCCATAATAGGAAGCGAGGCCGACTTCGTCATAATGCGATGGATCGGACGGCGTGTAGGTGCGGCCCGCGATTGTATAGGGCGCACCGATCTGGACCGGCGTGTCCGACACCGCTTCGCCATAGACCGGGCCCTGCCCGCCCGCAGACGCCGGCGGAAGCTCGCGCCCGCCGCTACCGCCGCACCCGGCAAGTACGACCAGCGAAAGCCCTGCAATCCATTTCGTCTTATCGAACAATTTCATCGGCCAACAACCCCACCGACAAGGCATAGAAATTCGAACAATTATAGTCGAGTATCACGCGATAATTGTTGGTGAGAAGATAGGCGGTGTTGCCCGGCCCATCTGGCTCGAGCAGCGTTGCCATGACGGTGTCGTCGGGCCAGATACCGCGCTGCGGGCGGATTCCGAGCTCCCGCCATTCGGCCATCGACAGCCAGCGGCTGTGTCGCTCCATGACGCGGGGGCAACGTGTTGCATTGGTGCGATTTTCTATGGCGCCGCGATTGAGCGAAGATGGCACGTTGACGGCTATTCCCCAAGGCTCGCCGCGCCGCCAGCCGGCATTGACGAGATAGTTGCCGATCGAAGCGAGCGCGTCCGCCTCGCTGCGCCAGATTTCCGCGCGTCCGTCGCCATCGCCATCGATCGCGAGACGCAGATAGACGCTGGGCAGGAATTGCGGATAACCGAACGCGCCAGCCCAGCTGCCGACCAGCCGGTCACGCGGCACGCCCCTGTCGATCATTTTCATGGCTGCTATAAACTCGCCCGCGAAAAGCTCCCGCCGTCGGCCATCATAGGCGAGCGTGGCGAGCGAGCGCGGCAGATCGAAATCGCCGGTAATTCGGCCATAGCCGGTTTCGTGACCGTATATCGCGATGGCGATCTTGCCCGGCACGCCGGTGCGCTCTTCGATATCGCGCAATTGGCCGATCACGCGGCGATAGGTCGCGACGCCGCCATTGATCCGCGTGGGATTGACGTGGCGGGCTTGATACGGCGCGAAAGGCGGAATCGGCGAATCGAAACTACCGCCGGGCTGGTTCCGATCGAGCCGAATGACGCGCGGATTATAGCTCAGAGTCGGTATTATCCGATCGAGCGTTTCCGGACGCACCCCTTCGGCAATCGCCTGGGCGCGCAGCTCCTGCATATAGGCACGGAAACCCGCATCGGTCTGCGCGGTGGCGGGGCTTGTCAGGCCGAAGCCCGCGATGACCAGGAAAAACGCTTTGATCAGTTTGAGATGACGCATCGGGATACCTTTCCCGCATTCTCCTGCCATAGCGGCGGGCGCAAAAGAAAGGCTTTTCGTCGCATGGCTTGCACAAAAGGGCGTTTGCACGATAAGCGCCACCGCAAGCGGACAGGTGGCCGAGTGGTTTAAGGCACTGGTCTTGAAAACCAGCGTGGGTTCACGCTCACCGTGGGTTCGAATCCCACCCTGTCCGCCACTCTGATAAGCCGGGTGGGTTTCTCGCCGCTTTCTGTAACGCCAGATTATCGCAGGGCTGGACGATTACCCTAAATTTCGGAAAGAGTGATTTGCGGAGGACTTCAGCCGTAGCCTTAAGAGTCCTGTTTAAGGCGACTTTGGGACTCTGCTGAAATGTCTGCTGACTGGCTGGAAGCGGCCAGGACATTACTTTTGTAAATCTGTTCGACGGTGAACTGACGACACGATTCTGGAGTTGTGATATTGTCGCAAGATGTCCGACAAACCACAGCTTCTGTACTTCGACATTCGCGGACGTGCCGAACCTATCCGCCTTCTCCTGAAAGACTTGGGGGTGCCTTTCACTGACAGGCAGATCACGCTGGAGGAATGGCCTGCACTTAGATCCTCGACGCCGTTCCGAAGGATGCCCGTGTACAGTGAAAGTGATCTCGAGATTCCGGAGACATTTGCGATTCTGAACCATTTGGGCCGGAAGTACGGCATGCTCGGCGACACTGAAGTCGCGCGTGTAAGATGCGACGTGACTATCGAGATCTGGAGGGACTATGGAAACCGGATAGCCCATACATTTGGCGCGCTGTCCAAATCGGAAGCGGACAGGAAAAGGTTCGTGGGCGAGGAACTACCCGAACTATTGAACCCTATCGAAATCTACTACGGCGCCCGCGGAACGGAAACGCCATACTGGGCCGGCGAAGTGATCACGATCGCGGATTTTGTAGCGTTCGATATGATTGATGGAGCGGCCAGCCAGTTTCCTGATGCCCTGGCGCGCTTCCCGGCTTTGAAAACATTCCGTGCGCACTTTGCGAACAGGCCAAACATAGAACGCTATCTGGTATCGTCTCGTAGGCCCGATGCACTGTTCTACGGGTCAAATGGAAAGATCTACCCAGCAGCTTAATGCTGCTCGTTTTGCCGTTCCTCGGCGCGTTCGGCGTTTGCGAGCAGGTCATTTGCGAGCTTGCGCGCGATATCTGGGGTTAGCGCACATTGCAGTACGCCGCTTTCTCCGCCTTCGATATCGGGGCCGAGCCCGTAATACATGAGCCGTAGCAGTATCTGGTCGGGCGCTATCGCCGATTCATATCCGTAAAACGGGTGCACGACGATATTGCCGTCTTCGTCCGTATCCCAGTTTTCCACGATACTCTCCTGCAGCTTGCGCGCGTTAGTGTTCGCCCCTTTACATGGGGACGTCAAACCGTTCTTCAGCGTGAAAAAGCCTTAGCTTTTCTTGAGGGTCAGTCCGCCGAAACGCTTGTTGAAGCGGTCGATCCGCCCGCCGCTATCGACGAGGTTACGGCTGCCGCCGGTCCATGCCGGGTGCGATTTCGGGTCCACATCGAGGCTGAGCGTGTCGCCTTCCGCGCCCCAGGTGGAGCGGGTCTGAAACTCGGTGCCGTCGGTCATCTTGACCGTGATCATGTGGTAATCGGGGTGAATATCGGTTTTCATTGCTATGGCTTTCCATGTGGCTGGTTACCGACCAGCCGGTTCAAGCGAAGGCGCGCATCTAGCGATTGCGGCGCTGCTTGACAAGGGCTTGCAGCCGCGCGTAGCCGCTGTTTTCAGCAAAAGGTGCCGTGCGCATAGCGCGGTGAAAAGGGAATCCGGTGCAAGTCCGGCGCTGTGCCCGCAACTGTCAGCGGCAAATCCCTCCTTCGATACTACGGGGTGCTGCCCGACACGGCCTGCGAAACACAAATTGATAGCGACGATATCCGAACTACTCTCGCGTGATGATGGCACGTGTGCTCGCGCCTGAATCGACAGTGCTATTGCTGGATGAGTCATACGTTAATCTCGATCCGCACTGGCAGTTGACGGTATTGGAGCGGCGCCGCGAAGAAGCGAATGCGGGCAGGACAGTGATTCTGTCGATCCACGATCTGGATCTCGCCCGCCATTATGGCGATAGGGTGATCGTGATCGACAAAGGGCGGGTCGTGCGAGATGACACACCGGAAAACGCTCTCTCCGCAGATATTCTCGAAGGCGTTTTCCATGTTGCGCGGCAAGAGGATCGCTGGGTCCGGGTCTAGTCCTTAGGCTTCCGGCGGATCGGCGATCATCGCCGTGAAATCGGCTTCGGCGACGAGCTTGTCATCAACATAGGCCTTGCCGGCGAATTTGCAGACCGGGAAACGCTTCTTCGAATAGCCGACCTTCAGCGTCAGCAGGCAACCCGGTTCGACCGGTGCGCGGAATTTCGCGCCGTCGATCGCCATGAAATAGACGAGCTTGCCGCTTTCGATTAGATCGAGTTCTTCAACGGCCATGATCGCAGCTGCCTGAGCCATCGCTTCAATGATCAGCACGCCGGGCATGATCGGGCGGCCCGGGAAATGCCCCTGGAAATATTCCTCGTTCATCGAAACGGCCTTGATCGCCGTTATTGATTCGCCCGGAACGATCTCCGCGACGCGGTCGACGAGCAGAAAAGGATAGCGGTGCGGAATGGCCGCCATCACCCGCTTGATATCAAGCGGGCCGATAGCGGTCCCTTCCGTCGACGGTGCCTCGCTCACCGGCCTTCAGGCTGGGCCGTGGTCGCCTGACTGGCTGCCTGTGCGGCGCGCAGCGTGTCGCCGGGGTTCCAGCCGGCCGGCGGGATTGCCTGTACGCTCGGTACGCGCGTATTGAGTTGGGTCGTCACGGCCGGAGTGATGTTGGCAGCCGTGTTCGGAGCCAGTGCCGCGACGGCGTTCGGTTCGAGAACGAGATCGACGTTCGAAGCAGTCATCGCGGCTTCGAGAGAATCATTGAAGTGTATGGCGATTTGTTCTCGGACATATTGCTGCGCCAGAGTGACGGGACGGTTCAGCGTCGCGAGTTCCTGCTCGGCGGCTTGGCGGCGCTGCGTAAAGGTCGTCACAGCCGCCGGCGGCGTCTGCGCATTGGGATTGGCCTGCTGCGCGGCTTGTGCGGCCTGCTGTAAAGGCAGCAACTCCGCCTGAAGCGCCTGAGCGCGCGTTTGTGCCTGCTGGATCTGCGCTGCATAGGTCGATTGAATCTGGGCTACCGCTGCCTGATAGGCTGTGGTCTGCTGTATAGCAGCATCGACGCCGACCACTCCTACGCCGCGAGCCTGCGCATGGGCCGGGGTCGCGGCGACCAGCGGAAGCGTGAGCAATAATCCTGCAAAAAAGTTCTTGGTTTTTGAAAACATTAGAATTGCGTTCCTATATTGAATGAGAAGATTTTATCCTCGTCTCCCTCTTCCTGAAGAAGAGCATAAGCGAGGTCGATACGGAACGGCCCGAATGGCGAGTTCCAGGATACGCCGACGCCGACCGTTACACGCGGCGAAGGCGAATCGCCAACGAAACGTTCTAGGAAGGGGGGTTGTGATGTTGCCAATAAAGGCGGATTTACCACACCATTGGTGACAGGATCGGTGGTACTAGTTTGCTCGTTGGTAACAGGATCTGTAAAGATGTATAACAGATTGCCATCTATATCACGAGCTTGAACGTTGATTCGCCCAGGCGTTGCTCCATCGCTACAGGGCGTGCGACCAACTTCATTGCCATCAGCATCAAGACACGGGAACGTCTGCAAGACAGGGTCCGTGACGCCGAATACGGCACCAGCGTCGATGAAGATCGAAGGCCGGAACCCGAGTTCCCTAGCGCCAGACCCAAGCGGTATCTCAAGCTCGGCGCGGGCCAGATAGTAAGCCCGGCCGCCGATCGCGTCGTCTTGGACACTTCGCGGATCGGTAATCAGATCGTTGGAGAACCCATCAGCGCCATCGCCCACGTTATAAAAGAAACGCTGTACCCGCGGCCCCACGCCGCGAATGTCGAACCCGCGGATCTGTGGTTCACCGAGGAAGAAACGGTCGGTCAGCCGGACATCGTCGATCCCTTCCCCAGGGCGATTCTCAAACGAGTAAATGTAACCGGCCTCGGCGCTTAGACCGAAAATGAAACCTGAGCCGAGATTGAAGAATTGATCGGCGTCGATCCGCGTGCGCAGATAGCGGACGTCTCCGAACACGCCGGCAAAATCCTGGCTGAGGATAACCCGGCGGCCACGGGATGGGCGGATATTGTTGTCGAGATTATTGTAGACGAGCGAATAGCCTATGCTCGAGATTATGCGATTGCCGATCGCATCGCAGAGGAAGCGGCCGGCAAGCAGCGGACTGCATTCATCGTTGATGAAGAAGGTATTCTCGTCGAGCGTAACATCTTCCTGGCTCAGGCCATAGCGCAGCGCGAGCGTCCAGAACTCGGTCAGCGGGACACCGGCCCGAATCTGGAAGCCCGTGCTGACCTGCTGAAAAGTCGTGTTGCGGTCGTTGCCGATGAAGTTGAAGGAGTCGAAATCGCGCCGGAACAAATCGACGCCGACCGCGATATTGCGGTCGAAAAGATAGGGTTCGGTGAATCCAAGCTCGATCGAGTTCGAAAAGCTCGACCAGTTGACGCCTGCGCGCAGTTCCTGGCCCTTGCCCATGAAGTTGCGCTGGCGGACCGAGAAATTCAGGATGAAGCGCTCAAGGCTTGAAAATCCCGCCGAGAGTTGCAGTTCACCCGTCGCATTTTCCTCGACATTCGCCGTCAGAACGATCCGGTCGGGCGCGGAACCCGGCGATTGCTGGATTTCGAAGTTTTCTTGGAAGAAGCCGAGCGACTGGATGCGCGCCTGGGAGCGCCGGACTAGGAAACTGTTAAATGCGTCGCCTTCCTGCAGGCGAAATTCGCGCCGAACGACCTTGTCCCGGGTGAGCGTATTGCCGTTGATATCGATGCGCTCGATATAGACGCGCGGTGTTTCCTCGATGCGGAAGCGCACATCCATCGTGCGGTCATCGCGGTTGATGTTGAATTCCGGCCGTGCCTCGGCGAACGCATAGCCGAGCAGGCCGGCCGTCTCATTCAGACTGTCGATCGTATCTTCGATCTGTTGCGCATTATACCAATCGCCGGTCTGCATCGGAATGAAACTCGAAAACTGCTCGGATCGGAAATCACGCAAGTCGGAATCGAGTTCCAAGTCTCCGAAACGGTAGCGCTCTCCTTCTTCTACGACGTAGGTGATGATGAAATCGCGGCGATCGGGAGTCAGTTCCGCCACAGCGGAAATCACGCGAAAATCGGCATAGCCTTCGGTCAGATAGAATTGGCGGAGCCTCTGCTGATCAAACGCCAGCCGGTCCGGATCAAATGTGTCGCTCGACGAGAAGAAGCGGAAAAAGCGCGATTGCTTTGTTGCCATTTCGGAGCGCAGATCGCTGTCCGAGAAAACCTCGTTGCCGATGACGTTGATCTGCTGGACGCGCGAGCGCGGGCCCTCGCTGATCTCGAACACGATATCGACGCGGTTCTGATCGAGCTCGACCATTTGCGGTTCGATGGAGGCGGCGAAACGGCCGCGCCGGCGATAAAGTTCGATAATCCGTGTTACGTCGGCGCGTGCGCGAGACCGGGTGAAAATCTGGCGCGGGGCCAGCCGGATTTCGGTGCGGATATCTTCATCGTCGAGCCGGCGATTACCTTCGAGCAGAATGCGGTTGATGACCGGATTTTCCTGCACGACGATCACGATATCGCCCTGATTGTCGCGAATTTCGACGTCGCGGAACAGCTCGGTCTCAAAAAGGTCGCGCAGTGCTTCGTCCAGATCTTCGCGCGTGTAGGTCGCGCCCGGAGCAAGTTCGATATAAGAGCGGACAGTATCGGGCTCGATGCGCTGGGAGCCCTCGACCTGAACCGAACGGATCACTGCGCCGGCGGCGAGGTCCGTATCCGTCTGCGTTGCTTCGGCTTCGGTATTGAACTCGGCGAGCGGATCCTGTTGGGACGTCTGCGCATGGGCGGGCACGGCAAAGCCGCCGAGCGCCGTACCGATCAGAAGGCCGGAAAGCCAAGTCCGTTTTGAAAATCGTGGGTTACTCAGATGCACGCAAACCGCCCTTATTATCTTATTCCGGTGGGAACCCGCCCTGCCCGATAGAAGTCAGCCGATCAAGCCGCTCAGTCGCTCCCAGACACCGAACGAACCCAGATCGATTACCGTCACCATCAGCATGAAACCCAGCAAGACGGCAAGACCCATACGAAAAGCCCATTCTTGTGCCTCTGGCTTTATCGGTCTTCTGCGAACGGCCTCGGCCGCATAGAACACCAGGTGACCCCCGTCGAGCATCGGAATTGGCAACAGGTTGATGAATCCCAGATTAATCGAGATCATTGCCATGAAGATCAGGAAGGCATATATCCCCAAAGACGCCGTTTGCCCGGAAATCTGACCTATTTTCAATGGCCCGCCAAGCTCCTGGATCGATCGTTGGCCGCGAATGATCTGCCACAGGCCGACCGTAATCATCTCGAGACTCGAAACCGTCTGGTCGATGGCCGCGCCAGGTAGTTCCAGCAAAGATAGCTGCTGGATTTCGATCGCCGATCCGTAGACACCGATCCGGCCGATCCGCGCTTCATTGCCGAACCGGTCTTCGACGGTCACGTCGGCGGTCGTGGCTGCGATAGTAAAAGGCTCGTCGTTGCGCTCGATACCGAACGTCATCTCCTCGCCTGGCCGAAGGCTCACGTAACGCGCCAGATCCTCGAACCGATCGATTTCCCGGCCCTGTACCGAGGTGATACGATCACCGATCTCAAAGCCGGCAACGTCCGCCGGAGAGCCTTCTTCCAGCGCGGTGACGATCGCCGGATTCTGAGCCTGGCCGTAGGCGGCGAATATTCCGATGAACAGGATGATCGCGAACAGGAAATTGATCATCGGCCCGGCGAGGATGATCAGGAAGCGTTGCCCGACGGGTTTGTATTGGAAGAGCTCCGCCTTCTCGGCATCGGGTAGAGCATTCGAATTGGGGTCGGGCTGACTCGCGGCGTTCAGATCGCCGGCGAATTGCACATAGCCGCCGAGCGGCAGCCAGCCGATCTTCCAGCGCGTATCATTCTTGTCGGTCCAGCCGGCGATCTCCCGGCCGAAGCCGATCGAAAATTTCTCGACCTTCGTATTAAACCAGCGGGCGACCAGATAATGGCCCATCTCATGCACAAAGACGAGTGGCCCGATGATCAGCAGGAACGCACCGATAGAATAAAGAATTCCGGGGCTTTCGATCATGCGGCGAGGGATTCCATCTGCTGTTGCGCATGCGCGCGCGCTTCCGCATCGATGGCAAATACATCGTCCAGCGTTTGCGGCGCGTCCGGCGCATAGCCGTTCAGCACGCGCGCGACAATCTCGGCGATATCGAGGAAACCGATCCGCTTTGCCAGAAACGCGGCGACGGCTTCTTCGTTCGTCGCGTTCAGGATCGCCGGGCGCGCGCCACCGGCTTCCATCGCCGAGCGGGCGAGCGCGATGGCGGGGAAACGCTCGGCATCGGGCTCTTCGAAATCGAGCCTGGCGATTTCGGCGAGGTTAAGCCGCTCGCACGGCGTATCCATGCGCTCGGGCCAAGCGAGCGTATGGGCAATCGGTATCCGCATGTCGGGCGCGCCGAGCTGGGCGAGCACTGAGCCGTCGCGATATTCGACGAGCGAATGGATGACGGACTGCGGATGGACGACAATCCGGCAATCGTCCGGCGGCAGATCGAAGAGATAGCGTGCTTCGATCAGCTCCAGCCCCTTGTTCATCAGGGTGGCCGAGTCGATCGAAATTTTCGCGCCCATCGACCAGTTGGGGTGCTGTATGGCGCGTTCAGGCGTCACATCGCGCATCTGCTCGCGTGTCCATTCGCGGAACGGTCCACCGCTGGCGGTGAGAATAATGCTTGCAATGCCGCCGGGCCGCTCATGATCGAAACACTGGAAAATCGCATTATGCTCGGAATCGACGGGTAGGATGGTCACGCCGCGCTTCCGGGCGGCTTCGAGCATCAGCGATCCCGCCGATACCAGCGACTCCTTGTTGGCGAGCCCCACGGTCGTTCCCGCTTCGATTGCCGCCATGACCGGGCGGACGCCCGCCGCGCCGACGATCGCCGCCATCACGAAATCGGCATCCATGGCCGCTGCATCGCAAATAGCTTCAGTGCCCGCCGCTGTCTCGATGCCGCTGCCCGCGAGCGCCTCGCTTAGCTCTCCAGCGAGCTCGGGATCGCCGATCACCGCCAGCTTCGCATTGTTTTCCCGCGCGGTTCTTGCAAGCCCCTTCACATCGCGATGCGCGGTCAGCGCGATCACCTCGAACGCCTCCGGCTCGCGGTTTACGAGGTCGAGCGTAGATTGGCCGACCGATCCGGTCGCGCCCAGTATCGATATGCGTTTGCGAGCGCTCATGACGCCCAGCCGGTAATGCTCAATCCGGCGACGCATATCGCCACGGGCAGCAAACCGTCCAGCCGGTCAAGCGCCCCGCCATGGCCAGGAAAGATATTGGAACTGTCTTTCACATCCGCCTTTCGTTTCAACCAGCTTTCAAGCAGATCGCCAAGCTGTGCGACTATCGCCAGCACCGCAGCGAAGATGACGATCAGCGCCGGTAGCTCGGTCGTCATCACGAATATGCCGCTCACCAGCATGGCGCTTGCAATGCCCCCGATCAGTCCGGCCCAGGTTTTGTTGGGGCTGAATGTGGGGGCTAGCTTCGGGCCGCCGATGGTTTTGCCGGAAAAATAGGCGCCGATATCGGTCCCCCACACTATCGCGAGCGTCCAAAGCGTCAGCACCAAACCACCCTGCTCGCGCAGGAAGACGATAGCGATCGACGCGGCGGCGATATAGGCAAAACCGGCAGCGAGGCGCGCGCTCCAGAATGCGAAGCCGAGCACGACCGCAACCACGGCCGCAGTCATAAGGTCGAGCCGGTCGACCGGCGCATAGGCCGGGCTGAAAACGAGCATGAGACAAACAATCACAATCGCGCCGGACAGAGTCTTGCGGGCTGGCAGTCTCAGCAACCCCCCGCATTCGTACATCATGATTCCGGCGAGCACAGTGACCAGCAGCCAGAAGCTCCACTGGCCGAACCAGAGCGCGCCGAGGGCGACGGCAACGAGTATGAGTCCCGTAATTGCGCGCTTCCACAAATTGCGAAAGCCGCTGGGCGCGGCGATTTCCGTCATAGACCGCCATAGCGTCGCTCGCGCCGCGCGAAATCGCCGACGGCATCGCGCAACGCCTGTTCGTCGAAATCCGGCCAGAGCGTGTCCGTGAAATAGAGCTCGGCATAGGCCGCCTGCCAGAGCAGGAAGTTGGACAGCCGGCATTCACCCGACGTCCGGATCAGCAGATCGAGCGGCGGGAGGCCATTGGTGCTCAACCGGCTGTCGATCGTCGAGGCGGTGATATCGGCCGCGTCGGCCCGGCCCTGCGCGACATCGTGGGCAATTGCCCGCATGGCTTGGGTGATCTCCGACTGCGATCCGTAGTTCAGCGCGACGACCAGGGTCGCTTTGCTGTTATCGGCCGTGCGGGCGATCGCGCCGTCGATCAGCTCGACGACATCAGGCTCGAAGGCCTGATAATCGCCGATGACGCGGATGCGGATGCCCTCCCCTGCTAGCGCCTCCAGTTCCTTACGTATAAACCGGCGCAACAGGTCCATCAGATCGGCGATCTCGGCTGCCGGCCGGCTCCAATTCTCCGAGGAGAAAGCGTAGAGCGTCAGCACTTCAATGCCGAGCGCGCCGGCCGCTTTTACGACGGATCGCGCTGCCTCGATGCCTTTTCTGTGCCCGGCAATGCGCGGCAGTCCGCGCCGCTGTGCCCAACGCCCATTGCCGTCCATGATGATCGCGACATGGCGCGGCACCCCCGCGCCGCTGCCCGTACCGGCCGCCGCGTCGTCCACGGATCGGGCCGGCTCGGCTGTCACAGTTCGAGAATTTCCTTTTCTTTCTCGCCGGCGATTTTGTCGATCTCGGCGATCTTGTCGTCGGTCAGCTTCTGGACCTCGGCTTCGGAGCGTTTCTTGTCATCCTCGCCGATCTCTTTCTTGTTCTCATCGGCCTTCAGCGCATCCATCCCGTCGCGGCGGACATTGCGGACAGCGACCTTCGCCTTTTCCGCATATTGCCCGGCAAGCTTGGCGAGTTCCTTGCGGCGCTCTTCGGTCAGATCGGGGATCGGCAGGCGGATCATCTGCCCGTCGAGCTGCGGATTGAGGCCGAGCCCTGCAGCGCGGATCGCCTTTTCCACCGGCTGCACATTCGAACCGTCCCACACCTGCACGGTAAGCATGCGCGGTTCCGGTGCGCTGACCGTCGCCACTTGGTTGAGCGGCATGTTGCTGCCATAGACTTCGACCTGCACGGGATCGAGCAGCGATACCGATGCCCGGCCGGTCCTGAGACCGCCAAGGTCTCCGCGCAGCGATTCAATGGCGCCGTTCATCCGGCGCTCCAGATCGCTCTTGTCATATTCCGCCATCAGGCGTCTCCTTCTTGCTGGACGGTCGTCGCGACGCCCTCGCCGGCGAGCACATTGGCAAGATTGCCCCGCTCCCGAATGTTGAACACAACGATCGGTATATCGTTGTCACGGCACAGTGCGACGGCTGCCGCATCCATCACCTTCAAATTGTCGGTGAGCACGCGGTTGAAGCTGAGGGTCTCGTAGCGCGTAGCGCCTTCGACCTCTTTCGGATCGGCATCGTAGACACCGTCGACGCTCGTGCCCTTGAACAGTGCATCGCAATTCATTTCGGCTGCACGCAGGGCAGCCGCGGTGTCTGTCGTGAAATAGGGATTGCCCGTGCCAGCCGCGAAAATAACGATCCGGCCACGCTCCATGTGCCGCATGGCGCGGCGGCGGATATAGGGTTCGCAGACCGAATCCATCGGAATGGCCGAAAGGACGCGCGTGTCCTGACCGATCTGCTCGAGCGCGTTCTGGACGGCGAGCGCGTTCATGACCGTTGCGAGCATGCCCATATAATCGGCGCTCGTCCGGTCGAAGCCTTTGGCCGCTGCGGCGAGGCCCCGGAAGATGTTGCCGCCGCCAACGACGAGGCAGAGTTCATGGCCGGCTTCTTTCGCCGCCGCGACTTCTTGTGCCATGCGGGCAGTCGTTTCCGGATCGATGCCGAACTGGCCGTCGCCCATCAGCGCTTCGCCGGAGAGCTTGAGCAATATGCGGTTATAGTGAGGGCGGGACATCGCCGGAATAGTCTCTCGTCAGGCTGATATGGATGCGGCGCGCACCCTAGTGGGGGTGCGCGCCGCTGCCAAGCATTTGATCATGCGCCTGTGAATAGCGCGCGATCGGAGAATTGCGCTAAGCACCGACGGCTGCGGCGACTTCCTCGGCGAAATTCTCTTCTTTCTTCTCGATGCCTTCGCCGAGCTGGAAGCGGATGAAATCCTTGAGCGCGATTTCGCTGCCCGCGTCCTTGGCCGCCTGCGCGACGACGTCTTCGATCTTCGTCTTGTTGTCCATGACGAAGATCTGGCTCATCAGCGCGTTTTCCTTGCGGTACTTCGCGATCGAGCCTTCGACCATTTTCTCGACGATATTATCGGGCTTGCCGGATTCGGCGGCCTTTTCCGTGGCGATCGCGCGCTCGCGCTCGATCATTTCAGGATCGAGGCCGTCGCCCGTCAGCGCCATCGGCGATGCCGCGGCGATGTGCATGGCGAGCTGCTTGCCGAGCGGTTCGAGCACGTCCGCACCCGCACCGCTTTCGAGTGCTACGAGT
This sequence comes from Parasphingopyxis sp., assembly GCF_028279465.1. GTDB lineage: Bacteria > Pseudomonadota > Alphaproteobacteria > Sphingomonadales > Sphingomonadaceae > Parasphingopyxis. The sequence continues at coordinate 543,275 of NZ_JANQNS010000015.1, forward strand.
ACGCCGATCTTGCCCATGCCGTCCGCTGCCGCGTTATGGACATAGGAGACGACGCCGCCGTTATCGACAGCAATCTTGCCGACGCGGCGCAGGCTCTGATTCTCGCCGATCGTGGAGATATTGTCGGTCAGCTTCTCTTCGACGGTTCCACCGTCGGGATATGCGGCCACCTTCAGCGCATCGATATCGGCGTCCGTGTCGAGGGCGATCTGCGTCACCTTGGCGACGAAGTCCTGGAACTGATCGTTCTTCGCGACGAAGTCGGTTTCCGAGTTGACCTCGACAGCCGCGCCGGTCGTGCCGGATACGGCAACGCCGACCAGGCCCTCGGCGGCCGTGCGGCCTGCCTTCTTGGCGGCAGCGGCGAGGCCCTTGGTGCGCAGCCAGTCGACAGCCGCTTCGATATCGCCACCATTTTCCTGCAGCGCCTTCTTCGAATCCATCATGCCTGCGCCCGTGCGGTCGCGCAGTTCCTTTACGTCCTTGGCGGAAAAGTCGGCCATGTGTCCGTCCTTATATTTGCAATTTCAAAAATTTTCGGCCGCCGGGCTGCGGACCCGGCGGTCGATCGCTTAAACGCGGATTGTTACGGCTATGCTTCGGCGATAGCCGGTTCGGCCGGCGGTTCGACGGCCGCGCCCAAATCTTCGCCCGAAGCAGCGGCGGCTGCCTGCGAACCGGCACCGGCTGCCGCGGCGATCGCTTCGCAATAGAGCCGGATAGCCCGCGCCGCGTCGTCATTCGCCGGGATCGGGAAGGCAATGCCGTCCGGGCTCACATTGGAGTCGAGGATCGCGACGACCGGGATGCCGAGCGTGTTGGCTTCCTTAATCGCCAGGTCTTCCTTGTTGGCGTCGATCACGAACATCACGTCCGGCAGGCCGCCCATATCGCGGATACCGCCGAGTGAAAGCTCAAGCTTGTCGCGCTCGCGCGTCAGCTGCAGGACTTCCTTCTTGGTGAAGCCCGACGTGTCGCCGCCAAGCTGCTCTTCAAGATTCTTGAAGCGCTTGATCGAATTGGAAATCGTCTTCCAATTGGTCAGCATGCCGCCGAGCCAGCGATGATTGACGAAATGCTGGCCGCAGGACTGGGCCGCTTCCGCGATCGGTTGCTGCGCCTGGCGCTTGGTGCCGACGAACAGGACCTTGCCGCCCGACGCGACCGACTGGCCGACAAAATCGAGCGCCCGCTGGAACAGCGGGACGGTCTGCGACAGATCGATGATGTGAACCCCGTTGCGATCGCCGAAAATATACGGCTTCATCTTCGGGTTCCAGCGATGGGTCTGATGGCCGAAATGTGCCCCGACCTCGAGCAATTGCTGCATGGTGACGGAAATGTCCGCCATAGTCTTTCTCCTTCCGGTTATACCTCTGGGAAGCAAGAATCGGGGCATCGGCCCCAACACCGGTATGTGCGCTTCCCATGTGGAATGCGCGCCAGATAGGCGGTGAACGGAAAAAATGCAAGCCCGGGGTTGACCGGAACATTAACGGAACATACAGAGTGGAACACAAGGCGAACATAAATACGCCGATATCGCCGAAGCGGCATGGGGTCGTCAGGCAGAAAGATGGAGATCGATATGTTTCAGACACTGGCCGCGATATTTTTCACCGGTGCGATGATCGCGCCTTTGGCGGTCATTGTTCTGACGGTGCATGGACATTGGGCACGGATTTGCGCTGCCCTGTCCGGAACGTCTGTTTCTGCGACATCGCCACTCGTCCGCAAGCCGCTGCCGCGCCGCGCTACGACGTCTGTCAGGGCATATCGGACAGTTACTCGGCGGACATCGCGCCCGTTTCAACCTGCGCGCGCCGCTGCCTGACCTTCGCATAGCGCCACATGCTGATCGGAATGCTGCCGATATAGGCGATGGCGATCGCCGAGAAGGTCACCCAGGGAATATTGACGAGTAGGACGATCAGTCCGGCGATGCCGACCAAGGCGCCGAAACGCAGCCCTCTGCGCAACCGGATGGACGACCAGCTGAACGTGGCGATATCGGACACCATCAGGAAGGCGATGAGCGCGGTCCAGGGCGCGACGATATAGAATTCACGGAACACAGGTTCTTCGGTGACCAGCGTCAGGAAGATCGGCAGCATCAAAAGGCCCGCACCGGTTGGCGATGGCACGCCGGTTAGAAAGCCGGCCGATTTATGCGGCTGTTCGTCTTCGTCGATGCTCGCATTGAATCGCGCAAGCCGCAGCGCGCAACAGGCGGCGAAAGCCAACGCGAATATCCAGCCGTAGCGGGGCACGGCTTCGAGCGCCCACAGATAGACGATCAGCGCCGGCGCGACGCCGAAGGCGATGACATCCGACAGAGAATCCAGTTCCGCGCCGAACCGAGTCTGGCCATTGAGCAGCCGAGCGATCCGGCCGTCGAAACCGTCGAGTACGCCAGCGATGACGATGAAGGTGAGCGCCGTTTCCCACTTCGCGTCGAGCGCGAAACGCACAGCACTTAATCCCATGCACAGTGCCAGCACCGTGATGCCGTTGGGGATAATCGCGCGCAGCGGGATTCCCCGCATCGATCTGCCGAGCCCGGGCTTCATTGCGATATGCCGAATGCGCGCATGTCTTCGCCGATTTTGGCGATGACGGTTTCGCCGGCCAGTGTTTTCTGACCCAGCACGACGCGCGGTGCCGTGCCGGCCGGTAGATAGACATCGACGCGGCTGCCGAAGCGAATAAGACCGACGCGCTGCCCCGCGACCACCATGTCGCCGGGTTTGACGAACGGGACGATCCGCCGCGCGACGAGGCCCGCGATCTGCGTGAAACCGACCCGCTGCCCATCGCGCGTTTCGAGCATGATATGCTGGCGTTCATTGTCTTCGCTCGCCTTGTCGAGATCGGCGTTCACGAACTTGCCCGATATATAGATGACATCCTTGATCGTGCCGCTCATCGGCGCGCGATTGATGTGCACGTCGAACACGCTCATGAATATCGATACGCGGCACATCAGCTCATCGCCCAGTCCGTCCGGCCCCGCCAGTTCCGCCGGCGGTGGCACATCGCGGATCAGCGTCACCAATCCATCGGCGGGGGCAATTATCAGATCGTCTCCGGTTGGCGTGACGCGGACCGGATCGCGAAAAAAGGATGCGATCCATATCGTGAAGCCGATGAGCGGCCAGGCCACTATGCCCCAGCCCAGCCACAGGAAGAAAATCGCCGCCGCACCGGAAATCGCCAGATAAACATAGGCCTCGGGATGGATGGTGGGCCACTGCCAGCGGACGGTACGCTCGTCCTCCGGCGGTTTTTGAAGCTCTGTCATGCCGATCTGATACAGTCGGTCACGCCGAAGAACAATCGGCAGCATTTTCCGGCCCGCACCCGGTTGATTGCACGCCCTTTGCGCCCTAGACCGGCGCAAATTCTCGAAACTCCCCTTTCCGGAAAGCGACACGGCACATGGCGACGAAGATCAAGGTCAAGAATCCGGTCATCGAAATCGATGGCGACGAGATGACGCGGATCATCTGGGAATGGATCCGCGAGCGGCTGATCCTGCCCTATCTCGATGTCGACCTGCATTATTACGATCTTTCCATCCAGAAGCGCGACGAAACGGATGATCGGATCACCGTCGATGCCGCCAACGCGATCAAAGAGCATGGCGTCGGCGTCAAATGCGCGACGATCACGCCGGACGAGGCGCGCGTCGAGGAATTCGATCTCAAGCGGATGTGGAAATCGCCCAATGGCACGATCCGCAACATCTTGGGCGGTGTCGTATTCCGCGAGCCGATCGTCATCGAAAATGTCCCGCGGCTTGTGCCGGGCTGGACCGATCCGATCGTGATCGGCCGTCACGCGTTCGGCGATCAATATCGCGCGACCGACATGCTCGTGCCGGGGCCGGGCAAGCTGCGCCTCGTGTTCGAAGGCGACGATGGAACGGTGATGGACGAGGAAGTCTTCAACTTCCCCTCCCCCGGCGTCGCGATGGCGATGTACAATCTTGACGACAGCATCCGCGATTTCGCCCGCGCCAGTATGAATTACGGCCTGCAGCGCGAATGGCCCGTTTACCTCTCGACCAAGAACACCATCATGAAGAAATATGATGGCCGGTTCAAAGACCTGTTCGAGGAGGTGTTCGAGAGTGAGTTCAAGGCCGATTTCGACAAGCTCGGGATCGAGTATGAGCACCGCCTGATCGACGACATGGTCGCGAGCGCACTGAAATGGAACGGCAAGTTCGTCTGGGCCTGCAAGAACTACGATGGCGATGTGCAGTCGGACACCGTTGCGCAGGGCTTTGGGTCGCTCGGCCTGATGACGTCCGTGCTGATGACGCCGGATGGCAAGACCGTTGAAGCCGAAGCTGCTCATGGCACCGTGACCCGGCACTATCGGATGCACGAGCAAGGCAAGGCGACCTCGACTAACCCGATCGCCTCGATCTTCGCTTGGACGCGCGGCCTCATCTATCGGGGCAAGTTCGACGAGACGCCCGAAGTGACGCGCTTTGCCGAGACGCTGGAACGCGTTTGCATCGAGACCGTCGAGAATGGACAGATGACCAAAGACCTCGCGATCCTGATCGGCCCGGATCAGGCCTGGATGACGAGCGAACAGTTTTTCGAAGCCATCCGCGTCAATCTCGAAGCCGCGATGGATGAATGGTAGGACAGCGCCGATAATCCGGTGACAAATCGCTAGCGGAGCCGCATCAAGCTCCGCATGATCCATGCTATCGAGTCGGAAGCATTCGGCAACGCGCTGGTAATCCTCGGCGCGGCGGGGATCGTCATTCCCCTGTTCGCGCGGTTCCGGATCACCCCGATCATCGGGTTCATCATGGTCGGCGTGCTTGTCGGCCCGTCCGGCCTTGGTTCTCTGACCGACCGCGCGCCTTGGCTTGTCCATATTACGATATCGGATCGCGAGGCGATCGAGCCGTTCGCCGAATTCGGTATCATCTTGCTGCTGTTCTCTATCGGGCTGGAGCTGTCTTTCAAGCGGCTTTGGGCGATGCGCGGCACCGTGTTTGGCGTCGGTGCGGGTCAACTTGTCGCCTGCGGCCTGTTTATCGGTGGCGCGCTTTACGCGATGGGGCAATCGCCGATCGGCGCGCTTGGTCTCGGTCTCGCGCTTGCGCTGTCTTCAACGGCCCTTGTCTTGCCGATGTCGGGGACGAAAACCCCCGTGGGCAAGGCCGCGCTCGGTATTCTGCTGTTTCAGGATGTCGCCATCGTCCCGATCATCTTCTTCCTCGCCGCGATGGGCCCGATGTCGCAGGACGCGGGCCTGGCCGCGCTGGGCTGGACGCTGCTCCTCAGCGTGGTGACGGTCGGCGCGATGCTGATCGGCGGCCGGTTGTTGCTACCGCGCCTGTTTGCGCAAGCCGCGCGCACCAAGACGCCCGAAGTCTTCCTCGCCGCCTGCCTGCTCGTTGTGATCCTCGCCAGTCTCGCCACCACCGCCGTTGGCCTTTCGCCGATCGTCGGCGCGCTGGTCGCCGGGCTCGTCATCGCCGAAACCGAATATCATCGCGAAGTCGAAGTGATTGTCGAACCGTTCAAAGGCCTCGCGCTCGGTGTTTTCCTCATCACGGTCGGCATGAGCGTCAATATTCCGGTGGTCTTGCAGAATTGGGTGTCTTTGCTGCTCGCAGTCGTCGGCGTTGTCGTTCTGAAGACGATCGTGATCGGCCTGCTGCTCCGATTCCAGGGCGCGCGGCGCGCGACGGCTGCCGAGGCCGGCATGCTGATGTCCTCGCCCTCCGAAACGACGTTGATTGTGCTCGCTGCTGCGCTGTCGGCCCAGCTCATCCAGCCGTCGACCGCGGCCTTCTGGCAAACCGTAACGGCGATCGGCCTCACCATCACCCCGCTCCTCGCCAAGGCCGGCGCGGTCGCGGCGCGCCGCGTCGAAATGCGGGAGAATGCCGTCGAACTGCCGGGTGAGAATGACGAGGATGAAGAGCGCGCCATCATCGTCGGTTTTGGCCGGGTTGGGCGCTTGATCGCCGAAATGCTGACCGAGCATGACAAGCCCTATATTGCCGTGGACTCGAATATCGACACAGTGGCGCGGGGGCGGCGCGAAGGATATCCAACGATTTTCGGCGATGTCTCGCGACCACAGCTGCTGGAAAATCTCGATCTCGATCGCGTGTCTGCACTGATCCTGACGATGGACGATCCGGTCAGCATCGTGCAGCTCACCAAGCGCGTGCGCGAGGCCTATCCCGATCTCACCATCGTCGCACGCGCCCGGGATCCCAATCATGCGGCCGATCTCTACCGCGCCGGGGCAACCGACGCTGTACCAGAAACGGTGGAATCCTCGCTGCAGCTGTCAGAAGCGGTGCTAGTCGATATCGGCGTGCCGATGGGGCCGGTGATCGCGTCGGTTCACGAAAAACGCGCGCAACTGCGCGAGGCGATCATGGAGTTGGGCGAGCTTGACTCCCTGCCCCAACTGCCGCGCGAGAAACTCCGCAAATTAGGCTGACTAGGTCGTGTACTCATAAATCAGACGGCTATGGCGTCCAAATGGCGAACATATCGGGCCGAAAGGCGCGCCGGGAACAGCCATTTTGTTCACAAGCGGTTTTCGGTTCGAGATGGAAGCCATTTGGGCGTCCCTGCGGGATTTGACCGAAATGGCCTATTGCTACGTCGGAGAGGCTTGAAATATTGACATATTCCTGCGCCTCTCCTTCTTGCACTGAGCCATTTCGCCTCAAACCATAGCCGTCTGATTTATGAGTACACGACCTAGCCGCCGATAGCGGCGCGGATCGAATCGAGCGCCGCGTCGGCCTTGTCGCCATCGGGGCCGCCGCCCTGCGCCATATCGGGCCGCCCGCCGCCGCCTTTGCCACCGAGCGTTTCGACCGCGGCACGGACCAGCGCCACGGAATCATGTGCTTTGGTCAGATCGTCGGTAACGCCTACGGCAATGCTTGCCCGCCCGTCATTGACCGCAACGATGGCGGCGATGCCGGAACCGAGGCTTGCTTTGGCGTCGTCGATCAGACCGCGTAGCGATTTCGGATCGAGGCCCTGCGCCACCTGGCCGGTAAAAGCCGTGCCGGCGATCGTCTCGCTGGCCGGTCCCGATGCACTTCCGCCGCCCATCGCCAGCGCTTTCTTAGCTTCTGCGAGTTCCCGGTCGAGGCGCTTGCGCTCCTCGACAAGGGCGGTGACGCGATCGGGCAGCTCGTCGGCGCTGGTCTTGAGCGCGTCGGCAGCGTGCAACAGCTTGGCCTCTCGCTCGCGATACCAGAGCCGTGCCGCCTCGCCGGTCAGCGCCTCGATCCGCCGTACGCCCGCCGACACAGCGCTTTCCGAAACGATAACGAAAAGCCCGATATCGCCGAGCGCGGACACATGGGTGCCGCCGCATAGCTCGACCGAATAGTCCGCGCCGCCGTCCCTCCCCATGGACAGCACGCGCACCTCGTCGCCATATTTTTCGCCGAAAAGCGCCAGCGCACCCGCTTCGACTGCTTCGTCGGGCGTCATCAGCCGGGTCGTGACCGCAGCATTGTCACGAATCTGTGCGTTAACATCGGCCTCGATGGCGGCGATCTCGTCGCGCTCGACGGCCTTGGGATGCGAAAAATCGAACCGCAGCCGATCCGCGGCGACGAGGCTGCCCTTTTGTGTTACATGGTCGCCGAGGCGGTTCCGCAAACCAGCATGCAGCAGGTGCGTCGCGCTGTGATTGGCGCGAAGCTGCGTGCGCCGTCCGGTATCGATGGCAAGCGAGACGACCTGGCCGGTTTCGATTGTACCCTGCTCGACCGTTACATGATGGGCATGGAGCCGCCCGAGCGGCTTGCTCGTATCACTGACGATGGCCGACATGCCGGTATCCGTCACCGTCCCCGTATCGCCCATCTGTCCGCCGCTTTCGGCATAGAATGGCGTCTGATTGGTGAGGAGGATCGCCTCATCACCGGCATTGGCCGAGTCCACCGTCGCGCCGTCCTTGACGATGGCGACGACCTGGCCCTCGCCTTCGTCCGCGGTGTAGCCGGTAAATTCCGTTCCGCCATGGGCTTCGGCGATGTCGAACCACACGGTTTCCGAGGCCGCTTCTCCCGAGCCCTTCCACGCGGCGCGCGCGGCGGCCTTCTGCTCGGCCATCGCCGCATCGAAGCCGTCGCGATCGACACCGAGCCCGCGGCTGCGCAGCGCATCCTCGGTCAGGTCGTAGGGGAAGCCATAGGTATCGTAGAGCTTGAAGGCGGTTTCGCCCGCCAGCACATCGCCCTCGCCCATGTCCGTCACGGCCTCGTCGAGCAGCTTCAACCCCTTGTCGAGCGTTCGGCGGAAACGCACTTCTTCGTGATTGAGCGTTTCCTCGACAAGGGGCTGGGCCCGGACGAGTTCGGGAAAGGCACCGCCCATTTCGGCCACGAGACCCGGCACGAGCCGGTGCATAAGCGGCTCCGTCGCGCCGAGAATATGGGCGTGGCGCATCGCTCGCCGCATGATCCGGCGCAGCACATAGCCGCGGCCTTCATTGGCCGGTAGCACGCCGTCGGCGATCAGAAAGCTGGCGCTGCGCAGATGATCGGCGATCACGCGGTGCGACGCTGCGGTTTCGCCGGTTGGCGCGGTGCCGGTCAGTTCGGCGCTTTCCGCGATCAGCGCCTTGAACAGATCGATCTCATAATTGTCATGCGTGCCCTGCAGGACGGCGGCAATGCGCTCCAACCCCATGCCTGTATCGATCGAGGGGCTTGGCAGATTGACACGATCCTCCTCGCGCTGGTCATATTGCATGAAGACCAGATTCCAGATCTCGACGAAGCGATCGCCATCCTCATCCGGCGATCCGGGCGGGCCGCCCGGGATATGATCGCCATGATCGTAGAAAATCTCGCTGCACGGCCCGCACGGCCCGGTATCGCCCATCGACCAGAAATTGTCGGACGTGGCGATCCGGATAATCCGGTCTTCCGGCAGGCCTGATATCTTGCGCCACAGATCGAAAGCCTGATCGTCGTCATGATAAACGGTGGCTGTCAGCCGATCGGGGGCGATCCCCCATTCCTTCGTGATCAGCGTCCAAGCCAGTTCAATCGCGCGGTCCTTAAAATAGTCGCCGAACGAAAAATTGCCGAGCATCTCGAAAAATGTGTGGTGGCGCGCCGTATAGCCGACATTGTCGAGATCGTTATGCTTGCCGCCCGCGCGGACGCATTTCTGCGAGCTCACGGCCGTCGAGTAATCGCGGCTCTCAAGCCCAGTGAACACATTCTTGAACGGCACCATGCCGGCGTTGACGAACATCAGCGTCGGGTCGTTATGCGGAACGAGCGGCGCGGACGGCACCTGCGCATGGCCCTCCGCCGCGAAGAATTCCAGAAAGGAACGCCGGATATCGTTGGTCGATGTCATGCGCGGGATGTAGGCAAGCCGGGCGGCATGGGCAAGCGGGCTATATGTCGGCTTCTTTGCCTCTCACGCCTCATGCATATGCATACGCACCGCCGCGGTGTAGCGCGCGTTTATAGGCGGGCCGATCATGGATTTTGTCGAGCCAGGCCAGCAGGTTCGGAAAGCGACTATCGAGGCCAGCGCGGTCGCGCGCAGCTTCGAGCGGGAAGCTCATCATGATATCGGCGGCGGTAAAACTGTCTCCGGCAAACCAGGGGCGCTCGAACAATTGGTCATTGAGCCAGCGCAGATGGCCCTCAAGCATGGCGAGCAGCGGTTTGCGCGCGGGGCGGCCGAGCAGGCCGAGGCGGCCAACGAAGAGTATCGCGAGCAGCGGCGGCATCATCGATCCTTCGGCATAATGGATGAACTGGCGGTAGCGCAGCGCTTCTTCGACATGGGACGGTGCGCCGAGCGCGCCGCCAGCCTTCGCCACCAGATACTCGACGATCGCCCCGGTTTCGATCAGCGTCCGGCCATCGGCTTCGATCATCGGCGATTTGCCGAGCGGATGGATTTGCTTGAGCGCTGGCGGCGCCAACATCGTCTTCTTGTCGCGCTCATAACGGACAAGATCATACTCGAGTTCAAGCTCTTCGAGCATCCAGAGGATGCGCTGCGACCGCGAATTTTCGAGATGATGGACAATAATGGTCATGGGCACCCTCCCGTCCCTGCTATGCTGCGGGCTTTTGCGTTGGCGAGCCGGATATAACCCGCTTGGCGTATTTGCCAGCGTGCAGATGCGATTGTGCGTTCGCCAAACGCAATCCGGCAACCCGGGCGCGTGCTAGTCGCTATCCGCGCTACGCTCGACCAAGCCCTGCCCCTCAATACCCTCGCGGACATCTTCGCCGACCTCGGCATTATGTTCCGCGACGGTCGCGATGAACTCGCCATCTTCGTCCAGCAGTACGGCTTCGTCATCCGAACCCATAGGCACGAGACGGATATAGACCGGTCTCGGATAGAGATGGTTGGACGCGCCGTTCGATCCGTCGATTACGGCTCCGATTCCGCCGCCGGCCAATATATTGCCAAAGGTGGAGCCGCCTAGGCGGCTCTGGACGTACACGAATTCGGGCTTGAAGCCTTCAAGCTCGAAATCGACTCGCAGATCGTCGCCACGCCGCATACTGAACTCGCATGGCGTGGTGCAGACCTGGCCTGTCGAGATTTCGACTATCGCGCCTTCTGGGTCGGACCAGAAACCGACATCTTGGCTCGTGCCGTTGAGAATTGTCGCGCAACCGCCGGTCGAAATGGCCAGCGGCACAATAAGAAATGATGTAAGAACTCTACGCATGGTGTCCCCCTATGAAGCGGCGCAACAAGCAGACGCTTGACCGGCTGTCAACGAAACTCTGCGCAGATATCGATGTTGTTTTTTTTGTGCCGGATCAGGCTCTTGCTACGCGCGATATTCTCGCCGCGATAGCTCCGGATATCCGGTCGACCATGTGAAAAGGGCCCGCCATTGGCGAGCCCTTATCGTCTATCGTCTTTTCGCGATCTATTCGCCGTCGTCGTCCGGCTCGGGTCCGGTCATCATTTCCTCGGCGACTTCCTCTTCCCTGCCGCGGATCGCGTTCTCGATTTTGGCGCAGATTTCCGGATTCTCGAGCAGGAAGGCTTTCGAATTTTCGCGCCCCTGCCCGATTCGCGTCGAATCATAGGAGAACCATGAGCCCGACTTCTCGACGATCCCGGCTTTGACGCCAAGATCGAGGATCTCGCCCATCTTCGAAATGCCCTGGCCGTACATGATGTCGAACTCGACCTGTTTGAACGGCGGGGCGACCTTGTTTTTGACGACTTTGACGCGCGTGGCGTTGCCGACAATCTCGTCGCGGTCCTTGATCTGGCCGATCCGGCGAATGTCGAGCCGCACGCTCGCATAGAATTTCAGCGCATTACCGCCCGAGGTCGTTTCCGGACTGCCATACATAACGCCGATTTTCATCCGGATCTGGTTGATGAAGATAACCATGCATTGCGAGCGGTTGATCGAGCCGGTGAGCTTTCTGAGTGCCTGGCTCATCAGCCGCGCCTGCAGGCCGACATGGCTGTCGCCCATCTCGCCCTCGATCTCGGCGCGCGGCACCAGCGCGGCGACCGAATCGATAACCAGAATATCGATGGCGTTGGAGCGGACCAGCGTATCGGCAATCTCGAGCGCCTGCTCGCCGGTATCGGGCTGGGAGATGATCAGTTCGTCTATATCGACACCGACCTTTTTTGCGTAGGCCGGATCGAGCGCATGTTCGGCGTCGATAAAGGCGGCCGTGCCGCCGGCCTTCTGCGCTTCGGCGATCGTGTGCAGCGCCAGCGTCGTCTTGCCGGAGCTTTCCGGGCCATAAATCTCGATGATGCGGCCGCGCGGCAGACCGCCGATGCCCAGTGCGATATCGAGGCCGAGCGATCCCGTAGACACGGCGTCGATCTCGATCGCCTCGCGCGATCCCAATTTCATTGCGGAGCCCTTGCCGAAGGCCCGGTCAATCTGCGCGAGTGCGGCGTCGAGCGCCTTCTGCCTGTCCATATCGCCTTTTCCGCCTTTGGAATCGATCACTTTGAGATGGGCTGCCATTGCCTGTTTCCCTCCTAGAAGCTCCGCGTCATTCGTTCAACGCCGAGCTTGTGTATACGGTTTGTTCTCCAAGAACAAGAGGGGAACACTATGAATGTCCGGTCACCGCCTTAATCGCCTCGTCGATGCCCTGAAGGGTAAACGGTTTTTCGACGAAAAGTCGCTGGCTATGGCGTCCCGGCGGCGGCTCGATATCGCCGCCACTGGTCAGGAAGAAGGGTTTGCCGCTGACCTCCAGCGCATCGGCGATCGGCCAGCTGGGCTGTCGATCGCGCAGATTGACATCGAGTATGGCGACATCGAAATCCAGCTCCTCGACGGCGTTGAGCCCCGATTCCACTGAATCCACTATCTGCACGACGCTATGGCCGAGCGCGTCCACGAAATCCTCAAGCATCATCGCGATCAGGCTCTCGTCTTCAGCGATCAATATGCGAATATTCGACATGCTTTTCTCGCCTATGCCCATTCATCGCTGCGATAAAGCGAATTCGATATTTCGGGGCAGTACCATGTCCGGACGCTTCTAGCTGTCAGCCGTGTCCAATATGGCGCGAACGGCTTCGGCGAGCTTCTGAACGGAGAAGGGTTTCGGCAGGAAATGGACCTGCTCGATATCGATGGATTTGCGCAGCTGTTCCTCGGCATAGCCCGACATGAACAATATCGGCACATCGGGCATCGTCTTGCGCAACTCATTCGCCATGGCGGGGCCATCCATGCCCGGCATCACGACATCGGACAGGACGAGATCGAAATCCTTGCGCTCGGCGATAATCTCCAGCGCATCTTCGCCGTCCTGTGCTGTCACGACCGAATAGCCCTGCCGCGTCAGCGCGCGTTCGGCGACAGCGCGGACCATATCCTCGTCTTCGACGACCAATATCGTACCGCTGCCCCAGGGCTCGGCGCTGGCAGGCGTGTCCGGTTTCGGCGCTTCGGTTCTTACCGGCGCATCCTCCCGCGCCGGTGCTGGCGCAGCGTCGTCGGCAGTATCGTCGCCGCGGTGGACCGGCAGATAGACGGTAAAGGCCGTGCCCTTGCCGACCTCGGAATCGGCGAAGATATAGCCGCCGGATTGCTTCACAATGCCGTAGACGGTCGAGAGCCCAAGCCCCGTGCCCTTGCCGACCTCTTTCGTCGTGTAGAAGGGCTCGAATATCTTGCCCAGCGCATCGGGCGCGATGCCGATGCCCGAATCCGTCAGCCGGAATGCCGTATATTCGGCCGCTGGCATCGCTTCATACCCCATGGCTTCCACTTCGCGCGCCGAGACAGCGAAGGTTTCGAGTTTCAGAACGCCCCTGCCCTCGCCATCCGTGCGCGCCTGGATTGCATCGCGCGCGTTGACGGCGAGGTTGACGATAACCTGTTCCAGCTGGCCGGGATCGGCGCGCACCGGGCCAAGGTTACGGCCGTGCCGGATGTCAAGCGACACGGTTTCGCCGAGTAGGCGCTTGAGGAGGTTGGACACTTCCGAAACGACATCGGGCAGTTGCAAGATCTGCGGCCGCAATGTCTGTTGCCGCGAAAAGGCCAGCAATTGCCGCGTCAGGCCCGCCGCGCGATTGGAGTTGGATTTGATCTGCTGGATATCGTCATAATCGCTGTCGCCCGGCGTATGGCGCATCAGCATCAGGTCACAATGGCCGATGATCGCGGTCAGGATATTGTTGAAGTCATGCGCAACGCCGCCCGCGAGCTGGCCGACCGCCTGCATCTTCGTCGCCTGCGCGACCTGCCGCTTGAGCTTTTCGTCCTCGCTATTGTCTTTGAGGCTGAGCAGGACGGCCGCTTCGCCAAGACCCGGCGCGCCTGCGACCGTCATCGCTACCGTTTCGTCGGGCTGATGTTTGAGGCGCAGCGCGATATCGGCGGATATCGATGCGCTATTGGCAAAACGCCGCACGGCATTGGCGACCGCCGTCTTGTCCTCGTCGACCACCAGATCGCCCGGATAGACGGGCTGCGCTTCGTCATCCAGGCCAGCCGCGCGCCGGAACGCGGCGTTCATATAGAGAAACCGCCCGTCCCGCTCCGCCAGCGCCAACCCCAGCGGCAGCATGCCGAGCAGCGCCTGGATGTTCTGGCGATCGGTGCCCTGCCCCGGTCCGGCAATATCGTCGAGCATGAAGAAGAGCAGCGGGCCGTCGGTCTTCGCGTCGGCTTGCAGCGGGACCTGAACGAGGCGCAGCGGCGGGCCGCCCTCGCCTTCGCGTGCCAGGCGCAGCAGTTGATCCTCACCGGTTTCGAGATAGTCCGTGAAAGCGCGTGAGCGCAGCCGGTCTTGCGGCGTATCCAGCGCGCGATGGCGAAACACCTGATTGGCGGCGATCATCTTGCCATCGGCATCGACGAGTACGCCCATGACGCCGGCGATACCCAGCGCTTTACCCGCCGAACTTTCCAGTAACCGGCGTGCATCGCCGACCAGATCGATCGTTGCAGCCGGCGCGAACCGCCAGACGAGGAAATCGCCCTGCTCCCCGCCCCGTTCGACCGATGCATCATATCGGCCGCGCGACGTAGCGAGAGACGGTGCGTTGCCGCGCCCGTCGCGCCATGCCGTCCGTCCGGCATTGGTCAACCGCTCAACCCCGTCTTCGGAAAAGGGCAATGTCGGCGGTGTCGGGGCGCCGCGAAACTCTCTCTCGAAAGGGCTGTTTGCGGCGATCAATATGCCCTGCCGATCGGTCACGGCCACGGGCATGGCGGCGCTTTCGATCGCCGCGCGGATCAATATGCGATCCGGGCCTTGAACCGTTTCGACCGTAGCCGGTTTGCGGCGCGCGACGATGAGCGCGATGCCGAATGCCGAAACGAAGAGCGTGGCAAAACCGGCGGCGAAGAACGGGCTTTCGAGCAGGAACATCAACAACGCCGCGGATGCGAGCCCCGCTATCGCAACGAAGGCGAGCAATGCCCGGTCGGCCAAGCGGCTGGCTGTATGTCCGGTTGGCGCGGCCTTGCTCGCCATCAGTCTTGCCCGGCCTTCGTGTCGGAAAGATGCCGGCGCTTCCAGCGCCTTGCGACGCGATAGCGCCAGAACCAGTCGGCAATCATATAGGCGATGACGGCGCCGATGACTGCCATGACCAGCAATCCGCCGAGCAGCGCCGGAGCGGCGTCGGTTGCGAACCAGGCCAGCCATTCCGACAATGCGGCGCCGTCGTCGATGAGCGCCTGGATGTGACCACCGTCGGCTTCGAGCCCGAACACCCGGTTGCCGACGAATACCCCGCCGATCAGGATGATCGGGGTCGTGATCGGGTTGCTCGTGAATGTCGTGGCGGCCGCGACCGGAATATTGGCGCGAAACGGCAGGGCGAGCAGCGCCGCGACGATCATCTGGATGCCGGGCACCATCACCAAAATGCCCACCACCATGCCGAGCGCAGCGCCGCGCGGCACGGATCGGCGGTTAAAGCGCCACAAATAGCTGTGCATGATGCGGTTGGCGAAAGGCCGAATGAAGCGGTTTTTCGCCAGCTCCTCGCGGCTCGGCGAATGTTTGCGGATCCACCGCATCATCGGGCCAGGTTCGCGCCGGGATTCAGCCACGATCGCGTAGCAGGCGGCCCTGTTCCCTCTTCCAGTCGCGCGCCTTTTCGGTCGCGCGCTTGTCATGCTGTTTCTTGCCCTTGGCGAGCGCCAGTTCGACCTTCGCCTTGCCTTTGGAATTGAAATAGACGGAGAGCGGCACGAGCGTCATGCCCTTGCGCTCGACCGCGCCGCGCATCTTGTTGATCTCGCGGGCGTGCAGCAG
Organism: Parasphingopyxis sp.; assembly: GCF_028279465.1. Lineage (GTDB taxonomy): Bacteria > Pseudomonadota > Alphaproteobacteria > Sphingomonadales > Sphingomonadaceae > Parasphingopyxis. The sequence continues at coordinate 559,062 of NZ_JANQNS010000015.1, forward strand.
CAATTTCCGCGGGCGCTTGGCCTCATGGTTGAAGCGGTTGCCATGGCTGAATTCGGGAATATTGGCGTTGATCAACCAAACTTCGCCGTCCTGAACATCCGCATAGCTTTCGGCGATGGTGCCCTCGCCGAACCGCAGCGATTTCACCTCTGTTCCGGTAAGTGCGATTCCCGCCTCAAACTTCTCGTCGATCGCATAGTCGTACCGCGCGCGCCGGTTCTCGGCGACGGTCTTCACTTTGTCGAAGGTGGCGGTTTGCGGGCGGGCCATGGAATCAGTCTTCTACCACTCCGGCATGACGGAGGGCTGAATCGACGGCCGCTTGCGCGGCTTCGGACGGCCATGTCATCGGCAGCCGCAGTTCGCCGGGAAATCCGGATCGCACTTTGGTCAGGGCGTACTTGGCCGGACCGGGCGATGCGTCGGCGAACATGGCGTCGTGCAGCGGATAGAGCCGGTCATTGAGCGCCAGCGCCTCTTTGGCATCGCGGCGGGCCCAGGCGGCCTGGAACTCCGCGCAAAGCCGCGGCGCGACATTGGCTGTCACCGAAATGCATCCCACGCCGCCCATCGCCAGATAGCCGAGCGTCAGATAGTCGTTGCCCGAAAGCTGGCAGAAATCTTCGCCGCACGCCGCACGCTGTGCGCTGACTCGATCCATATCGGCGGTCGCGTCCTTAACGCCGATTATCGATGGGAACTTGCGCAGCCGCTGCATCGTGTCGACGGCGATGTCCGAAACGGTGCGGCCCGGCACGTTATACAGCACGATCGGTAGATCGCAGGCCGAGACGATCGCCTCGAAATGCCGGTAGATGCCTTCCTGGTTGGGCTTATTGTAATAGGGCGGCACCACGAGACCGGCCGTGGCGCCCAGTTCCTGGGCCTTCGTGATATTCTTGATCGCCGATTGCGTGTCGTTCGATCCGCAGCCAGCGATGACCGGCACGCGTCCGGCCGCCTGATCGACGCACACGCGCACGACTTCGAAATGTTCGTCGAACGCCAGAGTGGCCGCTTCGCCGGTCGTTCCGCAGGGAACCAGTGCGCTGCTGCCTTCTTCGATCTGCCAGTCTATGAAACTTCTATAAGCCGTTTCGTCGAACGATCCGTCGCGAAACGGTGTCACCAGAGCCGGAATCGACCCGCTGAACATATATTTCTCCTTCACCTCCACATGTTTGCACGGCATATCGGCTGCAAATCACCGGGGTTCATTCACCGCCAGATAAGGATTGTGCGCGCACGATGTCCAGCATGATAAAAAAGACCGTTGCAATCATGGCGCTAGGCGCCGCTTCGCTGATCGGCGCTGCCACCGCATCCGCGCAATCGCTGACCTCCGAACAACGCGCCTGGTATGCGAGCCGGCTCGGAGTCTCGGGCGCCGGGTCCGTCGGATCGGTACCGCAAGCCCATCCGATCGGTGAGGCGATCCTGCGCTGGAACCGGCTGCAGCAGAGCGACGCCCTGCCCTTCAACGATTATGCGAGCTTCCTCGTATCCTATCCGGGCTGGCCGAGCGAGATGCGTATGCGGCGCATTGCCGAGAACCAGATCCCGGCGACAGGCACCTCGCCCCGCTCTCTCGTCGCCTTTTTCGAACGGTTCGAGCCGGTGACCGCCTCGGGCGCGCTGCGCTACGCCGAGGCCTTGGCATCGCTGGGTCGCAATGATGAAGCGACGCGTTATGCGCGGGAAGCCTGGCTGCTCGGTTCGTTCAACCGAGCCTCTGCAGCTGCCGATGAGGGCGTCGTCCTGTCGCGCTTCGCTGGCGCGCTTTCGGCCGAAGATCACGATCAGCGTTTCGATTATCTGCTGTGGCAGGACGATGTTTCGGCGGCGGGGCGTGTGCTATCGCTGACCTCGGCTTCGCGGCGTGACGCGCATTCGGCGCGTTTGCGGCTGGCGACGGGCGCGGGTGCGGAGGCTGGGCAATCGGCGCTCGGCGATGCGGGCTATGTCGCCGAACGCGCGATGTGGCTGCGCAACAATGGCCGGTCGCTCGAAGCGCGCCGCCTGCTCGCCAACCGGCCGACCCTGCAATACCGGCCGACCGATGCCGAAGAATGGTATGAAGTGTTGCTCCTCAACGCCCGGGCAGCGGCGAACGACCGGCAATGGTCGACGGCCTATGCCATTGCGAGCAAGGTCGACGATGCATTTGCGCCGGGCACCGATATCAGCGGCGAATCGCTGGGTGTCCGCGACGACTATACGAGCCTGACATGGCTCGCGGGCACGACCGCGCTGTGGCAGCAGAACCGGCCGGCCGAAGCGATCGGTATGTTCGAACGCTATGGCCGCGCCGCGCGGACGCCGCAGACACGCACCAAGGGGCTCTATTGGGCCGGTCGGGCCGCCGAAGCAGCGGGTCAGCGCGATCGCGCAACGTCGCTCTATGAGGAAGCCGCCGTCTATTACGATTATTTCTACGGACAGCTCGCGACCGAGCGGCTGGGCCGCGAATTGCGGATACCCGTCTCGGCGCAGGACTATGCCGCATTGGCACGCCAGAGCCGTTTCGCCGACAGCCAGCTTGTCGCTGCGATCCGGATGCTCGGCGAACTCGGCGCCTGGAATACGCAAAGCCGGTTCTTGCGGGAGCTCGCGCAGCAGGTCGAATCCGATGCCGATCATCATTTCGCCGCGCAACTGTCGAACCAGATCGGCCGCCAGGACCTGGCCGTGATGACGCATCGCAGCGCCCGGGTGAACGGTTTCGATGCGAGCGCCTATGGCTATCCAACCGTGCCGATGCCGGCGAGCGCCCGGCGCTTCTTTACGCCCGTCCATGCGATCGCGCGGCAGGAAAGCCAGTTCGATCCGCGCGCGGTCAGCCATGCGGGCGCGCGGGGCCTGATGCAGTTCATGCCGGGCACGGCACGCGAAGTGTCGCGCTGGATCGGGCGCAGCTACAACCGCTCGGCGCTGACGCGCGATACCCAATATTCGATCCTGCTCGGCCGGGCCTATTATGAGCATCTGCTCGAGCGTTGGGGCAATCATGTGCTGGCCGCGGCGAGCTATAATGCGGGGCCCGGCAACGCCAATCGCTGGATCCGCGCCAATGGCGATCCGCGTCTTTCGAGCGTCGATATCGTGCGCTGGATCGAGGAAATCCCGATCTTTGAGACGAAGAATTATGTCCAGCGTGTCCTCGAAAACGCCGTGATGTACGATCTGCTGCACCCGGACCGCGCCTTCATGCCGCGCACCAATATGCCGCTCTCGCGCTATCTGGGTAAATCGACGCCGGGCTGATGGCCGATCGGGTCAACTACATCACCCCGGATGGATATGCGGCTCTGAAGGCGGAATATGAGACGCTGTTCCGCGAGGAACGCCCAGCCCTGGTCGAGACGATCAGCTGGGCGGCGGGCAATGGCGATCGCAGCGAGAATGGCGATTACATCTACGGCCGCAAGAAACTGCGCGAGATTGACCGGCGGCTGAACTTTCTGTCGCGTCGGATGAAGGCGGCACAGATCGTCGATCCGGCCGAGCAGCCCGATAAGGATCGCATCTATTTCGGCGCTACAGTGACCATGGTGGACGAAGAGGATCGTGAGCGCATCGTCACGCTCGTCGGTGAAGACGAGGCCGAAGCGTCGGCCGGGCGCATCAGCTGGATTTCGCCGCTCGCCAATGCGCTCAAGCGCGCGGCCGTCGGGGATTGCCGGACCGTCCGCTTACCGGCCGGCCCCAAAGACTATGAGATCGTCGATATCCGCTATCCGGAGGCCTAGTAGCGCCGCGTTCCGTAGCGATTGCGCGTATGAACGAGCGCGGTGCGGATTTCCGCGTCGGTCAGGCGATAGTTACGGTCCGTATCGGCCCAGCGCCGGAAGAAGATATTGGCGCTTTCCGCCTCCGCATTGCCGATCTCGCCATTCGGACCCAGCGCATAATGATCGATCACGAATTGCTGCCCTTCGCGCGTGCCGGAGAGCCAGGGATCGAGATTATCCGCGCCGCTCCCGCGAAACGGATTGGGCAGCCGCTCGGCATAGCGATGCTGGCCGTGATAGCCGTTTCCGCCCCGATAATCGTTGGCATAATAGCCCGAGCCATAGCCGCGGTCATAATAGCCGTCATGGGCGCAACCCGCCGTCAGGGCTGCCGTTCCGGCCGTCACCGCCAATATCCGCAAGAGCTTCATCGCCTATTCTCCTCTGCTCCGATATCGCACAGGAAAAGCGGGCTTCGCAAATTTCGTTAATCTAGTCTTTGGGCGCTGTCCCCAAATGGGACGCCGCAAGGTCGGCGATCTTCGGATCGGCCTCGGGCGGCTCCATCGAGACCTGTTCTTCCAGCCGGTCCGCGATATGGCGCATCGCCGCGATGCGGGCGGATTTCTTGTTGTTGCCGTCGATGACGGTCCAGGGCGCCCAGCGCGTATCGGTGCGCGCGAACATGTCATCGATAGCGGCCAGATATTCGTTGCGCATCGCACGGTTCCGGAAATCGTCTTCGGTCAGCTTCCAGCGCTTCCAGGGGTTATTGAGCCGTTTTCGGAAACGTTCGTCCTGTTCTTCCTGCGTCACATGCATGAAGAGCTTGATGATCGGCGTGCCGCTGTCCTTTTGCTGCGCTTCGAACTCGTTGATTTCGTCATAGCCGCGCCGCCATTCGGTTTCCGAACAATAGCCCTCGACGCGCTCCACGAGCACGCGGCCATACCAGGTGCGGTCAAAAATATTGATCTCGCGGTTGCCCGGCAGCTTGTTCCAGAAACGCCAGAGAAAGTGCCGCGCCTTGGCTTCGGGAGTCGGCGCACCGATCGGCCAAACCTCGAAAAAGCGCGGGTCCCACCGGCCCGTAAGCCGCCGGATCGTACCGCCCTTGCCGGACGCGTCCCAGCCTTCGATGGCGATAACAGCGCGCTTGCCATTGGCGATATAGGCGGCCTGGATTTGGGCGAGCTCTTCCTGCAGCTTCGCCAGCGTCTCGTCATAGTCGCCGTCGAATTTGGCGCCTTTTTCGTACTCGGAAAGATCAATGCTCATGACGGCTCCCTCAGGCCGTAACCCCAGCCTTCGCTGGAATGACGGTTTCTTTCAGCGTGCCATTTGATTGCCCGCAATAAAAGCTACAATTCGTTCCGGATTCTGCATTGGCATAAAATGGGTCAAGTTCGGGTAAATAGGCGTCGCGGGCATTGGCGAGACAGGTGGCTATGGCGTGAAATCGGCCCTGCTTCGCCTGCTATTCTGCGATGCGAGCAAGATCGCTACTGACTGCGCGATGCGTTCGACGCACAGATAGGGGTCGCCCCGATTCAACAGGCAAAGACGCCAAACTCTGGCTTCGGTTCAAAAACCGCGTTCCAGCCGAGAGCCTCTAGGCACAAAAGAAAATCGAAACAGATCTAGGCGATCTCGATCGATTTCTTTGAATCGTCACAGGAATCTGACTGCTTCTGAAACGGGTTGCGATCAGTGCGGCAAACTCATTTTCATTCGCGTCACCTCTATCCGACCGAATTGCATCGTAAGGACGCGATATATTTGTGCCAGAAAGCCGCCGTTCAGTTTGCGCGTCGATTGATCTAATAGAAAAACTGCCGACGCGATAGGCTCCGACGATCTCATCATTCAGCGACTGCAGTATTCGACCAGCATTTTCGGCGACCCTTCTATTTCTATCAGAATTATCGCCTGTGCACCAAAAAATCTGAAAAGATTTTGCAGGGGTCGAAAGCCTTCGAGCGAGTTCTTCTTGCATAACTTCAATAGCTGCGCGTTCCGCGATATTGTTCGCTTCAGATTCAACATCTGGATCGTCAGTTTCTTCTTCGATCATTGACGAAAGCGCACGTTTTATTTTGGGATCTTGGATACTGGAGATGAGTGGCAACAGAGTCCGTTGCTGTCGAGTATCCTCGTCGACGATGCTCTCGAAGACTAACTTGGTGATCTCGACTCCATAGTCTTGTTGTAGTCGCTCACGATCCAAGTTCAATCGCGCGCTCTCGGCGGCCTGCTGCGCCGCTGCGGATGCCTGTTCGGCTTCTTGGCGAGCTCGCTCTGCTGTTTGATTTCCTAGAAATGCAAAGATGGCCGCAAGTCCGGACACAATAATCGACGCGGGCATGAACCAGCGATCTGTAAAGCGCTGCAAGAATGATTTCTTCTCTGCCGACTTAAATTTGCAAAATGCTTCCTCGTTTTCTTCACTCATAATTGCGCCCCACCAATCAAAGTGACAACGTCGTATAAGAGCGGAGGAAAGTCTACAGCCTATTCCTTCGGCGGCTCTACAATCCTGATGTTAAGCTCGCGTAGTTGGCGCTGGTTAACGTCAGACGGCGCGCCCATCATCAAATCTTCGGCCTTCTGGTTCATCGGGAACAGCACTACCTCCCGCAGATTGGGCTCGCCGGCGAGCAGCATCACGATGCGGTCGATGCCTGGCGCAGACCCGCCATGCGGCGGCGCGCCATATTTGAAGGCGTTGATCATACCCGAGAAATTCTCGTCGACATCGGCCTTTGTGTAGCCCGCGATCTCGAACGCCTTATACATGATGTCCGGCCGGTGGTTCCGGATCGCGCCGGAGCTCAGCTCTACGCCGTTGCAGACGATGTCATATTGCCAGGCCAGGATATCCAGCGGGTCCTGCGTTTCCAGCGCCTCCATCTCGCCTTGCGGCATCGAGAACGGATTGTGGCTGAAATCGATCTTCTGCTGTTCCTCGTCAAACTCGTACATCGGGAAATCGACGATCCAGCAGAATTTGAAGACGCTTTCGTCGATCAGGCCGAGTTCTTCGCCGAGCTTGGTTCGCGCCCCGCCGGCTAACCTGACGGCATCCGCTTCCTTGCCGGCTGCGAAGAAGACGCTATCCGCGTCGCCAAGACGCAGCTCTTCGAGCAGCTTGGCGGTTTTCTCTTCGCCATGATTGTTGGCGATCGGGCCCGACGGCGCGCCTTCCTTGCGGTTGATATAGCCGAGTCCTGCGAAACCTTCGCTGCGCGCCCATTCGTTCATACTGTCGAACCAGCGCCGGCCCTTGTCGCCGGTGTTCGGCGCCGGGATCGCCCGGACCACGCCGCCCGAGCCGACGATATTGGCGAACAGGCCGAAATCGGAGCCTTCGAAATGCGAGGACACATCGCAGATTTCGAGTGTGTTTCTGAGGTCCGGCTTGTCCGAGCCATATTTGAGCATCGCTTCGGCATAGGGAATGCGCACGAAATCCGGATCGACGGTCCGCCCCTTCCCGTCCCAATCGGCGAATTCCTCAAACACGCCGCGCAGTACCGGTTCGATGGCCTGAAACACATCTTCCTGCGTGACGAAGCTCATCTCGAAATCGAGCTGGTAGAATTCGCCCGGCGACCGGTCGGCACGCGCGTCCTCGTCGCGGAAACAGGGTGCGATCTGGAAATAGCGGTCGAAACCGGCGACCATGATCAGCTGTTTGAACATCTGCGGCGCCTGGGGCAGCGCGTAGAATTTGCCCGGATGAATGCGGCTCGGCACCAGATAGTCGCGCGCGCCCTCAGGCGAAGACGCGGTGAGGATCGGCGTCTGGAACTCGGTGAAACCCTGCTCGATCATGCGTTTTCTGATGGACGCGATCACGTCGGAGCGCAGCAGGATATTCTTGTGCATGCTCTCCCGACGCAGGTCGAGATAGCGATATGTGAGGCGGATATCCTCGGGATAATCGGCTTCGCCCGCCACCGGCATCGGCAGTTCCTCGGCCGCTGATTGCACGTCCACCGCCTGTGCGCGGACCTCGATCTCGCCCGTATCGAGCTTCGGATTGATCAGATCGGCCGAACGCGCGACAACCTTGCCGGTCACGGTGATCACCGATTCCGAGCGCAGGCTTTCAAGCGTTGCAAAGGCCGGGCCATCGACTTCGGTGACGATCTGGGTGATCCCGAAATTGTCGCGCAGATCGACGAAAACGAGATCGCCATGATCGCGCTTGCGATGGACCCAGCCGGACAGGCGAACCTCTTCGCCGACATTGTGGCTGCGCAGTTCGGAACAATTATGGGTGCGGTAGCTGTGCATAGTCATGCGCGGCTCCATAGCGGAATAGGCTAGGCGGGCAAGCCGCGATATGCGTGTACCGGCCCTGCTTTCGCAGGCAACAGGCTTGTCGGCGTATCGGGCAAGAAAATTTCCTCCGGGCCGGATTTCCCCTTATATTCTGCTGACTGGCCCTCGCTCCGGATGGACGAAGACCATCAAGCTGTGCGATACAATCTTCCGGGCGGCCGTTCCGGCCAATTTTCCAAATGGGAGGCAATTGATGAAGAAACTGACGATCGCACTTGTATCCGGCGCCGCGCTGGCGCTCGCGGCATGCGCGGGCGGCGAAGAGGCGGCCACTGACGATACCGAAGCGACCGAAGAAACCGAAGAGGCTGGCGAAGAGGAAGAGGCCACGGCCGCTGGAGCCTATGATCCGGCCAGCGCCGAGGGCATGGCCTATCGCGCGGCTGTCGAATGCAGTGCGACGATGATGGCATCGTCCGACCTGGTGGGTTCGCAGGGCATTTTTGCCGATACCGATGAGGAACGCGCCGAGATTCGCGCCGACGAAGACGATCGGGAGGCCCGGGCCGGCGTGATTATGGCGAGTGCGGTCGAAATGGGCGAAGCTCTGGGCCTGAGTGCGGCCGATGTCGAAGCCGAAATCACCGAACATCAGGGCACGTTCGTACAAGGCCGCGAAGATGGCTCGATGGAGGAATTCACCGCACGTGTCGCTAGCGATGCGGATGCATGCGAAGCCGAACTCGGCTAAGGCGGACCGAAAGCTCTCGCGACAGATACAAAGCCTGAACAGCGGCGGGCCGGCAATTTCCACATAATAGTCGGCTCGCCGCTAGGTTCATGCGCGCTCGCCGCCTATAGTCCGCCGCCATGCATATCCATCCGCTGATCGACGACAGCGATACTCTTTCCGAATTTTGCGACCGGCTCGCCCAGTCCGACTTCGTCGCTGTCGATACCGAATTCATGCGGGAAAACACCTATTGGCCGGACCTATGCCTTGTGCAGATCGGCAACGGGGACGAGGCCGCCGCGATCGATCCGAAGGCGGACGGGGTTAACCTTGCCCCCCTTCTCGATCTGCTCGTCGATAATGAGGATGTGCTCAAAGTCTTTCATGCGGGCGGGCAGGATGTGGAAATCGTATACAATCTGACGGGCAAGACGCCGCATCCGATCTTCGATACGCAGATCGCAGCGATGGCGCTCGGGCTCGGCGAACAAATCGGTTATGCCAATCTCGTCGATGCGATGCTCGGCAAGTCGCTCGACAAGGGCGCGCGCTTTACCGATTGGGCCCGCCGCCCGCTCGACAAGCGCCAGCTCGACTATGCGGTCGGCGATGTCACCCATCTCGCCGAGATTTTTCCCAAGATGCTCGACCGGTTGCGTAAGACGGGGCGCGGCGCTTGGATCAACGCCGAGATGGAGAAGCTCGCCGATCCCGCCAATTACGCTAATCTACCCGAAGAAAGCTGGAAACGGGTGCGCATCCAGAGCCGCAAGGCCGAAGTGCTGGGACGGCTGAAGGCGATCGCCGCCTGGCGCGAAATCGAGGCGCAGGACAAGGATCTGCCGCGCGGCCGCCTGTTGCGCGACGAAACGCTGGCCGATATCGCGCTCCATCCGCCGAAGAGTCAGAAGGCGCTGGCGAAAATTCGCGGCCTGCCGTCGAGCTGGGCCGGCAACGATATTGGCGGGCGGCTCATGGATGTCGTCGCCAATGCCGGGCCGCTGCCGGACGACGAGATGCCGCCGCGTCGGAACCGCAAGCCAGGGCTCGGCAAAGAAGGCGCGCTCGTCGCCGATCTGCTCAAATTACTGCTGAAAATCCGGTCGCGTGAGATTGGTGTCGCGGCGCGGCTCGTCGCCAAGGCGGACGAGCTGGAGCAACTGGCCGCGGGTGAACGTGAAGACCTGCCGATCCTGACGGGCTGGCGCTATGAGGAATTTGGCCGCGATGCGCTCGATCTCGTCGAGGGCCGGGTGGCGTTCGCCGTGCGCGACGGCAGACTCAAGGTGACGCACACGAAAGAAGAGGAGACGGCCGATGCATAAGGCGATTGCGAGTGTGGCTGCGCTTGGCCTGACGGCGGCATGCGCGACAACGTCTGACACGCCGCCCATGGCGGGCGGTGGCGACTGCAATGCCGCTCCGGCGCAGGCACTGATCGGCGAGACAGTTACGCAGGCGCTTGGCGCCAATGCGATGCAAGTCACCGGAGCCGAACTCCTGCGCTGGATACCGCCGAACAGCGCGGTGACGATGGATTACCGGCCGAACCGCCTGAATATTTCCTATGACGAGAATTCGGTCATTACGGATATCAACTGCGGCTAAGCCGCTAGATTAGCCGCATCTCCGGCTCTTTCCCGAACGCGTCGGCCAGTTGCCGGTGGCGCTTGGCGACCGGTTGGCTGTAAAGCTCCGCATCGCGCTTATCGAGTGCCAGGATCAGCCGGTTTGCTTCGACTCCGACATTGCTGAGCTCCAACGGCTCCGCGACGCCACCGCTCAAACGCTGTCCGAAGCGCATGGCGAGACCCCAGCGCGCGGCTTGTTCGAGCTCTTTAGTGCTGCACAGATTGACCAGCTCCTCAACCACGCCGACGCCGCCACCGAAATTGGTGAACAGCGCTTGCGCCATCTTGCCGCGGCCATTGCTCTCGATGCCGACCCAATTACCGTGCAGCGCCATTTCGAGGCCGCGTTCGGCGCGGAATTCGGGATGCGCGCGCCACCCGGTATCGGCGAGCAGACAGGCCGCCAGTCTGATCCGCTTGTCGGTATCCGATTCGTCGGTGAAGAGCGGCGCGATCCAGCGGTTGAGCAGATCGCCATGCTCGGGAAAGCGGCCCTGGCGTTCGCCCTCTTCGCGCGTCGCGGCGATCAGCGGGTCGATGGCACGGGTTTCCGCATCGAGCCGTTCGTAGAGCAGGCCCTCGCGCAGGCCATAGGCCGACACGACCAGCTCGCCGAGACCGATCTGCTTCACGAGTTGTGACAGGATCGCTGCGCCATCGGGCAGATGCGGAATGCGCTGCGAGGCCATGGACGGCACGCAGTTGAGCTTCGATTTGTCGATCCGCGCAAGCAGGCGGACGAGCTTCGCCGCGCGTTCGGGTCGCATCGTATAATGATGTACGATGGGCAGCGGAAACTTGGTCCGCTGCATATCCACCCGCGCGAGCGCCCGCCACGAGCCGCCGACCAGGTAGAGCGGCTGACCTTCGCATTTCGCGGTCCAGTCCGCCGATTTCAGCGCCTTGGCGATCGCGCGTTTGAGTGCGCCTTTCTTGCCCGAACTCCGCAACTCGGCGATGCGCAGCACGCCGAGCGGAAAGGATGCGCATTCCTTCACCGCGCCGTCCGCGACACGCGCCAGCTCCAGGCTGCCGCCACCGAGATCACCAACCAGCCCTTCTGCGCCCGGAATCGCCGACAAAACGCCCATCGCCGCAAGCTTTGCCTCGTCCTCGCCCGAGAGCAGGCGCACCTGAATACCGATATCACCGAGCTGCGCGATCAACTCACCGCCATTGCTCGCCTCGCGTACTGCGGCTGTCGCGACCGCGCGCATATCGGTGACGTTCATGGCGGTAGCCAGCGAACGGAAGCGCCGCAAAATGTCCATCGCATCGCCGATCGCGTCCGGCTGCAGCGCGCCATTCTCGTCCCGGCGCGCGCCCAGCCCGACCATCACCTTTTCGTTGAACAGGAAGGCGGGAAGCCGGCCCTGCCCATCGAACACGACGAGGCGGATCGAGTTCGAGCCGATATCGATGACCGCCGTGCGGCCGTCTTTCTCGACGGTCGGCTCTTCCTCCGTTCGGAACATGGACAGCACGGACATCGGCCGGAACCTTAGGCGCGCGCCTTGGCGCTGAAAACTGCGTTATCCACGCCGTTTGACGTGGAGCTTTTTCGGCATGGAACCCTGTTCGCTCAGCGCCGCGCCGCGGCCCGACAGCGACGGGTTGGTCATGAAATAGCGATGCAGGTTGAACGGCCGTCCTTCGGGTTTGATCCGGTCATAGGTGCCGTCGGCGTTGAGCTGCCAGCTTTGTTCATTGTCGATGAGATTGGCGACCATCACCTGATCGAGAATCTGCGCGTGCACGGTCGGGTTTTCGATGGGCATCATATATTCGACGCGGCGGTCGAAATTGCGCGGCATCCAGTCCGCAGAGCTGATCAGCACATGCGCGTTCTTGTTCGGTAGCGCCGCGCCATTGCCGAAACAGGCGATACGGCTATGCTCGAGAAACCGACCGATGACAGAGCGCACGCGGATATTGTCCGACATGCCCGGCACCCCGGGCTTCAGACAGCATATACCGCGTATGATCAGGTCGATTTCGACCCCGGCATTGCTCGCCTCGTAGAGTTTTTCGATGATCGCCGGGTCGACGAGTGAATTCATTTTTGCCCAGACCGCGCCTTCCTTGCCAGCGCGTTCGTTTGCGATTTCCGCGTCGATCAGCTTCATCAGGTCGTTCCGCATATCGCGCGGCGACATGGAAATCAGTTCGAGCCCCTCGGGTTGCACATAGCCGGTGATATAATTGAACAACTGCGCGGCATCGCGCCCGGCGCGCGGATCGGCGGTGAAGAAGCTGAGATCGGTGTAAATCTTGGCCGTAACCGGGTGATAATTGCCCGTGCCGAAATGACAGTAGGTGCGATAGCCATCCTCTTCCTTGCGCACGACCATCGTGACCTTGGCGTGCGTCTTCCACTCGATGAAACCGTAGACGACCTGCACGCCAGCGCGTTCGAGTGCGTTGGCCCAAAGAAGATTCTGCTCTTCGTCGAACCGCGCCTTGAGTTCGACAACAGCGGTCACGGATTTACCGGCTTCGGCGGCATCGATCAGCGCGCGGATGACGGCGGACTGTTTGCCGGCGCGATAGAGCGTCTGCTTGATCGCGACGACATCCGGGTCCTCGGCCGCCTGTTTAAGCAGCGCGACGACGACATCGAACGTCTCATAGGGGTGGTGGACGACGATATCCTTGGTCTTGATCGCCGCAAAACAGTCGCCGCCATGTTCGCGAATCCGCTCGGGAAAGCGTGGGCTGAACGGCGGGAATTTGAGGTCCGGTCGATCTTCCTCGACCAGCTGTTCGAGATCGGAGACGCCGAGAAAGCCGCTCGATTCCACCACCATGGCGTCGTCGCCACCCATCTCGCGGCGGATCAATTCCTCCATATCGTCGGGTATGTCTGCTTCGAGCTTGAGGCGGATCACCCTGCCCCGCCGCCGTCGTTTGATTGCGCTGCGGAAATAGCGGACGAGATCTTCGGCCTCTTCCTCGACCTCGATATCGCTGTCGCGGATTATACGGAAAGCGCCCTGCCCGACCAGATCATATCCGGGAAAGAGGAGATCGATGAAGCGCCGGATGATCGTTTCCATGGCGATGTAGCGCGCCATCTCGCCGGGCAGGCGCACGAAACGCGGCAGCGTCGTCGGCACCATCACCAGTTCGCGGATCGGCGCGCCGTCGCTCTTGCGCTGTAAATCGAAGACGAGGCTGAACCCCTTGTTCGGAATGAAGGGAAAGGGATGGGCCGGATCGAGCGCCTGAGGGGTCAAAACGGGGAAGATATGGTTCTGGAAATGCTCCGACAGCCAGTCCCCGACTTCGCCCGATATTTCATCGTCCGACAGCACGAAAATCTCAGCATCGGCGAGCGCGGCGCGCAATTCGGTCCAGACGGCCTGTTGTTCGTCCATCAGGGCATTGGCGCGCTCGGCGACGGCCGCAAGCTGCTGGCTCGGCGTCATGCCGTCGTCCGAGCGCATTTCGACGCCCTGCAGCTGCTGGCCCTTCAGACCGGCCACGCGAACCATGAAGAATTCGTCGAGATTATTACCCGAGATCGACAGGAACCGTAGGCGTTCCAGCAAGGGATGCGCCGCATTGCGGGCCTCTTCGAGCACGCGCTCGTTAAAGCCCAGCCAGCTCAGTTCGCGGTTGAAATAGCGGTCTTCCGTCCCCGGTTCGGCTTCGGTTTCGCGCGAGAAATCCTCGGTGATATGATCGGGATTATAATCGTCCATGACACGCTTTTAGCGGGTTTAGTGTTACGCGTCGATGAAACCCAATTCCTGCATGGCGGCGCGCGCTATATCCCGCGTGATGCGCCCGCGCCGCTCGAACACCATCCGGTCGAGCGTTTCGATGATCTGGAACAGCGCATAATGGCTGCGATCCATGCGTTTGAGCAGATAGTCGATCGCGGTATCCGGCATGGCAAGGCCGCGCTCGCCAAAATGCTGATGCAGGCGATTGGCGATCAGCGCATCGCTCGGTTCGGCGATCCGCACCTTGGGACTGGCGGCGATGCGCGTTCTGAGGTCAGGCAGCGCGATTTCCCAGCGCGGGGGCGGCTCGTCCGCGATAATTAGCAAGGGCCGGTGCTCGGCTTGCGCCGCATTCCAGGCGTGGAACAGCGCTTCTTCTTCGGAGAGATCGGCATCGTCGATTACGCTGCCGCCGCTTTTGCGCGCGAAAATCCGGCCCAGCGTCGAACGCCCGGATTTGCGCGGGCCGGTCAGCAGACTCGTCTGGACCGGCCAGAGCGACCAATTGTCGAGGTGCTTGACTGCCTCGGTGTTGCTCTCGTCAACGATGAACGCGTCATCCCGGCCTGACTCGGGCCAGTCGAGCGGCAGCGCAATCTGGCTCATTCGCCGTCGGGCGGCGTCGCACCATTGGAGCCGCCGCCCCTGCTGATGCGCAGCGTTCCCGCGCCGCGCTGAACCTGGAAACCGCGCGCCGACAGCGCCGAGGCAAGCGTATCGAGATCGCCGATATAATCGACTTCCATCAGCGATACCCCACCGATGGCGAGGCTCGAAGTCGTCGCACCGCGTACACCCGGCGTGCCACGCACCGCGGATTCGCTGGAGCGAACCGCATTGGCGTCGGGCGTCACGACCTGGATCGTATAGCGGCCCGTGGCGGTCGCCTGTTCGGTATTCACTTCGGGTGCGGACGGACGGGTTTGGGCTGCAGCGACGCTACCTTCCAGTTCGTCGAGCGCCTCTTCCAGCGCCTCTTCGTCGAGACCGAATTCGAAGTTCAGCGACGGATCAGGCCGCAAACGGCCGTCTTCGAGCGCCCGCGTATAGGCGGCATCGATCCGGCGGACGCCTTCGTCGAGCAGCTGTTCAAGGCTGCGCGCGCTGGTGACGCGCAACGAGAATTCGGCGAGCTTGCGCCGGTCCGGCCCGTGATAGGCGACGAAACGCCCGACGACAGGGCCGCCCGGATAGGCATAATGGAGATGCACGACGGGCACGACGACATCGGCCGCTCCATAGGAATCGAGCAGGAACCGCCACCAGCCGCGTCCCGGCCGTCCGGTCTGGCCAACGGTCAGCAGCAAGGGCGTCGGGCCGGTGCCGCTCGCCCGCACATAATCGATCGGGCTGTCGCCGGACCGGAAACGCAGCCAGGCCCGCTGCCACGGCGTGCGTTCCTCGAAACTCATCGGCGTGTTGCCGACCCATTGCACGGGCAGCACCAGCATCGGCGGCGAGCGCCGGATGACGCCGGAGACGCCGAGATAGCGGCTGACACGCGCGCGATCGAACATGACGCCGACCCGGCCGACATAGCGGGTCGGGCCGATCTGCTCTTCCTCGACGATAATGCCGGTCACGACCGCGCTGAGAGACGAATCGCTGAGATTGGGTGCCTGCGCCGCAGAACCGCCATTGACCCGCGCATAGAGCATCCGCCAGCCCTCGCGCTGGGCCTGTTCCCAGGCATTGCGGCGCGCATCCTCCGCATTTTCGCCGGTGGCGTTTACGAAGATGCCGGTGACCTCATAGTTCGCGGCGCTGTCCAGGCCGAAATCGCGTGAATTCTGCTGTTCCTGCTGCGCGAGTACGATCCCCGTCGCGCCCGCGCTCACGAAGAGCAGAGCCAGAAGCGCTTTGAAGTGACGGGTTACGAACTGCAT
Source organism: Parasphingopyxis sp. (assembly GCF_028279465.1). Lineage (GTDB taxonomy): Bacteria > Pseudomonadota > Alphaproteobacteria > Sphingomonadales > Sphingomonadaceae > Parasphingopyxis. The sequence continues at coordinate 575,058 of NZ_JANQNS010000015.1, forward strand.
TGTGGGCCTTTTGGCGACTTGGCCGTGGAAATCCAAGAGCGATGTGGCTAGTCGCTATAAAGATGGACGCCAAGCAAAAATCGACCGAATCTTACAGCTATGAAAAGGCGGGAGTCTCGATCGCCGCCGGCAACGCGCTCGTAAAGGCGATTGCCCCGCTCGCACGGGCGACGGCACGGCCGGGCGCGGAGGCCGATCTGGGCGGTTTTGGCGGATTTTTCGATCCGAAGGCGGCCGGCTATTCCGATCCGCTGCTGGTGGCTGCCAATGACGGCGTCGGCACCAAGGTGAAACTCGCCATCGATTATGATCGGCACGACAGGATCGGGATCGATCTCGTTGCGATGTGCGTCAACGATCTGATCGTCCAAGGCGCCGAGCCGCTCTTTTTCTTGGACTATTTCGCCACCGGGAAGCTCGACAATGGCGTTGCCGAGCGCGTTGTCGCGGGCATCGCCGAGGGCTGTAAACACGCCGGCTGCGCACTGATCGGCGGAGAGACGGCGGAAATGCCGGGCATGTATGCCGATGGCGATTACGATCTGGCAGGTTTTTGCGTCGGCGCGGTTGAGCGCGGCGAGGCGCTGACGGGCGATGGGATCGCAGCAGGCGATGCGATTCTCGGCCTTGCTTCGTCCGGCGTACATTCAAACGGGTTTTCGCTCGTGCGCAGGCTGGCGGCGGACAAGAGCTGGGCGATGGAGGCCCCTGCCCCGTTCGACTCCGACCGGCTGCTCGTCGATACGCTGATCGAACCTACACGCATTTATGTGAAAGCGCTGCTGCCGCTCGTGCGATCCGGCGCGATTAAGGCGATGGCGCACATTACCGGCGGCGGACTGCTCGAAAATATCCCGCGCGTGCTGAGTGAAGGACAGCATGCGCAGGTGGATGCAGGCAGTTGGGAGCGGCCCGGGCTGATGGCCTTCCTTCAGAGCGAGGGCAATATCGAACCCGACGAGATGGCCCGCACCTTCAATTGCGGGATCGGCATGGCGCTGATCGTCGAGGATTTGCGCGCCGATGATGTCTCTGCGGCGCTGGCCGAGGCTGGCGAAAAGGTACATCGCATCGGCCATATCGAGGCTGGCGTGCGCGGCTGCACCGTATCCGGGCTGGACGGCAGCTGGAGCGCCACGCATAATGGCTGATCGGGCGCGCGTCGCCGTCCTGATTTCGGGACGCGGGACGAACATGGCGGCGCTGCTCTACGCCGCGAAACAGGACGATTGTCCCTATGAGATCGTGCTCGCCGCCGCCAACGATCCTGAAGCGCGTGGGCTCGCGCTTGCATCTGCGGAGGGCATTCCGACATTCGCGCAGAGCCATAAAGGCATGGACCGTTCGGAATTTGATGCGATTCTGGACCGCGAAATCCGCGCGGCGGGCGCCGACTATATCGTCCTTGCCGGCTATATGCGGATCCTCTCCGAGGCGTTCGTCAACAATTGGCAGGGACGAATGCTCAATGTTCATCCGTCGCTCCTTCCCAAATATCCGGGCCTCGACACGCATGAGCGGGCCATCGCAGCGGGCGATACGGTATCGGGCTGTACCGTCCACCTTGTGACGCCGGTCCTCGACGATGGGCCGATCCTCGGCCAGACCGAAGTCGCAATCCTGCCCGGCGATACGCCGGAGAAACTGGCGACGCGTATCCGCCTTGCCGAGCATCAACTCTATCCGAAGGTGCTTGCGGAGCTGGTCAGCCGCGAGCGCGATCCGGACTGGATCGTCGCCAAGGTCGGCGAACTCGCGATGGCATTGCCCGAAGTCGCCGCGAAAACATCGCATGGCGCGCCGGGCTGGCGGGTCGCCACGACGAAATCGGGCAAATTCTTCGCCTATGTCTCGATCCGCCATCATGGCGAAGATGCGATATCACTGCTGGTGAAGACGAGCGGCCCCGATGAACAGGCGGCTTTGATCGAGGCCGAGCCGGATATATACTATAAACCTGCCTATTACGGCCCGTCAGGCTGGATCGCGATCCGCCTCGACCGCCCCGACGTCGAGTGGGATCATATCGCGGACTGGCTGCGCAAAAGCTGGAGCTTCGTCGCGCCGAAGAAGCTTCAGGGGATGGCGGAGTTTCTAGTGTGAGCAGAGTGCAAGCGCTTTTCGGGCTGACCGCCGCAGCTCTTCTGCTCTCGATGTCTGCCTGTGCACAGGATCGCATGAGCCTGATTGATCAGATCGAGCGAAAGATAGTGCTACCCGAAACAGGCATGGCACTAGCAGATTTCAATCGCACCTATGGCTTCCAACTAGAAGCGTCGACAGATGCGAACCCTGATCGTGTGTATGGATATTTCGTTGCCACTAGACCAGGACGCGGCACCGCCTCGTGGTCAGATGAGCCTGTCAGCCAATACATAATGGATGGCGGTTGTAGCGTGATTCACGTCGAGTACCGGATTTCGCAGCAAGAAGTAACTCGCGTCTGGTGTAACGGCGTAGCCTAACCGACTATCTCGTCATCGCTGAAGAAAAACGCGATTTCGATAGCCGCGTTTTCATCGCTGTCCGAGCCGTGGACGCTGTTCGCTTCGATCGACTCGGCGAAGGTCTTGCGGATCGTGCCCTCATCGGCATCGGCCGGATTGGTCGCGCCCATGATCTTGCGGTTGCGTACAACCGCGTCTTCGCCCTCGAGCACCTGAACGACGACCGGGCCGGACGTCATGAACTCGACGAGCTCGCCGAAAAAGGGGCGTTCCTTATGCACCGCATAAAAACCTTCGGCCTGTTCGCGGGACATGTGGATGCGCTTCGAGGCGACGACGCGCAGTCCGGTCTCTTCGAGCATCTTGGTGACCGCGCCAGTCAGATTGCGGCGCGTGGCGTCGGGTTTGATGATGGAAAAGGTGCGTGTAACGGCCATGACGGCTGAACTCCGATAGATATGGGGAAATTTGCGGTTCGCTTAGTGCGATGTGCGGCAGTGCGCAAGAGGCAGGCGCCTTGCCCTGCTGCCGAGTTTCAAGGCCCCTGCCGCCACCGCCCGCCATCCTGTTTCCAGTAGCGCGGTTCGACATCGTCCCGGGCGGACAGGTTACGCCATGCCGTTCGCGCATCGTTGAGCCGATCCGCATCGAACAGGTAGAAGACGCGCTCTGCTTCCAGCGCCGCATCGCGCCATATGCCATCGGCGAGCATTGTGAAGCGTGCGCCGTTCTTCGGTTCAACATCCTCGGTCAGCAGGATCGGTTGTATCTCTGGCCGGTCGTCCGGGCCGCCATGCGCGAGAAAGGATGCCGGATCGCGCGTCCACAGGGCCTCGTCGAGCACATCGCGTATCTGCGCGTCTTCCGCGACAATCAGCAAGCGCTCACCGCTTTCGAGCACTTTCGCCGCGAGCTGTGGAGCGACCGTATCGATCGGCGTGCCGGCCAATTGGTAGAAATCGACCTGCACGCCGGACGCTTATCCTTCGTGATTGTCGGCGATGAAGCGGTCGAGCAGGCGCACGCCATAGCCGGTCGCGCCCTTGTCCCACAGCTTGGATGCAGACTTGATCCAGACCGTACCGGCAATGTCGAGATGCGCCCATTTGACGCCATCCTGTACGAACCGGTGGAGGAACTGCGCGGCCGTAATCGATCCGGCTTCGCGGGGCCCGACATTCTTGATGTCGGCAATCGGCGAATCGATCAGCTTGTCATAGGCCTTGCCGATCGGCATCCGCCACACAGCGTCACCGCTCGTCTTGCCTGCCGCGAGCAACTGGTCGGCCAGCCCGTCATCGTTGGAGAAGCAGCCGGCATGTTCATGGCCGAGCGCGATGATCATCGCGCCGGTCAATGTCGCGAGGTCTACCAGCACCTCAGGCGCATATTTTTGTTGCACCCAGTGCATGGCGTCGCACAGCACCAGCCGCCCTTCGGCGTCGGTATTGAGCACTTCGACCGTCTGACCGTCCATCGTCGTGACGATATCGCTCGGCCGCTGCGCGTTGCTGCCCGGCATATTCTCGACGAGCCCGCACACGCCGACGACATGCGCCTTGGCCTTGCGCCCCGCAAGCGCGCGCATCGCGCCGGCAACCGCCGCCGCGCCGCCCATGTCGAACTTCATATCCTCCATGCCGGGGCCAGGCTTCAGCGAGATGCCACCGGTGTCGAAAGTGACGCCCTTGCCAACGAACGCGACGGGCTTTTCCTGCGCGCCATCCGTGCCGTCCCAGCGCATCACGAGTAATTTGGGTTCGGCCGCCGAGCCCTGCGCAACCCCCAGCAACGCGCCCATGCCGAGCTCGGTCATCTCGTCCTTGTCGAGAACTTCGATCTCGACGCCGAGTTCGGCTAGCGGGCGGCAGCGTTCCACGAAGCCTTGCGGATGGATCACATTGGGCGGTTCGGTGACGAGTTCTCGGGCTAGCGCGATGCCGGCATAGATCGCTTGGAAACGCTCCCAGCCCGCAGCCTCGTCCTCGGCGATGACGGTAATGTCCGTGACGCTCGGTTTGTTCTTTTCCGGCGTCTTGGTGTGATAGCTGTCGAGCCGCCAGCTGCGCTGCAGCGCGCCGAAGGCCATGTTCGAGCCGGCATCGTCGACATCCGATCCGCTGGCATCGAAGATGAGCGTCGTTTCGCCGGAGGTCAGCAGTTTCGCGACAGCCGCGCCGCCAGCCTTTTGCAGCGATTCGGCATCCGGCTGCTTGCCGATGCCGACCAGAAGGATGCGGCGCGTGCCCGCATGCGTATCCGCAAAAATCTCGACGATCGCGCCGAGGTCTCCTTCGAAACGACTCGCTTCCGCCGCGCGCTTGAGAGCGGCGGCCGCGTCTTCGGGCAGCGCCTTGGTGACTGCATCGGGCGAATCGCCCTTGCGTATCGGCAAGATCAAGGCGGATGTGTCGTCTGGAACGGACGCAGCGAATGAAACGGGAATGGAAATGGCTATTCTCCTGCCGCAGGGAACGGTGTGATGATCATGTCTCCCGATAGACGAGCCGTCCGGCTCTGGCAAAGGCGATTGCAGCATCGGGCGCGGGGTGCGATAGGCGCGTCCGAAGTGCCGTTATTGTGCCGGTGATAGATTTTGACGCGTAGCTCCTTTCTCAGTCTGACCGCGATGCCGGCATTCGCGATTCTGGCTGTCTATCCCGCACAGGCGCAGACCGGGACCGACGATCCGTTCCGGAACGTGATACCGAGCGTGGAATTCACCGATACAGAGCTGCCGCCCCTCGCCTCGCCGCAAAATCCCGAAGAGATCGCGTTCAGCGCCCAGACGGTCGAATATGACGGTGAGAATGATATCGTCATCGCGACGGGCGATGTGCGGATGGTGCGGGCCGGGGCGCGGCTGCGCGCCGATCGCGTATCGTGGAACCGGCGCACCGGCGCCGTCGAAGCCAGCGGCAATGTCGCCATTCGCACGCCGCAGGCTGATACCGCCTATGCGGACGCCGCGACGCTGACGGATACGTTGCGGGATGGCATGGTCGAGAATCTGCTTATCGTACTGGAAAATGGCGGGCGATTGGCGGCGCGGAGCGGATCGCGGGCGGATAATGTATCGACCCTCGAAGGCGCGGCGTACACGCCCTATCCGGCGATCGACTATGACGGAAATCCGCGCGATCCAAGCTGGCGGATTACTGCGGCGCGGATTGTCCACGATCCCGAAACCAATCGCATCCGCTACAGCAATGCGCGGTTCGAGCTGTTTGGTGTGACGGTGATGGCGCTGCCAGCCTTTTCGCATCCCGACGGCTCATCCGGTGGCACGAGCGGCTTTCTTGTCCCGGACCTGCGGCTGAGCCGGGTTAACGGGCTCGAGATCGGAATCCCCTATTATCTGCAGATCGCACCCAATCGAGACCTCACGATCACCCCGCGCATTTATAGCGAAGTCCTGCCCTCTATTTCCGCCAACTATCGGAACCTCGCGGCCGAGGGGGCATTTCAGATCGGCGGCATGATCACCTATGGCACGCGCCGGGATATCAATCCGAATGGCGGTCTCACTCCGGTCGGCGATGAGGATGTGCGCGGTTATATCGAGGCGAATGGCCGGTTTCAGTTTACGCCCTATTGGAGCGTCAGCGGTTCGGGGCGACTGACAACCGACGACACATTTCTGCGCCGCTACGACATTTCGCGGGACGACCGGTTGCGGTCGACCATTTCGGCCGAGCGTGTCGGGATGGACAGCTATTTCTCGATAACGGGCTGGGCCGTGCAAGATTTGCGCGTGACCTCGGACGCAGGCCAGCAGCCATTTGTGATCCCCGTGATCGATTATCGGCTGCGGATGAACGAAGACGTACTCGGCGGCACGATCAAGCTGCAAGCCAACACACTCGGCATAGTCCGCACAGACGGACAGGACACCCAGCGTGCCTTTGCCAGCGCCGAGTGGAATCTGAGTCGAATCACGACGATGGGCCAGCAGGTGACGCTGACCGCTCTGGTGCGCGGTGATGTCTATCATTCCGATGAGAATGCCGACACGATCACGGGCCTCTATCGCGGCGAAGAAGGCTGGCAGTTCCGCGGAATCAGTGCGCTGGCCGCCGATATTGCATGGCCGTTTGTTGGCGAGGTTTTTGGCGGCGTGCAGCGGATCACGCCACGAATCCAGTTCGTAGTGACACCACCGTTGTCCAATCTCGAAGTACCAAACGAGGATTCCCGGTCGATCGAACTTGAAGTGGCGAATGTGTTCTCGCTCAATCGTTTTCCCGGCTACGACCGGTTCGAGGATGGCGCGCGCGTCACCTATGGCGGCGAATATGCGCTCGATCTGCCGCGATTCGCGCTCCGGACGAGCCTCGCGCAAAGCTATCGGCTCAATCGCGAGACGACGCTCTTTCCGAACGGAACGGGCCTTGCAGAACGCTTCTCGGACATCGTCGGCCGGACGGAAGTTCGCTATGGGCGCTTTCTCGCCCTCACTCACCGCTTCCGGCTCGACAAGGACAATCTCGAGCTGCGCCGCAACGAGATCGATTTTACCATCGGTTCACGCACGACTTATGCGCAGGTCGGCTATCTGAGGCTCAACCGCGATATCACCTTCAACGTGGAGGATTTGCGCGACCGGGAGGAATTGCGGACGTCCGCGCGCATCGCGATCGGCAACTACTGGTCCATATTTGGGTCGGCGGTGGTCGATCTGACGAGCCGCGAGGAAGACCCGATATCGCAATCGGACGGTTTCGAGCCAGTGCGCACGCGGCTCGGCTTCGGTTATGAAGATGAAGGCCTTGAGTTCGGCTTTACATGGCGGCGCGATTATGACGATACGGGCGATGCAAGGCGCGGCAATACATTCCTGGTGCGCTTTGCGTTAACGAATTTGGGCCGCTAAGCTGTCGTTCAGGAAGCATCATACTACATAGGCGGGAAAATCACGCTGGTCGTGTACCGTGACACAGATGGGATTCTTTATCAGTCATGTTTGAAAAGAGTGTAAGGCGCATGCGCCGGACAATCGGGATATTGGCAGCCGTCGGATTGGCGTCCGTCTCCGCGTGGCCGGCTATGGCGCAATCCAACAATCCGCTGACCAACACGGCCGAGCAACTCGGCCTGCCGGAGAGCTTTACCGTATTCGGCGAACGCGATCCTAACGTCCGGACGCCGACCGCCATCGTTAATGGCGAGATCGTTACGCGAACGGACGTCGATCACCGCGTCAATCTGTTCATCGCGGCGAACAGTTCGGTGCAGATCAGCGATGAAGAACGAATGCAGTTGCGGATGCAGATCGTCCGCAATCTGATTGATGAGACGCTGCAGATTCAAGAAGCGCGCGCCAATGATATTCTCGTTCCGTCCAGCGATATCGACGCGACCTTCGCGCAGGTCGCCCAGCGCTCTGGTGCGAGTCCGGAAGAGTTTTCGGAGTTTTTGCGGTCGCAAGGCAGTTCGGCGCGAACGATGAAGCGGCAGATTCAGGGAGAACTGGCGTGGCAACGCGTGCTCCGGCGATATGTTAATCCGTTCGTGGCGGTCAGCGACGCGGAGGTCGAAGCGATAATCGATACTCTGGAGCAAAATCGCGGTCAGACCGAATATCGCGTCGCCGAAATCTACCTCCCGGCCCGACCGGATAATCAGGCGGAAATTCTCTCTGGTGCGCAGCGTATCCTCCAACAGATCAGCGCTGGCGGTTCGTTCCAGGCCTATGCGCGGCAATTCTCGCAGGCGTCCACCGCGGCGGTCGGCGGCGATCTTGGCTGGGTCCGGCCGGCGCAGCTTCCGGCGGAACTTGCCGCGGTCGTGACGCAGATGCCGGTCGGTGGCATCAGCCAGCCGATTCCGTTGCCCGGCGGGTTTTCGATTGTCGCGCTGATCGATCAACGCCAGGTTCTTGTGAGCAATCCGCGCGATGCGATGCTCAGCCTTTCGCAGATCACGCTCACCTTCCCGCCCGGAACGATGCGCGACGTTGCTGAACCGCAGGTCGAGGCGCTGGCAAGCGCGACTCAGGCGGGCGGCGGCTGCGGTGTTGCAGGCGACATCGCCCAGCGCCTGGGCGGTGAGCTTGTACAGAATGACGGTGTGCGTCTCGGCGATCTGCCCGACGTTCTGCAGCAGAGCATGGCCAATCTTCAGGTCGGCCAGGCGACCAGCCCCTTCGGTTCGCTGCAGGAAGGCGTGCGCGTTCTCATCCTGTGCGGCCGCGACGATCCGCCCGCTGTGGCGGAACCGGACGCGGACATGCTCATGGCGCGCCTCGAGGAGGAGCGCGGCAATCGGCAGGCCCGGCGCTATTTGCGCGACCTTCGGCGCGACGCGGTCATCGAATATCGCTGAGCCGTCCCCTGACATGAGACCGATTGCTGTATCCCTCGGCGATCCGGCCGGCATCGGACCCGAAATCACGGGCAAGGCATGGGACGAGCGCAAAAGGCACGACCTCGCGCCCTTCTTCGCGGTGGGCGATCCCAATGCGCTGGCTGCTGTCTGGAACGGGCCGGTCAAACGGATCGAATCGCCGGACGAAGCGCGCCCCGTATTCGACAGTGCGCTGCCTCTCCTGACGGTGGACAATGGCGAGCGGACGCGACCCGGCCATCCGACTGCCGAGAGCGCCCGCTGCGCGCTGGACTCGCTGGAAACGGCTGTGGGACTGGCCCGCTCGGGCGCGGCGCGGGCCGTCGTGACCGGGCCGGTTTCGAAGAACCAGCTCTACGAGATCGGATTTTCGCATGCCGGGCAGACGGAGTTTGTCGCCGAGCGCTGCGGGGTCTCGCGTGAGAATGCGGCGATGATGCTGGCCGGCCCGAGTCTCAAAGTCGTGCCGATAACAACCCATATTCCGTTGCGCGACGTGCCCGGGATCGTCTCGGTCGAGCTGATCGTCACCAAGGCACGGGCCGCAGCGCGCGGCATGGTGCGCAATTTCGGCATCGAGAAGCCACGCCTCGCCTTTGCGGGACTCAATCCGCATGCAGGGGAGTTTGGCGCCTTGGGCCGCGAGGAAATCGACGTGATGGAACCCGCTCTGGCGCAGTTGCGCGAAGAGGGTTTCGACGTACAAGGTCCGCTGGCCGCTGATACGATGTTCCACGCGGCTGCGCGCGAGAAATATGATGTCGCCCTATGCCTCTATCATGATCAGGCGCTGATTCCGCTGAAAACGCTGCATTTCGACGAAGGTGTCAATCTCACGCTGGGTCTTCCCATCGTGCGCACATCGCCCGATCACGGGACGGCATTCGAGATTGCCGGGCAAAACAAGGCCAATCCCGGGGCGACGATTGCCGCAATCGGCCTCGCCGCTTTCTGCGCGGAGCAGCGCATCCGCTATGAAGGCAGCATCGCTGCGTGACCGCGCTCCCGCCGCTGCGCGATGTGATCGCCCGGCATGGATTGCGCGCGAACAAGGCTCTGGGACAGAATTTCCTGCTCGATACGCAATTGCTGGCGCGCATCGCCGCAATACCGGGCGATGTTGACGGTCAGCGCGTTTACGAAGTCGGCCCCGGCCCCGGCGGACTGACGCGCGCGCTGCTCGAAGCCGGCGCGGAGGTCGTGGCCATCGAACGCGATGATCGTTGCCTCACGGCGCTTGACGAGCTCTCGTCGAGTTTTCCGGGCTGCCTGACCGTGGTTTCGGATGACGCGATGGCGGTCAAAGAAGCGGACATCGGCGTCAAGGATGCGCATATTGTCGCCAATCTGCCGTATAATATCGGCACGGCGCTGCTTGTGCGCTGGCTCACGCTCGACTCATGGCCGCCATGGTGGCGGTCGCTGACGCTGATGTTCCAGGAAGAGGTGGCGCGCCGGATCGTCGCCAAGCCGGGCGAAAGCGCCTATGGCCGCCTATCGGTGCTGGCGCAGTGGCGCTCGACCGCCAAAATCGCCCTGAAAGTGCATCGGTCCGCTTTCGTGCCGCCACCCAAGGTCATGTCGGCCGTCGTCCATATTCGACCGGATGATGCACCGGAGGGCGTCAGTGCCGACACGATTGGCGCGCTGACGCAAGCCGCCTTCGGCCAGCGGCGCAAGATGTTGCGGCAAAGCCTGAAGAGCTCGCCAAATGCGGTTCAGGCGCTCGAAGATCTCGGAATCGATGGAACGCGACGGGCCGAAACGCTCTCCGTCGAAGACTATATCGGCCTGGCTCGTGCGCTAGACGTCACTAGGGCCTGACTTCTTCCTCTGTCTCAGGAACCGGAACGCTGTTTTCCTGCGCCGCCATTTGGGCGGCAGGCGGGCCCGCTTCGATAGCGGCCGCTAGAGTCGTCGCCTCAGCGCATTCCGTCTGGCAGAGCGCCTCGATGCGGGTTAGATTGCGCTGAGCGCGTTCCACCGCGCCGCGGCGGACCAGCACCTGGCCCTGCCCTTCCAGCGCAGCAAGATCGTTCGGATCAATCGTCAGCGCTTCGCGATAATAGCGAATAGCCAAGCCCGGTAGCTCCCTGGCCTCGGCGATTTCGGCGAGTGCGATAAAGCCGTCCCGGTTGCGCGGATCGACGGCCAGTGCGGTCTCAACGAGATCCGCCGCGCGCTCGTTGTCGCCCTCGGCAAGCGCCGCCCGCCCCGCTTCCACCAGTGCAACAGACTGCGGATCGATATCATCGTCGCTGCGTTGCCCATGCACTGTGCTTGAAACCGTGGCGAGCGTCAGCGACAGGGCAATGGCGAGCGGGGAAAAGCGCATGATAAGCTCCGTAACAGTTTCCTTGCGATCTTCTAGCATGACCGTTGCAGTCTTGCGAAGAAAAACCCGTCCGTTCCGTGGCGGGCCGGTGTCAGTACGAGGCCAGCTTGCGATTCGGCGCCTTTGCGACTAGCAGGCGGCACCTTGCTGAAATCCGAACGGGATTGCAGAAAATGCGCGATTTGCCCGTCTCCCTCTTCGGCCAGCAACGAACAGACCGCATAAACCAGAAAACCGCCGGGTTTTACAAGGGGCGCGGCCGTTTCGAGCAAATGGCGCTGCGTGTCGGCGAACCGCTGAATGGCGGCTTCGGTCAATCGCCAGCGCGCTTCCGGATTGCGCCGCCACGTACCGGTGCCGCTGCACGGCGCATCGACCAGCACGATATCGGCCTGATCCGCGAGATCGGCCAGCGCCTCACTCTCCCGACCGGGATTGAGGAAGCGCGTCTCGATCGTGCCTATGCCGGACCGTTGCGCGCGCGGCTCGAGGCGTGAGAGCCGCTTGCGGTCTGTGTCGCAGGCTATCAATCGCCCCTTGCCCGCCATGCGATCGTAAAGTGCAAGCGTTTTGCCGCCCGCGCCGGCGCACAGATCGACCACGGTCATGCCCGGCCGGGCATCGCAGCAATCGACGATATACTGGCTGCCTTCGTCCTGGATATCGACAAGGCCGTCGCGCCACAGCGCATGCTGTTCGACCGGAAAGCCTTGCGGCAGCCGTACGGCGGTATCGCTCAAGCTGCCCGCTTCGGCATCGTCGAGGGCGGCCATAACGGTATCGCGGTCGATCTTTTCCAGGTTGACCCGAATATCGAGCGGCGCACGGCCCGACAGGCTTGCGATATCCGCATCGTCGATAGCATCCGCAAATCGTGCGCGTAGCCACTCGGGAAGTCCGGATTGCAAAGCACCAACCTCGTTTTCGGCGATGGGCGGCGGTCCGTAGCGCGATCCATCGAAGGCGTCCTGCAACTCCGGTCGATCCTGCGTCAGCCCGACCATAGCGGCACGGCCATCATGCGGCGGCGTTCCGTAGCGCCGGATAGCGGCATATACCAATTCACGCACCGCGCGCCGGTCCTTCGATCCGGCATAGCGCCGTTCGGCGAAATAGCGCTTGATCAGCGTATCGGCTGCCGGTCCGCTGGATTGTGCGGCCGCGATGATTTCGTCGAGCAGTTCGATGGCCGCCTGAACGCGCGCGGCGGGCGTCATGGCCTAGCGCGTCGGATAGTTGGGCGCTTCGCGCGTAATCGACACGTCATGGACATGGCTTTCGCGCAGGCCCGCATTGGTAATCCGGATGAAGGATGCGCGCTGCAACGCCTCGATCGTCGGCGATCCGGTATAGCCCATTGCCGCCTTAACTCCGCCGACAAGCTGGTGGATCACATCCTTGGCCGGACCCTTGAACGGCACCTGCCCCTCGATGCCCTCAGGTACAAGCTTGAGCTGCTCAGTGACGTCCTGCTGAAAATAGCGGTCGGCCGATCCGCGCGCCATCGCGCCGACCGATCCCATGCCGCGATAGCTTTTGTAGGAGCGCCCTTGGTAGAGGAACGTCTCGCCCGGTGCTTCCGCTGTTCCGGCCAGTAGCGATCCGACCATCACCGTTGAGGCCCCAGCCGCCAGCGCCTTGGCGACGTCGCCGGATGTGCGCAGGCCGCCATCGGCGATAACCGGGACGTTGGACTTGGCCGCTTCCGCCGAGGATTCCATCACGGCCGTCAGCTGCGGCACGCCGACACCGGCGACGACCCGCGTTGTGCAGATCGAGCCCGGGCCGATACCTACCTTGATGCCGTCCGCGCCCGCATCGATCAGCGCGCGCGCCCCTTCGGCCGTCGCGACATTTCCCGCGACCACCTGCACGGAATTTGAAAGCTTTTTCACCCGCTCGACCGCCTCGCCGACCGAGCGGTTATGGCCGTGGGCGGTATCGATGATGATGAGATCGCATTCCGCATCGATCAGCGCCTCGGTGCGCTCGAAACCGGCATCGCCGACCGTGGTTGCGCCCGCGACCCGCAACCGACCCGACGCGTCCTTTGTGGCATGCGGATAGGTGACCGCCTTTTCGATATCCTTGACGGTGATCAGTCCGACGCAGCGATAATCGTCATCGACGACGATCAGTTTCTCGATACGCCGCTTGTGAAGCAGTCGGCGCGCCTCGTCCTGGGTAACCCCCTGCCCAACCGTCGCCAGATTGTCTTTCGTCATCAGTTCCGAAACCGGCTGATCGGGATTCTCGGCGAAGCGCACGTCACGGTTGGTGAGAATGCCGACCAGCTTTCCGCTGCTCTCGGTGATCGGAATGCCGGAAATCCGGTTGCGCTCCATCAGTTCCAGCGCTTCGGCGAGGGTCTGGTCCGGCGCCATGGTGATCGGATTGACGACCATGCCGCTCTCGAAGCGCTTGACCGCGCGGACCGCGCCCGCCTGTTCTTCAATCGAAAGATTGCGGTGCAGCACTCCGATGCCGCCAAGCTGCGCCATTACGATCGCCATATCGGCTTCAGTGACGGTATCCATGGCAGCGGAGAGGATCGGAATATTGAGGTTTATTTCGCGGGTCAGGCGGGTCCGTGTGTCGGCGGCGCTGGGCAATATTTCGGATTCTGCCGGGCGCAAAAGGACATCGTCAAATGTGAGTCCTTCGTTGATTTCCATGACCGCGTTCACCTTGCTCGAGATTCGCTGTCGCGCGTCTATAGGCAGGAAGTGCGCAAGACGCTAGCGCTGAGGCGTCGGATAACGCGCCGGATCGGCAAACGCCCGGCCGAGCGCGATATGCAGCAGCAGATCGTCCAAGGCCCCGCCAAGTTCCATGCCCTCGATCTCGTCGTCCGGGCTATGGTACACGCCACGCAGGAAGCCGTTCAGCAGTTCGGGGTCGGCGAAAGAACCGCCTACGGCAAGCGCCGGAACGCCATTGGCAAGAAAGGCCCAGCTGTCGAGACGACGCACATAAGCGTCCAACTCTGCGCCGGTATAGTTATCACGTCCTTGTTCCCGTGCGATGCCGTCGATCAATGCGTCGAGCGGGGTCAGTCCGCGGCCGATAATGCCGACGGGCATTCCGCGTGGAGCGATTGCAATCGAATCGAGATTGAACAGCGCGATAATCTGTTCAAGCGGCCGCGGCGGCGCTTCGACAAAAGCAAAGGCCCCCAGCAGACCGCTTTCCTCCGCCGTCGTGGTGACGAACATGATGTCGCGTTCGGGGCGCGGTCCGGCTGCGAGTGCGCGGGCCGTTTCGATCAAAGCGGCTATTCCACTCGCATTATCGATTGCGCCATTACAGATTCGGTCCTCCGCACCTTCCGGGCGGCAAATACCGAAATGATCGTGATGCGCGGTGAACATCACTGTGTCGTCGGTATCACCCGTACCCGGGAGCAGCGCGACGACATTGATACCATCATAGCGATCGAAGAGTGTTTCGGTCCGAACGTTGAGCTCGACCGGCAAAGCCATGGGCTGAAAATCGTCAGCTGCAGCCATCTCGAAGAGTCGTTCAACCGGATAGCCGGCTTCGCCAAATAGCAGATCGGTGGTTTCAGCCGACACGATTCCCTCGACATCGGCCCGGTGCGATTGCGCGCGATAGGTTTGGCGGAATCGCATGCTTGCGAGCGACGCGTCCCAGGGTGTGCCGCGCTCGGCGATCCCGATGATCGCCGCTGCGCCGCGATCGCGGAAAAATGCCAGGCTTCTACGGAAAGATGGAGCGGTTTCACCTGTTCCACGATCGCCGCGCAACAGCAAAACCGCCTGCCCGTCAAACCGACTATCGGCGAACGCATCGCCATCATCAGCCAAAATGCCGAGCGCGTGACCCACGAAAATCACCGGAAGCGTGTTTAGGTCCACCGTTTCGCGACTGCCGAAGGCAATTACTTCCGCGCTGGCACTGCGTTCACCGCCGGCATGGGTGACTCGCAATTCCGAGCGACCATCGAAGCGCGATACGAGGGCGACGGGCTGGAAATAATGGCCATTGTAACCGGGCATCAACCCGGCGGCCGACAATTCAGTGGCGATATAGCTCACGGCGAGCGCTTCGCCCGCTGTTCCAGGCTCGCGGCCCTCGAATTCGTCGCTCGCGAGGATCTCGATATGCCGCATCAAATCCGCTTCGGTGAGCGTTTGTGCTGTGGCTGGGCTAAGGAAAAAGAAGGCTGCGAAAACAGCCAGAAAGCGGACTAACATACTCGACCCATGGCAGCTGCCCGGGTCATGGACAAGGCCTTGCCAGCCTGCGTTCGATAAACGGCTATACCGCTCCATCAACGGCAGATGTTTCTTCGATTATAGCTTGGCAGTGCGTCCGATTGCGCCCAATATGCGCGCAACAGGCAAATATTTGGCAGGAGCGGCGGCATGGAAGGCTTTTTCGGTGTAGTGATGGTCCTCACCTTGCTCGTGATCGTGTTCGTGATCATGGGCATCAAGATCGTCCGGCAGGGCTATAATTATACGATTGAATATTTCGGACGGTTTACGACCGTCGCGACCCCCGGTTTCAACTTTTTCACGCCGTTTCTCTATCGTGTGGGCCGCAAGGTGAACATGATGGAGCAGGTACTCGACATTCCGGGCCAAGAGATCATCACCAAGGATAATGCGATGATCTCGACCGACGGAGTCGTGTTTTTCCAGGTGCTCGATGCCGCAAAAGCGGCTTATGAAGTGTCGGACCTCTACAATGCGATCCTGAATCTCGTAACGACGAACCTGCGCACCGTTATGGGGTCAATGGATCTCGACGAAACCCTGTCGAAGCGCGACGAGATCAACGCGCGGCTACTCTCGGTCGTCGACGATGCGACGACGCCTTGGGGTGTGAAAATCACCCGCGTCGAGGTCAAGGATATCCGACCGCCGCACGATATCGTCGACGCGATGGCGCGGCAGATGAAAGCGGAACGCGAAAAGCGCGCGACGATCCTCGAAGCCGAAGGCGAGAAAACCGCGGAAATCCTACGCTCCGAAGGCGAAAAGCAGGCGAATATCCTCGAGGCTGAGGGCCGTCGCGAGGCTGCGTTCCGGGATGCTGAGGCGCGCGAACGCGAAGCCGAAGCAGAGGCCAAGGCGACCGAGATGGTGTCGAATGCGATCGCGGGCGGCAATGCCCAGGCGATCAACTATTTCATCGCGCAGGATTATGTGAAAACGGTCGAGGCGTTCGCCAAATCGCCCAACGCCAAGACAATCCTCTTCCCGGTTGAGGCGACGCAGCTCATCGGCACGCTGGGCGGTATCGGCGAGCTCGCCAAGGAAGCGCTCGGCGATAGTGAATCGACGACCGTTGTTCCCGGGCGCCCGCCGCGGACCGGCCGATAGGATCAGGAGACGCGCACGATGAATATCGGCGGTACCGAGATCAGCGGGGATATGCTGTGGGTCATCCTGGGGGTGATTCTGTTGATATCCGAGATGATCGCGCCCGGCGTTTATCTGATGTTTCTCGGTGGAGCGGCCATTCTCACCGGCCTGCTGAGCTTTGCCCTGCCCCTGCCTTTCGTCGTGCAATTGCTGATTTTCGCACTGAGCTCGGTCGCGTCCGTCTATGTCGCGAAGCGCTGGTTCGACGTATATCCGATCCTGTCGAGCGCCCCGCTCCTTAACGCCCGCATCGCGCAGATGATCGGGCAAACGGTAGAGGTTATCGAGCCGATCGAAGGTGGGTCGGGCCGGGTCAAGGTTGGCGACAGCGTGTGGTCCGCAACCGGTCCCGATGCCGAGATCGGTGCGCGGATGAAGATTGTCGGCGCTGAGGGTAACCGCTTGGCTGTCGAGCCTCTCGACGCGCTTCCGGCGAGCGATGACGCATCGGCGGCTTAGCGCTGAAATCAACTCCGGTTAAACAGCCCCTTGGCGATGTCGGTGATATCATTGAGCGGATTGCCGTCACCGTCCCGGTCGATCATCCCTGAGAAACTGGACAGCGAGCCTTCACCGCCGATTTGCTCGACAATCTGACTGAGCACATTGCTATCCATGCCGGTCTGTTCGGCCGCAAGCTCGACCGTATCGCCGTCTTGCTCATGCGTGATGCCTAGCGCAGCGATTGCGCGCTCGGCCATAGCGGGGTCGATGCCGACCCGTTCGGCGAGGTTGCCGATATCGTCCGGTGCGCCGCCGATACTCTGCAGGATGGAATTGATATTCATCGCTTTTCTCCTCTTGGCCCTGGGGGTCAGGCCGCTGTTGGCGCCGCCTCGCGCACGCCTTTGTCCACATGCTCTTCGAACTGGCTGAAATTGTCGATGAAAAGGCCGACCAGCTTGGCCGCCATGTCGTCATAAGCCTCGGTGTCGCTCCAGGTTGCGCGCGGATCGAGGATCGCATCGTCGACACCGGGCACCGAAATCGGCACGTCGAAACCGAAATTCGGGTCAGCACGGAATTCCACACTGTTGAGGCTGCCATCGAGCGCCGCGTTCAAGAGCGCCCGGGTTGCTTTGATCGGCATACGGTGGCCGACGCCATATTTGCCGCCGGTCCAACCCGTGTTCACGAGCCAGCATTTTACGCCGCCTTTGGCGATCCGTTCTTTCAGCAAATTGCCATAGACGCTCGGGTGGCGCGGCATGAAGGGTGCGCCGAAACATGTCGAGAATGTCGCTTCCGGCTCGGTCACGCCGATTTCGGTGCCGGCGACCTTGGCCGTGTAGCCGGACAGGAAGTGATACATGGCCTGATCGGGCGTGAGGCGCGCGATCGGCGGAAGTACGCCAAACGCGTCCGCCGTCAGCATGATGACATTTTTGGGTACCGGGCCGAGATTTTCTTCCGAGCTGTTCGGGATGAAATCGATCGGATAGGCGCCGCGGCTATTCTCGGCGAGGTTGTTATCGTCGAAATCGAGCTCGCGCGTTTCCGGGTCCATCACGACATTTTCGAGAACCGTGCCGAAGCGGCGCGTCGTCGCGTATATCTCAGGCTCGGCCTCTTCGGAAAGCCGGATCATCTTGGCGTAGCAGCCGCCCTCGAAGTTGAAGACCGCCGTATCGGACCAGCCATGCTCGTCATCGCCGATCAGCGTGCGGCTCGCATCAGCTGAGAGCGTGGTCTTGCCGGTACCAGATAGACCGAAGAAAATCGCCGTATCGCCCTCGGGGCCGATATTGGCCGAACAGTGCATCGGCATGACACCGTCGACGGGCAGACGGTAATTCAGGATACCGAACACAGACTTCTTCATTTCGCCCGCATATTTCGTGCCGCCAATCAGGATCAGCTTTTCCGACAGATTGACCGCAACGACCGTTTCGGAGCGCGTGCCGTGCCGCTCGGGATCGGCCTGGAAGTTCGGCAAATCGATGATCGTATATTCGGGTTTGAAGCCCGGCAGTTCCTCCGCTTCGGGACGGCAGAGCAGAGTCCGGATGAAGAGATTATGCCATGCCAGCTCGTTGATCACGCGGACGCGTACACGATGATCGGGCTGCGATCCGCCATAAAGATCCTGCACGAACAGCGTGTCTTTTTTCGCAACTTCGGCGAGGAAATCCTCTTTCAGCGCGGCAAAGTGCTCGGGCGCCATTGGCACATTCACTTTGCCCCACCAGACCGTGTCCTCAGTCTCATCGTCCCGCACGATGAACTTGTCATTGGCCGAACGGCCGGTGTGCTTGCCCGTTTCGACCACCAGCGGGCCATGTTTTGCGAGCCGGCCTTCGCCGCGCCGAACCGAAGTTTCGATCAGCGGCGACGTCGTCAGGTTCCAATGCAGTTCGGCGCTGCCGGTATCGATTCCCTGCTGGGACAAATCGAAAGCGGGGGTACGAGCGGACAAGTCATATCTCCTAAGAAAACGGGGAGGACGCCGCAGCCTCTGGATGCGCCTTCGTCTCTCGCCACAGCCCTAAGCAGTTGATGACAGAAAAATCAACGCGGCAGCGCGCATTATCGGGTAAAACCGCCCATTGCCGCGACGTTCGGACATGGCTAGTCAGGCGCGTAACCCTTAGGAACCGGTGAGTGAATGACTGCCACAATCGCGCTTGTTGACGATGACAAGAATATTTTGACGTCGGTATCGATTGCCCTGCAGTCGGAGGGCTTCACCACCCGCATCTATTCAGACGGAGAAACGGCGCTCAAGGCGTTGATCGAAAATCCGCCCGATCTTGCTGTTCTCGATATCAAAATGCCGCAGATGGACGGTATGGAGCTGTTGCGCCGGCTGCGCGAGAAAAGCGCGATTCCGGTTATCTTCCTGACGTCAAAGGACGATGAGCTCGACGAGGCGCTGGGCCTCGCCATGGGCGCGGACGATTATATCTCCAAGCCCTTCTCCCAGCGGCTGCTGATCGCACGCATTCGCGCTATCTTGCGGCGCAGCGAGTTATCGTCCCGGACCGCTGAGGAGGATGGCGAGAATGAAGCGATGCCGGAGCGGATCGTGCGCGGACGGCTCGAAATGGATCCGGCGCGCCACCGGGTGACCTGGGCCGGCGAGAATGTGACCTTGACCGTGACCGAGTTCATGATCCTCGAATCGCTGGCCCAACGCCCGGGCATCGTGAAATCGCGCGACCAGCTAATGGACGCCGCCTATACTGACGATGTCTATGTCGACGATCGGACGATTGACAGCCATATCAAACGCTTGCGGCGGAAATTCCGGCAGGTCGATGGCGCGTTCGACGCGATCGAGACACTATATGGGGTCGGCTATCGCTTCGCCGAGGAATAGTGGCAGCCAACACCGATCTTGATCTGAAATGGTCCGCCCGCTGGTCGTTGACCAGCCGGATATTGGCCGTCAACATCTTCGCAATCGCGCTTCTCGCCGGCAGCTTTTTCTGGCTGGACAATTACCGGGTACGGTTGCTCGACGAACGGACCCGGCAAACCGAAACCCAGGCTGAGCTCATCGCCAATGTCATCGACCGGGAAGGCCCGGAGGATCGTGCGGACGTAATCGCGGATATTGGCGCGAGCAGCGGACATCGCATCCGCATCTACGATGCCGGAGGCGCGCTTGCGCTGGATAGCTGGGCCGTATCCGAACCCACCTATGTCAATCGCGATCCGGCCACTGAATCCTGGCGGCGGAACGTCGCGCGCTGGATGGATCAGGGGATCGAGACGGTGGTGAACGCCGACCCCCTCCCCGACTTTGCCGAACCCGAAATCGATCGATTGTCGGCATGGTCTTTCGCCAGCGGGATCGCCGATGCCGAAGGGCCGGTGACGCAACTCGCACTGGCACCGGACCGCACGCCCATGGTTTCGGTTGCGGTACCGCTCAACGGCGAGGAGGGCGTGGTCCTCGTAACGGCCAACGCCCGGGATATCCGCAGCGATGTGCGCGCCGAACGGTTGCGTCTCGGCATCATCTTCCTGGCGGTCGCGCTGGTGTCCGTTCTCCTCTCGCTGTTCCTCGCCCGGACTATCGTTCGGCCCCTGCGGCGGCTGTCCATGGCCGCGCGGCGGGTGCGCCTCGGCCGCGCGCGCGAGGTCGTTCTCCCCAGATTGCCGGCCCGGCGCGACGAGATCGGCCTTTTGGCGCGCACGCTTTCCGATATGAGCCAGGCTCTGCGTCAGCGCATCGATGCGACAGAAGCGCTCGCGGCAGATGTCGCACACGAGCTCAAAAACCCACTCGCGTCTTTAGGATCCGCGGTTGATAGCCTCAGAAAGGTCGAGGATCCGGAACTGCAGCGGCAATTGCTCGATGTGGTGCAAGACGATGTCCGCCGGCTCGATCGGCTTGTGACAGACATATCGCAGGCATCGCGTATCGACGCCGAACTCTCCCGGGCGAGTTTCGAGAAGGTCGACATCGGCGATCTTGTGGGCTCCATCGTGGCATCGCGCGATGAGCGCGGATCGAATGATGGTGTGCGCATCGCGTTTGGGCGGCCCCGCAGCGGCAGCGCTATCGTCATGGGAGATGGACCTCAACTCGCGAGAGTGATGGAAAATCTGCTCGACAATGCCGTGTCCTTCTCGCCGGAAAACGGGACGGTCCGCATCGCCGCGACAACCGATGGCGAGAGGGTTTTTATCAATGTGGAGGACGAAGGTCCGGGAATTCCGGAAGATCAGCATGAGGAGATATTCCGCCGATTCCACAGTGTGCGCCCCGCTCAGGAAGAATTCGGCAAACATTCGGGTCTCGGGCTCGCTATCGCACGCGCGATCGTGGAGGGGCATGACGGGCTTATTCAGGCGCAAAATCGCGACGATTCGGCAAGCGGTGCGCGCTTTACTATAATGCTGCCCATGGCGCAGGCATGAGCGAAACAGTATCTCCAGAGCGGCGGATTCTGCTGGTGACCGGCATGTCCGGTGCAGGCAAATCGACGGCGCTGCGCACATTGGAGGATATGGGCTGGGAAACGGTCGACAATCTCCCGCTCAGCCTGTTCGAGAAGCTGTTCGAGCCGGCCGGGCCGCTCGATCCGGCGAAAGCAGACCGGTCGATCGCGATCGGCATCGACAGCCGGACGCGCGGGTTCGACGCGAATGCGATCGTCGAACGGATCAAACATCTGAAGGAAGAGCGCTCCCTCGATATCGAAACCCTGTTCCTCGATTGCACCGATAGCGAGCTCGAGCGGCGCTTCTCGGAGACCCGCCGGCGCCATCCATTGGCCCTGGACCGCCCGGCCGCCCATGGTATCGCGCTCGAACGGGATTTGATGACGCCGCTGCGCCGCTGGGCAGCGCATCTCGTCGATACGACCGATAGCGCGGTCAATGAACTCCAGAAAGATATCCGCAGCCGGTTCGGCTCGGCCGAAAACGACGAACTTGTCATAACGGTGGTGTCTTTTGGCTTCGCCCGTGGAATTCTCCGCAATGCCGACCTGCTGTTCGACATGCGCTTTCTGCGCAATCCGCACTGGGACGATACTCTGCGCGCGCAAACGGGTCTCGATGCAGCCGTTGGCGACTATATCGCGAAGGACGAGGCCTATGACGAAGCGCTGCACCGGATAGAGGAACTCGCCATTCTGCTTTTGCCCAGATATCAGGCCGAGGGGAAATCCTATGTCACGATCGGATTTGGCTGTACCGGCGGCCGGCACCGGTCGGTCCATGTCGCCGAACGGGTCGGGGAACGGTTGCGCGAGGCGGGATTTTCCCCCACGGTCTCCCACCGCGATTTGGCCTTCCCCTCGCTCGATTCCGTCGAACGGGTGGCCGCCGGTGAAAATGGCACTGTAGGTGAGTGAATGATCGGGCTCGTTCTAGTTACGCATGGTAATCTTGCGCGCGAATTCGTGGTCGCGATGGAGCATGTGGTGGGCACGCAGGAACTGATCGAAGCGATTTGCATCGGTCCCGATGACGATATGGAGGAGCGCCGCGCCGATATCGCCGAGGCGGTCGGCAAGGTGGATGGCGGCAACGGCGTGATTGTCCTCACCGATCTGTTCGGCGGCACGCCCTCTAACCTCTCCATATCGCTGATGCGGCCTGAAGAGGTGGAAGTGATCGCCGGGATGAACCTTCCGATGCTGATACGCCTCGCCAGCGCGCGCCAGTCGATGAGCGTTACCGATGCCATCGCTGCAGCCCGCGAGGCAGGTAAGAAATATATTTCCGTCGCGTCCGAAATATTGGGGCAAGCCGCTTGAGCCGGGTCGAACGGACGGTCACGATTGCCAATCAGCGCGGCCTGCACGCCCGGGCGAGCAGCAAATTTGTGACGCTGGTGAGCGAACTCGACACCGATGTTCAGGTCTCGCGCGATGGCCAGACAGTGGCCGGTTCCTCGATCCTCGATCTGATGATGCTCGGTGCGGCGATGGGCGATAGAATTACGATCGCGGCGGAGGGAGACGGCGCGGAAATCGCGGTCGATCAGTTGGCGGCGCTTGTCGAGTCCAAGTTCGGGGAGGACTGATCCCTGCCACGCGAGATTACCGCATTTTCCAATCCGCTGATCAAGCGGGCGCGGTCGTTGCGCGACAAGAAGCACCGGCGTAGCGAAGGCCTTTTTCTGGCCGAAGGGCTGCGGATTTTGAGCGAGGCTGAGGAAAGCGGCCGGTTGCCAGTCCAGATATTTTTCGCTGAAGAGTCGCGTGCGCATCCGCGCGTGCAGGCGCTTATGAGTGCGACCGAGAGCGCTGGCGGAGAGGCAATTGTGACGACGCGTGCGATCCTGTCCAAGCTCTCCGGCAAGGATAATCCGCAGTCCGTCGTCGGGGTCTATCGCGAACTCGCAACGGACTTGTCCGCAATTGATCGCACGATCGCGCCAATCTGGCTTGTCGCCCAGGCGCTGCGGGACCCGGGCAATCTGGGAACAATGCTGCGAACCGGCGATGCCGTCGGCGCGGGCGGGCTGATCCTGATCGACGAGTGCGCCGATCCGTTTTCGGTTGAGGCCGTGCGCGCCTCGATGGGCGCGCTGTTCACCCAGAAAATAGCGACGGCGCGCTGGGATGAGTTTATCGCTTGGTTGCGCGGTGGAGACGGGATGCTCGTCGGCACGAGCCTCGATACCGAGCTCGACTATCAGACGCCGGACTATGTGCCACCGACCTTCATCCTCACGGGCAATGAGTCGGCGGGATTGCCGGCAGATTATGCGGCCGCCTGCGATCTGCTCGTGAAGATGCCGATGCGGGGCAAGTCGGACAGTCTCAATGCGGCGGTCGCCACGGCCGTGATGGCCTATGAAGTCCTGAACCAGTTTCGCCGATGAACGAGGTTCGCCGCCGTCTTGTCCTGTATCTCAGCGGTTTCGACCCGCGCGGCGTGCGCTACTATCACCAGCTCTATCGCGCCGAGGCTGAGAAGCAGGCTGCCGTGTCTGGCTATAACATCGAGGTCGGCAAGAGAAAGCGGATCGCCGACCATCTGATCCGTTGGGATGTGCAGTCAAAGATCGGCGGACACAGGACAGACACCGAATATCTCTACTGCGAATGGGACGATATCGTTCGACAGTTCTGGGTCAAAGAACCCGCAAAGCTCGCATGGGTGACGCTCACCGCATCATGGCGGGCCTTGCGGTCGGGCGTTTTCGCGAAGACCTTTCAGTGGAGCTGGCCGGCCGGCGTTACAGCGACGATGCCCGCGCTTGCCATCCTGCTTCTCCTGCTGTTCGGTCTCGGACTGAGCGTTGCGGGCTATTTCGCAATTGGGATTGTCGGCCTGATCGGCGGGCTGGCCATCGGGTTCGGATTGCTCTGGCTCGCTTACCGCCTCGAACAGAAGTTCAACCTGACTTGGGTTGGCCGGATACTGAGCTTCCATGAGCGAGAAGAGCAGAGCCGAACGCATGCGCTCGACCGCCGCCGTGACGAATTTGGCGCGCTACTCCAAGAGCGGCTCCAGCAGGGCGGTGTCGATGAGATTCTCGTGGTCGGCCACAGCTACGGTGCGGCGCTAGCGATCGCCATCGTCGCGCGCGCGCTCCACGATATGCCGGAAGAAACCCCGAACCTGTCCCTGCTGACGCTCGGCCAGACCATTATGTGGTTGGCGTGGCTCCCCGAAGCGCAGGTGATGCGGGACGAAATCGCGGCCGTGGCGGAAAGCGATTCCGTGGACTGGCTCGATATCTCCGCGCCGCCCGACGGCGCCTGCTTCGCGCTCGTTGATCCCCATACGGCCATCGGCGACCGCAATACCGAGCGCGCCAATCCCAAGCTGCTTAACGCGAAATTTCACGAAATCATGCCTGCGGCCGAGTTCGACAAAAGTTCGCGTAACTGGATGCGGCTCCATTTCCAATACATCATGGCGGCCGCGAAGCCCGCCGACTACGACTATTTCGCGATCACCGCGGGCCCGCAAACGCTCGCCGAACGCTTCGCGCATCGGCCCTCGGTGCGAGACTTCACACGGCTGCGGCGCGGGCGCATGAAGGCGGTCCGATGAGCGCATTCGTCCCGCCCAAACCTGCCGGCAACCCGAAAAAACTCGGGCCGATTACGCGTTTTATCAAGAGCTTCCACTCCTCGACCGCGCCGCTCTACGCGAACAGCTATTCGATGAAGCTCGGCGAGGTGCGCCTGCCGCGCCGAACCATGTATTTCGTCAATCAGCCCGATCTCGTGCAGAATATCCTGCTCGGCGATGTCGACCGCTACCCCAAGTCCGACCTGATGGCGACGATGCTCGAACTGCTGCTTGGCGAAAGTATATTCGTGTCGAATGGCGATCTTTGGAAACAGCAGCGCCGTATGATGGACCCGGCCTTCGAAGCGACACGGATCAAGGCGATCTTTCCGCTGATGCGCGAAGCGGTCGACGCGATGGCCGAGCGCTTCACAGCCGGTGTGGCTGGCCCGGACACGCAGATAGACCTCGAGATGACGCATGTCACCGCCGACGTCATCTTCCGCACCATCTATTCGCGACCCTTCACGCGCGAAGAGGCAGAGATCATCTTCGAGAATTTCGAGCGGTTCCAGCATCTCGCTTGGCAACATGGCGTCTGGACGCTGGCCGGGGTGCCGCAATGGCTGTCGCTCGGAAAACTGCGCGCACGGCGTTCGGCAGCCACCATCCGCGAGCTGCTGCACGCGCCTGTCCGTAAGCGTCTTGCAGCGATCGAACGCGGCGAGGACGTTCCGGATCGCGATATGCTGGCGAGCTTCATCCGCGCCGAAGACCCCGAAACCGGCAAGCGCTTCGACGAGCGCGAACTGGTCGATCAGATCGGCATCATGTTCCTCGCGGGGCACGAAACCTCCGCCTCGGGGCTGGCCTGGGCGCTCTATCTGATTGCGCAATGCCCTGACGTGCAGGAACGGTTGCAGGCAGAGGCCGACGCAGTGTTTGCCGACGGCCCGCTGGAATTCGAAAAGATGCGCCGCCTGCCCTTCACGCGCGACGTGTTTCGCGAAACGCTGCGCCTCTATCCGCCGGTCGCCTTCATCCCGCGCGATGCGACCGAAGAGCAGGAGATGCGCGGCAAGCACATACTGCCCGGCGCAATCCTGTTCGTGTCGCCGCTGCTCGAACATCGCCATACCGAACATTGGGACGATCCCGATACTTTCGATCCCGATCGGTTCAGCCGCGCGGAAACACGGGAATCTGAGCAAAAGGCCTATTTTCCGTTCTCGAAGGGGCCGCGCGTGTGCCTCGGCGCTGCCTTTGCGCTGCAGGAGGCGGTGATCGTGCTGGCAACGATCATGCGGGACTGGACGGTGACGCCGGTGGATGGCCATGTGCCGAAGCCCATTGCGCGGCTGACCCTGCGCTCGGAAAATGGTATCAGGCTCAATCTCGAACGACGGAGAAAGGATTAGCGATGCGCATTTTCGCATTGGCGCTGCTGCTGTCGCTGGCGGCTTGCGCGACGACCTATGCAGGCGGCGAGCCCGTCTATGAAGACACGGTATATTGATGGCCTGGCGCGCACTGATACCCGCCATCGCGCTCGTAGCGATCCCGCTTTCCGCCTGCGAAGAGCCCGCCGAAACCGGCGCTGCGGAAACGCCGGAGATCGCCGCTGAAGAGGCGAGGTCAGAAGCGGAGCCGATCTTCACCGGCGTCGGGCAGGAGCCGGGCTGGTTCCTGCGCATCTATGACGACGTCATCGTCTATGAAGCCGACTATGGCGAACGGCGCGTGACGGCCCGGACGCCGGAGATGGAGGAATTCGACGGCGGGCGGCGTTACGAGAATGATTCCATCCTTGTCGAAATACTCGATGAGCCCTGCACGGACGCGATGAGCGGCGCCCCCTACCCCGCCATCGTCACGATCACCGAGCGCGGCAGCCCGCCCGTCCAGGGCTGCGGCGGGGATACCTGAGGTTTATTCGGCCGCGTCAGGGGTGTCCTCACCAAGATCGTCCTTCAGTTTTGTCAAAGGCCTAATCTGAGTCTCTACATGCGACGGCGGCTCAATTGACTTTCCACCTGTATCGACCTGAAGATCCTCAAAGCGCTTTGCTTGAGTGAGCACTTGGCTCTCCAAGCTGCCAACCATATCGTTGTACGCGCTACTCGCGAGATTTATGTTTCGGCCAAGTTTTGTAACGTGTCCACCCATCGTCCTTAGGCGCCGATAAAGCTCCTTGCCTACTTCGCCAATTTCCTCGGCACGCTCTGCTAAGGCTTCCTGCCGCCACATGCCGGCCATCACCTTAGCTAACGCCAACATATTGATCGTCGATGCAATTATCACCCCGTTTTCAAAGGCGTTTCTAATCAACTCTGGCGCCCTTTCAGCCGCAGCTGATAGGAAATGCTCCCCCGGGACAAACATGATAACAAACTCGGGTGAAAGCTTGAACTGACGCCAATACCCCTTGCGTCCCAGATCATTGGCGTAGGCCTTCATTGCATCGGCATGTTGCTGTAGAAGCTTTGCGCGACGGCTTTCGTCTTCTTCATCGTAGGCTTGTTCGAACGCGACAAGAGGACATTTTACGTCGACAATAATGCATCGGTCACCGGGAAGGTTTATGATGCAATCTGGTCGAAGTTGTTTCTCCCCATCTTTGACGGTTGTTTGCAGTTCAAAGTCGATATTTTCCGCGAGGCCAGCCGACATCAAAATGGTTCTAAGCTGTTCCTCGCCCCAACGACCTCTAGCTTTGGGGCTCGAACCCATCACGTTTGCGAGACGCTGCGTTTCGCGTCGAACGATCTCATTACCTTGAGTGAGATCAGACACAGCTTTGCTCAGCTCTCGATAACTGCCTTCCCTTTCTTTCTCGATCCGGGAAAGATTCTCCTCATAGCGCTTTAAGGTTGTTTCGACGGGTTTCAGCAAAGATTCGATCTTCTTTTTGTTGTCGTCCCCAACTCTCACAAGGTGTTCATTTGCTCCCGAAAGGAACTTCTTTTGAGCATGATCTAGAAGCTCGCTACCAATTTTGCTGAATTGTGCAGAAAGAAGCTCCTTTGTTTCTAGAAGCGATTTTTTTTGTTGCTCAAAATTCGCATCTCGTTCTTGCCGTGCGGCGTTCAACGCGGCCAACTCCTGCCGAGCTTCGCTTAGATCGAGGGTCAGTTCTTCGACTTTTCTTTGACCTTCTTGATCGGTCCGTTCGGCAACGCTGCGTAAATGTTCATTTTCTTCGCGTAGAGGCACCGCCGCTCGTGCATTAGCAAGCCAACCGAGCACTGCACCGACGACTAGGGCTATGAGCACGAAGGCGATAACAGAAGTCGGTTCCATGGCTTTCCACTATGTAGAACGAAGCATGAATCTAGCCGTCCAACGCATAGCGCACAAGCGCAAGTCGAACTCGGTACAGGAATTGACGCGGTAAGCCCTAGCTATGATCAGGTTCGACTTTTCCCAACTCCGCCGACAGATTTCACGGCGAAGTCAAGCCGCTTTCAGCCGCCGTGCCTTTTCCAGCTTTTTGAGCACCATGTTGCGCTTCATGCGGGAGAGATGGTCAATAAAAACGATACCTTCGAGATGGTCCATCTCATGCTGGAGGCAGGTCGCGAGCAGCCCGTCGAGCCGTTCTTCATGCTGTTCGCCATTTTCGTCGAGCCAGCGGGCGGTCACGCTGTCCGGCCGCTCGATATCGGCGAACTGGTCGGGCACCGACAGGCAGCCTTCCTCATAGGTCCGCAGTTCCTCGGACGGGTCGATCAGTTCGGGATTGATGAAAACGCGCGGGTCCTTGATCGGATTACCCTCTTCGTCTTCCTCTTCCTGCAGATCGATAACGAGAATGCGCTTGGGCACGCCGACCTGGATCGCCGCGAGGCCGATGCCCGGCGCGTCGTACATGGTTTCGAACATGTCCGCGATCAGCTTTCGCGTCTCGTCCGTCACCGCGTCCACGGGTGTGGAAACGGTTTTCAGACGCGGGTCCGGAACTTCGACGATCGGTAGAATAGCCATGGGGAGGAAATAAAACCCAAAGCCCGCGCTTTCAAGGGACCCGGCTTCGCCGGCTCTTCACGGTTTCCAGCGATAATAAGCGCGGCCGCTCTCTATCCGGTCAAGAGACCAGCCCTCGCGCTCGTAGAAGCGGCGCGCGCCGCGATTGTCCACATTGGTTCGCAGTGCCATGCCGGATGGAAGGCGCGTCTTGGCGAATTCGAGCAGCGAAACGCCGATACCTGCGCCTTGGTGACTGGGTAGTACGAAGATTTGAGACAATATGGCCGATTCAATATCTAGCGCGAGAAACGCGACGATCGTCGACTCTTCCCTAACGATGAAGATCTCCCAGCCTTCATCCACGAGCCGTTCGGAAAGGTGCGAAACGGTTACGCCTTCGCCATGCTCTGCACCGGTCGAAAGCCAGCTGTCGTACCAGAGCTGCGCGACTTCGCGAAAATCGGCGGGCGCAATCGGTTCGGGGTTGACCGTCAAGCGACGGGCCGCCGCGCCCTGAGCGCCTGCGCCAGCGTTCCCTCGTCCAGATAATCCAGTTCGCCACCGACCGGCAGGCCATGGGCGAGTTGAGTGATGCGGACCGGGTGAGATTCGAGGCGCTCGGCGAGGTAGTGCGCCGTCGTCTGGCCTTCGAGCGTCGCGTTCATTGCCAGTACGACCTCGTCGATCTCGCCACCGGAGACGCGCGCGATCAGTTTGTCGATATGCAGGTCTTCGGGCCGCACGCCGTCCAGCGCGGAAAGCCGTCCGCCCAGCACATGGAACCGCCCCGGAAATAGGCGAGAGCGATCGAGCGCCCAGAGGTCCGCGACTTCCTCGACCACGCAGAGCGAGCGTGTATCGCGCTTCGTGTCCGTGCAGATGCCGCACGGGTCGCTGGTATCGACATTGCCGCAGATGCTGCACGTGGCGAGCTTGTCCGCGACCGTCTCCAGCGCGCGCAGCAAGGGCGTCAGCGAGGCCTCGCGTTTCTTGAGCAAATGAAGCACCGCGCGGCGCGCAGAGCGTGGCCCCAGCCCGGGAAGCCGGGCGAGCGCATTGGTCAGCTGTTCGATCTCCGCGGATGCCATGCGATGCAGTTAGGGGGTTGCACTCCCCTTTGCCAAGCGGTTGAAGCATCGGCATGCGGATCATTTTCATGGGCACACCGGATTTCGCGGTGTCGGCATTGCGCGCGCTGGCGAAAGCTGGGCACGATATCGTTGCGGTATACAGCCAGCCCCCGCGCCCGGCGGGACGGGGCAAGAAGCCGCGCAAATCTGCGGTACATCAGGCGGCAGAGGAACTGGGCCTTGAGGTACGGACGCCCGCCAGCCTTAGGCCCGACGAGGAAAAGGCGGTCTTTGCTGCGCTCAACGCTGATGTCGCGGTCGTTGCCGCTTATGGCCTGATCCTCAACCAGACGATTTTGGACGCGCCGAAACATGGCTGTCTTAATATCCACGCATCGCTCCTGCCCCGCTGGCGGGGTGCGGCGCCGGTGCAGCGTGCGATCCTCGCCGGCGATCCGGCGACCGGGATAACGATTATGCAGATGGAGCGCGGCCTCGATACCGGGCCGATGCTGACGCACACGGCGACGCTTATCAAAGGCAAGACGGCCGGTGAATTGACGGCGGAACTGGCAGACATCGGCGCGTCGCTGATCTGCGATACGCTGGATGCGCTCGATAGGGTGGAGCCGGAAGCGCAGGACGATAGCGAAGCCACCTATGCGGAGAAGGTCAGCAAGGCCGAGGCACGGCTAGACTTTTCGCAGCCTGCCGAGCAGGTCGAACGCGCGATCCGGGCCTTCAATCCGATGCCCGGCGCATTTTTCGAGCATGACGGCGAGCGCTTCAAGGTTCTGTCCGCGGATATCGTCGAGGGATCCGGCAATCCTGGAATGGTGCTCGATAACGCGCTCACCATCGCCTGCGCCACCGCGGCGATCCGCCCGACCCGTATCCAGCGGGCTGGCAAAGGCGCGATGGATGCCGCCGACCTACTGCGCGGCTATCCGATCCCGGCCGGTACGACACTCACATGACCCGGTTTCGGCTCACGATCGAATATGACGGCACGCCCTATATGGGCTGGCAGAGGCAGCCGCATGGGCCGAGCGTCCAACAGGCGATCGAGGAAGCCTGTCAGGCGATTACCGGCGAGGACGTACTCGTCTATGGCGCCGGTCGGACGGACTCCGGCGTGCATGCGCTGGCCATGGCCGCTCATGTCGATATCGAAAAGGATATCGATGCGTTTCGACTTGGCGAGGCGATCAACGCGAAACTGCGTGGCGAAGCGATTGCGATCCTCGATTGCTTGGAAGTCGGCGACGAATGGCATGCGCGGTTCGATTGTATCGGCCGCCGCTACCTGTACCGCATCGTTAATCGCCGCGCACCGCTAGCGCTGGAACAGGGCCGCGCGTGGCGTATTCCGCAGCCGCTGGACGCAGCGCAGATGGATACCGCAGCGCAGCTGCTAGTCGGCAAGCATGATTTCACGACATTTCGCTCAGCCCATTGTCAGTCGGAGAGCCCGGTTAAGACGCTGTCCGCGCTCAATGTCGAACGCGATGGCGAGATCGTGACCGTCATCGCTGCGGCCCGCTCCTTTTTGCACCATCAGGTCCGTTCCATGGTCGGCTGCCTGGCGCTGGTCGGTATGGGGCGCTGGTCGGCCGACGATCTGAAAGATGCGCTGGAGGCGGCGGACCGCAACCGGCTCGGCCTCAACGCGCCGCCGGACGGGCTATACTTCGTCGGCGCCGATTACGCCGACTAAATGATAACTGTTTCTTACCGGAGCGCTATCGTCATTGCGAGGAGGCGAAGTCGACGAAGCAATCCAGAGCCGCTGGCGCTATCGCTTGCCGCTCTGGATTGCCGCGCTCCCTATGGTCGCTCGCAATGACGTTTCGGTGCTAGTCGGATGCGCTTTACCGCCCGATCCCGAACACGCGGCGCAGCGACCGATCGAGCATCATCAGCTGCCAGATCGTCCGGCCATGTTCCTCCTTGCTGCTGCGATGCGCGGTCACGATCCGTTTGATCGCCTGCCGGTCAAACCATTCGGTTTCTGCCAGCGTCGTGCTGCTGATCAGAGCATCCGCCTCGTTCGCCAGTGCGCCACGGAACCAGGCACTGATCGGCGTCACAAAGCCCATTTTCTGGCGGTAGAGAATATCCTCGGGCAGATAGCGCCGCATCGCCTGTTTGAGCAGCCATTTGCCGGTGCCGCCGCGCACGCGCTGTTTAAGCGGCAGCGTCGCTGCAAACTCGACAAGGCGGTGATCGAGCAGCGGTTCGCGCGCCTCTAGGCTGACGGCCATGCTCATCCGGTCTACTTTTGTGAGAATATCGCCCGGCAGCCAGATTTTGAGGTCGGCATATTGTGCCGCCGCCAGCCCGTCTTCGGCGGGTGCGTTCTCTATGGTGCGCACATAGCGGTCTTCCGCGCGGTGACCTTGAAGCGCTGAACGCAGCTTTTCGCTGTAGAGCGCCCAGCGCAGCGCCGGGCCGGTAACACCGACAGAGGCCGCATAGGCTTCGCCGCTCGACATGCCGAGCCCCTGAAAAGTCGATTTGGCGCGCAGGAAACGCGGCGCCCAGTCGAGCTTGGGATAGGCGGAACCCAACCCACCGAATATGGGCCGCCGGATGGCGTGCGGCAGGAGTTTCCGGGCCCGCTCTTCCCCTGCGTGAAAGACATGACGGCGATAACCGGCGAAAATCTCGTCCGCCCCGTCGCCGGATAGCGCGACCGT
Organism: Parasphingopyxis sp.; assembly: GCF_028279465.1. Lineage (GTDB taxonomy): Bacteria > Pseudomonadota > Alphaproteobacteria > Sphingomonadales > Sphingomonadaceae > Parasphingopyxis. The sequence continues at coordinate 607,743 of NZ_JANQNS010000015.1, forward strand.
CACCTTCTCCCGGGCAAGCTCGCAGACCCGATAGGTGGGGATCGCGCTCGCATCGGCAAACGGTTCGTCGAACGCGTGGACGAGCGCATCGATCAGCGCGAAATCGTCCGCGGCTACTGTGCGCTTGCGGTGATTCATCGCAAAGCGCGCGGCGACCCGGTCCGCATAATCGGTTTCGTCGTAGTCCGCTTCATCGAAACCTATCGAACAGGTTTCGACAGCCGCTCGGCTCTGCTCCGCCATCAGTGCGACGACGGACGAGCTATCGACTCCGCCCGAGAGAAATGCGCCGAGCGGCACATCGGCTATCAACCGGCTGCCGACCGCTTCTGTCATATGCGCGACGAGCTCGTCTTGGGCCGCTTCCGCCTTCCGACGTTGCGGTGCGAACTCGACATCCCAATAGCGGCGTGGCTCCGCGAGCGGCAGCCCGCGCCGCGTCATCAGATAATGGCCGGCGGCGAGCTTTTTGACGCCGGCGACCATGCAGGTATCGTCGGGGACATAGCCCAGCGCCATGAAATCCTCGACGGCCGTCTCGCTCGGACGCTTGCGGAGCAGCGGATGCGCCAAGAGCCCTTTCAGCTCGGATGCGAAGATCAGGCTGCCGTCCGATACTTCGGCATAGTAGAGCGGCTTGATGCCCAGCCTGTCGCGGCCGAGAAACAGCGTCTTCGCTTCCTCATCATAGAGCGCAAAGGCGAACATGCCCTGGAACCGCTCGATGCAGAGCGGACCCCATCGCCGCCAGGCATGCAGGATGACTTCGGTATCGCAATTGGTCCGGAATTCATGGCCCAGCGCCAGCAGATCGGCGCGCAGCTCGCGATAATTGTATATCATCCCGTTGAAGACGGTGACGAGTTTATTGTCAGGCGTCGCCATGGGCTGCGCGCCGTCTTCAAGGTCGATGACCGCTAGACGTCGATGCCCGAAACCAACGCCCTGTGCCGTCCAGACGCCAGCATCGTCCGGCCCGCGATGCGCCATGCTGTCGGCCATCGCCCGCACGCGCGCTTCATCGACCGGCTTGGCCGTCTCCAGGTGAAAAATGCCTGCAATCCCGCACATGGCGGCTCAGTCGGCCAAGCGAACCGCCCGGTCAACCAGGCTTTCCACCCCGCCCGCATCGGCGAGGAATGCGTGCATGACGGCACGCGCGTCATCGCCCTCTGCCGAAACGGTGACGCCGATGGCGCGCTGGTCGCCGCCGAATAGCCGCGCCCGCATCGTCTCAAGCTTGGCCTGCCGGGTTCCCGATATCCACTCGCCGCCTATCCAGCTATACTCGAATATGATCCGCGAGACGGGCCCCGGCGCAACGATCCGATAGGCGCTGGCCGATTCCGGGGCCGGCAGGTCCTCGATCCGCGACCATTCGCTCTCGGGCGGCAACCCGCCCTGGCCGCGTCCGACAACATCGCGACCGCCGCTCTGGTTCGCGAAATAGCCGATGGCGATATCGACGATCTGGCCCTCAGCGTTCCGGTACCGGCCTTCGACTATCCGGTCAGCGCCCAAATAAGTGGCTTGCCATGGATAGCGCATGGCCGCGTCCGTACGTTCCCACCCTTCGACTGCGGGCAAGCGCATGGCTGGCGCATCGGTGCCGGTAGCGGCGGTTGCGGTGAGCCAGAGCATCGGCGCCGCCGCAATGCCCAGCACAAGAGCAGCAATGCCCGCAATTGTGGCATTGCTCTTTACCGGTGCACTGTCGGTTCCAATGTCAGCGGGATCGAAGGCTGGATCGTCCAGCTCCCGATCGAAGAATTTCCAGCCAATCGCGAATACGACCGCGATCACGAATGCAAAAAAGAACCAGCCATAAACGACATGGTCGGCGCTCTCGGCGAACTCGATGCCATAGATTCGCGCAAGATAGATGGTCCCGAACGCCCGGATACCGTTGGCAACGATCGGCACGGCAAGGCAGAGCGCCATGAACGCCACCCGCTTCTGCCATGTGCGGAAACAGAGATTGGCCGCCAGCGCACCGAGTGCCGCCATCGCTATCAGAAATTTCACGCCCGAACAGGCTTCGGCCACTTCGAAATAGCCGAAGGGCGTGGTGATAAAGACGCCCTCGATATGGGCGGGAATGCCGAAAAGGCCGAGCAGCATCATGCTCAGATCGGCGGTAATTGCCTGTAGTGCCGGTACGAATTCCTGTCCGAACGGTACGAGAAACAGCGCATAACCGAGCGGAAACAGCAGGCCCCTCGTCACGGCCCGTCCGAGGATGGCAATCACGCTGCCCTGGAGCATAACGACGACACCAAGATGGCGGCCGACGCCGATGCTGCCCGCCTCGGCCACCAGCCATCCCGCCGCGCCGATTGCGACGACGGCTAGGCCGGGCGTCCAAATAGATGGCTGGAGCTGCGCCAGTTCCGCGCGGCGCTGCCAGACCAGCCAACCAATGATCGGCAGGATCAGAAAACAGTGGTTGAAGGTTTCGCTGGTCCACCAGATCGTTGCCATGCTGGCGATATCGGCGCGGAACAGGATGCCGAGCGCCGCAAACACGGCGGCGAGCACGGCAAGGTGCACGCGCCATGCGCCGGCGACAGCCTTCGGCATAGCAGGGGTGGTCATGGCTTGGCTTGCAGTCATCTCAGCTCACCATCACCGGCGCCGGGCGATCTTGCGGCGTATGCTCCATGCCAATCAACGGCCCGATCGGTGCGAGCGTTTCCTTCCAGACATAGCGATCCAGCATATGGCTGCGTGCCGAATCACCGACGCGATCGGCGCGTACCGGATCGTTCAGCAGTTCCAGCACCAGACCCGCTTCCTCAGCCTGGCTTTCCGCGACTATAAGATGTTCGCCGGGTTTTGCGTCGATACCCTCGAATGCCGCGGGTGAGGCAACGACTGGCCGCGCCATCGCCATGGCTTCAAGCACCTTGTTCTGGATCCCACGTGCGATCCGGAGCGGCGCGCCGATGACATCCGCGGCGGCGAGCCAGCTGCGGATATCGGGAACACCGCCTGTCACGATAATGCCATCGCGCTGGGCAAGGCGCGTCACTTCCGGCGTCGGATTGCGGCCGACAATCGCGAAATGCGCGTTCGGTCTCTCCTCGCGGATCAACGGGAAGGCGTCATCGGCAAAACTCTGCACAGCCTCGATATTCGGGCGATAGTCCATCTGTCCCGTAAAGACGATCAGGCTTCCGGAAGGCGTTTCGACGGGCTCGAAATCGGCCGCCGGATCGAAAAATGCGCAATCGATCCCGTTTTCGAGCGGCAGAACGCGATTATCGGCGAGCCCAACGCCGTCCTGAAACAAGGCAGCCTCGGTTGCGCTGACGAACAGACTATGATCAGCGCGCTGGGCGATAGAGTGTTCGAATGCCGAAAGCAGCCGTGCCTCGCGGGCATGCATCATGCGCATCACGCCGGTCGAATTTTCGGCATAGGCGGCGAATTTCGCTGAATCGACATCGCAGAAGTCGACGACGAACCGGGTATCCGCCGGAAGCTCCGGCACGAACTGCGCCATCTGCCCGGAAAATACGAAGACGGCGTCGATCGATTGCGTTGCCAGTGTATCGCTCACGAAGTGGCGAATGCCCGCGCTATCGAACATGGTCAGCGAGACCGGCTTGCCCGTCATCAACGCCTGCGCCGCGCCCACGGGTGTCGAAACGGTGCGCTTTTCGATGTGCAGCGAACCAAGCATCGGTCGCAATGCTTCCGCATGGCCCATATCTTCGTCATCATCGGCGAATGTGGCGAGATGTACGGTCCCCAGCGTGCAGAGATGCTTCAGGATGTTGAAGGACCGGATCTTGTCGCCGCGGTTCGGGGGATAGGGAATGCGGTGGGCGAGGAACAGAATGTCGCCCATCAGCCCAGCCCCCTGGCGATCCACGGGCCGATCCGGTTGGCGATCGGCAGCGGCAGCTTCTGCCAGAGCGAGACCTGCAGACGATATTTCGGGCTGTTAGGATTCATCTCGCGCGCTTCGGCGCCGTCGGCCACCCGGCCGGCATATGTCAGCGGTTCGGGCGTGAAACCCCAATTTTTCTTGTGGTTATAAGGCCCTGTCTTGACCTTCGAGCGCCCGAAATCGAACCGCGTGCAGCCGCGCTGCCGCGCATGGTCTATCAGTGCATAATAGAGCACATCGTTGGCGCGCAGGTGCCGCGCCTCGAAGACGCCGCCGCCCCAAAAGGGCATGACTGTGCCTTCGAAATAGAAGCTCAGGACCGACGATATCGCTTTGTCCTTGTGGCGCACGGTCAGAATGTCGGCTCCGTCGCCGAAATGGTCGAGCATGGCGTCGAACAGGCCGCGTGGGAAAACCGGCGTGCCGAGATTGCGCACGCTCGTCGCATAGACCGCATAATGGTCGGCGCGGTCGCGTTCGGCAGTGCCCGATACGATCTCGAGATCGTTTTTGAGGCCCTTGCGAATTTCGGCGCGCAACTTGCGCGGCACGGCCTTGAGATCGGCCTCCTTGTCCTCAGCAAGAGGCTTTTCGAAGCCGACATAGACGCCCTCGCGCTTCGCCCAGCCCTTGGGCAAGGCACCGCCGCGCAATTCGACTTCGGGACAGCTCAGCCGTTCGGCCATCTGCCAAGCCGCATCCGCCAAGGCATTGGCGTTGTTCGGATTAGAGACCAGCGCACCGCCGCCCACGGCGAAACCGCTAGAGACCAGCGCGCGGCCGAACAGCGGTGAGTGCATTTCGGTAAGCGGTAAGATGCCGCGCAACGTGCCCGCTCGCTCGCCGAGCAGCATATGGGCTTTCTGCCCGCATCCCTGCTCCACGGCCTTCAGCCATTTCGGCAGGTGAAAGGGCGTTCCGCCCTCCGTTTCCCGGACATAGGATTCGATGCGCGCGCATTCGGCCGGATCGTTCAGATCGGCGGTGCGCACGCTCAGTTTGTGGAGGGACATCGGCGCGTTCATTGGATCGTTGCCCTCTGCGTTTCAGCCACGCGATCGACACGTCCCCATTGGAAGTCGCCAAGCAGCTTTTCGAGCTTGCCTTCCATTGCGGAAAGCCGGCTGTAATGGCGCACTTTCGAGCGCAGCGGCGCATTTTCGACGCGCGGCTGATCGGGGTCGATCTCCCAAGGATGAAAATAGAAGACCGCCGGCCGCTTATCCTCTCCGTTCACCTGGCCGATCGCCCAATGCGAAAAACGATAGGGCAGAAGCCGGAAGAATCCGCCGCCGCCCGCCGCGATCGTCCGTCCGCCGAAGCGCGCGGTCGTCACCGGTAATTCCATGAGTTCCGAGTCCGCAAGCGGGGCGAAGGCGAAGCGCGGCGCTTCGGGCCAGCCATAATGGTCGTGCACGACCGGCGCGACGCTGGACGAGTAGCTATACCCTTCGTCAGCGAGAATTTCGTGCGCCCAAGGCGTGCGCGCATCGATGGAAAAGCTTGGCGCGCGATACCCGCTCACCGTCTGCCCCGCGGCATCTTCGAGCGCAGCGCGGGCTTGTTTCAGATCGTCGCGGAATTGCTCCGGTTGCATGGTGAAGACGCGACGATGATCCCAACCATGGCTTGCAATCTCGTGGCCCGCATCGGCAATCCGCCGGATCAGCGCGGGATAGCGTTCTGCGACCCAGCCCAGCGTGAAGAAGGTGCCCTTGACCCCTGCCCGCTCGAAAAGTTCGAGCACAGCGTCGCTGTTCCGCTCAACGCGATGCGGCAGCGCGTCCCAGTCATCGCGCGCGATAACGGTCTCGAACGCGCCGACCTGGAACCAGTCCTCGATATCGACCGAAAGCGCATTCAACATTGTGCGCCATTTCCTCCTCGCGCGGGTTACGCCGCGTCGCCGCTGACGACGCCGAAGCTGCGTTGGTCCTCGTCTTCCTCGACCCATTGGATCAGCAGCGTCAAGACCCGGCGCAGCGCCGCTTCCTGTTCCTCGACGCGCGCTTCGAGAGCGGCGATGCGCGCATCGCTATCGCTATCCTGCGTTGCCGGTTCGACTTCTTCCAACTCTTCCTGCTCCGAGACCGGTTCTACCGGCAGCTCGGCGATTGCCGTAGGCATGCGATCCTCGGTGGCGGTTTTTTCACGCGGCTTAATAGCAGCAAGCGAGGCATAGACATCGGGTTCCGCTTCCGGTTCGTCCTCTTCCTCGGCCGCATCTTCGAAAACCGGGCTTGCCGCCGGTTCCGGTTCTTTCTTCGCGACAGGCGCATCCTGTGTTTGCAGAGCCTGGTCTTCGGCCAGATCGGCAAGGACGGCATTAACAGCAGAAGCGTCGATGACTTCAAGGTCTTCAACAGCGCCGAACAGCATGATGCGCGCCATCAGCGTGTTGAGGCGGCGCGGCACGCCATCGGTGGCCGCATAGAGCGCCGCATGAGCATCCGGCGTGAACTGCGGATTGCCCTCCCAGCCCGCAATGGCGAGCCGGTGCACGATATAGGGCTCGATCTCGCTCTCATGCATCGGATCGAGATGGTGGGTGGCGATCACGCGCTGGCGCAGCTGCTCCAGATTGGGCGCCTTGCGGACCCGATCGCGAAATTCGGGCTGGCCGAGCAGGAATATCTGCAACAGCGCCCGGCCGGCCGACTGGAAGTTGGAGAGCATGCGCAGCTCTTCGAGCGCCGATACCGAAAGATTCTGCGCTTCGTCGACGATCAGCAGCGTGCGCTTGCCTTCCCGCGCCTGGCCATGGAGGAATCGCTCGATCTGATCGAGCAGTTCGGCCTTCTCAAAGCCGTGCGCGTTGAGCCCGAGCTGTTGCGCGACGAGCCGTAGCATGTCGTCGCCCTCGACCTGGGTCGAAACGACCTGCACCGCGGTCAGCCGCGACGTATCGATGCTGGCCATCAGATGGCCGACCAAAGTGGTCTTGCCCGCGCCGATATCGCCGGTGATAACGATAAAGCCCTCGCCCTGCGCCAGACCATAGCCGAGATAGGCCATCGCCTTTTTGTGCGTCTCGCTCTCGAACCAGAAACGCGGATCCGGAGTCAGCTGGAACGGGTTTCCGGTCAGGCCATAATGTTCGCTATACATATCTTTTCCTTCGCACGCTTTCGCGTATCTCCCTAAAACCCGTACCGGACGCCGAAGAGCAGGGTACCGAGCCAGTCGGTCTCCTCGCCTTCCACGTCGTTGGCGAATACACCGGCGGTCGCTTGCGCGCTCAGCCCGCGATAGAGGCCGACGCTGTAGGTGGCCGAACCACCCGTGCTGAACACATCGCTCTCGCCCGGAATGCCGCTGTCGAACCATGTGGCGTAGAGATTGCCGTCGATGCTCGAATTCGGCGACAGCGTGCGTCCGAGGCTCGCCTGCAGCGAGAAGGCTTCGTCGGTTACGCGGTCCAGCGAGAAATTGGCGGCCGTGGTCGGCGTTAGATAGCGGCGGTTCTGATAACCGGCGCCAACGCCATAGCTCCACGGCCCGCGTCCGCCGGTCCAGACGATGCTGCCGCCGCGGCTGCGGAAATTGGCCGCGTTGAGCGACGCGAAGCCAGTGTCGAAACAGCCGCCGGCATTATCGTTTTCGCCGAATGCGCAGCCGTTGAACTGGCCGAAGCCGTTACGGCCCACGGTAAAGCTGGTTGGCAGGCCCGCAAGCGTGTTGGTCGTCCCGCGGCCGAAGCTACTGATTTCGTTGTAGACATTGGCCTGCAGCGTGCTCGACGAGCTCGCCTGATAGGTCAGATAGCCATAATAGATGGTCGTATCGTAGCGATGGCCGACGCGCGCGGAGAGTTCGAAGCGCGGATTGGGCCGCCACAAGATGCCACCGTCATAGATGAAGCCGTCGACATCATAGGCGAGCAGCCGCGGCGAATTGGGATCGCTCTGAAAGCGGCCATTGCCGTCAAGGATGGGGTTTCCGGTCGCGTCGACGAGCACGTCGCGCTGGCTGATCTCGATATCCTCGTAGCCGACACCGCCGACCAGGGCGAGCGTTGGCGTCACCGGGATCGTGACGTCGACCCGGCCATAATAGGCTTCATAGCGCTGATCGAGTTGGCTCGCATCTTCGCGCTCGTAACCGCCCGAAACGATCCATCCGAACGGCAGCGTTTCACCGGGCGCCATGCCGATATTGGCGGTCGCCAGATGGTAGGTGCTGTGATCGACATAATCGACCGGTGCCTGGTTCGGGTCGGTGTTCGCCGCGAAATTGTCTTCGACATGCGTGTAGCCGATCCGATAGGCCGCGCCGATATCGAGCGGGCCCGCGCGGGTCGACAGGGTCGGGCCGCCGAACACCGAATAGATCTGCGTGCTGTTGTCATTGTCGCCGGTCAGTGAGCCGAGGCCGTCGCCGCCGATTTCGGTACGCGCGCGCGCCGCCAGCGCACCGGCTTCGAGGCTCAGGCCGCGCGTGACATTGGCGCGGGCGCGAACAACACCGCTATGGACGTCATCGTCCGCGATGGAATCGTCCCAGCCGATCCGGCGCTCGTAGCGATAGCTCGCGCCGATTTCGATGCGGCGCGATACGACCACGGCGTCCACGCCTGCCGCGATCGTCGTATAGGTTACGACGTCATCGTTGAACGGATCATTGCCGTCGAGATCGAAGTCCAGGATCTGCTGAACTTCGACATAAGGCGAGATGTCGGAGCGGGCATGGGCCTGCGACGCCAGGCCGAGCATCACAACCGTGACGCCAGCGATGGCGGCGTGGGTGAACCGGCGGTGGGCTGAGATACGCATGACTATTCCCCGTATCCGTAGTAACTGCTGAAACGCTTGCCGTTTGGCGTGAAGGTGGCGTTGTTGAGCAGCAGCTGGATGTGGTCGCAGCCGCTCAACAGGCCGAGGCCCTCGCGCAACTCTTCTTCGGTCGTCGTATCGGCCTTGACGACCATCACCGTCTGCCCCGCATGCATGGCCAGCACAGATGCGGGCGACGCCGACAGCGCCGGCGGCGAATCGAAGATCGCGACGCGGGTCGGGCTCTTGGCGAGCAGCTTGCGGAACACATCGGCGCTGCGCGGCGCCGCCAGCAATTCGGTGGCGTCATCCGTGCGCTTGCCGGGGCGCAGCAGCGACAGATTGGGAATATCGGTGTGCACAAGGCAAGATTCGATATCGACGGTCGGATCTTCGACCGCGTCCATGAGGCCGGGGCCGTCGCCAACGCCCATGAGCGCGGCGATCTGCGGATTGTTGAGATCGCCATCGGCGAGCACGACATCGAGATCGGTTTCGCGGGCCATGGAGAGCGCCAGATTGACCGAACAGAAGGTCTTTCCCTCGTCCGGTTTCGCCGAACAGACGAGGATCATCCGGCCGTTCTCAATAGTTACACCGCCCTCGCCCGCCGCGCGCAGCAATAGCTGGCGTTTGACGATACGGAATTCCTCGGCCAGCGCGCCGGGGCGCTGGTCAGGCAAGGCAAAGCCGCCTTCGGCGAGCGCGACACGGTCGATAGCGACGGTTTCGCCGCCGATCTGTGGCCGTATCGGCACCGTTGCGACGTCATTGGCTGGCGCATGTTGTGCCGGTGCTTCCGCCGGATATTCGGTTTCGGCTTCGCGCAAAGCTTTGGCGAAGTCGAACTTCTCCGAAGCGCGTTCGAGCAAGGAGCCGGAGGACCGTATGGAGCTATGCTTGTTCATTATTCTGCCCCTTATGCCGCCATGCCGCGCTGGATGAATTCGACGACCATCAGTAGCCCCAGCACGCCCACGAGCGCGATCGACGCCGCGGCAAACTTGCGGAAGCTCTGCCGGCGGACCTCAGCTTCGGCGGGCCTGACAAATTCGCTGATCGCGCCAAGCACCGGCAGACCGGTGCCGTTTCCGAGGCGCCGGGCGGTCGGATAGGTCGTCGTCAGCTGGGCTTGCGCAAACGCCGCGCCGAGCCCCATCGCAATCGCGGCAATGAGAACGAGGATCAGCAACAACGGGCGGTTCGGGGCCGCCGGCGCGCCCGGCATGCTGGGCGGATCGACGACACGGAAAGTATTGCTGTCTGTTTCGGTGACCACGTCGCCGCGCAGGCGGACGCGCTCGCGATCGGCAACGAGCTGGTTATATTGGGTCTGCAGCGCCAGATAATCGCGGTCGAGCTGCTGCTGTTCGGCCAGCGACCCCGGATTGGTCCGGCGCTGGCTCTCGATCGCCTCGAGCCCGGCGCGGATCTGGTCGCGGCGCGCGGTCAGCGCGGCAACCTGCGCCTGCCGGTCGGCCAACATCGAACTGAGCGATGTATAGAGCGGGTTAGACGCCGTGGCGCCGCCGCCGGAGCGGCTGCCGCCGCCCTCTCCGCGCGCCGCGGCGCGTGCCCGAGCAATCTGCGATTCCAGTGCGATGACGTCAGGGTGCTGGTCGGTCCAGCCCCGGCCACGCGCATCGGCCAGCTGCGCCTGCAATGCATTCAGACGCGCTGTCGCCGGGCCGGCTACGGAAGGCCCGCCGCCGAAACCCGGAACCCGGGTCGTCGGAGACGTTGCGTTCATCTGCGCCTGTATCGTCGAGAGCGAGCTTTGCGCGGCGGCGAGATCGTTTTCGATATCGCGTAGCTCGGACCGCGCCTGATCCATGCGCTGGGTGATCGTGCCGGTGCCGGGCAGAACACCGCTGAACTCGCGTTCGAAATTCGCGCGGCGCTCTTCGAGCTGCTGCAGCCGTTCCTCGCGCTCGGCGATCTGACGATCGAGAAATTCCACCGACTGCGTCGCTTCGGCGCGCGAACCGGCGAGATTTTCCTCGACGAACACGTCGATCAGCCGCTGGTTGATCTGCTGCGCAAGACTCGGCGAGCCCCAGCTAGCGCTGATCTCGAACATATTGCCGGGCCGGCCGAAACTGTTCGGGTCCTGCTGCGCGGCGACGACCACATTGGCGCGTAGCTGGCCGGCCAGGCTGCGAACCTGTTCATCGGTCGTCGCTTGCTGTGCCAGATCGGTCTGGCGAACCACCTGTTCGAGATTGGCCGTGGAGGCCAAAGTCTGGCGGATACGCTCGATATTCGCGCGTTGATCGCGCTCGGAAACACCGATCTCGCTGGTCAGAACGCTATCCTGCTGCACATAGATGCGCGCCTGCGAGGTGTAGCTGTTCGGGATCAGGGCGACCACGAGCCAGCCCAGCACCGCGACGCCCCAGGCGACGCCCAGCGCGAGCCAGCGGCGTTGCCAAATCGCGTGCAGCGCGATCCTGATTTCTTCGTAAATTCCGTTCATGCCGTGGTCGTCGCCTTTGTCGAATGAGTGGCCGGGGCGCGTTCGATCAGAACATGCTTTCGGGGATGATGATCACGTCGCCCGGTTGCAGGTCGACATTGGCGCTGGTGTCTCCGCGCCGGAGCAGGCTCGAGATGCGCAGGTCATATTCCTGCTGCTCGCCGGTGATCCGGTCGTGCCGGACGAGGCGTGCGCGATTGCCGGCAGCAAACTCTGAAAGCCCGCCGACGGCGATCATGGCGTCAAGCAGAGTCATGTTAGCGCGGTACGGGATCGATGCCGGCTCTGCAGTCGCGCCGATGACCCGAATGCGCTGGGCATAGGTGCCGGAGAACTCGTTGACGATCACGGAGACACGCGGCTCGGTGATATATTGGGAGAGCATCACCGAGATATCGTCGGCGAGCATGGCCGGCGTCTTGCCGACGGCCACCATGTCTTCGATCAGGGGCGTCGTGATACGGCCGTCCGGACGAACCTGAACCTCGGCACCAAGCTCTGGATTGCGCCAGACGAACACGGTCAGCTGATCGAGCGGCCCGATCACATATTGTTCACCGGGTCCCTGACTGTTGCTGACAAAGGTCGCCGGCGGCAGTTGCTGGCCGGAACCGCCCGCGCAACCGGACAGTGCGGCGAGCGAAACACCCAGGAAAAAGGCCGCTTTCGAGGAATTGATGCGCATCATTAAGCCCTTCTTTTCGGGGCCGATGACGTCACTCCCTGCAATACGCGCGAGGGATTCCGGCCCTTTCTCTCGTGCGTCATGCACCGGAAAGGGTTAAATTGGTGTTGAGCTAAATGGTTATTTTTCCGCCGTTAACCACGATTTCCGCGGCAATCGGGTGGCTGAGGAAGTTAACCGGGCTGGCGCTTAAACCATAAGCGCCGGACGCGAAAACCGCGACATAGTCGCCGATTTCGGCCTGCGGGATGGCGATATCGGCCGCCAGCTTGTCGAGCGGCGTGCAAAGCGGGCCGACAATCGTCGCGCTCTCGACCGTTTCCGCGCCCATGCGGGACCCGATCGCCACCGGATAGTTGCGCTTCATGACCATGCCGAAATTGCCGGAAGCCGCGAGATGGTGATGCATCCCGCCATCCGTCACGAGGAACAGCTGACCCTTGCTCACCTTGCGGTCGAGAATTCGCGCGACATAAACGCCCGCTTCGCCGATCAGCCAGCGGCCGAGTTCGATGATGAAACGCGTGTCGCGCAGGACTTCGTCGCGCGCGTCGAGCGCCGTGGAAAGCTGCTCGCCAATGGCTTCAACATCGAGCGGCGTGTCATTGGCCGTATAAGGAATACCGAAGCCACCACCGAGATTGACGCTTTTCGGCGCTTCTCCAATGGCCTGAGCCAGTTCAGCCGCCAGCGCCAGGCTCGCCTTCTGGCTCTCGGCGATGGCATCCGCATCGAGCGACTGTGAGCCCGAATAGATGTGAAAACCTCGCCAATCCGCGCCGGACGCGATGATTTCAGTGACCAGCGCCGGCACCCGTTCCTGGTCCACGCCGAACGGCTTCGCGCCGCCACCCATGCTCATCCCAGAGCCTTTCAGCTCGAAATCGGGGTTCACGCGCACTGCAAGCCGCGGAGTAATGCCCAGTTTCTCGCCGATTTTCAGGGCGCGGGCGCACTCGCTCTCCGATTCCAGATTGAGCGTTGCGCCGAGCGAAATGGCGAGTTCGAGCTCCGCATCGCGTTTGCCCGGGCCGGCAAAGCTCACATGCCCCATATCGGCCCCGCAATCGCGCACCCGCTCCAACTCGCCCGCCGAGGCCATGTCGAGACCATCCGTCAGCGTCATAAAATGTTTGATAACAGCAGGATGCGGGTTTGCTTTTACGGCAAAATGCAAATGTACCGCCTCGGGCATCGCAGCACGGAAGCGCTCGACCTGACGCGAGGCGATTTGTAGGTCATAGGCATAGAAAGGCGTTCGCCCCGCCGCTTCGGCAAGCGCACGCACGCCGACACCGCCGATCGTGAGTTCGCCTTTCTGCGCGGCGAAGGCGGTGGGAATCGGTCCGATCGGTTTCATACGCCCCATTTCCGTTCTATTTCAGTGCGATCGAGCTTACCGTTAGGATTTCGTGGTAAGTTGTCCTGCCAGATGATATCCTGTGGCTGCATGAAATTGGGGAGTTCCGTCTTCAGATAGCGTTTCAGCGCCTCGTCGGCCGGACCGCCCTCCCCGCGCACGACGAGCCGGATTGCCTGGCCCAGTCGCGCGTCCGATACGCCAAAAGCGCAGGCTTCCGCGGTTTCGCCGCTTTCGATTGCCGCATCCTCGACCTCGCTCGGCGATATGCGATTGCCCGCGCTCTTGATCATGGCGTCATCGCGCCCGACAAAGCGCAAATAGCCCTCGGCATCGCGGATTACGGTGTCTCCCGACCATACGGCCATGCCGCCATAATCTGAGAAATCGGGCGCAGGTTTGAAACGTTGCGCTGTTCTTTCAGGATCTTGCCAATAGCCGAGGGCTACCAACGGCCCCGCATGAACCAGTTCGCCGGGCGCGTCCGGCGCGCATTCGGAGCCATCCGGCGCGACCACCATGATCTCGGCAAAGGGTATGGCGGTACCGATGCTTTCCGGCATGGCGTCGATCAATTCTGGCGGCAAGGTGGTGGATCGGAAGGCTTCGGTGAGCCCATACATGGAATGCAGCACGGCGTCAGGAAAGGTTTGGCGCAACGCCCTGACCAGCGGCACGGGCATCTTGCCGCCACTATTCGTCAGAACCCTAAGTTTTCCGGCATTTTCCGGCGGCCATTCGATCTCCGTGAGCTGCACCCAGAGCGGCGGGACGCCGGCCAGGATTGTGACGTCATGACGCCCGACCGCCTTCGTGACGTCACGCGCCATCAGATAGTCGAACGGCACGACCGATGCGCCGGCATACCAGCTCGAAAGCAGCTGATTCTGGCCATAATCGAAGCTGAACGGGAGCACGCATAGAGTGCGGTCACTTGGGCGAACACCGAGATAATGCGCGACGCTGACGGCACCCAGCCACATATTGGCATGGCTGAGCATCACGCCCTTGGGACGGCCCGTGGAGCCCGATGTATAGAGAATGGCGGCAAGACTGTCCGGATCGCCGTCCGATGGCGGCATGATGGGGCCGTCGAGCGCCGGTTCTCCCTCTTCCACCGCCCGGCAATCACCCGGAATATCGTCCGATTTCAGCGATCCGAGGCGCGATTTGCCGCCGATCAGCAGCTTTGCGCCGCTATCGGCGACAATATGGGCGACCTGCGCGCGTTTTAGCAGCGGATTGACCGGAACATGGACAAGCCCCGCCCGCGCCGTCGCCAGCGGCATCAGACAGGCGAGCCGGGTCTTGTTCAACCATGACGCCACGCGGTCGCCGGGCTCCAGCGCCTGCGCCGAAAGCCATGCTGCCAGTGCCCCAACGGCCTGCTCCAACCCTGCAAAATCGAGCGCGCCCTGCTTGTCGATCATTGCGACATCGCCGGACGTCCCGCATGACGGCAAGTGATCGAGCGGGCGCGGCTCAGGATCGGGACTTAAGGCTTTCGTCATGGCTTCCAGCTAGATGGTGGCGTCACGCGCCGCTTCGCGGCTGTCACCGGGATAGCGTCATGACCGTTAACGTAAAGCTATTCGATAGCCTGGCCGATGCGGCGGCGGATGCCGGCGACGCCTTGGCGCGCGCGCATCAATCGAAACTGTACGACCGGATGAGCTGGTTCGAGATGACGTTGCGGCATTGCGGGAGCGCCGATGCGCAACCGCTTGTCGCCCGTGCGCGCTGCGATACGGCGGCGGCTTGGCTGTTTCTTTGGAAGACCGGCGCGCGCGATGCTGAGGCGCTGGCAAGCTGGTACACACTCGAATATGACGCCGTGCGCACAAGCGAGGACGAGCGACTGCTTGCCGCCATCGCCGAACAGCTGAAAGGGTTTGCCACGATATCGCTGGAGCCGATCGCCGACCCCACTCCGATCTCACGAGCCTTTGAGAAAGCGGGTTGGCGGGTCTCCAAGAGCGTGGCGACCGAGAACTGGCAGCTTTCCGGACCATCCGATTTCGAGAGCTTCTGGAAGGCGCGGCCCGGAAAACTGCGCAGCACGGTGAAGCGCAAGGGCAAAAAGGCCGATCTCGACATCGTTATCCACCGCACTTTCGATGAGCAGGCCTGGGACGATTACCGCCAGGTCTATGCCGAAAGCTGGAAGCCCGAAGAAGGGTCTTGGAGCTTCATGCGCGAATTCGCGGAGACGGAAGGCGAAGCTGGCACGTTGCGGCTTGGCATTGCCTATCGGGAGGGCGTGCCCGTGGCCGCGCAATTCTGGCATGTGGAGAATGACCAGGCGACGATTTACAAACTGGCCTATTCGGAGAGCGCCAAGTCCTTTTCGCCGGGCTCGATCCTGAGCCACGCGATGTTCCAGCACGTTATCGAACAGGATGCGCCCGATATCATCGATTATGGCACGGGTAACCAAGGCTATAAGGCGGACTGGATGGATGGCGCGCGGCCGCTCTACAGGCTCGACATGCTCAACCCTGGTCGGCCCGCAGCCTGGCCATCCTTGGCGCGCACCGTGCTCTCGGGCCTTGTCCGCCGCGCTTCGAGCGACTAGGCGGGCGCAACCATTGTGCAGGGGAGTAAGTGATGGCAACCGAAGCCGCCGATAAGGTCGAGGAAACGCTGCGCGCGGCGCTTGTCGACGTTCTCGGTCTCGACGCGTCCGAGGTCGCGGGCTTTGACGGGGATACGGAGCTGTTCGGCGCGATCCCCGAACTTGATTCCATGGCAGTCGCTGGCCTGCTCACCGAAATCGAGGATCGTCTCGACATCTGGATCGAGGATGACGAGTTCGAGGCCGAAATGCTCGAAACCTTCGGTAATCTCCTCGCCTTCGCCAAGGAAAAGGCGCTGCAGTGACGCCCCTTGCCCCGCGATTCTCGCGATACGAATCGCAGGGCGCCGAGCATCCGATGATGAGTTTCGGACCCGAGGGTGGGCCTCGGCTCCTCATCATCCCGCCGCTGTTCGAAGAACTGAACCGCACCCGCAAGCTGCTGTCCGATCTAATGCGGACACTCGCCGGTTCCGATGTTGCCACCCATCTGCCGGATTTGCCCGGGACCGGCGAGAGCGAAACACTGCTCTCCGATGTCAGCTGGAGCGATTGGCGTCATGCCGTTCGCGATGCGGCCCAAGAGGCCGACGCAACCGCGATACTGGCAGTGCGGGGCGGATGCCTGTTGGACGATACCGTGCAGGGCATACGGCACATCCGATTCTCACCTGTGGCGGGAAAACGCCTGATCCGCGATCTCATTCGCGCGCGCAGCCTCACCGATCCCGATTTCGATGGCGACGCGCAAAAATCGGTATTCGACGAAGGGTCAACCAATCTCGGCGGCTATCCGATCGCCGCGGATATGGCCCGCGCCGTTCGCGACGCAGAACTGAAGAGCGCGGACGATACCATCACCATCCGCCTCGAGAGTGAGCATGGTGATGCCGACGTTACGATCGAAGGGACTCCGCTCTGGCGGCGCGCCGAACCTAGCGGTTCTCCCGAACTAGCTACGCGTCTGGCCGATGCAATTGCTGACAGGATACGCTGATCGTGCGCGCCCAACTCACTTTCGATTGCGACGGCGAAATTTTGGCGGCTTCGTTTGATCCGGCGAATGGCCGGACGGGCGTCATCATCGTCACCGGCGGCGGGCAAACGCGTTTCGGCGCGCATCGGGGCTTTGCACAGCTTGCCGCAGCCTTGGCCGAAGCCGGATATCCGGTCATGCGCTATGACCGGCGCGGGGTCAGCGACAGTTCGGGGGACGATCCGGGGTTTGAGGCCAGTGCGCCCGATCTTGCAGCGGCGGTCGCGGCCTTCCGCGAGAAGGTACCGGCGCTCGATCATATCGTCGGTTTCGGTCTGTGCGATGGCGCCACGACGCTTTGCCTCTACCATCGCCAATGCGGTGTGGACGCCATGATCCTCGCCAATCCCTGGGTTGTCGAGGCGGGCGCGAACGAGCCCCCGCCCGCCGCGATCAAGAGCCATTATCGCGATCAGCTGTTGAGCCTTTCGGGCTGGAAGCGCGCGCTGACCGGCGGCATCGACTATCGCAAGGCGGTGAGCGGTGTTTTGAAGATCGCCAAACCGCGGCAGACGGCGGGTAGTTTGGGCGAACGGGTCGCGAAAGCTTTGTCCGAGTCGTCCACGCCAGCCCATATCGTGCTGGCCAAGGACGACGCGACCGCGATCGCCTTCGACGATGAATGGCGCAAAGGAGCTTTGGCGGGACTGACCGGGGAGAGCCGGTTCACGACCGATACGATCGATACCGATGCGCACAGCTTCGCGCGCGACGGCGATTTCGAACAGCTGCTGGAGAGCTGCCTCGCCACGCTTCGCCGGTTCGAGACAGCGAACTAGGCGGTTTCGAGTTCCGCTTCGAATTCGTTTTCGGCGAGGAACTTCTCGGCATCGAGCGCTGCCATGCAGCCCGTCCCGGCAGCCGTCACCGCTTGACGGTAAATCTTGTCCATCACGTCGCCACAGGCGAAGACGCCGGGCACGCTGGTACGCGTACTGCCGGTCTCGACTTTGATATAGTTATCCTCATCCAGCTCGAGATGGCCCTTGAACAGCGCCGTCGCCGGGTCGTGGCCGATCGCGATAAAGCCGCCCTCCGCAGGAATCTGGGAAATTTCGCCGGTTTTGGTGTCTTTGAGATCGATGGCGATCAGGCCTTCCGGATCACCGTCACCCACAAACTTATCCACAACCTTATCCCAAAGCACGGTGATATTGGGATGGGCAAAGAGGCGGTCCTGCAGAACTTTCTCCGCGCGCAGCTCGTCGCGGCGGTGGATCAGGGTAACATCATCGCTGTGATTGGTCAGATAGAGCGCCTCTTCGACGGCCGTATTGCCGCCGCCGACGACCGCGATCTTCTTGCCGCGAAAGAAGAAACCGTCGCAGGTTGCGCAGGCCGAAAGGCCCTTGCCGCGCAGTCGGTCTTCGCTCTCGATGCCGAGCCAGCGCGCTTGTGCGCCCGTCGCGATCACCAGGACATCGCCGACATATTCATCGCCGCCATCGCCTCTCATCCGGAACGGCCGCTTGGACAGGTCGACCTCGACGATACTGTCCCACATCATGCGCGCGCCGCAATTTTCCGCCTGTTGCTGCATTTGCTCCATCAGCCAGGGGCCCTGGATGATGTCGGCGAATCCTGGATAGTTCTCGACCTCAGTGGTGGTCGTTAGCTGTCCGCCGGGCTCGAGGCCCTGGACGACGATCGGCTCCATCCCCGCCCGCGCCGCATAGATCGCGGCGGACAGGCCGGCAGGCCCGGATCCGAGGATAAGCATTTTGGTGCGATGCGTTTCTGCCATGGCTATTCCCACTCGATGTGCAGCTCTGAGATAGGTGCCCTGCCCGGCCCCGCGCAAGCGCGCAACAGGCTGGCATTGCTTGGGCGGGGAAAAGAGAAATTTGGTAGCGGAGGAGGGATTTGAACCCCCGACACATGGATTATGATTCCACTGCTCTAACCAACTGAGCTACTCCGCCCCGGTGCGCCAAGGCGAGCGCTGCACATGCGCGCCCGGGGCCTATAGGCACCGTGCCGAACAGGGTCAACCGATTCGATAGTGTCACGGAACTCGGATAGGATATGATGGGTTTGGAGAGCAAAGGCTGCCCGCAGGAGATACGCGAATGGAACTCGAAACACCGCTGGACATGATTTGCCGGATCATCGTCCGCGCGCGCGAATGGGATGCGCAAGTCCCCTCGAACGAACCCGATGAAGTGGATGAGGACGGCCCGATATCGACCGACGATGAATACGATGTGATGATCGACGAAAAGAATGATTCGGTCGAAGAAGAGATAGAGGCTGCGATCAACGATCTAGCCGAGGATCAACAGGCCGAATTGCTCGCGCTCGCATGGGTTGGAAACGGCACCTATGACGCGACCGATTGGGAGGAAGCGCTTGAGGAAGCGGGCGATCCGGATAGCGATCCGGTTACCGAACAGCTGATGGATATGCCGATGCTGGCCGCCTATCTGGAGGCCGGGCTGGAAGCGTTCGATCTGAGCTGCGACGGTATCGGTCAGATCGACTGATCCGGCGCTAGCGCGCGAACATGTGGCGTGAGAGAGACTCCCAAGGGCCGCCGCGATAATACCAGCAGGCGATTCCCGATATATCTACGGGCCGCGGTCTGAAATCCGCCGACAACTCGGCAAGCAGGCGCTTCGCTTCGGCGGGTTCGACCTTGTTCTGGATCGTGACATGCGGCCGCCAGCCTTGCTGGTCCTGCGGCGTCAACAAGCCTGAAAACGCATCGGCCAGGCCGTTTCGAATAACCGCGAGATCGGGAGAGTCGATCCGGAAGGCGACGCCGCGGCCGAGCGACATGATGCCACTTAAGCGCGCTTTGGGCTGCGGAGCGTCACGCGTTTCCGCATCGAGCCGATGCTTGAGCTCCCCCGCGATGCTAGGCGGCAGATGATGGAACAGGGTGAGATGCGCGTCGATCACATTGCGCTCCGGCGGAAAATGCTGCCGGCGCAGGCCGTTGAAAAAGGCGAAATCGGCATCGCCGAACAGGGCGGAGACGATAATCGGGGCGGCGGTCTCGTTCATATCAGCACCTCCTGCGCGGGATGGCGCGCCGATCGCCCGGTCGATCGATATCCGCGATCACGCCGGGACCGCCTTCGATCATATGCACCTCCTCTGCCATAAACGGCGCTTCTCCAGCGTCGAGCCGATTTCGGACCGTCTGCGTATCTTGGATCAACACAGGATGGCCGGGTCCGCCGCGATGCCCGGCCCGGATCGCCAAAGCGTTGGGTTTGGTGTGGGCGGCGAGCCTGCCCGTTATTCCTGCTGGGATATGCGGTAGATCGCCCAGAAAGACGAAGCTCTCGCGTTCCGCATCGCGGAGCGCCTGCAATCCGCGCAACAGGCTGGCACGCCGTGTGCGGCCACTATGCAGCGCTACGGCGACGCCGAGACGATCGCTCCTGAATCGACCTAACGCAGCATGTATGAGTCTATCATCGCGGGAAATGACGACGATTACCCTGCCAACAGGCGCCGCGAGGGCGCTTTCGATAGCCCAATGCACCAAGGGTTTGCCGCGATAGATGGTGAGCAGCTTGTTGGCTGCGCCGAAACGCCGGGACTGGCCAGCCGCGAGGACAATCGCCGCACGCATTACAACCGTTTCTAGATTTCGACCTGACTGCCGAGTTCGATCACCCGGTTGGTGGGCAGACGGAAAAACTGCATGGCGGTTTCGGCATTGCGCAGCATCCATGCAAACAGCTTCTCGCGCCACGGCGCCATTTGCGGATTTTCCGAACTCAGTAATGTCTGCCGGGCGAGGAAGAAGCTGGTTTCGATCATGCGGAACGCTGGGCCACAGGTCGTCACCTTTTCCAGCGCCACGGGCACGTTTGGATCCTGCATAAAGCCATAACGCAGAATGATGCGATAGAAGCCAGCGCCGAGATCTTCATATTTCACGCGATCTTCCTCGCTGACATGCGGCCGGTCGAGGATCGATACGGTGAGCAGAACGATCCGCTCGTGCAGTATCTTGTTATGTTTGAGATTGTGCAGCAGCGCATGCGGCACGCCCTCTGGCGATGTCGTCATGAAGACTGCCGTACCCGGCACGCGCGTCGCCTCTCCGGCGGCGGATTTGACGAATACCTGAACCGGCATGGCGGTTTCGCGCATCTGCGCGATCAGCAAAGACCGGCCCTTTGCCCAGCTTGTAAGCAGGATGAAAGCCACGCCACTGATCGCCAGGGGCACCCATCCGCCATCGGCGAATTTCGTAAGAGCGGACGCAAAGAATAGCAGGTCCACGAAGAAGAAGAGGCCGACAAGAAGGCCGGCCAGCAGCTTGTTCCACTTCCAGAAGGTGAAAAGCAGCACGGCCAGCAGACAGGTATCGAGCAGCATCACGCCGGTGACGGCGATTCCGTAAGCAGCCGTAAGGTTCGAAACCGTTCCGAACGTGAGCACCAGCATGACCACGACGATCATCAACGCCCAATTGACCACGGGGATATAGATCTGACCGACCGTGGCTGTGTCCCGGTGATTGATCCGCAAGCGCGGCATGAAACCGAGTTGGATGGCTTGCTGAGTGACCGAGAATGCGCTCGCAATCACCGCTTGGCATGCGATAGTCGCGGCAAGGATCGCGATGATCAAAAGCGGCAGTTGGAACCAGCCCGGTGCAAGTAAGAAAAACGGGTTGGCCATGATCGCTTCGCCGTCACGCAGCACCAGCGCCCCCTGCCCCAGATAGCTGAGCATCAGCGCAGGCAGGACGAAAACCAGCCAGGACAGGCCGATCGGCTTGCGGCCGAAATGACCCATATTCGAGTAGAGCGCTTCAGCGCCCGTAACCGCGAGCACCACCGCGCCGAGCGCGAGAAAGGCCTTGAGCGGCTCCGCCATAAAGAATTGTGCGGCGAAATGCGGGCTGAGCGCCCACAGGACTTCCGGACTTTGGACGATGCTGAGGATGCCCAGCACCGAGATCACGAGGAAATAGAGCAGCATGATCGGGCCAAAAAAGACGCCGATCCTGGAGAGGCCGGGGCGCTGCATCAGAAACAGAAATATCAGGATGAACACAGCCAGCGGCACGATCCATCCATTCAGCGACGGGTTGACGACCGCCAATCCCTCGACCGCGCCCAGCATCGACACGGCCGGCATGATCATCGCCTCGCCATAGAATAGCGCGGTAGCGAGAATGCCGAGCATAACGAGACCGGCGCTCCACATCCTGCCGGCATTCTTGCCACCCATGAGCGCCAGCAACGCAAGACTGCCGCCCTCCCCCCGGTTATCGGCGCGCATGAAGATTGTGAGATATTTGACTGTGACGACCAGTATCATGGCCCAGAATATCAGGCTGAGTACGCCGTAGAGGTGCAGCGTGTTCAGCGCGAGCGGATGATGACCGGCAAAGGCTTCGCGGAAAGCGTACATCGGGCTGGTGCCGGTGTCGCCGAATACGATGGCGATGGCGCCGAGCGCGAGCTTCGCGACAGCCCCATCGCGTGTAGGCGGACCGGAAACGGCCTGAGCGGTGCGTGAATCACTCATTTCGGACGAATGCGGACCCCCGATATGCGTAAGGCGAATGCTGCATCAGCCGCCGCTATCCGGCCTTTCCTGCGCGGTGCGGCAAAGCGGGCGACCTATCACGAGATCGGCCGGTTCGCAATGGGAGGACAAGCGTGAAACGGGCCGCTATAGGCCGGTCATTATCAATCTCAGGAGGCGTCGATGCGCGTCGGAATCCCCAAGGAAATCAAAAACCACGAATACCGGGTCGGCCTCACGCCGGATTCGGTATTCGATGTCGTCCAAGCCGGTCACGAGGTCGTCGTCGAAACCCAGGCCGGTTGCGGTATCGATTTCGGCGATGATGACTATCGCGCGGTCGGCGCGACTATCGTCGATACGGCGGCGGAAGTCTTCGCCGCGGCCGACATGATCGTTAAGGTCAAAGAGCCGCAAGCGCAGGAGGTTGCCATGCTGGAACCGCGGCATATCCTGTTCACCTATCTCCATCTCGCGGCGGACAAGCCACAGACAGAAGGCCTGATGAAATCGGGCGCCACCTGTATTGCCTATGAAACGGTGACCTCACCCAATCGCTCGCTTCCGCTGCTTAAACCGATGAGCGAGGTGGCCGGGCGGATGTCGATTCAGGCCGGTGCGCATTATCTGGAGAAGGAACAAGGCGGACGCGGCATATTGCTCGGCGGCGTGCCAGGCGTTGCGCCGGCCACGGTGACTATTATCGGCGGCGGCGTGGCGGGCCTCAACGCGGCGCAAATGGCCGTCGGCCTGCGTGCGGATGTCACGATCTACGATATCAGCAACGACCGTCTGGCCGAGCTTTCGACGCATTTCGGCGCGTCGATCAAGACCGGCTATGCCTCGAAGGCCGCGATTGCGGCGGCGGTTCAGGAGGCGCATCTCGTCGTCGGCGCGGTACTCGTCCCGGGCGGTGCGGCGCCAAAGCTGATCACCCGAGACATGCTGAAGACGATGAAACGCGGTTCGGTAATCGTCGATATCGCTATCGACCAGGGCGGCTGTTTCGAAACGTCGCGCGCAACCACGCATGATGAGCCCGTTTATGAGGAAGAGGGTATCATTCATTATTGCGTGGCGAACATGCCCGGCGCAGTCGCCCGGACTTCCACCTTCGCGCTCAACAATGCGACGCTACCCTATGTGATCCAACTTGCGAACAAGGGGCCGGCACAGGCGATGGCGGACGATCCGCACCTTGCCGCTGGTCTCAACGTGTCGGAGGGAAAGATCCGTTACGAGGCCGTCGCCGAAGCACTCGACCTGCCGTTTAACTAGGATTCGCTCTCCGCTTCCTGCGGGGGCGCTTCCGGTAGTTCTACTGAGCGCCCCTGCGACCGCGCGATGCTGGCAAGCCGGCTTTCGAGGTCCGCGCGATAGGGCGCTTCGGGCGCGCTGCGCTCGAGCAAGGCGCGCCATGTCGCCTCAGCGTCGTCGAGTTGTCCCGCCTGAGCTAGCGCCAAGCCGAGGAAGAAAGGCGGGCCGGGATGGTCGGGCGCGAGCTGCGCTGCGCGTTCAAAGGCCAGCTGGGCCGCCGGGTTCATCTGCCCCTCGCCATGCAATAGCAGCGCGTTGCCCAAGGCCACCCAGAGGTCGGGATTGTCCGGATCGTTATCGAGGCCGTTCTGAATGGCATGCGCGGCGTTCATATGGTTGCCGACCCTGTTCAGGGCCTCGGCGAATTCGATCCAGCGCTCCGACGATGCGTCGCGATTGTCGAGAAACGCTTCGTTGACGTCGGTGCTCCCCTCGGGCGGCCGATCGCGCCGGTCTTCGGTCGGGCGCCCTTCCAGAATCGGACTACCTTGCCAGGCATAGCCCGCCAGCCCGATCAGCAGCGCCGCGCCCAGCCATTCGAGTTTGCGCCCCCGAAACTCAGCCACACGCCAGAGCCAGAAAATAACCAGTGCGATCAGTCCGACCGCCGCGAACCAGCCCATCAGCTTTCCTTGCGCCGCCTGCGGAAGCGGCCGCGCGCCAGCCAGATACCGATGCCGAGCAGCAGGATCGGCAACAGCCAGAGCGGCCAGGTCACGCTGTCGATCGGCGGATCATAGGTGATCCAGCGGCCATAGCGGTCGACCAGCCAGTTGCGGATTTCATCCGGCTCCTCGCCTGCGGCGATCCGGCGACGGACGAGTGCGCGCATATCCATAGCCATTTCGGCATCGCTGTCGGCGATGGACTGGCCCTGGCAAACAAGGCAGCGCAGCGATTCCATCAATGCCGTGGCCTCCGCCTCCTGCTGCGGATCGGGCAACTGGCGGTTCGCCCACTCGGCCTCGGGTGTTCGCGATTGTGCGTGGAGGGGCGATGAGAAGACCACGAATGAACATATCAGTATTCCTGCGAAGGCAGGAATCCAGGGTGGCCGACGACGGCGCTTGCGGCCCTGGGCTCCTGCCTCCGCAGGAGCACTTTGACGTTCGATGACATCCCTCATTGCGCATTTTCCAGTGCGGCCAGGATTTCGGGCACATGTTCGGGCCGGATATCGCCGATATGCTGATGCACGATCACGCCGTCGCCATCCACGACGAAGGTTTCCGGAACGCCGGACGATCCGAGCGCCAATTGCGCTTCGCTCTGCATGTCCGCGCCGATCCGCTGATAGGGATCGCCCCAGCGCTGCAGGAAAGCATACACATCTTCCGGGCGATCGCGCACAGCGATCGCGTCGATCTGCACGCCGGCATCGCGCAACTGCATTAGCTGGGGCGCCTCTGCGATGCACGGCACGCACCAGCTGGCGAAGAAATTGAGCAGACGGGGTTCGCCCGTGGCGAGATCGGTGCTGCTGAGACCGGGTCGGCCGGGCAGCGAGGGCTCGAGCGAGAATTCCGGCATTGGTTCGCCAATCAGCTGCGATTCGATAGCGCGCTGCTGCGGCGAACTGTTGCCGAAATAGAGCGCATAGCCAAAGAAACCGAAAAAGACCGCCGCTACGATCAACGGCACCCAAAGCAGGAGCCGCCGCGATGGCGGCTTTTCTGGCGCGATGGTCGATGTATCGCCGGTCATGCCCATGCCTCGCGCTCCATGGCGCGCTTTTCCCTCCGCACGCGACCGATCAGCGACAACAGTCCGCCTAGCGCGATCAGCAGCGCACCGAACCAGATCAGCGTCACAAACGGTTTGTACCAGAGACGCAGTTGCGATCGTCCGTTTCCGTCGGTGCTGCCGAGCACGGTATAGAGCTGCCCGGTCCAGCCTGTGCGTATGGCGGCTTCATTGGTTTCGGTCTGAGGCGAGGAAAACATGCGCGATTGCGGTGCCAGCACGAACGGATCGCCATCGCCGCGTTGGACCGTCAGGCCGCCCTCTATGGCGGTCCAGTTCGGGCCCGCGACCGGGCGCGTTCCATCGAAGGTGACCGAATACGGCCCGACCTGATGCGTCTCGCCGGGCGCCGAAGCGACGAGCACTTCTTCGCTAAAGGCGCTTTCGAAGGCCATGCCCGCCATGCTGACGGCTATGCCGAGATGCGCGATCACCATGCCGTAGATAAACATGGGCGTGCGGCGCAGATTGCGTTTCCAGAGCGGCGCAATGCTGGCGGCCGCGACGCCCGCAGCCAGCATCAGGCCGAGCATTGGCAATATGCCGATCGGCGAAGCCAGGAATACGAGCGCCATCAGCGCGAGAGCCGTGATGAGCACGGGCAGCGATATGCGGTTCATGACGTTGCGCCAGCTATCGCGCCGCCAGCGCAGCAGCGGGCCGACGGCCATGGCGGCGACCAGCAGCAAGGCGAGCGGCCCGGCGGTTGCGTTGAAATAGGGCGGGCCGACGGAGAGTTGCTCCCCGGTCACGGCTTCAACGCCCAGCGGGTAAAGCGTGCCGATCAGCACGATGCCGAGTATCGCCGATAATAGGAGATTGTTGGCGACGAGCGCCCCTTCCCGACTCATAAATTCGAATTGCGCGCCCTCACGGACGGTACTCACCCGCGTTGCGTACAGCGCCAGCGCTCCACCGATATAGATGATCAGCAAGGCGAGAATGAAGCCACCGCGCTGCGGATCGACGGCGAAAGCATGGACGCTGGTGAGCACGCCCGATCTGACGAGGAACGTGCCCAGCATTGACATGGAAAAGGCGACGACGGCCAGCATGATCGTCCAGGCGCGCAACGCATCGCGCGTGGCGAGCACGGTGACTGAGTGCAGCAAGGCTGTCGCGGCGAGCCAAGGCATGAGCGAGGCATTCTCGACCGGATCCCAGAACCACCAGCCGCCCCAGCCCAGCTCATAATAGGCCCAATAGCTGCCGGCCGCGATGCCGATGGTCAGGAATATCCAGGAGGCGAGCACCCAGGGGCGCATCGCGCGCGCGAATGTCGGTCCGACATCGCGTGTCAGCAATGCGCCGACCGCGAAGGAGAAGGCAATCGAAAGGCCGACATAGCCGACGTAAAGCGTCGGGGGATGGAAGGCGAGGCCCGGGTCCTGCAATAGCGGGTTGAGCCCCCTGCCCTCTACGGCGGCCGGGCTGAGCCGCGCAAAGGGATTTGAGGCGAAGATCAAAAAGGCGTAAAACCCAAGGCCGATCGCGGCCTGTGCCGCCAGCGTTGCCGTCAGCGTCCGCTCCTTCAGCCGTTTTTCGAACATTGCGACAAGCGAACCGGAGAGCGCGAGAATCGCGACCCAGAGCAGCATCGAGCCTTCATGGTTGCCCCAGGTTCCCGAGAATTTGTATATCATCGGCTTGGCCGAGTGGCTGTTGGCCGCCACGAGTTCGACCGACAAATCTGTGCGCATGAACAGCCAGACCAGCATCGCGAACGAAAAAACGGTCAACAGGCCTTGAATGATCGCGACGGGCCGGATCGCGTTCACCGCACCCGTGCCATCGGAGCGCAACGCCATGATACCGAACACGAGCTGGAGACCGCACAACGCCGCGGCGAGCCAAAGGGCAGCAAGACCGGCTTCGGCGATCACTGGCGCGGATCTCCTACCAGTTCGACGTCCGCGAGTTCCGGCGGCATGTAATTCTCGTCATGCTTGGCGAGAATATGGTCGGCCATGAAAACGCCGTCCGCGTTCAAAGAGCCCTCAGCTACGACACCGGAATTTTCTGCAAACAAATCCGGCGTAATACCGGCATAGATAACGGGAACCTGGGCCTCGGCATCCTGGACGAGGAAGCGGATCGAAACGCCGTCCGGCAGTTCTTCGATAGAGCCTTGCGCAACCATACCACCAAGCCGAAAGGCTTGCCCTACAGGCACTGGTTCGGCGGCTATCTCTCCGGGCGTGCGGAACAGGGCTGCATTGTCCCGCAGCCCGTACAGTGCGAGGAATCCGGCCGCGGTGACCGCAACTATGGCGATAATGGCGAGTGTCAGGCGTTGATGTTTCGCCTTCATGAGCGCTTATCCTCCTGCAACGCATTCATCCGGGCTTCCGAAGAGCGCATTTGCGCGTAGCTCCAAAGCGTCAGCCCGGCTGTACCAACTATAGTGCACGCATAGGCGGCGATGATGAAAGGCCATGGTTCCATGATGCTATCCTTGCGCCAGTCTCCGCAGCCGCGCCTCGACCCGGATGCCCGCGATAATGGCGCGCATCCGGAATAGCACGATGGCCGCGAAAAGCAGCGTGAAGCCCAATGTCGAAATCGCCAGCGGCCAGAGCATGGAGCTGTCGATCGCCGATCCGCTCAACGTAATGCTCTGGGGTTGATGCAGCGAATTCCACCAGGTTACCGAATAATGGATGATCGGCAGGTTGATCGCGCCGATAACTCCGAAGATCGCAGCGACCCGGCTGATGCTCGCGCGTTCCTCGCTCGCCGATGCCAGCGCCATGAATCCGAAATAGAGGAAGAGCAGAACCAACATCGATGTCAGGCGTCCGTCCCAGACCCACCAGGTTCCCCAGGCCGGGCGGCCCCAGATCGAACCGGTTAGCAAACATAATGCCGTGAACAATGCGCCGGGCGCGGCGATGGCCCGGGCGGCAATACCCGCCAGTGGGTGACGCCAGACAAGCTGCATGATGCTTGCGACCAGGATGCCGCTCCACCCGGCCATGCCAAGCCAGGCTGTAGGCACATGGACATACATGATCCGGACGAGTTCGCCCTGGAGAAAGTCCGGCGGCGAATAGACAAGGCCTATCACGAATGCCGTTCCGACGAGCAGAAAGCCGCCCCAGAACAGCCAAGGCGTCAGCGGCCGTGCGATCGAGAGAAAGCGGGTTGGATTCGCGAAAACATGCATATTGGCCGTGTCTTAGCGTAGCTTCAGCCCCGGGAAAAGCATAAGACGACCGCCCGTAGAGAATCCGCACAGGAATCGACTTGACCGAATTTTCCCTTCCAGAACAACGGCCTGTGGCCGGTATCGTCTTGCGCATTCTCGCCGCGACGGTGTTCGCATTCATGGCGGCTATGGTGAAGATCGGCGCGGACTATGGGCTGCACCCGATCGAGATGATCTTCTGGCGGTTCGCCTTCGCCTTGCCGCCGTTATTTCTGTGGATCCTGTGGCGGCCGGGATTGCAGATCATCAAGACGCGCAGGCCTTTAGCGCATCTGTGGCGCGCCGTGATCGGCTTCGTCGCAATGGGATTCGGTTATTGGGCAATCACTTTGTTGCCGCTTGCCGAAGCCACGGCAATCAGCTTCGCAGCGCCGATCTTCGCGACTTTGCTATCGGCGGTTTTCTTGCTCGAAAGGGTGGGCTGGCATCGCTGGAGCGCAGTGCTGATCGGGTTTGCGGGCGTTCTGATCATTATGCAGCCGCATGATATGAGCCTGCCGCTCGACGGGTTGATCGTCGCGCTGATTTCCGCGTTCGGCGTGGCCTGCGTCATCATTACCATCCGGCAGATCAGCAAGACGGAGCGCGCGCTGACTACGGTCTTCTGGTTCACGCTGATATCGGCGGTCGGGACCGGCTGTATCGTACCCTTTTTCGGCGCCCAGCATGACTGGCAAGGCTGGGCCATCATGATCGCCATCGCGATATTGGGCGGCACCGCGCAATTGCTGCTCACCGGATCGTTGCGCGTCGCACCCGTCGTTGTCGTGGCGCCGTTCGATTACGTCCAACTGCTCTGGGCGGTGGCTTTGGGATGGCTGATCTGGTCCGACATGCCGTCGTTTGCGACCTGGTGCGGCGCGGCGATCATTATCGGCAGCGGGCTCTATACCCTCTATCGAGAGCGGATGCGGACTCGGCCTGCACGGCCGGTCATAGTCTAGGCGCGACCGATCAGGCGGCGGGCTATGCGATCGGCGACATCCGCCGCGGGCGCGCCGGTTTCTTCGCTTTCCTGCCACACCTGTTCGAGCCGTTCGGGTATCTGCGCGATGCGGGCCTTTACCTCCGCCTCGTCGCCCTGCCCGAGATATTCGAGACCGACATTGATGATGCCGCCGGCGTTGATCACATAATCCGGCGCGAAAAGAATGCCGCGATCGTAGATGCGCTGACCGTCAGCGGGCGTTGCAAGCTGATTGTTCGCACCGCCCGCGACGGCTGCGCATCGCAGTGCCGGGATGCTCTGTTCGTCGAGAATGGCGCCGAGCGCGTTGGGGCTGACGATATCGGCTTCGATCGACAGGATTTCGTCCGCTTCCACCGCTTCGCCGCCATATTGGGTCGCGAACGCCCGGGCGCGCTCGATGCTGACATCGGCCAAAGTAATGCGCGCGCCTTCTTCCGCGAGCAGCTTGGCGAGACCGCCCCCGACGCTGCCGACGCCCTGAATCGCGACATGGACATCCTTGATACTGTCGACGCCCAGCGCGCGTTTCGCGGCGGCCTTTACACCGAGAAACACGCCGAGCGCCGTATAGGGACCCGGATCGCCGCCCGCCGCGCCGCTTTCGACCGGCAGGCCGGACACATGGTCGGTTTCACCGCGGATCACGACCATGTCTTCATCCGTCATGCCGACATCTTCCGCCGTCACATAGCGGCCAGCCAGACCGTCTATCGCGCGCCCGAAGGCACGCAGCATCTCCGGCGATTTCCGCTTTGCCTGATCGGCAAGGATAACGGCCTTGCCGCCGCCCATCGGCAGTCCGGCCATCGCATTTTTGAAGCTCATGCCGCGCGACAGGCGCAGCGCATCGGTGATGGCGCGTGTCGTGTCTGCATAATGCCAGAATCGCACGCCGCCGGCCGCGGGGCCGAGATGCGTCGAATGCACCGCGATAATGGCGCTCAATCCGCTCTCGGCATCCCGGAACAGATGCACAGCTTCATGGTCGTCATAATCGGGAAGGTCCCAGGTCGCGGACATTCGGTATTCCTGCGTAGCCGGTGAGCGGAAAATGGGGCGATCGACGGGACTTGAACCCGCAACCTCCGGCATCACAAGCCGGCATTCTAACCAATTGAACTACGATCGCCATGAACGGCGCAAAGCCAGCAGCGCACATAGGGCCGCGAGTGCCCCAGCGTCAATGCTTTGTAATATAATTACGAGCGGATTTTTGAGCGCTGAAGAAGCCAACAGCAACTAGCCCGCCTTCGCCAAGGCTACGGCGCGCAGCCTTCGCTTTGCTCCACTAATCGGCTGGCTTGCCAGCCGAAGCTGTAAAGCAGCGAAGGCTGGTGGGCGCGGCTGGGATTGAACCAGCGACCCCTGCCGTGTGAAGGCAGTGCTCTCCCGCTGAGCTACGCGCCCGGCACCATCTCTCGCGTCATGTAATCGAAGTGCCCGGAAAGAAAAGAGGCGAGCGCCGAAAGCGCCCGCCCTTTTCCGTGGCCATTACGGCATAGCCACAAGCCGTCCGGTAAAACGCCGGACAAATTGATCCGTCTAGTTGACGGCGTCCTTCAGGCCTTTGCCAGCCTTGAACTTTGGCTGCGTCGATGCGGGAATCTGCATCGGCTCGCCCGTCCGCGGGTTACGGCCGGTCGACGCTTTGCGCTCGGTCGTCGAGAATGTTCCGAAGCCGACGAGGCGAACTTCGCCGCCACTGCTAAGCGCACTCGTGATCGTATCGAACACCGCTTCACAGGCTTTGCCCGCATCGGCTTTGCTCAAACCCGAAGCATCCGCGACGGAAGAAATCAGTTCTTGCTTGTTCATGCTCTCCGCACCCCTTGTATGTATCTTGTAGAATTATGACTCACGGCAATGCCGACCTGCGCATCTAAGTCCAATTGACCCTCTGCTGTAAAGCCTAAAAGCCAACAAAAACGGTAAAATTCCGTCGTTTCTGAGCTAAAACGACGTTTTTGTTGCGAATTAGTGACGTACCGTCGGTTCTCCATCGCCCGGGACTCCAGTGGCGATCTGCGGACTCGGATCGGTCGCGATCTCGTCTGCGTCGCTCCACTCGATCGGCGCGACCTGACTCGTGAGCGCGAGCCCGAGCACCTCATCGACATGGCCGACGGGGATTATTTCGAGACCGTCACGGATATTTTCCGGAATGTCCGCCAGATCCTTTTCATTCTCTTCGGGGATCAGCACCTTCTTGATGCCACCACGCAATGCCGCGAGCAGCTTTTCCTTCAAGCCGCCGATCGGCAGCACGCGACCGCGCAACGTCACTTCGCCGGTCATCGCGATTTCGCGGCTGACGGGAATGCCGGTCAGTGTCGAGATCATCGCCGTCACCATACCGATGCCGGCCGAAGGGCCATCTTTTGGCACGGCACCCTCGGGCAGGTGAACGTGAATATCCTTCTTACCGAACACGCTCGGCTTGATTCCGTAGCTCGGCGCGCGGGCCTTTACGAAGCTCATCGCGGCCTGGATCGATTCCTGCATAACCTCGCCAAGCTTGCCGGTCGTTTTTATCTGGCCCTTGCCGGGCACCGTGACCGCTTCGATCGTCAGCAGCTCACCGCCGACTTCGGTCCAGGCGAGACCCGTGACCGCGCCGACCTGATCTTCTTCCTCGCTGACGCCGAAGCGGAATTTCGTCACCCCTAGATAATCGGAGAGATTATCGGGCGTGATCGTGACCGATTCCGTATCGCCCTCGAGAATCTCGCGCAGCGCCTTGCGCGCCAGCTTGGCGATTTCGCGCTCAAGCGTCCGGACGCCGGCTTCGCGCGTATAGTTGCGGATCATCCCGCGCAGCGCATCGTCTTCGAGCGCGAATTCGCCTTCTTTGAGCCCATGCGCTTCGATCTGCTTCGGGAGCAGGTGGCGCTTGGCGATCTCCACCTTCTCATCTTCGGTGTAGCCAGCGAGTCGGATGATCTCCATCCGGTCGAGCAGCGGCTGCGGGAGGTTGAGCGAGTTTGCCGTGGTCACGAACATCACGTCCGAAAGGTCGAGATCGATCTCCAGATAATGGTCCTGGAATTTATCATTCTGCTCGGGGTCGAGAACCTCAAGCAGCGCTGATGCCGGATCACCCCGGAAATCCTGGCCAAGCTTGTCTATCTCATCAAGCAGGAACAGCGGATTCGATGTGCCCGCCTTTTTCAGATTGCTGGCAATTTTTCCCGGCAGTGAACCGATATAGGTGCGGCGATGGCCGCGGATTTCCGCCTCATCACGCACGCCGCCCAATGACTGGCGCACGAAATCGCGTCCCGTCGCACGGGCGATCGATTTGCCGAGCGAGGTCTTGCCGACACCGGGCGGGCCAACAAGGCACAGGATCGGGCCTTTGAGTTTGTTGGTGCGCGCCTGCACCGCGAGATATTCGACGATCCGGTCCTTCACCTTTTCCAGCGCATAGTGATCCTCGTCGAGGATCTTCTGCGCCTCGCCGATATCCTTTTTGAGCTTCGCCTTTTTGCCCCAAGGCAGGCCCAGCAGCGTGTCGAGATAGTTGCGGACGACCGTCGCCTCGGCCGACATCGGCGCCATGGCCTTGAGTTTTTTCAACTCGGCCTGCGCCTTGGTCCGCGCTTCCTTGGAAAGCTTCGTTTCCTTGATCTTCTTGGCAAGTTCGGCGAGCTCATCACCCTCCTCGCCCTCTTCGTTACCAAGCTCGCGCTGGATCGCTTTCATCTGTTCGTTAAGATAATATTCGCGCTGCGTCTTCTCCATCTGGCGCTTTACGCGGCTGCGAATCTTCTTCTCGACCTGCAGCACTCCGAGTTCGCCCTCCATGAAGGCAAAGGCCATTTCGAGGCGCTTCGACGGATCGCGTTCGACCAGCATCGTCTGCTTATCGGCAACCTTCGCGCCGATATTGGCGGCAACCGCGTCAGAAAGCTGTGACGCTTCCTCGATCTGGCCGAGTTGCACTGCCGTTTCCTCGGGGATCTTCTTGTTGAGCTTGGCGTAATTTTCGAACTGCTCGACGGTCGACCGCATCAGCGCCGTCACTTCGGGGCCCTCTGCAGACTTGTCGTCGATCAACGCGATATCGGCAATGAGATGCTCGTCGCGATAGTGAATATCTTCCAGCGACGCACGCTGCTGCCCCTCGACAAGCACGCGCACCGTTCCATCCGGCAGTTTCAACAGCTGGAGAACGGTCGCCGTGACACCGACATTGTAGAGCGCTTCGCGATCGGGATCATCTTCGGCCGGATCAAGCTGCGCGACGAGAAAAATCGTCTTGTCCGCCGCCATGGCACGTTCGAGCGATACGACCGATTTGTCACGGCCGACAAACAGCGGCACGATCATATGCGGGAAAACGACGATGTCGCGCAGGGGCAGAACAGGCAAAGATACGGTCATCAAAAACTCCAACCTCGGGCATATGCCCGGCTTCCCGATTATATGGTGTGCCGGGTTGGCGTATCAATGTCGCGGCGCAGCAAAGATGTGCATGACGGCCGGGTTATCGGCCAGTCGCGCCATTTAAGCCCTAATTCGATGTGAATCGCATCTCTGCGGACCGCAGTCCGGTCACGCCGCGTCGTCGGCGGCCTTTTCCTTGGCTTTAGCGAATACCCGCACCGGCTCTTTCCGGCCTTCGACGACATCCTTGTCGATCACGACTTCGCTGACATCTTCCAGCGTCGGCAAGTCGAACATCGAATCGAGCAATATGCCTTCGAGAATAGACCGGAGGCCGCGTGCGCCGGTTTTGCGCTCGATCGCCTTTTTGGCGATCGCGATCAGCGCATCGTCGGTGAATTCGAGCTTCACTTCTTCCATGTCGAAGAGCTTCGCATATTGCTTCACCAAAGCGTTTTTCGGTTCGCGCAGGATCTGAACCAGCGCGTCTTCGTCCAGATCGTCTAGCGTCGCGATGACCGGCAGACGGCCGACAAACTCGGGAATCAGCCCGTATTTCAGCAGGTCTTCTGGCTCAACATGGCGGAGCACTTCGCCGACGCGGCGCTCGTCCGGCGCCTCGACATGCGCGCCAAAGCCCATCGATTTGCCCTGCATCCTGTCGGAAATAACCTTTTCGAGCCCGGCGAATGCGCCGCCGCAGACGAAAAGGATGTTCGTCGTGTCGACCTGCAGGAATTCCTGCTGCGGATGCTTGCGGCCGCCCTGCGGCGGGACGCTGGCAGTCGTGCCTTCCATCAGCTTCAAGAGCGCCTGCTGAACACCTTCGCCCGATACGTCGCGGGTGATCGACGGATTGTCCGATTTGCGGGAAATCTTGTCGATTTCGTCGATATAGACGATCCCGCGTTGTGCGCGCTCGACATTATAATCGGACGCCTGAAGCAGCTTGAGGATAATATTTTCGACATCCTCGCCGACATAACCGGCTTCGGTCAGCGTTGTCGCATCGGCCATGGTGAAGGGCACATCGAGGATGCGCGCGAGCGTCTGCGCCAGCAGCGTCTTGCCGCAGCCGGTCGGGCCGACAAGCATGATATTCGATTTGGCGAGTTCGACATCACCGCCCGCCGCGCCATGGTTGAGGCGCTTGTAATGATTATGCACGGCGACCGAGAGAACGCGTTTAGCGCTGTCCTGCCCGATTACATAATCGTTGAGAACTTCGCAGATTTCGGCGGGTGTCGGCACGCCGCCTTCGCGCTTCGATGATATCGAGCCCTTGGTTTCCTCGCGAATGATATCGTTGCACAGCTCGACGCATTCGTCGCAGATGAACACGGTCGGTCCGGCAATCAGCTTGCGGACCTCATGCTGCGATTTTCCGCAGAAAGAGCAATAAAGCGTACTCTTCGAATCGCTGCCGCTCAGCTTCGTCATAATCAAATCCCTCCGGCTGCATCGCCGCAGCCGCCCATATCCTAGCGCGTCGTGATCCGCCTAGACAATGACTTATTACACAAGAAAATAGCTAATGGCTTAATCGCACTAGCTCTCGGACTTGGGATCGACCTCCGGACGCTTTTCGTAAACCTCGTCGACCAGGCCGAAAGCCTTGGCTTCGTTGGAGTCGAAAAACTTGTCCCGATCCATATTGTCCTCGATCTCGTCAATCGGCTTGCCGGTATATTTGGCGTACAGCTCGTTCATCTTTTCGCGCGTCTTGACGAGTTCGCGCGCATGGATCTCAACGTCCGCGGCCGTACCCTGCATGCCCGAAGATGGCTGATGAATCATGATCTTCGAGTTGGCGAGCGCGACCCTCATGCCCGGTTCGCCAGCGGCAAGCAGGAAGCTGCCCATGGACGCCGCAAAACCCACACAGACCGTGCCAACGCGCGGGCGGATATATTGCATGGTATCGTGGATCGCCATGCCCGCCGTCACCGACCCGCCCGGCGAGTTGATATACATGTAGATGTCTTTTTTCGGATTTTCCGATTCCAGGAAAAGAAGCTGCGCCGTGATCAGCGCGGCCATGCCGTCTTCGACGGGTCCGGTCAGGAAGATGATGCGGTCGCGCAAAAGGCGCGAGAAAATGTCAAAACTGCGCTCGCCGCGATTGGATTGCTCGATGACGATAGGAACGAGCGCGTTGTCGATGGGGTCGTGCATTGAAGGCCTTTCCGGGAGAATGTGCGTCGCCAACATTGCGACTTCTGACCCGGGCTTCAAGAGGCTTGGTGTTAACTTCCCGATTGCGGCGCGGAAAAGCCCAGATAGGCGAGCCTGCGCAGCTCCCGCCGGCCACGTACGACGGTATCGAGGATCAGGCCAGCAAACAGGTTGAGCGATGCAAGGATTATCAGTCCCGTAGACAGGATCGCCGTGGGCACGCGCGGCACAAGGCCGGTTTGCGCATAGGTGATCGCCAGCGGAACCGCGAGAATGATCGCCGCAAGCGCGAGAATGGCGGCAATCGCACCGAAGAACAGCACCGGCCGCTCCATGCGGAACAAGGTCGCCATTGTATTCAGAATCCGGAAGCCATCGCGATAGGTCGAAAGCTTGGACTCCGATCCCTCAGGCCGTGCGCTATATTCGGTCACTTCTTCCGCGACCGGCATTTTGAGCTCGAGCGCATGAACGCTGATCTCGGTTTCGATCTCGAAGCCCTGTGACAGAACCGGAAAGCTCTTTACGAAGCGCCGCGAGAAAACGCGATAACCGGAGAGAATATCGTTGAACGACCGGCCGAACAGGCGCGCAAGGATGCCGGTCAGCAGCGCATTACCCCAGCGGTGTCCGCTGCGATAGGCCGCCTCGACTTCGGTCTTGCGCGCGCCGACGACCATATCGAGCTGCTCTTCGACAAGCCGGCGCACGAGCCGGGGCGCGGCGGCCGCTTCATAGGTCGCATCGCCATCGGCCATAATATAGATATCGGCCTCGACGTCGGCGAACATGCGTCGGACGACATGGCCCTTGCCCTGCATTTTCTCGCTGCGAACAATGGCACCGGCTGCACCCGCGACCTCGGCGGTACGGTCCGAGCTGTTATTGTCGTAGACGTAGATTGGGGCCTGGGGCAGCGCTTCGCGGAAATCGGCGACCGTCTGCGCGATGGCGGCTTCTTCATTGTAACAGGGCAGGATGACCGCGATCGACGGCGATTCTGAAAGCGGCACCGCGATCTCGCGTTCCGCCACGAATTCCCTGATATGTTCCATTGCCTGTCCTTGGCTGTCCCGGTGTTGGAACAGCTTCTACCCAGGCAATGGTTAACAAGACGTTCGGAAACACGCGTTTCCGGCGGAAAATCAGCCTTCGGAGTTCGACGCTTTCTTGGCGGCAGGCTTTTTGGCCGCGGGCTTCTTCGCGGTAGCCTTCTTCGCAGGCGCTTTTTTGGCGCTTGCAGTCGCCTTCTTGGCGGCCGGCTTCTTCGCTGCCGTTTTTTTGGCCGGAGCCTTTTTGGCTGCGGTTTTACGCGCCGCAGGTTTCTTGACTTCCGGCTTGGGTGTTTCGTCTTCCTCGGCCTCGATCGCCTCTTCCAGCTCTTCGCGCGTTACGGTGCGATCCGTGATCTCCGCATTCTCGAAGAGATAGTCGACGACCTTGTCTTCGTAGAGCGGCGCGCGCAGCTGGGCGGCCGCCATCGGGTCCTGCTGGACGTACTGGATGAAGCGTTCGCGGTCTTCTGGACCGTACTGCTGGGACGCCTGAGCGATTAGCTGGCTCATCTCGCTCTGGTTGATCTCGACGCCGTTCTGTTTGCCGATCTCGGACAAGAGCAGGCCGAGGCGCACGCGGCGTTCGGCGATCGACCGATATTCGTCCTTCTCGTCTTCCATTTCCTTCCGCGCGGCCTCCGGATCCGGTTCATTCGCGGCTTCCTGTTCGAGCTGATTCCAAATCTGGTCAAATTCCGATTCGACCATGGTCGGCGGGACCGGAAAATCGTGATTGGCGGCGAGATTATCGAGCAGCTTGCGCTTCATGTGCGTGCGCGTCAGGCCGTTAAGCTCCTGCTCGACCTGGCCTTTCATGAGTTCGCGCAGCTTGTCGATGCCTTCAAGGCCGAGCGACTGGGCGAACTCATCATCGACTTTCGCTTCCTTAGGCTTGCGCACCTCACCGACGGTCACGTCGAAAACGGCGTCCTTACTCTTCAGATAATCGACATTGTAATCGTCCGGGAACGTGATTTTCACTTCCTTGGCATCATTGGCCTTCACGCCAACCAGCTGATCTTCGAAACCCGGAATGAGCTGGCCGGAACCGATGGTCACCGACATTTCCTCGCCCTTGCCGCCTTCGAACGGCTCGCCATCGACCTTGCCCTCGAAATCGATAACGACGAGATCGCCTTCTTTCGCCTTGTAGGTCTTGGCGGCAGTTTCGTAACTTTTCTGATTTTCGGCGAGGCTCTGGATCGCGGCGTCGACCGCCTTGTCGTCGGCCTCGACCGTCAGGCGTTCGAGCGAGATATCGTCGACCTTGATCTCCGGAATTTCCGGCAGAACTTCGACCTTCATCGAAATTTCGATATCCTTGCCGCGCTCCCAATCCGGATCGAGCTCGATCTCCGGCTGCATCGCCGGACGGATTTCCTGCTCGGCCATCGCTTCCTGCACGCCCGTCTGGATCGCCTTGTTCACGACATCCTGCTCGATCGCCTCGCCATGCATCTTGCGCACAAGATTCGCAGGCACCTTGCCGGGGCGGAAACCGGGCATGCGTACCTGCGGCGCGATTTCCTTGAGCTGCGCGTCCACCTGCTTTTCGATATCGGCGAACGGAATGGTCAGGGTGTAGGCGCGTTTCAGGCCTTCATTGAGCGTTTCAACGGTCTGCATGGTTCTAACAATCAAGCCTTGGTCAAAAAAAGGGAAATCCGTCTGGCGGTTTGCTGCGGGACGGTGGCAAGCCTGGTGCGGGCGAAGGGACTCGAACCCCCACATCTTTCGATACTTGGACCTAAACCAAGCGCGTCTACCAGTTCCGCCACGCCCGCTAGAGGACCGCCGGTCGGCGGCGTCTATAGCAATACCGCGCCGAAGGGCAAGCGGTGTTCACCACAGGTCGGCGCTATTCGGGCCTAATGGTATTCTGCATCGGCCGACCGGGGCGAAAAGCCCTGGCCCGCTGCTGGCAATTGCCCGCCGCGCGCCCTAATAAAGAGCGCAGAGCTTCAAACGGGATCGCAATGAGCTTTTTGAAAACCCTTTTCTGGATCGTGCTGTCGGCCGTGGTTGTGCTGTTTTCGATCAACAACTGGCTGCCGGTTACCGTCAATCTGTGGGGCGGGCTCGAGGCCGATGTAAAAATGCCGGTCCTCGTACTCTTCTTCTTTCTCGTCGGGTTTCTACCGACCTTTGCTTACTATCGCACCAAGGCATGGCGCTTGAGCAAGCGCGTCGACAGCCTGTCGCGCCAGCTCGCCGATGAACGCGGCATGCGGACCTTCCGCGCGCCGCAACGCCCCGGTGCGGAAGAACCGACTGCGGCGACAGACGAACCGCCGGCTAGTCCCGAGGGCGAGTTGCAGCTCGACACGCCATTGCCGAGCGAGAGCAAGTCATGAACTGCCCGATCTACATCGCGCTCGATACGCCGGATATGGACAAGGCGAAGGCGATCGCATCTGCCGTACGCAATCATATCGGGGGCATCAAGCTGGGCCTCGAATTCTTTGCCGCCAACGGGCCTGCGGGCCTGAAGGAGATGGCGGCGCTCGATCTACCCATCTTTCTCGACCTAAAGCTGCACGATATTCCCAATACGGTGGCCAAAGCGGTGCAAGCGCTGCGCCCGATCGAGCCCGCGGTGCTGACCGTGCATGCCGGCGGCGGCCGCGCGATGATGGAGGATGCCAAAGCCGCCGCGCCTATCGGTACGAAGGTCGTCGGCGTAACCGTGCTGACCAGCCTCGATGGAGAAGACCTGCATGACATGGGCGTTGCGGGCGATCCGCATGATCAAGTGATGCGCTTGACCGAACTGGCCAAACTATCCGGTCTCGACGGGGTGGTTTGTTCGGGCCGGGAAGTCGCGGCGGCCAAGGAAATCTGGCCGGACGGCTTTTTCGTGGTGCCGGGCGTGCGGCCTGCAAGCGGCAAGACCGCCGATCAGAAGCGCACCGTAACGCCGGCAGACGCCATGCATGCCGGCGCATCCATCATCGTCATCGGCCGACCCATCACGCAAGCGGACGAACCCGATCTCGCCGCCCGGGCGATAGAAGCAACGCTCTGACAATGGCCGATATCGATGTGAAGATATGCGGCCTGACCACGGCCGAAGCGATAGAGGCCGCCGCCCATGCCGGGGCGAGCCATGCAGGTTTCATGTTTTACGAACCGAGTCCCCGCAATATCCGGCCACGCGAGGCGCCCGCGCTCGCCAAGCATGTGCCCGCATCGATGAAACGCGTCGGCGTGTTCGTCGAACCGGACGATTCGCTTTTGGAACGCGCCATCCGGGCCGCCCGGCTCGATATCGTGCAGCTGCACGGCGACGAGCGGCCGGAACGGTTGAAATCGATCAAGGCGCGGCTCGATGTGGACATCTGGAAGGCTATTCCTGTCAGCACGGCCAGCGATCTTGAGCGGGCCCGGCGCTATCGCGAGGATGCCGATCTGATCCTGTTCGATGCGCGGACGCCCAAAACCTCCCGCCTTCCCGGCGGCATGGGCATCGCATTCGACTGGAAGCTGCTCAACAAATACAACCACAAAACCGACTGGGGTCTCTCCGGCGGACTTACACCGGACACCGTTGCCGAAGCGATCGCCATCACCAATGCGCCGCTGCTCGATGTATCGTCCGGCGTGGAAAGCGAGCGGGGCGTCAAAGACCCTGTAAAGATCGCGCAATTTATGGAAGCCGTGAAAGCCGCATGACCAACCACTCCCCTGCCCCGAACAGCTATCGCACCCAGCCCGACGAAAGCGGGCATTTCGGCGACTATGGTGGACGCTACGTCGCCGAAACGCTGATGCCGCTGATCCTCGATCTTGAGAAGGAATATCGCGCGGCCAAGCAGGACCCGGCATTCAAGGCGGAATTTGACGATCTGCTTGAACATTATGTCGGCCGCCCTTCCCCGCTCTACTATGCCGAGCGGCTGACCGAGTTGATGCGTCAGAACGCGGATGAGGGGATGGGCGCGGAAATCTGGTTCAAACGCGACGAGCTCAACCATACCGGCGCGCACAAGATCAATAATTGTATCGGGCAAATCCTGCTCGCCAAGCGCATGGGCAAGACCCGGATTATCGCGGAAACCGGGGCTGGTCAGCATGGCGTGGCGACGGCGACCGTTGCAGCACGCTTCGGCCTTCCCTGCGTCGTCTATATGGGCGCGCGGGATATGGAGCGGCAGCAGCCCAATGTATTCCGCATGAAATTGCTCGGCGCGGAGGTGATCGGTGTCGAAAGCGGTGCACGCACACTCAAGGATGCGATGAACGAGGCGTTGCGCGACTGGGTCGCGAATGTCGATGATACATTCTACATCATCGGCACGGCGGCCGGTCCGCATCCCTATCCGGAACTCGTCCGCGACTTTCAAAGCGTGATCGGCACCGAAGCACGCGCGCAGCTGATGGAGCGCACGGGCAAGCTGCCCGATCTGCTCGTCGCGGCGATTGGTGGCGGTTCCAATGCGCTCGGCCTCTTCCACCCGTTTCTCGATGACAAGATCGTCGAGATGATGGGCGTGGAAGCCGCCGGCACGGGCCTCGACAAGAAGCATGCGGCCAGCCTGACGGGCGGATCGCCCGGTATCCTGCACGGCAACAAGACCTATCTGCTGCAGGATGAAGACGGGCAGATTGCAGAAGCACACTCGATCAGCGCCGGCCTCGACTATCCGGGGATCGGCCCCGAACATAGCTGGCTTAAGGAAACCGAGCGCGTGATGTATACGAGCGTGACGGACGATGAGGCGCTCGATGCGTTTCAGCTGCTCTGCCGCGCGGAAGGTATCATCCCGGCGCTCGAACCGAGCCATGCGCTCGCCGTGACCATCGCCGAAGCACCGAAACGCAAGCGCGACGCGATCATCCTGATGAATCTTTGCGGCCGCGGCGACAAGGATATTTTTACGGTTGCCGAAGCGCTTGGAGTAGAGATGTGAGTGAGCGTCTCGGCGAGGCATTCACGAGTCTGCGTACGGATAATCGGGCTGCGCTTGTCGCGTTCATAACGGCCGGCGACCCAACCATCGATGACACTGGTGCCGTGCTAGACGCCCTTGTCGAGGGCGGGGCCGATATTATTGAGCTCGGCATGCCGTTCACCGATCCGATGGCCGACGGCCCGTCGATCCAGGAGGCCAATCTGCGCGCGCTCGGCAAGGGCACGACTACAGCCGATATCTTCGCGATCGCCGAGGGTTTCCGGTCGCGGCATGCGAACGTGCCGCTGGTCCTTATGGGCTATGCGAATCCGATGGTGCGGCGCGGGGCGCAATGGTTTGCGGATCAGTGCGCC
Source organism: Parasphingopyxis sp. (assembly GCF_028279465.1). Lineage (GTDB taxonomy): Bacteria > Pseudomonadota > Alphaproteobacteria > Sphingomonadales > Sphingomonadaceae > Parasphingopyxis. The sequence goes on from NZ_JANQNS010000015.1 coordinate 650,161, forward strand.
GAAACGGGCGTCGACGGGGTGATTTGCGTCGACATTCCCGCGGAAGAGGATGGCGCGCTCGGCCCCGCGCTGCGCGATGCCGGCATAGACGTTATCCGGCTCGCGACTCCCACCACTGATGAAGCCCGCCTTCCCGCGGTTCTCGAAGGTGCGTCCGGTTTTCTCTACTATGTGTCGGTCGCCGGGATCACCGGCAAGCAGCAGGCGGCACAGGCCAGCATCGCCGCCGCCGTCTCCGCGCTCAAGGCGAAAACGGACCTTCCCGTCGCCGTCGGTTTCGGTGTTCGCACACCGGAACAGGCCGCCGATATTGCCCGTGTCGCCGATGGCGTTGTCGTCGGATCGGCGATCGTCGAACTGGTTGGGAAACATGGCGCGGATGCACCGCAACCGGTGCGCGACTATGTTAAGTCGCTGTCCGACGCTATACGGTCTGCGCGAAACAGTTAGGAAAGCGCCCATGAACTGGTTCAACAATGTCCGAAATCGCATTCCCTTCATCTCGAAGCGGACGACCGAGGATACGCTCTGGCATAAATGCCCGAATTGCCAGCAGATGATTTTCACCAAAGAATATGAGGAAAATCTGTCCGTCTGCCCGGAATGCGGTTTCCATGGCCGGATCGGGCCTTCGCAGCGCTTCCTTCAACTCTTCGATGATCATAGCTGGGAGGAGCTGCCCGCCCCGCGCGTCAAAGAAGATCCGCTGAAATTCCGCGATCAGAAACGTTATGTCGACCGGCTGAAAGCGGCTCGCAATGCGACCGGTGAAAGCGATGCCTTCGTCAATGCGCGCGGTACGATTAAGGGGCACAAAGCCGTGATCGGCGTGCAGGATTTCGCTTTCATGGGCGGATCGATGGGGCTCGCCGTCGGTGAAGCCTTTGTCCGTGGCGCGCGTGCGGCCGTCGAGGCACAGTGCCCCTATATCGTATTCACGGCCTCGGGCGGCGCGCGCATGCAGGAAGGCGCGCTATCGCTGATGCAGATGCCGAAGATGACAGTGGCCGTCGAGGAGCTGCGCGAAGCCGGCCTCCCCTATATCGTCGTGCTGACCGATCCGACTTCCGGCGGCGTGATGGCGAGCTATGCGATGCTTGGCGATGTGCAGATCGCCGAACCCAAAGCGCTGCTCGCCTTTACCGGGCGACGCGTGATCGAGAATACGATCCGCGAGAAACTACCCGATAATTTCCAGAGCGCCGAATACCTGCTCGATCATGGCGCGCTCGACATGATCGTCGCCCGCAAGGAGTTGCGCGATACGCTCGCCCAACTGATCGACTTTCTCCTGCCGGCCGAACAGGCGGCCTGACGACAGCCACCGCGATGCCCGATCATGCCCGTTCGGACGATCCGGCCGTCCAGAAACAGCTCGACCGGCTCGCGACGCTCTCGCCGGGCCGCGATACGCTGGGGCTGGAGCGGATAGCAGCGCTGCTCGACCGGCTCGGCAATCCGCAACGCGCTCTGCCCCCGGTTTTCCATGTCGCAGGCACCAATGGCAAAGGCTCGACCTGCGCTTTTCTGCGCGCTGCAATCGAAGCGGCCGGGTTGTCCGCGCATGTCTATACGAGCCCACATCTCGTACGGTTCAACGAGCGCATCCGCATTGCCGGAAAACTAGTCGAAGATGCCGTGCTGGCCGAGCTTCTCGAAATGGTGCTGGATCAGGCCGAGGGCATCGATCCGAGCTTTTTCGAGGCAACCACGGCCGCCGCGTTTCTCGCTTTCTCGCGCACTCCAGCGGATGCATCGATTATCGAAGTCGGCCTTGGCGGGCGGCTCGACGCGACGAATGTCATCGAACGGCCGCTCGTCTGCGGCATCGCGCATCTCGGCATCGATCATGAAGCGTTTTTGGGATCGGATATCGTCGGCATCGCGGCGGAAAAGGCCGGGATAGCGAAACGCGGCAGGCCACTGGTCACGCAAAGCTATCCCAATCCGGTGGGGCAATCGATCGCGCGGATCGCCGAGCAGAATGGCGCGGAATGGCTACCGCGCGGTCGCGATTGGCGCGGTGCACCCTATCGTGGGCAACTGCATTATCGCGATCATGAAACGGTGTTGCGTCTGCCGCTGCCGGCCCTGCCCGGGCCGCATCAGGCGGACAATGCGTTGCTCGCAATCGCCATGCTGCGCCACCAGCGCGCGCTCGATGTGCCTGAGGCCGCGTTGCGCGCCGCAATGGGCTGGGCCGACTGGCCCGCGCGGCTGCAGAAGCTGGAGCCCGGACCGCTAACCGACATACTGCCCCCGGAAACCGAGATATGGCTCGACGGCGGACACAATGTGCTCGCAGCAGGAGCGTTGGCAGCCCATTTCGCCGATCAAGAAGGCATTCGCCTCATCATGGGTATGCTGTCCAACAAGGATCCGGAAGGTTTCCTATCGGCGCTCCCGCAGGTCCGTTCCGCGACTTTCATACCAATCGACAATCACGCGCATCATCCGCCAGACAAGCTTGCGGAAATTGCGCGAAAACTCGGTGTAGCGGCGCACACGGCACCTACGATTTCTGCCGCGCTGGACGAGCTGGTTAGCGAAAACGTTCAGCCGGAACGCCCATTGGTGATTACAGGTTCGCTCTATCTGGCCGGCGATGTGCTGCGCCTCAACAATTCTCTGCCCGAATGATTTTATTGCGATTGACTTGCATTAGCATATAAACGATCAAGGCTTCCCAACGAAAAGGAAGCCTGTGCCCGATTCCACCAAATTCGATACGATGCTGCCCCATGTCGCGCCGACTTGCGGAGATGCGCGCACCCTGCTCTTCGCCATCCGCCGCATGGCGATCCACGGCATCGACGACGCCTTTGCCGTAAATGCCATGATAGCGGCCTATGGAATGCGCTACCGCAAGCCCCTCTTGCTGCTACGCACGATGCTAATCGATGTTGCCCGCAACGCGCGGGCCAACATCGTTGTTACGCCATGCTGCTCACCGCGCATGACCGCACATGAACACGCCCTGCTCTCGGCAATCGGAGATCCCGAAAACGCGGCGACGCATCTGTCTTCACTTATTGACGGCAGGGGCGTGCCGACAACGCGCGCTACCGTTGCCGCGCTCGGCGAAAGCCTAGCAGCTTTGGGGCAACCGCTGTCTATTTGAACGCGTGTTCAGACTTGTCTTCGGCCTCCGAACCCGCCGTGCCCAACGACCGATCGACGAGCCCGGAGCGAATCATCCACCAGAACAGGAATACGCCGGGAAAGGCGGCCGCCGTCGTCAGTAGGTAGAAATTCACATAACCCATCGCCTCGATCAGTGATCCCGCCGTCGTACCGGTCAAAAAGCGGCCGAGAATACTGGCAGCGGCTGATAATAAGGCGAACTGCGTCGCCGTGAAGCGTAGATTACAGAGCGCCGAGAGATAGGCGACGACCGCGACCCCGCCGATGCCACTCGCGAAATTTTCGAAACCGATCGCCGCAGCCATACCGATATTGCTGTGGCCCACCGCCGCCAGCGCTGCGAAGCTGAAATTCGATATGGCCATCAGGACTAGGCTGATCATCACCGACGTCTTCATCCCAAGGCGGGCGTACAGAATGCCGCCGACGAAAATGCCGACCAGCAGAGCCCAGAAACCAACGCCGATGTCGTAGATTGCGATCTCGTCATTAGTGAAGCCGAGGTCCTCAAACAATAGGCGGAACGTAAGATTGGCCAACGTATCGCCGATTTTATGCACAAGTACGAACAGCAGTACCACTAACGCGCCAGAACGCTGGAAAAACTCCGTGAGCGGACTCACATAGGCGACCACCGCCGCAATCGGACCGCGCAACGGCTGTGGTTCTTGGTGCCTTTCGGGTTCGCCCATGAATACACCGGTGAAGAAAGCGAACAACGCAAAGAAGGAACAAACGAAATAGGCGATCGTCCAGTCGGCGCGCGCTGCTACGACCAGAGCCAAAGCGCCGGCCGCAGCAGCCCCGATCCGCCAGCCATATTGGCTCATTCCGGAACCGACTCCGAGCTGGCGCGGCTCAAGCAGTTCGATACGATATCCGTCAATGACGATATCGAAGGTCGCGCCGGCAACGCCGACAAGTATGGCCGCAACCGCGACGCGCAGGATCGATTCATTCGGATCGAGACTGCCAAGATACATGATCGCCAGCATTACCAACACCGAGGTCAGCCACAGCCAGGAAACCCGTTGCCCGAAGCGGCCAATAATCGGCAGTTTCACTGCATCGATGATCGGCGCCCAAATCCATTTGAAATTATAGGCGAGAAAGGTCAGCGCGAAGGCGGTCACTGTCGATTTGTCGATCCCCGCCTGGGCCAGTCGCGTGGTCAGCGTCGCGGCTATCAATGCAAAAGGCGCGCCGGAGGAAATGCCCAGCGCCAGCGCCGCCAGAGGGGCCGCCTCGAAATAGGGTCTCACCCCGATTGGCAGATTGTCGCGCCATGTCCCGGTTGCAGCCACGGCTTGTTCGTTATCGGCCATACTTCTTTCCCGCCCTATTTGGGCGAGAAACTAGCGGCAAAAACCGTGAGGGATAGCCCTGTTATCCACGCATCGGCGCCGTTCGTCGATAAATCGGCTATCCGCCGAGATATTCCGCCGCGAGAATGGGGCCCGCAGCACCATCGCGCACAACGATCGCATGCCGGTCGCCTTGCGAAAGCAGCGCATTATCGCTGGCAATTATCGTGCTCAACGTCTCGCTGTTCATCGCACCAATGTCCTGCTCCGCAAGCACGACATTGGTGTAGCGCACCGAACGCCCACCATTCTCGCCACGCCCGATCGATACCGTCTCGCTGGCGTCGAGTGCTAGCAAACGGACCACCGCATCCCCCGAATGGGTTCCGGCAACGGTAACGCGATATCCGGACCGGTCGTCTCCGGTGATGTCTATGGATAGGAGTTGCTCGTCTGCACGCGCTTCCGCCACGGCCTCGGCAAGTTCTGCCCGCCGCGATCCGACGAGGCCGATACGCCCGTCGACCACCGCTTGCGGGGTGTAGGACCGGCCACCGCCCCGCTCGAGGCGCTGCGCGTAACGCCGCTGCAATTGCGTGTTTTCCTCACGCCCCAGCGTATCGCGCCAACCCAGCCTGTCCCAATAGGTCACCGGGCGGGTAATGACGACGAGATCGGGATCGTCGACGAGTTCCGCGACCAGCGCATCGGCCGGGGGACAGGACGAGCAACCCTGGCTCGTGAACAGTTCGATGGCGACAGGGCCACGCTCCGTGGCTGCCGATGCCAGCACGACGTCTTCCAGCTCCTCTGCCCGCTCTTCATGGGTTTCCATCGGCGCGCACGCGGCCAGGGAAAGCGCCGCAGCGGCTGTGGCAATAGTGGTGCGCAAGTGTCGCATAGCGGAATTCCATTTCGTCGTTTGCTTTCCCTTTGTTCGCAATTCCCGGAAAAAGGGTTACAGCAAGCCGCATGGCGGGGCCCGGGAAACAGCGCGAAGACCAGCGTATTGCCAAACTGCTGGCGCGCGCGGGCGTGGCATCGCGGCGCGAAGTCGAGCGGATGATCGCAGCCGGCCGGATCGCGATCGACGGCAAGACGCTGGATACGCCAGCCACGCTCGTCAAATCGCTGCACGGCGTCACCGTGGACGGGCAACAGGTTGGCCAGCCCATTCCGGCCAAGCTCTACTGCTTTCACAAGCCTGCCGGTGTCTTGACGACGGAGCGCGATCCGAAGGGCCGGCCGACAATCTATGACCGTTTGCCCAAAGGCCTGCCGCGCCTGATGCCGATCGGGCGGCTCGATCTGAACACAGAAGGCCTGTTACTGATGACCAATGATGGCGGACTCAAACGGCAGATGGAGCTGCCGGCGTCCGGCGTCGAACGTACATATCGCGCCCGCGCCTTTGGCCAAATCAGTCAGGAGCAGCTCGAAGGGTTGATCGATGGTATCACGATCGAGGGTGTCCGATATGGCTCGATTGACGCCAATCTCGAACGGCGCACCGGTCGCAACCAGTGGATCGAGATGAAGCTGGCCGAGGGAAAAAACCGCGAGGTACGGCGCGTGCTCGAGCATTTCGGGCTGAGGGTCAGCCGCCTGATCCGCACGGCCTATGGCCCCTTCTATCTTGGCGATATTCCGAAAGGCGGAGTCGAACAGGTGCGCCAGCACGATCTGGTAAAATTTCGCCAGTCTCTGCAATGAAGACGTCCGCGCCTCGTATCGTCGCCGGGAAATGGAAGGGGCAGCCGATCGAAACGCCGCAGACAGCTACCACCCGCCCAACATCGGCGCGCACGCGCGAAGCCCTTTTCTCGATGCTGCTGAGCCGGATTGGCAATTTCGAAGACCTGACAGTGGCCGATATTTTCGCCGGCTCGGGCGCGCTGGGTTTCGAAGCGCTTTCGCGCGGGGCCGCCACGTGCATCTTCGTCGAGAATAGCAGCGATGCATTACGCGCGATCCGTACCAACGCCGATAAATGGGGCGCTGATATCACATTGCTGGATCGTTCGTTCGGAGCGGTAACAGAAATCCCAGAAAGCGTGGACATCGCGTTTCTCGATCCACCCTATCTGAGCGGCGACGGCCAAAGGGCCCTCGCCCGGCTCGACAGGCTGGGCTGGTTCGCACCGCATACCTGGGCGGCGCTGGAGACGGCAGCGGAGGAGGAGGTGGCAGTCGAGGGCTGGACGGAGGATGCTACCCGCACCTATGGCAAGGCCAAACTGACGCTTTTGCGGCGGAATTGACGTTTATCGCACCCGAATGCGTAGCGCATCACTGACAGTTAATCTTGCTTCGGCAAAACCCTGCGCATCGGCGAAAAAACCGCCGCGAGGAGCAGGATAATGCACAAGCGCGAAGATCTGACGATGGACAATGAACGGCTCGCCCGCGCATTGGCGGCCGCTGCCGGTATCGAATGGTCGAGCCTTCCCGACTATCCGGGCTATGGCAAAAACCATTGGCGCGAAAAGGCCCGCAACTTCTTCAAGCTGGACAAGAAAGTCGCCTGAAGCGACACCCGGTCATTGAATGGAGTAGAAAAGCCATACGCCGGCGATCGTGTAGATTTGCGCGGCAATCATCAGCAGGTGTAGCCAGACGCGGCGGCTTAGTATCAGCACGATCGAAAAGCCGATCAGCACGATCAATGGGACATTCGCTTCGGCCCAGGTTGCCGAATCCAGTTCCAGTCTCGCTATCAGTTGCGAATTCTTGGCAATCACGAAGACCAGATAGACCATGTAGGTGATCCAGAAATGCTTGCGGTTCGCCATGTAGAATTCGCGTAGGTCTATGCCCTTGTCGGGGATGCTGTCCGGCAGAACCGCCGCCGACATCAGGAACAGCGCCAGCAGCGTTGCGACATCGAGCAGGAACCATCCGAACAGGACCTGCTCGACGTTCGAATAGTCGTGATACAGGCCCCACCAGAGATTGAGGATGTAGCAGAGCACGATCAGCGCGATGATCGGCGAGAGCCAGTCCCATTTGACCTTGCGGCCGGCCCGCAGCAGCCGGTGAAAACTCAACGCGATGTCGGCGACAGCTAGGCCGACCAGTATCGCCGCGAAGATGGTGATATATTCGCCGGTCGTCATACTTGCCCCAAACGTCCGTTACCTGTTTCTGCGTTTGCCCTTCATGCCGCCTGTTGGCAGATCATGAAAGACCCGCTTGCCGCCGCTCTTTGTGTTCCCTAACTGTTCACGGGTGACCGACCCCGCGATCCAGCAGCCTGAACCGCCCTATCTGCGCGCGCTCAACCCGCCGCAGCGTGAGGCGGTGCTGACGACCGAGGGACCGCTGCTGGTGCTGGCGGGCGCCGGCACCGGCAAGACGGCCTGCCTGACGGCGCGGCTCGCTCATCTGATCTGGACCCGCCAGGCCTGGCCATCCGAAATCCTCGCCGTCACCTTCACCAACAAGGCCGCGCGCGAGATGAAGGAGCGGGTCGCTCGGGCACTCGACCAGGATGTCGAGGGTATGCCCTGGCTCGGCACCTTTCACGCGATCGGCGCAAAAATGCTGCGTCGCCATGCCGAACTTGTCGGGCTGGAGAGCAATTACACGATCCTCGATACCGACGATCAACTGCGCTTGCTGAAGCAGCTGATTCAAGCGGCCGAGATCGATGAAAAACGCTGGCCGGCGCGGCTGCTCGGCGGCTTGATAGATCGCTGGAAGAATCGCGGCTGGGTGCCAGCCGATGTGACGCCGGACGAGAGCGAGGCATACGCCAATGGCAAGGGTCAGCAGCTCTACCAAGCCTATCAGGACAGGCTGAAAACGCTCAACGCCTGCGATTTCGGCGATCTGCTGCTCCATATGCTCGTGATCCTGAAAGAGCATCGCGATGTTCTGGAAATGTATCAGCAGCGGTTCAAATATATTCTCGTCGATGAGTATCAGGACACCAACAGCTCCCAATATCTCTGGCTCCGCTTGCTGGCGCAGGAACGCAAGAATATCTGCGTGGTCGGCGACGACGACCAGAGCATCTACAGCTGGCGCGGCGCGGAGGTCGCCAATATCCTGCGGTTCGAGCAGGATTTTCCGGGCGCCAAGATCGTCCGGCTCGAACAGAATTACCGCTCGACACAGCATATTCTGTCTGCGGCGGGTGGCGTGATCGCCCATAACAGCGGCCGGCTCGGCAAGGAGCTCCATACCGAGGCTGGCGATGGCGAGAAGGTGAAGGTCATCGGCGTCTGGGATGGGCCCGAAGAGGCCCGGCGCGTTGGCGAGGAGATCGAAGCGCATCAGTCCAAGGGCGGCAGTCTCGACGATGTCGCCATCCTCGTCCGCGCCCAGTTTCAGACGCGTGAGTTTGAGGATCGCTTCATCCAGATCGGCATGCCGTACAAGATCGTCGGTGGTTTCCGTTTCTATGAGCGTCAGGAGATTCGCGACGCCCTCGCCTATCTGCGCGTGATCGTACAGCCGGCGGATGATCTGGCTTTCGAGCGGATCGTCAATACGCCCAAACGCGGGTTAGGCGACAAGGCGGTCGGCATGATTCATGGCTATGCGCGGCGTGAGAATATTCCGCTCAGCCTTGCCGCTGCGCGAATTATCGATACGGACGAATTGACTCCCCGTGCCCGCAAGCCGCTCGGCGAACTGATGGGCAATTTTGCGCGCTGGCGCGATCTGGCCAACGATCTTCCGCATCCCGAGCTTGCCCGGCAGGTACTCGATGAATCCGGCTATACCGCCATGTGGCAGAATGATCGTTCGGCCGAGGCTGCGGGCCGGCTCGAAAATCTGACCGAACTGACACGCGCGATGGAAGAGTTCGAAAATCTCGGCTCCTTCCTCGAACATGTCAGCCTCGTCATGGACAATGACGCGGATCGCGAGTCCGAAAAGGTCACGATCATGACGATCCACGCCGCCAAGGGGCTGGAGTTCGACACGGTTTTCCTCGCGGGCTGGGAGGAAGGCGTGTTCCCCTCGCAACGCTCGCTCGAAGAGGGCGGAACCAAAAGCCTCGAAGAAGAACGCCGTCTCGCCTATGTCGCCATCACCCGCGCCCGACGGCTCTGCCATATCGTCCATGCGGCGAACCGGCGCATCTACGGGCAGTGGACGAGTTCGATCCCGTCCCGCTTCATCGGCGAGCTGCCGGAGGCGCACATCGAGGCCGAAACCAGCATGACGGGCGGGGAATCGCTGTGGCGCGCCAACTGGTCCGAACAGTCCGATCCCTTCTCGAACGTCGCGCGCGCCGGCAAGCGCGGCCCGGGCTGGCAACGCGCGGCAGCCGCGGGTGCGCTACCCAAGACCGGCAAGGTGATGGAGGCGAAGGCCAGCGCTGTTAGTTTCGGCGCGAAACCGCGCAGCGATGTCGCCATCGGCCAGCGCGTCTTTCACCAGAAATTCGGCTATGGCGCGGTCGAAGCGATCGAGGGCAACAAGCTCGAAATCGAGTTCGAGAAAGCCGGCCGCAAGCGGGTGCTCGACAGCTTCGTCGAACTGGCATGAATAGCGCTGACGTAATGATGGCAAGGTCTGGCATAGCAACATGACTTGCAGCGTTTACCGACCGATGTAGAGATGCCGGTGCAAGGGGATGTATTATGGCGGATACTGTATCGGAAGTGACCACTAGGCCCAATACTATAGGCTCGAATATCGAACTTATTCGAGAACTGCTTAAGGATCCAGTTTATGGGATCATGTTTCTCGTTATTCTGGTCGCTGAAGCTGCCCTATTTTACTGGTTGCTAATTTCAGAAACTGCTGCCGAGCGCATAATTGCGGGCGGCTTGATGATCGCACTCATCGTTGTCGTCTTGGTCGTTTATACAATCGAACGTGGCCGTTTCTATAGGCTTGAGCATCTTAAGCAGAGCTCGCCGGCTGCGCCGGAAAGCATGGTTCGCGATCCGGTCCAAGAAGAAGTCGCAAGCAAAAGTCAGGATGTCGTTATCGCTCCTGACGGCACATTTCTATACACCCAGCCACCAAAGGGCTGGACGGTCTCTGTATCGAATCTGAAAGATATGGTCACTGAAGCACTCGACAAGCAGAAGCTCGGCTCGCTGGTCCCCGATATTATGCCATATCGGACAGGCGGTGTCGTAACCTTCACCTCGAATGACAAGGCTGAGATTGAATATACGCCGGGAAAATCATCGCTCAATGAGAGGCCTGTTATCGCTGTGCTCGATGAGACCTATGCTGATCAGGTAAATATGTTCTCGGTCAGCAGATACGGCTCCATGATACATGACATATCTGCCGAACATATGTTCGTTAATCTGATGGCGGGGTATGCGACCGGCGGAGCAACGATCGACGAGATTGCGGACACGCCTCAGGGCGAAGGTGTTCGGCGCAGCCTGTCTGGCAAATGTTCCCTGATATTCAATAATGCAAAGATTAACGGCGCAGAAGTCGAAAAAGCAGTATTGGAAGCTCGGCTTTCAGTCGTTGTACACAAGAACTTCATCTATGTCATTCGAACAGCGCATCTCACGGGACTGCCGGATAGCGATGAGCGCAATACGGAAATCGAAAGGATCGTGGCGTCCTTCCAGGCTGCATCGTCGGCGAATACTGCCGATCGCGAGGAGAAAGATCGTAAGAAAGGCGATGTTGAATACGACCTAATTTTCAAAGATCTCTTGCCTAATGCGATACTTCAGAAAGCCAGCCGCAAGCGGGTGCTCGACAGCTTTGTCGAACTCGCCTGAGCATAATTGCGTCCCATAGAGGGACAGTAACCCAAATCGGTAACCCGCACTCGCGGAATCCCCGCCAATTCATGGTAAACAGGGGCTTCTTCGGCTTGCTTACCAAGCCGTTAAAATGGTTCAAGCATCGCAGAACAGGCGGGAGTTTGCCTTCATGGCATCGAAAACGACATTGGGACTGGGCTTCAGATTTGTCGCCGCCGCGGCGCTGATCGCTGGCGCGTCGCAACTGCTATCCGTCGGTTCGGAACCCGCAACGGCGGAAACCGAAGGCATCGTCGCGCAGATAGAGCTCCCACCCGCCGCGGAAGCGCCGGCGGATGATATGGTGACGCCCGCCTCGTTCACCGAAACCGATGAAGAACCGGGCTTTCGCATCACGCATCCACTGACTGTCGACGGTGAAATGCAATTCGGCGAATATGCGTGGAACGACGAGGGCGTGCCGGAGGGTGAGTTACGCATCATCGTCGATCTGCAGGCCGAGCGGCTCTTCGCCTATCGCGGCGGATACGAGATCGGCCGGGCCGTCATCCTCTACGGCCATGACGATACGCCGACCCCGACCGGACGGTTCACGATCACCGAAAAGAACCGCGATCATATCTCCAATCTCTATTTCGTGCCGATGCCCTTTATGATGCGGCTGACCAATGACGGGATCGCCATTCACGGCAGTCTCGTCGAGGAAGGCTTTGCCTCACGCGGTTGCGTCGGCATTCCGGACGATTTCGCGGAACTGCTGTTCAACGAGGCCGAAATCGGCACGCCCGTGCTGATCTCGCGCGGCTCGCCGATCGTGGACGGCAATCGCGTCGTCGGCATTTGAGACAGGTATCTCAGCCAAAGTCTTGCTATTCGCTCGCCAAGCGCTGATCGCTTGCCGATAACAGCTGGTTGAGCCTACAGCGCGGTAATGGCCGCCGCTCCGCACCCGTTCCAGATTCATAATTTCCGCGCCTATTGGACGTCCCGCCTGGCGATGACGCTGGGTCAGTATGCCATGATGCTGATCATCGGTTGGCAGGCCTATAACATCGCGCGCGATGGCGGGATGAGCGTCGGCGGCGCGGCCGGACAGCTTGCGATTATCGGGTTGCTGCAATTCGCTCCGCTGTTCCTGCTCACGCCATTCGCCGGGCTTGCAGCCGATCGTTTCGACCGGAAGACCGTGGCGCGGGTCACGATTGCGCTCCAGGCGCTATGCGCCGCCGTACTCGGATGGGCGACTTGGTCGGATGCGATCAGCCTGCCCATCCTGTTCGGAATCGCCGTGGCGCTCGGCATTGCGCGGGCCTTTGCCGGACCGGCGCTGAGCGCCCTTGCGCCTAATCTCGTGCCGAAATCGGTATTGCCCAACGCTATCGCCCTAAGCTCCATCGCCTGGCAAACAGGCATGATCGTCGGGCCGGCAATCGGCGGATATCTCTACGTCATCGATCCCGCCCTGCCCTATCTCGCGGTCTTCGGTTTGCTCAGCATCTCTCTCGTCGCGCTGACCACCATCGGCCATGTGCCCAAGCCCGAAATCACAGGCGCAAAGCGCCCCGTCGGGCAAGTGATCGACGGGCTGCGCTATGTCCGCCGCAACAAGATGGTACTTGGGGCGATCACGCTCGATCTGTTCGCTGTGTTCCTTGCGGGCGCAACGGCGCTGTTTCCGGTGTATGCGCGCGATATATTGGAGGTTGGCGCGACCGGCCTCAGCCAGTTGGCGGCAGCGCCCGCCGTTGGCGCAGCACTGACCGCGCTCTGGTTTTCCTTCCGGCCGCTCAAGAGCAATGTCGGTCCCAAGATGCTTTGGGCCGTCGGGGTTTTCGGGCTGGCAACGATCATATTCGGCTTCTCGACATCCATGCCACTATCGCTGGCCGCACTGTTCGTCGTCGGCGCGGCGGACATGTTCTCGGTCTATATCCGCCAGTCGCTGATCCAGCTCCACACGCCCGACGACAAGCGCGGCCGTGTATCCTCCGTATCACTGCTCACTATCTCGGCGTCCAACGAGTTCGGCGACGCGTTCAGCGGCGGTCTTGCCTGGATCGTCGGCCCGGTCGCGGCCGTCGTTTCGGGCGGTATCGGAGCCATTGCGACGGTGCTATTGTGGACAGCATGGTTTCCCGCATTACGTAAGACCAAGACATTCGATCCGCCGGACGATCTCGACGAAGAGCGCTCCGGGCAGACTTTGCAGGAGAAGACGACATGAAGGCCGCCAATACGCTCGAAACGATCGGCAACACCCCGCATATCCGCATGCAGCGCCTGTTCGGCGACGCGGAAGTCTGGATCAAATCGGAGCGCGCCAACCCGGGCGGATCGATCAAGGACAGGATCGCGCTCGCGATGGTGGAAGACGCCGAAGAATCGGGCGCGCTGAAGCCCGGCGGCAAGATCATCGAGCCAACGTCCGGCAATACCGGCATCGGCTTAGCCATGGTCGCGGCCGTCAAAGGCTATGAGCTAGTGCTTGTGATGCCTGAGAGCATGTCGATCGAGCGCCGCCGCCTCATGCTGTCCTTCGGCGCGAAGTTCGATCTGACGCCGAAAGAAAAGGGCATGAAAGGCGCGATCGAGCGTGCGCAGGAGCTTGTCGCAGCCGATGATACGGCCTGGATGCCGCAACAGTTCGACAACCCGGCCAATGTCGCCGTGCATGTAAATACGACGGCAGAGGAAATTCTCGCCGATTTCGCCGACAGCCCAGTCGATGTGCTGATCACCGGTGTAGGCACGGGCGGCCATCTCACTGGTTGCGCCGAAGTGCTGAAACAGCATTGGCCGGAGATGAAGGCCTATGCCGTGGAACCCGTAGGCTCCCCGGTCATCTCGGGTGGCCAGCCCGGCCCGCATCCGATCCAGGGTATCGGCGCGGGCTTCATTCCCGGTAATCTTCACACCGAAGCCATCGACGGCGCGATCCAGGTCGATCCGGAAGACGCCAAGGATATGGCCCGGCGTGCGGCCCGCGAGGAAGGCATGCTGATCGGCATCAGCTCGGGCGCGACGCTGCAGGCGATCAAGCAGAAGCTAGCCGAAATTGGCGACGGCGCGCGCATCCTCGGCTTCAACTATGACACCGGCGAGCGCTATCTCTCGGTTCCGGAATTCCTACCCGAGGAATAGAGGTAGAAACGTAGACAATGTGCGTTCTGGCCTTTGCCTGGGCGGCGCATCCGCGCTGGCAGCTGGTCCTGATCGGCAATCGTGACGAGCTGCACGCACGGCCTGCCACGCCACTCGCGCATTGGGAGGATCGGCCGGGAATCATCGCCGGGCGCGATCTCGAAGCGGGCGGAACGTGGCTGGGCGTGTCCCAGCAGCGTCGGCTCGCCGTCGTCACGAACGTCGCCAATCCTGACGGCCCGTTGCCAGACAAAGCATCACGCGGCGCACTGATCGCAGACCTGCTGACCGGCGCCGGCCGCTATGCGGACCCTGCCGAAAGCGATCTCGACGATTTCAACGCGTTTAATGCTATTGCGGTAGAAGGTGGCACGGCCCGACTTTTCAGCAACCGCCCTAGGCCGACGCGCCGAACACTCAAGCCCGGAATCTACGGGCTGTCCAACAGCCTGTACGCCGAAAACTGGCCGAAAACCGATCGGATCAAAGCCATGCTCGACGATTGGCTGAACTTCGACAGCGGTAACGAAACAGGCTTGCTCGATGCGCTCCGCGCCGACGATTCACCGCAAGTCGAACCCCGCCGCGCCCAGCAGAGCCCGATTTTCATCCGCAATCCCGTCTATGGCACGCGTTGCAGTACCGTCGTGATCATCGATAGCGACGGCAATGGCCGCATTTCAGAACGACGCTACGATCCGCAGGGTAAAGCGAGTGGTGTAACACGGATCGATTTCCGATGGCCTTCGTCGCCGCCTAGCCGATAACCTATCTTCTCTCTTCGCGCTGCATATCTGGCGGCAGCAGGTCTTCAGGCTCGCCGTCCTCATCGGGTCCGGCGGGCGGCGGTAGATCAGCGTCTTCGAAGCCGGGATCGCCCGGTGCGGGTTCGTCGAATCCCGGCTCGAATTCATCCTTCTCGCCTTCGAAAATATCGTCTTCCGGCTTTTCCATGTCCGGGTCGGTTCGCTGGGTCACGAGATCGGCGTCCGCGAGCCGATCGATCAGATCGTCGGCGCCGTTCATCCGGTAGATCGTACCACGGCCGTCCGGCGCCGGCTGCGCGATATACTCAAGGCTCGCATTCAGGCGGCGGCTATAGTTGAATGCCGGTTCCGTACCGCGCGGCAATTCGAGGATAAGCCGTCCCTCGCAGCGCGCCTGTTCGAGCCCCTCGTCGAAATCGAGGAGCCGGGGGTTTTCCATGCGCGCGACCGTGCCGCCTTCGAGCCGTGTAAGCAATTCGCCGTCATCGGAACTCGCCGTCCGCGCCCGCGCGAAGATGCGTTCGCGAATGGAGTCTGTCGTGGACTGGGATGAGCAGAGAATCTCGCCCGGCGTCATATCGGCGAGATCGTCGCTGCCACTGGATGCTTCCGGCATACCATCGTCGATTTCGCCCAGCCCGAGCTCCATCGTGCCCCAGTAACCAAGCGCCGCCGCGGCGACGACTCCTAATAGCCCAAGCACCCATTTCAGGCCTGTCGACACAGACTTGTTCTCCCCTCTGATCGCATTTCCTTAGAGCGATGCCGCAAAGAAGGTCCAGCCCGGCCGCGTTTCCGCGGGCCGGGCCAGACGTTCGTCATGCACAATTGGTCGTGTTTCGCTCCGTCAGGCGGCGACGAACATTTCCGGCTCGAGCGCCATCAGGCTGTCCGAACCGCCCTCGATCTTCGCACGAAGACCGGCCGCATCGGGCATGATCTTCTCGGCAAAGAAACGTGCGGTAACGAGCTTGGCTTCGTGGAACGCCGTGTCTTCCGCACCGGCTTCGATCGCGGCCGCGCTGGCCTTGGCCATGCGCAGCCACATCAGGCCGAGCGTCACGATACCCATCAGCTCCATATAGTTATAGGCTGCGGCACCCGCATTGTTGAGGTTGGCGAAGGCGTTCTGCATCAGCCACATCGTCGCGCCGCGCAGCTCGCCATTGGCCTTTTCGAGGCCGGTCGCGACTGCATTGACGGCTTCGTCTTCCTGCAGCTCGGCGACTTCCTCGCCGACCATCGCCAGAAATGCTTGGATCGCCCGGCCGCCATCCTTGGCGAGCTTGCGGCCGACCAGGTCCATTGCCTGGATGCCGTTGGTGCCTTCGTAGATCTGCGCAATCCGGGCATCGCGGACATATTGCTCCATGCCCCATTCGCGGATGTAGCCATGGCCGCCATAGACCTGCTGCGACTGGGTCGCGATCTTGTAGCCGAGATCGGTGACATAGCCCTTGATGACCGGCGTGAGCAGCGAAATCATGTCGTCCGCTTCCTGCCGCTCTTCCTCGGTCTGCGCCTTGTGCGCGAGATCGACCTGCAGGCCACCCCAAATGCACAGCGCGCGGCTCGCTTCGAGATAGGCTTTTGATTCCATTAGCATGCGCCGGACATCGGGGTGGACGAACAGCGTATCGGCCTTTTCTTCCGGCTCGGCCGGGCCGGTCAGCGCCCTGCCCTGGCGCCGGTCCTGCGCATAGGCGACTGCGTTCTGAAACGCGACTTCGCCAACAGCGAGACCCTGTGTGCCAACGCCGAGGCGGGCGGCATTCATCATAATAAACATGGCGGCGAGACCCTTATTCTCCTCGCCGACCATCCAGCCCGTCGCGCCGTCATAATTCATGACGCAAGTCGAGTTGCCGTGGATACCCATTTTCTCTTCGATCGAACCGCAGGTGACCGCGTTGCGCTCGCCGAGCGAGCCATCGTCGTTCACCAGGAACTTCGGCACGATGAAGAGCGAAATACCCTTCACGCTGTCCGGCGCATCCGGCGTTTTCGCCAGTACGAGGTGGATGATGTTCTCGGTCAGGTCATGCTCGCCCGAGGAAATGAAGATTTTTGTACCGGACACCTTGTAGCTTCCATCGGCCTGCGGCTCAGCCTTGGTGCGGATCAGGCCGAGATCGGTGCCGCAATGCGGTTCGGTCAGGTTCATGGTGCCACCCCATTCGCCCGACACCATCTTCGGCACGTATTTTTCCTTCTGCTCCTGCGAACCCTTGGCCATGATCGCCGCCGTCGCGCCCATGGTCAGGCCATTATACATGGCGAAGGCCATGTTCGCGCTGATCATATATTCCTCGATCGCCGTGCCGAGGACATGTGGCAGGCCCTGCCCGCCAAACTCCTCCGGCCCCGTGAGTGTCGTCCAACCGCCTTCGACAAGCTGGTTATACGCTTCCTTGAAGCCCTCCGGCGTCGTCACGGATCCGTCTTCGTGGCGCGTACAGCCCTGTTCGTCGCCGACCTGATTGAGCGGGAACAGCACTTCACTGCAGAATTTGCCGCCTTCGGTCAGAATGGCCTCGGCCATTTCCATCGTCGCATTTTCGAATCCCGGCAGGTTCGAATAGTTATCGAGTGAGGCAATGTGACTGAGCACATATTGGCTGTCGCGAACGGGCGCGGTGTAAGTGGGCATAGTAAAGTTCCTGTCTGGGACGTTATTCGTTTTCGCTTTCGACTTCGTCGAGCAGTTCGAGAAAACCTTCGAGCTCGGCAATCGACGAATCGATATCCTGGCGCTGGCCTTTCAGAGCCTCGATGCGCTCCCGGCATTTTTCGCGGGTAACGGCGCGCTGTTTCGTTCGCCCGTCGCCCAGATCGTAGAGATCGATCATCTCGCGCACATCGGCGAGACTGAACCCGACACGCTTGGCACGCAGGATCCAGGCCAATCGCGCCCGATCCCGTTTCGCATAAACGCGGGTCAGACCGTGCCGCTCTGGCGAAATCAGACCTTCATCTTCGTAGAAGCGCAATGCGCGCGGCGTGACGCGGAATTCTTCGGACAAGTCCGAGATCGAATAGGTTTCGCGGTTTTTTTCGTCAGGCGTATCGATGCCTGCTTGCGGAAGTGCCTTTGCCATAAGTCCCCTTAGCTAACGTTCACGTTAACGTCAAGCTGTGACGCTACGTCAAGCGTGTATGCTATTTCGGAATTGGCGGCTTTGCTAGTCGATCTTCAACAGGCGCTCGCCCTCGATGCGGCGATAAAAACAACTGGTCTCGCCGGTGTGACAGGCCGGTCCCGCGGGATCGGCGATCAACCAGATCGCGTCCTGATCGCAATCGATCCGCATCTCGACGACGCGCATAGCATTGCCGGACGTCTCGCCCTTCTTCCACAGCGATTGCCGACTGCGCGACCAGAAATGAGCAACCTTCGTTTCGATCGTCAGATCGAGCGCCTCTCGGTTCATGTGCGCGAGCATCAAGATGCCGCCACTGTGCCTGTCGGTGACGACGGCCGTCACAAGGCCATTGGCATCGAATTTGGGCGTCAGCTCGGTTGTGGTCTCGCAGTCCATATCCCCTGCTAGTGCGAGCGGACGGCGTCGATCAACTGTTCATTCGCCATGTCTGAGCGGTTATTTAATCGCAGCAAGCCAAATTTTATGACAAATGCGAGACAAACCGGATCGCGCGCCCTATATGCTCGCGGGTGACGACCATTGCGCCGGAGTCGCCATGCTGACCACCGACCCGTTCGACCTCGATGGAGACAAGCTGCGTGAGGAATGCGGCGTGTTCGGCATCTGGGGCGCCGATACGGCAGCCGCCGTTGTCGCGCTCGGCCTTCACGCGCTCCAGCATCGTGGGCAGGAAGCCGCCGGCATCACGAGTTATGACGGCAAATGGTTCCACAGCCATCGCGCGATCGGTCATGTTGCCGGCAACTTCGACGAAGATCGCATCATCCGGCAGCTGCCCGGCGACGCCGCATGCGGCCATGTGCGCTATTCGACCACCGGAGAAAGCGGGCTGCGCAACGTACAGCCACTCTATGCCGAGCTCTCATCCGGCGGTTTCGCCGTCGCGCATAATGGCAATATCTCCAACGCCTGGACGCTGCGCCAAGACCTCGTGAAGCACGGCTCGATCTTCCAGTCGACGTCCGACACGGAAACCATCATCCATCTCGTGGCGACATCGGCATTCAAGACGCTGCTCGACTGTTTCATTGACGCGCTCAAGCAACTCGAAGGCGCTTATTCGCTCGTCTGCATGACACCCGAGGGCATGATCGGCTGTCGCGATCCGCTCGGTATTCGCCCGCTGGTCATGGGCAAGCTGGGCGATGCGATCATCTTCGCATCCGAAAGCGTCGCCTTCGATGTCGTAGGCGCCGAGTTCATTCGCGAAGTCGAGCCGGGCGAGCTGATTGTGGTGAACGACACAGGCATCAAGACACACCGCCCGTTCACCCCTGTCGCCGCGCGGCCGTGCATATTCGAACATGTCTATTTCTCCCGGCCCGATTCGATCGTCGACGGCCAGTCGGTATATTCCGTGCGCAAACAGATTGGCGCTGAGCTAGCCATCGAAAGCCCGGTGGATGCCGATCTCGTCATTCCCGTGCCCGATTCCGGCACCCCGGCGGCAATCGGCTATGCGCAGCAAGCCGAAATCCCCTTCGAGCTCGGTATCATCCGCTCGCACTATGTCGGGCGGACCTTTATCCAGCCCGGCGACAAAGTCCGCCATCTCGGCGTGAAGCTGAAGCACAACGCCAATCGCGCGTTGATCGAAGGCCGCCGTGTCGTGCTTATCGACGATTCGATCGTGCGCGGCACGACGAGCACCAAGATCGTCGATATGATGCGCGAAGCTGGAGCCACCGAGGTTCATATGCGGATTGCGAGTCCGCCGACACGTAACAGCTGTTTCTATGGCGTGGATACACCGGAGCGCGAGAAGCTGTTGGCCGCCCAATATGATGTCGAGGGCATGCGCGATTATATCCGCGCCGACAGTCTCGCCTTCATCTCCATCGACGGCCTGTACCGCGCCGTCGGCGAGACGGGCCGCAACGACGAGCATCCGCAACGCTGCGACGCCTGTTTCACCGGCGAATATCCAACCACGCTCACCGATCGCGACGGCCATGAAAATGTCACACAGCTTCCCCTTCTCGCCGAGCGCGTAACCTGATGCACCGGCAGATACCGACAATCGGAAACAGATGACCCAATCTCTCGACGGCAAACTCGCTCTCGTTACGGGGGCAAGCCGCGGCATCGGCGCGGGGACGGCCAAAGCGCTTGCAGCCGAGGGCGCGCATGTGATTCTCGTCGCACGGACGGTCGGCGGTCTCGAAGAGGTCGAGGAGGCGATCCACGAAGCCGGCGGGAGCGCGACCATCGCCCCGCTCGATCTCGTAGATGGCGACAGCATCCAGCGGCTCTCGGCGGCCGTTAAAGAGCGCTGGGGCACGCTCGACATCCTCGTGCTGAACGCCGCGATCCTCGGATCGCTGACCCCGGTCGCGCAGATCGAGGCGAAGGAATTGCGCGACGTGATGACGCTCAATTTCATCGCCCAACAGGCGTTGATTGCCGCCTTCGATCCCATGCTCCGCAAGAGCGTAGCCGGCCGGCTGATTGCGGTCACGTCGAGCGTTGGCGCGGCGCCGCGCGCCTATTGGGGCAATTACGGTGCGTCCAAAGCCGCGCTCGATACGCTCGTCACGGCTTATGGCGAGGAGGTGCAGAATCTCTCGCCGGTCAAAGTCGCGATCATCGATCCCGGCGGGACGGCGACCGATATGCGCGCCCAGGCCTTTCCGGGCGAGGACCCGGCGACGCTCAAATCGCCGGACATGGTCGCCAGCGATATCGTCGGACTCGTCTCGGCTGATCTCGAGACCGGGCATCGGCACATAGTCCAGCCGCCCGCATCCCGATCATAAGCTTGTGTTCACACCGCACAGGCTCCAGTCATGGGGCTGAGACTGTGCAATTGACCGGAGACCCCCATGGCTGATGCCGAGCCGCAGGCCGCCGCACCGCGCCGCAACGCTTTCACGCGCTTTCTCGACGGGGTCGAATGGCTCGGCAATCTCCTCCCGCATCCGGTCACACTGTTCGCTATCCTGGCGGTGGGGATCGTCTTGCTGTCGGGCCTGTTCGGTTGGATGGGGCTCGCAGTCGTCGATCCGCGGCCCGCGGACGCGCCGGGTGTTGCCGAAGACGGGATGATCCGCGCGGTCAGTCTGCTCGATGGCGACGGCGTGCGGCGCATCTTCACCAATCTCGTTGGCAATTTCACGAGCTTCGCGCCGCTCGGCGTAGTGCTCGTCGCAATGATCGGCGTCGGGGTCGCGGAGAAGTCGGGCCTGCTGTCGGCCGCCGTGCGCGGCATGGTGCTCTCTGCCCCGCCCAAACTCGTCACCGTTGCAATCGTCTTTGCCGGTATCGTCTCGAACACCGCGTCGGAAGTCGGCTATGTCGTCCTGATCCCGCTGGCCGCGGCTATCTATTACGCGCTGGGCCGGCACCCGCTAGCCGGCATGGCCGCCGCCTTCGCCGGTGTTTCGGGCGGCTATAGCGCCAACCTGCTGATCGGCACGATCGACCCGCTGCTCGCCGGAATCACGCAGGAGGCCGCGCGCCTGATCGACCCCGACTATGTCGTGCTGGCGACGGCCAACTGGTATTTCATGGTCGCCTCGACCTTCCTCATCACGGCCATCGGCTCCTGGGTGTCCATCGCCATCGTCGAGCCCAAGCTCGGCAAATACGACCCCACCCATGCCGACAAGACGATCCTCGACGATCATATGATGGAGCCGCTCGAGCCGGTGGAAAAGAAAGGCCTGCGCTGGGCCGGAATCGCACTGCTCGGTGTGCTCGGCCTGATGGCGCTGACGCTGGTTCCGGATTGGGGCATATTGCGTAATCCGGAAACCGGGGACCGGATCAACTCGCCCTTCTTCCAAGGGTTCGTCGTCTGGATCCTCATCTTCTTTATCGCCATCGGCTATGCCTATGGCCGCGCCGCGGGCACGATGAAGACGGACCGCGATATTATCGACGCGATGGCCGCCGCCCTCTCCTCACTCGGCCTCTATATCGTGCTGGTGTTCTTCGCCGCCCAGTTCGTCGCATTTTTCGGATGGACGAATCTCGGCGCGATCACGGCGGTGACGGGCGCGCAATTCCTGCAAGACAGCGGCATGACCGGCCCCGCGCTGTTCTTTTTCTTCATCCTGATCTGCGCGATGATCAACCTGTCATTGGGCTCGGCCTCGGCGCAATGGGCGGTGACCGCGCCGATCTTCGTGCCGATGCTGATGCTGATCGGCTATTCGCCCGAAGCGATCCAGGCCGCCTACCGTATCGGCGATTCCACGACCAATATCATCACCCCGATGATGAGCTATTTCGGCCTGATCCTCGCCTGGGCGACGCGCTATGAGAAGAATCTTGGCGTCGGCACGCTGATCGCGATGATGCTCCCCTATACGATCTTCTTCATCATCGCCTGGTCGATATTCTTCTTCGTCTGGACCTTTGTGCTCGGCCTGCCGGTCGGGCCAGGATCGCCGACATATTACACGCCGTGAGCCCTCGCCTCCTTCTCCCCTTGTGGGCGTGTCAGGATGGATTGCCCCCGGCAATCCAAGAACATGCTGGGAGCATGTTCGACCTGACACGGGATAGTCAGCCTTGGCGAGGCACGAGCCTAGGCGTTCTTGGATGAGGGGTAAGCTGTTCTCTACCCGGAAAGCCTCGATTACGCGCGCTTCGCGTCGCTCTGCGACCCCTCACCCGGCCCTTCGGGCCACCCTCTCCCACAAGGGGAGAGGAACTGGCAATCCTATCCAAAGTTGACAAAGTAGGCACGCAGCCGCCGTTCAGGATTTCTTGTCTTCCGCCCCATCGCCGTCCGGGTTTTCCGCCGGTTCGGGCAGCTTGGCGCGCGTATCGTCTTCCTCTCCCGGCAGTCTCCGGCTCCATTCCTCCTCGCCCTCGGTGAGCCGGCGCAGAGACGGTTCGATCGCCTCGGGCTTTTCGATCCCGCGCTGGCGCATCCAGCCTTCCAACTCGGTGAGCGGCGCCCAGTTCAGCGGATCGCGCACCCGCAACATCCATTGTAGGTGGCGGTTGTCATATTTGTCCCGCCACCCGACGAATTCACCCTTGTAGTACACCTGCTCCTCGGTGCCGTTAACCGCCCGGTCGAACGCCGTCGTGGCGAGGATATTGGTGCAGGCGCGCAGGGCCTCGTCCCACGCCTTGCGAATATGCGCGTTATCCTCGCGATTGTAGAGATTATAGGCCGACTGGCGCGACATGCCGACGATCCGGCAGGCATCCTTGATGCTCGCCGTGGAGCGTAAGGCTTTGATGAATCTCTCGATCCGGTCCGGCGTCCAGCCATCGTGGCGAAAGCGCCGCGCCGGGGGCTTGAGCTCGCCCCATTTTTCAAGCTCGGCCTTCGAACAGTAATAATAGGACGAGATCGTACCGTCCTCGCGGCGCGGAATATCTTTCATCGGCCCATGATCGGGATGGGTTTCCGGCATCGGTTTGCCGCTGGGATAACGCGGCCAGTCCGGATCGTCCTCCGCGCCTTCGGGAACTATGGGGCGGTAATCGTCTGTGGGGTCTTTGTCCGTCATCCGACAGGGTAGGTCAGATGATTTCCTATTTTACAAGGGGATGGGATTAACGAACTTACCAACCAATACGCTCGATCGCACTACCAAAACGATTGCGTCGGTGTTTACCTCCAACGATCCGTTTTGGATGCGAAACGTGTTCCGAATCTTCGTCTGTCCTGCAATCCTGTGTAGCGGAGGGAACGCGCTATGAAGAAATTTTTGGGACTGGTTTGCGCATTAGCGGTGCTGCCGGGTTGTGCATGGACGCAACTCACATCCGATTCGTACCTCGATGCCAATGGACGGCAGGCTGGACAAGTTTTTGTCTGGAACTCTGAATATTCAGCGGCCGTAGGCAATCGAATCGGAACCTGCGCACAAGGTGCATTGACGATGTCGGCGCGCTCCTTTGCAGGTGCCTTGGAAGCTTCGCAAGAATTGGCAGCTCAAGGCCAACAGAGCGCGCGGGCTGCGGCTGAATTTGCAGAAAATGTTTCGGCTTTGAATGTTTCGAATACCCAGACGTCCTTCGCGAACATTTCCTATTTCTATGCGTGTCAGATTGTTCTGAACTCGCTGGCGTCAAATTCGCAGCAGCTTCAGCCAAACCAAATCGTCGAACTCTTCCGCCTTGCCGGGCTGGCTGCAATCGACGCAACTCATGCGGCAGCAAATCCGACATCAATTCATTCTCCGAGAGTTTCGCGAGCCATTCAGGTACTGATGGAGCGGGCTGCAGAAAGCGGTGATCCGATCGATACAGAAGAAGAGATAGAGGAAGTCCTCGAAAGCGTTGACAGTGATGAAGAAGTGGATGCCTTACTCGCAGACGAAGCGGAAACTCCGTAGCAACTGAAATCATTTGCTGGGCAATGCACCCAGGTTAATCACTCCCCTTCCCCATCGACCGCCGCCTGCACGGCGCGGTAGAAAGCATTGCGCCGCTCGCGGTACAGCGCATTGCTCGCGACCGGCCAGTTGCCGTTGCTGGCGATCACCAGATTGCGCGCGGGATCGATGAAGATGCCCTGGCCGAAAATGCCCTGGGCGGCGAAGCTGCCATCGTCGAAGGTCCACCATTGATAGCCATAACCGCGGCCCGGCGCGCCGATATCGGCCTGGCGGGTCGTCGCATCGGCGAACCAGCCTTCGGGGACGACGCGTTCCTCGCCGATCATCCCGTCCGCCAGCACGAAAAGGCCGAAGCGCGCATAATCGCGCACCGTCGCCGAGATGCAGCAGCCGGCGATCTCGTTGCCGCCCGCATTGACGATCCATTCGCCATCCTGCGCCATGCCGAACGGCGCCCAGATCTGCTGCGACAGATAGTCGGCGAGCGGCATGTCCGTGGCGTTGGCGACGAGCACACCGATCAGGTTGGTCTCGCCGGTATTATATTGCCAGCGCGTGCCCGGCTCCGCCTCGCTCGGCAGGTCGCGCATATAGGTCACCACCGGGTCGATGCCGGGTTCGGGCGTGACCTGGTTGAAGCGGGACACGTCCGAGTTGGGATCGGTATAGCTCTCGTCCCAGCGGACTCCCGAGGTCATGGTGAGCAGTTGCCGGACCGTCACGCCGTCATAGCCGCTGCCCGATAGTTCCGGGATATAGTCGGTGACGGCCGCGTCGAGCGATTCGATATGCCCGTCCACTATGGCCGCGCCGACCAGCGTCGAGGTCAGCGACTTGGCGACCGAGAAGCTCGTCCAGCGCGTATCGACGTCCGCGCCCATGCGATAGCGTTCGAAGCGAACCTGGCCGTTATGGACGATGACGATCCCCGCGGCGCGCTGATCTTCGAGATATTGCTCGACCGTCCAGGGCTCGCCCTCCACCTCGAACGCGATGGCGAGATCGGGCCCGCGCGGGATTTCGCGGAAAGTGTCGCCATTGGGGACCGTGCGGACCGGGGCGAGTTCTTCCATGCGTGGAAAGCCGAAATCGCGCTGCGGCTGCGTCCACATGAGGACGTTGGTGTCGGTGGGGATATTGCTTTCGGCTTCGGCTGCTTCCTGTGCATGTGCGGTCCCACCGAGCGTTATCGCCAGTGCTGCGCTGAGCCCCCTCGTCCATTTCGCAATCGTCATCCTAATCCCCCTTGATCAGCGTCACCTGCGCCACATCGATACCTCCGGCTCGGAAGCCGCCTTCGCAATACATGAAATAATAGCGCCAGAGACCGTGGAACCGCTCGTCAAAGCCGTCCGGCAAGCGTTTCTCGGCGACGGCGCGGTCATAATCCTCGCGCCAGCGCCGTAGCGTCTCGGCATAGTGGAGATTATAGCTCGTGCGGTCCGCCCAGCTAAGGCCCGCCTGCTTCGCGATCTCCGCAAAACGCTTTTCCTCGACCAGCATGCCGCCGGGGAAGATATAGGTCTGGATGAAATCGGCGCTCGCGGCATAGGCCTCGAAGCCCTCCTCCTCGATCGAAATCAGCTGGATCGCCGCCTTACCGCCCGGTTTCAGCCGGTCCGCGATGGCGTTCAAATAGGCCGGCCAATATTCCTGCCCGACGGCCTCGACCATCTCAACACTCGCCACGGCATCGAACGTGCCTTCGACATCGCGATAATCGACAAGCTCGATCCGCGCGCGGTCGGCCAGCCCCGCCTTGCGCATTCGATCTTCCGCAAAGGCCTTCTGCTCGGTCGAGAGGGTGATACCCGTGACGTCCGCGCTATATTCGCTGGCCGCGATCTCCATCAGCCCACCCCATCCGCAGCCGATTTCGAGCAGCTTTTCGCCGGGTTTCAGATCAAGTCGGTCGAGCAGCATGCGGACCTTGCGGCGCTGCGCCTCGGCGAGGGGTTCCTCGCGCGAGAGCGGATCGGTGAACACCGCACTCGAATAGCTCATCGTCTCGTCGAGCCAGGCGGCGTAGAAATCGTTGCCGAGGTCGTAATGTGCTTCGATATTTTTCCGCGCATTGGCACGATTATTCCGGCGCTGCGTATGGGCGAGCAGGTTACGCAGGCGCGCCGTGCCCTTGGCCCGTGCTGTATTGCCCAGCGTCTTGCGGTTGGCGACGAACAGCTCGAACAGTGTTTCGGGCGCCGGACTGATCCATTCGCCCTCGGCCCATCCGCGATACCAGCCTACCGAGCCCGACGTCATCAGTCGGATCAACGGCCGCCAGCTTTTGAGTTCGATTTCGGCCGCAGGCCCCGGCGCGTGGTCGCCGAGCACACGGCTCTTTCCGTCGGGTAGTTTTGCAGCGAGTTTGCCTGTCGCGAGCCCGGTATCGATCCGGTCGAGTATCTTGTGAAAGCCGGGCGCGAACAGGCGCATGAACCAAGACGCCCCGGTCGAAAAACCGCGATCCGCGCGCAGCAGATGTTCGCCGCGTGGTGACGGACTGCTCGCCATATCCCCTCCTGCGCGCGCTTATTGCCGAAAAGCGTAGCGGAGAGCAACGGTTTCGCGTGCCCTTTCTCTAATCAGGATTTCACCGTTTCATACGCATCCAGCGCGCGCTGGCGCGCCTCTTTGTGACCAATGATCTTCGCCGGATAGCCGTCCGGCTTGCAGCCATGTTCTTCGGGGTCGTGGATATAGGGATCGTCGAGATCGGCGAGTTCGGGCACCCAGCGCCGGATATAGTCGCCGGCGTCGAATTTTTCGGACTGGCTGAGCGGTGCCATAATCCGCACGAACATATTGGAATCGACGCCCGTGCCGGCGACCCATTGCCAGTTCGTGCTGTTCGATCCGTAATCGGCATCGACGAGTGTATCCCAGAACCAGCGTTCGCCCTTGCGCCAGTCGATCAGCAGATGCTTGATGAGAAAACTCGCCGCGATCATCCGAACCCGGTTGTGCATCCAGCCCGTCGCCCAAAGCTCGCGCATCCCGGCATCGACGATCGGATAGCCGGTTTCGCCCTTGCACCAGCGATCGAAGTCGTCGCGCACGGCCGAGGAGCGGAAGTCGCGCCAAGGAAAATCGGCGAACTGGTCGCGATAGCCTTCGCCGCCATATTTCGGGAATTGCAGGATGACGTTCTGCGCGTAGTCGCGCCAGATCAGTTCCTTCTGGAACGTCGTCACGTCGCGGCCCGGGCCGGACACGCGATGCCAAATATAGGTGGGCGAGACCTCGCCGAAATGGAGATGCGGCGAGAGGTGCGCCGTGCCCTCTATGCTCGGCAGGTTGCGGCGGTCGTCATAGCGCGTCGCCTTGTCGATAAAGGTGTCCACATTCGCCCGCGCCCCTTCCTCGCCGGGCGTCCAGACGTCGAAGCCTGTTGCCCAATTCGGATTGGTCGGGAGTAGCGCCCAATCGTCGAGATCGTCGCTCAATGGCCACTCGCCCGGCGCGTCGATTGTCTGCGGCGTACGGGACGGTTCGGCCGGCGGCATATGCTCGCGCAGCGCTTTCCAGAACGGCGTGTAGATCTTGTAGGGATCGCCCGAGCCGGTCGTCACAGAACCCGGCGGCATCAGATAGTTGCCATGATGCAGGCAGAGGTCGACGCCATCAGGCAACAGCTCTTTCAACTCGCGTTCCGCATTGCGCCACCAGGGCTCGTAGTGGCGCAGCGCGTGGATTTGGGTCGCTCCAGTCTTGGCCGCGATATCGGCGAGGATCGTCGCGCTTGTCCCACGCCGCAGGATCAGCCGCGAACCCTTGTCCCGGAGGCTCTTGTCCAGACTTTCCAGGGAATGGTGCAGCCACCAGCGCGAGGCCGCGCCCATCTTCCGATGTTTGGGTGTCTCATCGTCAAAAATATAAACCGGAATGACCGGGCCACGCGACGTGGCCTCGGCCAGCGCGGCCTGATCGGAAAGGCGCAGGTCCCTGCGGAACCAGACTATCGAGACATTGCTCATTCCGCCGGGGTTATATCGACCGTGAAGCGGTCTCCAATACCGTCGAAAGTGAACCTCTGGTCGCGCAGCAGTATGCGACCGTCGCGACGCTCGATAAAGGGCATGCGGGACCAGAACAGATAAGGCCGCACATCGGGATTCTCCGCTATGACGGCATCCCAATCGACCGTATCCATGCCATCGGGGCGCACATCATCGTTCAGCGTCACCATATCTTCGCCGCCAAACAGCGTGAAACGCCCGCTCCCTATTTCGCCCTGGCCACGCCACCGAATGTCCCGCACCCAGAAGGCGATCGGCACATTATTGGCGATAACCAGTTCGGCGGATTCGCCGCGCATATCCCGGATCTGCTCCGCAGCCAGCTGCTGGGCGCGATCCGAGATCAGCGCGTTGGCGCCGACATAGGCTATGACGATTGCAACGATGGCGATCAACGGCCGCCGGTAATCCGTCCGCCCCCTTCGTTCGCGCCGCAGCGAGAGCCAGAGCGCAATCCCGAGCGCGGCCCAGACCCAGACATCGATAATAAACAACGTATCGCCATAGAACCATTGGTCGGAAAAAGGCTCAAGGAAACGGACGCCATAACTGTTGAGATAATCGAGCATCGGATGGCTGATCGCCCCGATATAGGCGAGCGCGAGCAGCCAGCCTTTATGGATCGGTAGCCTTTTCTCCGGCCGCTTGCCCCGCCGTTCCTGCCATCGATCGAAGGCGATCATGACGCCGGTCAGCAGTATCGGCAGGATCAGTACGCCAAAAGGCCCGTGCGCAACGCCGCGCCGGAGCGCCAAACTCTGATACTCGCCAAACAGCGTCGCAAGGGCGTCGATGTCCGGTAAGTTGGCGGCGATGATCAGCGTCGCCATGCCGAGGCCGGTTTTCTTCTTGAGCCCGAGCTGACCGAGCACGGCACCCGTCAGGCCATGGGTCAGATTATCCATGCGCGCTTAGCGTCCCGGTCCGATACCGGTTCTAAAGCTCTGGCCCATCTTCTTCGACGGTCCAGGTCTGGCCATGTTCTATCAGCGCTTGCAAATCGGCAGGCTTGCCCGCCGAAACCTCTTCACGCTGTTTGGTGAGCACCTGATTGAAGGTCGGACGCGGATCGTCATAAACCGTGCCGAGCGCCATCGGATATTCGCCGAACGGCATTTCGACGAGCATATAGGCCAGCGCATGGTTGGTCTGGTCGTGCCGCAACACGCCGGCCGCCTGCCAATCGCCATCGACGACATCGACGACGATGGGCTTCAGATGCTCGGGATGTTCGCGGTCGAGCGCGAGGCCCTTGGTGCCGTTGGCAAAGAGCAGCGGCTCGCCATGTTCGAGCCAGATCTGCGTCTCCGCCGCCGTCTTCTTGTTCGTGAAATCGGCGAACACGTCTTCATTATAGACGATGCAGTTCTGGAAAATCTCGATAAAGGCCGTGCCCTTATGGTTATACGCCGCTTTGAACGTATTGCTGAGATTCTTGTTCACATCGATACCGCGAGCGACGAAACGCGCACCCGAGCCTAGCGCGAAGGCGCACGGATTAACCGGCCGGTCGACCGAACCAAACGGTGTCGACGGGCTGCTGGTGCCGGTCCGCGAGGTCGGCGAATATTGGCCCTTGGTCAGGCCGTAAATCTCGTTGTTGAACAGCAGGACCTGGCAATCGACGTTGCGGCGCAGCAGGTGGAGCATATGATTGCCGCCGATCGACAGCCCGTCACCATCTCCCGTCACCAGCCAGACATCGAGTTCTGGATTGGCGAGCTTAAGCCCTGTCGCAATCGTCGGCGCGCGGCCATGGATCGTGTGGAAGCCGTAGGTCTCCATATAATAGGGAAAGCGCGAGGAGCAGCCGATGCCGGATACGAACACCGTGTTGGCCGGGTCCGCGCCGAGATCCGGCATCGTGCGCTGCACGGCCTTGAGAATCGCATAATCGCCGCAGCCCGGACACCAGCGGACTTCCTGATCTGTCACCCAGTCTTTAAGGGTCGTCTTGACGGGGGTCATGTCGTTCATGGCAGCCTCCTCAGCTCCACAGGAAATAGATAATCGCGACGATCACGATGAGCATGCCGACCAGCGGCATGACGCTTTTGGGTTTCTCATCCATCGAGATGCTCCGTGATCGCGGCCTCGATTTCCGAAATGCGGAAAGGCTGGCCGGAGACTTTGTTCAGCGGTTTCGCATCGACGAGATACTGATCGCGCAGCACGGTTTTCAGCTGTCCCTTGTTCATCTCGGGCACAAGAATCTTGTCGAAGCCGCGCAGCAAATCGCCGAGATTGCGCGGCAGCGGCCAGATATGGCGCAAATGGATCTGCGCAACGCTCTGTCCCCTGTGACGCGCCCGGGTCACCGCCTGATGGATCGGTCCATAGGTCGAGCCCCATCCAACCACAGCGAGCGTTTCGCTGCCATCGCCAAGATCGATCTCCTGCTCCGGAATATCGTCCGCGACATTCAGGATTTTCTGCGCGCGGATATCGGTCATTTCCTGATGGTTTTCGGGCGAATAATCGATATTGCCGCTGTTCGAGGCTTTCTCGATGCCTCCGATCCGGTGCATCAGGCCCGGTGTGCCCGGTCTGACCCAGGGGCGGGCCAGCTTTTCGTCTCGGCTGTAGGGATTGAAATGTTCGCCTTCGGCCGGCACTTCTTCATAATGTTTGACAGGAAACGGCTTGAACGCGTTGACATCCGGCATTTTCCAGGGCTCGGCGGCATTGGCGATATAGCCGTCGGTGAGCAACATAACCGGCGTCATGAAGCGCGTGGCGATGCGACAGGCCTCGATCGCGCAATCGAATGCATCGGACGGCGAGCGCACGGCCAACACCGGCATCGGCGCGTCGCCGTTGCGGCCATAGACGGCCTGATACAGGTCCGACTGTTCGGTCTTGGTCGGCAGGCCCGTGGACGGCCCGCCACGCTGCGAATTGACGATCACCAGCGGCAGCTCGGTCATGATCGCCAAGCCCATCGCCTCGCCCTTGAGCGCGATACCCGGCCCGGACGATGACGTCACACCAAGCGATCCCGCGTAAGATGCGCCGATCGCGGCGCCTATCGCCGCGATTTCGTCTTCCGCCTGGAAGGTTGTGACGCCAAACTGTTTGAGCCGGGAGAGGTGGTGCAGGATCGCCGAGGCCGGCGTGATCGGATAACCACCGAAGAACATCGGTAGATCGGCCAGCTTCGCCCCCGCCAGCAGGCCCAAAGAAATCGCCTCGGCGCCGGTAACCGTGCGGTACAGACCCGGCTCCGCCGGCGCGGCGTCGACATGGCGTGGTTGAAACGCGTAACCCAATTCCGCCGTCTCGCCATAGGCATGACCGGCATTGAGCGCCGCGATATTCGCTTCGGCGATCTCCGGTTTTTTCGCGAATTTCGCGTTGAGCCAGTCGATAATCGGCTTGCGCTTGCGATCGAACATCCAGAGCGTGAGCCCAAGCGTCCACATATTCTTGCAGCGCAAAGCTTCCTTGTTGCCGAGGCCGAAGGGCTTCACCGCTTCCAGCGTCATCTCGGTCATGTCGAGCGACAGTAATTGCCATTTGGCGAGCGAACCGTCTTCGAGCGGATTTTCGATATAGCCGGCCTTGGAGAGATTGCGCTCGCCGAACGCACCGCTGTCGGCGATGATCAACCCGCCATTGCGCAAATCGTCGACATTGGTTTTCAATGCCGCCGGGTTCATCGCGACGAGCACATCCGGTTCGTCGCCCGCAGTGCGGATCGCGCGGCTCCCGAAATGAATCTGGAAGGCCGACACGCCGAACAGCGTACCCTGCGGCGCGCGGATTTCGGCCGGAAAATCCGGGAAGGTCGCCAGATCATTGCCCGCGAGCGCCGTTGAAAGCGTAAACTGCCCGCCGGTCAACTGCATACCGTCGCCGCTATCGCCGGCGAATCGGACGACGACCGATGCCGCGTCTTCGGGAGAATTGTCTTTAATAGTCTCTGCCGCGCTGGCCATTATCTCACCCAATATGTTCCATTAATTTGCACCTATGCACAGCTAGGCCGCCGAACAAAATAGAAAAACTCACAAGCCGGTCAGCCATGCTTTTGCGCTTCATGGGCCAGCGAGAGGATCGTCCGCGCGTGGCGCGCAGCGACCGTGCCATGATCGTCCCCATATCCGCCGCCCAATACGCTGGCGAGCGGCACGCCGCGCCGCCGCGCTTCGCGCATCACAAGCCGTTCGCGGGCTTCGAGTCCGGCGTCGCTGAGCGCCAGCCTCCCGAGCCGGTCGTCGCGATGCGGATCGACGCCGGCCTGATAGAGGATGATATCGGGCGCGAACTGATCAAGCGCAGCGCGGAGATTGCTTTCCAGCGTATCAAGATAGCCGGCATCCGCCAGCCCGTCGGGCAAGCCTATGTCGAGCGAAGAGCGCGCCTTGCGCACCGGGAAATTCTTTTCCGCATGCAGGGAAAGCGTGAACATTTCCGGCTGTCCGGCGAGCAAGACGGCCGTGCCGTCCCCCTGATGGACATCGCAGTCGAGCACCAGCACGCGCCGTGCCCGGCCTTCGGCCACGAGCCGGTTCGCCGCGACGGCGAGATCGTTGAGCACGCAATAACCGGCCCCGGTATCGGGCAGCGCATGATGGCTGCCCCCTGCCCCGTTCGCCGCAAAGCCGTGTTCCAGCGCCAGCAGCGCCGCGAGCCATGTGCCACCCTGCGCCAGCAAGGAACGTTCGCGGATATCAGGCGTTACTGCGAAACCGATCCGTCGTTCCTTCGCCTTCGGCACGGTTGCCATCATGACCTCATCGACATAGTCATGGTCATGTACGTCTTCGATCCACTCGCGCGGCATCGGATTCGGCGCATGGATCGTCATTGCGGACCCGCTCGTTTCGAGCGCCTCGCGGACCAGACCATATTTGTTGAAGCGAAATGCGCTGCCCCTGGGCGCCGGCGCGACATAGCTGGAATGATGGACGAAATGCAGCATCGCGCAAAGCATATAGGCGCTGCGGATGCGGGAGACTATGACCCAGCCAATGCCGCAGCGCCTTGCCTCGCACGATCCGCGCGCGATCTGGTCGATCGCGCTCCCCGCGATGGCGACCAATGTCGCGACCGCACTTATCGGAATCGCCGATATCTGGATCATCGGCCAGCTCGGCCAGGCGACGGCGCAAGGCGCGGTGGAGCTCGGCGCGCGGCTCGTCATCAGCTTGCTCGTCCTCTTCAATTTCCTGAAAACGGCGACTACCGGGCTGACCGCCCAGGCCGTCGGCCAGCAAAACGAAACGGAGAAGATCGCCGCCCTGCTGCGCGCCTCGGTAATCGCGCTGGCGATCGGCGCGTTGCTGCTACTCACCAAGCCCCTGATCGTGCCGCTCGGCCTCGATTTTCTCAAGGCCGGCCCGGATGTGTGCGCCGATGCGCAGCTTTACATCGATATCCGTTTTTGGGCCGCACCGGCCTGGCTGCTGAACGCGGCGCTGATCGGCTGGCTGATCGGGCTGCGCCGCATGCGGACAGTGCTGGCGATCGAGGTCGCGGCGAATGTCGTCAATGTAGGGCTCGGCGTGCTGTTCGTGCTCGTCTGGGATTGGGGCGTTGCCGGAATCGCCTATGCGAGCCTGATCGTCGAATCCGGAAAATGCGGGCTGCTCGTTCTCGCTATCCTGCCAAGCGCGAAACTCGCCGAGTTGAAGACGGCGGCGGGTCATACCGACTTGTGGGATACGAGCCGCATGGGCGCCCTGTTCCGTGTCAATCGCGACCTGTTCTTGCGAACGCTCCTGCTAACCATCGCCATCATGCTGGTGACGCGGCAAGGCGCGTTGCAGGGCACCGATATCCTCGCGGCCAATGCGATCCTCTTCCAGATGTTCATGCTGACGGCGCTGTTGCTCGATGGCTTCGAGAATGCCGCGCAAGTGCTGTGCGGCGAAACCATCGGCGCGAAGGATCGCGAGGGATTCGACCTGACCGTCCGCCGCATCATGCTGCGCGGGATCGGCACAGCGCTGATCCTGACGGGCGTCTTCGCCCTCGTCTCCGGCCCGATCGTCGCCAGCTTTTCGACCGATCCGCAGGTCGTCGCAACCGTGCTGCGTTACGATATCTGGCTTCTCGCCCTGCCGCTCGCCGGTGTTGCCTCCTTCGTCATGGACGGCGTGTTCGTCGGGGCGACATGGACGCGGGCGATGCTGGCGACGATGGCGGTCGCGTTTCTCGCTTATGGCCTGATGCTGTGGCTCACGGCGCCACTCGGTAATCACGGACTGTGGCTGAGTTTCACGGTATTTCTGATCATCCGCGCGGCCGGCCAGTTTGCGCTGACGCCGCGACTTGCCGCGCGCACCTTTGCGCCTATACATACGAGCAAAACGAACCCGCAATCCGGAGAGTGAATAATGTCCCAAGCGACGCCCTATGTCCGCCCCGATGTGCAGATGATGCTCGATCTTCTCTCCGCCCAGGAAGGCCCCAAGGCGCATGAGTCCGATCCGGCAACCGCGCGAGCGATGATGGACATGATCTTCACCATGGCCGAGCGGCCTTGCGGTGATCTTGCGGTAAAGCGGGACTTCGCGCTCCCCGGCCCGGCCGGCGATATTCCCGCACGGCTCTACGACACCCGTGAGAATCGCGAGCCCGGCCCGGTCGTCGTCTTCTTCCATGGCGGCGGTTTCGTGATCGGCAATATCGAAACGCATGACGGTCTATGCGGCGAAACCGCCTCGACGCTCGATCTGCCCGTCGTTTCGGTCGATTACCGGCTCGCCCCGGAAAACCCTTTCCCCGCCGCGCCCGAAGACTGCATCGCAGCAGCGCGCTGGATAGCAAGCAGCCCGACCGAACTGGGCTTGCAGGTGACTGGCCTTATCCCGTCGGGTGACAGCGCGGGTGGCAATCTCGCCGCCGTGACGTCACTGGCGCTGCGCGACGAACCGGCGGATGTGCCCGTCATCGCCCAATGGCTGATCTATCCCGCGACCGATATGAGCGCAGACGGCGGATCGATGCAGGATTTCGCCGAGGGTTTTCTTCTGGAATCCGCGACGATGGAATGGTTCGGCAACCATTATGCCGGCGACGAAACCGACTGGCGGCTCAATCCGGTGCTCAAGGATACCACTGGACTGCCGCCGACTGTGCTGGTCACGGCCGGGCTCGATCCGCTGCGCGATCAGGGCCGCGAATATGCGGGCAAGCTGATCGCGGGCGGCGTGCATACCGTTTATCGCGAGGCCGGCGGCAATATTCACGGTTTCGCGAACCTGCGGAAAATCATCCCCTCTGCACATGACGATGTCGTGGCCTGTCTCGAGGCGCTCAAGCTGATCCTGGCCGAAATCGAAGAAGACGCCGCGCCGGAACAGGCCGCCGCTGCCGAATGACCAAAAGCGCAGATTTGCCCTACCGGCCTTGCGCCGGCGTGATGCTGCTCAACCATAGCCGGCAGGTCTTTGTCGGCCAGCGGATGGATTCGAGCAGCGAGGCCTGGCAGATGCCGCAAGGCGGTATCGACAAGGACGAGGATGCGGAATCCGCAGCATTCCGCGAACTTGAGGAGGAAACGGGCATCGCCCCGGCCAAGACGTCACTGATCGCCCGGGCCTCGCGCGAGCTGCAATATGACTTGCCGGACGAACTGATCGGCAAGATCTGGAAGGGCAGATATCGCGGCCAGCGGCAAAGCTGGTTCCTCGCACGGTTCGAAGGCGCGGACAGCGACGTCAATATCGAGACCGACCATCAGGAATTCCGCGCCTGGAAATGGGCTGATCCATTGGAACTGCCAAGGATGATTGTGCCCTTCAAAAAGCGACTTTACAAACAGCTTCTCGCAGAATTTTCAGACTATCTCTGAGATTACGCCCGCGACGCTCCTCCCGCGGTCGGCGACGAATCAGTTGTCCTTCACTTTCCGTCGATAAGCGTGGAGCAGCGGCTCGGTATAGCCGCTCGGCTGTTCAGCGCCCCTGAAGACGAGATCGCGGGCTGCCTGATAGGCCGCGCCGTCTTTATTGTCGGCCATCGGCACATAGGCTGGATCGCTTGCATTCTGTGCATCGACCTTCGCCGCCATTCGTTCGAGCGCCGCATCGGCTTCCTCCGCGCTGCACACGCCATGGTGCAGCCAGTTGGCCATATGCTGCGAGCTGATGCGGAGCGTCGCGCGGTCTTCCATAAGGCCGACGTCATGAATGTCCGGCACCTTCGAACAGCCGACGCCCTGGTCGATCCAGCGCACGACATAACCGAGTATGCCCTGTGCATTATTGTCGAGCTCCTCACGGATTTCCTCCGGCGACCAGTTGGTGCCATCGGCCAGCGGAATGGTGAGGAGCTTTTCCAGCGCCGGAATCGGTTCGTCCGCCAGTTCTTTCTGCCGCGCGAAAACATCTACCCGATGGTAGTGAAGCGCATGCAGCGTCGCACCGGTCGGGCTTGGTACCCAGGCGCAGTTAGCGCCGCTTTGCGGATGGCCGATCTTGGCCTCCGTCATGTCCGCCATCAGATCGGGCGCAGGCCACATACCCTTGCCGATCTGCGCCTTGCCGGAAAAACCGGCCGCGAGCCCGATCCGCACATTGCGATCCTCATAGGCCTGCAGCCACTCCGCCTCCTTGATCGCCGCTTTGCGCATCATCGCGCCTGCCCGCATCGAGGTGTGAATCTCATCGCCCGTACGGTCGAGAAAACCGGTGTTGATGAAGACGATCCGGTCTTTGACGGCATGGATGCAGGCCGCGAGATTGGCCGATGTCCGCCGTTCCTCGTCCATCACGCCGACCTTGATCGTGTGGCGATCCAGCCCAAGCATATCTTCGATCGCATCGAACAGCCGGTTGGTGGACGCGCATTCTTCCGGCCCGTGCATCTTGGGTTTCACGATATAGACAGAACCCGCTCGGCTGTTTCGGTACTTCCCGAGACTCTTGAGGTCGTACATCGCGATCAGGCTGGTCATGATACCGTCGAGAATGCCCTCCGGCGCCTCTTCTCCATCCGGCAGCAGCACCGCCGGATTGGTCATCAGATGTCCGACATTGCGGACGAACAGCAGGCTGCGCCCGGGCAGCGAAAACGCCGCCCCGTCCATGCCCGTATAGTCGCGGTCGGCACTGAGCGCGCGCGTCATCGTCTTGCCACCCTTCTCGAAAGACGCTTCGAGATCACCGCGCATCAGGCCGAGCCAATGGCGATAGGCGAGCACCTTGTCCTCGGCATCGACGGCCGCGACCGAATCCTCGAGATCGACAATAGTCGTGAGCGCGGCCTCGACGATCACATCAGCGATTCCCGCCATGTCCGTCTTCCCGATGGGATGATCTCGGTCGATCACGACTTCGATGTGCAATCCATTGTGCCGGAACAGCATGGATTTGCCATTCCTGCCGATTAGCTGGCCGGGATCGGTCAGCTCAGGCGTTCCGCCTTCGAAATCTCTCCAGCTGCCATCGGCGAGCGGCAGGAATTCGTCGAGCAGATCGCGCGCGGCAGCGATCACCTGCGCGCCGCGCTCTTCGTCATAGCCGCCCGGTTTCGGGCTGCCCGGCAGCACGTCCGTACCATAGAGCGCGTCGTACAAGCTGCCCCAGCGCGCATTAGCGGCATTGAGCAGGAACCGATCGTTGAGGACCGGTACGACAAGCTGCGGACCCGCGATGCGCGCGACTTCGTCGTCGACATTTTCGGTGCCGATGCTGAATGTCTCGGGCTCCGGGACAAGATAGCCAATCTCGCTCAGAAACGCTTGATATTCGCCTTGGTCGATCGGCTGGCCCTTGCGCGCCTCGTGCCACGCGTCGATCTGCGACTGCAATTCTTCGCGCTTTGCGAGCAAGGCGCGGTTTTCCGGCGTGAAATCGCGATAGATGTCCGCCACGCCCTGCCAAAAAGCATCGGGCGCTATACCGAGACCGTCCAGCGCTTCGGTTTCGACGAATTCCGCAAGACTTGCAGCTACGCGCAGCCCCGCGCGATCGACATAATCAGACATGTGTACTCCCGGCTTACGGATGCGATCCGCGGGTTTCGATCATCAACATAGAGGGAGGAGAAGGACGCGCTATGCCGTACCCGAATTGGGGATGCAAGGCGGTGACGCAGGCCGCATCTCGGGCTAAGGCGGTCGCGATGATAGAGATCACGATTGCCGATAGCCTGCCGGAACGGGCGCAGCTTTCGGCACTCATTCTGATCCGGCTCACCGATGGGGGAAAATTATGAGTTTCGTTGTCCGCGCCGCGCGCCGCGACGATGTCGACCAGCTCTACGAAATGGCCAAACTGACCGGGGGCGGATTCACCAACCTGCCGCCCGATCGCGGCGCACTGAACGAAAAACTCGCCCGGTCCGAAGAGGCGTTCGCGAAAACCGAGGGCGAGTCCGCGAACGACCTGTTTCTGCTCGCGCTCGAAAACGTCAATACCGGCCATGTGCGCGGTACAGCGCAGATATTCGCGGCGGTCGGCAAACGCTGGCCCTTCTACAGCTATCGCATCACCACCTATACGCAGCGCAGCAAAGAGCTGGATCGCACTTTCAGTTCCAAAATCCTGTCGCTGACAACGGATTATGAAGGCGCGTCCGAAGTCGGCGGCCTGTTTCTCCATCCCAATGAGCGCGCGGGAGGCCTCGGCAAATTGCTCGCCCGCAGCCGCTATCTGTTCATCGCAGACCATCGCGAACGGTTCGGCGATAAGCTGGTCGCCGAACTGCGCGGCGTGATCGATGAAGCCGGCGGATCGGCATTCTGGGATGCGCTGGCCGGCAAGTTTTTCGGCATGTCTTTCCAAGAAGCCGACGAGTTCAACGCGCGCAACGGCAACCAGT
The DNA here is from genome assembly GCF_028279465.1 of Parasphingopyxis sp. GTDB lineage: Bacteria > Pseudomonadota > Alphaproteobacteria > Sphingomonadales > Sphingomonadaceae > Parasphingopyxis. Next base: position 689,479 of record NZ_JANQNS010000015.1, read on the forward strand.
TCATCGCAGACCTGATGCCGAAACACCCGATCTATCTGAACATGCTCCCGGAAAGCGCGCGCTCAGTCATCGGCAAGCCGCACCCGTCGGGCCGCGCCGCGATGCGGATGCTCGAAAGCGAGGGTTTCCGCTTTAATGACTATGTCGATATTTTCGACGGCGGGCCGACGATGGAAGCTGATATCGACAATGTGAAATCCGTATCGGAATCCCGGACAGGTACGATCGTCAATATCGAGGGGGAAGAGGGCAGCCGGTCGCTCGCTGCGACCGGGAAGCTCGAATCCTTCCGCTGCTGCTATGCGAATATCGGCATGCTCGGCGACGCGGAGGTCGAAATCGATTCGCAGGCAGCGGATATCCTGCAGGCCGAAACCGGCACCCCGGTCCGCTACGTCACCCGTTAAGAGGAGAGCGCGACATGTCTCTCGTCGAGATCAATTTTGACGGCATTGTCGGCCCGTCGCACAATTATACCGGGCTCAGCCTCGGCAACCTCGCCTCGGCGAAGAATGCCGGGAAAATCTCCCAGCCCCGCGCGGCTGCGCTGCAGGGCATCGAGAAGATGCGCGCTAATATCCGGCTTGGATTGGTGCAGGGTGCGTTTCTGCCGCAGCGGCGGCCGGACGAAGCGTGGCTGAAATCGCTTGGAACAGATACCGCGCATGCCGGTCCCGCCTTGCTCGCCAACGCCATGTCAGCCTCCTCGATGTGGACGGCCAACGCCGCGACTGTTTCACCTGCACCCGATACGGCGGATGGCCGCTGCCACCTGACGCCGGCCAATCTCGTGACCATGCCCCATCGCAGTCATGAATGGCCGGAAACGCTGGCGCAGCTCCGCCTGGCGTTTGCGGATGCTGCCCACTTCGCCGTACATGATCCCGTCCCGCCGCCGTTTGGCGACGAGGGGGCGGCCAACTTCATGCGCCTCACCGCTGCGCATGGCGAACCGGGCATCGAGATATTCGTCTATGGCGAAAGCGGCGGCCCCTTCCCCGCCCGCCAACATGTCGAGGCGTCCAAAGCCGTCGCGCGCAAACATGGTCTCGATCCCGAACGCACGATATTTGTCGAACAATCGACCAGAGCCATCGCTGCCGGCGCATTCCACAATGACGTGGTGGCCGTCGCGAACGAAAATGTGCTCTTCTGCCACGAACAAGCATTTGCCGATCGCGACGGATTCTTCGCCGAACTGCAGGCGAAGATGCCCGATGTCGTTATCGTGGAGGTGCCGGCAAGCAAGGTATCGCTCGATGAGGCTATCAAAACCTATCTATTCAACGCGCAGCTCGTCACCCTGCCCGAGGATGGCTCTTCGGCAGAGTTCAGGACAGGCATGGCGTTGATCCTGCCGACGGAATCGCGGGACAGCGAAACGGTCTGGCCATGGCTCGAAAAAATGGTCGCGGGTAACGGACCGATCCGTAAACTCATCCCCGTAGACGTCCGCCAGTCGATGGCTAATGGCGGCGGGCCGGCTTGTCTGCGCCTGCGCGTGCTGGCCGATCCGGCAACGATCGATACCCGCTTCCTGATGGACGAGGCGAAGCTCGATACGATCCGCGATGTCGTCGCGACCGGCTGGCCCGAGAGCATCGATGCGGACCATCTCGACGATGCCGATCTCCATCTCCGAATCGCGGCGGCACGAAGCGCGCTGTACGAAGCGCTCGATCTCACCGAACTGATCTGACCCCCTGTCGGATTAACTTACAGTTTACCATATCCGTCAACGCGCGAACCGCAGTTTTCCGCGATTGGCACGGGTTTTGCTTAACTATTATGCATGTGGCCGCGCATCGCTCGCCTGTTCGTCATCAAGACACGGTTCGAAGCCTATCTGATCATTTACGCACTGGCGGTCGGCGCAACGGCGCGCGCGCAACTCTATCTCATTCAATATAAGGGCCCGATGGGGATCGCCCTCGCGCTGTGTTGCACGGGTGCCGTTTTTCTCGGCGGCGCGAAGATACTGGACGCCACGCCCAAACGCCCGAGGCAGAAGCGATTGCGCAAGCTTACCGAAGACTGGCGGGACCGGCACTAGCGGCCAGCGCTGCAACGCCGTCATCAGCGAAGATGTCGGGCAGAAATTCCCGGTCGTGCCCAGCGTCGCACAACTTCATCATCGTAGCGCGAAAACACGCTAAGCGCAGCGGGCGTCTTTAGTGCGAGGTGTATGGCGCGCCCGGAAGGATTCGAACCTCCGACCCCCTGATTCGTAGTCAGGTACTCTATCCAGCTGAGCTACGGGCGCTTGGGAACGCGCCATGTAGGCGGACTGGCGCGGCGGCGCAACCCCGTTGCGGGCAAAAGCAGGTGCGCCTAGGAGGAGCGCATGATCCGTCGCGCCGCCATATGTGCCACGCCCCTGTTGCTGCTCGCTTGCGCAGGCCCGGAGGGCGAACCGCCTTCGCTTGCGACACGGTCGATCGAGGGCGTGCTCGACGAGCCGGTTCGCGGCATCGCGCCTGTTCGGTCCGCCGCCGATCCGGCGCTTGCGGCCGAGATCGATCGTCTTGTGAGCCAGGCTGGCGCTGGCGATCGCGACTTCGGTGCTGCCTACCCCGCTGCCGAGCGGGCCGTTGCTGCGGCAAGCGGTAGCTCGATGCAGAGCGAGACCTGGATCGAAGCGCAACTCGCGGTGTCCGCGCTGGACTCCGCGCGCGCAGAGACCATCGCGGCGCTCGGCGATCTCGATTCGATGCTGGCCGAGCAGACCGCAAGCGGCCGCCCCGCGGAAACCAACAGGCTCGTAGCCGCGCGCGAGCAGGTTGCGGCGCTCTACGAGTCCCAGAATGCGCGGTATGACGCCCTGAACCGGCGGCTCAGAACGCAGTAGCTCAGGATTCGGACACCGCCTCGGCATGCAGAGGCGCGAGCTGTGCATAGTGCATCGTGCCCAGATTGTTGATCGCCTGTTGCTGCTCGGTCAGGTCGCGCATCTTTTTCGCAGGACGTCCGCCCCACATCTCGCCGGCCTTGATGATTTTGCCCGGCGTCAGCATGCCGCCCGCCGCGATCATCCCGCCGCTTTCGATCTCGCAGCCGTCCATGACGATTGCCCCGAGGCCGACGAAACTCTTGTCGTGGAGTTTCGTGCCGTGGATCATCGCCATATGGCCGATGAGCACATCATCCCCGATTATGGTGGGCGTACCCGGATGCTCGGGCCCGTGATCGCCGTCGCAATGCACGACCGTGCCGTCCTGGATATTCGACCGCTCGCCAACTTCGATATAGTTGACGTCACCGCGCAGCACGCAATTGTACCAGATACTCGAACCCGCACCAATCCGCACATCGCCGATCAGCCGACAACCCGGCGCAACAAAGGCTGTCTCATGGATCTGCGGCGTCTTGCCGTTGAACGGGATTATGCTGACATCTTTCATGCTTCAAACTCCTTACGCCGCTCGCGCCATTCCTCGGCCGTTATCGTATAGATGATCTCGCGCATCGACTGCGGGCCCCAGTCCGTGCCGATATAATCGAGTTCGGGGCGATAGGTCATGCCAAGCCGCCCCATCAGTCCCCAAGACGGCGTGTTCTCTGGTATCGTCAGCGCGTGGATGCGTTCAAAGCCAAGCGTATCGAACCCAAAGCTCAGCGAAGCCGCGGCAGCCTCCTTTGCATAACCCCGCCCCCATATGTCTTTACGCAGCCGCCAACCGACCTCTGGCTCGCCGCATGTCGGCACGATCTCACGCTCGGTGATCAACAAACCGCAAAAGCCGAGCAACGCGCCATCGTCCTTGCGCTCCAGCGCCCAGAATGTGTGACCACACTGCTCCTGCCGACCCGTTAGCTTATCGATCATCGCGTCGCATTCGGCACGCGTCTGCACGCCATCAAGCCAGCGCATGACATCGGGGTTGGAGTTGATATGCGCATAGGCCGGTTCGCGATCCGTATCGCGCCAGTCGCGCAAGATCAGGCGGTCAGTTTCAATGATCGTATCAGTCATGCGGGCCGATCCACGACATAAACGACATGCGGCTTGAGGGGGCTGTCGTCGGCGATCCTCGGATGATCGAAATCGAGTTGCGGGCGATGCTCCATGCCGAGTTTGCGCATCAGGCTCCAGCTCGGTTCGTTGATCTCCGCGGTCATCGAAACGATGCGCGGGAAATCGCGATGCGCCCATACCCAGTCGAGACAGGCAGACGCTGCTTCAAACGCATAGCCCTTGCGCCAGCAATGGCGCGCCAATCGCCAACCGATCTCGATATCGCCCTCGATCGGACAGGCGAATTCGATCCGCGCCAGGCCGCAAAAGCCAAGGAATCGCTGGTCGTCCTTGCGTTCGACGGCCCATAGACCAAAGCCGTGGCGCTCGAGATGCTGCCCGATCCGCCAAACGAGCGCATCGCTCTCCGCGCGGCTCAATGTAGCCGGAAAATAGCGCATGACCTCCGGGTCGGCGTTCATCTCGGCAAAGGGCCAGCGGTCCTCGAACCGCCAGTTTCTGAGGATCAGTCTGTCTGTCTCAATCGCTGCGCCGCTCACGACCCGATCAGGCGCGCGGCATGGAGCGCATGATAGGTGAGCACGCCCGAACAGCCGGCCCGCTTGAACGCCAGCAGCGTTTCCAGCACCAACGCATCGCGATCCCCTGCCCCGGCGGCAGCGGCGGCTTCGATCATCGCATATTCGCCAGACACCTGGTAGGCGAAGACCGGTACTTCGAACCGCGCCTTCACGCGCCGCACGATATCGAGATAAGCGAGCCCGGGCTTCACCATCACGCTGTCGGCGCCCTCGGCAATGTCGAACGCCACTTCGCGCAGCGCCTCTTCGGCATTGGCCGGATCCATCTGATAGGTTTTCTTATCGCCTTTCAGCAGCCCGCCGCTGCCCACCGCATCGCGGAACGGCCCGTAAAAGGCGCTCGCATATTTCGCCGAATAGGCCATGATCTGCACATTGGTATGCGCATCGTCTTCGAGCGCTGCGCGGATCGCGCCGACCCGCCCATCCATCATGTCGGACGGCGCGATGATATCGGCCCCGGCGCGCGCCTGATTGAGCGCCTGTTCGACGAGCACGGATACCGTATCATCGTTGAGCACCCGCCCGCTCTCGCCGACCAGCCCGTCCTGGCCGTGCGACGTGTACGGATCGAGCGCGACGTCGGTGAGGATGCCGATATCCGAGCCACAGGCATCCTTGATCTCGCCGATCGCGCGGCACATCAGATTGTCAGGGTTAAGTGCCTCCGCGCCATCGTCCGAGCGGAGTTCGGGCTGGGTATTGGGGAAAAGCGCAACACAGGGAATACCGGCATCCGCCGCCTCACGTGCACGCTCCGCAATCTGCTCGACCGGCCAGCGCGATACGCCCGGCATCGTGCCGATGGGTTGTTCGTCATCGCCATCGGTCACGAAGAGCGGCCAGATGAGATCGGATGGATGCAGCCGGTTCTCCGCGACCATCGCGCGCGACCAGGCTGTGGCACGGGTGCGGCGCAGGCGCGTGGCAGGATAGGCGGCGTTTGTCATGCGGGAGGTTTAGCGGGGATTTTCAGGACGGGCTAGCGGTCATCCTTCTCTCCCCTTGCGGGAGAGAAAAACGGAGACTTGGCAACTTGTTGCCTTAGTCGCAGTAAGAGAGGGGTAACTGGCGAAGAGCCATGCGCATGCAGCCACGCTCGCTCCGCTCACTCTGCCCCCCTCTCCCTGACGACGCTACGCGCCGTCTTTCCCTCTCCCGCACGGGGAGAGGGATTGCTTCGCTACGCTCGCAATGACGAACAGAGTCTAGCCGTAGACAGCGATCTCCACCCGCAATCCGTCCGGGTCCCGGAAGAAGGCGGCGCGGTCGTCATCGAAATGCTGGATCTCGGGTACTTCGAACCCGGCCGCGCCCATTCCCGATCGCACCGCTTCGAGCGCCTGCATAGTGGGAGCCGTGAAACCGAGGTGATTGAGCCCCGGTCCGAAACGTTCATAGGCTCGGCTGTCGCGCCGCGCTTCGCGCAGATCGACCGCAAAGCCCTCTGCATTGGCCCAGACATGGTCGCGTTGCCTGGTGAAGCCGATCAGACCGAGCAGCCTATCGTACCAGCGGACGCTAGCCTCGATATCGCTGGCGAGGATGACGATGTGATCGAGCTGCACGGGCGCGCCTAGCCGAGCCGTTCCAGCGCCGCCTTGAGCCGCTCCACCTCAGCCATCTTCTCCGCATGATCGGTGCGCGCCTTCTCAACCGCCTCGGGCTTTGCCTTCTCAACGAATTGCGGGTTGGAGAGACGCTTGTCGAGCTTGCTGGCCTCCTTCTCCGCTGCCACAAGCGATTTGGTAAGGCGGGTCTTTTCGGCCGGCACGTCAATTACGCCCTCGAGAGGAATATGGAATTCGTTGTCATCTAACCAAAATTCCGCGGTAAGATCGGGCCGAGGTTCATCTTGATCGAAAATTCTTATCTTATCGATCCGCGCCATCCGACAAATGGTATCGCTAAAGCGATTGAGGCGGCGCTTGGCCAAATCCGCTGGACCGAAAGCTTGAAGGACAGGCCGATCCGAAGCAGGAATATTGAGTTCAGCACGCACTGATCGAATCATTTTCACGAGACGGATGACCCAGCGCACCTCAGCATTTGAGTCTCGGTATTCCTTCGCACGCTCCATCGGCCATCTGGCAGTGATCAGTGGATAGTGGTGCCGATCGCCCATCTTACTCCACAGCTCTTCGGTAACGAACGGCATGAACGGGTGAAGCATAACCAGTATTTGATCCAGAGCCCATCCTACAGTCGTCTTGGATTCACTATCAATTTGGCCTCTGCGGTCGTTGATCGAAACCGGCTTTGTTAGTTCGAGATACCAGTCGCAGAAGGTGTGCCATACGAACTGATACACCTCGCTAGCCGCTCGATCGAACCGAAGTTTCTCGAATGCCCTATCAACCGCCCTCACTGTTTTGGTCACTTCCGCAATAATCCAACGATTGATCGGCAGTTGAACCGAGGGCGCTTCGAGCGTCTCGCTCGCCCCGATCCCGTTCGCCTGGCAGAAACGCGCGGCGTTCCAGAGCTTCGTCGCGAAGTTGCGATAGCCTTCGACGCGCTTCTCATCCATCTTGATGTCGCGACCCTGGCTTTCCATCGCCGCCATGAAGAAACGCAGCGCATCCGCACCGTACGTATCGATCAGCCCAAGCGGATCGACGGTGTTGCCCTTGGACTTCGACATTTTCTGCCCATCCGCCGCGCGCACAAGGCCGTGCAGGTAGAGCGTATGCCAGGGCACTTCACCCATGAAATGCATGCCCTGCATCATCATCCGCGCATCCCAGAAAAACAGGATGTCGAAGCCCGAAATCAGCACGCTGTTCGGATAGTGGCGCTTGAGGTCGTCGGTCTCGTCCGGCCAGCCCAACGTCGCGAAAGGCCACAGGCCGGAGGAAAACCAGGTGTCGAGCACGTCACCGTCCTGCATCAAGGCGACATCTTCGCCCGCCATGGCCTGCGCTTCGGCTTCATCGGCGGCGACATAGACTTGGCCATCGTCACCATACCAAACCGGAATTCGGTGCCCCCACCAGAGCTGGCGGCTCACGCACCATGGTTGGATATTCTCCATCCAGTTAAAGAACGTCTTTTCCCAGCTTTTCGGGACGATCTTGATCGTGCCGTCGCGCACGGCCTTGATCGGACCCTGCGCCAATGTCTCGGCATCGACATACCATTGATCGGTCAGCCAGGGCTCGATCACGACATTCGAGCGGTCGCCATAGGGCGTGACGATCACGCGGTCCTCGACCTGTTCGAGCAGGCCCGCTTCATCGATCATTTCGACGACCCGCTTGCGCGCATCGAAGCGGTCCATGCCGACAAGCTCGTCGGGAATCAGCCCATCCGCCGTCTGGCAGACCGCCGCATTCGCATCGAGCATGTTGAGCATATCGGCGGGCGCTATCCCGGCGCGTTTGCCGACATCGAAATCGTTGAAATCGTGACCCGGCGTGATCTTCACCGCGCCAGACCCCAGTTCGGGATCGGCATGTTCGTCCGTGATGACCGGAACGAGCCGGCCGGTGATCGGCAGTTTCACCTTCTTGCCGACGACATCGGCATAGCGCTCATCGCTTGGATGGACGGCGACCGCCATATCGGCGAGCATCGTCTCGGGCCGCGTCGTCGCCACGGAGATCGCGCCCGATCCATCTTCGAGCGGATAGGAGAAGTGCCAGAAATGGCCGTTGATCTCGCTATTCTCGACCTCGAGATCGGAGATCGCGGTCTTGAGACCCGGATCCCAGTTTACGAGCCTTTTGTCGCGATAGATCAGTCCGTCATTGTAGAGATCGACGAACACCTTGGTGACCGCCTTGGTGAAGCCCTCGTCCATGGTGAAGCGCTCATTGGCCCAATCCATCGAACAGCCGAGGCGGCGGAGTTGCTGGGTGATCGTTCCACCGCTCTCTTCCTTCCACTCCCAGACTTTCTCGACGAACTGCTCGCGCGTGAAATCGGTGCGTTTCTGCTGTTTCTCGTTGAGCTGGCGCTCGACGACCATCTGCGTCGCGATACCGGCATGATCGGTGCCGACGACCCAGAGCGCATCCTTGCCGAGCAGCCGCTGATGCCGGATCAAGATATCCTGCAACGTATTGTCGAGCGCATGGCCGATATGGAGCTTGCCCGTCACATTGGGCGGCGGATTGACGATGGTGAAGGGCTCGGCCTCATCCCGCTCGGGGCGGAACAGGCCGTTCTCTTCCCAATGGGCATACCAGCGCGCTTCGATGGCGGCGGGATCGAATGTCTTGGGTAGCTCGCTCATGGCGATCAGCCGTTAGCAAGGCAGACTGCCCTGCGCCACAGGCTTTTCGCGGTTGAGACTCGGCGTCAGTCGCGCGCAAGCGCCGCCTGGATATGATCGTCCAGTTCCTCGATCAGGAACGGCTTCAGCACGACATCATATTTGCCGAGGCTATCGATCGTGATCTGATGATGCGGGAAGCCGCTGATGAGGATTGTCCGGAGCCCGGCCATTTCCTTTGCGAATTCGGCGATGTCCGCCCCGCCCAGTTCGCCCGGCATCACGATGTCCGAAACGACGATATCGATATCCGGATTAGTGGCTAGAGCATCAAGCGCCGCCGCCGCGCTCGATTTCGCGACGACGGTATAGCCCTTCGCTCGCAACAGGTCCTGCGTAACCTCGGCCACTTCGGGCTGGTCGTCGACGAGCAGAACCGTGGTCGGCTTATTTAGTTGGGCAACCACGTCCGGGCTGGCGATTTTCTTGAAGAATTTGGTTAGAGGCATGGCGGATAAACGAGGCTTAGCGCCTTCAGTTCCGCGCTTTCGGGGCGCAATTCTCGCTATTGGTTAATAGTGTTTCGAATATACTCGATAAGAGTCGCGGAATCGCTTACTTATCTTTTAGATTCAGAACTTTAGAACCGTCCCAAATGTTAAGGTATGACTTTACTGAAACGTTGAAGAATGGGGTTAGCGCCGCGTTTACCGACGCCTCAAGCCTATTCCCCGTCCAGCGCCGCGCGAATGCGTTGGCCCAGTTCGTCCATCCGGAAAGGTTTGAGGATCACGTCGAAACGCTCGAACTGATCCGTCGGAATCGCTTTGTCGGCATAGCCGGTCACCAGCACGGCCTTGAGACCCATTTCCTCCTGCACGCGCAGGGCGAGGTCCGCGCCGTTCAGCGTTCCGGGCATGACGATATCGGTAAGCAACAGATCGATATCGTCATGCTGTTCGAGTAGATCGAGCGCGCGCTGCGCATTTTCGGCGTGAATTACCGTATAGCCGAGCTCCTCGAGCATCGCCGAAGCCACCTCGGCGACATCCTCCTGATCTTCCACGAACAAGATGGTCTCTCCGCCTTTGACCGCGTCGCCTTTATCGCTCATTGCCGATCTTTCCGTCATCTTCGAACCAATTCACAGCGGACTAATTCGTTCCGCCACCGGCATAAACCGCATCGATATCGGCCCAGGCCTTGCGGCGCATATTGGCCTTCACTTCGTTAAATGCCGGTTGATCCGCCAATTCTTTCGCTCTTGTAACGGCAATTTCAACTGTCCTTTCGGGCAGGACGAGCTCATCGGCCAGTCCGGTTTCGAGAGATTCGGCCGCGCCCAAAAGCTGCGAACTGAACGCGAGCCGCCGGTGCCACACCGGATCGAGACCATATTCCATCGCGATTTGCGGGACTTGCGGAAAGGCCAGGCCCGCTTTCGCTTCCGGTAAGCCGATCTTGAGATCCGTATCGGCGATCACCGTCCAGTCGGCGGCGATGGCGATAATGCCGCCGGCACCGATCGCGTGACCCGTAACCGCGCAGACACAGGCGCAGGGCAACCGCATCAGCGCGGCGCAAAAATCGTTGATGCCCCAGAATAGCCGCCGCCGCATGGCTTTGTCGGCATCGGCCGCCTGTTTGATATCGACACCGGCCGTCAGCACGCCGTTTGCGCCTGTGAAGACGAGTCCGCCCTTGGGCGGATCGGCGGCGATGGATTGCAGCAGCTCCGCGCCTTCCTCCAGCGTTTCCGCGTTCAGCGCGTTCATCGGCGGCCTGTCGAGCGTGACGATCAGCGTCCCGTCACGCGTTTCCGAGTGGAAAACGCTCATTCCCCGCCGTCCGCTGTCTCGTCTGTCCAGCGTGCGACCCAGTCATAGACCGTGCGATGCCATTGGAGGCTGTTGCGCGGCCCGTTGATCCAGTGATTTTCGTCGGGGAAGATCAAAAGTTCCGATACGATGCCCTGCCGCTGAAGCGCGGTGAAAGCGGCCAGGCTCTGGCTATAGGGAATGCGGAAGTCCAGTTCGCCATGGATGACGAGCATCGGCGTTTCCCAATTCTCGACATGATGCACGGGATTCCAACGCTCATAGGCGTCTTCGCGATCATAATAGGGCCCGCCGAAATCCCATTCGGGGAACCAGAGCTCCTCGGTCGCATAATAGAATGGCCGCAAATCGAAGATACCGGCATGGTTGACGAGACAGTCGAACCGATCCGGCCAGTTGCCGGCGATCCAGTTCATCATATAGCCGCCATAAGAGGCGCCGAGCGCGCACACCCGTTCGCCGTCCATCCAGTCATTGGCCTCCAGCACGGCGTCGAGCCCGAGTTGCAGGTCGCGCAGCGGCTTGCCGCCCCAATCATTGTTGATGCTGTCGGTGAAGACCTGGCCATATCCCGTGCTGCCATGGAAATCCACCGTGACGACCGCATAGCCCTGGGACGCCATGGCGGCCGGGTTCCATCGGTATGACCAGCTATTGCTGAACGACCCCTGTGGACCGCCATGGACGAAATAGGCAACCGGCAGCCGTACGCCCTCCGCCACGCCGGCCGGACGGAATATCTGGCCGTAAACGGTTTCGCCATCCGACCCTTCGAAGGAGAACTCTTCCCGGCTCGGCATATCGACTGCGTCGAACGTCGCGCCGTTCACATTGGTCAGTTGCGCCATCGTGCCATCGGCATCGATCCGGTAGAGGTCGGACGGCGCGAGCGCGCTCGCCATCGCGACCAGCACCGAGCCATCGGCCTGCGGCAATATCGATCCGATGCTGCCCGCACCCGATACCCGCTCGATCCGGCCTTCGCTCAACATGTAGCGGAATAGCGCCGTGTCGAGATTGTCCTGCGCGGTCAGATAGATGGCCTGGAGGTCCGTCGACCAAGCAATACCGCCGATGCTGCGATCCCAGCTTTCGGTCAGCGCCCGCGTTTCACCGGTTATCAGATCGCGCAGATGCAGCACGCGGCGGTCGCTCTCGTAGCCTGGCCGCTCCATGGCGACATAGGCGAGGAAGCGCCCGTCCGGCGAGGGAGTGGGCAGATTGTCATAGGCAGCGTTTTCGCCGGTCAGCAGTTCGGGCGGGCCCGAGCCATCCGCCGGTGCGCGGTAAATATCGAGATCGGTGGAGAGCGCCTCCGCAGCACCGCCCTCGCGCAGGATGAAGAAGATCGACGCGCCGGAGGGGTGCCAGGCAATCTGTTCCGCGCCACCAAACGGTCGCGTCGGCGTGTGCCCGTTTAGCGGCCGGGAAACGACCGTCCCCTCACCCGTCGCAATGCCGTCCGCCAGTGCGAAGGTTGCGAGGCGCGATTGGGTACTGTCGTTCCAGCTGGCCCAGTGCCGGACCATTATTGCATCGTAAGAGCGGCCGCTGCCCTCATATTCCGCTTCTTCGTTATCGGCGCAACTGACCGCTTCGCAGCTCGCATCTTCGGCAAACCAGATCGCGATCCGTTCGCCGCCCGGGGCTATGCTATATCCGGCAATATCGGCCCCGACATCGGTGACCTGAACGGCCTCGCCCTCACCCATCGGAGCGCGCCAGACCTGGCTGGACCCGCTGCGGTCCGAAAGGAAATAGAGATGCGATCCGTCCGCCGAAAATGCCGGAGAACTTTCGTCGCTATCGGGCGCTGCACGCCAGCGCTCCGGGGCCGATCCGGGTTCGCGCAAATCAAGGAGCCAGAGATCGCCACTGCGCGAATCCGCTTCGAGATCGGTTTCCTGCATCGCGAAGGCCAGCATGCCGCCATCGGCGGTGACCGCACTCCCGCCCAATCGGTTAAGCTGGACCAGGTCTTCCGGCGTGAAATTCCGAGCGGTTGCGGGCGCACAAAGTGTAGCGAGCGACACAGCCGCGGCGAGTGATGCAATTTTTCTCATGATGCAGTGATAACGCAGGGTTCCGGCGGCGCAAGCACCGCACGCACACAGTCATGTTGAAAGATCGCGTTTATTCGCGGCCGGCGGCTATCCGCGCGATCTCGCGGGCCACCATCTCCTCGACGAGGCCGGGAAGATTTTCGTCGAGCCATTCCTTGAGCATGGGCCGCAGCATTTCGCGGACCAGCCCTTCCAAAGGATGCGCGTCCTCGGCATCGCTACCTTCCGCGCGTGGTTGGGCAATGGCGGTCAACGCGGCAAGCGCGGCATGGCTGGCGTCGATCGTTTCATCGGACGCTATGGGTTCTGCATCCTCGTCGATCGCAACCGGCTCGGCGGACTCCGCTTCGACGGTGTCAGTCAATTCCAGAACATCGTCGCTAACCGGCGGTTCGGACGTTTCGAGCACGGGCTTTTTCCGCCGCGACCGCACATCCGCTTCGGATGCCGCGCTATCGCCATCCTCTGCGATGATCTTTTTGATAGAAGCGAGTATCTCTTCCATCGTCGGTTCATGGTTAACGTCGCCCATGGGCGCGCCATGCCTCAATTTTCGGGATTTGTCATCCCGCGCTCGGGATTATCGACCGTGCGTGTCGATTGAGTCACAGGCCGCGGATCGTCGTTCCAGTCGAACCATTGATTGTCTACCCGGCGATAATTGACGTTCGGATCGTAGAGAACGCCACCGTCTAGGCCCAGATCTTGCGCTTCGGCCTGCCCCATCGCCGCGAGCAGGTTAAAACCCGCGACATAGGCGTTGCGCCGCGCGGTCACGAGATCGACCTGGCTGTTCAACAGTTCCTGTTCGGCGTTAAGAATGTCCAATATTGTCCTCAAACCCACGGAATTTTCCGCGCGGACGCCTTCGAGCGCGAGCTCATTGGCTTCAACGGCGGTTCCGGTCGCATCGATCACCTGCAACGCCGCCCGATAGCGCGAGAATGCCGCCCGGACATCGGCCACGACCGCGCGCTCAGTCGCGATCACCGTTTCCTCGGCCTGCTGCAGCCGTGCCTGCGACTGGCGGACCTGCGCAGCCGGACGGCCGCCTTGATAGATTGGCAACGTCGCGCGCAGACCGACGGTCGCAGTGGTTTCCTCCTGAAAGAACCGGGCGTTATCTTCTGGCGGAAGCGCCGGACTGCCCAGGGTATTGAGAAAATTCGTATAATTTCCGCGTGCGAAGGCTTCGAGGCGTGGCAGCCGCGTGCCACGTGCTGCGGCGATATCGCGCTCGGCGGCATCTGCATTGTGCTGCGCCGCTATAAGGTCCGGATTGTTCAAGACGGCAATGTCTTCAGCGGCATCGGGCGTCGCCGGAAGCTCTGGCAGAGGCGGCGGCGGTTCCAGTTCCTCCGGCCACTCGCCAACAAGCCGCAGATAATTTTCTTCGGCCGCCGCCAGCTCAGCCTCGGCGGAGTCCAGATTGGCGCGCGCCGTCGAGAGCCGTGCTTCGGCCTGCGCTACATCGGTGCGCGTCAGATCGCCAATTTCGAACCGATCACTTGTTGCCTGCAAATTGGTGTCGAGCACACGGACCTGATTGGCGTTGAGCTCCACGATATTCCGGTTGCTGATCACGTCGAGATAGGCGGCGACGACATTGGTAAAGAGATTAGCCTCGGTCGACCGCAGGTCGGCCTGCCCGGCTTCCACCCGATCCCGCGCCGCACGGATGCGATTGCGTACCGTGCCGCCCTGGAAGATTGGCAAGGTTGCATCCGCCTGAGCGCCGGTGGTCCGCGACGGTGCGGTGAAGCTGTTCGGCGATGTCCGCACATTCTCGTTATAGAAACCGCTTACGCTCACATTGGGCCGACCATCGGCGAGTGTGATCGGCACATTCTCGTCATTAGCCCGCTGGCCGGCGCGCGCGGCGTTTAGCGTCGGGTTCGTCTGATAGGCTTCGAGCAGCGCGCCGCGCAGCGTTTCTGCAGATGCCGGGCTTGTCGCCGCAAGAACCGCTGCTGCTGTCCCGGTCAGATAGATTTTCGCCTTGGCCATCATATGGTTCATCCTAAAATACGAAAGCCGCCGGACGTTCGAAGCCCGGAAGGGATGAGGATTGGGCATCGACAAAGGCTGTCGTTCCGAACGCCTCACCCTGTTTGCGCCCATAAACCAGTCGCACCACGCCATCTTCAAACATGCCGGAAACGAGCCGGCCGCCATCGGCGAGCTGTTCGATCAGCGCATCGGGCAGGTGCTCGATCGCGCCGTCGATGATAATCACATCATAAGGCGCGCTGGCGGTCCAGCCCTCAGCCAGCGATCCGTTCGCACTTTCGATATTCGGAATACGCGATAGCGCGTCGGCGCCATAGGCGATCAGCGTCTCATCTTCTTCAAGTGCCACGACCGACTTCGCGATACCGCCACACAGCGCCGCCGTGTAACCACCGGCCGCGCCGACGACGAGTATATGATCGTCCGGCGTGAGGGCGGCCTCGACGAGCAGCCGTCCGGTAGCCATGGGCAGGTTCATCCGCCGCCCATTGCCGAGCGGAACGAGCATTTCGGCATAAGCGAGCGCGGCCTTGTCCGCCGGCAAGAAATCTTCGCGCGGCACGGTCGCCATCGCGCGAACGACGCGCCTATCGTCGACCGCGTTCGGCCGCAACTGGCTTTCCACCATGGCCGAACGCATCGCTTCGAAATCGTGATTCATAGCAGGGAAGCCTTGCTGTTCTTCTTCTCGTTCCACGCCGCTGTCTTATATCAGCAATACAGTAACGTCAACGCCGCCTTCTATCGGCAATCGGAAGCGAGGCCAAGCGCGTTTGCCAACGGTTTCGACGAAAGTGCGGTTGCGCTTGACAGATTGCCCCGGCTTGCCCATTTGCCCGCCCTCGACAGTTGCCGCGGGGCCCGATGGCGGAGTGGTGACGCAGCGGATTGCAAATCCGTGTACGCCGGTTCGATTCCGGCTCGGGCCTCCAAGCTTCCACGGCGCAATTTTTGGAATTCACCGCTTCGGCGGCCAGGGAAAGAAGCCGCTCGTGCGGCGGATATAGTCTTCATATTCCGGCTTGGCGCGTTTGAGCCGCCGTTCGAGTAGCGCAGCGCCGCTCCATTTGACGAGCAGATAGGTCATCACGGCCGGGCCGATGAAGCTTGCGATGCCAAGCGTCGTCTCCGCCGCAATCAGATACAGCCCCCACCATACACAGGTGTCGCCGAAATAGTTGGGATGGCGGGTGTAGCGCCATAGGCCCTTGTCCATGACGCCGCCCTTCCCCTGCGCCTTGAAGCGCGCGAGTTGCCAGTCTCCTATCGTTTCAAACAGGATGCCGATAACAGCGAGGCCCGCGCCGAACCAACCGAGCAACCCGACCGAGGCGGGTTCCGAAGGGATCGAGCCGAGCTGGATCGGCAGCGAGACGATCAGCAGCAGAATTCCCTGCAGCATGAAGACCATGCGGAAGCTGAAACGGTGCGGGTGCGGCTCCGCCTTGCCGAGCATCGCAAGATAGCGCTTGTCTGGCCCCTCCTTGCGCCAGCGCCAGAAGAGATAGGCAGCGAGCCGCGTGCCCCAGACAGCCGCGATGCACAGGATCAGCAGCCGCCGTTCCTCTGATCCACCTTCGGTCATCAGATAGGTAACGACCGCAATGATAACGAAGCTGAACCCCCAGAAGCTGTCGATAAAGCTGACATCCTTGATCGCCACGCTGATCGCCCAGAGGAGCACGAGGATGGCAAGGATGACCGCCGCGTTGACGGCAAAGAGAGTGAAAAATGCGTCCATAGTATCGCGCCCCCGGCTTTGCGCCCGATATGCGGCGCGCGATGGCGCTTGGCCATAGCCTTCTCCCCAGCCTAGGCAGGGCGCCGCGCTTTGGGTATCGGTAGCGCACCGCCTATCGGAAGAGGATCGCCCGCATGGAAGTCAAAACCGTCAACCGCGTGGAACCGACGCTGGAGGATGACGGCCATCCCTATATCGGCGGCGCCTGGACGCCTGTTTTCGAGGAAGTCGATGCGCATGATCTCGATTGCGTCGGCGAGATTCCGACCGATATCTCGGGCGTCTATGTCCGCAATACCGAGAACCCGGTCCATCAGGCGATCGGCACCTATCACCCGTTCGACGGCGACGGGATGCTGCATGCGATCCATATCCGGGATGGCAAAGCGAGTTACCGCAACCGTTTCGTGCGCACCAAAGGCTTTCTCGCCGAACAGGAAGCCGGGCGGGCGCTCTGGGCAGGCATCGCGGCCAACCCCAAGCTCTCCGAACGGCCGGGCTGGGGCGCGCAGGGTTCGCTGAAAGACTCATCCTCTACGGACGTCGTCGTTCATGCCGGCAATGTCGTCTCCACCTTCTACCAGTGCGGCGAGCCCTATCTGCTCGATCCGGTCACGCTGGAGGACAAGGGCATTGCGGATTGGGGGCCGGACGAGGGTATTTCCGCCCATCCCAAGGTCGATCTGAAAACCGGTGAGCTGCTGTTTTTCAACTATTCGAAGAAGGCGCCCTACATGCGTTACGGCATCGTCGATAAGGATAATAAACTTACCCATTACGTGCCGATCCCCCTGCCCGGCCCGCGTCTGCCGCATGACATGGCCTTCACCGAGAATTACACGATCTTCAACGACCTGCCGCTCTTCTGGGACCCGGAACTGCTCGAGCGTGACCTACACGCGGCGCGCTTCTATCCCGAACTCGGCACGCGTTTCGCGATCATCCCGCGCTACGGGAGCGAGGAGGATATCCGCTGGTTCAAAGCCGACCCGACCTTCGTCCTCCACTGGATGAACGCCTATGAAGAGGGCGACGAGATCGTCCTCGAAGGCTATTTCCAGGAAGACCCGCAGCCCAAGCCGCTGAAAGATGTGCCGCAACAATGGGCGCAGATGATGGCCTATCTCGACGAGCATTCAATGAAGCCGAAGCTCCACCGCTGGCGCTTCAACCTGAAGACGGGCGAAACGCAGGAAGAGCATCTCGACGAGCGCATCCTCGAATTCGGCTGCTTCAACCGCAATTTCCAGGGCAAGAAGACGCGCTACCTCTACAGCACCACGGCGAAGCCCGGCTGGTTCGTCTTCACCGGTATCGTGAAGCATGATTTCGAGACCGGCGTATCGGTCGAACTGCAATTCCCGGATGGCGAATATCTGAGCGAACCCTGTTTCGTGCCGCGCATCGGATCGACCGAAGAGGATGACGGCTATCTGATCACCTTCACCATCGACACCAACAATGACCGCTCCGAATGCGTGTTGCTCGATGCGCGCGATATCGAGGCGGGTCCGGTTTGCCGGATCGCCCTGCCCCACCGGATCAGCAGCGGCACGCACGCGATCTGGGCCAACAGCGACGAACTATAGGCGAAACCATATGAGCGCACCCGTTTTCATTCTAGGCGGCTACCAAACCGATTTCGCCCGCAACTGGCATCGCGAAGGCGAAGATATTTTTGGCCTGTTCAGGGCGACGCTCGAAGGCGGACTTGCCGATACCGGCCTCGAACCCGAAGAGATCGAGTCCGCTCATGTCGGCAATTTCACGGCCGAGCTGTTCTGCAATCAGGGGCAGCTCGGCGGTTTCTTCGCGGCCGTCGACGATCGATTTTCCGGCATGCCCGCGCAGCGCCACGAGGCCGCCTGCGCTTCGGGCAGTATGGCGATCCTCTCCGCCATGGCCGAGATCGAGGCCGGGCGCTACGACTGCGTCTGCGTGCTCGGGATCGAGATGATGCGCAACGTCCCCGGCGACACGGCCGCGCAATATATCGGCGGCCCGGCGATGTTCTCCGGCAAGGAATGCGAGGATGTGAAATATCCCTGGCCGCACATGTTTTCCGAACTGGGCGACGAATATGCGCGCCGCTTCGGGCTGCAACAGGCGCATCTGGCCGAGATCGCGCGCACCAATTTCGCCAATGGCCGCCGCAACCCCAATTCGCAGACCCGCAAATGGACCTTCGGCAATGCGAGTTTCGAGGAGGATGACGAGGCCAATCCGGTGATCGACGGCCGCATCCGGCGGCAGGATTGCGGGCAGATCACCGATGGCGGTGCTGTCATTTTCCTCGCCGGCGAGGCGAAGGCGCGCGATTATGCTGCGCAACATGGCAAGTCGCTCGAAGACCTCGCGCGTATCGACGGCTGGGGCCACCGCACCGCGCATATCGGCTATCAGCCCAAGATCGAGGCGAGCAAGGCCGAAGACTATGTCTTCCCGCATGTTCGCAAGGCGGTGTCCGATGCCCTCGACCGGGCTGGCATTGGCTCGGCGAAGGATCTGGACACCATCGAGGTCCATGATTGCTTCACGACTACCGAATATATGGCCATCGACCATCTTGGCCTGACCGCGCCGGGCGAAAGCTGGAAGATCATCGAAAATGGCGGGATCGCCATCGACGGCGCGCACCCGATCAACCCGAGCGGCGGCCTGATCGGCTCCGGCCACCCCGTCGGCGCGACCGGCGTCCGCATGATGCTCGACTGCGCGAAACAGGTGGCCGGCGGTGCTGACGATTATCAGGTCGAGGGCGCGCAAAAGGCCGGGATGCTCAATATCGGCGGCAGCACGACGACCGTGGCGAGTTTCGTGGTGGGTGGCGGCAGCGCCTGATCGCCACTGGCACTGTCGTTCGCATCGGTTATAGGCAGCGACCCGATGATCAATTTCAGCAACCTCAAGGTGCGCCTCGGCGGCACGGTGATACTCGACGGCGCGACGGCGGCGCTGCCGCCGGGCGCCAAAGTTGGGCTGATCGGGCGGAACGGCGCGGGCAAATCGACGCTGATGCGGACACTGACCGGGCAGATCGAGGCCGATGACGGCGCCATCGACATGCCGAAGGACATGCGGATCGGCTATCTGGCGCAGGAGGCGCCGGCCGGAACGCAATCGCCGCTCGATACGGTGCTTGCCGCGAACAGCGAGCGTACCGCGCTGCTCGCCGAAGCCGAAACGGCAACCGATCCGCAGCGGATCAGCGATATTCACGAACGCCTCAATGCAATGGACGCCCATGCCGAGCCCGCCCGTGCCGCGCGCATCCTGAGCGGCCTCGGCTTCGACGAAGAGATGCAGGCGCAGCCGCTCGACAGTTTTTCGGGCGGGTGGAAGATGCGGGTGGCGCTCGCCGCCCTGCTCTTCACCGCGCCCGACATGCTGACGCTCGACGAACCGTCGAACCATCTCGATCTCGAAGCGACGCTCTGGCTCGAAAACTTCCTGCGCGACTATCGCGGGACGATGCTCGTTATCAGCCATGAGCGGGACCTGCTTAACAATGTCGTCGATCATATCCTGCATCTGAAGGGCGGGAAGACGAAGCTCTATCCGGGCGGCTATGACGCGTTCGAAAAGCAGGCGGCCGAACAGGCTGCGCAGGCGGCATCGGTCCGCGCCAAACAGATTGCGGAGCGCGAGAAGCTGCAGGCGTTCGTCGATCGCTGGCGGGCTAAGGCGCATTCGGCGAAGCAGGCGCAAAGCCGGATGAAGGCGCTGGCCCGCATGGCACCGGTCGAAGCCGCGGTCGAGGACCCGACGCTCGTGTTCGGCTTTCCCAGCCCCGGGGAAATGAAACCGCCGATGATCGTGCTCGACGAGGCGGCGGTGGGTTACGAGGAGAATAATCCAGTCCTCTCCCGCGTGTCGCTGCGCATCGATCCCGAAGACCGGCTCGCCTTTCTCGGCCGCAACGGCAATGGCAAGACCACCCTCGCCCGTCTACTCGCCGGGCAGCTCGATCCGATGGACGGCGATATCGCGATCCACGGCAAGACGCGGGTCGGCTATTTCACCCAGTATCAGGTCGAAGAGCTGGACGGCGACGATACGCCGCTCGACCATATGGCCCGCGCGATGCCCGATTCGAAGCCGGGTGCCGTACGTGGTCAGCTCGGGCGGTTCGGCTTTTCGGGCGACAAGGCGACCATCGAGGTCCGCAAGCTGTCGGGCGGTGAACGTGCGCGGCTAGCGCTCGCACTTATCACCCGCGATGCGCCGCATCTGCTGATCCTCGACGAACCGACCAACCATCTGGATGTCGATGCGCGCGAGGCGCTGGTGCAGGCACTCACCGACTATTCCGGTGCGGTTGTGATCGTCAGCCATGACCGGCATATGCTGGAGCTGACCGCCGACCGGCTGATCCTGATCGATAACGGCACCGCGCAAGAGTTCGACGGGTCGATCGACGATTATACCGATCTGGTGCTCGGCAAGGATGAACCGCCACCCGAGGCAAAGCCGGGTGCGCGCAAGAGCGCCAAACAGGCGCGCCGGGAAGCGGCCGAAGCGCGTAAGCAAACGCAGGCGTTGCGGAAGACGGCCCGCGATGCGGAGGCATGGATCGCAAAACTGGAAAAGCAGCGCTCCGCCATCGACCAAGCGATGTTCGCACCAGAGGAAGCGAAGGGCGAACTTGCCACGGCGACAATGACGGAATTGATGATGCAGCGCGCGAAAATCGAAGATCAGATTGCCGAATTGGAGGAAAGCTGGACCGAAGCGTCCGAAGCGCTCGAAGCTGCCACCGGCGGCTAGAACCCCGAGAGAAATTCCCCGACAATCGCCCCGAGCTGGCCGACCGCATAACCGCCTTCCATCACGATAAGCGTCGGCTGCGCTAGTTCGGCGACCTGGCGGCCAATCGCTGCATAGTCCGAGGTCTCGAGCGCAAAGGAGGATATCGGGTCACCTGCGAATGTGTCGGCCCCGAAAGACACGACCAGCAGTTCGGCACCCCAATCGCTGATTGCCGATAGCGCTTTCGCCAATGTTTTCCGATACAGCACAGCCTCCGCGCCGCGCGCCAGTGGCAGGTTGAGCGTCACGCCCTCTCCTGCCCCTGCTCCGGTCTCTTCGGCGAACCCCCAATAATAGGGATAGTCGGTCGCGGGATCGGCATGGATAGACGCGAAGAACACATCGCTGCGATCGTAAAATATGTCCTGCGTCCCGTTGCCGTGGTGATAATCGATATCGAGGATCGCGACACGGTCGGCTCGTGCTCGCGCCGCCTGCGCCGCAATCGCCGCGTTGTTGAGATAGCAATAGCCGCCCATATAATCGGCGCCGGCATGATGGCCGGGCGGGCGGCAAAGCGCGAAGGCGGATCGCGCTTCGCCCTTCAGGACCGGCTGCAAACCGGAAAGCGCGGTCTGCGCCGACCAATAGGCGCTTTCCCATGTGTCGGCCGTGATCGGCGTCGCGGCGTCGAAGCTGTGTGCGCCTATCTTCGCATCTATGCGGATGTGTGAATTGGCGCGGCGGCGGATAATCGGAAAGGCATAGCCGATCGCATCGCCCTCCCGCCCCGCATCCCGCCACTCGTCATAGGCGCTGCGCAAAAAACCGAGATAGGCGCGGTCGTGAACGACGGCGATTGGGTCGAGGCCGAAATCTTCGGGCTGCGCCATCACGTCAAACGCCTTCGCGATCTGGCGGGCGCGATCCGGGCTTTCCTGATAGGCGGTCCACGCCCCGTTATTGAGTTCGCGCTCCGGGGCATGCGCGAGTTGCCGGTCGTCAAAGATCGTGATCATGAGCCTGTGTCTGCGCCCGCGAGCAGCGCCAGCACCGCGAAACTCGCCAGCCAATGCTCGCCCATATAATCGCCCTCAACATGCGGCAGCGCGACATCGAGATGACGCTCAGCGGTCTGTGCAGCGCGTTCCGCTAGCGCATCCGGCAACGCATCGGCGATGCCCCGCCAGCACCAAGCCCGCGCAAGGTTGAAACCGTCGAGATGCGCGATCTTGCCGTCGCTGCGATCGGTCGGAACCGCAGGGGTAAACAAGCTGGCCGGCTCGCCGATGTCGAGCCGCGGCAGGAAGTTCGCAAACCATTCCGCGAAATCCGCCTTGCCCAACACTATCCGCATGAGCAGCGCTTCGATCATCGCCGAGGAGAGAAACTCGTCCCCGCCCGGCTCCCAAGCCTGACAGTCGCGATCCATGCCGTAATAGAAACCTGCGCGTTCGCGGATCAGGCTGAGCAGGTCCGCATCATGCGTCTCGGCCCAGCCATGGGCCAGCACTAGCGCGAAGGCAGTGTTGTAATGCGTGCCGGTGCGGATCGGATAGCCCTGTTTGGGCAGGAACAGCATGAACCGCTCGGCAAATGCGCGCGCCAGCGGCTCGAGATTGGCTCCCCAGTCCCCGTCTTCATGCCGCGCCGCCTCTCCGTGCAAGGCCAACAGCCATGCCCAGCCATAGGGCCGCTCGAATCCGCCCGAATATTCGCGGTCGAGATAGGCGAGTTCGGCGCCGATCTTCTCTTCGGTCAGCATCCGGTCCGCCAGTGCCTCGACATCCCGCGCGAAAGACGCATCGGGATAGAGCCGGCGCAGTGTGAGCAGCATCCAATAGCCATGGACGCAACTGTGCCAGTCGAAACTACCGTAGAAGATCGGATGCAGCGCCTTGGGCTCGCGCGCATCCTCCAGCCCGTTCATCACATGATCGAGCTTGTGGGGATATTGCTGCGTGACATGACCGAGCGCGATGCGCGCGAATTTCTCGGCGAGTTCTTGGGTCAACTCCATAGCAGGAACGCTCCAATATAGATGATCGCGACATTGCAGAACCAGAGCGGAATGGCTGTCCCGATCTGCTGGCGGATAACGCCGTTCTGGTCTTTCAGCTCGAGCAGCGCGGCGGGCACAATGTTGAAGTTCGCCGCCATCGGCGTCATCAGCGTGCCGCAGAAACCGGCCAGCATGCCGACTGCGCCGATGACGGCCGGATCGCCGCCATAATCCTCGACCAGCAACGGAATGCCGATCGCCGCCGCCATCACGGGAAAGGCGGCGAAGGCGTTGCCCATGATCATCGTGAAGATCGCCATGCCGAGGCAAAAGACGATCACCCCGATCAGGATATTGTTCTCCGGGATCAGCGTCCCGGCGACCCCGCCGATGACATCGCCAACGCCCGCCAGCGCGAACACGGCGCCGAGCGCAGCGAGCATCTGCGGCAGGATCGCCGCCCAGCCTATGGAATCGAGGAGGCGGCGCCCCTCCTCCGCCGGAGCCAGCAGCGGCGGTTTCAACCAGATCATTGCCGCGACCAATGCGAAGACTACGCCGATGCCGAACAGGATCAGCGTCTCGCGGCGCTCCTCGAACAGCCCGGTCTCGAACAGCGGCGTGTAGTTGTAGAGCAGCGTCCCGGCGACCGCCGTGACCGGCACGATTAGCGCAGGCAGGAACAACCTGTTGCCGATCAGTTTCGAGAAATCGACGCGCTGTGCGACCGTCGTTGTTTCGGGATCGCTGCGCCCGAGTCCGCCAACGCCGGCAATCCCGACCATCGCCAGCACCAACAGGCCATTGGCAAAATCGGAAAGGTGGCTACCGAGCAGGAAACTCGCGGCGAGCAAACCCCAAAAGGCGGCATTGCCGAGACGCTTGCCGTTCGACCGGTCGAGCAAGCTCAGCACCGCCCATAGCGCGAAGAATGATCCGGCGAGGATGTAAAGCCATTCATAGGTGATCATCGCGGCCACCTGCGCTTCTCCAGTCCCAACCGCCTGTCGAAGGCGAGGATGCGGCTGCCATGGATGAAGAAAGCGCAAATCGCGGTCGGGATGGCCCAGACCGACAATTGCAATGGCGTCAGCGGATAGCCGGCGCTCTCGAACACGCCCTGGATCAGCAGGATCGAAGCGATGGCGAAAAAGATATCCTCGCCGAAAAACAGCCCGACATTGTCGGTCGCCGCCGACATGGCCTTGACCTTCTCGCGCTCGTCTTCGGGCAAATCGCCATGCGATTTTTCCGCTGCGGCCTCGGCCATCGGCGCGACGAGCGGGCGGACGGCCTGGGGATGGCCACCGACATCCTTCATCCCGATCGCCGCCGTGACCTGACGGAAGAGCAAATAGATGACGAGCAGCTTGCCCATTGTCGCGCCGCGCACGCTTTCAATCACCGCGCGGGCACGGTGTTGCAGCCCATAGCGCTCGAGCAGTCCGATCACCGGCAGGATGATCCAGGTGACCGAGATATAGCGATTATCGTTGAATGCCTTACCGAGCGCCTCGATCACCGCAACGAAATCGAGCCCGCCGAACAGGCCGGTGACTATGGCCGCAACCACAACCACCAGCAGCGGATTGAAGCGCAGCGCGAAGCCGACAACGACGATAAGGATGCCGGCCAGAACGAGATAGTCAGTCATCCAATACTCCGTCATTCCCGCGCAGGCGGGAATCCAGTCCCGAACCATCAGCGAAAGAACTGGATTCCCGCCTGCGCGGGAATGACGTGAACCTGTTCAACTCTGTTCCTCCCCGAAACCGCCACCGCCAGGGGTCTCGACGACATAGACATCCCCCGGCTCCAGCGCGCTCGACGCCGTTGCGGGCAGCTCATCTTCACTGCCATCCGTCCGCATGACATAGTTGCGTCCCGGCGCCGCATCCGCTCCGCCCTCGATGCCCCGAGGCGGGATGCGGCGGCGATTGGCGAGTATGTTCGCCTGCATCGCTTCGAGAAAGCGCACGCGGCGCACTGTGCCGTCGCCGCCCCGGTGCCGTCCTGCCCCACCCGAACCATGCCGGATCGCAAAGCTTTCGAGCAACACCGGCAGACGGGTCTCCAAAATCTCCGGATCGGTCAGCCGGCTGTTCGTCATATGCGTCTGCACGGCGCTGGTGCCGTCATGATCGGGCCCGGCCCCCGACCCGCCGGCGATGGTTTCGTAATATTGGTGCCGCTCATTACCGAAGGTGAAATTGTTCATCGTGCCCGCCGACGGCGCGAGGCGGCCCGTCGCCGCGAACAGCGCATCCGTGACGACCTGGCTCGTTTCGACATTGCCCGCGACGACAGCCGCCGGATATTGCGGGTTGAGCATCGAGCCCCCGGGTACGATCAGCTCGATCGGCCGCAGACACCCGTCATTCATCGGGATCGTGTCGTCGATCAGCGTGCGCACGACATAGAGGGTCGCAGCGCGGGTGATCGAATAGGGTGCGTTGAAATTGTCTGGCTGCTGGTCGCTCGTGCCGGTGAAATCGATGATCGCGGACCGGGCTTCGCGGTCGACGGTGATTGCGACGGACACCTGCGCTCCATTGTCCATCGCATAGTTGAACGCCCCGTCGTCGAGCTTCTCGATCAGGCCGCGGACCGCCTCCTCGGCATTGGCGAGGACGTGATGCATGTAAGCCGCCACGACATCGCGGCCATAGTCCGCCGCGATCCGCACCAACTCCTCCGCACCGCGTGTACAAGCGGCGAGCTGCGCTTTGAGATCGGAAATGTTGCGGTCGGAATTGCGCGCCGGATGGTCGCCCGCGCCGAGGATCGCACGCATCTCGGCTTCTAGAAAGCGCCCTTCATCGACCATCAGCACATTGTCGAGCAGCACCCCTTCGTCCTCGATAGAGCGGCTGTCCGAGGGCATCGAGCCCGGTGCGATCCCGCCAATATCGGCGTGATGGCCACGCGCCGCGACAAAGGCCGCGGGTGCGTCGTCCCCCGGATGGAAGACCGGCACGATAACGGTAATGTCGGGCAGATGCGTGCCGCCGCGATAGGGTGCGTTGAGGACATAGGCGTCGCCCAGGCGGATGCCACGCCCGTCCGCACCTCCCCCTCGCGCCTCTATGATGGTGCGAATGCTGTCACCCATCGAGCCGAGATGGACGGGGATATGCGGGGCATTGGCGATCAGCGCGCCGGTAGGGTCGAACAGCGCGCAGGAGAAATCGAGACGCTCCTTGATGTTCACCGAACTTGCCGTGCTCTGCAGCACGACTCCCATCTCCTCCGCGATCGCCATGAACAAGTTGTTGAAGATTTCGAGCATGACCGGATCGACATCCGTGCCGATCGCATGATGCTCTGCGCGCGGCACGGCGCGGGTCAGGATTAGACTGCCATGCGTATCGGCTTTAGCCTGCCAGCCCGGCTCGACATAGGTGGTCGCCGTTTCCTCGACGATCATGGCTGGGCCGGTAATCGCTTGACCCTCAGCTATGGCAGAGCGCGCCACGATATCTCCAGATGATCTGGATTGCGCCTGTTCGCCAGGCATCGCGCTGGCCTCGGAAAAGCCCCGCTCGGAACGCCCGACTGCTTCGGCGATCAGCGTCTCGACGATCACCTCAGCCTCTTCGTCGACATAACCGAAACGCGCCTTGTGTAGCGAATCGAAAGCCGCCCGCATTGCCTCCGGCGTATCGCGCGCAACTTCGAGCGCGCTGTCGCTGCCGGAATAGCGCAGCGCGACACGGCACTCGCTCTCTATCGCTGGGGGATCGACGCCCTGGTCCCGGACTGCCGCTTTGGCCTCTTCGGCGAGCGCCGCGATTTCAGCGCCGAAATCCGTGCCAAGCGCCTTGCCGAACGTCACCTCTCGCAGCACCGTTACATCGGCGAGACCTATTCCGTATGCGGACAGCACGCCGGCAAGCGGATGGATTTGAATCCGGTCGATCCCGAGCGCATCGGCGACAAGGCAGGCATGCTGCCCCCCGGCCCCGCCGAAACAGGCGAGCGTATAGCGGGTCACGTCATGGCCGCGCGCGATCGAGATTTTCTTGATCGCGTTCGCCATATTGTCGACCGCGATGCGCAGGAACCCCTCGGCGATCTCTTCGGCCGCCATGCGCGTGCCGGTTGCCAACGCGATATCCCCAGCCATTTCCTCAAGCTTCTCCGCAGTGATATCCACATCGATGGGCTGATCGCCTTTGGACCCGAAGACATGCGGGAAGTGATCGGGATCGATCTTGCCGAGCGCGACGTTGCAGTCGGTCACTGTCAGCGGCCCGCCGCGGCGGTAACAGGCGGGCCCGGGCACTGCGCCCGCACTGTCCGGCCCCACCCGGAACCGGCTGCCGTCGAAATGGCAGATCGAGCCGCCGCCCGCGGCCACCGTATGGATTTGCAGCATAGGCGCGCGGATACGCACGCCTGCGACGACGGTTTCGAGCGTGCGCTCATACAGTCCCGCATAATGCGAGACATCGGTCGATGTCCCGCCCATATCGAAACCGATAATCCGCTCAAAACCGGCTTGCGCGGCCGTTTTCGCCATGCCGACAATACCGCCGGCCGGGCCCGATAGGATCGCGTCCTTCCCCCGAAACGCCTGTGCATCGGCGAGGCCGCCATTGGATTGCATGAATTGCAATCGGACCTCGTTCCCAATTCCATCCACAACCTTGTCCACATAGCGGCGCAGCACCGGTGAGAGATAGGCGTCAACGACCGTCGTATCGCCACGCCCGACCAGCTTGATCAGCGGCGCAACCTCATGGCTGACCGAAATCTGTGTAAACCCGATATCGCGCGCGATTGCCGCAAGCCGCTCCTCATGGTCCGTATGTCGCCAACCATGCATGAGCAGGATCGCAACAGCGCGAAAACCGTCGGCATGGGCCGCCTCGAACGCCGCCCGCGCGGCATCCGCGTCTAGCGGGGTTTCGACCGTACCGTCGACCCGCACCCGCTCGTCTATCTCGATCACCCGCTCGTAGAGCTGGCTCGGCAGCTTGATATGTCGCGCGAAAATCTCTGGCCGCGCCTGATAGCCGATCCTCAGCGCATCGCCGAAGCCGCGCGTCACAGCCAGCACCACCCGTTCGCCCTTGCGTTCGAGGAGCGCATTGGTGGCGACGGTCGTGCCCATTTTCACGCTGGCGATCGGCCCAGCGCCATGGCGCGCCTGCAGCCGCTCGATCGCGGCGACAGCCGCATCGTCATACTGTTCGGGATTGTCGGAGAGCAGCTTTTCGACATGCAGCACACCGTCCGGCGCGATTGCGACCACATCGGTGAATGTCCCGCCGCGATCGATCGCAAAGCGCCAGCGTCTAGCCATCGAACATCGCATCGAATTGCTCAAAACCTGCAGCGTTCGCGGCATCGCGCAGCGCCTCGAGATTGGGCACGGCTTGCGTCAGATCGTCCGGTGTTGCCTTCGCGAAGATGATTTCGGGCGCACGTTGCGGCACCACTTCGAGCCAATCGAGCAAATCGGAAAAGACCTGTTCCGGGCCCTCGCTTATCTGTTCATATTCGATGTCGAGGATCGGACAGTCAGGGGCAAAGCGCATCAGTTCCTCGTCCGACGACACCATCCCGCGCAGCACTTCGACAAAACGTTTCGGATCGAGCGCTACGGGCGGCAATGGACGCTCCTTGGCGGGAACGCCCCAGCGGCGCCTTCCCGATTGTTTTTCGCTGAGATCGGCATAGAGTTTGCCGCGCAGCTGCGAGACCGCTGCCTTCACAAGATTGGCTCGGCGCTGGCGAACAAGGCGTACGCCATGTTCGGAAAACTGCCGTGCCAGCGCCGCTTTGTCGGCAATAAGCCGCACCGAATATTTTGCGATGATCAATCGTTCTTCAGCGTCACGGCGCCGGTAAAATTTCTTGAACAGATCAATTTGCTGCTCGGCATTCATGCCGCGCTTGAAGGGTTCGTTGACAGCACGCGTTTCGGAGGAAGGAAAGGCCGTGCGGATCATCGACAGCAGCAAATTGCTGCCGACTCGCCCCCAGGGCATCATTATAGCCAATCGGACAGGTTCGCTGCCGTCCGAGCCGGGTGATGCTTTGTCGGAAAGAATTTTCAACGCGTGTAATCCTCCGCAAGTTCGCGGAAAAATCTCTCCGCCGAAAACTTGGTCTTTGCATGTTTTGCCGCCGCTTCGGCCATCCGCGCAAGGCGATCAGTATCTGCAAGCAACTCGCGGCTGACCTGCGCTATTTCGCGGCAATCGTCCGGAGCCACAAGCAGCCCAGATATATCGGGCTGTATGGTTTCGCCGGCGCCACCGACATCGAAAGTCACCACCGGCACCTTCATCATTTGCGCTTCTATCAACACATTCGGCAAGCCCTCGCTTTCCGAAGTCAGCCAGAACACATCCATCGCTGCAAGATAGTCGGCCACATTGTCGACTTGGCCCGGCATATGCAGCCGTCGCTCCAGCCCTGCATTGGCGAAGTGCCGAGCGACATCGGCGCGCAGCGGGCCATCGCCCACCATCAGGAACTGCGTTTGCGGAGCTTTTGCGGCGAGTGCAATCGCCGCTTCCGCCCATAGCAGCGGCTGTTTGACCGGCGAAAAGCGCATGACCGTGCCGATGATCGAGGCCTCCGGGTTGATGCCAGCAGCTGTTCGCGCTGCCGCTTTATCCTTGGTCGCACCGGGCCACTCAAAACCGTTATACAGTGTCCGGAACCGCTGGTCGGCCTTGACTTGCCACCATTGCGCGTAGGCAGTGGCGGCGGCGTTGGCGCAAAACAGAATGTTGATTTCCGGCCGTTCGAGCAGCCTCCGATAGACACGAGGATAGGAGGCAATCGGCTCCGCCCGGCCCGAACAGGGCACAGCCGGCATATGATGGAAATGCACGAATATCTTTGGCGTGCCGGCGGCCAGACCCGCATAGGCGGCAAGCAAACCTGTCAGATCGTTCCAGGCATGGATGACGCGGGGTCGGCTATCCCGGATATACGCGTAGAGCTTTTGGGCCCGGACATCCCAGCTTGGCGGTAGTAATGCGCATGGCAAATCCGCGCCGCCATCCGGCCCGAGTAAAACGATATCGCCGGCGCTGACGCCCGCCTCCTCCGCATAAAAGGCGGACGACGCGCCATCGGCATAGTTGAGAAGCGCAAGGTCAACATGATCAAAATCGTCGCTATCGCTGAAGTGCCGATAGGCCCGCGCCATCATCCGCTCCATCCCGCCACATGCAAGCGTGTTACCGACCATTAGCAAGCGGTTGTCCGTCGCATAATGTTGCACATCGTCCAGTCCACTTTCGAACAACCAGTCGAACGCCAGCTCGGCGGGTTCGGCGAGTGCTGGCATGACCTCACTGCGATTACGCGCATAATCCAGCAACGTCGCGCGACCCGGCACCGGTATGGTGAAATCCGCCGTCGACAGAATGTTGCTATCATCAAGCCAGCGCCCGCGTTCAGCGGCCAAGCTCGCGAGACGGCGACGGATAGCTCCGCGCGCCTTCGCGTGCCGCGTTTGCGTCAAGGCTTGCCGAAAAATGAGCCGCGCAAAACCCGGATAGCCAAGCGCTCTTGCGAGGCGTGCATCCGCAATCGCCCGATCGTGCTGCGGCAAATGCTGCGCAGCAAATAGGTGCATGGCACTATCGAATAGCGGGTCTCCGGTCCCGACACCGAGCTTGTGCATGCCCACAATCGCCCAATGTAAATGGGCCGGGGACGCCTCCCGATCGACGAGTTCAGACGTATAGTCACGCAAACCGGCGATATCCTTCCGGTCTCGAAACGTCTCGACTGCGGCCTGCGTCTTCTTCGCGGACGAGGCGAAAAGCCTGCTGAACGGCGACGATCGACCGGCTGGTTGCTCGGCTTCGATCCGAAGGCCCTCGGGAACCAGATCGCCCATCGGATGGTCAGAGCGGAAGGCAGCAACATCTCGAGCCATGTCACCATCATAATTGTCCAGCGATCCAGTGGCCGCCGATCTGGAATTTTCTTGGGCCAGCGAAACTAAAAAATCCGGCACGGGATCGAGCTGCGCCAGCATATGATCGGCCAAACCGCGATGACCGAGATGAAGCGCTGCTTCTGCGACACAGGCCGCCGCGAGTCGATCATGATCATCCGCGCGGAAAATATCGCGCCACACAGCAATGACATCGCGCCAAAAACCGTGCTGGCTCGCAGCGATCGCCGCGACGAGCGGACCATCGGGCGGTAGCGGAAAGCGGCGCACGGCTATCTGCCGAACAGGCGCGCGAACCGCGCCCGCCAGCGCCCCGGCCATCCCGCCGCGCGATGCAGCCGGTCGATCTCCTGCCGGCTGCGCTCGGCCTGGCGCGCCAGATCGCGTTCATGCCGCGCCGCGAGCGCCTGTTCGCGCTCTGCCCGCACACGCTTCTCGCTTTGCAGCCGGTCGATTTCCGCCCATGCCGCCGCCGTCCGAGCGCGCCACAGCGCCGCTTCGTTCTCCGCCTCGGTCAGCACCGGAACTTCATTTGCGTTCAAATAGACGCCACCGGCGATCAGCCTAGTTTCGACGGAATCGCCTGCTGCGATGAAGTCGGCAATGGTCGTTTTCAGCACCGAAACGTCAGCATATGTCTCACCAGCCAGTGCATCACGCAGCAGTTGCGCCGGTATCCAGCACCTTTCCGGCAAGTCCGCCGCCAATTGCGTATCGAAGGGGCCGATGGCGAGCAGGTCAGTCTGCACTATCTTGCTGTCTGCATTTTCGAGTCGCTCGCACAGCAGACCGAGCGTTGGCCCGAAATCCTCGATCGCATGGAAGGCGAATTGCAGATGACGCGCCGTTTCCCGGCCAAGTGCGGTCGAAAGGACGTCCGATAGTGTTGCGGGATTGCGCGCATCAACGAGCTGCACATCCTCGTCCGGCTCAAGAATGTCACGCATCGCTTCATGGATGTCGTCGTCGAGACAGAATATCGCGACCGGCAATGCCCCGCACTCCCATTCAGACGGGTCTTCCGCGTTTCGAATGGCGGTCAGCGCGGTGTTGTCCGCGAACCAGTAGCGCCGGGCGATTGAACCGCTCATGCGCCCTCTCCGAGCAAAGCGCGGTGATAGAGCGCGCTGTTCCGAGCGGCATCGAAATGCGTGGCGGCGAAAGCAAGAGCCTGCTCACGGCGCGCCGCAAAGGCAGCCGAATCGTCATGCCAGTCGATTATCGTGTCGGCGATTGCGCGCGGATCATAATCGATCAGTGCAACGCCGTCCGCCGCGCCGAAATCCTCCGCGAAGAGCGCGCGGGACAATATGGCCGGCAACCCGCTCGTCATCGCCTCCATCACGACCTGCGGAAATCCCTCGGATCGCGCGGGCAGCAGCAGCGCATGGTGATCGCGATAGAGATTGGGAAGCGCGGCATAATCGTGAAAACCGAGGTAGCGGCGATTGCCCACCTCGCGTTCCGCAAAATCGCCAGCGATGGTGAACGTGACGTCAGGCCGCTTATCCGCGAGCAGGTCCGCCGCCGCTTCGATCAGATCGATGCCCTTCTCCGCGCTATTCCGGCCAACGAAGAGGACTTTCTCGCAGCGGTCCGGATCGCCCTCGGACGGCGAAAAATGCCCGCGATCCACGCCCCGCCGGCAGATGTCTATCTTGTCCGGATTGCTCGCAATCTCGGCAATACGCGCTCTTTCCGTCCCGCCCATCACGATCACCGTACGCGCGACTTCGATTGCATAGCGTTCCTGCGCAGCGAGATTGGCGAGAAATGCCGTGCCCTGCATCGGCCTTCCGGCCGCCTCATGTACGGCTGTCTGCGTCGCGATATCGTTGCCGGCTATGCGATAGACATAGTCGCAACCCGCATGATGGGCGGCTCTGGCAAGCGCGAAATTATGGCCGATCATTCGCCCGTTGAGCGTACTGACGATATCCGGCGCATGTTCGGCAACCGCTGCCGCATAGTCCTCTGCGAGCACCGCCGCCGCATTCTGGCCTGCATCGTCCGCGGTATCCAGCTTGGCGAAAGATACGCCATAGTCGGCCGTAAGCCTCTGCCGATGCGGATCGCTTTCGGGTGGCAGATCGCGCATCAGCACCGTGATCGCGGCGCGCTCGCGCAGATCGCCCAACAGGCTCGGATATTTATAGCTGCCCCGGATTTCCCAATCACGCGCATCATGCGCAACCCAGGACGGTTCGAAAAAGGCGATATGCGTCACGATGGCTCGACTGTGCGGAAAAGCGGCGGCGGAAACAAGTTAGAGCGAGAGGCGGTCGCGATTGTCGACAAACCAGCGCCACGTTTCCTCCAGCCCGTCCTGAAGGTCAATCCGGGCAGCATAACCCAGCGTATCGCGCGCATGTCCGATATCGCACCAGGTATGGACGATCTCGCCGGTTCGGAACGGCTGATGCTCGACAGCAATATCCTGCCGGCTGATGTCGCGCAGCATGTCGATGATCGCGTTGAGCGGTGTCCCGATACCGGTTCCGAGCTGAATGGGGCCGGTCGCGTCGGATTGCAGCGCCGCGATGATCCCATCAGCCAGATCGCGCGCATGCACATAATCTCGGGTTTGACTGCCATCGCCATAAACCTTCAGCGTTTCGCCGCGCAGTATCTGCTTGATAAAGAGCGCGATAACGCTGCCCTTGTGCCAGGATCGGGGGCCGTACACATTGGAAAAGCGCAGCGATGTTGCCTTGATCCCGTAGCTCGCGACATAGGCCGAACAATAGCCTTCGACCGCCAGTTTCGATGCGCCGTAGGGCGATAATGGCGCGGGCACCATCGCTTCGTGAACCGGCGGTTCGGCCTCGCCGATGATTGCCC
This sequence comes from Parasphingopyxis sp., assembly GCF_028279465.1. Taxonomy (GTDB): domain Bacteria; phylum Pseudomonadota; class Alphaproteobacteria; order Sphingomonadales; family Sphingomonadaceae; genus Parasphingopyxis. The sequence goes on from NZ_JANQNS010000015.1 coordinate 723,426, forward strand.
CACCGGTAGATGCGTTGACGATCTTGTTTACACCCAGACGCCGCATCGCTTCTAGGACAACGAGACTGCCGCCGACATTCACATCGAAATTGAACTTCGGCTCGGAAATGCTTGGAATAACCCGCGTATCTGCCGCGAGATGTACGACCGCATCAACGCCTTCGAGCACGTTTTCGACCGTTTCCGGATCGCGGATATCGCCCGATACAAATGTGACGTCACAATCGGCAATCGCTTCTCGCGATCCGAGCACCTCATTGTCGAGCACAACCACATCGTACCCGCCCAACTCCGCAAGCCGAGCGATCAGGTTGCTGCCGACAAAACCCGCACCGCCGGTGATCGCGACACGCATATTGGTCATAGAGATATTTCTCCACTTCTCGTCGGTTGTGATTTAGGCAATCATTGTTTTTGCCGGTAGCGGCAGATAGGCCAGCGACTTGGCAAAAGCCATCGCGTTATTCCGTCATCGCCAGAGGAACGGGTTCATGCTCTCCAAGGCCAAGTCTCTCCTCAAAATCGGCGCGCCACCACCCGTAAAAGATACATCACCAAAACCGGATTTTTCCGAACCAGATTTTTTGGAAGAATTTTGCGCATTGCTCGACAACGGAAAACCAGAACAGGCACTCGACTTTTTCCTGTCGCAGGCAGGCGCGCTGGCGGACTCAAATATTCACCGCCGCGTGAAGCTCAATCATTTTCGGTACGCCGCGCGCATTCTTGAACATCAAACCCGTGGCAAACATGGCATCGAGAAGCTGACGCGGAAGCTCCGATCGATCAACGAGAACCTTAAAGGCATCGAAATCCCGCAAGGCGCCTTTCTGGATTTCGGGTGCGGCGGGCATGATCCGCTGGGACTCGCGACCGCGCACTATCTCAACGGTTTCGACCGGGCGATCGCCTGCGATCTCTTTCCCATACATGTTCCGGCCTATTCCGCCTTCTCGATGTACGAGATATTGGCCAACATGCGCGGCTTCCCGCACAACTATCTGCGGCCGGATGGAGACCTCGCAGAGTTCAGGCGGCGCCTGATAGAGTTGGACCTACAGCCATTTATCGACCGGGATTTCGAAGCCGGGCTAGCGGCGCTTACAGGGAAGGTGGTCTATCGGCTCGACGATATCGTGAATCTGGATGTCGAAGACGAGGAACTCGCTCTCGCGGTCTCTTTTGCCGTCCTCGAACATGTCATGGATCATGAGCAGGTCTATGATTGGTTGTTCCGCAAGACCAAGCCCGGGGGTATCCAGTTTCACTTTGTCGATCTGGTGGATCATCGGTCCTATGGCGGTGGCGTCGAATTCGACCCGTGGAGTTTCCTCACCGAGGAAATCGGACCACCCAATGTCAACAGATTACGGGCTTCCGAGCATCGTACTGCACTCGAGAATGTAGGTTTCGAAGTCCTAGTGGATCGGCGCAAGGCAGGGACGATACCGTTGGAAACGAAGGAAAAGCTGATCCCGCCCTGGTCCGAAATGTCCGAAGCGGAAATTGGCGCGACCAAGATTTCGCTCGTTCTGCGCAAGCCGGTATGACATTGCCATTCAGCCGCATCGCAGACTAGGCAGCTCGCATGCAAATGGACCATTTTGGAGTTCGGGCCTTTCCATCGCTCGACGCCTATCAGAGCGATGCGCCGGGCAAGTTGCGCGTTCTGATCGCGACCGAGGAAATCGTCGGGCCGGTGCGCAATGGCGGGATCGCATCGACCTATTATCATCTGGCGCGCGGGCTGGCCGCGGAGGGGCATGACGTCACGGTCTGCTATCTGAAGGGCCAGGAAGTGGAGAATGAAACGGCCGACCATTGGGTCACGTTCTACGCCCAATATGGCATCGCCTTCGTGCCCCTGCCCGATCTCGGTGAACCGCTGGCGGGTGCGAGCGCGAAATGGCAGGCGCGCTGGCTCTCCTTCTACCGCTGGCTGCGCGATAGTGAGCGGTTCGACGTGGTGCACAGCTCCGAATGGCGCGGCGGCGTCTTTTATGCGTTGCAGGCGAAGCGGATGGGCCTCGCCTTCCAAGACACCCTCTTCGTCACCAAGACATCCTCGCCCTATATCTGGAACCGCCATTATCAGATGCAGCCGATCGACAATGTCGACCTGCTGATTGCGAGCTTCGCCGAGCAGAAATGCGTCGAATGGGCGGATATGGTAGTCGGCGGCAGCGCACATCTCCTCAGCTTCATGGATCATATCGGCTATCGCCTGCCCGAGGGGCGCACCTATGTGCAGCCCAACATAATCGATTTCTCCGAAGTACAGGTCGAGGACCAGCGGCCAGAACGCGATTTCGGCTACACGGTCGAGACCCGCGAGCTCGTCTTTTTCGGGCGTCTCGAACCGCGCAAGGGGCTGGACCTGTTCGTCCTCGCACTCGACATGCTGGTTGCGCAAGGCGTCGAGATCGACCGCGTGACCTTTCTCGGTAAACCGGGCGAACCGCTGGCCAACCAGCAAGGCATGCAGCCGCTCGATTTCATCAAGGAGCACGCGCAGCACTGGCCGTTTCCGGCCGATATCGTCACCGATCTCAATCAGCCCGAAGCGCTGAGCCTTATGTGTTCGCGCGATATGATCGCGGCGATGCCCTCGCTGATCGAGAATTCGACGATGGCCGTTTACGAGGCGCTTGTGCACAAAATTCCGTTCGTGGCCACCGCGGTCGGCGGCACGCCCGAACTGATCGACCCTGTAGATCATGATGCCACGCTTGTGCCGCCCGATATCGAAGCCCTCGCGCTGCGATTGAAAGGCGCGCTGGAAGACGGGCAGGTCGTCGCACGTCCGGCTTTCGACAATGATGCCAATCTTGAAACCTGGTACGGTTTTCATCGCCATGTCGCCGCCAAAGGCGCCGCATCGCTCGCCCCCGCCATCGCGGCCCCGAGCAAGCGCGAGACCATCGCGCTCGTCATCCATGCGGCCAATGTCGAAGCGCTCGACCAAGCTATAGAGCAGGCACTTGATACGCAGGACACCGACTCTGTCCTGATCTATTCGGCAGCTGTAGTCCCTGAATCCGTCAGACAGGAACTGGTCGAGCTCAAGGCCGATTTCATTACGATCAACGAAGCAATCGGTGCATCTGCAGGCGCATGCTTCAATAATGCGCTACAGATATCGCAGGATGACATCCTGGTGATGCAGTCGGCAGACGCCGTGCTCGGCAAATCCGGCTTCGAGGACGCACTGCGCACGGCTTGCGCGGCCGCACCAGACTCGCTGTTCACCAGTGTCTTCGAGTTCACGGCCGATACCGAGCGCGGCGAGCCCGACACAATTTTCGCGCCGCTCGGCGCCGATCCGGCGAGCCAGGCGCTCACCGGCGCTGCCTATGGCGTCGAACTGATCGCCGGCCGCCGCTCGACTTTCCTCAAATGGGGAGAGTTCGAAACCTATCGTGTACCAAAAGGCACGATCCAAGAATATGTGACCCGCGGGGCGCTGACAGGCCACGATTTCCTCGTCCTGCCCGAGATAGTGTTCGATCATCGTGGGGATTTTTCCGATATCACCGAACAGAGCGGCAATAGCGCCTATCTGGCGCAAAAAGCGCTGGTCGATGCGGGATCACTGGCCACCAAAAAACTCTTGCTGCACAAACCCGAAGCCGCGCGCGCGCCGGGCAATGCCGGGCGCATCATTCTCGGCCAAGCCCATCGCGAAGACGGCGAGACTGCCTGGCTGACCAATGCCGAGAAGATGGGTCGCGTGTCCGATCCACCGCCCAATCGTCATCATGTGCTACTCGGTTTCGATCGCGAAGCGGCGCGGCTGGATTTCGCCATTTTGCATGAGGGCACGCTTACGATCCGCGCGAACGGCGTTCCAATATGCGAAGACGGGGCATTCGGGCAGCGCGGCGCGTTTACGCGCGACAGCGTGGAACTGCTGGCGCTGCTCGAGGATAGCGATCGCCTGCGTCTCAGGATCGAATTCGTCCGGAACGGGCATGAACGGTTCGCCTCGATACTCGCGCAGCGGATCGAAGAGGGTATCTATTTCCTCAGCGCGCGCAGCCCGATCTTCTGGAACGGCGACTTCGAAGAGATGCTGGCTCTGATTGGCGGTAAACGCGAAACGCCGCCCCTGCCCCCGCTGCGTCGTCTGCCCGAATCGCGTCCATCTCTGGTCGCGCGCTTGCGCCGAACCGGCCGCTAGTCTCGCTGCAGCCGGGCGGTGTGACGCTGGATTCGCGGTGCGGTGTCGCTATAGGTGTGATCGGTCGCATAATTTGCCCGGCTGAATAGGCGCTAAGACCGACAGCCAGCATGATGAAGTGCGGAGGGAAATATGCGTTGGTCAGGCCTTTGGGGCAGTCTTTGGGCGGTCGCCGCGATCACGGCGCCGGCTCAGCTTCATGCCCAGGAACTGAGGCCCAGTCTCGAGGATAGTTTCCGGCTGGGGTCGGGAACCGGCCTGTTGTGCCGCGTCCAGTCCCGCCTTACCGACCCCTCACTCGCGACGATGTTCGACCGCGCCTATGCGATCGTCTGCAGAGATGCCACCGAACCCGTCGGCCATATCTATGCGCTGCGCACGAGCACCGACCCTGTGGCGCGCCTTGCCCAGTTGCGCGCACAGCGCGTCGCTTGCGAATCCGGCGAAACCTCTGACAGTCTCGAAACGATCGGCACCGCGCGGCGGCAGGATTGCACGCTGGCGAACGTGCCGGTCGGCTATACCGTCTATCGGCACGATGGCAGCGACACCGTCTATATCGCGGAAGGCCTGGCCGGCTATGATTCCGCGCTGCGGCTCGGCCTCAGAAGCATCGTCGCGGATCAGATCCTCCCCGGCACGCTGACCATCGCGACCACGGGGATGGGCGACGCCGCCGCCTTTGCGCGGGTGCAGGCCGGTACGCTCGATTCCGACCAGGCGCTCGCCGAAGGCTATCGGCGCAACAATAGCGGCGACTATGCCGAAGCGGCCGAATTTTTCGAAACGCTGTTGCGGCGCAATGCCGAAGAGGGCGGACCGGAAGCAGCCGAACGCGCCGGCGAATATCTGATCAATCAGGCGCTGCAGCAATCCAATCTCGGTGCGTTCGAAACTGCCGATGCGACCTATGCGCGGGCACTCGCGATCCCGAGCGCCAGCCCCACCCAGCTGCGCCTGCGCCGCAATTTCCAGGTTCTCCATCTGTTGAACCAGCAGCGGTCCGAAGAGGCGCTGGCGATCCTCGATCAGGGTCTTAGCGCCTTGATGACGCCGGCGGACGACGGCACCGCCGCAACGATCAGCGAATCAACATCGCAGCAAATCAACAGCGGTTCGGAATTCGCGCGCCAGCTCGGCGGCGAGGAAAGCGAACGGCTGACCGTTGCCGAACGCACGATCATTCTGGATGCGCAGGCCCAGCAACTGCGCGGCTCCATCATGCGGATGCGCGGCGACTTTGCGACCGCTACCCAAGCGCTCACCAGTTCGCTGGACGCTGTCGCCTCGGTGCGCGATGGCCGGGTGCGATCCACGGCCCGGTTGCGCGCCCAGGCGCTGACCGAACTTGCGAGCATTGCAGAAGCGCAGGGCAATATGGGGTCCGCCGAAGCGCGGCTACGCCAGGCGCTTGACCTGCTGGATGCCCAATATCCGCTGGCCATTGCGACAAGCGCGGCCAAGGCGCGGCTCGCCGCTTTTCTCGCGCGCAACGGACAGACCGAAACGGCGCTCGCACTATTCGCCGAGGTGGTAGCCGAAAGCCGCGATCGTGCGACACCGCGCACGAGCCTCGAAAACCAGTTGGCGCCCTATTTCGCGCTTTTGCTGGATCGTATGGACTCCGATCCGTCCTCCGTGGTGAATTTCTTTCTCGCCAGCGAAACTTTGGTCCGGCCCGGCGTCGCCAACACCCAGGCCGTGCTCGCGCGCGAGCTGAGCAACGGCAATGACGAAGCCGCCCGCCTCTTCCGGCAATCCGTCACGCTGACACGTGCCATCGAAAGCGCGCGCATCGAGCTCGGCCGCCTCCGCGCCGCCGAAGACCCCGATGAGGGCGCCGATCTCCGCATCGCCGCGCTGGAAACGGAGCTTGAGGAGCTGACCGCGGAACAGGCGGCAACCCAGGCCGCGCTCTCCAGCTTTCCGCGCTATCAGGCGGTTTCGACCGAAGCGATGAGCCTCGCGGACCTGCAGGCGGCGCTGGAGCCCGGTGAGGCCTATCTCAAGCTCAACGAAGTTGCGGGGCAAGTATATGCCGTCTTCGCGACGCGGGAATCGGCGACGGCCTATCGCGCCGGTATCGATGCCGACACGCTGGACCAGCGCGTGACTGGATTGCGCGAGACGATATCCACCGTCGAGGATGGCGTCCGCCTCACCTATCCGTTCGATGTCCGGCTCGCCTATCAGCTTTTCGTCGATCTGGTCGGGCCGGTGTCCGACCGCGTGGCGGGCGTCGACCATCTGATCTTCGAACCGGATGGCGCGATGCTGCGGCTGCCGCTCAATCTGCTCATCGCGGACGAGGCCGGTGTCGCGGCTTATGAACAACGCGTCGATGAGCTGGGCGACGATCCGTTCGATTTCTCGGGCATCGCCTGGTTCGGGCGTGACCGGGCGATCAGCACGGCGCTCTCCGCGCGCGGGTTCCGCGATGTGCGCAACCTGCCGCCATCGGGCGCGTCGCGGCAATATCTGGGCATGGGCGAGAATGCCGCGCCGACCGCCCGTCTGCAGCGCGCGAGTTTCAGCAGCGGCCCGATCGATCCGCGCTGCGGCTGGCCGCTGGCGCTCTGGCGTGCGCCGATCTCGGCCAATGAATTGTTCAGCGCCAGACAGCTGATCGGCCCCGGCCAGTCCACGCTTCTGACAGGGCAGGATTTCACCGATACCGCGATCATTGAGCGCGCCGATCTCAGCGATTTCCGGATTCTGCATTTCGCCACGCACGGTCTCGTCACGCAGCCGCGCGCCGATTGCCCGCCCCGCCCCTCGCTCGTGACCTCGTTCGGCAGCAGCGAGGAATCGGACGGGCTGCTCGAATTCGGCGAGATTTTCGATCTCAAGCTCGACGCCGATCTCGTTATCCTCTCCGCCTGTGATACGGCCAGCGCGGCCGGTTCGACCGTTACCGAAGCGGCAGGCGTCACCGGCGGCACGTCTGCGCTCGACGGCCTTGTCCGCGCCTTTGTCGGCGCAGGCAGCCGGACCGTTATCGCCAGCCATTGGCCCGCACCCGACGATTTCGCGGCCACCGAGCGGCTGATCACGGGCCTGTTCGAAGCCCAGCAGGGCACGTCGGTCGGCTCGGCCATGCTCGCCGCGCAACGCGAACTGATGGACGAACCATCGACCTCGCATCCCTATTATTGGTCGGGCTTCGCGATCGTCGGCGATGGCGCGCAGGATGTGGTCAGCGCCGAATGAGCCGATTTGGGGGATAATCGCGGTTCATGGCTGACACCGATACACCTGCCGCCAATGGCCTGCCCGACCGGGACTCGCTGATCGAACGCTGGCGGCGTGCGCGGCGCGAGATCGGGCCGACCCGGTTCATTTCGACGGTAATCCTGCTGCTTATTGCGCTTTTCGTGGCGCGCTACAGCTGGGTGATGCCCTTTACCGACGAGATCGAACGCGTCCTGTTCGATGTCCGCGCGAGCTACGCCATGGAGCAGGTCGAGGAGGACGAGCGCATCCTGATCGTCGTTTATGACGAGGACACGCTGATCGATACCGGCGTCCGTTCACCGCTCGACCGGGAAATTCTCGCCCAGGCGCTCGCCAATATCGATGCGATGAACCCCGAGGCCGTCGCCATCGATATCATCATCGATCAGGCGACACCCAATGATGCGCTGCTCGTCGACACGCTGCGCGCGATGACGAACCGGACCTATGTTCCGGTGGTCACACCCGAGCATAGCCCACAGCTTGAACTCCAGCCGCGTCAGATCGATTTTCTTGCCGATTTCGTCGAGCAAACCGATACCGATGCCGTCGACACGACCAGCGTGGTTCTGACGGCCGATGAGGACAATGTCGCGCGCAGCTGGCCAATTCAGCCCGACGATCTGCCGCCGGTGATCGCCAACGCGCTCGCGCCGGGCTACGACGTTTATCGCGATCATCGCGGCAGTATCGCCTATCGCATCCCGCTCTATGAGGGCGGCGCTGTGTTCACGCAGCTACCGATCGGCTTCTTCGCGGACCCCGAAATGGCGCCGGCCTTCGCTGAGTTCGTCACCGGCCGTTATGTGCTCATCGGCACCGCCCTCAACGATCGGGACCAGTTCGAAACGCCGCTCTCGCGATTGAGCAATGGCGCGACGATTCCGGGCGTCGAAGTCCATGCCCATATGCTGGCCCAGATGCTGGATGGCGTCATGTTCAAGCCAATTCCGCCATGGATATTGTGGCTAACGGCACTGATCGTGATCCTCTGCGCCGCGCTGACGAGCCTTTTGGATCTCCGCTTGTGGAAACTGGCGCTGCTGACCCTGATCCAGGCGGCCTTCATTCTGGTGATACCGTTCACGCTGCACCGCAATGGGATCGACACCCAGATGCTGCCGGTTTTCGGCTGGATCGCGGGCTGGATCATCGCCTTTATGACGGTCGGCGCGGCGGCCCGGTCGGTCGGAGCTGAAAAGCGCGAATATGTGCAGGGCGCGCTCAACAAATATCTGCCGTCCGATGTTGCGACGCAGATCATGGACGACCCCGAACGGCTGACGCTGCGCGGCGAAAAGCGGGCGATCTACGCCGTTTTCACCGATCTCGAGGGCTTCACCAAGCTTAGCCACGCGATCGAACCGGAAATGGTCGCGAGGCTGCTCAACAATTATCTCGACAAGATGAGCGAGATCGTTCTCGACTATGGCGGGACCATCGACAAGTTCGTCGGCGATGCCGTCGTCGCCTTTTGGGGCGCGCCGATCGCCCGGTCCGACGATGCCGACCGCGCCGCGCAATGCGCCATCGCCATGTGGCGGTTCGGCGAGGAATTCCGCCACAATGCGCCCGACGGCGTACCGCCGATCGGCCGGACGCGGGTCGGCCTGCATTATGGCGAGGCGATCGTTGGTAATTTTGGTGGCGAGGAGCGTATCCAATATACCGCACTCGGCGACGCCATGAACACGGCGGCGCGACTCGAAAGCGCGAACAAGCAGACCGATACGGTAATGTTGGCCAGTTATGAGGCGGTGGAGCGCGTTACAAAGGCGGATTTCCGCTGTTTGGGCCGTGTCACGCTGTCGGGACGGGCCACCCCCGTCAAAATCTATGAACCTGTGCTTGAAATCACCGCAGGTTCAGCCGCGTTGGTCGATAAGCTTTTCCGGGAATATGAAGAAGGAGATGAACAGGCCCGCGAAAAAATTGCCGAGTTGGCGGCCGAAAACCCCGACGACGCGGCATTGCAAAATTTCGCAAATCGCCTGATCACGACCGAACCAGGAGGGACTTATGTTCTACAAGGCAAGTAAATCGGCGTTTTACGCGGTGGCGGGCGTTGCGCTCGCCGCGATGAGCGGGACCGCGATGGCGGACGTTCTGGTAACACAATCGAGCGGTGCAATCGGGCGGGAACTGCCGCGCGGCACCCGGCTGGCGGATGACCGGATCATTACATTGCGGGCCGGCGATCGCGTCACCGTGCTCACGAGCAACGGCACGCGGCGCTTTGCGAGCCCCGGCCGCTATCGCGTTGGTGGAACCCAACAGGTCGCCTCGCGCGGCGTCAGAACGAACGGACGGCGCGGCGTAGCCATGACGGGGGCCAGCCGGACCTTCACGCCCATTGGCGCGGCAAGCCGCACCGAGTGGCAGGTCGATATCGATCAGCCGGGAACCTTCTGCATTGCCGATGGCCGGCCGATCTCGCTCTGGCGGTCCAACGCCTCCCATGCGGCGGCGCTCATCATTACGCGGGCCAGCAACGGCCAGAGCATGACGGTCACGCTGCCGGAAGGCGATTTCTCGGAAACCTGGCCGGACGGCATGGCGATGCAGAGTGGAATTTATACAATACAGATCACCGGCGATCCTGTTCAACGGGAAATCGAATTTGTGACGATCGAAGGCGATCTGAACGATCAGGTGGTTCTTGGCGCGGCGCTGCTGGAAAATGAGTGCAACGTCCAGCTCGAGGCGATGACCGCCAACTATCAGACGATCAGTCCGGACGGCGACTGATCGATTGCCGGCGGGGTCGCCCGGCGGACAGGGAGAGTAGAACGATAGCGCGTCAGGGGTAGACTGCATGTCGAAACGAATATTGGGGTTATGCGTGTTGACCGGTGTCGCGGCCGTGTCGCCCCAAACAGTCCATGCCCAGATCAACCCCGCGCCGACGCGCGAGGAAATCCAGCCCGACGAGCTTTCTCCGCTTCAGGACGAGCGGCCGCAAAGCCTCGCCGTCGAAGGCGGTATCGAACGCGCACCCTGCCCGCTCGCCCAACCGCAATTCGCCAATATTCGCTTCCGGCTGACCAATGCGACCTTCGCCAATCTGCGCGGATTGCCGGAAAGCGCATTGCGGCCGGCCTTCGCCGAATTTGTCGGGCAGGACGTGCCCATAGCCATCGTCTGCGAAATCCGGGACCGGGCGGCCTCAATCCTGCGTTCGGCCGGTTATCTCGCAGCCGTGCAGGTGCCCCCGCAGCAGATCGGCGATGACGGCATCGTCCGGTTCGATGTGCTGATGGCGCAGATGTCGCGCATTCAGGTGCGCGGCGATGCCGGGAATTCCGAAGGGCTGATCGCCTCCTATCTCGAACCGCTGACCGATATGGAGGTTTTCAACCAGCGCGAGGCCGAGCGCAGCCTGTTATTGGCGCGCAACCTGCCCGGCTTCGATACCCGGCTCACGCTGCGCCCCGCCGAGGGCATGCCGGGCCAGGTCATCGGCGATGTACGCGTCGAACGCACGCCCTTCGTGCTCGAAGCCAATGTCCAGAATTACGCTTCGAAATCGACCGGCCGTTGGGGCGGCCAGATCCGCGCGCAGATCAACGATATCACGGGTCTGGGCGACAGCACGTCGCTGGCGATATTCTCGAGCGCCGATTTCGACGAACAGTTCGTGCTGAACGCCGCGCACAGCTTCGCGATCGGCGGCGACGGGCTGCGGTTCGGGGCGCAGTTCACCTATGCCTGGAACGACCCGACGATCGGCGGCACGAGCCCGTTCGATACCGAAACGCTCGTCGCCGGCTTCAACCTCAGCTATCCGTTCATTCTCGATCAGGGCACGAGCCTGACGGGTTCGGCCGGTTTCGACTTTATCGAGCAGGACATCGAGTTTAGCGGCGCGCCACTAAATCGCGACAAGCTGCGTGTGGCCTATGCGGGCCTCTCGCTATTCACGACCGACAGAGACAGTATCGAAGGGCGCGGCGGCTATAGCGCCGCCGAACCGCGCTGGCGCGCCGGCATCTCGGGCGAAATCCGGCAAGGCTTCGATATTTTCGATGCGAGCGAACCCGGATTGCCGCCCGTCATCGCGGTGCCGCAAGCGCGCGCAGCGGGCGAAGCGGATGCTTTCGTCTTCCGTCTGAATGGCCTCGCCGAGTTTCGTCCGGTGCCCAATCTTGCATTCGTGTTCGAGCCGCGCCTCCAATGGACGAGCGATCCGCTGCTCTCCTATGAGGAATTTTCAGCCGGCAACTATACGATCGGCCGGGGCTATGACCCCGGCTCGATAATCGGCGATCGCGGTTTCGGCTTCCGCTACGAGATCCGCTACGGCACCGCCCTGCCCCGGACACTCGAAAGCTGGGCCGTGCAACCCTATGGCTTTTTCGACGCGGCATGGGTGGATAACGAGGATCCGCCGGCATTGGGCGGCGGCAGCGACGAACTGTTTTCGACCGGCGTGGGCGTCCGCGCCAATTGGGGCGACCGGGCGCGGCTCGACGCGACATTCGCGATCCCGCTGCGCCGCACCGACTTCCAGACGAGCACGCCGGATCCCAGGCTGCTGCTGTCCCTGCTCGTGCGGTTCGCGCGGTAGAATGATGCAATGGGGCGACGCGAAACGAGCGGGATGCTAGAGGATGAGATGAGGATGACCGACACGAGACCAGCCAGAGGCCGCATCCGCCGCTCCGCCAAATTCCGCTATGGCTGCGCGACGGCCGCCCTGATCAGCGCGGCCGGGATCGCTGCCCCAGCCCATGCCCAGATGCCGCCGCGCGGTTCGATGATCGTCGAAAACGCGCCGCATATGCGGCCGGGCATGATCGTCGAGAATATCCCGCATGCGCCCCGGCCGCCGATGATTGTCGAAAATATTCCGCACAGGCCGCAAGCGCCGACTATGGTGGAAAATATTCCTCATGCACCGCCCGCGACGATGATCGTCGAGAATATTCCGCATGTTCCGCCCGGCGGCATGATCGTGGAAAATATCCCGCACACCCCGCCCACCGATCTGGGCCTCGAGAATATCCGGATCAGCACGCCGGCACTCGTGCCCGGCCTCAATCAGCCGCAGATGCTGCCCGCAAACACGCGCGTCCAAGCCACGCCTGTTTTTCCGAATGCCGATGGCAGTTTCAATAGTTCCGCCGCGCTGGACAATGTGTTCCTGTTCGATTCCGAGGCCATAATCGACTGGACTCTTTTCGACACGGCCGGAACGGGCGATATCGAGTTTCTGCCCCAGGGGCGCCTGCTACGATACGATAACGCAGACGATTATGTGGTCCTGAACCGTATAATACCCAACGATCTCAGTCGCCGTATCGTTTTCAACGGGACGGTAGAAAGCCGAGTGAACGGCGTAAGAGGCGGCGAAGTCTGGTTCTATAACCCCGGCGGCATCGTGGTGAGTTCGCTGGCCACCTTCAATGTCGGCAGCCTGTTGCTGACCACGAGCGATATCGACACCAGCGGTGGGCTCGATGCCTCTGCCGGCATCTCCTTTACCGGGGTGAGCAATCCGAATTCGGAAATTGTCATCGAGTCTGGCGCTCAGATCAACGCCATCACAGAGGGCAGCTATGTCGCGATGGTCGCACCGCGCGTCGAACAGCGCGGAACGGTCACGGCCAATGGTTCGGTCGCCTATGTCGCGGCCGAAGAGGCGGTGCTGACGATCAATAACGGCTTGTTCGACATCGCCGTCACTGTGGGTACCGAGGACGGCAGCGATACGCCGACCGACTTCAACGACGATAACGGCATCGTCCATACAGGCACGACGACCGGCCCGGCCTCGGCCCCGGTCGAAGATCCCGTCTCCGGCGCGATCACCAACCCAGACGCCCAAGCCATCTATATGGTCGCGGTCCCCAAGAATGACGCGATTACGATGCTGGTGTCGGGCAGTATGGGCTATGACCCGGCCGCCGATGCGCGCTTCGTCAACGGCAATGTGGTCCTCAGCGCCGGCTATAACGTCTCCGTCGGGGGCAGCACATCGACGCCTAGGCCCTTCGTTTCCCAAACTCCGGTTAACGATATCTGGGCGAGCGTGCGTTTGGGCGACCAGGTCGCGGTTGCAGCGGACACGACGTTCACCGCGGACACAACGATTGCCGCCAGCGCGCAGCTCATCGCGCAGGCGCGCGGTTCCGAAACGCTGACGACCGATCTCGACTATGACCTCAATCTTAGCGCCGGTGCGCTGTTGGGCAGCGGCAACCAAGGCGTGGTGTTCGGCAATTTTCTGGGCGGCACAGTCAATATCGGCGGCGACGTCAACCTTTCGACGCCATCGGATGTCGGCAATAATTTCATCGACATTTCCGTCGACTCTGGCGGCACGGTGTCGATTGGCGGCGATCTCACGGCGACCGTCAGCACGATCGGCCAGGACACATTCACCCCCGGCGATCCTGGCGAGGATATCGATGGCAGCAGTATCTCGATCAACATTACCCAGGGCGGCACGCTCGACGTAGCGGGATCCGTATTCCTCAACGCGAATGCGCAATCCGGAAACGGCGATGGTGGGCGGGGCCTTGTGACCGGCGGTGCGGTCACGATCAACGTTTCCGGTTCCGACGGCGTGGGGGGAAGTTCGACTTTCTCGGTCGGCGATTCACTGTCGATAAATGCCGTGTCCAATGGGATCGTCGATTTCTTCAATGAGAGCCAGGCCCGCATCGCGGTATCGGATAGCAGCGTCATCGATGTCACCAACAACATCACCGTCGATGTCGGGTCGATCGACGGCGGGCCAAATTCGACCAATTATGGTGGCCGGTTCGACCTGACCGCGGACAATGGTTCGATCAGCTTCGACGATATTTCCGTCTTCGCGATCAGCGAGCCTGCTGGGGGGCCAAGCGGCCCGAGTGGCGATGGCAGCGTCCGCGAAGGTGGCTTTATCGACGTCACCGCCACGAATGGTGGATCGATCAGCGGGAATAGCGGCAGCTTTAACGCAAGTGCAGCCTCGACCAATGTCGGCGGTACATCGGCATTTGGCGGCGAAATAACGCTCACGGCCGATGGCGGCACCATCGATTTCGCAAACTTCCTGTCGGTCAGCGCCAACGGCCTCGGCAATGGCGATCTCGACCCGGCCGCCGGCTTCTTCGACAGCGGCGGATTTGGCGGGACGATCACGATAACCGTCGATGGCGCGGCCGGTGTCATGAACCTGGGCGATGTCTTTTTCAGCAGCGACGGACGCGTCGATGTCGGCATTGAAGGCGATCCGTTCGTGGGCGACGGAGCCAGCGGCCGCGGCGGCAGTATTACGTTCGACCTGCTTGGCGGCACTTTCACAGCCGATAGTCTGAATGTCAGCGCCGACGGCGAAGGCGGCCGCGGCGGCGGTCTGTCTGGCGGCGCTCCACCCACAACCTTGGTGACGCCCGCACCACTGGTATCCGCCACCGCGGCGCCACTAATCCCGGGCGGTATCAGCGCACCCTTTATGACCGGCGTTTCGGCCGGCGATGGCGGCGACGGCACGGGCGGCAATGTCACCATGAACCTCGATGGCGGCAGTGCCACCCTCACCAATTTCAGTGTGACGGCCAACGGCTCTGGTGGCAGCGGCGCTTTCGGCGATATCGCCACAGGCACATTCGGCGGCAGCGGCGGAAACGGAATCGGTGGCAGCGCGACGTTCAACGCGATTTCAGGATCGCTGACAGTCACCAACACTCTGACGGTATCGGCCACCGGTAACAGCCTGTTCGGCGGCGGCGAAGGCGGTAGCGCTTTGGGTAACTCCGCCGGCGATGGCGGGAACGGCCTTGGCGGCTCTGCCACATTCAACCTCGATGGCGCTGCGACGATTGATGCCACCGATGTGATCGTTTCGACCGAAGGGTTCGGCGGCTCGGGCGGCAACGCATTTCTGACCTTCGACATCCTGGGTGTAGAAATACCCGGTGGTACGCCCGGGCAAGGCGGCAACGGCACCGGCGGTGACGCCGTGTTCAACAACACGGCCGGCACGCTGACTTTCGCGACCCTGACTGTCTCCGCAGACGGGTCGGGCGGCGGCGGAGGTTCCAACTTCGGCCTGACCATAGGCGATGCGCGCGAAAACGGCGCCGATGGCGGCGACGGAACGGGCGGAACCGCGACGATCAACCTCAATCAGAACGATCTGACCGACCCCGTCTACATCGTCTCGGCAAACGGGACCGGCGGCGCGGGCGGCAGCGGCATCGATGGCGGAACCGGCGGCGATGCGACAGGCGGCAGTGCGGCGATCAATATCAACGATGTGCAGGTTTCGCTCGACGACCCGACGATCGTCGCCAACGCCCTTGGCGGTGCGGGCGGCAGTCCCGATGCGGTCGGGGGCGCTGGCGGTGATGGCGGTGCGGCGACCGGCGGCACAGCAACGCTCCAGGTCAGCGGTGCAGGTGGCAGTATCGATCTGGCGTCAATTCAGCTCGAAGCCAATGCTACGGGCGGAGCGGGTATCGGTGGCTATGGTACGTTCGGCGGCGGCATACCGGGCGGCAATGGCGGAAGCGGCGGCGATGCGAATGGCGGCACGGTCGAAATCATCGCACGGACCGGGGGCACGATTACGCTGGCGCCGGCCCTTTTCACCATGACCAGTACGGGCACCGGCGGCGATGGCGGAAGCGGTGGATATAGCTATGACAGCGGCGGCGGCGATGGCGGCGGTGGCGGCGATGCCATTGGCGGCACCGCACGGATACTGGCGCAAGGCGGAACCGTGTCGGGCAACAACCTTACTATCACAACAGCGGGACTGGCTGGCGATGGCGGCGCCGGTGGCACTTACGGTGCATTCGGACCCAGCGGCGCCGATGGTTCTGGCGGAAACGGAACAGGCGGCATCGGTGTCATCGAGGTACAGGAAGGCAGCCCGGGCATAGTGACCCTGGCCAATGTGTCGATCATCGCCAATGGCACAGGCGGCGGCGGCCCGGTCGCGGGTGCCGGCGCTGGCGGGCGGATCGAGATTACCGACAGTTCGACCGACCCCGCGGGCCTGATCACCCTCGACAGCTTGACCGTGGACGCCTTCGATACAACCGTAGCCACGCCGCCTATCGGTTCGGCGTCCGCACTCCTCGGCGGCTTCTTCGTCAGCGGCAATAGCGGTGTTGTCAGCATTCTCGGTGACCTAACGGTCAATGTTTCCGGCAATATCGAATATGCGTTCGATGGCGACGGGCAGATGACCGTCGGCGGCAACGCAACGCTGAACAGCAACCAGAATATCCTGGTCGACCACACGAACAACACGACGCCGGTCAATTCGATCGATGTGGGCGGCGATTTTACTGCTACTGCACAGCTCGATTTCATCAGCTCCGCAGGCGCGATCATCAACGCTGGCCCCGGAATAAGCATTCGCGCCGAGCAGAATGCGTCGGCAAACGATCTCCGCGCCGTCACCAATATTCTGCTCTCCGCGCTCCAGGACGCGACGCTGAACGATGCTACCGTCAGCGGACCACCGATCACGGCTCCCATCACGTTCGGAACTCAGATTCTTTCAGGCGTGGAAATCCGCGCCGGTTACGATCCCGTTTTGACGAGCGGCTCCTACAATCCGAATTTCAACGCGGTCGTGACTGGCACTGTGACATCAACCGGCTTTGTCGACATATTCGCCGGCGGCAGCGCAATATTCCAGACCGGCGCCAATGTGATGTCGGACAATGGCATAGAGGTGTCGACCGGCGATGATATCATCGTCAATACAGGCGCAATAATCGAGGCCGGGGTGAACCCGGCTGATGCGCCGGATTTGCTTTTACCCTTTTTCACCGAAAACAACCTTGTGCTCGACGCTGGGGATCTTGTTACCCTCCTGTCCGGCCCGCCGCTGACGCCAATCGCATCGATCGTGAATGCAGGCGATATAAACGCCAATGCTTTTGCCGTCGCTTTAACCGCCGACGCTATCGATGGCACGGATGGGACGATCGCCGGCGGTTCTATACGCGCCGACATCAACAATGCCCCTTCCAATGCGGCGATCGCGGCGATCGGCCAGTCGGACGATGCCGGCCTGCTCAGCGCTCCTTGTCTTGAAGGCAATATGTGCCTTGGCGCCATCTCTGCTGACAATCGGGTCGAAATCGGTCAGTTTGGCGTCCCTGTAGCCCTCGTGCTCGAAGGCGGATCGGTATCGGCGAACGATATCCTGATCACGACGCGGACGGGCATAATCATCGGCACCGGCGGCATCGCCTCCAGCTTTACCGCCGCCAATCAAGTGCGGATCGAAAGCCAGGAAGGCGATATCGATCTGCGCGATACGACGATTTCGAGCGATACGCTGCAGATTTTCGCGACAAGCGGCAGCCTGTTGGGCACCGGCAATCTCGTCAGCGTCAATGATGTTGGCGTCACCGTCGGGGCCGACCTAGTCGCCGCCAGCATCGACGCGGGCGGACAACTGACGACGGCGGCCGATATCGGCGGCGCGAACGAGACATTCTACAGCGTCCCCGGCAGTATCGATGTCGGTAGCTATGCGCAGGGCGACGCGATCGCTGTCAATATCGATGCCGGTGCCAATATCAGCTTCGGCACTATTTCGGTGCCATCAAACCAGAACATCACGCTGACTGCGGCAGGCGGCGGAACGGGCGATGTCTTCCTGGGATCGGCCACCGGCGCATTGAACATAGCTTTGACGGGCGACAATGTCGGTTTCGGCGATCTCACGGCCGCAATCGACGTTAGTTTGCAGGCCAATAACGGCGCAGCAACCGGCGGCGGCATCACAACGGGCCGCGATATCACCATATCCGCCACCGACATCGCGGTCGGGGATCTGAATGCCGGGATAAACATCGATCTCGACGCTGCGCAGGCGATCCGCTTCGCCGATGGCACCGCCGTGAGCACATTCACGGCCGATGCAGGCACGTCGATCGACTTTGCCGATATGATCGGCCGCGATATCCAGTTCACCGCTGGCGCCGCGATCACGGGCATAAGCGCCATCTCACCCAATGTAACAGGCGGTATCTTCGATCGCGTGGTCCTGTCTGCGGGCGGAGATGTTGCCGTGGGCACGGTCAGGGCGATCGACATCGTGAATGTGACAGGCGCCATGATCACGATCGGCACGCTCGACACCTCTTCCGGAACCGTCACCGCCACTGGCGCGGTCGATATCGGCACGGTGCTCGGCCGCACACATGATATCGAAGGCAGTTCCGTAGCGCTCGGCATGATCGATATCAGCCCGTTCAATGCGATAACCGTAAACGCGACAGCCGGGACCATCACATCCGGCAATATCACGGCGGGCAACGCCGCCTTCACAGCGACCGGCGATGTCGATCTCGCCGATGCTGTCGTGACGAGCGATTTCGACGTGACGGCCGGCGGTGCCATCACCTTCGGCAATATCACAGCCCGCGACACGCAATTTATCGCCACAGGCTCGATCACGGGCATGGACGTGATTTCGCCGACCAGCACCGGCGGCATATTCGATCGTATCGTCCTCGATGCCGGCGGCGATGTGACCGTGGGCAACCTGTCCGCGATCGACATCGTCGATGTCGACGGCGCGGCGATCACAATCGGCACGCTCGACACCTCTTCCGGAACGGTTACGGCCACCGGCGCGGTAGATATCGGCTCGGTGCTCGGCCGCACACATGATATCGAAGGCAGTTCCGTCGCGCTCGGCATGATCGATATCAGCCCATTCAATGCGATAACCGTAAACGCGACGGCTGGTACCATCACATCCGGCAATATCACGGCGGGCAACGCCACTTTCACCGCGACTGGCAACGTCGATCTGGCCGATGCGGTCGTGACGAGCCTGTTCGACGTGACGGCCGGCGGGGCCATCACCTTCGGCAATATCACGGCCCGCGATACGCAATTTACGGCCGCGGGCGCGATTACCGGCATGGACGTAGTTTCGCCGACCAGCACCGGCGGCATATTCGATCGGATCGTCCTCAATGCCGGCGGCAATGTGACCGTGGGCAATCTGACCGCAATCGACATTGTCGATGTCGACGGAGCCGCGATCACAATCGGCATTCTCGAAACCAATAACGGCAATGTGCTCGGGACCGGCGCGGTGGATACCGGCGCCCTGCTCGGCCGTACGCACATAGTCCAGGGCACCTCCGTCGCGCTCGGCCTGATCGACGTCAACCCGGCCAACGCGGTCGCTGTAACGGCGACGACTGGCGATATTGTTTCAGGCGATGTCGCGGCCGGCAACGCGACTTTCAACGCCGCCGGCAATGTCACATTCGGCGATGCCCTCATCACCAGCCTTTTGGATGTGAATGCCGGCGGCGATATCGCCTTCGGCGCGGTCACGGCACGCGATACGCAGTTTATGGCTGGCGGTGCGATCAACGGAACGAGCATTCTCTCGCCGACGAGTACGGGCGGCATATTCGACCGTATCGTTTTGAACGCCGGTGGCGATATCGACGTGGATACGCTCGAGGCGATCGATATCGTCGATGTCGACGGGGCCAATGTCACGATCGGCACCATAGACTCAAATTCCGCCAACGTTCTCGCAACCGGCGCCGCGAATATCGGAACGATCCTTGGCTTTACGCACCAGATTTCGGGCCAGTCGGTGCGGCTGGACAGCGGATCGATCAGCGGCACTCTGACCGTCGCCGCTACGGCCGGTGACATAACGGGAAGCGGTGCGATCACAGTCGGCCGATCGGCCGATTATGAGGCAACGGGCAGTATCGGCTTCGGCAGCCTGAGCGCCGCTAGTATCGATATGAACGCCGGCGACGGCATCGCAGGTGGCGATCTTGACGCGACGAGCACGATCGATCTTGCGAGCGGACTGGGCGGCTTTAGCGGCGACCAGCTGGGCGCCGGCGGCGCGATTACGATCGTGACGAACGGCGACATCGCCTTCTCCGATGCTGTTGCTGGCGCGAACATCCGCCTGACCAGCACGAGCGGTGGTGATATTTTGGCCGACACGATCGACAGCGCAACGAACGTGATCCTGCGCACTGCCGGTTCGGTGGGTGTAAACGACATAATCGCGCAAAAAACCGGCCAAGGTCTCGTCCGCATCGATGCCGAGAGCGGCATCACGATCGGCAGTCTAACCGGCAATGATAGCGAAATCACATCGACCAACGGCGCAATCCGCGTCGAGACCGATATCGATCTCACCAACCGGCTGTTCGCCTTCGGCGAGAGCGTCTTCCTGCGGTCGCTGAACGATCTGTCGGTGCGCGCGGAAGCCAGCGCCGGATCGATCGATATCGAGACGACCGCGGGCCTCGACGTGGACGGCGCCCTGGCGACCGGCGACATCCGGCTGGTCTCGACCGGCGGTTCGGTCAACGTCAACGCAACGGTCGCCGCGCCCTCCAGCGCGCCGATCGCTTTCGCATCGGTCGCGCCGCAGACCATCACGAGCACGGCAGGCGATATCACCATTTCCGCGGCAGGCGATGCGTTCGTCAATGCGGATACGGTCGCCGCGGGCACGCTCTTCCTCGATGCTGGCGGCCTGCTGGGCATCAATGCGCTGGCGTCTGGCCTTGTGGTTTCGACTTCGAGCAGCGATCTCGATATCGCTTCGACCGGGCAGCTCGGTGAGTCGGACTTCACCCAGAATATCGAAATCTTCAGCACATCGGCTACTGGCACGGTGCTCGGCGGGACGGGTACCGCCGGTGTGTTCAGCCTCGATGCGGATGAATTCACCCGGATCTTCTCGGGCGGCGATCTCAGCATCTTCTCCTTCATCGCCGCGACGGGCGGGCCGTCGCTAATCATCGAAGACCTGTCGCTCGACGTCGCCAGCGGCGCGGGCGGCAGTCAGGACGGGATCATCGGGACTGGCGGCACTCTCTCCATCGCGACAGAGGGCGATATGCGCGTGAACGGCGCCTTCGCCCTGAACGGCGCGACGAACGGGAACACGGTGTCCCTCAATGCCGATCAGAATATCCGCGTCGACGCGGTCAGTGGCAATATCGCGCTGCGGGACGCCAATGGCGGGCTTGCAGGGCAACTCTCGCTCGCCGCCGGAACGATCACGGCAGCGACAGACGCGGCCGTCGCCGATATTGCTGGCGCGAGCGTCTTCGATATCGACGCCCGGCTTGCGAATAATGACGGCATCGTACGCGACGACGGCTTCTTCCAGGCCGGCGCCATCGCCTTCTCGATCTTCGATGGTCTCTACATCCAGAACAGCGCATCCGGCACAGACTTCGACGATCGGCGCGGCTTCCTGGTCGGCGATGGCGGGCTGTCCATCGCGGGCGGCGCAACCGGTATCCCGTCAGCCATCGTGATCAACGGCATCCAGCAGTTGAGCACCGGCACGACGATCACGGGCATCGATATGATCGCCCAGACCGTTATCACCGGCCCCTTCGATACTGCTTCGACGATCAATGGGTGCGTAATCACCGACCCGGTAAACTGCACGGGCGCACCTCCGCCCGCTCCGCCACCTCCGCCACCTCCGCCGCCGCCTGCTCCGCCTCCTCCTCCGGGGCCGCCACCTCCGCCTCCGCCACCGAGCGTCCCGGACGAGCCGCTCGAGCCCGTCCAGGGACTCATCGAAGAGGAGATCGAAGAGGAAGAAACCGAAAATGCGGGCGAGCCTGTCGCGCCGCTGATCGAAACGGTTGATATCAT
This sequence comes from Parasphingopyxis sp., assembly GCF_028279465.1. Classification (GTDB taxonomy): domain Bacteria; phylum Pseudomonadota; class Alphaproteobacteria; order Sphingomonadales; family Sphingomonadaceae; genus Parasphingopyxis. Next base: position 745,477 of record NZ_JANQNS010000015.1, read on the forward strand.
TCCGAACCGCGAGGGGCCGGTAATCGACGATCCCGTCACCGGATCGGGCAACGAAGACCTATGGATCAGAAACCCCGGCGAGGCCGGGTTCGAGGATTAGGGCCTGTACTCACACATGAGGCGGCTTCGGTTTGAAGCGAAATGGCTCAGTGCAAGGAGGAAAGGCACAGGAATATGTCAATATTTCAAGACTTTCGGACGCAGCAATGAGCCATTTCGGTCAAATCCCGCAGGGACGACCAAATGGCTTCCATCTCGAACCAAAAGCCGCTTGCAAAGGCAATAAGCTTTCGCGGCGCGCCTTTCGGCCCGATATGTTCGCCATTTGGACGCCGCAGCCGCCTCATGTGTGAGTACAGGCCCTAACGCGGCGGACTCTGTCGCGAAACGATTGACCTGACTGCCTCAGGTCGGCATCGCTGGCCGCCATGACCGATAGTCCGCTGACCCTTTTTAACAGCCTGACCCGGCAACCCGAAGAGTTCCGGCCGATCAATGCGGGCGAGGCGCGCGTCTATACCTGCGGGCCGACCGTCTACAATTACCAGCATATCGGCAATATGCGGGCCTATGTGTTCGCCGATACGCTCGGGCGCGTGTTGAGCTGGAAAGGCTATGACCTCACCCATATCATCAACATCACCGATGTCGGCCATCTGACGTCTGACGCGGACGCTGGCGACGACAAGATGGAGAAGGCGGCGAGCGAAAGCGGCAGATCCGCCTGGGACATCGCGAAATATTATACCGATGCTTATTGGCGCGATATCGAGCGATTGAACATCCGCCAGCCCGCCAAATGGTCCATCGCGACCGAGCATGTCGAGCAGATGATCGATTTCGCGAAAAGCATCGCCGACAAGCATTGCTACGAGCTCGACAGCGGCCTCTATTTCGATACCTCGACCGTGCCGGATTACGGCCGCCTCGCCCGCGCGGCCACCGACGAAGGCGAGAGCCGGATCGATCCCGTCGAAGGCAAGCGACAGCAGACGGACTTCGCGATCTGGCGCAAGACGCCGGAGGGCGAGACGCGGCAGATGGAATGGGAGTCGCCCTGGGGCCGCGGCGCGCCGGGCTGGCATCTCGAATGCTCGGTGATGAGCAAAATGTATCTGGGCGAAACCTTCGACATCCATACCGGCGGAATCGACCATCGCGAGATCCACCACCCGAACGAAATCGCCCAGAATCAGGCGCATAGCTGCTCGGCCGATACCGGCGCGAACATCTGGATGCACAATAATTTCCTCGTCGATCGCGCCAAAGACGGAAAATCTTCCAAGATGAGCAAGTCGGCAGGCGAATTCCTGACGCTGCAGGTGCTGGTCGACAAAGGCGTCCACCCCCTCGCCTATCGCCTCATGTGCCTCCAGGCCCATTATCGGAGCGAGCTCGAGTTTACGTTCGAGAATCTGCTGGCGGTGTTGACGCGGTTGAAGCGGATCGTGATGGTCAAGGAACAGCTCAACGACGACGCGCACGGCCATTCGCCAGAAAACCGCAACGAAATTCCATCTGAGGTTCAGGCGTTCATCGATCACTTCGACGAGGCGATTTCGGACGATCTCAATACGCCCAAAGCGCTTACCGTTATCGATGAGCTGGCCGATCAGAAGCAGATCTGGGCCGGTCACCGATTGATGGGCCTGTTCGAAATAGACAAAGTGCTTGGCCTTGGCCTGAACGGTCTCGCTCGGTCATCGCTGCGCATCCGCCCTGCTTCGGCCGAAATCACCGAAGGCGAAATCGAGCACCAACTCGACCTGCGCGCCGAAGCCAAACTCAACAAGAATTTCCCAGCCGCCGACGCGATCCGCAACGAACTTGTCGCCAAGGGCGTCGAGATTATGGACGGCGATCCGCTGCGCTGGGAGTGGAGGATAGAGCCATGACCAAAGCCGCCATCGCCTCGCTGATCCGCCCGCTCGTCGAGCCGCATATCGACGGGCTCGACGTCACCTGGTTCGAAAGCGGCGACCAGGCGATGGAGATCGCCGACAGCGTCGAGATCGGCTGGTTCGACATGTATGACAAGCCGAAGATGGCGGAGATCATCACGGCCGCCACGAAACTCAAATGGCTCAATTCGATTTACGCCGGGATCGATCATTTCCCGGTCGACGCCTTGCGCGAGCGCGGCACAATCGTCACCAACGGCACGGGCATCAACGCGATACCGATCGCCGAATATGTCGTGATGGGCATGCTCGCTGCGGCGAAACGCGTCGATAAGCTGCTTGAATCGCAAACGAATAGCGCGTGGCTCAGCGGCCCACCGGGCAATGCCGAGCTGTTCGAAAGCAAGGTCCTGATTATCGGCTATGGCGCGATCGGCCAGCAGGTCGCGAAAACGCTGTCGGGCTTCAACGCCGACATCACCGCCGTCAGGCGCACGCCGGTCGAGGATGACAGCATTATCGGCCCGGAAGAGTGGCGGCCCCGGCTCGGCGAGTTCGATTGGGTGATCGTCGCCGCCCCGGCGACAGACGAGACCCAGCATATGATCGGCGCGGACGAGCTCGCGGCGATGAAGGACAGCGCGTGGCTTGTAAATGTGGCACGCGGCTCGCTCGTCGATCAGGTGGCGCTGATTGCGGCGTTGGAATCGAAATCAATCGGCGGTGCCTTTCTCGATACCGTGACGCCCGAACCCCTGCCCTCCGACGATCCGCTGTGGAAAGCGCCCAATATCTTCATCACCTCGCACATGTCCGGCAATGCCACGACGCGCATGTTCGAGCGCGCGGCCATGCGCTTTGTCGAAAACCTCAAACGCTACCGTGCGGGCGAAGACATGATCTCGGTCGTGAACCTCGATCTCGGCTATTGAAGACATGTGCTCCAGCGCAGGCAGGAGCCTAGGGCGGCAAGGACAAACGCTATTGCCCTGGGCTCCTGCCTGCGCAGGAGCACTACAATAGTGACGTACGACCCTACCACGTGTAACCTTCTCGTCTGCCTGCCGAACTCAGTTGCTGAGAGGGGATGAGCAAGATGACCAAGGCGTCCGATCTATTCATTCAGTGTCTGGAAGAGGAAGGCGTCGAATATGTGTTCGGCGTGCCGGGCGAGGAAAATCTCGATTTTCTCGAAAGCCTCTCGCATTCCAAAATCAAACTGATTCTGACCCGCCACGAACAGGGCGCGGGTTTCATGGCCGCCACCTATGGACGGCATACGGGCAAGGTCGGCGTCTGCCTCGCAACGCTTGGCCCCGGCGCGACCAACTTCGTGACCGCGGCGGCTTACGCCAATCTCGGCGGGATGCCGATCCTGATGATCACCGGGCAGAAACCGATCAAGTCGTCCAAACAGGGCCGGTTCCAGATTCTCGACGTCGTCGACATGATGGGGCCGATCACCAAATTTACGCATCAACTGGCGTCAGGGGACAATATCCCCTCGCGCGTCCGCGAGGCCTTCCGCATCGCGACGACCGAAAAGCCGGGCGCGACGCATCTCGAATTTCCCGAGGACATCGCCGAGGAAGAGAGCGACAAAACGCCGATCCCACCGAGCCTCAGCCGGCGGCCGATCGCCGAGGACAAGGCGATCCGCGCGGCGCGGCAGAAGCTTGAGGCGGCGAAATCGCCGATCCTCGTCATCGGCGGCGGCGCCAACCGCACCATGACCTGCCGGACCTTGACCCAGTTCGTCGAGAAGACCGGCATACCCTTCGTCACCACCCAGCTCGGCAAGGGCGTCATCGACGAAACGAGCGACAAATATCTGGGCACCGCCGCGCTGTCGGCCGGCGATTTCGTGCATCGAGCGATCGAAGCGGCCGATCTGATCGTCAATATCGGCCATGATGTGATCGAAAAGCCGCCCTTCTTCATGCAGCGCGGCGGGGCCGAGGTCATCCATGTCAGCTGCATCCCGGCCGAGGTCGATCCCGTCTATTTCCCGCAGATCGAGGTGATCGGCGATATCGCCAACGCGATCTGGCAGATCAAGGAGGATATCCTCCCCCAGGGTCACTGGGATTTCGATGCGATGTTCAAGGCGCGCGCCGCCGAAGAAGAACATACGGCCAGCCTCGATGACGATATGCGCTTCCCCATCTATCCGCCGCATCTCGTGAAAGCAGTACGCGAGGCTATGCCGGCGGACGGAATCATCGCGCTCGACAATGGCGTCTACAAGATATGGTTCGCGCGCAACTATCCGGCGCGCCAGCAGAATACGGTATTACTCGACAATGCGCTCGCATCGATGGGCGCGGGCCTGCCCTCGGCCATGGGCTCAGCGATGGTCTATCCGGACCGCAAGATACTCGCGGTCTGCGGCGATGGGGGTTTCATGATGAACAGTCAGGAGATGGAGACCGCCGTCAGGCTCGGCCTCAATCTCACGGTGTTGATCCTGCGTGACGACGCCTATGGCATGATTCGCTGGAAACAGGCCAATATGGGCTTTGCGGATTACGGCCTTACCTTCGGTAATCCCGACTTCGTCCAATATGCCGAAAGCTATGGCGCGCGCGGCCATCGCGTCGAAAGCGCCGCGCATCTGAAAGAGCTGCTCGACACCTGTCTCGGCAGCGAGGGCGTCCATCTGATCGACTGCCCGGTCGACTATTCAGATAACGATCGAATCCTCAATCACGAGATCAAGGAAATAAGCGCGGAGCTCACGCTCTGATCTCTGTCGAGAACGGATCAGTCTCCGCCTGACCTCCCGCTGCCGCATGGTAAGCAATCCATTGTGGAACAGCGCGGGGGGAGGATCGGCTTGTTGCCCAGCATCGGTCTATTGCGATTGCCGGCCCTGCTGGTCCTGCTGGGGCTTGCCGGCTGCTACTCAGTCGATCTCTCGGACGGCAATGGCGCGCAAAGCCGGACATTCTTTGGTTTCACACGCGTAACTCTGCCCGAACGGCAGGGCGAACTGCAAGCCGTCGAAATCGAAAATCTGGGTATCGCGGTTGGACCGGGCCTGCGGATCGGCTGGCTACACGACCGCACAATCACGGCCGATCCCGCCGACTGTCAATTGCTGATCATCGTCGATGGGCAGGCCGAAATCGAACATGCGCGGTCCATATTAGCAACAATGGAGGGAGTGGAACCATGTTTGGTCGATCTATCGTAAAATGCGCGATCGTCGGGGTCGCAGCTGTGGCGCTAACCGGCTGCTACCAGATGACCCGGCACTCGAACACGATGGTGTTCGGCACGAATACGGTCGGCGGACTAGACATCGGGACCGATGCAACGAATGTGCCTGGCATCACGGTTGGATATAATCGTCAGGAATTGGTTATAATGCCACTGGTTGCCAATATTGGAGACAATGGTGAATATCAGACCCCCTGCAATGTGGGTTCTGTACCGGATTCCTCTAATCCCCGCGGCCATCCATGCTTGCTAGTCAGCAATAACGGCAATTCAGTAGATACCTATTCGGTGCTTGCAAGCTTTGGCGCAGAATTCAGCGCTACTGCCAACAATCCGACCGCAAGCGGCGGATTGGCCCAATTCTTCGCTACCGGTAGCGCGGCGCAAATTCTTGCCCTTCGTGGCGGACCGGCACTCGTAGCAGTAGGCGAGGCAGCAGAAAGACAGACACGAACCAACGTAAATGGGGCGATACAACAGCTTTTCTCGAACCCGGAAGTGCAAACGGAATATGAGCGAAGAATCCGGCAAGCCGAGAATAACCGCAATGCGCTTGTCGCATTCCTCGCCAACGGCAGTGAGAACGAATATCTTGAGAGAATAAGGTTGGTGGAGTCTAAGCTCGAAGACAGAGATAATCCTCGAATCTCGGCAGACCCTGAATGCCGTAACGGCTACGAATCTTGTATGGCCTATCTCAATAGCGACATCGGACTGCGCTTCACTTTTAGTGGCACGGGCTCGGAATTTGCGCAGGCGGTCGATAGCGCAGAAGAAGAGTCCAGATGAATAGGGAGCCAGAATTATGGGCAGGATAATCGGCAAGGTATATGACGATAAAGAGACAGCAGCGGCAGTCGCACTTGCATATGAAGAGGGCGATGTTCTGGAAGCACGGGTAGTAGGCCCGGTACGACATGCGGTCATAGTCGGCACTGGCGCGCAAATGGATTGGGAGAATGACGAAGGGAAGGACTATTATTTCGTGTTTGCGACAGACGCGGAAATAGCCGACCCGCCAGACTAGGGCGGATTCATGTGACGTTCGGTTTTCACAAAGACCTTCCTTAGACCAATTCGAAACCGCAAAGGTTATATAGCGCACCAGATGTTCGATGTTGCACGATGCTGTTTTGCTAACGCGGAGTTGCATGGAAGCATGCAGCATCGGCAAAGCCTGCAATATCAAGTCGCATAAAGCTGCGAGCAACCATCTTTCTCGCTATTTTCTGGTGCCGTAGCGCTTGCCAGTAAGCGCTGAAAAGAACATAGTTTCTCCCAAGGGACGGGTCGCGGATAGCGTGCAGGCATAGGGACATACCGTCTGGCCAAGCACCAAACCTTGGGGAGGGTTATGGCGCGGAGAGCGAATTGGGTGATCGGGATTGCGGCCCTCGCGGCTACAGCTGGTTTCTCGTTCGGTATCGGGCAGTCCGACGACGCCACCGCAGCCCAAACCACATCCAACACCCATGTCGGCGTCGCGACCTGCGGTGGCACGACCTGCCACGGACGCCAGGAAGCCGATGGCGCGGTCGTCAGGCAGGACGAAATCTTGCGCTGGCAGGACCCGGCCAGCGCGACGGGCGCGCACAGCCGCGCCTATGCCGTGCTCACCAATCCGCGCTCGCAGCGCATCGCCAACGAACTCGGCATCGGCAACCCCGCGAGCGCAGCGATGTGCCTCGGCTGCCATAGCGATTATGTGCCGCCAGCCCGGCGCGGTCCGCGCTTTCAGCTTTCCGACGGCGTAAGCTGCGAAAGCTGTCACGGCGGCGCTGGCGGTGGCGACACGGGATGGCTGGCCAGCCATTATGCGGTCGGCAATAGCCATGCGGCGAATGTCCGGCGCGGCCTCTATCCACTCGACAATCCCCGCGCCCGCGCCTCGCTCTGCCTGAACTGTCATTTCGGCAGCACGGCGGAAGGCCAGTTCGTCAATCACCGGATCATGGCGGCGGGCCATCCGCGGCTCGTCTTCGAGCTCGACCTCTTCTCGACGCTGCAGCAGCATCATGACGAGGATGGCGATTATGCACTGCGGAAGGGCCGCACCAACCATGTCCGCATGTGGGCCGTGGGCCAGGCGACGGCGCTCGAACGCTCACTGACGCTGTTTCAAAATCAACGCCTCGGCACCGAAGGCATGTTCCCCGAATTCTATTTCTTCGATTGCCATACCTGCCATCGGCGGATTTACGACGATCCGAATGCACGGCCGACCGGCATTACCAATCCGTCCCGCCCGATCCCCAACGGTTTTCCCAGCTATCAGGACGAGAATATGATCATGCTGGCGGCGGCCGCGCGGGTGGTTGCGCCGAACCTCGCCACACGCTTCGATCGGGACAGCCGCGCCTTTCATGGCGCACTGGCCGACGGACGCAGCGCGGCGATGACGGCGGCGTCCCGGCTGCGCGACAGCGCGCGCCAGCTCGGCAACGCCTTCGCGTCAGCAAGCTTCAACCGCCAGCAAACATTCGCGATCATCAACACCGTCTCGTCCGACGCGATCCGGCCGCGCTTCACCGATTATGAGGGCAGCGTGCAGGCGGTGATGGCGACCGATACGCTGCTCAACGCGATGGTCAGCCAGGGGATGGTCTCCGAAGCCTCGGTCACCGGCATCCGTGCCGATATCAACGCCGCCTATGCCGCGGTGCGCGAGCCCAATGCCTATCGCCCGCTCGAATTCCGCCAGGCGCTCGGCCGCGCATCGGCGGCGATCGGACGGTTGCGGTGAGACGCAAAGCGCGATTGATGGCCGCGCTGGCCGCTAGCGCGCTCGTCCTCGCCTCATGTGGTGGCGGGGGTGGAGGCGGTGGCGGAACGCCCGGCAATACGCAAGGCAATCCCGCGCCGCCACCTCCGCCGCCACCGCCGCCGGCCGTTATCCAATATCCAGTGCCCGCGCAGGAATCGCTCTCCGCCGCCGATGTCCGGCAGGTCATCTCGCAAGCCGCCGGCGAGGCCACCGCGCGCGGCCTGCCCGTCGCCATCGCCGTGGTCGACCGGGTCGGCAATGTGCTCGCCGTCTATGCAATGGACGGGGCCGATCTGTCGCTGAGCGTCCCCTCCCCGTCCGGCCCCGATTTCGATCTGCAGGGCACGGTGTTGCCCGCGCCCGCCGCCGCCGCCGGCGCGATCGCCAAGGCGATCACCGGCGCTTACCTCTCCTCGGCCGGCAACGCTTTTTCCACGCGCACGGCGAGCGAGATCGTGCAGGAGCATTTCCCGCCCGCGCCGGGCGTCACCAACGGCCTTGAGAGCGGGCCGCTCTATGGCGTGCAATTCAGCTCTCTGCCCTGCTCCGACCTTGTCCAGCGCTTCACCGGCGCGATGGGTCCGGGTGCGCTAGTCGGGCCGAAGCGTTCGCCATTGGGTCTGTCGGCCGATCCGGGCGGCTTCCCGCTCTATCGCAACGGCGTGGTGATCGGCGGCGTCGGCGTGATGGGCGACGGCGTCTACGGCTTCGATCCGGACCGGCGCGACAATGACAATAGCGACGAGGAAGCGATTGGACTTGCCGCGACCAACGGCTTCGAACCGCCCGCCTCGATCCGCGCCAACCGCATCCCGGTCGATGGCACAACGCTCAAATATTCGGATGCCGATACCGACGATTTCGCGAGCAACCCGGATGCGCCGCCGGCCTTCGCCGCGATTGCCGGTTCGCTGGTTAGCGTGGCCGGCTATTATGATTCAGCCGGGGGAGTTCTTGCGGGGACGGCATATGGGACGGAAGCATCGGGCGTGCGCGCCTCGACCGCCGCCGATTTCTCGATCCGCGATGCTTTCGTGCTGTCCGATGGCACGGGCGCGAACCGCTTTCCGATCCGCGCGGCGACGGACGGGGCGGATGTGACATCGCCACTCACCGCCGCCGAGGTCACCGCGATCCTCGAAGAGGCCTTTATCGTGATGCGCCGCGCCCGCGCGCAAATCAGGCGCCCGCTCGACAGCCGGGCGGAAGTGACCATCTCGGTCGTCGATACGCATGGCGAGGTCCTCGGCATCGTCCGTTCGCCCGACGCGCCGATCTTCGGCACGGATGTGTCGCTGCAGAAAGCGCGCACCGCGACTTTCTTTTCCGGCGCGAACGCCGCGACGCTGCTGCTTGGCAATCCAAGCGCGGACGTGAACGGGTTCGTCCCGGCGGTGCGCGATTTTCTCAGCGATCCCAATGCACTGACCGGCGCTTTCGCTTTCTCCGACCGCGCCGGCGGCAATCTGTCCCGTCCCTATTTCCCGGATGGGGAGGTCGGTCGGCCCAACGGCCCGCTCTCTCGCCCGATCGACAGCTTCAACCCGTTCTCGACGGGCCTGCAATCGGCGCTGATCCTCGACAACGTCCTCACCCATATCGGCTTCATCTTCGGCATGAACCCGGACACACCGCCGCGCTGCACCGCCACGCCCGATGTCGCGCCCGGCCAGAACCCGCTCGAAAACGGCATCCAGATATTTCCCGGCTCCGTCCCCATCTATCGCGGCAATGCGCTGGTCGGCGGGATCGGCATTTCGGGCGACGGCATCGACCAGGACGACATGATCGCCTTTCTCGGCACGCATAACGCCTCGGTCCGGGTCGGCGGGATCAACAATGCCGCACCCGATATCCGCGCCGACCGGATCGTCGTGCGCGTCGGCGGCAACGATGTGCGGCTGCGCTATGTCAATTGCCCGTTCGCGCCATTCCTCGATACGGATGAGAACAATGTCTGTCAGGGGCTGTGACGGATGAGCGGTGGCGCATCCTTGATCGCGATCGCACTGGCGAGCGGAACGACGCAGTATGCACCTATAGAGCCCTCCCCCTTGATGGGGGAGGGTTTGGGTGGGGGTGATCTCTCAGTCTGGAACTCCGACAGCCACGGACGCGCAAGCGGAAACTTCACCCCACCCCCAACCCCTCCCCATCAAGGGGAGGGGAGTAATGTCGTCGCACTGGCCCTTGCCGATCCGCCACGCAGTCAGATGCCGCGTCGCGTACCAGGCGAACCCGAGCCCGGTCTCAACGAAATCCAGATCGAAGACGATATGGCCCCCGGCGATGCGGACGAGACGCTGATCGAGGACCGCCGCCGGCCCGGCGTGCCGCAAAGCAATCTGCCTGACCCAGTGACGCAGGAGAATGTGGGCGCGGTCCGTGCCCCGCAGCCCCAGGCCTTTCCCGGCGACCAATTCCCGATCCCGGATCGCTGGCGGCTCGTCGAGAGTATCGGCGTCAACGAGAATCTGCTCGATCCCTATAATCAGAACACGCTGAAAGGCGACCGGCCGATCCCGCTCGGCGAGCTACCCGACTGGCTGCCGATCAATGGCGACGACTGGTTTTTCATCGTCAACGCAATCTCCGACACCGTGATCGAGCCACGCAGCTTCCCGACGCCGGTCGGCGTACAGACGACGACCGAGCCGGACAGCCTCGACGTGTTCGGCCGCGCCGACAGCCTCGTCCTCGCCCAGACCTTCATCACGGGCTTCGCGCTCTTGAAAGGATCGACGGCCTACAAGCCGCCGGACGTCGAATATCGCGTCACGCTCGCAACCCAGTTCAACTATGTCGATGTCAATGAGCGGCGCATCCTGTTCGTCGAGCCGAGCCGGCCCAGCCATCGTTTCGACTGGTTCACCGGTGTGCAGGAACTATTCTTCGACTATCACTTCCGCAATACGTCGCGCCGCTACGATTTCGATTCCATCCGCATCGGCGTCCAGCCCTTCAACGCCGATTTCCGAGGTTTTCTGTTTCAGGACAATCAGCTCGGCGTGCGGCTGTTCGGCACGCGCGACAATAACCGGCTCCAATATAACTTCGCGGCCTTTATGCGGCTGGAAAAGGACACGAATTCGGGCCTCAACGATCTCTTCGCAACGCCGCGCAGCGATTTCGTGTTCCACGCCAATCTCTACCGGCAGGACCTGCCCGTACCCGGCCTCACCAGCCAGTTCAGCCTGACCTACAATATGAACCGCGAACGGACCGATATCGAGATCGACGATAACGGCTTCCCGGTGCGCCCGGCACTGCTTGGATCGCTGAACGGGCGCAACTACGACGTCGTCTATCTCGGCTATAATGCCGATGGCCGCATCGGGCGGTTCAACCTGTCGGCCAGCGCCTATCTCGCGCTCGGCGAGGATCGGAACAGCATCTTTACCGACGAACCGGCGGATATCTTCGCCTATTTCGGCGCGGCAGAACTTAGCTACGATGTCGACTGGATGCGCTTTCGCCTGTCCGGTCTCTACGCCTCGGGCGACGGCGATCCCTATGACAATAGCGAGCGCGGCTTCGATGCGATTTTCGAAAACCCGATCTTCGCCGGCGCGGACACAAGCTACTGGATCCGCCAAGTAATCCCCTTTGCAGGCGGCGGACGTGCCGTCGGCGTGAATGGCCGCAACGGCATCCTCAATTCGCTGCGCAGCTCCAAGGAGCAGGGCCAGTCCAATTTCAACAATCCGGGTACGATCCTCGTCGGCGTCGGCGCGGATTTCGATATCACGCCGGAAATCCGCCTTTCGGCCAACGCCAACCATCTCTGGTTCGAGGATACGGACAGCCTGCAGGCGCTGCGCAACGAGGGCAGTATTCCGAGTTCGATCGGTTATGACCTGTCGGCGGCGGCGATCTGGCGACCCTCGGCGATCCAGAATGTCGTCTTCCGCTTGTCCGGCGCGGTGTTCGAAGCGAGCGACGGCTTTTCCGACCTGTTCGCGCAGGACCGGCGCTCGGGCACTTACTATTCCGTCCTCTTCAACGCGATACTGACCTACTGATGGCGAGCTGGCTCACCCTCCCCCGCCTCGCGATGCTCATCGCCGCGATCGGTATCGTCTTCGCGATCGCCTCCAGCCCCGGCGGTGCGGCCGGTGGCGAGACGGCGGTCGAACGGGATTATGCCGCCGCCGGCGTGCTCGCCGACCCGGCGCCGCGCAATCAGAGCCAAGAAGAGGCGGACGCCAAGAGCGCGGGCTGCATCACCTGCCATACCGCGACCGACGAGATGACCATGCACGCCACGCCGGCCGTCAGGCTGGGCTGCACTGACTGCCATGGTGGCAACGCCGATGTCGCACTGACCGATCCGGACCTGCATTATGAGCATCCCGACTATCTCGCGATCCAGTATCGCGCGCACGTCCTGCCGCTCTATCCGGAAAGCTGGTATTGGCCCGGCAGCGCCAACACGCATCGCTCCTACACGCTGCTCAACCGTGAGAGCCCCGAATATGTCCGCTTCGTCAATCCGTCCGACTATCGGGTCGTGCGCGAGGCCTGCGGCGCCTGCCATATCGAGGTAATCGAGGCGGCCGAGCGCTCGTTGATGGCGACAGGCGCGATGCTCTGGGGCGGCGCGTCCTACAATAACGGTATCCTGCCCTATAAGGTCTATATTGTCGGCGAAGCCTATACGCGCGATGGCGAGCCCGCGCAGATCGTCTCGCCCGGCAATCCGCATGGCACGGTAACGCCCGAACAGGCTGCGCGCGGGGCGCTGCCCAATCTCGTGCCACTGCCGACCTGGCATGTCGTGCCGCCCGGCGACATTTTTCGCGTATTCGAACGCGCAGGCCGCAACATCGCTTCGCAGTTCCCGGAAATCGGCATTCCGAATATCGGCGGCAATATCCAGCGTCTCGAGGAACCGGGCCGGCCGGACCTGCGCCAGTCCAACCGCGGACCCGGCACGGGCCTGCGCGTTTCGATCCCCGTGCTCAACATCCACAAGACCCGCCTCAACGACCCCTTCACCTGGTTCATGGGCACGAACGACCAGCCCGGCGATTACAGACACTCAGGCTGCGCGTCCTGCCATGTCGTCTATGCCAATGACCGCGAACCGCGCCACTCGCTGACCTGGGCGCAATATGGCCGCGACGGACAGACCGCGACCGTCGATCCGACGATCAACCGGCTGCGCCAGAGCCAGTACCGCCCGGATCAGGTGCATGAAGAGGGGGAGGTCAATGACGACACGCATGAAGTCGATGTAACGATGGCGCCCGGCCAGTGCGGCGCAGCCTTCGATATGATCGCCGAACGGTTGCAGCAGCAGGGCATCCGCGGCTCTGGCGGGCAAAGAGACGACGTCGGCCACGGAGAGGGCGAATATGTTGGCGTGGGCGGTCCGGACGAAGCGGACACCGGCCCCGTGCCCTTTGCCGAGCGCGAGCGCGGCCATCCGGTGCGCCACGCCTTCACCCGATCGATCCCGACGGCGCAGTGCATGAATTGCCACATGCACCAGCCCAATATGTTCCTGAACAGCTATCTCGGCTACACGATGTGGGACTATGAAAGCGACGCGCCGCTGATGTGGCCGCGCGAACAGGTCTATCGCACCGCCGAGCAGATGTTCGCGATCCTCGACCGCAATCCGGAGATGGCGGCGATCCGGGGGTGCTGGGGCGATATCGATTTCCTGCGCAACGTCACCGACCTCATCAACCCGCAGGCGCGCGATACGCAGTTCGCCGATTATCACGGCCATGGCTGGAATTTCCGCGCAATCTTCCGCCGAGACCGGGACGGCAATTTCCTCGATGCGGACGGCAATATCCTCGATCCCGACGACCCCGAGCTGTTCCGGCGCGAGGGCGAAGGGCAATTCGTCGATGTCGGTACCAATCCCGGGCGCGCCGTCCATATGATGGATATCCATGCCGAGATCGGCATGCAGTGCGCGGACTGTCACTTTGCGCAGGACAGCCATGGCAACGGGCTGATCTATGGCGAGGTCGCAAGCGCGGTCGAGATCGGCTGCGTCGATTGTCATGGCACGGCGGACGACTATCCGACGCTGCGTACCTCCGGTCCGGCAGCGCCGCCGGCAGGCAATAACCTTCTCCTGATGCGCAACCCGGACGGACAGCGGCGTTTTGAATGGATGCGGGATTATTCGGGACGCCGAATCCTCGTCCAGCGCTCGATTATCGATCCCGATCTCGAATGGGAGGTGAGCCTTGTCCGCGACACGGTCGACCGCTCGCATCCCGATTTCAATGAGATGTCGGCGCGATCTAAACTGATGGGCCGGAGCGGTGCGGAAACCGGCGTGTTCGAGTTCGGCCCCGGCATCGCCGAAGAGGATCGCGCGCATCGCGACGAGGAGATGGCCTGCTTCACCTGCCATCTCTCCTGGACGACATCGTGCGGCGGCTGCCACCTGCCGATCGAGGCCAATGCGCTGACCTCGAGCCACCATTATGACGGCCTGCAATCCCGGAATTATGCGACATACAACCCGCAAGTCGCGCGCGACCAGATGTTCCAGCTCGGCCGGCATCAGGACACACGCGGCAACATCATCGCACCCGTGCGCTCAAGCTCCGCGCTGGTACTGAGCTCGACGAACATCAATCGCGAACGCATCTATGTCCAACAGCCGCCTATCGCGTCCTCCGGCTATTCGAGTCAGGCTTTCGCACCGCACTTCCCGCATACCGTGCGCCGCACCGAAACGAAGCAATGCACCGACTGCCACCTCTCAGCCGCCAACGACAACAACGCGATCATGGCGCAACTCCTCCTGCAGGGCACGAATTTCGTCAACTTTGTCGGCCTCAACGCCTGGGTCGGCAACGAACAGGGTTTCCAGGCCGTGCGCGTCACCGAATGGGAAGAGCCGCAGGCCGTGTTCGGTTCCTATCTGCACCGCTACGCCTTCCCCGACTATTGGCGGCGGCATGTCGAAGATAATAGCCGCGAGCTGATCGAATATCGCCGCGGGCGCATCTTCGACGACGAACTATCGGGCGAAACCCGCGCCATGGAAGAAATCGAACATATCACACAGCGGACCAACGATGCGGCCCGCTGTCTCCAGCTGCGCGGCGAATACATGTTCGTCGCCGAGGGCCGCGGCGGCTTCCAGGTTTATGATGTCGCCAGCGTCGCCAATAAAGGCTTCTCGGAACGGATCGTGACCGCGCCCTTCTCGCCGCTCGGCCATGACACGCGGGTCGATACGACCAATGCGACCTGCATGGCGCTGCCGACCAACCAGAATATTTCGCCCGACCGTCAAGTGGCGATGTCCAACATGATTCCCGGCGAGAGTGAGGAGGAACGGGAGAACCGGCCGACATACACCTGCGAAAACGCGCCAAGCGAAACGCTGATCTGGATCAATCAGGAACAGTGCTTCCACCCGATCTATAACTATGCCGTCGTCACGGACAGCGTCGAAGGGCTGATCCTCGTCAATGTCAACACGATGGCCGATGGCGAGTTGCGCAACAATTTCCTGCGCCGCGCCGAGTTTACTGATGGCAGCGATGCCTGGAACGAGAATGGCGTGCTGAACGGCGCGCGCCATATCGTGCTCGGCGGGCATTATGCCTATATCGCGGCGGATGCAGGTATGGTCGTGATCGACCTCGACGATCCGCTCGCGCCCCGCCATGTTGCAACCATCCCGCTGACCGATGCGCGGGCCTCCGCCCTGCAGTTCCGCTATCTTTGGGTAACGACGGCCGAGGGCGTGCAGGTCATCGATGTGACAGACTTCGAGAACCCCCGGCTGATCCCGAACGCCACCTTCCCGCTCGCCGATGCGCGCCGCCTCTATATCGCGCGCACCTACGCCTATGTCGCGGCCGGGCGGGACGGGCTGGTGATTCTGAATGTCGAAAATCCCGAAGCGCCGGTCGAACATGCCCGCTTCGCCCGCGAAGGCACGACGCCCGACACCAATGACGTGATCGTCGGTACGACCAACGCTTCGCTCTTCGCCTATATCGCGGACGGGGTGAACGGAATGCAGGTGCTGCAGCTGACCAGCCCGTCGAGCCAGCCCAATTTCTACGGCTTCTCGCCCGCGCCCGTGCCCGAACTCATCGCCTGGATGCGGACATCCTCACCCGCGCTCGCGCTCTCCAAAGGCCTGGATCGCGACCGGGGCGTCGACGAGACGGGCGGCCAGATGGCGATTTTCGGCCGGCTCGGTTCACGGCCCTTCACTCGGAGCGAGATGGAGCGGCTATTCCTGAACAGCCGCCGCGAACCCTATCGCGTGACCGATCAGGTGGACATGGACCATTGGGTCGCGAGCGCCTTCGCACGAAGATAGTGTGAAACCATACACTCCGCTTGGGCTGAGCCTGTCGAAGCCCTGCCCTTCTCTCCGTTGCCAAAAGTAAAAACGACCCTTCGACAAGCTCAGGGTAAGCGGAAAGTTGACTAAGCTTCGTTCGGGATCGCTACCCCCGGTCGCTCGCATGCTCGTCGAGCAGATAGCGGACCAGCGGCTGCATCGTCTCGTCATAGCGGGCGAGTTGCACATGATCGTCGGTGTTGCTCAGATGCGAAACCAGGCAGCGCCCGTTCCAGAAATGCAGCGCGAAGGCCGGTGGGTCGGCGACGATCATCGCGCGATTGTCGGGCTTGCCGGGATCGATCGGCCGCAGGTCCAGCGCCACTTGCGGCGCGGTCGACGGCGTAACGATCAGCGGATGCCCTGCCCAGCCTGTCGAGATGGGGCGGTGTATATGGCCGGCGATCATACCGACAATATTGGTCGCGGGTTCGAGCGTTTCGCGCAAGCGGGCGATCCACTCGGCTTCGGGTTCGCTCGTCATCCAGGGTATGCCGGTTTCGATCGGTGGATGATGCAGCACGATCATGACCGGCTTGTCCGGTTCCTCGGCCAGCCTTTCGCTAAGCCAGGCGGCGCGCCGTTCGCAAAAGGCCCCGCCATGGCGGCCCGGTTCGAGCGTATCGAGCACGATGATACGGACCGGCCAGCGATCCTCATCGATCACATATTGGACGAAGCCGTCGGCCTTGGGCACTTCGGGGAAGAGTTTCGCAAAACCGTCGCGATCGTCATGATTGCCCATGCACGGCCAGACCGGAAAGGGGCAGCGGCCAAAGGCAGATTTCAGGCGGCGATAGCTGTCTGTATCGCCCTTGTCGGTCAGATCGCCGGTCGCGAGCAGAAGGTCGGGCTGCGGCTCCATCTTGCAAAGGCGCTCGAGCACCTGATCGAGCCGTCGCCGGTTGAATTCGGCCGGGTCGTCGGGGTCGAAACCAAGATGGATATCGGTAATCTGCGCAATCAGCATGAAGTTGGGCAACCCGTTTCTACCATGCAATATTCCCCCTTTTTCGGCCCGGTCCGGCTCAACGATCCCCGCGCGGATTGATCGTCAAACTCCCATAATCGCGGACGCTGCGCGGCCGCTGTCCACGATTGTTACGCGCACGGACGAGATATGGTGCCGCATCGTCCGCATGATAGCTGTGACACATAGCACAGGTCGAGACGATTTCGTCCCCGCTCGCCGTGCCCCCCGCATGGCATTCGCGGCATGTCGCGATTCCGGGCAGCAGCACATCGCTCGCTTCCTCGGATGTATCGGCTTCATGGCAGGTGCTGCAGTCCTCCGTCTCATGCGCGCCATGATCGAACCATCCGCTATGCATGTAGCGCGCTATCTGGCGCACCGGCATGATATCAAAGGATAGCGATGCGCGGATCGGCGGCCGCTCGACCTCATGGCAATCGAAACAGGCGCCGTCGCGCGAGAAGACCGCGCGGATCGCATCATCGGCCCGGGCAAAGCGGGTGCGCGCGGCGAACTGATACCGCCCCACCGTCCGCGCCCGGCTGTCCTCGCCCGGACGCCGCCGTTCCATACCGGACAGGTCGATGGGCCGACGCGGCGCCGTATTGCGGTAGAAAGCGCGGATATCGGCGATCACCATTTCCGGTTCGCCATGGCGCAATGTGCGGATTGTGCCGCCGATCAGATCGAAGGCGAGGCTGTGACACATCTGGCAATTGGCTTCCATACTGATCGGCTCGAAGCGTGTGCGATCCGGCGTCGGCACATGGCAGTCCGCGCAAGCGAGCGCCTCGCCGAAGCCATAATCCGCGCTCAGCCGCTGGGCCATCCGCGCCACGCCATTGGTTTCGGACAGATGCAGCTCGTGCGGAAATTTGAGGCCCGTATTCTCTTCCGGATTATCCTCGATGCTGACGCGGCGATAGCGCGCCATGCCGGTGTCATCGGCCGGCCGCGTCATGATGCGCGGCCGGAACTCCGGATGATCGTCGCCGAAATCATGGGCGTTGAAAATCTCGGTCTCGGTCAGCCGCGTATCGAGATCGGTATGGCAATCCGCGCAGAATTGCTGCGGCGCGGCCGCCATTTCGCCAGCCCCTTCATGTTCCAGATGGCAGGAGGCGCAACTTCTTTCGGGCCGGTTGAAGGTCGTCGCGACGGCCCGGAGAAACGCGCGGCCCGCGCCGAGTTCGGGCTCGGATTGCGCCATTATGTCCGCATCCGCATGGTCCGGAATATCCGTATGGCATTCGAGGCATGCGCTATCGCGAACCGAGACGAACGCCTCGACATGGCAGGCCTGGCAATCATTCGCGAGATTGGCATGCGCATCGGACATCGATCCGCTGATCCACAGCGTATCGCCATGGAAAATATCCGCGCGCTCTTCGACGCCCTTGTTCGAAACATAGGAATAGATTGGCCAGGCGAGGCAGGAAATGAGAATCAGCGCGACAAACGCCCAGGCGCTGACCCGTTTGCCGGGCACTGTACGGCCCAATGAGAAGAGGCGGCGCGTGCTGACCGGCTCCGGGCCTTCCTCGCGGTCCACGGTGATGACGATCCGGCCCTCTTCCTCGCCGGCGCCCATCGCGACGTCGAGCCGGTGCGGGCCGATCCGGATCGATCCGCCGCGCATGGCGTTGATATCGGCGCGCGCCGTCGACCGGCCGTTGACGACGAGTGGTAGGTTCTTCTCGCCCGAAACGGAGAGCAGATTGCGGCCGAGATCGCGGATCGTCGCATGGTGCAGCGTGACGCCGAGATCGGTGAGGACGATATCGCTGTCGGCGCTGCGGCCGATCTTCAGCTCGCTCTTGTCGACCGCGCTGGACCGGACGATCTCCCGGCCTCCCGAGGTGCGCGAACGATATCTGACGACAAAGCTCATCGCGCCCCTACCAGTAGAAGAATACGCTGATGATATGCGCGGAGAGCGCGGCGAGCAGCGCAAAAGTCACCGGCACATGGATGTAGAGCCAGATCTGCAGCAGCGCCTTGATTCTCAGATGCTGCCGGATGCGCGACAGGGCGGCCTGTTTGCGGGCCAGCAGCGCCTCGAGACGGTCATATAATTTGTCTTCCGGATCGTCGACAGGCTGCGGCCGCGCCCGGAACTCGGCCAATGCGCGGGCCGTCGCGCCGCCCCGATAGCGGCGGCCGAGCCGTTGCCGAATGCCCCCGTCGAAAGCGGTTTCATCGAGCGCCGCCTGCACGGTCGCAGCCGGGCCGGCATCGAGCGGCTGCGCGGCGTCGAAAAGCTGGCGATCGATATCCATTAGCGTTTCGAGCATCTGGACTTCGGTGGTCTCGTCGCGATTGTCGCTCAGCCGCCGTGGCAACAGGCCATAGGCCGTGATCCCGAATATACCGGTGACGATCACGATCATCATCAATACCCAGGCCAGCGTGTGCACGTTCCATCCGAGCTGGAATCCCGTGTGCAGCGTGCCGATCACCATCAGCGACAGGCCGAGATAGACATGGGCCGATGTCCAGGCCTTGAGCGACCAGCGCCCCGGCGTCATCGCGCGCTTGCGTACGCCCAGCATCGTCAGCCAGAGGATCAGCAGAACACCGACCGTGCCCAGCGTATAGCCGAGCCAGCTCCCGCCATTGTGGCGCGGTTCGACATCGATCAGCAGATAGGCGGCGATCAGCGTGATCGAGATGCCGAGCGCCATCTTGCCCCAATAGCCGCCGCGATAGCCGAGAAAGCCTTCATGTTTTGTCGGCAGGGACCGGCGACCGACGCCGGTGTCGCTCGCTCCGAGATCGGCCCCGCGCGACGCCATGCTCAGATCTGCTCCGTTTCGAGCCGGGATACCGACAGAAATTCTTCCGGCGCGACGCGGATCGCCGCGCCCGTCGGGCAGGCTCGGACACACGCCGCCCCACCCTCGATCCCGGCGCACATATCGCATTTGATCGCGACCTTGGGCGTGTCTTCTGAGACCCTATCGTCGATCCAGTCGCGGTCGGGTTCGCCCGGGCCGGGGCCCGTGCCAAAGAACAGCCAGCTCAACAGCGACGGTTTGGGCGGCGGGACCTTCTCCATCCGGATCACGTCATAGGGGCAGTTGCGCGGGCAATTCCCGCAACCGATACAGGTGTCGTCGATATAGACCTCGCCATCGTCCCCGCGATGGATCGCATTGGGCGGGCAATCGGCCATGCAATGCGGATGTTCGCAATGACGGCAACTGGTCGGCACATGGATATGCGCATAGGTGCGCCCCGCCTCGCGATTGAGCCGCGAAAGCCCGTCATGGCTGTCCGCGCAAGCCTTTTCGCAATTGTCGCAGCCGATGCAGAGATTCTCGTCGATCAGCAGTACGTCCGTGGCTTCGCCGATCCCGTTCTCGACGAGGAAGGAAGCGACCGAGCTATACATGTCGACGACGGTCGAGAAACTGTCCTTCTTCGCCTCGACGAAATTGTTGATATTCTCGCGCTCTTCCATCTCGCGGCGCGCATTGGCGAGAAGTTCGGGCTTGCTGTGCAGCAGCTCGCGAAAGGCGCGTCCATCGATGCGGATGACCTCGGATTTGATCGCCGCGCGGACCGTCGCCGTGCGCAGTGCTTCGTCGAGCAGCGCCATCTCTCCGACATAGGAACCGGCCGGTAGATAGGAGAGGAAGACCGGTTTGCGCCCGATCGATTTTTCGACGACCATCGAGCCCGAACGGATGACGAAGATGTCAAGGCCGTCATCGCCTTCCTCGATAATCGCCTCACCCGCCTTGACCTGCATGATCTCGGCGGTCCGCATGACATCGACCAGATCTTCCGATTTGAGGCCGGACCCGAACATCTGCAGTAACTGCCGTTCGGTCGAAATATAGGTGATCGCCCGCTTGGCCGCCGGCACGGTCGCCATGAGCTTCAGGATCGCCATGCGCGGAATTTCGACGGCGATTACATCCTCGCCCGCCCGGATCGTCGCGCCGCGCCGCCGGCCCGAGACGAGCCCGACCTCGCCAAAGATGCTGCCCTGTTCAATCTCCTGCGTCAGCGATCTGTCGGCGTCGCTGAGCTCGACCAACACATGGCCCTCGGCAATCCCGAAGATCGAGGAGCCCGGCTCGCTCTTTTCGAAGATCGTCGCGCCGCGGCGGTAATGATGAACCTCGGAATCGAGCATGAATTCCCGCATCTGCAGCGGCGAAAGATCGCGGAGGATGGACACGCGTTCGCGCAGGAAATCGAGCCAGTGATCGACCGTTCTGCTACCCGGCAGTCCTTTGAACTTGGCCTCGAGCAGCGGTTCGTCCGCCGGTTTCAGATCGGTATTGCCGTTGATGAACTCGACGACGTCATAGCCCTGGTTCATGCAATGCTTGATCAGCGGATAGCCGGCGAGCGCGCCGATCACGAAAATGCCCTTCTTCGTGGATTCGAACGCTGGCGAGAGCTTCGGAAAGGCCTCGCGATCCTCGCTCGCAAATTCGACGCCGCACGCCTCCACAAACTTGCGCGGCGGGGCCGAGCCGACCCGCGCGATCACCCGATCGCACCGGATTTTCGTCTGCCCGTCGCGCGTATCGAGCAGAATTTCGCCCGCGCGGAGCTCTGCCGGCGAGGTTTCCGTCATGATCGTAATGCGCCCCTGCTCCGCGGCCTGGGTGAGGAGTTTCACGTTGGCATCCTTGGCGCGCGCGAACTCGGCCGAGCGGTTGAGGATCGTCACCACATTGCCCTGTTCGGCATCGGCGGCGAGGCCGAGTGCATTCTCGATCCCCGCATCGCCCGATCCGATGACAGTGATATGCTCGTCGACATATTCGCCGGGATCGTCGAGCTGATACTGGACATGCGGCAAGTCCCCGCCCGGAACCCGCAATATGTTGGGATTGCCCTGCGTACCGATCGCCAGCACGACATTTTCCGCCTGGATCGTTTCACCATCGGCCAGCAGGATCCGGAAATTGCCGGCCTCCCCCTCGATCGCCGTGACGTCCGCGTTCAGGCGCACATTCACACCCTGCGCCGCCGCCTGCTCGTCCCAGGTACCGAGCACCTCCTCGCGCTTGCCGGCGTCGAAATCCATGTCCGAGCGCAGCACGAGCTGGCTCGGCGTCGCCATCACATGCTTGCCCTTCTGATATTTGTAGATGGTGTCCGAGAGGTGATCGGTTTTTTCGAGCAGAATATGCGGGATATCGAGTTGGGCGGCGCGCCCGGCGGCGCTCAGTCCGGCTGGTCCCGAGCCTATGATCGCGATCCGATAGGCGTCCGCCACTTAGCCTCCCTGCCCTCCGGCCAGTCTGCCAGGCAGCGAGGCTTGCCCTGCGTCCGCCTGTTCGTCTGTGCGCCCGATCACCACTCTATCATCTTTCGGGGGACAAGCTAGATAGTAGGGGCAAATTTATGGAAGGCGTAAACAATGGCTGAATCGCAGAAAACAGGCGATGAAACGGCGGGCAACGCGGCCCGCTACGCGCTGATCGCGGCAGCGGCGATCGCGACATTTTCGATCGGCTATGCAATCGCGCGCGGCGATGAACAGGGCGCGGCGGAATCCGGCGCGCCGCAGGGCACGGTGCAGGCGGAATCGATGGGCGACAGCGAGCTGGCCCAGGCGATCCCCGACCTCGAGGCGCGCGTCGAACAGCGGCCGGACGACGAACAGGGCTGGGCGCTGCTCGGCCTCTCCTATTTCCAGGCCGGCCGCTATGCCGATGCCGCGCAAGCCTATGGTCGCGCCAGCGAGCTGAACCCGACACTCGCCCGCTATCATTCGGCACGCGGCGAAGCGCTGGCTTTGGCCGCCGAGACCGGCTTTCCGACCGATGCGCGAGCGGCCTTCGCCCGGGCGCTCGAACTTGATCCCGCCGATCCGCGGGCCCGCTATTTCGAAGGCGTACGCAAGGATATCGATGGCGATCATGCGGGCGCGATCGACGACTGGATCGCGCTTTTGCGCGATACGCCGACCGATGCGCCCTGGGAAGCCGATCTCAGGCGGCTGATCGCGCAGGTATCGGACGAACACGGCATCGATGTCAGCGGCCGCGTCCCGCCGCCCGGTACAGTCGCGCAAAGCAATGTGCCCGAAGCGGCCACGCGCGCTATTCCCGGGCCGAGCGACGCGGAAATGCGCGCCGCGAGCCAGCTTCCGCAGGGCCAGCAGGACATGATGATCGAGGATATGGTCGAAGGCCTCGATCAGCGGCTTTCGCGCAATCCCAACGACGCCAATGGCTGGATCATGCTGATGCGCTCGCGCATGCAATTGGGACAGACGGCGCAAGCCGGGCAGGCTTGGCGCCGCGCGCGCGAAGCGTTTGCGGGCAATTCGGCGCAGCTTGAACGGATCAACGCCTCGGCACGGGCGCTTAGAGTGCCCGGCGCCTAGCTCTTAACGTCCCAATTTCCGAACTTGTCGACCACAGCGTCGATCAGCGCGGCCTCGTTCGGCACTCTGCCAGCGAGCACAAGCTGCGCTAGACCATGGACGAGCGCCAGTGACTGGATCGTCGCGACTTCGCGGTCCCGGTCGCTCGCATCCGGCGGCAGCAGTGCCGCGATATTGTCCTTGAGCAACCGCCCGGCGCGATCGTCGCCGACGACCTCGCCTTCCGCGCATCTGCCGGACAGATGCATATAGCTCGTCATCAGCCGGAACAACGCCGGATGGGCGAGCGCGAAATGCACATAGGCCTGGCCGATGGCACGGAAACTCGCATCACGCTTCCGGTGCTGCGCTGCCGCCGCCTCCTGCGCATCGGCGAGCTTTTCGAACCCCGCATCGACGAGCGCCGCCATGAGCGCATCCTTGTCCGGGAAATGCCGGTAGACGGCCGTGGCGCTAACGCCGGTCTCGCGCGCCACTTCGCGCAGGCCGATTGCGCCCCCCGCCTTGGTTTCGAGCAGCTTGAGGCCCGTAGCGATCAGCGCGCTACGCAGGTCGCCATGATGATAGGCTTGCTTCTTCGATCGGGTCGCCGTCTTTTCCATGTTGACACTGTTACCATCGCTCAGTTAACACTGTCAACATACCGATTCGCCCCTATCGAGGAAATCCCAGCCATGGCCAGCGTCATCGAAAAAACCATCCGCAAAACCGTCACCACCGGCATTATCGGCATGTCCAAGGTCAACGCCGCGCTCAAAACGCGCAGCGACGATCATCCCTATCTGACCGGCATTCACACGCCGATGACCAAGGAACTGACGCTGACCGAACTCTCCGTCGATGGCGAAATTCCAACCGATCTCGACGGCCGCTATCTGCGCATCGGACCCAACCCGGTCACGCCGCCCAAGCCCGCCACCTATCACTGGTTTATCGGCGACGGCATGGCGCACGGGTTGCGGATCAAGAACGGCAAGGCAGAATGGTATCGCAATCGCTGGATCCGCTCCGCCGAGGTCAGCGAAGCGCTGGGCGAGCCACCGGTCCCCTGCCCCGACAATCGCGAACCGGGCACCGCCAATACCAATATCATCGGGCAAAACGGCCGCACCTGGGCGATCGTGGAAGCCGGAAATTCTCCGGTCGAGCTGAACGAGGAGCTCGAGACGCTCGCGATCAATCCGTTCGACGAGACGCTCAAAGGCCCCTTCTCCGCCCATCCGCATCTCGATCCCGATACCGGCGAGATGCACTCGATCTGCTACAAGGCCGATGTTCAGGATACAGTCTGGCACACGGTCCTTGGCCCGGACGGCCGGGTAATCCGCGAGGAGCCGATTGCGGTCGAGCATGGCCCAAGCATTCACGATTGCGCGATCACGAAAAACTACGTGATCGTCATGGACCTCCCCGTCACCTTCTCGATGAAGACGCTGATCGCAGGCCACCCCTTCCCCTATCGCTGGAACCCGGATCACAAGGCGCGGATCGGCCTGATGCCACGTACCGGCACGAACGCCGATATCGTCTGGCACGATATCGAGCCTTGCTACGTCTTCCATCCGGCCAATGCCTATGAGCGCGAGGATGGTTCCGTCGTCATGGACGTCGTCGCCCATAATCACATGTTCACCGACGGCCATGACGGCCCGGACGGCTCGAAGAGTGCGTTCGAACGCTGGACCATCGATGCCAAGGGCGGCCCCGTCCAGCGCACGGTTATCGACGCGTCGAACCAAGAATTCCCGCGCTTCGACGAGCGGCTGACCGGCAAGCCCTATCGCTATGCCTATTGCATGGCGGCCGAGGGCAGCAACGAAACGCCGGGCCTCATCAACGATACGCGGCTCTACAAATATGACGTGGAGACCGGCGAACGGCAGGTCCACGAGTTCGGGCCGAAGCGGCACCCGGGCGAATTCGTCTTCGTGCCGCGCGGAGAGGGCGAGGAAAACGGATATCTGGTCGGCCTGGTCGTCGATATGAATGACGAGAGCACCGATTTCGTGATCCTCGATGCGGCAAACTTCACCGCCGATCCGGTCGCGACGATCCACCTGCCGCACCGCATCCCGCCGGGCTTCCACGGCAACTGGGTCGACGCCACCTAAACCGTCTCACCGAAACGGAGAGCACAGCAGATGACGCGCCTGCCAATCCTGATCTACGCCCTGATTGCGCTGAGCAGCCTTATTCTGGGCGCGCTCTACATCTTCTCGCCAACCTTCATGCCCTATCATGGCGTCGCGGTTGGCGCGGAATGGAGCGAGGTTCCGCCCGAATATCGGGTCCTGATCGGCGCGTTGCTCGATGTCGCGGGCGGCGGCTGGGTCGCGCTGACATTGGCGCTCTTCGCCCTGATCGCCTTTCCAATCCGCCGCGGCGAGCGCTGGGCGCGCTACACGGCGCCGCTGCTGGTGCTCGCCTTCAACATCCCGACATTATGGGCGACGCTCAACGTCTTCTGGTACAGCCCGGCAACACCGCCCTGGTATGGCGTTGCCGGTACGTGCGCGGCCGCACTGCTCGCGCTGGCCATCGACCAGCCGTGGCGGGAAGCTGAGACGCCTTTCGCGGCGACCGATTGAAACGAAAGGCAAGACCTAATTCCCCTCCCCTTGATGGCGAGGGGTTAGGGGTGGGGTGATGTCGCCTCATGCGCTGCGCTCAACAGACAGATCACCCCCACCCAACCTTCCCCCATCAAGGGGGAGGGCTTATGCGGTGTTGCGATTTCGCAAAGCCTGGATTTCGACCCGACAAACAAAACCCCGTTGCAATCCCTTGTGCAGTGCCGCATGATTCTATTCACAGGACTGAACACAAGCGATTGAGCCAATGACGAAGCCATGGACACCCGATAGCTGGAGGGATGCGACCGGCATCCAGATGCCCGCCTATGACGATGCGGCGGCGCTCGCATCCGTCGAAAATACGCTCGCCGATTATCCGCCGCTGATCTTTGCCGGCGAGGCGAAGCAGCTGCGCACGGACCTCTCGGAAGTGGCCGAGGGCAAGGCGTTCCTGCTGCAGGGCGGCGATTGCGCGGAGAGCTTCGCCGAGTTCAACCCGACCAATATCCGCGACACGTTCCGCGTGATCCTGCAGATGGCGGTCGTCCTGACTTACGCCTCGAAAGTGCCGGTCGTGAAGGTCGGGCGCATGGCCGGGCAGTTCGCCAAGCCGCGCTCCTCGGACGTCGAGGAGCAGGACGGCGTCACCCTGCCCTCCTATCGCGGCGATATCGTCAACGATATCGGTTTCGACGAAGCGGCGCGCGTGCCCGATCCGCAGCGCATGATCCGCGCCTATTCTCAGGCTTCGGCGACGCTCAACCTGCTGCGCGCCTATGCGTCGGGCGGCTATGCGAACCTGCATCAGGTCCATAGCTGGACGCTCGATTTCATGGGCAAGAGCCCCTGGGCGCAGAAGTTCGAGGAGCTGGCCGGCCGCATCGGCGATGCGCTGCAGTTCATGGACGCCTGCGGCATCGACGCCGACCGGGTGCCACAGCTCAATGGCACGCAATTCTATGTGAGCCACGAGGCGCTGTTGCTGCCCTATGAGGAAGCGCTGACCCGGCAGGACAGCGCCACCGGCGACTGGTACGATACCTCGGCCCATTTCGTCTGGATCGGCGACCGCACGCGCTTCGAGGATAGCGCCCATGTCGAATTTTTCCGCGGTATCGCCAATCCGATCGGCATAAAATGCGGGCCCAGCCTCGATCCGGATGATCTGCTCACGCTGCTCGACACGCTCGATCCCGAGCGCTCGCCGGGCCGCATCACGCTGATCAGCCGCTTCGGCCATGACAAGGTCGAAGAGGGCCTTGCTCCGCTCGTCCGCAAGGTGAAGGCCGAGGGCCATCCGGTGATCTGGTCCTGCGATCCGATGCACGGCAATACGATCAAGGCGGCCACGGGCTACAAGACGCGGCCCTTCGACCGCATCCTCGACGAAGTCCGCGGCTTCTTCGCCGTCCACCGGGCCGAGGGCACCTATGGCGGCGGCATCCATTGCGAGATGACCGGGCAGGACGTCACCGAATGCACGGGCGGCGCGATCGACGTCACCGAGCAGGACCTCTCCGACCGCTACCACACCCATTGCGACCCGCGCCTGAATGCGGGCCAGAGCATCGAACTGGCGTTCCTGCTGGCGGAAATGCTGAACGAAGAGAATGGACGGCGGGAGAAGGAGGCCGAGGCGGCTTAGGCTATAGATCGTCGAAGAAGTCTTGGAGGATCTCCACCTCTTCGATGATAACCTGCCGGACTGTTACCCCAAGTTGCAGGTCCTTTAGCAACTCGCACAGTAGCTCTCCGTCAATCAGGTCAATTGCCGGAGCTCCATCTCGCGTAGCTTCCTGCCTCGCGTCAGGTGTAAATGAACCAGTCGTGATGATTAGCCCTTTGTCAGCGCGTCCCTGCATCGCTCCGCGAAAATCACGGACCGCGGGGGCGCCGACTGAACCCTTGTACCGCTTGCATTGAAAGCGAACATGGAACGATAGGAGGTTGAGGCGCAAAACGCCCTGCCCGTCAATTCCACCGTCGCCCGACCGGCCAGTAACCTCCACTCTCGTAAACCCATTTTCGCGCAACATTCTCTGGCTGAGACGCTCGAACGCGGCAGGGTCAATCGATTGTAGCTTTGACAGAAGCTTCTCAGACCATTCGGGCTCGGAACTTGAGGTGTTTGGATCATGATCGCTGTCGAGTGAAAGCTCCTCTTGTTCCTTTTTCTTCTGCCAGTCTCGACGGGCTGCCTCAGCAACGAGTTCTCGCACCTGCTGATCATCCAATTGCGCAGCACGTCGACCTTCTTCGGTCAGCACCCAAACACCCCGCTTAGGATTGGCGAGAAATCCAGGATACTTCAAATAGCTACGCGCCCAAGACATCCTGTCCGGGATCATCAACGCTCCGCTCTTTTCGTAGGTTGCAGACAGCTGTCGCTCGCTTAGATTAAATGCTGCGATTAAGCCTGTTTCTATTTCCTCGATAGTTGCCGACCCTCCCTTCTGATCTAGCAAACTTAACGTTGGCAAGAAAAAGTCGTCGTACTTCGGTAGATCATCCGCCATCACATAATCCTCAAAGTTTCCTATCGGCATTCCTCTGCGATATCTGCGGCAAGTTTAGATCAATCTCAACTCAAACCAATAATCAAAAACTATCTCTGTTTGCTCTCAGATCGCATGTGCCCGTAACCGGGCCGGCCTGATCACTTCGGAAGTGATCGCCGATCCGATTTCCCTGTCCTACACACCCTCTGCCCTGCTATTCTCCGCCCCGCTCTTTGAACGCGTCGATCTCGTGCGACTGATCGCATAGCCGAACTCGCGCCCGCGCCGCTGGCCCCGCTGTGCGTCTACTTTGTCAACTTTGGATAGGATTGCCGGGCGGACCCCTGCCGTGTGTCAACCAGTGTCAACCGGGCGGGAACTTTAGAAGCCTCCCCGGTACGCGCGCCGGGTTGGATTGCCCCCCCCCGCAATCCAAGTCCGGTCCGGGGGACTGGACGACCCGAAACGGGTGGCGGCCTGCAGGGCTGTCGAACGCGTCGTCGCACCGCCCCAACCGCCTCAAATATATCGGGAAATTGCGGCGGCGCCAACGCGTCGGCACCTGCGTCACTAACGGCATATTCACCATAAATCTCAATGCTCCTTTGACGCGCCGCCTCCATACTTTCGAAAGATGTTGGAGTATTGGGTGACCATCGTGCGCATGTAATCGACATGCACACGCAGGAACTTGGACGAGGGCAGAGCCAGTCTGCCCGTTTTGGCGAGACACTATGTGACGTACGAAAATCCAGATTCTCGCGAATTCAATCATCGCAACTCGATGCGGCAAGAGAGATCGGAAAGACGTGCCGCAAGACGATGGCCCATTCTGATGGAAGTGCCGGTTTCTTTGGGTGGTAAGGAAATGGGCGAATCGCGAACTCTGGATATTTCCGAGATCAGTTTTGCCGGCTCCGCATATGCACGGTTCCAGATTGGGCAGACGATCTTCGTGGAGATCGACGGAATTGGCATTGTTCCGGCGAAGATCGTCCGAACCGCCGGCAGTCGCTTCGCCGCACGCTTCTTCGAGCCCATCGACCTCAAACTCATCGGCCTGCTGGCAGGAACACCGGAGTTCTCTTAGCGGAAAACTGCATGCCGACCGCCAAAGACTGACGCCGGACGACTGCACTAATCCCATCATTGCGACCCCGGCTCTTATAAGCCGGGAAAGCAATCCGGAACCGCACGATACATTTTCCAGCTCTGGGTTGCCGCGCTGCCTTACGGCTCCTCGCAATGAAACTGATATCAATCGGCGGGTTTACCGAAACTCAACGCCCTCGAATTCACCGCTGTTCAGCCATCCGTCCAGATAGGCGAAATAGGCCTGCGCGCCGTGCGGATAGCCGACGAAATATCTGGATTCGTCGGTCGGCTGGCCCTCATTATTGTAATAGCCGGGCGTGCATTCAGTCGAGCCGATGACCATGCCGGGGCCGGTCATCAGCAGTGCGACCCATTGGTCCTGCGCCTCTTTCGTGACTTCGACCTCTTTCGCGCCGCTCTTCAACGCATGTGCGATCATGATCGCGATGGCGCGGGCGCATTCGACGAGATTGTGCGGATAGTTTGAAATCAGATGCGCGCCTTGGGCCGACTGGACGAGGAACAGGTTTGGAAAGCCATGGACGTGAATGCCATGTTTCGAGCGCATCCCCTCCTCCCAGGCCTCGGTCAGCGTCAGCCCGTCGCGCCCTACCGGATGGAAACCCATCTGCCGCTCCAGCGTCGTGCCGACCTCGAAACCCGTCGCATAGATGATGCAATCGACTTCATATTCTTCGCCCGCGACGACCACGCCCTTTTCAGTGATCCGCGCGGCACCCTGCCCGTCGGTATCGATGAGATGCGTGTTGGGGTTGTTGAAGGATTGCAGATATTCGTCATGAAAGCAGGGGCGCTTGCAGAGCTGGCGGTACCAAGCCTTGAGTTTCGCAGCCGTCTCACCATCGCCGACGACCTCGTCCGTGCGCGCACGGATTTCGGTCATTTTCTGCAGGTCCGCATCTTCCCAGGCGGCCAACATGTTCTCGACCGTCAGCTGGTCGGGCGGCAAATCCTTGATCCGCTCACGGAAGCGGCGGGTGAGGTCGGTCCAGCCATCCTGCACCAGGTCCTCGTTGGCATAGCCGAGGCCCTGATTGGCAGTGAAATTGTCGAGCCAGCGCTTTTGCCAGCCTTCGGTCGCGATCTCCTCGAACCAGTCCGGATCGATCGGTTCGTTATTGCGGATATCGATCGACGAAGGCGTGCGCTGGATAACGAACACTTCCTTCGCGGCGCGCGAAAGATGCGGAACGATCTGCACGGCAGTCGCGCCGGTACCGATGATCGCGACGCGCTTGTCGGCCAGCCCCTCCAGCAAGGTGCCGTCTGGGTCGCCACCGGTATAGTCATAATCCCAGCGGCTCGTGTGGAAGCTGTGGCCTTTGAAGCTATCGATACCGGGGATACCCGGCAGCTTCGGAACGTGGAGCGGTCCCGTGCCCAGCCCGACAAAATCGGCCGTGAAATTATCGCCGCGATCGGTGGTGATGCGCCAGCGGGACTGTTCGGCTTCCCAGACCATGGACTCCACCTTCGTGTGGAAGACGGCCTTGTCGTACAGATCGTAATGCTCGCCGATCCGCCGGCAATGATCGAGGATTTCCGGCGCGTGGACGTACTTCTCCGATGGCATATGCCCGGTCTCTTCAAGCAGCGGCATATAGACCATCGCCGCCGTATCGCATTGCGCGCCCGGGTAGCGGTTCCAGTACCAGGTGCCGCCGAAATCGCCGCCCTTTTCGAGGATGCGGATATCTTCGATGCCCGCTTCCTTGAGCCGCGCGCCCGATACCAGCCCCGAAAAGCCGCCGCCAACAAAGGCATAGGTGACGTGATCGGTCAGC
Organism: Parasphingopyxis sp.; assembly: GCF_028279465.1. GTDB lineage: Bacteria > Pseudomonadota > Alphaproteobacteria > Sphingomonadales > Sphingomonadaceae > Parasphingopyxis. The sequence goes on from NZ_JANQNS010000015.1 coordinate 777,007, forward strand.
GGCTCGCGCGCGGTGCGTTCGCTATACGGGTCTTCGGCATAATGGGCGAGCTGGCCCTTGAGCTCGAGATATTGCTCATTGCCGTCTTCGCGCAACCGCTTGTCGCGTTCTTCGGCATATCTCGCGAGGATCGCGGCTTTTTGGTCTTGATCGATCGTCGCAGTGCTGGCCATGGCTTTCCTCTGACGTAAACGGAAATCGGACACCGCATCTTGTGCGTATCGCGACGCATCAGGTCAACCGGCCAGCCTCGCGCAATCGCACCGACAGTCTCGACAATCGGGCGAATATGTTTAGCGTTCCGTAGCGGAACAAAGGGGTAAAGAATGTATACAGTCGAACTGACGGAATCGCTGTTTACGGCGCAGACGGACACGCCGTTTCGCGCGACGACGATCGCGGAAATGCTGCGCGAGCAGGCAGAGGAACGCGGCGACAAACTGGCGCTGCGCGAGCTGCTCGAAGATGGCAGTATCGACCGGGAATGGAGCTACGCGGAACTGCTGGCCGATAGCGAGAAGCTGGCCCGGGCGCTGGCTGCGCGGCATGATCGCGGCGCGCGCATTGCCATCATGGCGAACAATCTGCCGGAATGGATATTGATGGAATGCGCCTCGGCGATAGCGGGCCTTACGCTTGTGACCGTCAACCCCGCCTTCAATGCCCGCGAGCTGCGCTATGTGCTCGAGCAATCGGCGTCGCAAGCCGTCTATTATGTAGCCGCCGTGCGGGGCAATCCGTTAGGGCCGATCGTCGAGACGGCCTGCGAGGGCCTGGCGGCGATCGCGCATAAAATCCTGCTAACGGACCATGACGCGCTGTTCACTGGCCATGAGAGCGGCGAAACGCGCGCGACCGAGCCGGACGATGTCGTCCAGATTCAATATACGTCCGGCACGACCGGCTTTCCAAAGGGCGCGCTGCTGCATCAGAAAGGTTTGATCCAGAATGCAGCCGACATATTCCGCCGTACCAAGGCGTCGGCCGACGACAGTCTGGTGCTGATGGTGCCGCTGTTCCACACCGCCGGTTGCGCGATATCCGTGCTCGGCTCGCTGACGCACGGCATGACGATCCTGCTCGCACCGGGTTACGATCCGCAGATGATCGCGCGCGTTATTGAGCGCGAACGCCCGACGATGACGGGCGGTGTGCCGACGATGCTGTTCGGTCTTGTCGAAGAAGCGGAGAAGACCGGGCGCGACCTCAGCTCGATCAAGGGCGTCACCTGTGGCGGCGCGATGGTGGCCCCCGAACTCTCCCGCCGCGTGCGCGAAACGATCGGCGCCACGATCCAGATCATCTACGGCCAGACCGAGGCATCGCCCGGCATAACAATGGCTGGCATAGACGATGCCGAAGAGGATTTGACTCAGACGATCGGCCAGTCCCTCCCGCATATGGATGTCGCCATCCTAGAGGCGGGCGGCAGCCGCGTCTGCGATATCGGCGAGCAGGGCGAGATCTGCGTGCGCGGCTACAACGTCATGACCGGCTATAACGACAACCCGGAAGCCACGGCCGAAACCATCGATGCTAACGGCTGGCTGCGCACCGGCGATCTCGGCACGATGGACGCACGCGGCTATCTGAAGATCACGGGCCGGGTGAAGGAGATGATCATCCGCGGCGGCGAAAATCTGTTTCCGGCCGAAATCGAGAATGCGATGCTCGAACATCCGGCGCTGGCCGAAGTCGCCGTGGTGGGCGTGCCCGACGAGAAATGGGGCGAACTCGTCGCCTGTTTCATGCGTGCCGGGGATGGTGAGAAACCGGATGCCGACGATCTCAAGACTTTCGTGCGCGAGCGGCTGGCGCCGCACAAGACGCCGTCATTCTGGATTTGGGTCGACGAGTGGCCGATGACGGGCTCGGGCAAAATCCAGAAATTCGCCATGGCCGAAGCATTCGAACGCGGCGAATATGATGCGCTGACCGCGTAAGCGAAATGCGCACCTAAACGGCTTCCGCCGCCGCCTCGCTTTTCGCGACTTCGCCCGCGATATGGCGGAAGGCCTTTTCGAAGACTTCCGGCGGCTGGCCGCCATTGATTACATATTCGCCATTGACGATGATCGTCGGGACCGACTGGATGCCGCGCCCGCGCTGATGGGATTGGGACTGGCGGACATGGCCCGCATAGTCCTTCCCGGCCAGTATCTCGCGCGCCTGCACGCCATCGAGCCCGACGGACTCCGCGATTTCCGCCAGCGTCTCATGATCGCCCATATTCTTGCCGTCGGTAAAATAGGCCGTGAACAACGCATGTTTAAGCGCGCGCTGCTTACCCTCCTCCATCGCCCATTCGAGCAACCGGTGCGCATCGAACGTATTATAGATGCGAAAACCCTCGCCCGCGTTCATCGTGAACCCGGCTTCTTCAGCACGTGCCTGGATCTCGCCACCGCGCCGCTTCGCCTCGTCCGGCGATATCCGGTATTTGGTCGCGAAATAATCGGCTCGGTCCATGCCTTCAGGCGGCATGTCCGGATTGAGTTCGAACGGCTCGAACCGGATATAGGGCTCTATCTCTTCGCCGATCGCGGCCAGCGCCGTCTCCATGTTGCGCAGCCCTACGACGCACCAAGGACAAGAGATATCGGAAACGAAATCGATCTTGAGTTGCGTTGCCATGACGGACTCCTGAGAATGGATCGGACGCGCTCGGGGACTCGCGGAGGAACATCCATATCATAGTTGGAGTTGACCTCCCAACGCGCTGTCCCTAAGTGAGCCGCCCCGCAAGCACGCTTGCCATGGCCCCTTCGTCTAGCGGTTAGGACGCGGCCCTCTCACGGCTGAAACACGGGTTCGAGTCCCGTAGGGGTCACCAGCTTTTTCTCCCTCCTTCAGACTGTCGAAACGGGCAGAGCGTCGAACCCGTGTCCTTTTTCTCGACGGATGGGCGGGCCCATCCTTCAGGGTTCGAGTCCCGTAGGACTCACCAAATATTTAGAGCTCCTCTGCCCCTGACCGGGCGAACTGGCGCGACTAGAAAACTACGTCTGCTCTAGGGCTTTGAACGGCGGCCCACCGCGCATCAATTACGATGTCAGATCGAAGCACCCTTAGAGCGTCGTGCAGTACACTAAGATATCGACAGATCTGTTGCGTCTAAACAAATGTCTCTTGGAAACTTATGGCCGCCTCGCCTGCGTCGAAAGCCATATCCAGCGCGAAGTCAGGACCCGATTCCGCACCCTGATCTTCAAACGCCTGCTTGCCCACACTCCCAAAATCTTGAATATCGTCGTCCGCGAGTACGGGCATATCAAAATCTGTCGGAGCGCGGCCTATTGGGCGCTCATAACTCAAGATCATAGCCGATCGATCAACGCTGAACGTTATCTCGTTCGCGCTATCTTCGCTAAGCTCCCGAAGGTAAATCGCGTCCGCACCCTCAGAAGAATTTGCGATTCCTGCCACAGGAGCGATCTCTGTCATTTCCGCGCTATCCAAAGCGGGCGCCTCAGGCAACACTGTAGCAGTCATGACGCTATCGTTGCCTTCAAACGATACTATTTGCAGAGATTGCGGTGTCTCCGCCGGCCAGAAAAGATCGTCATAGCCATCAAGATATATGAGGCCGGAGTCAGTCTGGCGAACGACAAACATGTCATCCGCTGAAGTCGCAGATTGATCAAACGAAGGCAGAGACATCATCGCCGCGGACTGTCCGCTTTGCCCCGACACGATCAGCTCGATATCCGCCTTGGAATAAGAGGCTTCGCCGGCTTCCGAGAAGCTGATCTCTTCGATCGACCAATCGCCACTTCCGGTCCAGAATTGCCACAGGACTTCTATCTCGCTGGCGTCAGGCAGTGTGATGATGAGGCTGTCGCCGCTCTGCGAGAAAGTAAGATCGTTTCGGAAGATACCGGAGCCCATCTGGATCACGTCGTAACCGGCGCTTTCCGACTCCTCGATCACATCTTCTCCGTCGCCAAGATTGAACAGATATGTATCGGCGCCATCGCCACCCTCCATCCGGTCATTCCCGGCTTCACCGGCAAGCGTATCGTCGCCAACATCGCCTTGCAGCAAATCATCACCGGCGGCTGCGTAGATAATATTGTTCTCCTCGCCGCCGACCAGCGTATCAGCCCCTGCTGTCGGTTTGAGGGTCGCTTGTTCAATATCGAATTTCGACATCGCGGTTTCGCCCGCTTCGGCAAACGTTATCTGGTCAATCGCCCAGTCACCGCTTCCGATCCAGATTTGCCACATCAGCGTGATTTTATCGCCATTCGGCAGAGCAATATCGACATCGTCGCCATTACGCGTAATGTCCAAATCAGACTTGAGAATCCCGGCACCGAAATGAAGCGTGTCGAAATCGACATCCGCAGTTTCCTCGATCACATCCTGACCGTCGCCGGTATTGAATATGTAGGTATCTGCCCCGACCCCACCTTCCAACTGGTCGTTTCCAAGGCCACCCGTGAGCTGATCGTCACCGCCCAAAGCCATAATCGTATCATTTCCGGCCAGCCCGTTGAGCGTATCATTTCCTTCCGTGCCATCGATTTGATCGTCACCCGTGGTGGCATATGGGACGGCCATATTTTGCAGGTCGGACGGTGTCCAAATCGTACCGTCGTCGAAAACGACCTGTTCGATTTGGTCATGTTTCGAACCATCGAGTGTGTTCCAGATCGTAATTGCATCGTTCGATCCGGCAAAGGTTAGGATCACCGCATCGCTGCCGGACGGACCATGCATTACTGTCGTCACTGTTGGGTCATAACCGTGGATCAGAAGGCGATCTGTGTCATGATTTCCGTTGTCGTCAATCAACATACTTCCGTCGCCGGCATTGAAGACGTACGTGTCAGAACCATCTGAGCCGTGGAGCGTATCATCACCCAAACCGCCCGTGATCGTATCGTTGCCGTTACCGCCTGTGACCGTATCGTCGCCAGCACCGCCGATGATTATATCATCGCCATTGCCTGCGGTAATTGTGTCGTTACCGGCACCACCGTCGATCAGATCGACAGCGTGAGAACCTTTGATCGTATCATCGCCTGACGTCTGCTGGCCGAGTACGTAGGCGGCTGCCAGCTGCGTCTCATCCCACACCGTGCCGTCGGCAAAGCGCACCTCTTCGATGCCCGCATCACTCCACCACTGGTTCTCGAGCTTGATCGAACCTGCCGTTCCGTTGAAGCTGATCAGCACATCATCGAAATCACTCATCGAGGCGAAAAGCAGATCTCCCGGCGCGATCCCAGCGCCCAGTTCCAGCACATTGTCTCTACTGCCGCGATAGTCGTAGACGATGTCGTCGCCATCGCCGAGATTGTAGATATAGGTATCTGAATCACGGGCGCCTTCCAGCTGATCATCACCAAGGCCGCCGGTGATTACGTCATCGCCATAGCCGGTATAAATAGTATCATTGCCGGCACCGCCATCGACGATATCGGCAGCGTTAGACGCTTTGATCGTATCATCGCCTGAGGTCTGCTGGCCGAGCACATATTCGGCGGCAAGAGTGGCTTCGTCCCAGATGGTGCCGTCGTCGAACCGTACCTCTTCGATGCCCGCATCGCCCCACCACTGGTTCTCGAGCTTGATCGAACCTGCCGTTCCGTTGAAGCTGATCAGCACATCGTCGAAATCGCTCATCGAGGCGAAAAGCAGATCTCCCGGCGCAATGCCTTCGCCGAAGACAAGCGCGTTGGTGCGCGTACCGTAATAGTCGTGAACAACGTCATCGCCGTCGCCGAGATAGTAAAAATATGTGTCTGCACCTTTGCCGCCATTAAGCTGATCGTCACCCGGGCCGCCGGTGATTATGTCATCGCCGTCTTTCGCATTGACGGTATCGTTACCGCCATGAGCGTTGATGATCTCGTCCAGGGCGGTGCCCGTAAGTGTCTCGCCGGCGGCCGTTCCCTCGATCGATGGCAATAGGCTCAGGAGATGATCGTCATTCCAGATCGTGCCATCGGCGAATTCGACGGTTTCAATTTTCCAGCTGCGATGGCCGGTAAGCTGACCGGTCAACGTGACGGAACCCGTGCCTCCCGAGATTTCGAGGATCATGTCCGTCGGTGTCGTGGTAGAGCGCGTTACGGTTATGTCCGATGGGGCGATACCTGCCCCGAAAATCAGTTCGTCGTTACCATTGCTCCAATAATACCGGTAGTCAGAGATGACGTCATGGCCATCGCCTGAGTTATAGATATAGGTATCGTTGTCCTCGCCGCCCTCGAGCAAGTCGTCGCCTGTACCGCCCTCGAGGATATCGGCACCACTATGACCAATAAGATTGTCGTTTCCAGCGCCGCCGATCAGCAGATCATCGAATGTTGTTCCGGAAATTAAATCATCGCCGGCGGTAGTTTCGGCTGCCGTCATCATGACCGCCAAGTCTGTCGAGTCCCAAATCGTGCCGTCAGCGAACTCGACATAATCCAACGTCCATTCGCGACCGCCGAATATCTGATTTTTCAGGGTTACCGAGCTCTCACCCCCGTTGACGGACAGTAGCATGTCTTCGGCACCTGGCTCGGGACGGGAAACTACGACATCGGATGGATCGATACCGGCACCGAACAGCAATGTGTCGCCGCTGCTCCCCCAATAATAGGCAAAGTCGGCAATGGTGTCGTGGCCATCGCCAATATTGTGAACGAAAACGTCGCCGCCGCGCCCACCGTCCAAAATGTCGTTGCCTAAGCCTCCCTCCAGCGTATCGCTCGTGTAGAAACCGAGAAGATTGTCATCGCCATCTGTCGATTGCAGCAATGCGATTTGTATATCGGTCTTCGTCTTCGCAGTGCCATCTGCAAAGGTGAAGTTTTCGACATCCCACCATGTCGTCGTGCTCGTGTTATTAATCGTCGACCATTCTTTCGGTATGATGATCTTGTCCTGGGTGCCGGCGATGGAAATCTGCAGCTCGTTGCCGTCGCGCGCGAATATCAAATCCTCCCAGGCGATATTCTCGCCGAACTGGACCGTGTCGTTCTCCGAATAGTTGGCGTTATCGACATCCTCATAGATGGTGTCGACGCCGTCACCGATGTTGAAGACATAGGTATCGGCGCCGTCCTCTCCCCACAGCTCGTCATCGCCGTAACCGCCTTCGATAATGTCCGCCGTTCCATAACCGACAATCACATCGTCGCCTGCAGTTCCCTTCATGAACATCTGACGAAGGTCGGTATCCGTAAGGGTCGTTTCGGTGGCTTCAGCGAATGTGATCTGATCGACAGATTTATCGGTCGTGCCGAAAGAGAATTGAGAGACTAGAGTCACTCTATCGCCGCCAGAATGCGTGATGACGAGATCTGTTCCCGACCGTTCGAAAGTAAGGTCGTCGAAGAAGATGCCAGTGCCAAAATGCAGCGTATCGAAATGCGGATTCAGAACGTAGCTCTCGCCCTCGATGATAACATCGTCGCCGTCTCCGAGATTGAAAAGATAGGTATCCGATCCATCGGCACCCACGAGCGTATCGTTGCCGGGCCCTCCGTGAAGCGTATCGTTGAATATCGAGCCCTTCAGATAATCGTCGCCAGCGCCTCCGGTTGTGAGCACGTCCACAATGTCCTGATAGCTCATGCTGTCGACGACGGCGCTTGAGGAATCGAGAAACTCGATCGTTTCGATCGCGCGCCACACTTCCCAATTATGTTGCGTGAATTGCCCCTCAACCGTTATCGACCCGCCTACACCGCCATCGATGAGTATCACCAGATCATTGTCTTCGCGTTGGAAACTAAGATCCGAACGCGTTACGGTATCATCGAATACGATTTTGTCATTGCCTCCCGCGTCGTTATGGACCGGCTCGCGGATGACGTCATTGCCGTCGCCATAGCTGAATTCGTAGGTGTCACTGGCCTTGCCAGCGTCGAGTATGTCGTCGCCTGGGCCGCCATTCAGAACCTCAGACCCCGCCGTTCCAACAAGATGGTCATCGCCGGGCGTGCTCTGAAGCAGGATTGTCAAGACATCCGATTTCGTGAGCTCCGATCCGTCCTCGAAGCGGAAAACCTCGATGTCACGCCAAGTGAACCAGTTGTTATATGACCACTGTCCCGCAATGGTCAGGCTATCTCCAGTAGCGACGCCAGAACCGTCGAGAAGGTTTATAATCAGATCATTGCTGTTGCGTGCGAAATCGAGATTCGCCAACGCAATCCCCGCGCCGAATTCAACTGCATCATAGTCGCCATAGAGGACATTGCTTACGCTTTCCTCTATCCGATCATTACCGGCGCCAAAGCCGAATTCGTAGACATCTCCGCTATTGCCGCCTCTCACAATGTCATCGCCGGCGCTCGCGCCAAACCGATCGGAAAGCGCAAAGCCCTCGGCTACATCGTTGCCGCTTGTCGTGTTCTCCGCAATTACACGTTGGTTCAATTCATCCGCGGTCAGTGTAGTGCGGCCGCCACTACCGTCATCATACTCAAGTTGCTCGATCCGACTTTTGCCAAAGGCTCCGAAAACGCCGGTCTGTATGAACGAATTCTGCGATTGGAGAGTAATGGTGGATGCGATGTCGTGGGGATCATTCGGGTCATCGATAGTAATGATCAAATCGGTCCCCGATGCAGAAAAGCTCAGGAAATCCTCAGTGATGCCAGTTCCCAAGGATACAGTATCGGGCGTACTGTCGACTGAGACAAAGCCGACCCCGAGCAAACTGTTGCTGTTGTCGTGGATGATGTCGTTGCCATCGCCGAACTCGTAGACATAACGGTCGCCAGTTCCGCGACCCGACATGTAATCGTCGCCCTTCCCGCCGGTCAGCGTATCGGCGGTCAGATCCCCCCACAGACTGTCATCGCCATCCGTGCCGGTCGTAACGTCTACCAAAATGTCCTGCCAGCTTAGGCGAGTGCCGTCGGCGAACTCGAACCATTCGACGCGATCCATCCATTGCGCACCGAGCACGCCGGTTTGGAAGCTCGAAAACTGATTCAAGACGGTTAGGGTCTCGCCCGTGGACTCCAATGTAATGGTAAGGTGCGGATCGACAGAAAGCCGCGAAAAAACAACGTCCGCCGGATCAATATCAGGTGCGAACACGACTGTGTCGGCGCCATGCTCTAGCGATAATCCACCCAAACCAACGTCGACATCGATATAGCTGGATTGTTCGTCAATACTGTCATTGCCGAAACCGGAACCCCAGAAATATGTGTCGGCACCATCGCGCCCGATCATCAGATCATCGCCCGCGCTGGCATAGAATAGATCGTCATCGCCAAAGCCAGTCGTAACGTCATTTCCGTCCGTTGTTTCGGCTTCGATGATCTTTTGCTGAATATCCTTTGACGAGTAGCTGTCGCCATAATGGCGGAAAGCGAAGAGCTCGATCCGGCTATTGGGTGACCAGATATGATTATAGCCCAACGATCCATACGAGAACTGGCCATCGACCAGGATGGAATCGCCCGATGAACCGATAGTGATCAGCAAGTCGCTCGAATTGCCCGGCGCCCGTGAAAAAGTAATGTCGTCCGGTGCAATGCCATCGCCGAATATCAGCATGTCGGCAGCGCTGAGCAGTGGATTGCTTTGATTGTCGATAATCGTATCGCTGCCGTCTCCAGCGTCGAAAACGTAGAGATCGCCGTCGTCCCCGCCCTTCAAAGTGTCGTTGCCAGCGCGTCCCTGGAAGACATCCGTATGCATGGTGCCTTCCATGACATCGTTGCCAGCGGTACCCTCGCCGACCGCGATGGCGATATCCGGCAGCTCCATGAGACCGCCATCGGCGAACTGGATTTCTTCGATACCGCGATTGTCGCTCAGCACGACGTCTGCGGCGAGCGGTACGACATCGGCAAACTGCCCCAGCACCGTCACGGTATCGCCGGTTGCCGTAACCGTGATGACAAGATCATCGCCTATGCGCTCGGCTGAGACCCCGTCCTTGTTGACATCGATGAAGCGAATGCGATCGCCGCTGACGCCGCCTTCCACATCGTCGATAATCACATCGCCGAAACCGCTCTTGAGCAAATACACATCCTGCCCGCTTCCGCCGTCAACGGTGTCGCCATCGCCGATGTCGGAGAAAATCGTGCCTCCGCCATTCTGCGTCAGCGTTTCAGCCGCAGCGGTGCCGATCGTCAGATTATCGATGCCCAGAGCCGGCGCGAGTTCCGCCAATGTGAGTGGCGAGCCGCTATCGATAATCGCCGTTTCGAGCTGCGCTGCGGCGAAATCATCACGGACCAGATTATTATCGAATCGCCGCGCACCATCATGCAGGGCACGCAAGAGCTCGCCCCATTCATCCCACTCAGCCAGAGCTGTCGCCGGCGTGCTCGAAAGTCCGCTCAGGATGGCGGAATAAGTGTCCGCGAGGCCGCCGGCACCATCGATCAGGATGAGATCGCGGCCTTCGTCATAATTGAGGCCGGAAAATTGCGAGAGACCGCTCGCCTGCACCACGAGACTGAGCGTCAAACTCTCCAGCGTATCGGCCCAGAGCGTTTCAAGCTCATCAACATTATCGGTTAGCACATCGCCGGTCTGCGGATCGCGCGGCGCGATCTCCTGACCCGCGAATTCTTCGAGAAAGGCGAGCTTGCGCGCATCGAAGCCGCCGCTGCCGATCGGGTCGGCGGTTACGCCGTCAACATCCGCCCATGCATAGAGGATCGCCTCCGCATCCGCCTTGAGGACCGAAAGATCGGTCGTCGTCAGCGCATCGAACGCCTGTACCTGTGCGAGCAGCCCGGCATCTTCGCTCATCGCGATACGCAGGTCGGCGACGGTTCCGAACCCGCGCAATTCGGGTAGCGCCGCGGCGGCTGACGAAACCGTCGTCGCGCCCAGATACTCGGTCGAGACCTGACTGATATCGAGCACGACATCGCCCGCATTGATCGTAGTGCCGTCGGTCAGTGTCACCGCGCCCTCGGCGGTAATCAGATTGCCGCCGATCTCGCCTGTCTCAGGTGTCGAGGTTGTCAGCGAAATCGAGGCGATATTGAGCGCGGCCAGCGAAAACAATTCGCCCGCATCGGTCTCACCATCGCCATCGAGATCGCGCCAGACCTGCAGCTGCGAGAACACCGCATCGTTCGCGTCGATCACGCCGTCCGCGTTGCCGTCATGCGTCGCAAGCTCGGCAAACCCCGTCTGCGTCTCGTCCCCGAAAAACTCCGTGGAGTCGTCAACGATGCCGTTGGAATTGGCGTCGAGCACGAGGAAGCCATCATCGGGCCGCACCCAGCCCGACTGCTCGGCAAAACCATCCCCGTCGAACTCGAAATAGACGGCAGAGTTGGCAAGCGTCGTCAGCTCATACCCATCGCCGTCGAGATCGAGGACGATGGGGTCCCAACCCTGGAATCCAACGCCGAAGCCGGCTTTCAAAGCGAGGTTGATGAACTGAAGTAGGTCCTGCTTGTTTGAATCTTCTTCTGCGCTTGCTCTGCCGCCTCTCGAAGCCTCGAAGGCCACAACTCCAGCGCTCGCTGCACCGCTGTCCAGATCGAGACTGTAATTCTCAATCTTCGCAACACCGCCCAAACCGTAACCAATATTGATACCGAGACTGCCATCTTCGTAGCTTTTGAAGCTGGCGAATTTCATTGTTACGCTATCAACGAAGAACGCAGCAGCACTTAATATGCTTGAACCGATAACCGGAAAGGCGGTCATCAATGTGGAAAAGGGCGCCCAATAGGCCGTGTTGCCTTCCATCCACCATTGCTTGGTGCCACCGACTATCGGAATGCCCGCCATGAAGATCTGATCATCGGATGAGCCGTCCGTAACGATGGCATTAGAGCCAATATGGAAGAAGTCCTTACCGCTACCGCCGGCCATTAACGTCGCAAAACCACCAGCCACTAGAACGTCGTCGCCAGCACCACCGTCCAACTGATTGACATCAAAGATACTAAAGAAGTCGTCGCCTTCGCCGGCAAATAGCCAGTCGTCACCCTCGCCACCTTTCAGATGATCCCAGCCACCACCGCCATTAAGGACGTCGTTGCCAGCGCCTCCTTCTATGTAATCGGCACCACCGTGACCCAGCAGAATATCGTCGCCGCCTTCGCCGTAAATATAGTCAGCGCTGGCTGTTCCTCCATAATTATTTGAAGAACTTCCTCCAATAATTAGAGATTTTCCAATAACACCTTCGTCTAAAAGATCAATATTACCCGAATCAAAACCAAATCCGGTTATATTATTGTAATACGGCCCCCTGTCTATTATAGCATTTTCGATTTCTTCGCCATTTGTATAATCTCTACCGGGCGTTAATACGTTCAAATTTTTTTCATAAGCTTGATAAGTTGCTTGTTCCGGGATACCAAGCTCGGCATACCAAGTATTAACATTGTTTATGTTTGCTCCGGCCAAGTCAGAAAAAGAGTCGTAGTCCGCATTGGTCGTAATTGCATGCCCAATCTCGTGCGCTAGGCCAGAGCGGAAATCATCACGAACTGCTTGTCCAGTTTTCGATATGTAGTAATTATCGGAAAAGTAATCTATGTCTATGAATATGTTTCCCGAGTTTAGCTGGTGTACTTCAGCAGTATCCTGGGCAAAAGTGATTGTAATATTTGATGTAGGATTGTTATTTAACCAACTATTTAAAGCTGCTTCGAGAAGTGTAGAGTTTTCGTATAAATATCTAAACTCGATATGAACATCGTTTGGATTAGAGAAACCAATGACATTGATCCTGTGTATTATACTGTCATAAGACATTTCTCATCTCTCTTCTGATAAATCGAATATGGACATTCTCACCTTGCTATCGTGAGATTCTGGAGTAGCCCGCAGATCGGCTATCATGATGTCGCCTGATGCTTGGTCATGCCAGATTTCTCGGCATTCGAGAGGCCAGTCTTCAGTCTCAACGCATATCTGATCGTCTGCGATTGTCCACAAACCCGTGAATTGCAGCAGCATACGCGACTGATACGATGCGTGCCATCTGCCGTCCTGATAGAATGCTTCTCCGAAGCGCCGAGACCCTGTGTTCTCATGCCCAAAAGTGGAAATTCTTCGTCCAGAGAGCAATGCTTCGATTTCGGGTCCATCGATGATTTCGAAGTCGGCAGTAAATTGATCACCTATTATCTCGTTATCAGTGCTCTCGATCGGAAATCCTTCAGCGGACTCGTTATTTTCAGGCATGCCTGATTCTAAAACATCTGGCGCATCGGCTGGCACGTTTGATCCGCCGCACGACGTTGCTGCTAATGCCAAGACGGCGACGGCGCCCGAGAGCAAGTGTGTCCGATTCGCGGAGAACATAAGGTCAATAATAGACCTTCCCCTATGCTGGTGACTCCACCGACTTTTCATTGATGCGCGCTCAAAAGTGCCGGGGATTTTCACGTCCAAGTTCATGCCGCCCGCCGCATGAACGTCGGCCCTAAGTCGTTTGCCGAAGAACTGGTTGTGAGATCGATCGACACGATGCCGAGTCCGGCGAGCGTGAACGGTTCCCCCGCATTGGTCTCGCCATCGCCGCTCGACTCCTGCGTTGCTAGTTCGGCAAAGCATGCTTGCGTCTCGTCCCCGAAAAACTTTACGGAGCCTCCGACGATACTGATCATTGCAATTCTTATGCGCCAACTAGTCCGACCACGGATGCAGCACGGCATTGATGGCGATACAATCGGTTGGTTTGCGATCCCGATGAAGCGCCTGCGCTTCATTTTTGCACAACCGGGAAAATGCGCTCAAGAATCGCCCTGCTCCCTAATCAGCGCCCCCGCCGACTCGATATACGCTGCGCCTGTTTCATCAGTAAGACAATAGGTTAGATAAGCCGATATGGTGCATTCTCTGGAAAAGAACCGCACTTCGGATCGTTTCCAGAGCAGATGTCCGAGTTTGGGACCGAACATATCTGTCAACGCTCACTCGGTTATTTTTACCTTACCGAGACCAGCAGTCCGCATTCGTTGACCGGGAAATCGCCCAGAGACTGGTGCGCGCAATACCGGTTGATTCACCAACATCTCACTTGTGGTCATTTCGCGATCGTGATGCTGCGCTTGACCCGTCACCGGCCTCTGCATAGGCCGGTCGCAGGAGGCCATGTCCGATGACATTCAAAGCCATCAAGGTCGTGATCATTACCGAGAAGGTCATCTTCGATGGCGTCGCGCAGATCATCGAGGAGGCCGGTGGCACGGGTTACACGGTGGTCGCAGCTGGCGGCAAAGGCGCGCGGGGCGTGCGCCCCACAAACCGCGCATCGATTGTCGACGCGTTCCGCAATGTGAAGGTCGAAGTGATCGTCTCCGATCATGACATCGCCGAACAAATCATCGATACCGTCGCGGCGCGCTATTTCGACGATTATTCGGGCATCACCTATCTCGAAGAGGTCGAGATCCTCCGCCCGCATAAATTCCACCATTAGGCTGGAAAATCGCTAGCCCATCCCGGTGCCGAACACGATCTGGGCGAGCGCAAGATACAGCGGAATGCCGATCGCGATCGCGACCGGTGTGCCGATACTGGTCGACGAACCGATGTAAGCGGACGGGTTTGCCGAGGGGATCGCGGCACGCAGCGTCGGCGGACCGGAAATATCCGAACTCGACCCGGCCATCACGGCGAGCAGCACGATGCCGCCCGGGCTGAACCCCGTCGCCAGATGCAGCAGATAGCCGAGCCCGAATGCAATCAGGCCATGCGCCAACGGGGAGACAACGGCATAGACGGCGTACCAATGCGCGACTTTGCGAATTTCATTGAGCCGCTGATAGGCCTCGATCCCCATGATCAGCATCAGGATCGAGAGCAGCCCGCGGAACAGCGGATCATAGAAACCCTCGAACACCTGTTCGGGACGCGTCAGCAGGCCCAGCGCAAGGCCGAGGATCAGCGCCGATAGCGCCGATCCACGGAGACTGTCGGCGATGATCGCGCCGATCTTCGGCTTCTCGCTCGTCTTGCCGTCGCGCTTGGCGAAATAGAGATTGGCCAGCACGATCGCGAGCACCAGCGCCGGGATATCCATGAACGGATAGAGCGCGGGCACCCAGGCCTCGTAAAAGATATCGTCTTCCTCGAGCAGGACCATCGCTGCGGCGAGCGTCGAGGCGCTGACTGCGCCGAACAGGCCGGCCGTGGCGATCGCGTCTTCCGTCTTCACGCCGGGTAGAAAGGCGAGCGTGAAGCGGCCGATCAGCACGATCGCGCAACCGATAAAGACGGTGGCGACGGCCGGCAGCAGCATATCGGCGAAATTGGCGTCGCGGATTTCGAGCCCGCCCTCGATACCGATCCGCATGAGCAGCATGAACACGGCGAATTTGTAGATCGCGTCGGGAATATCGAGCTTACTGCGAAAAGCCGCGAGCAGCATGCCGCCGATCAGAAAAGCCAGGGCCGGAGACTGGAACTGCGTGACGAGACGCGTCAGGAAATCGACCAGGAGTTCCATTTTATCTTTCTTATCACCCCGTTGCCCTGCATGATCAGTCTATCGACGCGGCCATCAAGGGCGTCAAGCTTTGGCGATATCGCGCGTGGACATGCGCCGCTTCGCGCGCCGGAATCGACGAAACGCACCGCACCATCGCTTTTCTGATTAACTCTGACAGAGCCTAGTCATTGGCCCATCACATTGGGTTCCTATATGTTGACGGTAACAACCATAAACAGGAGTTGAGGACATGGACGCGAAAACAGGCGAAATGAGCGGCGGTTGCCCGATGGGCTTTGACGGCGGCGTACGTTCGCTGCTCGGTCGCCAGAATCAGGATTGGTGGCCGGACAAGCTTCCGCTCGGCATTTTGACGCAGAACGGCAAGTCGCCGAGCCCCGAAGACGAAGATTTCGATTATGCAGAAGCGTTCAAGTCGCTCGACTATGACGCGCTGAAGGCGGATTTGACGGCGCTGATGACCGACAGCCAGCCTTGGTGGCCGGCCGATTACGGGCATTATGGCCCCTTCTTCATCCGCATGACCTGGCATGCCGCGGGCACCTACCGCGTGTCGGACGGCCGTGGCGGCGGCGGCGAGGGCCAGCAGCGTTTTGCCCCGCTCAACAGCTGGCCGGATAATGGCAATCTCGACAAGGCGCGCCGCCTGCTTTGGCCGATCAAGAAGAAGTACGGCAACGCGATCAGCTGGTCCGATCTACTTTTGCTCACCGGCAATGTCGCGATCGAATCGATGGGCGGGCCGACCTTCGGTTTCGCCGGCGGACGCCCCGACACATGGGAACCGCAGCGCGATATTTACTGGGGCACCGAAGAGCTCTGGGTGAACCAGGGCTCGCCGACCAGGATTGTTCCCGATGAAGGCAAGGCGCTCGAAACGCCGCTGGCCGCGATCCAGATGGGTCTCATCTATGTGAACCCGGAAGGCCCGGGCGGAGAACCCGATATCATGGGTTCGGCGCGCGACATTCGCGAAACCTTCGGCCGGATGGCGATGAATGACGAGGAAACCGTCGCGCTGACCGCCGGCGGCCATACTTTCGGCAAGGCGCATGGCGCGGGCGATGCTGCGCTGGTCGGCGCCGATCCCGAGGCGAATGCCGGGCAGGACATCGCCGCTCAGGGCTTTGGCTGGCACAACCGCCACGGCTCGGGCATGGGTGCGGACGCGATCACCAGCGGCATCGAAGGCCCCTGGACGAACACGCCGGATCAGTGGTCGGAGAATTATTTCCGCCTGCTGCTCGATTATGAATATGAGCTCGTCAAATCGCCGGCCGGGGCCAATCAGTGGCAACCGATCGACCAGAAGGAAGAGGATATGGCGCCCGACGCGCACGATCCGTCCAAGAAGGTCCCGACGATGATGACGACGGCCGATATGGCGATGAAGACCGATCCGGAATATCTGAAGATATCGCAGCGGTTCCGCGAGGATCACGAAGCGTTCAAGGACGCCTTCGCCCGCGCCTGGTTCAAGCTGCTGCATCGCGACCTCGGTCCGAAGTCGCGCTATCTCGGCCCGGAGGCGCCGGACGAGGATTTGATCTGGCAGGACAATGTGCCCGCCGGTACGACACCCTCCGACAGCGATGTCGATGCGTTCAAGAGCGCGATCCTCGACAGCGGACTAAGCGTGAGCCAGCTCGTCAAGGCGGCCTGGGCCTCGGCCTCGACCTTCCGCGCGTCCGACTATCGCGGCGGCGCCAATGGCGCGCGCGTCCGGCTCGCGCCCCAGAAGGACTGGCCGGTCAACGATCCGGACGAGCTGTCTGGTACGCTCGCCAAGATCGACGAGCTGCGCGGCAATCTCTCGATGGCCGACGCCATCGTGCTGGCCGGCAGCGCGGCGGTCGAAAAGGCGGCGAAGGATGCCGGTCACGATGTCGCGGTGCCGTTTACCGGCGGCCGCGGCGATGCGACCGACGAGCAGACCGATGCGGACAGCTTCCAGTATCTGGAGCCCAAGGCCGACGCCTTCCGCAACTATCTCTCGGCCAAGCATTCGGTGCCGACCGAGGAGCTCATGCTCGACCGCGCGTCGCTGCTCGACCTGACGGTCGCCGAGATGACGGCGCTGATCGGCGGCCTGCGGGTGCTCGGCGCCAATGCGGGCAACAGCGCGCATGGCGTGTTCACCGACCGGGTCGGCCAGCTGACCAACGACTTCTTCGTCAACCTGCTCGACATGGGCACGGCCTGGGAAGTCGCCGAGGGCACTGACGACGAGGAATTCGTCGGCAACGACCGCGCCAGCGGCGAACAGAAATGGACGGCGAGCCGCGTCGACCTCGCCTTCGGGTCGAACTCGCAGCTCCGGGCTCTCTCCGAAGTCTATGCGCAGGACGATTCGAAAGAGAAGTTCGTCGCCGACTTCATCGCCGCCTGGACCAAGGTGATGAACGCGGACCGGTACGACCTCGCCTAGGCGAAACTGTCCGCATTGCATCTACGATCCCCGCCGCGCCAATCCGGTGCGGCGGGGATTATTTTTCGACGGCTTGAAGCGAAAGCGACCTTACCAGTCAGAAAACCCTAGGCGAGTTCTTCAGCGAAACTGCCATCCACGAGCACGAAGGCGACGCGGCATGGCTGATCGGTGTGGTTCGACCAGCCATGGTTGGTGCCGCGCTGAATGACAATGTCGCCGGCTTTCACCACGCGTTCGCCGATATCGAGAATCAGCGTGATCTCGCCTGACAGAATAATGCCGTAATCGATCGTTTCGGTGCGGTGCATGAAGGCGTGACGGCTGTCATCGCCGCTATGGGTCGAAGCGTCTTCGGCGCCCATCTCGGCAAAGGCGGCGCGGGCCTCTTCGGGCGAAATGTCGGTGCCGCGCACGGCGTCGGGCGGGAAATCGACCACCCGGATACGCGTGCCATTGGCTGGCGGTGCGAGTTGGATGCCAGCCTCTTCAGGTTCGCCGGACGCCGCATCGATGGGCGCAGGCGTGGCGCGCGTATTCCAGATTTCGTGGAACACAGCGCCATCGTCTCCGCCGACCGCGACAACGCGATCTGGCGCGCCATCGCTCTGGAAAATCGCGTTCCCGTCTTCGTCATGACCGGTCACGATCCGGCGCATCGGGGGGAGGTCCATGGGCGTGTCCTTTGCTCTAGTAACCGACGGCCTGTCCGTCCTTGCGCATCTCGGTCGCGCCCGCATAGACGCCGGTTTCGGGATCGCGGACGATGGCCTGATAGCCGCCGAACATGATGCCGTTGGTCACGACTTCGACATTGTGGCCCATGGCGCGCAGCTGTTCGACGGTCTCTTCCGGAATACCCGCCTCGACGTTTAGCGTGCCGAGCAGGTCCGCGCCCGTGCCTTCCAGATCGTCGGTCGGTGCACGGCCGCCGCCATGGTTGATCCGCGCGGCGTCGCCCGCCTCCTGCACGTTCATGCCGTAATCGACCATGTTGATCAGCACCTGGACATGACCCTGAGGCTGCATCGACCCGCCCATCAGGCCGAAGCTCATATAGGGCTGGTCGTTGTGCATGACGAAGGCCGGAATGATCGTCTGGAACGGCCGCTTGCCCGGCGCATAGACATTGGGATGATCGGGATCGAGTGAGAATAGCTCGCCGCGATCTTGGAACATGAAGCCGAGCCCGTCCGGCACGAGCCCGGAACCCATGCCGCGATAATTGGACTGGATGAGGCTCACCATCATGCCGCTGGAATCGGCGACCGTCAGATAGGTCGTGTCCCCTTCCCCTTCGATCCGCGGATCGCCGGGCTGAAACGCCGGATTGGCGCGCGCCGGATCGATCTCGGCAAAGCGGCGCTGGCCATATTCTTGGGAGAGCAGACCCTCGATCGGAATATCACTGAAAGCGGGATCGGCGTAGAAACGCGCGACATCCTCGAAAGCGAGCCGCTTCGCCTCGGTGATATAGTGCAGCACTTCGGCGGACCCGCGCGGCCATTGCCGGAGATCGACATTGCGCAGGATATTGACCATCTGCAGCGCCGCGAAACCCTGGCTGTTCGGCGGCAGCTCGCACAGCTCGTAACCGTCGCGATACTCGACACAGGCGACATCGACCCATTCGCTTTCATGCGCGGCCATGTCCTCGTAGCGCAGGGCGCCGCCGATCCGCCGCATATAGGCGTCGATGGTGCGCGCGATCTCACCCTCGTAAAAGGCTTCGCGTCCGCCCGCCGCGATCGCGCGATAAGTCGCACCCAGATCGGGGTTGCGGAAAATCTCGCCAACCTCGGGCGCGCCGTCCGCGAAATAGGTGGCGCGTGCATTGTCGAACTCGCCGATCATCTCGAGCCGCTGCTCGAACGCGGCGAGGTTGCGCTGGAAATAATGGGCGATCACCGGCGCGACCGGATGCCCGTTCTCAGCATAGGCGATGGACGGTGCGAGAATATCTTCCATGCTCAGCCGCCCGAAGCGACCGTGCAGCTCGAACCAGCCATCGACCGCGCCGGGCACGCTAACCGGCAGATGGCCGAGCGGCGGGATCGACGTCGCATCGCCCAAGGCTGTGCGCAGATCGTCGTAACTCTGGCCCATCGGGCTGCGGCCCGAAGCGTTGAGGCCGTAGAGCCGTTCGGTTTCCGGATCCCAGACGATGGCGAAGAGATCCCCGCCGATCCCGTTGCCGGTCGGCTCCATCAGGCCGAGCGTGGCGTTTGCCGCGATTGCCGCATCGACGGCGCTGCCGCCGGCCTGCAGGATGTCGATCGCGATCTGGCTCGCAAGCGGATGGGCGGTCGCCGCCATGCCGTTCTGCGCATAGACCGGGCTGCGGGACCATGCCGCCCCGACCGGCCGCCCGCCAGCGCCGATAGACGCCGTTGCCGCCACCTCTTCGGTCTGCGCTGGTGCGATCGCGGCAGGTGCAAAGATCAATGCCGCAGCCGCTGCGGCGGCACAAGCCAGAATCGGTTTTCCCATGGTGCGTCCCCTTCTGTGCGGGCTCAGCCCGGAATATCGATCACGATCTTGCCGAAATGCTTTTGCGCGGCCTGATGCTGGAAGGCATCGGCGACCTGATCCAGCGGGAAATGCGTGTCGATCACCGGCTTGATGCCATTGGCGTCGATGGCGGCGATCATGTCGCGCTGGTCGGCCTGGCTGCCGACCGTGATACCCGTCATCACGAGGTTTTTCTGGAAGAAGAGCGCGGTCGGCACTTCGCCGGACAACCCGGTCAGCACGCCGATCAGCCCGATATGCCCGCCCGTCCGGCAGGCATGGATGGATTGCGTCAGCGTACCGGGTCCGCCGATCTCGACGACGGAATCGACGCCGCGCCCCGCCGTCCATTGCAGCGCGGCCTTACCCCAATCGGCGTTTTCCTTGTAGTTGATCACGTGATCGGCACCGAGTTCGGTCAGCCGCTCCAACTTCTCGCCGGACGAAGAGGTCGCGATCACCGTCGCGCCCGCGGCTTTCGCGAATTGCAGCGCGAAGATCGAGACGCCGCCCGAGCCCTGCACCAGCACGATATCGCCGGGCTTGGTCTGCGTGGAGACGAACAGCGCACGCCACGCCGTCAGCGCCGCGCAGGGCAAGGTAGCGGCCTCGGCGAAACTGTAATCCTTGGGCGCCTTCGTAAAGGCATGCGCCGGCGCCGCCACATATTCGGCCGCAAAGCCATCGGCATGATCGCCGGGCACGCCGAGGCGCTTCTCATTTTCGCCCGGCCCGTCGGCCCAGCCCGGGAAAAATACCGACAGCGCATGATCGCCTGCGCTCCATCCCGAAACCCGCTCGCCGACCGCCACGACCTCACCCGCACCGTCCGACATCAGGATACGCCCATCGACGGTCGGAATACCGCCCAGTGCAACGACATAATCGTGATAGTTCAACGAATTCGCGCCGACCTTCACAAGAATCTCCCCCGGACCGGCCTCGGGCTGGTCGCGGTCCGCGATGACGATATTGTCGAGCCCGCCGGGCTTTTTCAGCGTTGCAGCTTTCATGCCTGAACTCCTTTAGGCGACATCCTTGAAGTTGCCCGGGCGCTTGGCCATCCCGGCCATCACCGCCTCGATCTGATTGGGCTTGCCGATCACGCCCGCCTGTTCGCGCGATTCCTCGATCAGGATTTCCGGCGCATGCTGGTCCCGCGACATGTTGAGCAACCGCTTGTTCGCGCGCACCGCATCGGGGCTTTTGCTGGCGATCTCATGCGCGAGCTCCATCGCATCGGCATGCGGATCGTCCGAAAGTTTCGTCGCAAAGCCATAATCGAGCGCTTCGGCCCCGTCGAAAATCCGCGCCGTGTAGCAAAGCTCACGCACCACATCGTCACGCGCGAGATTGCGCACGATCGGGATGCCGGCCATGTCCGGCACGAGGCCCCATTTCATCTCCATGATCGCATGGCGCGTGTCCGGCGCGGTCACCCGGATATCGGCGCCGCAGGCGATCTGGAAGCCACCGCCGAAGGCGACGCCATGCACCGCCGCGATCACCGGTACCGGCAAAGTGTGCCAGCCCCAGGCGACCTGCTGGAACTTGTTCGCATCGCCATAGGTGCGCTTCATCAGCCGGTCGGCGCCATCCTCGTCGCCATCGTCATTATCGGCGGCGCTCTTCTGGGCCATGCCGGCAAAGCTCGCCATATCGAGGCCCGCGCAAAAGGCCCTGCCCTCGCCCGACAGCACAACCGCGCGCACGCTCGTGTCGCTTTCGAGCCGTTCAATCGCATCGACGATCCCGTCGAACATGGCGGGGTCGAGAGCGTTCATCTTTTCGGGACGGTTGAGGCGCACATCGGCGACGCCTGCATCGTCGATGGCAATGGTTACGCGTTCGGTCATCAGGTTCTCCTTTACGTCAACTGTGGCACAGCCGCGCGCGGACGCGCAACAGCCGCTTGCGCTTTGATCGCCGCCTCGCGCAAAGAGATCGGATGAAAGGCGAATTGGAGACGATGATCACGCGGCATGGCGAATGGCGGGACAACCGCCTCGCCATCGCGACGGTCATCCGCACCTGGGGCTCCGCGCCGCGCCCCGTGGGGAGCCATATGCTGATCCATGACGATGGCCGCTTCGAGGGGTCGGTATCGGGCGGCTGCGTCGAAGGCGATGTGCTGCACGCCGCCAGCGAGGTCATCGCCGATGGCCGATACCGCCGGCTGCGCTTCGGCGTCGAAAATGAGACGGCATGGCAGGCGGGCCTGCCCTGCGGCGGCGAGATCGAAATCCTCGTGCAGCCGGTCGGGCCGGACGGCTTTCCGCCAAGCCTGTTCGCCGCAATCAATGCGGCACGCCGGTCGGGCGAAAAGCTCTTTACGGCGACCGATCTGGGGAGCGGGGTTACGCGGATCGCGCAAAGCAGTGACGAAGCGGGGTGGATCAACCGCTACGAACCGCCGCGCAGACTGTTGATCGTCGGCGCGGTCCAAATCGCACAATCGCTGGCGCGGATTGCGGCGGAAATCGACATCGCCCCCGTCATCATCGACCCGCGTGCGGCGTTCCTCACCGAAGACCGGTTCCCCGACGTCACACGTGACGATCGCTGGCCAGACGAGGCAATCGCCGCGCACAAACCCGATGCGCGCACCGCCATTGTCGTCCTCAGTCATGACCCGAAGATCGACGACCCCGCCCTGATCGCCGCGCTGGCGACGCCCGCATCCTATATCGCGGCGCTCGGGTCTCGGAAAAGCCATGCGGCGCGACTCGAACGATTGCACGACGCGGGCGTGAACGACAGCGATCTTCAGCGCATCGATGGCCCGGCGGGTCTCGATATCGGCAGTGTCGGCCCGGCCGAGATCGCGCTATCAATTGCGGCCGGCATGGTAGCCGCCTTTGCTCAGAAGTCGCCCTGAATGCCGAGCGCATAACCGCTCGGGCCCGGCGCGAAGCCCGCCATGCGCAAACGCTCGCGCATTTCGTCATCGACGGCCATCATCCGCAGTTCGGCAGCATAGGCGCCGCTCGCGCCGATCCGGATATCGAGCTGCTCCATCCCGCTCTGGCTGATCAGCGGCAGCAGGAGCGCGCCCTCATCGCATTGCGCATTGCCGAACAAAGCATCGGGCAGAGCGATACCGCCCATATTGCCGCCCATGCGCGCCCGTACAATGCCTTCGGCCGTCGCGCATTGCCCATCCTCGAAATGGACGGTCACATCTTCAAGCTCAAGCGCACTGACGGGCAGCGGCGCGAACAGATCTGCGGCGGGCAAGGCCGCCTCCATATCGTCCAGCCCGAAATCGCTGCCCGAAACGCTCATCGCGCCGCGAAAGCCGCCGAACTGATCGGCATCGACGCCGCTGCGCGCCATCGCCACCCGCGCCCGGCCAACAAGCAGCGGGAAGAAACCGAGGCCCGCATCGACATCGCCAACCGCCGCATCGCCGAACTGCGCTTCGACCAGGCGGCCGTTCCAGACGCTGCCCTGCGCTTCGCGCGCGGCGATGCCGCGGTCGTCCATGCCGAGCCAGTCAAGGCCAAGTCGCATCGGGATGAGCACCAGCATGGCCAGTACGAAGATGCTCAGAAACAAGATGGTCCGGCCCCTGAAAAGCGCGATCCGCATCAGCCCTGCCCTCCCCGCCGGAATGTGACGTCCACCGAGAGCGTTTCGTCCGCATTGGGCCGCGCGGTCAGCGCATCGACATGGAGGCCCATGCGCGTTTCGAGATCGGCGACCCAGGCGAAGAAGGTTTGCGGGCGCACCGCGGCGATGATGACGCGCACGCCGTCGGTGCCCGCTGGTTCGGTCTGCGTGGTCGTGAAACCGACGCGCACGGCTTCAGCCGTCACGATATCGCTGATCCGGCCGGACACGCTGGGCGGCGGACTGGCGGTTGCATTTTCAATAGCCGCAACCCGCGCCTCGACCCGCCCCAGCGCCATCACAGCCGCATCGTGCCGCGCCTTGGCGGATTCGCGCATGAGATCGATCGGGCGGACGATCAGGAGCCAGCTCAGCACGATGACGGCGAGACCGCCCGCCACACCGACCAGCCAGCGTTCGCGGGTGCTGAGGCCCGCCCACCATGCCTTCAGCCGCTCCGTCATGGCGCCCTCACCACATAGTCCGCGATCTGCCGTCCGCCGCCATCGCGGACGCCGCCCGGCGTAACGAGCAAGCCGGCGGCCGCCATACGCTGCTGCAGCGCGTCCAGTTCCGGCTGGCCCGGCGCGGCGGCGGTCAGCTGCAGGCTGTTATCCGCGGCATAGATGATCGACTGCAGCTCGACGCCGGCCGTATCGCGGACCGCGCCAAAGGCGGCGTTCGCCAGTTCGCCATAGCCCGGCCCTGCGCCGAGCTCGGCCAGCCGCGCGCGCAGCTGGGCGTCGGGGTCGCCGATCTCGACATTGCCGGGAATCGCATCGCGCGCGCGGTCCGCCACTTCGCGTTCAAGCGCATCGGCGCCGAAGCTGTAACGCGCGATCATCGTCAGCTGGATCAGCAGGGTGACGAGCAGGATCGTCGCCGCGAGCAGCGCGACGCGCCGGATGAAGCCTGCATCGATCGTCCAGCGTCGGCGCTTGGCATAATCGCCCTGGCGCAGATTAAGCGGCGGCTCCGACAGCGTGCTCCCGAGATCGCGCTCGACATCTTCCGCCGTGATCGGCTCTATGGCCTCATCGCCGATCAGCAGCGCGGCAATATCGGGTTCCGCGGCAAAGGCGCGTTTCGGCCCGCGCACCACATCCATGCCCGCCTGCCGCAGCGTGCGCACGCCGGCTTCGGGCGGCGCGATCAGCAAGGGTTCTGGGATAACGAGATCGGGATCGAGGCCGAGCACTTCGGCCTCCGCCAGCCACGCCGTCATCCGCTCGCGCGAGACGATCGCGAGGCAGCGCTCATCGTCCTCATCCGCCGGTCCGGCGGCGATATGTTGCGCCTCCAGGGGTTCGGCGCTTACTTCGTCCGCCATAATGCGCGCCGCCGCGCGCGCTTGGGCCGGGGCGAGCGTCGCTGGTATCTCGGCCCAATGCAGCGCAACTTCGCTGCCCGGCACGACGAGGGCAACCCGTTCCGGCTCATCGCTATCTTCATCGGCTGCGGGCACGTCATCGAGGCCGGACCGGCGCACAAGTGTCCGCCCGTCGGCGATCCGCATCCAGCCCGGTTCGTCGCCGAGAAAAATAACGAGATAGCGCGCGCTCACTCGTCGCGCCCCCAGCGCCGCGAGACGATGCGCGCGGGCGTGAAGCTCGCATCGATCAGCGCCGATTGCTGCAATTCGACTTCGCCGAGCCGTACGTCCAACTCGAGCCGGAAATAGCGGGTGCGAATTTGCGGCTGGCCGATCACTTCGCTCATCGGCTCCTGATTGGCGAGTATCGGCTGGCTCCAGAAATCGGCGATGCTGGTCCAGCCCGTTTCCGGGCGCGCGGCAATCGCCTGGCTGGCGCCATTGGCATCGAGGCGGTTGGGCAGGAGCATAGCGATAAGCGGGGCCTGTTCGGGCAGCAGGGTGTTGACGTTGATCGGCGACAATTCGGTGGTCGGCAGCGCGCAGAGCCACGGACGCAGCCGCTCATAATAGGCGGGCGTCACCCCGGCAACCGCGCGCAGCTCGCTAACCTCGGCGAGGAGCGTATTGCCCGTCCGATAGGCGGTGTCGGCCTGGCTATAGCTGCGATCCTCATTGCCCTGCCGCGCGGGCACGGAATCGGCATCGATCCAGTCGGCCAGCGACCAGGCGATCCGCTCCGCATCGCCGCGCGGAATCTGCAGCGCCGTCATCAGCGCGGAAAACTGGATCACGCCGACCTGATCCGTCGTCAGCGCGGCCGGGTCTTCCCCGCGCGCTACGCTGTTCAGGTTGAAACAATTGCCGCCGTCCCAGATCGTCGCGAGCGCCACGCCGCCGCCCGGCAGCGGCAGGGCCGTTTCCTGTCCCATCCAGTCTCCGGCAAGCGTCGTCCGGCTATTGTCGCGCGCGAGCAGATCGTTGATGCGAAGCACGGCGAGCGATTCCGCGCCCGTCGCAAAGGCCCGCGACTGATCGAGCGCCGAGATATTGCCGGCAAGCCGCGTCGCCAGTTGCAACCGTTCGAGCGACGCCGCCGCCAGCGCCGCCATGATCGCGACGAGCAGCAGCACGGCGAGCAATGCCGCGCCCTCTTCGGATGGCTTGCCCGGCCTCATATCTCGGACCTCACCGCGCCGGTCTGGAAGAGCTGGCGGACGGGACCCAAGCCTTCGATCTCGACGGTCAGCTCGACCGCGTCGGGCAGCTCGGTCGCCAGCGACGGATCCCAGCGCTCGCGCCACTCGCCGCCACTGCGATAGCGGAGCGTAATCGCCTCAATGCCGGAGACGAGCTGCGCGCCGGGCAACGGCTCGGCGCCGTCGACATAGGGATAGGCACGCCGTTCGAGCACGCCATCGACGAGCCGGTAGTCGACCTTTTGCAGCGAGGAGCGCGCCTCGCCTTCATAATTGCTCCAGCCCCGCCGCACGAAGCTGATCAGCAGATCGCCATCCGCGCCGCCACCGCCAAAAAAGGCGTTCTGCCGCGCGCCGGCTACATCGCGCGCCGGGCGCGGTGCGATCTGCGATAGATCATTGGTCAACGCCGCATTCATCCGCCGGATACCGCCCATATCGGCGAGAGCCTGTTGTGACGCGGCCTGCGAGTCCGCGCTGAAACGCAGCAAAGCGACACCGGCGGCCGATAGAATGCCAAAGATGAACAGCGCCACCATCAGCTCGACCAGCGTGAAACCGCTCTGCGAGAAACGCCGACCCGTCATTGCGCAGCGAACCGGAAAACGGTGAGGTCGGCGGCCCGGTCGCCGCTCGCATCGGTCACCGCGATATCGATCTGCAGGATCCGCGCCTCGGGCGACGGCCCGGTCGTGCGCGTCCATTGCCAGTCGCGCCCGCCGTTCAGCTCTTCACCGCTTTCCGTGCCGATCGATGGCGGCGCGGGATCGGTCAGCGCTTCGACGGCGACATTGCGCGCGACGATCTGGCCGATCGTGCGGTCGGCAATACGGTTGGTGTTGGTCACCGTTACGGTTTCCAGATTGAGCAACGCGAGCGCAGCGATGCTGAACACGGCCAGCGCCACCAGCATTTCCAGTAGCGTAAAACCGCGCTCGCTATGGGCACGCCTACCCATCGACGCGGATCGTCCCGTCGGCGCCGATGACAATGCTGACGCTATTCTCGTCACGCGCCAACGTAACATCGAGCGGACCGTTAAGTCCTGTTGCATCAAATATGATCCGGGCCCGCTCCCCATCCTGCTGCGCCACGGTCACGGCCGTGCCTTCGGGCCATTGCCGATCCTGAAATGGGGGGCGGCCAATCGGCATCCATGTCTCGCCGTCATGCCGCTCGAATCCGTAACCGGCCGGTGACACCCAGAGCGCGGTATCCCGCATCTCGACAATCGCTGCCTCCTGCGCTGCGTGCGCGCGGGCCGCAAAGGCCTCGCCCTCGTCGATCAGACGCCCGCGCGGATCGGGCATGACGAAAACGATGGTCGAGGCCAAGATTCCCAATATCACGAGCACGACCATCAGCTCGGTGAGGGTGAATCCTTGTTCTTCAGATCGTTGAATCATCCGCTCGGGCTGAGCCTGTCGAAGCCCTGCCCTTCTGTTTTTCGACTTGATACGAAAAGAAGGACGACCCTTCGACAAGCTCAGGGTGAGCGGATTTCTCATCTCATCGCCAGTTGCCGATATCTGCATTTTCCGCCTCGCCGCCCGGCTGGCCGTCGGCGCCATAGGTGAAGATGTCGTACGCGCCACCGCCCTGCGTGCCGGGCTGGCTATATTGATAGGGATTGCCCCAGGGGTCGGTCGGCAGCCGGCGGATATAGCCGCCGCTGCGATAGCGCTGCGGTTGGGTAAGATCGCTCGGCGGGGTCACGAGCGCTTCAAGCCCCTGCTCGCTGCGCGGATAGGTCATATTGTCGAGCCGATACTGTTCGAGCGCGGATTCCAGCGTGCTGATATCGGCACGCACCTTTGTTTGATTGGCCTGATCGGCCGCAGGCAGCACATTGATGACGACGACCGTGGCGAGGAGGCCGAGAATGACCAGCACGACCATCAACTCGGTCAGCGTAAAGCCTTCCTCGTTGCTGCGCTTCTTGGCAAGCTGGCGGCGGAGGAAAGAGATAAGCGACATGACAATTCCCTATGTGGCGGCCGTCACGCAGCAGCCAATGTGTTGAGCTGGAGGATGGGCAACAGGATCGCGAGCACGATCAGCGTAACGATCACGCCCATCACGATGATGATAACAGGTTCGAGCAGCGAGAGCATCGCGGAGGTGAACGCGTCGAACTCGCGCTCGAGATAGTCGGCCGCGCGCTCGAGCATCACGTCCAATTGCCCCGAGGCTTCGCCGCTCGACGCCATATAGACGAGCAGCGGCGGAAAGATGCCGGCCTTGCGCAGCGCAGCCGACAGGCTGCCGCCCTGCCGCACGGCCTCGGCGACTTCCTCCGATGCCTCGCGCTGCGCGGCGTTGCGCACAGTCTTTGCGGTCAATGTCAGGCCTTCGAGTACCGGCAAGCGGCTGCCGATCATCGTCGCCAGCGTCCGCGCCATGCGCGCGGCGTGGAGATCGCGGATCAGGCGGCCGATCAGCGGCAGGCGCAGCACGCGCCGGTCGAAACGCAGCCGGAAGTCCGGATTCTGCAGCGCGCGCCACAATCCAAATCCCGCCAAAGCGATGACGATGAGCAGCACCCACCACCAATTGGCGAGGAAGTTGGAGAGACCGATCACGATGCGCGTGAGCAGCGGCAATTCCTGCCCGACACTGTCGAACTGCTCGATGACCTGCGGCACGACGAAGATCATCAGCGCGAAGACGACAGCAATGGCGACGACCGTGAGCATGATCGGATAGGTCAACGCGGTCAGCACCTTGCCGCGCACTTCGGCCTGGCGTTCCTGCAGGTCGGCGAGGCGCGCAAGGATGCTCGGTAATGCGCCAGACCCCTCGCCCGCCGCGATCATCGCGCGATAGAGCGGCGGAAAACTCTTCTTCTCGCGCTCCATGGCCCGGGCGAGCCGCTGGCCTTCGACGACACCCGCATGAACGCTTTCGAGCACGCGGCGCACGCGCGGTTTCTCCGCCTGCATGGCGATGGTGCGGAGCGCTTCCTCAAGCGGGCTGACATCGGCGAGCGTCGAGAGTTGGCGCGTGAAAAGGGTCAGCTCCTTGGCCGACAGATGATTGCGAAACTCGACCGAGCGGCTGAGCAGCGGTGCCGTATCATTGGCTGCGGCGCGCGACGGGCCGCCAGTCCCGGGCGCGATCCGCACGACATAGAGCCGCCGCGCGTCGAGCCGGGCGCGCGCCGCCTCCTCCGTCTCGCCATCGACCGTGCCGCGCTTTTCGCGGCCTGCCGTGTCGAGGGCCAGATAGTCGAAACTAGGCATCGACCGGCTCGGGCTCCTCGATCCGCGATACGCGCACCGCTTCCTCGGCCGTCGTCACGCCGTCGCGGACTAGCGCGCGGGCGGCCGAGCCGAGATTGGGCGCATGGAGAAAGGCGTGGCGCGCAATCTGCGATTCATCGCCGCCGGCATTGATCATCCGGCGGATATCATCATCGATGCGGATGATCTCGAACACGCCGGTCCGGCCCTTATAGCCGGTATGGTTGCATTCCGGGCAGCCACGCGCCTCGTAAATCGGCGTGCCGGAATCGAAGCCGAGAAGCGCCGCCACGGCATTCGACGCCTGCACCTGTTCACGACAATGCGGGCAGAGCTTGCGCACGAGCCGCTGGGCGACGACCGCGCGCAGCGTCGAGGCGAGAAGGAACGGCTCGATCTGCATGTCCCGCATCCGCGTGATCGCGCCGACCGCATCGTTGGTGTGGACGGTCGAAAGCACGAGATGGCCGGTCAGCGAGGCCTGCACGGCGATTTGCGCGGTTTCCCGGTCGCGGATTTCGCCGACCATCACGACGTCAGGGTCCTGCCGCAGGATCGCGCGCAGGCCGGTCGCGAAATCGAGGCCGACTTTCGGATTGACCTGCGTCTGGCCGACACCCTCGATCGCATATTCGACCGGGTCTTCGACGGTCAGGATATTGCGCGAGCCGTCATTGAGCAGCCTCAGCCCGCCATAGAGCGTCGTCGTCTTGCCCGATCCGGTCGGGCCGGTGACGAGGATGATGCCATTGGGTTCGGCGATCGCCTGGCGGAATATCGTATCGACGCGCTCGGGCATGCCGAGTTCGTCCATCCCGATCCCGGCATTATCCTTGTCGAGAATACGGAGAACGACGCGTTCACCGGCGCTGCTCGGCAGGGTCGACACGCGCACGTCGAGCAGTTTACCGCCCAGCGTCAGCGAAATGCGGCCGTCCTGTGGGATGCGGCGTTCGGCAATATCAAGCCGCGCCATGACCTTGATGCGGCTGACGATGGTCGAGGCGACATGAGGCGGCATGCGCAGCGTTTCGCGCAGCACACCGTCCATCCGCATGCGGACGACAAGGCCCGTGTCATAAGGTTCGATATGGATGTCCGAAACGCCCTGCCGCGCGGCGTCGGCGATGATACCATTGATCAGCCGGATGGCGGGGGCGTCGTCGGCGCTGTCGAGCAGATCTTCGGCGGTCGGGATATCGCTCGCCAGCATATCGAGATCGCCGATCCCGCTCGCCGCATCGGCGGCTGCCTGTCCGTCGACGGCATAACGTTCGGAAAGGATCGTATCGAAGCGTTCGGGCGGGACCATCTCGACATCGAAGGGCCGGCTCAGAAAACGGCGAACCTCAAGCAGCGCGCGCGGGTCTTCGCCCTCGCGCAGCGCGACCTTGAACCGGGGATCCTCTTCCTCGCCCGGATCGAGCAGCACGACGCCAAACTTCCGCGCGAAGCTATAGGGTATGTTGACGTCGAGCCCCGGCAGCGGGGCCGCATCCTCTTCCGAGCCCAGCGCGATCGCCGGTTGGCCGGCCAATTCGCCGGTTTCCACTTCATCGCCGCGCCGGATGTCGATCATGGCTGGGGCTCCTCGGGTTCGGGGATGTCGACCGGTGTGACCGTCGAGGTCGTCGTGCTGACTTCGGGCACGATAATCCGCGGATCGATCGGCGCCGGGTTGAGCGGCGGACGGCCGGGCGGCGTCACGCCCAGATACTGGCGGACCAGCGTATCGATGCCCGGTTCCTGATCGGGATTGGCGAGGAACTGCCGTGCGCGGATATAGCCGTAGCGGCGCTCCATGACCGCGCGGCGGTCCTCGGCGCTCGACAGGATCGTCGGCCGGATAAAGACCATCAGGTTCGTCTTGGTGCGCGTCCGCGAACGCGAGCGGAACAGCTCGCCGATCAGCGGAATATCGCCGAGGATCGGAATGCGCTGGATCGTGCGCCGCTCATTATCGTCGAGCAGGCCGCCGAGCGCGATGATCTCGCCATTGTTGACGGTGACGGTCGTATCGATCTCGCGCTTGTTGATGATCAGCTCGTTGAAATCGTCGGACACCGGCCCGGCAATCGAACTGACCTCCTGCCGAATATCGAGCCGGATCGCGCCGCCCGCGTTGATCTGCGGCCGCACTTCGAGCTCGATGCCGACATTCTGCCGCTGGATCGTCCGGAAGGCATTGTCGAAATTGTTGGACAGCGCCTCGCCGGTCGACACCGGAATTTCCTGGCCGACAAGAATGCTCGCTTCCTGATTGTCGAGCGTCGTGATCGAGGGCGTCGAGAGGATGTTGGAGTCCGTATCCTCCTGCACGGCATTGAGGATCGCGCCGAAGATCAGGTCGGAGCCCAGCTCGGACGCGAAACCGAGAAAGCCGCCCCGCGCCCCGAGCACCGCGCGCGCCGCATTTTCGCGCAACAGGTCGCTGACCGAAGAATTGTTGCTCGTCGTCACCACATTGCCGTTTATGACGGTCGTCGTCTGATCGAGTTCGTCGGCGAGCAGACCGCCCGCGATATCGAGAATGCGCGGCTGGACGTTCGAATAATTGGTCACCGCGAAGGGCGCATCCTCGCCACCGAACAGGAACTGCACACCCAGTTCGCGCGCCGCCGCGTCCGAAATCTCGACGATGATCGCCTCGACAAGCACCTGATCGCGCCGCGTATCGAGCTGGCGGACCAGCTCGCCCAGCGTCCGCTGCATTTCCGGCGGAGCGGAGATGATGATCGCATTGGCGCCC
This sequence comes from Parasphingopyxis sp., assembly GCF_028279465.1. GTDB lineage: Bacteria > Pseudomonadota > Alphaproteobacteria > Sphingomonadales > Sphingomonadaceae > Parasphingopyxis. The sequence goes on from NZ_JANQNS010000015.1 coordinate 809,526, forward strand.
TCATAGCCGGTCACGATGACGCGCTGACCCGGCCGTCCGCCTGCCGGGGCCGCATCGGCCGCCGGCGCGGCACCGCCCTCGCCTGTATTGGGCGCGTCGCCGCCGCTCGAGGTCTGTGCCGACACCGCGCCGACCTGCCCGGTCACGCGTTCGAGCACCGGCAAAATCTGCCCCGCATCGGCGAACTCGAGGAAGATGACGCGAATTTCGGTGCCGCTCGCCGCCCGCGCATCGAGCTCGCGCGCCAGCGCCGCCATCCGCGCGATCGTCGCTGGATCGCCGCGCAGCACGAGCGAGTTGGAACTGTCGACCGGCACGACCGAGGCGGGTGACGGCCCCTCCCCGCCCTGCACAAGCCCGGCCAGCGACGCCGCGATCTCGCGTGCGCCGGCATTGTTGAGCGCGACAATCTCGCTGGCGCTAGAATCCACATCCACGCGCTCGATCAGCGCGCGCATCCGCCGCACATTGTCCGCAAAGTCCGCTATCACGAGCGAATTGCCCGCGGTATTCGCCGTGATCGAACCCTCCTGGCTGATCAGCGGCCGCAGCGTTTCGACCGCCGAAGAGGCCGGAATGTTCCGCAACCGGAAAATCTCGGTGACGAAGGCGTTGTTGCCCGCGCGGTTCGTCCCGACAGCGCCCGGCTGCGCCGCCGCACTCGCCGTCGACTGGATACGCAGCGCACCGCCCGCCGTCGGCACGGCGACGAGCCCATTCGCGCGCAATGTCGACAGGAACACTTCGAAATATTCGGACTGGGACAGGGGCCGGTCCGTCACCACGGTCACCGTGCCACTTACCGACGGGTCGATCACGAAGGTCCGCCCCGTCACGCGCGAAGCGTCCTGAATAAAGGCGCGCACATCGGCATTGCGCAGGTTCAGCACATGCTGGGCGCTTGCCGGCATCACCGGCGTCGCGATCATCGCGGCAATGGCGAGAATTGTTGTTATCTTTTTCATTCACTTACCCTTGCGCGAAACGATACGGTCTCGCCATTGCGTTCGACTTGTACGAAACCGTCGCCGGTGCCGAGATTGCTGGCAAAGCGGACCGCCTGCCCCATTTCCTGAATCCGCTCGCCATTGATCGAGATGATGATATCGCCGGGCTCGAATCCAGCCGCCTGCAACGCGTCCGCATTATCGCCGCTCGGCTGCAGGATGATGCCCGTCACCCGGTTGCCTTCGCGGCGCGGCGAAATCTGCGTGCCAGAGGCCAATTGCCGCGGCGTAATCGTTTCCCCGGACGGACGCCGCGTTGCGGGCGCGGACTGACGCGCAGCCGGGCGCGCCGCAGCGGCTTGCGATGCCGCGGATTGTGACGCCGCAGCCTGCGCCGGCGGGGCAGATGCACTGCCCGATTGATCGAGGAATATCTGCTCGCTCGCGCCGTTGCGCGAAATGGTGACGAAATCGAAATCCACTGATTCCAGCGTCACGCCGGGCATCAGTTCGTCGCCAACCGAGAAACTGTCCTGCTCGCCATTGGCGAGCGCGATGATCGCCGAACCGCGCCCGCTCGCCTGATCCTGCCGCACGCCGAACAGCCTGAGATCGAGATCGGTGACGACGGCCTGTGCATTGCCCTCGAGCCGGAAAAAGGGATCGAATGTTTCGAACAGCGCCATATCGGGTGCGGAAAGCGCCGGAACGCCCGCATCGCTGCGCCAATCGCCCACCGGCCCGACCGGCGTCGCAATCGCCCATACGAGCCTTGCGCATTGCACGGCCAGCACGGAGATCAGCACGATCTCCAGCACGGTAAACCAGCTTGTTCGCGGCAGCCGTCTCAGCAAGCGCTGGGCACGGGCATCGAGCGATAGGCGCATGAAAATATCCCCGAGAAGTGCGCGCTAGGCCTTCAGTGTTACACTGCGATGACGTGTTTTATGACATTTCGATGACACTGACGACTCACAGGCCCGGCATGAGGGCGGCCAGAGCGTCCCGCGCGAGCCAGAGCGGCCAGGCCGCGACCGCCAGAAAAGCGCCAAAAGGGAGCCGGTCCGTCGCCGCTACAGCCTTGCCACGCAGAGCGCTCGACGCGACGGCGAGCAGCCCGGTGGCGCTTGCCAGCAAAATCACCAATGGCAGCATCTGCCAGCCCAGCCATGCGCCGATCGCCGCGAGCAGCTTCGAGTCGCCGCCGCCCAGCCCGTCGCGTCCTCGCAAGGCCCGATAGGCCGCGCCAACCAGAAAAAGCAGCAGAAACCCCGCTGCGGCCCCGATAGCTGCATCGATCAGGCCGGGCATGGCGGTCAGCCATGCCGCGCCGAGGCCGAGCAGGACCAGCGGCAGCGTGACCCGGTCAGGCAGCCAGAAATGCCGGATATCGAGGACAGCGAGCAGCAGCAGCGCCCAGCCGAATAGCGCCCCGGCAAGGCCATAAAGGCTCGTATGCATCGCGAGCGACAGCGCCCCGATGACTGCGGCGAAACATTCCATTGCCGGATGGAGCGGATCGATCCGCGCGCCGCACGAGGCGCATCGGCCCCGGCGAAACAAATAGCCGAGCAGCGGTATCAGCTCGTACCAGCGCAAGACACGGCCGCACGCGTCGCACCGCGATCGGCCGCGCGACGCCGATTTCCCTTGCGGCCAACGGATGGCGAGCGTCGCGAGATAGCTGCCAACAATGGCACCGAGGATGAGTCCGAATATCGCGGCCCATAGCGGCGGCACAGCGGAGAATTGTTCCGGCACGATCATCTAGAATCCGTCATTGCGAGGAAGCCCGAACTTGTTTCGGGCTGACGCGGCAATCCAGAGCGGCAAAAGGCCATCGCTTGCGGCTCTGGATTGCTTCGCTGTGCTCGCAATGACGATCTCTTTTCAGTGGTCAGTTGTCGACACGCTCATCCGCTTCGACGCCGAACAGATGGCTGGTTTCGACATAGCCGTTGCGTCCGCGCACATCGATCTCGCACCAACCCCGGCGGCAGGAGCGGATGCGGCCGACCACGCCGGGTTCGGCGCGATAGCGGATGCGCGCGCCCGATTGTGGCGCTTCGCGCAAGGGTCGGATATCGCCGACGATCATCGCCGTGCGATCGGCGCTCAGCAGGTTCACGAGCATCCAGCCCTGCGTGCCGTCCGGATCTTCGATCTTGCGCCAATTCTCATAGACTTCGACCACGCGTACGGGGAGCCCGGCGCGCTGATAGAGCCAGCTGATCGGGAAATTGCGCCCCGGCCCCGTGCGCATCCGCGCCTGCCCGGCCGATATCGATGCCCAATAGGGCGTTTCACGGCCCTGCGCAGGCGCCTGTTCGGGCACGCTCAGCGCAATCGCGCCGACGATCAGAATCCAAACTCGTACTATACCGCTCATCGGTCCGCATCGCCCCTTTTCGATGACCCTTAACCATCTCTAAGCAAAGCATCGGCGCGGCTTCAACCCGCGATCCGCTTGACGCGTCGCGGCGCAATCGGCAATCCCCGTCGAGATGCCGCACGCCGAACGCCCGAAAACCATCGTTACGCGCAAGCTTCCCGACCACGTCGAAGCGCGCATGACCGAACTGTTCGACGTCGAATTCAATGCCGGCGATGTGCCCATGACGGCAGATCAGCTGAAAGACGCCGTGGCGCGCGCCGAAGTGTTCGTGCCGACCGTAACTGACGATATCACGGCAGACATATTGGCGAGCGCGGGGCCGCAGCTGAAGCTGTTGGCGAATTTCGGCGTCGGGGTCGATCATATCGATCTGGCGGCGGCCCGCGCGCACGACATTCTCGTCACCAATACGCCCGGCGTTCTGACCGAAGATACGGCCGATATGGTGATGGCGCTGATCATTTCCGTCCCGCGCCGGCTGGCGGAGGGCGAGAAGCTCGTCCGCGCCGGCGAATGGCAAGGCTGGGGGCCAACCGGTATGCTCGGCCATCGGGTGAACGGCAAGCGGCTCGGCATTGTCGGCATGGGGCGGATCGGCCAGGCCGTGGCGCGGCGCGCGCGCGGCTTTGGCATTCAGGTCGACTATCATAATCGCCGCCGCCTACCCGAAGCCGTCGAACAGACGCTCGAGGCCAATTGGCGCGAAAATCTCGACGATATGCTCGCCGATATCGACATCCTCTCGATCAACTGTCCCTACACGCCCGACACGCATCACCTGCTGAACGAAAAGCGGCTTGGGCTGCTCGGCAAGGATGTCTATGTGATCAACGCGGCGCGCGGCGAGATTATCGACGAAGAGGCGCTGACCGATGCGCTCGAACAGGGAGCGATCGCGGGCGCCGGGCTCGATGTGTACGAAAACGAGCCGCATATCGGCGAGCGGCTGCTGGCGCTCGACAATGTCGTGTTGCTGCCGCATCTCGGCTCGGCGACATTCGAGGGCCGCGAAGCGATGGGCGACAAGGTGATCGCCAATATCCGCATCTGGGCCGACGGCCACCGCCCGCCCGATCAGGTGCTGGAAGGCTGGGCGTGACGTGAAAGCCGAACAGAAAAACCGTTGGGGCTGAGCTTGTCGAAGCCCTGCCCTTTCTTCTAATCGAAAAGAAAAAGTACAGCCCTTCGACAAGCTCAGGGCAAACGGGAGGTGTGGTTATGGGCCGGATACTCGGATGTGGCGTACTGGCAGTCATAGGCTTGCTCGGCACTACAGCAGCCCATGCGCAGCCCGGCTTCCCCCCAGCCCCGGTTGTCGTCAATTCCGGCGATACGGCCTGGATACTGACGGCCAGCGCGCTGGTGCTGATGATGACGCTGCCCGGGCTCGCGCTTTTCTATGGCGGGCTCGTGCGCACGAAGAATTTCCTGTCTGTCGTCATGCAGGTGTTCGGCATTTGCTGCATGGCGTCGCTGATCTGGGTGACGGTCGGCTACAGCCTTGTGTTCAGCGAGGGGAACGCCTTCATCGGCGGGCTGGATCTCGCAATGCTGTCCGGGCTCGGTGAAGTCTTTCCCGGCACCACCATTCCGGAATCGGGCATCGTATTGTTTCAGATGACCTTTGCGATCATCACGCCGGCGCTGATGGTCGGCGCCTGGGTGGAGCGGGCGCGGTTCGGCTGGGTCATGGCCTTTTCCGCGCTCTGGCTGCTGGTCGTCTATGTTCCGGTCGCACACATGATCTGGGGCGGCGGATGGCTGGCGCAGATCGGCGCGCTGGATTTTGCGGGCGGCATCGTCGTCCATACGACGGCAGGCGTATCGGCGCTGGTCGTCGCGCTGCTGCTGGGCCGGCGCGAGGGTTTCCCGGCGAAGCTGATCCCGCCGCACGGCGCCGCGCTGACCATGGCCGGGGCGGCGTTGCTCTGGGTCGGCTGGTTCGGCTTCAACGGCGGCTCGGGTCTGGTCGCGGATTTTGCGGCCGGATCGGCCATAATCAACACCCATATCGCCGCCAGCACCGCAGCCCTCACATGGGCGATGATCGAGAAGATCCGCTTCGGCAAATCGACCGGCATCGGCGTCGCAACCGGCGTCATCGCGGGCCTCGCAACGATCACGCCCGCGGCCAATGTCGTCGGCGTCGGCGGCGCATTGCTGCTCGGCTTGCTCGCCGGCATCATCTGCTTCGCCGCTGTCGGCCTCATCAAACGGCGCTTCGCGATCGACGATTCGCTCGATGTTTTCGCGGTGCACGGCGTCGGCGGCATGCTCGGCGCGACCATGTTGGCCGTGCTGATGGCGCCGGGCCTTGGCGGAGCCGGGTATCTTCCGGACACGACGATGGTGAGCCAGTTGATCAGCCAGCTCACAGCCATCGGCGTCGTCGCCCTCTGGTCTATCTTCGCGACTGCCGGACTGGCGTGGATCGTCGGACTGGTCTTCCCCATGCGCGCCACGAAAGAGCAGGAACAGGAAGGCCTGGATCTATCGCAGCATGGCGAAAAGGCCTGGGACTGGGACTAGGCGTCAGCCGCTTCCGAATGCACGCCAAGCAACGAACGCCAGAAACGGCAAGCCAGCCAGATCGGCCAGTGCGATCGTGCGCAGCGTTTCCGGCTGCCCATTGAGCCAATAGATTGCAAGGAAGCTGAGCATCGACAGGCCGGTCGCGACAACGGCCATGCGCCGGACATTGGGGTCGACGGCGGCCCATAGGCAGATCAAGAGAATGGCCGCGAATAGCGCCGCGCGATGATGCAGTAGCGGAAACACCGCACTGTCTGTCTGCACGCCATAAAGCCGCGTAATCAACGCGGGCATGACCAGCGCAACCGCCGGCAACAGGTGGATTAGCGCCAACACACCCCAAGCTATTCGATCGACCATAGGCGAAGCTCCTTCGCCCATAGCGATTGCCCACCGTGCGCCGCGTATCAATTACCTGGCAGGTAAGCGTTTTCGATCAGTCGCCGGTCTGAATCCGCTCGACCAGCTGCTTCACCGTCGGCACGAAGCCGTTCGAATAGAAGGGATCGGTCTTGAAGTTGAAGGCGTTATGGCCGGCGAACATCAGATTGTGCTCCATCGGCCCGCCATGGACGATGTCCTGCAGCGTCTTCTGGATGCAGAAGGACCGCGGATCGGCTAGCCGGCCAGTCGTGTAATTGTCCTTGTCCTTCCAGGACGAGAATTGGCACTGGCTGAGACAACCCATGCAATCGGCCTGGTCCTTGCGGATCAGCGCAGCCTCTTCGGGAGTCACGAAAACGAGCGTATTGTCCGGCGTCTTTAGCGCCATCGTAAAGCCGAGCGCATCCCATTCGCGCGCCCGCAGCAGATCGCCGCGCGTCACCCAGAAGTTCTTGCCCTTCACACCGACATCGAGCTGATATTGGTGATCGCCGGCCGCCTCGAGCGAGAAAGCGATCTGCCGTTCAGAGCGTGCCTCAAGATTCTGCAGAAACTCATTGCGAACGGCCGAGGAATAGAAACCGGTCGGCGAAAACTTGTGCAGCAGCACGTCGCCCTCTTCCAAAGAGAGCAGCGTGTCCTTCCAGGCCTGCGGTATAGGGCTTTCCTGGGTGAGAAGCGGCCGTGTGCCATATTGAAAAGCGATCTGGCCCAGTTCAGGATTGTCGATCCAGTGATCCCAGTCGCGCAGATACCAGACGCCGCCAGCCATTACGATCGGAAGGTCATCGGAAATGCCTTCGGTACGCATCGTCTCGCGCAGAGCTTTCACGCGCGGATAGGGATCCTCGGGCTTTAGCGGGTCTTCGGCATTGGACAGGCCGTTATGGCCGCCCGCCTTCCACGGATCTTCATAAACGACCGCACCGAGCCATTCCGCGGCCTTCGAATAGGCACGCTTCCAAAGCGCCCGGAAAGCGCGGGCAGAGCTGATGATTGGCAGATAATGCACCTGATAGGAGGCCGCGATTTCGGAGAGCTTGTAGGGCATGCCGGCACCGCAGGTGACACCCGCAACCAAGCCCTTGGTCTTTTCGAGCACGCCATGCAGCACCTGCTGCGCACCACCCATTTCCCAGAGCACATTGATATTGATCGCGCCCTTGCCGCTCGCAATCTCGAACGCGCGCTGCACCTGCGCGACGGCCCCATCGATGGCGTATTGAATCAGCTCCTCATGCCGATCCACGCGCCGCTTGCCATGATAGACCTGCGGGATGACCCGGCCATCCGCGTCATAATTATCGGCATTGACGGCCGATACCGTTCCGATGCCGCCAGCGGCCGCCCAGGCGCCCGAACTCGCATGATTGGTCGCGGCAACGCCCTTGCCGCCCTCGATCAACGGCAGGACGTCGCGTCCGCCGTAACTGATCCCGTTCAAACCCTTGAACATGATATCTCCGACCCGTTTCCGCCCGCATATAGGGTGTTTTAACCAGCGATGCGAATATTTTACTCAGACTGTGGACAAGGGCCCGTTTCCCAACGCCTCGCCATAGAGCCGCGCATAGGCGGAAATCATCGCGGCTTCGTCATATTTTGCGGCAGCGCGTTCTCGATTGGCGCGTCCGATTTCCCGCCGTAAATCGCTGTCTTCCGCCAACAGTGCCAATGCGGACTCAAGCCCGCCATTCTTGGATATAAGCAGTTCGCGATTGGGGTCCGCCACCATCGACCACACATCGCCGACATCGGGCGATGCCAAAGGCAGGCCCGCCGCCATCGCCTCGACAACCGAAATTGGAAACTGTTCGCTGCGCGAAGACAGAGCGAATATGTCGAAATGTCCAGTATAGCGCCATGGCCGATCAAGGAAGCCCGCCAAAACCACTCTGTCCGCAATGCCGCTGGCTATCGCTTCGCAGGAAATCGCCTCGCGTTCCGGGCCCTCGCCGACGATTACGAGCTTTACATGGTCGGGCAACGCGGCAACGGCACGGACTAGGCGCGGTAGGTCTTTCACCTCGCGCAAGCCCGCAATGGTGCCGACGATCACATCGCTTGGCTGACGCTCGAAACCCGAAATTACGTCAGGCTCCGGTGGCGCCATATATCGCTCGACCGGGATGCCGTTGGCGATTTGCAGAATGCGATGTTCGGGTTGCTTCCAGACCCCGCGGGCTATCCCGGCCAGACGATCCGATGGCACCACAAGCCTGTGCAGAGTCGGAAAGGCGAAGCGGCGATACAATGTCCGGCTTGTCTTGAGACCATCCGCCTCATCGGCGTTGAAGCCGTCTTCATGATGGATCAGAGGCGGCAGATTTGCGCGCTTCAAACGATGCGCCATGACCGCATCCATAGCGCCCCAGTTATAGGTCAGCACAAGATCGAAACCGCGCATATAGTCGGCAAGCTCGGCCATTCTCGCGAGAGACGGCTTGCCCGTGAGGCTCGGCGCATCGGACGGAAAAACAACATCGATCGCCGGATCAATAGCGTCGCGGGCGTCCAGTGAATCTGGCATGGCGCTGACGATGCTGTGCCGCGCATTATCGCCGAACATGTTCATTAGCCGGACCGCGCGCGCTTCCTTCCCACCCAGCGAAAATGTCGAGTGCAGATGAAGGATATGCGGCGGCGTGCTCACGCCCGAACGCGCTCCAACAGGGCATCGATGGCCGCTTCCGCTTCCGGCTCGTCGAGTATGGGGGCATGGCCGACATTCGGCACGACCGCTGTCGCGAGATCGGGTTTGCGGCGCACCATTTCCTGCGCGGTATCTTCGGAGAGGATTTCCGAATGCCCGCCGCGCACGAGCAATGTGGGCACCTCTTTCAGCCCGTCGAACGCCGTCCACATATCGAAACCGGATTCGCCACCCGGTACGCGAAATGGCTCTGCAATCCGCATGTCGTAATCGTAGCCGATCCGTCCGGACGGCTGGACCTTGCACAGCCGCTTGGCCATCGCCAGCCAGTCGTCCAGCTCCCATTTCGGATAGACATCGCCAAAGCCTGCATTGAGCGCCCGCGCAGCATGCAGCCAGGTCGGATAATTTCCGCCCTTACCGACATAGCCGCGAATGCGCTCGACACCCGCCTCCTCGATGACGGGGCCAATGTCGTTGAGCAGCGCGCCGGCCAGCCGCTCCGGATTGGTTGCGGCCTGCAGCATCGTAATCAACCCGCCCAGCGAGGTTCCGAAGGCGATATATCGCCGGATATCGGTGGCTTTCAGGAAGGCCTCGACATCCTGCACATAGGTTAGCGGGACATAGGTCATCGGATCGGGCGCATAGGCGCTTTCGCCACGGCCGCGCATTTCCAGCACATAGATGCGCCAGTCGCCTGCCAAACGTTCGACAACCGGCTCCCAATCGCGCGCGTTGCGGGTGAGTCCATGCAAGCAGATGATTGGCGGCTGATTATCTGGGCCATCATAGAGGCGATAGTGCAGCCTCAACCCGTCATTCGACCACCAAACGCCATTGCTATAGTCCATCACGCTTGCGTCCTTCCCTTCGATCCCCCCATATCGGCGCATGACGATTTTGCCGCAAGCTTCAACTTTCCGCCCCGAAACGACGATCCTGGAATTGGGCGAGGATTTCTACGATCCCGTCGACGCTGCAAAATTCCCGCAGCATATATTGCGTTTCCGCAACGATCGCTGGGCCGAGACTGTAGGTCTTGCGGAGCTCAACGACGCAGAATGGATTGCGCATTTCGGACGGTTCGAACCGCTTCAAGATTCCCTCCCCTCGCCGCTGGCGTTGCGCTATCACGGTCATCAGTTTCGCAGCTACAATCCCGAAATCGGCGATGGGCGAGGCTTTCTGTTCGCCCAGATGCGCGATCATCGCGACCGCCTGATGGACCTTGGCACCAAGGGTTCGGGGCAGACGCCCTATAGCCGGTTCGGCGACGGGCGGCTGACGCTAAAGGGCGGCGTGCGCGAAATCCTGGCGACCGAAATGCTCGAAGCGCTGGGCGTCGAAACGTCGAAAACCTTTTCCCTTATCGAGACCGGTGAGTCGCTGGAACGCAATGACGAGCCCTCGCCTACGCGATCCTCGGTCATGGTCCGGCTCAGCCATGGCCATATCCGGATCGGCACGTTCCAGCGTCTCGCGACCCTACGCCAGCCGGAAAATATGGAAAAGCTGATCGCCTACTGCCTCAAACACTATTTCGGCGAGGAGGCAGGCAGCGATGGACCACAACTCTTGCTCAGCCATGTTGTGGCCGGCGGTGCTAAGCTCGCGGCATCCTACATGGCCGCTGGTTTCGTCCATGGCGTGCTGAATAGCGACAATATCGGAATCACGACGGAGAGTTTTGATTACGGCCCCTGGCGCTTCACGCCAAAATGGGACCCCGGCTTTACCGCCGCCTATTTCGACCAAACCGGGCTCTACGCCTTTGCCCGGCAGGCCGAAGCGATCCATTGGGATACCGCCCAGCTCGCCGTTTCGCTCCGGCTGATCGAGGAGGACGCGGACTCGCTGATTGAGCTGGCTAAGGGGTTTGGCGCACTTTATCGCGACGCGTATCTCGAGCGCATGCTCTGGCGGCTCGGCGTCGAGAGCCGCGGAACGAGCGACGATGTGCGCCTTTTCACCGCAATCGAAAAAGCGCTGCGCGACTCCGGCATCATGATCGACCGGTTCTTCTTCGATTGGCGCGGCGGGCAACGGCGAGGGTCCTCACCCGTCGATACGATCTATGATAGTGACGCATTTGCCGATGTCGCGCAGGCCATGGCGGCCTATGCCACGCAGCCTCCGCGCCATGTCTATTGGTCGGACCCGGAGCCCTGCTCGATGCATATCGACGAGGTCGAGGCGATATGGGCGTGCATCGACGAGAACGACGACTGGTCCATGTTATACGACAAGGTAGACGCCATCCGGCGGATGGGTGAGGCGATGCGCGAGTAGCGCTAGCCGCCCTCAACGTTCTGAAGCGTGAGCGGCTGCAGTCCGATCGACAGCACTTTCCAGCGCCCGGCCTGGTACTGATAATAGATATCGAACTGGATCGCGATCGGCCGCAGCCCGAACACGCCTTGGAGACGCAATATGTCGGACGCGACCATTAGCGGCGGCTGGGTGAATTCCGGCGCCAGCAGTAGCGTGGTCGACAAGTCGATCTGCTGCTCGCGCAGATAGCGGAACGTCTCGGCCAGTTGCGCCGAACTGTTCTGCACCTGAAAATTGGTCGCGCCGGTATCGCGCAACACGGAATAATTCCCGGCGATATTCGCATCATGGATCGACACCATCGTGCCCCATAACAGCCGCGACAGCGTCAGCCGGTCTGGCGTGGGCAAGCTGGCGTTCGACGTTGTCCGCGGATCCTGGGCCTGCGCCGGCATGACCAGCATCGCCGCAAGGAGCAAGACCATCCATCGCTTCATCATCTGGCGCATTTCCTTCACAGATACTCAACGGTCAGGAGCATAGCGCCCTGTTCTGTGGTTGCCAGTGATTAACTATCTGCGCCCCTACCAACCGATCTGGAAGCCTGTTCGCGCGCCGACCTCGCCGGAATTCAGCCCCACGCCGAAGCCCGCCGAGAAGGAGGCGTTGTCGCTGATCCGCGCGGAGAGCGACGTCGATGCCGCGAAGCGGTTGGCATAATAGCCGATGCCGCTCGACAGCGCGAAGTGCATATCCGGCAGGAGTACCGGCGATTCCATCGAGAGCGCCATGGCGACACCTTCGTTGGCCCGCTGGATATCGACCCGGTTCTGGTTGGTCAGTTCGAACAGCGTCGTGGTCTGGCCCTGCAGCGCGGCGATGGCGGTCGAGTTAGACCGGATCGCCGACGTGTTGCCGGCAATGGCCGCGCTGTTGGTCGCTATGGCCGTCGTATTGGCGCTGACCTGCGCGGAATTGTGCGCGGTCACCTGCTGCGTTCCGAACGCCGCTCCGCCGTTCATCGCGGCCGTCGGTGTCGGCGACTGGACCGTGTTCTCCTGCCGCACCGCATTCGTCATCATCATCGCGTTGTTTCCGGTAGACGCCGCCGGTGTGCCGTTGGTGACGGCTACCATATCCATCCGGTTCTCGCCCGAAGATACCGCAGCCGGATCGATCTCCATCCGGGCCGTTTGAGGTGCAAGGCCGCTATTCTCGCCCGGGCTCGATGCGAGATATTCGAGCCCCCCGCGCGATTGCGCGACATTGGGCACCGAATTCGTCGTCATCATCGCGGACGATGCCGGCGCCGTCATATTCGCGGGTACTGCGTTCGGCGCGGCATTCGGTACCGTGTTTGGCGCCGCAGTGGCCGGTGCGGTCGCGGCCGGTGCGCGTGTTGTTCTGGCCGGAACCGACGGCACCGAAGACGGCACCGTGGAAGCAACAGCGGCCGGCGCTGCCGATGGCGGCGGAGCCGAGGCGGGCGTGACAGCCGCCGGCGTCGGTGCCGATATCGGCGCGGCCGACCCGGCCGGTGCAGCCACGGAGAGCATGCCGCTATCGTTGACCGTCACTGTGTAGGTTTGCCCCGCCGGCACGAGCGCGCCCAGACCCGCCAGCGTGTAGGTCGCGTTCGCATTGCCGATTGCGATATTGTTGACGCCGGTGCTCATCGCCCCGAAGCCGATCGCCATCGAATTGTTATGCATCGCCATGGCCTGGTTGCCCAGCGCCAGCGCCGATGTGCCGCTCGCGATGGTGCCGCGACCGATCGCCACCGCACCGGCCCGGCTCGCTCTCGACTGGTTGCCGATCGCCACCGAGTGGATATTGCTGGCCGTCGAATCCGGGCCGATCGCCGTCGAGAAATCACCCGACGCATCGGCGCTGCGTCCCAGAGCGGAGCTCCGGTTGCCCGTCGCCCGTGAACCGGCGCCAACCGCCGTCGCGCTGGCGCGGTCGGCCAGTGCATTATTGCCCAGCGCTACCGCGTTACCGGCTGTTGCCTGTGCGCCGCGTCCCAACGCTGCCGAGGATTGCCCAGCGGCGTTCGCATCCGCCCCAAGAGCGACTGCGCCTTCCTCGGTGGCATCAGCGTCAGCGCCAACCGCTAATGCTTCTTCGCCTTCAGCACGTGCAAGGCTGCCCACAGCAATGGCGCTCTCTGCATTGATGACGGAGTTCGCGCCAACCGCAATGCCTGATTCCGCTTGTGTTTCGGCACCAAAGCCGACCGCGACGGAAGACGGACTGAGCGTTCTTGCAGCTGCTCCCACAGCGGTACCGCCGGGATCCAACGCAGTGGCCCCATTGCCAATCGCCGTTCCGGCCTCGCCGGCAGCCGACGCCGAGTTGCCTACTGCCGTACCGCCTCCTGTTGCAACAGAACGGGTACCAATAGCGGTGGCGAAGGTGCCGTTTGCCAAAGCCTGAGCGCCGACCGCGGTCGCATCCGTCCGGTCAGCTTGACTGGAAGAACCAATTGCCGTCGAAGACAATCCGATAGCTTGCGCATCTCTGCCAAATGCGGAACTCGAACCTGCGCTCGCTGTGGCGCCATTGCCGACAGCGGTAGAGCCATTGAATCCCGTAGCGACGGCATTGATCCCGAGTGCAGTCGAATTGACATTAGCGGTATCCGAACCACTGCCGCATTCAAGGCCTGGGCTTTCCTCACATGACGCAGTCGCGCCCTGTGGCTGACTGATTGGTCCGCCAGCTAACTGCAAGCTGCTGGCGGATGCCGAGAGCGGCGCCGGGGCACTGTTGGACGTGCTGTCGGGCGAGGCGGACAGCATGCCGCTTGAATTCACTGTCACATCCCACACCTCACCGCCCGGTACGAGTGCGCCGAGGCCGGCTAGCGTGTAGGTCGCATCGGCATTGCCGATCGCTATATTGTTGGCGCCATTACTCGCCGCGCCGAAGCCGATCGCCATTGAGAAATTGTGCGTCGCTTCCGCCTGATTGCCGATCGCCACCGAGGAGGTGCCAAGGGCATCCGTGCCGCGGCCAATCGCTACAGCGCCTGCCCGGCTCGCCGTCGACTGGTTACCGATAGCCACCGCATGGATGTTACTCGCCGTCGAGTCCGGTCCGATAGCCGTCGAGAAGTCGCCCGATGCCTCGGCGCTGCGCCCTAGCGCAGAGCTCCGGTTGCCAGTCGCCCGCGAGCCGGCGCCAACCGCCGTCGCGCTGGCGCGGTCGGCCAGTGCATTGTTGCCCAGCGCTACCGCGTTGCCGGCTGTCGCCTGTGCGCCGCGTCCCAATGCTGTCGAGGACGGCCCGGTGGCGTCCGCATCCGCGCCCAGCGCCACTGCGCCTTCCCCGGTCGCCTGAGCGCCATCCGTATCGGGATCGCCATCATCGCCGCCGATCGCAATGGCACCCGCAGCCGTAGCGTCCGAGTTCATCCCCATCGCGACAGCCTGCGCGGCCGTAGCGTCGGTATTGCTGCCGATAGCAACCGCGCCGACACTCCCTGTAGAGACGTCGGCATTCGCACCGATGGCGATGGCATCGACCGTTGAGCCATCGATATCGCTACCGCTGCCAATGGCTATCGACCGCGACGAGTCCGATCCGACACCGGCGTTGGAGCCTATTACGATGGCATCGCTAGAGTTTGAGTCAATTCGCGCGACAGAACCCACAGCCAAACCATTTACCGAACCGGTACCGACCCCTGCATTGTCGCCCAAAGCCTGGCCCCTGTCAGCCAATGCATTTGCATTTTGGCCGACAGCCAGCGACTGCGTGCCCGAAGCAGTCGAGTTGCGCCCGATAGCGGTGGAGAAATTGCCCGAAGCAACCGCTCCGCTTCCGAAAGCGCTGTTTCCACGCTGGGTCGCCGAAGTTCCTTCGCCGACCGCCGTGGCGTCAGTCGCCGATGCCGTGTTCGAGTTCACGCCGCATTCAAGCGACGTCGTTCCGCCCGCGCCGACATTGCAGGGCGCAGTGGCATCCTGCGGCTGTGAGCCACCGGCGAGCGCCAGACCGCCGGCCAGCGGCGCCGGAGCACTGTTGGACGTGCTGTCGGGTGAGGCGGACAGCATGCCGCTCGAATTCACTGTCACATCCCACACCTCACCGCCCGGCACGAGTGCACCGAGGCCGGCCAGCGTGTAGGTCGCATCGGCATTGCCGATCGCGATATTGTTGACGCCGTTGCTCGCTGCGCCGAAGCCGATCGCCATCGAGAAATTATGCGTCGCT
>NZ_JANQNS010000005.1 GCF_028279465.1 Parasphingopyxis sp.
TTCGAGCCGGTGCTGATCGAGGGCAAGGCGATCCAGCTTCACCCGCTGGTCTGCGCCGCGTTCAACGCAGACTTCGACGGCGACCAGATGGCCGTGCACGTCCCGCTGAGCCTCGAGGCGCAGCTGGAAGCGCGCGTGCTGATGATGTCCACCAACAACATCCTCTCGCCCGCCAACGGCAAGCCGATCATCGTCCCCTCGCAGGACATGGTGCTGGGCCTCTATTATCTGTCGATGGACCGCGAAGGCGAGCCGGGCGAAGGTTCGATCCTGGCTGACATCACCGAAGTGCATCAGGCGCTCGAGGTCGGTGCGGTTACGCTCCACTCGAAGATCCACACGCGGGTCCCGCAGACGGACGAAAACGGGAACACCTTCATGCAGCGCGTTGAAACCACGCCGGGCCGTATGCTGATCGGCGAGAAGCTGCCGCAGTCGCACAAGGTGCCCTATGACGTGATCAACCGGCTTCTCACCAAGAAGGAGATCGGCGACGTTATCGACATCGTCTATCGCCACACGGGTCAGAAGGACACGGTCCTCTTCGCCGACGGCATCATGGCGCTGGGCTTCCGCCACGCGTTCAAGGCCGGCATCTCGTTTGGCAAGGACGATATGATCATCCCTGAGGCGAAGGACTCGCTGGTCGACGAGACCCGCGCGCTCGTCGCCGATTATGAGCAGCAGTATCAGGACGGCCTGATTACCCAGCAGGAAAAATACAATAAGGTGATCGACGCCTGGAGCCGCTGCTCGGATCAGGTCGCCAATGCGATGATGGACGAGATCCGCGCCACGCCAAAGGACGAGGACGGTCGCGAGAAAGAGATCAACTCCATCTACATGATGTCGCACTCCGGTGCCCGTGGCAGTCCCGCGCAGATGAAGCAGCTCGCTGGTATGCGCGGCCTGATGGCCAAGCCATCGGGCGAAATCATCGAGACGCCGATCTTGTCGAACTTCAAGGAAGGCCTGACCGTTCTTGAATATTTCAACTCGACCCATGGCGCTCGCAAGGGCCTTGCGGACACCGCGCTCAAGACGGCGAACTCGGGTTACCTGACCCGCCGCCTTGTCGATGTGTCGCAGGACTGCACGATCGTCGAGGAAGACTGTAAGACGAAGAACAGCCTGGAGATGAAAGCCATCGTCCAGGGCGGTTCGACGATTGCGACGCTCGCCGAGCGTATCCTCGGCCGCACGGCCGCCGAAGACATTGTCGACGGCAAGACGGACGAAGTCATCGTCAAGGCCGGCGAGCTGATGGACGAAGCGATGGTCGCGGCCGTCGAAGAGTCCGGCGTTCAGTCGGTGCAGATCCGTTCGCCGCTAACCTGCGAATCCAAGGTTGGTGTCTGCGCGAAATGCTATGGACGCGATCTCGCCCGCGGCACGCCTGTGAATATCGGCGAAGCGGTTGGCGTTATCGCTGCTCAGTCGATCGGTGAGCCCGGCACCCAGCTGACGATGCGGACCTTCCACATCGGCGGCGCGGCGCAGCTCAATGAGCAGTCCAACCTCGAATCGCCCGCCGACGGCAAGCTCGAATATCGTGAGCTGAACGCCATTGTCGACAGCAAGAAGCGCACGCTCGCGCTGTCGCGGTCTGGCGAACTCGCGATCCTCGACGAGGAAGGCCGGGAACTCGGTGTCTTCCGCATCCCCTATGGCGCGCGTCTACTGCACGCCGATGGCGATACGGTGGCCAAGGGCGACCGTATCGCGGAATGGGATCCGAGCTATGCCCCGGTCATCACCGAAAAGGGCGGCACGGCGAAGTTCCAGGACATTGTCGATGCGCGTACGGTCAAGGAAGAAACCGACGAAGCCACTGGTATTACCCAGCGCGTCGTGACCGAAGACCAGGCGAAGACCAAGAAGGACGATCTCAAGCCGCGCATCACGCTGCTTGACGCCGATAGCGGCGAGGCGGGCGTCTATCGCCTGATCCCCGGCGCGGTTATCTCCGTCGAGGACGGCCAGGAGCTACAGGAAGGCGATATCGTCGCCCGCCTGCCGCGCGAAGCCGCCAAGACGCGCGATATCACCGGTGGTCTGCCGCGTGTCGCCGAGCTCTTCGAAGCGCGTGTGCCGAAGGACAATGCGGTCATCGCCAAGATCGACGGCCGTATCGAGTTCGTCCGCGACTATAAGGCGAAGCGCAAGATCGCGATCGTTCCGGAAGAGGGCGATCCGGTCGAATATCTGATCCCGAAGACCAAGATCATCGACGTGCAAGAAGGCGACTTTGTGAAGAAGGGTGACGATCTCGTCGCCGGTTCGCCCGATCCGCACGACATTCTCGAGGTCATGGGGATCGAGGCGCTGGCCGAATATCTCGTCTCGGAGATCCAGGAGGTCTATCGTCTGCAGGGCGTTAAGATCAACGACAAGCATATCGAGACGATCGTCCGTCAGATGCTTCAGAAGGTCGAAATCACCGATGGCGGCGATACCACGCTCCTGGTCGGCGAGCAGATCGACGAAGAAGAGATGGACGAGATCAACGACCGGCTCGGCAAGGGCAAGAAAAAGGCCCAGGGCAAGCCGGTGCTGCTCGGCATCACCAAGGCGTCGCTGCAGACCCGCAGCTTCATCTCGGCCGCGTCCTTCCAGGAAACGACGCGCGTCCTCACCGAGGCCGCCGTTCAGGGCAAGGTCGACACGCTGCAGGGGCTCAAGGAAAACGTCATTGTCGGCCGGTTGATCCCGGCGGGCACGGGCGCGGGCATGAACCGCGTCCGCGTGACGGCCTCTTCGCGTGATGCTGCGCTCCGCGCTCAGCAGAAGAAGATGGAAGAGGCGATGCTCGCTGCGCAGGAAGCGGAGGCCGAACCGGTCACCGAAGAAGCCAGCGAAAGCTAAACGCCGTCGTTTCACGACACCGAAAAGCCCCGCCGACGCAAATCGGCGGGGCTTTTTCACGAGTAAAACAGGCGCTTATCCGCGGCCATTGGCCTTTCGAGCGTAAACCAGTATCCCGGGCCTCCCATGGACGTCACCGATCTCCGTATCGCCCTGTTTAGCGGCAATTATAACTATGTCCGCGACGGGGCGAACCAGGCGCTGAACCGGCTGGTCGGCTATCTGTTGCGCCAGGGCGCAGCTGTCCGCGTCTATTCGCCAACGGTCGAAGAACCGGATTTCGAGGCCACGGGCGATCTCGTCCATGTCCCCGCCCTCGCCCTGCCGGGCCGCGCGGAATATCGCGCGCCACTCCGCCTGCCGGGCAGAGTGCGCCGCGATATCGCGGACTTCGCGCCCAACCTGTTCCACATCGCCAGCCCGGAGGTGCTCGGCCATCGTGCGCTGACGCTCGCCCGGCGCTGGAACATCCCGGCCGTCGCGTCCGTGCACACGCGGTTCGAAACCTATCCGCGCTATTACGGCATGGCCTTTTTCGAGCCGCTGGTCGTCGCCCTGCTCCGCCGTTTCTACCGGCGGTGCGATGCGATCTTCGCGCCGTCGGAGTCCATGGCGCAAATCCTGCGAGAGCAGCGGATGAGCTACGACGTCGGCATTTGGTCGCGCGGCATCGATCGCGAGACATTCCACCCCCGCCATCGCGATCTGGAATGGCGGCGCGAACAGGGCATTCAGGATGACGAAGTCGTGATCGGCTTTATCGGCCGGCTCGTGATGGAAAAAGGACTGGACGTCTATTCGGATGCGATCGACCAGCTCGAAAGACGCCAGGTCAGGCACCGCGTACTCGTGATCGGCGAAGGCCCAGCGCGCGAATGGTTCGAGAAACGCCTGTCAAACGGCGTGTTCGTCGGTTTCCAGCGCGGTTCGGATCTTGGGCGGGCGGTGGCCTCGCTCGACATGCTGTTCAACCCGAGCGTCACCGAAACCTTCGGCAATGTGACGCTAGAAGCCATGGCGGCGGGCTTGCCGGTCGTCGCCGCGCGCGCGACGGGCAGTCAGAGCCTTGTCGATGATGGCGTAACCGGCCGCCTCGTGCGTCCCGGCGCGATCGAAGCCTTCGCCGATGCGCTTCAACACTATTGTGAGAATGACGCAGCCCGCAAAGCGGCCGGCGAGGCGGGATGCGCGGCCAGCGAACGCTATGGCTGGGACCAGGTCAATCAGGCGCTCGTCGACGGCTATTTGCGCGTCGTCCGCCAGCGCGCGGACGGAGTAACGGGGCCGCCACGCAGCCCCGCCCCCTGATTATCTGGTCAAACGAGCAGTTTAGAGCCTCTCGATCCGCTGCGCGGCCTCGTCGAGAATATCTGTCACCTCGCGGATAAGCGCATCGTCCAGGCCTTTTTCCGTCAGCCGATGGCCAAGCACGGCGAAGAGATTGCCCATCGCCCGTTTTACGGCAGCGCTATCGCCCTTCGCATGCCGCTTGCCGTGACGCGACAGGCGATCCATCAGCGCCTCGACTTCCTCGGCCTTTTCCTCCAGCTCCGCCTTGCCGTCCTTGGTGATCTTGAACGTCTTGCGGCTGTCATCGCTGTCGACCGGCTTGATCAGGCCGCCATCCTCAAGGAAGCTCAGCGTCGGATAGATGATGCCGGGGCTCGGCGTGTAATCGCCGGCCGTCATCTCCTCGATGGCGCGGATGAGGTCGTAGCCATGGCGCGGCTCCTCTTCGATCAGCTTCAGCAAAACGAGCCGCAGCTCGCCGCCATCGAACATCCGCCTGCGGCGCTTGCGCTGGCTGCGCGATCCCCAGTCTCCCGAACCCCAACTTCCTGAACCTTGGCCCCAATTGGCAAATTGCATCGCAAGCAGCGCTTCGGGCCAGCTTTTCGGCCGGCGCGAACCACATCCATTCCAGCTACGATAGGTCATTTTCCTGTCTCCTAAACCTTTGTTTGATCTATCTAAGATATATCTCAGATATATTTGTCAAGAGGTCGACCCGACGAATCATGGCATTTAATGCCGTCTGCGCTAGGCTAGTTGGATGGCGGACCTGTTCACAGACGATACGGACGCGGCGGTGGATGCGCGCAGCAACGCCCCGCTCGCCGATCTATTGCGGCCCGCGACGCTCGACGATGTCGTGGGACAGGATCATCTGACCGGGCCGGACGGACCGATCGGCCGCATGGTCGCCGCCGGCAAGCTCGCCTCGATAATCTTCTGGGGACCGCCCGGCACCGGCAAGACCACTATCGCCCGCCTGCTCGCGGACGCCGTGGGCTTGCGGTTCGTAGCTATTTCCGCCGTTTTCTCCGGTGTCGCCGATCTTAAAAAGGCGTTCGCTGAAGCGCGACAAATGGCGGGCGCGGGCAAACCGACCCTGTTGTTCGTGGACGAGATCCACCGCTTCAATCGCGCACAACAAGACAGTTTCCTGCCCTATGTCGAAGACGGCACGGTGACGCTCGTCGGCGCCACCACGGAAAATCCATCCTTCGAGCTGAATTCGGCGCTGCTCAGCCGCGCGCAGGTGTTGATCCTCAATCGCCTCGATGCGGAGGCGCTGGATACGCTCTTAACCCGCGCCGAAGCGCATGAGGGCCGCCCCCTGCCCCTCTCCGATGCGGCGCGCGATGCGCTCGTCGCTTCGGCCGATGGCGATGGGCGCTTCCTGCTCAACCAGGCTGAGACGCTGTTTTCGGTGAAGCTTTCGGAGCCGCTCGATCCGGCGGGCCTTGCCGACATGCTCCACCGCCGCGTGCCGGTTTACGACAAGGATCGCGAGGGGCATTACAATCTGATTTCTGCGCTCCACAAGGCGATGCGCGGTTCCGACCCGCAGGCGTCGCTCTACTATCTCGCGCGGATGCTCGTTGCCGGCGAAGAGCCACTCTATGTCCTGCGCCGCATCACGCGCTTCGCCTCGGAAGATATCGGCCTCGCCGATCCGCAGGCGCTCGTCCAATGCCTCGCGGCCAAGGATGCCTATACCTTTCTCGGCAGCCCGGAAGGCGAGCTCGCGATCGCCCAGGCCTGCCTCTATTGCGCGACCGCGCCCAAATCGAACGCGGCCTATAAGGCGCAGAAATCCGCCTGGAAATCGGCCAAGGACACCGGCTCGCTAATGCCGCCTAAAAACATCCTTAACGCGCCGACCAGGCTGATGAAGGATGTGGGCTATGGCAAGGGCTATACCTATGATCATGAAGAGGAAAATGCCTTTTCGGGCGATAATTACTGGCCCGAGGAGATGGAGGCGCAGGAGTTTTACGCGCCATCGCCGCGCGGCTTCGAAGCGAAGATCGCGCAGCGCCTTGAGTTCTGGAACAAATTGCGCGCGGAACGCGAAGAATAGATTCGAAAATCGCCGCGAAGCGGGCTATCCGGGCATCGGCATCACGCATTTTTAGCAACTAGGGGAAGTTCAATGGAATTCGATTTCAGTCGCGACATTGACTGGCCGATGGTGTGGGAATGGGTCCTGAAGATCGGTGCGGCGTTGCTGATCCTCCTGATCACGCATTTCATCGCCAAGGGCGTCAAATGGGCCATCGCCCGCATGGTCGACAAGATACCGGCACTGCAGAAGCACAGCACGGCAGCACCCGGCGAAACGGTCGGCAGCCAGATCGGCACGCTCGCCTACTGGATCGTCTGGCTCGTCGGCCTTGTCGTCGCGCTGCAGCCTTTGGAGCTCTCCGGCGTGCTCGATCCGGTCCGCGCGCTGACCACCGAAATCTTCAACTATGTTCCGCACATCATCGGCGCGGGTTTGATCATGTTCTTTGGCGTGATCATCGCGACCATCGTGCGGCGTATCGTCGAAACGGCCCTGATGGCGATCAACGCCGATGGCTGGTTCGCGCGGGCGGGCGTTACCGAGATTACGGGCTCGGACGACGCCCCGGCCAAAGGCGAAGGGCGCACGACGTTAAGCTCCGCCATCGGCCTGATCGTCTTCGTGCTGATCATCATCCCCGTCGCCACTGCGGCGCTGCAGACGCTCGAACTCAGCTCGATCTCCGATCCGCTGGTGTCGATCCTCAATGACGTGGCACACTTCCTGCCCCGCGCCATCGCAGCAGCGCTGATCCTCGGCATCGCCTATTTCATTGGCCGCTGGGTCAAGGGCTGGCTGCAGCAACTGCTTGAGGCACTCGGCGTCGACAATGCGGCATCCGGCTCGGGCCTGATGCCGGCCAGCGTCAAGCTGAGCCGCGTCATCGGTACGATCGCCTTGACCGCGATCATGCTGGTCTCGGCCGTGGCCGCCGTCGAAGTGCTCGAGATCCAGTCGGTGCAGGCAATGGTGACGGAAGTCGTCGCGCTGGGCAGCCGGGTCATTTTCGGCCTCGTCATCATCGCTGTGGGCATTCTGCTCGCGCGCCTGCTGACGAATCTGATGGCGAGCTCGACCGGAGAAACGGCCGGTATGCTGCCGACCATCCTCAAATGGCTGATCATCGCGCTGTTCGTCGCCATGGGCCTCGAGTTCATGAACATCGCCGACCAGATCGTCGTAATCGCCTTCGCCGCCATCCTCGGCTCGGCGGCGGTCGCCGCGGCGATCGCCTTCGGGCTCGGCGGCCGGCCGACCGCGCACAAGCTGCTCGAGCGCTGGACCGGCGGCGGTTCGACGAAGAGCAACCCGGGAGACAAAACGCCTCCGGGAATCTAACGGCGCGGATTTAATGCGTCAGTTCGCCACATTCGCCTGTTTCGACTGGTCGGGACAGGCGGTGGCGAGGCCTAGGGGCATAGCCCTGGCGGTTACGAGGGCGGGGGCCGAAGCTCCCGCCCTTCTCGCATCCGATAGCGCCGCACCGGATGCCGGATGGTCGCGGCCGGATGCGCTGGACTGGCTCCTGAAACAGGCCGCCAATCAGGCCGATATGCTGATCGGCTTCGACTTTTCCGCCGGCCTCCCCTGGGCCGATCAGGGCGCCTATTTCCCGCAATCGCGCACCGATCCGGCGGACGCCAAGGCGCTGTGGCGCTGGATCGACGAAGCATGCGAAGACGAGTCGCATCTCTCGGCCTCCACTCTGCCCGTCCGCGCGCCTCTCGCGGCCCATGTCCGCCATCAGGCCGGGCGCGAGACGATCACCGGCGACGCGTTCGAGCCGCCGCTCGGCCGCCTGCGCCTGACCGAAAAGCGGTGCCGCGCGCAGAAACAGGGCAATGCCGTATCCTGCTACAATCTCGTCGGCGCGGCCCAGGTCGGCAAATCGAGCTTTACCGGCATGCGCGTGCTGCACCGGCTCGGCGGCGTGATTCCCGTCTGGCCGTTCGATCCGGTGCCGGACGCGGGGCCCATGCTCGTCGAAATCTATACCGGCATCGCGGCCCGCGCGGCCGGGCTGACCGGCCCGACCAAGGTTCGCGGCCCGGCCGATCTCGATCGCGCGCTCGCGGCATTGGGCAGCGCACCGCACGCCCCCCTGCCCCGCTATGACGACCACAGCACCGACGCGATACTCGGCAGCGCCTGGCTGCGCCACGCGGCGCCAGACCCCGCCCTGTGGCGGCCGCCGGGGCTGAGCGAAGCGGTCGCGCAACAAGAGGGCTGGACCTTCGGCGTGCGATAACGCATGGGGACGCGATACGCATGGCGCGCCGGATTAGCTCAGCTGGTAGAGCAACCGCCTTGTAAGCGGTAGGTCGTCCGTTCGAGTCGGACATCCGGCACCAGTTTTCAGGCCTTTAGAGCTCGTCCAGGGAACGAGCGGCCGGAAAACTCCCGAGCGACAGCGAAGGGCTGTCGAACCGACGATCACCCGCAAAACTCCCAAGCGACAGCGAAGGGCCCGTCGAAGAGCTGAAAGGACGCGCATCCTGAGCGTACCTGTACTAACATAGTGATCAGGACGCGTTTCGGCGCGTGGCGCCCTTTTACTTTGCAATCGAGAGACTGTTTTCCGCATTAGCAGATACTGAAATTGCGGCTGGGTCTCTGATTGAGGCAAAGCTGTATCCAGATTTGCCTGCCACTGGGCCGTTCGCGAACAGTCCCGTTTTGGCTCCGCACTATGTGACATCCGCCCTTCGAGCTTTCGGTACGATAACCAACTATTCGGCAGGATGAGACACCGTCGCTGTTCGCCTTGACGGCTTCTCTCTCGCGCGTTTCCGACGCCTGCGATTCTTCCAATCCATTCGCAGCCCCAAGATCGCCATGAAGATGATCAATGCGACCACAAAGCCGCCGACCACTGCATTCAGCCCTAGCCGCCCGATCGGAAACAGGAAATTCCACTTGTGAATCATGCTGAAGACGAGCCGTTCGGGTTTCTCCCAATCAGCCACGCGATCGACGAGCACGCCCGATCCGGTGTCCACGAACAGGGTCGCGTTGACAGGGTCGGCATAGTCGACACGCCAGACCGGCAGGCGCTTGTTGCGAAAATCATATTCGTGACTGAACCGAGTGACGAGTTCCATGTTGGTGACCGCGTTATCTGGAGCGCCCGAAAAACGCCGTGCAATAGAGAGTGCGATCTCGCGGTCACCCTCAGGAGCGACTTCACCGGTCGCCGCGTCGATGTAAATCGCAGGGCCGTCGGGCCTGATGCCGGCGAAGCGTGCTTCACGAATTTCGGTATCGGTTTCGGGCGTCGGAGGCGTCGCTTCGCGGGGAGTAACATTCTCTCCTGTGCCGTGGTCATGCGCTCCATGATCGTGTTCGCCGCCGCCCATAGCGCCCCTGGGAGGCGCAAGGCCGATGCGATATAGGGCCTGTCCGTCCCCGCCTTCCACGAGCGAAACGGCTGCAATGTCGCGACCTGCGCTCAGGGCAGCCCAATCCTGCTCGATCGGCCATGCACCGTTCGCGACGTCAACCGGTTGACCCATGCGCAACTGGCTGCCTGGCGGAACC
The DNA here is from genome assembly GCF_028279465.1 of Parasphingopyxis sp. Lineage (GTDB taxonomy): Bacteria > Pseudomonadota > Alphaproteobacteria > Sphingomonadales > Sphingomonadaceae > Parasphingopyxis. Next base: position 9,755 of record NZ_JANQNS010000005.1, read on the forward strand.
AATGCCGATTGCGCGAGGTGATAGACGCCGCTCACCGAGAACATGATGAGCGGAAGTGCAAGTATATACCCCATGACACGATGCCAACCTTTGCTGCCGGGCGCGCGCTTCTTGCGACGTACAGTTATCAGCATCAAAATTCCTGTCAGCGCTAGCGCAAACAGGCTCCCGACCATCAATGCTATCACGACGACGCGTAGCCATTCCATACCGCTCGGTACCCACTCCCAAGTGTGCAAGGCGCGGAAAGCGGTCTGCAGCGCTTCCTTGGTGCTGTTGTTGACAGCTGCAAGGCTCGACGTCTCGGTATGGACATAGGCGGTCAGTCGGTCGTCGCCTTCGAATTCAATCTTCCAGACCGGGAGCAGGCGATTGACCCAGGGATAGTCTGCATCGAATTCGGTCTGGAGCGTCGCCGAGCTGATCGCACGGGCGGTCGCGAGATAGTGGCCCGCGAGGAACTCCGCTTGCTGGCGATCGCCATCGACCACCTCGGTCCCGTCCGAGGGCTCGAAATAGCGTCGCGGGGCCAGGAGCTCCTCGGTAACTTGCCACAGCGCAGTGCCGTCCGCCGACGGAACGGTTTTGACCGCGATAGTTTCGGATATCCCGTTCGCTGCCAGAGTTTCGGCAATCGGCCGCGCCTCGGTCAGTTCGATTGCCGCTGCAGGTGGCATGAACTGCACTTGCTGCGGACCGAACAGGACCATTGCGATATGGGTAAGACCCGAAAGGCCCCATACGAGCAGGCTGATCCCGCCAATCAACGCCAACCAGCGATGTTTCGAATTGGACCAGCGCGCGCTCTTATTCTTGAGTGACATGGTCTTCGCTCCTCTAAAACCGCGCCCGGATGCCGCCGAAAAAGGCGCGGCCCTGGCCCGGCGTGTAAATTGCCGAATTCGAGATCGATTGGTCAGCAACCGTGGTTAGGTTCGAGATAAAGACCGTATCGAACAGATTTTCGATCGAGCCGAACAGCTGGAAATCCTCGAAGAGAGTAAAACCCGCAGTGACTTGCACTGTCTCGTAGCCCGGTGCTCGCTCAGTGTTGGCATAGTCCGCCCACGGCCCGTCGGGGATGAAACGCATAGTGGTCGAGAAATACCAGTTATCGATCTGATCGAACCGAGCCTCGGCGATAAAAATGTGTCGAGGGACTCCGGCCAGTTGGTTGTCGCCATAGATCGGATCGTCATCGAACACGAAATCGTTGAACGTGTAGGCCACGGACAGCCGGAGCGATTGGCCGCGCGCTTCGAGATATTCACGCGCGGGCCTGACATCGAAACCCACTTCAAGCCCTTGATGGATGGTTCGATCCCCATTGCCCGTCACAGTGACAAGACCGCGCGCGCCTGGAATTGCGAAATCGAGGAACTCATTCTCAAGCTCGGCGCGATAGGCCGCAATATCCCAGGAGAAGACGCCCGATTGCCCGCGTGTGCCGATCTCGAAAACGGTCGCGCGCTGCTCTTCGAGCGGCGCGAACGGAAACGCTCCACCGGCGGTAAGATCAGCGAGGCTCGGCGGTTCGAAGCTGCGATTGATGTTTCCGAACAGCTGAATGTTTTCGGACACATCCAGCAGCACACCGATACGCGGGTTGAACTGCTCGAACTCCCCGCGCCCGGTTACCGTGTTGAGGATGGCTTCGACATCGCGCACCGCGCGCGCATATTGCCCGCCCGCAATCACGGTGAACGTGTCAGTGAGGCCGAGTTCGAGTTGCGCATACGTCATCAGCAGTGATGAGTCTTGGTCGGAGCGAGACGTCAGCACGCCGCGTTCGCCCGACAAATTCTCGAAGACCCGCGCGTCATTGCTGCCGAACGCATAGGTCGCGCCGATCTGCCAGCGGCTTTGCCGTGCCAGAAACGGCAGATCACCGCCCAGCCGGACCGATCCGCCTACCTCGTCCTCGCCCTGCACGATGATCCCTGCAAACCGCGTGATGGCGTGGTCGAGCGAGCGGCGCGAATACCATGCACCGAGTTCGAGATTCGCTCCGCCTAAGTCGATCACTGTAAGGTTGGAGATGCGCACGACATCGAGATTGCGATCCCAGTCGTCGGCTACGGGACCGGGATCGAGGACTGTCACCGGTCCGCCGGGAAAGAATGGTCCTATCGTAACGGGCCGCCCGGCCGCCCGCGGATTAGCGAGCGCATCATCCAGCGTAAGCGACCCCGATAACTCGAAATTGTCGGAAAGAGCCGTGACGTAGAAGCGTGTCTCAATATTGTCGGCGATCTGCCAACCCAGATTGCCATGACCGTAAAGGCTTCGCACGTCGCTATGCTCGCGATAGCCGTCGCTGGTAAGACCTGTGACACCGAACCAGTAATCGGTCTGCGCGCCCGTGCCAGCGATCGAGCCGTTAGCACGCAAGGTTTCGAAGCTGCCGCCCTCGGCTCGCAAAGAAACGGGCGCGCGCGCAGTCTGGCCGGTCGGGCTCACGACATTGACTGCGCCGCCCAGTTGCGTCGAACCATATCGCAGGCCATTGGCGCCCTTGAAGACCTCAATATAGCGTATCGTAAGCGGGTCGATTTCCTGAAACTCGGTGTTGCCGGCCGCACGGCTGATCGGTACACCGTCGCGCAGCACCATCAATCCGCGCCGTTCGAAGCTTGAATTGAGACCCGACCCACGGATCGAGATACGGCTCTCTCGCTGGGCGCTGGTGTCGGCGAAAACACCGGGCGTAAGCTCCAGAGTATCGCCGATACTTTGCGCAAAGATGTCGGCAAAACCCTCATCCTCGACGACACCGATGGCGCCGGGAATGCGCTCGAGTTCTTCACGAGCTTCCTCGACAGAAGGCGATGTGGGAGTACCGTTGAGGTTCGCGGTGACGATGATCTCGTCTTGCCGCTGGCCAATGCCTTGCGCGGACGCCGAGCTCGTTGCTGCGCAGGCGCATAACGCAAACAGGCTTGTACCGAGCAATCGATGGCGCATAGCAGAAGCACCGGATTCGGCGGACTCCGCCGTCAGGAGCTGCCAGTCGCGGCAGCCGTAAAACAAATACATATGTGAAACTCCAGCAGCCCGGCGCGCACTCTTCGGACGCGAGCCGGTAGGGCCAACAAATCAGGTCAGATTGTCAGGCTGCAGCCGGTGGCCCGCGCAGCGGCGGGCGAAGATAGAAGACTTGCCGGATCGGCGGGCACCGCACTGGCGCAAGGGCGAGGACCAGAATGAAGGCGATGGCGAGCCCCAAGAGGATTGCATCGGCCCCGCCCGTCGCGGCTTTGGCGAGTCCGGAGAAAGCGCAATGTTCGCCCGTGTTCGACCCGTCGGTATGGCTGCTATCCTTACCAGGGATTACCAGTTGCATGGTCTCAAGGCCGCTGCTGCCATCGGAGCAAATCGTCACCGTCAGTACGGTGTCAGCGGAAGCGGAAACCATGAAACCGGCCGGAATGACGGCCTTCATACCGAACGCGAGCACGAGCAACGCGAGCGCGAGGCGGCGATGATCGCGAATCAAGGCGCGTAAGCAATTCATCTACATCGCTCTTTAGTCCTGAACAGAAATATTGCCAGCAATCATCTGACGGTAGCTTAGCTGATGCCAGCTCCTAATCGTTAGGCGTTACAGCTCGATCCGTTCAGATTGGGGCAGAATGGCGAACGTGCGACGCTTCGGCGTCATCTCGTTATTGTCGGCTTATGTTAAGCGTCTCACGACGTGATGTTGGCGATTATGCGAACCGCCGCCCCCAATACCTTCGTTTATCTCCAAGTTCGTTTCGTGGGTCGGCAACTGGTCAAGATAGTTGACCCAGTAGCGCCATGTAGCTCACTCAGTCCAAAGTTCAGTAATGGTTCATCGCCGTTTTCTGACCTTTACGAGCAATTGAAACGTTGTACTGCTAGGTCCAGCGGACCTGGGCCTATCGGAGTATTGTTGAATGCCTTCTACCTTCTGGATGAAACTGACATTCCTCATAGCGATGGGCTTCTTGGCCCTTGGTGTAACAGCCTGCGGCGAACGCGAGCGCGATGTCGACACCGCCGCCGCCGAAGGCATTCTCCTCATGGGCAATGGCGGAGAACCCCGATCTCTCGATCCGCATCTCGTTACCGGCGTGCCCGAAAACAGGATCATTCAGGCACTGATCGAGGGGCTGATCGCCTATCATCCAGACGACGATACACTGCCCGAACCCGGTATTGCCGAAAGCTGGGAGCATAACGAGGATTATACCGTCTGGACGTTCAACTTGCGCGAGGATGCGCAATGGACCAACGGCGATCCCGTAGTCGCAGGTGATTTCGTTTATAGCTGGGAGCGCATTCTAAGCCCGGCCCTTGGCGCCGAATATGCCGAGATGCTCTATGTGATCAATAATGCGGAAGCGTTTCATCAAGGCGAGATCGACGATTTCAGCCAGGTCGGCGTGCGCGCAATCGATGATCGCACGCTCGAGGTGCAGCTAAAGGGACCAACGCCGCACTTTCTGCTGATGCTCAAACATTACAGCTTCTACCCGGTCAATCCGCGCGTGGTGGAAGAGCATGGCGGCATGACCGACCGTCAGAGCGGTTGGTCCACGGTTGAGAATTATGTCGGCAACGGGCCGTTCCGGCTTACACACTGGTCAACCAACGAGGTGCTCGAGGTTGAGAAGAACCCGGACTATTGGGACGCTGATACGGTGCAGTTGAACGGCATCCGCTTCTTCCCGATCGAGAATGTCAACACAGAGTTCACGGCCTTTCAGGGCGGCCGCCTGCACGTGACCAATGTGGTGCCCGCCGACCGCATTCCGTCGCTACGCGAACAGATGCCCGATCAGTTGATTATCGAGCCCTATCTCGGCTCCTACTTCTACCGGCTCAACGTTACGCGCGAGCCATTCGATGATCCCCGTGTGCGCGAAGCGCTGGCGCTTGCAATCGACCGCTCACTGATCGTGGAGCGGGTGACCCAGGGCGGCCAGGCTGTGGCGACGGGCTTCGTGCCCGAAGGGATTACCGGCTATCAGCCAACCGATGCCGTAGGCCATGATCCCGAGCGCGCGCAGGCCCTGCTGGCGCAAGCCGGCTATCCGGGCGGCCAAGGGTTTCCGGAGACCGAAATCCTGATCAACACATCGGAAAACCATCGCAAAGTCGCCGAAGCCATCCAAGCCATGTGGCGCGAGACGCTGGGCATCGAAGTCGGCATCTATAATCAGGAGTGGAAAGTCTATCTCGATAGCCAGAGTTCTCTCGACTATGATATTTCGCGTTCCGGCTGGATCGCAGACTATGTCCACCCAATGACATTTCTCGAGCTCTTCACGACCGGCAATGGCAATAACGACACCGGCTGGAGCAATACGCAGTATGACCGGCTGATCCGGCAGGCGCAGGCCGCGACAACGGAGGATCAACGGATCGACCTGCTGACACAGGCCGAAGGTATCCTGATGGAAGACCTGCCGGTGGTGCCGATCTATTGGTACACGCGCGTTTATATGCGGGACCCACGCGTACAGGGTTGGAATGCGAAAATTCTCGATTATCGTCCGTACAAATATGTGAGCCTTTCGACATCCTAGGCGCAGTGATCGTGGCCAGACTGCCTAGAGGTTTCGCTCCGTGCTGAAGTTCGTCCTTTCGCGGTTTTTGCAGGGCTTGCTGGTTTTGCTTGCAATCTACGCGCTGACCTTCGTGTTGGTCGCGCTTACGCCGGGCAGTCCCTTTAGCTCCGAGCGGGCGATCCGCCCGGAGATCCTCGCACAGATCGAGTCCTTTTACGGTTTCGACAAGCCGCCGCTGGAGCGGTTCTGGACCTCGTTAACGAACGCAATTCAAGGCGAATTCGGGCCGTCGGCAGTCTATGCCAACCGCTCGGTCACGGACATTATCGGCGAAGCCTTTCCCGTGTCGATCCAACTGGGCGCGATCTCGCTTTTGGTAGCGCTCGGCATCGGCATTCCGGCCGGCATTCTGGCTGCGGTCAAGCGTAACACATGGCTCGACTATCTGCCGATGTCGGCTTCAATGGTCGGTATCTGCCTGCCGACTTTCGTGCTCGGCCCGATCTTGGTGCTGATCTTCGGCATTATCCTGCAAACGCTGCCCGTGTCGGGATGGTTCGGACCGGAATATATGATCCTGCCGGCTGCCACTCTGGGGCTGTTCTACGCTGCCTATTTCGCGCGGCTGACCCGTGGCGGCATGCTGGAAATGCTGAACCAGGATTTCGTGCGCACCGCGCGCGCCAAGGGCGTGCCGGAGTCGACGATTATCTGGAAGCATTGCCTCAAGGGCGGGCTTATTCCCGCCATCACCTATCTCGGACCGGCAACGGCAGGGATCATCTCCGGTTCTTTTGTGGTCGAGACGATCTTCCAGATTCCTGGCCTTGGCCAGTGGTTCGTCCAGGCTGCGCTCAACCGCGACGATTTTCTCATTCTCGGCCTCACCGTCCTTTTCGCCTCGCTGATCGTGGTGATGAACCTTTTGGTCGACATCATTCAGGTCGCCCTCAACCCACGGCTGAAATATGAAAAATAGCTATTCGCACACGAGGCGCGTGCCATGAGCCGTTCTGCCGACATAGTCGCCGGTGCCGAGCAGCGGCTTGCCGCTGCGCCCGTGCCCGAAGAATTCGAGAAGGGCACCTCGCTGTGGGAGGATGCTTGGCATCGGCTGCAGCGCAATCGTCTGGCGATGATCAGCCTGTTCGTCTTTTCCGCGATCGTGCTGTTCTGCGTTATCGGGCCATTTCTGTCGCCCTATGACGCTGAGGCGCAGGATTTGCTCAAAGGCGCACAGGGGCCGTCGGCCGAACACTGGTTCGGCACCGACACGCTCGGGCGCGACCTGATGGTGCGCACCATGGAGGGCGGACGTATTTCGCTGCTTGTCGGCCTTATCGCGACATTGGTCGCGCTGGCGATCGGGGTCGTGTACGGCGCGACGGCCGGTTATCTCGGCGGCAAGGTCGACGCGACGATGATGCGGATCGTGGACACGCTTTATGCGCTCCCGTTCACGATCTTCGTCATCCTGCTGATGGTCGCTTTCGGACGGTCGCTATGGCTGATCTTCGTCGCCATCGGCGCGGTCGAGTGGCTAAGCATGGCGCGCATCGTGCGGGCTGGCGTCATCGGCCTCAAGAAACAAGAGTTTGTCGAGGCCGCCGTCTCGCTCGGCTACAGCCATACGCGGATCATCGTGCGCCATCTGATCCCTAACGTGCTTGGTCCGGTGATCGTGATCGCCACGCTGACCGTGCCGGCCGTCATGCTGCTCGAGGCGTTTCTGAGCTTCCTTGGGCTCGGGGTTCAGCCGCCCAATGCGTCCTGGGGCGTGCTCATCAACGAGGGCCAGCAGAATATGGAGATTTTCCCATGGCTGCTGATGTTCCCCGCTTTCTTCTTCGCGCTGACGTTGTTCACGCTCAATTTCCTCGGTGACGGGTTGCGCGATGCGCTCGACCCCAAGAGCGCAAAGGATTGATATGCCGCTCCTGGACGTTCGCAACCTCACCACCTCCTTTCACCTGCGCAGCGGTGTCGTGCGCGCGGCACAGAATATCAGCCTGCAACTCGATCGCGGCGAGACGCTGGGCATTGTTGGTGAATCCGGTAGCGGCAAGTCGGTCACCTGCTATTCGATCATGCGGCTTATTCCGCAGCCGCCCGGCCGGATAGAGAGCGGCGAAGTGCTGTTCGACGGGCAAGATTTGCTCCAAGTGAGCGAAGCACAGATGCGCGACATAAGGGGCACGAAGATCTCGATGATCTTCCAGGACCCAATGACCTCGCTCAATCCGTATTTGCGTATCTCGACGCAGATGATCGAGGCGATCCGCGTTCACGAAAAGATGGATGAGAAACAGGCATTATCCAAGGCCATCACCGCTTTGGAAGAAGTTGGGATTCCGGACGCCGCATCGCGCGTGCGCAGCTATCCGCACGAATTTTCCGGCGGCATGCGTCAGCGCGTGATGATCGCGATAGCGCTCATCAACGATCCGGATCTGCTGATTGCCGACGAGCCGACCACGGCGCTCGACGTGACCGTCCAAGCGCAGGTGCTAGACATCATCAAGGAGCGCCAGCAACGTTTGGGCACGGCCGTAATTCTCGTCACGCACGATCTCGGCGTGGTCGCGGGGACCTGCGACAAGGTGCAGGTGATGTATGCCGGCCAGGTGGTCGAAAGCGGTGCGGTCGACCAGATATTCTACGAACCGCAGCACGCCTATACGCAGAGTTTGCAGAAAGCCATTCCTTCGCTCGGCGAAAAGAATGAGGCGCTCTACACAATCACGGGCACCCCGCCGGACCTCGCCAAGCCAATCAGCGGGTGCGCTTTCTATCCGCGCTGTCCCTACCCCAAGATCAAAGGCGAGGAAGGCGATCCGCCACAACTCGTCGAGCGCGCCGACGGGCATTGCGTGCGTGAATGCGGCCATTGCGATCGCAGCAAGCCGATCGAGTCCGTGCTTGCGCAGGAAGTGACGGAGGCTGCCGAATGAGCGATTCAGACACAGCTCTACGCGAAGACTTCCTCGTGCTCGAAAATGTCGAGCAGCATTTCGATCTCGGCCGCGCGCTCCTCACGCGGGAAAGCAAGGGCGTGGTCAAGGCGGTCGATGGCATTTCGCTGACCATCCGCGAGGGCGAGATACTCGGCATTGTCGGGGAGTCCGGCTGCGGCAAAACGACACTCAGCCGCACGATCATGCAGCTGATCCGGCCGACCTCCGGGCGCATCTTCCTCGAAGGCAAGGAATTGAGCGCGCTGAGCGATGCCGATATCCGCGCAGAGCGGATCAACTTCCAGATGATCTTTCAGGACCCCTATGCGTCGCTCAATCCCCGACTGACCGTATTCACGACCATCAGCGAAGCTATCCGCACGCGCCATCCGGACGTGAGGGGCGAGGCACTGCGCGGCAGGGTGATCGAACTGTTGCGTACGGTCGGGCTCAATCCGGCCCAGATGAACCGCTATCCGCACGAATTTTCGGGCGGTCAGCGTCAACGTGTCGCCATTGCTCGGGCACTCGCGCCCGAGCCGAAGCTGGTGATCGCAGACGAGCCCGTTTCGGCGCTCGACGTGTCGATCCAGTCGCAGATACTCAACCTATTGAAGCGGTTGAGCCGCGAAATGGGCCTGACGATGATCTTCGTCAGCCATGATCTGTCCGTCGTGCGCTATATCGCGGACCGGATCGCGGTCATGTATCGCGGGCGGATTATCGAGCTTGGCCGGGCCGAAACGATCGTCGATGATCCGCGCCACATCTACACAAAGGCGCTGATGAGCGCGATTCCGCAACCCGACCCGCGCGCGGAGCGAACCCGCGAACGGATACTACTCGAAGATGAGCCGCCCGGCGCCGATAAATCGCCGGGCAAAGATGTTGAGGATGACCTTGAAGAGGTTACGCCCGGCCACCTGGTATCAACCCGCCCATTCGAACGCAGGGTTAAAGAGGCCGAAGCGCCGGCGCAGTAGGAAAGCGGCCGCGGGTGCATAGTGGTCGTCATACAGCGGCCGTCATTCCGTCCCAGGCTCCCTTTTCACTTTAGCGATAGTCACGGGCAGGATAGACTGCTTCGCTCGGTGATACGACGCTGCGCCCGTGCACAAACGCGAGGTAAAATTACCATGCCCGAACAAACGGACCCGCCTTCCTACCATCCAGTATCTTCAGGAGAAATCGAGCTCGAGACTTACGAGAAGGGAAGTCGATTTGCGATTCACTTTAAACATCTGACCTCCGCGATCGCGGGAGACGATTACAATGTGGGCGTTGCACTTGAAGAACTGCCCGCTGGCAAACAGTCAAACCAGTTTCACTTCCACATGCTGGAAGAGGAGCACATCTTTGTGCTCGAAGGGTCATGCACCTTACGATTGGGAGACAAACGAATCCCGATGCACGCTGGCGACTATGTAATGTTCCCAGCCGGTCGGACGGTCGGTCATTGCCTGATCAACGAAACCGACGCGGTTTGTCGGTATCTTGTGATCGGCGAACAAAATCCAAATGAGGTCAGCGTATATCCCGACTCAAACAAGGTTCAGGTGCGCTGGCTCGACGAACGCTATGACCGCCGAATGCAGCTCGACTATTGGGACGGAGAAGTAACGGACTAGCTATCTGCTTTTGGCGAGACGGAACTGTTCTCATCGCCTGGCAGTCCGATTACACCAATCGCCCGCCCCCTAGTCACCGCGCGCGTCGAGAATAGCCTCGATCTCGTCCATCACGCTGTCCATGCGATCGATCACCGCATTATACGGCGCTGCCGTGGTCATATCGAGCCCGGCGTCCCGCAAGATTTCCAGCGGATAATCGGAGCCGCCGGCCCGCAGGAAATTGAGATAGGTCTCGCGGGCTTCATCGCCGCCCGTGTTCAGCTGCTCAACGAAATAGGCCGCGCCGGCGATCGAGGTGGCGTATTGGTAGACATAGAAGTTGAAGTAGAAATGGGGGATATAGGCCCATTCGATCATCTCTCTTTCGGTGATCTCCATGACGCCTTCATCGTGGCCGTGGTAGCGCCTCAAGATTTCGCCGTAGATTTCCGTCATCCGCGCGCCCGTCAGCGCTTCGCCGCGTTCGACCGCCTCATGGATCGCGAGCTCGAACTCGGAGAACATCACCTGACGATAGAAGGTGCCACGCATCTGCTCGAGCGCATAGCCGAGATAGTAGAGCCGTTCGTCTTCGGTCTCGGCCTGTTCCAGCATATGTTCTTGCAGCAAAATCTCCTGCGCGATGGCCGCAATCTCGGTCGTGAAGATCGAGAAGTCGGCGAGCTCATAGGGCTGATTTTCGTTGGTCAACACCTGATGCATGCCATGGCCCCACTCATGGGCGTAGGTCGATGCGCTGTTATAATCGTCGAGATGGTTGAGCAGGATCAACGGATGCACGTCATAGGCCGCACCTGACATATAGGCGCCCGAGCGTTTGCCGGCCTGCGGAAAGACATGCATCCAGCGCTCTTGTGACACTTCGGCAAATTGCTGCGAAAATTCAGGACCGAGAACGTCCATCGAAGCGAGCACATGATCGCGCGTCTCGTCGATAGGGAAGGTCAGGTCGGTCTCGACCATAGCCGGATAAATGTCGTGATAACCGAGATCCTCGATCTCCAGCATGCGCGCGCGCAAGGCAAAGTAACGATGCAGAACATCGATACGGTCATTCGTCACCTGAACGAGGGTGCGATACACCGCCTCCGGAATATTGTCGCCCGAGAGGAAATATTGCAGCGTATTGTCATAGTTGCGCGCTGTGGCCGTCGCGACATTCGCCTGAACTTCTCCATTCAGCGTTGCGCCGAGGGTGCTCTCATATTCTCTCCACGTCCCCCAAAACGCGTCGAACACGGCGATCCGGTCTTCGCGGTTCGCGGCCTGACGATGCAGCGTATACCCTGAGGGAGTGAGATGCGCTTCTTCCCCGGTGCTCAAGGTGATGCGCGGCCAGTCGATTTCCGCATTGGCCAGCAGGTCGCGCGCATTCTGCGACGCTGACAGTGCCGTGCTCATCAAAGTCATGACCTGTTCGGTTTCCGGAGAAAGCGTGTGCTCGCCTTGTCGAAGCGTATTACGAAGACCGTGCGCGTGTTTCTGCAAGCCATCTTCTTCGGCGATGAAGCTTTCAATCCGTTCTTCGCCGATCGCGACAATCTCGGGCAGCATGAAGCTTTGTTCGGCCCCCGCCGCCTGCCAGAGCGCCTGAAGCCGGCCAACCATCTCCTGACCGGCCGGGTCGCCAAGATTGGTATTCCGCTGGTTGGACGCATAGGTCCAAAGTCGCGTCATCTCTCGATTGAAAGCAGAGCTTGCATCCAGGGCGGCCAGCAAGGTTGCGGCATCGTTCTCAAGTCGGCCTTGATAGGCATCGAGCGTGTCGACTTCACCGCGGAGCCGTTCGAGTTCTGCTTCCCAGGCTTCTTTGGTCGGATAGAATGCCGTCAGATCCCAAACATGGCGTTCGTCTACGGCATCAGCTGCTTCCGCAGCATCAGCATCCTGAGCATGGCCCTGGGCGGGCATGGCAAGGATAGCCAAGCCCAGAACACTCGCAAAAGCGAGCCGCGTTTTTGATCTCTCCGAAAACCGCTTCATAGTCGCTGCTCCCTTGGTAGCCGAGCGTAGATTGTTGATTGCAAGACGTTGCGAAGAGGACGGCGCAACGGCCGCACCATGCATTCCCGGATCGCTCCGATAATTGCGCGTGACCATAGACTCGGATTAGACTAGCGCAAGATCGTTATGTCGATGCCCAACGGCCGTTAGTCGAGATCAAGCTAGAGTGCCGTCGCGGGCTGTTTCTCGAATTCGAGCCTTTCCCATACCCCTTTATCTGCCTGTCCCCGGCACGCCCAGAATTCGAGATCGGCGGGGTTGCAGACAACAACCGCGTTCGTGGTCGCTCCCGAATCGTCCTCGGCAAAGCGATTGATGCTGAGGCGGCCATCGGAGCGGTCGGCAAACAGCTTTTTCATTGTCTCAGGCGTGTGATCGCCCGATTGATCCAGCAATCTCTCCATCCGCGAAAACCGCTGATGCGTGCTGGGCGATAGATCGGTCTCCAGCGCGATATTCTCTTCGAACAGACAATGATTGGTCCGGGCCAGCGGACCGTCGCCTGTTGTCCTGGAGCGGGCCGAACTTGGGGATCGTTCCCACTCGATCGCCTGCGTCGCGTCGCCCGCCCAGTAGGAGTGGCTGCCGGCCACCGGCGTGCGCTCGAAAATCGCGCTGGCCGCTTCGAGTGTTGTTTGTCCAAGCGCCAAATGCAGGACGGAGAGATAGGGGATACCGATCTTCGCGCCCTTGGTTTTGAGATTGGTGGTGCCGACCGTCACGCCATGCGTGTTCATCCCCATCAGCGTCTGACATCCGGCGCACGTGACCGTCCACGTCTCGGGGCCCTCATCCGGGATGCGGTGAAGCGCAATCACATATTCGACGTCTGGCCCATTGAGATCCCAGGTCTGACCCTGGAGAGCCTGACCATCACGCGTGATTTCCGGCGGGAGCAACGCAGCGGTACAGCCTTCATCCTCTACAACCGGGGGGTCTTCGGGGAGGAGGATGATATCGCGAACATCGGTCATATTCGTTGTGGTGAACAAACGTATGGGATCGATATCGGCGCCTTCGGCAATGCCGAGATGCTCGACATGACCAGCCGGGTCGAATGTACGGACTTGGTCAAGACACCCAGCCCCGGCTTCGAACAGCTCTGCCGTTCCCTCAAAACCGCGCTCCTTGAAATATGCCTCAACTGCAGCCTCGCGGTCGGCAACAAAGGCGTGGATCATGGCGCGACACTGGCTCCCATATTGGCGGCCCATCTCCTGCGGCGTGCCAGAGACCGTGAATTTCGGAAGATCAAAATGCATGCTAAACTCTCTTCACGGTCAGGGTATGCCATGCTGCCCCGACGGTTACAATTCGCAAGGTAGAGATGGCCTCACACCTCATTTCGGCGCGAAGACGCAAAGCTTGTTCCCGTCCGGGTCCCGAACATAGGCGACGTAGTGCGTCCCTTCGCGGATGCCAGGTTCGCCCGCGTCGGCACCGCCATGCTCCAGTGCCGCCTTGTAGAAGGCATCCACGGACGCGTGGTCTGATGTCTCGAAGGCGAGCATCGTTCCGTTGCCATTTGTAGCGGCCTGACGATCATAGGGTGAAGTCAGGCACAGCTTCGCCCGTTCGCCGTCACGACCATAGCGGGTCCATGTGGGATCGGTCTCTTCGCGTACCCCGCCTATCGCCTTGAAAACGGCATCGTAGAACAGGATTGACCGGTCCATATCATTGGTGCCGAGCGTAGCATAAGCGATCACATGCTAATCCTCTGCCAAAGCTTCTTCGTGTTAACGCGCAGTCGAACCGTTCAGAGCGCCCCTCGGTTCCACCGCATATACTCAGCGGCGAGCCTCAAATTCACCATGAACTTCGAGGATCGTTCTACAGGGCTTGAAGCCGGACGCTTCCGCGAGTTGGACGAGTCGATCGACAAGATCGGGCGCTGGCGCTGAACCAACCAGATGCCCCGACCCGTCGATCAAGCAGATGTCACCCGCTTCCTGCTTGATTACGAAGGCCGAAAGCGATTCGATGCGGCTGACCCTGTCTTGTTCGATCAATCGAGCGAGCGTGCGATAGACTTGCGCGGGGAAGAGTTTTTTTCCGGTTTTGGCCGAACGTGCCGCGATATCATAGGCGCTCATGGGAGCGTTCGCCCGAGCAAGAACATCAAGAATGATCAGTTCAATTTCTTCGCGTGAGCGGCGCAGGCCAGAATCGCAAGGATGGCGCAGCGACGAGCTTCCGGAGCCTCGCACCGTACGATTGGCCGCCGGCATAACTACAGCCGCGTCGGGTTGGGCAGCCCTGCATAGACTGCATCGGCGTCGAACGCGCGCTCGGGTTCGATGTGTATCAGCTTGACGGGAGCGTCGGCACCAACCGATTTCAGATCGATTTCGCGATAGAAACAGGATTTGTAACCGACATGGCAGCTTCCCGGACCCTCGATACGCACAAACAGAATGAGGGCATCCTGATCGTCATCGATCAGTATCCGTTCGACGGCCTGAGTGAAGCCGCTATGCTCGCCTTTTCGCCACAACGTTTCGCGGCTGCGCGACCAGAAATGCGCCTCGCGGGTAAGCAGCGTCTGCTCCAGCGCCTCAGCGTTCATATATCCGAGCATTAGCACCGACTGATCCGCAGCGTTGATCACAATGACCGGCGAGAGGCCCTCGGCATCGAAGCGCGGGGCCAGCTCGTCGCCAAGCTCGACCTGCTCGACGCTGGTGCGATCCGCAAACGGTACGCTCGATCTGGTCACGCTTTGCTCCATTCAGATGGTGGTGTGGTGAGTTTGGCATCCAAACTGCTCGAACCGAGCGGCAAGAGTTCTGGATTTGCACCTGTCAGGCCCGAACCTTCCGGCCCATAGACTTCAAAGCGCGAAATAGGCTGCGTCAACACGACGAGCGTCTCGCGCAACACCCGTTCGTCGATGTCGCGTGTGATGAAAACGATGCGGCTGCGATGATCGTCACTGGGCCAGGCATCGAGCATGACCGGTGGATGAAAGATGTTCTGCACACCATGGATCACCATGGGTCTGTCGAACCCCGCAAGATTCAGGATGCCCTTCACCCGCAGAATATCGTGGCTCGCAAACATCATCAGAATATCGAGCCAGCGCTCCAGAGCTTCCGCTTCCAGCGGCTCGTCAAACGTCAGGCACAGCGAGCGGATATGATCGTCGTGACGGTTGACGTCATGATGATGGTCGTGTGCGTCACCATGATCGTGCTCGTCACACTGTTCATCTTCGCCATGATGATGGTCGTGCGCGTCATGCGTGTGATCATGGTCATGATGGTGATGATGCGGCGCCTCATAGGCTTCGGCGCTCAGCCAGGCTTGGACGGTCTCGCTCTTCGTGGCGGGGTCGTAGAGTCCCGCGCCAAATAATTGCTGCGTTTCGACCTCGCCGTTGATCACCGTAATGAGCGGCGCAGCCGGATTGATCGTCCGAAGCCTGTCCTTGAGCTGCGCTGCCTCGCTTTCGCTTACGAGATCGGTCTTGGTCAGCAGCAAGCGATCGGCGACTGCGGCCTGGCGCACCGATTCCTCTTGCCGGTCGAGCGTATCCATGCCCGTTGCGGCGTCCACGGTGGTGATGACACTGTCCAATTGGTAGAGCGGTGCGATCTCCTCATCGGTCATCAGCGCGTGGAGAATCGGCATCGGATCGGCGAGACCGGTGGTCTCGATCACGATGCGATCGAACCAACAGTCGCCATTGCGGGCATACCGCCATGGCGCGTCGCGTAGCGTGCGGACAAGATCGCCACGGATGGTGCAGCACAAGCAACCACTGGACATCTCAACAACCGTATCATTGTCACCAAAGGCCACGAGGTCATGGTCGATGCCGATCGAGCCGAATTCATTGATGATGAGCAGCGCCTTGCTCATCTCGGGAGACTGCACGAGATGGTTGAGCAATGTGGTCTTGCCGCTGCCGAGAAAACCGGTCAGCAGCGAAATGGGGATCGGAGCCTGAGCGCCGGTGCGGATAGCACTCATTGCATAAACTCCTGGCGCAGTTTGTCGCAGGCGTAGAGTCGCAGTGACAACGGTTCGTTCATCAATCGATCTTTCTCGAACGGATCGGCGGGACAGGATCGTACCCATGGCCGCCCCAAGGGTTGCAGCGCAATATGCGCCATACTGACAAGGCGCTGCCGCGCAGCAGTCCGTGGCGCGCGAGCGCTTCTACGGCATAGGCTGAGCAGCTCGGCTGGAAGCGGCATGTCGGCGGGGTGAGCGGGGAGAGCCAACGCTGGTATCCGCGGATGAACGCAATCAGTATCCGCGTCATGCCATCCGCCTCCAGGCCGTACCGTCGGGTGTATCGTCCAAAAGAACGCCCATTCCCGTCAGCATGTCCCGCAAGCGGTCAGCCTCCGCAAAGTCACGCGCAGCGCGCGCGGCTTCCCGATCGGCCACGAGCCGCTCGATCGTCGCATCCATGGCGTCATTGTCATTCGCGCCCGTAAACCAGTGTTCGGGATCGGCCTCGATCAGTCCGAGCATGGCGCCCGCCTCCATCATCGCCGCTTTGATCGCAGCGCGTTCTGCTGGGTCCGACGCCTTGTGCGCGGCCTTCGCAAGGCCGAACAGCTCGGCGAGCGCTGTCGGGGTGTTCAAGTCGTCGTCGAGCGCCGCGTGGAAGGGTTCGAGTCGATCCCCTGCCTCGGTCGGCGCAACGTCGCTAAGGTCTCGCATCGCGCCGTAGAGCCTGTCGAGCCCGCGCCGGGCATCGCCCAGGCTGCGTTCGGAGAGGTCGAGCGGCCGACGATAATGGGCCGACAGCAGCGCCAACCGGATCGCCTCGCCCGGCACATCTTCCAGCAGCTCGCGCACCAGACGCACATTGCCGAGCGACTTGGACATCTTGGCGCCGTCAATCGTCACAAAACCGTTATGGACCCAGTAGCGGCAATAGAGTTCGCCATCATGCGCGCAGGTGCCCTGGGCTATCTCATTTTCGTGATGCGGGAAGATCAGATCCTGCCCGCCGCCATGGATATCGATCGAGTTCCCGAGATGATTCTCGATCATCGCCGAGCATTCGATATGCCAGCCCGGTCGACCGCGCCCCCAGGGGCTATCCCATCCCGGCTGATCGCCGGATGAGGGTTTCCAGAGCACGAAATCTGCGGGATCGCGCTTGAACGGGGCCACCTCGACGCGCGCACCGGCCCGCATCTCGTCGAGGCTGCGACCGGACAAGCGGCCATAGTCTGGGAAGCTCGCGACCTCGAACAACACGTGACCTTCAACCACATAGGCGTGGCCATTCTCGATGAGCGCGCTGATCATGCCGATGATATCGGGTACATGATCGGTGACGCGCGGCTCGACATCGGGCGTCAGCACCCCGAGTGCCGCCATGTCCTCATGATAAGCGTCGATATATTTGGAGGTGACAGTGCCGATCGGTATTCCGGCTTCCTCGGCGGCGGTGTTAATCTTGTCATCGATATCGGTGAAATTGCGTGCGTATGTCACACGCGGGAAGCGCCGCTTCAGGACGCGGTAAAGAACATCGAAAACGACGGCGGGCCGGGCGTTGCCGACATGGGCATAATCGTAAACCGTTGGCCCGCACACATATAGCGTAACGTGCGCCGGATCGGTGGGCACAAAGACTTCGCGTTGTCCGCTGAGCGTGTTGGTGAGTGTAAGGGGCACGGCTTTCTGCTTCTTGACCTTCCAGATTTTAGATTGGTTGCGAACTTCACAAGATATAATATAACATATTCAATAACAAGAGGTCGAAAGGACGATGTAGCGTAAGATTTTCGCCGATCATATATGAGCTGGAGTGATGACGAAGCGATTTGGCGAACACAATATCGTTTGCCGCCAATCCACTTTCGCTCGGCATCTGGAAACTGTTTGATCGAATAACCAAATCACGATGAATTCATGATCCGCTAAATCAGCGGGCTTCCTTCCCAAGGCACTGACTCAACACGGAGCAGCGCCGCAACCGGATATGAACATGCTTGCAAATCTTCCCGATATTTCCCGTTCCGACACCGTCCCCGCGCAAAGCCCGTTGGCCTGGGTGGGCATGGAGGGCATCGATCTGCCCATACTCGTTACCGAACCCGGCTATCGCCGTGATGTGCATGCCCGTATCGACGCACTGGTCGATCTGCCGTCGCCCGAAGTGAAAGGCATTCACATGTCGAGGCTGTATCGCTTGGTCGATACGCTGGCAGATGGCGATCCGTTGACACCGGAAGGGCTGAGAGTGCTGCTGGACCAAATGGTCGAGAGCCATGAAGACTGCGGCAGCGGCAATGCGCGCCTGCGGATCGGCTTCGACCTGCTTGTGAGTCGCTCGGCGCTGGTAACCGAGGGCCTTTCGGGCTGGAAGTCCTATCCGGTGAAAATTGAAGCCTCGCTGGTCAACGGGACCTTTGCCTGCCAAGCGGAAGTACGCGTTGAATATTCCTCAACCTGCCCCTGCTCGGCTGCATTGTCGCGACAGCTAATTGAGCAGAATTTTCTCGATACATTCGGTAAGGAAGGAACGGTTGCCCCGAGCGAGGTTGCCGCTTGGCTTGAAAAAAATGCTTCGATGGCGACTCCGCACAGCCAGCGCAGCGAGGCACATGTCACGGTCGAGATCGACTCCGCAGCGACCGGCTTTGGGCTGCTGGTGCTAATCGACGAGATTGAGGCAGCGGTAGGGACGCCGGTGCAAACGGCAGTCAAGCGCGCCGACGAGCAGGCCTTCGCCGCGCTCAACGGGCAGAATCTGATGTTCGTCGAGGACGCAGCACGGAGGATTGAGGATATGTTGGGCGACTATCGCGGCGCGAAGGTTTACGTCCGGCATGTTGAGAGCCTCCACCCACATGACGCCGTAGCATGGGCATCCCCGAGCTAAGGCAAGTGCGCAACAAAGGACGTTATGGCCGGATCAAACCCTGAACTCGTTCTCGCTGGCGGCACGGTCCACACGCCGGCCGGTTCGGACGTCGCCGACGTCGCGGTGCGCGACGGGAAGATCATCGGGATCGGGAGCTACCGTGAAGCAGCCCGGCGCATCGACTGCACGGGGCTCGATGTGCTGCCCGGCGTCATCGATTCCCAGGTCCATTTCCGCGAACCAGGGCTCGAGCATAAGGAAGACCTCGAAAGCGGCAGCAAAGCGGCCGTTCTGGGCGGCATCACGGCGGTGTTCGAGATGCCGAACACGTCGCCCAATACAGATTCTGCTGACAGAGTTGCGGACAAGCTCAAGCGCGCGCACCATCGCATGTTCTGCGACCACGCATTCTATGTCGGTGCCACCGGCGCCAATGCCGAAGAGCTGGCCGAGCTTGAACGAATCCCGGGCACAGCCGGGGTCAAGGTCTTTATGGGCGCCTCGACCGGCGATCTACTCGTCGCCGAGGACGAACCGCTTGCGCGGGTCTTGGCGAGCGGATCGCGTCGCGTTGCGATCCACGCCGAGGATGAGGCCCGGATGCAGGCCCGCCTCGACCGGCGGGTCGAAGGCGATCCGGCGAGCCATCCGGTCTGGCGTGACGATGAAAGCGCGATGCTGGCGACGAAGCGCATCATCAGCCTCGCGCGCGGCGCGCGAAGGCCGATCCACATTCTCCATATCAGCACCCCTGCCGAATTCGAGTACATCGCCCAGCATCGCGACATTGCGACCTGCGAGGTCACCCCGCAGCACCTGACGCTCGCCGGCGAGGAGGCGTATCCGAGCCTCGGCACCTTCGCGCAGATGAACCCACCGATCCGCAGCAAAGCGCATCGCGAGGGCCTATGGCACTGGCTGCGCCAGGGCGTGCCTGATGTAATCGGCTCGGACCATGCGCCACACACGCGCGAAGAAAAGGCGAAAACCTATCCCGATACGCCCAGCGGCATGCCCGGTGTGCAGACCCTGTTACCGCTGATGCTCGATCATGTTGCCAATGGGCGGCTTACCCTCGAACGGCTGATCGAGATGACCAGCACCTCTGTGCAGCGCGTGTTCGGCCTTGTCAGCAAGGGCCGGATCGCCCCAGGCTACGATGCCGATTTCACCGTGGTTGACTGCGCGGGCAGCTTCACGATCACGGAAGACTGGCTGGCCAGCCGCTGCGGCTGGTCGCCCTTCACGGGCATGGAGCTGCAAGGCCGCGTGATCGGCACGATCATACGCGGTCATATCGGCATGTGGGAAGCCGAACTCGCTGAAACAGCGCAAGGCGAGCCCCTGCGGTTTGCATCCGCCTTGTAGTTTTCGTTCGGCCTGATCTTGCTAAGGTCGATCCGCTGATAATATTTGAATGATGTAGAGAGGTACCCGATGAACCAGTCACCCGTTCTGAACACCTATGACGATTGGAAGCATTGCATAACGGTATCCTGCGGCATTCCGCTTACGATGGAGTATGTGGAAGCGCGTATGGCGGCACTGGCCGATAAGAGCGCCTATGGAACCATGCGGTTCGTCGAGGTATGGGGCGAGCGCCATCTCGAACAGGTCAAGGAATGGTTCGCACAAGCGCACCGTGAGCTTTCGGACCAGACGTAACGGATAAGCCACTCTCAAAGCTTGAGGCCACTGGCCGTACGGTCAGGGAAACTGCGCCTGCTTCAATCCATCATTGGCACCGAAGATCACTGTTCGCACGTTCGTTCCGCGCGTAAAATTGACGCGATTCTCCTGACGCGGCCAGACGTCTGTCAGGATTTGCGAATTGACCATGATAGTCGCATCAGGGGCCGGTACCGGCGCGTCCTGATAGACCCAAAGAGTGCCGCCTTCGATCTCCGACCCAATGAACGTCAATGATATCGGCTCGCCATCGATCACCAGTTCAAAGCGATTGGCCACATATTCGGCGAAAGCCTGTCGGCTCTCGGCGCTGCCAATAATATCCGCAGAGTTGCGGCCTTGAAGACGGAGGGCATGCTCCGCATCATGCGCCGGGATCTGGTGCATGATCTCCAGTCGATCGACACGCTCGTTGATCGCGATCGTCGTGATGGCCAGCTTTTGCTGATGCGCAGACGCTGGCTGCGCGACCAGACACAGCATCAGTATGGCGATGGCGTAGCGGATCATTCCTGCGCTTCATGCATCAGATCGCGCTGAACGCGCGATTCGCCATCGGGCGATCTGAATGCCTCGATCCGACTCGGAACAATCCGGCGTGGGTAGTGATTATTCTCGACATCGGCATCCGCCGTTTCCCAATCGGGATCGACGACGACCTGCTCGAGCTCCCGGCCACGCGGAAAGACGAGAAGCTTGCTGACTTCCCGCGAGTTACGCCGCCAGATTTCAGCCGGGATCATCATCCGCTCTGTGCTGCCATTGGTAAAAGTCAAATCGAGAATGATTGGCATGACGAGACCGCCAAGGTTGGAGAAGTTGAGCACATAATAATTGGCATCCTCCTCAACCGCCCGGTCGAAGGCCGCGCGTTCCCACGGCTCGAGCGCCTCAAGAAATTCGTTGAATTCGCGACGGTCCCTCGGAGTAACGGTGAATTGGTCGTTATCGTCATAGAAATCTGTCACGCCGGGATTTTCGAGGACCCAGATCGGCAGATTCTGTTCCCGGTTCAGCCTGTTGCCGACGCGTTCGGGTTCATCGGCATGTTCCTGACGTCGGCGTGGAAGGTCAATGTCCGGATTCTCGGTGTCGATGCGCAGCCGGTAAATGGAGTCGAGCGAAATATCGACATGGTCGGTCGTGTAAAACCAACCACGCCAGAACCAGTCGAGATCGGTGCCGGACGCTTCCTCGATAGTCCGGAAGAAATCCGCCGGTGTCGGCCGCCTGAAACGCCAGCGTCGTGCATATTCGCGCAGCGCGAAATCGAAGCGCTCGCGGCCGATGATCGTGTCGCGCAGAATGTGATAGGCGGCGGAAGGCTTGCCATAGGCGTTCGGCCCAAGGTTACGTACTGAATCCGATTGCGTCATGATCGGTACCTGCTGGTCGGACGTCATATAAGGGATCAGGTCGCGCGGCAGGCTGCGGGTCCAGGGCATGTCCGGATCCCATTCATAACCCGCAACCGAGTCCAGGAACGAGTTGATCCCCTCGTCCATCCAGGTCCATTGGCGTTCGTCCGAATTCACCGTCATCGGGAAGTAAATATGTCCGATCTCATGGATCACGACACCGATGAGAAAGACCTTTTCCGACAGCGAGTAAGTGCGACTGCCATCGTCGTTCAGCGTGGTCCGCGGACCGTTAAAGGTGATCATCGGATACTCCATCCCGCCCACGGGTCCGTTGACGGATTGCGCAGTCGGATAGGGATAATCGAACGAAAAACGCGAATAGACCTCCATCGTGTGGACGACGGCGGCGGTCGAATATCGCCGCCAGAGTTCGCCACCCTCTTTCGGCCAGAAGGACATCGCCATCACGATTTCATTCTCTGCGCCCGGTTGGCGATGGCCCTGCGCATCCCACATGAACTTCCGGCTCGACGCCCATGCGAAATCGCGGACATTCTGCGCCGAAAAGCGCCATGTCCTGGTACCCGACGGACCGCTGCGCTCATTCGCTTCGGCTTCCGCCGGCGTAACGATGAACATCGGCTCGTCGGCCGTGCGCGCCTGTTCGAGACGCTGACGCTGCTGAGCGGTCAACACTTCTTCGGGATTCTGGAGCACGCCGGTCGACGCCACTATGTGATCATCGGGCACGGTCATCGATACGTCGTAGTCGCCGAACTCTAGCGTGAACTCGCCGCGGCCGAGAAACTCCTTATTGTGCCAACCTTCATAGTCCGAATAGGCGACCATGCGCGGAAACCATTGCGCGAGAAGAAAAATATCATTGCCGCTGGACCGAGGATCGTCGGGAAAATGCTCATAACCGGACCGCGCGCCTACTGCATTTTCCTCAACAATGTTAAAGGCCCACTCAATCCCGAAATCGACGCTCTGACCGGGCGCAAGCGGCACCGGCAGATCGACACGCATCAGCGTACCTACGATCGTATGGGCGAGCGGCGAACCGTCAGCGTTGGTCACGGCGGTAATGTCATATCCATATTCATTGTCGGCCATCGACTGTTGCCGCCTGAGCTCGCCCAGCGAAAGCCGGGCGGGCTGATCGCCGCTAGCCGCGCTGACGGCTGGACCGCGCCGCCCCGGCCCGCCGAAGTCATTGGCCAGCTCGGCTATCGAATCGCTGCGAAACCTGTTCTGATCCAATTGCAACCAGAGCCATGGTAGCGTGTCGGGTGAATTGTTGGTGTAGCGGATCGTTGCGCGCGCCGTGAGTCGGCGATTGTCCTCGTCAAGCTGCGCGTCGATGCGATAGTCGGCCTGTTGCTGCCAATATTGATGGCCGGGAGCGCCAGACGCGTTACGATAGACATTGGGATCGGGCAGCACCTCATCGAGCTGGCGGAACCTGTCCTCGAAATCCCCGCGTGTCTGCTGAATGCCTTGCGCAGTTACCGGCGTGGCGACCAAGATCGCTGCAACAAACCAAAGAAACCTCAATTGTCCCCTCCCAATAAACTTCGCCCTGTAGTTCGACTGCGTTTGTACAGGCCTTAAGCTGGCCCAGTTCAGCGGATTAGAGCGACTCCCTGATCATGGCTTCGAAATCCTCGGTGGACGCGCGGCGCGGATTGGACAATGCTGACAGATCCTGTTCGGCATAGGTGATGAGACCGGGGATGTCGTCATCCTCAATACCCATCGCGCGCAATCCGGGCGGAAGGCCGATCGCCGCGTTCATTTTCGTCACAGCCTCGGCAATGTCGGCACCCGGCTCGAGCCCCATCGCCTGGCGCAAGCGCACATATTTCTCTTCGCATTCCGGGGCATTGAACCGAAGAACGGCGGGCAGGAACACCGCGTTCAGCGTGCCATGATGCAGGTTCAGACGCCGGATACGGCCCGCTGCATGACTCATCGCGTGAACCGCACCCAGACCTTTAATGAAAGACAGCGCGCCTTCGGTCGAACACATCATCATTTGCCAGCGCGCCTCGCGATCCTGGCCGTCTTTAACGGCGGCGGGCAAGTGCTGCCATCCGCGCCACAGGCCATCGAGCGCGACACCTTCGGCGGGGGGATTCACTGTCGGCGTGAGAAACGCTTCGATACAATGGGTGATCGCGTCCATGCCCGTTGCAGCGGTCATGCCGGCTGGTAGCCCCATGGTCAGTTCCGGATCGCAGATCGCCGCTTTGGGGATGAATAGCGGGCTCGCGAATGTCATCTTGCGGCCATCTTCCAGGATGATGACAAAGCCGACAGAGACTTCGCTGCCGGTTCCTGCCGTTGTCGGGACAGCGATGACAGGCGCCACCGCCTTGATCAGCTTCGCCCCGCCAGTCAGCGGATCATATTGCGCAAGAGGGCCGCCGCTTTCAGCGAGAAGCGCGACAGCCTTACCCAGGTCCATCGAGGAACCGCCGCCCAGCGCGATCACGCCGTCGCAGCCATCCGCGGTATACTGCTCGAGCGCCGCTTTGACCGCTTCCTCGGTTGGATTGCCAGGCGTTCCGTCGAACAGGGAAAACGCCGTCCCGCTATCGAGCACGCTCGTAACCGTTTCGACGAGTCCGGCAGCGACCAGCCCCGCATCTGTCGCGATGAAGGGTTTCGTAATACCGGCCTTGCCAAGCTCTTCGGGAAGCTGAGCGAGCGCTCCGAAATCAAAATGGGTCGTCGTAAGATAGGTGAGTGTGGCCATATCGCGGGGGAATCCTCTCTATTCAGCGTCCCCGCTTCTGCGCTTGCTGTAGCTCGTTTGCAATATTCGTTCGCTGGGACGGCCAATTGTGGCAGACTGGGTCGTACACCGTCCCATCGATGCTTACACTATCGCGTATCGCTTATGCGCGATCGTAACGAAGCTTAGGGACCTATCCTATACTGGTTCGGGCGCAGGTTCCGCTTCGCCCCAGGCCGGAAAGGGATCGTCGAGGGCCGCCCATTCTTCCGGGTTGAATTCCGAAACCGGTAGCAAGCATGCATCGAGCGCGGATTCAATCTTCCCCTGATCCATGCCGATACCGATAAAGACGAGTTCCTGTCGGCGATCACCCCAGACATTATTCCAATGCTTCATCACGAATTCCTCGAACGTGCCATCGTCGGGCCAGCGATTCTTGGGAACGGCCGCCCACCAGCGCCCCATCCGGCTGACGCTTTTCTGCCGGCCGGCAATCGCCAGCTCCGCCAGGAAATCCGGCCGGGTGGCGAGCCAGAAATGGCCTTTCGCACGGATCACCTTGTCGAGATTCTCGCTCACAAGGAATTCGTAGAACTTCGCGGGGTCGAAGGGCTGGCGCGCGCGATAGACGAAGCTTTCGACGCCATATTCCTCGGTCTCCGGGCGGTGGCTCGCATAATCGTACAGCTCTTTGAGCCAGAGCGGGTGCTGTTCGGCCTGCTCTTCGTCGAAAAGGCCCGTATCGAGCACATGATCGAGATCGACCTTGCCATAATCGGCCTCGATGATACGCGCATCGCCGTTGAGCGAGGCGACGACCTTTTTGACCATCGCGAGTTGCTCCTTGCTGACCTCGCTCGCCTTGTTGACGATCACCACATCGGCAAATTCGATCTGTTCCACCAGCAATCCGACAAGGCTGCGGTCATCGCCTTCGCCGGCCGTCTCCCCGCGTGCGGATAGGAGATCGCTGCTCGAATAATCGGCCAGAAGGTTCATCGCATCGACGACCGTTACCATCGTGTCGAGCTGCGACACATCCCCGAGGGATTCGCCATATTCGTCCCGGAAGGAGAATGTCGCGGCGACGGGCAGTGGCTCTGAAATACCCGTGCTTTCGATGACGAGATAATCGAACCGTCCATCCTCGGCGAGCGCGCGCACTTCCTTGAGGAGATCGTCGCGCAAGGTGCAGCAAATGCAGCCATTGGTCATTTCGACCAGCGTTTCCTCGGAACGCGACAAGGATGCTTCGCCGTCGCGCACGAGATCGGCGTCGATATTCACCTCCGACATGTCATTGACGATGACGGCGACGCGCTTGCCCTCGCGGTTGGTCAGAATGTGATTGAGAAGGGTGGTCTTGCCGGCACCCAGAAAACCGGAAAGAACAGTGACAGGTAGACGGTTGGCAACGGGCATTGCGGCTCGGTCCTCGCTCGATGAATGATATATTATCTCAATAATGTGCCTTGGTAAGTCGAACAAGGGCTTGACGGCACGCAGCTCGCAATATGCGCAAAGTGCGAGAGCACGGCTTCGCCCGCATGGCCGATGTTGGATATTGAGCGCGACGAATTTTTTCGATAGACCGGTGATACTTTATTACACGCAAACAATTGAAGCCCAGCGGCCTGTTCGAACAGGCTGAGCACCCCACTCTAGCGCTGGTTTCCACATCTGATACCTTTGGAGAGAACCTACTATGAAAGCGATCTGGATTTACAGCAGTGCTGCAACGCTGGCCCTGGGGGCAGCAGGCGTAACTGCTCCGGCCCATGCAACGGAAGCGCAGTCTGAAACGTCCGACCAATCGGCTGCTGAAACGGCTGCCAATCCGCTGCTTAGCGAGAGCCCCTTGCCGTTCGGCGCCCCGCAGTTCGATAGCCTGACGCCGCAACATTATGCCGAGGCGATGGAGCGCGGCATGACTGAAAACATGGCCGAGGTGCAGCGCATTGCAAATGCCGAAACCGCCCCGACGTTCGACAATACCATTGCCGCGATGGAGGGTACGGGGAATCTGCTGACCCAAGCCAGCCTGCTTTTCTTCAATATGGCGTCAGCCAATACCAACGACGACATCCAAGAGATCCAGCGCGAGTTCGCCCCGCGCCTTGCCGCGCACAACAACGCCATCAGCCTGGACCCAGCCCTCTTTGAACGCGTTCGCACGATCTACGACCAGCGCGATACGCTCGACCTCGATGCCGAACAGCTGCGCCTGGTGGAGCGCTATTACACGAGTTTCACACGCCAGGGCGCATTGCTCGAAGGTGAAGCGCGAGAACGCTTCGCCGAGATTAACGAGCGGCTCGCGACGCTGTCGACACTGTTCTCGCAGAACATGATCAACGATACCGGGCAATGGACGCTGCTGCTCGACAGCGAGGATGACCTTGCCGGCCTTCCGGATACGCTGCGCGCCGCTGCTGCCCGTGCGGCGGCTGATGCCGGGCATGAGGGGCAATGGATGATCACCCTTCAGCGCTCCTCGGTCGAACCGTTTCTCCAATTTTCGGAGCGGCGGGACCTGCGCAGACAGGCATTCGAGGCCTGGGCCGCACGCGGCGACAATGACGATGCTGAAGATAACAATGCGATCATCGCCGAAACATTGCGCCTTCGCACGGAGCGCTCGCGCTTGCTCGGCTATGACAGTTTCGCTGAATTCCAGCTTGCCGACCGCATGGCGCGGACCCCGCAAGCCGCGCGCGATCTGATCGAGCGGGTGTGGACCCCCGCCCTCGCCCGCGCAGAGGAAGAACGGGACGCGATTAACTCGATCCGGGCGGCAGAGGGCGCAGACGACGCACTCGCACCATGGGATTGGCGCTACTATGCCGAAAGGGTCAGGCAGGAGCGCTTCAACCTTTCGCAGGCAGAGCTCCGGCCCTATTTCGAACTCGATAATATGATTGCGGCGCAATTCTACGTCGCCGAACAGTTGTTCGGGTTGCAATTCGAAGAGCGCGACGACTTGCCGGTGTATCACCCCACCGTGCGCGTCTGGGAAGTGAAGGACAGCGCCGGCGAGCATATCGGCCTGTTCTATGGCGACTATATTGCGCGACCCAACAAGCGTTCGGGCGCGTGGATGAGCAGCTATCGACAGCAGGACAATCTTGATGGCGAGACCACGCCGATCATCGTCAACGTCTTGAGTGTGTCCGGCGGCGAGCCGACCCTGCTCTCCTACAATGACGCGGAGACACTGTTCCACGAATTTGGCCATGCCCTTCACGGGCTTCTTTCGAATGTGCGGTACCCGACCCTTTCGGGCACATCCGTCGCGACCGATTTTGTCGAGTTCCCGGCGCAAATCTACGAGCATTGGCTGCTGACGCCCGAAGTTTTGTCGCGCTTTGCCCGCCATCATGAAACAGACGAGCCAATGCCGCAGGAACTGGTCGATCGCCTGATGGCATCACGCACTTTCAATCAGGGTTTCGCAACCGTCGAGTTCCTGGCTTCGGCCTTCGTCGATCTCGATTTCCACGATCTCACCAGCGTGCCCGAAGATTTCGATGTCGGCGCTTTCGAAGAACAGACGCTCGCACGGATCGGGATGCCGGACGAAATGGTCATGCGTCACCGTCCCCCGCATTTCGGGCATATCTTCGCCGGCGGCTATTCAGCAGGGTATTACGCATATTTGTGGTCCGAAATCCTCGATGCCGACGGGTTCGATGCGTTTACCGAAACCGGCAATGTGTTCGATCCGGCCACGGCCGAGCGGCTGTATCGCTTTGTCTATTCGGGCGGCAACACGCGCGATTGGACCGAAGCCTATGTCGGTTTCCGCGGCCGCGAACCGTCGGTCGAGCCGCTTTTGCGCAATCGCGGTTTTGGAGACTAGGCGAAAATAGCAACATTCGACTGACAGCTCTACCACTGGTCGAACCGAGGAACCGGATATGAAGAAAGTTCTCACCGCCATTCTCTTGGTCTCCAGCGCGACTGCATTCGCGCAGGACGATGGTGGCGAAGCCGTTGCTCCGCGGCCGGCAGCTGTCGTTGCCGACGGCATTCCCGCCATCCCGCAACAGCTGGTCAATGAAACGCAGCCCTATTTCGAATATCGCACCGCGGCCTTTTCGGAGTGGGACCCGCAGACCCGGGCAATGTATGTCGCCACACGCTTTGGCGATACCGCCCAATTGCATCGTGTCGCTGCCCCCGGCGCGGCGCGTACGCAGCTCACCTTTGAAGCCGAACCCGTACGCGGCGTGTCGGTGTCTCCGGGCGCCGGCGATGTCAGTCTCATATCGAAGGATATCGGCGGAAACGAATTCTTTCAGATTTTCCAGCTCGAAGATGGCAGGCTGACGATGTTGACCGATGGCACGAGCCGCAACAGCCTGGGCGCGTGGATGCCAGATGGTTCGATGGTGGCGTTCAGCTCGACCCGGCGTAACGGGCGCGACACCGATCTCTATCTCATGGATCCGCGCGATCCCTCTACCACGCGCATGCTTGCTGAGCGCGAGGGCGGCGGTTGGTTCGTCGTAGATTTTACACCCGATGGCAGCACGGCGCTGGTGGTCAATTATATCTCCGTCACGAATATGGAACTCTACCATATCGATGTGGCATCGGGTGAGGTCACGCAGCTGACCCCCGAAGGCGCTTCGGTCGCGTTCAGCGGGCTCCAATATGCGCCGGACGGCCGCCTTTGGGTGGCAAGCGACGAACGTTCAGAATTCAAACGCCTCGGCACGTTCGATACGGCCAGTGGCGTGTTCGAGCCGGTTATCGAAGAACCCTGGGATATCGTCGATTTCGACATTTCGGACGATGGCCAAACCATCGCCTATGAAGTCAATGCGGCCGGCCGCTCTGAGCTCAAGCTCTATGATATCACGACCGGCAATATCCGCGAAGTCGCGCTGCCGCCCGGCACGCTCGGCGGGCTCGAGATTGCGCCTTGGGGTGATGTGGGTATGACTTTGGTCTCGAACCAGGGCGCGGCCGATGCCTATAGCGTCGATCCCGAAACACTGGCTCTTACCCGTTGGACCAATAGCGAGATGGGCGGCCTTGATGCACAAGCGAATGTGTTGCCCGAACTCATCGAGATTGAAAGCTTCGACGGGGAGCCAATGTCGGGCTTTCTCTATGCGCCCGATCCCGCGCGCCATCCGGGCCCGCGCCCATTGCTGGTCAACATCCATGGCGGGCCGGAAAGCCAGGCAACAGCGCGCTTTCTTGGCCGCAATAACTATCTGATCAACGAGCTGGGTATCGCGATCTTCTACCCGAACGTGCGGGGATCGACGGGCTATGGCAAACGCTTTGTCAGCCTCGATAATGGCCCGTTCCGGCGCGAGGATTCAGTGCGCGATATCGGTGCATTTCTCGATCGGCTAGAAGATGATCCGCGCATCGATGCGAACCGCATCGGCGTCACCGGCGGCTCCTATGGCGGCTATATGTGCTATGCCAGCGCCATTCGCTATGGCGAGCGCCTGCGCGGTGCGAACTGCATCGTCGCAATCTCCGATTTCGTCACGTTCCTCGAAAACACACAAGACTATCGCCGCGATTTGCGCCGCGTCGAATATGGCGACGAGCGCGACCCCGAACAGCGCGCCCAATTGAGAGCGATCAGCCCGCTGACCCGCGCTGACGAGATTCGCATCCCGCTGATGGTAGCGACTGGCGCCAACGACCCCCGCGTTCCTGCATCCGAGGCCGATCAGATCATCGAAGCGGTGCGCGCCAATGGCGGCGAAGCCTGGCACTTCCTCGCCCAGAATGAAGGCCACGGGTTCGCCAGGAAAGAGAATGCCGACTATTTCTATTGGGCAACGATCCTGTTCTGGCGGAGACATTTGCTGGGCGGCGATTGAGGCGTAACATTGCGCTGCTAACCTGTAATGGGCCGTAAATACCTTAAAATGTATCCGAGACAGTAAGCGTCAGGAAAGTGCGGCGGCTGCGCTCGACGACCTCGCGCCCGGTCAGCATACCGGATCGGTCCGGGGCGAAGAAGCGGCGTTCGAACGGAAAGCCGCGGCCGCCCACATTTGTCGCTTCAAGCCGTGTTGTGACGCCGAGAAATCGTGTCGTTTCGACAAAGATCGACAGGAACGTGTCGCGTGCGCTGAAGATTTCCTCGTCGGCGAAAAATTCCTCGATGTCGGTGCGGGGCGCGAAATCGAAACCCCAGGAGAAACGCAGCCGTTCGATATCGTGGCGGAAGGAGATATCGATATCCGGATTCTCGAAATCGGTGACGGCTCGCACCTGTCCCGTGATCGGATCGGTGAACTCGGCTTCGGCAAGATTGATCGTGCCTTCGAGCAGGGCGCCGGGCAGGATGGCGGTGAGCGGCAGGGCGAAAGTCGTCTCGATGCCGCGGACTTCGGCCGATCCCGCATTGCCGACGCCAAAGGCGCCCGATGGTAGCAGGATTTGCTCGAGCACATCCTCGCGCCATTCCTGATAGGCTTCGACGCTCAGTGCGAAGCCCGATGGCAGGCGCCAGTCGAAAGAGGCGCTGAGCCGGGTCGTCTGATCGGGGCCGAGCGCCGGATTACCGGCCAGTTCGCGATCCTCATCGGAATCGGCCGATGCGGCAAAATCGGCGAAATCGAGCTGCCCGACGGTGCGGCGGACCGCGAGCCGCAGCTGCAGCCTGTCCGACGCGCGATAGTTGATCGCGAGATTGGGTTTCAGGAAGGTGAAGCTCTGCTGGTTCTCGGCGTCGCCGGAGACGCTGATCTCGGAAAATTCGACGGCCAGCCCGCCCTCGATCGTCCAGGCCGGAGCGGGCACCCAGGTGAGATTGGCGAAGGCTTCGCCGCGCAGCTCCTCGACCAGCACATCGGCCGCCGGCAATATGACGGGCACCCCGGCATTGGCGATCGAAAGCGCGCTATCGAGCCGGTTATAGGCGACTTCGAAACCGGTCTCGGGCCGCAGCGACGCATTCCCGCCCCGGCCTATCGTCACGCGGCCAAGCAGTTCGATCGGGAGCCGATCGAGCGCGAAGGTCGAATCGACCGGATCAGCGCCGATCGGGTCCTCGACGGTTGAGAGGTTGGACTGGCTGGCATCCTGGATCGATCCGAGGCCGATAAGCTTGAGCGACCAGCCGCTCCCAACCGGCCGCGTCCATTCCGCACTGAACTCGCCTTCGAAAAATTCGCTGTCGAAATTGATCCGGCGCAGATCGATGGGCGTATCGGGGCTGGTGCGGGGCAGCGCCACGCCGGTGCGCACCGTATTGCGTTCGAAACTGCTATAACCGAAGCGCGTATTGAGCGTCAGTTCGCCACCGCCCAGCGGCCGCGAGGCCTCAATCGATACGAAAATCTCGCCGAGCGAACTGGGCGCCGTCTCGTTCTGAAAACTCACAAGTTCATCGTCGGCGTCGATATTTCGGCGGGTAAATGTCTTCCAGGGGAAGCGTTCCCAATAGCCGTTGATCCGGGTGGTCGTTTCCCAACGCCCGAGCGGCCGGGAGAGCGCGAGTTCCGCGCGTGGATAGAATAGCCCGTCCGGCGCGCGTTCGATCTCGACCGACCAACTCCCCGAGCGCGCGCCTTCCAGCAGCACGACATTGGCGACGATGCCTTGTCCTGCCGTCTCGCCGGCCGGGCCGCCACCCCGGATCAGCTCGATACGTTCGACCGATCCTGCAGGGATGCGTTCAAGCACTTCTTCGAGCCCCGTTTTGGTCGACGCGCGCTGCCCATCGATCAGCACATTGCCCGCGCCGGCGCCGAAGCCGCGCAGATCGTCATCGCCCGTATCGAGCGTGAAACCCGGAACGCGTTCGAGAATATCGAGCGCGGTTTGCGGGTTGAAGCGATCGAAAAAGGCGCGCTCGAACTGGGTGCTGGAATCCGTCTCAGCGGCGGATTGCGCCTGAGCGGTATAGGTTGGCGCGGCGCAGCACAGCGCAGTCGCGAAGAACGACGTTGCGCAATGGATGAAGATTCGTTCGCCTGAAGGTCGCATTCCGCCGCCGTTTGCGGATATAGTATAACATCTCAAAGCGGACGCAAGAGAACGGTTAGGCGTGCATGCTCCAGCCTCGCCAGGAAAAACCAGCATAGAAGAGCCCGATGCGGCTAAAGCCTGCTTCTGCAAAAAGCGCCGCATTGCGCTCCGGCGTCGCCATATTGAGATGCCCCTCGCGAATATGGCTTTCCGCCTGACGGACATCGTCCGGATCGGCACCGGATGCGCCTGCAAATCGCGCATAGCGGCCAAGCGCCACGTCGAAATCATCGGCGGTCTGGTCCATGCAGAGATCTGCAAGGACAAATGGCGCACCCGGCGTGAGCCGCGATCTGATCGATCGAAGCGTCTCCAGCTTCGCGCCGTCATCGGGAACGAAATGCAAAGTCAGCAGACATGTGGCCGCGTCGAACGGTCCGTCGGGCGCATCATCGACTACGCCCTGTATCCAGTCGACGCGCTCGTTATCACCCTGATCAGCCATCCTGTAGCGCGCCGCTTTCAGCATCTCTTCGGACGGATCGACGGCACAAAAACGCCAGCCTTTATGGCCCGTAGCAAGACGGGTCAGTTCATGCCCGCCACCCGCGCCGATGATAAGAACCGACCCATTGTCGGGAACGGTTTCGGCGAGCAATAGATCCGCCATGCGATGCAGGCTCTCGAAGCCCGGCACGAATCTGGAAGGACCGCGTTCGACATAGCGCTTTACGAAATCTTCTTCGTCGAAATGCTCGGTGACCATGCCGATCCTCTCTCGGGTGCGCGATGCAATAGCCGCCGGTACGGAAGTCTCCCTAGCCGCCGATCTGCCGGGCGTTGATGAGACGGTAGAATATGCCGCTCTCATCCCGACCCGTCAGCCGGAGCGTTCCGGTCAATGTGATGGCGTCCATCTCTTCCACCGGTATTGGCGTCGAGGTGCGGACCTCGATGAACTGGTTCGGCAGGGCATGGAGATGGAAGGGGCATCCTGGCGGATAGGCGAGCAGCACGAAATGGCTTTGGCGCGCCGAATTTTGCAGCGGCATCATCCAGCCGGCGACGCGCACCGTCCGTCCATTGAGCGCGCGAACGCGACTGGGAAATTCGGGACGCGAATAGATCATGTTGTTTTCGCCGCGCCGGTCGATGACGCGGGTGCTTTCGAGCAACGACCAGGCGACGCCGCCGCGCGGCGTTTCGGCCGGTCGCCAAATACCGTGCTGCTGCGCTTCAGCCGTTTCGACGGACACGAACAGGATACTGGCCGTTGCGAGCATGACGGCGATCAATTTGGCAAATAGGGGCATCGCCTTGTCTCCTAGGTAGCGCGCGCGAGTATACGGGTTAGGTCGGCGCGGAACACTCGCCAGGCCGGTATCAGCGCCGCAACCACGCCGATCGCGATCACGAGCAGTACGATGGTGATTTCAGCGGGTTCGAAATGCAAGGGGTCGAGACCCATTTCCTGCACCGGCCGGAACATGGAGGCTGCCACGGCCAGCAGGCCATGACCAAGCAGCAGGCCGAGTATCGCCCCGGCCGTGGCGATGATCACGCCCTCTGCGATGATCGTTCCAAACACCTGAAGCTTGTTAGCACCCATCATCCGCAGCAGTGCGAGTTCGCCCTCGCGTGCGGACGCGGCATTGAGCAGTGCGACAAAGATCGACAGCCCACCGATCAGCGCGAGCAGCCAGCCAAAGAGTCGCGCACCGTCAATACCCACACCGAGCATCGAGAGCAGCCGCGTCGTCTCGACGGCCGGCACGGCGGCCTGCATATCCGTCTGCCGGTTGATCATGCTCGGCAGGCGGACCGCGCCTGCCGCCGAACGATAGGTGACCAGCAATGCCGTCACTTCGGGCGCAAGCGCATCGGGCCGTTGGAAACCACCGGCGCGCATCGGTTGCTCCTCAGCCGGCTCAGCGATGGCCGCTGGCGCGTCATCATGGGCATGCGCACCATGGGCATGCGCACCGTGGTCATGGGCTCCATGATCGTGCGCTTCGTGGTCGTGCGCGCCGTGATCGTGCGCTTCATGGTCATGACTGTGCGCGGCCTCGCCATGGTCGTGAGCCTCGTGATCATGGCTGTGACCATCCTCGCCATGATCGTGATCTCCATGGGCGTGATCATGCTCGATGCCATGAACATCCCATACCGTCTCGACCGAGACGAGGATCAATCGATCCATAACCGTGCCGGTTGGCGCGAGGATGCCCACGGTCTCCATCGGATGATGTTCATGCGCGCCGCCATCGTCCCCAACGAGTCCATGGCTGCCGACGAACTGCTGGCCCAGGGTCACCCCCGTTTCCTCGGCGACCTTCGAGCCGAGCACGGCCTCGCTATTGGCCGTGAACATACGCCCCTCGGCGAGTTCGGCATCGTAAAGCTGCGCATAGCTTTCCTCGGTGCCGACGATCCGGAAGCCCCGGAAATTATCGCCGAGCGCGACGGGAATGACTCGCGCGACGGCCGGGTCGCCACGCAGCAGATCGATGCTCGAAAGCGGAATATTCCCGGTCGGCATGTCGACATGATAGACGCTGGAGAGGATAAGCTGCAGCGGCGATCCCTTGGCGCCGACGAC
This sequence comes from Parasphingopyxis sp., assembly GCF_028279465.1. GTDB lineage: Bacteria > Pseudomonadota > Alphaproteobacteria > Sphingomonadales > Sphingomonadaceae > Parasphingopyxis. The sequence continues at coordinate 45,061 of NZ_JANQNS010000005.1, forward strand.
CAGATCGATGCCTTGTGCATCGCGCTCGAACCGGTCGCTCATCTGGGCCGAGAAGTTGAGCAATATCACGAGCATCGCGACCGCAAGGCTCAGCAGCAGCACGTTGAGCGCGGACAGCAACGAGCGTTCGCGCAGATAGGCAAGGGCGAGGCGCAGCATCAGGCCGCCACCGCCGTTTCGAGCGACTGCAATTCGATGGCTGCGGGGATGTTGTCTTTCAGCCGGGCATCATGCGTGGCGACCAGCAGCGTGGCGCCCATATCGTCTGCCGTTTTCAAAAGCAGCTCGGCAACCTTGCCCGCATTGGCATCGTCCAGCGCCGATGTCGGCTCATCGGCGATCAGCAGAGCCGGTTCGGCCACCAGCGCCCGCGCAATCGCGGCGCGCTGCGCTTCGCCCTGGCTCAGCTGTTTCGGCCGTTGATCGGCCAGCGTCTCGATACCGACCGCCTCGAGCAGGGTCATCACTTTGTCATTGTCGCGCGCAACGCCGGACAGTTTTTGCGCGAGCAATAGATTCTGCCGCACGCTGAGCGCGGAGATCAGGCGCAGTGTCTGGAAGATCACCGCGATCTTTCGGCGGCGAAGATCGTCGCGCGCGGAAGCGGAAAGGCCGCTCATCGTCTCGCCATCGACAGTGATGGTGCCGCTATCCGGAGACAGTAGACCTGCCACGAGGTTGATCAGCGAGGTTTTGCCGCTCCCCGACGGCCCAAGCAGCAAGGTATGATTGCCCGGATCGAGACTGAGCTGGAAATCGTTGAATATCTCGCGCGACCCAAAGCTGAGGCGCAGATCGGATATCTCCAGAACCGGCGACGCCATCGGTAGGGGCCTTTCGCTTAACGAAAAGTCGCTGCGTCTTCAGGATTATAGGCGGTGTCTACCGGTTCGCTGCCGGACGCATCATCCTCGACCACTTCGTCGTCGAACGTATCGTTAATCGTGCTGAACCGAATATACCGCATGCCCGCCATATTATCGTGGCTTGCAGCGGGCCCGTTATTCGCCATGGGTGCCAAATGATCGCCGCTCAGCAGCGAAAGGTTCGAGAAATTCACATGGCCGAACATTCCGTGAAACGCACAGGCATGTGCCGTCGACGGAATGACGATGGCAGCCGCAGCGATCAGGATTTTCAGTTCACGCATTTTCAACTCCACAACTACGCCTCAGATAGAACATCCAGTGCGAATTCTCAAGCCTTTGGCCAGATTCCGCTGGGTCGGACGGCGCGCCCAAAAACGCGCTCGGCGAACCGCGCGGGCCGCGCCCCGCGCGTGATTACTGGAAACTTGACCTTGAAATGATACCTTATCTCATCATTTGCGGAGCGAACATCCATAATGCGTAAGGCGAGATGACCAGGATTTGCACCGACACGATCGTGGATTGGCGACACATCCAGGATCCCGCTTGCTCGCTGGCAATCGAAGACCGGCCCGTGCCGATCAGCCGGCAAACCATCGATACCATGCTCGGCCATGGCGCCTTTTACAGGATAGCGGACGGCACGCTTGCGGCCATTGAAGCGGAGTTCGCCGATCTGCCGTCCGATTTACGCGCGGATATCTTGCATCTGGGCGGCCGCTTTCGAGACCTGATGCAGGTGGAGACGATCCGCGTGCGGCTCGAAGTCGTCACGACCAATGCGTGCCAGAAGGTCCATGCCGACTTCACCGACGTGCGCCTGATCACGACATACGCTGGACCCGGTACCGATTATGCGGCCGATGACGATCCGGGTTGCTGCCTCGAACGGATGCCGGCTGGCTGGATCGGCCTGTTCAAGGGCCGCAGATTCGGCCCCGGACATGCCCCGCGCCTCCACCGGTCTCCGCCCATCGAAGGCATGGGCGAAGACAGGCTCGTCCTCGTCATCGATACGCCCATCTTCGCCTCGGACCCGCTGACCTGATCGATCGGATGTTCTTGCCCGCATTCCCTGCCTCGCATCACAGCTGGGCCTTCCCTGCTGCCTCAACATAAGCCGAAAAATCCGGCAAGCGCTCGAAAGCCGCCGACTACGTCCCGGTTGACACTGATTGACACACGGCCGGGGTAGTCGGGCAGTTCTGTTCAGCTAAAAAGCAAATTTACTGAACAACTTCACAGCGCTTCACGCGAAATCGGGGGTGAGAGAAAAAGATCGGCGCAAAGCCTGTCCTGAGCCCTTCGACAAGCTCAGGGGAGCCCTGTCGAAGGGTTGACAAAACAGACACACAGGCGCGCTGGCGGCGCGAGGCCAAAAGTCACGAAAGTCACAGGGGCTAAAGCGGGAAAGGCTTTCGGTTTCGCAAAGGCCGCACTGTGTCCAATAGGACGCAGCCCTTCAGACGGAGATCGACGGGGTCAAAGAGCCTGCCCTGAGCATTGTCGAAGGGCGTGCGCCGCGCCCGGCAAAGGACACAGCCAACAAAGGCTGACAGAGGATTTCCTACTTTGGAAGGGGCGTTTCAGTCTTCTCGTTTAAAGATCATGTCCTGAAAATCCTGGACGAGATAAGCACCCTTCTTGCGATCACCCGCACGATAAGCCTTGTAAGCCTCATCCAATATCGAGTGCATGACGGGGACTTTTTCCGGAGTCCCGACTTCGGGATCCAAAAGCAGAATCCCGTGGCGCAGTTCCTCGAATGCTTTTTCGAGATTCATTTTCTCATGATCTTCGAGATAATCTTCTACCGGAAATTGGTCTGGAGCTCGTAGGATAACAAATCCGATGAAGTTATACAGCCGATCAATAGTCCTAACATGCGGCATCCAATGTCTCACGGAATGAAGTTGAAGCTGCCGCCCTCCGGCCTGCTCTCTGGCCGGATTATTGCAATCAGATCACCATCCGAAAAGTCAGTCTTCTCTTTTGAAAATCATGTTGCGAAAATCTTGGACGAGATGTGCGCCCTTATCTCCATCGCCAGCTTTATAAGCTTTATAGGCTTCATCCAACTTCGAATGCATGATTGGGACTTTTTGAGGCGTTCCAACTTCAGGGTGGAGAAGTAAAATACCATGGCGTAGCTCCTCGAATGCCTTTTCGAGGTTCATCTGTTCATGATCTTCAAGGAAATCTTCGACCGGAAACTCATCAGGTGCGCAAAGCACAACATAGCTGACGAAATCGTGAAGAGCATCAATGTCCTTTACCCATTCTCCAGGCACCAAAACCTCACCGCACAAAACTGGAATAACCGTGACAGTTACAACAACCCCGAAATTGTTACCGCTCTTTCGACTTTAAGCCCACTGTCCCCCACCCTCACAGCCGCAACGCCTCAACCAACCTTACCATAAACGCCGCGCCGCGCTGAAACTGTTCTACCGCGATAAACTCATCCGGCTGGTGCGCCTGTTCGATCGATCCGGGGCCGCAGATCACGGTGGGAAATCCGGCCTGCTGAAACTGGCCGCCTTCGGCTGCATAGGCGACGGCGCCGGCGGGGCTGTTGTCGCCGGTCAGCGCGCGGACAAAGGCCTCGGCATCGGCGCTGCCCGTTGGCGTCATCGGCGGGGCGTTGGCGATTTCGGTAATCGCCACGCCCGCATCCGGGAAGGCCCCTTTCATTTGCGCGTCCAGCGCGTGGCATTTTGCTATGAACGGCGCGAGGATGGACCGCGCATCTTCGCTTGGCGGACAACGCAGGTCGAAGGAAAATTGGGCGTGGCGCGCGAGGATATTGTCCGCCGTGCCGCCCTGCATCCGCCCGATGGTGAGCGTCGCATGGGGCGGGTCGAAGCCATTGCCGGGATCGCCGGCGGCTTCCAATTGCCGGGCGAGCTCGGCCAGATCGTGCATGAGCTCGATCGCCACGATATTCGCCGAAACCCCGAGATGCGTCTGCGAACTGTGCGCCTCATGGCCCCAGACGTCGACGCGATGGACGCAGATGCCCTTATGGCCATTGATGATCTTCATCATCGACGGCTCGCCGACAATCGCAAGGCGCGGCGTCGGGACGTTGTCGGCAAGCGCGGCGATCATCGCGGGCGCGCCCTTGCAGCCGATTTCCTCGTCATAGCTGATCGCGAGATGCGCCGGGCGCCGGCCATCGACGAACATCGGCACCGCGGCCAGAGCGAGTGCGATAAAGCCCTTCATGTCGCAGGTGCCGCGCCCATACAGCCGGCCATCGCGTTCGGTCACCGTCCAGGGATCGCTGCTCCAAACCTGCCCGTCGACCGGCACGACATCGCTATGGCCAGATAGGATGACTCCGCCTTCGACCTCAGGCCCGGCCGTCGCGTAGAGACTGGCCTTCGCGCCATCCGCATTGGCGACGCGCGTGGAGCGAACACCATGCCGGGCAAGATACTCCTCCACCCAGGCGATCAACTCGAGATTGCTGTTCCGCGACGTCGTATCGAAACCGATCAGTGTTGCGAGTATCTCACGCGCTGCCGGTTCGAGCTCGGTGTTTTCGCTTTGCGGCGAAGCGGGCGACATGCGTTGATCCATCTCAGCAATCTCCCGCGTAACCTAGGCCTTGCCCGCCCCGCGCGGCACGCGGATCGAATCGATCAGGCGCCGGACTTCGAGCGGCGGCCCAGCCGTCACCCGCGAAACGGCGAGCGCCACGGCGAAATTGATCAACATGCCGATCACGCCGATCCCCTCGGGCGAAATCCCGAACCACCAATTGGCGGCGACATTAGCGTCCGGATTCCACAGCTTGAAATAGGCGATGTAGAGGAAGGTGAAGGCAAGGCCCGAGACCATGCCCGCGATCGCGCCTTCCTTGTTCATGCGCTTGGAAAAGATGCCCATGAAGATCGCCGGAAAGAGCGAGGCCGCCGCGAGGCCGAAGGCGAAGGCAACCACCTGCGCCACGAATCCGGGTGGATAGATGCCGAGATAGCCGGCGACGAGGATCGCGGCCGTCGCGGCAATACGCGCGGCCATAAGCTCGCCTTTCTCGGTGATTTGCGGTCTGAACGTCTGTTTGAGCAGATCGTGACTGATCGACGTAGAGATAACGAGCAACAGCCCGGCCGCGGTCGACAGTGCCGCAGCAAGTCCCCCGGCCGCCACCAGCGCGATGACCCAGCCCGGCAGGTTCGCGATCTCTGGATTGGCGAGGACCATGATGTCGCGATCGACATAGACCTCGTTCTCGCCCTCGACCGCATCGTTGGACACCAGCCGCTCACCCGAGGCACCGCGTTCCTCGGTAAAGACCGGCGCGCCTGCGAACGCCTCGCCCGAGCGATATTGCATCACGCCGTCGCCATTGCGGTCGTTGAAGGCGATCAGGTCGTTCGCCTCCCAGTTGGTGAACCATTCGGGCGCATCGGCATATTGCTGTTCGTTGACCGTCTCGACAAAATTGATCCGGGCAAAGGCGCCGACCGCCGGGGCAGTCGTATAGAGCAGCGCGATGAAGACCAGCGCCCAGCCCGCCGATCTGCGCGCATCGCGGGCGCTCGGCACGGTGAAAAAGCGGACGATGACATGCGGCAGCCCCGCCGTGCCGATCATCAGCGCGGCGGTGATGCAGAAGATGTCAATCATGCTCTTCGTGCCGTCCGTATAGGCCGTGAAGCCAAGATCGGTCAGCGTCGCATCGAGCTTTTGGAGCACATACATACCGGAGCCGTCGGCGACCTCGCTGCCAAGCCCGACCTGCGGGATCGGATTGCCGGTGACGAGAAAGCTGATGAAGAAGGCCGGCACCATATAGGCGAAGATCAGCACGCAGTATTGCGCGACCTGCGTATAGGTGATCCCCTTCATGCCGCCGAGCACGGCATAGATGAAGACGATCCCCATGCCGATGATCACGCCGAGATCGACCGGCACTTCGAGGAAGCGCGAGAAAACGATGCCGACGCCGCGCATCTGCCCGGCGATATAGGTGAAGCTGATGAAGATGAGACAGATCACCGCGACGACGCGTGCGGCCTTGGAATAATAGCGCGCGCCGATGAAGTCGGGGACCGTATATTGGCCGAATTGCCTGAGATACGGCGCGAGCAGCAGCGCCAGCATCACATAGCCGCCGGTCCAGCCCATCAGATAGACGCTGCCATCATAGCCGAGGAACGCGATCAGCCCCGCCATGGAGATAAAGCTCGCCGCACTCATCCAGTCGGCGGCCGTCGCCATACCGTTGACGACAGGGTTCACATGGCCATCCGCGACGTAGAATTCGGATGTCGAGCCCGCGCGCGAAGCGATGGCAATGCCGATATAGAGCGCGAAGGACGCACCGACGAAAAGATAGATAAGCGTCTGGGTGGTCATCAACGGCCCCGCATCTTCTCAAAAAAGAAAACGGGTAATGCCGCCGTCATCAACACCGCAAACGCGCCGAAATACATTCGCCAATCCGGAATGGTGACTGCAAGAGCCCACAAAATCGCCGCTAAAGTTATGGCGAGGATGATATCACGCCATCTGACCGTGTGTTTCTGGTCAATGTCACTCATCGTCGTCGAGCCCGAAGCGTTTTTCGATCTTCCGCATCTGGCGGACATAGATAACGATCAGCGCGATAAAGACGTAAATCGCGCCCTGCTGAGCGAACCAGAAGCCGAGCGGATAACCGCCGATCGAAAATTGATCGAGAAAGTCGCGGAACAGGATACCCGCACCGAAGGATACGAGGAACCAGATGCTCATCAGCGTGACGAGCAGACGGATATTGGCCTTCCAATAGGCCTGATCGGCTTCGCTCGTTACATAGTCGCTATCGCCATCATCCGGGTTGTTCTCGTCCGACATCGCTTCCCTCCTCGCCGGGCGGGAGCGTTGCCCCGCACGCGCCCGTTCACAATCGGGCGGTCTTCGATGTCGCCGTTTTCGCGCTATTCCGCAACCCGCCGCGCAAAGGCGACGACTTTGCAACGCGGCCATGTTTTCTGAACCGCAACACCGAGACCGGCGCGGTGCTGCGCAGTGTATCGGCGAGGCAGCCATTATCACCGGCTGCAGAAACGAGTTCGGCGCCGGAAATGGCGTGCGGGTCGAGTTGCGCGCCGGTGTTCAGGCGGATCTGGAACCAGGAGCCCGGTTCGGATCGCACGCGTATCTCCTCCGCTCCGATAAAGGCCGCCCAGTCGCTGCGCAGATGGTCTTCGACCAGCCGGCAGGCCGCGCGCGTCGTCGCATAGCGGAGCCAGGGGAAGCGGCGTTTGAAATCGGCGATCCAGCGTTCGAACTCGTCGAGCAGGCCATGATTTCCGCCATTGGTGCTGACCTTGCCGCGCCACCGACGGCGCTTCGGATTGCGGCAATAGGGATCCTCCTCGCCGTCTGGCGGCATATCGAACACATCGTCGGCATGAGTGAAATGCGTCCAGATGCCCGCCACGCCGATCTGCGAGAGCGCGTCGAACTGCATATCGGCGGAATATTCGTAACCCGAAGTCGCACGCGGGAGGCAGAACAGCTTTTCGTTCCATGGCTCCGGCCCGAACTCGCGTTGTCCGCCCCGTTCGAACTCGCCGTGCAGATAGCTGCCCGAGATCGATGCGACGCTGGGTAGCGCAGACGACAGGGCCGCAATTCCGGTCCGATCATATTCGTTGTTCGGGGGCACATAGGAAACCGGCAACGGACCGAGATCGTCTGCGTCCCAGCGGCCCGCCGCATCGCCGAGCGCCTGTTCCATCATGGCTTGCGAGGACCAGATCTCGTTCAGCAACGACATGTGGTTGTAGCCGTGCAGAGCCAGTTCTCCGGCATTGGACGCAATGGCGGCCGCATGGGGCGTGGCCGGCACCTCGGTACCGGCAATATGGGTCGTCTGATACGTCCATTCATCGAACGGGAATGGCGAAGACGTCCTGTCGTTGTAATTGAAGATCGTAAAATAAGAGTAGGTCAAACCATACCGGTCCGCGAGGTCCAGCATGTCGGGATGCCAGATATCGCCATAGAATTGCGTCGCGTTCAGATCGGGATATTGGTCCAACACCGGCCCCATATCCTCGTGCCAGAGCGGCGCCGGGAAATCGTCGATCTGGATGACGCCGACATTGGCAATGGGCCAGATCGCGACCGGCTGGACGGCCAGAACCGACTGCACGATCAAGCCGCGCAGCCGCTTCTGCTCAAGCATTTTCGAATTCCAGTAGATCACGCGCCCGTTACCGAGCCGGTGCAACCAGGCGAGCGGATAATCTTCTTCGCTGACGGCGAAAATTTCGACATTGTCCCGCGGCGTCAGATCGAGCGGGCGATGGCCGGCAAGCTGTTCGCGATCCAGTTCGACGCCGTCGAATAGCGGGAGCACCGCGCCCGTGATCCGCAGGCCTTCGGTGGTCGGTTCCGTCGCGGCGAAACGCGGCGGCGTGGGCCGCTCTTCGAACCCGGCCAGATCGTGCAGGCGGCGATGCCATATCCGGTGCGGGAAAACGACGCCGCCGCCTTCCGCCGCGTAATCGGCGAGATCGGTTATGCCCTGCAATCCCAGCTCTTCGAGCTTCGTGACGCACAGGAGAACGCTGGAAAAATGTTCGAGCGAGGGCAGGTGCAGCGCATCAGAAATGTCGACACGCTCATGGTCGAGACGCGCTTCATCGAGCGCCTTTGCGGCATTGGCCGCCAGCTCCGCCGCCGCTTCATCCTGTCCGTTTTGGACAAACAGGATACGCTGCGCCTTGGGCGCGTTCTCACGCATCTTCCGGTCGTGCCATACTCGTCATCCCCGCCGAAACTGTATCGCGGAAACGCCGCGAGGCAAATGGCGTGACCCGAATCGCCGATTTTTCCCGCTTATGTAAAGTGAAGGGGCTCGCGAAGGGAGAGAGCGGGGGACATGATGGAGGGACTTGGCAGACGGCCCGCAGCCGTGCCTAAATTTGTACCGGTGGGCGGCGTGCCAGCTGTGGCAGGCACACAACCGGTCAGGCGCATCACAAGAAATAGCGTCGATTCTGTACTAAGGGCGTTCGGCACTGGGCCCGACGAATGGCTGTATGTCCTGCGCAAGAAGCAGGACGAGGGTCCGTCAGCAGAACTGGAGACGCTGACCTGTGCGCTCGCGCGATGCGGGCGGGACGTTACCCGCGCCGCGGAAATCACCATCGCGCATCAGAGAAGCGAAAAGCGCTTCGCCGATGCCTTCCGGCTGTTCCGGGACCTGCCTGAACCCTCGCAGCGCGCATTCTCCATCCAGCGCGAAATGGCGGCCACTAACTATGAAGCGGGCGACCTGCACAGGGCGGTCCGATGGGCGGCGAGCGCGCTCGCGGGTAATCCCGACGATGCCGGGGCGCTTGGCATATTGGTCGTGACGCTGTGCCGCCTCGGCCGCCTGCCGGAGGCCATCAAGGCCGTGGAGCTTGCGACGCCGCCATCTTTGAACTGCAATTGGGCGCTCGCGGTATTGTTCCGAACGATCGCCGAACGTGCCGACGATATGCCCGCCAGCGCCGATGCCCGAGATGCCTGCGCCGAAGAGACGCTGGCCATATTGGAACGTAAGCTCGGCCGAACCCATATCCGGATCGCCCAAGCCTATCGATTGCTGGGCGATTATGACCGGGCGGCCGATCGATTGGCAAAGATCCGGGCCGAGGAGCCGAATAACCCTGGTATCGATCGCGAGACGGCGGAGCTGGCGCTGGCGAGCGGTCGGCTCGTCGAGCATATCGACGAACTGCGCCGCATACTCGATGCAGGAAAGCTGCCGAAGAAGCTCGAAGCGCGCGTGCAGCAAGCCATCGACTGGCATGACGCAATGACGAATTTCTATGCCAAACCGCATCCATTCGCCGAAGACTATGCCGTACCTGATGCGACGTTCGAGATGCTCTATTCCACTCGGGCGAGGCCGGACTATGCATGCAGTGCGCTCGATGTCGCGCTAGTCGGCGCAACGCTCGCGGGCGGCGGTGCGGAAAACGCGCTGTGCAACGCGCATATCGCCCTCGACGCGCATACCGAACTATCTTCGCAGCTCTGGATCTACTCGCTGGACCCGGTGGCAGGCCACGATTTCTTCCGCGCGCAACACGACACACCGCTATTTTCAGACGCGCATTGTATCGAAATCGGCGCCGATAAGGATCCGCCTGCGCCCTTCTGCTGGCTGCCCGATGATACGGCGCGGCACGCCAGCGCCGTCGCCCATATGCTCAAGGCGCGCAGACCGAAAGTGGTGCACGCCTGGCAGGATTCGACGAACATCGAAGTCGCGCTGGCCGCGATTATGGCCGGCGTCCCGAGGATCGTGATCCATCCGCATAATATGCGGCCCGACCTCGTGCACAAAACGAAGATCGCGAAGAGTTTCCGCCGGGCCTATGGCGCGCTGCTCAGACGTCCCGACGTCGAACTGCTCTGCGTTTCCAAGTCCAGCCTGAATGACTATCGCAACTGGCTCGAGCTGGAGGAAACGGACCGCCAGCATATCATCCATAACGGCTTCGATTGGCCCGACATGCCGTCGCGCGCGAAAAAACGGGCGGAGCGCACGGCCGTCCGCGCGGAATTCGGAATCGATGCGGACGCCTATGTCGTGGGCGGGATGTTCCGCGTGATTTCGCTGAAACGCCCCGAACTGTGGCTCGAAACCGCACTGCGGGTGCTGCGCGCCCAGGACGATGCCGTCTTCCTGCTGTTCGGCGAAGGACCCGGGCTCCCTGCCCTGCGCAAAATGGCCGCCGAAAGCGGATATGGCGACCGGATCATTCTGCCGGGTCAGGTCGCCCATGCCGCGCGCAAATGCGTCGCCTTCGATGCGCTGCTCCACACCAGCTCCAACGAAGGCCTGCCGACCGTCGCGCTCGAAGCGCAGGCGATGGGCATCGGCGTGGTCGCTGCCGATGTCGGCGGGGTGCGCGAAACGCTGCGCCCTAGCTGTGGCGCACTGGTGCGCTCGGCGGATAGCGAAACTTTCTTTCAGGCTCTGCAAGAGTGGCGCGCGCGAGAGCTTACGTTCGATGACGAACGAATGATGATGCGCTGGGTTCGCGATCGGTTCGGGCTCGAACGAATGGCGTCCGAGTTGCGCGATCTCTATCGCCGCCCGCTCGCAGCGACGCCGAAGCTTTGTGACGCTGAAGTAGCGCGGAAAGAAGGATATCGCGAAGCACTGACCATTCCCGCCTGAACCGGTTGGCGGGCGATCATGTTATGGCCGCCCGAACACCCTTTATGTCGATTGCATGCTCCGATAGAGCATGGTCCAACAGCAATGCTATTTCCCCGATCAGCCAGGAATGACAGCCTATGAATTTCGATTTTTCCGACGACCAGAAGTTCCTGCGCGAAGAGGCGCGTAAATTTCTGGCGGCGAAATGCACGACCGCGCAGGTGCGCGAAGTACTCGACGACGATGCGAAGAGCCATCATGACGGGCTCTGGACGGAAATCGTCGAAATGGGCTGGCTCGGCACGGCGATCTCCGAAGAGCATGGCGGACTCGGACTCGGCATGCTCGAACTGTGCGTAATCGCGGAGGAGCTGGGCCGGGCACTCGCGCCGGTGCCCTTCGCCTCGACCGCTTATTTCTTCGCCGAAGCGGTGAAGCTCGCCGGATCGGACGCGCAGAAAGCGGCGCTGCTGCCCAAGGTGGCGGACGGATCGGTCATCGGTTGCATCGCAGCGTCCGAGGGGCCGGGTGCCGTCGAACCCGCCAAGCTCTCGACCATCTTCGCCGATGGCAAGCTCAACGGCACCAAAGTCCCCGTCACCGACGGCGATATCGCGACGCATGCTGTCGTGCTGGCGAAGGACGGTAGCAGCGCAAGCCTCGTTATCGTCGATCTGACCGGCGACGGCGTCACGCGCAGCGCGCTGTCGACGATCGAACCGACGCGCAGCCATGCGGAAATCACATTCGATGGCGCGCCCGCCGAACTGCTCGGCGGATCGGGCGACGGCGAAAGCCTCTACAATGAGGTACTGAATCGCGCGGCCGTGCTGCTCGCGTTTGAACAGATTGGCGGCGCCGCGCGCTGCCTCGAAATGGCGAACGAGTACGCCAAGGAACGCCATGCCTTTGGCCGGCCGATCGGCGGCAATCAGGCGATCAAGCACAAGCTCGCCGATATGTATGTGAAAAACGAAGTCGGCCGCTCCAACGCCTATTATGGCGCCTGGGCGCTTTCGACCGGCGCGGCCGAACTCCCCGAAGCGGCCGCCGCCGCGCGGCTTGCCGCGAGCGAGGCCTATTGGTTCGCCAGCAAGGAGAATATCCAGACGCATGGCGGCATGGGCTTTACCTGGGAGGTCGATTGCCACCTCTTCTATCGCCGGGCCAAACTGCTCGCCGTACAGGCCGGCGCGCCGGCCCAGTGGAAAGAAAAGCTCGTCCACGCGCTCGAAATGAAAAACGCCGCATAAGGAAGGACCGACAGATGGACTTCAACGACACCCCCGAAGAAGCCGAATTCCGCGCCGAAGCGCGCGCGTTTCTCGAACAACATCTCGACAAGAAGGAACCCGGACGGCCGAGCCGCGACGAGAGCTATATGAAGCGCGCCAAGGAATGGCAGAATATCAAGGCGGAAAACCGCTTCGCGCAGATCACCTGGCCCGAAGCCATGGGCGGACGCGGCGGCACGCCGATGCAGCAGGTGATCTGGAACCAGGAAGAGGCGCAGTTCGACGCGCCGACCGCGCCCTTCGCGATCGGCCTCGGCATGTGCGTGCCGACCGTCATTGCCTTCGGCGCCGACGAACATAAAGAACGCTACGTGAAAAAAGCGCTGCACGGCGAGGAAATCTGGTGCCAGCTCTTCTCCGAACCGTCCGCGGGTTCCGATGTCGCCGGTCTCAAGACCAAGGCTGTGCGCGACGGCGACGACTGGGTCGTCAACGGCCAGAAGGTCTGGACGACGGGCGCGCAATTCTCCGATTACGGTATCCTCTTGACCCGCACCGATCCCGATGTGCCCAAGCATAAGGGCCTCACCATGTTCATCGTGGATATGAAGGATCCCGGCGTCGAAGTGCGCCCGATCCACCAAGCATCGGGCGGGCGCGAGTTCAACGAGGTCTATTTTACCGACGTGCGTATTCCCGACAGCGACCGGCTCGGCGAGCCGGGCCAGGGCTGGAAGGTCGCGATTGTCACGCTGATGAATGAACGGCTGGCGGTCGGCGGATCGCCGGGGCCGGACTGGCAGGAGATCATGGATTATGCGCGCGATGCGGGGACGCTTTCCGACGCCGCCTTCCGCGCCAAGCTCGCCGACTGGTATGTCGCGGCCCAAGGCTACAAGCTCACCAAGTTCCGCACACAGACGGCGCTGTCACGCGGCGAAACGCCGGGGCCGGAAAATTCGATCGGCAAGATCATCACGGCCAATCACCTGCAGGATATCTGCAACAGCGCGGTCGAGATGCAGGACCATTACGGCATAATCAACGATCCCGGCAAAGCCCCGGCCGATGCGATCTTCCAAGAAAGCCTGATGTGGGCGCCGGGCCTGCGCATTGCCGGTGGCACCGACGAAATCCTGAAGAACATCATCGCCGAGCGCGTGCTCGGCCTGCCGCAGGATGTCCGCGTCGACAAGGACAAGGCGTTTAGCGAGCTTTAGCCCGCGACCGCATCACGACAGAAGAACACGAAGAGGATTCTCCCATGGCCGAAGCCTATATTATCGACGCCTGCCGCACGCCGCGCGGCATCGGCAAGACCGGCAAGGGATCGCTTGCCCATCTCCATCCCCAACATCTCGCCGCGACCGTGCTCAAGGCGCTGGCCGAACGCAACGATATCGACACAGCCGATGTCGAGGATGTTATCTGGAGTACGAGCACGCAGAAAGGCAAGCAGGGTGGCGATCTCGGGCGCATGGCGGCGCTCGACGCCGGTTATGACATCCGCACCTCGGGCACCACGCTCGATCGCTTTTGCGGCGGCGGCATTACCAGCGTGAATTTCGCGGCGGCGCAGATCATGTCCGGCATGGAAGACCTGGTCGTCGCCGGCGGGACCGAGATGATGAGCTATGCCGCCGATCGCGGCCGCGAGGAAATGGCGGCTGGTCTCGGCCCGGCGATGATGGGTTCGGGCAATGAGCATCTCCAGAAGATTCACCCGCAATCGCATCAGGGCGTGTGCGGCGACGCCATCGCCTCGATGGAGGGCATCGATCGCGAAGCGCTGGATGCGGTGGGCCTAGTGAGCCAGCAGCGCGCGGCGCGCGCTGTCGAGGAAGGCCGGTTCGACAAGAGCCTGATCCCCGTGCGCAACGAAGACGGCTCGGTCGCGTTGGACAAAGAGGAATTTCCGCGCCCGCAAACGACCGCGGAAGGGCTCGCCCAACTCGAACCGAGCTTTGCCAAGCTCGCCGATGTACCGCTCAACGAGGACGGGTTGACCTTCCGCAAGCTGATCAACCAGAAATATCCCGATCTCGAGATCAAGCATTTCCACCATGCGGGCAACAGCTCGGGCGTGGTCGATGGCGCCGCGGCTGTTCTGCTGGCGTCCAAAGATTATGCCGACGCCCATGGCCTGAAACCGCGCGCGCGGATCGTGCGCACCGCCAATATGGGCGACGATCCGACGCTGATGCTCAACGCACCCGTTCCCGCCGCGAAGAAGGTGCTCGAAAAGGCCGGGATGAGCAAAGACGATATCGATCTGTGGGAGATCAACGAGGCTTTTGCCGTGGTCGCCGAGAAGTTCCAGCGCGACCTCGATCTCGACCGGGATACGGTCAACGTCAATGGCGGCGCGATCGCGCTCGGCCATCCGATCGGCGCGACCGGCTCGGTCCTGATCGGCACGATGCTCGACGAGCTGGAGCGACAGGACAAGCAGTTCGGCCTCGTCACGATGTGCGCAGCCGGCGGCATGGCTCCGGCGGTGATTATCGAGCGCGTTTGACGGCAATTCGCGCGGGTCAGGCCGCCGGCAATTCTTCGCCCAGATAGTCAAGGATCATTGCGCGGATATCGACCCGCGCCTTGAGCCGGGCGGCGATCAGCGCGGTGCCGCTAACCTTGCGTTGCACGAACAGCGTTTCGGCGGGTGGGATATGCCAGCTCGCGCGGTCTTCGGCGACGGCCATGCCCTGTTCGCGCAGCACGCCGACAAAGGCGCGGTCGCCGAAATCGAAGGCGTCGTCGCGATTCATTTCCTCGATCACGATATCGATCATATCGTCGACGAGCGCGCGGTGCCGGCTGACAGCGGTCTGGCTGATAAACCCAGCGGCGAGCGCGGCGGACCGCACCGCATCGCGATCCTTGGAAAGGCCCGATAGCAGCAGCGCGCGATAGGCATCGGCCGTTACCGGGTCGACGGGGCGCGTCGCGCCGAAATCGAGCAGCACCAGTTTCCCGCTATCAGCCTGATAGCGGTAGTTGGCGAAATTCGGATCGGTCTGCATGACGCCGAATTCGAACATTTCGCGCAACACCAGCCGCACCAACGCCGTCATCAGCGTATCCCGAAAATCCTGGCTTTCATGCTCGGCCGTTTCAATCGGCCTGCCCGCAACGAATGTCATCGCGAGCACGCGTTCGGTCGTGAAATCGGATTGCAGCTCGGGCACGACATAGTCGGCCTCGCCCGCCAGTCGCTCGCCATAGGCCTGCATCTGCTCGCCTTCCCGGATGTAGTCGGCCTCGGCGTGCAGCTGCCGCTTGGCTTCTTCGAGCAGCGGGCCGATCTCGAGCTCTTTCGGCAGCAGGCCGGACACGCGCAGAAGCGTGGCGACATTATCGACATCGGCATCGATGCTCTCGCGTACGCCCGGATATTGGACCTTCACCGCCACATCGCGCCCATCCTTGGTCGTCGCGCGATGGACCTGGCCGATCGAAGCGGCGGCGAGCGGCGTGGCATTGAAATAGGAAAAGCGCGACCGCCAGTCCTGCCCCCATTCCTGTTTGAGCACGCCGTTCAGCTGTTGCGGCGGCATATGGTGCGCCTGATCGCGCAGCCGCGCCAGGATATCGGACAGCTCCTTGGGCAGCATCTCGCCCGCGTCCATCGATATCATCTGCCCCATCTTCATCGCCGCGCCGCGCAGATGCGAGAGCCGGTCGGCAAGCTTGGTCGCGTTGCGCGGCGTCAGCACGAGATCGCGCATGCGCGGCCGCTCGCCAGTGGCCAGACGCCGCGTGCCTTCCGTCAACACGCCGCCCGCGACACTGCCCGCCAGCCGGCCGAACGAGCCGAGCCGCGACAGGCGCGACTTCGGCACGGGGCGCGACCGGCGATCAGGACCGCGTGGTGGGGATGAATCGCTCATCCGCTAGAACCCGGCGGCCGCAACGTTACGCCATAAATGGCCAGCTTAATCTGTATTGGGCGAACACGCATGAGCATTACCATATCCGATAAACATGAAATCTGCGCGTTGCGAAACCTGTCCGGCCGGACGGGCCGGTTCAACAATTCTGCAGCGCTTCCTGCGCGCGCGCATAGGTATCGTTACGATCGAAATCGCTCATGCCCCAGCGCGCATCCAGCGCGTCGAATTGCGCGATCGTTTCTCGATAATAGCGGCACGCCTGCCCCGCTTGGCCCGCGCGCGCATATATGTCGCCAAGGCCGTTCAGCTGGATGGCAACGTCCCGAAAAAAGCCCACCTCGTCAGGTTGTTCCTGTGAGAGCTGCCTGCGTACGGCCAGCGATGCGTTGGCGCCCTCGATCGCTTCGGGATACCGCCCGGCCGAGGACAGTGTAAGCGCCCTTTGCCCACCGACAACGGCAAGGAACCGAAAACCGCCTCTGTCGTCCGAATCGGCTTCGACGAGCCGCTGCGAGATGCGATAGGAGCGATTGAGCGCTTCGATCGCCTCCGTCTGCATGCCGGCCTCGTCCAGCGATCCGCCACGGGTCCATTCGACCACGGCCAGATCGCGCTGCATGTCTACCGAATCGAGGCCACTCGCAATGCCGTCCCGCAACAGCTGCGATGCGACGCCGAGCTCGCGGACCGACCCTTCGACGTCGTCGAGATAATAGAGCGCGTCGCCCTTGATCCGATAGGCACTCGCCCGGGCACGCACCGCCTGCTCGCTGGCCCGAAATACCTCGCTCCCACGGTCCAATTCTTCGATGGCGCGATCTGCCGCCGCAACGGCTTCGGCGGGCTCCTCGTTCCAGTAAAGATTATGCCCCTCGGAAATATGCGTGCGCGCGCGCTGCAGGACGCAATCGTCCGCCGCGGCGCACTGGCGATCGAGTATGGACCGGGCGCTCGTTGCATAATCGCGGCCAACGTCATATTCGTCGGTGAACATCACCGTGACGTTGGAGCGGGAGATACGCGCCTCGGCCAGCGCGAGCGCCACGGCTTCGTTGTCCGGGTCCTCTTCAAGCAATGCCGTCAGTATCTCATCGGCGCGGCGATAATTTTCCATCGCCTCTTCGCGCTGCCCCAGCGTTCCGCCACCGACCCCGCCCATCACATCGGCCAGCCGCATATAGCCGCGCCCAACCTCGAGCCGCACATCCGCCGGCGCGTCGGGATCGCGCGACAAAGTGTCGAGATAGCTTTGGGCGGTCGAGGCGAGCAGCTCGCGCGCGGCGGTCGAGCCTGGAACCGCATCGACCGCATCATAGACATCGAAGAGCATCGTGTTCGCGATCGCGCGTGTCGCCGCGAAACTGCTCTCGGCGCGAATACGCTCGCGTTCCGCCTGGTTATAGGCGTAGACGGTTCCGATCAGCGCCCCGATCAGGACCACCAGCGCCGCCATGCCGGCCAGCACCGAAACCTTGTTCCGCTGATAAAATTTGCCGAGCAGATAGCCGCGGCCGCCCTTGCGCGCCGCTATTGGCCGGTCGGAGCGGAACCGCTGGACATCGTCGAGCAGCGCGTCGGTCGACAGATAGCGGTCTTCCGGTTCGGTCTCCGTCGCCTTGGCAATCATCGCCGCGAGATCCGCATTGCCGGACCAGCGCGGAACGAGCAGATTCAGGATCTTGCCCAGCGAATAGATATCGCTCAGCGTAGTCGTCGGCGCGCCCGCCAGCCGCTCCGGCGCGGCGAACCCTGGGGTCAGGCTCAGTCCCGTCAGCGATCCTTTCCCGCTATCGTCCTGTTGTGTGTCCGGTTCCGGCGGCTTGGCGATACCGAAATCGATCAACTTGGGCTGGCCCTCGGGCGTAACGAGCACGTTCGATGGCGTGAGGTCGCGATGGACGATCAGGTTTTGATGCGCGAACCGCACCGCTTCGCACACCTGTTCAAACAGCGCCATGCGCGCGTCGAGCTCGAGCCCCTCGGCATCGACCCATTTCACGATGGGCATGCCCTCGATATATTCCATGATGATATAGGGATTGCCGTCGTCCGACGTCCCGCCATCATAAAGGCGCGCGATATGGGGATGTGATAGCCCGGCGAGAATCTGGCGTTCGCGTTCGAACCGCTCGATCAGCGAGTCCGATAATGCGCCCGGCCGGATGAGCTTGATCGCCACTTCATGATCGAAATCCCCGGCATCGCGCCGCCCGCGGAACACCGCGCCCATTCCGCCCTCGCCGATCTGCTCTTCGACCGCATAGGCCCCGACGCGTTCGGGTGGGTTGTCCCACGTGTACATCCGCCCCGCGCCGCCCGTTTCTATGGCGTCGCCGGCATCGGCCGAGGCCAACAAAGTGCGCACGCGGGTTTCGACCTCGGGGTCGTCGGGCCGGTTATCCTGGAGCCATTGCTCGCGTTCGTTTTCGGGCAAGGCCAGAAGCCGCTCGAGCAGAGCGAGCGCGCGCTGTTCCAGCGACAGGTCGTCCTGTCCCATTACCACCCCCTGCAGAAAGCTGCAGACCCAATAGCTTCAGCTTGGCCCAAGGGTTTAGGGCTTGTCCAGCTTTAGATGCCGGATTGCCCCGGAACGGGACGTTAGGCGCACCGGTCCGCTTGCGCGCCGGAAACGCTTCGTCGCAGCCTTATTGCTCGGCGACCAGCGCCATATGCCGTTTCATATGATGATCGACATTGCCGAATTCGGAATCGAAGATCGTCAGCCGCTTGAAATAATGGCCGATGGCGAGTTCGTCGGTCATGCCCATGCCGCCATGGATCTGGATCGCCTCCTGCCCGACATGATGGGCGGCCTGGCCGATCTTCACCTTGGCCGAGGATACGGCGATCTTGCGTTCGCGATGATCCTCGCCGAGGCGCAGCGTGGCAAGATAGGCCATCGAGATTGACTGTTCATATTCGACGAACATATCGACCATCCGGTGCTGCAGCACCTGAAACTTGCCGATCGGCGTGCCGAACTGCTTGCGCTGCTGCGAATAATCGACGGTCATTTCCTGCGCGACCTTCATCGCGCCGCAGGCCTCGGCGCATTGTGCAGCGATGGCTTCGTCCGTGACGAGTTCGATCAGCGCGAGGCCATTGCCCTCCTGCCCGATCACGGCATCGCCGGGCACCGCGACATTCTCAAAATAGATTTCCGAAGCGCGACGGCCATCGACGGTCGGATAATCGCGCGTCGTGATGCCTTCGCTGCTCTTGTCGACCACGAAGACGGTAATCCCGTCCTTATCGCGGCGTTCGCCGGACGTTCGTGCCGTTACGATCAGATGCGAGGCCCAGGGCGCGGCGATCACGACCGCCTTATGGCCGTTCAGAACATAACCATCGCCGTCGCGCTTGGCCGTGGTTTCGAGATCGAACAGATCGTAGCGGCCGCGCGGCTCGGCATAGGCGAAGGCATAGACCCGGCTGCCATCGACGATGCCGCCGATATGCTCGGCCTTTTGTGCATCTGTCCCGGCATGTGTGAAGAAACCCCCGGCGCAGACCACGGTCGGCACATAGGGCTCGACGACCAGGCCTTTGCCGAATTCCTCCATCACGATCATTGAATCGATCGCGCCGCCGCCAAAGCCGCCATCGGCTTCCGAGAAGGGCATGCCGAGCAGGCCTAGTTCGGCAAGCTGCGCCCAGATTTCCGGCCGCCAACCAGCATCGCCTTCGATAACCGAACGGCGCGTATCGAAATCGTAATTCTCGCGCACCAGCCGAGCGAGGCTGTCGCGCACCATGGTTTGTTCGTCGGTGAAATTGAAATCCACGCTGTCCCTCCCGGTATCTCAGGTTGTTCTTAGAGGCCGAGTATCATTTTGCTGATGATGTTGCGCTGGATCTCGTTAGACCCGCCATAGATCGACGTTTTGCGCATGTTGAAATAGGTCGCGGCCGAGCCATGGGCATAATCCGGACCGATCGGATATTCGTTCGATCCGGCATCGGCGAGATCGCGATAACAGGGCGTGCCATAATGGCCGACGGCTTCGAGCGTCAGCTCGGTCAGCCGCTGTTGGATTTCGGTGCCCTTGATCTTGAGGATCGAGCTTTCCGGACCCGGCCCCTTGCCCGCCTGTTCCCCGGCCAGCGTGCGCAACTCGGTCATTTCAAGCGCCGCCAGATCGATTTCAAGCTGGCTCACTTTCCGTGCAAAATCAAAGTCCTGCATAAGAGGCTTGTCATCGAGCATTTCGGACTTCGCAATCTCTCTCAACTGCGCGACGGCGCGTTTGGAGCGCGCGACACCGGCGATGCCGGAGCGCTCATGCGCGAGCAGGAACTTTGCGTACGTCCAGCCCATATTCTCCTCGCCGACCCGGTTTTCGACCGGCACGCGGACATCGGTCAGCCAGGTTTCGTTGACCTCGTATCCGCCGTCGATGAGCTTGATCGGCCGCACTTCGATGCCCGGCGTGTTCATGTCGACGAGGATGAAGCTGATCCCTTCCTGCGGCTTGGCGGCGTCGGGATCCGTGCGACAGAGGAAGAATCCCCAGTCCGCATGCTGGGCGAGCGTCGTCCATGTCTTCTGGCCGTTGATCACATAATGATCGCCGTCACGCACGGCGGTCGTCTTGAGCGAGGCGAGGTCGGACCCGGCGCCCGGCTCCGAATAGCCCTGACACCACCAGACATCGCCGCTGCGGATGCCGGGCAGATGCTGTTCCTTCTGCGCGTCGCTACCGAAAGTGTAGATGACTGGGCCAACCATGGAGACGCCGAATGGGAGCGGCATGATCGCGTTGACCCGCGCATTTTCCTCCGACCAGATATAGCGCTGCGTCGGCGTCCAGCCGGTGCCCCCATATTCGACCGGCCAAGCGGGAACCGACCAGCCCTTTTCGCCGAGAATCTTGTGCCAGGCGACCATGTCTTCGGGCGACAGATCGTCGCGCAAGCCGCTACCCGATATGTCGGACGGGTAGTTTTCGGCAATGAAGGCGCGGACTTCGTCGCGAAACGCCTGCTCTTCGGGGCTGAACTCCAGATTCATCGGATCACTCTCCTCGCATATCTTGGCGCCTTATTTACACGACTGTTGGCTGTGCGGAAGAGGCACGAAGGGTCATGTCGCCAGCGGTACGGTCCTAGAGTTGGCGCAGGGCGCGCGCCGGGCGCACCGACATCAGCGGGATCGCGCTCGCCAAACCGATACCCAGCGTCAGGATCGTGCCTGCCGCCAAAGTCCCGAGCACCACCGCCCAATCGGGCGACCAGGTAAATTCGAAGATCAGCACGATTACGCTCCATCCGGCGAGCAGACCCAGTGCCAGCGCGACGAAGGCCAGCACGGCGGCCAGCAGCGCATATTCGATCGCCTGGGTCAGCATGATCTGCCCCCTCGTCGCGCCAAGCGTGCGCATGATGACGCTGTCATAGCTGCGCGCCTGATTGGAGGCGGCGATGGCGCCGATCAGCACGGCGATTCCAGCGATGATCGACACCATGGCCGCCGCGATAATCGCCGTCGCCATCTGGCCGAGCAATGTGGTCACCTGGCCGATAATCTCGCGCACCTCGATGATCGACACCGACGGGAAGGCACCGAGCACCGCGCGCGACAGCTGCGCCTCGTCGCCGCTTTCGAGCGCCAGCGTCGAGGCCAGCGTATGCGGCGCATCGCGCAACGTATTGGGCGACATGACCATGATATAGTTGAAGCCCATCGTGTCCCAATTCACTTCGCGCAGCGAGGCGATCTCGGCCTCGATCTCGCGGCCCAAAATGCTGACGATGAGCGTATCGCCGAGCCCGACATCCATGACGCTCGCGGCCTCGCGATCGAGCGAGATCAACGGCGGGCCGTCATAATCTTCGGGCCACCATTCGCCGGCGGTCAGCTCGCTGCCCTCGGGCAGAACCGCGCTATAGGTGACGCCGCGTTCACCGCGCAGGAACCAGGCGCCTTCCGGCAGTTCCTCGAGATCCGCAACGCGCTGCCCGCGATACTCGACGATCGTCCCGCGTAATGTCGGCACGAGATTGAGCTCCGTGCCGTTCGCCTCTTCGTCGACGATCTGTCGGAACCGCGCTTCTTCGGCGACCGGAATGTCGAGGATAAAGAGATCCGGCGCACGTTCGGGCACGGTGGTGCGGATTTCCGAGGTCAGGCTGGTCTGGATGCCGGCCAGCGTGACGAACAGCGTCAGCGCCAAGCCGAGCGCGATCACGATGGCCGGCGACTGCGATCCCGGACGGTGGAGGTTGGTCACGGCCAGCCGCAGCATCGGGCTGCGCGGCCGCGGCACACGCTTTGCCAGCGCACGCACGCCCCAGCCCAGCGCATAAAGGAACAGCAGCACGCCGCCAGTCGCACCTATTACGATAGCCGAGAAAATCGGCTCGCGGGCGCTCAACAGGGCGATCGCGACGATGGCCGCACCGGCCAGCGCGATCCGTACGATCGTACCCGTGCCGATGGGATTGCGCCGCTCTACAAGGCTGCGGAACAATGCGGCGGCGGGCTCGGTTCGAGCACGCGCCAGCGGCGGCAGCACGAACATGGTGGCGATCAGCACGCCATAAGCGGCGGCGATCACCAGCGGTATCGGATGCACCGAAATGCCCGGCGCGACAGGCAACAAATCGCCGAGCCCCGTCACGATGATCGGCGTCGCCAGCGCGCCGACCGCCAGGCCAGTCACGATCGCGCACAGCGTAACGATACCGATCTGCACGGCATAAATGCGCGCGATATCGGCCGACGTCGCGCCGAGAATCTTGAGCGTCGCGATGCCGGGCCGCTTGCGTCCGAGATAGGAGGCAACGCCGTTACCCACGCCAATGCCCGCGATGATCAGCGCGGTCAGCCCGATCAGCGAGAGGAACTGCCCCATCCGCTCGAAAAAGCGGAAGGCGCCGGGCGAGGCGCGATCGCGGTCCTTGAACTCCCAGCCAGCGGACGGGAAGCGTTCCTGCAGATCGTCCACCGTCGCCGCCGGATCGACGCCGGGCGCGAGGCGGATACGGTATTTGCTCTCGTAGAGACTGCCCGGTTGGATCAGCCCCGTACGCCGCAGACCCTCTATCGAGGTGATCGCGACGGGACCGAGCGTAAAGCCCTCGCCCACCCGATCCGGCTCGTCGACGATGATATCGCGGATCGTGAACGTCGCCTCGCCATAGCGGAGCGGATCGCCGGGTGCGATCTGCAGCCGGTCGGCTAACGTCTGGCCGATCACGATATCCTCCGGCGACAGCGCATCGGCCTGTGTGCCGTTTTCGAGTATCAGCTCGCCATAGAGCGGATAAGCGTTATCGACGCCCTTCAGCTCGCTGAGCACGGCCTGCGGTCCGTCAGCAGCAGCATCGGGGTCAGCAATCTGCGCCATGGCGCGCATACGGATCGTCTCGCTCAGTTCGCCGGTTTCGCGCATCGCGGCGAGCTCTTCGGCTTCGGCCTCGCGCTGCGTCATCGCGATCTCGACATCGCCGCCGAGCATCGTCTGGCCGCGCTCGGAGAGTTCGCCGGTGATCGATGCGGTCAGGCTGCCGATGGCGGCGAGCGTCGCGACACCGAGAAAAAGGCAAATGAAAAGGAGACGCAGGCCGCGAAAGCCGCCGCTCAGATCGCGCCAGGCGATCCTGGCGCTCGCTTTCCAGCCCAGCGTGCTCACGGGCGCCGGTCCGCGACGATCTTGCCGTCTTTCATTTCCACAATACGATCGCAGCGTTCGGCGAGGCTCACATCATGGGTGATGATCACGAGCGTGGAGTCCGCCGCGGCCTTGCGGTCGAACAGCACATCGATGATCGAGCCGCCCGTCGCCGCATCGAGATTGCCGGTCGGCTCGTCGGCGAAGACGATCTTCGGCCCCGGCGCGAGCGCGCGGGCGATGGCGACGCGCTGCTGCTCGCCGCCCGAAAGCTGTGTCGGATAATGGCCGAGACGATGGCCAATCCCGACCGCTTCGAGTTCGGCCGTGGCGACGTCGAACGGATTGTCGACGCCCGCCAGCTCGAGCGGCACGGCGACATTTTCCAGCGCCGTCATCGTCGGCAACAGGTGAAAGGATTGGAGCACGATGCCGATCCGTCCGCGCCGCGCCCGGGCGAGATCGTCTTCGTCCAACTGGCTGAAATCGACCCCGGCGACCGTTACCGATCCGCCCGTCGCCTGTTCGAGGCCGGAAAGGATCGCCATCAGCGAGGATTTGCCCGAGCCCGAGGGCCCGAGAATGGCGAGGCTCTCGCCCGCGCCTATATCGAGATCGATCCCGCGCAGGATTTCCACGGGCGCGCTTTGCGTGCCGAGCGACAGGGTGACATTGCGGGTCTGGATTGCGATAGCGGTATCGCCGTCGGATTCAGTCATTTGGAAAGGGCGATCCTTGAACGTGAAACTATGCTTCTATGGCGCATTGCTGCTTGCGGTCCAACCGATCGCGGGATGCGCGGATGACGGTGGCAGTAATGAGACGGCGGTTGATCGAAATGTAGGAAGCGACGGCGAAACCGCAACTGCAGACGCGGCAGACTATGATCATATGATCGTCGTATTCGGCGATAGCCTCTATGCGGGCTATGGCCTTGATCAGGATGAAGGCTTCGCACCCGAGCTGCAACGCGCGCTGAGCGATGGGGGCCAATCGGTGCGCGTCGTCAATGCCGGCGTGTCCGGCGATACGACGGCGGCAGGGCTGCAGCGCCTCTCCTTCACGCTGGACGGGCTCGACGCGACGCCGGACCTTGTGATCGTTGGCCTCGGTGGCAACGATATGCTGCGCGGGATCAGCCCCGAACAAACGCGCGCGAACCTGCAGGCGATCCTCGACGAGCTCGAAAGCCGCGGCATTGACGCCATGCTGACCGGCATGCTCGCCGCGCCCAATCTCGGCGCCGACTATGCCGACCAGTTCAACCCGATCTACACCGATCTTGCCGCGCAATATGACGTGCCGCTCTATCCCTTCTTCCTGGACGGCGTGATCCAGCGCCCCGAGCTTATGCTGCCCGATGGCATCCATCCGACGGCCGAGGGGATCGATGTCGTCGTCGAACGGATCGAAACGATGGTCGAGGCCGAAATCGCCGCGCCATGACGCCGCATCCGGAGCGACCGCACCGCCGCAGAAATCCGCTGACCGGCCGCACGGTGCTGGTTTCCCCGCACCGCCTGTCGCGCCCCTGGGACGGGCAGCAGGATGATCCCGATCCCCCCGGGCCTTCTTATGATCCTGACTGCTATCTGTGCCCGGGCAACGAGCGGGCCAATGGCGCGGTGAATCCGGCCTATAACGGCACCTATATTTTCGACAATGATTTCTCGGCGCTGCTCGAAGAGCCGGGCGAGATCGAAACGACCGACCCGCTGTTCGCGGCCGAGCCGGTGGAAGGGACCTGCCGGGTCATTTGCTATTCGCCCGATCATTCCAAGACCTTCGCGGAACTGTCGCGCGCGGCAATACGCGGCATTATCGACAGCTGGTGCGCGGAGAGCGCGGCGCTGGGCGCGCGCTATCGCTGGGTGCAGATTTTCGAGAATAAGGGCGCGATGATGGGCTGTTCCAATCCCCATCCGCACGGGCAAATCTGGGCGAGCGGCCATATTCCCGACGAACCGGCGATTGAGGATACGCATCAGCGCGCCTATCTGGCCGATCATGGCCGCGCGCTGCTCGCCGATGTTGCGGCGCGCGAAAGTGAGATCGGCGAACGTATCGTGGTCGAGACCGAAGGCTGGATCGCAATCGTCCCCTATTGGGCGTCCTGGCCGTTCGAGACGCTGCTGCTGCCGAAGACCGATATCCGCCGCATGCCCGATCTGGCGGACGATGCGCGCGACGATCTCGCACGGGCGATGAAAGAGTTGACGACGCGCTACGACAATCTGTTCCGCTGCAGCTTTCCCTATTCGATGGGCTGGCACGGCGCGCCGTTCACGGCCGCGGAGGACAGCCATTGGCGGCTTCACGCGCATTTCTATCCGCCGCTGTTGCGCTCCGCGAGCGTGCGCAAGTTCATGGTCGGCTATGAGATGATGGCCGAAGCGCAGCGCGACCTGACGCCCGAGCGCGCTGCGCAGATGCTGCGCGATGTGGATGGCGTGCATTATCGCGAGGCGGACGGAGGATGACGCGGACCTCGTTACCGGCGCGGATTCTGCGAGCGTTTCGCGACACCTATAGCGCGGAGCCGACATCGCTGATCCGCGCACCGGGCCGGGTCAATCTGATTGGCGAGCATACCGACTATAATGACGGCTTCGTCCTGCCCTGCGCGCTGCAATTCGAGACGGTCGTGGCGGCCGGACCATGCGATGACGCGAGCATCGAAACGCTCGCGCTCGACTGCGATGGCGCGCGCGATCGGTTCGATCCGGCGGCAGACATTGCGCCGCTCGCCCCCGGGGCATGGCAAAACCATATTCGCGGCGTCGCGGCCGAACTGGCGCGAACAGGATCGCTGCCACCGGGCGCCAGGCTCGTCATCGGCGGAAATGTGCCGCAAGGGGCCGGCCTCTCCTCCTCGGCATCGCTGGGCGTCGCGACAGCTGCGGCGCTCGGCGCGCTCGCAGACGCGCCCGCCGATCCAACCGCGATGGCGCGGATCGCCCATGCATCGGAGAATAATTTCGTCGGCTGCGCCTGCGGCATCATGGACCAGCTCGTATCCGCGCGGGCCGAAGTGGGCGCCGCTCTGCTCATCGATTGCCGAACGCTCGCAGCGCGCGCCGTCCCGATTCCCGACGGCGTGGCCGTGCTAATTGTCCATTCGGGTGTCGAGCGCGGACTGGTGGACAGCGCGTATAACGACCGCGGCCGGCAATGCGAGGATGCCGCCGCCCATTATGGCGTCGCGGCGCTACGAGACCTCGATACGCGAAGCCTTGAGGCCGGACGCAACGGGCTCGAGGAAGCGACATATCGCCGGGCGCGCCATGTGGTGACCGAAAATGCACGCGTACACGCGTTCGTCGATGCGCTGCAGCGCGGCGATCTTCGCGAACTCGGCGATCTGATGGCCGCGTCGCATGCCTCGATGCGCGACGATTTCGAAATCACCGTGCCGGCGATCGACGCGCTCGCTGCGCTGATCGCGGACGCGGCCGATGGCGAGGGCGGCGCGCGGATGACGGGCGGCGGCTTTGGCGGCTGCATCGTGGCGTTGCTGCCCGAAGACCGTGTCGATCATGTCCGGAGCGTCGTCGAAAAGGATTATCGCACGCCGAGCGGCGAGATCGCGACGATTATGCGGGGTATTCCGTCCGCGGGTGTCAGCATCATCGAAGGCGAAATCCAGTCAATCGCGCGCTAGCCCGCATCACGCCAGACTGCCACGCCGGCTGCCGCTATCGTCGATTCCCCGATCACCATCCGGTCTACCGCTGAGTCCGGCAGTATATCTGCGATATCAATATCTTCCGGACCATAGTTGAAGGCGAATACGCAATCGCCATGCCGGCGCATGCGGATATCGGGCGGCACGTCCAGCGTCTCGATACCGGCCTCATCGGCCATCCGGCGCAACAGGCGATCGAGCAACAGCGTATCCGGCCACCCGGCCAGATAGCGCACCCCACCCTGCCGGAAGACGACGCCACGTTCGCCGGCCGAATGTTCCGGCGCGATCTCCGTCTCAACATGTTCGATCCAGCGCGGCACCGAAAACTCTTCGCCTTCGACCGTTAGCCCGTCGCGCAGGCTTTCGACGCGCACGACCTTGAGCGGGAGCAGCGCCTGCAGTGGGCCGGGCGGCAGCGTGTCCGGTATCTGGAAATCCTCGGTCTTGCTGCCGCTGCGCGGACCGATCAGCAGCGGGCCATCGAATGCCGTGAGTGCCGCGAGTAACTTTGGCCGGACGATCGGCAGGCTGGGCGCGACGGCCATGCGATAGCCGGACAGATCAGCATCGGGCGCGACGATATCGATATCGAGCCCCAGCCGCCGCAGCGCCGAATAGAAGGCGAAAGCCAGCTCAAGATAGCGAAAGCTCTGGCCCTGCGGCTGGGTGCCGAGCAGCCATTGCGCTTCATAGGAGAAGATCAGCGCGACCGGCGCGCGCCGCGCCGCCTCGGGGCCGGGCAATGCGCGTCTTTCTGCCGCCACCGCCGCCGCTTCGCCGAACGCGACATCCTCGCTGCTGTCCGGCCGCAGCAGGCCGCTATGCATCTGCTCCTGCGCGAACGGCGCCTGCCGCCAGCGGAAATAGGAGACAAGCTCCGCGCCATGCGCCAGCGCCTCGAGCGTCCAGAGCCGGACCATGCCGGGCAGCGGGGCGGGATTGAACCGCGCCCAGTTCACCGGCCCCGGCTGCTGCTCCATTACCGACCAGCGGCCATTCGCGCAGCCGCGATAGAGATCGTGATGAAAGGCCGCCATGTCGGGATGGCCTTGCCGCGCATAACGGTGCTTCTCGGCCGCGGAGAAGTTCGGAAACTGTTCGAGAAAGCCGAGCGGATAGCTGTCCCAGCTCGCCACATCGAGATCGCCGCCGACCGCGTGATGATCGAAATCGGTGGTGAAGCCCATAAAATTGTGAACGATATCGCGGCCCGGCGAATGGGTACGCAGGATATCGGTCTGCAACCGGTTGAAACTCATGACCTGATCCGACGAGAAGCGGCGGAAATCGAGCATATGCGCCGGATTGGGCTCGGTGACCGTCAGATTGGGCAGATCGACGGCGTCGAAATCCGGATATTCCATGCTCCAGAAGACATTGCCCCAGGCGCGGTTCAGCGCATCGACATCGCCATATTTCTCGGCAAGCCAGAGGCGGAAGGCCGCCGCCGCGCTCTCCGAATAGCTGAGCGTCGTGTTGTGGCAGCCGAACTCGTTATCCGTCTGCCACGCCGCGATGGCCGGATTCTGGCCATAGCGTTCGGCCAGCGCCGTCACGATGCGCGCACATTCCGCCCGATAGCCGGGATGCGAAAAACAATAATGCCGGCGCGATCCGAACTTTCGCGGCCGGCCATGCCGGTCGACGGCCAGCATGTCGGGCATCCGATCGATCAACCATTTGGGCGGCGTCGCGGTCGGCGTGCCGAGAATGATGCCGAGCCCCTGCTCCGCCAGTGTATTGATCGCGCGGTCGAGCCAGTCCCAATCATAGCGGCCGGGCTCGGGCTCGATCCGGCTCCAGGCGAATTCGCTGATCCGGACCCGGTCGAGCCCGAGCTCAGCCATGCGCCGCGCATCTTCGGTCCATATCTCTTCGGGCCAATGCTCGGGATAGTAGCAGGTGCCCAGATGCATATGCTCTTGTGCGCTCATAGTCTTTCGATCCCGATCAGCCAAGCGGTTTCCGGATGGGTCAACGGCAGGGCCAATCCGTCGTTCGCCAGATAGGCGCCGCCGAACGCGATGCCGTTTCGCCACCGCGTGCCATTCGGCAGATAGCGGCGCGCTTTGTCCGGCCAAGGCTCGATCAGACGCACGGCGTAGCGCGCGTCTGCGTCGAGGCCCGGCAACCGGATGCGGGGCGCGTTGAAATCGTCCGCGAAATCGGTGCGCGCGGCGATGGCCAGCGCCCTGCCGCCATCTGCCGCGATGGCGATCTGACCGAACAGGCTGTCACCGCCGAGATCGAACCAATGGCACGACCCGGAGTGCAACACATCGCGCCACTCCTTGTAGAGCGCGATATGCGCGGCAAGTGTCTCGCGCTCGTCCGCGCTCATCGCCGCGGGATCGGCTTCGACCCCCATATGCCCGAACATCGCGACCTTGGCGCGAAAATCCATCGAGAGCCGCCGCCCGGTGACCGGATTGGGGCTCGGTCCGACATGATTGCCGATCACTTCGAGCGGCAGGAACTGCCCCCAGCCGGCATTGATCCGCAACCGCTCGATCGCGTCATTATTGTCGCTGGCCCAGACACGATGACAGCCGGACAGCATCGCATAGTCGATGCGCCCACCGCCGCTCGCGCAGCTTTCGATCTCGACCGCCGGATGGGCGGCGCGCAGCCGGTCGATCAACGCATAGACGGCCAGCACCTGCGCATGGCCCTTCATCGCACGCGGGAAGAGATCGCGATTATGATCCCATTTGAGATAGGCGATCCGGTGGTTCGAGAGCAGCGCATCGAGGGCCGCGAAGATATGATCTGAAACTTCAGACCGCGTCAGGTCCAGCACCAGTTGTCCGCGCTGCGTCGGCCGCTCGGCGCCGGGCGCGTGGATGCACCAGTCGGGATGCACGCGATAGAGATCGCTGTCGGGGCTCACCATTTCCGGTTCGACCCAGAGCCCGAAATCCATGCCGAGCGCCTCGACATGAGCGATCAGCGGATCGAGGCCGGCGGGGAACAGGTCCGGCGATATCGTCCAGTCGCCCAGGCTCGTCCGGTCGTCACGCCGCCCGCCGAACCAGCCATCATCGACCACAAACCGCTCGATCCCGATGGCAGCGGCGTCATCGGCCAGCCGCTTGAGCTTCGCCTCGTCCATATCGAAACTGAGCGCTTCCCAGCTGTTGAGATGGACGCGGCGCGCGGGCCAATCGGCGCGATCCGGCAGCACATGGCGGCGGACATGATCCGTCATCGCGTTGCGCAGGCCATTGCGGCCTTCACCACTGACGCCGAGATGCACGGGCGGCGCGTCGAACCGCGTGCCTGGCTCGAGGACAATCTCGCCGATATCGAGGCGGCAGCCCATCTGAATGCGGCGCTGCGCATCCGCATCGCCCTCGACGATGCTGTAATGATCGCCGGACCAGCCGAGATGCAGGCCGATGATCTGGCCGCGCGTAACACCCGTCTCCGCCTCATGGGCCAGCAGCCAGTTGCCGCCGCCAAAGCCAGTCCGTCCGCCGCGCGATTCGTTGAGCCATGCGCCACGCCCGATGACGCCGGTCTCGCTGCGCATCTCCGCCGACCAGCGCCCGGCATAACGCGTGATGTACGTCGCCCAGTCCGGCAGGGGCAGCGCGAGCGACGCCAGCCGCGCAATCGTGACCGGCGCATCGCCCATGTTCCGCAGCGATGTTTCGATGACGAGAACACCGGGCGAAACGGCCCGCCAGCGGAGGTTGATCGCGATACCGGCCCGCTCGTCTGCCAGCGCGAAGGTGATGGCATCCGGCTCGGCGCGCGTGTCTCGAAGCACCGGATCGATAGCCATGGCCGCGCCATCCGCCAGCAGCTCCAGCGCCGGCGTCCCCAGAAACCCGCGCCCATCGAGCGGCAACAGAGAGGGTGTCGGAGGATCGTCTGCCTGCGACTCATGCCGACCCCGCGCCGATGCCAGCGCGATGGCCGCCAAGTCCTCATCCGCGGCCAAAGGCGTACCCAGATAGACAAGCTCCGGCACGCGCGCCGCACAGGCGAACACGGCGCACACGCCCTCCCCGTCCAGCCGGCAATATCGCTCGTCCCGTGTCACGCAACGGGCATGCGAAGCCGCAGCGCGTCCGTCAACGGAGAAAGGGCGGCCGGCGCATTGGCAGGTTCGGCGCGACGCGTTACGCACGGAGCCGAGAGGGGATTGCATGTTCGGCGAAACCGCTGGGTCCATCGATGCGGTGCAGATCATCGTCTGTATCGCGCTGACCGCGCTGGTCGGCCTGGCGACCTGGTGGAAGGTTCGCCAGGCGAAGCGGCATGACGGGTCGAAGAAGGACGTTTATCTCGCCGGCGGGGGCCTGAGCTGGGTCTTCGTCGCCGGTTCGATCACGCTGACCAACCTCTCGACCGACCAGCTTGTCGGCATGAACGGCAACCAGATGGCGCTCCTCGCCTGGTGGGAGATTGCCGGCTTTTTCGGGCTTCTAATCCTCGCCTTCGTTTTCGTGCCGCTTTACTATCGCCATCAATGCACGACCGTCACCGAACTGCTCGAACGCCGCTATGGCGGGCGCAGCATCCGCACGCTGATCTCCGCACTGTTCCTGTTCGGCAATGTCCTGATCTACCTGCCGGCCGCGCTCTATAGCGGCGGGCTGTTCATGCAGTCGCTGTTCGGCGGCGGGCTGCCGATCATCGCCTTTTCCGCCATCCTCGCCGTGATCGCGGCGGCATACACGATCTTCGGCGGCCTGCGTGCGGTCGCAGTGATGGACACCTATTCGGGCATCGGCGTGCTGGGCCTCGCGTTGCTGATCGTCTTCCTCGCGCTGGCAGCCGTGGATTTCGATATCGTCACCGGCGTACCGGCAGAACGGTTGACGATGATCGGCGGGCCGGATTCCCCGATCCCCTTTCATACCCTCTTCACCGGCATGCTGTTCATCCAGATCTTCTACTGGTCGACCAATCAGAATATCACGCAGCGTGCCATGGCCGCGCCGACCGTGCGCGAGGCGCGCAAGGGGGTGCTGGCCGCCGCCGCGATCCGCATCCTCATCGTCCCGCCCATCGTCGTGCTGCCCGGCATCGTGGCGTTCAAACTCTTCGGCGATGTGGGGGACGCGGCCTATGGCCGGCTCGTCGCGGAAATCCTGCCCGGCTGGCTCGCCGGCGCCTTCGCCGCCATGGTTGCCGCCGCCGTCATCACGACCTTCAGCGCGGTGCTCAACAGCACGGTCGCGCTCTATTCGGTCGATTTCCACGAACAGTTTATCGGCGAAGTCCCGAACCACTGGAAGCTCGGCGCGATGGTTTCCGTGCTGCTGACCATCGTCGCGATTTCACTCGTGCCGATCTACCAGAATGCCGAAAGCATCATCAATCTGCTGCAGCAGCTCAATGGCCTCTTGTCGATGCCGATCCTTTCCGCCTTCGTCGCCGGGCTATTGTTCAAGGGCGTCGATGCGCGCGCGGCGATTGCCGGGGTGATCTGGGGCGTCCTGCTCTACGCGGCCTATACCTTCGCGTTCGAGCCCGCCGGGATTATCACGATGCACTATATCGACTTTATGGTGGTCGTGCTGGTCACATCGGTGCTGGCCGCGCTCACCGTCAACCGGATCGTTTTCGGGCAGCGCGCGACATTGGCGCGCTGGCGGCGCGTGGCGGCTTAGGATTGGCGGTGCATGGAGCGTGATGAGAAGATGAGCGGCGATCGATGGATATCGTAACGGCGGATATCGGCGGCACCCATGCCCGCTTCGCGCTCGCAACGGTGCGCGATGGCGCGGTCACCGATATGGGCGAGCCCGTCACGCTACGCACGGGCGAGCATGCCGGTTTGGCGGACGCTTGGCAGGCCTTTGCGGCCACCCTGCCTGACCCCGCACCGCGCGCGGCCGCCATCGCCATCGCCGCCCCGATCCGCGGCGAGACGATCGCGCTGACCAACAGCGATTGGCGCTTCGAACGCGATACGATCGCGCAATCCCTTGGTCTCGACCACCATATCCTGCTCAACGATTTTGCAGCGATCGCGCATGCCGCCGACGCGCTGGATGCACGCCATTTCGCCGATATTTGCGGCCCCGCCGGGCCATTGCCCGAGAGTGGCGCGATCACCGTGATCGGCCCGGGCACAGGGCTCGGCGTGGCGGCTCTGCTGCGAACGAACGAGCATTCGCATGTCATCACCTCGGAAGGTAGCCATGGCGATTTCGCGCCGCTTGACGCGTTCGAGGATCGGCTGCTCGCCCGGCTGCGCGAAGTTCACGGCCGCGTATCGGTGGAGCGCGTCGTCTCGGGCCCCGGGCTGCGCACCATCTATGACGTGTTGGCGGAAGATACGGGCGATTCCGCATGGGATCGAGACGATCGGGAATTATGGGCTGCAGCATTGCAAGGCGGTGATGCGCTTGCCTCGGCCGCGCTCCAGCACTTCTGCCAATGCTTCGGCGCAGCCGCCGGCGATCTAGCCCTGACCTTCGGACCCGGCCCGGTTGTCATCGCCGGCAATCTGGCCGCGCGCCTCGCCGATATCCTCCCTGTCTCCGGCTTTGCGGAACGCTTCACCGCGAAGGGGCGCTATCGGGAAATCATGGAGTCCGTGCCCGTGAAGCGGCTGACCCACCCCGAACCCGGCCTCTACGGCGCTGCCGCCGCCTTTGCGCAATCGATGCGATGATAACGCCCGTGCATTTGGCGAATCCTGACCTTAAGGTCCGCTGATGGTATTCACCGAACATCCCCTGCGCCGCGGCCTTGTGCGCGAAATGCATATGCGGCGCTTCGTGGAAGTGCCGATACCGTGCGAAATCGTCCAGATGGTCTGGGTCATCGAGGATGCGCAGCGCGAACAGGAAAATCGCATGCTGCAATCGGCGCCGGACGGGATGGACTTCGATATCGACGCCGAAGCGAAGCATATCACCTCCGCAACGCAAACCGGCGCGACCTTCGTCTGGGAGCAGCATACCGAAGCATCGACGATCACCGCGATTCTCCCGCCCGATGCCCGCAAAGGCCGGCAGAAACTTTTCGACTGGATGGAGAATTGGCCGGGCGCCGTCGTCCGCGCAACGCGGCTGACGGTCGAAGCATCCGAATCCGATGCCGAGAACCGGCTCGACGAAATGGAGTTCAATCAGGCCGATCTCGTATCCTGCCATTTGAGCTGCGGCGTCCGGCTCTGGTCCGATTTCGGCATCCATCAGGGCTATGGCAGGACATTGATCGCAGCGAACGATGCGCCGTCCCGCGATCTTGGCCGGATCGTTCAGCGGGTTCAGGAGCTCGGCAATTATCGCAACATGGCGTTGCTCGGCTTTCCGCTTGTGCAGGACTATGCGCCGCGCCTGAGCCGCCTCGAACGGCAATTGGCGGACTATGCCCAGATGCTCGAACGCGATCCGAAGAGCGACGACGAGGCGCTGCTCGATCAGCTGACCGAGCTTTCCTCGGAGCTCGCGCTGATCCGCGTCGAGACCGGATACCGGCTCGGCGCGACCCGCGCCTATGCGGAGATCGCCGCCAACCGGCTGGAAAAGCTCGATATCCGCCCGATCACGGGATTTCCGAGCCTGACCGATTTTACCGAGCGCCGCCTGCTGCCCGCCATGCGGACATGCGAATCCTTCGAATCGCGACTGAACGACCTGTCGGAGCGCACGGACGGGGTCATCGCCCTCTTGAACACACGCATCGACACGCGGATCAAGGCGCAAAACCGTGATCTGCTCTCTTCGATGGAAAGCAGCCTCGGCATCCAGCTCCGCCTGCAATCGCTGATCGAGGGCCTGTCGGTGATCGCGGCCACTTATTATGCGGTCGGGCTGATCGCCTATCTGGTGAAGGGCGGCGATGGCCTCGGCGCGGGATTCGGGGCCGATGTCATCATCGCCTTGCTGGTCTTCCCGGTCATGGCCGCGATCTATTTCTTCGTCCGGCATCAAAGGGTGAAAATTCTCAAGACCGATGAAAAGGCCGGAGAAAAATCCGAAACCGGCGACGGCGCGCGAAGCGAATAATCTTGGGGCGTTGAGCTTGTCCGAAATATTTTATACAGCGTCTCAGCACGTCTTCGGAGAAAAGGAAGCAATATGAGGAAAATGCATAAATTTCTCGGCGCCGCAGCCGCATTGGGACTCATGACGACCGCCGCCTGTGGCGGTGGCAGCGACGGACCGCCAGCCGCCGATGGCGGAGACGCCGAAGCCGAAGCGCCAGCGGACGACGCCGAGACGGCCGAAGCGCCGTCGGCTGATTCCACCGACACGATCGACGGCACGGTCTATGCCGATTTCACCGGCGATGCGACGGCGGGTGAGGCCGTATTCGCGCAGTGCCGGACCTGTCATGTCATGGATCCGGGCGTGAACCGCACCGGCCCCTCGCTACACAATATCGTCGGACGTGAGGCGGGTCAGGTCGAAGGCTTCAACTATACCGATGCCAACGCCAATAGTGGCATCGTCTGGACGCCGGAAAAACTGTTCCAATATCTGGAAAATCCGGCCCGCATCATCCCGAACACGCGGATGGCCTTTGCCGGACTGCCCGAAGCGCAGGACCGGGCGGACCTTATCGCCTATCTGGAAACCTATTCCGAATAGCCGAACGCGTTTCGCGCAAGAAAAGGGCGGTCCGCGGGCCGCCCTTTTTCGTTGGGTGTGCAGGCCTCAGGCCGCGATTGCGCCCCGCGCCAATTCGCATTCGGACCAGATTTCGGTCAGCGCGTCGATCAGCTTGTCGATATCCGCATCGCTATGCACGGGCGACGGCGTGATGCGCAGCCGCTCGGTGCCCTTGGGCACGGTTGGATAGTTGATCGGCTGCACATAGATCCCGTGATTATCCATCAGCCAGTCGCTGATCCGTTTACATTTGTGCGGATCGCCGACCATCACCGGGATGATATGGCTCGGATTGTCGAGATGCGGGATGCCGAGACAGTTGAGCTTGTGCCGCACCTTGGCGACCCGCTCCTGATGCCGCTCGCGTTCGGCATTGCTCTGTTTGAGATGCTTGATGCTCGCACAGGCACCGGCGGCCAGCGCCGGCGGGAGAGCGGTGGTGAAGATGAAGCCGCTCGCGAAACTGCGGACGAAATCGCATAACGCGGTCGAGGCCGCGATATAGCCGCCCATCACGCCAAACGCCTTGCCGAGCGTCCCCTCGATCACCGTGATCCGGTCCATCAGCCCTTCGCGCTCGGCGATGCCGCCGCCGCGCGGGCCATACAGGCCGACCGCATGCACTTCGTCGATATAGCTCATCGCGCCATGCGCTTCGCACACATCGAGGATTTCGGCGATCGGCGCGATATCCCCGTCCATCGAATAGACGCTTTCGAAGGCGACGAGTTTGGGCCGGACCGGGTCGATGGCCGAGAGCTTCCGGTCGAGGTCCTCGGGCGAATTATGCTCCCAGATATGTTTTTCGGCCTTGCTGTGCCGGATGCCCTCGATCATCGAAGCGTGATTGCCGGCATCGGAGAGTACGACGCAGCCGGGGAGTTTGGCCGCGAGCGTACCGAGCGCCGCCCAGTTCGAGACATAGCCCGAGGTGAAGAGCAAAGCGGATTCCTTGTGATGCAGGTCCGCCAGTTCGTTTTCCAACAAAACGTGATGATGGTTGGTGCCCGAAATGTTGCGCGTGCCCCCTGCCCCGGCGCCGCACTGGTCCAGTGTTTCATGCATCGCTTCGATGACCGTGCGATGCTGGCCCATGCCGAGATAGTCGTTCGAGCACCAGACGGTTACATCGGTCGTGGTATCGTCGACATAGCGGGTCGCGTGCGGGAATGCTCCGGCATGGCGTTCGATCTCGGTAAAGATGCGATAGCGGCCCTCGTCGCGCACGCCATCCAGCTCATCCTTGAAATATTGTTCATAGTCCATTCCAGGCTCCCCTTTACGCATTCAATCCCTTGTTCCGGCCGGGCAGTGCCCAGCCCCATAGAGCGCCGTCCCGGAAGGGCAGCGCCAAAAACAGATGTTCCAATGTGCCGAGTATCGCGAACCCGAAGACGAGGCTGGCGCTGACGGCCGCGAAACTGTCGGCCGGTGCGGCGAAGGCCCGCATGCCGAGCCAGACGGCGAGCGCCGCGGCGGCCACAATCGCCATCGCGAGCCAGAAGCCGAACCGGCGCGGGCCGAAATAGGTTTTCATATAATCGAGATGTGGCGGCAGCATCTCCGTGCTCATATTCGGCACACCGGCGAAGATGTTGAGCTTCGTACTGAGGCGCATGACGAAGAGCAGCAGGAAGACCATCGCGCCCGTCTGATTGGGCATGCCCCAGCTCGCCGCGACGATCAGCGCGCCGGTCACGGCCAGCGCGATCTCGTGATAAATCAGCACGTTCGTCGCATGGACGAACCGCTTCCAGCCGGCCACCCCGTCCGGGCATGGCCCGCGGCGTGGCCCCGCGACGGCGCCCATCAGGAAACTCATCTCGTGCCAGGCCCAGACAGCAAGCGCGCCGACAAGCGCCACATAGGCCGCCGCAACGGTCGCGAATTGCGCGCTGATCACGATCGCGACCAGCCCGGCAATGCCGCCAATCGCCGCGAAGCGCAGGCTGCGCGCGAAAGTGGCGCGCGGCCGGTTGTCGAGCCAGGCGACCAGCCCGGTGCTGATGAACCAGATCAGCACGACCGCGATCAGCGGTATTATGTGACCATAGAGGCTCAAAACGCCGGCTGCAGTCTGATGTTGGCGGGCAGCTCGTTGCGCTTCGACGGCAGGAAATAGAGCCGGGCGAGCGTCGCGCCAGCGACGGCGATATGGCCGAACCGCTTGATCGAGCCCATGATTCCGCCCTGCTCCTTGGCCGCATCCATGCCGCGCGACGCGCGCAGCAGCCGGTCCATGCCCTTGCGGAAGCGCGGATCGTCGGTGTTCAGCTCGACCGGGAAGACCTGGCGGCTGATCGCCGTGCATTTGTCGAATACGGCATAATCATATTCGGTCGGATCGACGCCGAGCGCCTTGTGGAAGGCCGGCCGGCCATGATCGCGCACATACATGGTCGCATAGACCGAAAGCAGGAAGAATTTGATCCAGAGCTTGTTCGCGCCCTTCAACAGTTTCGGATCGGCGCGGAGCAGCATGGCGAAGGCTTCGCCGTGGCGAAACTCGTCATTGCACCATTGTTCGAACCAGTTGAAAATCGGGTGGAAGCGCAGCTCGGGATGTTTGGCGAGCTGGCGGAAGATCGTGATATAGCGCGCATAACCGATCTTCTCCGACAGATAGACGGCGTAGAAGATGAATTTCGGTTTGAAATAGGTGTATTTTTTCGACTTGGTCAGGAAGCTGAGATCGACGCCGATCCCGGCATCCTTCAGCGTATCGTTGATGAAACCGGCATGGCGGCTCTCATCGCGCGCGAGCAGCTTGAAAAGCTGTTTGACGTCCGGGTTCTTCGTCCGGCGCGCAATCTCGGCATAAAGGATGCAGCCGGAAAATTCCGATGTCAGCGAGCTGACGAGGAAATCGATAAACTCGGCCTTCAGCTCCGGCTCAAGCCCCTCGATGATGCCGTCAAACTCTTCGGTCCGGCGGAAGTGGCGCTTGTTGGGATCGCTGACCATCTCGGCGATCAGCTCGTCCCATTCCTCGCGCACGGGCGATACGTCGATCTTGTCGAGCGCATCGAAATCGGTGGTGTAGAAGCGCGGGCTGAGGACCGTGTCCTGCTGCGCAATCTCCATGACATCGGGCGCCGCTTCGACTTTCGTATGGGCGTTCATCGCAACCTCCTCGGCGTAAAACTGACTTCGTAAAGTTCGGCCAGATCGAAATAGCTGGCCAATTTAATCCAGGCGCGCACGAGCGGCCCGGCGCGTTCGACGGTCGCCGTACGTTCGTAGACCGCACTGCCGCCGAACGGGATGCTGATCGGTGCGCCATGCACGCACACCCTGTCACCCGGCCCGATCGGCACATTCCCGTCGAGTTCGACATGGGCATGGAAATGTTCTTCACTCTGCTCGACTTCGATCCGGCATCCGGTATCGAAAGACTCATTGCGCAACAGGCCCATCACCCGTCTCCATTCTCTAAGAACTGCACAAATACGGCGCGATTGTCGGCGCCGAACGCGCCGAGTTCGACCACCCGGCCAGTCGCACTGTCGCGCAACGACAACGATCCGTCTTCCCACAACGTCAGTGCGAAAGGCTGTTGCTGGCCTATGCCGTTCATCCGGCGCTCGCGGGCCAGGCCGCGCATGACGCCGCGAATGAAGCCGCTGCCCTCTTCGCCATAGATGGCGATCTCCTGCCCGGTTTCGGCATCCACCACACGTACCGAACCGTCCACGGTATCGCTAAAGTGCAGCGTGCGTTCAGCAACCGGCGCAACATCGGCGGCTGTGCGCTCGGCAACCGGCGATGCCGCATGCGGGATCCAACCGAGCCGCGTCGCCGCCGTCAGTGCGAGCGCAAGCGCGATCAGCGCCGCCGCCATAACGAGCGCGCCCTTGGGGACAGTTGGATCTTCGTGGGCGTGGCTCACGCAACTGCCTCCGTCATGCCCGGCGATTTCGCTGGCGCCGTTTCTGCCGGTGCGATGCGGTCGATATCGACGACAGATGCCGTGGCGCGGGCGAGTTTCGCGGCGACCGTTTCAGCATCTGGAATGGCCCGCAACATTGGTTGTACGCGCGAGAACTTCCACGGCCGGGCATGCGGCCAGAGCATCGCATAACC
The DNA here is from genome assembly GCF_028279465.1 of Parasphingopyxis sp. GTDB lineage: Bacteria > Pseudomonadota > Alphaproteobacteria > Sphingomonadales > Sphingomonadaceae > Parasphingopyxis. The sequence continues at coordinate 85,192 of NZ_JANQNS010000005.1, forward strand.
GATCCGATGCGTTCCGGTCAGCGTCAGTGCGATATCGCCAAAGCCGTTGCCGCGCAGATTGAGATCAGCCGCGCCGATCTGCTTGAGCGGCAAGTTCACGCATTTGTTGAGCGCGACGCCGATGCGCAGCACTATGCGCCGGTTGGTGAGCGTGTAGACGGTCGTTCGCTCGACGCCCCAGGCAAACAGCATGAGCAGGCCGATACCGAGCATACCAGCGATGCCGGTCGCAATCGCGCCGCCAATACTGCCGCTGGCAAAGGCAAGTGCGACAAGCAGCACGAAATAGACACCGATCAGCCGCGTGTGCAGCGCCGTGCGGGCCAGTGTCCGCCACTCCGGTGTGCCTTGCCAGAGGATCTGCTCCCCTTCGGGCAGGTGGCCGGGCAGGCCCCTTATGGGTTCATGATCGTACTCGCTCATATGACCGCCTCCTGACGCTCAGGCGTCGCATAGAGATAGCCGCCGCCGAAATAGGCGGAGACCCGCTCTTCCTCGTAGCGCGTGATCTGCCCGGGCGTTTCGAGCTGTGGTGCGCCGGCGAATTGGTCGGCATTCAGCGCATCGATGTGCACTTCGCCCTTCCTGCCTTTAACGATGCTCATCGGCATCGGCGCGAGCACCTTGGGCCCGGCCGTCGTCGCGACTTCGAGATAGCGGATGATATGCTCGGCCCGGTCTACCCAGATATCGCTGACCGTGCCGGCGACTTCGCCGTCCGCACCCTTGACGATCATGCCACGCGGATCGGCATCTTGTTTCGCGACCGTAATGCCGGAGTCCGTGCCCATCGGGATAATCCGGGGATGACCCTCGGCATCCAGATCCGGCCAGCGGGAGCGCTCCGCCCAGGCTGCCGGGCCGATGCCATCTGCCAGCGGATCGCCTGTCGGAACCACCGGTGCACCACCCGCCCGGAAGGTGCGTTCGGCAGGTATATCGACGGGCTCGCGGCCCTCGGTCCGCGGCAGCGGTGCGACGACGCTACCCTTGTCGTGCGGAAGGCGGAAAGTCTTGGGTTCCGCCGTATGCAGCGGTCCGCCGGTCGATTCGACCCGCCCGGTCAGTTCGTCCTCGAGAGGATATCCTTCCCGGCGATCCTCCCGTCGCAAATAGAAGACCAATGCGATGAAAAAGAGCACAAAGGCGTAGAACATAAGTTCCGCCACATCGATCGTTCCTACCAGGTTGCCATCAGTCATCGGTCTTTCCTCGCTCAGGTTGGAAATTCACTCAGTCCGAACTGTTTCGGGGCGCCGGGCGTTACACCCTGGCGGCCACCGGCCAGCGGACCGAGAACAATAAGCATGCACAGTAACAGGCCGATCTCGATGCAGTAGACGATGCCGTAACCGGTCGTCTGTACTGCGAGTGTCGAGCCCAGCGCATCGGCCAGCGCCAGGCTCGTAAATATGTCGCGGATAATGCCGCCCAGGGCGATGCCGAGGCCGGCCGCCGTCGCTTGCACGGCACCCCAGGCGCCAAGCGCGAGCCCCGCTGTCTCCTCGCGCGCCAGCGCCATCGCGGCGATCAGCGTGCCGACGGAGAATAGTCCCACACCGAACCCGATCGCAGCTGCGCCGGTGTAAAGCAGCCCGGGCGATCCTAATGGACCGGCGAACAGCACGATCATAAAGGCCGCGATCCCGGCGACACCCCCCAGACCCGCAATGCGCAGCGGATCGGCGTCGCGGCTCAGCATCCGTCCGGCCAGTGTGAAACCCGCCAATGTGCCAAGCGCCCAGATTCCGGTCAGTCCGGTCGTCGCGCCGACGGACAGGCCGAGAATTTCGCCGCCATAGGGCTCAAGCAACGCATCCTGCATGCTAAACGCCGCCGCGCCGCAGCCAATGGCGATCAGCAACCGCGCAGTGCGCCCTTCGCTTATAAAAGCGCGCCAGACATCCGAGAATGCAGGACGATGGCGATCTGGTGCCGTCGCCGCCTTATTACGTGCCTCTTGCTTCCATAGCGCCGCGATGTTCAGCAACATGGTCAGCACGGCCGCACCCTGGATCACCTCGACGAGCCGCATTGCCGAAAAGTCGACGAGTAGAGACCCTATCACCAGCGCGCTCAGCATCATGCCGGCGAGCAGCATTACATAGAGCAGCGCGACGACACGCGGGCGGCTCTTTTCCGGCGCAAGATCGGTGGCGAGCGCAAGGCCCGCCGTCTGCGTGACATGCATGCCGGCGCCGGTCAGCAGGAAGGCCAGCGCGCTCGCCGATACGCCGATCGCGAAATCCTCGGGCCGCGACATTAACAGCAATGCGAAGGGCATGATCGCGAGCCCGCCAAACTGCAGCATGGTACCGAGCCAGATATAGGGCACACGCCGCCAGCCGAGCAGCGAGCGGTGTGTATCCGATTTATGGCCGATAAGCGCGCGGAACGGCGCAACGACCAGCGGCAGCGCGATCAGCAGCGCGATGATCCAGACCGGTACGCCGAGTTCGACGACGAGGACGCGGTTGAGCGTGCCATTCAACAGCACGACCGCCATGCCGACACTGACCTGAAACAACGCCAGGCGCAGCAAGCGACCCAGCGGCAGCTCTTTCGTCGCCGCATCGGCGAAGGGCAGGAACTTCATTCCCACCGTGGCCCAGAAAGGCTTCGAGGCGGCGGGCCGCGTCATCCGGCCTCCACCATCAGCGCGTGCGAGGTATAGAAGCCGCTGGCGACGCGCTCGCCATGGGCGATGTCGTGTTCCGGCAGGCGCTCGCCCAAAGCGCGGCGCAGGCGGTTTTCGGACACGGGCTTGATAGCCGGGGAGCGATTGCCGCGCGGAAACAGCTTGCCGGCCATATACATCGTCTGAAGCAAAGGCGAACTCGGCGCGAAGGTGAAACCGACCGTCCCGGACCGTTCGCCGAGCGCGCCGACCACATCGACGATATCAGCCGTCGGATAATGGATCAGCGAGTCCATTGCGATCACATGGTCGAAGCGGCCAAGCGCGGGATCGAGCAGATCGCCAACGCGCCAGTCAATCGCCAAACCATCGGGTGCCCGCTCGCGTGCCACATCGACCAGCCCCTGCGAAACGTCGATCGCCACAACTTCGGCACCGCGTTCGGCGGCTTCGACCGCCAGCGATCCCGTGCCGCATCCGGCATCGAGCAGCCGGCGGCCGCTCAGATCGGCGGGCAGCCAGGAGAGCAAGGTTGCGCGCATCCGGTCACGGCCCGCGCGGACCGTCGCGCGAATACCACTCACCGGCGCGTCGGATGTGAGATCGACCCAGGCCTTGCGCGCGGTGCTGTCGAAATAAGTGGTGAGCTGCCCGCGATACTTCGCATAGCGCGCGCTGCCGCTTTCGCGGAGGCGGTCAGGCTGAGTGATCGGTGCGGCGCTCGCCATCATTCGAACCCCAGAAAATCGAAAATGTCGCGGTCTTTCATCGGCGTCGCTTTGAGCGGATCGACGCCGGCATAGAGCATGGTGGCGAGCCGCAGATATTCGTCCTGCGCCTGTTTGACCTCGGGCGTCTCGTCCATCTCGAACAATGTGCATTTTTTGAGCCGCGAGCGGCGGATCGCATCGAGATCCCGGAAATGGGCGAGCCGCTTCAGGCCCGTCGCATCGGCAAAGCGATCGATCTCGTCGGTATCTTTGGAACGATTGGCGACGACGCCGGCCAGGCGCACATTATAGTTTTTCGATTTCGCCCCGATCGCGGCCATGATCCGGTTCATCGCGAAGATGCTGTCGAAATCATTGGCGGCGACGACCAGCGCGCGCTCGGCATGCTGGAGCGGCGCGGCGAAACCGCCGCACACGACATCGCCGAGCACATCAAAGATCACGACATCGGTGTCTTCGAGCAGATGATGTTGTTTGAGCAGTTTCACCGTCTGCCCGACGACATAGCCGCCGCAGCCCGTGCCGGCGGGCGGCCCGCCCGCCTCGACGCACATCACGCCATTGTAGCCTTCGAACATATAGTCTTCGGCGCGCAGCTCCTCAGAGTGAAACTCGACCGTTTCGAGCACATCGATCACCGTCGGCATCATCTTTTTCGTCAGCGTGAAAGTGCTGTCATGTTTCGGATCGCAGCCGATCTGCAGCACCCGGTGGCCAAGCTTGGAAAAGGCCGCCGAGAGGTTCGACGAGGTCGTCGATTTGCCGATCCCGCCCTTGCCATAGACCGCGAAGACCTTCGCGCCCTTGATCTCGTCCTTCGGATCGAGCTGGACCTGGACCGAGCCTTCGCCGTCCGGCGGCGCGGTGCCTGCATCGAGAAGGGTCATTGTTGCTCTCCCATCATTCCGCTGCGACCAGGCCTTCCAGCCGGTCCTCCAAATCGTCGCTCGCCGCCTTGAGCGCCGCGAGCGTTTCCGCATCGGGTTCCCACAGTTCGCGCTCGCACGCTTCGAGCAGCCGGTTCGCCACCCGGGCCGAGCTCTTCGCGTTGAGCTGCGACAGCCGCGCGCGCATTTCCTCGTCAAGCACGAAGGTTTCGCTGATCTGCTGATAGACCCAGGGATCGACCGCCCCGGTCGTCGCCGACCAGCCCATCGTGTTCGTCACATGGCCCTCAATCTCGCGCACGCCCTCAAAGCCGTGCTTGAGCATGCCTTCATACCATTTGGGGTTGAGCGTCCGGGTGCGCGTTTCGAGATCGATCTGCTCGCCGAGCGTGCGGACCTTGGTTTTGCCCTGCGTGCCGTCGACGATATAGACGGGCGCGGCTTTGCCTTTGGCGCGGGCGACCGAGCGGCTGACACCGCCAAGCCCGTCCACATATTGATCGAGATCGGTCACGCCGACTTCGACGCTCTCAAGATTCTGGTACGTGAATTCGACGCCCTTGAGCGCGCTTTCAAGCAAAGCGCGATGCTGCACCGGACCGCCATTGCGGCCATAGGCGAAGCCCTTGTGGGTTTCGAAGGACTCGGCGAGTTCGTCGGGATCCGTCCAGGCGCCGCCGTCGATCATCATGTTGACGTTCGCGCCATAGGCCCCTTCCGCATTGGAGAAGACGCGCAGGCTCGCGGTTTCGAGATCGCAGCCATGGGCTTCCTGATGCGCGAGGCTGTGCCTGCGGATGAAATTCTGCTCGACCGGCTCGTCGGCGCTGCTGGCGAGCCATGCGGCCTCGGCGATCATGCGCGTCTGCAGCGGCAACAGATCGCGGAAGATGCCCGACAGCGTGATGACGACATCAATCCGCGGGCGGCCCAATTCTTCGAGCGGGATCAGCTCCGCGCCGCAAAGCCGGCCATAGCTATCGAAGCGCGGCCGTGCGCCGATGAGCGTTAGCGCCTGCGCGATCTGCGCGCCTTCGCTTTTGAGGTTGTCCGTGCCCCAGAGCACCATGGCGATGCTTTCGGGAAACTCGGCCCCGCCTTCGACATGACGCGTGATCAACTGCTCGGCCTGTGCCGCGCCCAACTCGCAGGCGAAGCGGCTCGGGATGCGGAACGGATCGAAGCCGTGGATATTGCGACCCGTGGGCAGCACTTCGGGATTATGGAGGATATCGCCGCCCGGCGCCGGAGGAACGAAGGTGCCGTCGAGCGCATGGACCAGCGCGCCGAGTTCGTCATTCGCCGCCAGCTTCGCTTCGATTTCGGCGCGGTCGGATTCGGGATGCGCGTCCATCATCGCATCGACGAACTGCTCGAGCTCCTCGCCTTCGGGATGGCTGCCGAATACGTGCATGCCGTGCGGGATCAGCGCGCGTTCCAGCTCGTAGAGCCGCCCGGCCAGCGTTTCGATATCGCCGCCCTCGATGTCCAGCGCATCGCACTGTTCTTCGATCATCACCGCCAGGGCGTCACGCTCGCCCTCATCGGTGTCGGCGGAGCGATAGCGTTCGACCAGCGCCTTCAGATCGGCAAAGCCCTTGTAGAGACCGGCTTCGGCGAGCGCCGGCGTCAGATAGCTGACCAAAGTCGCGCCCGAGCGCCGCTTGGCGATAATGCCTTCGGACGGGTTGTTGGCCGCGTAGAGATAATAGTTGGGTAGATCGCCGAGCAGCCGGTCCGGCCAGCACTTGCCCGACATCCCCGCCTGTTTGCCCGGCATGAATTCGAGCGCGCCATGGGTGCCGAAATGGAGCACGGCATCGGCCGCGAAATCCTGCCGGATCCAGCGATAGAAGGCGGCGAAGGCGTGGGTCGGGGCGAAATCGCCCTCGAACAGCAACCGCATCGGATCGCCCTCATAACCGAAGGCCGGCTGCACGCCGACAAAGACATTGCCGAACTCGGCGCCGAGCACATGAATGGTCGATCCGTCGCTCTGCTGCTTGCCGGGCGCGGGGCCCCATTGCGCCTCAATCTGCTTGAGATAGGGTTCGGCCCGGACATGATCGTCGGCGGCGATCCGCGCGGCGACATTGGCGTCCGCGCCATAGCGTTCGGCATTGCCCTTGAGGATCGACTCGCGCAGCGCATCGACGCTTTCCGGCACGTCCACATCATAGCCTTCGTCCGACAGCCTCTGCAGCGTCGCATGCAGCGATTCGAACACGGCGAGATGCGCGGCGGTGCCCGTCGCCCCGGCATTGGGCGGGAAATTGAAGAGCACGACGGCAAGCTTGCGCGCCGCACGCTTGGACCGGTGCAGCGCGATCATCCGCGCGGTCCGCTCGACCAGCGCCTCGGCGCGGTCGGGGCAACCCTGCATCGCGCGGATCGCGCCCTTGGATTCGAAATGACAATGCCGGTCGCAGCCGTCGCAGGCCTCGCCGACACCGTCCGAGCGGCCGCCGAACACGCTCGGGCAGATCGCGCCGTCGAGTTCCGGAATAGCAATCATCATCGTCGATTCGAGCGGCAGCAGACCCTGTTTGCGGTTGCCCCATTGTTCGAGCGTCTGAAATTCGATGGGATGGGCCGCGATATAAGGCACATCGAGCCCAGTCAGCGTTTCGACCGCGGCATCGGCATCGTTATACGCGGGCCCGCCAACCAGCGAGAAACCGGTCAGATTGACCATGGCGTCGATGACAGGCTTGCCGTCCTTCACGAAGAATTTCTCGATCGCAGGCCGCGCGTCCAAGCCGCTGGCAAAGGCGGGAATGACGCGCAGCCCCTTGGCCTCCATCGCCTCGATCACGCCGTCATAATGGCCAGTATCGCGGCCCAGCAGATAGGAGCGCAGCATCAGCAGGCCGACCGTGCCGTTCTTCCCGCCTTTCTTGGGCAGGATGCGTTCGCTTTCCGATAGCCGTTGCCGCGCGCGCGGGTGATAGACGCCGACTTCCGGATATTCGAGCGGCGCTTCGGCCTTCATCGCGCCGCGCAACTCTTCGCGCGCGCCGCTCGCATAGCGGTCGATCAGCGCGCGGACCATCTGCACGACATTGTCGTCGGAGCCCGCGAGCCAATATTGCAGCGTCAGGAAATAGGCGCGCACGTCCTGGGCGGTGCCGGGAATAAAGCGCAGGATTTTCGGCAGGCGGCGCAGCATGCGCATCTGCTTCTGCCCCGAACTCGCGCCGGGCTTTTTCGAGCCGCGCAATTTCTTAAGCAGCGCAAGCGGGCCTTTGGCGGGCGCATCCATGCGATAGTCGCCGAGCCGGGTGAGTTTCACGATCTCGCCCGTCGACATCAGGCCGAGCATCGCGTCGCAATCCTCGCGCCGCGCTTCGAGCGCCGGACGGATTGCGCGGACATGGTCTTCGAGGAACAGCATCGTCGCTATGATGATGTCGCCCTTCGCAATATCGGCCTTGGCGCGCTCAAACGTCTCCGGATCGCGGTCCCAATCGGCGGCGGCGTGGAAATCGATGGTCACGCCCTGATCGGCGAGCCGCGCTTCGGCGCGCTCGGCGGCAGCCGACAGATGATTGTCGAGCGTCACGATGACGACGCGGACCGCGGGATCGCGCGGGGCGGAGGGCGCGCTACCGCGCATAATGCGCCTTCGCGTCATAGAGGGTTTCGAGATCGATCGTTGCGCGGCCCTGCTCGCTCGCGAAGAGCTCCGTGTTCCGCCGGGCCTTGCCACGCACGAAGAAGGGTATTTTCTTCAGTTCGCGTTCGGCATCTTCGGCCCAGGCGATGGCCGCCGCTTCGCCGGTCGCCGCCGGCGCTTCGTCGTTCGACGCGGCAGGCGGCGCGGCATGGCCGGGGCCAAGATGCGATGCACCCGCTTCGTCCGAAAATTCGAAATCGTCGCGGAACATTGTCAGCAGATGCTCTTCCAGCCCCATCACCAGCGGATGAACCCAGCTATCGAAGAGCACATTCGCGCCTTCGAAGCCCATTTGCGGGCTGTGGCGCGCCGGGAAATCCTGGACATGGACGGGCGCCGAAATCACCGCGCAGGGCACGCCGAGCCGCTTCGCGATATGACGCTCCATCTGCGTACCGAGCACCAGTTCGGGCTGCGCTTCGGCAATCGCTTCCTCGACCGCGAGGTGATCGTCGGTGATCAGCGGCTCGACATCGTAGAGTTTCGCGGCGGCGCGAACCTCGCGTGCGAATTCGCGATTATAGCAGCCGAGCCCGCAGACCTTGAAACCGAGTTCCTCATGCGCGACGCGCGCGGCGGCCACGGCATGGGTCGCATCGCCGAAGATGAAGACGCGTTTGCCCGTGAGATAGGTGGAATCAATCGAGCGGCTCCACCAGGGCATGCGCGACCCGTCTTCGGCCATGGCAGGCGCGGGATCGACATCGGCGATTTCGGCGACTTCGGCGATAAAATCGCGCGTCGCGCCGACGCCGATGGGTACGGTGCGGACGACCGGCTGCTTGAATGTCCGTTCGAGCCAGCGCGCGGCCTCGTCGCCGATTTCCGGATAGAGAAGAATGTTGAAATCCGCCGCGCCGATCTGCGCGATATCGGCGGGCGTCGCACCCATCGGGGCGACGATATTGACGTCGATGCCAAGCTTTTCGAGCAGCCGTTCGATTTCGAGCACATCGTCGCGATGCCGGAAACCGAGCGCGGTCGGGCCGAGCAGATTGGCGGCGGGACGGCGGCCCTCTTTCGCGGACGGCGTCACGCTTTGATCGGCGAGCTGGCGGACGAGCTGGTAGAAGGTTTCCGACGCGCCCCAATTTTCTTTGCGCTGATAGCTCGGCAGTTCGAGCGGCACGACCGGGATCGGCAGGCCCATCGCCTCGGCGAGTCCGGCCGGATCGTCCTGGATCAGTTCGGCCGTGCAGGAAGCGCCAACGAGCATCGCCTGCGGTTCGAACCGGGCATAGGCGTCACGCGCGGCGGCCTGGAACAAAGTCGCCGTATCCGAACCGAGATCGCGCGCCTGGAAGGTCGTGTAGGTGACGGGCGGCCGCTGGTCGCGGCGCTCGATCATCGTGAAGAGCAGGTCCGCATAGGTGTCGCCCTGCGGCGCGTGGAGCACGTAATGCACGTTTTCCATGCCCGTCGCGACCCGCATCGCGCCCACATGGGGCGGCCCTTCATAGGTCCAGACGGCCAGCTGCATCGCTATACCCTCAACACATCGCGGCGCCGGAGCGGCCGCGCAAACAGTTCGGCGAGATCCCCGGCCTGATCGAAGCCGTGGATCGGCGAGAAGACGAGTTCGATCGCCCATTTGGTCGACAGGCCCTCGGCCTCCAGTGGATTGGCGAGGCCCAGCCCGCACACAGTGAGATTGGGCTGGGCTTCGCGAACCCGATCGAGTTGCTTGTCGACATCCTGGCCTTCGCTGATCCGCGTTTCCGCGGGCAGCAGCGCCAGTTCCTGCTCCAGATGCGTTTTATGGAGATAGGGGGTGCCGACCTCGATCGGATTCATGCCCAACTCGGTGGCGAGGAAACGGGCCAGCGGAACCTCGAGCTGCGAGTCGGGCATGAAAAAGATACGGCGGCCTTCGAGCCGCTCCTTGTGATGGGCAAGCGCCCGTTTGGCGCGTTCGCGCCCGGGCGCGACGACGCTGTTGAAATGCATCTCGTCGACGCCGAACTCGTCGGCCGCCGCCTTGAGCCAGGATGTCGTGCCTTCCGCACCGAACGGGAAAAGCGCATCGAGGCGAACTGCGCCGCGATCTTCAAGCGCCTGCGCCGTATCGCCGAGAAAGGGCTGAGCGAGCAGGTAACGCGTATTGGGACCGACCGCCGGCAGATCATCGGCCCGGCGGGCGGGCAGACATCCGACGCGATCGATGCCGAGTTCCTCGAACGTCCGCAGGAACTGATCCTCGACGATATCGGGGAGCGAACCCACGATCAGCAATTCCTTGGGATCGGCGGCATCGCTCGCCGGCATTTCCGGCACCAGCGACGCGAGGCATGCATCCTCGCCTTCGGTGAAGGTGGTTTCGATCCCGCTGCCCGAATAGTTGAGGATGCGGACATCCGGCGCATGTTTGGCGGCGAGCCGCTGGCTGGCCTTGGCAAGATCGAGCTTGATGACTTCAGACGGGCAGCTGCCGACAAGGAAGAGCGTCTTGATCTCCGGCCGGCGGGCGAGCAGCCGGTCGACGACCCGGTCCAGCTCTTCATTGCAATCGGCCATGCCGGCGAGATCGCGTTCCTCGATAATCGCGGTCGCGAATCGCGGCTCGGCGAAGATCATCACCCCGGCCGCGGATTGCAGCAGATGCGCGCAGGTCCGAGACCCGACGACGAGGAAGAAGGCGTCCTGCATCTTGCGGTGCAGCCAGACGATGCCGGTCAGCCCGCAAAAGACTTCGCGCTGGCCGCGCTCGCGCAGGACCGGCGCGCAGTCGGTCCCGTTAGCCGGGCGGGTGGCAAGCGTCGTACTCATGCCGCCACCGCCGGATTGCGGGCCGCGTCGAGCCGGGCGGCGCGCAGCTTGAGCAGGAATTGCGTGGCATTGACGACATAGGCGGCATAGGCGGCCAGGGCGACGAACATGCGCGCTTCCACCGTGCCGATGCCCGCGAACAGCATGACCAGATAGGCCGTGTGCAGCGCCAGCACGAGCATCGAGAAGACATCTTCCCAGAAGAAGGGCCGGGCGAAAAGCCAGCGGCCGAAGACCACTTTCTCCCAGATCGAACCGGTGACCATGATCGTGTAGAGCGCCATCGTCTTGGCGACGATCGAAATATCGGCGGCGAGCGCCCCCTCGCCTGTGGACAAGTAGCGGATCACGAGTCCCAGGCTGACGAAAAAGATGGCGAACTGGATCGGCGCCAATATGCCCTGGATGAGCGTCCAGACCGATTCGTCCCTGCGGCGGCGTTCTTCCGCAGTGTAAAGCGGATCGCCCTGATTCCGATGTACGCCCTCTTTTCGGCCGACTCCGGGTGAGGAGAGTTCCCCTGTCATCCCTTGTGCTCAATTCTCCACTGGTCCGGGATGCAAGGTACGACTCGAATCAACCATGTGTCAACATTTGTTGACGTCTAGTTTGGTTGACAGATGACGATTTGCCAGAGTATCTAAATGCCTATAGCTTCGTGACTGGAGAGACAGAGTCGCGAAGGAAATACGGCCGAGCTCCGAGTTGGGTATCACCGCAACTCACCAGACCGGGAGAGTCTGAATGGCATCACTGATGAACGAGAGCTCGACAACCCAGCCGATTGCTGAAACGACGACCGAAGAAACGCCGAGACCGAAGGCGCGCGAGCGCCGTCCCAACACGGCCAAGCCTCCTGCCAATCCCGAACGCATCAACAGCCTGATCGAAAGCCAGATCATACCCCGGCTCGTCGCCGCGCATTCGCCAGAGACCACGGCCGATCATTTCGAACCGATAACGGAGGCGGAGATCGCGCATTTCGCGCCGCTGCCGATTATTCTGGAAGCCGACGAACTGCTCGCCGAAGTCGAAACGCTGCTGGCGCGCGGCGTCCCGCCCGAAGCGATATTCGTCGATCTGCTTGCGCCCTCGGCCCGGCACCTCGGTGAAATGTGGGAAGAGGACAGTGTCGATTTCGTCGAAGTGACGATGGGGCTGTGGCGCCTGCAGGAAGTCATGCGCGAAATCGCGGCGCGCACGCCGAGCATCGCCGGCAGGCTCTTGTCGCCGCGCTCAATCATGGTCGCACCGCTGCCCGGCGAACAGCATAGTTTCGGTGCCGTCATGCTTGAAGAATTCTTCGCCCGTGCGGGCTGGGATACCGAGCTGATGGTCAATAGCGAAGGCACGAATCTGACGGATCGACTAAGCGAGAAAAGTTTTGATCTGCTGGGATTGACGGTCAGCTGCGACTGCCATATCGGACCGCTTCCGAAATTTATTCATGCCCTGCGCAGTATATCCAAAAATGCCGATATCCGGATCATGATTGGTGGGCGCGTGCCTAACGAGCATCCCGGTCTCGCCGAAGAAGCCGGGGCGGACGGAACGGCGTCAAGCGCAAGCACTGCTATAGAGGTCGCTGATGAACTGGTTGCTGAATTCGTGCCCATGGAGGCGCGTGCCGGCTAACCGAAGGGATTGTTCGTGTTGAATCCGAGGGATGCTCTAGAAGCGAAGCAAGCCTTCATGAAGCCCGACGCCATTCTGCGTTCGCTGGACAGCGAAGCGGCGGCCAAACTCGCCATGGCGGGCGGCGATATCGCGTTGGTGATCGACCGAAAGGGCAAGATCATCGACGCTTCGGCGAATCTCGAGTCCTTTCCTGAAGCCGGCGACTGGATCGGCAAAAAATGGCTCGATACGGTGTCCATCGAGAGCAAGCCCAAGATCGAAGAGATGCTTGCGGCGGGCCGCGACGGCGAGACGCAGCATTGGCGGCAGGTTAACCACCCATCGGACGGCCCCGATATCCCGATCCGCTATTTCCTGGTCGATCTTGCCGGAGGGAAACGCATGATCGCGCTCGGCCGGGATTTGCGTGACCAGGCGGCGCTGCAACAGCGGCTGCTACAGGCGCAGCAATCGCTCGAGCGCGATTATATGCGGCTGCGCCAGGCGGAATCCCGCTATCGCCTGCTGTTCGAAATGACGCCCGATCCGATGATGATCGTCGACAATACGACCGGGCGAATTCGCGAAGCGAATGGGGCGGCCCATGAACTGGTCCATGCCAAGCCGGGCGGCCTGATCGGCAAATCGCTGGCCGGGCTTTTCGAGCGGGGCGCGCGCGATGCGCTGAGCCGCTATCTCGGGTCCGCGATATCCGCGACTTCGCCGACGCCCGTACAACTGCCGATCGCCGATTTCGACGAGGAAGTGACCGTCTCGGCCACCGGCTTCCGCCAGGAGGGCACGCTCTTCATGCTCGTGCGGCTGATATCGATCGAGCAGTCGGTCGATAGCCGTGTCGGAGGCGCGCCGGTGCTCGATATCCTCAATCGCATGCCCGATGCCTTTGTGATTGCGGACAAGGACATGAACATCGTCGCCGCCAATACCGCTTTCCTCGAAATTGCCGGCGCCGCATCGCTGGACCAGCTGCGCAGCGCCGATCTCGGCGACTATCTCGGCCGGCCCGGCGTCGATCTCGATCTGATCAAAACGCAGCTCGGCAAATATGGCGTCGCGCGCAATGTGAGTACGATCGTCCGCTCGGGCGGCGGCGCGGACGAGGAAGAAGTCGAGCTATCCGCGGTGGAAACGACGGATGCCGGCCATCATTACGGGTTCAGCATCCGGATGGTTGCTCGGCGGCTGCGCGACCTGGCGCCCATGCCCGAACATCTGCCGCGCTCGGTCGAGCAGTTGACCGAACTGGTCGGCCGGACGTCGCTCAAGGAGATCGTGCGCGAAAGTACCGATCTGATCGAGCGGCTGTGCATCGAAGCGGCGCTGATCCACACGTCCGACAATCGCGCGTCGGCCGCCGAAATACTCGGCCTCAGCCGGCAAAGCCTCTATTCCAAGCTGCACCGCTACGGTCTCGGCAATCTGGTGTCCCAAAACGATTGAGCGCGCGCTTTTGCGGCCAACAGACTGTCAAAAAAGATTGACGCTTTCGGTCGTCATGCATAGCCTTTGCCCATGTCCCGCATCGCCGCTTCGACACAATCGGCGCGCCCTCCGGCGCCCGCCGATATTCTCGAGCTGCTCAAGCCGATTACCTGGTTTCCGCCCATGTGGGCGTTCATGTGCGGTGTGGTGTCGTCCGGCGCGCCCGTCACCGATCGCTGGTTCTTTCTGATCGCCGGTATCGCGCTGACCGGGCCTCTGGTCTGCGGGACGAGCCAGGCCGTGAATGACTGGTTCGATCGCCATGTCGATGCGATCAACGAGCCCGACCGGCCGATCCCATCGGGCCGCGTCGGCGGTCGTTGGGGTCTGTGGATCGCGATTGCCGGCACCTTGCTGTCCATGGCGGTCGCGCTGGTGACGGGATTCTGGGTGTTCGTCGCAACCTGTGTCGGCCTCGCCTGCGCCTGGGGCTATAGCGCCCCGCCCTTCCGCTTCAAAACGAGCGGCTGGACCGGCCCCGCGGTCGTCGCGCTCAGCTATGAAGGCCTTGCCTGGTTCACCGGCGCGGCGGTGATGCTCGGCACGCTGCCCGGCCTCGAAATACTTCTCATCCTCGGCCTCTACAGTCTTGGCGCGCATGGCATCATGACACTCAACGATTTCAAGGCCGTGGAAGGCGATCGCCAGATGGGCCTCAGATCGTTGCCGGTGACGATGGGCGTCGACCGCGCGGCCAAATTCGCCTGTGTCGTCATGGCCGCGCCGCAGGCCGTCGTTATAGCGCTGCTGCTGGCCTGGGATCACCCGATTTCGGCTGCGGCTGTCGCGGTTCTGCTGTTGGCCCAATTTGCATTGATGCCTCGGCTGATTGCCGATCCGAAGAAGAATACGCCCTGGTATAGCGCAACCGGCGTCACCCTTTACGTGCTCGGCATGCTGGCCGCCGCGCTCGGCCTGGGAGGCTATATCTGATGGCGGGTCTGGGCTGGTTTTCCATCGTGCGGCTGGGCCTTGTCCAGGCCTCGATTGGCGCGATCGTGATGCTCGCGACATCATTGCTCAACCGCGTGATGGTTGTCGAATATGCGCTGATGGCGGCGATTCCGGCCGGTCTCGTCGCCTGGCATTATGCCGTGCAGCTGTCCCGCCCGCTCTGGGGCTATGGCTCGGACACGGGCAATATGCGTACGCCATGGATCATCGGCGGCATGGGCGTTCTCGCGCTCGGCGCGGTGATCGCGATCAACGCGACGATGCTGATCGCCGGAAATCCCGTTCTCGGCGGCACATTGGCGGTGCTGGCCTTCACCATGATCGGCGCAGGCGTCGGCGCAGCCGGTACGTCCATGCTCGCGCTGCTTGCCTCGGGCGTCGCGCCCGAACGGCGCGCGGCGGCAGCCGCCGTAACCTGGATCATGATGATCGCGGGCATAGTTGTGGCTGCGGGAAGCGCGGGCGCGTTGCTCGATCCGTTCTCGGAACAGCGCCTGGCGATCGTCGGCACGGGTGTCGCGCTGACGGCATTTCTGTTGCCGCTCGTCGCGCTGAAAGGGCTTGAGCGCAACATGGTGCTCCAGCCCGCCGACCCGGACGCCGAACCGGAAGAAACAGCCAGTTTCGGCGAGGCGCTGCGCGAAATTTTGGGCGATCTCGAAGCCCGGCGTTTCACGGTTTTCGTCTTCGTCTCGATGCTCGCCTACAGCATGCAGGACCTGATCCTCGAACCCTTTGCCGGGCTGATCTTCTTTATGACGCCGGGCGAATCGACCCAGCTTTCGGGCATGCAACATGCCGGTGTGCTGCTCGGCATGATCGTCGTCGGGCTCGGCGGCAGCGCCTTTGGCGGCCGGCGGCCGAACGATCTGCGCCGCTGGATCGTCGGAGGCTGCCTCGGATCGGGCGCCGCGCTGGCAGGCCTTGCAATTGCGGCTGTCTCGGGCGCGGACTGGCCCCTCAAGACCAACGTCTTCCTGCTCGGCTTTTCGAACGGCATTTTCGCCGTGGCGGCAATCGGCGCGATGATGGGCCTGGCCGGTGCGGGCACCAAGGCCAAGGAAGGCGTGCGGATGGGCGTCTGGGGCGCGTCCCAGGCTATCGCCTTCGGGCTCGGCGGGCTAACCGGCGCAGTCGGCGTCGATATCGCCCGGAGCGTCATGGGCGTGGATGGCTCGGCCTTCCAGCTGATTTTCGCGATCGAGGCGGGGCTGTTCGTCATCGCCGCCATGCTGGCGATCCAGGCGACCGCCGCCCGCAAAACACCGATCGGAGTGGCCAAGATATGAGTGAGGCTATCGATTTCGATGTAGTCGTCGTCGGCGGCGGACCGTCTGGCGCGACCGCGGCGACCGATCTGGCAAAGGCGGGGCGGTCTGTGATGCTGCTCGACCGGGCCGGACGGATCAAACCGTGCGGTGGGGCCGTGCCGCCCAAGCTGCTCGAGGAATTCGAGGTGCCGCACAGCATCCTCGTCGGCAAGGCAACCTCGGCCCGGATGATCGCGCCGTCCGACCGCTCGGTCGACATGCCGGTCGGCGATGGCTTTGTCGGCATGGTCGATCGCGACGTGTTTGACGAATGGCTGCGCGAACGAGCCGCAGCGAATGGCGCGACGCGGGTGACCGGCACGTTCGACCATATCGACCGCGACAAGGATGGCGTGGCGACCGTCTGCTATCGCGAGAAGCGCGGCGGCGAATTGAAGCGCGTCCGGACCTGCGCGGTGATCGGCGCGGATGGCGCGCGCTCGAAAGTGGCGCGGCAGAATCTCGAGGGCGCGGAACGCGTGCCTTGCGTCTTCGCCTATCATGAGGTGATCAAATCGCCGCCCAGCACGCCCGAAGGCTTTGACGGCAAACGTTGCGATGTCTTCTATCAGGGCAAGCTCTCGCCCGATTTTTATGCCTGGATATTCCCGCATGGCGAGACGGCGAGCGTCGGCGTGGGCAGCGCGAACAAAGGCTTCTCGCTGCGCGGCGCGGTCGAAGACATGCGCCAGTCGAGCGGCCTTACGGACTGCGAGACGATCCGCGAGGAAGGCGCGCCGATCCCGTTGAAGCCGCTCAAACGATGGGACAATGGCCGGGACGTGCTCGTCGCGGGCGACGCGGCCGGCGTGGTCGCCCCGGCATCCGGCGAGGGCATATATTATGCGATGACCTGCGGGCGGCTGGCGGCGCAGGCCGTCGATGCATTCGTCGAAAGCGGTAATCCCAAGGCGCTGAAACAGGCGCGCAAGAAATTCATGAAGGCCCATGGCCGGGTTTTCTGGATTCTCGGTATCATGCAATATTTCTGGTACAGCAGCGACAAACGGCGCGAACGGTTCGTGAAGATCTGCGCGGATCCCGACGTTCAGCACCTGACCTGGGAGGCCTATATGAACAAGAAGCTGGTGAAGGCGAAACCGGCAGCGCACGTCCGGATCTTCTTCAAGGATCTGGGCCATCTTCTGGGTATCGGGCGGGTCGAACGATGAGCCGCGCCTGGGTTCCACCGATTCTGATCGCTGCGCTCGCCGCTGCGCTTGTCGCGTTTATGGGCGCGACGATCACCGATCTCGACGGCTGGTACCGAACGCTCGAACAGCCGAACTGGAGTCCACCCGACTATATGTACGGTATGGCCTGGACGGCGATTTACGCGCTGATCGCGCTGGCCGCGGTTTCAGCGTGGCGCCGCGCGCCAACCACCCAAGCGTCGGACATGCTGATCGGCCTGTTCGCGCTCAACGGCTTTCTCAACATCCTGTGGAGCCTGCTCTTCTTCCGCGTGCAGCGACCGGACTGGGCGTTGATCGAACTCGTTGCGCTCTGGATTTCGATCGCCGTGCTGATCGTCGTGTGCAACCGCTATTCGAAGATCGCGGCGCTGCTGCTCGTCCCCTATCTCGCCTGGGTGACATTCGCGGGTGTGCTGAACTGGCAAGTCATCCAGCTCAACGCGCCGTTCGGCTAAGGGCCTGGGCGTGAACGCGCTGTTCGCCAGCGGCCACGCCGCCGATATCATTCTTGCCATCCTCGTTATCGAAGCGCTCTGGCTGGCCGCGCGCGGACATGCTGCGCGCGACATCGCGGGAACGCTGCTCCCGGCGGTTCTGATCGTGCTTGGACTCCGGGCGGCGCTGACCGGCGCTGACTGGCCGTGGATCGCCCTGCCGCTTGCTGCGGCATTGCCCGTGCATCTATGGGATCTGGCGCGGCGCGGGATGCTGCGGCGGCCATAAGGTTGGCCGCCGCGCCCGTAGGCCTAGTGCCTATTCGGCCGAAGCAACCTCTTCGCCCGCCATCGTTTCCGCATCGTCCTCAACCGGCGGCGCTGCGGCCACGGTATCGAAGCTCAGCGCCGGATAATCTGCCACCATGCTCGCACCGCCCATCGGCCGCGTCTGCCCCTGATGGCAGGTCGTGCAATTGACCTTGTACGGATCGCCTTCCGGCCCGAGCCGATTGGCCGGGAAATTGCCGGTCAGCGGCGTGATATAGGCCTCGTTGATGTTGCGCACCATGCGGATGCCGAACCAAGCTGTCGCCCGAGCCTGGGTGCTCAATTCCCAAGCGCGGAAACTCTGCGTGTTATGGCAATAGGTGCAGTTGACGCCCATTGCCTGAGACAGGTGCATCATCAGGCCATAGGTGGTTTCGGTCTCCATGGTCGTCAGGCGGTTGGCGTCCGTCGGATAGAGACCGGTCGAAGCCACCGCGATCTCGTCGCCGCCGTCGCCGGTGAAATATTGCGCGAAGACACCGGTCGGAAGCGAGGCATAACCAACATTCGGATCGGGCGCATTCTGACCGTTCAGGTTGCCCATGGCAACGCGCCCGTCACTCGACGGATTCGTCCAGACATGCTCGGGGACGGCATTACCGCGATGGCACGTCCAGCAGGTCACGCCGGTCTGCTGGACATGGTCTGTCCAGTCGGCATTGATCGTCTGCGTCATCTGGATCATCCGTCGGGACACGTCCTTGGTGTAGATTTCGTCCGAGGCGAGATTGGCCGGGTTGTGGCAATAGTTACAGCCCGCCCGTTCCGGATCGTCGACATTTTCGGGGACGACCCATTCGGTGATCGCCGCCATCAGATAGTCGAATTCCTCGACGCTGATGTTCGAAAGCACCTGGACGTTCTCATAAACCTCGCCGGCGGTCGGCCCGCTGGGCGGGGGCAATTCATAAGGCGGCGCGGGAATTTCGTCCGCCGATGCCGAGGCGTCGACCACGTCGAGCTCCGCCATGGCGGTGCCGCGATGTCCGGTTTGGGTCACTTCCTTGCTACCGAGTTCGCAACCCGCCAGCACCAGCGGTGCCAGCGCTATCGCGATGAGATGATGCGATTTCATCATTGTGCCATGCTCCCCGTTACAGAAGGATCGGTCACGCCGGTGTCCGGATAGGCCGGGGCAAAGCCATGTTGCTGGGCCCAGAGATACCAGTTGTCGACCACCGTGCCGGTCAACAGGATACCGATGCCGCCGGTGAGTGGCGTCAGCACCGCAAACCACCAGGCCCAACGGTGGATCGATTCCATCGTCGCGTTGAAGCCCATGGTCCAGCGCCAGAACAAGGCTGCCCTTTCGGACGCCGTGCCCCGATCGGTAATCTGTTCGATTTCGCGCTCACCGCCATAGCGACCGACCGCAAGGATCGTCGCTCCGTGCATCGCGAACAGCAGCACGGATCCATAAAGGAAGACAATCGATAACGCGTGGAACGGGTTATAGAAGAGATTGCCGTAACGGATCGAAAATGCCGCGGTCCAATCGAGATGCGGGAAAATGCCGAACGGCACTGCCTCGGCCCAACTGCCCATGAAGAAGGGGCGAATGAAGCCGAGCACGAGAAACAGCCAGATCGCAGCCGCAAACGCCCAGGCGACATGGGTGCCCATGCCGAGCGCGCGGGCGCGCACATAAGAACGCACCCACCAGAGCAGCACCGAAGCCGTCAGGCAAAAGCCGGCGATGATCCACCAGCCCCCTTCGCCCAGCGGAACGAACGGGCTGAAGCCATATTCAGGGCCAGGCGGCTCGAGCGCCAGCCAGAAGAACTGGCGAAGGAATTCGGAGAAATCCCAGTCCACCGACGCCAGCATGTTGAGACCGATAATTTCGATCGCAACAAAACCGAAGAACAGAGATGCAAGACCCATCCAGCCGAGATAGATCGGGCCAAGCTGAGCTTGGCCAAGCCGGCCGAACAGATGGACGAAGCCTGTCCCATTCGTCCGCGCATCGTGGCCTGGCGGCAGCGGCACGCCCAATTCGGGCGCCGTACGGAGCTGAACCTGGGTGAAGATGTTTTGATAGCGGGCCATCGTTCAAATCTCCTTCAAGACCAGATCGGCAGGTTAAGCCACCAGGTCCACCATTCGGGCCAGCCGCGCGTCCAGAGCGGCCCCGATATGATTATGCAAATCGCACTCCAGAAGCCGGCGTTCAGCGCAAGCAGAAGACCGAGCCTGTGAATGCCCAAAGTGCCGACCGAATAGCCGATGAAGTCGCGGAAGAATGTGTCTTCATATTCAGGCGATTTCACATCCTCGCCCTCTGCCGGATTGACGGCGGACAATACGAGCGCGCCGTGCAAGGCAAGCGCCAATACCGTCGTGAAGAACAGGCTCGCCGCGAGCATATGCACCGGGTTGTAATGGAAATGCAGATATTGATATCCGGTGTTCGACACCCAGTCGAGATGGCTGAAAATGCCATAAGGGAAACCATGCCCCCAGGCGCCCAGCAGCAGGGGCCGGATCACGACCAGCGAAACATAGGCGAAAATCGCGAAGCCGAACGCGATCGGCACATGATAGCCAATACCGAGTTTTCGGCATATCTCGGCCTCTCGCAACGCCCAGGACACGAAAGCGCCAATCGCGCAAATCGTGATGATTTGCCAGAATCCGCCTTCGGCCAAGGGTGCCAAACCAAGACCGTAGCTGAGATCGGGCGGTTCAATCGATATCAACCAGGGATTCCAGGTCGGGCCGATTGCCGCAGCGTAGAATATCAAAGCCGTTCCGAGAACGGTGAAGAGGATGGTCGTGACTCCGAAAAAGCCCACGTAAAACGGCCCGATCCAGAAATCGAACATGTTGCCGCCTATCAAAGTCCCCCCTCGGACTCGATATTTTCGTTCAAAGCTCAGGAGAGCCATAACCATATCCTCCATTCCTTCGCGCACAACGCACGAAGGGTCTTCTGCGTGTCAGGACTGGGGGACGGGCAAAACCCAATTTACCGCGCCCCCACCACGGACGCTTCTCCCGGCAAGGAGAAGCGCTGCTGCGTCCTAGGGCGTCGCTTCTTCCGCAGCGTCAGCGCCTACACCGCCCCACCAGCTTTCGATGCTGTAATAGTCCGTGCTGATCATGATGAAGTGCAGCAGGAACGCGAGCACGAAAAGAAACAGGAACAGCGCTGTAAGTGTACGGCGCGGATCAAATATTAGCCAAAGTCTCCACATAACGTATCTCCGTATTATTCTTGGCCTAAGTCATCGAAAGATGAGATTAGAACCACGGCCTCCAGAACCACACAAGAATGTGCGCGATCAGCGCCACTGTCGTGAATCCGATGAAACTCGACATAAATATCTTGTGAAATTCCTTCGCTTCTTCGGGGCTTAGATATGTCCCCGGACCGAAGCGATCGTCACTATTCTCAGTCATTTCTCGATCTCCAATATTGCCTCACAGAATGCGAGGCGCAGCACGCGCCTCCCGGCGGTATCCCCGCGGTCGCCCGCGGGAATTTCGTGGCCCGGCGGCGGCCGGGCGGATGTCTGGACGGCGCTCATGCGCCCTGTCCTTCAAGCAATGCGTCGGCCAGCCTGTCGGCGGTAACGCGGGTTTCTCCGGCGCGGCGCGCGGCCCGTTCGGCGGCGTCGCGCAAGCGTTTGGCGGCTGAGATGCGGACGAGCACCGGCTGCGCTTCGACCAGCGCATCGAGCTTGGCCTTGGCGTCCGTATCCCAAGGCAGTTCTTCATGGCGCCGCGCGGGCGTCGCCTCTGCCTTGTCGAGATCGGTGGACAGCGGGAGGATGTGAAACAGCGCGTCGAACAGCGCGTTGCACACTTCCTGAACGAGATAGGTCGCGCCCGCATAGCCCATGAAGGGCGTGCCCGTATGGCGGCGGATCGCTGCGCCGGGGAAGCTCGCCGGGATATAGATGCCCCGCGCGCCGCACTCGGCCATATACATGCGTTCGTTATAGGAGCCGAAGACGACAAGCGGCGGATTGCCATGGATCGCCTCGCGCACGGCTTCATTGTCCGGCTTCACACCGGCGCTGCGCGAGAAGGAGAAGGCGCAGGGCAAGCCCATATCCTCTTCGAGGAAATGACGGATTCCGCGCGCATAGGTCTCGTTCGCGACGATACCGAAATTGGCGGTCCCGAAGAAATCCTGGGTGACGGAGCGCCAGAGATCCCAGAGCGGCTTGATCGTCGTATGCTTTTCGCGCTCGATAAACGGTTCGGGATCGAGGCCCGTCTGTTCGCCCAGTTCGCGCAGGAATTTGGTTGTTGAATTGAGGCCGACCGGCGCCTGCAGATAGGGCCGTTCGAGCAGCTCGCAGAGATTGCGGCCGAACTCGCGATACATGCAGACATTCACGGACGCATTGGCGAGCTGGCGGATATCGGCGAGATGGCTGCCCAGCGGGAAGACCATATTGACCTCGGCACCGATGCCTTCGATCAGCCGGCGAATTTCCGCGAGATCGCTCGGCATGTTGAACATGCCGTAGCTCGGGCCGATGATATTGACCTTGGGCTTTTCGCCATCCTTCAGCACTTTGGGTTTGGGCATCTTCTTTGGACCGAACTCGGTCCAGAGCCAGCTCAAGGCGCGGTCTTCGGACTGCCACTGATCCTCGTCGATCGTGCGCGGCAGGAAGCGTTTGATATTGGTGCCTTCGGGCGTCACGCCGCCGCCGATCATCTCGGCGATCGAGCCGGTCACAACGACTGCGGGCAGATCGGGGTCGAGCGTTTTCCAGGCGCGTTTCATCGCACCCTCGGTGCCGGTCTTGCCGAGCTCCTCCTCGGCCAGCCCTGTCACCACGATCGGCAGCTCATGCGGCGGTAGCCCGTCGGTATAGTGCAGCACCGAGGTCACCGGCAGATTTTCACAGCCGACCGGCCCGTCGATAACGACCTGCAGACCCTTGACCGCGGTAAAGGCGTAGACCGCGCCCCAATAGCCACCGGCCCGGTCATGATCGAGGACCAGCGTCATGAGCCCACCGCCTCCGCGGCCTTGGCGGCGGCGGCATTTTGCGCGGCGAACTTCTTCTTGAATTTCGGCCGGTCGGTTGGCGTGTCTTCCCAGACGCCGGCGGTATACCCCTCGCCGACGCCTTCGAAAAATTCCTCCATCCGGTCGAAGCGCTCTTTGTTCGCCAGCGCCGCATTGACGACCTGGGCGAGGCTGCCCGCGCCGGCCGGACCCATCAGCGGGCGAGCCGAAATCAGATTGGTGAAATAGAGCGCTGGGATCGCCTTGGCTTTGGCATGCTGCACGACCGGCGTCGTGCCGATCGAGAGATCGGGGCCATATTCCTCGACCGCTGCGATGTCCTCTTCCAGACTCGCGCGGTAGTTGATCGCCACCCCTTTGGACTCAAGCCATTCGCGATCTGGCTCGGACCAGGGAGTTTTGGGGCAGGCCGTGCCGACATAGGGCACATCGGCACCGCTTTCGATCAACAACCGCGCGACCAGCAATTCCGAACCTTCATAGCCGGACACGGTAATACGCCCATTGATCGGCATCGCGCCGAGCGCGCCTTCGATCGCCGGCAGCATGGCGTTCTTCGCCGTGTCGACCTTGTCCTGCGCGACGCCGCACGCCGCACCGATCGCGTCGAGCCAGGCCGCCGTGCCGTCGCGCCCGACCGGCGCGGAGCCGACAACCGACCGTCCGGCCGCATCGAATTCCCGGACACAGGCCGTGTAGAAAGGATGGATGGCGGCCACGGTCGCGCAATCGAGCGCCGAATAGAGTTCGCGCCATTCCCGCGTCGGGACGACCGGGCCGGCCGCAAGGCCAAGGGGCTCAAGCATTTGCCCGATGCCAACCGGGTCAGCGGGGAACATCTCGCCGAGGAGAGTCACCGTCGGCCGGTCAGGTCGTTCCTTCGGTGCGGCGACGGGGCCCTGCTCCGCCTCGCCGCGCGCATAGGCGAGCATCGCGCCCGCCAAGACGTCCTTCGCTTCGGCATGGGTCGGTACGCCAAAGCCCGGAACGTCTATGCCGATGATCCGCACCCCGTTGATCTCGTCGGGGAGCAGGCGGAGCGGCACGCCGCTCGCCGTCGGCACGCACAGATTGGTGACGACGATCGTATCGTATTTTTCCGGATCGGCCAGATCCTCGACCGCTTCCTTGATATCCTCGAACAGCTTACCGGTAACCAGCGTTTCCGAATTGAACGGCACATAGCCGACCGTCCGCCGGGCACCGTAGAAATGCGAGGTGAAGGTCAGGCCGTAAACGCAGCATGCGCTGCCCGAGAGCACGGTCGCCGTACGCCGCATGCGCAAGCCAACGCGCAAAGACCCGAAAGCCGGGCACATGCTCTGCGGCTGGTCATGCGGCCCTTGCGGATAATCTTTCTCGTAGCGATCGAGGACTTCGCTCTTGCCGGCCTTCTTCGCCGCTTCGCGCATCGTCTCCGCGCCACCATGGCAGCCGCCACCTTCGCCCGAATCGACATCGATCCGGTCGGGCGCGCGCTCCATATCGGTGGCGAAGTCGGTCAAGCGGAAATCCTCCCTAAATTTATTTGGGGAGGGGGACCGCCGAAGGCGGTGGAGGGGCGCGAGCGAAGCGAGCGTGACACGGTTGCCGTCCGGACAAACGGGAAGGTGGCGCAATTGCCCCTCCACCGCTTCGCGGTTCCCCTCCCCCCGCTTCGCGCGGGGAGGATTTGGGTCCGCTCACACCTCGTCATAGATCACCTCGAGCGACGGTTTCTCTTCATAGCTACCGCCGCGCATATCGGCCTGGGTCGCGGGGACGAGTTCGATATCGCCGCCCGTATCTTCAGGGCTGAACAGATCGAGCAGCCCGTCCTGGTCGAGCGGAGCCGGCTGTTGCGGCGGCGCTTTCGCGACATTGGTCGCCAGCTCCTCGAACAGCCCGCCCCATTCGCCGCCGGGCTTGCCGATAATCTGGTAATTGGCCGATTTGCGGCGGATATCCTCGTCGGCCGGAATGGCGCAGAGCACCGGAATATCGACGGCTTTAGCAAAGCCCTGTGCCTCGCCCGTCCCGTCATCCTTGTTCACGATCATGCCGGCAACGCCGACATTGCCGCCCATCTTGCGGAAATATTCGACCGCCTTGCAGACATTGTTCGCGACATAGAGCGACTGGAGGTCGTTCGATCCGACGACGATCACCTTCTGGCACATGTCCCGTGCGATCGGCAGGCCGAACCCGCCGCACACCACATCGCCGAGGAAATCGAGCAGGACATAATCGAAGCCCCATTCATGGAAGCCTAACTTCTCCATCAGCTCGAAACCGTGGATGATCCCGCGCCCGCCGCAGCCGCGGCCGACTTCGGGACCGCCCAGCTCCATCGCGAACACGCCGTCGCGCTGGAAGCAGACATCTTCGATCGTCACTTCCTCGCCGGCGAGCTTCTTCTTGGCCGACGTCTCGATGATCGTCGGGCAGCTCTTGCCGCCGAACAGCAGGCTGGTCGTGTCGGATTTGGGGTCGCAGCCGATCAGCAGCACGCGCTTGCCCTGCTGCGCCATCATGTAAGAGAGGTTCGAGAGCGCAAAGCTCTTGCCAGAGCCGCCCTTGCCGTAGATCGCGATGATCTGCGTTTCCTTGGTGACTTCGCCCGTATGCACCGGATCGGGTTCGATCGCGGCTTCGTCGCGCAGGGCTTCAGTGTCGAGCATGCTCATGCGCACTCACTCCAATCCAATACCATTTTGAGGCAATCCGGGTCTTCGAACGCCGCCGGATAAGCCTCAGCGGCTTCGTTCGCAGGCCGAACATTTGAAATCAGGCCATCGAGAGCCAGCGATTCGGATTCGATCATCGCGCGCGTCGCGGCGAGATCGTCCGGACCCCATTCGGCAGCGATCCGGAATCGCGCCTCGCGCTGAAAGGCTGGCGGAAAGACGAAGGACAATGGCTCGTCATAGAAACCGGCGAGCACGATTTCGCCGCCCTTTGCGAGGCGCGCAACAAGCCCGTCGAGCCCTGCGCCATGACCGCTGACATCGTAGATCGATGTGTAATCCCGCCGCTCATCGTCATCGGGATGCACGACATCATAGCCGCGCGCGCCATCGCGCCGATCGGGATTGATGTCCCAGACCATCGGCGCCGGTGCGCCGGATGCGAGAGTCAGGCGGGCGAGCAGCCGGCCGAGGACGCCATGGCCTACGATCAGGTCGGGCGCGTCTCCGCCATGCATGGCATGCAGCGCGGTCGCCGCGAGCGCGAACAGGACACCGTCGCGGCCAAGCGACTCGGAAACGGGCAAGGCCCGGGCCGCTGGAACGATCACCCGACTCGCCGATCCGCCGAACAATCCGCGCGCATCCTTGTAGCAACTGGCGCCGGGCACGAAGACCCATTCGCCGATCCGCGAACTGGCATCGGGACCGGCATCGACCACACGGCCAACCGATTCGTATCCAGGCACCAGCGGATAGCCCATGCCCGGAAAAGCGGGCATGTCGCCGGTCCAGAGCAGTTTCTCTGTACCCGTGCTGACGCCACTCCAATGGATATCAACAAGAACGTCGGAAGCACCGATCGGCTCCAAGGCGAGCGAGCGAAAGGACAGCCTTTTCGGCGCCTCAAGTATGACCGCCAATGCGTCCATACGACCTCACACCCCTTTCCG
Source organism: Parasphingopyxis sp. (assembly GCF_028279465.1). Lineage (GTDB taxonomy): Bacteria > Pseudomonadota > Alphaproteobacteria > Sphingomonadales > Sphingomonadaceae > Parasphingopyxis. Next base: position 111,846 of record NZ_JANQNS010000005.1, read on the forward strand.
GACCTGCTCCCGGTCCTAGCGTTCTCAAAAGACACGCTTACTCGAGTGTCACATTAACTCGACAGTCATAGATGTCAATCAAACCTTACACATTTCGTGTCAGGGACGCGCGACAATGATCCGGGCGATCAGGGGCTGGGGTGTCGGGCGGGTACGCCATATCGAAAAACCGGCTTCGGAGAGCATTGCGCCAATCTCTTCGGGACGGCGTGGACGGCCGGATCGCATGGCCCAAAGATACAGGCCGAAATAGGCGTCGCCCATGGCTTCCGCCCCGCGCGTGCCGGCCATCGGTTCGGCGATTAGGAGTGTGCCATGCGCAGGCAGCACGGCGCGGACTTTTGCCAGCAGAGCGAGTACGACATCGTCGTCATGGTCGTGCAGAATCCGCACGAGCGAGATGAGGTCGAAACCATCGGGTATCGGATCGTGGCGGAAGTCGCCGGCATGAATCTGCGCGCGCGGCCCCAGCCCGGCCGTTTCGAGTCGCGTGTAGGCGAGATCGGTCACCGCCGGAAGATCGAACAGACCGAGCGCGATATCCGGAGTCGTGAGGCCGACGGCTTCGAGAAAAGCTCCTGCCCCGCCGCCGATATCGAGCAGCTTTTCGTGCCGCGAAAAACGGTAGGCCGACAATATCTGTTCGGAGACCATGGGCTGGGAGGCCGCCATCAGCCGGGAATAGGGCGATACGGCACCCGCTTCCTCCGCCGCCGCATCGCTCGATTGCGCATAGGCCCAATAGCTCGACAGTGCGCCGTCCGTATCACGGTCCTCGCGCAGCAAGGCCAACGGATCGCCGAGATCGGCATAGAGCAGATGATGATGCCGGATCATCGCGACCGCGCCCGGATTGCCGGACAGCGCGGCGCCCTCGCTGCCCAATGTCCACCAGCCGCCGTCCAACTCCTCGGCAAGCTTGAGCGAAGCGGCCGCCCGCAACAGGCGCTCCGTCGCCTGTTCGGAAAGGTCGATATGTTCGGGGATCACGGAGCGGTGGCGCGGTTCTTCGCCCAGCCAGTCGAGCAGCCCGCTTTCGACAAAGGCGTAGAGCGTTTGCGAATAGGCGAAGCCGGCCACCAGATCGAAGAGTCGGGCCGCGCGGCGGCGCGCGATCGGACGGCTGAGCGGAAAGGCGGCGGCACGTTTCTGGAAAGTGGGACTCGCCAGTATCCGGTTGCGCCATTCGGTCCAACGGACCCGGAAACCGCGCGGGGCGCCCGAGCCGGCGGAAGAGTCTGACAGTCCCATATGTCCAAATGATTGGACAGATGCTATGCCGTCGTCAATCGACATGACGGGCGGCGCGTGAGGAGAGGGGATTGCCGGACACACGGGTAGCGATTATCGGGGCGGGCATTGGCGGGCTCGTCAGCGCCGCATTATTGGCCGCGCGCGGCCATGCCGTAACGGTGATCGAGAAAGAGAAAACGCCCGGAGGCAAGGTCCGGCGTGTGCCGGTCGATGGCGTCGAGATCGACGGCGGACCGACCGTGTTCACGCTGCGCGACGTGTTCGATGAGATTTTCGACTCGGCGGGCGCCAGCCTCGACGACCATGTGACGATGCGGCGCGCCGATGTTCTCGCGCGCCATGCCTGGAGCCCGGACGAGCGGCTCGACCTGTTCGCCGATCCTACACAAAGCGAAGCGGCGATCGGCGACTTTGCGGGCGCGCGGGCGGCGCGGGGTTTCCGCTCCTTCAGCGCGGAGGCCAAGCGGATCTTCGATCTCCTCGACGAAAATTTCCTGCGGGCGAGCAAGACCTGGCCACCGGGCCTTATGCAGCGGATCGGGCTTTGGCGGATCGGCGCGCTGATCGCGCTAAGGCCCTATGAAAGCCTGTGGCAGGTATTGGGCGAGCATTTCCAGGATCCGCGCCTCCAACAGCTGTTCGGCCGCTACTCCACCTACTGCGGTTCCTCGCCCTTCCAGACTCCAGCAACTTTGATGTTGATAGCCCATGTCGAACAACAGGGCGTCTGGCTCGTCGATGGCGGAATAAGCGCATTGGCTCAAGCACTTGCGGACGTCGCCGAGCAAAACGGCGCGCAATTCCGATACGCTGTGGGTGTAAACGAGATCATCGTCGAAAATGGCAAAGCGGCCGGTGTCCGCCTCGCCGATGGCGAGCATATTCCCGCCGACACGGTGATCGCCAATGCCGATCCCGCCGCGATCGCCCATGGCCGTTTCGGCGAAGCGGCGCGCAAGGCGGTACGCGGCACTCCGCCACGCCGCCGTTCGCTCTCCGCTTTCACCTGGCTCGCGCACGCGAAGACGAACGGCTTTCCTATGGTGCGGCACAATGTGTTCTTCTCGCCCGACTACAGGCAGGAATTTCGCGACATCAACTGGGGCGGCCCACCGCGCGATCCGAGCGTCTATGTCTGCGCGCAGGATCGGGGCGCGAGCGATGGCGAGGCCCCAGACGGCCGCGAGCGATTGCAGATCATCGTCAATGCGCCAGCCAATGGCGACAGTCACGACTATATCGAAATGGAGAGAGAAAGATGCAGCACCCACATGATGGAGAGCCTGGCCCGGTGCGGGCTGGAGCTGGAGCGGCCGATGCCGCATCATCTCGCGACGCCCAACGAGTTCGAGGCGCTATTCCCGTCGACGGGTGGAGCCCTTTATGGACAGGCCTCGCACGGATGGGCGGCCTCCTTCCTCCGCCAGAGCGCCCGGACACGGATCCCTGGGCTCTATTGCGCCGGGGGAAGCACCCATCCGGGGGCGGGCGTGCCGATGGCGGCCTTGTCCGGGCGGCTGGCGGCCGAGACACTGATGCAAGACCGCGCTTCAACCGCCTCGTCCCCCCGCAAGGCTATGGCTGGTGGTATGTCGATGCGATCAGCGACGACGGCCAATACGGGCTGACGATTATCGGGTTCATCGGCAGCGTCTTCTCGCCATACTACAAGCGCAGCGGACGCGGCGACCCCTACGATCATGGCTGCCTCAACGTCGCGCTCTACGGCCCGCGCGCGCGCTGGACGATGACGGAGCGCCCGCGCGGCAATGTCGAGACCAGCGCCGACGATCTCGCCATCGGCGCAAGCGCCATGCGCTGGACCGGCGACGGGCTCGTCATCGATATCGAGGAGCGCGATGTGCGGCTCGGCATACCGTGGCGGCGGCGGGTTTGCGGACAGGTCAAAGTCTATCCCGAAATGCTCAACGCGACGGCCTTCGCGCTCGATCCGATGGGCAAGCATATCTGGCACGCCATTGCGCCGCGTGCGCAGATCGAGGTCGAGATGGAACGACCGGGGATCAGCTGGCGCGGGAGCGGCTATCTCGATTCGAACCGGGGCACTGAATCGCTCGAAGACGGATTTCGCGACTGGCACTGGTCGCGCGCGCATCTCGGTCGCGAGGTGGCCGTTATGTATGAGGGCCGACGCCGGGACGGATCGATATTCGCCAGCGCGCTGCGCTTCGATAGCGACGGAACGCCGCACGATGCCGAGCTGCCTATGGTCGCGCCACTGCCCAACACATGGTGGCAGATGGAGCGCAAAAGCCGGGCCGATCGTGGCCATGCCGGCGTCATCAAGACCTGGGAGGATTCGCCCTTCTATGCGCGTTCGACGCTCGCGACGCGGCTCTATGGCGAACCGGTGACGGCTGTGCAGGAAAGCCTATCGCTCGACCGGTTCCGTTCGCCCGTCGTCCAGTGGATGCTCCCCTACAAGATGCCCCGCCGCAGCCTCTGATTCTTCTTGCGCCGCCTTTTCCTTGTCTTTGCGGATTTCGCGGTTGACCGACCAGAGCTGCCAAAAGGCGATGCCCAGCACGACCGTGTAGGTGAAGGCGATCTCGATCCAGCCGAAATTGTCCATCGCTGCTATGTCCCTTCGTCGATGCGCGCGTCGCCTATAGCATGATCGGCGGCAAATCGCTCGATGAGAGCAACAGCGAGGTCGGGCCGCTCTTCATGCGCCAGATGACCGAGCCCGTCGAGCATCTCGGTTTTTGCGTCCGGGATCAGGGCCGCGGCCTCGCCCATGGCCGATGCCGGAATGGCCGTATCGGCCGATCCGTGGACCAGCAGCATCGGAACATCGATCTGCGGCAAACGCTTTTTGAGCGTTTCGAGATCCCAGCTCGCCATCATGGCAAGCGCGCCACCGACATGCCCCGAACGACCGAGCAACGCCGCGTAACAGCGCAATCCTTCGGCATCGATATGCGACCCCGTGGATCGGACGATAAACTGCTCCACTTCGCCCGAGCGCCGCGCCACACCCGCGAAGATGCGCGGCACCAGCGGATTGACGAACAGCATCTTGGCCATGGCCGGGAACAGTTTCGCAGCCAGCCCGGGAAACGGCAGCAGAGCGGCATTAAGGGCAATGATGGGTACATCCACCGCCCCATCGAGCGCCATCCGCACGGCAATGGCGGCGCCCGCCGAATGCCCGACGATCATGGCCGGACTTGTATCCAACGCCTCCAGCAACGCCGTCACACCGCGCGCCGTCGCCGGGAGCGATTGACCGCCTCGCTGCCGGCCGCTGGTGAAACCATGGCCGGCCAGATCAGGCGCGATGACTGTGAACTGCTCCGCCAGCAATGGCGCCAGGGCGCGCCAGCTATGAGTCGCCGCGCCGGTGCCGTGGAGCAGCAGCAGGGCCGGCCCCTCCCCCATTATCTGGACATGCCAGCGCAGTCCGCCCGCCTCTATAAAACGGCTATGCGCGCGGTTGGGCCAGTCGCGCCCATCGCTCTCCCATTGCGGCGCGCTCGTCATGCGGCGACGGCCTGGTCCTGCAGGCTATCGACCACATCGTGCAGGGTCGCAGCGTCGGCACGTGGCAGGGCGAGATACTCCATGCGCAACGCCTCGGCGAGATCGGCCGCTTCTGGCTGAGCGCGCGGCGATATATCGACGACGACGCCGGACACACCCATCGCGGCGATCCGTTTCGCCACCGCCATGCTTTCATCACGCGCCTGCGCACGGCCCGGCGCGCCATCCCGGCCGACATTGGCCTTGCCATCGGTCAGCAGCACGAGGAACGGCGTGCGGCCGCGCCCCTGAACCATCTCCACCAGTTCGCACACCATATCGAGCCCGGCCGCAAGCGGCGTACCACCCCCGCCCGGCAGCTCGGCCAGCGCCCGGCGCGCGCGGGTCAGCGAGCGCGTCGGCGGCAGGAGCAGCTCCGCGCCCTCGCCCCGAAAGGCGATCATCGCGACTTCGGCGCGCTTCACATAGGCCTGGGCCAGCATGAGTTCGACAGCGCCCTTGGCTTCGGCGAGCCGCGCCAATGCCGACGATCCGGAGGCATCGACGGCAAAGATCGTCACGATGCCTGTCCGCTCCTCGAACCGGCGCACGCGCAGATCGGGCCGGCGGATACGGATACGGCGCGGTGCGTCCTCGCCCTCTTCCGCGCGGCGCAGCGTCTGCCAGGGCGCGGCGGCCCGCAGCGTATCGATCAGCGCCAGCCGCGCGCCGCCGCTCGGAATACCGGGCCGCGCGCCGAGCGGCCGGCCGCGCAGTTTCGACGTGCGCCGCTGACCCGCCGCGCCGCCGCTCGCGCCGCCGCGCTGCACATCGTCGGCGATCTTGCTCAGTATATCGGCCGGAACGGAGGCCGCAGCGGCGGCGAGCACCATATCCTCGAGCGACGGCGGATCGGGCTGTTGTTCGTCGGCATCACCGTCATGGCCATCTGATTCGGGATCGGGCGGCGGTGGCTCACTCTCGCTATCTTGCGGTTCATCGGTCGCGGGTATCTGCGTAGCGCGCGGGGCGAGCACGAGTTGCGCGGCGGTGACGATATCTGCGTCCGCTATCGTAGCGCGCCCGGCCAGTGCCGCGCTCGCTCGCGCCGCTCTTGCAGCGAAGAGCAATGCGCGCGCAGAGTGCACGCCGAGCGCCATCGCTGTACCGGCCAGTGTCCGCAGCACGGCATCGTCGGGTTCGGCAACTTCGGATATCGTATGCGCGTTCTTGCCGGATAGAGACGGCAGCGCGAGCGTGTCGATGGCCGACAGATCGCAATGAAAGGCCATGCGTTCTGTCAGCGACCAGGGCGGTTTTTCCTCGGCCCCGCGTCCATCGTCGAGCAAAACCAATCCGATTGTCGCCTCTGTCTCCGCAGCGATACCATCGCGTTCCACCTGTACGGCCCGCCAATCGAGCGCCTGACCGATGCGCCCGGCTATCGTCTCGGACAGCCGCTCGGCCATCGGCGCGATGATAACACCGCCATGGGTTTCGGCGAGCAATCCGGATTGCAGAACCGGCTTGCCCGCGTGCAGGCTTGCCGAGATATCGAGCCCGCCGAGCAAACGGTCATCGTCGATCGTTCCCGGCATTCGCCGAACGGGCATATCCGATGGCAAAGCATCCTTGAGCCGCTCCACCAGCGCATCGCGTACCGGCCCCGCCCCACGCAGCCAGATGCCGCCCAGGCCGTGTGGATCGCAGGCGAAAAGATCGATGGCCGTGACGGCGTGCGAAAGAGGGTCCGGAGCGGCGTCCGGCGCGGTCATCCGAACAGCTCTTCGATCGCGCGATCTATCCGGACCGTCGATCCCGTCTCGTCGAGCACGTCACGGCGTAGCCGGTGGCGCAGCGCCATCGGCGCGACAGCGATCAGATGCTCGCGCCGCACCTTGCGTTTGCCCTGCAGGGCAGTCAGCGCCTTGGAGGCGCGCATCAACGTAAGCTCTCCGCGCAGCCCGTCCGCGCCAACGGCCACGCACAGCTCGGCGGCATCGGTCAGGATAGCTTCGGGGACGTCGATCTTGTCCAATGCCTTCTGGCCGCGCGCGATCTGACGCAGGATATTGGTGTCAGCCGCCTTCCATTCCTCGGCGAACGCATCCGCATCCCGCTCCTGCGCATCGCAGCGGCGCATGATCTCGATCCGCTGCTCGATATCGTCGGGCGTCTTCACCTCGACCGACAGGCCGAAGCGATCCAGCAACTGCGGCCTGAGTTCGCCCTCCTCCGGATTGCCGCTGCCGATCAGCACGAAACGCGCGGGATGGCGAACCGACAGCCCTTCGCGTTCGACCAGATTTTCGCCCGAGGTAGCAACGTCGAGCAGCAGATCGACGAGATGATCCTCGAGCAGATTGATCTCGTCGATATAGAGAAAACCACGATGCGCGCGCGCCAGCAGGCCGGGCTCGAATGCCTTTTCGCCCTTGCCAAGCGCCCGTTCCAGGTCGAGCGCGCCGACCACCCGATCTTCGGTCGCACCCAGCGGCAGGTCGACGAACGGCACGGGTACGCGGCGTACGCGCTTGCTCGTCAACTCTTCGGGATAGTCCTCTCGATGGTCGGGATCACAATTGAAGCGGCTGCCTTCGACGATCCGCATCGGCGGCAGCAGCGCAGACAGCGCGCGCGCGGCGGTCGATTTGCCCGTTCCGCGATCGCCGAACACCATGACCCCGCCGATCCGCGGATCGACCGCGGAGATCAGCAAGGCCTGCTTCATCTCGTCCTGACCGACAATGGCGGAAAAGGGAAAAACGCTCATGCGGCGAGGCTTAGCATCTGGGCCGATAGCGGCAAGTCGCTGATCTTCAATCGTCCATCGCGTCTTGGACGCCTGCGAAATCGGACGGGGCGATCGTTTCGATATTGAGCTGCCCCTTTAACCCGGCGGTGCGATGCACGCTGATCTCCTGCCATTCGGGCGACATGGACATGCGGACCATGTCGGCACGCGACGGGTAGGAGGCGATGGCGATCTCGTCCCACAGCTCCTCGACCTGCCCGAGCGCCAGAAAAGTGACATCGCCCATGAAGACCGGTTTTCCGCCAAATTTCTTCAGGATATCCATCACAGCATTGCCGTAAATCGCATAGGCTTCCCGACCGGTCAGATCGGTTTCGCGGCCATCCTCATATTCGGCTTTGTCCTTGAATTTGAGCAGATTGACCATGAAGATCGGACCGCCCGGTCCCGGCTCCATAAATTGCTTCATCCGCTCGGGATCGGTCGGGCTCACTTCATTCACGACCTTCATGGTCTTTCCTTCCTTCACTCCACCAGCGCCGCGACGCCATAGCCGCGGGCGATCACGCGTTTCGCGATATCGGCAGGCGCGAAGCCATCGGCGAGCACCGCCAACGCCGCGTCGATATTATGCTGACGCCCGCACAAAAACAGATCGAGCGCCGCATAGTCATGTTCGGGCCAGGTGTGGATCGACATATGCGATTCCGCGAGCAGCGCGACGCCGGTCACCCCCTGCCCGTCGCCGAAATGATGCAGATTGAGATCGAGGATCGTTGCGCCGGCCGCATCAGACGCTGCCCGCAATGCGCGCTCGACCAGACCGATATCGTCGAGCCGCGCGGTGCAACCGTGAAAATCCGCCAGCACATGGCGACCGTCATAGGGGAGCGGCGGGCTAGCCGTCATAGCGTCGCCATTCATTGGCGAAGGTGCGCACGAGCAACTGATTATCGAGCCGGTTGGGTTCGGCTTCAACTGGCGCCATATCCGGCGGGAATTCGAACAGCGCGGCTTCGGAATCTGCCGTAACGAACCGTCCACCGGGGAGAATATTCGACTCCTCCGGGACGCCGGTTGGAGAAGCAAGGATAAAGCCCCATTCGCCGAAGCTCGGGACATAGGCATGATAGGGCCGGGTTTCGAAACCGGCTTCCTCGAGCGTCGCGGCGACGGTCCAGAAAGCTCCCGGCGCGACATAGGGCGAGCCGCTTTGCACCGAAACCATACCGCCCGGGGCGAGGCGATTGCGCAGCGCGCGGTAGAAGGTCGTGCTGTAGAGCTTGCCAAGCGAGAAATCGGTGGGATCGGGGAAATCGATGACGATCGCATCGTAGAGCCCGTCATCCTCGCGTACCCAGCGGAACCCGTCGGCATTGATGACCGTCATGCGCGGGTCGCTGAGCGAGCCTTCGTTAAGCCGCGCGAGCAGCGGCGTTTCGCGGAACAGTTCGGTCATCGCCGGATCGAGATCGACCAAGGTCACGCGTTCGACCGTCGGATGGCGCAGCACCTCGCGCGCGGCGAGACCGTCGCCGCCGCCGAGCACCAGCACGTTACGCGGATTGTCAACCCGTCCGAGATTGGGGAGCACCAAAGCTTCGTGATAACGATATTCATCGAGCGAAGAGAATTGCAGATTGCCGTTCAGAAAGAGCGAGATATTGTCGCCGCGCCGGGTTAGCACGATGCGCTGGAACGGCGTCGAGGTCGCATGGATGATCGGCTCGTCGAGGCTCGCCGTCTCGGTAAAACGTTGGAACCGTTCCGCACCGAAAAAGCCGATTACGAGCGAGGCGGCAACGGCGAGGCTAACCAGCATCTCGGTCGGCAGCCGCTTGCCTTTGGGCTGGATCGCGATCAGCGCGATCGCGACGAGAATGTTGAGGAAACCGAACAGAAAACCGGTGCGTATCATGCCGATAAAGGGCATCAGGATGAGTGGGAAGAGCAAGGACGCAGCAAGCGCGCCGACATAATCGAAGGTGAGCACGGTCGATACGGTTTCGCGGAAATCGAAATCCTCGCGCAGTATCTGCATGAGCAGCGGGATTTCGAGACCGACGAGAAAGCCGATGATCAGCACGAGTGCATAGAGGCCGATGCGAAACTCATCGACGACCGGGAACAGCATGAAGAGGATCGCCGCCGCCCAGCCGCCGATCAGCGCGATCAGGATTTCCGCGCGGATGAAGAGCCGGAGTTCATCCCGTTTGACGTATCGGGAAAACCAGCTGCCGATGCCCATCGCGAACAGATAGACGCCGATGATCGTGGAGAATTGTGTGACGCTGTCGCCGAGCAGATAGCTGGCAATGGTGCTGGCGAGCAGTTGATAGACGAGCCCGCATATCGCGACGACGAACACCGAGGCGATAAGGGCATAGGCGAGCGGCCCTGCCTTGCGCGGGGACGCGGCCGTGTCAGCCAACGATCGCAGCCGCCACGATGATCGACAGGCCAATGGCGATGCAGCCGGCAAAGGTTGCGACGGCGCTGTTCTGCTTCTTCTCGATCTCTTCCCACAGGCTGCCCGGAGTCAGCAGGTCGAGAATGACGAAGGCGACGACCATCACGAAGATGCCGATGGCTGCGTACATCAATGTACCGCCGACGAGATAGAGGCTGAATAGGTTCATGACTGGCTCTCCCTGTAAATTTCCCTGATGCTCGAAATCATTTGTGGCGCGGTCCCGCGCCCCGGCCGACAAAGACGCCGCCCGGCCCCGTCGCGCTCGCGCGCTGGCCGTCGGCGAAAGGCGAATAACCGCTGAACGACGCATAGGCGAAGCCCGACGTCACCAGCAGGCACCACATTCCGAAAATGAAAACTCCGCGGTTCATAGTCTCTCTCCGTCAATCATCATCGCCTCCGGCAAAATCGCTGTCCGACTTGCGCCGGGATTCGAAACTCAGATGCTTCCACCACTGCCAGAGCGCCGGCGCGAACACGACGAGCAGCGCGAGGAAGAGATTGGAATAGAAGGTTGCGCCCTTTTCTATGGTCACATCGACCTGCGCATTGCTGCTGCTGCCAAATTGGCTGCCCGTCCAGCGGCTGCCCGCCGCAAAGACGTTCAGTTCGTATGTGCCCGCCGGGATCATCGAAAATTTGCTGGTCGAGAAGCTGCTGCCTTCGGACCAGTTGCCCTCGCTGTCCCGCCCCGAATAGCGTTCGACGACGTCATTGGCTTCGAACACCTCGCCGGTCTCGCGGTTAGTGAGCGTATAGGTGAGATCGATCCAGCTATTTTCGATGCCCGGCGCCTGGGCCGACACGGTGACAGCCTGGCGCGGCCGCTCAAGCACGATCGGCCCGACCTTGGCCGTCTGTTCCACGCCATTGGTGGCGAGGTTGATACGGGTTGTCTGGGGATCGCTCGTCCCGCCGAACAATGAGGTGATAATCAGCAACGCCACGGCAACCGCCGCCGCAATTTTCATGAACTGGCCAGCCTTTTTGCGGTGGGGCGATGGCTGGTGCGGCAATGGGAGGCCGCCGCCTTTCGGCGGCTCGATACCGAAGGCATCGGTGATCTCGTTCGGCTCGAGCAGATGACTCAGCGTCCAGACAGTTTCCTTGGCGCTACGCTCCCATGTCAGCATGCTCCCGGGCCGTACGAAACTCGCGGTCAGCGCTTCTTCGCCAACATGCACGCGCCAGTAGAATTCGCCGAGCACATAGTCGACCTGCGCCCGCGCCTGCGCGTAGAAGGGTTCGTAAAATTCGTCATCGACCTCGAAACCGACCAGCGATTTTTTCTCCGGCGCGGCCGTCAGCTGACGACCCAGGCTCCAGCCACGGCCGTCGGTGTCGAGAAACGCATAGCCCTCATAGGGATTGAACAGCAGATATTCGTCCCACGGATATTGGCCGTTTTCCGACCGGCGCTGATAGCCGATCACTTCCCACTCGATACCGCGCAATTCGCCCCGGCTGCCGAGCGGCAGTTCGAGCTTGCGAACCTCGCCCTCATAACGCTGGATAATGCTGACATCGGGATTGCTGACATCGAGCGTCGAGCCGCAATATTGGCAGGCGATGCTGACCGAATGACCAGCCGCCTTGATCTCGATCGAGCCGCCGCAATTGGGGCAGTTAAACTGTTCGGCCGCCGGCGCGCTATCGCTTTCGGACGGCACGACCGTGCGCTTTGTCGTCGCGCCGGTGATCGCCGCCTCTATCGATTCCGCCTCATCCCGTCCCCAGGGACTCGGACGATCGTCCTCGCCCGATGTGTCTCGCGGCGGTTCAGGCGGCATAGTTGGGTATCTTCCAGCCGTGAATGGATCGTAGATTCTTCGGATTGAGTTCGGCCAGCGTCACATAGCGGCCCATATAGAAAGCCGGGTCCTCCCCTTCCTCATGCTCGAAATTGGCCGAAAAGCCTTGTGCGTCGCGCAGGTCGACATTGAACACTTCCCAGCCGGTTTCAGGTGCAAAAGGAAGCTCGCCTTCCGCGGCGACGCAACGCGCCGTGCGCGCATCGGCGACGACGAAGTCGGCACCGTCGATCTGCGTGCGGTCGCCGATCTTGGGCCGTTCGCCATTTGCCAGCCGCCGGATGAGTTTTGAGCGAATCTCGCTCAGCGGTCGCTCCACGACCATCTGGAACTGGCCATCGGATTCGCTGAGCCAGCCATGGGTCATGTCCGAAAACAGGCAGAGCCAATCGTTCCAGGCACCTTGGTCATAGGCGAGCCGGATGCGGCCAATCACGTCGAAATGCTTGCCGCCATATTCGCCGCGCGTGCCGATTTGGATCGGGCTGACGTCGAAGGGCAGTACGGCAACCTCGCCGGCCAGCTCGACGCCATCGGCAATCCGCTTCACGGTGCTATGGCAATAGTCGCAAATCCGCGCTGGCAGAGCAGGCGAGCGGAAGATGACTTCCGCGCCGCAATTCGGGCAGTTTTCCGATTGCATCGCCTCGCCTGTCCCCCGTCGCGCCGCTTAGATCTTGCTCAGCAGATCTGCCTTCTTCGCTTCGAACTCTTCGGCGCTGATCGCGCCCATTTCCTGCAGCTTGTGCAGTTTTTCGATGAGCTCGAACGGATCGGCTTCGGGCGCGGCGGGCGCAGCCGGAGCGGCCGGCGCCGCGGGCGCGGCAGCGGGTTGCTGCGCCATGGCGGTGGCCATGGTCTGGCCGATCGCCATGCCCGCACCGGCACCGGCACCGAGCCCGGCCATGCCGCCTTCCTGCTCGGCCGCCTTTTCGATGGCTTCAGCCGCTTGGAACTTCGCATATTGATCGAGATCACCAAGCACGCGCATCGAGCTCTTCTTGTCGAGATGTTCCTGCACGGCCTCGGGCAGCGACACGCTTTCGACGAAGAAGGTCGGCACTTCGAGCCCATATTGCGCGAAGGCCGGGCCGACCGCTTCCTTCAGCGCTTCGGACAGCTTCTGCTGATTGGCGGCGAGATCGAGAAACGGCACGCCGCCGCCACCAAGGCCCGTCGCCAGCGCGGTCATAATCGCGGCGCGCAATTGCGGTTCGATTGCGCCGACCGTCACCCGGTCGAGCGTACCCACGAGCGCGGCGTAGAAAGGCGCGACATCCTTGACCCGGAAGGAATAGGTGCCGAAGGCGCGCAAGCGCACCGGGCCAAGCTCCGGATCGCGGATGGTGACCGGCTGGGCCGTGCCCCATTTCAAATTCACCTGCTCCTTCTGCGAGAAGAAATAGACGTCCGTCTTGAACGGCGATTTGAAGGCCTTGTCCCAATTTTTGAGGTTCGTGAGGATCGGCATGTTGGACGTGTCGAGCGTGTGCAGGCCCGGCCCGAACATGTCGGCGAGCACGCCTTCGTCGATCACGACGGCGGCCTGCGTCTCGCGCACCGTCAACTGCGCGCCATTCTGGATTTCATTGTCCGCAAAATCGAGTTTTTCGGCGAGAAGCTCCGGCTCCTCTTCCCATTCGATGACGTCGATAAATTGTTTCGAGATGAAATCCCTGAGGCCCATTGCATCACTCCCTTTGTCAAACGGACATTAGCGTCGTTGCGCCGACGCGCCAACCATATTGCCGATATAGGGCGGCAACACGCGAATTTTTAGGGGCGGCAATCCGATACCAACGAAAAAGGGCGAAGAGCCGCAAAAACTCTCCGCCCTTTTTGTGGGACCGTGACCCAGTCCAAATGCGACCGGCCTAGAAAGTCGTGCTAACGCCCAGGGAGAAGCTGCGTCCCCGCTCATAAGCCAATGCCTGAATCTCCGAACCGTCCGGCGCCCGGTAGAATTCGTTGAAATCCTCGTTGAGGATATTGCGAATTTCGAGCGTACCCTGGAATTCCTGGCCGAAGATATCGAACGCCTGACGCCAGACAAAGTCGAGCTGTATCCGACCTTCTTCCTGAATATCGGGCCGATCATTAATCGGCGAACGGTTGGTAATCCGATCGCTTGTATAGGTCAGCAGGATCGATTGCTGCGAGAGCCGATCTTCATCCTCCAAACTGAGCTGGAGATTGACGATATGATCAGACTGTCCGGTCAGCGCGACACCGTCGATGAAATAGTCTGATGCAGGCTGCGGATCGGCGAAGCCCGGCACGATGGTTGTAGCGCCATCCGACACCGAAATTTCCGACTGCGTGTAGGTATAGTTGACCTGAGTCCGCAATCGCCGCGACGAGAATATCCCACCCCAGTCATAAAGCGGGAAGAACTTCACCAGCTCTGTCTCGAAACCGTAGAGCGTTGCCGCCGGCGCGTTGAGGAACGTCACGTTGACGTCATTATCGCCGCTCGTCGCCAGCTGCTCGATCGGGTTTTCAATGTCCTTGTAGAAGGCCGCGATGCTGAACAGCTCGTCACGCTCGAAATACCATTCGAACCGCGCTTCGGCATTGAACAATTCGGTATCGATCAGTCTCGGATTACCACGGAACGTGCGGTCATTGTCCGGATCGGTATAGGACGGCGCGGCAAGTTCGCGGAACTGGGGCCGGCCGATCGTGCGCGATGCGCCGAGACGCAACTGCATATCTTCGGCGAAGTTCCAGGTCAGCGTGGCTGCCGGCAGCCAATAATCATTTTCCAGCGGCGGTGCTATGAATAGCGGATTGATCGGAAAACCAAAGAAGGAAAGCGGCGTTACGACCTGCGTCGCATCCTCGTAGCGCACACCTGCCGCGATGCTGAATCCGTCGAAAATCTCGACATCGAGTTGGCCATAGCCGGCATTGACTTCGAGTTCCGCCGTATAGGCGTCGCCACCCTGCGCATCCGTCCGCTCCTCGACAAAAATGTCGTAAAAGCCAAGGATGGCGTCGGAGAACAGGAAATCGGGCCGTAGTTGCGCGACCGACAGCGGCAGGCCGCCCTGACGCTGCGTGACAAAGCGGAACGCCCGGCGTTCAAAATCGCGTTGGTTCAGATAATAGGCATAGCCGACGTTGATATCGAAGCGTCGACCGGTCGGAACGCTATAAGTCAAATCGATCTGACCGCCCCAGACATCGTCGTTGAGATCGGAGAAGCTCAGCTCATCAGTCTGACCGCCCGTTCGCGTATCGTGAATGAAATCGTTCGCGGTGGTATCGAAGGCATATTGGATCTCACGCTCATAAGGCGCTTCGCGCTGCGCATTGGCATAGCTGCCGCGCAGGTCGATGTTGAGATCGCCGAACTCGAATTCGCCAACCAGCTGTGTGCTGATCAACTGCCGCTCGAACCATTCCGTATTCTGGTTATTCTGAACACGGCCGGTGTTCCGGACCGGACCCACCGAGGTGCTGATCCGCGCTTCTTTCGCGGTATCGCGAATATAGAGATTGGTGAAGCGAATCTGGTGGTCGCCGAATTCCGCACCGATGCCGAGCAGGCCATTCACGACGATCCGGTTCTGCGTCGACAGGAAGCGGAAATCGGACACGTTCGGCGTAATCGTCTGACCGTCGTTGGTGAACTCGCCCTGCTGACGCAGTCCGCCGCGCGTTTCCCAGCTGTTACTCCATCCTGCGGTAGCGACAAAACCGAGCCGGAAATCGCTGCCAATATCGATATAGGTGCCGCCAGTGATATTCACGCTGCCGTTGAACGGAATGTTATCGTTCCGTTGGATAAGGTTGATGTTCGCGTTCTCAAAGCTCTGCGAGATATCGAGAATATCAGCGACGAAACCGGGCGCATTGGGATCGCGAAACTCGGGCTGGTCGAAACGGATACGGACGCCGCTATCCAACGCCTGCTGCACAAGCGGCGGAATATCGCGCGTGCCATCGTCGAAGCCCGTCCAGTCGGTATCGCTGCCGAAATAGGTATAACCAGTCTGCAGCGTCGTCTCCGAATTGCCGCTCAGGCTGCCACTGAATGTTATGAAGGGTTCGTCGGGGACGGCACGGGTCGTCAGGTTGATGACACCGCCGCCGAACTCGCCGGTATAGTTGGGCGAATAGGTTTTCTGGACCAGCGAACTTGCGAGGATGCTGGTCGGGAAGAGATCGAGCGGCACCGTCCGCTTGAGCGGCTCGGGCGACGGCAACGGCGAGCCGTTGAGCAAAGCCAGCGAGTAGCGCTCGCCAAGACCGCGCACATAGACAAAGCGTCCGCCGACCAGGCTGAGACCCGAAACACGCTGCAACGCGCCGGCGGCATCGCCTTCACCCGTACGCGCAAGGTCTTCGGTAGACAGGACCGAAAGGACTTCGGACGACTCACGGATCGGTTCGGGAATGTAGCGCCCGATAACGACGATCGGCGTGCCACTGCCGCCGCCCGTCGAGATGTCGACATCCTCTTCTTCTTGCTCGTCATCTTCCGCGACATCGGCGTCGGCCGGAGGCTGATCGGCAGTCTGCGCCATCGCCGATGGTGCGATGAGCGCGCTTGATACGAGCAGCAGGCCCGCAAGCGATAAATTCTTCGTCATGGCTCTTCTCTTCAATACGAGTGAAGACATGAAGGGGCGACGACCGGAAACGGCCGCCGCCCACTTACGGTCAAGCTTAGCTGTAGAACGGCGTCACCAGGCAGGAAGTCAACGCGTCTCCCGTACCCTGCGGGTCCGATCCGAACAGACCGCACGTCCAGTCCTGCGTCCAAGGCGTTGACGCGCCCTGATCCACCGCACCGATATAATCGACCGTTTCGATCGACGGATCGGTAAAGGCCGTCACCGCATCCTCGGCCGAGCCGTTGACGAAGCCGTCGGTCAGCGAGTTGGTGAACGCGGAGTCGTTGTTGGCGCCCATGTTGAAGAGCGTTTCAACGGTTGCCACGTCGACGCTTTCAGGGTTGCCCTGATTGCCGAATGCGGTCGGGCAATCCAGCACCACGGACTGGAAATCGGGCATACCGTTGTCCACCGTATCCTGATCGTCGATCGTCAGACAGGTTGGCTTACCGGTAACGACACCGTTCCAATACTGGCCGCCGATGCCCTGGCGGATCAGAATACCGAAGTCGTTTGCACCGCCACCGCCATAGAAGGTGAAGTTGGCCAGCGTCGGATCCGAACGCGGATCCCTGCCGAGCCGCGAGTCAGCCTCGATGAAGTGATCACCACCGGCAGCGCGCTGACGGACGATGATGAACTGGTTCGTGCCGATATAGCCATCATCAATGTCAAGACTGTCATCGTCCGCGCCCGTGATAACGATGTGATCGCCGTTGACCGTGCCGCCGAACCATTCGATGCCGTCATCCGAGCTGTTATGCACCTGGATATAGCTGAAATCGGTACCACTGCCGACGCCGCCGAGCGAAATACCGTTCAGTTCGTTGCCCTGACTGACTTCAAAGCCCGGATAGCGGACTTGGACATATTCCAGCGTACCGCTGTCGTCGTCTGGCTGATCGCCGCCGAAGAACGCGCCGGCCGCGCCTTCGATTTCAGTCTGACAGTCGGCAGAGCCGCCTGCGGCGGTACCGCTATCGCAGTTGCTGATCGGGCCGCGGCCGAGAATGACGAGACCACCGAACAGGCCAATCGAGTCAGCATTGACAGTACCCGATCCGTCCGCTTCGCCCTCAAAGTTCGCTCGCGCCGTAAAGACAATCGGTTGCGTCTGCGTACCGTCGGCATTCAACTGCGAACCGCGCTGCACAATGATGAAGTCGGCCGTGCCGGCTCCGATCACGACAACGCCGGGATCGATGTTGAGAATACCCTGCGTCCCGCCGGTCGCCTGACCGTCACCGCCGACATCCACGCCTACGTCGACACGTCCACCGAGTGAATAAACAACGCCATCGAGACGCTGCAGGGTCATCGTCCCTGTGACGGTTCCCGAAAGCTGACAGATGCGGAAATCAACCGTGCCATCATTGTCGCCATCGATCGTGCCATTGTTCGTCGTACCCATGGGGCAGTCAGCAGCCGGCGAAATGCTCGCGAACCGTTCCGTCGAAGGCGGTGTCGGCGTCGGTGGCGTTGGCGTCGGCGGGGCTGGCGAAGCCGGCGGCGCCGGCGGCGTCACAACGACGATATTGCCTTCGCCGGGCGATGCGACATCGTCGGCGCCACAAGCGGCAAGCGGAATGGCAGCGCTCATCATGAGCAGAATGCGAGTACGTGACATGAAGAAAAACCCCTTTTGAACCGATTAAAGGTCAGACGAACCGCAAGCGATGAGTGCCAACGATTTCTGAGGCCGCCACTATGGGGTCTGTGTGATTCCTTGATGACGGAGTCTTTGTGGTTTTGTTACAGTCGTCGAAACAAAAATGTCACAAGGGTTATCGTACGGCTAAAACGCGTCGCTAGCGCGCATCCATGACGATCGTCTGTTCTTCACCGTTTCTGAGAATTTCGATCTCGATCCATCCGCCTTGGCGAATGCGGCCTGGAATTGACGCAACATTCTCGCTGCTTTCGAGCCTGAACCCGCCGAATCGGAGAAGCACATCATCCGGTTGCACACCGGCTTCTTGAAATATCTCCGGCATCCGGCCTTCGCGGAACTGGTAGCCGGCATGGCGGCCATCGATCCGATAGGAGGTTAGCGCCGCCTGATACTCAATCGCCTCGCGGTCCGGGGCTTCGCTGCCCGGCTCGGCAGTGGAACCTCCAGACGAACTGCCAGCTGCGGTTGCGCCTTCCGCTTCAAAAGCAAGCCGCACCTCCCGGCCATTTTCGCGGACCAGTATGTGATCGCCCGCGACTGCAAGCAGCGGCACACCGGGCAGGACTTCGCGCCCAACCCGCACCAGCCGCTGCGGCCCGGCGCCGTTCGACACGATGGCGGCGCCGGTGTCGCCCAAGCCCATCACGCCATGCAGCCTCAGGCTCGCCACAGAATCGCCGGATGGCGGTGTCGGCGATTCGGCTGACGGCGCGGCAGGCGCGGGAGCTGCCGGTGCCGGTGGCGCGGTGCCAGCGTCCGGCGCGGCAGGTGGTGGGGCTTCGCCATCGCGGAATATCCAAAGCAGCAGAAACAGCGCGACAAGGCCGCCGCCGATCAGGATCGCCAAACGTCGCGGCGAGGTTTCCGCCTCGCGATCAAGCTGGAAAAGGCCGGCCTGCCGCTCAGCCATTCTGGGTCTCCTCCGCGCCTCGGTTACGGTCGCCATGACATGACGATGCCGCACCAGAATGCAAGCCGACTGCATCCACCACCATCTCGGGCGCAGAAAAACGGGCTTGCTATCACCCCCGCCATAGCGCCACTAAGACAGCGCAATGCAGGAGAGCGTCTGGTGAGCGAAGAAGAGACTTTTCCGGTTCCTGAGGAATGGGCGAAACGGGCTCATGCCGATACGGCGGAATATGAACTTCTCTATGGCCGGTCGCTCGCCGATCCGGGCACCTTCTGGCTCGAACAGGCGCGCACTCTGGACTGGATCAAGCGGCCCGAAATTTCTGGCGACTGGAGCTTCGACGCCAGCGATTTCCATATCAACTGGTTTACCGACGGGCAGATCAACGTCTCGGCCAATTGCCTGGATCGGCACCTCGCGACGCGCGGCGACGATATCGCGATCATCTGGGAACCGGACGACCCCGAAGAAGAGCCGAAGCGCTTCACCTACAAGCAACTCCATCGCGAGGTGTGCCGCTTCGCCAACGTCCTGAAGCAGGAAGGCGTGCGGCGCGGCGACCGGGTGACGATCTATATGCCGATGATCCCCGAGGCCGCATTCGCCGTACTAGCCTGCGCTCGGATCGGGGCGATCCACTCGGTCGTATTCGGCGGCTTTTCGCCCGAAGCGCTCGCTGGCCGGATCACGGATTGCGACAGCAGCCATGTCGTTACGGCCGATGAAGGCCGGCGGGGCGGCAAGCGGATCGCGCTCAAGGCCAATGTCGACAAGGCGGCCGCGCATGTAACGTGCCTGAAGAAGGTTATCACCGT
Source organism: Parasphingopyxis sp. (assembly GCF_028279465.1). Classification (GTDB taxonomy): domain Bacteria; phylum Pseudomonadota; class Alphaproteobacteria; order Sphingomonadales; family Sphingomonadaceae; genus Parasphingopyxis. The sequence continues at coordinate 131,644 of NZ_JANQNS010000005.1, forward strand.
CCAGGCGACGGGCGGCGATGTCGAAATGACTGCGGGCCGCGATGTCTGGTATCATGAAGCGGCCGAAACGGTGGATACCGAATGCCCGCCCGAAACCATGGGCGCGGAAGACCCGCTCTTCATCCTCTACACATCAGGCTCGACCGGCAAGCCCAAGGGTGTGCTCCACACCTCGGGCGGCTATCTGCTCTGGGCATCGCTCACGCATCGCTATGTCTTCGATTACAATCCGGGCGAGATTTACTGGTGCGCGGCCGATATCGGCTGGGTTACCGGCCACAGCTATATCATCTACGGCCCGCTCGCGAATGGCGCGACGACGCTGATGTATGAGGGCGTGCCTAACTGGCCGACGCCGAGCCGCATCTGGGAAGTCGCGGACCGGCACAATGTCGAGATACTCTATACCGCGCCCACGGCGCTGCGTGCCCTGATGCGCGAGGGCGATGATTATGTGACGCGCACGAGCCGGGCGAGCATCCGGCTGCTCGGCACGGTCGGCGAACCGATCAATCCCGAAGCCTGGCGCTGGTATTACAATGTCGTCGGCGAGGGTCGCTGCCCGATTATCGATACCTGGTGGCAGACCGAAACCGGCGCGGCAATGATCGCCCCCCTGCCTGGCGCCACCGCCCTCAAGCCGGGCAGCGCGACCAAGCCCTTTTTCGGCGTCGAGCCGCAGATCGTCGATGGCGAAGGGCAGGTCCTCCACGGCGCAACCGAGGGCAATTTGTGCATCGCCCGCTCCTGGCCCGGCCAGATGCGCACCGTCTATGGCGATCATAACCGCTTCTTCGAAACCTATTTCACGACCTTTCCCGGCAAATATTTCACCGGCGACGGCTGCCGGCGGGACGAAGACGGCTATTACTGGATCACGGGCCGGGTCGATGACGTCATCAACGTTTCGGGCCACCGGATGGGGACTGCCGAAGTCGAAAGCGCCCTCGTGCTCCACAAGGATGTCTCGGAGGCCGCCGTCGTTGGCATGCCGCATGACGTTAAAGGTCAGGGCATCTACGCCTATGTGACGCTCAACGCGAACACCGAGCCGAGCGAGGAACTGCGCAAGGAACTGGTCGGCTGGGTGCGCACCGAAATCGGCCCGATCGCCTCACCCGACGCGATCCAGTTCACCCCCGCCCTGCCCAAAACGCGGAGCGGCAAGATCATGCGCCGCATTCTGCGCAAGATCGCGGAAGGCGATGTCAGCAGCCTCGGCGATACGAGCACGCTCGCGGAGCCTACAGTCGTCGACGATCTGGTCGCGAACCGGTTGGGCTGAGTGCAAAAGCCGCAATCGGTCAGACCGCTCGAAGAGTTCGGTCGCGTAAGGCTTTCGAAGAGTTTCTTCATGCGCGATTTCCTGTTCTCGGACATCGCAGCGATCCACGGGTTCACCAACCTCCCCGATGACCCCGATCTGGCGATAGCCGCCGGCACGAAACTGTGCACCGAACTGCTCGAGCCGATCCAAGACAGGTTTGGGCGTATCGCCATCCGCTCCGCCTATCGGTCCAGCGAAGTCAACGCATTTGGCAACGCCAATGATCTCAGCTGTGCGTCGAACGAAGCAAATGCGGCGGGACATATCTGGGATATGCGCGACGTGGAGGGCCATATGGGCGCTACCGCCTGTATCGTGGTGCCGGGCTTTTGGGACAGGCATCAGGAAGAGGGCGACTGGCAGAAGCTGGCGTGGTGGATCCACGATCATCTGCCCTACAACTGGATGTATTTCTATCCGAAGCTATGGGCCTTCAACATAAACTGGCATGAGCAACCCAAGCGCTGGATCAAGAGCCACGCATCGCCCAAGGGGCTGCTCACAAAAGCTGGAATGGCGAACCATGACGGCAGTCATGAAGCCCATTGGCGAGATATTGTCGGCGACTGAAGCAGCGCCGTCATCTACATGCCGTCATCTACATATCGCCATGGGCCGCATAGTCTGAGAAATGGTCGTTCGGCCATACGAAATTGGTGAAGCTTGCGCCGATCGTCATGTCGAGCGCTTCGACATGGTGCCACCAGCCCACCGGAATGAAGAGCGCTTCGCCTTCCCCGAGAATGACTTCGATCACGCGCGGCTTGTTGCGTTTCGGCGGCCCGGCGGGGAGATCATCTCCACTCCACAGGCTGAAGCAATGCCGGTCGTTCCGCATCAACGCCGTGTCATGGGAAGCGACGAGCTTCACTTTCTTGCGGCCCCGGATCTGCACGAGCAGATTGTTCGTCAGATCATGATGAAAGGGCGTGATTGTGCCCTCCGGTCCCATCCAGAAAAAGCCGCCATTGCCGTCCTGCTCTTCCAATATTCCGGGCAGGTCGCCCATATCCTCCCAAAGCGGTTCGAGCAGTTCGCGATTATCCTCGTTTCCGGCCGTGACATAATAGTCGTTACTCGGCTCGCCCGTCCGCAGCCGCGCGGCGACCTCGGCAAACGGCATCACGCGACGATGCGCCTCCTTGTAGCGCTCATATTCCGGATTGCTCTCGCGGCCCCATTGTACCGAGACATCCGCATCGCCGAATAGCGCCTCGAAATAGTCGAGCGACCATTTCGTCATGGCGGGCCAGTGATCGATCATGCCGCGCAGCAGCACGGGCCGATGGGCAGCATAATAGCGCGTCAGAAAATCCCCCGGCGATAGTTCGGTCTCGACCGGCACCTCCTGCGCGGCGGGGTCCAGTTCGACAAGCTTGCGCTGGATCGCCGATTGCCATTCGCGCTTCATCAACCGTGTGCGCATGCGCGCCGATCCCTGATAGAAAGGATCGTTGACCGCGCGGCCGACCTCCTCCTTGATCGTCTGGGCGGGAAAGCCCTTGATCGACAGCCAGCGCGAGACATCGTCGGGGTTTTCGCCATTGACCATGCGCTCGACCATCTGCCGCCGAATTTCGTCGGTCATAATGGCCGTCGGCGCCATGTTCATCCGGGGCGCGGCGAGCCGGCCCGTGAAAATATTATCCTGTGTCATGCGGTGAAAGGTAGACCGGCAATATGGCATTTTTCCTACAGCGACGGTCCGGCGAACGAGGTCGCGCGCCGGACGGTTGGTGCGTCAGGTCGTCACGACGCCATGGTCGATCAGGCTGCGCGCCGTATCGACAATCGTCTCTTCCTCGTCGCGCGTCTGCCAGCCGAGCTTTTCCTTGGCATGGCTGGCGTCGGCATGCCGCACCTTGCCGAGTTCGGACTTCACCTGCCGCGCGACCGGATCCCAGATCGACACGACTTTCATCAGCCAGTCGGGGAGCTTGCGCGACGGCACCTTGCGGGCTTCGTCGCCGAGTCGCTCTTTCAGCAGCATCGCAATATCGTGCAGCTTAAAGAATTTACCCGCGGCGAAGAAGCGCTCGCCGTCCATGTCCGCTGCGGTGAGCGCGCGGACATGCAAGTCGGCAACATCGCGCACATCGACAACGCAGAAGCCGAGATCGGGCGCGCCGGGAAAGCTGCCGTCCATCATTTTCTTCACCGCTTCGAGCGAGGTCGAGAAATCGGGCGAGAGGATGGGTCCGAGCACCATGCTCGGATTGATCGAGCAATATTCCATCTCACCGCCATTGGCGTCCATCCAGTCGCGCGCGGCGCGCTCGGAAATCGTCTTGGATTTGACATAGGGATAGACGTCCGGGTGATCGAGGTTGGTCCAGTCCTTCTCGCTGAACGTATATTCGCCGCGATCCACACCATAGGCGATGGCCGCCATAGACGAGGTCATGACAACACGTTTGACGCCCGCTTCCTTGGCGAAGCGCAGCGCCCGGAGCGCTCCGTCGCGCGCTGGTATGATTAGTTCATCTTCGTCCTTGGGCGACGCATCGGGGAGCGGCGAGGCGAGATGCGCGACATGGGTGCAACCCTCCATCGCCTCTGCCCAGCCCGCGTCATCAGTCAGATCGGCCTCGAAAAAAGTCAGCTTGCTATTGTCGACGCTCAAGATGTCGCGCACCTGCTGTTCCTTGGCGAGCGAGCGGATCGTCGTGCGAACGATCCAGCCCTCGGCGATCAGCTGCCGGATTGTGAAGCCCGCGATATAGCCGCTGCCTCCGGTGACGAGTACGGTTCCGGCCATGCGAGATCTCCCAATTTAACTTTTCTATGCTGTCAGTTGAAATTAGTAGTAGGTTGCAACGCAATCAAGGAAGTGGTCGGTGCACTCCATAGACACTATCGTAATCGGCGGCGGGATCGCTGGTCTCTCGGCTGCCGCCCGGATCGCGGCGCATGGCGAGACGGTCGTGCTCGAGGCGGAAAGCGCGCCCGGTTATCATTCGTCCGGCCGCAGCGCGACCTTCTGCCATTTCGGTATCGGCGACGGGCTGGTCCACAAGCTGACAGCCGTCAGCAAAACCGTCTTCGCCGCCACACCCGACGGCGATTACCCGCCCCTCGCCCGGCGCATGGCGGCGCTATTCGTCGCGCGGGATCACGAACGGAGCGAACTGGACCGGCTGACCGAAACGACGCTAGCACATTCGCCGGATGCGGAGCGGATCGAAGAGAATGACCTATGCGCCATCGTGCCCATTCTCAAAACCGGCCCGGACGGATTTGCAGGCGGCCTCTATGACCCCGACGCATACAAGCTCGACAGCGATGCGATGCTCCAGGCCAATATCCGGGCGCTACGCGCAGCCGGGGGAATGCTCGCCACCGGCGCGCCCGTCGAAACAATGCAGCGAGAGTGCGAACGCTGGATCGTCGATACGCCGGGCGAGAGCTACACTGCGAAACGGATCGTCAATGCCGCGGGTTCCTGGGCCGATGGGATTGCTCAGAAAGCCGGTGTCGCGCCACTCGGCCTGACACCGCTCAAGCGCACGATCATCGCCTTTCGCCCGCCGGACGGTATGGACGTTTCGGGCTGGCCCTTCACCAAAACGGTCGGCGAAGGGTTCTATATGCTGCCTGAAGGATCGGGCCAACTGCTCGCTTCGCCCATGGACGAAAGCCCGAGCCAGCCATGCGATGCGCAGCCCGACGAGGAGACAGTCGCCCTCGCCGCCTGGCAGGTCGAGCAAGCGACAACGATGCCGATCAAGCGCATCGATCACAAATGGTCGGGCCTCAGAACCTTCTCGCCCGACAAGAGCCCGGTCGCCGGCTATGCGCCGGACGCGCCAGGTTTCTTCTGGCTTGCGGGACAGGGCGGCTTCGGCCTGCAAACCTCGCCGGCCATGGCGATGGCGGCCGAAGCTCTGGCGCTCGATCTCAACTGGCCGGAAGAACTGACGGCAATTGACATCCAGCCGGACATGCTGTCGCTGAGGCGCTAACGCAGCAGTACCAATTCCTCCGCCATAGTCGGATGGAGCGCCACGACATTGTCGAAATCGGCCTTGGTGAGCCCAGCTTTGACGGCAACGGCCGCCGCCTGCAGGATTTCCGGCGCATCGGGCCCGATCATATGCAATCCGACGACCCGATCCGTAACCGCATCGGTGATCATCTTGTAGAGCGCCCGTTCGTTGCGCTCGGCCAGCACGTCTTTCATCGCCCGGAAATCGGAGAGATAGACCTTGATCGAGCCCAGCTTGTTACGCGCCTCGCCCTCGGTCATGCCGACGGCGGCCAGCGGCGGATGGCTGAACACGGCCGAGGGGATCGCATCATAATCGACTGTCGTCGGGTTATCGTTGAACAGCGTTTCGGCCAGCGCATTGCCTTCGCGAATAGCGACCGGGGTCAGCTGCACACGGTCGGTCACATCGCCAACCGCATAGATGCTGTCGACATTGGTCTTCGAATAGTCGTCGACGATAATCGCGCCTGTATCGTCGAGTGCGACGCCCGCGTTTTCGAGCCCGAGGCCGGAGACGTTCGGCCGTCGGCCGGTCGCAATCAGCACCTGATCGAATTCGCGCGGGTCATAGCCTGTCGCCTTAACCAGCAACGATCCGTCCTCTTGCTTCTCGATCGACTCAAATTCGGCATTGAAGCAGAATTCGATGCCCTTGGTTATCGAAATCTGTAGCAGCCGGTCGCGGATCGACTGGTCATATTGGCGCAGAATCACATCGGTGCGGTTGATCAGCGTCACCCGGCTGCCGAGCTTGTTGAAGATACCGGCGAACTCGTTGGCGATATAGCCGCCGCCCGCGATCAAAATGCGCTTGGGCAGCTTCTCGAGATGAAACACTTCGTTCGAGCTGATCGCGTGTTCCGAACCCGGAAACTCGGGAATATGGGGCCAGGCGCCGGTCGCGATCAGGATATATTTCGCAGTCTTCGTCTCGCCGCTGGCAAACGTGATCGTGTTGGGACCCTCAACCGTCGCACGTTCAAGGAAGATTTCGACATCGTGATTTTTGAGCGTATCGGTATAGGCGCCATTGATCCGCTCCACCTCGGCCAGCACATTGTCGCGCAACGTCGGCCAGTCGAAATCGGGTTTGCTCGCAAGCTTCCAGCCGAATTTCTGCGCGTCCTTAAGATCTTCGGCGAAATGCGCGCCATAGACGAGCAGCTTTTTCGGCACGCAGCCGCGGATCACACAGGTACCGCCCACCTTATGTTCCTCGGCGATGGCAACCTTCGCGCCATGGGCCGCCGATACACGCGCCGCGCGAACGCCGCCCGAACCGGCGCCGATTACGAAAAGATCATAGTCAAATTCGGCCATGGGATATTCCTGATTTTATGCTGTTGCTTGAGCTACGATCTGGGAAGGCGCCGGGTTACACACAAGCCGGCATCGTCGATCACGGTGATCGCATCGCCCGCCTCATAAAGCCCGCTCGATCAGCGCCTGCGTAGATGGATCGAGGTCCAGCGCTTCCTCGTCATCGGCGATCGCCCGGGCGATATCCTTGCCCAGCTCCACGCCGAACTGGTCGAACGGATTGATCCCGAGCAGTGCGGCATTGGCGAAGGTGCGATGCTCGTAAAAGGCGAGCAAGGCGCCGAGGCTTGCCGGATCGAGCGTTTCGATGAGAATCGTGCTGGACGGGCGATCGCCCGGGAAATGGCGGTCGGGATCGTCAGACTCCCGCCCGGTCATCAGTGCCGAGCCTTGCGCGAAACAGTTGACGAGCAACTGCTCATGATGAGCCGGATCGCGATGATCACCTGCTTCCGCGACGGCGACGAATTCCGCCGGCACGAGATGCGTCCCCTGATGCAGCAGCTGGAACACGGCATGCTGCGCATCGGTGCCGACGCCGCCCCAGACGATCGGTGACGTCGCGCGATCCATCGCCTTGCCGTTCGATTCCATTTCGAGCTGCTGGAGATAGGGCGCGAGCAGGCGCAGCCGCTCGTCATAGGCGAAGACGGCCCGGGTCTCCGCGCCGCGCGTTTGGGTGTAGTAGAGATCGACAAAGGCTGCGAGTACGGGAGCATTGTCGCACCAGGCTGCGAGCCGGAAATGGCGATCCATCGCGGCCGCGCCTTCGAGCAGCTGCTCGAACGCATCCCAGCCCAGCGCCAGGGCGATCGGAAAACCGATTGACGACCAGAGCGAGTAGCGCCCGCCAACGGTTTCGGGAAAGGGCAGCACCCGCGTCTCGTCGATCCCGAAATCGACGGCCTTGTCGGGATCGGCCGTAAGCGCAACCATATGGCCATAAGGGTCGGCAATCCCTGCATTGCGCAGCCATTGTACCGTGCTCTGCGCATTGAGCATCGTTTCGGCCGTGGTGAAGCTTTTCGACGCGATGACGACGAGCGTATATTCTGGATCGAACAGGTGGAACGGCCCTTCGAGCGCTACACCGTCGACATTGGAGACGACCGCGACATCATAGGCCGGCTCTTCCCGGCCCAGCGCGTCGATCACGAAATCGGGACCCAGCGCGGACCCGCCAATGCCGAGATGCAGGATATGGCGGATTTCACCCAGCGCACCAGCCTCGATCGCATCGATCAGCGCGCGCATCCGCATATGCAGCGCGTTGGCGAGCGCGACGCTGTCGGGTGCGCCCTGCCCGCGCTGCGCCATATGTTCGGCCGCCCTGCCCTCACTCGCATTGACCGCTTCGCCCGCGAACAGCGCATCGCGCTTGCCCGCCAGATCCTGCGCGTCGGCCAGCGCCGCAAAACTGTCGAGCAACGCCGCATCAAGATGCGTCTTGGAAAAATCGAAATAGAGCCCGGCCTCTTCGACCGTCAGCCGTTCGAGGCGGTCGGGATCGGCGGCGAAAAGCGCGGTCAGGCGGGTCGGCGCGGCGCTTTCGATGGCCTGCCAGAGAGTCGCGGTGTCGGACATGGCCGCCCTTGTGACGCGCCGATAGCGCGGCGGCAAGCGGCTAAGCGCGCAAGGGCAACGACAGGATCGCGCGCAGGCCCTTCTCGGGCAAGTTCGCGAGCGTCAGTTCGCCGCCATGTTCGCGAACGATGGCGCGGGCGAGCGCCAGGCCGAGCCCGGACCCGCCCTTGGCGCGATTGCGCGAGCCTTCGAGTCGGGCGAAGGGTTCGAACACGGTTTCGAGCGCCGCATCATCGATTCCCGGTCCAGCATCGTCGATTTCGACGAGCGCCATGCCGTCCGCCTCGCGCACCCGTACAGTGACCACCTCGCCATAGCGGATGCCATTATCGATCAGATTGCGGATCGCACGCTTCAGAAGATTGGCCCGCCCATCGACGACTGCCTTGCCGCTTTCCTCGAAGGAGACCGGCGCGCCCACATCGCGAAAATCCTCGATCGCGCTGTCGACGAGCGCTGTGAGGTCGAGCGGTTCGGATTGCGCGTTGGGCCGGCCAAGCCGGGCGAGCGAGAGGATATCGTCGAGCGTTTCGGTCATATCCTCGATAGTCTCGACCATCCGGGCACGCTCGGTCGCGTCCTCGACATTTTCAGCATGGATGCGCAGCGCGGCGAGCGGTGTGCGCAGATCATGCCCGATGGCACCGAGCATATGGTCCTTCTCCCCCAGCATCGCCGCGATTCGGACCTGCATGGCGTTGAACGCCTCGATCAATCCCGCGACATCGCGCGGCCCCTCGACCGGAACCGCCGTCTCGGCATTGCCTTCGGAAAATTCGCGCACCGCCCCGGTCAGCGACCGCAAGGGCCGGGAAATCCGCCGCGCGAAGAGATAAAGCACGAACAGGAGCGCGCCGTAGAGGATGACGGTCTGAGCGACGATCGAAACCAACGCGCCGATCCCGGCGGGCCGTAGCCGCATCCAGCTGTTCAGCCATTGCCCGTTTTCAAGCTGGACGGACACGCGCAGAATATCGGGCGGACGGCGCCCTTCCATCCGGCGCTCGAACCGGCGAGGCAGCCGCATCGCCGATATATCGGCCCGCCCGACCTCTATGGCGCGGGGCGAGAAATCGACGGCCTCAAAATTGCTCGCAAGCCGGTGTTCGAAATGGGCAACGCGCGGATGCGATTCCGCGCGCACGGCGCTTTCGGAGTCGAGGTTCATGATACCCCGGCGGCGCGTGCGCTGCGCGCGCACGGGCAGTCCCGCCTCGATCCGTTCAGCCGCCGTCACGATCCGCGCGACGACCGGGCCCGACGCTTCGGCAAAGCGCAGCCGTTCCCCGGCGCGCACCAGCATCACCAGGTTGATCGCCTGCGCCACGAACAGCGCGAGCGCGACAAGCAGCATCAGCTGCCCGAACAGGCTTTTGGGCCAAAAACGTCTCACAATTTCCGGACGTCCGTTGCCAGCGTATAGCCACCGCCCCAGACCGTCTTGATCAGTTCGGGCGATTTTGGATCGCTTTCGATCTTGCGGCGCAAACGGCTGACCTGATTGTCGATCGCCCGGTCGAAGGCATGCGCTTCGCGGCCCTGGGTCAGATCGAGCAGCTGGTCGCGCGAGAGCACTTGCTGCGGGTGCGTGACGAGCGCGAGCAGCAGCTGATATTCGCCGGTCGATAGCGCGACGGACACGCCATCTCTGTCAATCAGTGTCCGCTCGCCGGCCTTCAGCACCCAACCACCAAAGCCATAGCTCTGCTGATCGGGCGCCCGCTGATGGACACCGCCTGCCCCGGCGCGGCGCAGGATCACTTTGATCCGCGCCAGCAATTCGCGCGGCGAAAAGGGTTTCACGACATAATCGTCCGCGCCCATTTCGAGGCCGATAATCCGTTCGGTCTCTTCCGATTTCGCGGTCAACAGGATGACGGGAATTTCGCCGGTCGCACGGATATGGCGCGTCAGGCTCAGCCCGTCTTCGCCCGGCATCATGATATCGCTGATCACGCAATCGATCGCATAACCGGCCAGCGCTTCGCGTGCCGCGTCTGCATCGGCAACCTGGGTAACACGATAGCCGTTCTTCGCGAGAAAACCGGCCAGCGGTTCGCGAATGCTGCGCTCGTCCTCAACGAGCAGGAGATGGGGCTTTGCGGTCATGGGAGGCTCATAGCGCGGTGAACCCCGGGACGCGATATGGCGGACAACCGGCCAGGGAAGTCACCGGTTGCCCGCCACGGGCCATGCGCGCTGAATTGGGAGGGGCAGCGCGCGGCCAGGAGTTGCGCGCCCGGGCTTATCCGCCCCGGCGCTCTGCACGGCGGGCGGCGCGTGCGGCCTGACGTTCCTCGCGGGTCACGACGCCGTCGCCATTCGTATCGGTGCGGTCGAAGCGGGCAAAGGCCAGCGTCGCCAATTCGTCGCGCGTGATGAGCCCATCGCCATTCGCATCGGGGTTCGGACGGTTGGCACGCCATTCGGCCCGGCGCTCACGCATCCGATTACGCGCCTCGGAGCGTTCAGCCTGATCGATCTGACCATCGCCATTGGTGTCCACGCGGTCGAAGATCGCGAGGCCGCGTTCGTGCGGCACTTCATCGCGCGTGATCACGCCATCGCCATTCGTATCGAGCCGTGCCATCCGGCCGCCGCGGCGTCCGTCACGGCCACGCTCGGCCCGGCGCTCGCGCATCCGCTCGCGGCGTTCCGCGCGGGCCGCGTCACGCTCCGCCTGATCGATCGCGCCATCGCCATTGGCGTCAGCCCGCGCGAAGCGTGCGTCGAGCGCGGCATTGAGCTCGGCGCGAGTCAGACTGCCGTCGCCATCGGCATCGGCCCGCATGCCATGCGGCTGGGCGATCGCGGCGGTGGCGGCAAGAAGCGCGGCAGCGCTCGAAACTAGGGCAATTTTTTTCATCATCATTTTCCTTACGCTAGACTATCCGGTTCGGCGGTCTCATCCGCCTTGATCGAAGAAATGAACCGGGATTGTCGCAGGCTTTTGTCGGATCGGCCGGAAAAGTGTCGCAAATTGTCGCAAAACGGCGTGGCGCGAGGCTTGACCGGACCCAGCCGCTCGGCGACAGGCGGGCGATGCTGAGAGAGTTGGACGAAAAGACGGGAGACGGGTCGCCCCAGCCTTTCCTGCCGGAACGCAGGCGCCGGACGCTGTTCGGCTGGCTGCGCTTCATCGTCTCGCTGGCGATCCTCGCGATTCTGCTGCGCAGCCTCGTCATCGCGCCGTTCAACATCCCCTCGCGCTCCATGACGCCGACAATGCTGGTCGGCGATTATCTGTTCGTCGCGAAATGGCCCTATGGTTATTCGCGCTACAGCTTTCCCTTCTCGCCCGACCTGTTCGACGGCCGCATCGGCGGCGGGCGGCCCGACCGCGGCGATATCATCGTCTTCCGCTCGCCGGCCGAACCCGACAGCAGCTATGTGAAGCGCGTCATCGGGCTGCCCGGAGACCGGGTGCAGATGATCGCGGGGGAACTAATCCTCAATGGCGAAGCCATAGCCCGCGAAGAAGTCAGCGAGTTCGTCGAACCTGTCGAAACGGCCAGCGATTGCGTGGGATCGGCGGGCAGCACAAGCCGGCTGGAAAGCGCGGACGACGGATCGATGATATGCTACACGCCGCGCTACCGGGAAACGCTGCCCGGCGGGCGCAGCTATATGATTCTCGATGCCGGCGACAGCACCGCCGATACGACCGAAGAGTTTGCCGTGCCCGAGGGCCACTATTTCCTGATGGGCGACGATCGCGACCGCAGCGCCGACAGCCGGTTCACGGCCGAACCCGGCGGCGGCATCGGCTTCGTGCCCGAGGATCATATCGTTGGCGAAGCGCTCGTCATCTTCTGGTCGACCGACGGCTCGGCGCGCTGGATCAACCCGATCAGCTGGTTCACCGCCGCGCGCTGGGACCGGATCGGTAGGGGATTTTGATGGTGGCGTTTTATTGTCAGACCTTCGCTTCGCTCAGGCGCGGCACCGGCCCGCTCCCCCTCCCGACCTCCCAATAAGTGTACCCTGTGGAAGGTCGGGAGGGGGAGCGGGCCGGTGCCGCGATTTCCCGATAGGGAAATTCTGACAAAAAGACTCTCCAGCACATAACCGATGAATCCATTGGCGCGTATCGCCAACCCCGCTAACACCCCCGCGATGACCGATAATCCCGACACTCCGGACTGGCTGACCGACACGCTGCGGCACCGGCCCAACGACATTACGCTTTTCACCCGTGCGCTCACCCATCCCAGTATGGGTGAACCCGATTATCAGCGGCTCGAATTTCTGGGCGACCGGGTGCTAGGTCTGATCGTTTCAACCTGGCTCTACGAACGCTACCAAAACGACCCTGAGGGCAAGCTCAACAGCCGCCTCGCCGCGCTCGTATCGCGGACGACCTGCGCGGAAATTGCCCGCGAGATCGGCGTCGCGCCGCATATCCGCCTCGGCAAGCAGGCGCGCGACGATGGGAGCGCGGACAGCGACAATGTGCTCGGCGATATCATGGAGGCGCTGATCGGCGCGCTCTATCGCGATGCCGGCTTCGATGCGGCGCGCTCCTTCGTCTACAAAAGCTGGGAAAGCCGGGTCGAGGGCATGGCCCGTGCGCCGCAGCATCCGAAAAGCGCACTACAGGAATGGGCGGCCGCCAACCGAGCGAAGCCGCCCGTCTACACGATCGTCGACCGCAGCGGTCCCGCTCACAATCCCCATTTCACGGTCCGCGTCGAAATCCCCAATCGCGACAGCGCAGAGGCTGAAGGATCCTCGAAACAGGAGGCGGAAAAGGCCGCCGCGCACGCGCTGCTGGAGAAACTGAAGTGAGTGATCAGGCATCCTCCAAACGATGCGGCTTCGTCGCCATTGTCGGCGCGCCCAATGCGGGCAAATCCACGCTCGTCAACGCGCTGGTCGGCCAGAAAGTCGCGATTACGAGCCCCAAGGCGCAGACTACGCGGACCCGCCTGATGGGGATCGCGATCGAAGGCGATACCCAGATCGTGCTGATCGATACGCCGGGCATCTTCGCGCCGAAACGCCGGCTTGACCGGGCGATGGTCGCAGCGGCCTGGGGCGGTGCGGAGGGCGCGGACCTGATCGCGCTGATCGTCGATGCCAAGGCCGGCGTGAAGGGCGGGATCGAGGCGATGGTGGAAACGCTGCGCAAGCGGCCCGAACCCAAGCTCTTGATCCTCAACAAGGTCGATATCGCGAAGAAGGACGAGCTGCTCAGGCTCGCCGCCGGGCTCAATGCGCTGCTCGAACCGCGCGACACCTTCTTTATCTCGGCGACGACCGGCGATGGCGTAGACGACCTGAAAACCGCGCTCGCCGAAGCCATGCCCGAAGGCGCCTGGCATTTTTCCGAAGATCAGGTGTCCGACGCCAGCCAACGCCTGATCGCCGCCGAAGTCACGCGCGAACAGCTTTACCACCAACTGCGCAACGAGCTCCCCTATGCAAGCGCCGTCGACACGGAGAGCTATAGCGAGCGCAAGGACGGTTCGGTTGAAATCCGCCAGCAGATCCTCGTCGCCCGCGATAGCCAGAAGGCCATCGTGCTCGGCAAGGGCGGCAGCCGGATCAAGCAGATCGGCTCGGCGGCAAGGCAGGAGCTGGGCGAGCTGCTCGGCCGCAAAGTGCATCTGTTCCTGCACGTGAAGGTGAAACCGGACTGGGAGGAAGATCGGACGCTGTATCGCGATATCGGGCTGGATTGGGTCGAATAGTTCAACCGGAGAGCAGCCCCTCCACCCATTCGGGGACCAGCTCCCCCGCCTTCCCCATCCGGCTTTCGTGGAAGAAAAAGCTGCCTTCGCTCGGGTCGAGATTCATCTCCAGCGTTTGCGCCCCGAATTGCCGGGCGGACTGGACGAAGCCGGCGGCGGGGTAGACGGCGCCGGACGTGCCGATGGAGACGAAGAGGTCGCAGGTCGATAGCGCCGCCTCGATCCGCTCCATCTGATAGGGCATCTCGCCAAACCACACGATATCGGGGCGGATATGGCCGCGTGCACCGCATGCCGGGCAGGTCGGCCGCTCCGCCATCTTGCCCTCGAACGGGCGTCGGTCGCCACAGGCCAGGCACCAGCCCGATTTGAGCTCGCCATGCATATGCAGCAGCCGCTTCGCCCCGCCCCGCTCGTGCAGATCATCGACATTCTGCGTCACGATCAAGAGCTCGCCCGGCCATTCCGCATCCAGCCGGCCCAATGCATCATGCGCCGGATTGGGTTCGACGGTATGTAGCTTCGCGCGCCGCTGATCGTAGAAATCGAGCACAAGATCGGGATCGCGGGCATAAGCTTGGGGCGTCGCCACATCCTCAACCCGGTGCCCTTCCCACAGCCCGTCCGGCCCGCGAAAGGTCGGCACACCGCTCTCGGCGGAGATTCCGGCACCGGTCAGGACGACGATATTGCGGATGTCTGCCATGGACACCGCCTTAGCCAAGCCATGCGCCGCGCCACAACAGCAATCTCTTTTTAATCAATAGTATTTATTTATCAGCAAGATGAAATCGAAAGCCGCCATTGGGGCCCGCGGCGGAAGCCGCCGGGGCGCGCTTGAACTTGCCGCACGCTTCACGCTGCCCGGCACGGTAGCGCTCGCGCTGATGTTCGAACTGCTGCTCGCCGAGCGCAAATTTGCGATCTTCGGCGGCGGGTTCGGCCAATCGCGCACGCTCGACACGCCGGTGGAGATTGGTGTTTTCCTGATCGCACTGCTGCTCTGCCAGGCGATGATCTTCTACCTGCTGTTCCGCTTCGTGCGGCGGCTGCACGGCCACCGGGCCGATACGGTGCGCTTCCATTTCAACTTCCTCTTCTTCGTGCTGCTCGGCTGGTGCGGGGTGCTGATCGCGAAATATCAAGCGCTCGCCTATTTCAGCGACGCGATGAGCTTTCAGATTATGCGGAATCTCGGCGGTGGCAGCCTGATCGATGCGCTGCTTTATGTGCTGAGCGAAACCGGATTGATCATGGTCGTCATCGGCGGCGCGGCGCTCTTCTACTGGATCTGCAACGCGCTCTTCCTGCGCCGCATGGCCGATGAGCCGCCATTTCCCGACCGCGCGATCATGACACGGCGGGAGTTGGTGCTCGCGCTGATCGTCCTGCCGTTGCTGCTGTTCGGGGCCAACCGGATCGATGATACGCGGTCGGCGCTTGTCCGGTTCAACGCCGTGCTGCTCTGGACCACGCCGCTCCAGCAGCTGACCGATTTCGACCGCGACGGCTGGAGCTTCTATTCGCATCCCATCGATCGCCAGCCCTTCGACAGCACGCTTCACCCTTACGCGCTCGACATACCGGGTAACGGCATCGACGAAGACGGCTTCGGCGGCGATTTCAGTTTCACCGCGCCGCCGCCCGATGCGGCGCCTGTCATCGCCGGCGAGCGGCCGCATGTCATAGTCATCGTGCTTGAAAGCGCGCGGCAAGATGTCATCGACCGGGTCGTCGACGGCCGCGAGCTCATGCCGACCGTCAACCGGATCGCCGCGAACGGCAGCCGGGCAGACGCGGCCTACAGCCATGTCGGCTTTACCAGTTTTTCGATGAAGAGCCTGTTCACCGGCCGGCTCGATCCCGCTCCAGGCGCCCCCTCGCTGATCGGCGACTTTATTGCAAACGGCTATGAGGTCGGCATCTTCTCCGGCCAGTCGGAGGATTTTGGTGGTGTCGCCGAAACGGTGGGTATGCGCCGGGCCAGCCATTTCGTCGACGCGAATACGTTACGCGAGGAACGTGCCTTCGGTTTTGCCGCCGAAGGATCGCTCTATGTCGATGGCCGGATCGTACTGCGCGAGTTCGACCGCCATCTGGGTGACCCGGAAATCTGGCGGACGCCGCAATTCCTCTACTTCAATTTCCAGTCGGCGCATTTCCCCTATCACGCGCCGGGCCGCGAATGGCTGCTCGATGGCGAACCGATTGCGCGCGGCGATATCAGTTACGCCAATCGCGATCGCGTTCGGCGCAACTATTGGAACGCGATGGCCTATAACGACCTGCTGGTCGCCGAACTGCTGGAGCGTCTCGACCGGCTCGGCGTGCGCGAAGACAGCCTGATTATCGTCACATCGGATCACGGCCAGTCGCTGTTCGAAGACGGCTTTCTCGGCCATGGCCATATGCTCAATGAAGAGCAGACGCGAATACCGTTCATTATCGACCGGCCGGGCATCGCAATAGGCCGGCCCGTCGGCCTCACTGATATGCGCGCAATCATTCTGCGTGCCGTCGGCGCCGATCTGCCGGTGCGGCCGCAAACGGAGATTTTCCAGTATCTCGGCACGCTCGAACAGCCGGGACGTATCGGCACGGTCGATGGCGATGGGCGCCGGACCGTGTTCGATCTGAGCCGGCAGGCGGTGCGCATCGATGACGGGCCGTGGCGCCGCTATGCCGATCTCCCCGCGCGATCTGCGATCCGGCAAGAAACCGATGGGCTCATCGATCGCTGGGCGCACCAACGCTGGCTCGGCGTGCTCGAGCGTCGCGACGCGCAAGCGGCCGACTAGGCACAACCTGTCCTACGCCTGCGGTTTCTGTCATGATCCGCTCGGCAATCATTGGCGATTCTCTTTTTTGAACCACGGAAGTTTCGGCTCTATGGCCCGTGACTTTTGTGGCCTTTGCAGAGGAAAATGATGACGGACATCGGCATTATCGGCAGCGAAGGACGGATGGGCCGGGCGATTGCGGTGCTGCTCGAGGACACGGCCGGGCTGGCCGGCGGCGTGGACGCGGGCGGCGATATCGCCGCGCTGGCCGGGTCGAGCGACGTGCTCGTCGATTTTTCCGCGCCCACCGCTCTTGAAAGCAACCTTGCCGCCGCGCGCGAAGCAGGCACCCCGATCCTGATCGGCACGACGGGCCTTGGCGAAACGCATCATGCGCAAATCGATGCGGCGGCGCAGAATATCGCCGTGCTCCAGGCAGCCAACACCTCGCTCGGCGTCAATCTGCTCGCCCATCTGGTGCGCAACGCCGCAGCACGTCTGGACGCGGATTGGGATATCGAGATCGTCGAAATGCATCACCGTCACAAGGTCGATGCGCCCTCGGGCACGGCGTTGCTGCTCGGCGAGGCGGCGGCTGCAGGCCGAAAACAGACGTTGGGCGATGTCGCCGAGAAAGGCCGGGCGGGACTGGACTGCGCCCGCACCGAGGGCGCGATCGGCTTTGCCTCGCTGCGCGGCGGGTCGGTCGCCGGCGATCATCAGGTCATCCTCGCCGCCGACGGCGAACGGATCGAACTCGGCCACCGCGCCGAAAGCCGCGAGATATTCGCGCGCGGCGCAATCAAAGCCGCGCTCTGGCTCGCCGATATGCCTGCCGGGCGCTACGTCATGGGCGATGTACTGGGGTTGTAAGTGAAGAAGGCCGATATCTACCAATTCTACGCGCGATTGGCCGAGGACATTCCCGAGCCGAAGACCGAGCTCAATTACGTCAACCCCTACACCCTGCTCGTCGCCGTCGCGCTGTCGG
This sequence comes from Parasphingopyxis sp., assembly GCF_028279465.1. Classification (GTDB taxonomy): domain Bacteria; phylum Pseudomonadota; class Alphaproteobacteria; order Sphingomonadales; family Sphingomonadaceae; genus Parasphingopyxis. The sequence continues at coordinate 149,327 of NZ_JANQNS010000005.1, forward strand.
CGCAGGCCACCGATGTCGGGGTAAACAAAGCGACGAAAAAGCTGTTTGAGACAGTGACGACCCCCGAGGAGATGCTCGCGCTGGGCGAGGAGCAACTCAAAGAGCACATCAGGACGGTCGGCTTGTTCAACACCAAGGCGAAAAATGTGATCCGCGCCGCACAGCTACTCGTCGACGAACATGACGGCGCAGTTCCGGACGATCGTGACGCGCTCGAAGCGCTACCCGGTGTGGGGCGCAAGACGGCCAATGTCGTACTCAACGAAGCCTTCGGTATTCCGACCATCGCCGTCGACACGCATATCTTCCGCGTGTCGAACCGCACGGGATTGGCCCCGGGAAAGACACCGCTGGCGGTCGAGAAAAAGCTCGAAAAGGTTACGCCGGAGGATTTCAAGCAGCACGCCCATCACTGGCTGATCCTGCACGGCCGCTATCTGTGCAAGGCGCGCACGCCCGAATGCTGGCGCTGCCCCGTCGCGGAATTCTGCCGGTTCAAACCGAAAACGCCGGCGCCCAAGGCCAAGTCGAAAAACCGTGCCAAAACCGCTTAAACGTGTGTTCATCTGGCAGTCGCTATGCGGAAAGTTCAAGGAGATACCCATGCACCGTTCATTTCTTGCCCTGCCGCTCGCCGGCGCCGCCATTGCGCTGGCTGCCGTCGCGATCCCGACTCAATCTTCCGCTGAAGACGAAATCCCGCGTTGGCAACAAGCCGAAGCGGTCGGCGAAGCGGAAAACTGCATCTCGCTGAATCGGATCCGCAACACGCGCGTGCATGACGACCGGACCATCGATTTCCACATGAGCGGCGGCGATGTGTATCGCAACACGCTGCCGCAAGACTGCAACGGCCTCGGCTTCGAGGAAGCGTTCAGTTACCGGACGTCGCTCAGCCGACTCTGTTCGACGGACATCATCACGGTCGTACGTACAGGCGGCGGCGGGAATTTCGGCCCAAGCTGCGGCCTCGGCCAGTTCCAACCCATCGAACTACCCGAACGCGGCTAGCAGGCACCGCACCGAAAAACGGGCTAGCGGGCGCGAACGCTTCCTGCTAGGCGCTCGCCTCACGCACCCGTAGCTCAGCTGGATAGAGCGCTGCCCTCCGAAGGCAGAGGCCACAGGTTCGAATCCTGTCGGGTGCGCCATACGGTCTCCCTTACTAAGACTTTCCAAGCACTTTCCATTCCCGACTCCTCAAACGCCGCAATTCTGCGCCGCTTCTCGCGAGCACTGTTTTTCGTGTTCGCGCCTGAGACGCTCTTGGCGGCGCATTTTTCGCGATTGTCCCGATAGTCTCAGACCCCCAAAAACTGTCCACCAAAGCGATACGTTCACTTCGAGTTTTGTAGGCTGGCATCGGAAAGCGAGACTGGAACCGGTCGATCTACAATCAGCCCAACACTCTGACGCGCACTAGCGCGTCCCGTCCATGAATCAGGACAGCAATCCGAATGGTCTCGGACGATGGCTCGAGATGGTGGAATGGACTGACCAATTCTCAAGCTTTCGACATCGACTTTCTCCAGCCATTAGGACCCGAACTTCAATCAGATACACGTTAATCGGACAAGCCCTCGAATGGTCATTTTTGGGCGTGGCAGCTCATATCCGTGATGTCATGGCTCTGAATATCCGGGGGACAAGCTTCGGTGCCCAAAGCCGTGACGCGGCTCGGATAGGCACGGCGCAATTGTCGAGGTCGTCATTGCCAAGGGCCCGGCCGAGTTCCCTGCCGATGGCGAAGGTCGCAATGATACCGCTGCCGGAATAGCCAATCGGCGCCAGCAGTTTCGGCGCGAGTTCAACGATCCGGGGCAGGCGATCAGGTACGACATCGAGATAACCGCTCCAGGCGGTTTCCCACTCCGGCAGAGCGGCTTCGGGGTAATAGGCTTTCAGGTGCCGTTCGAACCTCGGCACCAGATCTTGCAATGATAGATTGTCAGACGAGGGAAGCACCGTTGATCCGATCAGCCTGTCCGCGCCGTCGGCCATCAGCCAAAACAGCCGCAGCGGATGGTTGCTGCCGATCGGCATGCCACCCGGCATCAAGCGCGCGGCTATCTCAGGTGCCGGTTTCGAGGCAAAGACCATGATCGGAATCTTGTATTGACTTGTCGACAGCGCCCGGACGAGCCCAGTCTCATATGCGCCTGTCGCCATGATGGCATGGCTAGACCTGACCGAACCTTTTGCGCAAAGCACGCGCCAGCCACCATCATCCGGCTCGATGCGAGCGACCTCCGACCGCACGAAGATTTGCGCGCCTGTTTCCGATGCAAGCCTTGCCAAGCCGTGACTGTAATTGACCGGATTCAGTGTGCCAGCGTTGCGATAGATCATGGCAGCGCAAAAAGCGTCGCTTCCGGTTATCGCGGACAGTTCGGCAGGCGCCACCGGGTCGATCGGCACGCCGAGCGCGTGCCATTGTTCGGCTATCGTGTCGAGACGCTTGGCCAGTTTCCGGGTAAGTGCACACATAGCAACGCCGGACGCGCGAAACTCAGGATCGAGCGCATGACTGATCGCGAAATCCGGAAAATCCCGCGCGGCGGACGCCAACATGCGATTGAGGCGCTCGCCCCGATCGCGGCCGAGCTTGTCGAGTACATCATCGGGGCTGGGCCCCGGCCATCCCGGTATCCAGCCGGCCGCGTTGCGTCCCGAAGCGCCTGATGCGATTGCTTCGCGTTCCAGAACGACGACCGACTTGCCTGCTTTTGCAAGATGAAATGCCGTCGAAAGCCCGGTGAAACCGCCGCCAACAATCGCGACATCGGCCTCCAATTCCTGCGCGAGACTTTCGCCATCGAAGTGGGTCGCGGCGGTGTCGCGCCATAAGGGCGTCGACGCTACGGGATCTGTCGGCCTGGCGTTCAAAGGCTCTGATCCTTGATCGTCACGTATGGCGTCTAGCCCGCCGCAATGCCAAGATGGTCCTTGATCCGGGCGACATCCATCAGACAATGGGTAATGAAGATATTGCGACATTCCTCGTCGGACATGTCGAGCGGCGTGATCTCGACGGCGAATTTCAGGGCACATGCGTCGGGACCGCAGGGAGTCACCCGGATCTCGCCCTTATAGTCAGTCCATGGCAGCGGCCCGTTATCGGCGATGATATATTGGTAAAAACGATGTTTCGGATCGATGAAGACTAGCTCTTCGACGATGCTGCCGCCACCCAGCCGTTCTTGGTCGAGCGCGAAAATGCGCCGGGCGCCGGGTCCGTCGCCTTCGAAACGCACGCTGTCCATCTGGCCAGGAATGGGCATCAGCGCCTCGCACCCTTTCCAGTTGACCAGAGCCCAGACATCGTCCGCCGGCGCTTCTATGCGTTTGGCGATGACGGCTTCGACCATCGGTCTTGCTCCTATTTGATGAATGGGCCCGAGATATGGCTGCGTGGATAGGATCGCAGGAAATCGAGATAGCGGCTAAGCGTCGTATCGCCCTTTGTCAGCGCACCCGGGCGGTAGTGGATCGTATTAAGGATATCCTTGTCCTCGCCGACCGTGCGATGCATCAGCGCTTCGACGATATCGAAGCGTTCGTCGATAAGCTTGGAATCGCCCACATCTTCGAGCGCGAGGATCGCGAAGGCCTCATGCTTGCCGACAACGGGCAAGCCGAAGCCGACCATCCCGCCCAGCCAAAAATCACCATAAGGGCCTTCCTGCCAGAACAGCGTCGTACCGCGAATGCCGACTGTCCACTCGATCGGGATTCCCTGCTGATGCGCTGCGATGACCTTGTAGCGAAAGCCCCAATCGTCCCAGTCAACGCCTGCATGGGGGTCTTCTGTAGCGAACTCGGTTTTATGCACGACCTTGAAATGCTGCATATCGGGCGTGTTGGCTGCGAACACCCAAGGGTCGCAGTTGAAATAATCCGGGAAACGGTATGTCCGGTAGACGATCTTGTCGTCGGGTACCTCGAAGCTCGGTATCTCCCAATGCGGTTTTTCGCCGTTGAAGACCCAGACGACTCCATAGACTTCCTGCGTCGGAAATTTGAACAGTCGCGCGCGTTTCGGAGCGGGATCGCCGATGCCCGTCTTCGCGCATACGCCGTCGCCGTCAAATTCCCAACGATGAAAAGCGCACTGGACATTGTTGCCAACGACCGCGCCGACGCCGAGATCGGCGCCGAGGTGGGGACAATAGGCGCTCATCGCCCGGGCGACGCCATCCTCACCTCGGAAGACGATGATCTTGCCATCAAGAAAGGTTTCGCTTCGCAGCTCTCCCTTTTTCAACTCGGACGACAGGCAGACCGGATACCAGGATTCTGCGAAGACGCCGTTTTCGCCTTCGGCCGGCATCAATTCGCCCAGCCGTTCGGTCGGATTATTCTGCGGCAGCTCTATGGTGCTGCGCGTGGCAGTTGCCTGTGTCATGGATCATCCTTTCGAGCTTGCGAGGGCCATACTTAGTTCGCCTGTGCGGTCACCAAGCGACGCATATTATCTTCTATCACATTAAGGATTGCGAGCGATCGCTCTCTGAAAGCCACGCCCTCTCCGGCAGGGGCCAGATAGCGGTTCGTCCAGAGGACAGACGTTGTATCGCGGCCGGTGGGAATGGCATGAGCCGATCCGTAATAATCGGCGAACGGCATCGGCCCATAATCGACAATTTCATAGGCATAGTAACAGCCCGCTTCATCTCGCGCCGCTTGCCGTTCGACGACGGCACCGCCGCCGAATTCCTCAGCGATGTGCAGCGTGCGCAAGGCGCCGACATGATTACCATCGGCGACGACTTTGCTGACGAAGCCCGAGCCAAGTTCGCCACTACCGAAATCACCGAGAACGGCCCAGACTTGCACAATCGGCGCGTCGATCTCGTGGATCACGTGGAGGAAGACGGGTTCGCGATCCATGGCGCTCAAAATCTCGCGCTCAGGCTCACACCCCATTCGCGGGGGCGGCCATAGGTGACATCAGTGGTACCCAGTGTATCGGCCTGGCTCAAACCGTTGGCGATGTATAGCTCGTCGGTGAGGTTGGTACCAAACACAGCAAGCTCCCAGCTTTCGTCGGACGGCCCGAAGGCGATACGCGCATTGAGCAGTCCATAACCCGATTGTTCGAGCAGCGGATTATTGTCCGGCACATGTTGAACCGTCGACCGGTAGGCATAGTCGGCGCGCAGCATAAGTTGCCAGTCGTCGGAGAGGTCGGCGGTATATTGCGCGCCTATCGAAAAACTCCATTCCGGCGTCTTGACCAGATCGTCGTCGAGAGTGATCGACGTTACGCTCGCGTCGAGCTGGCGATATTCGGCATCGAGATAGCCAAGACCGGCATCGAAGCGCAGCCCGGGAACCGGCATTGCCGTCAGCTCGAGTTCGAAACCCACGATCCGCGCCTTACCGGCATTCTCGACGAGCGCGACGATGCCGCCCTGCGGATCGGAGGTCACGCTTAGCAGCTGCAGATTTGTATAGTCGCTATAGAAAGCAGCGCCGTTGAGGATCACACGACGATCGGCAAACATCGAGTTGAAACCGGCCTCATAGGTCCAGACGAACTCCGGTGCGAAGGGCGTGCGAGCTACGAACTCGGTTGTCGGTCGGCCGTTGAAGCCGCCGGACTTGAAACCGCGTGCCACCGACGCATAGGTCATCAGATCGTCCGACCAGTCATATTCGATGCCAATTCTCGGTGTCCAGGCGTTCCAGCTATCACCGGTGTCGACATCATGTGTGGTCACCCCGGCCGAAAGCCGATCGAAGCGCGAGGTGAAATCCTTCTCGTCCGACGTATAGCGCAGGCCGCCGGAGATGCTGAAACGATCAGTCACGTCAAAGCTGAAATGGCCATAGGCGGAATAGCTGTCGCTATCGATCTCCGAGGTCAGCAAACCGTCAAAATCAAGTGATGGATGCACGGGATTTCCGGCTCCGCCAAGGCCGGGGATCACGCCGGGTGGCAGCGCTTCGAGCGCATCGAAAAGACCCGGGGCGAAGAGGATCCTGTATTCATTGAACCCCGTTTCATGGAAATACATCGCGCCCACAACCCAATCGAGCCGGTCGTCAATCGCTGTGCCCGACAGCTGGAACTCCTGCGAGAATTGTTCCTGGCGATCGACGACCGATTGTTCGAAAAAGCGCAACGGCGAATGATCCGAATCCTGCCCGAAAATGGCGTCCTGTTCCCGATAGGCGGTGATCGATTTGAAAGTGGCGCCGTCAAGATCGAGCGTTGCCGTTGCGGCGATACCCCATTGATCGAGATCGCTTTGGTTGAAGCCAGTGCCGAAGCTGACGAACGGGTCGTCCGGGACGAAACGATCATCGTAGATCGTACCCAACGCAGGCGCGACAAGGGCGTTGTAAAGTCCGATCAGGCTCCCCGACTGGTCGACATCGATGAGCGTGTTCGCGATACTGTCCTCACGTTTACGCGTATAGTCGCCGGTAATATGAAGCTCGAAATTGTCGGCCGGCTCCCACAACAGCTGGCCGCGGAATCCAGCCGAGTTGGTACCGCCGAGACGCGAGCCGTCGTTGACGCGGCGGACATAACCATCCCGTTCGCGTGACGAAAAGGCGAGGCTCGCGGCCAGCCGATCGGCGACGAGCGGCGCCGTGATGGAGCCGTTCACGTCGATCCGATCGAAGCTGCCATAGGTTGCCGAGGCGCGGCCGCCGAAATCATATTGTGGGCGCTGCGTCGTGATGTTGATAGCACCACCGACGCTGTTCTTTCCGAATAGGGTGCCTTGAGGACCGCGCAGAATCTCAACCCGCTCGAGATCGATCAAGTCCATGATCGAACCGATTGAGCGAGGCAGATAAACCCCATCCACATAAATCCCGACGCCGGGCTCGGTAGTGAACAGGAAGTCCGCCTGACCGATGCCACGGATAAAGATCTGCGAAGACGTACTGCCGCCGGTGTTGCCGTTGCCCTGGTCGAAAACGAGATTAGGCGTGAAATCACCGATGCCGGAAAGTTCTGTGATCCCGCGGTCGATCAGTGCATCGGAATCGAAGGCGGTGATCGACAGCGGGGTTTCCTGCAATGTCTCTTCGCGGCGGCGGGCGGTCACGATGATCGGGCTGAAACCGCTCTGGGCTTGCATGCCCGAGGAGTCCGCGCCGCTCGCAGTTTGACTGGCGGTTTGGCCTGCCGTTTGCGCCACGCCGTCGCTTTGCGCAATTGCCGGAAAAGCGGCCAACGCGGCTGTTGCCAGAGCTGTTGTGCCGAACAAGCCCCTCCGGATGGACTTCTTTTGATCAGTCATCGCGACCCCTTTCGGATAGCGCCGGCAAGCGCCAGAAAACCCAAATGATGAGCACGATGATTATATTTTTAGAGTATCATGTCAAATATTATATTTTGTTTCGGTCCAGAATGCCGGTAAAGATCGCCTGGCTGGCTTTCGCCTGACAAATGGCAGATTTATGTTTCCCAATATTCGAACATGACTCGCAGCCGCCGCTGCATATTCACCATCATCTCCTCGTACGGCATGGCGCCACGGGCCGCCAAATAGTCTTCAAAATGCGAGATCAGCAGCATGTAGAGGAGAGCGACGACGTCATCGAGATCAAGCGTGGGCGGGAACTTGCCCTGGTCGACGAGTCGATCCAGCAACTCCCGCAATTGGCGCTTTTTAACGCGCTCAAAGGCCTTGCGGATGTCTTCGAGCGCGGCGTCGCCACGGTCAGCCGAATCATGCGCGAAAGCAGCGAGGATGTTCAGCGATTTCCAATCATCGTTGAACCGGTAGGCCTCGAATATGGCCGCCATCGCGTCGACACCCCTTTCGGGCGGATTGTCAATGATCTTCGCGGCCCGGCGCTCCATCTGATCAACAATCGGCAGCATCAAAGCGCCGAGGACGCCACCCTTGCTTCCAAAATACGAATAGAGCGTGCCGACGCTGACGTCGGCGGATGTGGCGATCTCTTCGATCGTCGTCTGGCCGTAACCATTCTGCCTGATCAGCGTATCAGCCACGGCTAATATGGTCTGACGGCGCTTTTGCTTGGATCGCTCGCGAAGTCCTGCCACGTCTTCCTCCTTGCTAGCGACTCTTATCAGACCAAGGGCCTTCCACGAAACCCCAGAACGAACAACATATAACTTGTGCATTGATATTCTATATATGTAACGATATGCACGCTATTTCAAATAGGAGTGACGCAATGGAACGCATTCACCTGTCAGCAGATGCAGAAAGACAACTCGGCTTCTCCCAGGCCGTCAGGATCGATACGACTCTGTGGGTTTCGGGCACTGTCAGCTGGGATGAGCAACTCAATCCGCTGCACGTCGGAGATATGGCCGGCCAGATGCGTCAGATCTACGGCACGTTGAACGATATTTTGCAGCGGTATGATCGGGACATGGGCGCGATCGTCAAGGAAACGGTTTACGCGACCGATATCGGCCTCGCGCTCGAGCATGTCGGCGTGCGTCACGCTTTTTTTCCACAGGACTCATTTCCGGCCTCTACCTGGGTCGAAGTCGCCAGGCTGGCGCACCCCGATCTGCTTCTGGAAGTCGAAATCGTAGCCCAGCTTTGAAAACAACCTGGCATGGGCAACAGAGTGAAAGGACGAACGATGTCAGACGGCTTCGGTGAACTCGGGATCGCTGGCGATATCGCGATCGAAATTTATCGCACGATGTGCCGAATCCACGCCGCGGATCACACCATTCAACAACAGCTGGCGGCTGGCAATCTGCAGTTCCAATATTATCCATGTGGCGGCCAGGAGGCCATTCCCGCAGCGATCGCACCCTTGCTGAGCGGCGACGACAAGGCCGTGATCACCTATCGCTGCATCCACGACATCGTCGCCAAGGGTACGCCGATACGCGAGATACTCGCCGAGATGTTCGGCAAGGCGGCAGGGACATCAAAGGGCAAGGGTGGGCCCATGCATCTCTCCGATCCGCATTCGGGGCTGATGGTCACGACCGGCATCGTAGGTGCGGGCGCGCCGATCGCGACCGGGATTGCACTCGGCGAGGCACTCAAGAGCACAGGGCACGTTGTCCTATGTAGTTTCGGCGACGGCGCCGCAAATATCGGCGCGGTGCACGAAGCGTTGAATCTCGCTGCACTATGGCAGTTACCGGTCGTGTTTGTCTGCCAGAACAATCTCTATGCCGAATATACAAGCTTCGCCCAATCGACCCGCAGCGAGACTATTGCAGAACGCGCTCAGGCCTATGCCATGCCGGGAGAGCGTGTGGACGGCACCGACCCCCTACTCGTCTATCGAGCGGCGAAAACGGCAATCGAACGCGCCCGCAATGGCGGTGGTCCGACCTTGCTCGAATGCGTTGCGCATCGGCTGCAAGGCCATAGTTTCGGCTCCGAAGAAGCGCATATGGATGCAACCGCGCTCGCTGCCGCCCGCGAAACGCCGCCGGTCCCTCGCTTTCGCACGCGGCTGATCGAAGCAGGATTAGCGACCGAAGAAGAACTCATCGCAATCGAGGCGGACGCCAATGCTGAGGTGGCCGAAGCGCTCGAATTCGCACAGCGATCCGATCCGCCGGCAACCGCCGAACTGCGTGCCGATATCTTCGACGATCACTCTCATCTCCCCGACAGCTGCGATCAGCCCGCGGCGTCTTTCTCGCTGCCCGACGCATCCGGACGCAAGATCACCTACGGCGCAGCGATCAACGAAGCGCTCGACCAAGCGCTGGCCGGGGATGAAAATGTCGTATTGCTCGGCGAGGATATCGAGGATCCGGCCGGCGGTATCGTCAAGGCGACTGCCGGTCTTTCGACGAGATACGGTCGCGAGAGAGTGAGGGGCACGCCGATTTCGGAGCAAGCGATCGTCGGCGCTGCGATCGGTGCGAGCCTTGTCGGGCTTCGCCCGGTGGCGGAGGTGATGATCGTGGATTTCGCCATGGTATGCATGGACCAGATCGCCAACCATGCTGCCAAGCTGCGCTATATGTCGGGTGGCAGGACGAACGTGCCGATCACGCTGCGCATGTTGACCGCCGGCAATGTCGGTTCGTTCGGCGCACAGCATAGCCAATCGCTCGAGGCATGGTTCGCGCATATCCCCGGGCTCAAGATCGTGGCTCCGAGTAATCCGGCAGATGCGAAAGGACTGCTGCTATCCTGCATCGATGATCCCGACCCGTGTATCGTGCTCGAAGCGATGCGCTGTTACTTCACGCCGGGCGACGTACCCGCTGAAGCTTACCGGGTCCCGCTCGGACGGGCCAATATCGCCCGGCAAGGTAAGGACCTGACCATCGTCGCCTATGGCTGGGCCGTGGTCGAGGCGCTGACCGCGGCAGAAGCGCTTGCGGAAGCAGGGATCGAGGCAGAAGTCATCGATTTGCGGTCCATAGTGCCACTCGACATGGCCACCGTGCGCCAATCCGTCGCCAAAACGGGGCGCGCGCTCGTCACCCATGCGGCCGTCGAGTTCGGGGGCTTCGGCGCAGAGATCGTAGCGCGACTACAGTCCGAGTTATGGGAGGAACTGCAGGCGCCAGTGGCTAGGCTTGGCGCTCGCTATTCGCCGGTGCCGTTTGCCCAAAACCTCGAAGCCCAACATTTTCCCAATGCTGACCAGATCGCTGGTGCCGCCCGCGCTCTTCTGGAAGTCGCCTGATGGCAACCATGACCCTCAAAATGCCGAAGCTTGCGGTATCGATGCAGGAAGGTACGCTCGTGGAGTGGCTTGTTGAAACGGGGGAGTCGGTTAGGGTTGGCCAGGTAATCTATTCGGTCGAATCCGAAAAGACGACGTTCGAGGTCGAAAGCGCGTTTCAAGGCGAGCTCACGCAGATCGCATGTGAAGGAGAAACCTATGCGGTCGGCGCGCCGATAGCAAAGATAGTAACTTAGGAGCAGTATTTCGAACGACCTGGCGGCGGTCGTCCTCGATCAGATCGCAAATCTCGTGTTCACTCCAACGCGAAGCGAACGAAGACAATTTATGCGGTACAGGCCGCAGGTACCTATCTCGACAAGAGAGGCTCGGCTGACGATGGCCGTTTTGGTTTCCCAGTGAGCACTGCCAAGCTGATCTCCCAACCTTGAAACGGATTTCGGGGCGATCCTAGACGCTTGAGCGATATCATACGATCGCTGAACGAGCGAGTGCGACGAAGAGATTGCCGTAGTTGGAAGCGCTGGCATTCAAGGTGCAACTGTCAGGCTACACTGACCTTTGGATCTTGATCTCAAGTCCCGGTCTTTGCGTCAGCCTTCCGGCGGCGCAACGCGACAACGCAAACCCTCCAGATTCGGCGATATCATGATCTGACAGCTAAGCCGGCTTTCGGGGCGCGAATGCAGTTGATCGTCAAGAAGGTCGGCCTCCTCGCTGGGTCGTTCGCCGACGCGATCGAGCCATTTGGGATCGATATAAACATGACAGGTCAGGCACGACATTTCGCCACCGCAGACTGCCTCGACGTCGATATCGTTATCGCGCAACGCGACCATCAGCGGTTCACCCTCGACGGCATCAACACGATGCTCTTCGCCCTTCCGGTCGACGGCGATGATCGTCACCATAGCATTGCCTCCTTCACAAGATCTCAGCGAACGAGCCTGATTGGGCATGTTTCGAGACCATAGTTCAGTAGGCCGCCAGTCTGACGAAGCCGCGGTGCCAAGCCCGGTTCGATGGCGCTGTAGCGGTCGAGAATGCCGTTGAGCATCTGCGTCGCCTCGTTCCGGGCAATACCTGAGCCCATGCAATGATGGACGCCATGGCTGAAGGTCAGGTGCCGCCCGATATTGGAGCGCTTCAGGATGAAATCGTTCGGCCGATCCCAGATTTCCGGGTCGCGATTGCCGGAGGCGAAGAAGATCGCCACCCAATCACCTTCACGGATCTTGGTACCGCCAATCTCGGTATCCTGGGTGCAGACCCGGTGCAGCCTCTGAATCGGCCCATCGCGCCTAAGGCTTTCCTCGATAAACGGCCGTACGAGCGAACGGTCGGCCTTGAGATCATCGAAGAAATGCGGTTCCTCGACCAACGTATCGATCAGATTACCGAGCAGATACCCGGTCGTCTCCGCCCCAGCGACGACGAGCGTCACGCAGAAACGGATCACCTCTTCCTTGGTCAGCATGTTGCCGTCGGCCTCGGCCTGGATGAAGGCTGACATGAGATCATCCGGCACATCCTTGCCTGCAGCGATATCGGCATAACGCTGGCCGACCGCGTCCTGATAATAGTTCCACAGCTCGATATTGCACTGATTGCGCTCTTCGGTGGTGAAGTCGGACGTCACCATGAAGGCGTTGGCCCAGCGCCGGAGCAGCACATAATCCTCCTCCGGCGTGCCGATCAGCTTGGTCATCACGAGTGCCGGAAGGTCGGGCGCGAGATTGGCCATGAAATCCACCTCGCCTTCATCCTCCTCGTCGAGCAATCGGTCGACGACGCCCTGCATCCAAGGGGTAATATCGGCCTCGACCCGCTTCGGCTTGAACGCGATTTGTGCAATCTTGCGTAACTCGGCGTGGCGCGGGTCATCATGATTGACGAGCATCAGCGTCGGCGCATCCGATTCCTCCTGCATGATGTCGCGCGACGAGAATATCTGCGGCTTGCGGCAGACCTGGATGATGTCGTGATATTTGAGCACGACCCAGGCCGGATAGGGCTTGTCCTGACCCGGCACGGTGCCCGGCGGATAGTCCTCGAGACCGAACTGAATCGGTTTGTCGCGCAGTGCGTCATAATAGGGATAGGGATTGGCGATCACTTCAGGCGAATAAAGATTCTTCGCCTCGAAATCGTTGAGATCGGAAGCAACTGTCGCGCTGGCCATGGTCGTGAAATCCCCTGTCTGAAAAACTATCCGTGCTTGAGCAGGAAGCGTGAAACGCGCTCGAAAGTGCGCCCATAGGGCGGCCGGAGCGCGCCACCGATATCGAACGGGCTTTGCCGATAGATGGCGCGCGCATGGCTGAATTGTTTGAACCCGTCGAAGCCGTGATAGGCGCCCATGCCGCTCGCGCCGACACCGCCGAACGGAAGCGTGTCGATCGTATAGTGCATGATAACGTCGTTGATCGTGACGCCGCCCGACTGGGTGTTCTCGAGTACGGCGCGGATCTCGCCATCGTCAGAGCCGAAATAGTAGATGGCGAGCGGGCGCGATTGTCCCGCCATATAGGCGAAGACATCGTCCAGACTACGATAGCTTTTGATAGGCAGCAGAGGGCCGAAAATTTCCTCCTGCATCACGTCCATCTTCTCATCCGGGTTGAGTATCAGGGTGAGTGGAACGAGATTGTCGCCGCCTTCGCCGAGCCAGTCGAAACTGACGATTTCCGCGCCTTGGGTCCGCGCGTCAGCGATGTAGCTGCGCAACCGCTCGGCATGGCGGTCATTGACTATCGACACAAAGTCCGCCGCCTTACGATCTTCAGGCGCAGTCTTGCGCACAGCATCTTTGAGCGCCGTGACGAAATCATCGATTCCGTCCTCGGGCACGAAGATATGGTCGGGCGCGAGGCAGATCTGGCCGGCGTTGAGCATCTTGCCGAAAATCACCCGTTCGGCCGCAAGCCGCATATTGGCGCCCTTGCCGATCAGCACGGGCGATTTGCCACCGAGCTCGAGCGTCACAGGCGTCAGATTATCGGCCGCCGCGCGCATGACATGCTTCGCCACTGCCTCGCCACCAGTATAGAGAAGATGATCGAAAGGCAGCGCGGTGAAAGCGCGGGCGACATCCGGCCCACCATTGATCACAGCGACCTCATTTTCATCATAGCTGGCAGCGACCAACTCCGCGATCAGCGCGGCACAGACCGGCGTCGCTTCGGACGGCTTGATTATCGCACGGTTGCCGGCTGCCAGGATACCGGCGAGCGGCGCGAAGCTGAGATTGAAGGGGAAATTCCACGGACTGATACCGCCGACCACGCCTAGCGGCTGGTAACGCACCTCGGCGCGCGCGCCGGCCAGCCGGAACGGGGCGTCAACGGACCGCTTCTCCGGCTTCATCCACCGCCCGACCTTCTTGATTGCTTCCTTTATCGGTTTGGCCGTTGTCACGACTTCCACGAAGAAGCTTTGTTGAGGCGAGCGATAACCGAAATCGGCCATCGCCGCGTCCATTATGCGCTGCTCATTGTCAACAAGCAGATGGAGCAATCGGCGCAGCCTATCTTTCCGGACGGTGGCCGACGGATGGGTTTCAGCCTTGAAAGCAGCGCGCTGCACTTCGAACAGCCGGTCCATATCACCCTTGCTGTCGGCAAGCTCCAGATCGATCGCGGCAGAAGCGGATTGCGCGATGTTCAACACTGTTCTCCTCACAGCGGTTCCTGCGGATATGGGCCACGGCGTGCTTGCCTGATCATCTTCGAAATTTATGCTAGCTTGTGGACACTATAAGTCAATAGAAATTATGTCCTATAGACATTGTTTCAATTGCTGTTCTTTCCGCTATGCTCACGGTATGTAATCGGATCGGACTGCAGAGCCCGCCCACTCATGAGAAAGCCTGGAAAGAGAATAATGACGAAGGCCAAAGACCCTGCACTTGCTTATCTCGATCTGTTTTTTCCTATTCACTACATCGTCGGCATGCAGATCGAGGATACGCTGCGCAGCGGCGTGTTGACGCGCCAGCAAGCATGCATTCTCTGGACAATCCGTGTCCAAGGCGAGAATGGCCAGATGATGCGCCGCAAGGACATCGAGAAAGCGATGGCATCCTGGTACGAAGTAACGAGTTCAGCGATCTCGAAGTCGCTGAGAGCGCTGACCAAGCCGCCGCTGGACCTTCTACAGATTTCCGAAGATCCGCGTAGCGGGCGCGAGAAGCTCGTGCAGCTTACCCCGCGCGGACGAAAATTCGTCGAAGGCATGATCCGCAATGGTGTCGCGCTCATGGACATCATGATCGATCGATTGACCGATGAGGAAATCGCCAACGGTATCCATTTCCTGACCCGCGTGACCGAAGTGTATCAGGACATCCGGGAAGAGCATGGCGACCGTATCAACGAGGTCGCGGCGCAGTCCGCTGCCTGACGCTTACAGTTGCGAGAGCGTCAGCGCTCCGGCGTCTCGACATCGGTACACACGAAAGCCGCCTTGGCGCTATCCTGAAAATCGCGGAAGCGGACCACCTTGCCATCGGCAACGTCGATCACATGGACATAATCGGAATCATAGACCCGCCCATTGGTGTGCAGCTTGAGCGTGAGATGCCCGACCACGGCCGCCTTGCTGCCGTCGACGATAAATTCCTCCTGCCGGAAATCCTGAATCTCGACGTCATTGGCGACATGGCCGAAAAAGATTCGGCACTTCTCCTTGCCGCGGAAAATGCCGGCAAAGGGGATAACCGCCGGGCCATAATATTCGATCGTGCAATCGTCTGAGAGTATATCGAATAACGCATCGAAATGGCCGCCATGGATCGCGGCATAGAAGCTGTCCGCAATGGCTCGGGTATCGGCACTCATATTCCTTCTCCTTGCTCTTGCAGACCGGCTCAGAAGCGGGCGCGAAACTCAACGCCATAGGTCCGTGGTGGCCCCAGCGGCCCGACGAATTCGGCGCCGTAGACGGTGCCGGTCAGAATCTGGTTCGAGAAATAAACCTCGTCGGTCAGATTGTTACCGAATATTGCGAAACTGTAGCGCTCGTCCGCCGTGGTGAACGCGATGCGCGCATTCAGCAGGCCGTAACTGTCTTCCGACGCCGCATCGATGTTGAACACGGTGAAGAAGATCTTGCTCTGCCAGCCATAGTCGGCACGCAGCGTCAAATCGCCGGCTGTGCCGATCGGAATGTCGGCCTGCGCGCCGATATTGAACTTCCATTCGGGCGCGCGCGGCAGCCGCAGCCCGGACAGGTCGCGCAACAGCGTACCCGGCGGCTGCGATAGCGGCGCCGGCCGCAACGGCTCGGTCAGTTCACCTTCGGTGAACTCGGCATCGACATAGGTCAGGCTGCCATCAATCTGAAAATAGTCGCTCAGAGTTGCGACCGCCTCGACCTCGAAACCGGTTAAACGCGCAGCGCCCACATTGCGGATGATCGGTTGATTGCCAATCGAATCCTGCGCTTGAAGATTGGTATAATCATAGTGGAAGCCGGCCACGTTGAAGAGCAGCCGGTTGTCAAATAGCTGCGATTTCAGACCAATTTCATAGGCCCAAATCGTCTCGGGTTCGAAAGGCAAACGCTGACTGGAACCGATATTGTAAGCGCCGCTTTTGAATCCGCGTTGCACGGTCGCATAGAGCAGCACATCGGGCGTCACCTGCCAGTCGAGTCCGATCTTGGGCGTAAAGGCGTCGAAAGATTGAGGTCCATCGACCGGCGCGACGACGAAGCCGAACGGATCGGGCATCACATTGTCACGCCCGTCACTGATGGCGTTCGGGAACAGCTGAGCGTTCGGTGCAAAACGCACCTGTTGTCCGCCAGGCGTCGCCGGCAGAAATACTAGGTCGAAATTCTGAAAGCCGTCGCGCCGTTCCCAGCTATAGCGACCGCCAAGCTGCAATGTCAGCGTATCGGTAATCTCGTAGGACGTATCGAGATAGATCGCGAACGCTTCGGTTTCCTGACTGCCATTCAGATGCAACTCGCAGCACAGATTGGTATCGGGAATAACGATCGGGAAAACCGGAATGACGCCGGCGTCCTGCAGATCCTGAAGTCCCTGACGCAGGACCGGCTCCCAGAAATCGCCGAAGATATCGTTGGTGATGTCATTCTCTTCCTCGAAGTAATAGCCGCCCACTATCCATTGGAACCGGCGATTTTCAGGCGAAGTCAGTTGGACGTCGACGCTCCATTGCTGGTGATCTTCAGCCCGCCGGTAGATATTGACGAACTGATCGGAGAGATCGAACTCGTTCTGGAAATCGGGATTGCTGTCACGATAGCTGCCGATCACCGACAGCGTATAATCGCCAAGCGCCCATTCGAGATCGCCGGTGATGCCCCAGATTTCGGTGTCGTTGAAATATTCCGCGTCGGCGAAGATATCGCGCGACCGCGCCTCGGTGATCCGCCCCTGATTCTTGAGCGCGAAATAGGGAAGTGTCTGGCTGCCTTCGCGCGTCGCCAGCCAGTTCGGTACTTCGTCCTGATAGCCCAGGCTGGCGAAGTGGAAGACGTTCGCGGTGTCGTCGGCGCGATAATAGTCGCCGCGCAGGGTCAGCACCGCATCGGGGCCGAGATCGGCCTGCAGCGTGAGCCGCATGGCGATATCATCGCGCGCTTCGACGCGCCGCGTCGGATTGGGTTCGCTTGCCGGCAGATTGCCACGCGGCAGGTTGACGGTCGTGTAACCGTCGCGATTTTCATAATTGACGGCCACCCGTGCACGAAAACCGTCCGCAAGCGGTCCGCTTACGGCGCCGAAAAATCCCGTCCGATCATAATTGCCGAGGATGAACCGCGCCTCGGCCTCGAATTCGTCGGTCGGGTCGCGGGTAATGATATTGACCGCGCCGGCCGTCGCGTTGCGGCCGTAAAGCGTGCCTTGCGGACCGCGCAGAACCTCGAGCCGTTCCACATCGAAGAAGGCCGGGCCGATCGCCGCCGCACGCGATAGATAGACGCCGTTGAGATAGGTCGCGGTCGAACTGTCGCTACCCGCAATGATCACCGGCGTTCCGACGCCGCGAATGAAGATCGAAGTATCGCCCTGATAAGTCGATATCTGGACACCCGGCGTAAGCGCGGCGATCTGATCGACGGACTGAACGGACCGCGTCTCGAGTGCGTCATCGGTGAAGGCGGAAACGGAGAGCGGCGTGCTCTGCAAATCCTCTTCGCGCCGGCTGGCCGTCACGACGATCGGCGTTCCGGAAAACGGCTCGGCTCCGGCAGAACCATTCTCGACCTGTGCGTTGGCCTGACCCGCAAAACCCATAGCCAAAGCGACCCAAGACGCACACGCATAACGATAGCGCACCATCGCAGCACCTCCTCCCCATACTTATTATGTCTTTGAGACACTATTATTTGTGGACATATTTCATGTCAAGACATGATAAACTGCGACTGCCGTCTCGAAGTTTCACATTTCTTCGCAGTGGCGGAAGATCCATGCGGCCGCCGGATGCAGTTCGGAGCGACACCGGCAACGATCTGCTGTCTGGCACAGCTATCTGGCCTTGAGTCAGTTCACAGCATTTGGCTATTCCGGAACGATGCCGCTTTCCGCGAACTCGAATCTGTATTCAAGGTTGATCCCGGCGCTTTGCCCGGACCTATGCCTTTCTATCGTCGGTCTTGCCCTTCAGCAGCCCTGAATGGGAGAAATTGTCGATCTTCTTGAACTTTCTGATCCCGAAGCTGCCCGCGCCCCGTGATGAGAATTTATCGAAGGGAATACTCGAAACCGTCGATATGGACAGCTATCGGGTCGAAAAACAAACAGCCCAACGACTGACCCTCGCCGACGAAGACAGGCAGATTGAGCCAGTTCCGTTGGAGGGCGGAGGTCAGAGATCGGAACCTGAGCTTGAACGGCTGTCAGCCATCATCCAGTCTTTCAACGACCTGTTCGGCAATATCGACTGGGCGGACAGCGATCGCATCCGCAAGCTCATCACTGAAGAGATACCGCAGCGTGCGGCGGCGGACGAAGCCTAACAGAACGCCCGGATCGAACTGGA
This sequence comes from Parasphingopyxis sp., assembly GCF_028279465.1. Lineage (GTDB taxonomy): Bacteria > Pseudomonadota > Alphaproteobacteria > Sphingomonadales > Sphingomonadaceae > Parasphingopyxis. Next base: position 167,962 of record NZ_JANQNS010000005.1, read on the forward strand.
TAAGGCGCTGCGAACAGTGATTGTCGGACTGATGAAGGACGACACATAGCTATTCAAACAGTTCAGCGATAATACCGACTTCCGGCGTTGGCTGTCCGACAGCATTTTCGATGCGACCTATCGGCCAGATGAGGGCGCACCTACTGCTTAGCTTGCAGGCAAACTATACAATCGCACGCACGGAGCCTCTGTTGGAGCTCTGCCTTGGCGGCCTGAACGGAAATCGTTTCCGGCTCGCGTCGTTCGTTCGCAGACCTGTCAGCAGCGGTGATAAGCTGTGCCGCATACCATTATAGTCATCGCACGATCTTTGACAGATTACACCGTCATCGATGTGCCGCGATAGATGCGCGAGCGGTAGCGCGAGTCCTCGGCATCGGGGAGCGGTGCGCCGACGAGAAGGACCGCCCGGGCGAAGCGCGAGAGTTCCTCCTGATGTTCTTCCTCGTTGCGCGGTTCTTCGGACCGGACACGGCGCGTCAGGTTGATCTGGTTGGCCGCGACGTCATGGACCAATCGCTCATTCTCGACCGCCAGCGTGGCCGTGAAGGCGTGGAGCGTCGTCTTGATGAAATTGGCGAGCGCAAAGGCCGGGCCCTTCTTGCCGAAGGGCACATCGGGGGACACGAGCACGAGCTGGCAGCCATCATAGAGCGACGCCTTGCGCGAGACGCGGAAATGATGTGTCAGATTCTGTTCGACCATATGCCGGAATTCCTCCGGCGACAAAGGTTCGTCGCTCTCGAACAGCCTGTCGGGCAGGCCCTCATAGGGCATCGAGACGACGGTCGTCGGCCGACCCCATTTCTGCAGCGCCTCGTCCATCGCCGGTTCGATATCTTCCCCCGCGACGATCGTATGGACATTGTCCGCCGGGCAATCGCAGAGCTTGTTGACGATCGCCTGCCCGCCAGTCTTGCTCTGGGTCAGCAGGACCACTTTCGCGACACCGAGATCGCCGATCAGGTGGCGGACGGTCGCCGCGATATAGTCGGCGAGGTGCTGGCAGACGATCCAGACCGCCTTGCCCTTCATCGCCTCGAGGCGCTCGGCTTTGGGGCTACCGAACATTTCGCGCTCCACGGTCGAGCGTTCGACTGCAAGGCCGCCCGAGGGCATGAAGGTTTCCCCGCTGACCGCACGATCGGCAAGGTAGAAAACCGTCGCCTGCGCGACATCGGCCTCGGTCGGCATCGCGCCGAGATGCAGCTGGGAGGTCACACCCTTGCCGATCTTCTCGGCATCCTCTTCGATGCGCTGCTGCGGCAGGAAGGGCACTTCGTCCGGCGGTACGACGGCCAGCCAGTCTTCGCCTTTCTCGGCGCGCGCGCTCCATTCGGGCAGGTCGAGCAGATAGCCGCCCATCGCAATCCTCTTGAGCAGCCGGGCGGCGAGTTCCTGCGTCATCAGGAACCGGTCCCAGGTACAGGTGCCGTCGCCATCGCGCGCGCAATCGAGGACGAGCTTGCGCAGTGCGTCCGGCGTCGCCTTGTCGTGCGAGAGATAGGCGATGTCATTGCGCATCAGCCGGCCGAGCACATGATCGACATCGGCGCCGTCGCGTACGGCGCGGATCACAGCCGCATAGATCGCGTTGAGCCGCTTATTCTCGAGGATCAGCCGGGCGCGCCGCTTGAACAGGCCGGGCTTGCCGCCCGTGCCCGCCAGCCGGTCTCCGGCCACCGGACCCGGCGCAATCGCATTGCACTGGATTTCCGGGCCGAGATAGCGCGAGAAGCTCTCGACCATGGCGCGTTGCCCGGCCTTGGAGACCGCATAGTCGGCGCGGTTGGGATAGGCGACGGCGAGGAACTTTTCGCCGCCGAAATAGGAGGAAACGTTAAGGATATAGCCGCTGCGCTGGGCGCGCATGAACGGCACAGCATGATGCATCAGCAGATAGTTGGAGACGAGATTGGCATCGAGCGTGAAGCGCCAATCGTCGAGCGCCATATCGACGACCATATCCTCGGCCCCGGCGACGCCCGCATTGTTGATGAGATAATCGACGCGACCGAATATCTCCATCGTCTCGTCGAAGGCGGCGCGCAGCGATTCAAAATCGCTGACATCGACATTGGCGATATATTTGACCCGGCGATCGACGCCGGAAAAGCCGACATCCTGCAATTCACCGACGATCCGATCGCGGGCGGCAACGAGCTGGTCCTCGCTGCGCGCGACCATCATCACCTTGGCGCCGGCCAGCGCGAGCAGCCGCGCGACCTGCCCACCGATCCCGGCAGAACCGCCGGTAATGAAGGCAACCTTGCCGAGATGCAGTCCGGTGATATTTTCTGCAAAGCCGACCATGGCGCTGCTCGCCCCGGCTTCCTCGCCGATATTGCCCGGCAGATAGAGCTTGGTCTCGGCGATCTTCTGTTCCTTGAAGACGATCCGCGTCGCATGACCGCCGGCGAAGCGCAGATTCTCTTCTTCGGCATTGGTGTGGCGGACGATCAGATTGCCCCATGCGGCGCGCTCGATCCGTTTCTGCTCGCGTTCGACCCGCGATTCGTCGCGCCAGATCGTGATAAGCTGCGCGATGCCGGCCCCGTAGATTTCGCTGTAGATATCGTCCTTGCCGTCGCTCTTGTTCGTCATGAACACGAAGCGCGGGTCTTGCAGCAGATCCGGATGCAGCTTCCAGTAGCGGCTCAGCGTGCGGCCGAGCGCGATGGCGCCGACCAGTTCCTGGTCCATGAAATTCTCGACCGTTTCGTCATCGGCCTCGAGCAGCGGATCGGCATAATATCCGGCCGGCTTGAGCGGCAGGACGATGGCGCTGGTGATCGGCCCATGCTCGGCGCTGTAACCGGCGAGTACCTCTTCCATGCCCGTCGCCTCGGAGCGGCGCAGGCGGACGATGGTGAGGCCGTCGCCGGCCGGATGCGCCATCACGCGCGCCGTCGCCTGGGCGACATCGGCCGCGCGCGGCAGGCCGAGCAGCACTTTCGCACCGCACGCAATCTGGATGCGCGCCATTTCGAGCGCATCTTCCCAATCTTCCCCGGCGACGATCAGCACGGTGAGTCCGGCCCCGTCGAGCGAGCGCATCGAGGGGCGGTTGAGATAGGTGGAACGCGAATCCTTGCGCGCGCGCATGCCGTGCGTGACGTCGATCTCGTTGCCATTCATGCCCGCCGATTCCTCGCTGGCGAGGAAGGTGCAGGCGCCGGCGATATCGACGGGAAGCGGCAGCGTCTTTTTGGGCTCCGTCCCGCCGATCGAGCGGCTGAGCGACATGCGGCCGGTGAAATGATTGGCGGTCGCGCCTTCCGCATCGCCCTGCAGCTCGTCCATCGCCGCGAAGACGGTCCGGATGCGGTCACTTTCGATCGGGCCGGGAAATACCGTGTTGACGCGGATGCCGCGCGGACCGCATTCCTCCGCCAGCCGCCGCGACAATGCGTTGAGCGCGGCCTTGGGCACGACATAGGCGGTGCGGCCATAATAGCGGGTGTGCGAGAAAATCGTCGAGATATTGATGACCGAACCGCCGGGCGGGATCAGCGGCGCGACAATACGGGAGAGATTCCAGGTGACACCGAAGATATTGCGCATCGCATCGGCGACGGTTTCGGTGTCGCCACTGGCGTTCATTTCTTCCGCGTCTAGCGGCACATTTTCGAGCAGCTGTTTGGGGCCGGCCGATCCGGCATTGTTGACGAGGATATTGATCCGGCTGTGTTTTTTCTTGATCGCATCCATCGCGGCGCGGATCGAGTCCGGTTCGCCGCCGTCAAGGATCGCGGTATCGACCTTGTCCGCCGCCACGCCGGTATCTTTGACGACGGCTTCGCGCGCCGCCTCGATCCGGTCCTTGGTCCGCCCGGTCATGATGACGGTCGCGCCCTCGCACGCATAGGCGCGGGCGATCTCGCCGCCGAGATTGCCGGCCGCCCCGGTGATCAGAGCGACCTTGCCCGCAAGGCGCCCATCTACCCCCTTGGCCGCCCCGGCCTTTGCCGCAGCGGTCTTCTTTTTTGTTTCGGCCATAGATTCCTGTCTCCGATACAGCGCGCCGCTTGCGAGCGTCGTTATTCTTGTTGGGGCGGTTCGGCCTCGGCCGCCGCCCAATATTCGAACAATTCGTCTTTGCTGCGCAGGCCCATGGCGGGCAGCGCGTGGTTCACGACATAGGTCGCGCCGGAATGTTTATTGTCCCACATCGATTGATGCGCGTCGGGAAGGCCTTCCCAGGGGACAACCAGCGGCTCGGTCACATCGAGCAATCCCGCTGATACCATATTATTCATCAAAGTCACCTCATGCGCGTTGCACAGGTGCGTCCCGAAGATATTGGCGGTCGGCATGAAAATCCGCCGCTGCCGCGTCCAGACCTGCGGCGCGTAGAAGGTGTAGCGCCGCCCGGCCATCTCCTCGGCATAGACGACGCGGCCACCGAACGGTTTGACGAGCGATGTCGAGACGCCGAGCGTATCCTGCCCGGCCCGCTCGAACACGATGTCAGGCACGCCGCGCGGGTTGCCGGGCGATCTTAGCAGCTTGCCAATCGCCGTACCGAAGGGCTTCATCGTCTTCTGCTGGTAATCGCGCACGCCGATCTTGAAATTCTCGATATCCTGTTTGGCATCGGGCAGGCGCGGCAGCGTATCGGGCCAATGGAAATTCGCGCCGTCGCGGCGTTTCAATGTTTCGAGACTGACGACGCCCTCGATCGATTCCTCGAGGCCTAGCGACTGGAGGAATTCGCGCTGGCCGTCGGTCGTCGAGACGACCACGATCCGCGCCTTGAACAGCCGCGCCGCCTCGATCATTTCGAGGCCTGTCTCATCGGCGAGATCGCGGCTGTTGGGTCCGTAGTAGAGGAGCACGGACTCGCCGCCACGCAGATTGGCCCGCTGCAGCATCTCCTCGGGCCGCGCCGCGCCGGCCTTACCCATGAAGCTGAAATGATAGCCCGAGGATGCGCCGTAAAAGGCCAGCGTGCCATGCTCTTCGAGCAGCTGAAAACTGCGCGGGAAAGCGCGCTCGCCGGCATGGCTAACGACATAATCGGCGAGCTTGCCGCCGGTCATTTCGCGATACGCGTCGAGCAGCGCCGCGCCATCGGCTTCCCATTGCCGCGCTTCTTCGGGATCGTCGGGCACCGGCGTGAAGCAATCGGCGATTTCCGGCGCCTTGCGGTTGATCGCGCCGACTGCGCCCTGGTTGCGGACGAACTCGGCGCGATCTGCGCTCGACACCATGCCTACCGTGGAAAGCCCGGTCCGCACGCTCGATTTGAGCGCGTCCAGACCGGTCCCGGTCGCCGCGCCCTCGACGAAGATCGTCCGGCCGGGCTCGATGCCGAGCGTCGTAAACAGGCAGCGGGTGATGGTACCGAGATTGAGCGTATAGGCACTGGCTTGTTCGAGCGTCAGATCGCCGGGCACACGGTGGAGCTGCGGCCCCTGCACCGTCAGGAACTGCGCATGGCTGCCGGTCTTCGTCTCGTATCCCTGGATGGCAAAGCCCGCATACATCGGATCGTTGCCGACCTCGGGCGAAAGCAGATCGTTGGTGCCTGAGTATATGTTCACGAGATCGCCGACCTTGAGCCGGCCTTCGGCCTTCAATTCGCTGCCGAGCGCGGCGATCAATGCCAGCCCACCCGAACCCGTCGTCTGCACATCCTCGTCATGCGCATCGAAGGGCGAGACGGGAATGCCGGTCAGCGCCCAGATATCGTTGAAATTGACCTCGGACGACAAAAGATAGACGAGCGCCTCATTGGCCTCGGGCTGCGGCACGGGCACGATCAGCTCGCGCTCATGCGTTGCGGGCGGGCCGAAGCGCGGCGTGCCGGTATCGGGGTCGCGCGCGATGCCGAAGGCGAGCTGGTGATCGGGGATCGGCGTTATGCCCGGATAGAAGGGCGCGCCGACCGGTAACAGATCGCCGCGCTCGATCATCGCCGCCTTGCGCGGCTCGTGCTCCGCGTCGATCCAGACGCCGTCCCGACGCACGGGCAGCGGCGGGCTCTGTTTGTCCATGAATTGCTGGATGCCGGTCTTGCCGCCTTCCGGATCGATGATCGCTTCTGCAAAACGCTGCGCTTCGCGTACAAGGCCCGCTTCGATGCCTTCGGCCCACCCGGTACGGATCGCGTCTAGCGCGCGCGCTCCTGCCGTGTCGCGCCCGGCCCATGCGAGTTGCTTCAGGATGCGCTGGAGGAAATCGTCCGCGAGCACCGCATCGAGATCGATATCCGCCGCTTGCGACCAGCGTTCGATCATCTTCTGTCGCTCGGCGAAAGCCTGGCCGAGAAGACTATCGGTCGGCGAGCGGACGAATTCGCGGACCATCGCATGGGCGCGCGACAGCGCATCGTCCGACCCCTCCGCCAGCACATCGACTGCGCCGATCGCCAGCGCCTGATCCGCATCGATCGCCCGGCCGCCGAGGATCAGGTCGAGCGCGTCGCGCAGCCCAGTCTCGCCGCGTTTCGCCGCGAGGAGACGCGGCAAGCGCTGCGTCCCGCCATAGCCGGGCAGCAGGCGAAGGTTGATTTCGGGCTGGCCGAAACGCGCCTTGGGATCGGCGATCCGATAGTGACAGGCGAGTGCGAACTCCATCCCGCCGCCCAGCGCCACGCCCTGGATCGCGGCGATGCACGGCTTGCCCATCGCCTCGATCTTCGCAAAGGCGAGCTGCGCATTGTCCGGTAGCGCCTTGGCCTCGGACACGCTGTTCACCTCTTCGAGCATCTGCCGGATATCGGCGCCCGCGACAAAGCTCTGGCTGCCCGCGCCGGTGAAGACGACCGCGACGACATCGTCCTTGCGCGCCAGATGATCAACGATGATGCCGAGTTCGTCGAGCGCGCGTTCGTTGAGGGCGTTGACCGGCGGGTTGGTGACGGTGACGGTCGCCACGCGCTTGCCGGGCGCAACGCGGTTATACTGGATGACGAAGAAGCGGTAGCGCTCGAACAGCTGCTGTTCGTCGGCAAGCTGCTGCTTGCGCTTCCAGGCCTCGACGGCGCGAGTCAGATCGTCGAGGCTCTCCGGATTACGCAGCGTCGAGACGTCGCCGACGTCCTCGTCTTCGACCACCGCGCGCACCATCCGCCGCATATATTTGCCGCTGCGCGTTTCGGGGAATTCGGCGAGCTCGATAAAGTCGGACGGAACGGCGACAGCGCCCTTTTCGGTGCGGACGAGCCCGGCCAGCCGGTTGCGATCTTCTTGCGTCAGCCGCTGTCCCACCGCCGGCGTTACGAACGCGACCGGCGTCGCACCTTTCTCACGATGCGGTGCGCCGATGACCAAAACGTTGCCGACCGGTGAATTGGGATCGAGCGCTTTGTCGCGCAGGATCGCGCCCTCGATCTCCTCGGTCCCGATCCGGTGCCCCGAAACGTTGATAACGTCGTCCGATCGGCCATGGAGCGAATAGGAGCCGTCCTCATGGCGCATGGCGAAATCGCCCTGGGTATAGGCCCAGGCGCCGCGCCAGCGTTTCCAATATGTGTCCGCATAGCGTTCGGCATTGCCGCGCCAGTCCGAGGCGACACGCGCCGTTAGGCCATCCGTCTCTACCGCGAAACCCTCCGCATCGCCCCAGATTGTCCGCGCCAGATAGGGATAGGGCAGGCGGATGATGATCTCGCCCTTCTCGCCCAGCTCCGCCCGCCGCCACGCTACACCCGTTTCGGCGTCGTCCCGCTCCAACAGGACGGCATCGGCTTGGCCTTTCCCGTCCGCATCCTCGACCCAGACATCGCCCAATATCCAGGGCAGCGGATAGGTATGCGCATCGGGTCGGAGCGGAAAATCGTCATTGCCATGGAAATGCGTCCACACGATCCCGCCATGTTCGGTCGCCCAATAGCTGTTGATATAGCGTTCGACGACATGCTCCATCGCAAAGGCCTGTACGGCGGGCGAGACGGGCTCTGCACAGAAGGTCGCGACTTTGAGCGAGGAGAGGTCGTAACGCTCGATATCTTTCAGGTTTTCCGGATTCTGCATCACCGATTTAAGGAAGGTGACGCCGGCCTTGAAGATATCGACCTTATAGCGCTCGATGATCGAGGCGAAGCGCCCGGCATGCGGGAAGACCGGCGAGCCTTCGGTGATAATCGTCGTCACGCGGCAGAGCAGCGAGGCAGCGATCAGATAGCTTTGCCCCGTGATCCAGCCCGGATCGGCGACGACATACATGGTATCGCCCGGCTCGGCCCCGAAAGCCGCGGGCATGGTGGCAGCGACGCCCGCGCAATAGCCGCCATGGACATGGACCACGCCCTTGGGTTTGCCCGTCGATCCCGAAGTGTAAATGATGAAGTTTGGATATTCGGCATCGACAGCGAGCACCGGCGCGGACCCCCAGACCGCGCGGACGAACTCGGTGTCAGGCAGGGCGAGCAGCGCCTCTTCATCCGCTACGTCGAAACCGGCCTCGCGTGCGGCGGCCAGCAATTCCTCGCCCGCCGCATCGGTCAGCTCATGGCTCCACCGGTCGCGATCGTCGTTCCAGATCAGGTCGGGCTGTGCGGTGTGGCGGACCACGACGACCGCCTCGACGCGCGGCGGCGAATCGACGAGCGCACTCGCCACCGCGATCCGAAGCTGCGCCGATTGCCGCGCATCGATGCCGCCGGCCTGTCCCATCTCGGCCAGCGCCTTGCCCACGCCGCGCATCACGTCGGACCGCTCGACCGTGACTTCGCCGTCGAGCAGTTCGGCCACCGTATCGCGGATCAGCCCCGCCTGTTCGGCCGTCACGCCAAGATCGCCATCGGCGAGCGCGCCGTGGAGCAACTCCATCGCCACCGGCACAGCCACGAAATTGTCGAGCGCCGGGTCGGTGTAGTTCGGCTTGAACGGCACCATCTGCGCGTTGCGATAGCTGCCATCGGCGGTGATCACGACCTTGGCGCCGGCATCGGCGATCCGGTCGGACAGCGTCTTGTCGCTAAAGCCGCCGAACACGGGCGTATAGACGATGCCGAGCCGTTTGGCGCCTTCGGTCCAGTAGATCTGCTCGGCGATGCTCGGCATGTTGAGCGCGATCCGGTCGCCGGCCTTCATCCCGAGTGCCTTGAGTGCCAGCGCGCACTTCGCGCTTTCTAGCAGCAGCTTCTTGCGGCTGATAACCTCGCTATCGACCGGCCCGCCGCGCCCGCCATCCTCGGCCATGTTCCAGCGATCGCCCTCGAAGATCAGCGCCGCTTCCTCGCCATGGCCCGCGAGCACATGGCGGTCGACCTCGTTGAAGGCCGCGCTCGTCAGGCCGCCTTCGAACCAGCGCCAATTGGGCGGATCGTCGCCATTGAACGCGCGATCCCAGGGTTCGAAGTCTGCCAGCAAGTCGAGCGTGACCGGCGCCGCGGTCGCCGCATCCCATCCTGACCAGCATTCATTCGCATCGTCCCAACTGACCCACACACCCTGTTCCGGCAGGAACCAATAGAGTTCGCATTTTGCGATAATGCCATGAAAGGCACCGGGATTCTCCCGGCAAGCCTGATTCATAGATTTCCATGAATTCTGGCTATCAACTCGCAATCCCGTACCCTTTCTCTCGTTTGTCTTTGTTTCTGCTATCAGAAGCGATGCCCTAGCACCGCCAACACAGGATTAGACCGCAGATTCTCGAGTTTCGCGACGCACGACCAAAGCGGTCTCAAGGTCGCTGATGAGAGCGTAGCTTGAACCCACCGAAGAACGCAAACGACAAAACATATCGACAAATGCTTTCGCATCGTCGGATGTCTGATTGCTACGGAAACGCGACCAGAGACCATTTCGCTCCAAACTGCGTCACGCGTCTATTTCGTTGTTCCGTACGATTCCGCATTCGCGCCACAGCTGAATTTCCATTACGGACGGTTGGCGCTGTGTAGACAATGATGGAGGGATCGGTGCGGAAAACAAAAATATTGGCCGCAATGTGCGCGGTGGCAGTCTGGACCGGCATATCCAGCCCGGTTGCAGCGCAGGGGCAGGACGGCATGCCGCAGGAACGCGTCACCGGCATCGGTGGCTTCTTTTTTCGCGCCGAAGACCCGGCGGCGCTGGCGGTCTGGTACCGCGACAATCTGGGCATCGACCTCACACCGCGCTCCTATGATGTGGAGCCTTGGCAACAGGAGGCCGGGCCGACCGTCTTCGGGCCGTTCAGCGCGACGACCGAGTATTTCGGACGGCCCGAGCAGATGTGGATGATCAATTTCCGCGTCGCCGATCTCGACGCGATGGCCGCGCAGCTGGAGGCGAACGATATCGCGGTGGAGATCGATCCGGAGACTTATCCGAACGGCCGTTTTGCGCGTCTCGCCGATCCCGAGGGCAATCCGATCCAGCTCTGGCAGCCGGCCACCCCGGAGTAAGGCGCGGACTGCACCCACTATCCAATCGCGGCGATCGGAGCTATTCCGTCCGTACATTCGATCTTCTGGGGGAGGAGCAGCCATGAAAACGCGCGCCGCCGTCGCCTTCGAGGCGAAGAAGCCGCTCGAGATTGTCGAACTCGACCTGGAGGGCCCCAAAGAGGGCGAGGTGCTGGTCGAGCTGATGGCGACGGGCATCTGCCATACCGATGCCTACACATTGGATGGTTTCGACAGCGAAGGGATCTTCCCATCCATCCTCGGCCATGAGGGCGCGGGCATCGTGCGCGAAGTCGGCGCGGGCGTAACCTCGGTCGCGCCGGACGACCATGTGATCCCGGCCTATATTCCCGAATGCCGCCAGTGCAAAAGCTGCCGCTCCCAAAAGACCAACCTCTGCACGGCGATCCGCGATACGCAGGGCAAGGGCGTCATGCCGGACGGGACCAGCCGGTTCAGCTACAAGGGCGAGACGATCTACCACTATATGGGCTGCTCGACCTTCTCGAACTTCACCGTGCTGCCCGAAATCGCGGTGGCGAAGATCCGCGAGGACGCACCCTTTGACACTAGCTGCTATGTCGGCTGCGGCGTGACGACCGGCGTTGGCGCGGTGATCAATACGGCCGATGTCGAGGCCGGCGCGAACGTTATCGTATTCGGGCTGGGCGGGATCGGCCTCAACGTGATCCAGGGCGCGAAACTGGTCGGCGCGAACCAGATTATCGGCGTCGATATCAACCCGGACCGCGAGGAATGGGGCCGCAAGTTCGGCATGACCGATTTCGTGAACCCGAACGACGTGTCAGGCGACCTCGTCGCCCATCTCGTCGAGATGACGGACGGCGGCGCGGATTACACATTCGATTGCACGGGCAATACGGACGTTATGCGCACCGCGCTCGAAGCCTGCCATCGCGGCTGGGGTGAGAGCGTCATCATCGGCGTTGCCGAGGCCGGCAAGGAAATCTCGACCCGCCCGTTCCAGCTCGTCACGGGCCGCGTCTGGAAAGGCACGGCGTTCGGCGGCGCGCGCGGGCGGACGGATATTCCGAAAATGGTGGAATGGTATATGGACGGCAAAATCCAGATCGACCCGATGATCACCCACCGGCTCTCGCTCGAAGAGATCAACAAGGGCTTCGACATGATGCATGCGGGCGAAAGCATCCGCAGCGTCGTAGTCTACTGAGCAAACCGCTTTCAACTGAAGGAGATATCTACATGTTTTCGCATATCATGGTCGGCACGAACGACGTGGAGAAGGCCAAGACTTTCTATACTGCCGTGCTCGGCACACTCGGCGCCGGCGAGCCGATGGAGAATGTCAGCGACAGCGGCCATACGCGCCTGTTCTGGATTCACAATGGCGGCGTGTTCGGCGTCAGCGAGCCGATTGACAATGAGCCGGCGACCTGCGCGAACGGCGCGACAATCGGCTTTGCCTGCGAATCCTTCGAACAGGTCAAGGCGTTTCACGATGCGGGCGTCGCGGCCGGCGGCACCTCGATCGAAGACCCGCCAGGTCTGCGCGAATCCAGCATGGGCAATATGAACCTGTCCTATGTCCGCGATCCGGACGGCAACAAGCTGTGCGCGATGCACCGCGCGGGCTGACCACAGACGCTCGCCGGACGGGGGCGCCCGACGCATGACCTATGACTTTGACGCCTGGCGCGCCCGTTCGCCCTATTATGACGAGACGCATGATGCGCTCGCGGACAGCGTACACGCCTTCGTTACGCGCGAGATAGAGCCGCATATCGATCGCTGGGAGGCCGATCGCGAGTTGCCGCGCGCGCTCCACAAAAAGGCGGCCGAAGCGGGCATTCTCGGCCTCAACTATCCCGAAGAATTTGGCGGACACTCGGAAGGCTTCGATATCTTTCACGGCATGGTCGTAACCGATGGGCTGGCGCAAGCGGGCGCCGGCGGACTCGGCGCGTCGTTGATGACGCATGGCATCGGCCTGCCGCCGATTCTCGCGATCGGATCGGACGAGTTGAAGCAGCGCATCGCGCCGCCCGTCCTCGCCGGGGACAAGATCATCGCGCTCGGCATCACCGAACCGTCAGGCGGGTCGGACGTTGCGAACCTGAAAACGCGCGCCGTCCGCGATGGCGGCGACTATATCGTCAGCGGCCAGAAGATGTTCATCACCTCGGGTATGCGCTGCGACTATATGACGACCGCCGTGCGCACCGGCGGCGAGGGTGCCGGCGGCATATCGCTGCTGCTGATCGAGATGGACAGAGAGGGCGTCAGCCGCACGCCGCTCGAAAAGATGGGCTGGCACTGTTCGGACACGGCGGCGATCTATCTCGAAGATGTCCGCGTGCCTGCCGCCAACCTGATCGGCGAGGAGAATGGCGGCTTTATCGGCATCATGCGCAACTTCAATCGCGAGCGGCTCGGCATGGCGATGAGCTGCTGCGCCTTTGCGCGGGTCTGCCTGAAAGAGGCCGCCGACTGGGCGCGCGAAAGGCAGACATTCGGCAAGCCGCTCGCCGGCCATCAGGTGATCCGCGTGAAGCTCGCCGATATGGCGCGGCGGATCGGCGCGACCCAGGCCTGGGTCGATCAATGCGCCTGGGCGGAGAGCCACGGCAAGGGCCAGCCCGCCGATTTCGCGATGCTCAAGGTGCAGGCGACCGAGATGCTGGAGCGCGTCGCGCGCGATGCCGCGCAGGTGCTGGGCGGCGCCTCCTATCTCACAGGCTCGAAGGTCGAGCGCATCTATCGCGAGGTGCGCGTCAATGCGATTGGCGGCGGATCGGAAGAGATTATGCTCGACCTTGCCGGGCGGCAGCTGTTCGGGCGCTAGCGCGGCGGTTGACACTGGTTGACACACGCCGGGGCTGCGCGGGCCAGTCGTTCATCCGAGACGCGCTTTCGCTGAACAACTTCACAGCGCTTCACGCGAAATCGCGTATGCGGAAAAAGTTCGATGCAAAGCTTGTCCTGAGCTTAGTCGAAGTATTGACGAAGTAGGCACACCAGCAGCCTTCTGGCGCGAGACCAAAAGTCACGAAAGTCACAGGGGCCAAAGCGGGAAAAGGCATTGGTTCGTGAAGGCCGAACTGTGCCTGGTAGGACGCAGCCGTTCAGGCAGAGATCGACGAGGTCAAAGAGCCTACGCTGAGCGCAGTCGAAAGGCGGATGTTGTACCCGACAAAGCACGCAGCGAATGAAGGCTGGCAAAGGTTTTCCTACATTGAAAGAGCTTTGGTTTCAGCCAAAGACACCTGTTCCCCTCCCCTTAATGGAGTGGTGGGTCGACCATGCCCCCGGCATGGTCTGGACAGCGCGGGGCGCTGTCCACCCGACACTGGGTTAGGGGCGGGGTGATCTCTCACTCAGCGTTATAGCCTGTGGATACATCACCCCCACCCAACCCTCCCCCATCTAGGGGGAGGGCTTAATGTCCATTCCTTGGCCGAACGGGATATATAATCATGCTCGATCGCGCCGACACGAAGCTGTTCAGGCACTAGCGCCCTCCCCTCACACCATCCGGTCGATAGCCCAGCAGGTCACAAGCCCGACGACCACATTCATCGGCAGGCCGATCTTCAGGAAGTCGGCGAAGCGATAGCCGCCGGCGGCGTAGACGATCGTGTTGGTTTGATAGCCAATGGGCGTCGCGAAGCTGGCCGAGGCGGCGAACATGACGGTGAAGAGCAGCGGCCGCGGATCGATGCCGAGCTGCTGCGCAAGCGTCAGCACGATCGGCGTCATGATCACGGCAACCGCGTTGTTGGTGACGAGCTCGGTCAGCACCGATGTCAGCGCGTAGATCAGGATCAGCAATAGCAGCGGCGATGCCGAGGTTAGAAATGGCAGCGCCGCCTCGACGATGAGATCGACCGTGCCCGCCTTTTGCAGCCCCACACCGACGCCGAGCATGCCGAAGATCAGCACGATGACATTGCCGTCTATCGCCTTCCACGCCTCCTCGGGATCGATGCAGCGCGTCGCCAGCACGACCGCAACGCCGACGATCGCCAGCAATTCGATGGTCCAGACGCCGAGCGCCGCCAGCGTGACGATGGAGAGCATCGTGCCGACGGCGATCGGCGCGCGCAGCCGGCGATAGGGGCGGACCTCGGCCTCCTCGATCGCGATCAGGTTCACATTGGCCTCGATGGCCGCGATGCAGGCCGGACTGCCCTTGATCAGCAGATTGTCGGCGGCGCGCAGTTTCGCCTCGCCGAGCGTGGGCCCGGGCATATGGCGCGAGCGCATGAGGCCCAGCACGCGCGCATTGGTACGCGTTAGAAACGGTATCTGCGAAAGGTTGCGGCCGATCGCAGGGTGCGTCGGCGCGATCGACGCGGTGACGACGCGGTCGGTTTCGGCCGGCGGCAGGGGCCGGTTGGTCACGCCGACGCCGAGACCGTACGTCTCTTCGAGCGATAGCAGCTCGGCCTCATCGGCAGCGAGAACCAGCCGGTCGCCAACCTCGACGAGCAGCCTATCGATGCCGTGCCGGATCAATTCGCCGCCGCGCTTCAACGCAATCGGCCGGATGCCCGACCGCGCAAACTCGCGGGTCTCGCCATAGAATTTGCCGAGATCGGGATGGTCTTCGTCGATTGCCAGTTCCGACAGGAAGCGTTCGTCGACCGGCCGCGGCTCCATGTCCTCCTTGCTGCGCTTGGGCAACAGGAACCAGCCGGTGAGCAGCATCAGCAACATACCCGCGCTCGCGGCGACGAGGCCGACGGCGGTCAGCTCGAAAATGCCAAAGGCGGGTTGGCCGGCGCGCTGCGCGACGCCATCGACGAGCAGATTGGTCGAGGTGCCGATCAGCGTCAGCGTGCCGCCCATTATCGAGAGATAGGAGAGCGGGATCAAGAGGCGCTGGGCCGTCGTCCCGGCGACCGCCGCGATCCGGCGCATGATCGGCACGAGGACGATGACGACCGGCGTATTGTTGACGATGGACGAGGAGAAAAA
Organism: Parasphingopyxis sp.; assembly: GCF_028279465.1. Taxonomy (GTDB): domain Bacteria; phylum Pseudomonadota; class Alphaproteobacteria; order Sphingomonadales; family Sphingomonadaceae; genus Parasphingopyxis. Next base: position 183,263 of record NZ_JANQNS010000005.1, read on the forward strand.
GGCGCCGCCGAGCATCTCGCCGATCGCGCGTGTCGGCTTGCCCTCGGCGCGCCGTTCGGCCGCGCTCGCCAAAGCCTCCACGACGCCCGTCCGTATGAGCGCGCCTGACAGCACGAACATCGCGGCAATGGTAATCGGCGCCGGATTGGCGAAGACCTGCTCCATGTCCTCGCGCGGCAGATAGCCGAGGATCAGCATCGCCGCCGCGCCGATCACCGCGATGATCACCGGAGGCAGTTTTTCCGATATGAACAGGACGAACAGGCCAATCAGCACCGCCAGGCCCACCCAGGCGGAATACGAATCAAGGGCTTGCTGGATCACTTCCATGCCAGCGGGTTAGCTGGGGCCGGGCGTCACGGCCATATGCTTGTGCGAATGCGGGCTGAGCGGGTACGAGCCGTCCGCCTGTCCCAAGGTCCGTCTCACCGACGGAACAAAGACACGCCATGTCCATTGTATGAGTAACAGCGCCGATCACGAGAGCCGGAAGACAGCAGAGGCACGCACAACCATATGGTTCGATGGCGCGTGCCCGATCTGCACGCGGGAAATCGCGATTATGCGGAAGCTCGACCGCAGGAATCGGGTACGCTTTGTCGACGTTGCGGAAGATGGCGCAGATTGCCCCATCGACCGCGCCGAATTGCTGGCGCGCTTTCATGCCGAGGAAGATGGCGAGCTGCTGTCCGGCGCGGCCGCCTTCGCGGCCATGTGGCGTGCGATACCCATATTGCGGCCGCTGGGTCTCGCCGCGCGCAATCGCGGGATGCTGGCGATACTGGAGCGGCTCTATAACCGGTTCCTGAAGATCCGGCCGCGGCTGCACGCCATGATCGGCGCTTTCAATAAGCGCAAATCTGGCGGGAGTGACCGGCCGCAGACGCGCCGAGAGACATAGAGCACCGAAACGCGAACTATAAACGCGCTGTAAACCAATAAAATGGGGGCAAAAATACCGATCGGTGCCGTTAATTCGGCGCCGGACTTGGTCAATCGCCGAAACTCCCCTATGATTCGCAATATTGGGGGATCGGCTCACCGAGCGGGAAAAGCGCATACGGAGGCACAAGATCGCACGTCAATTGTCCGAACTGTCCGAAGGACAAATATCCTGCCTGCGGCTCGTCGCGCAGGGCATGTCGTCCAAGGAAATTGCACGAGAGACCGGCCTCTCTCACAACACTGTCGACACCTATATCAAACGCGCGCTGCCGCTGGTCGGCGTGTCCAACCGGCGCGATGCGGCGCGCATCATTGTCGAGGCGGAACAGTCCCAAAAATTGGTATCCCCAACGGACGCGGTTGTTTTGCCGTTCAAATCCAGCACTCTAGGTCCCAACGCAATATCGGGACATCCAAGCAAGGCGGCGGGTCGTCTGTTTGATCTCCCGAAGATTGGGGGAGAGGCGAATGACCTAGCATGGATCGAAAGACATTACGCCATCATCAAAGTCGCAGCGTTCGGTTTCAGCATAATTTTGGCGATCACGCTCGTCACGGCCGGTATCCTCTGGGTCTTTGAATAAACCAACATTGCAGTGAAACTTTTGACGCGGGTCGATTCCGCGAAAGGACAGTCATGTATAAATTCGATGTAGCATCTATTCCGGTTCTTCAGGCCGATTCCAAGGCAGCTGTGGCAGCGGCCGATGACGCTTTGCTCACCAGTGCCGTGCTCCTTTCGTCGATCCTGCAAACGGCAAAGACCGCCGATCTGCCGATCAACGTCACGCAGGATCTGTATGGCAATATGGTCGAAGGATCGGTGAAACTGCTCGAGGGCCGCGAACAGCTCCGCAAATCGCTGCGCATGATGCAGGCGATCGCAAAGAACAATCCGGACGCGCCCGAAATGTATGGCTGCCCGGGCGGCCTGCACCTGAAGCACGAGACACGCGAAACGGCGTAGCGGAACATAGCCGGTCGGTCCCGCGTTGACTGACCGGCGGCCGCATGGTTCGTCACGGATATGGGAGTTGCGCTATTCTTCTGGGCACTGGTCATTATCTGCTGCACCTATGGCGCCTATTTCGGCGGGCGGACGGGCCGATGGCTAGCTCTGCTGCTGATCGGCGCGTCCCTGCTGACGCTCGGTGCCCAATCGATCCAGACATCGCTGGGCGGCGCGATCTGGCCGGTCATGCTCGTCGATCTGGCGTTGTTCGCAGGTCTCTACTGGCTCGCCATGCGTTCCGACCGGTTGTGGCCGCTATGGGTGGCGGGCTTTCATCTCATCACGCTGACGACGCATCTGGCGGTGCTTCTGGCGCCGAGTTTCGCGGCCCGGGTCTATATCGGGCTCGCCACATTCTGGTCCATCCCGGGCCTGATCATCATCCTGATCGGCGTGACGATGGACCGGCAAGCAGGGGTCCGGGATCGTGATCGAACATCCCCGCAAGCCTGACAGGCTCGGCCCCGGAACCGAACCGGAGCCGTCATCTTCGCACAGTCCCCCAGGGGAATTCGCCGATCCGGGTTCGCCCGCAAATGATAGCACAGGCAGCGATGAGCCGGGCGGCTCTCCCGAACCGGGTCGCATCCGCCCGCATGGCGCCCGCTTCCTGAAAACCTATCTGAAAGCGCGGCGCGAACGCGATTGGCAATTTCCCAAAGGCCTGTTTTCCGATCCCGCATGGGACATATTGCTCGAACTCTATGTCGCGGAGTCGGAAGACAGGCCGATTTTTGAATCCCTGATCGGCCCGGCGGTATCGCTACCGGAAAAGTCAGGGCTGCGCTGGCTCAGCATATTGGAGACGCGCCAGCTCGTTATGCGCGACATGGACACAGCGGACGGCCAGGATGCGCGCATCTCGCTAACCGCCAACGCTATCGCCGGCATGAACCAATGGCTCGATGGCATCGCACCGGAACCGGCGGGCGATCCGGATACCGGATCATGCTGATCTGACCGAAGGCCCTTTGCCGAGTTAGTGATGGCAATTGGCGTCAAATATCGGCGCCTGCGCTTTCCGTATCATCTTCGGCGCATCCACGGTTTGACACACCGAAAGCGCGGTCGCTATCGGCAATGGTACACCATCACATCTGAGGAAGTCATGCGTCTCTCCACTCTCTCCAAAACCGCCGCCTTCGCTATTGCCGCCGCCACTACAACCGCGCTCAGCGCGCCGGTGTCGGGTCAGTCGCTGCCGATGGCGCAGGCCGCGCCGCAAGAGCAACGCGCCGTGTCCTTCGCCGCGTCCGTTCCGGCGGATCGCGGCGTGCTGGTTCTGCCGCTGGCCCGCGCGGATGAACTCGCCACTCGCGCCCCGGCGCTTTCGGAAGCCGAGCGCGACGCCGTGACCCGTGCACTGGGGTCCGCGGCGTTCGAATATGGCGCGCGGGAAAGACTCTCGCTGCGCGGCATCGGCGATTGGGCGCACATACTCGTGATCGGCCTCGGCGAAGAAATGCGCGGTTCCAACTATGAAACGGTCGGCGCCGTGGTCGGCCGCGCCCTGCTTGAAGAGGCGAACGCCGTGACAATCATGACGAACGGCCTGTCCGGCGATGCGGTGGCATCGCTCGCAACTGGGTTCGGACTCGGCGAATATCGCTCGGACCTGTATCGCGCGCGCGAAAACGGCGCACAGCGCGGCGGCGTGACGTTCGTCACCGATGCGGAGGCGCGGGCACAGGCGCTCTACGACAATCGCGGCCGCGCCATGGTAGCGGCCATGGCCTGGACTCGCGATATCTCGAACGAACCGGGCAATGCCGTCTATCCGCAGGTCTTTGTCGATCGCGCCCGCGCGGCCTTTGCCGGAACGCCTGGCGTCACCATCGACGTGCTCGACGAAAACCGGATGCGCGAGCTCGGCATGGGCGCGATCCTCGGCGTGGGCCGGGGATCGGAGCGCCCGCCGCGCATGATGGTCGTGCGCTATCGCGGTTCCGGTGCGCCGGCCGGCGGCCCGATCGTGCTGGTCGGCAAGGGCGTGACTTTCGATACCGGCGGCATCTCGATCAAGCCTTCGACGAATATGGAAAATATGCGCATGGACATGTCCGGCGCGGCGAGCGTTACGGGCGCGGTGCTGGCGCTCGCGCGATCGCAGGCGCCGGTGAATGTGGTCGCCGTGGCGCCGCTCGCCGAGAATATGCCGGACGGCCGCGCCATTCGCCCCGGCGATGTGCTGACGGCGATGAACGGCAAGACGATCCAGGTTATCAACACCGATGCCGAAGGCCGGCTCCTGCTCGCTGACGCCTTTTCCTGGGTGGAGCGCAACCTGACACCCGCCGCCGTCGTCGATCTTGCGACGCTGACGGGCGCCGTGGGGCGCGCACTCTCAAACGATTATGCAGGCCTATTCTCGCGGCACGAACCACTCGCAGAGCAACTCCAGACCGCGGGCGAGACTGTCGGCGAACCGCTGTGGCGGCTCCCCATGCATGAGAGCTACGCTCAGGACATGAGCTCGACCGTCGCGGATATCCGCAACACGAGCACCGGCCGCGGCGCCGGCGCCGGCACCGCCGCGCATTTCCTCGGCGAGTTCATCAGCCGCGATATCCCCTGGGCGCATCTCGACATCGCCAACATGGCCTGGTCCGGCGCCAATGACTGGAAACCCGACGGCTCCGCCGGATTCGGCGTCCGCCTCCTCGACCATTTCGTCCGCAACTTCCAGCCGGTCGAGGGCGGCGAGTGACAGGGAGCCGGTGACAGCTTCGGTTCTCGATGAGCACCTATCATTTGGAGCGTCCGCACACCGGACCAAGAGACAGCCAATTGTTATCGGCACCGCTGGCCAAGGCCTTCTCACAGGCGCGGATCACATCGGGCAGGTTGGTTTTGAAATCGGCGCCCCAGCCTGCGAGCGATTCGCCCAACAGCGAGGCGGCAATCGTTGTCCATGCTTCGGAATAGCCGGGGTCGATGGCAACGGCCTGCCTGGAAAGCGCGCGGCCTTTGCGGATATTGTCCGGTGTCATTGTCCGGATCAGCGGAAGCGAACGGACCTGGTGGCGCCAAGCCTCAAAATTTTTTGTACCACCGGCCCAGTCGCTAGCCTGGCAGGCCGGCGGCGAGAAGGAGCGACCGGGAGTGCTGGCCGACCTCGTGATTCTGAAGGAACTTGCTCGCAAGATAGTGGTCGATGGAAAATTGCGGATCGATTGCCAAAAGGCGCTTGGCGAACCCGTCACGTTTCTCGATATCGCCCTCCACTTCATAACAGATGATCGCTGTTATCAGGCCATTGATATCGTTAGGATTATCGTTGAGCAGTTCATCTGCGTGGTGCAAGGCAGCTTCATAGTTTCCTGCCGAAGTCTGCACGAAGGCGGCAGTCGTCGAGATCGTCCTGCGCCCGATCGGGCTGAGCCGAAGGCACTGCGTAGTGAGCTGTGTAGCGCGATCCATCGCGCCCAAATGCACGCTGATCATCGCCACAAGGATGAGGCTCGCGATGATGTTTGGCCCCAGTTCAACGGCTCGCTGCGCCAACTGTTCTGCGCGCGCCAAATCGCCTTGGCATAGCGCGACAAAGCTTATCATCGCCGTTGCCAGTGGGTCGGATGGATTGATGGCCAGCGCTTGCTGAGCGTTTTCCGCGATGATGCCTAGCGATGCCATCGGATCATCCGTCCAGCCATTGATGAGCAATTGGAAATGTGCGTTTGCAAGAACAACATGCGCCGAGGCGTATTCGGGATCGATCGAAATCGCCCGTTCCAGCTGCACGACGGCCTCTGAAAGCTTCGCCCGTTCCATGCTGGCAACCAACATCGTTCCTCGGACGACCGCTTGCCAGGCGTCGAAATTGCCTGTGCCGCCGACCCAGATACGCGCCTGTTCGGTGGTGGTGATCAACTCGCCCAGCAGCTCCGAAACTATCTGCAGCGTGATTTCGTCCTGTAAGGCAAAAATCTCGTCCTGCTGCCGGTCGTAGCGTTCGGCCCAAACATGCTCTCCGCTGCGCGCATCGATCAGCTGTGCGGTGATCCGCAGCCGAGGCCCGCTGCTGCGCACGCTGCCCTCCAGAACATATGCCACCCCCAGTTCGCGGCCGACCTGACGCACATCCACCGATCGCCCCTTATAAACGAAGGTCGAATTTCGGGCGATCACGAAAAGTTCCGACACTTTCGACAGGGCAGTGAGAATATCCTCGCATATGCCGTCGGCCAGAAATTCATGGTCGGGATCACTCGACATATTGTCGAACGGTAGAACGGCTATGCTCGGCCGGTCAGGTAACGGCAGTATCGCAGAGGGATCGGATGCCATGTCGGGATCCGCTTCCGATGCTTCGACCGTGCCAACGAAGCGGAAGCCCTGGCCATGGACGGTTTTGATCAGTCGCTGCTGCTTGCCATCGTCATCGAGCGCCTGGCGCAGCAGCTTGACCCGGCTGTTGATCGAACCATCGGACACGATCCGGCCGTTCCAGACGGCTTCCACAATCTCGTCCTTCGAAACCATGCGCTCGTAATTGGCGATCAACAGTTCGAGCAGCGCCAGCACCTGCGGCGGCGCACTGCGGATCTCACCGGCCCGGGTGAGTTCGCGCAGGTCCGTGTTAAACACGAAATCCTCAAACCTATAGATCAAGCCAAGGCCCCGTCATAACACGCGCGTCCCCCTTGCTAGCGATAGCTGCCACGCGCGGAACGCAGCGATCCTGATGGTTTTCATAGCAGAAAGCATGAATTGTGCATAAAAAGTGCACGAAAGCGTCAAGCACCGCCGTCTCGGCTCGCGCAGAAACCTCCGCATCGACAACAGGAGGTTATTATGAACATGCGATCGAACGCTCTGACCACGTTTTTTCTCTGCAACACCGCGCTGACGACACTTTGTTTCGTCCCGCTTGCACCGGCGCAGGCGCAGGATGCCTGTCGCAGTCCGATACCCGCCGCGACGACGGATGGACTGGAATGCGGTGACAACGCCGATGCCGGCCCGGGTTCTGTCGCTTTGGGCGACAATGCAGATGCAACGGGTATCGACGCCGTCGCCGTCGGCCAGGATGCAGACGCCTCGGCCGACGAAAGTACTGCTGTGGGCACACGAGCAGAGGCCATCGGGTTTGAATCCGTCGCCTTCGGACATCAGGCTGAAGCAACAGCCTCGGGAAGCATGGCCATCGGCGCGAATGCGGATGCGACTGGAATCAGTTCTCTGGCAGTGGGTCGCAGCGCTGACGCATCAGGTGATGAGAGCACTGCTCTGGGCCTGGGTGCGAATGCATCGGGAGATGAAAGCGTTGCGCTGGGAAGCGGTACGGACGCGACAGCGGCCGGGACGATTGCCATCGGCGGCAACAGCGTCGACGCCAACGCGCTGGGCGCACAGGCGACTGCTATCAATGCCATCGCGATTGGATCGGATTCTGACGTCAGCGGTCGTGACAGTATCGGCCTCGGCACGGGAGTGATCGTTACGAACCCGAACAGCGTTGCGATTGGCGAGGCGGCCAGTGCCACCTCATCGAACTCCGTGGCCATCGGCCTCGAAAGTTCGGTGTCTGGTCTTAATTCAGTTGCTTTGGGCCGGAACGCACAGGCGACAGCGGTGAATGCGACTGCAATTGGTACCGACTCCGTTGCCGACATTTCCAACACGGTTTCTGTTGGTTCTTCAGGCAGCGAACGCCGCATTGTGAATGTGGCTGACGCGACCAACGACCATGATGCCGTGAACAAGGGCCAGATGGATGCTGCTATCGCCGGGGCGATCGGGCTTGATCTGAACGGTACCGGAACAAATTCCACAGTGGTTGGCGACAGCGCAATTGCTTCTGCTGATGAAACCACCGCGGTGGGTGATACTGCCGAAGCAACCGGAGAGGACAGCACCGCGGTTGGCGTGTCGACTCTGGCATCAGGGGATTTCAGCATTGCCGCCGGGCGTGGCGCTTCTTCCACCGCATCGGGGAGCATAGCAATTGGTGTTTCCGCTGGTGCCACGAATATCGGAAGCACCGCCATCGGCACCAGCGCGCTGGCAATTGGTAGAGACAGCCTGGCACTTGGCTCCTCTTCAGACGCTACGGCTGATGGCAGCATTGCGATTGGTGCCAGAGCGGAAGCCCTTGGAGAAAACAGCATTGCCCTTGGCATCGATTCTCTCGCCACCGAAGCGAATACCGTTTCGGTTGGCACGCAATTTGATATGCGACGGATCGTAAATGTCGCCGATGGCACAGATGCCAATGATGCAGTGAATAAGGGCCAGCTGGATGCTGCGATAGCCGGTGTTGGCAGCGGTGGATCGCCCTATGTGGCGATTAACTCCACCGGCTCGGTCGCCTCGGCGACGGGTCTCGATACGGTTGCGATCGGCGAAGAGGCCAATGCCTCGGCTGACGATGCCTTAGCGCTAGGCCCGGACGCGCAGGCGACGGAAGAGGGTGCTGTGGCCTTGGGTTCGGACACCGAAGCGAGCGGTGTCTTTACGACGGCCCTGGGCCGGGGTGCGGGTGCTTCCGG
>NZ_JANQNS010000007.1 GCF_028279465.1 Parasphingopyxis sp.
ACTCGACCTTTCGGTCGAGCGCGGCACCGGCCCACTCCCCCTCCCGACCTCCCACAGGGTACACTTAATGGGAGGTCGGGAGGGGGAGTGGGCCGGTGCCGCGATTTTCCGATAGGAAAATTCTGACAAATAACCCTTAGCTACCCGGCCAGCTTACCCGTCCGCTAGCGTCGATCCTCACGCCGGTCTCGGGGAAATCGCGCACCGTCAGCTCGGCCGTCCGTTGAGCGGCGGCGTTGCTGCGATCAAGATAGGGGCCGCCGGGGCGATCCTGCCGCGCCGAGACGATATCGGCCGAAACCAACGCCCCCTCCGCATCGACTTCCAGCCGCGCGATCGGGGCGAGACCGTTATGACCACGCACGTTGAACCGGCCATAGGTCCAGAAATTGCCGAGACTGTAGGCTATGAATCGGCCCTGATAGACTTCGACGGCGCGCGGGATGTGCGGCCCGTGGCAAAAAACGATATCGGCGCCGGCACTAACGGCCGTACGCGCGAACAGGAACGGATTGCCGCGATTTTCATCAAGATACGTCTCGGTCTCGCGGGTCACGCGATGATAGTCCGCCCCTTCCGCGCCAATATGGCAAGAGACGATAACGATATCGGCCTGCGCATCGGCCGCCTGCACCATTTCCCTCACGCGCGCATAATTGCCCACGCTTAGAAGCCCCGGATTATGACCAAAGGCGACCAGCGCGACCCGCCGCCCATCGTCCAGCGTCTGGACGCCGATCCGCATGCCATCCCGATCCCCGCCGGCAACGACGATGCCTACCCGGCGCAGATTGTCGACGGTCGCCGTGCGCCCACTCTCGCCGAAATCGCGCGCATGGTTGTTCGCATGCGACATCAGCGTAAAGCCGACGCGCCGGAGATAATCGGCATGGAATGGTGGGCTGCGGAACACATAGCAAAAGCGCGGATTGCCGCAGGTCTTGGCATCCTCATCGCTCGAATGGATGGTGCCTTCATAATTGCCGAACACGACATCGGCCGCGCCGAACATTTCCACGAGTTCCGGGCCCATCACCGTCACCGGATCGCCGTTCGGCGTTACGCGTGGATCCATGCCAGGCTGTGGCCAGTCGCTGCCCATCATGATGTCGCCGACACCGAGGATCGCATAAGTGCGTTCTTCAGGTTCGGTGACCGTTTCCGGCTCTGCCTGTGCCGGCGCTTGTTCATCGGCTGAATTCTGGATCGGCTGATCTGATATCCGGTCGCCCAAAATCTCATCGACGACCATCGCAGCGGGCGCGCTATGCCCATCCGTGCAGGAACCGAGCGCCGTGCCTGCCGCTACGCCCAGGGCAATCGTCAGGATCAGCGGCAATCGATGCATTTCTTCCTCATCAGATGGTCCGAAATCGCGGTCCAAGCTCGATTCTCTCGAATATTTAGCAGACCGGACGGGCGATCGGCGAGTCGTTTCGACTCCCGGCCGGATTCATCGAAAATTTGCTAAGTTTCTTTTTGAAACTGGTTAACAGCCCATGTTTTAGAATAGCTTAGGAGAAATGGAGCTGAAAAATCCTTGTAATTATGTTGCGCAAGTCGTCGCGTTGGGTTCTCCACTCATCGTAATCCGCTTGTAATGCTGCACTGCACAATGCAGATAGGCATCAGCAAAAAAGGCACAGGTGCGTCGCATGGGCGTCCGCTGTGCAAGCCGTGAAATGCGGGTGGGTCAGCATATAGTGTGAGTGTGTTTTTGGCGCTGGCCCGCGCCTCTTTCGCGCACGGAATGGAGATTTTATGTCCTTCGGACGTAAACATGTGATTTTTGGAGTGTCGGCGATGGTCGCGGCCACGGTAGTCGCGTTGCCGATGGCCACCGGTTTCGCATTCGGAAGCGATGAGCAGATCAGCGCGGAAGCCGATAGCGAATTGCTTGCCGCGGGCGGCGTTGAAACCGAAGTCCCGGTACAGGACGGCGAAGTCGTCGAGCCGGTTATCGCGCTTGACGCGGAAGTCGAGGCTGTTGCCGCGGACGCCGAAGCGGCGCCGGTCGAGGTTACGGCGATCAACGATACGGTCGATGCCGATCTGATCTGCCTGACCAAGATCGTTCGCCACGAGGCGGCCAATCAATCGATGACGGGCCAGCTCGCCGTCGCGCAGCTCGTCATGAACCGCGTCAATTCGCCGCGCTTCCCGAATACAATCTGCGCAGTCGCGCATCAGAGTGGGCAGTTCTTCAATACGAACGCCTATAACCCTTCGCGCAACGACCAGCGCTGGGCCAATGCACTGGAAGCCGCGATCGACGCGCGCAACGGGATCAGCGATCCGGTTGTCGGCGATGCAGTCTTCTACCACGCGGCCTATGTCAGCCCGCGTTTTCACCGGTCGCGCCCGCGCGTGACGCAGATCGAAGATCATATCTTTTACCGGTAGAGTTCCCCCTCTCTACGGGTCGCAGGGGCCGTCTTCCCATCTCGGGAAGGCGGCCTTTTGCTATTCGGGCGAGAAGCCCGGGCTGTCCGCGCCTTCAGACTCTGAAGTTTGGCCGCCGGGCTCCACAGTATCGCCGCGCTGATCGTCCGAACCGAACTCGATAGCCTTGATGCCGTCCCACCATTCGCTCATCGCCGCGACCGGCCGGTCGAGATAGAAGCGCTCGGTCTGCCGGTACCAGCCATCGGTGATCGCGACGATCCGCTCGCTTTGCGGCCCGGGCTCAAGTTCGAACGCCCAGCCGCGCAACGCATCGGCATTAAACAGCATCAATACGCCTGTGGCCACCGCGATGGCGATCGACGTCCAGAGCAGCGGATTCCGCTCCTCTTCTTCGGACTCCGGCAGGTCGACGGGCGACGTCATGTCCGCACCGCCGCTCGGATTGGTGAGCGGCGCCTTGTCGGCGGGTTCGGTCAGCAATTTGTCGGTATCGGTCATCGCTCTGCTTTCCGCCTAAAACTGGTAGTAGATAAACGGTTCGACGCCCTCGGGCCGCATCGCGTCGATAATGAGAATCAGGAAACCGGTCGCGAGCCCGACCAGCGCCGCCGATTGGGTGCGGACCTTGATCGCCGCGCGCTGGATCGCATCGGGCGGCAGTGTATGAAGCGCGGTACCGAAAATGATCAGCGCGAGGCCGAGCGGCGTCAGCGTCGTCGTCGAGAAATCGAACGCGGCGAGACCGGCCAGATACTGGCTGGCGTCCGCGAAGGTTGCCGAGCGGAAGAATATCCAGGCCAAAGTCACGATATGGAAGGTGATGATGATCCCGGCCGCGGCGGGCAGTTGTGGCCAGTGATCTGGCCGATATTCGCGCCAGACGCGTTCGGCGACCAGCACCCCGCCATGGATCGCGCCCCAGATCACGAAGTTCCAGCTCGCGCCGTGCCAGAGGCCGCCGAGCAGCATCGTTGTCATCAGAGCGAAGTAAAGCCGCCTGCGGCCGTGGCGGCTGCCGCCGAGCGAAATGTAGAGATAATCGCGCAGCCAACTCGACAGGCTGATATGCCAGCGCCGCCAGAAATCCTGCAGGCTCGCGGCCCGATAGGGCTGGTTGAAATTGTGCGGAAAGCGATAGCCGAGCAGCGCAGCCAGTCCAATCGCCATATCGCTATAGGCCGAGAAGTCGCAATAGATCTGCACGGCATAACCATAGGCCGCGAGGATCAAATCGAGCGTCGAATGCGCGCTGGGATCGAAAAAGACCGGATCGACGAACTCTGTCGCCAGATAGGAAGCGATCACCGCTTTCTTGAACAGCCCCCAGACGATCAGCAGGATACCGATCGCCGCCATGCCCTGGGTGATTTTCGGGACGCTCTGGAATTGCGGGATCAGGTGCGAAGCACGGACAATCGGGCCCGCGACAAGATGCGGGAAGAAGCTCATCAGCAAGACCATATCGAGCAGCTTCGCCGGCTCTGTCTGCCGCCGGTAGATGTCGATCAGGTAGCTCATGCCCTGGAAGGTGAAGAAGGAGATGCCGACCGGCAGGACGACCTGCATAATGGTGAGGTCGCGTTCCCAGCCCAGCCCCGTCAGCAGCGCCGCGAACTGCTCCATGAAGAAGCCGTAATATTTGAACCAACCGAGTATGCAGAGGTTCGCAATCACGCCGAGGACGAGGAACAGCTTGCGCCGCTTCTGATCGTCCTGGAAGTGAATGATCAGCCAGGCCGCGCCCCAGTTCAGAAAACCCGACAGGATGAGCAGGGCGACGAAACGCCAGTCCCAGGCCCCATAGAAGAACCAGCTCGCGATCAGCAGGAATATCTTGCGCCATTCGTTGGACGCCTTGAGCCCCCATGCAACGATATAGACGGCCAGAAAGAACAGCCCGAAGGTAAGGGTCGGAAACAGCATGCAGCGTTAGCGTTCGCTGCTCGCCGCCGCCGCTCTTTCCAGATCGGCAAACAGCATTTGACCGATCCTTGCGCCCCCGGTCTGATTGAAATGCACTCTGTCGCCGCGCATCAGCTCACGGCTGCGCCAGCGATGCGCGCCACACCGGCCGCCCATCGCCGCGTTCCAGTCCCAAAATGCGAGACCCATATCGCGCGCGACGCGCCGCTGCCGGTCCCTGAGTTCGGCAAGCAAGGTCGGCGTATACCAGGGCCGCCCGCCGCTATTCACGCCTGGCGGGTCCGCGCAGGGTACGGGCGCGCCGAAGTTATCGGCAAGTCCGCGATTGCGCGTATTCGCGTCGGGCGCGCCGATAAGCAAAATCGGGATATCTCGCCCGGCGAGGCGGCGCAGACGGTTCACTTGCACGCGCAGATCGCCTTCAAATTCGGATGGTGCGAGTTGTTGCGAAAAACCCTCATTGGTTCCGAAAGCGATGACCAGCAGATCGGGATCATAGGCAGCAAGCTCGGCTCGAACGACTTCGTCGCTCGACCGGCCGACATGGACGAATTGCGAACCGCTGACACCGAGATTGGAGAGCGCGACCCCACCCTCGCGCATCATCGTCGCGAAGGAGGTGACGGTCACGACCCGGTCGTCTTCGGTCGTCACCGATGCGCCAAGCTGCGGGAAATCGCTATCCATGGTCCGGCACACCGTACGCTGGCCCGGCCCGTCCAGCTCGAACCGTTCGGTCTCGAAGCCGAGCCGCATCGTCAGCGTGCCGGCGTCAGGCTGGCTGATCGCGCAGACGATGATGCGGTTGAAGCCCTGGTCCGGCGTATCGGCGGAGATGCCGAGCATCTCGCCCTCGGCGCGCGCCGTCTGGCTAAAACCGGAGAGGCCGAGCGGGCGGCCATAATTGGCATAGCCGCGCCCGAAGGTGGAATTCACCTCCCAGCCGCTCGTCTGCGACGCGGTGACGCCCCAGGTCAGATAGCCGCCATAGGGCCGGCCGGCCGCCAATACCCCGCGACCGCCATGGCCGTATCGCTCGCGCAGTTCCTCGCGCCAGCCATTGGTGATCATGTCGCCCGCAGTGTGGCTGTCGCCGAGCTGGAGGATATGGACGGGATCGCCGTCATCCCGTTCGCTCTCCGCCAGCGCCTCGAAGAAGGGCGCGATATTGTCGGCGTAGCAAAGCCGCTCGGTGCAGACTTCGGGGGTCGACTGGCTCGCCGCCAGCGCCGCGATAACGATGCCGGCCTTCATCCGGCCGCTTGCTCCGAACCTTCGCCGCGCCGTTCGCGCTCGCGCATCGCTTCGGCCCGCGCATTGTCGACATAGCCGCGGATGCGCTGCTCGAGCCCGCGGGTCAGGAAGCCATAGCCCTGCCCCGTCATGTGAATACCGTCATTGGCCCGCGCCATGGTACGTTCGCCGGTCTCGGGATCGGGCAGATAGGCCGCATATTGGCCGTTCTCGTCGACGCTCAGCGGCACCGTATCGATGAACGGCACGCCGAGTTCGCGCATGCGCGCGGCGTAAAAAGCGTTCTGCTGCTGGATCTGCGCATCGAAATTGGCGCGCCGCATCCGGGGCAGTCCGACCCAGTAAACGATCGCGCCGCGATCGCGCAGCAGCTGCACGACGGCATCGACACGGCCACCGACAATCTCCTGCCATTCCGCGCTCATGAATTCCGCGCCGGATCCGCCGGAATAAATGCCCTGCGTATCGTTGGCGCCGAAGGACAGGACGGCAATATCGATCGGCTGGATATCGAGCTTGTCCTCGATATCCTCGAGAATGTTCATGCTGCGATAGCGGGTGAAGCCTGTCGATTGCTGGGAAAATTGGTGGACGACGAAATCCTCGTCGCCACGAAAGGATCGATAGAGCGCTGCCCAAAGCCCGTCGCCGAAACTGTCCCCGAACACGCCGATCTGCACCGGTTCGCCCTCGGCCAGCGAATTGGTCAGGCTGCGGTTGAACTGCACCGCGCACTCGGTCGGCGTGGCCTCCGAAGACTCGGTCTCGGCCGGCAGAACGATCGGGGCCGGGGCACTCGCGACGGCCTCGTCCGTCTCGCCGCCGCCGAGAAAGGCCAATCCGATTACCGCTCCGACCGCGACGCCGATGAACAGCACGGCCGTGCGATCAAGCAACAGAATCAACTTGTCCAAAGCGCCTCTCCGTCTCTTGCCGCGCGTTCATGTCCAATGGCGCTTGGCTTGGCAAGCGCCGCGCCACGCAACCCATCGATAGCTTGGGTTAGGTGAACGCACGCGATACGAAAAGACCGGATTTCGCCTGACCTACCGGCCCATATCGCGTGAAATTAATCACTTCGATCCTGCAACATTATTACACGGCTGATCGCATTCCCCAGTCCGTTCGTCCGAATGCGATTTGAAATCGCCATGGGCGGTCGGCAGATAGCGTGAAACCGAGAATGGGCCTGCGCGCCTGCGTAACCCGTCCGGCATTCAATTGGAGCAGACGATGTCCTTTGGACGCAAAAGACTGATTTTCGGCCTGTCGGCGCTCGCGACCATATTGGGCGCAAGCATGCCGATGACCTCTGGTGTCGCCTCGGAGAACAGCGAAAGCGCGATTTCAGCGACAGATGACGCGGCCCTGTTGGCCGAAGCCGGGCTCGACGCCTCCCTGCCCGAACGCTTCATCGCACCGGTCGAGGAACAGGTGATCGACCTCGACGCGATGAGCGGAAACGCGCCCGAAGAGGATGCGCCTTCCGAAAGCGAAGCAGCCGCGGCCACGATCAACGATGCCCATGACGAGGAACTGGAATGCCTCGTCCGCACGATCAGCAACGAAGCGCGCGGCGAACCGCGCGAGGGGCAGCTTGCCGTGGCGCAGGTCGTCATGAACCGCGTCGCCTCTCCGCTATTCCCGAATACGATCTGCGGCGTCGTCTATCAGCGGCATCAGTTCTCGAATATCCGCCGCCACCAGCCGAACCGCTCGGGCCCGCTCTGGGACCGTATGGTCGAGATCGCGATAGATGCCCGCAACGGGGTTAGCGAACCCGTCGTTGGCAATGCGCTGTTCTTCCATGCCGGTTATGTCCGCCCCCGCTTTTCGCGTACGCGCGAACGCGTCGCACAGATCGGCGGCCATATCTTCTACCGGTAACCCGGTCCGACCCCACGGCGAACGCTCTCTCCCAGGTCTTGCGGGCCGGAATATTGCGCAGCCGCCAGTCATCGCGCAGACTATGCGCGTTCTAACTGGGGCGCGTTCTAATTTGGGGGAGAGCAATTATGAGCAGCACACCGCAACCGACCGATAAACCGAAAATGACCGGCAAGGATATCGCCTTCATCATAGCGGGGGCTGTTGTCGCGGCGACTATCACCTTCGGCCTGCTCGGCATTGGCGGCGCGATCGGCGGCGGCATTATCGGCCTCGGCGCGGCGCTCGGCAGCATTCCCTATTCGCAGCGTATGGCGGCCTGGAAGAAAAGCCAAGAATAGCCACGCCGGGGAGTCAGGCGGCCGATTTCAGTCTGTCGCGATAATGCTCTTCTGCCTCCGCATGTTCGGCCCAAAAGGCACGGCGGGGCTCGCCGGTGAGTTCGTCGATAAGAATGCCGAGATGCGACTGCCAGCCGGCGGCCGCGCTGATCAGATGCGCAAAATCGCTGTGCGGCGACTGAATCAGCGTCAGCTTCACGCGATCGCCGATGGCAGCCAGCTCGATGCTGACTTTGCCTTCGTCCTCCGCACTGCCGAAATCGTCGCCTCCGAAATCACGAAACACGAGGCGGCGCGGCGGATCGAACTCGACAAGCGTGACCGCGAATGAAACGCCGCCTTTCAGCTCTGCGAACCGGTCGGGAAACGCTTCGTCGGATAGCTGGCCGTGATCGAACGCCAAGGTGAAGGTCTCGCCCGGCGTTTCCGTCATCGTGCCGCCGCAGAACCAGAGGGCGCGCTTTTCGGGGTCGACAAAATGCTCCCAGACGCGCTCGATCGGCCCGGGCAAGTCGCGAACGAAGCGTAACGCGCCACTCTCCAATTGTGTGCCGAATTCTTCCTTCATTGCCTTTCCTCCTGATCGAGAACCGTTTTGAGCGCGTCGAGACGCCCGTTCCAAACGCGGCGTGTCTCGCCGATCCAGGCCTCCATCGCAGCCAACCCGTCTGGATCGAGGCTGTAGATGCGCTCTCGCCCCCGCCTCTCGACCCGCACCAGGGACGCATCGCGCAGCACTTTCAAATGCTGGGAAATGGCCGGCGGCGTCGCATCGAAATGCGCCGCGATATCGCCCGCGCGCCGGTCCGCCTGCGAGAGGAGCCCTACAATCGCGCGGCGTGTCGGATCGCCCAGAGCTGCGAATCTGTCCATCGGAATATATTTAAGCGATAATTTAATTAAGTCAATGCTTAAATAAATAGCGCTGGGCAGACGGCAATGCCCGTGGCACGGTTCCGACGATGGCAGGGCTTTGGGATCGATATGTCGTACCGCGCCTGATCGGCTTTTGCTGTACGCAGCCGCCGATCATGAAGCGCCGCGCCAAGGTCGTGCCGCGCGCGCATGGCCGGGTGCTGGAGCTCGGCGCGGGCGGCGGCGCGAATTTCGCGCTATACGATCCGGCCAAGGTCGACAGCGTAGAAGGCGTAGACCCCTCGCCCGGCCTGCTGGATCGGGCTCGCGATGCCGCCAAAGCCGAAGGCATCGAGTTCGACATCAAGGAAGGCGTTGCCGAAAACCTGCCTTTCGCAGATGACAGCTTCGATACGGTGCTCGCGACCTTCACGCTCTGTTCGGTGCAGGATCAGGCGCAATGCCTCGCCGAGGCCCGGCGCGCTCTGAAGCCCGGTGGCACCTTTCTCTTCTGCGAACATGGTGCGGCGCCCGACGCCAAGGTGGCGAAATGGCAGCGCCGGATCGAGCCCGTCTGGAAGCGGATCGCCGGCGGCTGTCACCTCACCCGGCCAATCGGCTCCGCCGTCGCTCAGGCGGGATTCAGCATCGTCGAGCAAGATCAGGGCTATATGGAGAAAACGCCCAGTTGGGCAGGATGGCTCGAATGGGGAGAAGCCCGGATATGAGGATGCCGATCGCGATCGCAGCCCTTGCCGCCGCAACGGCGATGGCATCCGCACCGCCCGCCGATGCGGCGCAACGCGGATATTCCGTCACCAGTTTCGACCGGATTCAGGTTCAGGGGCCGTTCGTCGTGCGCGTGGAGACCGGACGCGGCTCTTCGGCACGCGCCGAGGGCGATCAGCGCGCGATAGACGAGCTTTCGGTGCAGGTCGTCGGCAATACGCTGCGCGTGCGCCGCAACGTCTCGAACAGTTGGGGTGGCTATCCGGGCGAACGCCAGAACCAGTCGGCGATCCTCTATCTGACGACGCACCGGCTCGAACAGGCGACCGTCATCGGCACCGGCGATCTCGAGATCGACCGGATGGAGGGCGGACGGCTCGTCGTCAGCCTGGGCGGCAACGGCCGGCTTGCGATCGGCGAAATCGCGGCCGACAATCTCGCGCTGGCGCTGACCGGCGCGGGCGTCATGGAGGTCGGCGGACGGGCCGAAGTCGGACGCGTGACTGTCGAAGGCCCGGGCACGCTCGACGGCGCCGGGCTGACGATCGACAATCTGACGGTCAATCTCAACGGCCCGGGCAGCATCGAGATATCCGCCGAACGCGAGGCGGAGGTGATCGCGGTCGGCAACGGCGTCGTAAATGTCAGCGGCAACGCCTCTTGTACCGATCGCAGCATTGGATCCGGCCAGGTCAGCTGTGGCGGTTTCGTAAACCGAAGATAGTCTACACCAAGCCGAGCCGCGCGAGTTCGTTCAGCATCTTGGGCGGCATCTCCGCGATCCCGTCCTCGTCGCCATCGAAATCCTCCGGCGCGTCTTCGCCCTTGAGATAGCGCCAGCCCTGATGCGCGCGCTTGGGCCGGGCGCGAACCGGTATCAGCTTCGGGTCGAGCCGAATGTTCCAGCGGCCGTCATCGCTTTCGACGAAGCCCAATATGCGCTGCCGCACGACGAGGCGGTGCTTGATAATCCAGAAGATCGAACCGCCGATCAGCTCTTTGTGGCGCGTCGGGCGGTAACGCGTTGTGATCGTAACCTCGCCATCGGCGACGCGCGGCGACTGACGCTGCTGAATCCGCTTGATCGAATCGCAGCCGACCGCCGGCTTGGTGATATGGAGCGTCGCCATGCCTGCCATCTGGGCGGCATGGCCGCGACGATCAAGTTCTGTAGACCTCGAGAATTATCGCAGTTTGAAATCCAGTGACGGCCCCGCCCAGTCGCGAACTGGGGATCTCCGGGCTTAACCGGCGCTCTACTCAGCTGAGCTACAGGACCGCCGATAAGCGAGTATCAGGCTGCGCGCTTATTGTATGCACCTGGTTTTGGGCGGAGCTATTTCGTTGTTGGCCACGAGATCTTCAACCGACCAACCCGGAAGCAACCGCAAGACCAAGAAATGCCAGAAAGCCGACCGAGTCCGTGATCATCGTCACGAACACCGATGAGGCGACGGCCGGGTCCTGTTTCAGCCGCTCGAGAATCACTGGCACGAACACGCCGGCAAGACCCGCGATCACGATATTGATCAACATGGCCGCCGCTATCACACCGCCCAGCGCCCAGTCCGAAAAGACGAGCGCCGCGCCTATCCCGATCAGTATGGCGATGGTCGTCCCGTTGAGCAGCGCGACCGCCAGCTCTTGCCGGATCGTGCGCCATGTGTTGGATCGCGTCAGCTCGTTGATCGCGAGCGCGCGCACCGCGACCGCCATGGTCTGCGTGCCCGCATTGCCGCCGATCGAGGCAACAATTGGCATGAGGATGGCAAGCGCGACCATTTCCTCGATCGCCGCGCCGAACAGCGCGATCACGAAGCTCGCGACCAGTGCCGTGCCGAGATTGGCGATCAGCCAGCGGACGCGCCCGCTATAGGCTTCGCCGATTGGCTGGTTGATATCGCCCTCGCCCGCGCCGGAAAGCCGGAGAATATCCTCACCCGCCTCCTCGGAGATAATATCGACGATATCGTCGACCGTGATCATCCCAACGAGCCGCCCCGCATCGTCGACCACGGCAGCCGAGATCAGCCCGTATTTCTGGAAGCGCAGCGCCACCTCTTCCTGATCCATATCGACGGGGATCAGCGTCTGTTCGCGCTTCATCACGTCGGAAATCGAGAAATGGCGCGGGGTGCGCAGTATCCAGCTCAGCGCACAGGTGCCGACCGGGTGATGGGCGGTATCGACGACGAATATTTCCCAGAAATCCATCGTGTCTTCCTGATTCTGGCGCAGGAAATCGATGACGTCACCAACCGACATATTCTCGTAAACAGCGACCAGTTCGCGCTGCATGACACGGCCAGCGGACTCTTCGGGATAGGTGAGCGCTTCCTCGATCGCCGCCCGGTCGTCCGGCTCAAGCGCTTCGAGCACCTCGCGCTGATCGCTAGCAACCATATCCTCGATGATCGCGACCGCATCGTCGGTTTCGAGATTGGCAGCGAGATCGGCGACCTGGATATTGTCGAGCTCGTCGACCAGCGCCTCGCGAACGAAATCGTTCATCTCGGCGAGAACTTCGCCGTCCAGCATTTCGGACAGGACGGCGGCCAGATCGGCGCGCTGATCGCGGTCCACCTGTTCGAACAGGTCGGCGATATCGGCGGGATGGAGGCGGCCGGCCAGTTCGCGCGCAGCCTCGTCGTCACCCGATTCCAGCGAGTTGACGACCGAGGCGACGAACTCGGGTTTCAGCCGGTCGTCTTTGTCGAGATCGGTTTCGGCCTCTTCCGTTTCGGGAGCGTCGGTGGCGGTGTCACTCATGCGGCGCCCTCCCTCATACGATCCCGTGGCCCGGCTGCGGCTTAGACCGAAAACGTGGCGCTTGTCAGCCTTTGTTCGCTGCCCTTTCCCCCTATGAACGATCCGCTACACTGTTCGCTATGCCCGACTACACCCTTTCCGTGCTCGACCAGTCCCCAATCGCCGAAGGCCGGACCTCCGCCGATGCCATCGCCGACACGCTGGATCTGGCGCGCACGACCGATGCGCTTGGCTATCATCGCTATTGGGTCGCCGAGCATCATGCGAGCCCGGCGCTGGCCGGAGCCGCGCCGGAAGCGCTGATCGGCCCGATTGCTCAGGCGACCACGCAGATCCGGGTCGGCTCGGGCGGAATCATGCTGCCGCATTATTCGCCCTTCAAGGTCGCCGAGACCTTCGCACTGCTGAGCGCTATGGCGCCGGGACGCATCGATCTCGGTCTGGGCCGCGCGCCCGGCGGCGACGGACGGATCATGATGGCGCTGCAGCGCGATCGCAGCCGGCGCATGCCGCATGACGATTTCCCGAACAATCTCGCCGAATTGATGGCCTATTTCGACGGGACGCTCCCGGAAGATCATCCCTTCGCGCCACTCGCCGATACGCTGCCCTCAGGCGGCGGCGCGCCCGAAATGTGGCTGCTCGGCTCCTCGATGGACAGCGCGCTCTGGGCAGCGGAGGCGGGCCTGCCTTACTGTTTCGCGGATTTTATTAATCCCGAAGGCCAAGCCATGACGGCCGAATATCGCAAGCGGTTCAGGCCGTCCTCGCGTCTCGCCGAACCGCATGTGATGGTCGCGAGCTGGATCATCGCGGCCGATAGTGCGGAGGCGGCAGTCCGGCTGGGCAAGCCCGCGGCAATGCTCGGTGCGCTGCTCAGGCGCAACGTCCTCATCCCTGTGCCGTCGATCGACACGGCCGAAGACTGGCTCGCGAAAAACCCCGCAGCGCTGGAAAGCCGCAAACGCCGCGTCATTCTCGGTACGCCCAAGGAATGCCGCGTGGCGCTTGACGATGTCGCCAGCGATTATGCTGCGGACGAGATGATGCTCGTCAATATCATGGGCGATCATCCGGCGCGGCGGGACAGCTACCGGCTGATCGCGGAGGAATATGGGCTGGCGCCGCGCGCCAAGGCTGCCTAGGGACTGCGCAATACCGATTCATCAGGAGAAAATCGAAATGTCCGACACCCTCACCATGTCGCTCGATAGCGGCGATGTCGTCATCAAGCTGCGCCCCGATCTGGCGCCCAACCATGTCGCGCGGATTACCGAACTCGCCAAGGACGGCTTTTACGACGGCGTCATCTTTCATCGCGTGATCGACGGCTTCATGGCCCAGGGCGGCGACCCGACAGGTACCGGCATGCACGGCTCGGACAAGCCGAATCTCGAACAGGAATTCAACAGCGAGCCGCATGTTCGCGGCACCTGTTCCATGGCGCGCGCGCAGGACCCGAACAGCGCGAACAGCCAGTTCTTCATCTGCTTTGGCGATGCCGAGTTTCTCGACGGCCAATATACGGTCTGGGGTCAGGTGACCGAAGGCATGGAGCATATCGACGCGCTGCCCAAGGGCGAACCGCCGGCCAATCCCGGCGTCATCAAGTCGATGACCGTCGGCTAGACATATGGCCAATCCCGTCACTCTGATCACCGGCGCGTCGAGCGGGCTCGGCCGGCTTTTCGCCCGTGCCTGCGCCGCGCGCGGCGATCGGGTGGCGCTGGTCGCGCGCCGCAAGAAACGGTTGAAGAAGCTCGCCGACGAACTTGGACCGGACACGATCATCATCACCGAAGATCTGAGCGATTATGACGCCGCCGACGCGATCATCGAGGCCATCGAGGATGAAAACACCTATGTCGGCACGCTGATCAACAATGCCGGTTTCGGTGCGCGCGGCGAGTTCCAGAAACTGGCGATCGGCGACCAGACCGACATGTTGCAAGTCAACGCTATCGCCGTGACCCAACTCTGCCACCGCGTCATTCCCGCGATGATCGCAATGGGCGGGGGATCGATCCTCAACGTGGCCTCCACGGCGGCCTTCCAAGCGGGACCAGGCATGGCCGTCTATTATGCGAGCAAGGCCTATGTGCTGTCTCTGTCCGAAGCGCTGCACGAAGAATTGCTACCGCACAATATCGCGGTGACGGCGCTTTGCCCTGGCGCCACAAAAACCGAATTCGCCTATCGCGCCGATATGGCGGAAACGACGCTGTTCGAGAAATTCGCGGGCGAACCCGAGGCGGTCGTGAAAGCGGGGCTGGAAGGATTGGCCAAGAACAAGGCCATCGTCGTGCCCGGCTTCCTCAACAAGGCGATGGTTCAGTCGAACCGCGTAACGCCGCGCAGCGTGACGCGCGAACTCGTCAAACTGCTGCAGCAATAGCCGGGCCGGAAGCTGGCCGCCCATTGGCCTGCCGGCAGACATGGCTGAATAGCCAGTCATGGAACAGCTTGACCGGTTTCCGGCGTAGCGCCGAGCGCCGGCAGGCGAACCAATAGCTGTACGGGCTTTCGACTTCGGTAGCGAACAGGCGGACGAGCCGCTCGTCATCCGAATCCTGCAGGTGCGAATCGAGCATGAAGGCAACGCCCAAGCCCTGCGCGGCCGCATCCAGCATCAACTGGCCCGAGTCGAAATGATCCTCGGCCGCGGGTTCGAGATTGGGATAGCCGATGGCGTTACGCCAATAATGGAAGGTCTCGGGCATATCCCGGTGCAGCAGGATGGTGAGCCCAGCCAGCTGCTCGGGCTCGGTCACCGGCGCGCCACGTACTTCGAGCCCGCGCGCGCCGATCGGCGTGATGACATTATGGTCGATTTCGCGCGAATAGAGCCCCGGATCGACCGACTGGGCGAGCGTGATCGCCGCATCGAGCCCGTCGCCAAGACGCGCCGTGCCATGGGCGGCCGTATCGATGTCGATATGCAGCTCCGGATGCATCTCGCGCAATTCCGGCAGTTTACCGATCAGGCGCTGCGACGCAAAAAGCGGGAGCACACCGAGCCGTAATCGCAGGAGATCGGCCTGTCCCGTGGACACCTCGATCGCGTTTGCAAGCTCGTCCAGCGGTCCCGAAACGCGGCCCAGCAAGGCTTCGCCATCCTCGGTCAGGACCATCGCATGATGCCGGCGCTCGAACAGTGAACGGCCAAGAAAATGCTCTAAATTCTGAACTCTACGGCTCAGCGCCGGCGAAGAGAGCGACAATTCCTCGGCTGCCGATTTGACCGATCCGAGTCGCGCAACCTGCACAAAGGCTTCGATGGCCGTCAGAGGCGGCAATCTGCGCATCGCGTTGCTCCTTCCCTGTCGTTATCCTATCCCGAACCCGCGGATAGTGAGTTGCAATTTGTGCAATCCATAGCAAGTTTTTCGCACTTGCACAATTGCAAATTGAAACGCATTTAGGCGGGGCCTTATCAGGCATCCTCTCCTAAGACCCTTCGGGCTGGCCTTGCCCCTCTTGGCCGGCCCGTTTTTTTTGCGTGTCGGCAACGGTTCGCAATGCGCGTCACGGCCCCTATGTAGGTTTCTCCACAGTCACGGAGTCCTCATGGCCGACGCCGAAACCCCGACCGCCACCAAAGAACACAAGCTGCAGGTCGCCAATGCGCGCCCGGAGGATTCCGGTCGCGGCCTCGCCCGCATGTCCCGCGAGACTATGGGTGCGCTCGGCCTGACCGAGGGTGATGTTGTATCGATTACAGGCAAGCGCACGACGCCCGCACGCGCCGTGCTGCCCTATCAAGAGGATGAAGGGCTTGCGATCCTGCGCATCGACGGGTTGCAGCGCGCCAATGCCGGCGCGGGCTCGGGCGATTTCGTGACCGTGGCGAAAGCCGAATCGCAAGCCGCGAAGAAGGTCGTATTCGCGCCCGCGCAGCGCAATCTGCGTCTGCACGGCAATGCCGAGGCGCTGAAGCGCAGTTTCGGCATGAAGCCGCTGACCAAGGGCGATGTCGTCGCCACCGCGGGTCAGCGCCCGGTCGAACGCGGGGACATGCCGCAGCAGCTGCGCCAGATGATGAATGCGCCGGCCTATGCACTGCAGGAGGTCCGCCTTGTCGTTGCCGGTACGACGCCCAAGGGCATCGTCCATATCGACGAGAATACGGTCGTCGAACTCAAGGCCGAATATACCGAACCGACAGACGCGCGCCGCGCGGACGTCACCTATGACGATTTGGGCGGTCTGGGCGATACGATCGACCAGGTGCGCGAGATGGTCGAGCTGCCTTTGCGCTATCCCGAACTCTTCCAGCGGCTCGGCGTCGAACCGCCCAAGGGTGTGCTCCTTCATGGCCCGCCCGGCACGGGCAAGACCTTGCTCGCCCGCGCGGTCGCCAATGAGAGCGATGCCGAGTTTTTCCTTATCAACGGCCCGGAGATCATGGGCTCGGCCTATGGCGAGAGCGAGAAGAAACTGCGCGAGGTATTCGAGCAGGCAACCGCAGCGCAGCCCTCCATTGTGTTTATCGACGAGATCGACTCGATTACGCCCAAGCGGGACAAGGTGGCCGGCGAAGCCGAAAAGCGGCTCGTCGCCCAGCTGCTGACGCTGATGGACGGCCTCCAGAAGCGCGCGAACCTGATCGTCGTTGCGGCCACCAACCGGCCCGACGCAATCGACGAGGCGCTGCGACGACCCGGACGCTTCGACCGCGAGATCATCATCGGCGTGCCCGACGAAGCCGGCCGCCGCGAGATTCTCGCGATCCACACGCGCGGCATGCCGCTCGCCGAAGATGTCAGCCTGAAATCGCTGGCGCGGCAGACATATGGTTTCGTCGGCGCCGATCTTGGCGCGCTGACCCGGGAAGCGGCGATCGAGGCCGTGCGCCGGATCATGCCGAAGCTCAACCTCGAAGAGCGCACGGTTCCGACCGAAGTGCTCGACACGCTCTCGGTCGATCGATGCGATTTCGAGGAAGCGCTCAAACGCATCCAGCCCTCGGCGCTGCGCGAGGTGATGGTGCAGGCGCCCAATGTCGGCTGGGACGATATCGGGGGGCTCGACGAGGTACAGAAGCGGCTCAAAGAAGGCGTCGAACTGCCGCTCAAGGACCCGGACGCGTTCCGCCGGCTCGGTATCCGGCCGGCAAAAGGCTTCCTGCTTTATGGCCCGCCCGGCACCGGCAAGACCTTGCTCGCCAAGGCGACGGCGCATGAATCGAACGCCAATTTCATCGCGACCAAATCGTCCGATCTGCTCTCCAAATGGTATGGCGAGAGCGAGCAGCAGATCGCCCGGCTTTTCGCCCGCGCCCGGCAGGTCGCGCCCACGGTGATCTTTTTCGACGAGCTGGACAGTCTCGTGCCGGCCCGCGGCGGCGGCCTTGGCGAACCGCAGGTGACCGAGCGGATCGTCAACACGATCCTCGCGGAGATGGACGGGCTGGAAGAGCTGCAGTCCGTTGTCGTGATCGGCGCGACCAACCGGCCTAACCTTATCAACCCGGCGCTGATCCGGCCCGGCCGTTTCGACGAACTCATCTATGTGCCAGTGCCCGAAGCCTCTGGCAGACGGCGCATCTTGGCGATCCATACGGCAACCATGCCGCTTGCCGAGGATGTCGATCTCGATTCGCTGGCCGAGCGGACCGATCGCTTTACGGGCGCCGATCTCGAAGACCTGACGCGCCGCGCAGGCCTATACGCACTGCGGCGGTCGCGCGATTCGGAGACGGTCACCATGGCCGATTTCGAATTGGCCCTGGCCGATGCGCGGGCCAGTGTCACCAGCGAAATGGAACGCGAATATGAGGTGATGGCCGCAAAACTGAAACAGGATTCGCTGGCGATCAACCCGATCGGTTTCATCGCGCCCGGGATGCTGAACCCGGCAAACCAAGACAAGCACGACTAGCGTTTCTGTTTGTCAGACTCTCACATACGTTCGAGCGCGGCACCGGCCCGCACCCCCTCTCGGCCTCCCACAGGGTACACTTAATGGGAGGTCGGAAGGGGGAGCGGGCCGGTGCCGCGAACTTTCGCCAGAAAGTTTCTGACAGATAGCTAGCTAGTTTTCGAGCTTGAACGCCGCCCAGAGCGTCAAGAGCCCGAACAGGGCCGCGCAGACGAGAAATGGGAGCGGCATCGATATGCCGTAGATCAGCACGCCGATGGCCGGCGCGGCAATGAACGCCATGCCGTTTACCGATGCGACCATACCGGCCACCTGCCCCTGCTCGGCGCGGCTGACGGCGAGCGATGCGCCGCTCGTAAAGCCGGGACGGAAAAGGCCCATGCCGAGCGATGCGATCGCAAAGCCGAGCGTGATCCCGTGCAGCGTCGTGATGAATGCCATGATTACACAGCCAACCGCGCCGAGGATGAAGCCCCAGATCACGAGCCGTTTCGGCGGCACTTTCATCTGCGGGATCAGGCCCCATTGGGCGAGCAAAGTCGCCCCCGCCCCGGCCATCAGCACGATGCCGATCGCCTGCTGCGCCTCATTGAGCGGCACGGAGAGGCGGTCGATCACCAGAAAGCCGATGACACCCAGAAACGCGGCATGGCCATGGCCGCCCAGCACACCGACGATCATCCACGGCAAAGTCCGCCGGTCGCGCCAGCGCAGCCGTTCGGCAAGCGCCCCGGTCTCCATATCATCATCGTCATCGTCGGTAGGCGCCGATGCGCCGGAGAGACCGCCGATCGAGGGTTCACTCGAAATGACGCCGCGCGCCTCATGACGCGGCATATCATTGGGCAGCAGCAGCGCGACCGCCAGCCAGACGAGACAGCCCAGCAGCGCGAAAACGATCAGTGGACCGGCCAGCCCGCCCGTGATCGGGAAGACGAAGGCCGGGGCCAGCGCCGGTCCGATAATCGTGCCGAGTCCGAAGGACGAGGCGATGATCGATAGCGCGGACGTGCGATTCTCGCGATCCGTACGGGCCGCGACATAGGCCTGGACGGCCGGCGGCGCGGCGGATCCGAAGCCGCCATAGAGACTGCGCGCTATCGCGAAGATCACGAAGGTTGTAGCCGGCAACAGCCATCCCGCGAGACCCATCCACAGGATGACCCCGCAGATCGCCATCGATGCGATGAAACCCACCGTGCCGAGCAGCATCAACGGCTTGCGTCCGCGGCGGTCCGACTGGCGCGCCCAATAGGGCGCGAGCAGCACCCAGAGCAGGGCCGACCAGGTATAGGCGAGCGATACCCAGAAATCGGGAATTTCCAGCGCCCGGCCGATCGTCGGCATGACCGACTGCATGGCCGTATTCCCCGCCGCCGCCGTCAGCATGACGAGGAAGAGGACCGCGAACCGGTCGCGGCGAATCTGGACGCTCGGCGAGCCCGCCATCAGGCTGATCTCCGGCCGGGACAAGCATAAAAATGGAGGTGATCGGCTGCGCGCATCCGGCTTCCCTTAACGGCAACCGCCACGGCGCGATAGTGACCAATGGCTTGCCATCCGGCTCCGCATTTGCGAACGCAGACGTAACAAAATTGCAAGCAATTGGAAACGAATGACCCACACAGCGTCCAATGTCGTCGAACGGAGAAGGCCGTCGCGCTCTCGCGGACCCGGACCGCTTGGTCTCTTCTTCAAGGGCTTTCTCAAACACCCGGTGATGGTGGGCTCCGTCATCCCGTCGTCAAAACGGCTGATCGAGAAGATGCTGGCGCCGGTCGATTGGGAGAATACCCGGCTGTTCGTCGAATATGGCCCGGGCGTGGGCACATTCTGCCGCCCGATCCTTGATCGGCTCGCGCCCGATGCAACGCTGATCGCGATCGATACCAATCCGGACTTCGTCGACTATCTCAAACGCGATATTCGCGATCCGCGCTTTCATGTCGTGCACGGCTCGGCCGTCGATGTGGAATCGATCATCGCCGATAAGGGTTTCGACAAAGCCGATTATGTCGTCTCCGGCCTGCCCTTTTCGACATTGCCCGACGGCGTCGGCGAGGAGATCGGTGCGGCGACAGGACGCGTTGTCCGCCCGGGCGGCGCCTTTCTCGTCTATCAGTTCTCGCCCAAATGCCGCGACTATATCGAACCCAATTTCGACCGGATCGATAAAGGCCGGGAGATCTGGAACATCCCGCCAGCCGTATTGTTCTGGGGATGGAAGGACGAGGCCTAAGGCCCGTTCCAGCCTCAGTGCGCTATTGCCCGTCGATGCCGAAGTTCAACCGGCGGGACACGTTATAATCGAGCACCGACATCAGGAAATAGGATATCCGGCCCTTGATCCGCCGCCACAGGGTCTGGCGGCGGGCATGCTTTTCCGGCGTGATACGGATGCTGTCGGCGATCTCGTTGTCGACCAACCGGCGCATCATATCGGCAAATCCGGCGTCGCGGATGCGAACCATGACCTCTAGGTTGAGATAGAGGCTGCGCACGTCGAAATTGGCCGAACCGATATAGACGATATCGTCCACGACATAGAGCTTCGTGTGGAGCATCATCGGCTGATATTCGTAGATCTCGACCTCGGGTAGCAAATGGCGATACCGGTTGCGCGCGGCGGCGATCGGAACGGCATTGTCGGACTTCGCGGCCGTGATAATGCGCGACCGTCCGTTTAGCGCGGCAT
Organism: Parasphingopyxis sp.; assembly: GCF_028279465.1. GTDB lineage: Bacteria > Pseudomonadota > Alphaproteobacteria > Sphingomonadales > Sphingomonadaceae > Parasphingopyxis. The sequence goes on from NZ_JANQNS010000007.1 coordinate 20,740, forward strand.
GGCGGATCGGCCGCATCAGGGGCGCATAGGGCGCAAAATAGGCAGCCGCGATATCTATCCGGCTGGCCGCGCCGAAATCATTCTGAAGAGCCTGAGCCCAGGGGCTAAGCTCGCGGGTCGGCCCGCCGAGCAACAGGCGCACGGCCCCGTCCTGCTGATGATGACGGCGTAGGATTGCCCGCAACTCTTCCATCTCGGATTGCACGTTCATGGACCAGCGCAGAATATCGTCGAAATAGGCAGCGAGACACGCCGCAACCGGTCCCTCGACAGTCAGTCCGAGATCGCGCCAGCCATCTTCCGTGCCGTTGGCAACGAAATAGGATTGCTCCACGTTGAAACCGCCGATCAGCGCGGTTGCTTCGTCGGCGATCGCCATCTTCTGGTGGTTGCGCAGTAGATAGCGGCGGCTGCGCTTTGGTTCGTACCGGCAGAATGTGCAATCGCTTTCGACCAGCGGCGCGAAGAACGCATCGCCGGTTTTCGAACTGCCAAATCCGTCGACGAGCAGCGCCACGTCCACACCGCGTCTCTGCGCGGCGATCAGCGCATCGCGCACACGCGCGGACGCCGCATCGTCCACGAAGATATAGTAAAGCAGCCTGACGCTGCGCTGCGCGCCATCGATCAGCGCGATCAACGCCTCCAGCCGTTCCGGTCCATCGGCAAGCAGCCGGAAGCGATGCCCGTCTACGGGCGGCAAAGGATAGTCCGGGCTCTCTCGATCTGCCATGAAACCCGCTCTACGCCGCAACCTGCGGGCGCCGCAAGCCGCCGCGATTTCTTGACAATCGGCGGCCGCGTGCCTATTTCGCCGCTCTTCCCGTTTTGCTGATTAATGGAAACAAGCCATGGCGCGCGTAACCGTCGAAGATTGTGTCGACAAGGTCCCCAACCGTTTCGATCTCGTGCTGCTGTCCGCACAGCGCGCCCGTCAGATTTCGGGCGGCGCCGAGCTGACTCTGGACCGCGACCGTGACAAGAACCCGGTCGTCGCTCTGCGCGAAATCGCCGAGCAGACGGTCAAGCCCAAGCATCTGGAAGAAGCGCTTGTGCAGAGCCTGCAACGCGTGCAGATTGACGATGAGGAAGCACCCGACGAGGTCGGTTCGCTGTCCCAGTCCGCCGAGGCGCTGCGCCTGACCGCCTCCGCGCCGCCACGCAACACCAACGTCGCGGCCGATTATGACGGCTGATCTTCGGACATATCGATAACGAAAAAGGCCCGCGCGATGCGGGCCTTTTCATATCTGCGCTAGATTTGCGCTCTATTCGGCGGCTTCCGCCACAACCTCGCTCTGATCGACCCAAAGCAGATCGTGCCAGTCGAGCGGCCGCCCGTCATGGGCATGGACGCGAATCTGCTGCACCGGCTGCCGATCGCGTTGGTCACACAGCACGGGGTTGGACGGCACGCCGATACCCCATTGTTCACCCCACTGCCTGAGCGCAATCATCGCGGGGAGCAAAGCCTCACCCTTCTCGGTCAGCTTATATTCGATCTTGCGACGGTCGTCGGCGCAAGGCTGGCGTTCGAGAATTTCGCTCTCGACGAGCCGGCCAAGCCGGTTGGCGAGAATGTTGCGCGCAATCCCCAGATTGGACTGCATTTCCTCAAAATGTTTCAGACCATTGAAACAGGCCCGAAGAATCATAAATGACCAGCGTTCGCCCATGGCCTGCAACGCGCAGGGGAGCCCGCATTCGTCATCGCCAATGTCGCCGAGTGGTTCTGTGAGTTTGCCCATGTCGTGATCAGCCTACTGCAAAAGTCCGGATTCGCAAAATTACTGCCTCAAACCGTTTTTAGTTGCAACTTAAAACTGGATCAACTAGGTAGTGATTCGCAACTTAAAGTGGAAGACCGAAAATCATGCAACAGTTTCTGATCGCGCTTGTCTCCTTCGTGAGCACCATGGCGCTGCTCGCGGTCGCTTCCGCATAGTTCGCACCTTCTTTCTAATCCCCTCCAATAGGAAGATCATTATCATGCAACGCTCCCTCTCCCTGATCCTCTCCCTGATGACCGTCGCCTTCCTGTTCACGGCGACCGGCGCGGAAGCGCGCACGCCCTATCAGGCAACGCTCGCCGAAGCGACCGACGAACGCGTGCTCGTTATCCGCAACGCTCCTTGGGTCTGCGACGGCACGGAATGCTCCACGGATGGCGCGCGCAGCCGCCCGGCCAATGTCTGCCACGCGTTCGTGCGCGAACTCGGCGCGGTCACTTCCTTCATCGTCGACAGCGAAGCGATGACCGAAGAAGAACTGGCGCGCTGCAACGAAGCCGCCGGCTAAGCTCCCCGCAACCGTTAAATCGGTTGCATTATTTCAGCACCCGGCCATTTTGGCCGGGTGCTGAGACAATATGAACTGATCGAGCGGGTCAAAAGTTACGACCCTGACGCGGACGAGGCGCTGATCAACCGCGCCTATGTCTTCTCGGTCAACGCCCATGGCACGCAGAAGCGCGCCTCGGGCGATCCCTATTTCAGCCATCCGATCGAAGTCGCCGGCATCCTGACCGATCTGCGGCTCGACGACGAAACCATCGCCACGGCGATCCTCCACGACACCATCGAAGACACGGTCGCGACCCAAGGCGAGATCGAAGATCTGTTCGGGGAAAATGTCGCGCGGCTCGTCGACGGTGTCACCAAGCTCTCAACCATCGAAGCCCAGTCCGATACCGAGCGGGCGGCCGAAAACTTGCGCAAATTCCTGCTCGCCATGTCGGGTGATATCCGGGTTCTGCTCGTCAAACTCGCCGACCGGCTCCACAATATGCGCACGCTCCACTTCATCAAGAAGGAGGAGAAGCGCCGCCGCATCGCCCGCGAGACGATGGATATCTACGCGCCGCTCGCCGAGCGGATCGGCATGTACGAGTTCATGAAGGAGATGCAGACGCTCGCCTTCCAGCATCTCGAGCCCGATGCCTATGAATCCATCTCGACCCGGCTGGAGCGGCTGCGCGAGGGCGAGGGCGCGGCGACGATCGAACGCATCGCCGAGGAATTGAAGCTCGTGCTCGGCAGCCATGGCGTCGATGCCGAAGTCACGGGTCGGGAGAAACATCCCTATTCGATATGGCGGAAAATGGCCGAGCGCCACGTCTCGTTCGAGACGCTGACCGATGTGATGGCGTTCCGCGCGATCGTACCCGATGTCGCGGCCTGCTACCAGGCGCTCGGCATTCTCCACGAAAAATGGCACATGGTGCCGGGCCGCTTCAAAGACTATATCTCGACGCCCAAGCGCAACGGCTATCGCTCGATCCATACGGCGGTCCAATATGGCGAGGACCGGCGCATCGAAATCCAGATCCGCAGCAAGGCGATGCACGAACAGGCGGAAAACGGCCTGGCCGCGCATTGGAGCTACAAACAGGGCGATCGCCCGGATGGGCAGGCGGCCTGGCTGCGCGATCTGATCGAGATTCTCGAGACGACCGAGAGCCCCGAAGAGCTACTCGAACATACGCGCATGGCGATGTATCAGGACCGCATCTTCGCCTTCACCCCGGCCGGCGAGCTGATCCAGCTCCCCAAGGGCGCAACCGTTGTCGATTTCGCCTTCGAAGTGCATACCGATCTCGGTAAACAGACGGTCGGCGCCAAGGTCAACGGCCGGGTCGTGCCGCTACGCACGCAGCTCGAAAATGGCGATCAGGTGCGCATCCTGCGCTCCGACAATCAGCATCCCGATCCCGGCTGGCTGAGCTTCGTCGTCACCGGCAAGGCGCGCGCGGCGATCCGCCGCTTCGTCCGGCAGAAGGAGAAAGAAGAGACGATCTCGCTCGGCCGCAAGCTGTTCGACCAGGTCGTCGCCCGTCTCCCCGCCCCGCTCGGCCGCGGTGCGACCAAGGCCGCGCTGAAGCGCTTGAAGCTCGCCAAAGAAGACGCGCTGATGGAGAAGATCGCGCGCAAGGAGATCGACGATCGCGCGCTGATGGAAGCGCTGATGCCGGGTATGGGCTCAGGCGATCTGCACAGCGCCGTGCCGCCCAAGGGTCAGGCGATCTCGATCAAAGGGCTGACCCCGGGCGTCGCTTTCCAGCTCGCCCAATGCTGCCACCCGATCCCGGGCGATCGGATCGTCGGCATAAGGCGCACGGGCGAGGATATCGAAATTCACACCATCGATTGCGAAACGCTCGCAGACGGTAACGACGCGGACTGGCTGGCCGTCAATTGGGGCGACGGGTCTGACGGCGGCACCGTGCCGATGCGAGTGGTCCTCAAGAACGAACCCGGCGCGCTCGCCGTGATGGCCGGCATATACGGCACGCACGGCGCCAACATTCTCAACGTAAAGCTCGAAAATCGCGACGGCAGCTTCCACAGCTTCTACGTCGATATCGAGGTCCACAACCGCGCCCACCTGATGCGCATCCTCGCGGCGCTACGTGCTGCGGATGTGGTGAGCCAGGCGGAGCGGGTTTAGTCCAACTGCCTCGACGTGAGGAGGCTTGGGTACCCGCCTGCAATCGGCTAGTCCGGCTCCATGACCCAATCATCCGATGATATGACCTATGGGCGCTACCTCGCGCTCGATCCGCTGCTCTCCGCCCAGCATCCGATTTCCGGGCGGCATGACGAGATGCTGTTTATCATCATCCACCAGACCAAGGAGCTCTGGCTCAAGCAGATTATTTTCGAGATGGAGCAGGCGCTGGCGCTGGTTCGCGAGGATGCGCTGGTGCCTGCGTACAAGGGACTGGCGCGGATCAGCCGGATCCAGGCGGTGATGACGTTGAGCTGGGACGTGCTCGCGACGATGACGCCGGCAGATTATACGCGCTTTCGCAATGTGCTCGGCACGAGTTCGGGCTTCCAGTCCGCCCAGTTCCGACAGGTCGAGTTCATGCTCGGCCTCAAGGATACCAGCCATCTCAAACATCAGGACGAAGACAGCCCGGAACAGCAGGCGATGCGCGCCGCGCTGAACGCGCCGAGCCTGTGGGACGAGGCCAACCGCGCGGCGGCGCGGGCGGGCCTGCCCATTCCGGACGATGTACTCGAACGCGACTGGACCACCGCCTATACGCCGAACGCGGCGGTCGAAGATGCCTGGGCGGCCGTGTATCGGGACACGGAGCGCTGGTGGGAACTCTACCAACTCGCCGAAAAACTCGTCGATATGGACGATGCCATGGCAAGCTGGCGACACAAACATGTGGTGACGGTCGAGCGCGTCATCGGCGGCAAACGGGGGACGGGCGGCACGGCTGGCGTGCCCTATCTGCAATCGACACTGTCGAAGCGCGCCTTTCCGGAGTTATGGAGCCTGAGGACGCAGCTTTGACCCGCGCCGTCATCGCGCTGCAACGCTGACAAGGGATAAGAAGCAAAAAAGAAAGGGATTCGCGATGACGATCATGATGGACAGACGGCTCTTGCTGCAGACCGGCCTTTTCGGGCTTGGCGCGCTCGCCACACCGGCAGGCGCGAGACTGATTTCGGCGCGCGGTTTCACCCATCAGGTTGCATCGGGCGAGCCATCGGCGGACTCGGTGCTGCTCTGGACGCGCTATGTCTCGGAAGGCGAACCCACATTGCGCGCGGAAGTCGCCGAAGACGCCGAGTTCGGCCGTATCGTCGGAAGCGGTGAGACTCCGGCACGTAATGCGCATGATTTCACGGCCAAGGTGACGGTAGACGGGCTCGCGCCCAATCGCTGGTATTTCTACCGCTTCGTTGCACCGGACGGCACAGCCTCGCCGATCGGCCGCACCCGCACCTTGCCCGACGGCCCGACCAGCCGGTTCCGGCTCGGTGTCTTTTCCTGCTCCAATTTCCGCTTCGGCCATTTCAACGCTTACGGCCATGCAGTCGCGCGCAACGATGTCGATCTGATGATCCATACCGGCGACTATTTCTACGAATATGAAATGGGGCGCTACCCGTCCGAGGAGCAGGCGCTCGCCGGGCGCGATCTGATGCCGTCCTACGAGACGCTGGTGCTGGCCGATTATTGGCTGCGCTATGCGACCTACCGCGCCGATCCCAATCTCGCGGCGCTGCATCGCCTCTATCCGATGGTCGCGCGCTGGGACGATCACGAGATCACCAACGACCCTTGGGTCGGCGGGGCGGAAAACCACCAGCCCGACGAGGGTGACTGGGAGGCGCGCAAGCGGATGGCCCTGCAAGCCTATCGGGACTGGATGCCCGTCTCCGACGCACCTTGGGACAGCTATCAGATCGGCGATCTGGCGACGATCATATTGCCCGAAACGCGGATCACGGCGCGCAGTCAACAGCTCGATTATGTCGCCGCAATCGGCGATGGCGGCGGCATGGCCAGCAACCTCGTGGCCTTTCGCGACGGGCCCTGGTCAGACGAAGCGCGGACGATCATGGGTGCGGAGCAGGAAGCCTGGGTCGGCGCGCAGATGGCCGCCTCGACCGCATCGGGCACACGCTGGCAGGTGCTCGCGCAGCAGGTCGTCATGGGCCGGACGCATTTCCCGCTGCCGCTGGCCGAAGAAATCGCGAACAGCGAGAACGAACTGGTACGGCAACGCGCAAACCTCTTCGCCGCCGCAACGCGCGCCGGCCTGCCGCTCAACCTCGATGCCTGGGACGGCTATCCGGCCGCCCGCGCGCGCCTCTTCCGCGCGGCGCAAGAGGCCGACGCCAATCTTTTGGTTCTCACCGGGGATACGCACAATGCCTGGGCCTATGACCTGCAACAGGATGGCGCGCCTGTCGGCGTCGAATTTGCGGGCCAGAGCGTCACGTCACCGGGTTTCGACGGTCTGCTACCCCAGATACCGCCTTCCGCATTGGCGCAGGCGATGGTGGAGGCGAGCCCGGACATGCGCTGGGCCGACACATCGCAGCGCGGTTATCTGACCGTCACGCTGACGCCGGAAGCCGCGCATGGAGAGTGGACGTTCATGGAAACGATCCGCGAGCGCTCCACGGCGGTCGCCGGGCGGCACATGATGCGCGCCGCCCATGGCGCGCGGATGCTGGATGCCTAGCGAATAACGCTAGTCCGAGGTCTGGATACCGCCCGTAAACAGTTCGTATCGCCGGCGCAGATGGTGGCTGACGACTTGCCCCATCACACGCTGCATCAATTGCTGCCGCGTCGGGATGCCGACCCGCGTATTGCCGATCAGCACGGCCACCGCATAGTTGCGCCCGTCTGGCGTCGTCAGAATGCCGACATCGTTGTAGCCCGCAACCATACCATTCAGATTCTGGCCGGTTCCCGTTTTGTGGCCGAACTGCCAGCCGCGCGGTACGCCGCCGCTCAGCCGTTGCGGCCCGGTGCGCGAGGCGCGCATCGTATCGATCATCAGACGCGTGGACTGTTCGGATAGCAGTTCGCCCTGCGCCAGCCGCGCCAGCGCCTCGACCATACCGTTGGCGGTCGCACCATCGACGGGATCGGCAAGATAGCGGTCCATCGCCGCCCGCCGGACGCTCTGCGCGAGATTGGAGCGGGCTGTATAGAAGGCGCGGCCGCGGGCCATGGCCTGCCGCCAGGTCAGCCCCGCGATCCCGGCCTGCAATTCGCGTTCGCCGGGTCCGAAGCGCAGGCCTTCGAGATTGTTCCGCGCGAAGAAAGCGCGCACCGCTTCCGGCCCGCCAGCGAGCCAGAGCAGACGGTCATTGGCGAGATTGTCGCTGCGCGTCATCGCCTGGACGAACAGTTCGCGGATCGGCGCGCGAAAGCCTGCATTGCCCATGCGCGAGAGCATCGGCTGGTGGAAGACGACCGCGTCCTCGGGTCGCACGCGCACCATGCGATCGAGCGACATTTCGCCGCGATCGACCTGGTCGAGCACGGTCATCGCGACCCAGGTCTTGCTGACGCTTTGCTGGGGCAACCAGCGCTCGCCGTTCCAGGATACGGTCCAGCCCTCTTCGATATCGCGTACCGCTATCCCGACTTCGCCGCTGAAATCCCGGCCCAATGCTTCGATGGAATCCGTGAGCTGGCGGGACGGCCCGCGCGGTACTTCAGCCCGGGTCGGCTGCCGCGTTTCGGCAGGGGGCGGGGCGACATAGGGCGTGTTCGACTGGGTGCTCTGGGCGGCAGCTTGAGGGATGATCCCGCCGCAACCCGCAACGGGCAGCGCAATCAGCCCTGCGACCAGGACACGCCGGCAAATGAATGATATTCGGGCGGAAAATTTCTGACGCATGGCGAACATTCCCTCGCAAATATTCGGCAAGCCCCCGCCCGCCGCTTGGCACCAGACTATAGGCCGCGCTTGCTTGCGCGCGAATGAGCGAAGCCCGCGCCCACCAACAACATGCCGCAAAGATGAGTCGGTTCGTCGTAATCACGCCGAAATTGACGGTGCGAGCGATCAGGACGGGTTGAGGGAACGCTGTCTCAGCAGTCCGAGAATATAGCGAGTATTGGCCATCGCATAATAAAGGTTGAGTATCGGCTCTGGAAAGCCGTTGGCCGAAGGTTTAACTGAAGGACATCACTTTCCTTCAGAGCCAGAGAGTCGCCTATGTCCGCCGATCCTATCGTCATTTCCGCCTATGCCCGCACGCCGATGGGTGGTTTCCAAGGCAGCCTGTCCGCCGTCGAAGCACCCGCGCTGGGTGCTACCGCCGTAAAAGCGGCAATCGAACGGGCCGGCGTCGATGGCGACGATGTCGAGCAGATTTTCATGGGCTGCGTACTGCCCGCCGGCCTCGGTCAAGCGCCGGCGCGCCAGGCCGGCATGGGTGCCGGGCTCCCGATCTCCACCGAAGCGACGACGGTCAACAAGATGTGCGGCAGCGGCATGCAGGCTGCTATCATGGCGCATGACGCCCTCAAGGCCGGCACCGCCGACATCATCGTCGCCGGCGGCATGGAGAGCATGACCAACGCGCCCTATCTCCTCAAAAAGCATCGCGGCGGCGCGCGGATCGGCCATGACGCGATCAAGGATTCCATGTTCCTCGACGGGCTCGAAGATGCCTATGAAGAGGGGCGTCTGATGGGCAGCTTCGCCGAGGAAGCCGCGCAGGAATATCAGTTCACCCGCGAACGGCAGGATGATTATGCGATCGAGAGCCTGTCGCGGGCCAATGCCGCGATCGAGAGCGGCGCTTTCGACGGGGAGGTAGTCGCGGTCGAGGTAAAAACGCGCAAGGGCAGCGAAACCGTCGACACCGACGAACAGCCCGGCAATGCCCGGCCCGACAAGATCCCGACGCTACGCCCCGCCTTCGCCAAGGATGGCACGGTGACGGCGGCCAACGCCTCCTCGATCTCCGATGGTGCGGCGGCGCTGGTACTCACGCGCGAGAGCGTCGCGAACGAGAAAGGCATGCCGATCAAGGCGCGGATTATCGCCCATGCCGCCCATGCGCACGAGCCCGGCAAGTTCACCTCGGCCCCGGTTCCGGCGATCCGCAAGGTGCTCGACAAGGCCGGCTGGAGCGTCGACGATGTCGATCTGTTCGAGGTCAACGAGGCCTTTGCCGTGGTCGCGATGATTGCGATGCAGGAACTCGGCATCCCGCACGACAAGATCAACGTGAATGGCGGCGCCTGCGCGCTCGGCCACCCGATCGGCGCGTCGGGCGCGCGGATCATGGCGACGCTGCTGAATGCGCTCGAGAAACGCGGCCTCAAGCGCGGCGTCGCAAGCCTGTGCATCGGCGGCGGCGAGGCGACTGCCGTGGCGGTGGAACTGGTCTAGTCCTCCACGCGAACGACACAACGCGTTCCCGAGACATGGCTGGCAAGCGCCTGCCAGCCTAAGGCCGTATCCGGCGCGCGGCGAACCATATTGGTGGAGGCATAGCTGTGATCGCACGGGCGGCCCTGCTCGTCCGTCCGTTCGCTCAGGCCTCGCCCCGTTACCATCACGAGGTCGGGCCCGAACCAGTCGATCCGGTCGACGATGTAACGGAAGTTGGTCGGGTTCCACTGGTTCTCGGCCACCCAGCCGATTTCCGCCGCGCGCTCGCTCGCCGATCCATCCGGCGCGATGTTGACGAAACCGGGCGCGAGATAGGCGGACAGGCCTTCGACATCCTGATTGCGGTAGAAGCCGGGCCAAGTCTCCGTCTTGATATGCCGCAGCTGCGCCTCGTCCGCAGCGCGGTCATTAGCAGCCGCCGGCGAAGCGACGATCAATGCCGACAACAGAGCGGCCCCGGTGATGATTTTCATATGCGCCTCCGCTTATCGTCGCATCACATCGGCTCGATGCGCGCTGCGACAACGCTATTCGACAAACACATCGCGATGGTCGACGAGGAGGCTGAGCGGAACCCCAAAAATGGTCAAGCCACCATGGAAAGCCCGGCCGGGTCGCATAAAACCGGGTCATCCCATGATGGCTTGTGCCGAACAAATTCGCGTGTTGCGCCCCTGTCCGGATGCCCCCTTATTGCCGAAAACCGATGAACCGCATGTGACGCACATCACGCATTTGCGCGACAATGGCGCCCCCGCAGAATGGTCGCGCTGGCCCGCGCACTATGCTAATGCCGCCCCAGGATCAGCTCGAGGAACCCGAAGTGAATATCGAAACCCCTGTAAAGTCAGCGGAAAAGCCAAGCTTCACCTATCGCTGGGACGACCCCTTTCTGCTCGAAAGCCAGCTCAGCGACGAAGAAAAGATGGTGTATGACACGGCGCGCAATTATGCGCAGGAAAAGCTGCTGCCGCGCGTTTTGACCGCGACTCGGGAAGAACGGTTCGACCGCGAAATCATGAACGAGCTCGGCGAACTCGGCCTTTTGGGCTGTACGATCGAGGGTTATGGCTGCGCCGGCGTATCCCATGTCGCCTATGGCCTTGTCGCCCGGGCGGTCGAAGCCGTGGATTCCGGCTATCGCTCGGCGATGAGCGTCCAGTCCTCGCTCGTCATGCACCCGATCCACGCATATGGCACCGAGGAACAGCGCGAGAAATATCTGCCTAAGCTGGCGACCGGCGAAATGGTCGGCTGTTTCGGACTGACCGAGCCCGATGCGGGTTCCGATCCCGGCAGCATGAAGACCCGCGCCAAATCGGTCGATGGCGGATACAGCCTGACCGGCGCGAAGATGTGGATCACCAACTCGCCGATCGCCGATATCGGCGTCGTCTGGGCCAAGGACGATGACGGCGTGATTCGCGGTTTCATCGTCGAGCGCGGCATGGACGGCCTGTCTTTCCCGAAGATCGAAGGGAAGATGAGCCTGCGCGCCTCGATCACCGGCGAGATCGTGATGGACGAAGTCTTCGTGCCGGAAGAGAATAAGCTGCCAAATGCCCGAGGACTGGGCGGCCCGTTCGGTTGCCTCAACAAGGCACGCTACGGCATCGCCTGGGGCTCGATGGGGGCGGCCGAGGATTGCTGGCACCGCGCGCGCGACTACACGCTCGAACGCCAGCAGTTCGGCCGCCCGCTCGCCGCGACCCAGCTTGTGCAGAAGAAGCTCGCCGACATGCAGACGGAAATTGCGCTCGGGCTCAACGCCGCGCTCGCGGTCGGGCGTAACATCGATGCAGGCACATGGGCGCCGGAAATGATCAGCCTGATCAAGCGCAACAATTGCGGCAAAGCGCTCGATATCACGCGCAACGCCCGCGACATGCATGGCGGTAACGGCATTGCCGACGAATATCACGTGATCCGCCATCTGGTGAATCTCGAAACGGTGAACACCTATGAGGGCACGCATGACGTCCATGCGCTGATCCTCGGCCGCGCGATCACCGGCATTCAGGCCTTCACCGGCTAATGACGAAAGCGCTGTCGGGCGTTCGCGTCCTCGACCTTTCCCGCGTGCTCGCCGGGCCCTGGGCGACGCAGATGCTCGGCGATCTGGGCGCGGAGATCATCAAGATCGAAAAACCCGGTGTCGGCGACGATACGCGCGGCTGGGGACCGCCCTGGCACGGCGAGGACCGCACGGCCGGCTATTATCTGGCCGCCAACCGCAACAAGAAATCGGTCGCGATCGATATCGCGAAACCCGAGGGACAGAAGCTGATCCGCGATCTCGCCGCGCGGAGCGATATCGTCGTCGAAAATTTCAAGCGCGGCGGTCTCAGGAAATATGGCCTCGATCACGAAAGCCTGCGTGCGGAAAATCCGAAACTCATCTGCTGTTCGATCACCGGCTTCGGACAGGACGGCCCCGATGCGGACAAACCCGGCTACGACCTTATGGTTCAGGCGATGAGCGGTTTCATGTCGATCACCGGCAATGCGGACGGCCCGCCGCGCCGGATGGGCGTCGCAATGGTCGATCTCACCACCGGCATGAACGCCGCCGCCGCGATCCTAGCCGCGCTATACCAGCGCGAACGGACGGGCGAAGGTCAGCATATCGATATCGCGCTGTTCGACGTCGCGCTGTCGAGTCTCGGCAATCAGGCGCTCAATTACCTCGTTTCTGGCGAAGCGCCCGGCCGCACGGGGAATGCCCACCCCAATGTCGTGCCGTACCAGCCTTTCGAGACCGCAGACGGCTGGATCATCGTCGCGGTCGGCAATGATAACCAGTTTGCGCGTTTTGCCGCGCTGCTCGGCCATGGCGAAATGGCGAGCGATGCGCGCTATCGCACCAACGGCGCGCGCGTCGAAAATCGCGACACGCTGATCCCGCCGCTCACCGAAGCGATGAAAACCCGCACCACGGCCGAATGGACCGAAGCGCTGATCGAGGCGAACGTCCCCAATGGACCGATCAACACGATTCAAGAGGCTTTCGCCGAGCCCCAAGCCATCCATCGCAGGCTCAGTCACGAGATTGAGGGCGTGCCGCAGGTCGCGAGTCCCTTGCGGCTGGGCGCATCGCCGATGGACGGAGCGATACCGCCGCCCGCCTTGGGGCAGGACACGGATGCGGTTCTTGAGGCGTTGCTCGGCATATCGGCCGACGCACGCGAAGCGCTGCGGGCAAGCGGCATAATCTGACCCAAAAGCTGACAAATCGCGATTTCTGCGCTATATCTGTCAGTATGAACCGACATTGCTATTCCAACGCTTACTGGACGGTCCATCGGCTGAGCCGCTCGCTCGCGCGCTAGCCCTTTGCGCGCCCCGTGCGCGCGCTTCACGCTCGCCGCCGAAAATCCCGTGAAAACTTGGCGGCTTTGAGCCTAACCCACGCTTTTACAGGAATAGTCACATGACCGATACGCAAGAAAATCTGATGGGCCTGAACGGCTTCGAATTCGTCGAATATACAAGCCCCGATCCCGAAGCGCTGGCCGATCTGTTCGTGAAGCTCGGCTTCACCCATGTCGGCAACCATCGCTCGAAAAATGTCCGCCACTATGCACAGGGCGACATCAACTTCATTCTCAACATGGAGCCTGATGGCCAGGCCGCGAAATTCCGCGAAAGCCACGGACCTTCGGCGAATGCGATGGCGTTCCGCGTTGCCGATGCCGCCAAGGCGCTCGATCTCGCTGTGGAGCGCGGCGCGGTGCCCGTCGAAGGCAAAGTCGGCCCGGCGGAGCTCAACATCCCGGCGATCGAGGGGATCGGCGGCGCCAATCTCTATCTCGTCGACAAGCGCGGCGCGGCGACGATCTACGATATCGATTTCGAGCCCGTGCAAGGCGCATCGGCGGACGACAACAGCGTCGGCCTGCACACGCTCGATCATCTGACGCACAATCTCCGCCGCGGCCAGATGGACGTCTGGTCCGAATATTATGAGCGCATCTTCAATTTCCGCGAGATTCGCTATTTCGATATCGAGGGCCAGGCGACGGGCCTGTTCAGCCGCGCCATGACGGCGCCGGACGATAAGATCCGAATCCCGCTGAACGAAAGCCAAGACGAACATTCGCAGATCGAGGAGTTCATCCGCGACTATAAAGGCGAAGGCATCCAGCATATCGCGCTCTCGACCGACGATATTTTCGGCACGGTCGATGCGCTGCGCGAACGCGGCGTACGCTTCCAGGATACGCCCGACACATATTACGACCTGCTCGACAAGCGTCTGCCGGGCCATGGCCATGACGTGGACGCGATGCGCGAACGCAAGATCCTGATCGACGGCGCGCCGGAAACCGGCGGCGGCCTCCTCCTGCAGATTTTCACCGAGAATATGGTCGGCCCTATTTTCTTTGAGATCATCCAGCGCAAGGGCAATGACGGCTTTGGCGAGGGCAATTTCAAGGCGCTGTTCGAGAGCATCGAACTCGACCAGATCAACCGCGGCGTGATCCCCGCGAAAGAAGAAGCCTAGCCTTCGGAGACGAGATCGATGACTGACTATATGTCCGGCTTCGGCAACGAGTTCGCGACCGAAGCGGTTGCGGGCGCGTTGCCCGAGGGCCGTAACAGCCCGCAGCGACCGGCGTTCGGTCTCTACGCCGAACAGCTTTCGGGCACTGCCTTCACCGTGCCGCGCGATCACAACCGCCGGAGCTGGCTCTACCGGATGCGGCCGAGCGCCATGCATGGCCGATTCGAGCCGTATCGCGGCGGCGAGCGGATCGAAACCGCGCCGATCACGGGGACGGATTTCGAACCCAACCGGCTGCGCTGGGACCCGCTGCCCCTGCCCGAAGCGGAACTCGATTGGGTAGACGGCCTCGTCACCTGGGCGGGCAATGGCGCTGCGGACGGCCAGGCCGGTATCGGCATCCATCTCTATGCCGCCAACCGATCGATGGACGGCCGCGCATTCTTCAACGCCGATGGCGAGCTGCTGATCGTGCCGCAACAGGGCACGCTCCGCATCGTGACCGAGATGGGCGTGCTCGATGTCGCGCCGAACGAAATCTGCGTCGTTCCACGCGGCGTGAAGTTCCGCGTGAACCTGACCGACGGCGCGGCGCGTGGCTATGTCTGCGAAAATTACGGCGCACCGTTCCGGCTGCCGGACCTTGGCCCGATCGGCGCCAACGGACTCGCCAATCCGCGCGATTTTCTGACCCCCGTCGCGGCGTTCGAGGATAGCGACGAACAGGTCAAACTGATCCAGAAATTCTCCGGCAAGCTCTGGTCGACGACGCTCGATCATTCGCCCTTCGACGTCGTCGCCTGGCACGGCAATCTCGCGCCGGTGAAGTACGATCTCGCGCATTTCAATACGATCGGCTCGATCAGTTTCGACCATCCCGATCCGTCGATCTTCACGGTGCTGACCTCGCCATCGAACAGCCCGGGCACGGCCAATTGCGATTTCGTGATCTTCCCGCCGCGCTGGCTGGTCGGCGAGGATACGTTCCGCCCGCCCTGGTTCCATCGCAACATCATGAGCGAGTTTATGGGGCTGATTCATGGCGAGTATGATGCCAAGGTCGGCGGCTTCGCACCCGGCGGCGCGAGCCTGCACAATTGCATGAACGCGCACGGACCGGACAAGGCCTCGACCGAAGCCGCGATGGCAGCCGATCTCGAACCGCAGAAGATCGACGATACGATGGCCTTTATGTTCGAAAGCTGCCTACCGATCCGCCCGAGCCGCTTCGCCATGGATACGCCGCTGCTGCAGCTCGATTATGACGGCTGCTGGGACGGGTTCGAAAAGGCGGAGTTGCCCTAGCGCCGGTTGCGCGGTTCGCGGACGGCGAACAGGAGCACTGCCAGCGCGACTGCCAGCAGGCCAATCGAGAGCCAGAATAGCGGGACATAGCCGAAAGCGCTCGCGATAACGCCGCCCAGCAGCGGCCCGATTGCTGCCATCGTCGTCTCGGCCGATGTCGAAAGCGCAAGGCGCATCGGCAGGTCTTCCCGACTGCCGAATTCCAGCACGATGGTCGTCGCGCTCATCATATAGCCGGACATCGACGCGCCGATCCCGAAAAAGGCCATGAAGATGGGTATCGGGCCGTTCGCGACGAGCAGCAAGCCGAGTGCGACGAGCCAGATAAGCAAGGCGAGGATCATCGTCAGCCGGTAGCCGAAGCGATCGCCGAGATGGCCCCAGAGAATGTTGGAGATCGTATCCGCGCCGAGAAAGGCGACCGTCAGCAGGCCGATCGCCGCACCGCTCATATCCATCACATCGGCGGCGTAGAGAATGTAGAAGGGCAGCGACACGCGCGCCGCGACCGCAAAGAGCTGCGCGATCAGGAACCAGCGATAGTCCCGGTCCGACAGCAGCTCCGGAAAATCCCGCAGCCGCTCGCGCATCGACATTTGCGGACGCACGGTCGGCGGCTCGGGCTCGCGCACGAAACGGTAGAGCACGACGAGGCCGAAGCTGGTGAGGACGAAAGACAGAAGGAACGTGGTCGCATAGCCATTGCCGAGCACGTCCTGCTCGATGAACCAGGCGCCCGCGAAATAGGACAGCAGGGCCGCGATCCCCGCGCCCGCGACATTGCGATACGCTTGCAGGCGGCCGCGTTTGGCGATCGGAATGACTTTCGACAGCAGCATTTGAAAGACGACCCGCTGCTGCCCCTGAAAGAAGCCGAGCAGGAAGAGAAACAGGAACGTCGCCAGCAGCAGCGGCGAGCCGGTGAGGAAATAGCCGGCGAGCGCAAGGCCCAATATCTGGACGCGCATCGCGATGCCGATCCATAGCGCCGCCGGCATCACGCGCGTACGATGCTCGATATTCGACGCGCTCATGACCGGGGAGACGGCCGCGCCCGCCTGCATCAGCGACTGGCCGACGCCGACGAGGAAATTCGATCCGGTCAGCGCGTACAGATAGGCGGGCAGGAATGTCGGCGCCATCAGGATGCGGAACCCCGTCATCCCGAGCATGCCATGCGCGAAATGCGCTATGTAATTGCGGCGCAGATTCTTCTCGACGAACCGCTCATATTCGGCTTCGCGCCGCTCGAGATCGGCGGCGCTATCCGTCACGCGCGGCGAGCGATGGCAGGCAGCGGATCAATAGCCGTTGAACTGCGCAAAGCGTTCGCGATGGAAGCCGGAATTGCCCCATTGGGTTTCCAGCACACGCGCGCGCTTGAAATAGAATCCGGCATCATGCTCGTCGGTCATGCCGATGCCGCCATGCATCTGGATCATCTCGCGGGTGATGCGATGGACGACATCGTTGGCCGTCGCCTTGGCGATCGCCACGGCTTGCCCCGCACTGCCGATATCGTGATCGAGCGCCGTCAGCGCCGCCTCCACCGACGAACGCATCATCTCGATATCGCCGAACATCTCGGCCATGCGATGCTGGAGCGCCTGAAAGCTCGACAGCACCTGCCCGAACTGGACCCGGGTCTTGAGATAATCGTTGGTCGTGTGAAACGCCTGCACCGCGAGGCCCAGCATTTCCGCGCAGCCGATGACGCGCGCGCAATCCAGAACCTTGGCGAGCAGATCGTCGCCGCCTTCGGCCAGCCGGGAATCGTTCCCCATGGCGACGTCCTTGAGCGTGATCTCCGCATGGCTGCGTGAATCGACGATCTTGCGCGTCGAACGCGACACGCCGTCCGCAGTGCCATCGACCAGATAGAGCCCGTCCTTCGCCGCCACGACGAACAGGCCGGCGCTATCGCCCTCCGCGACGAACGCCTTTTTGCCGTTAAGCTTGCCGCCTTCGACTGCGGTTTCGATTTTTTCCGGATCGTGATGCGCGCCCTCGTCGATCGCGAGCGCCGCGACCAGTTCGCCGCTGGCGATCTTGGGCAGATATTTGGCCTTCTGTTCGTCCGACCCGCCGAGCATGATCGCCACAGCCGCCGCCGAAGAAGCGGCAAGCGGCGCGGCCGCGACATTGCGTCCCAGTTCCTCGAGCACGAGCCCGAGCCCGGTAAAGCCAAACCCGCTGCCGCCATGTTCTTCGGGAATGATGATCCCCGTCCAGCCCATCTCGGCCATCTGGCTATAGATGGCCGGATCATAGCCCTCCACATGCTCCGCATCGCGCATCTGGCGGAACGCACCGACCGGATTTTCCTTGTCCGACCATTCGCGCGCCATATCGCGCAGCATCACCTGTTCGTCGCTGTACCCTGCCATTGGAATCCTCTTTTCGCTCGCCGCTCCCCGCAGCTGGTTTCCGTTAACGTCAAGCATAGCTGCCCGGCGATGGCAAGGGATAGCGGGTTAGCACTATCGGTCGGGCACACCGCGCGCCTGACGCCAGGTCAGCCAAAGCGACCAGAGCAAGCCGATCACGACAAAGGCAAGCGACGCCATCACGATCGGCAGGACGAAATCGGCTTCGCCCTGCACATTGTCCGCGCCGCTGTTGCGCAACTCAAGCCGCCCGAACCCGCTGCGCCAGCCGAAGCCCAGCGCAAAAGCCCATCCGGTCGCGAGCAACCCCGCCGCGCTGCGCGGACGCAGCCGCAGGGAAGCGACGGCGCCGAAGACCATCAACGCAACGCAGATATAGTCTACGATCAGCGCCTGTAGCGGTTGGCCCCAGGTCAGATGATACCAGGTCTCGAGGATGAAATGGAGGCTGGTCGAGAGCAGCGTCAGCCATGCGAGCGGCGTTTCCGACGCGTGCCGCTCAACCATCGGCGACAGCACCGATCAGCCGCGCCAACTCCACCACCGTATGATCGGCATGGATATCGCCGATAATCTGGAGCCCGATCGGCAGGCCGTCCGCATCCTGCCCGATCGGCGCGCTGGTCGCCGGGAGGCCCGGATAGGTGGCGATGCTGACCCAGCCGAACTGTTCGCCGAAATCGCGTTCCTCGCCGTTGATGACCAGCTTGCGGTCGCGCATCGGCACGGGCGTATGTTCGAACGCCGTAACGCCCGCATTGGGGCACAGGATCGCGTCGAACTCCTCAAATAGCGCGCGATATTGCCGGCGAGCCCGCGCCTGCTTGTCGAGCATCTCGCACCAGCCTGGCAGACCAGGCAGCGGATAATCGGATGCCGGATCGCGCACGGCCAGCACGGTCAGCAACATATGCAGATATTCTCCGTGCAAAGCGGCCAGATTGGGAAGCAGATCGCTGGATCGCGCCACCGTCGCACCGGCCTGTGCACACTGCTCGGCGACGCGTTCGACCGCTGCGGAAATTTGATCATCGACGATCGCCAGATCGGTATCGGTCACGACAAGCAGGCGATAATCTTTGAGGTCCCGCGACGGTGCACCGGGCAGCGCGATATCCGACGTCAGATTGATCGCCAGCGCCAGATCTTCGGCCGTGCGCGCCATAGGCCCGGTCACCGAGAGCGGGATATCCGCGCCGTCCGTCCCCGGGAAATAATGCCCTTCGAGCGGGACGATCCCGTAGGTCGGTTTGAGGCCGTACACGCCGCAGAAATTGGCCGGGATGCGGATGGAGCCGCCGATATCCGACCCATATTCGAGCGGTACCATGCCGGCCGCGAGCGCAGCCGCCGACCCACCCGAAGAGCCACCAACGACGCGCGACAGATCATGCGGATTGCTGGTGCGGCCATAGATCGGATTGTCCGACTGCCAGTCGGCAAGCATCGGCGGCACATTGGTCTTGCCGAGAAACACGGCGCCAGCCGCCTTCAACCGCCGGACAACGAGCGAATCCTGTTGCGCAATAAAATCCCTGGCCGATTCTACGCCCCAGGTGGTCGGCAAGCCGGCCATGTCATGCGATTCCTTGATCGTCATCGGCACGCCGAGCAGCGGCTTCGCTTCGCCTGTCGCAACTGCTGCGTCCGCTGCCTTCGCCGCCTCGCGCGCACGGTCGAAATCGCGGACGACGACCGCGTTGATATCCGCGTCCCGCGCTTCGATCCGCGCGATCGCTGCCTCGCATTCGGCAACAGCGCTGGTTTCGCCCTTGGCGATGGCGCGGGCTGTTTCGATGGCGCTCGCTTCGGTACAGTCAATCATTCCATGGTCCCCTTGTCGCTTTGCTCACCCCTTCGCTCGAGCGCTTCTCGGATCTGCGCGCGCGACCAGAGCCCGATATAGCGCTGCCAGCGACCGGGCACATAATCGTCGATCGTACGCGCGGGTTCGGGCAGCGAAAAGGGCGCTACCTGAAGATTGAGCGGGCGGGAGCGCCCATTGAGCTTTTGCTCGTTATTCTCATCGTTCGGGTATGAGGATAGCAGCGCCCATTCGATATCGGACGTGGCGAAATTCCTGAAGAACGCCCAAATACTGTCGAAGGGCATGTGAATGAAGAAGTCTCGCACAAGGATCAGATCGGCCGACGGCAGCGGATCGCGCGTAATGTCCGCGACCGCGAAGGATCGAGACTCGTCGCCGAAACGCGCCTGGTTCTGCGCGATCAGTTCCGGCACGATATCCATACCGATATAGCGTATCTCCCCGAGATCGATCTCGCTCAGCCAGTTAAGATCGCCGCACGGCGCATCGAGCAGCGTATCGACGTGCAAATCCCGCAGGACGCCCGGCAGCTTCGCGCGCAGATTTTCGGTGAACGCCAGCGTCGAACCGGGGCCCGAAGCGGATTCATTATTCTCCGATTTCCAACCGCCGCGCGCGAAGATATCGGCGAAAACGGTTTCCATCTTGCCTGTCATCGAAACGTGGCCCTTATCGCCTTCGCAGGGATCAATTGAACCGTTCGTCCTTTTCCGCCTTATCGGCCAGCAGTTGCGATAGCTTGAAATTCTCGCCGAGCCGGTTGCGATGCTTCTCAAGGCCCGCGACCACGGTATCGAGGCCGACCGTATCGGCCCAGAACATCGGGCCGCCGGTGTAGAGCGGCCAGCCATAGCCGTTGATCCAGACGACATCGATATCGCTCGCACGCTGCGCCATGCCTTCTTCAAGGATCAGCGCGCCTTCATTGACCATCGGATAGAGCAGCCGTTCCTGAATCTCTTCCTTGGAGATTTCGCGCTGCTCGACGCCCTGTTTCTCTGCGAATTCGGCGATGACCTTCTTCACATCATCGGACGGCGTCCGCTGGCGGGCCTCGTTATAATCATAGAAGCCCGCGCCCGTCTTTTGACCGCGGCGGTCCATCGCGCACAATGCGTCACGCACGCTTTCGATCCGGCTCGGATCGCGGTGCCAGCCGATATCGAGCCCGGCGAGGTCGGACATCTGAAACGGTCCCATCGGGAAACCGAAATCGAGCAACACTTCGTCCACTTCCCAGTAATTGGCACCTTCCATGATCAGCGCATTGGCCTGTTGCTGGCGCGGGCTGAGCATCCGGTTGCCGATAAACCCGTCGCACACTCCGGCGACGACGGCGATCTTGCCGATCTTCTTGGCGAGTTTCATGCAGGTCGCGAGCACCTGGTCCGACGTCTTGTCGCCACGCACGACCTCGAGCAACTTCATGATATTTGCTGGCGAGAAGAAGTGCAGACCGAGAACATGGTCCGGCCGGTCGGTCGCCATCGCGATTTCGTCCACATTCAGATAGCTGGTGTTGGACGCGAGTATCGCGCCGTCTTTCACCGTCTCGTCGAGCTTAGCGAAGACCTCCTTCTTCACATCCATATTTTCGAACACCGCCTCGATAACGAGATCGCATTCGGCGAGATCGGCATAGTCGAGCGTCGGCGTCAGCAGACCCATCGCCTGCTCGACCTGCTCTTCCGTCATCCGGCCGCGCGATGCCGTGCGCTCGTAATTCTTGCGCATCACGCCCGTGCCGCGGTCTAGCGCGTCCTGCTCCATTTCGAGGATCGTCACCGGGATTCCGGCGGAGAGGAAGTTCATCGAAATTCCGCCACCCATCGTGCCGGCGCCGATCACGCCGACCTTCTTGATCGGGATAAGCTCGATATCCTTGGCGATCCCCTCAATCTTGTTGGCCGCGCGCTCTGCGAAGAAATAGTGGCGCATGGCCGCGGACTGGGTGCCCGCCATCAGCCCCATGAAGAGCTCGCGCTCTTTCTTGACGCCGTCCTCGTACGACATCTCACCAGCCGCCTTGACCGCCTGAATACCGGCCTCGGGCGCATCGAAACCGCGCAACTTGCGGCCATGCTTGGCGCGAAATTCGTCGAAGATCGCCGGATTTTCGACGCCGTCACGATTGGCCGTGCCCTCGCTGGCGCGCGGCACGGGTTTGCCGATCTGTTCGCGCGCGAAGGCGATCGCATCGTCCGCCAGACTTTCTTCGCCGACGATCCTATCGACGAGACCGATGCTTTCGGCCTTTTTCGCCGCAATCGGATTGCCGACCACTACCATAGGCAGCGCCGCCTCCGCGCCGACGACACGCGGCAGACGCTGTGTGCCGGCTGCACCCGGTATCAGGCCTAGCTTCACTTCTGGCAGGCCGAGCTTCGCGGAGGGCACGGCGACGCGATAGTGGCAGGCGAGCGCGACTTCGCATCCGCCGCCCAGTGCCGTGCCATGGATCGCTGCGACGACCGGCTTGTCGCTCGCTTCGATCTGGTCGAGCACATCGCCAAGCCCAGGACCTTGTGGCGGCTTGCCGAATTCGGTGATGTCGGCGCCGGCAAAGAATGTGCGCCCGTCGCAGCTAATGACGACGGCCTTCACGCTGTCGTCGCCCAGCGCTTCCGCGATGCCATCGGCCAGTCCCTGCCGGACGGCCTGGCCGAGTGCATTGACCGGCGGATTGTCGGAAATGATGACGAGCACATCGTCATGACGTTCGGTGGTGATTACGGACATGGGGGAATCTCCTGCAGCGCTTTTCTTTCGCTTCTCGCGCATCGCAGACGCCGCTGGCAAGGCTGTCGTTACGGAAAGCGACCGGTTTCCCTTGAGATTACGCCGCGTGCACCATAGCTAGAACGAAACGCAGAAGCCGGGGATTCGCGAATCCACCGGCCGATTTTTATGGAGAGACTGTACGTGACGGAAATCAACCTCAATCCCGACCATCCCGATTGGCCGGTCATGTCGCTCGACGACGCGACGGCCATGCTCACCTCCGAAGGCAGTCCGTTCGAGACCGACGTGGTCGAGATCGAAGGCCGTCCGACGACCGTCTGGAAGAGCATCCCGCCGACTTTCGCCGATTTCGCGCGGATGGCGCGGATGGCCTATGCGGACCGCGAATTCATCGTCTTCGAAGATGAGCGCGTAACCTACAACTCCTGGTTCAAGGCATCGGCCACGCTCGCGCACAAGCTGCAGGAGCTGGGCGTCGAAAAAGGCGACCGGGTCGCGCTGGCCGCCCGCAATCTTCCCGAATGGCCGGTCATCTATTTTGCCACGCTCTCGCTGGGCGCGATCGTGGTTCCGCTTAACGGCTGGTGGACAGGCGGAGAGCTCGAATATGGTCTTCAAGACTCGGGTGCCAAGTTCCTGATCGCCGATGGCGAGCGCTACGAACGGATCAAGCCGCATCTCGACAATCTGCCCGCGATCGAAAAGATCATCGTCACCCGCCCCGGAGGCGAGCTGGACGAGGGCCTGGTTGCCCTGACCGATCTGATCGGATCAAGCCATGACTGGCCGGAGCTGGAAGAAACGGATTTTCCGGCAGCCGATGTGCACCCGGAAACCGAGGCGTCGATCCTCTACACCAGCGGCACGACGGGCCGGCCCAAGGGTGCGGTCGCCACACATCGCAACTCGCTGACCAACCTGCTGTCATCGGCTTTTGCGACGACGCGCGGCGCGTTGCGGCGCGGCGAGACACCGCCCCCGCCCGGCACGCTGCCGGACCCGATATGCATCCTGCTCGTCATTCCGCTGTTCCATGTGACCGGCTGCACAGCGCTGATGGGGCCGGTGATCGCCGGTGGTTCGAAACTGGTGCTCATGCACAAATGGGACACGGTGCGCGCGATGGAGCTGATCGAGCGGGAAAAGGTGACGATGACCGGCGGCGTGCCGACCATCGCCTGGCAGATCCTCGAACATCCGGACCGCGACCAATATGACCTGTCGAGCCTCGACAGCATCACCTATGGCGGCGCGCCGGCCTCGCCCGATCTTGTCCGCAAGATCAAGAGCGAGTTCAAATCCTCGCCGGCCATGGGTTGGGGCATGACGGAAACGTCGGGCACCGTCACCGGCCATAGCGCCGAAGACTATCTGAACCGGCCCGACAGCTGCGGCCCGCCCGTGCCCGTCGCCAAGCTCAAGATCATGTCGGAAGATGGCACGCGCGAAATGCCGACCGGCGAGATCGGCGAGCTCTGGGCGTTCGGCGCGATGGTCGTCAAAGGCTATTGGAACAAGCCCGAAGCGAACGCGGAAACCTTCGTCGACGGCTGGATCCGCACAGGCGATCTCGCCCGGCTTGACGAGGAAGGCTTCTGCTATATCTGCGACCGCGCCAAGGACATGATCATCCGCGGCGGCGAAAATATCTATTCGTCCGAAGTCGAGAACTGCCTGTACGACCACCCGGCCGTCACCGACGCAGCGCTGGTCGGCATTCCGCACAAACAGCTCGGCGAAGAGCCGGCGGCGGTCGTCCATTGTTCGCCGGGACACGATGTTTCGGAAG
Organism: Parasphingopyxis sp.; assembly: GCF_028279465.1. Taxonomy (GTDB): domain Bacteria; phylum Pseudomonadota; class Alphaproteobacteria; order Sphingomonadales; family Sphingomonadaceae; genus Parasphingopyxis. The sequence continues at coordinate 44,968 of NZ_JANQNS010000007.1, forward strand.
CCGAACTACAGGGCTGGGTCGCCGAACGGCTGGCCAAGTTCAAGGTGCCGGTGAAGATCGTCTTCGTGGAGGAAACCCTGCCGCGCAACGCAAACGGCAAGATCCTGAAAAAGGACCTGCCGAAGCTGTATTTCGGGGTCGAAGAAGCGGCCTAAAATCCTCTCCTGAGAATCAGGGGAGGGGGACCGCGACGCGCAGCGGCGTGGTGGAGGGGCGCGAGCGCAGCGAGCGTGCTTCCGCTAGCTTTATTCTAAACCACCTGCCGGTCGCATTGCCCCTCCACCGCCTTCGGCGATCCCCCTCCCCCCGCTTCGCGCAGGGAGGATTTACTCAACTGAACAGGGCGACGCTCTGCATGCCCGCCAGCACGGGTGTGCCGTCGCTCGCCCATAACCCATTATACTGGCTGCTATTGCCGTGGCGCGCCATGTCGCTGTCCGTCTGCACGATCCACCAGCCATTCTCGGTCACCGGCTTGGGCTCGAGCACGTTGGCGAACCAGGTGATCGAGCTGACCGGCGCGCCGCGCGATTGCAGGGCCACGGCGGCGGGCGGCAGGGCATCGCCCATCGCCATCAGTTCGATCATCGGATCGAGCCCGTCGCGTTCCCGCAAGCGCATCCAGCGGGTGAAGCGGGGTTTACCTTCCACATCTGGATGGCGGCTTTCGCGATATTCGAAATTATAGGTGAAGAATTCGGGCGGGCCGGACCGCAGTTCGTCGTCGGGTGGCGGCGCGCCGATATCGGGTGCGTCGTGATGCGCATAATCGACCTCGGACTCGAGCGCCTGCATGAAGACGTAAATCGCGCGCAGGCCCAGCCCTTTTTCTGAGTGGATATCGGACTGGATAAAGGCCGCTGTACGTCCGCGCCGCAACAGCTTGGTCGTGATCGTCACCTCGCCGGCGAGCGGGCCGATGAAAGAGACCTGCGCCGAGCGGAGCGGCGGCAAATCCTCTTCCGATTGCTGCGCCGCATGGAGGCCGAGCGCAGCGCTCAGCCCGCCATAGGCCGTCCGCCCCTGCATCCATGTCGAAGGGATTGCGACGGTGTGGCCGTCCGCGGCAGGCGCAAAGCTCGCCAGAATCTGCTGCAAATTCATTTCAATTCCTGTAGTCAATCGCGCGGGATGGCAGTGACGATGGCTTCGGCTTTCTCGAACAGCGCGGAATCGATCTCCAGCCCGCTTGCCGCCGCATTATCATCGAGCTGGTCCGGGCGGCTCGCGCCGACGATCGCCGATGCGACATTGGGTTCGCGCAACACCCAGGCGAGCGCGAACTGCGCCATCGTGCAACCGGCTTCCGCGGCCAGCGGTTTGATCGCATCGACGCCCCGAATGACTTCGGGCCTCATCAACCGCTCCATAAAGCCGCCCATATCGTCGCTCGCCGCGCGGCTGTCTTCGGGCGGCGGGCTGTCGGCGTCGTACTTGCCCGTCAGCACGCCCTGCCCCAAGGGCGACCAGACGATCTGCGATACACCATTGTCCGCGCACAGCGGGATCACGGCCTTTTCAGGCCGCCGCCAGAGCAGCGAATATTGTGGCTGGCTCGAGACGAACTTTTCGACCTCGGGCACCATGTCGAGGGCCGCGCGGATCTGCTCGGGTTCCCATTCGGAAAAGCCGATATAGCGAACCTTGCCGGCCTGCACGATATCGGTCAGCGCCGTCATCGTCTCTTCGAGCGGTATATCTTCATCGTACCGGTGACACTGGTAGAGATCGACATAATCGGTCTGCAACCGCTCCAGCGAGGCGTCGATTTGCTTCAATATCTGCGGCCGCGACAGGCCGCGATCCTCGCGCGACATCGGGAAATAGACCTTCGTTGCAAGCACATAGCTGTCGCGCGCCCGATCCTTCAGCGCCTCGCCGATCACCGTTTCCGAAGCCCCCCGGCCATAGGCATTGGCGGTATCGATGAAGTTGATCCCGAGATCGAAGGCGCGGTCGATACAGGCGATCGCCGTCTCCTTCTCGATCCCGACCCCGGTCGTCAGCCATGTGCCGAGGGAGATTTCCGAGACTTCGAGATCGCTCGATCCGAGCTTGCGATATTGCATTCGATCAAATCTCCTTGCCCGGCCGCCGCGACAGGCCGACATCCAGATGCGCGCCCGCGTCGAGCAGGAGCGTTTCGCCGGTCGCCAGCCGGGTCGCTCCATCGAGCAGGCTGACGATGCCATCGGCGACATCCTCCGCCTGCCCTGCAATACCGAGCGGCACTTTCTGCGCGATGGATTCGTTGAGCGCCTTCAATCCCTCTTCGCCGAACCGGTCCGCGAACCAGCCGGTTCCGACATAGCCGGGGCATACGGCGTTGATCCGTATCTCCGGCGCGAGAACGCGCGCCAGCGAGCGGGTCATCGTCACCATCGCGCCTTTCGACGCCGCATAGGCGACAGACGAGCCATTGCCGAAGATGCCCGCGACCGAAGCGACGTTGACGACCGTGCCGCCGCCCGCCTCGCGCATGGCCGGAGCGCAGGCGCGGATCATCTCGAACGCGGCGACGGTGTTGAGGCGGTAGATGTCGAGAAAATCCTCGGCCGACAGCGCGTCCATATCCTCATGATTGGCGAATTTGGTCGTGCCGGCATTGTTGACCAGCAGATCGATCCGGCCCCATTCGTCCTGGACCGCTTTGGCCAATGCATCGGCTTCGCCCGCCGCGAGATCGGCCAGGAAGGCTTTGGCGGTGCCGCCGCATTCGGCCGCCAGTGCTTCGGCGTCATCCTTGCTCTTGGAATAGTTGATCGCGACCTTTGCGCCGCGCGCCGCAAGGACCTTCACTGTCGCCGCGCCAATCCCGCGCCCGCCGCCGGTGACGATCACGACTTTCCCGTCGAAAAAATCCTCCGCCATTAGACCGCCGCCTGCTTCGGCATCTGCCGCGTAACCGGATGCGAAGAGGACAGCCCGCCATCGACCGCGAGCGCCTGACCGTTGATATAGCTGGCATCGTCCGAGGCGAGGAAGGTCACGGCGCCTGCCAGTTCCTCCGGCTGCCCGCCACGCTTCAACGGGTTGAGCTGGCCGATCTTGCCTTCGACGCCCTTTTCGCGCGCATAGTCATAGACGGGCTTGGTCATGCCCGTCTCGATGATGCCCGGACAGACCGCGTTGATGCGGACATTGCTGCCCGTCATCTGCTGCGCGGCCGTCTTCACCAGATTGATGACGCCCGCCTTGGATGCCGAATAGCTGCTCGGCCCGGCGCCGGAGCGGATGCCAGCGACCGAGGCCGTGCAGATGATCGCTCCGCCGCCGCGCTTTTCGATCTCCGGCGCGCCATATTTAATCGCGAGGAAGGGGCCGATCAGATTGACGCGCAACACCTCCGCCCAGCTCTCGGCATCGCTGTCGAACAGCCCGCCCTGCAGGCCGCCGGTAATCCCGGCATTGGCAAAGAGCACGTCCAACCCGCCATATTCGCTGACCGCGCGTTCAACCAGCGCCTGCACATCGCTTTCGCTGCCCGCATCCATTTCGACGCCGATCGCTGTGCCGCCATCGGCCGTGATCTCCTCGACCGTTTCGTGCACGGTCGGCATCTTGTCGGCGCAGACGAGCTTGCCGCCCTCGGCCGCGAAGCGCTTGGCGGTCGCCCGGCCAATGCCGGACCCGGCGCCCGTTACGATGATCGATTTTCCTTCGAAGCGGCTCATAACATAGTCCTTTTTTGCGTTAGATCGTACGCCCGCCATCCACGACCAGCACCTGTCCGGTCATGTATGTGGAGGCGGGAGACGCGAGATAGACAGCGGCGCCGGCGATTTCATGCGGTTCGCCGATCCGGTGGAGCGGGGTCGTCGCGGTCACGGCCTTTTCGATCTCGGGATTTTCCCAGAGCGCGCGCGCCATATCGGTGCGGATGAGGCCGGGTGCGATGCAGTTCACGCGCACATTGTCGTCGCCGAACTCATGCGCGAGGTTGCGCGCCATCTGCATATCGGCGGCCTTGGAGATGCAATAGGTGCCGATATCGACCGAACCCCTTAGCCCGCCGATTGACGAAACGATGATGATCGAGCCTTCCTTCCGCTCGCGCATCTCGGGCGCGACCATCTGGATCAGCCAGTGGTTCGAGAGGATATTGTTGTCGAGAATCTTGCGGAACTGTTCGTCGGCAATCTCGGCCATCGGGCCGAAATGCGGGTTGCTCGCCGCGTTGCAGACGACAACATCGATCCGGCCGAACGCCTTGCGCGTCTCGTCCACGAGGTTCCGCAAATCCTCTTTCGACGAGATATTGGCGGGCACGGAGATTGCCGTACCCTCGCCATGCTCGGCATTGATCGCAGCGGCGACTTCGTCGCACGGCTCCTTCTTGCGGCTTGAAATGACGACCTTGCCGCCATTGGCGGCTATTTCCTCGGCTGTGGCCTTGCCGATCCCGCGCGAGGAGCCGGTGATGATCACGACTTTGCCGTCGAGATTGAAGAGTGACATGAGCCTTCCTCCTATTCCGGTGCGCCGGCGGCGCGGGCGAAACCCCAAGCGGCTTGCGCCAGTTCCGGTACGCGCTTCGATCGTTCCTCGGCCTCGGCGGAGGATGCCGTGCCGTCGAGCCAGCGTTTCTTGATCCCCTGCAAGATGCCCGTCAGTCGGAACAGATTGTATGAAAAGTACCAGTTGAGATCGGGCACCGTGTCCCGCTCGGTCAACTCGCAATAGAGCGCCGTCGCTTCCTCGAGGGTCGGAATGCCCGTGCCCTCCAGATCGTGATCGGCCAGCGCCGACCCGCCCTCGCCATGCATTACCCAATTCTGTGCAAGATAGGTGAAATCGGCCAGCGGGTCGCCGATCGTCGAGAGTTCCCAGTCGAGCACGGCGGCGACCTCGGGCCGGTCGGGCGCGAAGATCATATTGTCGAGCCGGTAATCGCCATGAATCACGCTGGTCCGCATCTGTTCGGGCACGGTCGTCGGCAGCCATTCGATCAGCTTCTCGACCTCGGGGATCGTCTCGGTCTCGGCCATCCGATAGAGCTTGGTCCAGGTGTGAACCTGGCGCTCGAAATAGTTGCCGGGCTTGCCGTGATTTTCGAGGCCGATTTCCTTGTAATCGAGATTGTGCAGCCGGGCGAGCGTACCGATCATCGCGCGATAGATGGATGTGCGCTCTTTGGGCTCTATGCCGGGCAGCATCCCGTCCCACAACACACGTCCGTCGACGAGGTCCATGATGTAGAATGCCGCGCCGATAACGCTATCGTCTTCGCATAGCGCAAAGGGCTTGGCGACCGGATAGCCGACCGGGTGGAGCGCAGCGATAGCCCGGTATTCCCGTTCGACCTGATGCGCCGAAGGCAGCAATTTGCCGAACGGCTTGCGGCGCAGCACGAATGTCTGCCCGGCTTCGTCTTCCAGCCGATATGTCGGGTTGGATTGTCCGTCGGCAAATTTGGTGTAGGCGGCGAGGCCGTGAAACCCCTCGACATTCTCGCGCAGCCAGGCATCGAGACTGTCCTCGTCCATCCGATGTTCTTCGGCTACCCCTTCCGCCTTGATTGCTTTCTCGCCCATCGCTGCATCCCGTTTTCATGTTTTGAGGTTTACGGAGGCGTAACGTGCGCTCACGAATGAGTCGAGTGCGCTGGAAAGCCGCATCGCGAAAACTTGACGGGCGGCGCTGGGTGCCCATTCATGGCGGTCGACCGTTGCAGCCAGAGGGTACCGCAAGCCATGAAAATTTGTCCGTCCCTGATCGCCCTCGCCTGCACGGCGCTGCCGCTTCCCGCGCTGACAGTACCCGCCCTTGCCCAAGCCGAAGCCCAAGTGAGCGCCGACGAACAGTTGCGCGCGCTCTATGAGGCGGACTGGGAATGGCAGATGCAGGAGTTCGCCGTAACGCGGAACGCGGATGGCGAGCTGACACCGGGCAGCGGCCTGCCCGTCGTCACGCCCGAAGCCCAGATGCGCCGCCTCGCCCATCGCGAGGACACATTACGGCAGCTCGATGCAATTCCTGTCGAAGTGCTGTCGGATAACGAACGTATCAACGCCGCGGTCTTTCGTACCAATCTCGAAATCGCGATCGCCGATGCGCGCTTTCGCGAATGGGAGATGCCGCTTAACAGCGACACGGCCTTTTGGACCGGACTCAATCCGCGACCCGGCCAGCTCACCACGGCCGAGGATTATCGCCGCTTTCTCGGTCGTCTTGCTGATATCCCGCGCTTCTTCGCCGAGAATATCGCCAATATGCGCGCCGGGCTCGCGCGCGGCTTTACCGTGCCGCAGGTCACGCTGGCCGGGCGCGATGCAGCAATCGTGCCCTTTGCCGAGACCGATCCCGAGGCCAATCCCTTCTTCGCCAGCTTCGCGCGCATGCCGATGACGATCCCTGCGGCCGAACAGGAGGCGTTGCGTGCCGAGGCCCGCACCGTGATCCGCGATGCCGTGGCTCCCGCCTTCGCCGATCTGCTGCGCTTTTATCGCGAGGACTATTACCCGGGCGCGCGGCCCGACACGGCCGCTAGCGCTCTCCCTAATGGCGCGGACTATTACGCCGCCCAGGTCCGCGAATATACGACGCTCGACATGACGGCCGAGGAAATCCACCAGATCGGCCTCGCCGAGGTCGCGCGTATCCGCGCCGATATGGAAGCGACGATCGCCGAAACCGGCTTCGAGGGATCGTTCGACGAGTTTCTCGAATTCCTGCGGACCGATCCGCAATTCTACGCCGAAACACCCGAAGAACTGATGATGTTCGTCGCCTGGGTCGCAGTGCGCGTAAATGCGACGCTTGGCGATGTGATCGGGTTGCTACCGCGCCGCCGCTTTACGATCCTGCCCGTACCGGACGAGATCGCGCCTTTCTATACAGCCGGGCGTGGCGGTCTCGAAAGCTGCCTTATGAACACCTATAATTTGCCGAGCCGCCCGCTCTACAATCTCCCCGCACTGACGCTGCACGAATGCGCGCCCGGCCATTCGATGCAGTTCGCGCTGGCCGAGGAACAGGAAGCGGGTCCCGAATTCCGACGCTACACCTATTTTTCCGGCTATGGCGAAGGCTGGGGCCTCTATGTCGAATATCTGGGCACCGAGATGGGTATCTATCGCACGCCCTATGAGCATTTCGGCCGGATGACCTATGAGATGTGGCGCGCCGCGCGGCTCGTGATCGACACGGGTCTGCATCATTATGGCTGGTCGCGCCAGCAGGCGATCGATTATCTGGCGTCGAACACCGCGCTTTCGGACCATGAGGTGGCGACCGAGATCGACCGCTATATCAGCTGGCCCGGACAGGCGCTGGCCTACAAGCTCGGCGAGCTCAAGATCCGGGAATTGCGCGCCGACGCCGAAGCGGCATTGGGTGAGGATTTCGACCGACGGCCTTTCCACGACGCGATCCTCGCGCTCGGATCGGTGCCATTGAGCACGCTGGAAAGCGAAATGCGCCGCTGGATCGCAGATCAGCAATCCGGGGACTGAAGTCATCGACACCTATGGATTGGTGAAATTTCCCATATGTTCGGATTCATATGATCGCATCGACGTCTCGAATATCTCTAAGTCGTTGATAATGCTGGTTTCCTGAAAATTGGCACACCCCCTGCATAATGTGGGGCGTTACCGGCACAAGCCGGAACGGAGACACAGGCCAAGGTTCAGGAGACCCAAGATGAATACCGAACAGAACTTCCAAAGCCGGTTTTTCGCCGCCGTCGCTGCGGCCGCGGTTTCGGCAATGTGCGTGCTCGGCACGATCGGCCCGGTTCAGGCCGGCGAACTGATCGCCCCGACGCAGGTTGCCCAGGCTGACACGCAGCGGGTTGCAGCCTAATGGCAACCCGGCTCGACCTTGATACGGCGTCCACCGCGGACCGGTTCCACTCGCTGCCCGTCGTTTCGGGCAGTTACGAGCGGCCCCAGATCCGCAGCCGGAGCGCCCGTCTCTTCTCCCGGATGCGCGATATTCTCGCGGCCAATCTGGGCGAGATGCTGGATCACAGCCCCGAGCCGGAACAGATGATCCGCATGATTATCTGCGAGATGGAAGAGACGCTGGTCCATGTCCGCGCCTCGACTGCCCGCGCGATCGCGGATCAGAAGGAATTGAAGGCTGCGCAACAGCGCCTGCGCGAGATCGCCGCGGGTTGGCGCGAAAAGGCCGAGTTCGCCCTTGCTGCCGACCGCGAAGACCTGGCCCGCCAGGCGCTCGCCGAAAAGACCAAGGCCGAGGACCGCGCAACGGAACTCGACGAAGAGATTACCGCGCTCGAACAGACGCTCACCGCGAACCATACCGATATCGCCCGGCTGCAGGCGAAGCTCAGCGAGGCCTGTGCCCGGCGCGGCAATATCCGCGCGCGGCTGGAATCGGCGGAAAACAGCATCAAGATGCGCGAGCTATTGAATGGCGGCGCGCTCAAGGACGCCTTTTCGCGGTTCGACACGCTCGAGCGCAAGGTGGACGAGGCCGAAGGCCACGCCGAAGCGGCGATGATCGGATATGACGACAGCGAAGAAATCGCCCGCAATCGTAAACTCAACGCCAAGGTCGATGCCGAACTGGCAGCGATGAAGGCCGGCAAATCGCATTAGGAAAGGGAGACGGACAATGGGTTATCGTATGGGAAAAAACGTGATCGTGAGCCAGGAGCGCAAGCTGCTCGGCGTGTGCGCCGCCATCGGCAATACGCTCGGCGTTAACGGGCTCTGGGTCCGCATCGCAGCCATCGCGCTGACTCTGTTCGTCACCTTCTGGACGATCCCCGTCTATCTGCTCTGCGGCTGGGCGCTGACCCGGGCGGAGAAGAACAAGCGGGCGGACCGCTCGACGCGCTCCAGCTATATCGGCTCGTCCCGCAGCCGCTATCTGTCGGACACCGACCGGATGCTCGCCCATCGCGACAGCGAACTGGCCCGCGAGATCGACTCGCTGCGCTAAGCCGAGCCAAAATCGGCCGAAACGCAGTCACTGTAGAAGAGCGCGGACTAACCGCCCAACAGGTAGTGGATCGCCAGATAAAAACCGCCGATGGCGCTGGCGATCCAGACGATCTTGTGCAGCCACGGCGAATCCTTGAACCACCGCCCGTAAGCCGTCGTCGATACGCGTGTCGAACCCGGCAGGATGATCAGCGATAGCCCCAGGGTCAGAAAGACGGGGCCGGCGACGAGAATGCGCGGTGCCGAGCCATTGCTGTTGAGCAGCCACCAGGCAATGCCGGTCGCCAGAATACCGATAACGACAAATAGTATACCGAGCGCACGCCCCTCAGGCATCGGTAGCCTCCCCCACTGCAAACTGCGAGATGCAAACTTACTCTACCGCTGGCGCACCGGCAAATGGCCGGATTCCGAAGTGCGGATAGATGTCGCTCGGGAAATAGACGGTGCCATTGGCAACGACCATCGCGATGGATTTGATCGCGCCGAGGTCTGTTGTGGGATCGCCGGGCACGAGGAAGAAGTCCGCATATTTGCCGCCTTCGATCGAGCCCAGATCCTCGTCCTGCCCCAGATATTCGGCCATGCCGAGCGTCGCGAGGCGCAGCACTTCGGGGGTCGAATAGCCAGCCCTTTCGAACAGTTCGAGCTCGCGGTGATAGGAGAAGGAGCCGCCCATATCGGTGCCTGGTACGAGGAAGATACCGCGTTCGCGCATCATCGATAGCGTCCGCATGATCTGATCGAAAGCGCCGCGATAGCGTTCGTCCGCGCCTTCCGCCGACACATCGGACCAGGCCTGGCGCAAGCTGCGCTGCTGACCGATCGGCATATGGTCAAAGACATCGACGAAACCCGGTGAAATCTCGCCATCGCGGCTGAGCAGCAGGGCTTCATGAATGGCAACCGTCGGATCGAGAACGATGCTGTTCTCGACCATCAGGTCGATCGTTTGCTGGACGGGCGCGCTGGCTAGATCGAGCGCCGGCAGCCGGTCGAGCGCGGTCAGACGGAGCAACGTACGCGTATCCTCATGCGGTTCGAGCACCCAGCCGAGCATGACCTGATTGATATGGGTGAGCTCGTCGAACCCGGCCGCGATCATGGCATTGGCGTTCGAGAAAGCCGGAACATGGCCGGTCACCCGCATCCCCAGCCGGTGCGCTTCCTCGGCGAGCCGCGGCGCCCATTCAGGTGTCATCGAGTTATAGAGCTTGATCTGGTGGAAGCCGCGCGCCGCATACCAGCGGACCTGATCGAGCGCCTCTTCCTCGGTTTCGACCAGCTCGCCCGTCTGCGAGCTGAATTGGCTCAGCCCCTCGATAAAGCCGCTGCGCGTGATGCGCGGCCCGGCGATCGTTCCGTCCGCGATCCGCGCGATCAGGCCAGCGAGCACGTCATTCTCATTGCCCATATCGCGCACGGACGTGACACCCGCGGCGATATTCAGGAGCGCCACATTCTGCGAGATATGGCCGTGCATCTCGTACATGCCAGGCACCAACGTGCCGCCGGCTCCGTCGATCACGGTTTCGCCCTCGGTGACCGGCGAACCGCTGGGCTGGACGCTCGCGATCCGCTCGCCATGCCAGACGACATCGAACGGCCCTTCGCGCGTCATCGTTTCGGGATTGAAGACATAAGCGTTGCGCACGCGCACCGGGCCATCGAAGTTGCGTGCCGATTCCGCCTGGATGCGCACGAAGCGCTCGGTGGAAAGCGATTGGGTGTAATCGCGCAGCTGTGCGTCCGCCGTTTCGTATCCCGCGCGGATGATCGCGAATCGCGGATTCGCCACGGCAAACATAATGTTATCGCCGTCGAGCATCACATAGCTCGGATTGAGATCGAGCCCGGCTATCTCATAGGTCGTCGCCTCAACCGGCCCGTCCGGCCCGTCGAAGCTAACCGTCGCATGCGCGGTCAAAGTCGCCGTGCCCCCAGGGAGCACATCGAGGCTCTGATCCTCGTCCGCGAGCAGCGCGCGGGCGAGCAATGCCAGCATCCAGGGGCTGCCGCTCTGCGGGATATAGAATTGCGCTTCCGACGCTCCCGCCGTGCCCTCGCCCGTCGCATCGCGCCAGTTCGGATCGCCTTCATTCCAGGCGAACATCTCATCGACCAGATTGCCGAACGTCGTCGATCCCTCGACCGTCCATGCGGTCGGCAGGCCGTTCTCATCGAGCGAAACGGTTTCCGCGATCGTCGGGCCGCGGCCATTATTCTTGAAATCATAGTCGATCACGACCTGCCCCGGCTCGGCATCCACATTGAGATGGCCGACATCGTTGCCGCCCGACAGCACCCGATACTCGCGCATCTCCGCCGATGCGGGCGCGGCGACCAAGACGGTGGCGAGAAACAGATGTTTGAGCATGAAGAAACCCTCGAACGACCGGAAAAATCGCGCGCACCCTTCCAGCCGCCTTGGCGGGCGTCAACTGCGCGAGCGGCGGCCAGAATTCACGCACGCTTAACCATATATATTTACGCGGCATTTGCCGCTATCGTACGGATTCGTGATGTCGTTACCGGTTAAAATTCTTGCGTTTCTGCTTCTGCTTGCAATGGCCTGGATGCCAGCAGAGGCCCGCTGGCTGGGTCCGGAAGACGTCGTCGTCACGGCGACATCCAATGGCCCGATCCATCCGCACCGCGCCGCGCTCGAAGCCGCCTATGGCGCCGAAACAAACATGGCGCGCCGCGCGATCATCGCGACCAATCTCGATCGCTGGCGCGACCTGCCCGCGCGGCTCGGCCGCCGTTACCTGCTGGTCAATGTCCCCGCGCAAGAGGTTGTGTTGTGGGAGAATGGCATGCCCGTGCAGCGCTGGCGCGCAATCGTCGGACGGGCGCGCACGCCGACCGTGTCGTTCAGCACCGAGGTGACGGGCGTCAATCTCAACCCCTGGTGGTATATCCCGCAGAGCATCGTGCGCGAGAGCGTCGGCCGGCTCGTCCGCACCAATCCCGCCGAGGCGCGGCGGCGCGGCTATGTCGTTTCCGGCGGCAGTTATCGCCAGCGCCCGGGCCCCAGCAATGCGCTGGGCCGGATGAAGCTCGTCATGCCGAACCGGCACGCCATCTACCTGCACGATACGCCGCAGCGCCATCTGTTCGCTGAGACCGAGCGCACGTTCAGCCATGGCTGCATCCGCGTGCAGGATGCGATGGATTTTGCCGCAACGCTCGCCGGCATGACACGGACCGAACTGGAGGCGATGGCGGCCAATGGCGAAACCCGCACTCTGCAGCTCGCGGAGCCTGTGCCCGTTCACATCACCTATTTCACCGCCGTACCGGGCGAAGCGGGCGAGCTCAGCTATCTGGACGATATTTACGGGCGTGATCGAAGCTAGGCTGATCGGGCAATATTGCTAAAGCCATGGCCATTGCTACTGTGCATTATCAATCTACGTGTTTGAGAAAGACCGACGCTCCGGCGAGAGGTTCGACCCAATACAATTCCAGGAGAGATTCATGATCCGCTTGCTTGCCGCCACCAGTGCCATTGCGCTTGTCGCCTCCGTTCCCGCCGCTGCGCAGGAGTTCTCTATCGAGCGCATCGACCAGCATATCCGCACTATCTCGGACGATTGGTTCGAAGGGCGCGCGCCGGGCACGCCGGGCGAGGACAAGACCGTCGCCTATCTGTCCGGTGCCTTTGCCAGCATCGGGCTCCAGCCGGGCGGTGATCTGCGCGAGGACGGATCGCGCGCCTGGACGCAAGACGTTATCCTCAATCGATCGACCATGACCCAGCCGCCGCAGCTTTCCATCACGATTGATGGCGAAGAGGTCGCCATGGTCCAGGATCAGGATCTCGCGGTGCGCGCGCCGGTTAACGGCATGGCGCGGGTCGAACTTGACGATGTGCCGCTGGTCTTCGCCGGATATGGCACGCACGCGCCCGAGCGCGACTGGTCTGACTTCGGGGATGTCGATGTCACGGGCAAGGTCATCGTGGTCCTCGTCAACGATCCCGATTTCGAAGGCGGGGAAGGTGATTTCGGCGGCGAGGCGATGACCTATTACGGGCGCTGGACGTACAAATATGAGGAAGCCGCGCGGCGCGGTGCGGCGGGCGTGCTGGTCATCCACGAAACCGAACCGGCCAGCTATCCCTGGGGCGTCATCTCGAACGGCAATGATGTGACGCTGGATATCGTCCGCGAAGATCCTGGCGCCGCGCATACGGCGTTGCAGGGATGGATGCATGTCGATGTGGCAAGCCGGCTCTTCGAGGCCGCAGGCATAAGCTATGAAGAGGCCAAGGCGATGGCCCAGCGCCGCGATTTCCGGCCGATGGAACTGGGCGCGACCATCGATGCGACGTTGGTGTCCGAAAGCGAACATATTGCCGCCATGAATGTCGTCGGCATCCTGCCCGGAACCACGCGCCCCGACGAACATATCCTGTTCACCGGCCATCATGACCATCTCGGAACGGGCGAGCCCGACGAGACGGGCGATACCATCTATAATGGCGCAATCGACAATGCGGCGGGCCTCGCTTTCATGATCGAGATGGCCCGCGCTTTCGCCGAGAATGGCGGGACTGAGCGTAGCCTCGTCTTCCTCGCCGTCGGGGCGGAGGAGAGCGGGCTGCTGGGCGCCAGATATTATGCCGCCAATCCGCTCTATCCACTGGAGACGACGGTGGGCGTACTCAATGTCGACGGGCCGGGCGTCCATGGCCCCACGCGCGATTTCTCGATTTCGGGCAGCGCGCGGCTCGGCCTGCTCGACATACTGACCGAAGAAGCGGCGGCGCGCGGGCGCAGCTACAGCGCCGACCCCAATCCGGCCGCGGGTAGCTTTTTCCGCTCCGACCATTTCCCCTTCGCGCAGGCCGGCGTACCAGCCGTCAGCTTCCGCTCGGGGAGCGATATGGTCGAAGGCGGGACCGAGCGCGCGGCAGAGATCGCTGCGACCTATGCCGCCGAATATTATCACCAGCAGAGCGACGAATGGTCGCCCGATTGGGACCTGACCGGCATCGTGAACGACGCCCAATTGATCTACGGGGTGGCCGAGCGGCTCGGCAACAGCACGGAGTGGCCCAACTGGTCGGAAGACAGCGAATTCAGGGCGCGGCGCGATGCTAGCGCGGACGCGCGGGATTGACGTCCGGTCCACATCACCTGTTTCACGGCGGCACCCAACGTTATGGGTGAGTTCGCTATCTCGACGAGATTAACGGATTGGATCGAAGATAGCGCGGCAATAGCCGCGCTGTCCGCGTAAGCGAAGCGGTTCAGCGGCTGCGAACGCCCAATATCCCGAGATAGAAGCCGGTAGACACCAGCGCGATCAGGTTTGAAATCATGAATGCCGCCGTGACTATTTCATGGCCAAGTACCGGCACGAAATCGCGCGCCACAATCGCGAATGCGACAAACAGACTGGCAAACAGCCCCCACCCGGCAATGAGCGCGGGGATCAGTCTCGATTTCACGAACAGGTAGAAGAAACCGGCTTTCGCCAGCGATCCGAGGATCAGCCCGAGATGGAAGGACGTATAGTCCGAGGTCGCCTGGAGGCTTGCCAGCGTCAGGCGCATATCGCCGGCCATCGTGTCATAGGCCCGATCGCCAGCAAACTCGGCCGCGTTGAGCGCGAATACCGCGCCGAGCAGCACGAGTATCGATGCCGACAGGCCAACGAACAGGCTCCAGACTGCGAGCAAAGGCCCGGCGCTGCGGAGGATCAGAAACAGGCCAACGGCGATCAGCACGTCCAGCCCGAAGGTGAGGAGCGCGATGTAAGCTTTGGCCCGCAACCGTTGCTCGGCTTCGAGCATGTTTTCGGCGACGGCCGCGATATCGGCCGACAGGTTGATGTCGATGTCGGAGACCAGGAACACAGCAGCAAGAACGCCGACGACGATTGTCGCGAGCAGTGAACAGCCGACCCATCTCGCTACCGTATCGGCATTGGACTGTTCGACGATTTCCATTGGTTTCGCTCCCGTCAAATAGGCTTGCTGTATTATTGCAGCAATACAGTGTAGTCAATCTGCGAGATACACTGGGTGTATTTCGATCCAGCGAGAAAAGGGCGGCGCGCAGACGTTTCGCCAAACCTGGCAGCATAGCTGCTCGAAGTCTTTGGCCGCCCGTCGTCCGGACGAGCTCCGGTTGTCACATAAGCCTCTCGAAATCGTAACAAAACCATCGTGTCCGGCGGCTACCCAAAACCAAGACAAAAAATCTGGGAGGGTCGGACATGCCGCGTTTAACCATGGCTGCGTTGCCTGCCGTTGTCCTTGTCATTGTCTCCGGACTGACGCTGTCGGCAGCCGCGCATGCCGCCGTGGAAGCGCCGGCCGCAGAGGTATCGCCGCTCCAGCGCCTGTTTGAGGCCGGCGGGCCGATCATCGTCATTCTCGCGATATTGGCATTGGTCGCGCTCGGTGTGGCGCTTGTTAAATTCGTCCAATTCACCCGCCTGGGTGTGGGCCGCTCCGGGTTCGTATCCGGCATCGTCGGTTCGATACAGGACAACCGCTACGACGATGCAGTCCGCGATCTCGAACCTCGGCGCAATCCGGTGGCCCGCGTCATGGTCGCGGCAATTCGGGGCAAGACCAATGAAAGAATGAACGACACGGTCGTGCGCGAGGAAGTTGCACGTGTCGCAGAGGCGCAGCTCGACGGGCTGGAACGAGGCCTCGCCTTGCTGAGCCTGATCGCCACCATCGCGCCCCTGCTCGGTCTGCTCGGCACGGTGCTCGGCATGATCGAAGCGTTCCAGCAGATGGAAACGGTCGGCGACCGGATCGAGCCGGCGGTGCTGGCCGGCGGCATCTGGGAGGCTCTGCTGACCACAGCCGCCGGGCTCAGCGTTGCTATCCCGGCGGCGGTGTTCTTCACTTGGCTCCAGCGATCGGTCGATGTCGAGGCACAGCGCATGGAAGACGCGGCGACGCAGGTCTTCACCGCGTCGCTTTATGAAGCAGCGCCCACTGCAGAGCCGGTAATGGCCTGATGCATTTCGGTCGACACCGGCGCAACATCACGTTGCTCAATGTCACGCCGCTGATCGATGTGGTCTTCATCCTGCTCGTCTTCTTCATGCTGACAACCAATTTCGCCCGGTTCCGGTTGATCGGCGTTGAAACGCCACAGGATCGAGAGGTGGTCGAAGATCCGACCGCCGCCATCGTCATCCTGGTCAAGGCAAATGGCGATCTCGAATATGACGGCGACCCGATGAGCCGCGCGGCGATACGCGACAATGTCGAGGCCATGGTGTCGGTCGATCCGGGCCGTACCTTTCTGGTGCGGCCCGAGCTCGGCGTCACTGTTCAGGAAGCTGTCGATATCTTCCAGCTGACGCGCGATTCCGGCGCCTATTCCGTCTCCTTCGCGGGCTCCGGGGAGGACGGGGCGTGAAACTGGACCGGGAAAGGCCGAAGCGCGAGCTCATCAACATCACCCCGCTGATCGATGTGGTCTTTATTCTGCTCGTCTTCTTCATGCTGGCTGGGTCGATCGAACCCGAAGACGCCTTCCCTGTCTCGCCGGCCGCATCGGTCAGCGATATTCGCGGGGATATTCAGGACGTTGTCATCCTTGTCGACGAGGACGGCCGTGTCGCTTTGGGGGACCGCGCCATACCGACCGGCGGCCTGGAAGCGGCTGTACGCAAGATACTGACGAACCAGCCCGACGCGCTCATTCAGGTCAAACCCGATGCCGACGCCGATGCCGTGGCGTTGATCGACATCATGGAGGATGTCCGCAGTGCAGGCGCCGAATATATCGTATTGCTGACCGTCGGTCAGCCGGAGGTAAGCGGCGTATGAACCGGGAGACCAGTTGGACGAGCGCGATCGCCCCCGAACACCCGCCGATACCGAAGGACTGGCACTGGATGGCAGGCCTTGGCGTCGCCGCGCTGATACTGGTTGCGACCGCCCTCGGTTTCGCCGAGCGCGCCATTCCCGACGCCGGCGAGGATGTCGAAGCCATGGTCGTTTCGCTGGGCGGCGGCGCGCGTACGCTGGAACCGCCGCCGCCCGGCGTCGAAACGACCGATCAGCCGAGCGTGCCCGCCGAGCGCGCCGAGGACGCGCCGCCACCCACCGCGCCGCCGCAACCACGCGCGCTGCCCAGTTTCTCGGCAAGCGACGGCCGGCCGAGTTCAGGCACAGGTGCGGGCCGTATCCCGTCACCGCCGCCTGCGGCCCGCCCGCCGCCGCCTCCGCCGCCTGCCCGGACGACACAGCTCAGTCGCAGATTCATCGACATATCGCAGCGCGCTTATATGGGTCGGATCGTCTATCCCCGCGATGCGCTCTCCCGGCAGCAGCAGGGAACCGGCATATTGCGCGTCGTCATCGATCGCAGCGGCCGGGTAGTGGAATGGCAGCTGGTCCAGTCGACCGGTCATCGCCGTCTCGACGCCGAGATCGAACGCGTCGCCCGGGAGGTTCGCCAGCTCGACCCGCTGCCGAGCGACTATGCGGGCAATCGCGCCGAAGCACGCATTCCGATTATCTTCTTCATCGAGTATCCGGACGATGGCTGAGCAAATGACCGACCGCGCCGTGCCGCAATCTTCGTCCGGTAGTTTGAGTTCCTCGCGCTTTGTAATGCTGGTCGGCGTAACGGCGGTGCTCTTCTTTCTGTGCCTCTTGCCGCTCGAGGCCATTCCCGAAATCCCGGTTGATATCGATAGCAAGCCCTTCTTCATTCCGCTTGTCCTCACCGCATTGCTGCCCGCCGGGAAGCCCGGGATCGCGATCGGACTGGGCGTGGCGCTCGGTGAAGGTCTGCGCGATCTCATGGAAGGCTATGAACTCGACGATCCGATCGGCTTCATCGGCTATGCAATCGCTTTCCCGCTGACCAGCTATGTCATTGCCGGTCGGCCGCTCAATCCTCTTCTCCTGTCATTCGGCGCCATATTTTGTGCGTTCATACAAGCGGCGTTCGAAGCGTCTTCCTTCCTGCTGTTCGGCGAGGAGAGCATCGCCATCGCGGTCCAGAGCGCGATCGGCAACACGATTACACACGGCATCATCTGGGGCGCGTTGCCGCTCGTCTTTCTCGTGCCTGCCTTGCACGGGCGGTTCGAGCGGTTCCTCGGCTTCGCGCCCAAAGGCCGCCACACAGACGCCGATCCCCTGCCGCAACCCGAAACCGGCTTCTCCGCCAGCCCTGATGCCATCGCCTGGGCAGACGGCCTGTCCTTCCGCTATCCCGGGCGCAGATCGGCTGCGCTCGACCGGCTTTCGTTCGACGTCCGGCGCGGAGAGGTTCTGGGCGTCATCGGCCGCTCGGAATCGGGCAAATCGACATTGTGCCGGGTAATGGCCGGGCTCGCGCCGAAGGCAACCGGCGGCGAAATCGCGGGGTGGCTCGAGACCCGGGGCGAGGCGGTGAAGATCGGCTTCGTGTCCGACAATCCCTCCGCCCTGATGACGCAAACCCGACCGATCCGCGAAGTCGAAGCGGCTCTTGCTCATGAAGCGACGACCGCGGAAGACGCCGAGACGAAAGCGTTGGCCGCGCTCGCCGAATTGGGGATCGGCGAGGCCGATGCCCGACGCTATGTGTGGGAATTGCCGGCGCGGGCGCAGCTGATGATCGCGCTTGCTGCGGCTACCGTCATCGAGCCGGATATACTGATCCTCGACGAGGTGGCCGCCGAACTTGATGCCGCCGGCCTCGCGCTGCTTCATTCCGTCGTCGATGCGATCCGGGACAGGGACGGCGCGGTGATCCTCGTCGACAATGATGTCGATCGCCAGTTCGCCTGGTCCGACCGCATCGCGATACTCGACGGCGGCCGCCTCGAGCGTATCGACGCGACTCACGAACTTCTGAACGACGATGAGCCACTTGCGGCCATCGGTTTTCCGCAACCGCTCGCGCTCGCTGGTAGCGCCACTCTGGACGCCGAGGACATCCCACCATCGGCCCCGCCCGGCATTGAATGTCTGGCGATGGACGCAATCTGCTTTGCCTATGAGGACAACACGCCGATCCTTGATGGCGCGAGCCTGACCGTCCGCGCCGGCGAAATCGTGGCAGTGGCTGGCGCCAATGGCAGCGGCAAGACCAGTCTCGCCCGGCTCGCAGTGGGACTCGCCGAACCGTCGGCGGGGCAGATCGTCATCGCAAACCAGAGGGAAGGCGAGGACCGGTTCGACCATGTGGCCGCCGTGATCCACACGCCATCAGCCTTTTTCAGCGAACGCAGCGTCGCGGCGGAAATCGCCTTGCCCCTGCGTCGCGCCGGTCTGGCTGCGGAGGAAATCCGCACGCGCACTGCGGCGGTGGCCGAAGCGCTTGATCTCGGCGATACGCTGGAGGAAGACCCGCTAACCCTCGCCAATGGCATCGCCAAGCGTGTGCAAATCGCTACCATGCTTGCCAACGGCGCGCATATTCTGATTCTCGACGAACCCGCCGTCCGGATGGACCCGGTCGAACGCGCACTGCTCAAAAACGCCATTCGTGGCCTCGCCGCCATGGGGACCGCGATACTGTTGCTCGATCATGACACGGACCTGATCGCGGAACTGGCGGACCACATCTATTTCCTCGCCGATGGCGCGCTGACCGAAGCCGGCACGCCGGGCGAGGGTTTGGGCCCGGCCAATCGCGCGCTGCTGAAAATGCTAGATCTTCGCGTGCCGCATCGCTTCGAAGCGGCAGACGGCCGGGCCAATCGGTCCGACAGGGCCGAGGAAACCTCCGCATGAAAGTACCTGTCCTCCATACAGGGCGCGACAGTTTCTGGCGCCGCCGCGATCCGCGGGTCAAATGGTTGCTCTTCTTCCTTCTGATTCTGTTGATCTATATCGCACCCGACTGGACCTGGATGGGAGCCGCGACCCTCTTCGGCGTCTTACTCGCCATTACGGCACGCGCACCGCTCGGCTGGCTGGCACTCCTCCTGCTCATCCAGCTTCCGACAATTCTGGCCTTGCTGATCATACCGATGCTGGGCGGCGATTTCCGTTTCGACGATGAGTTTCGTTTTGGCCTCCGGCTGGCGCTCGGCTGGGTTGCGGCAATACTGATCGGCGTCAGCCTCTTTTCGACCATGGATATCGACGAGATGGTCCAAGGTTTGCGCGGCCTCGGGCTGCCGAGTGGCTTCGCCTTCGTCGTCGGCTATGCCTTCGTTCTCATCTATCTGAGCGTCAGCGACCTCGGCCGCGTGCTCGATTCGATGCGTCTCAAGGGGGTGACGCTCTCGATCCGCCGGCCAATCGCCTTTGTCGGCGGGCTGGCCAAGCTCTTCATTCCGGCCCTTATCACAATCGTGCGCCGCGGCGGATCGATGACGGCCGCGCTCGAGGCCAGGGGCATCGGAAGCGGGGCCACAGTGCGCCAGAGAACGCGCCCCCTGGACGGCTTGGACGTGCTCGTTGCAATATTAGGGGCGGCCTGCCTTGTTGCGGCAATCGTCTTCCGCACCGGTCTCTACATCGGCTAAACTTGAGTGCCGACGAAACAATAGTCGGGCGCCAGCCATTGACGGACGGGCGCCCGAGAGTGGTCAGATCTCAGTCTTCTCCGCCAAGGTCAATGCGTCCTCAATGTCGACGCCAAGGTAGCACACCGTGTTCTCAATCTTCGAATGGCCGAGCAAGATCTAGATTGCCTCTATATTGCCGAGTGCTTAGGCGCCGGGACTGATCCACCCGGCTTGGAAAGACGAAGTCCTCGACACCACCACCTCTGAGTTCAAGCCAGGCAAATAGGCTCGTTCTGGCATCTGCTGCGATCTCAAATTGCACAGGTCGCCCAGTCTTTCGCTGTGTGATCGTGGCGCGCGTTCTGACTTCCGGTTTGCTGACCAAGTCACCAATCTTGAGCTCGACCAGGTCTCAGCCTCTCAGCTTGCTGTCGATCGCAAGGTCGAACAAGGCTTGATCTCGCAACCGCTTTGCTGCTGAAGCCAAAAACGGATCGCCCATATCTCTTTGGGTTTTAGTGGTTTCTTGACGCCTGTCTTGTGTCCGCAGTTCCAAGAGTTCCTGCCGGACAACATAGCCCACTCCTATTTTGCAGCCGTGAGATTGCAGTTTATAGCAAAATAGAACAAAATAGGAACATTGTGATTCTTTCGATGGTCGATAGCCGGTGCCGATACCTTGTAGATACTCTTCCTGCGCCAAACGATTTGGCAAATGGGTTCATGCATATTGGTGCGACGTTGCAGGAGATATTTGCAGCGAGCGCCGATGCTTCGGCAATTGGCCTATCGCTATCGCAAATAGACAAGCAAAAACCCGCCCCGCTCCTATGGGTTCAAGAAAC
This sequence comes from Parasphingopyxis sp., assembly GCF_028279465.1. GTDB lineage: Bacteria > Pseudomonadota > Alphaproteobacteria > Sphingomonadales > Sphingomonadaceae > Parasphingopyxis. The sequence continues at coordinate 66,167 of NZ_JANQNS010000007.1, forward strand.
ACGGGTACTCAGCGACTTCGGACGCCCCTATATTCACGGCTTGCCTGTCTCCTTAGGAACGGAGCCGATTCACGTCACCGCGCGCAATGCCAAGGACGCGCTATGGGCGATGGAAGAGGGCCTCAAATGCCCGTCGCTCTCAGCCGTGATCGGCGAGATTTATGGCGATCCGCGCGCGCTCGATTTTACCGCAACGCGGCGGCTGGCGGTGGCAGCCGAGCGCTATGGTGTCCCAGCGTTCCTCGTGCGGGTCGGCGGCCAGGCCGATCTGAGCGGGGCGCGGCGGCGCTGGCGTGTGAAGAGCCAACCCTCTGTTCCGCATCCCTACAATCCCAAAGCGCCTGGTACGCCCGTCTGGTCGCTCGATCTGTTCCGCGCACGCGATATGCGCCCCGGCCAATGGGACGCAGTGTATGACGCAGCGGCGCATCATCTCGATCTGGTTTCCCCGATATGCGATGGAGCGGTGGCGGACGGCGCGCGCCGATACGGATGACAGCCTGCCGCTGGCGCTTGCCTCCAAGGGCACACGCGGCACGGTAATCGACGCCGTCAATGATGCCGCGCGAGAGGGCGGAGCGAAGGCCGGGCAGAAACTCACCGATGCACGCGCCATCTGCCCTGATTTGATAATCGAGCCTTCGGACACCGAGGGCGATGCCGATTGGCTGGCGCGGCTTGGCCTATGGACCCAGCGCTGGAGCCCGTGGACAGCGGTCGATGGTACCGATGGCCTGTTGCTCGATAGTACCGGTGTATCGCATCTGTTCGGTGGCGAACCGGCTATGCTCGGCGATATACAGCGCCGGTTCGACGATCTCGGTTTTACCAGCCGGATCGCCATGGCACCCACCATTGGCTGTGCTTGGGCGTTGGCGCATTTTGGCGAGCGAGACAGGATGATCGCTAGCAGCGATACGCTCGACACGATGCTAGCGCCGCTGCCCGTTGCGAGTCTCCGGATAGATAGCGACGATGTTCTACTGCTCCGACGGCTGGGCCTCAAAACCGTCGGGGCGCTGGCCGATATACCTATAGTGTCGCTGGCGCGGCGGTTTCGCGAGAAGGAGGAGAGCCGTACTAATCCGCTGCACCGGCTCGAACAGGCGCGCGGGCGGATCGAGGAGGTCGTCGAACCGTTGATCCCGCAAACGCTGTATCGTGCGGCAAAGCGGGTTGCCGAACCCGTACTCTACGTTGCCATCTTGAAACCGATACTCGCCGATCTTGCTGAGAAGCTGTGCCGCAAACTCGAAACCGCCCAGCGCGGCTTGCGGCGGATGCGTTTCGAAGCGTTCCGCGTCGATGGCCATATCGCGGTGCTGGCCGCTGAGACTGCCGCAGTGGTGCGCACGCCGGATCATATCTGCCGCCTATTCGCCGAGCGGCTTGAAACGCTCGATGCGGGCTTTGGCTTCGATGCGTTTGCGCTAACCGCACTATGGCATGAGGCGATGCCCGCCCATCAAAAGGGGCTGGAAGATGATGAGGCGGAAGGCCTTTCGCCGCCGCATCTGATCGACCGGCTGAGCGCGCGTATCGGTGCGCGCAATGTCAGGCGTCCGATAGCCTACCCCAGCCATATCCCCGAACGCTCGGTCGTCTGGCGTCCGGCGCTAGAACAAAACCCACCGATCTCGACACTAGGACCAGAGCGCAAACGCCCGATACGCCTGTTCGATCATCCCGAACCGATCACCGTCATTTATGCGACGCCCGAAGGCCCGCCCAAACGCTTTCGCTGGCGGCGCAAGCTGCACGACGTCGTCAAAGTCGAAGGGCCGGAACGGATTGCGCCCGAATGGTGGCGCGAGCGATCGACGGTGCGGCTGCGCGACTATTACCAGATCGAGGACGAAGAGGGCCGTCGTTATTGGATATATCGCAACGGCCTTACCGATGACGGGCGCGGCGGCTCGCCCGATTGGTTTCTGCACGGGCTGTTCGCCTGATGCCCGATACGCCACTCACGCCCCCCAAACGCTCGCTCAAGCAAATGGGCGACGATTTTACTCCCAACCCATCCAACCCGTTCGTCGAGCTTGGTGTTACAAGCTGCTTTTCTTTTCTGCGCGGGGCGTCGGATGCCGTCGATCTCGTACTCGCAGCGCTAGGTCATGGCTATGACGCGCTTGGCATCGCCGATCGCAACACGATGGCCGGTATCGTCCGACTGCACAGCGAAGCCAAGGCAGCGAAGCTACAACCGATTATCGGTTGCCGCCTCGATTTAATCGGGGACCATGCTTTTCTCGCCTATCCGAAAAACCGCGCCGCCTATGGTCGCCTCTGCACCTTGCTCTCCAAGGGCAAGATGGAGACGGTCGAAGGCGATTGGCAGGATAAGGGCGAATGCCATCTGACGCTCGATATGCTCGCCGCGCATAGCGAGGATGTGCAGCTCATAGCGCTACCGCCAGACGATCTCGCGGCTTTCGCTGCAACATTGCCTAGTCTTGTCGAACGGCTATCCACGCTGCGTCATATCGCCGCTGCCTATCTCTATCGCGGTGACGACAGAGCGCGGATCGCGTACCTTGACGATCTGGCCCGTGCCAATGGCCTGTCGATCCTGGCGACCAACGACGTGCACTATCACGCGCCCGAAAGTAGGCCCTTGCAGGACGTGATGAGCTGCATCCGCGAGAAGACGACGATCCACGAAGCGGGCTATCTCCTCAACGCCAATGCCGAGCGGCATCTAAAATCGCCATACGAAATGGTTCGGCTCTTTGCCGATTGGCCACACGCCATCGCCGCGACGCGCGAGGTGGCGGATCAGTGCAATTTCTCGCTCGACGAACTCAAATACGAATATCCTGAGGAAACTGTGCCGGGTGGTCGGACGCCACAGGAATATCTCGAAGAAGTGGCGTGGGAAGGGGCAGCAAGGCGCTATCCCGACGGGATACCGGACAAGGTGCGGGGACTGATTGCGCATGAGCTAAAGCTGATCGGCAAACTCGACATCGCCCGCTATTTCCTCACCATCAAAGACGTTGTCGATTATGCGCGCGGTTGCGAGCCGCCGATCTTGTGTCAGGGGCGCGGTTCGGCGGCGAACAGCGCGGTCTGCTATTGCCTCGGTATCACCGCGGTCGATCCGTCCGAAGTCGAATTGCTGTTCGAGCGGTTTATTTCCGAAGAGCGCAAGGAACCGCCCGATATCGACGTCGATTTCGAGCATGAGCGGCGCGAAGAGGTTATCCAGCATATTTACGCAAAATATGGCCGCCATCGCGCGGGTCTCTGCGCCACCGTTATCCATTACCGCCCGCGTTCCGCCATCCGCGAGATCGGCAAGGCAATGGGCCTCTCCGAGGATGTAACCTCGGCGCTGGCACGCACTGTCTGGGGCAGTTGGGGCAGTTCGGTCGATGAGGCCAAGACCGAAGAGGCGGGACTCGATCTCAGCGATCCCTATCTCCGGCGCGTCATCGCGCTGACCGATCAGCTGATCGGGATGCCGCGCCATCTCTCGCAGCATGTCGGCGGCTTTATCCTGACCCAAGGCCCGCTCGTGGGAACCGTGCCGATCGGCAACGGCGCGATGGCCGACCGCAGCTTCATCGAATGGGACAAGGACGATATCGACGAACTCGGCATCCTCAAGGTCGATGTTCTCGCGCTCGGCATGTTGACCTGCATCCAAAAAGCCTTTGACCTCATCGAAGCGCATTTTGGCGAACGCTACACGCTGGCGAGCGTGCCCAAAGAAGACCCCGCCGTGTACGACATGCTTTGCAAAGCGGACAGTATCGGTGTCTTTCAGGTCGAAAGCCGCGCGCAGATGAATATGCTGCCACGCCTTAAGCCACGCTCATATTATGACCTTGTCATCGAGGTCGCGATTGTCCGGCCCGGCCCGATCCAGGGCGACATGGTACATCCGTACCTGAAAAGACGTTCGGGCAAGGAACGGGTGGACTATCCTTCGCCGCATCCCGATCACGGCCCGGCCGACGAGCTCGAAAAAATCCTCGAACGCACCAAGGGCGTGCCGATCTTCCAGGAACAGGCGATGAAGATCGCGATCGACGCCGCCAAGTTCACCGCCGACGAAGCCAATGAGCTGCGCAAGGCGATGGCGACCTTCCGCTCGCGCGGGACGATTTACCGCCTTGAGGACAAGATGGTAAGCCGGATGATCGAACGCGGCTACGATCCCGATTTTGCCAAACGCTGTTTCGACCAGATCAAAGGGTTCGGCGATTACGGTTTTCCCGAAAGCCATGCGGCGAGTTTTGCGCATCTCGTTTACGTGTCGAGTTGGATCAAATGCTTTTATCCAGACGTATTCTGCGCAGCCTTGCTCAATTCGCAACCAATGGGCTTTTACGCGCCCGCGCAGATTGTCCGTGATGCGAGCGAGCACGGTGTCGAAGTGCGTGCACCGGACATAAATTACAGCGATTGGGACAATTTGCTCGAACCCATCGCACCGGGCCGCTGGGCGGTTCGCCTCGGCTTAAGGCAGATCAGCGGCATCGCGAAAGACAATGCCGAAGCGATTATGCACCGCCGTGACCGCCCTTATGGCGATATCGAAGACCTCAAGGCGCGTACGCGCATTCCCGTAGCTGCCGTTCAAAAGCTTGCTGCCGCCGATGCGTTCCGTTCGATAGGTCTCGACCGGCGTCAAGCGCTATGGGACAGCCGCGCCCTCAAACAGGCGCCCGATCTGCCGCTCTTCACCTTTGCCGAGGAGCGCGACGAGGGCAGCGAAACGCCCGTAACGCTGCCAATCATGCCGATCTGCGAGCATGTTGTCGCCGATTACCAGACGCTACGGCTTTCGCTAAAGGCGCACCCGTTTGAGTTTTTGCGCGGCGAATATGAGCAACGCGGCTTCATCCGTACTGCCGCTTTGGGCGAAAAATCCTTCGGTGATCGCGTCAGCGTTGCCGGAATCGTCCTGATCCGCCAGCGGCCGGGCAGCGCCAAGGGCGTCTGCTTCATCACCCTCGAAGACGAAAGCGGCATCGCCAATCTCGTCGTCTGGCCCGATGTCATGACGTGCTACCGCAAGACGATTATGAGCGCCCGGATGATCGAGGTACACGGTACAGTGCAAAAAGATGAGGATGTCATCCACATCGTCGCCGAAAAGCTTATTGATGCGACGCCCCAGCTGCTCGCGCTATCCGACGACCTCCTCGAAACCGATGTCGACCGCGCCGATCACGTCGTCAATCCGATCCCGTCCGGTCTCCATCGGCACCCGCGCAATGTGCAAATCATCCCGGCCTCACGGGATTTTCATTGATGCTGTTGAAACACCAAATGTCCGCTTTGGGCGCAAAGCAGATATTCGATAGACCGAAAAGTCGCATGTCAGAGCAAGCAAATTTGCTACAGCGGTTGCTACAGCACTTGTTACATCGCTGTGTCTGAAAATCGCAGTTTTCTGGGGATATGAAAAGCTGGTCGGGGAGAGAGGATTCGAACCTCCGGCCCCTGCCTCCCGAAGACAGTGCTCTACCTGGCTGAGCTACTCCCCGACCGATGCGTCCGGCCCGCACTCGCAGGCCGCCTCGGAGGCAGACGCGGCTCTATACGGGCGAGCGCCCGTGCTTTCAACCGCTGATTTCGCAGCGCCTACTCGGCTGCCTCGGCCATCTCCACTGTCTGCGGACCGCGGATCAGGCCGCCCGGCCGCGCCTCGGTCACCTCGCCCTTCACGAAGGTGATCTCGCCCGACTTGATCGTGTAATCATAGCCGTGCGCCTTCTGCAGTAACCGCTTGCCGCCGGCCGGAAGATCGAAGGCGAGCCACGGCTTTTCGAGCTTGATATTATCGAGATCGATCACGTTAATATCAGCCAGAAAACCGGGCGCGAGCACACCGCGATCGTTGAGGCCGTAGAGGCGCGCTGTATCGTGGCATTGCCGCTTCACGGCATTCTGGATCGATATCGTCCCACGCTCACGGTCCCGCACCCAATGCTCGAGCATGAAAGTCGGCGAGGCCGCATCGCAGATGGTGCCGCAATGCGCGCCGCCGTCCGACAGCGAGTTCACCGTATCGTCGCGATGCTGGAGCGGATGCAGGAAATCGAGATTGCCGTCCGCATAGTTGAGGATCGGATAGTAGATGAAGCCCTTCCCGTCTTCGCGCATCAGCAGCTCATAGGCATATTCGGGACCCGTCATGCCGGCGGCTTCTGCCCGCGCGGCGACGCTTTCCTCCGCGGTTGGCTCGTAATTGAAACCGTCCATCATCTCGAACTGGAGCATCCAGCCATTGGCGATGACCATCGCAAGCGGCAGCAGATCTGGATTGGTCTCGCTGTAATCGGACTCCTCCTCGATCATCCGCTTGCGGAAATCGGGATCCTGAAGCTTGGCGTATTTCTCCTCCCAAGAGAGTTCAGCGATTTCCTTCCAGGCCGACTTGAATACGAACGGATGGACCGTCCCCTGCCAGGCCATGATGATGCCGTTTCCGCGCAGCGCGATCTGCGCGACGATATTCGCGCCCTTGGCGTTCTCCTCGGCCGTCGCCGCGATTTGCTCGTCGAGCGTCATTTCCTTGGCGATCGACTGGAGCGCGGCAAAGGTGCAGGGCAGCCCGGTCTCGCGGCTCAGGTCGCCCATCCAGCCGAATTCGTTCCACTCCTTCTTCATGTCCGAGGCCATTTCGAAAACGCCATGGCCGACGCGGCCCATCGCGCGACCGATGCCGATCAGCTCTTCCTTGGTCGCCGTCGTGCCGGGCACGAGTTCGCCATCGACGTCCCGGTGGAGCGTCGTACGCGAGGTCGAGAAACCGAGTGCGCCGGCGCGCAGGCCTTCTTCGACGATGGCCGACATCTGCTCAATATCATCATCTGTGGGCACGGCGCCCGGCCTTTCGCGGTCGCCAAGCACATAGGCACGGATCGCGCCATGCGGGACATGTGTTGCCACATCGACGGTGCGCGGCATCTTTTCGAGCTCGTCCATATATTCGGGGAAGCTCTCCCAGTTCCAGGTCATGCCTTCGGCGAGCGCGGTGCCCGGGATATCCTCGACGCCCTCCATCAGGCCGATCAGCCAGTCATGCTTGTCCGGCTTGGCCGGCGCAAAGCCGACACCGCAATTGCCCATGACGACCGTGGTCACGCCGTGCCAGCTCGACGGGCCCATCTCGTCGTCCCAGGTCGCCTGGCCATCATAGTGCGTGTGGATATCGACCCAGCCCGGCGCGACGATCTTGCCGCTCGCATCGATTTCCTCACGGCCCTCGCCGCTGACTTCGCCGATCTGCGTGATCAGATTGCCATCAACCGCGATGTCCGCCTGAAAAGGTTCGCCGCCCAAACCGTCAACGATCGTGCCGCCCCGAATAACGATATCGTGCATCAAAATCTCTCCTGATTCTCTGGCCTGATTTTTGGTTTACGTAGACGTTAGCAGAAAAGCGCCCAGGCTGCTACGTTCGACGGATGGACGACGGATTCAGCTGGAACCCCGACCCGGACAGCGGCATCGCGATGCGCTGGATCGAGGCCAACGGGCAGCGGTTTGAACTGGCCGAAACCGGGAGCGGCGACCGGCTTGCGCTCTGCCTGCACGGCTTTCCCGAGCTGCATTTCTCGTGGCGCTACCAGATGCCGCTGCTCGCCCGGCTCGGCTATCGCGTCTGGGCGCCCAACCTGCGCGGTTATGGTGGATCGAGCCGGCCCGACGGCGTGCGCGCCTATGCACTCGATCATCTCACCCAGGATGTCGCCGCGCTGATCGATGCGAGCGGCGCGAAAGAGGTCACGCTGATCGCGCATGACTGGGGCGCGATTATCGCCTGGGCTTTTGCGATCGGCAAAGTCCGGCCGCTTGAAAAGCTCGTCATATTGAACGTACCGCATCCGATGGTCGGGCGGCGCGAAATCCGGCATTGGCGACAGCTCAAAAAGAGCTGGTACATCTTCTTTTTCCAGCTTCCCTGGCTGCCTGAAAAGATGCTCGGCCGCGGCAACGGGAAGGCGATCGGCGAAATCTTCGTGAGATCGAGCTGCGACCAGAGAAATTTCGGGCCCGACGTGCAGGCGGTCTACGCTGCGGCCGCGGCCCGGCCGAGCGCGCTGACCGCCATGCTCAACTATTATCGCGCGCTGCTGCGTCATCAGGACAGCTTCGATCTCGGCGACGGCCGGATCGAGATACCGACGCTGATGATCTGGGGCGAGGAAGATGTCGCGCTCAACATCCGCTGCACCGAGGGCACGGAGGAATGGGTGCCGAAACTCGAACTGCATCGGCTGCCCGGCGTATCGCACTGGGTCCAGCAGGAAGCGCCAGAACAGGTCAATGCGATCCTCGAGGACTGGCTAAGCCGCTAGTCGCGCGCCGCGATCATTTCTTCGATGGCGACGAATTTTTCGCGCGGGCTGCCTTCGCGAGCGCGCTCGGCTTCCGCCTCTTCGATCTTCTTCCAGTCGCGGAAGGTGACAACTTCCACGTTGCGCTCGGCAAGCAATGCGTCGAGCCCCTTGCGGCCCGCCTTGCCCGCGCCTTCGCCAATATCCTCGGCGATCAGGTCGACCACGGCATAGCCGTCCGGCCTGTTCGTGCCGATCGTGCCGGTCGGGCCGCGCTTCGCCCAGCCGACGCAATAGAGGCCCGGCAATATCCGCCCCTCATCGTTCGCGAAGCGGCCGCGGCCATGTTCGAACGGCACGCCTTCCATCTCCGGCGTCTGGTAGCCAATACAGGTGACGACCATTGAGGCAGGAATCGTATAGGTCTCTCCGGTGCCGACGCTCCGCAGATCGGCATCGAGTTCGGTGCGCTCGACAACGACTCGTTCGACCTTGCCATCGCCTTCGATCCGCACGGGCGCGGCGAAAAAGTCGAAATCTATCTCGACCGTTTTGTCGGCCCGGAACGATTCCGGAATCGCCGCAAACTCGCGCAGGAACGTCACCGATTTGCGCATGCCCGGCTCGAGGAGCGCATCGGCACCCTCTTCTGGCAGGTCGTTGGGATCGACACGCGGCGCGGCGCGCTCCAGCCGCCCCAATTCGCCCAGTTCCTTTGGCGTCATCGCAATCTGATGCGGACCCCGCCGGCCGAGCAGCGCAATATGCTCGGTCTTCGCCTTTTCCAGCTCTTCATAGGCATGGAGCACGATGTCCGACCCGGCGAATTCATCGGGCGTCTTGGAAAGCACGCGCGCGACATCGAGCGCGACATTGCCATTGCCGATGACGACGACATGCGTGCCATCAAGCGGCGGATCGACCTCGGCATGATCGGGATGGCCGTTATACCAACCGACAAAGGCAGCGCTCCCGAATACATCGGGCAGATCGGCACCCGGAATCCCGAGCTCCCGGTCATGCGGCGCGCCAGTCGCGATAATCACCGCATCGTAGAGGTCCTGCAATTCGGCGATGCTGATCTGTCCGCCGATCGTGAGATTGCCGACGAAGCGGACATTGTCGGACAGCGCCACCTTTTCATAGCGCCGGGCGACATTCTTGATCGACTGATGATCAGGCGCGACGCCGAAGCGGATCAGACCATAGGGAACGGGAAGCCGATCGATCATGTCGATGGATACGCCATCACCGAACAGTTTCTGCGCGGCTTCGGCAGAATAATAGCCCGCCGGCCCCGTGCCGACGATCGCGATATGGCGCATGGGCCACTCCCCTCTGATTTTCGGCGCGATGCTAGCGGGCTGTGCCGCCGAGGCAAGCAAAAGGGCGTATCGCCCTGTTGGCCGCAAGAGTGTCGTCAAAAAGGGTTCCAGCGAAATATCGGCGCGCAACACATATAGCGTGGCCGCTTTGTCCGGATATGTTCGCTTAAAACCCCTTCTGGCTGCATCGAAGCCGCAGATTTCGCGATTTCCCGTGATACGCAGCACAGCGCGGATATTGGGAAAATCTTGATATTTGGGCCTGTAAACGGTAGGCGCATGACCAACCAAGATCGCTGGGTCGGCAAGGAGAGTAGCATGGTTTTTTCTAGCCGCGACAATCGCTTTATCGGTTTCGTTCTCGTTGCCGCACTGGCGACGCAGCCTGTCGCCGCCTATCAGTTCGGCGGCATATTGGGCGGGCGCTCGTCGAGTTCGAGCGACGATACCAATCATTGCAACACCGCCGGAGAATCGGTCGGGCGGTCGGTCATAGGCGGCCTGCTCGGCAGTGCCGCACGCTCGATCGGCATTCCGACTTTCGTACCGTCGGCCCAGTTCGCCGATACGCTGGCGACGGAAATCGCCTGCCGCCTAGAACCTGAGGAACAGGAAAAGGCCGCAGCGGCGACTGTCGAAGCGACGCGCAGCGGCGAGGTCGGATCGACGGCAACCTGGACGAGCGACACACGTTCCGGCGTCAGCGGCTCGTCGACCGTAACCGGCCGGACCGAGCAGGCGGGCGGCGGCGATTGCCTACAGGTCACCGATGTCATCATCGTGGATGGCGAGGAGACGACCGTTCCCAAGACGATGTGCCGCGTTCCGCCCTCAACCCGGTATGTGCTGGCGGCCTAAACCATGAAGCGTTTGCGGATGGCGATTGCAACAGGCGCGGCCTTGCTGTGCGCCAGCGCCGCCCCCGGCGCGCAATCCGATTCCGCGAATCCGACCTGCCCGGCATCGCCCAATTGGGCGGCCAATCAGGTCATGTCCCTAACGCCGGTCGACCGGGGCAATCAACGTGTCTTGCTGGCCGAGGGCGTGATCACGCCGGGCCTTGCCGATCGATTGCGCGACGCGCTCGCAGAAGACGACCAGATATCGGAGATCTGGTTCCGCTCGCCGGGCGGCGACGCCTATGCCGGCAATGAGGCGGGCCGGATGCTGCGCTCGGAATTTCCCGGCATTATCACGCGGATACCGTCAGGCTGGGCCTGTTTCTCGGCCTGCAATTTCGCGTTTATGGGCGGGCAGTTGCGGATCGTGGAGCCCCAGGGCCAATTCATGGTCCATATGTTCACCCATACCGGCAATCGCGATATCATCCGGCAGGAAGTGGAAGCGGGGACCGACAGCACATTGGAACTGATCGGCGAGATCGAGCAATCGAGCGCCCAGCTCGCCACCGAAGATAATGACTTTCTGATCCGTATGGGCGTCTCGCGCCGTCTGCTCAGCGAGGTGATGTACGCGACCCAGGCCGTTGGCGACGGCGAAACGCGCCGCTGCCTGACGCAAGACGAAGCCTATAGCTATAACGTGGCGAATGTCCGCGAATAGCGGGCTACAATATCGACCAATCCGGTAACGACCGCGCCTGCTCAATAGGTGCTTGGCGCACGGTATCCGTATCCCTAGGGTTCCCTTTTTGCAGAGCAAGATGGCCCGCGAAACCGGGCCGGGAGGGAAAAAGACATGCAGGATTTTTCGGGCAAGATAGCGGTCGTGACCGGCGGCGGATCGGGAATCGGGCGCGCGCTGGTGCTGCAACTCGTCGCCGAAGGCTGTTCCATCGCGATGTGCGATATCGGCGACGAAGACATGGCCGAAACCACAGCGCTCGCCGAAGCGCAAGCGACGCAGGGCGCGAAAATCATCAGCTTCCACGCCGATGTCGGTAATGAGGATGATATCATAGCCTTTCGCGATTATGTGCTCGCCGAGACCGGCGAGGACCATATCCACCTGCTCTTCAACAATGCCGGCATCGGCGGCGGCGGCAGTTTCGTTGCCGGGGATCGCGGGCAATGGGAGCGGACTTTCAACGTCTGCTGGGATGGGGTCTATCTGACGGCCCGGGCTTTTATGCCGCTGCTCGTCAAGGCCAATGAGGCGCACATCGTCAATGTCAGTTCAGTCAACGGCTTCTGGGCGAGCATCGGGCCGGATACGCCGCACACCGCCTATTGCGCCGCCAAATTCGCGGTGAAGGGCTTTACCGAGGCGCTGCTCACGGACCTCGCGATCAACGCGCCGCATGTGAAAGCGAGCGTCGTGATGCCCGGCCATATCGGCACGTCGATCGCGATCAATTCGGTCCGCGAGCATGGCGTCACCGATATCCTCGGCCCCGGCGAAAGCGAGGAGGAAGTGCGCCAGCGCATGGTGGATTTCCGCGACAACGGCATGGAACCGGCCGAGGCGGCAAAGATCATCCTCGATGGCGTGCGCGAAGAGGAATGGCGGATATTGGTCGGCGATGACGCGAAGATGCTCGACGCCGCGACACGCACCGATCCCAAATATGTCCTGACGCGCGAGTTCGTCGAGAATGCGGTACCGACTATGGAGACCTGATCGGCAACGTCTTCATTCCGACCGCGTGTGACCCGCTAGTTCGCCAATCCACGCCGTAACCGCCTCGTCGGTCATTGGGCCGCCGGGCCATGGTATCTCCGGCGTGTAGAATTCATTGTTGCCGCGTACCCGATTGCGATACACTTTCAGCGAGTAGGAGAAGCGGGCGAGACCGCTCGGGAGCAGCGCTACCGTATTGTCGATATAGATGGCGTCCGCATAGGTCGGGAGGCCAATATGCGTGACGCCGGGCAACCTGCGCATAACATCGGCGAAATCGAGACAGGCGCTGCCGCAGCGGGAATCGGTCAGGAAATAGACGCGGCCCGAAATCGGATTGGCGGGCGGCGGCCCGGACGGTTCGGTGCCGGGGTCTGATGTACGGACCAGCGCCTCGTCGCGCTCGAGTGCTGCCGCCATCGCCGTGCGTACCCCGTCCACATATTCCGCCGCATCGGCGAGCCCGTCCCGGCTTACCGTTTCGAAAATGCCGTCGAGATGCGCCATATTCGCCGCCGAGACGCGCCAATCGACGGTGGCGTCGAAACTTTCGGTGATCCGGCTAACCCATTCCTCGCCGTAAAGCGCCTGCGCCACGGCGACGCCCCAGGCGCTGTTGCCGCCGCCATTGCCGCGCACGTCGAACACGACGGCCCGGCTGCGCAACTCATCTCGCCGCTCCCCAATCTCGTCAATGACGGCCTGCATGGTCCGAGCTCGCGATCCTGTCTGCACGAAGCTTGGCAGGCCAACGAAGACTATGCCGTCGCGTTCGGCAATGCCGAGCTCGGGTCGGTCGGACCGGAGCGATGCGAATTGTTCGGACCGCGTTCTGGCCGACAGACGCGCCCATTCTAGATCGACCGCACGCGTCTCTCCATCAATCAGAAACGTGCATTGGGCGAGTTGCAGTTCCTCATCGCCCGGATCGAGGGTGAAGAGGCGCGGCACGTACCAACGGCGCGTATGCGGGATATCGGCGTTAAAAAAATAGGGATCAACGCGCTCGCCAAGTAGCGCGTCCACCGCCTGCCCGTCGCAAGATTGCAGTTTGGCTCCCACCGGAACCGCATCGGTATTCGAATAAAAAACGGAATCAGCGTTTCCGTCGACCGAGCGCCGAACGAGAAAACGCGGCCAGGAATAGATGCGCGGCTGATAGTTGAGTCCAAGCGCGATATGGCCGTCGCGAAAGCCGTTGACGAAAAAGCGCAATGTGCGCTCATAATCGGCCATCGAGTCTGCTCTACCCGCTCGCTGCGACGCTTCGGCGAAACCATCGCGCAGCCATTCGCCATAGCGGCTGTTCTCCAGATCGACGGGGCCAGGATGATTTTCGGCGAGCAGATCCCGGATCGCCTCCAGATCACCTAGCGCCAATTCCGCCCATATCGACGCACCGTCGTCCTGTGCCGCTGCTGGTGGTGAGCCGGTCAAGCCAACCCCTAGGACGAACGCGAACGCGCAACCAATCTGCCGCAACACCAGCATCGCCATTCCCTCCCCGTCTGTCGTGTTACGTGCGGGGATAGGAATTACGACCCATGTCGTCAAATTGCCGGCGCCGCGATTTGGCGGATGACAGGAGCGGCTGCCCCGGCTAATCGGCTGGCGATGACAGACCTTTCGCATATCCGGAACTTCTCGATTATCGCGCATATCGACCATGGGAAGTCGACGCTGGCCGACCGTCTTATTCAGCAAACCGGCGGTTTGTCTGAACGCGAGATGGAGGAGCAGGTGCTCGACAATATGGATATCGAGCGCGAGCGCGGGATCACGATCAAGGCCCAGACCGTCCGCCTCACCTACACCGCGCAGGACGGCGAGACCTATCAGCTCAGCCTCATGGACACGCCCGGCCATGTCGATTTCGCCTATGAGGTCTCCCGCAGCCTCGCCGCCTGCGAGGGCGCGCTGCTCGTCGTCGACGCGGCCCAGGGCGTCGAAGCCCAGACGCTCGCCAATGTCTACCAGTCGATCGAGCATGATCACGAGATCCTCCCCGTCATCAACAAGATCGACCTCCCCGCCGCCGACCCCAAAAAGGTCCGCGCCGAGATCGAGGAAGTGATCGGCATCCCCGCCGATGACGCCGTCCTCGCCAGCGCCAAGACGGGCGAAGGCATCGAGGCCATCCTCGAACAGATCGTCCAGAAAATCCCGCCCCCGGGCGGCGACCGCGACGCGCCGCTCAAGGCCATGCTCGTCGACAGCTGGTACGATCCCTATCTCGGCGTCGTCATCCTCGTCCGCGTGATCGACGGCGTCCTGCGCAAGGGCCTCCAGATCAAATTCATGCAGAACGGCACCCAGCATCTGGTGGACCGCGTCGGCTGCATGCGCCCCAAGATCGAGCAGCTCGAAGAACTCGGCCCCGGCGAAATCGGCTTCATCACCGCGCAGATCAAGGAGGTCGCGGACACCGCGGTCGGCGACACGATCACGACCGTCAAGAATGGCGCGACCGAGCCCCTGCCCGGTTTCCGCGAAGTCCAGTCGGTCGTCTTTTGCGGGCTCTTCCCGGTGGATGCGGCGGACTTCGAGAAACTCCGCGAGAGCATCTCCAAGCTCCGCCTCAACGATGCGAGCTTCACCTTCGAGATGGAGACGAGCGCCGCGCTCGGCCAGGGCTTTCGCGCCGGCTTTCTCGGCCTGCTGCATCTCGAGATCATCCAGGAACGGTTGACGCGCGAATATGATCTCGACCTGATCACGACTGCGCCCTCGGTGGTCTACAAGCTGACCATGACCGACGGCGCGACGCAAGAGCTGCACAACCCGGCCGACATGCCGGACGTCGTGAAGATCGCGCATATCGAGGAGCCCTGGATCAAGGCGACCATCTATGTGCCCGACGATTATCTCGGCCCCATCCTCAAACTCTGCCAGGACCGGCGCGGCATCCAGAAGCAGCTGACCTATGTCGGCGGCCGCGCCCAGCTCGTTTACGAGCTACCGCTCAACGAAGTGGTCTTCGACTTTTACGACCGGCTGAAGAGCATTTCGCGCGGCTACGCTTCCTTCGATTACGAGGCTATCGGCTATCGCGAGGGCGATCTGGTCAAAATGAACATCCTCGTCAACCAGGAACCCGTCGACGCGCTGAGCATGATCGTCCACCGCGACGCGGCGGAGACCCGCGGCCGCCATATGTGCGAGCGCCTCAAAGACCTGATCCCCCGCCACCTGTTCAAAATCCCCATCCAGGCCGCGATCGGCGGCAAAGTCATCGCCCGCGAAACGATCGGCGCGATGCGCAAGGACGTGACCGCGAAATGCTATGGCGGGGATATTACGCGGAAGAAGAAGCTGCTTGAGAAGCAGAAAAAGGGGAAGGCGAAGATGCGGGAGTATGGCAACGTCAGCATCCCGCAGGAGGCGTTTATTGCGGCGTTGAAGATGGGGGAGGAGTGAGATGAAACCGAAGGAACGGGCTGCCGCAGCGCGAGCCGAGCTTGAACAAGCAATACTGGACTATCTCAGAAATCATCCAGAAGGTGCAATCAACAACCAGATCGCGCGCGAGTTGGGGCTGGAATCTGATTTCGACGGGCGGCAAAAGAACTACCTGAGCTATTCGCTTCTAGGAGGACTGATGAAGCGCGGCTTGGTTAAGAGAGAAGATGTGGACGGGAGAAAGCCTTTTAAACTAGCGTGATCGTCCGGGGGGTCCGGCTACCCAAGCTTGGTGCACAACAAAGGAGTGCAACAGTTGGCAAGAGTTGATTATCAAAAAACCTTCAGCCAACTCTTGCTGGGTTATCTGGATTCTGGAGTTCCAATCTCCAAAGAGTCCTTATTCGCCCACCCATCGCTCGGGACGGCAAAGGACGCTACCAAACTAAAGCATCTGAAAAAGTTCTTTCAGGAAAAACCGGAATTTTTCGGCTCAGTTCTTGGAGTACTGCCGCCGTCGAACTCGATTATCGATATGGCTGAGAAACGCCTAGGCGAGCCAGTCACGGAAGATAACGTTGTTTCCATGAATCGAGCCTGTGCTGACATAGTCAAAGCTGCATTTGAACCTGTTGTAGAACAAGTCGTCCGAGAAGGTTTGTTCGAGCATATAGAAAGCGATATTTGTACCATTCCGCTCAAGGAATTGATGACTTTCTTGCTCGGTGATTTCGCCGAGTTTTCAAAAGGCGCGGGCAATGGCCTTGTTTCAGTTGCTGGTACCTTAAACGAACTTCTCCTTATTCGATGCCTCGAAAACATCGGAATGGAAAGCACTTCATTCAGTCAGACTGGGGCCGAATCAGAAGGGGACATAATTGTCCACTCCACGTCGTCAAACAAAGGTAACTTGGGAATTGAAATCAAAAGTTACCACGCGCGTGAGCGGTTGCTTAGAGGGTTGAGAGATCTGAATCGTCCGAAAGTTGGCGCTGGATATTTCATCGATGCAAGCGAATTTAACGAAGGCAGAACCCGCTTGCTCCTTCAGACACAAGCGGCCGCAATATATATGCCTCAAGAAACCTTGGATCTCTTGGCCTCAGATGCACGATCGATAACAAGCCAAGACATCATCAGTTTTGGGAGCCGATTCTATCGCCCAATTGAAATTTTCGCGACCGATATGCTGTCGTATTCGAAATCTGGCGAGCTTCCTTCCTATCCTTAAACGCGCTCGGAAACCTCAACAGTCGGCCGTTGTGATAACAACCAAGCTTCGACTTCGTCGACGGTTTGTCCAATTCCAAGCTGATGCTTCCCACGCAAAGCGCATTCCCAGACGATAGCAGTACGCCAACCAAGTTTTGTTAAGCAGTCGATATGGTTCTGATCTCGCCTGCGGTTTCCTTCAATCTTTCCCCTCCAGAATTCTGCTTTAGTGCTTGGCCATTTGAACAAGCTACAACCGTGACCGTGCCAGAAACACCCATGGACGAACACGACTGCATGGTGTTTTCGGAGAACTATATCAGGTTTGCCCGGCAGATCGCTCTGGTGCAGACGAAAACGAAAACCCCTCGCGTGCAATCCACGCCTTAACATCAACTCTGGTTTCGTATCTTTCGAGCGTATGCCGGACATCATCCGGCTCCGAACTTCTTTCGAAACAACGTCGGCCATCAGATTAAGCCGCTCTGGTCTCGACGGATTCCTGTGCAAGCGCAGACATTAGATGAGGTTTCATCGCGTTCGCGATGAATTCGACCACCGGAACGACAACGGCATTCCCAAACTGCCGGTACGCTTGCGTATCGGACACAGGAATTTGCCATTTTCGTCCTTCCCGCTCGAAACCCATCAACCGTCCACATTCCTGTGGTGTCAATCGACGAGGTCTGTTTCCCTCCTGAGCGATCAGGATTTCGGAGCCGTCCTTGTAGTATCTAGCCGACAGCGTTCGAGCGACATCGTCCGGACCACAAAGGCCAAAACCGAAGCCGTTTCCTTTGGCTTCATGCTTTGCACGATAGGCCTGCAGATACTCCCACAACCTTGGTGTGAGCGTGTATTTGGGATCAACATCTTCATTACAATCAAGAACGCTGCCCAAAGTTGGGTTGGTATCAGGCAACTCAAGGCTGTTAAGATTAAACGCAGTTGGATTTTTGAAGCCAACGATGAAAATTCGTTCCCGTTTTTGCGGCACCCAATGCCGGGCATTTATCACCCTTGATTGCACCTTGTAGCCGAGCTCGTTTTCAAGGACGTTCATGATCGTCCTGAACGTCTGGCCTCTATCATGACGCTCGAGATTTTTTACGTTCTCAAGCACAAAGGCCGCCGGCTCGTGATGAGCGATTATTTTCGCAGTGTCGAAGAAGAGCGTACCCTGCGTGTCACAGAGAAATCCATGCGGCCGCCCCAGAGCATTTTTTTTTGATACTCCTGCAATCGAGAATGGTTGGCAGGGGAATCCGGCCAAAAGGAGATCGTGCTCAGGAATGCGGTCCGGATCGTCGGAATATTCTCGAATATCGCCTGCAACCGGGTGATTATCACGAAAATTTGCTTGATAGGTTTTCTGCGCGAACTTGTCCCATTCGGACGTAAAAACGCAATGCCCGCCTATTCCCTGAAAACCGATTCGAAGCCCACCAATACCGGCAAAAAGGTCTATGAAGTTGAACGAAATCTGTTCGCCTTTCTCTGCACCCGGAAATTTGGCCAACACAGAAAGTGACTGCATGACAACCTTGCGCGGCTCGGCCTCGCCCCGTTCCCAACGGTAAACCGTACTTCGTGAAAAGCCGAACTCATTCGCTATTTCATCAATCCCAAGTCCTGCTGTCTTCCTCAGATGTGAAAATTGTGAGGGTTGTTGGGGCATGGAAAGCTCCTGGGACGATTTGTGTCAGATTGCATAAATCCGTCCCTTTTGACAAGAACAAAACATGAATCAAGTAACTTAGTTGTGGGTGAATCCTATTCATCCCCACCCTCCCGCCCCCGCCGCGCGATCGCGCGCAGTTCTTGCTCATGGCCGTGCTGGCCGATCAGCTCTTCGCCCGCCGCGTCGGCGGCCCAGGCCTCTGCGCGCATCTGGGCGAGCAGGTCGGTCAGCACCGTGCTTTTGCGCGCGTCGTCATCGGTGAGCGTCCAGGGGCGGTCGGAATCGCGTTTGCCGTTGGCGATGTCCATCAGGTCGTTCGCGCCGCCGCCGGCTTCGATCAGCACCTCGATATGCGTCAGCTGGCGCGCGTAGAAATCGGCCTCGTCGATCTCGCCGGCGCGGCGGTGTTCGCGCTCCATCTGCACGCGGTTACGATAGTGGATCAGCATGATCTCCAGCGCGCGCAGGCGATCGTCGGCGCGCGCCTCCCAATCCTCGCGCGCATTGGTCTCGGGGGATTTGGTGCCCGCGCCGCCGGGTTTGCCATAGGTTTCGGGCATCCGGTGCTGAAGCTGCCACATGGTCAGGCGTTCGTTGAAGGTACGGCGCTCGGCGACCTGCTTGCCATCATGCATGATGGGGATGGGGACGCCGTGGATCGCGCGATCGAGCGCGGCATCGGCGAGGACGTGCGTGCCATAGTCGAGCGCGGCGGCCCAGGCATCGCGGAACTCGGCGGCCTCCGGGTGGAGGCGGAGCTGATAGGCGCCTTCCTTGGCCATGTTGACGGCCGCGGCCGCGCGGGTGACGGAGCCGGTGCGGGCCAGCGCCTCGATAAAGCCGCGCTGCCGCTCGGGCGTCCAGCCGTCATGGCGCTGCGTCTTGCGGGGCACGGGGGTGAAATCGAGCCGGGGCTTGAGCTGGGCGAACTTGCCTTCGCCGAGATAGCCGGTGGCGCGGCAGCGATCGCAGATAACGGGGGTGCGGTTTTTCATGCGGGGCGGCCTCATCCTTTCGGACGCGGATAGGGACGCGCGTTTCTCCAACATTGCAAGGAGGGGTTTTGTCAGACCTTCGCTTCGCTCAGGCGCGGCAGGTTTCTTTGTCAGACCTCGGCTTCGCCTCGGCGCGGCACCGGCCCGCACCCCCTCCCGACCTCCCAAACAGGGTACACTCATGGGAGGTCGGGAGGGCGCGCGGGCTGGTGCCGCGACATTGCGAGAGCAATGTTCTGACAATCAAAACCCGGTGCGGCGAACTTCCGACAGGAAGTTTCTGACAATGAACTCGCCTAATAAGCGAATTTTTCGCCGACCAGCTTTTCCGACACCGCCCAGAGCTTCTCGGCATTGTCCGGATCGATCGCGTAGGATCGGACACCGCCGGTCATATCCTCGTTGTCCTGGGCCGCGACATGGCAGTCTTCGAGATAGACGCCGCCCTCGCCGTCCAGCTCGGGCGCTGTGGCGGCATAGCAGCTCGTCGCGGCGCCCTGGGGAATGGTTTTAAGCGTCGCCTTGCCGCCGCTGTGTTTTTGCATCTGGGCCATCAGGAACTGGACATCCTCGTCGTTCAGATGGCGGCCGAGATTGGTGACGATGCCGCCCGGATGCACGGCATAGGACCGTACGCCCTGCTCCCGCAGTCGCTTGTCGAGGCCGACGGTGAAAAGGACATTGGCGGTCTTGGACTGGCCATAGGCCTGCCACTTATCATAGTCGCGATCGGCAAAATGCAGATCGTCGAAATGGACGCTGTCGCGGTGATGACCGCGCGAACTGAGATTGACGACCCGCGACGGCGCCGCAGCGATCAGCGTGGGGCTCAGCAAATTGGTCAGCAGGAAATGGCCGACATGATTGGTGCCGAATTGCATTTCGAAGCCGTCGGCGGTCTGCATCTTCGGACAGGCCATGACGCCGGCATTGTTGATCAGCAGGTCGAGCCTGTCATGGGAAGCGAGGAATTCCTCCGCACAGCTGCGGATGCTGTCGAGCGAGGTGAGATCGAGCGCGATCACCTCGACTTGCGCGCCATCGACCGCATCGCGGATCGATTGCGCGGCCTCTTCGCCTTTGTCGACATCCCGCGCGGCAATGATGATCGCCGCTCCGCGACTGGCGAGCGCCCGGGCGGTTTCGGCGCCAAGGCCCGAAGCACCGCCGGTGATGAAGGCGAGCTTGCCGCCAAGGTCCGTGCCGTCGAGCACTTCGTCTGCCGTGGTTTCCGCGCCGAATGCGCTACGATCGCTGGTCATGATATCTCTCCTCTATCCGTACGCCGTTCGCTCAGCCCCCGCGTCCGATAAGCGCCGTCTGGCTGGCCTTGGCAAGCAATGTACCGTCTTCGGAATAGAGATGCATTGTGCCGTGAAAGACCCCCTTGGCGAAGCCGGAAAATTCGGTCACGCCAAGCACCCAGTCGGCCGGTTTCACGGTGAAGATACGCAAGGTGTTGTCGAGGCTGGTACAGCCCATCGTCGCGGGATGCGCGCCGCCCATGAAATCGGCGATGATCGCGATCAGCCCGACGCTCATCGGCGCGCCATCGACCTCGCGATACCAGATATGGGCCGCACCGGCGTCTTCGTCTTGCGCGGCGATACGCTGTTCGAACTGGGTGACCAGCGAGTCCGGCATCGCGCCGCGATCCTCGGCCAACCGACAGTCTTCCGGCTGCGGCACGGCGGGCATCGTGCCGAAAACATGGTCGACGGCATCCGAACGCCCGCCGAGCGCGGCCAGCGCTTGCTGAATGATGCGGTTGCCCTCTCGCAAGGTCACCCGTGCCTGGATGACGCTGCGCCCGACCATCGCCGGTTCGATATCGATCTCCAGTTCGGCGCCCGGCACCGCACTCGACACAAATTGCGTCGTCGCCCAGAGCAACGGCCTGTCCGCGGTCTTTTCGAGCGCTTCAAGCATCGTCGCAAAGCCGACCCCGCCCATCAAAAATGTCCGCGCCGGCGTACCAACAAAGGCGGTTGGCGGTGGACGGTAAAAATAGTGATTGGGATCGTCGATCGCCGGTTCGGGAGTCCAGAATTGCATGCACACTCCACAGCCATACGGCTGCGCAGAGCCGCACCTTCGCGAGCGTCCATCCTGTCGATTATCGGGCGCCGGTTCAACCCGGCAAAGTGGCGGGGTTACGCCGCGAGCCGCTCGCTTTCCGTATCGCGGACGCGCAGCTGGTTGCCGGTGACCGAATAGGTGACCATCTCGGCAATATTCGTCGCCTGGTCGCCGATCCGTTCCAGATGCTTGCTGACGAACAGCAGATGCGCGGCCTGGCTGATGCGCTCGGGCTTGGCGATCATATAGGCCATGAGCATCTCGGTAACCTCGTCGTGCAGCCGGTCGACCGCATCGTCGCGCGTGCGGACCTCGCGGGCGAGCTCGACATCGCCATCGGCATAGGCGCGCACGACATCGCCGAGCATGGTCTTTGCGGCATCGTTCATCGTCGCGATCCGCTTGCGGAGTTTCTTCGGATATTTGCCCGTGAATTGCGGGACGACGCGGGCGATATTGCGGGCATAGTCAGCCGTCCGCTCCAACGTCGCGGCGATCTTGATGGCGGAGATGAGCACGCGCAGATCGTCGGCCATCGGCGCGCGCAGGGCGATGACATTGACCGCCGCCGCCTCGATCTGCGTGGCCAGCGCGTCGATTTCCGGATCGCTGGCGATGACGGCCTCGGCAAGCGCCGTGTCGCGCTCTTCCAGCGCACGGATCGCATCCGCCATGGCGAGCGAGGTGCGCCACCCCAGTTCGAGGATGTTTGCGCGCAGCGCGCCAAGTTCGTCGTCGAACGCCGAAACCGTATGTTTTGCTTCACTCGCCATAAATATTACACTTATGTTACACCAAACGCCCCGGCCGGGCAAATAACCGCTCCACATGGCGGAAAAGCGGGGCCAGGCAGCGATCGCCCACCCCGCATACAATATCGATGATTGCTCAGCTTTGAACGTCTTCAGCGGTCAGCGGCCGCATCTCCTCGGCGATCGCGGCGAAATGCGCGCGCGTTTCCTCCGGATTGGCGATCATGCCCTCCTGCACCAGATAGCCATCCGGCCCCCAGGCGGAGACATATTCCAGCACAAATTCGCGCAAGCCCCGGATCGCCTGGAGGTGGTTGCCCTTGATATAGACGTAGAGCGGCCGGGCGCCCGGATATTCGAAATTGGCGATACTGTCATAGGTCGGCTCGACCCCGTCGATCGTCACGCCGATCACCTCGTCTTCATTCTCCGCCATAAAGCTATAACCGAGCAGGCCGAGATAGCCGGGATTCTGGGCGACGCGCTGGATAATCAGATTGTCGTTCTCGCCCGCCTCGATAAAGGCCTGATCGTCGCGCACGGTGGTGCAGATCCGGTCCTTGCGGTCCTCATCGTCCTCTTCCATCGCGACGATGGCGGGATTGGTTTCGCAGCCGGCTTCCATGATCAGTTCGATAAAGGCGTCGCGGGTGCCGCTCGTCGTCGGCGGGCCATAGACGCGGATCGGAATGTCGGGCAGCGACGGATCGACATCGGACCAAGTCTCGGTGGTCTGCGCCCCGCCATAGGGTTCGGCGGCGAGCGCTTCGTAAATCTGCGCGCGGGTCAGCGCGATTTCCGGGCCTTCGGGCGATTCCACAACCGCGAGCCCGTCGATGCCGACGCGCAGCTCGATAATATGGTCGACGCCATTGGCATTGCAGGTCTCGAACTCGCTCATCCGCATGCGGCGCGAGGCGTTCACGATATCGGGATGATCGGCGCCGACGCCCGAGCAGAACAGCTCGATCCCGCCGCCCGTGCCCGTCGATTCCACGACAGGCGAGCGGAATTCCGGATTGTTGCGGGCGAAATTCTCGGCAACGGCGCGGGTGAAGGGATAGACGGTCGAGCTGCCGACGACCGTGATGGCGCGCACGCCGCCATCGCCGCCGCCGCAGGCCGCAAGCGTCGCGGCCATCGCCGCCAATAATCCGGTGATTGGAGCGCGCACATTTTCCTCCATGAGCGAATATGCGGGTTATGAGGGCCCGATCCGGGCAGTTCCGTCAAGCGACGCGAATGCAAACCCTATGCGGCCTCTATATGACAGGGAAGTTACACCGGCCTGCGCCGATGCGCCCCCGGGGCGGGCGCAAGCGAGATGCGCAATTGCTTCCCGCACCCCATGAAATCGACTAGATAGAGGCCATGGCGCTTGAAGACCTGACCAAAAAGCCGTTCTTCGTCGACAAGAACCGGGCATTCTGGGTGCTCCAGTCGGTCGGCTGGTCGGGCTATTTCATCCTGCGTTCGCTGGGCGGGATCGCGAACAATATGGGGCCGCTCTTCATCCTGCCGACGGCGATCGCGACGGCGACCGGATATTGCCTGACGCTGATCATGGCGGTGATCTTCCGCCAGCTGATTACCAAGACTCCGCGCGTTACCTGGGGCGGATCGGTCACCGTCGTGCTCATCGCTTCGGCGATCTTCTCCTTTATCGAGGTCTGGGCTTTTACCGCCTTTTATCGCGGCGGCGAAATGCCCTCCGGATTGCAGTTTTTCGGCGCGATCCTCTTGGACTTCACCCTGCTCGTCGCCTGGTCCGGCCTCTATTACGGGATCAATTTCTACATCCTGATCGAGGAGCAGAATGATCAGCTGCTGCGCCTCGAAACGCAAAGCTCCAACGCGCATCTCGCCATGCTGCGCTACCAGCTCAATCCGCATTTCCTGTTCAACACGCTGAATTCGATCTCGACGCTCGTGCTCTTGAAACAGACCGAGCGCGCCAATGCCATGCTGTCGCGATTATCGTCCTTCTTGCGATACACATTGGCCAATGAGCCGACCGCGCGCGTGCCATTGGCGCAGGAGGTTGAAACTTTGAAGCTCTATCTCGAAATAGAGCGGATGCGGTTCGAGGACCGGCTGCGTCCAAGTTTCGAGATCGACCCGCGTGTGACCCGGGCGCGGCTGCCCTCGCTGTTGCTGCAACCACTGGTCGAGAATGCGATCAAATATGCCGTGACGCCGCAGGAAGAAGGCGCGGAAATCCGCATTTCGGCGCAACAGGTCGGAAATCGCGTGCAGATCACCGTGTCCGACACCGGCCCGGGCTTGCAAGAAGGCGCCGTGACGCGCCACTCTTCGACGGGCGTGGGGCTCGCCAATATCCGGGACCGTCTGGTCCAGGCTTTTGGCGAAGAACAAAGATTTGAGATTAAAGCGAATGACAGCGGCGGTTTCTGCGTCGAAATCGAAATCCCGCTCCAGTTCGAAGAGGCAAAGGAAGCCGCATGACCATCCGCGCTATCATCGTCGATGACGAACCGCTCGCCATTCAGGGCCTGCAAGTCAGACTCGAACCGCATGACGATGTCGAAATCGTCGACACCTGCACCAATGGCCGCGAGGCGATCCGCTCGGTCAAGACCCACAAACCCGATGTCGTGTTTCTCGATATCCAGATGCCGGGTTTCGACGGTTTTTCCGTCGTCCAGGGGCTGATGGATATCGAGCCGCCGCTCTTCGTCTTCGTCACGGCCTATTCCGATCACGCGATCCGCGCCTTCGAGGCCCAAGCCGTCGACTATCTGATGAAGCCGGTCGAGGAAGACCGGCTCGCCGATACGCTGGCGCGCGTGCGCGAGCGGCTGGCCGAGAAGAATAGCAGCGAAGAGATTACGCGGCTGAAAGAGGTGCTGTCCGAAGTCGCGCCGGATGCAGCCGAAGACCTGGCGAGCGAAGGCGATGCGCCCGCGGCCAGCCGCTACGAAAAGCTCATCAACGTCAAGGATCGCGGCCAGATTTTCCGCGTCGATGTCGAGAGCATCGAACGGATCGACGCGGCCGGCGACTATATGTGCATCTATACCGGCGATAATACGCTGATCCTGCGCGAGACGATGAAGGATCTCGAAAAACGCCTCGACCCCCGCACCTTCCAGCGCGTCCACCGCTCGACGATCGTGAACCTCGACCAGGTGCGGCAGGTGAAGCCGCATACGAATGGCGAGTGCTTCCTGGTGCTGGAGAGCGGCGCGCAGGTGAAAGTCAGCCGCAGCTACCGGGACGTGGTCGCGCGGTTCGTGCATTAGGCGTTACTTGTGCTCCTGCGCAGGCAGGAACCTGGAGCCTCACGCGATATTCCGTACCGCCCTCAGTTCCTGCCTGCGCAGGAGCACAAGAGTGTATTGCATCCTTTCATCGCAACTTTCGGGGGGACGCTGACCGGCCGATCCGCTAACACCGGCTTCGGGAGATATTCATGACCGACCAGCAAGACCGCGCCCGCGCCTTTCACGCCCTGCATGTGCCCGGCGATCCGGTGATCCTGTTCAATATCTGGGACGCAGGCAGCGCGCTCGCGGTAGCCGAAGCCGGAGCCAAGGCACTCGCGACGGGCAGCGCCTCGGTCGCGGGCGCGCGCGGCTATGCGGATGCCGAATCGCTGCCGATGCAGCAGGCGCTGACCAATGCCGAGCGGATCGTCGAGGCCGTGAACCTCCCGCTCACCGTCGATTTCGAGGGCGGATATGCGGTCAAGCCGGTGCTCGTCGGTGTCCATGCCCAGGCGATCATTGAAACCGGCGCGATCGGCATCAATTTCGAGGACCAGGTCGTCGGCGGCGACGGGCTGCACCCGGTCGATCTGCAGGTCGAACGCATTGCCGCGATCCGCACGGTCGCCGACAATGCGGACATCGACTTCTTCATCAATGCGCGCACGGACATGTGGCTGCGGGCGGGCGTATCGACGGTCGCCGAGGAGGATCGCTTCGACGCGGCCGTCGAACGCGCCCAAGCCTATGCCGATGCCGGCGCCAGCGGCTTTTTCGCACCCGGCCTCACCGATGCGGACCAGATCGGCGCATTGTGCGAAGCGAGCCCGCTACCGGTAAACGTGATGATGTTCGACGGCATGCCCGATAGCAGGCGGCTTGCCGAACTCGGCGTTGCGCGGATCAGCTACGGCCCCGGCCCGTGGCGCGACGCGATGGCCGCGCTGACCGAGGCGGCGCGGGCAGTGTTCGAGGGCTGACCCCGCAAGGGCGTGGCGCGTCCCGTCAATTGATGGCATAGCGGCTTCCCACAGGCCGGTAGGGGGCACCGTTGGCGCTGATCAATCGTTTCGAAGATCCCGAAGTCGAGCGCCGCTATGTCGAGAGCGAGCGCATCGCGCGCATCCCGGCGAGCCGCGCGCTGCTATGGATCGGCCTCCTCACTTTCGTCACCTATCTCACCCTCAACCCGATGTATTTCCCGCGCGAGGGCGTGATCCAATACAATATCGCGGCCGGCGTGTTCATGGGCGTGCTCGGCAGCTTCCTGCTGGTGATCCGCACGCGCTTCTATATCGAAAAACCCTGGATCGACCTTGTGCTGTTCATCGCGCTGACCGTCGCGATGGGGATGCTGATCGAGGCGCTGGCGGCACAGGCGGCGGTCACCGGCATTTCCCGCTTCGGCATGGCGATCGTCAATATGGGGATCCTCGTCGTGTTTGCGAGCATCGGTTTCGTCGCTAATACGCGGCTGTACCTGCTCTGGGCCGTAACGATACTGCTGCTCTATATCGGTTTCCTGCTGCAGGCCGACCGGGCGTTCATCTCGAAAGTCTATACTTTCACGAATTTCTCGACCTTCTTCGTGTTCGCGACTTTCGTGAACTGGGATATCGACCGGCGCGCGCGCAAGACCTTCGCCGCCAATATGGCGCTCGACGCGGAGAAACGGCGGTCCGAGGAGTTGCTCTACAATGTCCTGCCCGAACATGTCGCGGCGCGGATCAAGAGCGGGGAGACGGTCGCCGATTCATTCAACAATGTGTCGGTGATCTTCGTCGATGTGGTGGGCTTTTCGACGCTCGCGAAGACGATGCCGGCAAGCGAGCTGGTGGCGCAGCTCAACCGCTTCTTCCTGCTCGCCGACGAGGTTGCCGAGCGGCACGGGATCGAAAAGGTGAAGACAATCGGCGACGCTTATCTCGCCGTTTCGGGTGGTACGGCATCGACCGCCAGCGACGCGCTCGCCGCCATCGCCTTCGGCCGCGATCTGATCGCCGCGCTCGAAGAGATCACCGAAGCCGAAGGTGTGGACGTCAAGCTGCGCGTCGGCATTCATACGGGGCCCGTGGTCGGCGGGGTTATCGGCAGCAGCCGGCTTGCCTATGACTATTGGGGCGACACGATGAACATCGCGAGCCGGATCGAAGGCACGGCGGCGCACAACGGCATCGCGGTGTCAGCGGCGACCTATCACCAGACCCGGGATGCGGTGGACTATGACTCGCCCGAAACGTTGACGCTCAAGGGCATCGGCGAGACCGAAGTCTATCGGGTGAAGATGTAAGAACCCTCTCCCACAGGGAGAGGGTTGTGTAGCCTTAGTGAGCGGAGTGAATTTAGGCGGAGCTGGGTGAGGGGTTGCGCGCTATCTGTCAGCTCTAAACCCCTCATCCAACTTCGCCCCATCGGAGAAGGAACGATCGCTCAATAGGTGCTGAGTTCGACGTCCATCTTCTTGTAGCCATGGACGAAACAGGCCGACACGCGGTCGGGTTCGCCGAGCACGTTCACACGCAGCTTCCGCTTCGCCATTTCCTCGAGCAGCAGGCGCAGCTGCAGCTCGGCGAGCCGCGCGCCGACGCAGCGATGGATGCCATAGCCGAAGGAGAGATGCCGGCCGGGCTTGGGCCGTTCGAGCCAGATATCGTCGGGGCGATCGAAGAAATTCTCGTCGCGATTGGCCGAGATATACCAGAGGATGACCGCATCCCCTTCCTTCACCTCATGGCCGAACATCTGATGATCCTCGGTCACGGTCCGCCGCATATGGGCGAGCGGCGTCTGCCAGCGGATGAGTTCCTGCACGGCCGCCGGGATCAGCTCCGGATCGTCCTCGAGCATCTTGCGCTGCTCGGGGAACTGTTCGAACCCATAGGCGTAGCCGGACATGGAGTTGCGCGTCGTATCGTTGCCGCCGACGATCAGCAGCATCAGATTCCCCATGAAAGTGAACTGATCCATGTTGCGCATCTCGCTATGGATCATGCGGCTGAGCAGGTCCGGTGCTTCACCCTTTTCGAGCCGTTCGTCCCAGAGCCGCTGGAAATAGGCGCCGGCCTCATAGACATGTTCGAGCTGTTCGCGGCGGCTTTCGATCGATAATGAGCTTTCGACATCGCCCATCCAGTCCGACCATTCGGTGAGCTTGCGACGGTCCTCCCAGGGAAAATCGAACAGGATGGCGAGCATCTGCGTGGTCAATTCGATCGAGACCTTGTCGACCCAGTCGAATGTCTCGCCGACGGGCAGCGCGTCGAGGATCTCGGCCGTCCGCCCGCGTATCTCGTCCGTCATCCGGGTCATTTCCGCCGGGGTAAAGGCGGGCGCAATCACGCGGCGCTGCTCGGTATGTTCGGGCCGGTCCATGGCGATGAACATCGGCAGCTGGATATTGAGATCGTCGGGCAGATTGTCGGGATCGGTGATGATCGTGATGCCCTTGGCCGAGCTGTAGAGATCCGGCAGCGCCTCGATATGCTGGATTTCCTTATAGGTCGTGACGTTCCAATAATCGCCATAGGCGGAGCCCACGACCTTGTTGACCGGCGCTTTCTCGCGCATTTCCTTGAAGATCGGCTGCCAGCGGTCTTCGACGTAAATGTCCGACACGCTGACGTCCCAGGGATGCGGCGTTTCGCTCACATCGGTGACGATGGTTTCGACCGGTTCGGGTTTCGCCGCAGTTGCCATTCTCTTCTCTCCTCACGGGCGGCCAGCCGCCGCTCTCTCAATATTCGCTCAGTTCCACCTGCATCGACCGATAGCCATTGACGAAGCAGGACGAGACGCGCTCGGGCTCGCCGATCACATTGGGGCGCAACCGCCGGGCCGCCATTTCCTCGAGCAGTATCCGCAATTGCAGCTCGGCGAGACGCGCGCCGACACAGCGGTGGATGCCGTAGCCGAAGGCCAGATGCCGCCGGGCATTCTCCCGATCGACGATAATGTCATCCGCCCGCTCAAACACGCTCTCATCGCGATTGGCCGAAATATACCAGAGCACGACCGCATCGCCGGCACGGATATCATGCCCGAACAGTTCATGATCCTCGACCGCCGTGCGACGCATATGGGCGAGCGGCGTCTGCCAGCGGATCAGTTCCTGCACCGTATTGGGAATCAGCTCGGGATCGGCCTCAAGGCGGGCGCGTTCGTCCGCAAACCGCTCGAGCCCATAGGCATAGGCCGACATTGAATTGCGCGTCGTATCGTTGCCGCCAACGATCAGCAGGGTGAGATTGCCGATAAAGGTATAGCGGTCCATATCCGCCATCGCCTCGCTATGGATCATCCGCGAAATCAGATCGGGCGTCTCATCCTTGTCGACGCGCTGATCCCAGAGATCGGAGAAATAGGCCGTCATCGCGCGCAGATGCTCGCGGCGTTCGTACGCCCGATCGAGATCGTCGAGATAATCGATATCGCTGATCCAGTCCGACCACAGGGTCAGCTTGCGCCGGTCTTCCCAGGGAAAGTCGAACAGGATGGCGAGCATGCCGGTGGTCAGCTCGATCGACACCGTATCGACCCAGTCGAACGCCTCGCCGCGCGGCAGCGAGTCCAGCAGCTTGCCGGTCCGCGCCCGAATATCGCCCGACAGCCGCTCCATCTCGGCCGGCGTAAAGGCCGGGGCAACGGTGCGACGCTGGGCCGTATGCTCGGGCCGGTCCATCGCGATAAAACTCGGCGTTTCGCGGCGCAGCTCTTCGGGCAGCGTATCGGCATTGCCGTAGATGGTGATGCCGCCATGCGCGGAATCGGAGGAGTAAATCTCGGGCAGCGCCTCGACATGCTGGATCGGCTTGTGCGCGGCGATGTTCCAATAATCGCCAAATGCCGATCCCGTCACCTTGTTGATCGGCGCGGTCTCACGCATCTCCTTGAAGATCGGCTGCCAGCGATTTTCGGCGTAAATCTCGGGAACGGTAACGTCCCAGGGATGCGGCGCTTCTACGACGACCGTTTCCGGTTTCTCCGTTTCAGACTCCGCAGCCGTCGCCATCGCCGTCCTCCTTATGGAACCGGCAGAGTGTCCGCTTTGAAGAAGCGCAAGTCAAACCGCGCCGCCGGTTATCCTCAATATTCGGACAGCGTCACCGGCATCTTCTTATAGCCATGGACGAAGTTCGAATTCACCCGCTCGATCTCCCCGGTGATCTCGGGCCGCAGGCGGCGCTTCGCCATCTCTTCGATCAGCACGCGAATCTGCAGCTCGGCGAGCCGGGCGCCGACACAGCGGTGAATGCCGTAACCGAAGGCGAGCTGGCGGCGCGCATTGTCGCGGTCGAACTTGATCTCGTCGGCATCTTCGAACACGTCCGCGTCGCGGTTGGCCGAGAGATACCACATGACGAGCTTGTCGCCCTTTTTGATCTGCTTGCCGAAGAGGTCATAGTCCTCCATCGCCGTGCGCCGCATATGGGCGAGCGGCGTCTGCCAGCGGATCAGCTCCTGCCCCGCATTGGCCGCGAGATCGGGATTTTCTTCGAGCTTGCGCGCCTCTTCGGGGAACTGGTTCAGCGCATAGGCATAGGCCGACATGGTGTTGCGCGTCGTATCGTTGCCGCCGACGATCAGGAGCGTGATATTGCCGAGGAAGTTGCGGTCGTCCATCTCGCCCAGCGCATCGGAATGCGCCATCATCGAGAGGAGATCGGGCGCCGGCGGACTCGCCTTGCGCTGTTTCCAAAGCTCTTGGAAATAAGCGGCCGCTTCCCACATTTTCTGCATACGGATCGGGCCGAGTTCAGGGTCCATCGCTGCGACGACATCGCCCATCCAGTCCGACCATTCGGTCAGCTTGCGCCGGTCTTCCCAGGGGAAGCCGAACAGGATCGCGAGCATGCCGGTCGTCAGCTCGATCGAGACCGTATCGACCCAGTCGAATTCCTCGCCGCGCGGCAGACTGTCGAGCAGTTCCTCGGTGCGCTTGCGGACATCGACTTCGAGCCGGGTGATCTCGCTCGGCGTGAAGGCCGGCGAGACGGTGCGGCGCTGGGCGGTATGTTCGGGCCGGTCCATGCCGATAAACATCGGCAGCGCGAGTTCCTTGTCGTCGGTGGAATCGAGGATCGTGAAGCCGCCATTATACCAGGCCGAGCTGAAAATATCGGGCAGCGCCTCGACATGGACGATCGGCTTGTACGTCGTCAGCGACCAGAAGCCGCCAAACACGCTGTCTTCGCACCAATGGATTGGATCTTCGGCGCGCAGCTTTTCGAACACCGGCTGCCAGCGATCGAGCGCGTAAAGCTCGGGCCGGCTCACATCGATCTCGTCAATCGGCGTATCGCCCGTCGCGAGCGGCTTTTCGAGCGTGGACCGGTCGATCCCCTCGCGCCATTCGCGTGCATATTCCTCGCGATATTTTTGTTCGGCAGTCATGCCTTCGGTATCGGGCTGCGTCGCCATAACTCTCTCCCTATCGAGGATATCTCCTCAGCGGCCGGGCGCGCGAACCGGACTAGCGCTGTGCCACGGCCCAATGATTCTCTCGCGCGAGTATAGACTCGCCGCGATCAGTAGCAAATTGAGACTGACACAATTGACACGAATGTCAATAGCGATCCGACTGTATTTCGCCCTGTTCGCCGATGGATTCTATCTATTCGCGGTTAGCCCGAGCTTAACGGGCGTACGCGGCCGCGCTCAGGCCGCCTTGCCACGCAAAGCCTGGCCGAGCCGCCGGAACACCGACGGTCCCGATTTAAGCACGCCCTTGCGGAACCAGCGCGCGCCGAGCGCGATGGTGATCGACACCCAGAGCAATTGCCAGGCAATGGCGGCCAGATGGGGCCAGAGTGCCGGGTCCGACGCGCCTTTGGCGACCATCGCAAAGGGCGAGCTGAACGGAAAAAGCTCGGCGAACAGCGCAAGGCCGCTGCCCGGGCTGGCGGCGGCGGCCGAGGCAAGGCCGAACATGCCCATCTGAAAAAAGGTGATTGGCAGCGAGAGCATCTGAATCTCCCGCATCGAATTGGCCTGACCGCCCACAGCGAGAAAAACCGCGCCGAGCAGCAGATAGCCCATCGCGAAATAGAGGACGCCGAGTGCAAGGAACGGGCCGAAACCGATCGCCGGATCGAAGGCGACCATCGTCGCGCGGCTGTCCGGCACGGCGGCCAAGCCGATCATCGCGATGCCGCCCCAAAAGGCGATAAACAGCAGCGCCACGCCGAACAGCCCGATCAGCTTGCCGAGAAACACAGCCTCGAGCGGCACAGCGGCGGCGAGGATTTCGATGACCTTGTTGCCCTTCTCCTCGGCGAGCACGCTCACCGTCTGCCCGGCGAGCAACAGCGTGAGCAGGAACAGCAGGAACAGCGCAGTAAAGCCCAGCGATTGCTGGCCGCCAATCGTCGCGCTCGTGCGTTCGAAGGGCTCGCGGGTGATTTCCGTGACCGCGTCGCCCGGCGGCACACCGCTGCGGACGTCGCGCGCGGCGGTTTCGGCAAGCAGGGCGAGATAATCGGCATAACGATCGCTGCCCGAGCCGATCAGCAGGCGCGGCGCATCCGGCGAACCATAGAGCACGGCGGCGACATCGACACCGCTATCGGAAAACAAAGCGCGCGCCTCGGCTTCGGTGCCCGCCCCGCTGACATCGTGCACCGGCGACCGGCGTTCGAGCGCGGGCGGGGCGATGCCAAGCGGGAAAGTCGGGCGGATCCGCGCATCGGCCGCTTCGATCCGCGCGGCATAGTCGGCATCGGCAAGGATTACGAGGCGCTGTGCATCGTCCCCGCTATCGGCGATCATCCGCGCGCCCGTACCGCCGACCAGCGCGAACATCAGCATGAAGAGCGGCGCAAGCAGGAACATGAGGAACGCCGGTGTGGCGACTGTCGCGATAAAATCGCGGCGCGCGATCACGGCAGCCTGGCGGAAATGGCTGGTCATGCGCCAGCTTCCATTTTTGCTTCCGCTTCGGCCTCGGCTTCCATTTTCTCGACCGTCTCCTCGCCGACCAGCTTGACGAACACATCGTGCAGGCTCGGCCGTTCGAGCGAGAGACCGGCCACGCCATGGCCGCATTCGAGCAATGTGGCGAGCAGCGCCTCCATCCCGCTATCGGGCACGTCGAACACATAGCCGCCATTGTCGCGCGCGGCCTCGGGCGGGAGCAGCTTGGCGAGCGCCGGGCTGTCCTCGCGCGGCGTGTAATGCGCTTGAATCGGCATGGTCGCGCGCGCCTCGGCGACGCTGCCTTCATAGCGCAGCTTGCCGCCCGCGATGATCGCCAACCGGTCGCACAGCCGCTCGGCATGGCCCATGATATGCGTCGAAAAGAGGATCGTCGCGCCGCGATCCCGCTCGGCGAGGATCAGCGCCTCGAGCCGTTCCTGGTTGACCGGGTCCAGCCCGGAAAAAGGCTCGTCGAGCACGATCAGTTCGGGCCGGTGGACTATAGAGCCGAGCAATTGGACGAACTGCGCCATGCCCTTGGAGAGCTTCTTGATCTTGTCGCCCGCCGCATGGCCGAGCCCGGCATCGGCGAGCATATCGTCGGCCCGGGCCCGCCCTTCGGCCCAGGGCAGCCCGCGGAGCGCGCCCATGAACGCAATAGCATCGCGCGATTTCATCCCCGGATAGAGGCCGCGCTCCTCGGGCAGATAGCCGACCCGGTCGCTGACGCTGCGCGGCCGCGTCGTGCCGAGCAGTTCGCGCGTGCCGCTATCGGGATCGATAATGCCGAGCAGCATGCGCAAGGTCGTCGTCTTGCCCGCGCCATTGGGGCCCAAAATGCCGTAGATGCTACCCTCGGGCACGGCGATATCGACACCGTCGACCGCGCGCTTCGCGCCGAAATCCTTGATGAGATGATCTGCCGTGAGGGCGAAACCGGATGCCATGCCCCGCCCTTAGCCGCAGGATGGTTAAGAGAATAGCCTCAATCCGTCGCCGATTGCCGCGCCAGCCGGATTGGCGATAGAGAGAGCGGGTGGAAGATCGCCCTACCCTGCCGGAACGCCTCAAGGCACAGGCCGAGGCCGAAGGCTTTGCCGCGTGCGGGATAGCCTCCGCCGATGCCGCGCCGGAAAGCGCCGGCCGGCTGCGCGACTGGCTGGCATCCGGCGCGCATGGCGGGATGGACTGGATGGAAAGCCGCGCGCATCACCGCGAGCGGCCCAAAGCACTCTGGCCCGAGGCGCGCTCGGTCGTGATGCTCGGCATGAGCTATGCGCCGAAAGAGGACCCGCTGCGGCTCGAAGGCGAAACCGATATCGGTCGGATTTCCGTCTATGCGCAGGGCAAGGATTATCATGATGTCGTCAAAAAGGCGCTGAAACGGCTCGCGCGCTGGCTCGTCGCGGAGGCGGCAGCGGACGGCATCGGGGGGGAGCCCGGGTCGGAGTCCGGGCCAGGCGTCAAAGTCTTCGTCGATACTGCGCCGGTCATGGAAAAGCCGCTGGCCGAAGCGGCCGGGATCGGCTGGCAGGGCAAGCATACGAACCTGCTATCGCGTGATCATGGCAACTGGCTGTTCCTCGGCGCGATCTACACGACGCTCGAGCTCGAACCCGATACGCCGGGCGAGGACCGCTGCGGGTCCTGCGTCGCCTGCCAGACTGCCTGCCCGACCGACGCCTTTCCCGCGCCCTATCAGCTCGATGCGCGCCGCTGCATCTCCTATCTGACGATTGAGCATAAAGGCCCAATCCCGCAAGAATTCCGCCAAGCGATGGGCAACCGCATCTATGGCTGCGACGATTGCCTGGCCGTCTGCCCGTGGAACAAGTTCGCCGAACAGGCCGAGGCGAACAAACATTTCGCCGCCCGCGCCGAACTCGCCGCGCCCAAGCTCGCCGATCTGTTGGCGCTCGACGATACTGGCTTTCGCAAGATTTTCGCCGGCTCGCCGATCAAGCGGATCGGGCGGAACCGGATGGTCCGCAACTGCCTGATCGCAGCAGGCAATAGCGGGGAGGCGGCGCTGGCGGAGCCGGTGCGGGCGCTGCTCGCCGATCCGGATGATGTGGTGCGCGAGGCGGCCGAATGGGCGATGGAAAGGCTCTCCCTATCGTCACCCTGAACTTGTTTCAGGGTCCACTCCTCCATCAGCGCCGGCGTCTCAGGAGGAGAGGTGGATGCTGAAACAAGTTCAGCATGACGTCTGACTACCGCCTTGCTAGCGCTTCCACACAGGCCGCTCGGTCTACATCCTCGCCGGCCGCGTTGCGGGCGTCGACATAGGTGACCACTGGTTCGCGATTGCCATTCTCCGGATAGAGATAGGTGTCGAGGACGCAGGCATCGCCGGTGAATTGCAGCTTGCGCGCATCGTTTTCGCGAAAATCCTGCACCGCTTCGCCGAACAGCCGGACCAATTGCGCCGCATTGCTGCCGATCACACGTTCGAGCCCGGTCGCGGTCATCGGTTGGCTGGGCGTCGCCGGGATCACCGTCGGCGTGCTTGCGCACCCCGCCACCGCCATCAGCGCACCAAGCGCGATTATCCTACGCATCGTCACCATCTCCCCCGTGCAGCATATGGGCTGCCATGGCCGCGCTCAGGATCGGCGCGAGCAGATTGGCGACAGGAATCACGAATAACACCGCCGCGACAAGCCCGATCTGCATCCGTTTACCGCGCGTCTCCCTCCGCCAGTCGCCCCATTCGGCACGCGGCACATGGCGGATCGCGATTAGCTCGCCAAGATCGCGCGCGAGCAGGATCGTATTGAGCCCGATAAAGAGCAGCACCGTGCCGACGCCCGTCACCAGCAGCACGAGGTAGAGCGGCAGGACGAGCAGGTTCCAGCCGATCGCCCGGCCCGCCGAGGCGAGGCCGACGCGGATTTGATCACTATAGCCCGCAACCTGCGCGACTTCAGCCTTGTCGGGATAATGTTTGCGCTCGACGGCATCGACGATCTCGTCGGTGAAGATGGAGATGACGCCCATCGCGACCGCGCGGAACATCAGCCAGAAGCTCAAGCCGGCGATCACCACCGCGCTGGCCGCCGCCGCGAGCCCCCCGCCCTCGCCCCAGCCCAGCCAGTCGAACAGCCAGATCAGCGCCCAATAGACGGCGAACCCGCCGATCAGGAACAGCAGGATCGTCAGGCCCAGCGACTTGGCGAGCACCTTGAGGAAGGCCGGATCGCCAAGCTGGCCAAGCGAGAGGAGCAGCGCGCGGAACATGCGAGTGTGATGCAGACCGGGATTTGGCGCGTCAATCGCCTGTGGAGTTGCGCCCGGCAGAACAGGCGACTAGGGGCAGTTCACATTTCCGTCATTCCGGACTTGATCCGGAATCCAGGGCAGCCGGCGGCATCGCTTTTAGCCTTGGATTCCGGATCAAGTCCGGAATGACGTTTGTCTATTGTTTAGCGCGCAGCGCCCGAGGAGACCCAATGTCCGAACCCGCTCTCGATATCGTCGCCATCGGCAATGCCATTGTCGATGTGATCGCCCAGGCTGACGATGCGTTTATCGCCTCCGAGGGCCTCTCCAAAGGCGCGATGCAATTGCTGTTCACGACCGAGGAAGCCGAAGCGCTTTACGCCAAGATGGGCCCGGGCGTGGAAGCGAGCGGCGGTTCGGCGGCGAATACGGTCGCCGGCATAGCGGCGCTGGGCGGCAGATGCGGCTTTATCGGGCAGGTTGCGGATGACGAGCTCGGCAAGGTCTTCCGGCACGATATCACAGCGCTCGGCGTCGCCTTCGATACGCCCGTCCGGTCCGGCGAACCGGCGACGGCGCGCAGCCTGATCCTCGTCACGCCGGATGGCGAGCGAACGATGAACACTTTCCTCGGAGCGTCGCAGCACCTGCCGGCATCCGCGCTCGATACAAACCTGATCGAGAGCGCGGCGATCCTCTATCTCGAAGGCTATCTCTGGGACCCCGAAGACCCGCGCGCGGCGATGGACAAGGCGATCGATATCGCGCGGAATGCGGGCGGCCGGGTCGCCTTCACCCTCTCCGACGGTTTTTGCGTCGACCGCCATCGCGGCGACTTCCTGAAACTGCTCGACGATGGACGAATCGACATCCTCTTCGCCAATGAGGACGAAATAATGTCGCTGCACGAAACCGACGATTTCGACGCCGCCGTCGCCGCGACTGCCGCCAAAACACCGCTCCTCGTCGTCACGCGCAGCGAGAAGGGAGCGATCGCCGTGAAGGATGGCGAACGCGTCACCGTCTCCGCCGAACCGATCGACCGGGTCGTCGACGCGACGGGCGCGGGCGACCAGTTCGCTGCCGGCTTCCTCGCCGGCCAGGCCGAGGGCCGGTCGATCGAAGACAGCCTCATCATGGGCGCCGTCTGCGCCGCCGAAGTGATCCAGCATTATGGCCCGCGGCCCGAAGCGGACATCAAAGAACTCGTCCGGCAACGGCTCGGCTAGTCCGCCCCGGCCAGCGCCAAAATCCGCGCGACGAAATCGTCCTTGCCGCGCGTATAGGCCTCCCGATCGTCCCCATGCCGCCTGGAAAGTTCGGCCTTAAGGTCGGCGTAGCGGCGTGCTTCGTCCGGATGGGCGCGCAGATGATCGCGAAACGCAAGCCGATCCGTCATCAACGGGCCGGGCTCGCACACATGCACATGATGCGTCCGCCGCTCGCCAAAGGGCGGCATGCCCTTCACGAAGAACAACCGGTCGGCATCGGGGTTATCGGCCCAGAAGACATAATCGAGCGGCTTAAGCGCCTCGGGAAAGCGGCCCCGCGCCTGCTCGACCGACGGAACGGCGATCATGATGTCGATGATCGGCTTGGCCGCCAGACCCGGTACCGCCGTGCTCCCGACATGTTCGATAGCCAACACTGTTTCATCCGCCAGCGTTTCGGCTATCCGGCATTTTTCGGCTTCGAACTGTGCCGACCATTGCGGATCAGGATCGACGAACTCAATCCTGTCCGACGCCATCTCGCTAATTGCCGAGGAGACCCGGGAACAGGCCGAATAGCAGGATCGCGGCGATCACGAGCGGGCAGAGCCAACGCACAAGAAACCGCCAAAACAGGTGCAGCCCTCCGCTGAGCCCATTCTCGCTGTCGATCAACTTCTTATCGGCAATCCAGCCGACAAATAGCGCGACGAGCAGCGCCGACACCGGCAGCATGATCTTGGCCGTCAATTCATCGATTATGCCGAATACAGGCTGCCCCGAGAAGATCAGGAAATCGAGCGGTGTAAATTCGGCCTGGCTGTTGAACGAGAAGCTCGCCCAGGCGCCGATCAGATAGGCCGTGCCGCCGAGGATTAGCGTCGCCACGGGCCGCGACAAATTGAAGCGGCGAATAGCCCAGCTCACCGAGGCCTCAAGCAGGGCGACCGAACTGGTGAGCGCGGCGAAAACCACCATGATGAAGAATAGCAGGCCGATCAACGATCCGGCCGGCATTGTCTGAAAGGCAACCGGCAGGTTGATGAACAGCAGTCCAAGCCCGCCTTGGACCTGCTGCTCGCCCGAAAGAACGGCGCTGACATCGCTTGCCGCCATTGCGCCGAAAACGATCGGAAAAATCGCCAATCCGGCGATGATCGCAACCGATGTGTCGGCCGTCGCGATCTGCCCGGACGTCTTTGCGAGATTGGTTTCGCGTGACGCATAGGCCCCATAGGTGATCATCATCGCCGACCCCAAAGAGAGCGAAAACAGCGCTTGGCCGAGCGCGGAAAGCTGGACGGTCGGGTCGAGCAGCCGGTTGGCGTCAAAAGCGAAAAGGAACTCCAGCGCTGCGCCGAAAGCACCGGAGAATGCGCCGTAAACCGTAATGCTCAGTAGCAGGACAAAAAAGGCTGGCATCAGCCAGACCGCGATCTTCTCAATCCCGTCCAAAACGCCGCGCGCGACGACGAACACTGTCACAGCCATGAAGATTGCATGCATCACGAGCATCGTCATGCTGTCTGCCTGCAGCGCTGGGAGAATGCCCCGCACCTCTTCGACCGTTCTGTCCGGCAGCGCCCCCGCAAAAGGGGCTCCCGATCCGATTGCGCCAGCGAAATCGCTGGCGAATACGCCGATGAAATAGACTATCCAACCGGCAAGAACGCTATAATAGGTGAGAATCAGGAAAGCCGCGACCATGCCGACGCCCGCCGCAACAGACCACCATCCTGACGCGTTCGATTCAGCGGCAACGCGCTTGACGCTCTCGATTGCCGAGGATTTTCCGTGCCGGCCGATCAGCGTTTCTGAAAGCAGCACCGGCAAGCCGATCAGCGCCACGCAAAATATATAGAAGATGACGAACGCCCCACCGCCATTCGCCCCGGCTTCGGCTGGAAAGCGCACGAGATTGCCAAGACCGACGGCCGAACCGACCGCCGCCATGACGAACGCCCAGCGCGAAGACCAGCCCTCGCCCCCTTGCGTTGCTACCGCCACACTCACTCTCCCCGAAAACTCTATGCTTTTGTTACGCGGCTACCTAGCGGGTCGTGCGCGCTAGGGGAAGCGGGGGAAGGTGTTCGCCAGTGCGGCGCCTGAGGCGAAGCCGAAGGTCTGACAAACCTAAATCCGCGCAAGCATAGGCCCAAGCGGGCGGCCGCCGAACAGGTGCACATGCAAATGCGGGACTTCCTGATGGCCATGGCCGCCGATATTGGCGAGCAGGCGATAGCCGGGTTCGACGAGATCGAGGTCGCGGGCGATCTCGCCGACCTTGCGGACGAAATGACCGATTTCCACGTCGCTGGCCCTGGCACTGAAATCGTCCCAGCTCACATAGTCGCCTTTGGGGATCACCAGCACATGGATCGGCGCCTGCGGATTTATATCCTTGAAGGCGAGCACATGCTCGTCCTCATAGACCGTCTCGTTGGGGATCTCCCC
Organism: Parasphingopyxis sp.; assembly: GCF_028279465.1. Classification (GTDB taxonomy): domain Bacteria; phylum Pseudomonadota; class Alphaproteobacteria; order Sphingomonadales; family Sphingomonadaceae; genus Parasphingopyxis. Next base: position 106,515 of record NZ_JANQNS010000007.1, read on the forward strand.
GCGCAGTATCTTGGCGAAGATATTGTCGGGATCATAGGGCTGGGTGGCATCGATAGGCATGGATAATCCTTTGTCATTGGCTTGCGCCATCCTATGATTGCGATCACAGCATATCCAGTGCGGCGATGATAGCGTCGGCGTCTGACATCGGGGGGGAGAGAGCAAAATGACCACGATACGAACCGCCGCACTTATGGCTGCGCTGAGCCTGCCTATTGCCGCACAGGCGCAACCGACCGGCTTTGAGGATTGCGAAGATGCTTGGCCCGCCCAGCTCCAGAATCTAGCGATAGGCGAGAATGGCGAGGGTATCCGGACATTTTACAACGGGGCTGTCACCCTTTTGCAGATCGATACGATCGAACCGGCCGCGGGTTCGGGCGGGATCATCGTGATGATGTGGACCGGTTCGGAGCTTAGCGATATCGAGAGGCATTGCTGGGTTACTGCCGGCCATGGCGGAATCGATGTCGATGCAACCGAATCCAGCTACGATCCGGCCGAAGGGCTGACCCTGTCCGTTCCGACGCGCAGCTACAGCCAGGAGGATGGCAGCCTGATCGAGGGAACGCTCCGGTTCCGTCTCAATGTCGCTGCGGGCACATTGACGCCGCTGCCATAATCGGCGAGATCGCAAACTGCTTATGGTAAACGAAAATTTTCGAAATTTACCTTGTTCATAAGGACTTAATTAAGATTTAGAAAATATTAACGGCCTCGCTAATTGGGAGGCATACCAATGAACAAGGGCATTCTGGCAATCTTGGCGGCATCGTCCGCCCTCGCCCTGAGCCAGCCGGCTCAGGCGGAAATCATCACCTATGACGTGTTCAACTATACAGGCGGCGGCCATGGCCTGTGGACGAACAATACCTTTTCCGATCGCAGCTGGGCGTTCCAGCCAGGTTCGACATTCGTGCTCGATACCGACACCGGCACAGGCACGCTGTCCGCGACCGTCGTCAACAATATCGGCCGGTTGACCCCGCTCGAACTGCAGTTCAGCGGGTTGCTCGATTCGCTGGTCGGCACCGGTTTCAGCTACAAGGCCGGCGGCGGCCCCGCCGATCCGTTGCGGCAGGACTATTTCACCAATGCCAGCGGCACGTTCGATTTCGCCGGTTTCAGCAATCCGTTCACGCTGGACCCGAACGATCCGCTGACCGGCAATACGACGGTGCAGTTCGGTTTCGGCGCGAACGACAAGCGGCCGGAATTCGGCCTGTCGGCCTGGCTGAACGTCCTCAATCCCAACGGCGATGCCGAGCGGCATTGGGACGTCAACGCCAAGCTCGTGCGGCGGCCGACCGAAGTGCCCGAGCCCGCGCCGATCGCGCTGCTCGCGCTCGGCATGGCTGGCCTCGTCTATGGCCGGCGCCGCCGGAAAAAGACGGCCGCCCAGGCTTGAAGCCGTATTAGCGGACCCGAAAAGCCCGTTCCGCCAGCTGCGCGGGACGGGCTTTTTCTTGTGAGCGCACCTAACCGCGCCTTAACCCTCTGCAGCTATAGGCTTTCTTGAGGGAATAACCGTTCGGGGGAAGCAGATCGTGCCATGGCATCTTATCGTCGCGCTGACCGCCGTCATGGCGATGCTCGCTTCATGCGGCGTCGACAATCGGCCGCCGGCCGAACGCGCCGAAGCCGCCTTTGCCAACGGCCATTATGCCGAAGCCCGCGTCCATCTCGCCAACGCCATCGATGCGGCGCCCAACGATCCCGATTTGCGGATATTTCTCGGCCGCGCCGCGCTCGCCCAGGGTGACGGTGTTGTCGCTGAGACCGCGTTCGAGCGCGCGCTGGAGCTCGATAGCGACCGCGCCGACGAACTCGCACCCTATCTCGCCCATGCGCATCTGCTTCAGGGCGAAGCCGATGCAGCGCTCGCCCGGCTCGGCGAAGCGGGCGGCAGCACGCTCTATGCTCAGCGCATCCGTGCCCAGGCGCATCTGCAGAAAGGCGAAGCGGACGCGGCCTGGGATATCATCGAGACAGCGCTGAGCGCGGCGGGCGACGATCCCGATCTGCTCGCGCTGGCCGGACAATATCGGCTGTCGACCGGCAATATCGCCGATGCCGAACACTATGCGCGGCGCTCGCTCGCCAGCGATACGCCGAGCGTCGAATCCTATCTGCTGATGGGCCGCATCGCGTCGATCCGCGGCGATCTCCAGGGTGCGCTTGGCCATTATGCGGCGGGCGTCGAGCGTTTTCCCGAACATGTGCAGCTGCATATCGCACGCGCCGCTATCCATGCCGATCGCGGTGAAGCCGACGAGATGGACGTCGCCATGGCGCAGATCGAGCGTATCGCACCCGGCCATCCGGCCGCGATCTTCATCGCGGCGAAGGATGCGCTGAACCGCGGCGAGCTCGATCGCGCCCGCGAACTGGCGCCAGCGCTGGAAGAGGCCGCGCGCGACGCACCACCGCTCCAACTATTGCTCGGCGAACTCGCGATCCGGCTTGGCAATAATGAGCAGGGCATTCGCTGGCTTACCGAATTCCGCCGCTTCGATCCCTATCATTCGAAAGCCGCCTTCCTGCTCGCCCATGCTCTGATGGATACGGGCAGCGCGCGCCAAGCCCATGCGGCGATTGCAACGGCCGCCGGCCGGGCGACTGCTTCGCCGCAGGTCGTGGCGCTGGCCGCGCGGCTTGCCGACGAGCTGAGCCATGAGAGCGCGGAGATGCTCGCGCGCCGCGCCGCCGCGCCCGATCTCGCCGAAGCAGCCGATGGTTTGCGCGCGGCGCAGCAGGCGATGACGCAGAATGACTGGCCGGCCGCGGCCCGCCACTATGGCGCGCTGATCCAGCGGGGCTATGGCGACCATCCGCTGATCCTCAACAATGCAGCAATGGCGAATCTGCGCGCCGAGCGGGGCGAGACGGCACTCGAGCTTGCGGAGCGCGCCCATGCGCTCGTGCCCGACGACCCGTCCGTGCTCGACACGCTGGGCTGGGTGACGCTCGAAACCGGCGGCAACCGATCGGAAGCGCTGACGATGCTGCGCCGCGCGGCACGGCTCGATCCCGGCAATGCGCAAATCCGCTGGCACCTCGCTCAGGCGCTTGCGATCAACGGCCAGCGCGAGGATGCGCGCAGGCTGGCCGGCACATTGCTCGCCCTCATATCCGGCGAACAGCGCGAGCAGATAGAAGCGTTCCGCGAAGGGCTGGGTTAGGCCGGCCTCTTCTTCTGGAGCCCCGAACGTTTGCAGGTCGCGACCAGCTCGTCATGCTGATTATAGGCGCGGTGCTCAAAGGTCACGATGCCCTGATCGGGCCGCGATTTGCTTTCGCGCAGCGCGATCACCTCGGTCTCGACACGCACCGTATCGCCGTGAAAGAGCGGTTTCGGAAAGCGCACCTCGTCCCAGCCGAGATTGGCGACCGCCGTGCCGAGCGTCGTATCGCCGACCGACACGCCGACCATGAGCGACAGCGTGTAACAGCTGTTGACGATCCGCGTGCCGAACTCGGTTTCCACCTTGCAATATTCCTCGTCGAGATGGAGCTGGGCCGGATTGTGCGTCATCGTCGTGAAGAGGACATTGTCGGTCTCGGTAATCGTCCGTCGGATCGGATGATCGAAGGTCTGCCCCACTTCGAGTTCGTCGAACCATTTGCCTGCCATTGTCGCTGCTCCGGATAATGTCTTTGGCACGTCCTAGAACCAGCCCGCTTGCAATTAAACCCCACCGTCACCCCGGACTTGATCCGGGGTCCAGGGCAGCAAGCGCTATCGTTTTTGCCCTAGATTCCGGATCAAGTCCGGAATGATGAATGCGTATTGGGCTTGTGTCGCGCCAACCAAACCATACAGTCGCCGCACACAGGATAAGGACCACCTCCGATGGATTTCCAGCTCACCGACGCACAAGCCGAATTGCAGGAAGCAGCGCGCAAGTTCGCGCGCGCGGAGACCGTTGAGCTGGCACGCGAACTTGAGGCCACGAACACGCCCGTGCCGCCCGAAATGCGCCGCCGCTATGGCGAGATGGGCTTTCTCGGTGTCAATCTGCCTGAGGAATATGGCGGGCTGGGGCTCGGCCATCTCGAGGCTTTGCTCGTGCTCGAACAGTTTGCGATGGTCTCGGTCGCGGTCGCCTTTCCGATCTTCGAGGCGCTGACCGGCCCGGTCCGCACGATCCAGCATTTCGCCTCGGACGAATTGAAGGCCCAGATCATCCCCGATGTCGTGAAGGGCGAGACGATCGTCGCCGTCTCCATGTCCGAGCCCGATGCCGGGACGGCGCTGACGGACCTCAAGACCAGCGCGCGGATCGAAGGCGAGGAAATCGTGATGAGCGGCCAGAAGCGCTGGACCTCGGGCGCTGGTCATTCAGACGTCTATATCGTCTATTGCCGCCTCTCCGACGAACCGGGCGCGAAGGGCATCGGTGCGGTGCTGGTCGAGAAGGACCGCGAGGGCGTGAGCTTTGGCAGCCAGGAAGAGCTGATGGGCTTTCGCGGCATTCCCTCCGCCGACATCTTCCTCGACGAAGTGCGCGTACCGAAGGGCAATATGATCGTGCCGGCCGGGGGTTTCGCCAAGCTGATGCAGGCGTTCAGTCTCGAACGGTGCGGCAATGCGACCATGTCGCTCGGCCTTGCCGCCGCCGCGCTCGAAGAAGCGACGGCATATGCGCAGGAGCGCGAGCAGTTCGGCAAGCCGATCGTCGATTTTCAGGCGATTCAATTGAAGCTCGCCAGCATGGCGATGAAAGTCGAGGCGTCGCGGCTCCTCATCTATCGCGCGGCAGTCAACGCCTCGCAGGGTCTGCCGAATATCTTTGAGAGCAGCGTCGGCAAATGCTTCGCCAATGAGATGGTCCGTGAGGTGACCGCCGATGGCATGCAGATCATGGGCGGATACGGCTATTCGAAGGAATATGGGATGGAACAGCGTGTCCGCGACGGCTTCGCCTGGGGCATCGCGGGCGGCACGACCGATGTGCAGAAAACCAACATCGCGGCGGCGCTAATCGGGCGGCGGTTCAACCAGAGAAGCTAAGCTTGGCGTACTCCGGCACGCGCCCTATATCCGCGCCATGCCGTCCGACACCCATGATTTCCGCACCGGTTCCGACAGCCGCACCCTGCGCGATGCGCTGGGCTGTTTCGGCACGGGCGTCACGGTCGTCACGACGCTGGACCGAGACGACCGGCCGATCGGGCTGACTGCAAACAGCTTCACGTCCGTCTCGCTCGATCCCGAACTGCTGCTCGTCTGCCTCAACCGCAAATCGACCCAGCTGCCTTGGTTCGAGCGCGCCGAAGCCTTCGCGGTCAACGTCCTCCATATCGGCCAGATGGAACTCGCCCAGCGCTTCGCGACACCCGATGCCGACCGGTTCAAGGATACCGATTGGGAGGCCTGGTCGACGGGCGTGCCGATGCTCGGCGATTCGCTCGCCAATTTCGAATGCGCGAAATTCGCCGAATATGACGGCGGCGATCATCTGATCCTGCTGGGACGCGTGATCCGGGTCCGCTTCGATGCCGATCTCGACCCGCTCCTCTATTATCGCGGCAGCTATCGCGAGCTGCACTTCGACTAGCGTCTAGTCGGCGAAGGTAAAGAGATTGCGGCCGCCCTCGGCCCGCACCGTAATTGTCCGCCCGAACGGCGCGCCCTCCTGCAAGACCGCCAGCGTCTCCGCGTCGTCAGACGCGGCGTTCGCCGCGATCCGTGCATCCGCCTGTGTCCGCGCAACGACCGTTGCGACCGTCCCCTGCTTGCCCGGCACAATCGTATATGTGTCGACCACCGCTTCGCCCGCATACTCGTCCTGCACCAACAGCTTTTCCGTTTGTTCCGGCAGCTTCCGGAACCGTTCACCCTCAATCCAATCGGCGGGCAGCCGGGAATAGATGCCGGTCGCATATTTGCTCATGAAGCCGCCATTTGCGCCGACCAGCGCATAGGCGTTCTCGTCGGCGCGGACCTTCTGCACGGCCTCGGCAACTGCGTGCGCGGAATAATTGTTCCCGGCCCCGCCGAAAAAGGGCAGTCCGCCCGTCAGCGTCAGGCCGCGCGGATCGTCGGGCGCGATGCCGAACGCCTCGCTAACATTGGTGACCGCGATCGCGAAACAGCTGTAAAGATCGAAATAGCCAATCGCATCCATGTCGATCCCGGCAATCTCCAGCGCGTCGCGCACCGAAGCGATCGAGGCCGGGCTCACCGCCATATCGGGGCGTTCGAGCACTGACAGCTCCTTTGCATCGGTGACGGCATGGATATGCACCCATTGCTCCTCCGGTACGCCGAGCTCGCGCGCCCGGGCAGCCGAAGCGATCAGGATCGCGGCGGCCTGGTTCACCTGGTCGCGCGCGACCGTCATCCGCGTATAGGGTTCGGCGACGATCCGGTTGCGCTCGGTGACGGTCGCCAGTTCCTCGGCCGTCCGGGCGACGGGCGCCGCCGCATAGGGGTTACGCGCCGCGACTTGGCTGAAAGGCGCGAACAGCTCGCCAATCTCCTGGCGATAGGCATCCAGCCCCATGCCCCGTTCGGCACGCCGGGCATTCTCGAACAGCGCGTAAAGCGAGATCGGTGTCACAAGGCCATGCGCGATCAAAGTCTTATCGAGCAGGCCGCGCATGCCGAGACCGCGATCCTCGAGGCTCCCGTCCACCTCTTCCGACCAGTCCGGCTTTTCACCGGACTTGCTCAGCGTCAGCACCGTCGAAATCGCTTCGGACCCGACGACCGCCGCGACCGACGACCGGCCCTCGGCGATGTCCGCCGCCAGTTCGCCGACCAGCTTTTGCGGCCCCTGCCCGCCGACGATTTCGAGGATCGCGCGCTCCGGGTCCGCGCCGACGCGTTTGCCATAGGACCGCGGGACATTGTTGGACTTGCCGAACGGCGCGACGGCGCCGGGCGTCGAAATCTCGAACTGGCGGATCGCGGCGATCGTGTCGATCGCGCCCGCGACATCGCCACTCGCGTCGCAATCGGCGATCGCCGCGCCGAGTGTCTTCCCGCCCAGATCCATCGGCGAGAGCGCGGTGTAATCGGCATCGTCCGGGCGTTCGGCATACTGACCGACACCGATGATGACGGGCGTGGAATCGGGAATGGCGGTCATGATGTCTCGTCTGTCCTGCGAAAGGTTTCGGATGGCCTAGCTGAGCGCGGCACGCGAGGAAACAGCCCGGCCGAAACCTTCAACCCGTGATGCTATCCGCCTCGATCAGCAACACCTGTACGTCGGCGATGCCTTCGCGCAGCTTTTTCGCCTCGGCATATTCCGGCGAGTTCCAGAAGGCCTTGGCCGCCGCCTTGTCCGGCCATTCGGAAATGACCATCGAGGCCCCGTCGCCGAAATCGCCTTCGAGCAGTTCCACGCCCGGCCCGCGCAGCAGATATTTGCCACCGAACTGCTCGACGAGCTTGCCGGCGGCCGCGCCATAGCCCTGAATAAAGGCGTCGCGGTCGGCAATCTTGGCGGTGACGATCATATAGGCGGGCATGGCGGCTCCTCAGTCGATGGGGCTTGGCGGATAGGTGAAGATGCGATCCGCGATCGGCGCATTGACGACCGTTTCGGTCCAATAGACGGTGTTCGAGACGACGCCATTGTAAGAGAGCGTGACCGTCTGTGCCTGCACCCAGTTCGGCTCCGTCAGCGTGTTGAAATCGTCATAGACGCGCATATGCCAGCCGCGCGGCGTCGCGAACTCCATGGTGCGGATATAATGGCTTTGCTGATCGATCCCGAAAATCGTTTCCGCGCCGCCCGGATCGGTGACGCGGATCTTGTACGTCACATGCCCGTTCGAATTGCCGTCGGGGATGCGCGTCAGCGTAAAACCTTCGCCCAGCGCTCGCCGGATGATCCCGAAGCCGAAGGCCGAGGCCCAATAGGCGTCCGCCTCTTCGCGCGGCATGATGCCGTCCTGCGTCCAGGTCGTCTCGCCGTCATAGCCGACTTCGAACATCACACCGTCGCCGACGCCTGCGCGGATGCGGACCTTGCCCTGTGCATTATGGCTGGCCGTGCGATCGGGATCGAAGACGCGCCACATGCGATAATCGTCGGAGCGGGTGCGCGGTTCGGCGCTGTCGGAGCCATAGAAGACGGCATGACCGCTGAGCTGGAGCGTCGAAGGGTTGAGCCAGTCCGCGCCGCCCGCCGCCTCGGTCGCGCGTTCAAGGATCGTGCGCGCATCGAGCGCCGGTTCGTCCTGCGCAATCGCCGGAGCGGCGAACAGAAACAGCAACAACCCAATCCAGTAGCGCATCGTCGCGATCCTCCCGCCCATACTCTTCGCCGGATTCGCCAGGACTGTCAAAATTTGTCCGGACAGATTTGCATTTGCCGCCCGTCCCTATAGCGTGCAGGCATCGCAGAGGAGGGTCGATCATGCGTTTCATCCCGATATTGGCGGCAATCGTTGCGCTGCCGGCGACCGCCGCCGCGCAGGACCTCGCCGAGCTTGTGCCCGGCACCTATGCCAATACCGAACAGGTCTATTTCCAGGGCGAGGCGGGCGAGCCGCAGGATCGCTGGATCAGCCTGCGGTTCAACACGGGCGATGATGGCAGCATGCGCCTGCATTCGATCGATTCGTTCGGCCAGCCGCTCTACGGCGCAGAAGGCCAGCCGGTGACGATCGAAGCGCGCGGCGAATTGACGGCGCTCACGGCCGGCGACTGCACCCGGCTGATGCGGCCGGGGGGCGAAGATTTCGTGCTCGCGGGGAGCGAAGGCGATTGCGACGATTTGCCGGTGCGCATGGAGCGGGTTAGCGCCGCGGGCATGACCTTCAGCTGGCCCGACGGGCGGATGATGGAGATGCGCCGCGCGCGCCCCGTCTCCTGCTGGATATCGGTGCGCAAAACGGAACCCGTGGCCGAGGGCGAGAGCGAATGGACGTTCGATGCCGGCCTGATGATGCACGATCAGGGCGGCCGCATCCGCGCGGGCGGCGGCGATAGCGGCGCGCCGGTGGCTATCATCCGCATGCGCAACGTCATCTGGCCGCCGCCGACCCGCAACCGGCCAAGCCTCGTCCTCTACGTTCATACCGAAGACGAGCCGAACCGCGCGGTTTCCTATAGCTGGGCCGACCCCGGCGCGAACCGCATCGGCATCAACTTGCGCTGGATGCAGGCGAGTTGCACGGTGCAGCAAACCGAAGAAGGACCGGACGCATGAGCGAGCGACGCGCGGAAATCACCGAACATGGCGGGCCCGAGGTCATTACCTGGCAGGATGTCGATCTTGGCGATCCGGGCGAAGGCGAGGTGCGGATGCGCAACACAGCCGTCGGCCTCAACATGATCGACACCTATCACCGCAAGGGCGTCTATCCGGTCGAACTACCGAGCGGACTGGGGTTGGAGGCTGCGGGTATTGTCGAGGCCGTGGGGCCGGGCGTGAGCGACTTCAAGGAAGGCGATCGCGTCGTCACTTTCGGCCCGCAGCTCGGCGCCTATGCGACGGCACGCAATATGCCCGCCGACCGGCTCTTCGCGATTCCGGACGGCGTGGCGGACGATGTCGCGGCGGCGACCTTCCTCAAAGGCTGTACGACCGAGTTTCTCGTCGAGCGCTGCGGCAAGGTCGAGAGCGGCTGGCCGGTGCTCGTCCATGCCGCGGCTGGCGGCACAGGGCAGTTGCTTGTCCAGTGGCTCAAACATCTGGGCGCGGAGGTGATCGGCACGACCAGCAGCGCGGAAAAGGCGGAGAAAGCCAAGGCGGCCGGTGCCGATCATATCATCCTCTACACCGAACAACAGGTCGCGCCGCGCGTGCGCGAGATTACCGGCGGCAAGGGCGTGCGCGTCGTCTTCGACGGCGTTGGCAAGGCGACCTGGGAGGCTTCGCTCGATTCGCTCGGCCCGCGCGGGCTGCAGATCAGTTTCGGTAATGCGAGCGCGCCGGTCGGCGACACCAATCTCGCGATCCTCGCGCAAAAGGGTTCGCTCTTCACGACCCGGCCGACTTTGTTCGACTATTATTCCGATCCCGCCGAAGCGCGCGCTGGGGCAGCCCGGCTCTTCGCGCTGCTCGGCGAAGGGGTGCTCAGCGTCGATATCGGCCAGACCTACCCGCTCGAAGAGGCGGCGCAGGCGCATATCGACCTCGAAGCGCGCAAGACTGTCGGCTCGACCGTCCTCATCCCCTGATGGCGCATATCGAGCCGCTTGCGCCGGACCAACTGCCGGACGGGCTGCGCGAGCGGCTGGCCGAGGCCGAGACGCGCATGGGATTCGCCTCGAACGACATCATGACGATGGCCCGCTGGCCCGAACTGCTCGGCGCGCTCGAAGGGCTGATCGCGACGATCTACGGATCTGAGGAGGTCGATCTCGGTCTCAAACGGCTGATGGCGATGGTGGTCAGCAACGCCGCAGGCTGCCGCTATTGTGAGGCGCATACCGCGCATGGCGCGGCACAAATGTCAGGCGTCGATGGCGAGAAAGTCGCCGCGGTCTGGGACTATCGGACGAGCGATCTCTTCTCGGACGCGGAGCGCGCGGCACTCGATCTGGCGCTCGCGGCGGGCCAGACGCCCAATGCCGCGACCGAGGCGCATTTCGCAGCGCTGCGGCAGCATTGGAGCGAGCGGCAGATCGTCGAGATGGTCGCGCTGATCGGCCTGTTCGGCTTTCTCAACCGCTGGAACGACACGCTCGCAACCCCGCTCGAAGACGCCCCGCTCAGCTATGCGCTGGAACGGCTAACCGACTGGAATCCGGGCAAGCACGCTTAGACTACCAGATCTTGCCGCCGATCCATGCGCCCGCTGCCGGCAGGAAGGGCCGGATTTCGACGCTTTCCCAGATATCGGCGCTCGCATAAGGGTCGCGGTCGAGCAGATCGCGTGCCTCGGCTTCGCTTTCCGCATCGAAGATCAGCATCGAGCCGATCGTATTGCCCTCGGCATCGCGCACCGGACCGGCAACGCGGATCTTGTCCATGATCGTCTCGATATGCGCGAAATGCGCTTGCGCGAGCTCCTTGCGCAGCCGCTGCGACTCCGGCCCCGGATGGTCCGTGCACCAGGCGATATAGGCGGGCTGCGGTGCAACCTTGGTCATGGTCCTGTCTCCACCAGCTCGAGCAGTTCGCCGGCCGGGCCGATCACCGTCGCGGCGCGGCGGCCCTCATAGAGCGGGCCTTGCCGGACTGTCGGCGGTACAATCCAGTCGCAATCCAGCGCGCCCAGATCGTCAGCCGCCAACGTCACCAGCGCATTGCCGGGCGGCAGCATATTCTTGTGCCGCGCTCGGGCCGTCGCTTCGGCTGGATAGTCGTCGACCTCGACGATCGGCAGCCGGTCATTTTGCACCATGGTGAGGTCCGACTGGGTGCCCGGCGGCGCGCCGAACGCGTCGTTTATCATCGTATATTCAAGCGTATAGGTATCGCCTTCGTCGAGGCCGAGCGTCGTGCAATACCAGACGACCGTTTCGGCCCGCTCCGGCGTTGCAAGGATCACGATGAAGATATGGTCGGTCAGCGATCCGGCGTGTGGCAAATCCGACGACGGCGTATTCTCGCGCACTTCGTTCAGATAGACCATCTCCCGGCCGCGCCCGAGCACCTGCATCGGCACGAAAAAAGGGAGACCCTCCAGCTCCTTGGGCGGCCCGACGATATCGAAGCCGCTGCCCCGCAGCCGGTCCGGCCAGCCGAACACATCCTGGACCGTTAGCTCATAGGCCGCCCAGCCATAGGTGCGGGTCGGCTTGAAATCGGGATGATCGGGCTGTTCGACGAGACGGATAAAGCAAGGCGCGCCGCTTTGCGGCTGCAGGATCGCCATCGGCTGCCCCGCGCTCGCGGGCACACCCCAGCTCGCCGCGAGATCGTCGGGCAGCTTGCCGCGTTCGAGCAGCTTCAGGCCGAGCGTTCCCTCATAATCGGCCAGCGCCATGTCCAGATCGGGCGTCGTGACGACCCCGCCGAGAATGGATCCGTGTTTCAACTCGCTCTCCCAGCCTCTCTTCCACAGACCGTTAGCCCTGAGCCTGTCGAAGGGCGCTTCTCCACCGATAGACGCCCTTCGACAGGCTCAGGGCTAACGGTACTTGCTCGTAAATAACTCAAAACTCCGCCTTTCGCTTTTCGAGGAACGCGGCGACACCTTCCTTGAAGTCTTCGCCTTCGAACGCGGCATCGAATTGCGCGGCAGTCTCCGCATCGTCGTCCGCCTGTCCGTCGAGGATACGCCGGACGATCGCCTTGCTCATCCGCTGGCTGTGCGGCGAGACCGACGCCATGGTTTCAGCCAGCGCCGCCGCCTCTTCATGCGGGTCATCGGCGAGGATCGTGACGAGCCCCATCCGCTGCGCTTCCCCGACCGAGAGCAACTGCCCCGTGAACAGGATGCGCTTCGCCTGGGCCGGGCCCACCAGATCGACGAGCAGCTTGGTGTCGTGCAGCGAATAGACGAGGCCGAGCTTGGCCGGGGTAATGCCGAACCGCGCCTTGGGCCCGGCAATGCGCAGATCGCAGGCGATCGCGATGCCGCAGCCGCCGCCGATACAATCCTGGTCGATCACCGCGACGGTCGGCTTCGGCGCGCGGGCGAGATCGTGCTGCACTTTGCGGATCGCGGCTTGGTTCTTAGCGCGCCATTCCGCATCCTTCGCGCCGGCCGCGAATTCCGCGATATCGGCGCCCGCGCTGAACGCGCTGTTCTTCTCGCTCGCGCTGACGATCAGCACGCGGATCGCATCGTCGCCCATCGCATCGGCGAGTAGCGCCGGGAACAGCTCCCACATGTCCTGCGTGAAGGCATTGCGCTTGTCCGGCCGGTCGATCAGCAGCCGCGCAATCTGGCCCTCTTTTTCGAGGCGGAGGGTCATGCGGGCTCCACCTGCGCAAAATGCTGGGCGATCGCGTGCCGAGTCGTCACCCAGACATCGTCATGCGCGCGGACATGTTTGAAAAATTCCTCAAGCGCCCAAATGCGGCCCGGCCGGCCGATGATGCGCAGGTGCAGGCCAAGGCTCATCATTTTCGGATTGCCGTCCGCGCCCTCGCGATAAATCTGGTCGAAATTGGCCTTGGCGTAATCGAGCCATTGATGCGGGGTCAGCGCCGGATCGGTCCACATCTTCATGTCATTATTGTCGAGCTGATAGGGGACGATCACGAGCGGTTTGTCGGGCACGGTTTCGCGATCCCAGTACGGCACATCGCCCGAATAATCGTCCATATGATAGGCGAAGCCCTCCTCGATCAGCAGCCGCCGCGTCTCATCGGTATGGAAATAGCGCGAGAGCCAGCCATAGGGCCGGACGCCGACCGTCTTCTCGATCGAGCTTACGGCCTTGCGGATGAATGCGCGCTCGGCCTCTTCGTCGAGCTTGAACTGGTGAACCCAGCGCCACCCATGGCTGACCGGCTCATGGCCGAGCTCTGCAATGGCTTCGGCGATCTCGGGATGGTTTTCGAGGCTCATCGCCGCGACCGTCCAGCTTGCCATGATGTCATATTCGCGCAGCAATTTGACGATGCGCGGCGCGCCCGCCTTGATGCCGTAGAGATAATTGCTCTCATTGCCGTAATTGCGGATCGGCGCGCGGATATGGATGCCGAGTTCGTCGACCGGTTCCATGCCCTTGTCGCCGCGCGCGACGGTCATTTCCGACCCTTCCTCGACATTGACGACGACGCTCAGCGCCATCTTCGCCCCGTCCGGCCAGTCGATCCGTTCTTCCTGCATCAATGCATTTCCTCTCCGCCCGACACGTTGAGCGCTTCGCCCGTCACATAGATGGCCTCGTCGCTTGCGAGCCAAGCGCAGGCCGCCGCCGTATCGCTCGGCAGACCGGGCCGCCCCATCGGGTTTTTCGCGCTCATATTGGCGAGATAATCCTCCACCGTCTCGAAGCCGAGCAGCTTGGAGAAATATTCGTTCTGCTGCGCGCCGAGGCCGGTCGTCACATGATTGGGGCAGACCGCGTTGACCGTGATGCCGTGCGCGCCGAGCTCGACCGCGCTCGCCCGGGTCAGCCCGACCATGCCGTGCTTCGACGACACATAGGCGGGAAGGTGCGGGAAGCCGGTCTTCGCGGCCTGGCTCGCGATATTGATGATCCTGCCGCCATTACCCTTGTCGACCATCGCCTTGGCAGCGGCCTGGGTGCAATAGAAAGCGCCAGACAGGTTGACGGCGAGCACCTGATCCCATTCGTCAGCCGTATCGACGTCGAGCAGCGGCTTCATCTTGAAGCCGATCCCGGCATTGTTGACCATCACATCGATCCCGCCGAAGCGCTCGACCGTCTGCGCGACCAGCGACTGGCATTGCGCCGCATCGCTGACATCGCAGGCGATCGTCGCGACTTCCGCCCCGCGCCCGCGCAATTCCTCGGCCACGCCTTCCGCCTCGGCATCGATCGTCAGGTCCGAAACGACGCAATTGGCGCCTTCGTCGGCAAACGCCTGCAAAATCCCCTGCCCCAGCCCCTTTTCCTTGCCGGAACCGGTTACGACGATGGTTTTGCCCGAAAAACGGCCCATTGCGCCTCTCCTACAGGTCTTCGGTCAGGATGAATTGCGGACTGTCCGCATAATCCTGAAACGGCGCGGCGGCAGCCTGGAACTCTTCGGTCGAGATATCGGCGACGAAGGCGTCCATATCGTTGACGTCGATGATCTCGAAATAGTCATAGGCCGGCTTGGCGCTGTCGTCGCCGAACACGCCGCTCGCCTTGTGCACGGTGAAGCCATCGACCGAGCCGAGCGCGTTAACGCCGGGGACATCCCGCGTCTTGGCCCAATTCTCATACTCCTCGACGCTTACGCCGTCTTTCAGGTTGAACAATACGATGATCCGCATGTCTCTCTCCTCTTCTCTTTCCTCAGAATAGATCGGGCGGGCGATAGCCGTCCAATTGCAAATCCAGCCCGCGCGCCAGATCGAACAGCCCCGCCTCATTGCCCGCCGCACCGATCAGCTGCACCGCCACGGGCAGCCCGCTGTCGTCAGTGCCCGCCGGGATGCTGATCGACGGCAGGCCCGCGATATTGGCGAGGCAGGTGAAATCGGCCTGGTTGGCGGGCGGCTTCTCGCTGTGCGGAAAGGCCGCCTGCGGCACGGTTGGCAGCAGGATCGCGCCATGCGTATCGACGGCCGCGAGCAGCGCCTCGCGCGTCCGGGCGAGCACCGCCGCGTCCTCGGCGAGATCGGCGTCCGAGCGCTTCGGCCCGATATCGATGAGAAATTTCAGATTGTCGGACAGGCCGTCCGGATCGGCGTCGCGCAGATCGGCCAGATGGTCGTGGAGTGCACGCGCGGCGCGGATGAAACCGGCGAAGCGGATGCGCGACAGCGGATCGGGCAGCGCGAAAGTTTGGGTTGCACCGAGTAGCTCGACCGCCTTTTTGTACGCGGCGAAGACCGCCGGCTCGCATTCGACATCGCCAAGCCCCGCCAGCGTGACCGGCGTTGCGATGGCCTCCGGCTCGGCCATATCGATCAGCTCGCGCGCGACGATCTCGAGGTCGCTTAGCGAGCGGGCCAGCGGGCCGATCGCGTCGAGCGAGCCCTCGCAGATTTCGAGGCCGTGCTGCGAAATCGCCCCATAGGTCGGCTTGAGCCCGTACACGCCGCAATAGGCGGAGGGGACGCGGACCGAACCAAGCGTATCCGTACCCAGCGCCATCACGCACAGCCCGGCGGCCACCGCCGCGCCGCTGCCGCCCGAAGAACCGCCCGGCGTATGGCCGATACGGTGCGGGTTGTGCGCTGGGCCAAGCCAGGGATTATCGGTTTTCGCGCCGAGCGCCGCTTCCTCCATGTTGAGCGTGCCGAGGACAATCGCGCCCGCTTTGCGCAGGTCCGCGACAACCTTCGCATCAGCCGCAGCGACGCACTCCCGGCGCGCCTTGATCCCGGCACTCGTCACCAGCCCCTCGACGTCAATGTTAGCTTTGATCGCCACCGGCACGCCCTCCAGCGCGCGCGGCGCGGCGGAGAGGATTTGCCGGTCGCTTTCGGCCGCCGCCTGCATCGCGCCCGGCTCGTCGAGTTCGATAAAGGCGTTGAGATCGCCGTTCAGCGCCGCGATCCGGGCGATCGCGGCCTCGACGACCGCCGACGGCATGGTCTCGCCCGCCCGGTAGAGCGCGAGCAGGCCGGCAATGCCGTGGCGATGGAACGGCTCGGTCAAATCTTCCTCTCGTCGATCAGGCGGATCGGTTTCTGGCGGACGTCGATCTGCGTGTCCTTCGCCGTGTCGCCGACGCCGACCATGTCGATATCGACCTCGATGCCGAGACCGCGTTTGAGTATCTCGCCGATCTCGCCCTCGTCCGTGCCGCCGCGGCTTTCCATGACGACGCACATATGATCCTTGCCGCTTTCATCCCGCGTCACCCGGCAGACATATTCGCCGGTCAGGTCCGCGCGGTTTTCTATGAGCGCGCCGATCGCATGCGGGAAGATGTTGATGCCGCGCAATTTCACCATGTTGTCGCTGCGCCCCTTGAAGCCCGAGATGCGCTTGAAGACCATGCCGGTATCGTTCGCGCCGGTCAGCTCCTCCGTCACGTCATGGGTGTTGAAGCGGATGCAGGGCGCGATATCGTCCTTGAACAGGCAGGTGACGACCATATCGCCGGTCTCGCCCGCTGCCACCGGCGCGCCGGTATCGACGTCGAGCAGCTCAAGATATTGCGCGTCCTCCCAGACGTATAATCCGTTGCGGTCCGGCCCCTCGCCCGCGATCGATCCGGTATCCCCGACCCCGTACCAGTCATAGGCTTTCGCGCCGTGCCAGGCGTCCTCGGTCGAGGCGCGGTCCTCCGTTCCCAGATGGCCAATGATCATGCGCAGCTTGATCCGGTCGAACAGCTTTTCGGCCTCGGCGACTTCGGCAAGCTTGCGGACATAATCGACAAAGCCGACCATCACGGTGACGCCGAAATCGGCCATGAGGTTGACCTGATTGACCGAACGCGTCTCGATCCCGGTCCCTGCGGAGAGGAACAGCGCGTTCGTGAAATGCGTGACGGCCTCGCGGATATAATGGCCGCCATTGATCATACCATGGCCGTAGACCGACTGGATCACATCGTCCCCGGTGAGTCCCATCCAGCGATACATGCGGCCGACGAGCAGGTTAGTGACCTCGCGCCCCTTGGGCCCGAACATCAGCGGCTGCGGCCGGCCCGTCGTCCCGCTCGTCGTGTGGAAGACGACAGGGTCGCTGTCCGCACCCTTGCCGCGCCCGTCGAAATCGCCATAGGGCGGATGCTCGTTGACCGAGGCCATCAGGTCCGACTTGTCGTACACGGGCAACCTGGCGATGTCCGGCAGCCCGCCGATATCGCCGGGCTCGATGCCCTTCTCGCCCCAAAGCCGCTGGTAGAAAGGAATCTCCCAGCCGCGTTTCATCAGCCGCTTGAACTGCGCATCCTGGATCGCATGGAGTTCATCGCGCGACATGGCCGTGTAGCGCGACACGAACTCTTCGCCGACCGGATAATCGGCCAGCATCTGTTTGGCGTCGAAGGCCTCGAAATAGGTGGGAAAGCTCATTGCGGGTCCGTTGCGTAGCCTAAGGGGTCGTCGAAAAGCCGTGCGTCCGCATCGGGCGATGCGAGCGTACGGCAGAGATCATATTTGGCCTTCGCCTGTTCGGCGCTCATCCGCGCTTCCGGGCTGCCGAGATTGCCGGTGATGGTGCGCGCGATATGGCCGCCATTTTTGAGCGTGATCGTAAGCTGCTGCGGCGCGAGCGCGTTGGGATCGGGATTGTCGTCGAGCCGGACGGTGACCTTTTCGCCGAGCGCCGACAGCGCGGGATCGGCGAACTGGTCGGCAGTGAAGCAGGCCGGATTGACGATTCCGTCGCGCAGGAGCAGCGGCACGAGAAAGGCGAGGCAGAGCCGCGCATAGCTTGGCGTCATGTCCGGCATATAGGGTCGGCCGACGAGCCGGTTTATGAGTGGCGGCGCGGCGACATCCACGCTCTCCACGGCTGCGGGATCGAGCTCGCTCGCGCGCAGCATATCGTCAATCGTGCCGAGCACGCCATGGCTGGCCCGGCCCGACGGAAAGGGCTTGATGCTGACCTCTTCGATCAGCCAGTGTTTGCCGATCGCATCGGTGTAGCGCGGTAACCTACCGGGTTCGAAGAGCGCGAAATAGCCGAATGGCCCTTCGAGTGCGTCATGCGGGCCGTCCATTCCGGTTCTCGCGAGATCGACGGCGGTGATTGCGGCGCGCGCGGCATTGCCAATCTGGAGCGGCAGCGCGATAGAAGCCTCGACATGGGCCTGCATCGTCCCGGCAGCCTGCGAATAGGCGAGTCCGAGGACATCGGCGAAACGCTCGGGTGGCAGATTCTCAAGCCGAGCAACGGCCAGCGCCGCGCCGATCACGCCCGCGGTCGCCGGACGGAAAAACTGCATGGCGCCGGTCGCCGCGACGCCCATGCCGCTGGCGATATCGACGCCGACCGCGAGCGCGGCCAGAAAGGCATCGGGATCACTCCCGCCTTTCCGGTCTGACGCAGCCAGCAGGGCAGCGGTTACGACCGACAGCACATGGACGACGGCTGGTTCGTGCACCGCATCCCATTCGAGGCAGTGGATCGCGAACCCGTTGCACCAGGCGGC
>NZ_JANQNS010000004.1 GCF_028279465.1 Parasphingopyxis sp.
CCGGAAGCACCCGCACCCCGGCCCAGGGCCGTCGTAAAGACACCGCTCGCTTCGGTGTCCGAACCCAAGGCCACAGCACCCTCTTCCGTCGCCTGCGCGCCTTCCGTGTCCGCATCGGAGCCATCGCCGCCAATCGCGATCGCGCCAGCGGCAGTCGCATCGGTGCTCTGGCCAATCGCGATCGAGCGGTCGGCAGAGGCCTCGCTGCCAAAACCAAGCGCCATCGCATTGGTAGCGGTAGCCTGGGCGGCCGAACCGAGAGCAATGGCCTGATTGGCTCTGGCATCGGCGGATGCGCCGAGCGCCAGCGAATTCAGGTTGGTTGCCGCGGCTGTGGTTCCCAGCGCAACCGAGCCAAGCCCGGACACACGGGCATCGGCACCGATGGCGATGGAACGGCTACCCTCGGCTCGCGCGCCCTGCTGATCGGGGTCAAAGCTGTCGCCGCCGATAGCGATCGCGCCGTCGCTGATGGCGCCGGCCTCATCGCCGATGGCGACGGCCTGATCGACGGAGTTAGCAAGGTCGCCTACGGCTACCGCGCCGACGCCGGTGGCGTCCGAGCGGAAACCGAAAGCAACAGCTCCGTTGGCGCTGGCGAGCGAATCATTGCCGATCGCGATCGAACCAATGCCATTGGAGATCGCGCCTTCAGCACCATTATCGGTGCTGTCAGCACCGAGCGCGATGCTGGCCTGACCAGTGGCCTGTGCCCAACTACCGATCGCGGTGGCACCGAGACCTTGTGCACGTGTCTGGGTGCCCAGAGCCGTCGCATTGACATTGGTGGCAAATGCCGCCCACCCAAGGGCGGTCGCATCTTCCGCTGTCGCGGCGGCAGAGGCACCGATGCCTGTGGTGCCGTCTCCGATTGCATCAGCGCCACCACCGATGGCGGTCGCACTGATCCCTTCCGCTTTAGCAGAATCTCCGACAGCGGTGGCAAAACTCCCGTCCGCCTCAGCGTCGTCGCCGCATTCAAACGTGAAAGTCCCGTTGCCGTCGCTGCAGAAGGCCTGGGCCTGTGCCGGCGACGCGGTCAGCATGGCCCCAAGGATCAGCGCTGAAGCGCCAGCGGATAGTTTGAGTTTCGTCGTATTCAATTGCGTGTTCATAATAACCTCCTATGTGTTGAGGCCTGCCCCTATGAACATGCGCGCATCGCCAAGCTTGCAGCGTATCTGGAGTGTTTCTGGAGAAAGTCTGGAGAAATCGGCGCCGCGCGATATAGTGTTGCGATGGGGTGGGTTTTCGAAGATTTCGAGCTGGACATGGATGCGTTCGAGCTACGCCGGGCGGGCGAAACCGTGCCGGCTGAACCCCAAGTCCTGTCCCTCCTGTTTCTGTTCGCCGAAAACCGTAATCGCCTGCTGACGAAAGACGAGATTGTCGAGAAAATCTGGGATGGCCGCGCGATTTCAGATGCTGCGCTGTCCAGCCGGATCAAATCCGCGCGGCAATTGCTGGGCGACGATGGCAAGCAACAGCGTTTCATCAAGACGGTGCATGGCAAAGGCTTTCGCTTTGTCGGCGATGTCGCGCCGTCGCCATATGGCGCGCAAGCAAGCGCGGCCGATCAACGCGCCACTGACCCTGACGCCGGGCCCGAGCAGGAAATTCGTTTCTTCGCCGATCGCAACGGCACCAGTATCGCCTATTCGCTGAGCGGGAGCGGGCCTGTTCTCATCTCCCCACCATGGTGGGTGACGCATGTCGAAGCCGACTGGAACGTGCCCGATGTGCGGAGATTCTATGCGACAGTCGGCCGAGGACACACGCTGGTGCGGTATGACCGTCCGGGCACAGGATTGAGCGATCCGATCGAAGCGCCGTTCACCTTCGAATCCGAAGTCGCGCTGTTCGAAGATGTGGTGGCAGAGCTTGATGCAGAGAACATCTCGATCCTGGGATTGTCCTGCAGCGGGCCGGTGGCGATTTACCATGCCGCCAACCATCCCGGACAAGTCGAGAAACTCTGCTTCTTCGGTGCCTATGCGAACGGCCCCGCGATCAGCCCACCCGAAGTGCAGAAAGCGATGCTGTCATCGATCAAGGCGCATTGGGGGCTCGGCTCGCGCCAGATCGCCGATGCCTTTTTGCCCGATCTGGAGCGGGAGCAGGTGCTTGAGTTCGCCAATCAACTGCGCCGAGCCGCCGATGCGGAGACCGCCGCGGCGATGTTAAAGCTCGTCTATCAGCTTGACGCGACCGATTGCCTGGCCCGAGTAAAGGCGCCTACCCTGATCATGCATCGTCGCGGAGACCGCGCCGTCCCATTCTCCGAAGCGAGAGACATGGCCAAGCATATCGCTGGCGCGACGCTGATCCCCCTAGAAGGCCGTGCCCATTCCCCCTGGTATGACGATGGAAAGATCGCCGAAAAGCTGCACGACTTTCTGGTTTCGTAGCAATTGCTGTCGAGCAAGAGGCTTCCGATTGAATAGCGCCATCCTGCCATGAGCCAGTAGACGGTTATATTGGAGATCGCATCGGATGCACGCGTGAACCGAGCTTCACCGACCGCATCGGCCGTTCGGCGTCCGGTAAGCGGGCTATTCTTCGAATTGCGGCTGTATGTGCCCGTCGCGGCCATTGACCGGGATGGCGATGATCGCGCGGAATGTGCCGGGTGCTTCGAAGACGACCGGGTCGCCGCTCGTGAAGCTGTTCCCGCCGAGCATGTCGTTCGTGTAATAGGGCGCATGCACCATCAGATGCGGGTGCCAGTGACCTGCATTGGGGGTCAGCCTTTGAGCCCCTGAATACATGTAAGAAAAGGCCGTCCGCTCGAGCGGTCGCAACCGGCCATCGCCATAGGCGCTCATAATTTCCGCTCGGATCGCGTCATGGTCGGCGCCGGCCAGGCCAAGCTCCGCGCGCAGAAACTGTTCCTGCATCGAGCTGGCGCTGGTGACGGGATCATAACATATCGGCGCGACAAGGCCTTCCCACTCGAACAGCTCTCTTTGCGTATCGAATGCCGCACTCCATTGGCGCAAGACGAGGCAATTGAAACCGTTGCTGCCTGTCACGACCTGCCGATATCCGCTTGGCAAGAGTACCCAGTAGGAGGCGTTTTCGGAAACGGTTTCCGGCGCGGCGCTTCTCGCGATCGCGATCTCCCTGGCTTCGGGCCAGAAAAAATCTGCGCCGACCTCCGATTCGGCGAGGGCGGGTGAAACCAGTGCCGCTGCCAAAGATGTTGCGAATAGCAGTTTTCCGCGCTTCATGCCGTCTCTCCATGCCCAGGAAATGCCGCGTGCAAGTTGGTAATCGACCGGAGTTGCGCTACAAGCTCGCAGGACCGGCGACCTAAACGGTACCGTTCCGTACCGTTTTGTCAACCGGGATCGATTGCATGGGGGCTATCGCCGAGAAAGTTCTGGAAGATCCCAAGCGGGAAAAGATCATCGATGCCGCCGAGCAATTGTTTATTGCCAATGGTTTCGCGGCAACCAGCATGGAAGATGTCGCCCGGGCGGCCCGTGCGTCGAAACGCACGATCTACACGCGGTTCCGCTCGAAAGAAGATCTGTTCGCAGCGGTGATGCTGTCTGCGTGCCGGGACATAGACGCGCCGGCGCTCGATATGCCGGACGCTGATGCATCTCTGGAGGAGGCATTGCGCGCGGCGGGGCAGGCGACCCTGTTCCGTGTCCTGCAGCCGCGCGGGCTTGCCGTTTTGCAGGTCGCAATCGGCGAGAAGAGCACCAAGCCGCAAATCATGAAGATCTATTGGGAGAATGGCCCCGGCTATGCGGAAGCCTATGTCAGGGACGCGATAGCAAGGTTCGCAAAGCGCAAGAAGAAGGTCTCCGCGAAGCAAGCCGCGTTGCGTTTCATGAACATGATATTCGGCCCGTTCCTGTATACTGCGCTCTTTGCGGACACCAAATTGCCCAGCCGTAAGAAGATGAATGATGAGCTGGACGCGACGATCGAGCATTTCATTGCGTGGTTGTCGACGGACTGATCGAGGCGCATTTTATTCTGGATCGCATGAAGTAGGCGGTGGCAGGCTCTTTGCGATCTGCGGCCGCAGACAGGCCCGGTAGCGGCCGGAACACTCTTAAATCTGAAACCATAAAACCAGCCGAATAGGCTGTGGCAGATTTGCCACGCCTAATCCTGAATCACGAACCGCGAGACCGAAATGGATTGAGCCGTCCGAAAATTTCTGCATGTACGTCTCGACAGTACGGTACCGTACCGTACTATAGAAAGGCTCTGAAATTCGCTCATCGCGATCAGGGCAGGGCTGGCCGGGCCCGGCCGATGAGGCAGCCGGGAGGGCCGGTGCAGGGGTTTTGGAGTGGCCCGCGCCGCGATCGTGCCGATCGCGTCCGGGCGCTCCGCAATAGGAAGGTAGAATTTGATGACTTACAGGGATTTTCGAGTTTCGGCTGACGCGCGGCGGCGGGCGATAGGCGGCTTGCTGGCCGGTACGGCCATGGTTTCGACACCTGCGTTCGCGCAGGACAGCGGTGAACTCGCAGCGGCGAGCGCCACGGACCAGCCGGCGATCGTCGTTACCGGTTCGCGTATCGTAAACCCGAACCTCGAACAGTCGAGCCCGATCCAGGTCGTTGGCCAGGACGAGATCGATTATCGTCAGGCGACGAACGCCGAAGAACTGATCGGCGAACTGCCCGGTGTCGTTCCTGGTATCAACAACTCCGTCAACAACGGCAGCGGCGGCATCGCTTCGCTGAACCTGCGCGGCTTGGGCACGACCCGGAACCTCATTCTGCTGGACGGCTCGCGTATCGTTCCGGCTACACTGTTCAGCGAAACCGACCTTAACGTGGTGCCGGTTGCACTTGTCGAGCGGGTCGAGATCGTCACGGGCGGCGCCTCGTCGGTGTACGGTGCCGATGCTATCGCCGGTGTTGCGAACTTCGTAATGCGCCGGGATTTCGAAGGCCTTGAAGCCTCCATGACATACGGCATCACCGAACGCGGGGACGGCGAGCGGTTCCGGGCAGATGTAACGATCGGCGCCAATTTCGACGATGGCCGGGGCAATGCCGTTCTGAGTATCGGCTATCAGGAAGTCGACGATGTCGTGCAGTCGAATCGCCTGGTTTCGCAATTCGGTCTCGGGTTCACCGGCACCGTCCTAGGTTCGGGTACATCCATACCGACGCGCATCAGCAGCGACCTCGATCTGGCGAACCCGAACTGGAATCTTCCTCCGAGCGATCCGAATGCGGGCAACTCCGACTTCGGCACGAACCAAAACGATCCGGGTGCCGGCATCTTGGTGCCGACGTTCAACACGTTCAACTATGCGCCGTTCAACTATTTCCAGACGCCGCTAGAGCGCTACAATATCTTGGGTGCGGCGCGCTATGAGGTGACGCCAGGCATCGAAGTCTATACGCGGGCGATGTTTACCAAGACGACGGTTGGGCTGCGCCTTGCGCCCTCCGGTCTGTTCCTCGACACGTGGCAGTTCCCACTGAACAACCCGTTCATCAATGAACAGCAGCGCCAGCAGATTTGCGCGGGCCAGGGCTTCCAGCTGGTGCCCGATCCGAACTTTGTCGACGATCCGAACGATCCCGATGACCAGCCGGGCCTGATCCCGGGTCCGGACCGTATCATCTCGGCGGCCGATTGTACGGCGGCCGGACAGGCTACCGGGCCCGAAGACCCCAATTATCGCGAGGTCCCGGTCACGATCGGCCGCCGTCTCGTGGAACAGGGTCCGCGTCGCACGAATATCGTCACAAACATGTTCCAGATCTGGGCGGGTGTGCGCGGTTCGCTGACCGATACGATCAATTACGATATCTCGGGCTCTTACGGTGAATCCCAATTGACGTTTACCCGGAGGGGCTGGGGTCTGAAGTCGCGTGTGCAGCAGGCGCTGCGGGCGGCGGATACGCAAAACTGTCAGGACCCGTCCAATGGCTGCTTCCCGATCAACCTGTTCGGCGGCGGCACGGGCGAGAATATCGATCCGCGTTCGGTGGTCTTTTTCGACCAGCCCTCGTCCTTCACGGACAATACCTCGCTGACGACGGTCAATGCGTCGATGTTCGGCGATCTGGGCCAGACGGGTCTGTTCACGGACACGCCGGTCGGCTTCGCAGTCGGTGTCGAATATCGCGACTACACGGCGAGCCGTGTGGCCGACGTGTCCGCTGGCACGCAGGACGAAGTGCTCGGTACGGGCGCACCGTCGCCGACCTTCAGCGGCGGATATGACGTGATCGAAGGCTTTGCCGAACTGATCGTTCCGATCGTCGAAGATGTGCCGGGTTTCTACAACCTGACGCTCGAAGGCGGAGTGCGTGTGTCCGACTATTCGAACACAGGCACGAGCGTGACCTGGAAGGCTGGCGGCTCCTGGGAGCCGTTCGAGGGCTTCCGGTTCCGCGGTATCTTCCAGCGCTCGGTGCGTTCGCCCAATATCGGCGAACTGTTCCTGCCGGTGACCACCGGTTTGACGGGTCTCAACGTCGATCCGTGCGCGGGCACCAACCCGCTCGGCAATGCCACGCTGACCAATATCTGTCTGCTGCAGGGCGCGCCGGTCGGTTCGATCGGTACGATCCCCGTGCCGTCGGCGGACCAGGTGAACTCCACCACGGGCGGCAACCCGAACCTGGATCCGGAGGTGGCGGAAAGCTACACGCTGGGTTTGGTGCTCACGCCGCGCCAGGTGCCCGGTCTGGCGATCACGGTCGATTATTACGATATCGAAATCACCGACGCCATTACAGCGCGCACATCGGGCGACGTTGTCGGTCCGTGCTTCGGCCCAAATGGCGACGGTGTCGGCGGCGATCTTGACGTCTGCAGCCTTATTGTCCGCAACCCGCTCAACGGTTCTTTGAACGGCGGCGGCGATACGCCGGGCATCGCACCGCCGCTGACCAACCAAGGCGTCATCACGACGAACGGTGTGGACTTCCGGGTCAATTATAACCTCCCGGTGAGCTTCGGTTCGCTGAACTTCGACCTGAGCGGCAACTGGACGGACTCGATTAAGTTCCAGGCGGTGCCGGGCGGAGTCAATCGCGAATGTATCGGTCAGTATAGCGCAAACTGCGACTTCAGCACCGGTGCGGCGCAGCCCGAATGGTCGTTCAACTTCCGCTCCACGGTGAGCATTGACGATCTGGTCGACATATCGCTGCTGTGGCGCTGGATCGACGGCATGGAATATGAGCGCATCCTGCCGCGGGCCACGTCGAACGGTACGCCGGCCGATCCGGAGTTCCTCTCGACCGATCCGGCGAGCTATTTCGACCTCACAGTGCGGTCGAATGTGTCGGAGAATTTCGACGTAACGCTATCGGTGTTTAACCTGCTGGATCGCGATCCGCCGAATGTCGGTTCGTCGGTCGGCACGAGTTCGCAAAATGCGGGCAACACCTTCCCTGCGACATTCGACACTCTCGGCCGCCGTTATTCGGTGACGGCTCGCCTGCGCTTCTAGTTTGGAACGTTTGGTCACGTTCCAGCCCTGGGCGGGGGTGGTTTTGGAAGTCCCACCCCCGCCATTTTCTCAGCCGGCAGCCAGCCCGGCCGAACGCGATGAGGAGCACCATGCTCGATGCCGAATCTTCGATAGCGCCGCGTGGGTCCGTCGAGCCGGTCGTGGATTGGAGAAGTCGGCGGCGGGAGATCGTCGAACGGGTTACCGGCGTTTATCTTGAAAAACCCTGGCAGAGCATCACCATCGAAGCTGTGGCGGAGCGCTCGGGCATGTCCTTCTGGCAGGTTTATTATTCCTTCGACGGCCAGGAAGATGTCTATCGGGCGGTGGCCGGTCGGCTGATCGCGAATATAGAAGCGCAGATCGACACGGCCCCGCAATGCGCCGATACCGTTCGCGATACGATAGCGCAGTATATCGGCTGGCTGTCCGCGCTGTTCCTGTCCGTCGACTATCGCAATCTGGCCTTTCTCAAACTGCGCGACGGGCCATCAGAGCCGTGGCTTGTCATCAACATTCGGCGCAGGATTCGGCATCGACTTCGCAAGGCTCTAGAATCACGGATTGCCGGCGCGGGCGGGAAGCACGGGCTCTCAATCATTTGCGATAGCGAGGCGATCAATCGGGCGCTCGCCGTTCTCGAAGCCAATACGGCATTTGCAAGCCTCGCCTCGGAGGCCAAAGTCGAAGATCGATCGGTCGATATGGCCAAAGCGGTTGCGGTATCGGAGATCTGGCAGGCCGCGCGGACCACCGAGAGTGCCATCTATGCCTGAACTGTCCTGCGGTTCACCAACACCCTAAGCCGGAAAGGCTCAGTCCCGGCCGGCACCAAGATCGGCGAAAATCTGGCCGATCGATGCGATCATCTTGCGGGCGGCGGCGAGGTCCAGCGATTCGTCGCTATCCTGGAAATTGGCTTTCGGCCCCATCAGGCCGGTGACGAGCATCGGCGCGTCTTCGAACTGCTGCGCGATGATCTCCACCGAAGGGTAGGCGCCGCCGATGGACCAACCGGTGGCAGGCTCGCCGAAATATTCTTTGGAAGCCGCGTCCACGCTCTTTCTGAGCCGCTCGGAAAGAGCGCCTCCGTGCCAGCTCGGCAGAATGTTGGACGGTGTGAAGTCGACCTTCGCATTGTGTGGTGGATCCTCGACGAGTGCGTGTTCGACGGTCTCGGCCGAGGCCACCGCGTCGCAGCCCGGCGGCACCCGGACTCCAATCTTGAGGGTCACGCCGCCGGGTAACACGCCGCCGACAATGTCCGCCGACGCGAGGCCGTTGATATCGGCGACAGCCAGACCGGCATGCCAGACGGGGCGCAATGCGGCGGCCGCCGGCATGTCGGTAATTCCCGGCACATCACCCGTGATGCTCGCGGAATCGAGAAAATAGCGACCCGCGATCGCATCGGTCTCCGCGCCACCCGTGGTCAGATGCGGTGGGACTTTCACCGAAAGTGCGTCCAGGTGCATCATTCCGGTCGACAGATCGGCAAGGCGGTCCAGCAGCGTAAATGCTATCCCGAGCGCCGAAGGCGCCATGCCGGCTGCACCGGAATGCGCGGATTTAGCGGCGGCATCGACCGAGAGATGGCCCTCGATAATTCCGCGATAGCCAGTCAGATACCAGATGCGCTCATAATCGGCGCAGATGGATTCCAGGAAGACGATAAGGTTCGGCTCGCCGACTATTTCGCTGAGTTCCGACAAATATCGCGGCAGAAAGGCGCTGGCGCTCTTTTCGGTCGTTTCGAGAAACAGGACGCAGCGCGGCCGTGGAATATCGAGCTTCGCGAGGGTCGCGATTGCCGTGATGTAACAATGGGGTGCAAAACCACCGTCCACACTGCCCCGGCCATACAGCTTTCCATCCCGCACAATCGGTTCATAGCCCGAGGCGCCATAGCTCCAGACCTCGCCCGACGGTTGTTTGTCGATATGGCCGCAGCACAACACAGTGCCGTCGGCCGTTCCGGGAATATCGATGACCAGCATCGGCGCCTTCGCGACCGTATCCAGCGTGTTGATGGCCGTGCCATCCGGACAATGGTCGGCGGCCCAGGTGGCAATGTGCTGCAAGGCGGCGTGCGTGCTGGGCAAGGATTGCTCGCCCGGGTCGAACGCAGGCGAGAGATTTCGGATGCGGATGAACTGACTGAGAGACGGCAGCGCAGCCTCGTCGAACATGCGGCCTATCTCTTCCTGGAAGCCGGAAACTAGCTTGGTCATGTCTATTTCCATCATCGGTCTGTTCTGATTGAAGCGCGCCCGCCATATCTGGCATGTCGCTTCAACCTGCCCCGTGTCGTTATGTTCCCGGGGGTTTGGGAAGCTTATGGCGTCAATCGGTAAATGGCCAGCGGCTACGGTTCATAGAGCTTCGAGTAATCCGTTCAGGCCGACAGCCGCAGCGACTCTCCGACAGTGTAGGTGCCCGTCCAGATCTTGCGGGCCGAGGTTCGGATGGCCTGATGTGAGGATTCGTCATCCAGACCGTGATCCTGCAGCAAGGCGGGGAAGGCGAGGGCGGCCTCCAACGATGCGAGGGTATCCCGACAGCATTGATCGTCGATCGTGACATCCAGATCCTGGCTGTGGCCAGATTGCGAAATTGCCGATTTCAAACTTTCGATGAGCGGCGTGGCGATCCTGCGGCGATACTGAATGCCCAGCCAGGGCTCGTTCGACTCGTCCCGGATACGCAGATAGAGAAGTTCGCGATAGCCCTGTGTCTGCATCGCAGACGCGGCGAAATCGATGAAGCTGTGTATCGTGTCGAGTACCCTTGCCTGTGCGTCAGGCGGCGTTGCGCATGTTTCCGCAACGGCATCGATCAACAGGCCGACCGAAGCGCGATAGATATCTTCCTGACCATCAAACGAATAGTAGATTTGCCAGAAGGACATGTCGGCTTGGTCAGCGACATCGGCGATGGAAACGTTCGGCCAGGGCCGGTTCAGAAATAGCGGAAGCGCCTTTTCAGCGACGGTCCGTCTTCGCTTTTTCCAGTCGATCACAGATCCGGTCGACGGCCGCGGCCGAGCACTCATCGCCATTCTCCTCTAAAAGTACGATGCGTACTATATATAGTATGAGACGTACCAGATAATCCAGTCCGAATGTTTGCCTTCGGCTATCTATCCCGAAAATTGCCCGTTTTTACGGAGATATAGTGCATCTCTCGTGTGTGGTTCGTTTGCCACAGCTTCTCTATAAAGTTCGAGTCGAACTATATTTGAGTTGAGCGAGTCGATCTGTCTTTGCATAAGCGCGGAGCTTGAGGCGCCCGCCGGATTGCCGGTGCGGTGTCGGAACCGAGGGCAGGGGCGTGTGCCGGCGATCAACAGCGATGGCCGGCGCGGATCACGTTCGATGGCCCGAACAGGGGAAGGTTTGCTTTCAATGACTCACAAGGAATCCAATATGACATCTTCGACACGCAAGCGGACGATCGCTCGGTTGCTGGTGGGAACCGCCGCAGTGGGTACGTTCGGCGCGCCGGCTTTTGCGCAGGATAGCGACGAGCTCGCCTCGACCAGTACGACGAACCAGCCAGGCATCGTCGTGACCGGCACACGCATCACCAACCCGAATCTCGAACAGTCGAGTCCGATTCAGGTCATCGGGCAGGACGAGATCGACTATCGCCAGGCGACCAACGCCGAAGAGCTGATCGGCGAACTTCCGGGCATCGCGCCCGGCATCAACAATTCGGTCAACAATGGCAGCGCGGGCGCTGCGACCTTGGACCTGCGTGGGTTAGGAACTCAGCGAAATCTGGTCTTGCTCGATGGTTCGCGGCTCGTGGCCTCGACAATCGGTAACGCCACCGACTTGAACATCATTCCGGTCGCTCTTGTTGAGCGCGTCGAGATCATCACCGGCGGCGCTTCGTCGGTGTACGGTGCGGATGCGGTCTCCGGCGTTGCAAACTTTGTGCTGCGGCGTGACTTCGAGGGCGTCGAGGCTGCGGCCACGTTCGGTCTTACCGAGCGGGGCGACGGCGAACGAATCCGTATGGACCTGACGGTCGGCGCGAGTTTCGACGATGGGCGCGGCAATGCCGTTCTCTCGCTCGGCTATCAGGAAGTTGATCCCGTGTTGCAGTCGAACCGGCTGGTCTCGCAGAACGCGACGTTTGGCGGGCAGGCCTTCGGTTCGAACACGACGGTCCCGACGCTCATAAACGCTATGCAGCTCGCGCCGGACGGTCAGTCGCTCATACCCCAATATAACACGTTCAACTATGCGCCGTTCAATTACTTCCAGACGCCGCTCGAACGCTACAACATGTTCGCGATGGCGAGCTACGAGATAACGCCCGGCATCGAAGTCTATACGCGCGGCATGTTCACGCGCGCGCAGGTCGATGTTGCGGCGGCGCCATCCGGGCTGTTTACTCAGGGTTTTCAGCTGCCACTCAACAACCCGTTCATCAATGAAACGATTCGGCAGCAAATCTGTGCGATCCCGACCATCGCGATAGACCCGGCGACCTGTACGGCCGCGGGCCAGGCGACCGGACCGAACGACCCCAATTTCCTCGCGCCGACCGTCGTTCTCGACCGGCGTCTCGTAGAGATGGGACCGCGGCTGACCGAGAATACGACGAATCAGTTCCAGCTCTGGGCCGGCGTGCGCGGCGATCTCAGCCCGACGATCAGCTACGATGTCTCCGCGACATATGGTGAATCGCGCCGGACTTCGACGAATTTCCGCTACGGCCTCATGTCGCGTGTACAACAGGCGCTTTTCGCGGCGAGCCCAACCACCTGTTACGATCCGTCGAACGGCTGTTTCCCGATCAATATCTTCGGCGGCGGAGTCGGCACCAATATCGATCCGCAAGCAATTGCCTTTATCGATCAGCCGGCCGGTTCGACGGTCGAGACGTCGCTGGCCGTCGTCAATGCATCTCTTACCGGCACGTTCGGCGAGACCGGCCTCTTTACCGAGACGCCGATCGGTTTCGCGGTCGGCGTAGAGTATCGCGATTACGTTGCCGGGCAGGTCGCCGATGTGCCATCATCGACGCAGGGCGAGGTCATGGGTTCGGGCGCACCGTCGCCTTCCTTTACCGGCGGTTACGATGTGATCGAGGCATTCGCCGAAATCATCGTTCCGATCGTGGAAGACGTGCCGGGCTTCTACAGCCTCCAGGCCGAGGGTGGCATCCGCATATCGGATTATTCCAACACCGGCACGAGCGTCACTTGGAAGGCGGGCGGCAGCTGGGAGCCGTTTGAAGGTTTCCGCTTCCGCGGTATCTACCAGGTATCGGTGCGTTCGCCGAACATTGGTGAACTTTTCCTGCCAACCACGATCGGACTTACCAACCTGACAGTCGATCCCTGTGCCGGGACGAATCCGGTCGGCAATGCAACGCTGACGGCGATCTGCATCGCCCAGGGCGCGCCGGCTGCGAGCATCGGCTTCATTCCGCAGCCATCGGCTGCGCAGATCAATACCAGCTTTGGCGGCAATCCGGATCTCGATGTGGAAGAGGCAGAATCGATCACGCTGGGCCTCGTGGCGACACCGCCGCAGGTGCCGGGTCTCGTCGTTTCGATCGACTATTTCGACATCACTGTGACCGAAGCAGTGAGTAGCCCGACGGTCCCGGATATTCTGACACCGTGTTTCGGACCGAATAGTGACGGTAATGGGTCCGATCCATCCTTGTGCACCAGCTTCGTCCGTAACCCCTTCAATGGGTCGTTGAATGGTGGCGCCGAGACCCCCGGTATTCTCTTGCCGCTGTCCAATCTCGGGCGTTTCGAGACGAGCGGCGTCGATCTGCGCGTCAACTACACGCTGCCGGTGAGCTTTGGTTCGATCAACTGGGATTTCAACGGCACCTGGTGGGATAGCTTCGTCATCCAGTCGACCCCAACATCGGGCGCGCTCGAATGCGTTGGCCTTTTCAGCAGCGCCTGCGATCCGATCAAGCCGGAATGGCAGTTCAACCTCCGGACAACGGTCGCCATCGATGACCTAGTCGATATCTCGTTGCTGTGGCGCTGGATCGACGGAGTGGAATATCAGTTCCGCGGTGCGGGGCAGGGCTTCCTACCCGAATCCGAAGCGTTCGATGAAGCGAACTATTTCGACCTGACCGTTCGGTCGAACGTGAGCGAGAATTTCGACGTGACGCTCACGGTGGAAAACCTGCTGGATCGCGACCCACCGAAAACAAGCTCGTTCATCGGATCAACGGCGTACAACAACGGCGAGACCTATCCGTCGACCTATGACGCGCTCGGCCGCCGTTACACCGTCACAGGGCGCCTGCGCTTCTAGCGGGACGGCAACCAGTTAGAACGTTTGGTCACGTTCTAGTCGATGGCGGGGGTGGTTTTTGGAAGTCCCACTCCCGCCATCATTTTTATGGCTGGAAAGGCGGTGTGCCGTTCATCCTTTGTCGGCACTGGTCTCCGTCTTGGTGTGCGCGAAGAGAAGCCGGTCGAGCCAGTCCATACGCATTCTGAGCGCGCTGATCGCATTGTCGTAGACGAACTGCTGGAAGGGGACATCGACCTCGCTGTTATAGGCCTCGACTTCCTGGATCTTCCGCGCGACTTTTGCCTTGGCGTCCATGATCCAATCGAAACGCTCTTTCTCGGTCAGCAGGTCGAATGCCATGAGTCGTGTTCGAAGCGGGTCCTCGAGCAGCAGATGCGCGTCGAGAATCTGGCGGGCCCAGTGGCGCAGTGCCTCCAGCCCCTTCTCCGTGCAGTTCCACACTTCCGTTCCGCGGCCATCGCCTTCGACATAACTGCCTTCGATGAGGCCCGCCTTGTTGAAGCGGCGAATCATCGGATAGATTTGGCCCTTGCTCTTGTTGAACGCGGCGACCGGGCTTTTCCCATAGCCTTGCGCGATCTGATAGCCCGTAATCGGTTGGTTGCGGCGCACGACATCCAGCAGAGCGCCCTCATTTTCGCTCAGGATGGGGATCTCGTCGGATGCAGCCATGAATTTGGAACGGTTGGCCTGTTGATGCTGTCGTCGAGGATGATGTGAAACTTTTTCGCCGATTTGTCACCCACGCACCGTCTGCTGGTTGTCGGTAAGGGGAAATTACGCTCGCAGTTCAGGCTTGCCTGTGTGGCGCATTACGATTAAATGATAATGATAATCATTCCTAATAATATCCGCTCTGTACGACCGAGTCGAAATCAGCCAAAGGGACCGCCATGCGTATTTTACCGATTCTAGCCATTTTTACCGGGGTTGTTCTCGCCTCATGCGGCTCGCTCGATTCCGGGGACGGTAGCGGCGCTGGCGAGGGGCAGACGCTGACCATCTACTCGTCCCGCCACTATGATTCCGACTATGCGCTTTATGAGGCGTTCGAGGAAGAAACCGGTGTTACGGTCGAGGCGATAGAGGCCGATGGCGATCTCCTGATCGAGCGTGTCAAGGCCGCGGGCGACCAGAGCCCGGCTGACGTAATCATTACCGTCGATGCGGGCCGGTTGTGGCGTGCTGAGCAGGAAGAGTTATTCGCGCCGGTAAGTTCGGCCGTGCTCGAAGAGCGCGTGCCCGCCAATATGCGCCATCCTGATGGTCTGTGGTTCGCGGTTGCGACGCGCGCGCGAGTCATCGTTTATGCCGAGGACCGGGTCGATGGCGGCGATTTGACGGGCTATGCCTCTCTGGCCGATCCAGCTTTTCGCAGGCGGGTTTGCGCGCGCTCTTCCGGCAATGTCTACAATATTTCGCTGCTCGCCGCGCTCATCGATCGTTGGGGTTCCGATACAGCGCAGCAATGGGCGAACGGCGTAAACGCCAATTTCGCCCGCGATCCGCTGGGCGGCGATAGCGATCAGATTCGCGCCGTTGCGGCCGGGGAGTGCGACGTCGCAATCGTCAATCACTATTATTTCGCCCGGCTGATGGGGACTGAGCCTGAAGTCACGGATGGCCTTGCCGTGTTCTGGCCGAACGCGGAAGCGGGCGTCCACGTCAACATTTCGGGTATGGGCATGTCGCGCAATGCGCCCAATCCCGAACTCGCCCAGCAGTTTCTGGAATTTGCCGTGTCCGATCGGGCGCAGCGGTTCTTTGCAGAACTCACAAATGAATATCCGGCGGTAGCGAGCGTTACCTATGAGAATGCAGCGCTTGCGGAGCTCGGCGATTTCGAGGCCGATCCGCTGGCGGCGACAGTGCTGGGCGAAAACCAGGCCGAGGCGCAGCGGCTGTTCGACAGGGCGGGATGGCAATAAGCGCATATGCTGTCATACCGGGCCGCTCGCGGTTCCCGATCCGTCTGGGATTTAGCCCAACGCCTTTCGCCGTCGCCGCCGCGCTGATCTGCGTCGCGCCGATCGGGGCGCTGTTGGCGATTTCTTTCGGCGGCGCAAGCGAGCATCTGCGCCATTTGGCCGATACGCAGCTCGGTCTTTACGCATGGAACTCAGCGGCTCTGGCCGTGATGACGGCCATCGGAACGGTTGTGCTCGGCGTGCCCGCGGCCTGGCTCGTCGCCCGCTATCGCTTTCCAGGGCGCAGCTTTTTCAGCTGGGGACTCGCGCTGCCGCTCGCCATGCCGGCCTATGTCGCGGCCTATGCCTGGGTGTCGATGACGGCGGCCGGCGGGCCGGTCTATGCCGCGAGCGGCGGCGCGCTACTGACCGTGCGCGGCCTGATCGGCGCGGCCTTCGTCTTTTCCTTCGCCTATTATCCGTACGTCTTCCTGCTCGCCCGGCAGGCCTTCGAAACGCACGGCACAGGCGCGGCGGATGCGGCGCGGACCTTGGGGGCAGGGCCGTTCCGCTCCTTCACTGAAGTGGCGTTGCCGCTCGCGCGTCCGGCGATCATGGCCGGGGTCGCGCTCGCAGTCATGGAAACGCTCGCTGATTATGGCGCCGTCGATTTCCTTGGCGCGCCGACCTTCACCGTCGGTATCATCCGCGCCTGGGGATCGTTCGGCGAGCCTGCTGCCGCAGCGCAGCTCGCGTTGATTCTGCTCTTCGCGATGATGTTGCTGTTCGGTGTCGAGCGGGCCGCGCGCCGCCGTCGCAGCATTGCCGAACGCGGCGGCCGCAACCATCCGCCGCCGCGCATGACCCTGTCGCCCGCCAAAGCTTGGCTCGCCTTTGCACTATGCTTAGCGCCGCTCGCTATCGGCCTGATCGTGCCGGGTGGCCGGCTGGTGCAGCTGGCAATCGAGACCGAGGTGCTGCGTTTCCCGGCCGATGCGTTGCGCGGTACGCTGATTCTCGCGACCGCGTCCGGTCTGATTGCGGCCATGCTGGGTTTGGGCGCGGCCTATGCAGCCCGCACCGGAGGGGTTTTTGCGCGCGGCGCGGTCCGTGCTGCCCATGCCGGCTATGCGATACCGGGCGCCGTGGGGGCGCTCGGCGTGCTCGCCTTGCTCGCTTTTGTGCAGTCCATGGCCGATGTCGGGCTGGGTGCCGCCGCGCCGGCTATTGCGGGCGGCGGCGTCTTGGCCCTGCTTTTCGCCTATCAGGCGCGTTTTGCGGCTGCGGCTATCGGCCCGGCCGAAAGCGCGCTGGCCCGGATACCGCCAAGCCTCGATCATGCGGCGCGCACGCTGGGCGCGCGGCCCGGCGGCGTGATCCTGCGCGTCCATCTGCCGCTCGCCTTTGGCGGTATAGCCACGGCTGCGCTTTTGGTGTTCATAGAAGTGATGAAGGAACTGCCCGCGACGATGATCCTGCGGCCGATCGATTTCGAGACGCTGGCCGTGACCGCGCATAATTACGCGTCTGACGAAAGGCTGGCCCAGGCTGCGCTGCCCTCGCTGTTGCTGGTGGCGATTGGCCTTCCCGCGATGATTATTGTTGCAAGACTGGTATCCGGAGTCGGACGGAGCGAAGCCGCGCATTGACCGATCCGTTACTCTCCGCCCGCAGCCTGACCAAGTCGTGGTATGGCCGCCCCGTGCTTCGCGATGTCGATCTCGACTTGCGCAAGGGACAGGTCACGGCGGTGCTCGGTCCGTCCGGCGCGGGCAAGTCGACTTTGCTGCGCGCGATCGCCGGACTCGAGCGCGTCGATAGTGGCACCATTGCGTGCAATGGTGAGCTGCTGACCGATGGCGCCGTCCGGGTGCAGCCCGAAGACCGCAATATCGGTATCGTCTTTCAGGATTTCGCGCTCTTTCCGCATCTGACCGCGCTCGGCAATGTGCTGTTCGGTCTGCGCCGGCATCCGCGCAGCGCGCGGCGCGACATGGCGATGGCGAAGCTTGCGGCGGTCGAACTTGCCGAAAAGGCCAATGCCTATCCGCATACGCTGTCGGGCGGCGAGCAGCAGCGCGTGGCGCTCGCTCGCGCGCTCGCGCCCGAACCGGAGATCATCCTTCTGGACGAGGCCTTTTCCGGGCTCGATGCGCGGTTGCGCGAGGCACTCCGCGAAACGACGCTGGCCGCGCTCAAGGCCTCCGGCGCGGCCGTGCTGATCGTTACCCATGACGCGACCGAAGCCATGTTCATGGCCGACGAACTCGCCCTGATGGTCGATGGTGCGATCATCCAGTCGGGACCGCCCGCTTCCGTCTATCGCAGTCCGGTCGCCACCCCGGCGGCGCGGCTCCTGGGCGAAGTCAATGAATGGAGCGGGCGCGTGGAATCGGGTGCGCTAGTCACCCCTTTCGGCAGCCTCGCCGCACCCGGCTTGGTCGACGGCGCAGCGGCGACCGCGCTGGTGCGTCCGGAAGGCGTCGTGCTGACCAGCGCCGAGGCGGGCGGCTACAGGATCGTCGGCCGCCATCTGCTCGGCGCATCGACGGTCTTCGCGGTTGCCGCGCCAGGCGGTGACATCTGGCAGGCCCGTATGGCGACGGCGATTGCGCCCAATACCGATACGGTTGACATTACGCTCGATGCCGGCCTGGCCAGCGTCGCGCAGGCCGAGCGCGATTAGCCTGTTACCGCTGGCGGCTCGTCCAACCGTTTCGCGAGTTTCACCAGCAGGATAATGAGCGGCGGCACGAGTATGGCGGAGAGCACGATCTTTGCTAGCATCTGCCCGGCGAGCAGCGATCCGATCGGAAACTCGCCGTAAAAGGCGACCGTGATGAAGATCAGCGTATCGACCGACTGGCTCAGCGCCGAGGCGATCGCGCCGCGGATCATCACACCGGTGCCGCTATCGCCGGCCGCGCCGCGCAGCGCATCGAATATCTTGACGTTGAGCAATAGCGACACGCCATAGGCGATCGGCCCGGCGAGCATGATACGGGGCGTCTGCGACAGGACGGTCTCGAATGCGGTGAGATTTTCCGGCGGCATCTTGTCCGACGGCGGCAGGGACAGCACGAGCGCGATCAGCATGACCGATACGGCCAGCGGGACGAAGCCGAACAGCACGAGGCGGTTGGCAGTCTTTTGCCCGTGGGTCTGCGCGACGGTGCTCGAGATCACCACCAGCATCAGAAAGGCGAAGATGCCCGCTTCGACCGCCAGCGGTCCGAGCGCGACTTGCTTGAAGGCCAGCACGCCGGCAATGCAGGTCATGCCGCCATAAAGGATTGAAAAAATGAAGAGTGAGCGCGATAGCGTCGCGGGAGCATGCGGAGGGGATGATGCGGTTGACATCGCGATCCTCTATCCTGTTCCCCGCCCCAACAAAAGAGGGGCCATTGCGCGGCGAGAGGTGAGAGCGGTTTGAGCGATACAGAGTTTGACGTTTTGGCGATCGGCGATGCGGTCGTCGATGTGATCGCCCCGGCCGATGAAGCGCTTCTCCGTTCCGAAGGCGTGCCCAAGGGATCGATGCGGGTGATCGATTGGGACGAGGCGCAGCGGCTCTACGCGCGCATGGGCCCAGCGCAGGAGACGAGCGGCGGCTCGGCTGCTAACAGCATGGCCGGGATCGCCGCGCTTGGCGGACGCGCTGCCTTTGTCGGTCAGACAGGATCGGACCAGCTCGGAACGATATTTGCGCACGATATTCGCGCCCAGGGCGTCGCTTTCGAAACGCCGCCGCTGACCAACGATATCACCACGGGGCGCTGCCTCATTCTCGTTACGTCCGATGCGCAGCGCACGATGAACACCTACCGCGGCGCGTCCGAATATTTGTCGGTCGACGCCATCGATCCTGATCAGATCGCGCGCGCGACTATCGTCTATCTCGAAGCTTACCTCTGGGATCACGAAGCGCCGCGCGCCGCGATGAAGCAGGCGGCCGATCTGGCCCATGCGGCGGGCCGTCCCGTCGCTTTCACCCTGTCGGACATCGCCTGTATCGATCGCCATCGGCCGGATTTTCGCGCGCTGCTCGAGAGCGGTCGGGTCGATATCCTATTCGGCAATGAGGAAGAGGCCCGGGCGCTGGCCGGGCGGACGGATCTGGATGCTGCGGTGGCCGATCTCGCCAGCCATGTCGATCTTTGCGTCATTACGCGGGGCGCGCGTGGCGCGATGGCCGTACAAGATGGAGAGACGGTGGCTGTTCCGGCCGTCACGCCGCGTGCGGTGGTCGATACGACGGGTGCGGGCGACCTGTTCGCCGCCGGCTTCCTTGCCAGCCATGCGCGCCGGCGGCCGCTGAAAACCAGCCTTGCACTCGGCGCGCGGACGGCGGCCGAAGTGATCGCCGATTATGGCGCGCGTCCGCTCGGCAAATTGCCGCACCTGATCGACGATTGACCGTTTACAAGCCGCTGATCCGCCTTCATGCCGAACCATTATTCACCGTCAGGGGGCGACTGGATGAACAGACTGGCCGTATATTGCGGCGCCAACAGCGGTACCGAACCGCATTTCGTTCGAACGGCCGAGAGGTTGGGTGGCGAACTGGCGGCGCGCGGGATCGGCCTCGTCTATGGCGGCGGCAAGCTAGGGTTGATGGGTGTCATCGCCGATTCCGCACTCGATGCGGGCGGCGAGGTCCATGGCGTGATCCCCGAAGCGTTGGTCGATCTGGAGGTCGCGCATCAGGGGCTCACCGAGTTGCACATCGTATCGTCCATGCATGAGCGCAAGGCGAAGATGACCGATCTGTGCGACGGTTTCATCGCGATGCCCGGCGGCATCGGTACGCTCGACGAGCTGTTCGAGGCCTGGTCGTGGAACGCGCTCGGCTATCATGCCAAGCCGTTCCTGCTCCTGAATGTCGATGGTTTCTGGGACTCGCTGATCGCGTTTGTCGACCATGTCGTCGCCAATGGCTTCATCTCGCCGGCGCGGCGCGAGCAACTATTGGTGGCGACCGATATCGGCGATGCGATCGAGCAACTCGCGACTGCCGGTAATGGCGCGAAACAGGGGATGGTCTGGTAAGATGGAAGGCGGCGGTATCCTGATGAGCTTTGCCGGGATCCTCGTGATCCTGCTGATCGCGTTTCTGCTCTCGGCGAATCGCCGGGCGATCCGGCTGCGCGTCGTCGCCGCGGCGTTTGCGCTGCAGGCGGGGATGGCGGTGCTCGTACTCTACACGCCTTGGGGCCGGGCCGGTATCGGCACCGCTGCGCAAGGTGTCTCCAGCCTGCTCGGCTATGCGCAGGAGGGGACGAACTTCATTTTCGGGCCGATGGCGTCGCCGGAATTGGGCGGTAACAGCTTTGCGCTGTCCGCGCTGACCGTCATCATCTTCTTCGCCTCGCTGATCTCCATCCTCTACTATCTCGGCATCATGCAGCTGATCGTGAAATGGGTCGGCGGCGCGATCCAGATCGTTACCGGCATCACCCGCGTCGAATCGCTGGCGGCGGCCTCCAACATCTTTGTCGGGCAGAGCGAATCGCCGCTCGTGATCCGGCCTTATCTCGCCGCGCTGACCAAGGCGCAGCTCTTTACGCTGATGAGCGTCGGTATGGCGGGCGTCGCGGGCACGATCCTCGCGGCCTACGCGGCGCTCCTGGGCAGCGAAGCGCTCCCCTTCCTGCTCGCCGCGGCCTTCATGTCGGCGCCGGGTGGTATATTAATGGCAAAGATCATGATGCCCGACGAACCCGGCGACATTACCGAGCCCGAAGCGCAGCCGGTCGGTGCGGACGATGAGCCGGAACCGGCCAATGTCATCATGGCCGCCGCGCAAGGCGCGCAGACAGGCGTCAAGCTGGCGGTGGCGGTTGGCGCGATGCTGCTTGCCTTTATCGCGCTCGTGGCGCTGGCCAACGGGCTACTCTCTGGTATCGGTGGCTGGTTCGGCATCGAAGAACTGACCTTCCAGCAGCTGCTCGGCTATATCTTCGCGCCGATCATGTTCCTGATCGGCGTGCCCTGGGAAGAGGCCGGACTCGCGGGCAGCCTGTTCGGCGAGAAGATCGTGCTCAACGAGTTCGTCGCCTTTATCAGCCTCGGCGCGGTCGAAGGGCAGCTCTCGACGCGCAGCTATGCCATCGTCACTTTCGCGCTGTGCGGTTTCGCTAATTTCAGCTCGATCGCGATCCAGATGGCGGTAACCGGGGGACTTGCGCCCAACCAGCGCCCGATGATCGCCAAGCTCGGCATCCGCGCGCTGGCCGCCGGTTCACTGGCCAATTTGATGAGCGCGGCGCTCGCCGGATTGCTGCTGAGCTGATAGAGGGACGCAGAGTTCACAACGCGCATTTTACAGGAATATATCGTGCCCGATACAGTCGCCTCCGTCTCGCTCAAGGATTCCGACAGCGATCTGGCCGCTTTCGCCGAAGAGATCGGCAATTCGTTCAAGACCTATGGGTTCGCGATCGTCTCCGATCACGGCATCTCCGCCGATCTGATCGCGCGGGCCGATGCGAAAGCGCGGGAGTTTTTCGCGCTGCCCGAAGATGTGAAACGCCAATATCATGTGCCGGGCGGCGGTGGCGCGCGCGGCTATACGCCGTTCGGCATCGAAGTCGCCAAGGATGCGACCGAGGTTGATCTGAAAGAATTCTGGCATGTCGGCCGGTCGCTGCCCGAGGGCCATCGCTTTGCCGATCTGATGCCGGCTAATATCTGGCCGGAAGAGGTGGAGAGCTTCCACGATACGTTCACGGAGCTTTACGCCGCGCTTGAACAGTCTGGCCTACGGATATTGACCGCCATCGCCACCTATCTCGGTCTGCCACCCGATTTCTTCGACGACACGGTCGAGGACGGCAACTCGGTCATGCGGCTCATCCATTATCCGCCCGTGCCCGAAGATGCGCCGGGCGTCCGCGCCGCCGCGCATGAGGATATCAACACGATCACGCTGTTGCTCGGCGCGGAAGAGGCGGGGCTCGAACTGCTCGACGCGAATGGCAACTGGCTGCCGGTCAAGCCGAAGGAGGGTGAGCTAGCAGTCAACATCGGCGATATGCTGCAGCGGCTGACCAATCATGTGTTGCCCTCGACGACGCACCGCGTCGTCAATCCGGCGCCCGAACGGCGCGGCTTCTCGCGTTATTCGATGCCCTTCTTCCTGCACTTCCATCCCGATTACATGATCGAGACGCTGCCAAGCTGCATCAGCGAGGAGCGGCCCAACCGCTATCCCGAGCCGCTGAGCTCGCACGATTATCTGCAGGAACGCTTGCGCGAGATCGGCTTGATCTAGCGGCTGATTTTACTTTTCAGCGTCGTCGAGATTGTCTGCGCTGAAGCTGGCAGGCAGCAGCGCCGAAATTGTCGATACCGACACCGTCACGCCATCGCCTGAGGCCGAGACGATCTCGATATCGTGATCTGCCAGCGCCGCAGCTTCGGCAATCGCCTGCCGGCAGCCGCCACAGGGCGTCACGCTTTGCGCGCCGGTCAGTGTCCCATCCGCGCCAATATGGCCACCGGCAACCGCTATCCGGCGGACCTTGTCCAGCCCGAAGGCCTGCTGTGCAGACGTCAGCGCCGATATCTCCGCGCAAGTGCCGAGCCGGTAGCAGGCATTTTCCATATTGCTGCCGGTCGCGATACTGCCATCCTCGGCCTCGATCGCGCAGCCGACGGAAAAGCCAGAATAGCGCGCATGGGCGCGCTGCGCCGCCGAGCGGGCGAGGGCGACAAGCTCTGCGGTGCTGTGATGAGTATCAGTCATTTCACCGCTTTAGCGGAGATCTGGCCGATCACCAATATCGCGCGTCAGGCGGCGATCGCATGCTCGGTCTGCGGCTGGGCGTCCAGCCACTTCCAGGCGTCGCTTTCCTCGTCGGCGTCGAAACAGCGGATCTGGACGCGGAACAGCGGATCGAGCGCCTGGACCATCGTTTCCATCCAGTCCGGCGCGCCGACCAGCGCATAGCGGTCGAGCGTCCGGATCATGTCGCGCTTCATCGCCCAAAAATCCGCATCAGCGAGTCCGCTGGCCGCGAAGCCGCGATAGCTTTTGAACCGGCCGAGCAGCCGCTTCGGCTGGCCGAGCTTAAGCGCATCGTTGAAATGATCGGCCACGGCGTTCATCTGCGTGGCCGTCAGCTTGCCGTCGAGTTGAAAGCCCAGCACATTGGGGCTGTCGGTCTCGATGATTGTGAAAGCCGAGCGATGCGGCAGCTGTTCCTTACCCTCGACCCAGGCGAGCGCGCGGTCGCGTTCGTCCATGGTGAACGTCTCGTAGGAAATGCCGGGAAGCAGCGCGCTTTCAAGGCGTGCCGCCCAGCGCAGCCAAGTCGTGTCGGTGACGACAGCGATCCGGCCGAGCTTCTCGCGCTTGCCGATCAACTGCCAGCCGCGCGACATGATGTGCGGCAGGCCGTCGGTCTCAAAGCCTTCATAATCTTCGATCGTGCAGAAGAAGTGCGTCGTGTCATTGGCTTCGACCGCGGCCTCGAGCCGGTCGAGCAGCTCGTCCATCTCGGCGCGGGAGACTTTGCCGCCGAACTCTGCGGCGATCACATTTTCACTGCTGGACAGGAAATTCAGCATGATATCCTCCTTTTGAGTTTGGGGTGGGCCCACGACTCGTGGATACTCCAATGGTTCGCGGCGCGCATTGATCCAGCGCAAGTTGGCGCGATTGGTCCGCGCTACGCCGTGGTTCATGCTATGATAGGCGCGACGGATGGGAGGAAATCGAATGGCCGAGATGCGCGCCATGCAGTTGGACGGGCCCGAGCGCCCCTTGCGCGCTGTCACACGGGCCGTACCGGTACCGCGGGGTAGTGATCTGCTCGTCGCGATCCGTGCCTGCGGCGTCTGCCGTACCGATCTGCATGTCGCCGATGGCGATATCGATGCGGACCTCCCGATCGTGCCGGGGCACGAGATCGTCGGCACCGTCGCGGCGCTCGGGCCCGACGCCGAGGGTTTCGCCGAGGGCGACCGCGTCGGTGTGCCCTGGCTCGGGCGGAGCTGCGGCGAGTGTGCCTATTGCCGCGAAGGTCGGGAAAATCTGTGCGATGCGCCGTTGTTCACCGGCTTTTCCCGCGATGGCGGGTTTGCCACCCATGCGATTGCTGACGCGCGCTTCTGCCTGCCGATCCCGGAGGCATTCGACGATGTGCATGCCGCGCCGCTACTCTGCGCGGGGCTGATCGGCTACCGGTCACTGCGCATGGCGGGCGAGGGGCCTGATATCGGGCTCTATGGGTTCGGCGCGGCGGCGCATATCGTCGCGCAGGTTGCCGTCTGGCAGGGTCGCAACGTCTACGCCTTTACGCGCCCCGGCGATGCGGAAGCACAGGCTTTTGCGAAATCGCTCGGCTGCGTATGGGCGGGGTCGTCGGAGGAAGTGCCCCCGGTGTCGCTAGATGCGGCGATTATCTTCGCGCCGGTCGGCGCATTGGTGCCCGCAGGGCTGAAGGCCGTGCGCAAGCGCGGGCGCGTGGTGTGCGCGGGCATCCATATGAGCGACATCCCGGCCTTTCCCTATGCCGATCTTTGGGAGGAGCGGTCGATCCTGTCGGTCGCCAACCTGACGCGGCAGGACGGTATCGAGTTCATGGAGATCGCAGCGAAGGTGCCGGTGCGCACCCATGCGACGGCGTTACCGCTGAGCGAAGCCAATGCGGCGCTGGAGCGTCTGCGCGCGGGAGAGGTGGAGGGCGCGCTCGTCCTTTGTCCGTGAGAAGCCGACGTGCTGGAACCGTCAGGCCAATGCGCCGCCCGGCGTGAACGCCGGATCGTCAACGCTCACGTCTGTCGAAACCCGCTGCTCCTCGCACAAGGTTCGTTTGTACAGCGCGCCGTCCTTGAACCAGTGCCAGGTGCGGGAGCGCCGGTCGCCGCCATCCCCCAGTATGATGATTTCGACGAAATGCGCGCCGGGCTCATCGCGGCGGGTCAGGTTGAGCATCAGCACATCGTCTTCGGTTTCCCAGGCATAGCCATGGAATGTCGGCATATCCCACCACAGCTTATCATCGCGATAGACGCCGGGGAGCCGTGCGCGATGCTCGCGGCCGTCGTCCCAACGGAACAGATTGTGTTGAATATAGGCGGCTTCTCCGCTCCCCGGAAATTCGCAGACAATCCGCGCGGCATGGCGATCGAGCAGCGTGCCGTCAGCATCGATATGCCGGTACGTGCCCTCCCAGACGCCTTCGTGCCGGACCATGGCGGGCATCAGATCGTCTAGCAGTCGGCGCTTGCTCCGGTTCATTATGATCTCCTTGCCCGTTTTTCGGTGTGGCCGTTTATCACAGCCAAATTATGCGTTTCCAACAACCGATGGTATGCACCGGCCAGCCGGGAGGGAGATATGAGCGACAATCGTCTGCGCAGCCGGTTCATCAAACCCTCGATGGATCCGAAGAAGCTGCAGCATTTTCTCGCCGTATACGATCTCAGGCATTTCGGCCGGGCGGCGACCGATAATGGCGTGACGCAACAGGCGATTTCGAAAAGCGTGAAGAAGCTCGAGGAGCAGCTCGGCGTCGAATTGTTCGAACGGGGCCCCTATGGCCCGGCGCCGACGGTCTTCGCCCATACGCTCGCCAGGCGGGCGAAGGTGATCCTCTCCGAAGCGCGGCTCGCGGCGGCCGAATTGAGCGCGTTGCGCGGCGCCGAAGAGGGC
Source organism: Parasphingopyxis sp. (assembly GCF_028279465.1). Classification (GTDB taxonomy): domain Bacteria; phylum Pseudomonadota; class Alphaproteobacteria; order Sphingomonadales; family Sphingomonadaceae; genus Parasphingopyxis. The sequence continues at coordinate 26,323 of NZ_JANQNS010000004.1, forward strand.
TATGTCCGCGCCGGTATCGGCTGGTCCTTCGTCTCCCGGATCGCGCCGCAAACCGTGCTCCGCTATCGCCGGCGCCGTCCCAACATCAAGGTCAGCCTCGCGACCGGTTCGTCCGACACTTTGTTCGAGCGGCTGTTGAATGGCGAGGTCGAATTCGTTGCGAGCTGCCCGCTTCCGGACTTTGAGATCGACCCGATGCTAGAAACCCAGCATCTGTTTCGCGATTCCGATATGATCGTGATGCGCCATGATCACCCGCTCGCCGGTCAACCCAAGGTCACGCTCGCCGATCTGGCCCAGCAGACCTGGGCGACCTCGGGGACGCTCGGTGGACGCTGGCGCAAAATCTGCTCGACTTTCCTCGCCGCTGGCGTCGAGCCGCCAGCCAATACGATCGATATGGATTCCGTGGGAATCGCCAAAGCGATGATCGCGCAGAGCGACGTTATCGCGCTCTTATCCAGCGAGCTGGTGATCAACGAGACGATGGCGGGGCAGTTTCATACATTACACCGTACCGAATTCCCCTCCGAGCGTATCGGCATGCTGACGACGCGCCGGAGTTCCGCGCTCCAGCCCGCAGCGCAGGCGTTGATTCACGATCTGCTGGCGGTCACGGACGCGCTGCGCCCGGGCACGGCCTGACGGCACGCACAATACCACCGGTTGTCAAAATCAACACACGAGTTGTTGGTCAAGCTTCGGCTTTGCGTGGTTGCTTGGCAACACTGTTTGCATAAAGAATAATTTGTCCGGACAAATCTTGAGAAGCGCCGGATATTGGCATAGTCATGCTGCAGCAGGGTTTTGGGAGAAACAAAATGGTCGCCTCACGCACAGCTTTTAAACTTTCCTTATCCGGCGCGGCGCTCGCCGCGGCGCTCGCCACATCGCCTGCGATGGCGCAGGACGGGCAGCAGACAGCGCAGACGCAGACCGGCCTTGGCACGATCGTCGTCACGGCCCAGCGCCGCGAGGAAAATGTCCAGGAAATCCCGATTGCGATCAGCGCCTTCAACCAGGCGGAGCTCGAAAATCGCGGCGTCTCCGACGCGCTCGATCTCGCCCAATATGTGCCCAATCTGGTCGGTCTCAACAATACCGGTCTCGGTTCGGCCAACTCCTACTTCTTGCGCGGTATTGGGAATACCGAGACGATCGCGACCTTCGATCCGCCGATCGGCACCTATGTCGACGATGTCTATATCAGCCGCCAGAACGCCAACAATCTGAGCCTGTTCGATGTCGAGCGAGTCGAGGTGCTGCGGGGACCGCAGGGCACGCTATTCGGCCGCAACACGACCGGCGGTGCGATCTCGATCGTCCTCGCCGAACCGGGCGATGAATATGCGGGCTACGCCGAAGTCGGTTATGGCAGCTATGATTCCTGGCTTGGCCGGGCGTCGGTTGATATTCCGATCGCCGACACGTTCGCGCTGAAGGTCTCCGGGTTCGTCGAACGCGACGATGGCTATGTCCAGAATGTCACGACCGGCCAGCGCAATAATGACAGCAATGCCTGGGGCGCGCGCCTCGGTTGGCGCGGCGAACTCAGCGACACCGTGCGCTGGACGGGCTCGTTCATGCACATCGAGTCCGATGGCGAGAACCAGCTCAACTTCGATTGCAACCCGGCCAACCCGACCGATTGCGACGGCCGGTTCTCGACAACCGGTCTGATCGAAGGAGCCCGGCTGACCAATGGGCCGCTCATCGGCCTGCTGACGGGCGAGAAGCAGTTTTTCGGCATGGCCAACCGCACCGAAAACAACATGATCACGTCGAACCTCGAGATCGGCGACCGGGATCTGCTCGTGAATGTGATCACCGGCTATATCGATCTGCGCCAGCGCTTCGCGCTCGATTTTGCCGATGGACGCGGCCTGCCGAGCATCTCGTCTCCGGTTCCGCCGGTCCAGGGCTATGCTGCGGGCGGCTTCACCATCGCCAATGACGGCGCGCACGAACAGTTCACACAGGAGGTCAAGCTTACCGGCAACCTTGCCGACGGGCTGATCGATTTCGTCGCAGGTGTCTATTATTTCCGCGAATGGAACACGACCGATTTCGGCGATATCTTCACGCTCGGTATCGCGCCCGGCGGCTTTCCGCTGTTGCTTGCCGATCGCGTGCTCATAAACAATGCGGAGGCCTGGGCCGGCTATGTCCAGGCGGACTTCAACGTCACCGACGCGCTGACCCTGACGGCCGGCGTCCGCTATACCGATGAAGAGAAGGACATCACCTTCATCGACAACCGCAGCAGTATCGGCAACGGGCTATGCATCGGCCCCAACCAGTTCGGGCCGAGCCAGTGCCTGATCAATTCCAATCTGATCGCTTCCAACGGCGCGCAAATCCCGACCGAACAGAGCGTCGATGTATGGACCCCGCGTTTCGCGATCAGCTATCAGGTCAATCCCGATTTCATGCTATTCGCCTCGGCGACGCGCGGCTTCAAATCGGGCGGCTGGAACGCGCGTGGCACGTCTCCCGGCACATTGCTGCCCTTCGATCCCGAATTCGCTTGGAGCTATGAGGCGGGCTTCCGGTCCGAATGGTTCGACCGGCGGTTACGGCTGAACGTCACCGGCTACATTCTCGACGTCAGCGGGCTGCAGACCCCGTCGGCGCTGATCAATCCGAACACGGGCGCGATCGACTTCATCACCCGTAACTTCGCCGATTATGAGAATGTCGGTCTCGAGATAGAGATCAATGCACAGCCTGTGCCGGGCTTCAACATTTTTGCGGCGATCGGCTATCAGGACGATGAATACAACATCCCGTCAAACGCGCCTGCTTTGGACGCGTTCGGTGTTCAGTCGGTCGGCGCGCAACAGGCCAGCTGTCTCGCGCAACTGGCGTCCGGCCTCACCGCCGGCGGCCGCGATCCGGACGGGCCGGGACCGGCACCCAGCGACCAAGCCACGGCCTGCGCCAACGGCATCGTCACTGCGGATGGGTCGATCGCCGAGCCGGTGCGGACACCCGATTGGACCGTGTCATTCGGCGCAAGCTATGAGGCGGTGCTCGGCAATAGCGGCATAACGCTGACTCCCTCGGTCAACGCGGTCTACCGGTCCGACCAGGAAGTCGGCACGTCGAACGTCAACATCTTCGATGCCGGTTTCACCAGCCCCGGCGGCGTTGACTATCAGGGCAATCTTGCAGGTAACGGCAATTTCGTGATCGGCTCGTTCAGCGAAGCGCACTGGATCGTCAATTCGAGCCTCACGCTGCGCGGCGAAGACGATAACTGGGCGCTGACGCTCGAATGTAATAACTGTTTCGACGAGGAATATATCCAGTCGTCGCTGGCCAATTACAGCTATCTGAACCGGCCGCGGACCTGGATGGTTCGGGGCAGGATCACCTTCTGATCATGGGCGCAGAAGGCGCAAAGTGGACGGCCGCCGGCCTTTTCGGTCTGGCGGCCGTGCTTTTTTCGGGTGTGGCCGTCGCCCAGGATGAGACCGCCGATCCTGTCCTCGAACAGCGGCTGGGGAGTTATCTCGCCGGCGGCTATGAGCCGCTGACCACGCCGGTCGGCTGGTATGCGCCGACCGAGCGCGTACGCGGCGGTGAGTATCCGGCAATCCGGCAGGTTGTGGAGAGCGATGCGTTCGATGCCGACGCCATCGCCGCGGTCGCTGTCCATGCCGAGCGGATCGGTAGTTCGGCGCTGCTCATTTCCCATCGCGGCCAGCTCGTCCATGAAAGCTATTGGCAGGACAGCGGCCGGGACACCTATTTCAACCCGCAATCCATGTCGAAGACGGTCGCGGCGCTGCTCGTCGGCGTCGCCATTGCCGAGGGGCATATCGCGAGCGTCGATGATCCGGTCGGGCGCTACATCGCCGAATGGACGGACGATCCGCGCGGCGCGATTACCATCCGCCACCTGCTCCACATGTCGGCCGGCCTCGCCCAGCTCAGCGGCGATTACGGCTATGCCGTCGTGCCCGAAAACCCCTCGGTTGCGCAGTTTTTCGGCAGCGATTTCGTCGGGCCGATCCTCGGCCTCGCACAATCCGACCCGCCGGGCGTGCGCTGGGATTATAATAATAACGAAACCAACTTGCTGGGTGTGATCGTCGCGCGCGCGACGGGGCGCCGCTATGCGGAGTTCCTCTCGGAGAATCTCTGGCAGCCGCTCGATCTCGCCGACGCGTCGCTCTATCTCGACCGTGAAGGCGGTGCGCCGATGATGAGCTGCTGTATCCTCTCACGGCCGATCGACTGGCTGCGGATCGGCGAGCTGATCGCCAATCGCGGGGCATTCGGCGGAGAACAGCTGGTGCCCGCCGACTGGATCGATGCGATGCTCGCGCCTGCGCCGACGCGGCCCAGTTATGGCTATCTGACTTGGCTCGGCGACCAGCGGGTCGGCGGCGAACCCGATCCGCGCCCGGGCCTGATCCCCTGGCAGAGCGAATCCTTCGCGGCGGATGACCTGATCTTCCTGCACGGCCATGGCGGGCAGCGGACATGGATCGTCCCGTCGCGCGATCTCGTGATCGTCCGGGCGGGGCGGAGCTGGCCGACCGAATGGGACGAGGCGGCGATCCCCAATGCCGTGATCCGCGCTTTGGACGAGAGTGCTGCCGATTAGCCGCCCGCCTAATTGTCCGGACAAATATGCGCTGCTAGTCTTCCCCCGTATCGAGCATGCGGGAGGATGAAGCCATGGTTGGATTTTCGCGGCGGACTTTCCTCAAAGGCACGGCATCGGCCGCGCTGCTCGCCAGCGCATCCGGCGCGCGCGCCAATGAGAGTGCCGACGTCATAGTCCTTGGCGCCGGTCTTGCCGGCCTGTCGACCGCGCTCCAGCTTACCGAGGCCGGTGCGTCGGTGCTCCTGCTCGAGGCGAAAGAGCGTCCCGGGGGCCGGGTGCAGACCCTATTCGATCTGCCCGGCCGTCCCGAGGCCGGCGGCACCCAGCTCAGTTCCAATTATCGCCGCTTCGTCGGCCTGGCCGAGCGGTTCGATATTCCGCTGGTCGAAGATTCCCCGATGCAGCGCGACGGGCCGCCCGAACTCTATATCGCGCTGCGCGGCGAGACGATCCTGCCCGATGCGTGGGCAGGCCATGCGCTAAACCCGTTCGCGGGTCCGCTCGCCGGGCTGCCGCCCTGGGCGCTGCCCTTTGCCGCGATGGGCCGCGGCAATCCGCTGCCTGAGGTTGCCAGCTGGCGCGATCCGGCCTTTGCCGAATGGGATGTGCCGGTGTCGGATCATCTCGGATGGACGAGCGAGCAGCTTCGCCTCGGTTTCGGGATCAATCCCGGCTATGGCGCATCCGCCTATAACCAGTCGGCGCTGATGTGGTTCCAGATACTGAAGGCGATCGCCGAACCCGGCGGACGGCTGCTGACCGTCGAGAATGGCAATCAGCGCGTTCCCGATGCGATGGCAGCAGAACTGGGCGACCGGGTGCGGTTTGGAGTGGCCGCGCGCAGCATTGCGAGCGGGCCGGAGGGCGTCGAAGTCCGGACGATGGATGGCAGCCGCTATCGTGCCGACCGCGCCGTGATCACGCTGCCCACCAGCGCATTGCGCACCGTCGATATCGATCCCGCACCGCCGATATTGCAGCAGCGCGGCATCCGCAGTCTGCCCTATAATCGCGTCGTGCGCGCCTATTTCGTACCCGAGCGGCGCTTCTGGGAGGAGGACGGCCTGCCGCCCTCGATCTGGAGCGACAGCTATGCGGGCCGCGTCTTCGCGCTGCGCGGGGGTGGCGGTACCGAGATCACGATGATGCAGAGCTTCATCACGGGCCGGGCGGCCGAACTGCTCGACCGTATGCCGGAAGCCCAAGCGATGGCGCTGGTCCAGGCTGAGATCGAACGCATCCGCCCGGCCGCGCGCGGCGCGCTGCGTCCGGCGGCCTATGTGAGCTGGGGCAGCGATCCCTATGCGGGCGGCGCCTATGCCTGCTGGGCGCCGGGCCAGATCACCGCCTTCGCCGATGCGCTATCGGCGCCGCACGACCGGCTGATCTTCGCCGGTGAGCACACGGCGATCCGCGCGCGCGGGATAGAGGGTGCGCTGGAGTCCGCCGATCGGGCCGTCGAAACGGTGTTGTAGAAGTTTTGTGGATCGGCCTTGAGATTGAATAAAAGAGAAGGCGCCGTCCTTCGAAACGGCGCCTTCATATTTTGTCTTATGACGTGATCTCTTTAGAAGCCCAGGCTGGCTACGACACCGAAATGGCGGCTGCGGCGCAAGGCACCAACGAAATTGCGGCGGAAAGCGTTGTTTGCATCGGCATAACGCAGAACCAGAGGTGTGCTGTCTTCATTAAAGAGATTGTTGACGTAAGCCTGCACCCGGAAGTTGTCATTCCGGATACCGATACGTGCATTGACTAGCGTAGTTTCACCGCCGTCAATGAGATTGTGGACTTGGGCGAACGCTCTGCTGCGGTGACTGATATTGGCGCCGGCGAAAAATTCCCAACCATCAGACCCTACGTCCGTTCGATAGTCCAAATCGGCAAAGATCGTGTGCCGGGAGGTGCGTGGAATTTGATTGCCGGCAATCGAACCGAAGAGCGAGGTGCATCCGGGTTCGTCCGGAAACTGATCTCCGATCGAACAATCGACTGCACCATTGTCGCGGACATCATTCAGAACGCCTTCATTCTCGTCGAACCCACGCGTGAACTCCGGATCGAGCCAAGTATAGTTGGCGGTTAGCGTCCAGTTCGGATTGGGTCTTACAATGAACTCCAGCTCGATACCCAAAATCTCCGCATCGCCAGCATTGGTAACTGCCGATACAGTCGTATTGTCATTCGGATTCTGGACATTCTGTGTGAGCTGATAACCATCAATTTCATTATAGAATGCTGCAACATTGAAGACGAATGCGCCATTCCCGAATACATTTTTCGATCCGATCTCATAGGAGGTGGCATCTTCCTGATCGAATGAAGGAACGCCGGCGTTGATTGCAGCGATACCGTTGAATCCACCTGGTTTGGTGCCTGTTGCGAAAACGGCGTAGAGCAAATTGTCGGGCGTATATTGATAGCTCAGTGTGATACGCGGATCGAAAGAATCGTACGTCTCTCGCGCGTTAACCTGATTCAGTACTGGCCCGCCTGCATTTTGTTCGGTGGCGATTCGGCGGATGCGTTCGGACGCGTATCGACCTTCGACACTCAGCTCAAGCTCGTCGGTAATATCATATGAGATCGAACCGAATATGGCGAGGTTACGAATATCGGTTTCCGAGGTGTCGCGCGATAGCGGGCCAAGAGCTGTTGGCGGGCCGAAGGGTACAACTGCGCTACAAAAGGGGTCGGCCGAACAGCGTGCCTGCTGAGTGGCTAAAGCAGAGGCAAATCCTGCCGCTACCTGCGCGGCGGCATCGGCCGGATATTCCCGGATATCCATCGAGTTGGAAGATTGATCGAAATAATATCCGCCGACCAAAAGGCGCACATCATCGCCATTATAGAATAGTCTCAACTCCTGGCTGATGTCATGGGTATCGTTCATATTCTCGAACGTGAAATCCACCGCCGTCGGGCTGAACGCGAAACCGAAAGGCGAAGGGAACGGGCCGGGAGGCGCCAACCTTACACCATTCGTTGTGAAAACGGCGGTTTGGAATGCGGCGGGCGAATAGTCACCATCCGTGCGCATGATCGTGTCGCGGTCATTGTAACCGGTCAGCGAAACCAACATCAGATCGTCGGTCAGATCAACCTCGATCCGGGATGACAGATTTAGCTGGTCGATAAACGTGCCGGCCGGATTGCCTGCGGCAAAGTGACGTTCGGGCTCGGCAGTAACTGGCATCGATTCAAGCGTGCCGCAAAAATAGCGCCCGCCTCCTGCGTAGAGCGCGCTTCCGGTATCGAAAATGCAGTTATTGGCTAGTGCATCCTGCGAAAATAGCGCCGCCTGACCGTCATCGACTTCGGAATAGTAGCCGCGCAGGCGTACCCGGATTGGGCTGCCGACAGGCTCGTAGGCAATCACTCCGGAAAAAGCGAGAGACTCTTCTTGGCCGAAAGTAACGCCGGTGTTCGGATTCACATGCTCACCACCGAAATCGTAATAACGGACTTGTGCGCCGGCGGTCAGACCTTCGGCAATCCCGCCTTCGATATAACCAGTGATCTCGTAGCGATCGTCTTCGGATATATCGACCGAGAGGCGGCCGCCCAGTTCGTCGCTCGGTGATCGGGTGACGATGTTGATTGCGCCGGAATAGGTGTTGCGTCCGTAAAGCGCCGATTGCGGGCCTTTGACGACTTCAAGTCGCTCGATATCGTCGACATTATAATCGGAAATCGCGCCGGTGATGTAGATGCCGTCGATAAAGGTCGCGACGCCGGACTCACCCAAGATATTGGCTTGGCCGCGGATGACCGGCCGGTTGGAATCGCGCCCGAATTCATTGTCGAATGTGAGGCCTGCGGTGGTCTGGGCAATGTCGGTCAAATCTTGCAGGTTAAGCCGCTCGATCGTCTCCGAGGTGGCGACCGCGACTGAGACCGGCGCGTTTTGTAGCGCCTCGTCGCGCCGCCGCGCCGTCACAATGATCGGCGCGTTAGCGGTCGTGCTGGCGCCTTCGCCGGCGACCTGCGCGTGTGCCGCACCGGGCAGCGCCATCGCTGCCATGCCGGCCGTCGTCGCGAGCAAAAGTCCCTTATTCCGTGCTGTCATTAGTCCCTCCCAAAACTATTTGTTCCAATCAGTCCGTGCCCGCAGTAAATTTGTCCAGACAAATTTTAATTTCGGCGCAGCGAAGTCGCAAACTGTGGCGCAACTGCAACGCCTATGTTGTCGCTATTTTACGGTTGGTTGTCGCCCGGCGGGCAGTGGATGACGTCCAGCCCGAGCAGCTCGGTATCCGGCGTCAGATAGCCGAGCTTTGCGGGTTCGGCGCGCGCCAGATCGGTGGACAGATAGCGCGCGCTATTGTCGCACAATATCGTAGCGACCCGGCAATCGGGCCCGCGCTCCGCCACGACACTCAGCGCGGCGACGATGTTCGCCCCGCTCGAAATGCCGACGCCGAGGCCGAGCCGGTGCGCCAGTTGCTGCGCCATCAGGATCGCATCGCCATCGGCGACGGCGATCACCGGGGCGAGTTCGTCGAGCTTCACGATGTCGGGGATAAATTCGTCCGATACGCCCTGGACGCGGTGATGCCCGATCTTGCAGCCAGTCGACAGTGTCGGCGATTCCGCCGGCTCGACGGGGTGGATCGCGATATTATGGCCGTGCGCCGCACAATAGCGGGCCGCGCCCATCACGGTGCCGCCCGTCCCGACGCCGGCGACGAACGCGCCGGGCTGCGTGCCGACGCTGTCCATCTGCGCGAACAGTTCGGGCATGGTGCCTTCGGCATGGGCGCGCCAATTATCGTCATTCTCGAACTGGCGCGAGAGAAATGCGCCCTCGCGCTCGGCCATGGCTTTCGCCTGGGCGATGGCGCCGAGAAAACCGCCTTCTTCGCGCGAGACGAGCCGCAGTTCCGCGCCATGGCTGGCGAGCAGCGCGCGACGTTCGACACTCATCCAGTCGGGCATGAAAATCGTTACCGGATGGCCGAGCGCCCGGCCGAGCGCCGCCAGCGCAATGCCGGCATTGCCGCTCGTTGCTTCGACGATCGGCTGGCCCGGCGTGAGCTCGCCGCGCGCGATTGCGGCGGAGAGGATTCCCTGTGCCATCCGGTCCTTGATCGATCCGGTGAGATTGAGGAATTCGGCCTTGGCGTAGACGGTCGTCCGTTCGCCGCGAAACCGCGCATGGATCGCGATGAGCGGCGTGCGGCCGACGAGATGGCCGAGTGGAACGCAGCAGGGCGCGGGCGCGATACTTTCCGGCGACTGGCGGTGCGCGATAGCGGTTTGTGTAAGCACGATAGTCTCTCCTGAAGACTGGGAAAGGCTATTGGCTGAACGGTGCAAAATCATCGCCAAACTATACGGCAGATAGACAATATAGGGGAAAATATTCTACTAAACATTTTCATGGCAGAAAAAATTGATGAAACCGATCGCCGGATATTGGCGCTACTGCAAACCGATGCGACGCTTTCGCTCGAGAAAATCGGCGAGCGGCTGTCGCTCTCGGTCAACAATGTCTGGCGGCGCGTGAAGCGGCTCGAGGCGGACGGCGTCATCGCGCGGCGCGTCGCGCTGATCGATCCCGAGGCGGTCGGGCTCAACGTTACCGTCTTCGTCGCGATCAAGACCAGCGATCATAGCGAGGACTGGCTGGAAGCCTTTGCGACCGCCGCGCGCGCACTGCCCGAGGTGGTCGGGCTCTATCGCATGGCCGGCGATGTCGATTACTTCGTCAAGCTGCTCGTGCGCGATGTCGGCGATTATGACCGGGTCTATCGCAAGCTGATCGCGACCGCGCCGATGAGCGATGTCAGCGCGAGCTTCGCGATGGAACGGATCAAGTTCGATACGGCGCTGCCGCTTTAGGCTGCAGCCCCCGCCTCCTTCAGCGCTGCGATCTCCTCCGCGGAATAGCCGAGGTCCGACAGCACCGCATCGCTCTGATCGCCGGGTTCAGGCAGCGTGTCGGGCGCGCCGGTGCGCTGCCCGGCCATGTCGATGGGCAGTACCGGCAGCTGGACCGTGCGGCCGTCGGTCAGCGTCACGTCCTGCAGCCCGCCGCTCGCGGCGAGATGCGGATCGTCGAACAGTTCCTCGGGCTTGCCGATCGGGGCGAAGGGCAGGCCCGTACCGTCGAGCTTCGCGATCAGCTCGTCGCGGGTGAAGCTTTTCATCAGCGCGCGAATTTCCGGCATGATCTCATCGCGGGCCTCGACGCGGGCGTTGTTCTCGCGGATATCCTCGCGCGCCCAGAGTGCATCGAGTCCGAATAACGCACAGAATTTTTCCCATAGCGCATCGGTCACTACGCCAATGAAGACCGGCTCGTCGGCCGTTTCGAACACATCGTAGATCGCCCAGGCCGACACGCGCGCGGGCATCGGCGCGGCCGCCTGACCGGTCACCGCCTTTTGCGCCATATGCTGGCCGACCAGATAGACGGTCGTTTCGAAGAGCGAGGCCTGCACCTTCTGCCCGCGCCCGGTGCGATGGCGCTGCTCGACGGCGGCGAGGATCGCGATGACCCCGAACATGCCGCCCGTCACATCGATCACGCTTGCGCCTGCGCGCAGTGGTCGGCCCGGCGGGCCGGTCATATAGGCGAGCCCGCCCATCATCTGCGCGACCTCGTCGAGCGCCGTGCGGTTCTCGTACGGGCCGGGCAGAAAGCCCTTCTCCGAGCAATAGATCAGCCGTTCGTTCGTCTCGGCCAGCGCTTCATAGCCGAGGCCGAGCTTCTCCATCGCGCCGGGCCGGTAATTCTCGATCAGGATATCGGCGCTCTCGACGAGCTTTTTCGCAACCGCCAAGCCCTCCGCGTCCTTGAGATTCAGGCAGATGCTCTGCTTGTGCCGGTTGTACATCGGGAAATAGCCGCCACCTGAGCCGAGCAGCCGCCGCGTCCGGTCCCCGCCGATCGGCTCGACGCGGATTACTTCGGCGCCTAGCTCGGCGAGGATCGCGCCCGCCGCCGGCCCCATGACCATATGGGTAAATTCGACAACGCGCAGGCCCGCCAGCGGTTCTTCGGCCATTATGCGGCCTCCCGAAAGCCGAGCGGGAGCCCCGCATCGGGCGTGAAGCCGTAGAGCGGCTCGCCGGGCAGGGCCTTGGCGATGATCTCGCGCACCTTCAGCAGCTTTTCGAGATCGATGCCGGTCTCATACCCCATCGCCTCAAGCATGAAGATGAGATCCTCGGTCACGATATTGCCCGATGCGCCGGGCGCGAACGGACAGCCGCCGAGCCCGCCCAGCGAAGCGTCGAAGGTCGTGATGCCCTCTTCGAGCCCAGCGACGACATTGGCCAGACCCAGCCCGCGGGTGTTGTGGAGGTGCAGCGTGTTGAGCTTGTCCGTGCCCACGGCCGCCTTCACTTTGCGCACGAGCCGCCGCACCTGTTTGGGATTGGCATAGCCGGTCGTGTCCGACAGTCCGACTTCGGCGACACCCGCTTCCATCGCCATTTCGGCGAGCCGCACGACCTGCTCTTGACTCACTGGCCCCTCGATCGTGCAGCCGAAAGCCGTCGATAAGCCGACCTCGAAATGCGGGCGTTCGCCCTCGGGTTGCGCGGCGACCAGTTCGGCGATCGCGCGAATTTCGGCGAGCATCGCCGGATGGTCCTTGCGGACATTGTTGATGCTGTGCGTTTCGGACATGGAGAAGGGGATCGACATTTTGTCGACGCCGGCGGCAATGGCGCGCTCCGCACCCTTCAGATTGGGGATCAGCGCGACGACCTCAAGATCGGGCAGCGTCTTGGCGAAGGCCACCAGTTCCGCCGTATCCGCCATTTGCGGCAAGAGCTTGGGCGGCACAAAGCTGCCGACCTCGATTTCGGACACGCCCGCCTCGGCCTCGGCCTTGATCCAGGCTTTCTTGGCGTCGAGATGCATGACGCGGTCGATGCTCTGCAGCCCGTCGCGCGGGCCGACTTCGGAAATGTGGATGTGGCCGATCATGTGCCGTCTCCCAAATATATCCAGGGCCGGGCCTCGCGGTCGGCCTTTTGCCATATGGCGATGTCGTTCGCGTTTTTCAGTGTCAGGTCGATGGCGTCCAAGCCTTCGAGCAGCATCGCCTTCGCTTCCGCGCCGATATCGAACGCCCAGCGCCGCCCGTCGGGCAGCGCAATCGTCTGCGCGGACAGGTCGATCGTGACGGGCGCTTCGGCCTCGGCGATCGTCGCGATATCGGCACGCGCCAGGGCGGCGGGCAAGACACCGTTGCGCACGCAATTCCCCGCGAAGATCGGCGCGAAACTTTCCGCGATGATCGCGCAGATGCCATATTCGGCCAGCGCCCAGACCGCATGTTCGCGGCTCGATCCGCAGCCGAAATTCTGGCCCGACAGCAGGATCTGCGTGTCCGCATATTTCGGGTGGTTGAGCACGAAATCGGGCCGCGGCTCGCGCCCGCCGATCTCGGTATAGCGCTGCCCGGCGAACAGGCCATCGGCCAGCCCCGTCTTTCCCGTGCTCTTCATCTCGCGCGAGGGGATGATCTGGTCGGTATCGATATTGTCGCGCAGCATTGGCGCGGGGAGGGATGTGAGGATGGTGAGGGGTTCAGGCATGAGCTAACTCCAATCCTCCCCAGCTTGCTGGGGAGGGGGACCGTCGAAGACGGTGGAGGGGCCGAGGAGCGTAGCGACGAGGATGGCGCTGTTGCGGACATACGCGTCGCCTCCGGCTCCGCGCCCCTCCACCACCCTGCGGGTGGTTCCCCTCCCCAATAAATTGGGGAGGATTTTTGCGCCGCACCCCATCAGTGCACCTCCCGCGGGTCGGCGATCACGCCCGCCAATGCGCTGGCGGCGACCGTTTCGGGGCTGGCGATGTGAGTCTTCACATTCGGCCCCTGCCGGCTTTCGAAATTGCGGTTGGTCGAGGAGATGACGCGCACGCCGTCGCCGAACGTCTCGCCGCCCGCATAGAAGCACATCGAACAGCCGCTTTCGCGCCACTCGAAACCGGCGTCGAGAAATATACGATCGATACCCTCAGCCTCGGCCTCGCGCTTCACATGGCTGGAACCGGGCACGCAGATCGCCTTCACGCCATCCGCGATGCGCTTGCCTTCAAGCAGGGACGATGCGCGGCGCAGGTCGGAGATGCGGCTGTTCGTGCAACTGCCGATAAAAGCGGCGTCGATGGCGAGGCCCTTGAGCGGCTGGCCCCGTTCGAGCGCCATATAGGCGAGCGGCCGCGCCTCGGCGTCATCGGGCACATGGCCACCAATGCCGACGCTCGCTTCAGGGCTCGTGCCCCAGCTCACCATCGGCTGGATCGCGCTGGTGTCGATGGCGATTTCGGCATCGAATGTCGCGCCCGGATCGCTGCGCAAGGTGCGCCAATGGGCGAGCGCCGCGTCCCAGTCTTCGTCCTTCGGCGCGTAGCGCTTGCCTTCCAGCCAGGCGAAAGTCTTGTCGTCGGGCGCGATAAAGCCGCTCATCGCCGAAAATTCGGTCGCCATGTTGCAGAGCGTCATCCGCCCTTCCATCGAAAACGCTTCGACGGCCGCGCCGGCGAATTCCACGGCATGGCCCTTGCCGCCCGCTGCGCCATGCGCCGCGATCAGCGCCAGGATCATGTCCTTGGGCGTCACGCCGGGCGGTAACGCGCCTGCGAACGTCACGCGCATCGATTTCGGCTTTTCGAGCCTGAGCGTGCCGGTCGCCATCGCGTGTTCGGCTTCGGAACTGCCGATGCCCCAGGCGAGCGCGCCGAACGCGCCTTGCGTGCAGGTATGGCTGTCCGGCGCGATCAGCGTGCAGCCGGGCAGAACGATCCCGAGCTCGGGCGAGATGACATGGACGATGCCCTGATCGGGGTCGTTTACGTCGAACAGCGTAATGCCCGCCGCCTTGGCCGCCGCGCGCAGCTCGGTGATGAACACCTGTCCGCCCGGCATCAGTGTCTGGTCGCCGCGCCCGGGCCTTGTGTCGACGATATGGTCGGCGACGGCGAACACGCGAGAACGGTCCGCGACCGTCCGACCCGCCTCGGCCAGCGCATTGAGCGCCGCCGGCCCGGTCCGTTCGTGCAGGAATATCCGGTCGATCGCGATCAGCTGCGCGCCGCCTACAAGATCGGCCGCGACATGGCTGTCCCACAGCATGTCGAAGAGGGAGCGAGTCATTTCCCTCTCCCTTGATGGGAGAGGGTTGTGCAGTCTTGGCGAGGAACGAGCCTAGACGGAGCTGGGTGAGGGTGAGCGCTGCTAGAGGCAGCGCGCGAAGCATCGCTTCGCACACCCCCTCCCCAACTGCGCCTAGGCCGCCGCGCGGCCAAGGCTCCATATCCTCTCCCCCTCGAGGGGGAGAGAGTTTTTGGGGTCACCCGCTCAACCAGCTTTCGTCTCCATTTCCGCGTCCATAGCGCGCCAGTCCTTCGTCACGAACGTTTCTTGGATCGCCGTGCGCGTTTCGAGCGCGCCGTTGCGGATCCAGTGCCAAGTGCGGCAGCGATTTTGCCCGTCGTCCGAAAGCTGGATCATCTCGTAGAGATAGAGCGACGGATCGCCGGTGCGCTGCCAATAGAGCATCATCGTGCGGTTATATTCGTCGAGATCGACGGCCGAGGCCCAGCCCTTGATGAGATCATTGTCCCACCAGACGCGCCCGTCGCGATACTCTGCGGGAAAATCGCGGACCTCGGTGCGCCCGTCGGGCCAGGTATAGTGATTGGTCTGGTGATAGGGGTGCGGTCCGTCATCGGGCAGGCGGCAGATCAGGCGCGAGGCGTGTTCGTCGACCTTCTCGTTCGCCGCGTTGAAATAGCTGTAGGTGCCGTCCCACACGCCTTCATGGCGGGCGAGCAATGGCATGTCTTCGCGAATTCCCATGGGTCAATTGTCCTTGTCGATGAGGGCGAGATGATAGGGGCGGGCCGCGCGGGCGCGGAGCAGGTCGCGATGCTCGATAGCCAGCTTTTCCGGCGCGAGATCGGCCGGATCGAAGGCGCGCGCATTACCCGCGCTCGCTTCGTACCATGGCTCGAAGAAATGGCGCGCACGGACGATCTGCCAGGCGGTGGTGAGATAGGCGCCGAACCGGTCTGGCGTGAGATCGGGATAGAGGCGCGCCGGATCGCCGGGCGGTGGTGCGGGGATATGGGTTTTGAGTGTGCCGAGCTCCGCCGACACGGCGTCGATCAAAGCAGCCCATCCGGCCCAGTCGCGCGGGGCATCGCCAGCCCAACCGTCGGAGAGGCCATGGCCGGGCAGATCGATATGGAGCGCATCGGGTGCGCTGCCACTGTCCAGAGCCCGGCCCGATGCGTGCAGGTGCAGGGCGTCGGACTCGCGATTGCCGTGCCAATGGACAAGGCCGTTGAAACCGCTGGCGTCGATCGCCACAAAGCCCCTGTCGTCCGCTTCGGGCAGGGCAGGGGCTGCCGCATGTTCTCCCGCCAGCAGGTGATCGAGACTCGCCTGTTGATGGTCGTCGGGCCTCGCGACCTTGCGCGCCTCCCAGCCCGAAGGCATGTCGCCCAGCCGGTCGATATGGTCCTGCAGCGGATCGCCGTCATAGGCGGTGATAAGGCAGGGGGGCATCTCTGAGTCAGCCGGCGGGATATCGCGCGGCGCGCGCAGCACGGCGCCGTATCCGGCCTGATAGGCATTGCCCGCATCCAGCATCTCGCGCACCACGGCATCGACCCGCGCCGGATCGTCATGCGCGACGCTGAGCCGATGGTCGCCGTCCACCGCGAACCAGGGGAAGAACCATGTCTGTTCAAGAATGCGGTTCCACAGCCAGGCCAGATGCTCGCCATAATCGCTCGGATGGAAGGGCGGCAGATAGGCATCGCCGAACAGCGCCATTTCTTCCACTGTCCAGACCGCATAGCCGCCCATGGCGACGCGGGCGAAACGTTCGGGGCGCTGTTTGAGCGTCGTCATCAGGATGATGGCGCCCGAATGAAAGCCATAGGCGGCGCAGCGGTCGATGCCGAGTGCGTCGAGCAACGCATGCACGGCTTCCGCAAAGTCATTGATATCGGGGTCGCCGCGCAGCGGATCGGACTGGCCGAAGCCCGGCGTATCGGGTGCGATACAGGTGAAGTGCGGCGCCCATTTCTCCATGAGCGATTCGTACTCGGCCGAACTGCGTGGGCTCTGATGGATCATCAACAGGATCGGTCCCGTGCCTGCCTTGCGGTAGTGCACGATACGGTCGCCGATGCGGATGAAATGGCGGGTGATGCTCATCGCTCCTGTTTCTCTTGGCTAATTTGTCCGGACAAATTTGTCTCGACAAGTCTTTTCTTTGTGCGCACTATAGAAGCCTCTTTGGGTGTTAACGAGATCGTCAACATGAACGGCACGAAAATGGTCAGCGACGGGAAGACGGCGCGCGAAATCTTCGACGCAGTGATGGCCAATCCGGCGCGCAAGAAATTCGGCTTTGGCGAGAAGCTCGCCATCGTCAATGTCGATATCCAGCGCGCCTATACCGACCTTGCAGCGTTCAAGACCGCCTATGAAACCGACCCCGACCAGATCGCTTATGTGAACCGGATTTCCGCGCTCGCGCGGGCGAAGAGCATGCCCGTCATCTGGTCGCGCGTGGCCTATAAGGGCGATGCGGGCGATGCAGGCGTCTGGGGCACGCGGACCGATACCGAGGATTCGCTGCAAAACATCAAATATGATTCCGAGCGCCACGAATTCGATCCGCGCTGCGAGATCAACCCCGACGACATGACCTTCACCAAACGCATGCCGAGCGCGTTCTTCGAGACCCCGCTCGCCAGCTATCTGGTGTGGCACAAGGTGGATACAGTGGTGGTGACGGGCGGTTCTACATCGGGCTGCGTCCGGGCGACGGCGGTCGATTCGCTATCTCACGGTTACCGCACGATCGTCCCGATCGAGACCTGTGCAGACAAGCATGAAAGCTATCACTTCGCCAACCTCACGGACCTGCAGCTCAAATATGCCGATGTCGAACCGGTCCAGGCGGTGATCGACTGGCTGGAGGCGCGTTAGTGCGGGAAGGCGAAGCGGACCCGGGACTTTACGATTTCAAGGCGTGGCGCGGCCGGCCGAAGCTCACCTGGCCGGACGGCAAGACCTGCGCCGTCTGGGTCGCGCCGAACCTTGAGTTTTACGAGCTCGATCCGCCCGCCAATCCGCACCGCAAGAGCTGGCCCAAACCGCACCCTGATGTCGTCGGCTATTCGCATCGCGACCATGCCAATCGCGTCTCGCACTGGCGGATGGCGGATGCCATGAGCAAGCACGGCTTTCCGGGATCGGTGAGCCTATCGGTTGCGCTCTGCGATCATATTCCCGAAGTCGTCGAGGACGCGAACGCGCGCGGCTGGGAGTTTTTCAGCCATGGCATTTACAACACGCGCTACAGCTACGGCATGGACGAGGCGCAGGAACGCGCGATCATCGAGGACTCCATTGCGACTGTGAAACGCGCAACGGGGCAGACGATCCGCGGCTGGCTCGCCCCGGCGCTGACCCATACGCCGCGCACGCTGGACCTGATCGCCGAATATGGTCTCGATTATACCTGCGACCTCTATCATGACGACCAGCCGACCGATGTGAAGGTGGCGAGCGGACAACTGACGGCGATTCCGTACAGCCTCGAGGTCAACGACCATTACGGCTTCTTCATCTACAATATGAGCCCGCGGGAATATGCCGACACGCTGATCCGGCAGTTCGAACGGCTGGCGGCGGAAGGCGAAGACTCCGGCACCGTGATGTGCATCCCGCTGCACAGTTACCTGATCGGTCAGCCGCACCGGATCGGGCCGTTCGAAGAGGTGTTGAAACATATCGCCGCCGACGGCCGCGCCTGGATCGCCCGGGCGGGGGAGATCGTGGATTCGTATCGGGGGCAAGTTGATGGATAGCGTCTCCCTCCCGAAGGCAAATGACCGTCACTCCCGCGAAGGCGGGAGTCTAGAGCGGCAGGGGACATCGCTTGCGGCTCTGGATTCCCGCCTTCGCGGGAATGACGAAGGAATAAGAGGATGACGCTCGATCCCGCCTATCTCCAATATCCGAAGCGCCAGCGCGGTATGGATCACGGCCATTATCCGTACAGCCGCTTCGATACGCGCCCGCCCGTGCACTGGCCGGAGGGCAAGAGCGTTGCGATCTGGCCGGTGATCAGCCTCGAATGGTTCCCGATACTTCCTGACGACGAACCCTTCCGCGCACCCGGCCATATGCAGACCGCCTATCCCGATTATCGACATTATACGGCGCGCGAATATGGGACGCGGGTCGGACTCTACCGGCTGCTTGACGCGTTCGAGGCGGTCGGCGCCAAGGTCTCGGTGGCCACGAACAGCGCCATCGCCGAGCGCTATCCCGAAATCGTCGAAGCGATTATCGCGGCCGGGCATGAGATCATCGCGCACTCCACCGATATGAACGGCACCATAGCCAGCGGATTGCCCGAGGACGATGAACGCGCGTTGATCGCGCAGTCGCTCGATACGCTGGAACGGGTATCGGGATCGCGGCCGCGCGGCTGGCTCTCCATTGCACGTTCGCAGAGCTTCAACACGGCGAAACTGCTCGCCGAGGCGGGTCTCGAATATATGTGCGACTGGGTGAATGACGAGCTGCCCTATCGCTTCGCCACCGAGGCGGGCGAGATCATCAATATCCCGCTCAATCATGAACTCTCGGATCGCCAGATCGTCAACGTCCAGCAGCAATCGGCGGACAGCTATGTCCAGCAGATGCAGGATGCCTATGGCTGGCTGGCGGGCGAGGCCGCAGATCATGGCGGCCGCATGCTGCCGATGCACCTGACGCCCTATATCATGGGGCTCCCGTATCGGATGGATGTGTTCGAAGGATTGCTGCGCTGGCTGGCAGACCAGCCCGGCGCATGGTTTGCGCGCGGCGATGCCATTCTCGATAGCTGGAGCGCGCAACAGTGAAAATCCGTAACCCCCGGACCGGCGAATATGATTATGAGATCAGCCCGGCTGATGCCGACGAAGTCGCCGAGGTCGCGCGGTCCCTGCGCGCTGCGCAGCCGCAATGGGGCGCGCGGCCGCCGGAGGAACGCGCGGATATCCTCCGCCGCTGGGCCGATGCGGTCGAGGCACATCGCCAGCCTTTATTCGAGGCGCTGCGCACGGATACGGGCCGCGCGCTGATCGCCGCGATCGAAGTCGATGGGCTGCCGGCAACGATCCGGCGCTGGGCCGATATCGCGCCCGGCCTGATTGCCGCGCACAGCAACGCCGACGTCCAGCTCGCCAATCCGACCGTGACCAATTCGACCCGGCTCGTACCCTACACGCTGTTCGGTGCGATATCGCCGTGGAATTTCCCCATCGTCCTGTCGACGATAGATGCGATTCCGGCCCTTGCCGCCGGGTGCGCGGCGCTGATCAAACCGTCCGAAGTCACCCCGCGCTTTATCGCGCCGCTGCGCGAAACCATTGCCAAGGTGCCGGAGCTGGAATCCGTGCTTGCGCTGATCGAGGGGGATGCAGAGACGGGCCAGGCGCTGGTCGCCAATGTCGATTATGTCTGTTTCACCGGTTCGGTGGCGACCGGCCGCAAAGTGGCCGAAGCCGCGGCGCGCGCGTTCATCCCGGCCAATCTCGAACTCGGCGGCAAGGATCCCATGCTGATCCTGGCGAGCGCCGATCCCGAACACGCGGCCAAGACGGCGCTGCGCGCGAGCGTCGTCGCCACCGGCCAGGCCTGCCAGTCGATCGAGCGGATATATGTCGCGCGCGATATATATCAGGCCTTTCTCGATGTGCTGGTGCGCGAGGCCGAGGCCGTGTCGCTCAACTATCCGGATATCGACAGCGGCGAGATCGGTCCCTTCATCTTCGCACCCCAGGCGGACAAGGTCGCGCAGCATATCGATGCGGCGCGCGAGGCGGGCGCGTGCATATTGACGGGCGGTACGGTCGAGACATTGGGCGGCGGCAAATATCTGCGACCGACCGTCATCGCGGACGCCACCGCCGATATGGCGGTCGTACGCGAAGAGACGTTCGGGCCGGTCCTGCCAGTCATTCCTTTCGATACGGTCGATGAAGCCGTCGCGGCCGCCAATGACAGCGATTATGGCCTGTCGGCGGCCGTAGTCGCGGGCACCGCGGAGGAAGCCGAAGCGGTCGGCATCCGGCTGGAGGCCGGGGCGATCTCGATCAATGACGGGTCGATGACCTCGATGGTCTGGGACGCGGAGAATGAGAGTTTCAAACTGTCGGGTATGGGCCCGTCGCGGATGGGCGATAGCGGTTTGTTGCGCTTCTTCCGAAAACAGGCGCTGATCCGCCAGAATGCCGAACCGGCGACCATCGCCGGTTTCTCGGAGGAGAATCTAAGATGAAAAAGCTCGCACTTTTGGCTCTGATGGCCTGCGCGCCCGGCATGGCCAGCGCCGGGGAAGACGAGAGCGAAGACCAGACCGCCTCGCCCGGCGTCGCTGCGCCCGATGAGCGATCGCCGACCGATTTCCGGCGCAGCACGCTGATCGTGCGCGATATCGATGCATCGCTCGCCCTGTATCGCGACGTGCTCGGCTTCTCGGTCAATTACGATACCGAGGTGACGACCTCCGGCGTTGCGCTCCCCGCCGGCGAACCGGGTGCGCGGGCGCGGCTGGTATTGGCGAACGCCAACGATCCGTGGATCGGCTGGATCGGCTTCATGCAGTGGCTCGAGCCTGCGCTGCCCGATCCCGGCCCTTACCCCACGCGCCTCGGTATCGGCGATCATGTGATGATCATGAACACCGACGATGCCGAAGCGCGCTGCGCCGCCGCCGCCGAAGTGCCCGGCGTCACCATGACCGCGCCCGCGCGGATGCAGGAATATCCGGGCCGCGATGGCGCGCCGCCGATCCGCGTGATCGGCTGCAACATTTTCGATCCGGACGGCAATCTCATCGAAATCAACCAGCTGCTCCGCGAATGAGCATAGCGGTTCTTCTTTCCGCCATGCTGCAGGGAGGGGCTGCCGCTCCCGTCGCGCCCTGCACCGATCCCGTCTATATGGTCGTGGCTGGGCCGACCCATGATCGCGCGCGGATGATGGCCTATGGGCAGGCGATCGCGGACTCGCAGATCTACGATCGGCTCGGCGGCTATTATATCAATGCGCCGCGCGCCGTCGCGACCTTCGAGGGCGATGCGCCGCCCGGCTATGCTACGCTGATCGTGCGCTTTCCCTGCCTCGCCAACGCCGAGGCCTTCTGGAACAGCGATGTCTATCAAAACGAGATCCTGCCGTTGCGCCAGAATCCGAGCGCGGGCGATTATTTCGTAACCGTCTATCCCGAAATTCCACTGCGGCCTGAAATGGTCGGCAAGGTCGGGGAGGCGGACTATCTGGTGCGGTTCGAGGGCAGCGAGATTCCCGAACGGCGTGCGTATGCCGATCCGCGGGGCCTCGTCTTGGGCATCGATGCCGACGCGGCAGAACTCGCTACCCCGTCGGAGGGTTGGCCCGAGGCGCGACTGTTGCGGCGCGATGTAGCGACCGGCGAAGCCTGGCGGCTCTCGGCGGACCGGGCGACCGATTTCGATGGCGACGCGGCGCCGGCGCTGACGGAGATTTACGTTCTGCGCGGATCGATGCGGTTCGCGCGCGTTGCGCTGGGGCAGGGCGATTATGCGCGGCTCGGTGCGGGATACGATATGGGCGAGGTCCGGCTCGGCGCGGACAGTGAGATATTGCTCTTCCGCTATCCCGAAGGCGCGCCGGCCAGTGCGCAGCCCGAGCCTCTGGTCGTGCGCGAGGCGGAGACCGGATGGCGGGCCGGCACGGTCGCGCGCGATGCAGGCGCCGAGGCCCCGCTGATGATCCGCGACCTGTTCACAGACGGGGAAAGCGGCGCGCGGACCTTCCTCGTCCGCATTGCGCCCGGCGTGTCCGTGCCCTGGGAGCTTCACCGCACCGCCGAGGAAGGCTATCTGCTCGAGGGCGATTACCGTCTCGCCGAATGCCTGCCGAGCGGGCGGCGTGATTATGACTATGCGCCCGGCGGCTATTTCTATCGGCCGGCGGGCGTTATGCACAGCGGGCCGGAATCGACTACAACGACCGGCGCGACCTGGCTGATCCGGACGCCGCGCACGCTCGACGCGCTATTCTATCCGGCCTGCCCGAGCGCGCCCGTAGCCCCGGAGAACGAGGAGGAGGAAACCCCATGACCCCGACCCTGCAACATGCGATGAAACCCGAACTGACGGTGGAGGAGACCGCGCGCGGCCGCTTCGTCTCGGGTATCCGCAGCCTGATCCTCAACGATCTCGCCGCCGATATGCGCGCGGGATATGAAAAACGCGCCGCACCGGCTTTCCGCCGAGACCATGGCCGTACACCCGAAACGAGCCGCGAGGCGCATCTGGCGCTGCGCGGCGATCCGGCGTTCAACATCTACAGCGCGATGCGCGTGCAGGCGCAGAAGATGGTCTGGGCGAGCGTTGCCGATATCGTCGAACGCGATCTCGAACGGATGGAGGCCGAGGCTGCCAAGGTCGCCGATGCGCCGGGCTCGCTGACCCTCGATCCGTCGCTTGACGTGCCCCGCAATGTCGACGCGATCGACGTCCATCTGATGCCGGGCTCCTATACGCGCGGTGCCGATACGCTTGAGGCGGGCGCGGTCTATGATCAGGGCTTGGCGGTGTTCTCGATGGGCCTGATGGGCGCCAATCTCGACGATATCGGCCTCTCCATGGCGCGCTATGTCCAGGGCAAATATCCGGAATTTCAGCCGCGCGACATTCTCGATACGGGCTGCACGATCGGCCACAACACTCTGCCCTGGAAACAGACCTATCCGGACGCGCGGGTCGAGGCGATCGACGCCGCACCGGGCGGGCTGCGCTATGCCTCAGCGCGGGCGAAGATGCAGGGGCAGGACGTGCATTTCCGGCAGATGTCGGCCGATGCGCTCGACTATCCCGATGAAAGCTTCGATCTCGTCTGGTCGTCCATGTTCCTCCACGAGCTTTCGAAGAAGACGCGCGCCAAGGCGTTCGCAGAGGCCTATCGCGTGCTCCGGCCCGGCGGGCTGATGCTGCATATGGAATTGCCGCCAAACGACCAGATGGACGCGTTCGACGGCTTCTATCTCGACTGGGATAGCTATTACAATTCCGAGCCCTTCTACAAAGGCTATCGCGACGAAAGCCCGCCCGAACTCTGCGCCCGCGCCGGCTTCACCGAGGACGACTATATCCAGTTCGTCGTGCCGAGCATTGGCATCTATGGCGAACAGGCCGTCGCCGATACGATCGCGGCGGAAGAGGGCGAGGCCGTGGGGCAGGAGACGACGGGACGGCTCGCCGAGGGCGTGATGTGGTTCGGCTTCGGCGCATGGAAATCATGAGTGGCAGCGAAAAAACCGAAGGTCCGCCGATCAAACCCGAAGACGCGCCGGACAGCATCTACGGGCCGGACGGCGAACCCCGCTTCTTCGCCGAGCCCGGAATGGACCGGTTCGTCGCCGTCGTCATGAACCTCGCCCAGGAGATATGGGTGCAGGAGGAACGGCTGATGGCGTTGGAGGGCGAGGATGCCGATGCCGAAACGCGCGACGCGAAGCTCAAGGCTTTCATCGACCGGGTATTTGCCCCGATCAGGGAACCGGGCGACTAGACCCTACATCTCTTCGCGGAAAAACCAGCGCATCGCCGCCCGATAGGCGTTCGGGCTGTCGGCGGCGTGGGTTCCGCCGGCGAGCGTGATCATGCTGACGGTCCATGGCGCATCATCGCGGTCCCGCCAGACCTCCGCCCAGGCCAGCGCGTCGCGGCGCAGATCCTCATAGTCGCGTTCGCCGCTCACGAGCATCAGGTGGAGATCGTTGCGTTCGCCATCGCGCGGTGTGCCAAAGAATATCTCGCGCCCAGGATCGAAGGCCGGATTGATCGCAAGCCGCGCCCAAAAGAGATCGGGATGGAGATAAGCCGACCAGAGAGCGAATGCGCCGCCGCGCGACTGGCCGAGCAGGACGCGCCGCTCGGGCTGCGTGCGGAAGCGCCGGTCGATCTCGGGCAACAATTCGTCCGCGAGCATCCGGTGAAAGGCCGGCGCTCCGCCATATTGCTCGCTGTCATCCGAACTCGGAGCCGAATAGTCATAGGCGCGACGGTTTATCTCGGGGCCAAAACCGCCATAGGCGATGCCGACGATAATTGCTTCGGGCAGGCCGTCGTCATAATGGAGGAACAGATGCGTCGGCGCGAGGATCGGGAATAGCGCATCGCCGTCCAGCACATAGACGACCGGGTATCGCGTATCGGTGTTTTCCGCATAGCCTTCGGGCAGGCGAACATAGATATGAAAGGCCCGGCCGACTGCGTCCGACTCATGCCGGAAATAGTCGCCGGCCAGTGCGGGCAGATGGTCGAGCGGCACAACCTGCTGCGCCGCGCCACTCTGGGCGAGGGCGGGAGCCGACATGGCCGGTGCCAGCATCCCGGCGGCGGCAATCAGCGCGGAGAGGAGTATTTTCATCATGGGGCGTTCCTATGAGATTTCCTTGGCCATGGCTATCGGACTCCGGTCGGGGTTCGGTGCCGTCCGGCAACTGGAAATCGGCGGCGGGCATCTCCATCTCACGGTAACCAGTAGCGATCCATCACCGAAAGAGTGCCCATCATGCGAATCAACGCCGATTTCTCCAAGCCCGCTATCGTTCGCCCCGGCGATGTCGACTGGACCGCCTCGCCGGTGGAGGGGGTAGACCGCAAGATGCTCGACCGGGTCGGCGAGGAAGTGGCGCGGGCGACGTCTATCGTGCGCTATGCGCCGGGCTCCCATTTCTCCGAACATGAGCATGGCGGTGGCGAGGAGTTTTTCGTGCTGGACGGGACTTTCTCCGACGAAACGGGCGACTTCCCCGCCGGCACCTATGTCCGCAATCCCATCGGAACGCGCCACACGCCGCACAGCGACGAAGGCTGCACGATCTTCGTGAAGCTCCATCAGTTCGACGCGGAAGATACGGAGCAATTTGCGGTGCAAACGCGGACTGCGGAATTCCAGCCTGGCCAGGATGAAGGCTTAACCGTCCTGCCGCTGCATCGCTTCGGCGCCGAATCGGTGGCGCTTATCCGCTATGCGCCGGGCACCCGTGCGACGCCCGACCGGCGCTGGGGCGGCGAGGAAATCCTCGTGCTCGAAGGCGTTTTGCAGGACGAGCGCGGCACCTATCCGGCCGGCACATGGCTGCGCTACCCGCATCTATGGGAGGGCAGCGATCATTTCTCGGAAAAAGGCTGCCTGTTCTACGTAAAGACTGGGTATCTGACGCCTGAAGACAGCTAGAAACGTTCCGGTTCGAGGAGCACATAACGGTTCATCATATGGTGCCCGGCGTCAGATCGGAGCCGTCACCGGGTCGAATTCCATCATATCGCGATTGTTCATCGGCGCGCTTGCGGGCTCGAATGTGTCGGGATCGATTGCTTGCGTCACCTGGCCCTGCCGGATCGACATCTGGTGGACCAGCTCGGTGCGCGGTTTGCGCGCCGCTTCATAGCGCGCGAGCGCGGCAGCCGGGTCGGTTTCTTCGGCGAACGCCCGGGCCAGCACATAGCCGTCCTCGATCGCCATCGCCGCGCCCATGCCGAGAAAGGGCAGCATGGCATGGGCCGCATCGCCGAGCAGCGTCACCCGGCCCTGCGCCCATTGCGGCAGCGGCGCGCGATCGTACAGCCCCCATTTGATGATCGATTGCGCCCGGTCGATCAGGCCCATGACATCCGGGTGCCAGCCATCGAATGCCGCGCGCAATTCGTCCGTCGATGCCGGGATCGACCAGCCTTCCGCGATCGCCTCCTGCGTTTCGGCGAGGCCAGCGCAGTTCACAATCTCTCCGCCGCACATGGTGTAGCGGTTGAAGGTCCGCTGGGGGCCGATGAAAATCGCGCTGCGGCCCAGCCCCATGAACGGCGCCGCTTCGGCCCGGGGCACGAGGAAGCGATAGGCGACATGGTCGGTGAAGCGCGGCGTATCGCCGGGCCATAGCTGCGCGCGCACCGCAGACCGCAGGCCATCCGCGCCGATCAGCACATCGCCATGCGCCGTGTCGCCGTTTTCGAACTGCGCGGTCACGCCATCGCCATGATCTTCGAAGCCGATCAGCCGCCGGCCGGTCAGGATTTTTGCGCCAAGGGCTTTGGCGGTGGCGATCAACACGGTCTGCAGATCGGCGCGATATATGTGCCGGACAATGTTGGCCGCGCCATCGTCGGGCAGGCCGTTGCCTTCGTCGGGCGCGCCCATCAGCAGTCGGGCGGTGCGATAATGGAGAAAGGGCAGGGTGCCCGCAGGGCAGGCGCGGGCGGCGACATCGGCCTGGATACTGAGCGCCCGGAACACATGCTGGGCGCCGATGCCGAGCGTCAGCCCAGCGCCGGTTTCTTCCAGCTGCGCCGCCGCTTCATGGACATCTACGGCGAAGCCTCTTTGGCGGAGCGCTATCGCGGCCGTCAGACCGCCCAACCCGCCGCCAATGATCAGTATTTTCAAGAGCCGGTCTGCGGTGCGGCGTCGTCCGGTCCGAACCGATCGAGCTCGACCAGCTCGTAGCGGTTCATCATATAGCCGTCGATGCTGCCCTTCACGAGCAACGAATCCGCGTCGGCCGTGATCCACATGTCGAAATCGGGATGCTGGGTGCCGCCCATGCCCGGGCCGTCGTCATAATAGCGGTAATGGCGGCAGGCGAAAGTGCCGGCGGCGACCGTCACCTCTTCCTCGCCGACATATTCCATGCCGATATTGACCTCCGAGATCAACGGCGGCGTCGCGCCGCGATGATCGGGCGATGGTACGAAGACTCGGATCATCCGCCGGTGCGGTCCCTTGGCGAGATCCATGCACTGGGTCAAGAAACCGTCTCCAACGACCGGATGGGTCCCGAAGCCATCGATCGCGCCGCCCATCGGCATGCGCTGCGAGAGCCGCCCGATCGACGGGCCGAAGCTTTCGCATTCGATGACCTGATTATCCCAATCGGCATGCAGCCAGCCCGATCCGAGAAACGCGTCGCCCAGCGTCAGGTGGACATGCAGGTCGCGCGGCCGCCGTTCGGCGTCGAGATGATAGATTATGTCGCGCAGCACCGTGGGTTCGGGTTCCTCGATTTCGCAGCGCGCGCGCATGATCGTCGATCCGTCGCCATGATGGGTGAAGGCGAACCATTCGCGGCCGCGTTCCCGGCCTTCCCATTCGGGTTTGACCGAGGTGTAACTGATTTTGCCGCTGACGGTGCGATGCTGCATGGCACTCCCCTGTTTCGCTGAATTTGACCATGCCTGTGCATTTAAGGCTTGCCAAGTGAAATTTGTCCGGACAAATTATGCGCGAACTGGGAGGGGTCGATGGAATTTCTGACAGCCAATGAGCTGAGCATCCTGCGCTGGGTGCATATCCTGGCGATGGTCTATTGGCTGGGCGGCGAATGGGGCGTCTTCCAGACCAGCTATCATGTCACCAATCCGGCGCTGTCGCTTGAAGAACGGCGGCGGCACATGGAAACCGCCTATCGGATCGATATCCTCGCGCGCACCGGCATCGTCCTCCTCCTCCCGCTCGGCCTGCATATGGGCAAGCTCTATGGCTTCGTGCCGATCCTCGACGGCGCGGGTATCTGGTGGATGTGGCTCTTCTTCGCGATCTGGCTGGCCATGACATGGACGGCCTTCATCAGACGCGAGACCGATATCGGCATCAAGGTGACGCGGGCCGAGGAATTGTTGCGTTATCCGCTGATCGCGGCGCTGTTCGTGATCGCTTTTATGGCGTTTGGCGGCAGCGGACCGGTCGAGACTGGTCAGGGCAATTTCTGGTACCCGGCGAAGATCGCGCTCTATGCCTTTGCGCTGTGCATCGGCCTGTTTCTCAGGCTCGTAATGCGGCGCTGGACGGTGCGGTTCCGCAAGCTCGCCGAAGGCCCGGATGCCGCAGAGGAAGCCGCGCTGGCCCGCGAAATCGGCCAGGCGCGAATCTCGGCCTATATTTACTGGATTACGATCGCGAGCGTCTGCTTCCTCGGCGCTGTGAAGCCGTTCTAGCTCGTCTGCAGGTCTTCGACGACATCCTGGATCGGCGGCTCGAATTCTTCGAGCGCCTGTAGCGCCTGATGCGGCCCGCGCATGACGCGCGCGATATATTCGCGGATCAGCTCGCCACGCTCCTGCCCGGCCTCGCGGTCCGGCTCATAGGCCTCGATATCGGCGCGGCTGATCGTGCCCTTGTCCTCAAGCAGCCGCTCGATCGTATCGAGCCGCTCGCGCAGCACGGACACTTCGCCGATCACCGCCATCAGCATCGAGAGCATTTTCTCTTCCTCGGGATCGCCGAGAAAGTCCGGGCGCTTGCCTTTGGCCTTGAGATTGGCCCGCGTCATCCAGTCGAGTTCTTCGGTCATTCTGCGGCCTCCTGAATGGCTTCGGCATTTTTCCATGCACCATAGGCGTTCCATACCGCGGCGCGGCCATGATCTTCGGATTCGCCGGTGGGCGCAGCCGGGAAGATGTCGGTATCGACAACGGCGCGGACGCCGACAGTGAACAGTTCGTCAGGCCCGAAACCGGCCTTCATCATCTCCTCCTTGAGGTCCAGCGCATGCATCGCCGACCAGAAGGGCTCATTATTGTTGAACGCGTCCCAATCGCGGATGAACTGCTCATAAAGCGGCATGTCGTCCGAATATTGTGGTTGCTCGACATGCAGCATCAGCCCGTCATCGGCGAGCACGCGATAGCCTTCGGCGATGATCTTCGGCAGCGCCTTGCCCGAAAGCTCGTGCAGGAACATCGTCGTCTGCACCCAGTCGAAATACCCGTCCTCCCAGCGCGAGAGATCTTCGGCATTGGCCTGCACGAAGCGGATATTCGTCGCGCCGAGCGCCTGGGCGCGGGCATGGCCGTAGCGCAGCGACGGCGCGGCCGTGTCGATCGCGATCACCTCGGTATCGGGGAAGGCGAGGGCCAGCGGCACCGCGTTATGGCCGATCGTGCAGCCGATATCGAGGATGCGCTTCGGTGCCCAGCCCGGGCGTTCCTTGGCGATCCATTCGACCAGTGCCTGGCCGCCGCCATCGTTGAGCGCGCCGAGCGCGCCGCCCGTCGTCGCGAACAGGCCGCAATCATAATTGGCGCCGGCCGAAACATCGCCCGGCCGTTCTTCGCCATGATAGCTACCCGGCATGCAATGGATATCGACCGCTGCCTGATAGCGCGGCACCTCTACGTCCGGGTGAAGCTCGAGTGTATCATTGCCAGCGTTGAGCGCTTCCGCCTTGGCGTCGAGCGCGTCGAGCTGGCGCAGTACCATGGCACGGCCGTTCTGCTGACGCATCTCCATCGAATTGCGTTTGAGCGCCGACCAGAAGCTGTGGAACGGATCGGCATTCATCGCATGGCGAATCTCGAACCGGTCCTTGGGCTCGCGGCCATGCTCTTTCACAAAGGCGGGCAGTACGCGCTTGTCATAGGCGAGCTTGTTGCCCGGGCCGAGCGTGCCGGCGAGGAATTTGTTCAGGTTAGCGAGAAAATCGAACCGCGCCGCTTCGTCATGGCGGGGTTCGGGAAACATCTCATGCCGCGATACGGCGGTATAGGGCGGGGCGACGTCGATCTTGCTCATCTATCCTCTCCGAGATTGGCTCGACTCAATAATTAGTCCGGACAAATTCTGATACCATGATCTGGATCAAACGGAAATCTAGCCCTTTGCGGCTAAAAAGGCCATGCGTGGAAAGGTACACATGACTGACCGGCTTTGGGACATCCTCTTCGATATCCATGCGGATTTGCCGCGCCAGGGGCCGGGCGACGACGAATCGACGCTGCGCGCGCTGACGCAATGCGAGGGGCTGCCCGCCGCACCGGCGATTCTCGATATCGGTTGCGGCCCCGGCATGCAGACACTGGCCCTCGCGCGGGCGCGCCCGGAGGCGCATATCGCCGCGATCGACTTCCATCAGCCCTATCTCGACGATCTCGATGGCCGGGCCGATGCCGCGGGCTGCGCCGATCGCATCGTAACGCAGCGCGCGGATATGGCCGATCTGCCTTTCGCGCATGGAACGTTCGACCTCATCTGGTCCGAAGGTGCAGCCTATTCGATGGGCGTGGACGCGGCGCTTGCGGCCTGGAAACCGCTGTTGCGGGAAGGTGGCTATCTCACCTTTACCGAGCTGGTCTGGCTCGCGGACGAACCGCCGGAAACGGCTGCCGCTTTTTTCGCCGAGGAATATCCGGCAATGCGGCATGACGATGCGGTAGCCGACGCAGTCGAAGCCGCGGGCTATGCCCTGATCGACCGGTTCGTACTGCCCGATGCGGCCTGGTGGACGCACTATTACACGCCACTATCGGAGCGGCTGGCGCTGTTGGACCGGAAATATGCCGATGATGCGGAGGCGCTCGGCGTCATCGCGACGTCGAAGCGGGAGATCGAAATGCGCCGCCGCTTCGGCACAGCCTATGGCTATGAATTTTTCGTGGCGCGCGAGACAGCCTAGATCAGCCCCTCGCGCACCATGCGTTCGATCACTTCTTCCTGCGTGCGGCGGAAATAGTCGCGATCGGGCACTTGCGGCGTATCGCCGTCCATCATGCCGTTGGCAGCGTGAATCTCCGTGTTCGCATAGACCGGTGCGAACAGCTCGAGCCGCTGGCGCGCGAGGAAGTTGGTCATGCTCGGCGTGCGGCGGCCTTCGCGCAGCGCATCGATATCGACGGTCGCGAAGGCGGTGAAGGTTTCGCCGCTGTTCGATTCCGCCACCACGCGGCCCTTCCAGTCCACGACCTGCGAATTGCCGTCGGCCGAAGCGAGGGGCAGTGACGCGCCCTCGATCCCGGCCGTGTTCGCCGAAACGACATAGGCCATATTCTCGAACGCGCGCGCCTGTTTGGCGACATCCTTGGGCGTATCGAGCGGCGATCCGATCTCCGATGAACTGTGGACGAAGACTTCCGCGCCGCGCAACGCATGGGCGCGGGCGATTTCGGGGTAGAGAATTTCTTCCGAGGCGATCGCCGCCAGATTGCCGATCTCGGTCCGCGCGACCGGGAACACGCCGTCGATGCCGTAGATGTCGAGATAGCGCGACCAGACATCATGCGGGGTCGGTGCGAACATGGAGTTCAATCGCCGATAACGCAGCACGACATCGCCCGAGGGCGCAATCACGAAGCTCGTCTGGAAATAGAAATCGGGAAAGTTCGGGTCTGTCTCATAGGCGTTGCCGGCAAGAAACAGGTCGAGCCGCTGCGCCACGCCGCCCAGCGCCTCATATTCGGGTCCGTCGATTTCGAGCGCCGCCTTGTCCGCGAAATCGGGGATCGAGATGCGGCCCGGATAGCTGGTTAGCAGATATTCGGGCAGCACGACGAGCCGGACCGGGTGGCCGCCATATTGCGCGATGAAGATATTGGCCGAGCGCATCTTAGTCTCGACCTCGCCGATCATCGCCATCATCTGCGCGCGGGCGGCGGCCCGGTCTGGCGTCGCCTCGATCGAACGGGCGGCGAGCTGCAGCGCGAGCGCCGAGTAGAGCGGGGTTTCAGACATGGTGTGTTCCTGCGCCATCAGACCGGCATTGGGCAAGGGCAGCATGCTTGCGAGCATCGCCGCCATGATCTGCCGCCGGTCCACATACATGATCGATCATTCCAGCCCGAGCGCCCCGGGATTCATCCGTCCCTCGGGGTCGACGGCGCGCTTCACCGCTTTGAGTAGCGTCCAGGCCTTGGGGTCGCTGCGCGCTTCGAGCGGATAGGCGCGGCCGATCTGGAAATGCACGCCGTCCATATCGCCGAAAATATCGATCACGCCCTGCCGTAGCGTGGCGACGAGCGCGCGCGCTTCCTCGTTCGCCGGAAAGCCTTTGAGCTTGGCCAGATGATCGGGCTCGACCGAGCGGCGGTGCATTTCCTGCATCTCGTCCGGCCAGTAGAAAACCGGCTCGATCAGAAAGCCCGTGCGGCCGACGGTCAGGATCAGATAGCCGGCACCGACGCCCAGCCGTTCCATCTCCGCGCCATGGCGCTCGTACAGCGCGCCGATCGTTTCGATCGTTTCCAGCGCGCGCGAATGCCGGACGATGCCGTGGACGGGCACCCAGCGCTCGCCATCCGGTCCGACCATCGAATTGACGGGCGGGAAGGGGTTGGCGCGCATGACCTTGGGAATCGTATTCTCGACCTTGGTGCCGCCGGCTTCGGCGACGATTTCCTCGACGCGCCGCATGTCCGCATCCACGGCGCCCTGGTGCCGGCCTTCGCAGATCAGATGCGCGGAAAAGGTCGCCTCGTCGAGGAAGGAGCGGCCGGCGGCCACGACCTTTGCGCCTTCCTTGATGCCCTTCCAGAAGCCGCCCTGGCTTTTCATCATGCCGACCAGTTGTTTGGCATCCTTGGTCAGGCTGTCGCGTTTCATCCGCTGGGCCTGCAGGAAGGGGTCGAACCCGAAACATTCGCTGGCGAGGCCTTCGCGCGCGACCTGGCTCATCGCGGCGGTGATCTGGTCCGGCGTGTCGAAGGCGAAGGAGCCATACGCGAACGCCGTCGCGTCGCGCATCAGCGGCAGCGTTACCTTGGCCTTGATGCCGAAGCTGCCCGCGTCCGATCCGAACAGGCCGGTCAGGTCCGGGCCGAAGGGGCGGAGGAACGCGCTGCCCGTGCGCATTACCGTGCCGTCCGCGAGCACGACCTCCATCGAAAGCGCACACGGCGCGATGGTGCCGTGGGTCGCGCCCCAGAACAGACCGTTCTGGCTCATCCCGCCGCCGATATTCGCCTTGATTCCCGATAGCGTGCCCCAGACGGGCGTGCGCAGCCCGCGCGGATGGAGTGCGTCGTATAGCTTGTGCCAAGTGCAGCCGGCCTCGACGGTGACCGTCATGTCCGTCTCGTTGATTTCTAGGATACGATCCATCGCGGCCATGTCGATGATCAGCGCGCCGGCTTCGGG
The DNA here is from genome assembly GCF_028279465.1 of Parasphingopyxis sp. GTDB lineage: Bacteria > Pseudomonadota > Alphaproteobacteria > Sphingomonadales > Sphingomonadaceae > Parasphingopyxis. Next base: position 59,878 of record NZ_JANQNS010000004.1, read on the forward strand.
GGCAACATAGCCCGACGTGTAGCTCATGCCCCCGCCGCGCGGGACGATGGCGACGCCGGTATCGGCGATGGCGGCGAGGCCGCGCGCGAGCATGTCGGTATCGGCCGGGCGGAAGATCCCAAGCGGATCGGGGCCGAGTGTGTAGACGTCCTGCGCGTAAAATTCGCGCTCGGCCGGATCGGTGATGACCGCATCGACGCCGACGGCCGCGGTAAGCAGGCCGAGCGTATTGCTATGGGCAGGCGCAGTCGCCATCAGGCGGCCTCCAGCGCGGCGTCGGACGGCTCGGGATCGGCCGATGGGAAGCGTTCGGGATAGCGGCCGAGGAACAGCAGCAATGTTCCGCCCACCACGAACAGACCCGAAGCGACCATGAGAATCGGATCGTAACTGCCCGTCCCGTCTCGCGTGAAGCCGTACACAGTCGGCGAGATCGCCGAGAACAGACCGAAGGGCAGATAGAGCATCCCATATATCTTGCCATAATGCGCCATGCCGAAATAGCGGCCCGCAAGATAGGCGATCAGATCGCTTTCCGCCCCGGCGGCGAAGCCCAGCATGAAGGCGGCCGTGCCCACCAGCAGGAAATCCGTCGCTGTGCCCATCAACATGAAACAGGCGGCAGCCGGCATGCAGAGCAGCGGAAAAGCCACAAAACCGGCCCAGAACCGGTCGAGCAACAATCCGGTAATCACGCGGCCCGACAATATACCCAAGCCCACGATCATCATGATCGTAGCGGCGAGTTCGGGTGTGAAGCCATGATCGAGGATGATGGATGGCATATGGATATGTGCGCCGCCATAGGCGAAGGCGATGCAGGCAATCGATGCAAAGATAAGCCAGAAGCGCCGGTCCCGCAGGGCCTGTTGCAGCGTCATGCCGGCGACCTGGCCGCCATTGCTCGTGGCGATCTCCGGCGGACGTTCTTCGTCGTGCGGTTCGCGGAACCATAGCAGCCCGAGCGGCAAGGCGACGAATAGCGGCAGACAGGCGATAACGAGGAACATGCCCCGCCAACCGAAATCGCCGATCGCCCAGACGGCGAGCCGGGGCACGATCAGAGCGGCGAGACTTGTACCGAGCAGCAGCAAACCGAGCGCGAGGCCGCGATTGCGGAAAAACCACATATTGACCGCCCGGCTGAAGGTGACCGGGGTCGAGCCGATCCCGACCAGTCCCAGCAGCAGCCAGAGCGCATAAAATCCCCAAATCGACGACGGCGTGAAGGCGAAGGCGCCGAAGCAGACGCCAAAGGCCGCCAGCGAGAACAGTGCCACTGGACGCACGCCGTAGCGGTCGGCCATCCACCCATAGAATGGCGCGAGGAACGACGCGACGATACCGAAGATCGTGATGCCGATCGAAATCTCGCCCCGGCCCCAGCCGAATTCGGCGTTCAACGGCTCAAACAGGAAACCGATGACATTGAACGGGATCGGCGAGGCCCCGCAGCAGACCCCGCAGATGCCGGCCAGCAACGTCTTCCAGCCGAGACGGAATTCGCTGCGTTCGGTGGCTGAACTCATCGTCTCTCCTCGCGGGCAATAGACGCCCGTTTACGCTGGAACTGTATCTGGTGTCTCGCCCTATTCGCTATGCCCGCTGGCCGGTGCGCTTTCGCCTTCGGCCGCGCGCCGCTCGTCGATCATCCGGCGGAACACCGTCCAGGTCGTGTCGTTGGGCCGGCTGTCGTCGCCCGGGGGCGGCGCGGTATATTCGGGATAGTTGGCCGCAATCTCATTGCGCAGCACTTCGGGCAGTTCGTCATAGCCGCCGCGCAGCTTCGCGCCGACCGCATTGAAGATCATCTGCCCGTCCCGGCTGCGCATCCGCATCCAGGGGAGCCATTGCGCCACGCGGACCCAGCTTACGCTCGGATAGGCGGTGTTCGCTTCGCTATCGAGAATCTCGTCGGCGCGCGCGGCGAAATCGAAAATCTCCATCGCCTGATACATGTTGCCAGTGAATTCCTGATAGTCGCCGCCGAGCGGGTTCGTGTAAAAGAGCGGCACTTCGAACGGGATCAGCACCCAGTCGCCGATATGGCGGTAGGTCGAAATCTGGTAGGGCGATCCATCGCGCGTGACCGGGAAGTTCGGCGCGCGCATATTCACCGGATCGTTGGCGACATGCATCACCTCGACCGTTTCGCCGGTCCAGGGATTTTCCCAGTTCCGCAGCACTTCGTTGGTCTCGGGATCGGTATAGAGCATGATCTCGCGGCTGACCTGGCGATAGCCGGTACCGCGCTCCGGATCGGTCACGCTCACGCATTGGCGGATATTCATGCCCTCAAGGTTGAACAGGTGCCGGTCGCGCTCGCCGCGGACCCGCGAATAGGCGCGTCCCGACCAGTAATAGACGGCCGGTTCGCCATCCTGTTCGCCGCATTGCAGCCGCTTGGAGATTTCCACCGCGTCTTCGGGATTGGACGGATCGAGCGTCCGCGCGTCCGCCGCCGCGCCGGTTCCCGCGAAGGCGATCGCCGCGCATGCCAGTGCCAATTTCCTGATACCCATTAGTCCTCTCCCCAAAGCCTTAAGTGTCTACGTAATTTGTCCGGACAAATTTTGACTTTGTCAATGGCGCGAGTCATAGCGAAGCGCAAGGGGAGTTTCCATGTCGCTCGACGCAATCGCCTATCCGACGCTCGTTTATATCCATCTGCTGCTGTTCGTGCTGTGGCTCGGTGCGGATGTCGGCGTCTTCCTGCTCGGCCAGCATTTCCGCAAACGGCATGACTATACGCTGGAACAGCGCATCGCGCTCTTAAAGATGCTCGTGCTCGTCGACATGACGCCGCGCAGCGCCTGGGCGCTGATGGTGCCGATCTCGCTCTCGGTGCTCGCCGCGGGCAATTGGTGGGACGTGCCGGCCTGGCTGCTAATCGCAAGCTGGATCGTCGGCGGTTTCTGGCTGTGGCTGGTCTGGGACGCGCATATCCATGACCAGACGCCGCGGGCTGCGCGCGACCGTAGTATCGAGAATTGGCTGAAATACGGCCTCACCGCCTTTTACCTGTGGCTCGGCATCCAGTCGCTGGTCGCCGGCGCGCCGCTCGATCAGGCCTGGATAGCCTGGAAGGCTATTCTGTTCGGCGCGATTTTCGCCGCCGCCATCATGATCGACGTCGCCTTCGAGCCCGTCGGGCCGCAGCTCGGCAAACTGCTCGCCGAGGGATCGAGCGATGAAACCGAGATTCCGCTGCGCCAGACGATGGACCGCACGCGCATATGGGTCTGGATCGTCTATCTCCTTCTGATCGCGACAAGCTGGCTGGGCGTGGTAAAGCCGGTTTTGTAAACGATTTTGCGACGGCCGGATCAATCGGCGCTTGACTTTAAATTTGTCCGGACAAATTGTGCGGATACAAAAGCGATACAGGAGAGAATCGACGGGCATGGGCGGATTGAACTCGATATTGTTCGTGCCCGGATCGCGTGCCGACCGCTTCGCCAAGGCGGCGGAAAGCGGCGCAGACCTGATCTGTATCGATCTCGAAGACGCGGTGGCGCCGGACGACAAGGATGCGGCGCGCGATGCCGCGATCGGATCGCTCGACACGCTTGATCCTGCGGGTGTCGCAATCCGCATCAACGGTCTTAAAACGGCAGCCGGCTTGCGCGACCTTCTGGCGCTGCGCGACGCCGGGACCAAGCCGCGGCTGGTCTTCATCCCGATGGTCGAAAGCGCGGCCGAGCCGGAAATTGCCAGCGCAGTGCTGGGCGCGGGGGCACCGGGCCTCGTGCCGCTGATCGAGACGGTCAGGGGCCTGCGCGCAGGCGACGATATTGCGTCAGCACCGGGCGTTGCCGCGATGATGTTCGGCGGCGGGGATTTTTCGGCCGAGCTCGGCACCGATCTCGCCTGGGAGCCGCTGCTCGCGGCGCGCAGCGCCTTCGTCATGTCGGCGGCGGCCGCGCGGATACCCGCCATCGATGTGCCCTTTATAGCGCTCGACGACGATATCGGGCTCGAAGCCGAAGTGCGCCGGGCCAGGGCGCTCGGCTTCGTGGCCAAGGCGGCGATCCACCCCAAACAGGTGGAGACGATCAACACTGTCATGCGCCCGACCGAAGAGGAACTGGCCGAGGCGCGGGCGGCGCTAGACGCCTATGCGGCGGCGGGCGGTAAGGTGATCCGCCACAATGGAAAGATGCTCGAAGCGCCGGTTGTGAAGCGGTTCGAAGCTATGCTCGGAATGGACGGGCCGGGAATGAAGGGAACAGATCATGCGTGATGGAGTAATCGAAGTCGAACCCGGGCGGTTCCGCGAGGTGCAGGGACGCTATTTCGAGGATTTCGAAGTCGGCCATATCTATGAACACCGGCCTGGCCGCACGATCACCGATACCGACAATGTGTGGTTCACCTTGCTGACGATGAACACGCATCCGGCGCATTTCGACTATGAGCTCTCAAAGGACACCGAGTTCGGAAAGCCGCTGGTCGTCAGTCCGTTCACCATCGCGCTGATGACGGGCATGAGCGTTTCTGACACCAGCGGCAAGGCGATCGCCAATCTCGGCTGGGACGAGGTACGCATGACCAAGCCGCTGTTCGTCGGGGATACGCTTTATTGCGAGAGCGAGGTGCTCGAAAAACGCGAAAGCAAGAGCCGCCCCGAACAGGGCATCGTGACATTCAAGACTGTTGGCAAGAACCAGCATGGCGATGTCGTCAGCCACTACAAGCGGACGGTGCTCGTCTGGAAGCGTGGCCATGGCGGCCTCGACGCATAAGGAATCGAAACAGATGGCAAGCGCACCCGATACCAGCAGACCGCCGATGGACCCGGCCGAAGAACAGGCCCTGCTCGATTCGATCCAGAAATGGATCGACCGCGAGGTCCGCCCCGTCGTCATGGAGCATGATCATGGCGATATCTGGCCCGAGGAACTCGTCAACCAGATGGCCGAAATGGGCCTGTTCGGTGCGACTATTGGCGAGGAATATGGCGGGCTCGGCCTGCCGGCGACGACCTACGCCAAAATCGTCGCGCTGATCTCCTCCTATTGGATGGCGATCACCGGCATCTTCAATTCGCACCTGATCATGGCGGCGGCCGTCGAACGGTTCGGCACGCCGGCGCAGAAGGCGAAATGGTTGCCCAAATTTGCGACCGGCGAAATTCGCGGCGGCCTCGCGCTGACCGAACCGAATGCGGGCACCGACCTGCAGGCGATCCGGACGACGGCCGTCCGCGCCAAGAATCAGGATGGGGGCGACGATTATGTCATCAACGGCACCAAGACCTGGATTTCGAACGGCATCAAGGGCTCCTGCTTCGCGCTGCTCGTCAAGACCGATCCCAAGGCCGATCCGCGCTACAAGGGAATGAGCCTCTTCATCGCGCCCAAGCAGGACGGGTTCACGACAGGCAAGAAGTTCGACAAGCTTGGCTATAAATCGATCGACAGCGCCGAGCTGATCTTCGACGATTACCGGATTCCGGCCGACAATCTGATCGGTGGCGAAGAGGGCCAAGGCTTCTTTCAGGCGACCGGCGGGCTCGAACTCGGCCGGATCAACGTCGCGGCGCGCGGCGTCGGCATGGCCGAGGGTGCGCTCCGTATCTCCACCGAATATGCCCAGACGCGCGAGACCATGGGCAAACCGATCGCCAATCACCAGGCGATCCAGCTGAAGCTCGGCGAAATGGTGACGCGCGCGCGCGCCGCGCGGCTGCTGACGCTCGATGCGGCCGAAGCCTATGATCGCGGCGAACGCTGCGACATGGAGGCCGGCATGGCCAAATATTTCGCGTCCGAGGCGGCGGTGAAAAATGCCGATGAAGGCATGCGTATCCATGGCGGCTACAGCTATTCGAAGGAATATGAGATCGAGCGCTATTATCGGGACGCGATGCTGATGTGCATCGGCGAGGGCACGAATGAGATGCAGCGTATGATCATCTCGAAACAATGGGTGAAGCGGAACCCGGTGTGAGCGAGCGCCCGCTTCCCCTTGCCGGCTATCGGATCCTTTCCGCCGAACAATATGGCGCGGGGCCTTACGGCACGATGTTCCTCGCGCAGCTGGGCGCGGAGGTCATCAAGATCGAACCGCCGAAAGGCGGGGACACGGCGCGCGCCGTCGGTCCACATTTCCTGCGCGACGGCGAAAGCCTCTATTTCCAGACCTTCAACCTCAACAAGAAATCGCTGACGCTCAATCTGCAGAGCGAGGAGGGGCGCGAGATTTTCCGCAGGCTCGCGGCGGATGCGCATGCCGTTGCCAACAATCTGCGCGGCGATCTGCCCGCGCGGCTGGGGCTCACCTATGACGCACTCAAGGACGTCAATCCGCGCCTCGTCTGCGCGCATCTCTCCGCCTATGGCCGCGATAACGAGCGCGCCAAATGGCCGGGCTATGATTATCTGATGCAGGCCGAGGCGGGCTTTCTCGCACTGACCGGCGAACCCGACGGCCCGCCCGTGCGTTTCGGCCTGTCGATGGTCGATTTCATGACCGGCACGATGATGGCGGTCGGTCTGCTCGCCGCGCTCGCCGATGCCGAGCGCTCGGGGCTCGGGCGCGATATCGATGTCGATTTGCTGTCCGCCGCCGCGCATCAAATGAGCTATCCGGGCATCTGGTATATGAACGAGGATGATGTGACGCCGCGCGCGCCTTTCGGCGCTCATCCGACTGCGACGCCGAGCCAGATGTTCCGCACTGCGGACGGTTGGATGTTCGTGATGGCGCAGCTCCCCAAATTCTGGGCGATACTGGTCGAGCAGATCGGCCGGCCGGAGCTTGCCGAGGATGCGCGTTTCGCAACGCCCGCTGCCCGCCGCGAAAATCGCGACGCGCTGACGCAACTTCTCGAGGCCGTCTTTACCGAGCAGCCGACCGCGCATTGGGTCGATCTGCTCAAGGGCAAGATGCCGGTCGCCGCGGTCAATTCTCTTGAGCAGGCGATGGACAATCCGTTCCTCGAAGAGACGGGCATGATCGATCATGTCGACCATCCCGACCGCACCGGGATCAAGGTGCTGACCAGCCCGATCAAGGTCGATGGCGAACGCCTGCCGACGAGTGCCGGGCCGCTGCTCGGCGCGGATAGCGACGATATTCTGGCCGAACTCGGTTATGACGCCGACGCAATCGCTGCACTCAAACAAAGCGGCGTCGTGTGATCCCATGGGGCAGCTCGACGGCATAACGGTGATCGACCTGTCCCTGTTCCTGCCGGGCCCGATGGCGACGATGATGATGGCCGATCAGGGCGCCGAGGTGATCAAAATCGAACCCGCGGCCGGCGATCCGGCGCGGCAGATGGCGCCCGAAGAGGCGGACCAGTCCGTCTGGTTCCGTAATCTCAACCGTGGCAAGAAGAGTATCGTGCTCGATCTCAAAAGCGAGGCGGGGAAGTTGCGGCTGCGCGAGCTCGTCGCCAAGGTCGATGTCTTCGTCGAGGGGTTCCGCCCTGGCGTCATGAAAAGGCTCGGCTTCGATTATGACGCCGTCTCCGCGATCAACCCGGCCATCGTCTATTGCTCGATCTCGGCATTCGGGCAGGAGGGCGCGATGGCGCATCATCCGGCGCACGATCTCGCCGTGCAGGCGCTGACCGGCTTTCTGTCGGTCAATGACGGCGCGGACGGAACGCCCGTCGTCCCCGGCGTACCCTCGGCCGATATGGCGGCCGGGCTCACCGCGCTCTCCGCGATCCTCATGGCGCTGATCGGGCGCGAGAAGAGCGGCCGCGGCGACTATATCGATGCGACGATGTTCGAGGCGATGCTGCCCTGGTGCGCGCATATTGCGGGCGGCGCGATTGCAGGCGGCGAACCGCCGCGTTCGCAATCGCAGCGTTCACTCGGCGGCGCGGCCTTCTATAACGTCTATGCGACCAAGGACGGCCGCCATGTCGCGCTCGGCGCGCGCGAGATGAAGTTCGTACAGAATCTGCTGATCGCGCTCGACCGGACGGACCTGATCCCGCTTGGCGAGGCCGAGGCGGGCGAGCCGCAGGCTGAACTGCGCGTCTTTCTCGCCCAAACCTTCGCAACGAAAACCCGCGACGAATGGGTCGAGTGGTTCGCCGACAAGGATGTCGCCTTTTCGCCCGTCCTCGACTTTCGCGAGGCGCTGGCCAGTGATCTCGTCGCCGAACGCGGGTTGCTGGTCGAAGCGGACGGCGCGCATCAAATCGCGCCCGCGATCCGGTTCAAACACACTCCCGGCCGGCCCATCGGGCCCGCGCCCGAACTGGACGAGCACGGATGAGCGGCGCGCTAGCTTTCTGCGTCGATATGCATCGAATAGGCGAAGCGGTCGCCGGGATGATGGCTGGCCGAAATCTCGAAAATCCGGTTCTTCGCGTCGCGATAGGCGCGCAAAATCCTGAGCGTCGGCGCGCGCCGCGAAATGCCCAGCGCTTCGGCGATATCGGCGCTCGCGCCGACGGCCTGAATGTCTTGCGTGACATAGGCGACGCGCACGCCGGCCAGCTCTTCGAGCTGGCGGAAGATGGTGACCTGGGAGGAACGGATTTCGGCCGCGGCCTCGGCATAGTCGCCATGGACATAGGCATCGGTGATCGCGATCGGCTTGGGATCGCCCAATCGGGTGCGGATGCCCTGGAACTGGAACCAGTCCCCGTCCGTTTCGCCACTGACATGGTCGGCGATGCGCCGCGGCAGGCGCGTCAGCCCCACCGGCTTGAAATCATATTGCGTGTCGCGCGCATATTGCAGCAGCTCACCGACATTGGAGAGCGGCTGGTGCAGCGTGCCGCCGCGCGCCGCCGCCGGCTGGATCACCGTGCCCGAGCCGCGCTTGCGCTGGATAAGACCCTCGGCGACGAGCCGCCGCAACGCCTCACGCACCGTATAACGACTCACCCCATGTTCGCGGCACAATTCCGTCTCGGTCGGAAACTGGCCGTCTTCGCTCAGATCGCCGCGCAGGATCGCCGCGCGCAGCGAATCGGCGAGCTGGACGTAGCGGGGCTTGGTGGCGGTGTCGGACAATTATTCATTCCCTTGCGGCGGCGTGCCGGAGCGGTGGCTGTATGAGCGAACCGCTTCTGACGCAACTTTCGGAAAGACTAGCGCGGCCCGTCGGCGAAAGCGATAGGCAGCGCGCCCGGCTGCATCTGCTCGACTGGCTGGCCTGTGTCGCGGGGGCGCGGCAGAGTGCTGTCGCGGGGCGCGGCGGCCTGCTTTCCATGCCGCTCGCCGGCGCGGCTTTGCTCGGCAATGTGCTGGAGATGGACGATGTGCATCGCACCGCTTTGTTGCATCCCGGGCCGGTCGTCTGGCCGGCTGCCTTGAACGGCGCGCCGGAAAAACTTGCCGATGTCTTGGACGCCGCGATACGCGGCTATGAGGCGATGATCGCCATCGGCAGCGCGCTCGATGCGCATCATTACAGCCTCTGGCATCCGACAACGACGGCTGGCGTGTTCGGCGCCGCGGCGGCGGCCGGTTCGCACTGGGACTTCAGCCGCGACACAATGGTTTCGGCGCTCGCCAATGCGGGCTCGGTCGCGGGCGGCCTCTGGCATATGCGGCATGACGATGTGATGACCAAGCAATGGCATGTCTATCATGCCGTCAGCACGGGGTGCGACGCCGCGATGGCGGCGTTCAACGGTATCACCGGCCCGGCCGCGCTGCTCGAAGGGCCGCAGGGCCTATTCGAAGCGGCGACGAAGGAGCCGGGTCCGCTGGCCGATAATGGCGATAGCTGGCTTATTCACCAAGTCAGCTTCAAGCCGTTCGCCGCGTGCCGCCATGCGCATCCGGTGATCGACGCGGCGATGGAGCTACGCAAGGCAGGCAAGCTCGACGCGCCGTTCCACGTCGAAACTTATGCCGATGCACTGGCCTTTTGCGACCGGCCCGATCCGGTGACCGAGCTGGACGCCAAATTCTCGCTTCAGCATGCCTTGGCGGTCGTCGCCGATGGGCGGGACGCCAAGCCGGAAGACTTTACCGAAGAGGCTATTGCTGCGCTCGCAGACTTGCGCGCGCAGGTGACCGTGGCCGAGGACACGGCGATCACGGCGCGTTATCCCGCGCATTTCGGCGCTCGCGTCAATGGGCTGGAACTTGTCGATACGCGCGGCGATCCGGAACGGCCTGTCGGCGAGGCCGAGATCGTTGCCAAGATGCACAGCCTCGCCGAATGGGGCGGGCTCGATGCTGGCGAAGCGGATCGCGCAGCGGAGATCGCCTTGCACGGCGATAGCGCTGAAGCCGTCAATACGCTCCTGCAGGACTGGCTGACATGACGGCCACCCAGCGTCTTCTCGACTTTGCGGCGACCGATCATCGGCTGCCGGACATCACCCGCGACGCGGCCGTGCGGCTGCTGGCCGACACGCTGGCGGGCGGCGCGGCGGGGGCGGTGTCGGAGGAGGAGCGGCAGGTGCGCGAAGCGGTCCGCCGCTGGGGCGGTGCGAGCGGCGAGGATGCGCGGCTGATCGGGCTCGACGAATGCCTGCCCGCGCCGTCCGCCGCCTGGTGCAACGG
>NZ_JANQNS010000002.1 GCF_028279465.1 Parasphingopyxis sp.
TTTCCTAGCGGAAAATCGCCGTACCCGGATTTGTTTGTCAGAAACTTCCTGTCGGAAGTTCGCGGCACCGGCCCACCCCCCCTCCCGACCTCCCATTGAGTGTACCCTAGTTGGGAGGTCGGGAGGGGGAGTGGGCCGGTGCCGCGAACTTCCGACAGGAAGTTTCTGACAAACAAATCCGGGTACGGCGATTTTCCGCTAGGAAAATTCTGACAAATAAAATCTCAAAAATGAAAAAAGGCTGCCGGGCGTGTCTGCCCGGCAACCCTTTGACATGGTCAGCGGCCGGAGTGCCGGCCGGAGAATCTACGCGAGACTTTTAACCCCGCACCCTCCGAAACGACTGAACCGACCTCACTACTGAACCATGAGACATCGGATCACCTCCTTTCGCATTGTTGAACTCATGTACCGGAATGAATCATTGCGACTCGTGGATCAACCCTTGTTTTTGAATTTTTTTTGAGCGATTCTCTTTTGCCCGCTGCGACCACCGGTTCGCGGCTTTTTTATTGCGCCTCGTCCGCCGGCGCTTCGCCGCCCGCCGCCGTCGCGCATTGCGCGAAATAATCCTGCAGAACTGCGTCCGTCTCCACCATCAGCGGCTCGGCCCCGTCGGCTTCGATCGTCAGCGGCGCCGGAAACTCGATGATCGTCGCGCTGATCGGTCCCGTTATCGGCATGGGCGCAATCCGCACCGGGCCGTTTGCGCCACTGCGGACCTCGACCGGATCGACGCCGTGCATGAAGTCGCCGGCTCGCATCAGCATGGCCGGGCGCGCGCCTTCGGCGAAGCCGCCTTCCATTTCAAGAACGATTTCGGCGGCTTCGGGATCGCAGCGGAAGGTGGCGAGAAGATTGCCGTCTTCATCGGCATAGCTCGCCTGATCGGCATTGGCGGCCCATGCGCCGGGCGTCAGTTCGAGTGCGCGCGGCTCGCCGGTATCCTCCCCGGCATCGCCCGAACAGGCGGCCAGCGCGACGGCAAGCGCGGCAACGCTGAAGAACTTCTTGGTCATGTCCTGTTACTCCAGATGGTCAAACGCGCCGCGCATGCCATGCCAATATTACAGATTTGCGGCAGTGCTAGCCCCGGCAATCCTCGAACACGCGCGTCATTTGCGGCCAGTTCGGCACGGTGACGACAGGCTGGCCAGTCACGGTGATCGCGATCCGGCCGCGGCTGAAGGCGATCTTGTCGAGATAGTCGTCTGAAGCGTTGGTCGCGGCAACGATATAGGGCTGCGCGCCTGAGCCATTTTGCGCCGCATAGCTGGTGTCGCCATGGGTCGCCTGAAACGCCATCGTTCCGGAGCCGCCGTTCATCGCGCCCGCCATGGAGAAATAGATCCGCCGGGTGCCCATATCGCAGCGCACGAGGAACACTGCGTCGGCATCGGGTTCGCCATACAGTGCCAGGGATCCGCGCTCGTCGTCGCGATAGACCCAGGTGCCAGGCGCGAGCGGGATATCGCGCCAGTCCGTCTCGGTGTCGGCTTGCGCTGGCGCGGGCGTCGGCGCGGCCGAACAGGCGCCGAGCGCGATCAGGATCGTGGCGGCGGCTGTCAGACCGTTGAAGCCGAACGCGCTCATTCCGCCGCCTCCCCATCTTCGATGGATGGCACCGCGGCGTCGAGTTCCGCAGCTTCCGCAGACGCATCGCGCCGGTCGCAGGCGCTGACGATGCTCGTGAGGACGTCATCGGCTGGGATCGTGACGCGCTGATCGCCGCCCAGACGGATCGAATAGGGCCCATTGCCGCCGATCAACCGCCCGATAAACGGATCGGCCGCGGGAACGGAGATATAGGCGGCCGCGACATCGCCGGTCGCTTCGGACGCGGTAAAGGTCGATCCGCCTTCGGGCGTACTGATATAGACGGTGCCTGACCCGCCCTGGGGCGGCATGCCGATCAGTCGGATATCGATCCCACCGCCGAGCTCGCAAGCAATGGTGACCATGGGCGATCCACCCTCTTCGCCGAACTGGGCGACCCGCTCGTCATCGACGGTCGCGACGCTCCAGACGCCGGGCGTCACATCGCCCGATCCGCTGGTGTCGATCTGGCCCGGCGAGGTGCCGGACAGCACCTCTTCCTCGCCGTTATTGGCGCGCGCTTCCGCTGCAAGCCGTTCATATTCTTCTTGCGCCGCTTGCGCAGCGGCCCGTGCCTCTTCAGGCGTTTCGGTTCGGGCGCAGGCGGATAAAGCCAGCGCGGGAAGGACGACATACAGGATCGAACGCACGGATTTCTCCCAAGGGAATCTCTTTCCCCATCAATGGGGAGGAAATGGCGGGATATCAAGCGAAGACGGGGCGGTGCAGCGAAGGCGATGGGCTGCGCTCCGACAGCATGACGGCGAGGCAGCAAATCACGCCCACAGGCGCTTTAATTTGCCCTTCATTCCCTGCGCCCCTATATACGCCTTTCTGCCGATGTCGCACGTGGCGACGGACTAAGGCGCCCGGCGCCCTCTATTCCCTCAATACCTCAGCATTCAGACGCAGGCCGCATCCGGTGTTCGGATGGGGCTCATTTCCGCTGCCCGCATGGCGGGGGCGGCCCAATATAGGGAATAAGAATATGCCGATTGGCACAGTGAAATTTTTCAACGAACAAAAGGGCTATGGCTTTATCGAGCCTGAAGAGGGCGGCAATGACGCCTTCGTTCACATGACGGCGGTCCAGGCTGCAGGGATGACCACGCTCAAGGAAAACCAGCGCGTATCCTATGAGCTTGAAGAGAGCCGCAACGGCAAGATGGCGGCGACGAACCTCGAAGACGCGTAAACGCCTAGATTTCGTTTGCCAAAAGGGCGGCGGGGCTTCGGTTTCGCCGCCCTTTTTTTGTCAGACCTCGGCTACGCCTCGGCGCGGCACCGGCCCGCTCCCCCTCCCGGCCTCCCATCGAGTGTACCCTGTGGGAGGTCGGGAGGGGGAGCGGGCCGGTGCCGCGAACTTCCGACAGGAAGTTTCTGACAAACAAATCCGGGGGCCGCGATTTCGCGCTAGCGAAATTCTGACAGATAAAGCCTCTATCCCGGCCGGCCGCCATGCGCCGTCCAGTTCGCCATGAACTCGCGGCGCGTTTTCGGGCCATAGGTGGCGAAGCTCGGATTGGGGTTCGCGCGATAATCGGCGCGGCGGTCGAGCAGCGTGTTGTCCGCCGCCACTTCCTCGAGATCGAGACCGTAAACGGTCGCGCCATTAAGGCCGAATATCTTGCGCTTCGCTTCTGCGGTCAGCGCCGGATAGCCGAAGCGTTCCTGATACTCCTCGCTGATTTCGAAGGCGCGGAAAGACTGGATCTGGTCCTGCGGGCTGCCATACCAGATCGAGTCCGTGCCCCACATGATCCGTTCCTCGCCGAAGGTCTGCAGGAGCTTGCCCATGACATGTGCAGCCTCGTCCGGCCGGCCCATGAAATACCGCCAGAGCGAGCCCATCTCCGCATAGAGATTGCCCTCGTTCGGCTGCAGCCCGGCATCGCGATGCGCCTTGATCAGCCGGTCGAGACCGCCGCCGTTGGGATCGTAGGCCCCCTCCGTCACGCCCGGCTGGAACCCCGAATGATAGACGAGGAAGGTGAGGTCGGGATTGTTGACGGCGGCATTCCCCATGTCGCGCGGGCTCGAATAGAGCGGATCCAGGCCGAACAGGGTGATGCCTTTGTGCACGGCGATGATCGTTTTGCCGAGCCGCCGGCAATTTTCGAAGGTCCGGTTCGCATAATCGCTTTCATCGAGGAAAAAGCCCTCGGCGTCCGGCCCCCATTGCGGATACATTTTCCAGGCATCGACACCATGGACTTCCGCTTTCTCGTCCATCGCTTCGAGTTCGCCCGGATCGTTGGGCAACACCCCGCCGTGAATGAGGCAGCGCGCCCCGTCGCCGCCGATCTGCTCGATAATGCCGCGCGCTTCGGCCGCGTACTCGATCGGCGTCGGGTTGCTGTCCGCCGTGCCCCAGAGCGCGGAGACCACGGCGACATCGGTATCGCTGTCGAGATAGACTTCGCGGGCCAGCGTCTGCGCCGAATAGCAGTCATAGCTGCCGTCCGTGCACTGGGTGGACTGGCCGAAGGCGCGCGAGAGCGCCTGCTCCCATATCTGCCCGTCGCGGCCTGTCGCCCAGGCAGCGGACGGGTCGACGCAATGGGTCTGCACATCGAAGATGAACTCGTCTCCGCCGACCGCCGCATCGGCCGCCGCTGTTTCAAAGGACGCTTCCTCGGATACCGCATAGGTTCCGCCCGAACCCGGATTGGCCCGGTTGCAGGCCGCCAGCGTCGCCGCCGCGCCCATTGAGGAGACGAGAAAGGCCCGCCGCCCCATGCCGAGTTTTCTTGCGTTTTCCGTCGCCGTCTCATGGGCGAGTCGATTGGCATGATGCTGGTTGACCGTCGGCGGGCGGGGGAAAAATTCCCCGTTCGACGTGCCGTCGAACTTGATGGGCAAGCGTTTGCCTTCGGGATCGAGATCGGTGCTGCGGGCCATGGGCGACTCTCCTATACGCGTTTAGGCACAGTCTAACCTGCTCGGCCGCAAAGCGAAAATGACTTCGATCAAATCGCCGGCACGGCCTACCGCTTTTCAGGCGTCACTGCCGCCGATGCGATCCACCAGAGCCAGACGCCGAGCGCGGCGCGGCTGATTGGCTGGAGGATCGGATAGACCGCTGAAATCAGGGGATCGAGGCCGCTCATTTCGAAATAACCGGACAGGATGATGACAAGCGTCAACGGCGCGGCGGCCAGCATCAGCCATGCGATGGCCAGCTGGAAACGGCCGGCGTCGGCGAGCAGCGCGATGCCCTGCAGCAACGTGCCGAACAAAAAGCCAATCAGGATAACAAAGAAAAGCGCGTTCCACACGGCCGTCAACGCCGTGATGTTCGCCGCCAATATCGCGGCGCTATCGGGTTCGGCCGCCAGATAGGCCGGCCGCAACGTGCCGTTCAGCGCGAAGATGTTGATCGCCACGCCCGCCATCTCGACGACACCCCAGATGACGAAGAAGACAAGCCCTCCGAGCGCCCAGCCGCGCGCTTGCGGAGATACGGCGCGTGTAATGCCGATATAGGCGAGCAGGGCGAGGGGAATGTGGAACAGGTTCACCCATTGGCGCGCCATGAACGGGCCGTTGGCGTGGAGCCGCGCAGCGTCGTCGAAGCTTTCGGCACCAGGCACCTGGCGCGCAAGGTACCAGAGGAAGAATGTCGTCACCGCCGAAAGCAGGGCCGCCCCGGCCGCCAGCCGGAGAAAGGCCTGCTCGAAATTGACCTGCGTGCCGATTGAAGCTTTCCAAGTGGCCATTAAACGATGGTAACGCCGCATATGCGGTCGCCAAAAACCACTTCGATCAAAGGTCGATAATATCCGTCAGGCGACGCGAGGGGCCGAGTTTGCCGTGTTCGCTACTTTGAAGCGTGCCCTCAGCGCGCGCGAATAAAGGCGCGGATATCCTCGGACAGGCGCTGCCGGTCCTCGTCGCGGACATACATCATGTGCCCGGCGCCATAATAGCGATACACGATCCGGTCCTGCGGGATGCCCATGCGGTTGAGCGAGAGTTCGGCGCCGAAAAAGGGCGTGGCGAAATCATACCAGCCCTGCGCCACGAAGGTCCTGAGCCCGCTATTCTCGCGCATCGCCCGCCCGATATAGGGCGCGACGTTCAGATAGGCGTTGCGCCCCTGCCCGGCGAGCGTCCAGTCCCAATGCCGTCCCGGCTCGCGACCGATCGACTGGTACTCGCGGTCCGTCTCGAAGCCGAGCGTCTCGCGCGACCAGCTGTTGATCGCGGCGGTATAGCCGGCGTCGATGCCGTAAAAGCTGGGATCATTGTCGGGCGTCTCGCCGGCATTGTCATAGTCGATGCCGGTATAGCGCGAATCCAGCCGGCCGATGGTCAGCCCCTGATCGCGCAGCAGTTCCTTGTAGAAGCGCTGCGACGTGACGCGCAGGTTCGCGCGATCGAGATAGGCCTCGGACAGTCCGGTCAAGCGGGACATTTCGGCGCGCACCCGGGTGCGCTCGGCATCGGGCAGGTCCGCGCCCTGCAACAGCGCGGTGATATAGGGGCCGATGGCGAAGCGGCGGGCCTCTTCGGCAATCGCCTCGACCGACGGCGCCTGGACGCGGCCATGATAATAGGCCGCGGTCGCCATGTTGGGCAGCGTGACGACATAGGCCATCTCGTTGCCCGGCGTCGGCTCGCGCGCGGCGAAATCGAGGATGGTCGAGATCAGGATCAGCCCGTTGAACGCTACGTCATTAAAGGTCGATCCCTCGAGCTGATCGATGACCGTGGCCGTGCGCGTTGTGCCATAGCTCTCGCCGCCGAGAAATTTGGGGCTGTTCCAGCGGCCATTCTCGTTGAGCCAGCGCCGGATAACGGCGGCCACGGCGACTGCATCCTGGGTCAGGCCGTAATAGCGGGCAGGATCGGTGCCTTCGAGCAGATAGCTGAAACCGGTGCCGGGCGGGTCGATGAAGACAAGGTCGGCGACGTCGAGCAGGCTGTCCGGATTGGGCAGGATCGGATAGGGCGGCCCGCCATCGTCGCGCGCATCGGGCGGGATCGCGACGCGCACCGGCCCGAAGGCACCCATCTGCAGCCAGACCGAGCCTGAACCCGGCCCGCCATTGAACATGAAAAAGACCGGGCGCGATGTATCGCGCGGCGTGCGGACGTAACTGGTCGTGACCACCATCGCCTCCGGCGTACCATCATCGGCGGAGAGCAGATTCTCGCGTATCGTAACCCGATAATTGATCCGCTGGCCGCCGAACGTGCCCGACATGTCGCGCGTGCGGACCTGCGGCTCGGGCGCGGCGGGGGTGGAGGAGGCGCTTTCGGTATCGGGGGCGCTATCTTGCGCGAGGGCGGCGGGTGCGGCGAGGGCGGCGAGGGCGCATGCTGCGAGCAGGGCGAATGGTCGAAAGATGGTCATGCAGCTACCCCTGATATTGCACGGGCAGCTAAGGGGCATGCGGGAAGCCGGTCAAGCGCGAAGAGGAAAAGCTACCGTATCTTTCGGGTCGGATGTGGGGCCCTAGCGCTGGGACACTCGCCTAGTTGCTTGCGAGAATTACCCCGCATCTTCGAGAGAACCGTAGCATCGTGTCGCCAGCCGGGGCCATTATGGAAAGATCGTCAACGGTGACGCCGGCCATTCCCGTTGACGTCGAGAGGATATCTAGCAGGTCATCGGAAATGTCGAGCGTTCCACGAAGGACCGGAGTTTCTTCGGGTTCGCCAAAACCAACTCGCTCCATGCTCTGCTCGAGATCGGTAAAGACATAGCTCTGCCCGCCGACCAAAAGTGCAACCCTTGTCGTTTCGTCTCCCAACAGTGTCATCATTTCGACGTTATTGTTGCCGAGCGAACAAGTTAAAGCGGCTCGGTTTTCGCCAGCCGTTACCGTTGCAACTATTCCTTCAGGATGGTCGATGACACGCCAATATTCAGGAGGCACGAAATCTCCATCGGAGTGAACATGATTCAGGTGACGATCCAAATCCAGCGCAATTGCATGCGACGCTACGTCAGCTTGCAGCATCAACTCCGATTGTCTTTGGCGGATGGCACGTTCGCGTTCCGAGGCCTCGTCAAATGAGATCAGGCCTAAGTACTCGTGGATCGCCTGAACCCAGATGTCGTCTTCTGACTCGACATCTTCGATCTCGCGGGCCCAGCTATTTCCTATCTGGCGCAAGCCTTCGGGTGTGTTGACGAACATTGCAACGACGAGCTGATTTTCAGGATAGAAGACTCGGACGCATGCCCCTAGGCCGACTGAGAAATGAGCCTCGCCCAAACTGCTCGGCAAGGGTGGGATCGGTTGGCCGTTCCAATCCGTCCTACCGAATACTCTCAACGGCTCCGAAGGCGGTGGGCCCTTGAGTATTTCGATCAGTTCTAACAGTACGAAATCATCAAGTCCCGGCTCCGAACCCTCTTCAGGACCAGAACCCGTTCGGCCCAGAACGATGAGGTCTGCTTCTTCGACAAGCTGGAGATTTGTTGGGATTCGATAGTCGTCCGGCATGCTGCAGGCCCAGACTGGCGCAGAAATGTAGAACAGAAGAAAGGTCAAGAGGACGCGAATTGCCATCTTGACCTACTGCATCTTCCGCTGCGTCTTGCCGTATCGCAGCTTGCGCGTGCCCGGCCGTCCCTCTTTTGCGCGGCCCTTCGGCTGCGCCACCTGCTCATCCGCAGGTAGCCCCAGCTCTTCCGCTTCCAGCCGCCGGATCTCGTCGCGGAGGCGACCGGCTTCTTCGAACTCCAGGTCCGCTGCCGCAGCGCGCATGCGTTTTTCGAGGTCTTCGATATAGGCGCGCAGATTATGGCCAACGAGATTGTTCGGCGCTTCGGCATCGTCCTCGTCGATCGGTACCGTCACCTGATCCTTCGACGCGGCATGGGCGACGATATCGGCGATATTCTTCTGGATCGTTGTCGGCGTGATGTCGTGTTCCGCGTTATACTCCAGCTGCTTGTCGCGGCGGCGGTCGGTTTCGGCCATCGCGCGTTCCATCGAGCCGGTGATGCGGTCGGCATAGAGGATCACGCGGCCTTCGACATTGCGCGCGGCGCGGCCGATGGTCTGGACGAGGCTGGTCTCGCTACGCAGGAAGCCCTCCTTGTCGGCATCCAAAATGCAGACCAGCCCGCATTCGGGAATGTCGAGGCCTTCGCGCAGCAGGTTGATGCCGACGAGCACATCATAGACGCCCATGCGGAGATCGCGGATCAGCTCGATGCGCTCGAGCGTTTCGACATCGCTATGCATATAGCGGACGCGCAGCCCAGCCTCGTGCATAAACTCGGTGAGGTCTTCGGCCATGCGCTTGGTCAGCGTGGTGACGAGGGTCCGATAGCCTTTCTTCGCGGTTTCGCGGCATTCGTTGATGCAATCGTCGACCTGCTCCTCGACCGGGCGGACGAGGACGGGCGGATCGGTGAGGCCGGTCGGCCGGATCACCTGTTCGGCGAAGACGCCGCCCGTCTGCTCCATCTCCCACGGCCCCGGCGTGGCACTAACGCAGACTGTCTGCGGTCGCATCGCATCCCATTCGTTGAAGCGCAGCGGTCGGTTGTCGATACAGCTCGGCAGGCGGAAACCATATTCGGCGAGCGTCAGCTTACGCCGATGGTCGCCGCGCGCCATCGCGCCGACCTGCGGGATCGTTTGATGCGATTCATCGACAAAGAGCAGAGCGTTGTCGGGCAGATATTCGAACAGTGTCGGTGGCGGTTCGCCGGGGAGGCGACCGGTCAGGAAGCGCGAATAATTTTCGATGCCCGCACAGCTGCCGGTCGCCGCGATCATTTCGAGATCGAAGTTGGTGCGCTGTTCGAGCCGTTGTGCTTCGAGGAGCATCCCGGCCTCCTGCAGCTCCTTCAGCCGCACCTCGAGCTCGCGTTTGATCGCCTCCATCGCCTGTTTCATCGTCGGGCCGGGCGTGACGTAATGCGAGTTGGCGAAGACGCGCACACGATCGAGCTTGGCGCCCTTTTTGCCGGTCAGCGGATCGAATTCGGCGATCTCCTCGATCTCGTCTCCGAACATCGAAATCCGCCACGCCATGTCTTCGTAGTGGCTCGGGAAGAGCTCCAGATTGTCGCCGCGCACCCGGAAATTGCCGCGCGCGAAAGCCGCGTCGTTGCGCTTGTACTGGAGCGAGACGAGTTTGCGGATCAGGTCGCGCTGATCGACCGTCTGGCCCTTTTTGATGTCGAAGGTCATCGCCGCATAGGTTTCGACCGAGCCGATGCCGTAGAGGCAGGAGACCGAGGCGACGATAAGCACATCGTCCCGCTCGAGCAGCGCGCGCGTCGCCGAGTGCCGCATCCGGTCGATCGCCTCGTTCACGCTCGACTCTTTCTCGATATAGGTGTCGGAGCGCGGGACATAGGCCTCGGGCTGATAATAGTCGTAATAGCTGACGAAATATTCGACCGCATTGTCCGGGAAGAACTGTTTGAACTCGCCATAGAGCTGCGCGGCGAGAATCTTGTTCGGCGCGAGCACAAGCGCGGGGCGCTGCAATGCTTCGACAACCTTGGCCATCGTAAAAGTCTTGCCCGATCCGGTGACGCCCAAGAGCACTTGGTCCTTCTCGCCCTCGTTCGCCGTTGCGACGAGCTCGGCGATGGCGGTCGGCTGATCACCCGAGGGTTCGTAATCGGACACCAGTTCGAACTTCTTGCCGCCCTCGGCCTTGTCGGGCCGTTCCGGCCGGTGCGGCCGAAAGCCGCTATCGGTTTCGGGTTCGTCGAGGCCGGTCCGGATCGCGATTGCCATGGGCGGGATATGGCGAGGCACCGGCAATTGCGCAACGGGGGAGAGCGACGATCACCGACTCTGCTGACAGCGCCGGGCCAATCTTGCTTTACGTCTGGCAAACGTGCAGCTTTCTGCAAGGTCGCGCGATTCGAGAATTCCAGACCGAGGGGGGAATAATGCGAAATTTAGCGATAGCGGCGCTGCCGGTACTGGCTCTTGCGGCCTGTTCTGGCGGCAGCGAGAGTCTGCAGCCCGGGCAGTGGGACATGACTTTTGCTGTCACCGATGTGAGCGGCGAAGGGGTGACCGAAGCCATGCGCGATGAGATCGCCGGCGAGCTCGACCGCGAGTTGGCGATGGAATCAACCTGTATCAGCGAAGCGCAGGCGGCCGCGCCGGACGAGAGCCTTGTGTTGAACAGCGAGGTCATAAGTGAGTGCAACATCGGCGAATCTGTTTTCGAAAACGGCACTATCGATATTGCAGGAACGTGCGGCGATGGCGGCGATGGCGGGGAGATCGCGGTGACGGGCACCTATTCGGCGACTGGCATCGACGCGGAAATGACGGCGACGATTCGGGACGGCGGCCAGGAATTCTCCTTTGCCGGTAACATTACGGGCGAGCGGACCGGCGATTGTCCCGGATAAAGACGCTTGCGTCTTGCGCTGGTCTCGGCCAATATTCGGCCAAGGGTCCGGCATTTTTCGTAATTTTTCGCAACCGAGGGGTAATTTAGCATGAAAAAATTCTTGATGGCGGCTGCGCCGATCGCGCTGCTGGGCGCATGTTCGGGCGGCGGCGGCAGTGAAGGACTGCAAGCCGGCGAATGGGAAATGACGACGACGATGACTGAAATCGAAATGCCCGGCATGCCCGAAGAAATGGTCGCGCAAATGCGCGAGCAGATGGGCGAGCAGACCGATACGAGCACGCGCTGTATCACCGAGGAAGAAGCCGCCGATCCCGGTGCGAGCCTGTTCGCGCCCGAAGACGCGAGCGAGGATTGCGACTTCACCAACTCGACCGTCGAAGGCGGTGTGATCAACGTGTCGGGCACCTGCGAGGCGCCGGGTGGCCAGGAAGGCAGCGCCACCATGTCGATCGAGGGCACGTACACGGCGACCACGATGGAAGCCGAGCTGAGTGTTGCCGTCGAAGGCGGCCCGATGGAAATGACCATGTCTGGCACGATGGAAGCCGAACGCACGGGCGATTGCCCCGCCGACGGCTGATCGCAGCACGAACCGGAATAACGCCGCCGCAGTCGATTGATTGCGGCGGCGTTTTTCTTTTGGGTCCGCGGGATTGATGCCCGGCGCAGCGCCGCCTATCACCCGGACGCGAACAGGAAGGATCTTGGAGGGAACATCATGCGAAAGACGGTTTTGAAGACTCTGGTCACGATGGCGGCGCCGATCGCCATGCTCGGCGCCTGCTCTTCGGGCGGCGACGCCGACGCCGATGGCGATGGCGAGATCAGCAGCGAGGAAGCCGCCGCCGAAATGGAAGCGGCGAATGTGTCGATCACGCCCGGCCAGTGGGAAGCGACCGTACAGCTCACCGAGTTCGACATTCCCGACATGCCCGAAGAGATGCGCGGCATGATGCAGGAGCAGATGGGCCAGGCCCAGACGAGCACGTCCTGCATCACCGAAGAAGAAGCGGCCAATCCGGAAGCGAACATGTTCGGTGACGAGAATGACGATTGTACCTATACCGATTTCAACATGTCAGGCGGCACGATTCTGATCGCCGGAACCTGCCAGTCCGAAGGCATGCCGGGCGCGATGACGATGCGGATGGAAGGCAGCTATACGCCGACCAGTTACGATATGACGATGAATATGGATATGGACACCGGGCCCATGGGACCGATGACCATGGCGGGTCAGGTATCGGGACGCTTTGTCGGACCGGATTGCGCGGTCGACGCGGACGGGTGATCGCGCCCTGCGACGCAGCGTTGATCGCGCTGGCCGGCCCGGTTAGGATTGCCGCCGGGCGCGCGGGCGATTGGGGGCTTTGATGGCGGAAGGCGGAGCGGATACGGGCGGATCGGGCCAGACGGGCCGGCGGCCGGTCGCCTTTATCAGCCATCACAGTTCGCAGGAAAAGACCGCGCGTCATCTCAAGGAAGTCCTGGAGCGCAATGGCGTGCAGGGATGGATGGCGCCCGACGATATCGATCCGGGCGTCGCTTTCGATCAGGCGATTATCGAACAGGTCGAGAAATCGGACCTCATCGTCCTCCTGTTCTGTTCGCAATCCGATCAGTCGCGCCATGTGAAGCGCGAGCTGATGATGGCGGAGGATCGCAAGAAGCTGATCTATCCGGTCCGGCTCGAGGATATCGACGCCAAGGGCCTCGCCTATTGGCTCAACGACTATCAGTGGATCGACTGGATCGACCGACGCGACGCGACCATCGAGCGGCTGATCGCGACTATCAAGCGCCAGGTCGATACGGGCGAAGCGCCCGCCGAGCCTGTGATAGAAACACCTGGCGCGCCGGAAGAGACGCCGGAACCGAACCCGCCGCCGGTTGCTGCAGCGCCTGCCGCCGCGGCGTCCGCCGATACCCGGCCGGTCGGGCTGATGAGCAGCGGCGGCGATAGCAGCGATCCCGACGCGCCGGCCAAATTTCTCGGCATCACGCTCAACCGCACCGGCTGGTATGTCATCGGCGGCGGCGCGGTGCTCGTCGCGATCCTGCTCGGCCTGTTGGTCAACAGTCTGAGCGGCTCCGGCGAATATGAACTGCGCGCGGGCGAATGGGAAACACGCTACGAGATAGACCGTATTCTCTCCGATGGCGGCCTGCCCCGGTCCGAAGTCGATTCCTTCCGGGCCGATTTTGACGCGGAAGTCGAAACGCAATGCATCACGGCGGAACAGGTGCGCACCCCGCTCGTCGATTTCTTCGATCCCGAAGGCGATGGGAATTGTTCGATGAGCAACCTCACCATGGAGGATGGGATATTCCGCGTCCGGCTCGATTGTCGGCCTGAGGATCTGGGTGGCGAAACGGTCCAGGTCTTCATGCGCGGCGACTATACCGAGACGGCGATCAACGCGGAGGCGGAATATGTTTTCTCGCTCGGCGGCGACAATGAGTTCCGCTTCGTGGCCAATCAGACGGGAACCTATGTCGGCGCCTGCGACTAGGCCGTTCGGGTCTGGGCGTGGCGACCCTTCGCTTTACCTGCCGGATAATTGACGGCGAGGCGTTGCGCAGCGCATTCTGTTCGCCAAATTCCCCCGAATCGAAAGGACGAACAATGATCGGCTATACGACACTCGGCACGAACGACCTGGAAAAGGCGCGCGGCTTTTACGATGCGCTGTTCGAAACGGTGGGCGCAAAACGCCTGATGCAGATGGAAGAGGGCTTTACCGGCTATGGCACGGAAATGGGTCAGCCAATGCTCTGCATTACGCCGCCCTATGATGGCGAAAAGGCGGTGCCCGGTAACGGCACGATGACGGCGCTGCAAGCCGACAGCCGCGAGCAGGTCGATGCGCTGCACGCCAAGGCGCTCGAGCTGGGCGCGGCAGACGAGGGCGCGCCGGGCATTCGGGAACCGGAAGAGATGGGTTTCTACGCCGCCTATTTCCGCGATCTCG
This sequence comes from Parasphingopyxis sp., assembly GCF_028279465.1. Taxonomy (GTDB): domain Bacteria; phylum Pseudomonadota; class Alphaproteobacteria; order Sphingomonadales; family Sphingomonadaceae; genus Parasphingopyxis. Next base: position 13,926 of record NZ_JANQNS010000002.1, read on the forward strand.
ACGGCAACAAGCTCTGCGCGTTCAAGGTGGGGTAGGAATTTATCTGTCAGAAACTTCCTGACGGAAGTTCGCGGCACCGGCCCGCTCCCCCTCCCGACCTCCCGAACAGGGTACACTCATGGGAGGTCGGGAGGGGGAGCGGGCCGGTGCCGCGCCTGAGCGAAGCGAGGGTCTGACAAAAAACTCCGCCAGCCAGGCAAGTCGCGTGTAGCGCAGCCGATGATGGCATCCGGCCACGCTTTGCCATAGGGGTACAGCGATGCCGTCGACCCTTTGCCTGATCGCCGCCTGCCTGTTGAGCGGCAGCCAGACTGCCGCCCCGCCCGCTGCCGATCCCGTCATCAGCTGGGCGCGGGTGGAGTTCAATGCGGATGGCATCACCAGCGCCGAGGCGGGCGGATATGCCGATCTGGAAACGGCACGCGCGCTGACGGTCGACGATCCGGTGCGGATCGCGAGCGTTTCGAAGCTTGTCATCGCGCTCGCGGCGGCGCGGCTCGTCGAAGACGGGGCGATCGACCTGCGCGATGATGTGTCGCTGCACCTCGGCTGGCGGCTGCGCAATCCGCATTTCCCGGACGAGATCATCACGCTGCGCGCGCTGCTCGACCATCGCGCCGGGATACGCGACGATGCCGGTTATGCGCTACCGCTCGATGCGGAGCTCGAGGCCTGGATGGCCCAGCCCGAGGCTTGGGACGCCGATCATCCGCCCGGCTATTTCACCTATGCCAATCTCAACTTCCCGATCATCGCCGCGGTGCTGGAAGGCGCGACCGGCGAGCGGTTCGACCGGCTGATGGCGCGCACCGTGTTCGAGCCGCTCGGTCTCGACGCCTGTTTTAACTGGACGACGTGCAGCGAGGATGCGCGAGAGCGGGCGGTTGTCCTCTACGATCCGGATGGTGCGGCGATCCGCGACACGCAATCCTTCATTGCTGAGGACTGCCCGGCGATACCCGCCAGCGACGGGAGTTGCGATCACGAAAATTACGTCCTCGCCCGCAACGGCGCGGCGTTTAGCCCGCAAGGGGGCTTGCGGATTTCCGCCCACGACTTGGCGCGGATCGGCATGCTGTTCCTGACGCGTGGAGAGGGGACGGAGTTCGCCTTTATGAACCGGCATTTTCGCGAGCTGGCGCTGATCCCGATGCTCTACAGTCGTCGGCGCGCGCCGATACCCGAGAATGGCGAGAGCGAGGACGGCTTCTATTGCCGCTACAATCATGGCGTGCACACGCTGAACCGCGATGGTGGCGCATGCGACGACGATCTGTTCGATGGCGATGCCGTTTACAGCGGCCATGCGGGGTCGGCCTATGGCCTGCGGTCCGGGCTTTGGATCAGCCATGAAGACGGGCGCGGCGTCGCCTATTTCGCGACCGGCTTGCCGGATGAACCGCGGCCCGCCGCGTCTGCTTTTTCCGCGGTCGAGGAGCGGCTGGCGCGTGGCGCAGCTATCGATACGCATATGCCCGGCACCGATGACTGAACTGTCGGAGCCGCAAATCGCTCAGTTTCGCGAGCAACTGATCGCCCTGCGCGCGCAGCTTGCCGGCGAGGACGCGGGCGCAGCGGAATGGCGCAAGCCGGTCGAGCTCGACCAGCAATCGGTCGGGCGGCTTTCGCGGATGGACGCGATGCAGCAACAGGCGATGGCCGATGCCGAAGCGCGGCGGCGGCAGACCGATATCGCGCGGATCGACGCCGCGCTGACGCGCATCGAAGAGGGCGATTATGGTTGGTGTCTGACCTGCGGCGAGGCGATCGCGCCAAAGCGGCTCGCCATCGATCCGATGGCGACGCGGTGCATATCCTGCGCAGCCTGATCCTCGCCGGCCCGGCGTTGCTCGCGGCTTGCGGGGAAGCGCGCGAGGAACCCGCGCCGCTGGAGGCCGGGATTACCGTCGCCGGCCATTTCGGCGCCTATGGCGCGCCTGCGGAAGATATGAGCGGGCTCGCCTGCGACTGGCAGCGGGAGGGCGCGGCGATGCGCTGCCTCGCGATCGACGATGAGGGGCGCGAGGCGCAATGGGCGCGCTTCGATGGCGCGATCCTGCAGGCGGGAGAGCGGTTCGATCTGCTCGGCGGCGGCGCGCCGCTCGGCACGCCGCCCGGCGATATCTGTCTGGAGAGCGATGCCGACAGCGACGAACTGGACGGTGAGGGGGCGGCCTATAGCGATGGCGCATTCTATGTCACCGGCTCGCATGGCTGTTCGCGCTATGGCGACGCCTATCGCGCGGCGAGCTTCATCGTCGCGCGGATCGCGCCCGACGATCCGGTCGGCGACATCCTGCCCGGCACCGTCGCGATCACGACCAGCCATCGCCTGTCCGGCATGGTGCGGCGCGATCCGGCGCTCGCGCCCTTTTTCGGCGCATCGCTGCTGGACGCTAACGGGCTGACCATCGAAGGGCTGGCTGTCGATGGCGAACGGATGGTGTTCGGCCTGCGCGCGCCCGTGATCGACGGTACGGCCTTCCTGTTCGAGACCAGCGGCACGGCACTCTTCTCGCCCGATATTGTCGGGCCGGGCCGCTCGATCCGAGTCGCGCTGGGCGCGGACACCGGCATTCGCGATCTCGCCTTCCTGTCTGATGACCGCCTGCTGATCCTCTCGGGTCCGGCACAGGATCAAGATGTGCCCTACCGCATCCATCTGCGTGCCGATGACGGTACGATCACGCAACTCGCGACCGTCGATACCTGGCCGGGCGGGGCGCCCGAGGCGATGGCGATTGTCGGGACAACGGACGCGGATGCGACGCTGCTGATCCTGTTCGACGGACTGGCCGACGGGTCGCCGCAGCAGATGGTGATCGATCTTCCGCAGTGATTCCCGGCTCGACTCGCTCCCGCGCCTGTCCCACTATGCGCGAAAAGCAGGAGTGGATGGATGAGCGACAAGCAGGTGGATGTGGCGATTGTCGGCGCGGGATTTTCGGGCCTCTACATGCTGCACAAGCTGCGCCAACAGGGGCGCGCGGCGATTGTCTTCGAGGTCGGGGACGATGTCGGCGGGACCTGGTACTGGAACCGCTATCCGGGCGCGCGCTGCGATATCGAGAGCATGGAATATAGCTATAGCTGGGACGAAGCGCTGGAGCAGGAATGGGAATGGTCCGAACGCTATTCGCCCCAGCCCGAAATCCTCGACTATATCAACCATGTCGCCGATCGCTTCGATCTGCGCCGCGATATCCGCTTTTCGACGCGCGTCGAAAGCTGCGTCTGGGACGAGGCAGCGAACCGCTGGACGGTGACGACCGATAGCGGGGAGACCGTCAGCGCACGGTTTGTCGTCATGGCGACGGGCTGCCTCTCCTCGCCCAACAAGCCGGAGTTCGAGGGCGAAGTGGATTTCGAGGGCGATACCTATCTCACCGGGCTCTGGCCGCATGAGGGCGTGGATTTCACGGGCCAGCGCGTCGGCGTTATCGGCACGGGGTCGAGCGCGATCCAGTCGATCCCGATCATCGCCAGGGAGGCCGCGTCGCTTACTGTGTTCCAACGGACGCCCAATTACGCGATCCCTGCGCACAACCATCCGCTCGATCCGGACTATGTGGCACAGACCAAGGCCGAGTATCGCGCGATTCGCGATCAGGCGCGCGAGGAAGCGGCCGGGTTCGTCGGGTCCAAGACCGAGCATGAAGAGCTGGCGACAGAGCTGCCGGCCGGCGAAGTGCGCGACGAGCTCGAAAAACGCTGGGCGCGCGGCGGGCTGACCTTTATGGCCAGCTATCCCGATATGGGCGTCAGCCTGAAGGCCAATGACATGGCCGCCGAGTTCATCCGGGACAAGATTCGTGATCGTGTCGAGGATCCCGAGACGGCCGAACTGCTCTGCCCGACAGACTATCCGGCCGGCGCGAAGCGAATGTGCGTCGATATCGATTATTATGAGACGTTCAATCAGGATCATGTCGATCTCGTCGATATCAATGCGACACCGATCGAGCGGATCACGGCGCGGGGCGTACAGACCAGCGATACCGAATATGCATTCGACTCGATTGTCTTCGCGACCGGCTTCGATGCGATGACGGGCACGCTGGCGAAGATCGATATTCGCGGGCGGGACGGGGCGCAGCTCAGCGAAAAATGGGACGCGGGTCCGCTCACCTATCTCGGCCTGATGAGCGCGGGCTTTCCCAACCTCTTTCTCGTCACCGGCCCGCAGAGCCCGTCGGTGATCTCCAACATGATCGTGTCGATCGAGCAGCATGTCGAGTGGATCGCGGACTGTATCGATGCGGTCCGCGACGGTGTGATCGAGCCGCTCGACCAGGCCGAGAGCGAATGGGTCGATCACACCAATCTGATCGCCAGCATGACCGTCTATCCCTATGCGAAAAGCTGGTATCTGGGCGACAATATCCCGGGCAAGCCGCGCATCTTCATGGCCTATCTTGGCGGCGTGCCGGAGTACCGCCGGATGTGCGATTGGGTGGCCGAGAACGGCTATGCGGGCTTCGCGATCGACGGCACGCCCGCCAATGCGAAGATCGACCCGATGGAGTTTCTCGAGGTCGACGAACGCCTGCTGCCGCTGATCGCCGAGCGGGAAGCGGCTTAGTTCAGTAGACCGTCATTGCGAGCGCAGCGAAGCAATCCAGAGCCGCACACGACATCGCTCGCCGCTCTGGATTGCTTCGTCGCTTCACTCCTCGCAATGACGTTTCGTTTTAGCCGGCAACACCTCTATTACTTATTCATCCGGCTCAGCACGACATAGGCGCCGATATTGAGCGCCGTGTACGCCCCGTAGAAGAACAATATCATCGACTGGCCTGCCCGCGCGAACCAGAGGGCGCCGACGAGGATGACGAACTCGACCGCATAGCTGCCCCAGCCGCCGCCGAATCGGTGCAGGGTCCGCGAGATTTCGGCGAAGACGGGTCCGCGCCCTTCCATCACGCTGCGATGGAAGAAGAAATTCGCGATGCCCATGACGAAGACGATCCAGATCATGACGGCCTACTCTGTGATCGCGAAGCCCGGCACGGTGGCCGTTTCGCGATAGCCGGAATGATACATGTCCATGAAGATCATCATAGTCTCCGGTGCTGAGTTTGGGCACGCGACTTCATATCCGTCGATGATCGATCCGAACGGGCCCGGTCCGAAATTGCCGGCCCGGTTATAGCGTGGCGGGAGACCGTTTTCGCAGCGCAGCCGGTCAAGATAGGCGCGCTGGCCCTGCGGCATATCAGCGCGCACCGGATTTTCGCGGCTGCCCAGCGGACGGGCGTCGGCATCCGCAATCAGCCGGTCGAGCGCTGCGCCTGAGGGGTGCGGTGGTTCGCCGAGGCTGCGCAGCAACTCGTCCATCTCTTCACGCGGCGTCTGTCCGCTATCGGGTTTTTGCGCGCCGGCCGGGGCCACCGCGAGCAGCGCCGAAACACATAAAGCTGCGATCAACCGGTTCATGCCATCCCTCCTCCTTTTCCGGACAGACATGCCGATCGTAGGTGACAGGAGCATGAACCGCAAAAGATCGGATGGATTAGCCCGGCCGCCGTTCGTCGAGCAATTCGCGCATTTTTGTCAGCGTCGGCAGGATCGCCTTCAGCTCTTTCTCGCCCATATGCTCCATCAGCTCGGCATAAAGCGGGCCGAGCGCGGCCAGCCCGGCCTGCCGCGTCGCCTTGCCCGCCGCGGTGATCGCCACGCGCCGGATGCGCCGGTCTTCGGGATCGGGCTTCAGCTCGACCAGCCCCTTGTCTTCGAGCTTGCGCACCGTGGACGACATGGTCGGCTGGCGCACTTGGAAGGAATTGGCGAGCTCGCCGATCGTCCGTTCCTGCTCCATGCGCAGCAGATGGTTGAGCACACCATATTGCGCACGCGTCATCCCGTCGGGCAGCACGCTTTCGAACAAAGTGCCGGAAAGCTGGGCGATGATGCCGATTTCGGTCATCACGAGATTGCCGAGCGGATCGCCCTTCAGGCCCGGGCCCTTGGGCTTGTGCTTCGGAGTCGCCCCTTTCGCCATCAGGCGCCGACGAGCCTACTGGTCAGCGGCCAGCGCGGCGAGGGCTGGATGGCGGGCGCATGGCCGATGCGGAACAGGCCCTGCACGCGGGCCGGCGCGGCGATGTCGAGATGATCGTGAAGGCGCGCGAACTGTTCGGCCATTTCGGGAAACTCCTGTAACGCCTGGCTCAGCGGCTGCATCGCCAGCCCTTCGTTTGTAGCGGCAAGTTGCACGCGAAGCCATGCCGCGCCTGTATTGAGCTGCGTCGTCCGGCTGTTGTCCGCCGTGTGCAGCCAGCACATGGACGGGCTCGCATCGATCAGCGCGGTATACATGGTGATGCCTTCGGAAAAGGCATAGCTGTCCGGATCGGCGAGCGTCTCGCGCGTCACCATGCCGAGATTGCTGGCGGCCTCTATCATCGGCCCATCGAGAATGATGCCGTCCGGATTGGCGATCGCCTCGTCCGCGCCGATCCGCATCACGTCGATACTCTCCTGTAGCGTATGCGGCGTAGTATATTCCACCAGCCAGGCGTCTGTCGCGATCTGCTTGAGCGGGGCGACGGTCTCGGCGCTGTTTGCCCAGTCGAGCGATACGCCCTCAGGCAGCGCCGCGCGCATGGCGGCGAACTGCCCGTCGGTCACGGCGCGCGGTTCATATTGTTCGCGATTCGTATGCCGCTCGAGCACGAGATCGAAGAGCGGGTCCTTCGCGATGCCGGGGTCGCGGACCAGCCGGATATCGGCGATCGGCCGTTCGTCGAGCACGGGCTGGGGTTCGCCCTCGGGGAAAGTGTCGATCTCCGCGCGATAGCCTTTCTCCGCCGCCGCCATGCGGAGCTGTTCGAGAAAGGCGCCGAAGCCGATCGTGATCTGGCGGCAGGGCGGATCGGTCTCGGGCAGCATGCGGTCAAGGTCCGGGAGGAGACGGATGCGATCATTGCCGATCAGCTCGATCAGCCAGGGCTGCTTGTTGTGCGGATTGGGCGCGAGGATCGCATAGGCGAGAATATCGAGCCGCGTATCGCCAAACCCTTCGGCTGCCTGCCGCCACGGCTCGCGCGCCTCGGACAGGCTCGGCGAAAAGATATCGTACGCGAACAGCCCGCCCCCGATAATGACGGCGCTGGCGGCGCCGGTGATAAGGACTTTGCGGCGGCTGGGCATGACGACTCTCCAATTGCTTATGCAGCTATATGATAGATATCTATGTTTATTGTCAAGTCGTCCGACCTTTCAGTGAGCTAACGAAGTCACGCGCTCGTAGTCAGCGCGTTGGCCGGCGCGCAAACAATCCACATTGATCTGTGGATAAACGACTCGACTCACGACTTTTTCCTAGGAATCTATCCTGTTGGGCGGACACCACCCTGCGGAGCTGGCTGAAACAAGAGGCAGCCAGCCACGAAAGGAGGTGATGCCGGCATGGCTACACGCCCAAAAAGGAGTGCGGGCCGCCGCAAATGCGGTGGCTGCAAAACTCCGCCTAGGGGCCGAAAGACGGTCACTGTGAAACGACACACCCGTCGTAAGCCCCGTAACTGCTAGTCTCGACGGCTAGTAGGTGGGCCGTCGGGGTTCTTAGAATCCCGGCGGTCCTTTTTGTCAAGTTTGTGCGGCTTGGGCGGAGTCTTTAGCATCTCCTATAGCGCCTTGCCCATTTTCTCTTGATCGGGATCAGTCATGGCTAAGAAACCCAAAGAAGATTGGTATTGGCCGCTTGGGGCACTAGGCTACGCGGAGGAAATCAGCGATTCCTTTCCTACCGAAACGGAGCTTATTGGCGTCATAACGATCCTCTGGAATCGGCATGAAATAGCGCTGCGCCGTATCTTCATCAGCCTGATGCGTACCAGATCGACGGCATATGCCGAAGCGATCTGGGAACGCCAGCCCACTCATCAAAGCCGTCGTGATCTGTTGAGCCTCGCACTAGGAACGGTCAAACTCACGAAGCGACAAAAAGCCATTTTGGAGTGGATTATCGACCGAACTAAAACCATGGCGGATCGCCGCAACGAACTCATTCACGCCGAATATGTAGTCCACGGCAGGACTGATGCGCTTCATGCCAAGGTGAAGCCGCCGCGATCAAACAAGCCGCCAAAACATCAGCGCGTCATGGAGAGCGATCTCAGGAAAGTCGCTAACGGCCTGTCGCATCTGGTAGCGGCAACGGAGGCCGCTGACATCGAGCTTATGTCTAGGAGGAAGCGCGCTCGCTTTGATGAGCTGGGGCAGCAACTAGATGAGCTTGCACAGTCTCGGAAAAATCAACGAACCGATTAGCCCCCCAGCCTCTCCGCCGAAAGCATCGTTTAAAACACGAACCCCCGCCTCAATCATCTCGGGCGTGATTTCAATATCCTGTGAGAGCTACGGATCGTCGCCTCCGACGGTGAGCACATTATCACGGAAAATTTGGCGATTATATACTTGACGTAGGAGGCTGTGATTCGTAGCGATCAGACCGACAGGCCGGTGCTTACTGATGCTGTGGTTTCTCTACGTCAGGCTGGGGAGTCCGACATAGTATCTGAAATTGCGGCTATGATTGAAGAATGGGATATGGAGCCGGGCGCTGGCTACGAGGAAATTGCCGAGCGTGTGGTTGAGAGGTGCGGAACATATCGCTCAGCCATCTGCCTTACGCCTCTGGACAGCTTGTCCACGTCTTTCACGCCCTGCTGAATCTCATCGTTTGAATATTCGCGGTTTTGCGGTGTCATCTTATTGCGCCGAATGTTTAGCCGTTGAGCGCTCCAAACGAGCTTGGATCGATCGCGCCGAACAAAAATGCCGTGAGCTAAGTCATGTCGGAACTCCGACAGTCTTTTGATTTCAAGGCGCAGCGAGCGGACGGTTTCTTTTTCGGCGTCAGAGAATCCGAAATCGTTTTCGACGCGGCGTTTGAGATAATTGAGTTTACGATTCAGGGCGCGAGGGTGTTCGCAATTTTCAGTGATGTGGGTTAACGCCATGTGCCAGTTGATGAATTCGTCAAGGTAGCGTTCCATTCCAGCCCAAAGGATCGTCATTAAGCCGACAAGCGCTAATGTGTTCTGCTCATATTGCCAACGATTGGCCCGCTCACGCAATTGCTCTGCGCGCTTAGCTACGGCCTTTCGATAGCGCAGCCGACGCTTTAGACTAAGGCGCTTGGAGATAGCCATGGCAGACCCTGATCAAGACAAGATGGATAAGGTGCTAGAGCGGATGCTGAAGACGCCGCCCAAGCCGCACAAGAAGAAAGGCGGTAACGGCGATGGGAAAGAGAAGCGACGGCCTCAATGAGGCTTGGAAACCGGAATCTCAATCTTGGGAGTATCTAGAACCACAAAACCGGTTGCTTCTTCGCTCGCGATTGTTCCGTCCAAAACGCCTCTGGGTATTGGCTGATTTACCAGATAGTCAGAGCCGTGCTGTTCGGGATCAAGCTCCTCATATTGAAGTCCGGTCATCCGAATTAGCCGGACTGGCCGTTTCACTGGCCTGGTTTTGTGTCCGAGCCAGCCTGTCACAATCCAGAGCGCGCCTTCATGCTCTATTACTGACAGGCCTGAAATCATGCTCGTTTCGGTCATCACGTTGACGAATTTTGACATTCTAGCCTCCCCTGTTGTGGTTCTTGCGCCAGCGAATGAACCGGCGAACGTGCTGACTAAGCGAGCGCGGCTTTGTCAGTCCGCCGATAGGTCAGACGCTTGCCACGGATGCCAGCAAGTACGCGGTCGGTGCGCTCGCCATCATTGACGCCCAGCGCTTCGCGATTGGAATAGCGAAAGTCGAACTCGGCAAGGTAGCGGTGCAGATGGGCCTTGTCGCAATGCTGGTAGATGCCCTTCATGCCGCGTTTGAAGATCGAGAAATAGCCTTCGATGGTGTTGGTGTGGACGATGCCGCGCCCATACTCGCCCTTGGAGTGATTGACGCTTTCGTGATTGGCGTACTGGAAACCGATGGCCTGATAGTGACTGGCTTCGTCGGTCATCAACTTGGCCTCGCGAGAGACGTTCTCGAACACGATAGGGGCAATATCGGGAGCCTTGAGGCTATCGACTACCATGGACTTTGAACGGCCTGTGTCGCGATCCACGAGGGACAGAACCTTCATCTTGTGGAAGTACCCGGATTTCGTCTTTTTGCCCGGCTCTTTGCCGATAAAGGTTTCGTCGGCTTCAACGGCACCACCGCCCGATCCCATGGGGGTTGTGTTGGTATCGCGCATGGCTTCGCGAATGCGATGGCACATGAACCACGCGGTTTTGTAGGTAACGCCCAACATACGTTCGATTTGCTTGGCGCTCATGCCTTTCTTGCTGGACGAAAGCAGATAGGTGGCAAGCAGCCATTTGTTCAAAGGCACCTTGGAGCGCTCGAACACAGTACCGACCGTGACGGTGAAATTCTTGGTGCAGGTGTTGCACTGGATCAGGCCGGGGCGATGCGACTTGCCCTTGAGGCGCGTGACGTTTTTTGTCTCGCCACAGTGAGGGCAGACAGGACCGTGGGGCCAGTTGATGGCCTCTAAATGCTCGCGTGCCTTTTCGGCATCTTTGAAGATTGGATTATCGAGTTTCACTGCCTGTCTCCCTGTGTGTGAACACACTAGGGAATCAGGGCTACTACGTCAAGTATATAATCGTCGAAAATTTTTGCGTTCCCGATCCGTTCCCTTGCATTTCCGCAAGGCCAGTTTCTTCCACGCGTCGCTGCACCTGCACATAGTTACGCCGGCGACGAAGCGAATCGTATATGCGACGAAACGAGTCACGCTTTTGTCGCAAACCCCCTTGTCTGGGACTCATGGTTAATACACTATGGATAGTGGTTCGGCCGGGGGGTCACGCTATAGCTAGTGGTCTAATCGCGCTAAGCGATAGTGGAAAACTCGCCCTTCCGAACAGGGTTATGTGGATATCGGGGACAAGATCGAATCTGTTCCCGCAAGGCCACAAAAGGGGTGTAGGAAGGTAATTTCCGACTCGAACGAAGTAGGAACATCCCTATATGGGGATGATGGATAAAGGGGTATTAGGCTGATGGATCTGGCGAATAACGGCGAAGTATCGATGGACGATGTTGTCGACACGAGCGAATCGGACAAGGAGGAGCTTTCGAGCAAGGCGATCAAGCCGCAGCTCCATCCGATCGAAAAAGACGAATCCCGCGATGCCCTGCTGACCGAATTCGGCAAGGAGACGCTGAAGGATCGCTACCTGCTGCCCGATGAGAGCTATCAGGATCTCTTCGTGCGCGTTGCATCGGCCTATGCCGACGATGCCGAGCATGCGCAGCGGCTCTATGATTATATCTCGCAGCTCTGGTTCATGCCGGCGACGCCTGTCCTTTCCAACGGCGGCACGGGCCGGGGCCTGCCCATCTCCTGCTATCTCAACAGCGTCGACGACAGCCTCAACGGCATCGTCAACACCTGGAACGAGAATGTCTGGCTCGCCAGCCGCGGCGGCGGCATCGGCACCTATTGGGGGAGCGTGCGCGGGATCGGCGAGCCGGTCGGCCTGAATGGCAAGACCAGCGGCATCATCCCCTTCGTCCGCGTGATGGACAGCCTCACGCTGGCGATCAGCCAGGGCTCGCTGCGGCGCGGGTCGGCGGCCTGCTATCTCGATATCTCGCATCCCGAGATCGAGGAGTTTCTCGAAATCCGCAAACCGTCGGGCGATTTCAACCGCAAGGCGCTGAACCTGCATCATGGCGTGCTCGTCACCGACGAGTTCATGGAAGCCGTGCGCGACGGGGCCGAGTTCGATCTCAAATCGCCCAAGGATGGCAGCGTCCGCGCGACCGTCGATGCGCGCAGTCTTTTCCAGAAGCTGGTCGAGACGCGGCTCGCGACAGGCGAGCCCTATATCGTCTTCAACGACACCGTGAACCGCATGATGCCCAAGCATCAGCGCGATGTGGGCTTGAAGGTTTCGACGTCCAATCTCTGCTCCGAAATTACGCTGCCGACCGGCATCGACCAGCATGGTAACGACCGCACGGCCGTCTGCTGCCTCTCCTCGCTCAATCTTGAGCGCTGGGACGAGTGGAGCGAAGACCCGATGTTCATCGAGGATGTCATGCGCTTCCTCGACAATGTGCTGCAGGACTATATCGACCGCGCGCCGGACGAGATGGCGCGCGCCAAATATTCCGCCGAGCAAGAGCGCTCGGTGGGCCTTGGCGTCATGGGTTTCCACAGCTTCCTGCAGGAACGCGGCCTCGGCTTCGAAAGCGCGCTGGCGAAAAGCTGGAACCTCAAAATCTTCAAACATATCCAGACCAAGGCGTCCGAAGCCTCGATGATGCTGGCGAACGAGCGCGGCCCCTGCCCCGATGCGGCGGATCAGGGCGTGATGGAGCGCTTTTCCTGCAAGATGGCGATCGCGCCGACCGCGTCGATCAGCATCATCTGCGGCGGCACCAGCGCCTGCATCGAGCCGATCCCGGCCAATATCTACACGCACAAGACGCTGTCCGGCAGCTTCATCGTGAAGAATAAGTATCTGGAGAAGCTGCTGCAGGAAAAATCGAAGGACAGCGCCAATGTCTGGAATTCGATCCTCGAAAAAGGCGGCAGCGTCCAGCATCTCGATTTCCTCAGCGCGGAGGAAAAGGAAAGCTTCAAGACCAGCTTCGAGATCGACCAGCGCTGGCTGCTCGAACTTGCCGCGGACCGCGCGCCCTATGTCGATCAGGCGCAGAGCCTCAACCTGTTCATCCCGGCCGATGTCGAGAAATGGGACCTCTTGATGCTCCACTTCCGCGCCTGGGAGCTCGGCATCAAGTCGCTCTATTATCTGCGCAGCAAGTCCGTGCAGCGCGCAGGCTTTGCCGGCGGCGTGGAAGCCGACAATACGCTCGACCCCAAACAGGTCGAACTCGCGACCGGCGAGAGCACCGATTATGACGAGTGTCTGGCGTGTCAGTAGCTCGTCTTCCCATCTCCGATGAGGTCCGCTGGCTCGATACTTGGGGCATTCCTTGTACGCGACATGATCATGGGGGACTCAATGTGCGCGTCGCCATGACATTGGCTTATGCTGTAGGTGCAGCTGTTGATGAGGCTTTCTTAGAGCATTTGGTCGAACTGCACGACCATAAAGGCCGTCTGGAAGTGCGTTGGAAATCGGAAGCCGCTTTGAACACATATAAGGGCCTTTTGAATCATGCTTGGGCTTCCACAACCAGCGAGCACGAAATCTCGCATTACGTGATAGGTGAGGATGAGGCAGAGATATACAATTCTCACCGGCCGGATCGCATATTCAGTATTCTAAATGGCTAAGGTGGCGCGCCTTGATTCCCGCCTTCTCGCCACCCTCGGCGTCGCCCTGCTGCTCACCGCCTGCGCGGCGCAGCAATCGGGCGGGGCGGTGGCGGAGACGGCGCCGGGCTTCTGGCTCGGCGTGTGGCACGGCTTTATCTTCCCGGTCGCCTGGATCGTCTCGCTGTTCGTCGACACGGTCGCGATCTACGCGGTGCCGAACAACGGCGGCTGGTACGATTTCGGCTATTTCGTCGGCATCGTGTTCCTCGGCGTCGGCGCGCGGAGTAGCAAGAAAGTCGTCGTGTACAGGAACCGGCGATGAACACCGGCTGGCCCGCCTTCCGCATCATTTCGGTCGATTTTATCGACCCGATCACCATATAGTTTTTTAGCTCAGGAGAGTAATCCAAATGTCCCTTCTCGAAGCCCGCAAGACCTACAAGCCCTTCGAATATCCCTGGGCCTATGATTTCTGGAAGCGCCAGCAGCAGATCCACTGGATGCCGGAAGAAGTGCCGCTGGGCGAGGACTGCCGGGACTGGGCGCAGAAGCTCACCGATCATGAGCGCGCGCTGCTCACGCAGATCTTCCGCTTCTTCACCCAGGCCGATGTCGAGGTGCAGGATTGCTATCACGACAAATATGGCCGCGTGTTCAAGCCGACCGAAGTGAAGATGATGCTGACCGCCTTCTCCAACATGGAGACGGTCCATATCGCCGCCTACTCCCACCTGCTCGATACGATCGGCATGCCGGAGAGCGAGTACAGCATGTTCCTCGAATATGAGGAGATGAAGGCGAAGCATGATTATCTCAACGAATTCGGCGTCGATAGCGACGAGGATATCGCCAAGACGCTCGCCATGTTCGGCGGCTTCACCGAGGGGCTCCAACTCTTCGCCTCCTTCGCCATGCTGATGAATTTTCCGAGATTCAACAAGATGAAGGGCATGGGGCAGATTGTGAGCTGGTCGGTGCGCGACGAGAGTCTGCACTGCGAAGGCATCATCAAGATGTTCCACACCTTTTGCGAGGAGCGGGACTGCCTGACCAAGCAGGTCAAGGAAGATATCATCGATTGCTGCCAGAAGACGGTGCGGCTCGAAGACGCGTTTATCGATCTGGCATTTTCGGAAGGCGCGGTGCCCGGCATGACGGCCAAGGAGATCAAACGCTATATCCGCTACATCGCGGACTGGCGCCTCGGCCAGCTCGGCCTCCCCGCCGTCTATATGATCGACGACCACCCGCTGCCCTGGCTCGCGCCTCTGCTGAATGGCGTCGAGCACGCGAACTTCTTCGAAACGCGTGCCACTGAGTATTCGAAGGGCGCGACCAGAGGCGACTGGAACCAGGTCTGGAACAGCTTCGACGAGCGCAAAAAAGGCAAGGCCAACGACGACGAGGGCGAAGAGGAAGGCGAAGACATGTTCGGCGAGAAGAGCGTCGCGGCGGAGTAGGGGATGCCGAGCGAAAAGGTAATTCGCATACATCTGCTGTGGGCGATTGCCGTATTGATAATGGTGATGAGCGCAATCTTGTGGCGCTTGCCAGATGGCGATTCCCTTGCTCGATTTATTGCTTTTGCAGCGTCAATTGCATCACTGATTCTTGCCGTTGTTGCGATATTTTATTCGATGATTTCCAATAATCAACTAACTTCAAATCTTCAGGGCATTGAGGGAGCTAGTGCATCACTAGAAGATTCATCTGAAGCAATCCAAATAACATCTGAAAACTTGTTGAAAAGAATTGAGGATTTATTTGAAGAAGTTGTTACAATTCATCCTGGAATTGAGGGAATTCGCGAGACTCTCGAAAGCAACCTAAAAAGTCTTATGGACAACGATGAATCTAAGTTCGCGGACAATCAAGATTACGGTGAAAACTTTCTGTCGAATAACACAACAACCGGCATGAATATGTCTGTATACTTGGTTGCTATGAGCGCCAAACATCAAAAGCGTATTGTTTTTGACGATTTAGATGTTCCGGACCCGTTGCGACAATACGCCTACGCTGCAATATCTGCTCTAGCCGCGATAACTTATCGCGGACTCATTTTGAGAATGGATCGTAATGGATTTGAGGTCGTTGAACGTGGTGACCTCAATCCAGAAAAGATCATAGCACGCGCCGAAGAGAGAGAAAGTAAAACCTGGATCAAAGTGAGAAAGGGTGTCAGCGCATATCTCCATGTCGCAGACAGTGCAGACGAGGATTCGGCTGAAAGCTCGGAATAAGGGATTGTAGTCACAGTGCACAAAACTCTTTCCGAATTCCTCCGCCTTCCCATCGTTCCGGACCCATCTCTATCTGCCCGCTGCACCCACATTGCCTATCCTCCCGCCTATGTCTGACAGCACACCCCAAACGCACATCCTGGAACGGCGTCGCCATTGCGCCGGGGCGGGTGGTCGAGTTGGCGCGGGAGGCGGGGGCGCATGGGCGCTCGGTCGGGCTGACGCGGAACGCTAGCGCCACCCGAGATGCGGTGGACGTTTTCACGCCCACCGCACCGGTGTGGCGGCCTCCGGCTTGGCGACAATCTGCCAGTCGTCGCGATAGAGGATCTGGCCGGGCTGCTCGGTGTGCAACCGGCCGATCGGAATGCCGAGATCGTCGAGCAGCGCCTTCAGGATAAAGGCGTGCCGAACCATGTCCCGTGCATCGTCGCGGAACCAGCAAATGCCGTCGTCATAATAGCGCCCGCGCGATTTCACACTGAACGAGCGCCATGAGGGGATGGGCAGGTTCGCATTGAACCAGTCCAGCTCCTCCCGGATCGCCAGCCTGTGCGCCTTGGGCGTCCGGGAATCGTACGAAAGGGACACCGCCGGCGCAAAGAGGCCATAATGCCCGCGCCGCCGATTGGCGGGCTCGGGCGTGACAAATCGTATATACATAAAGCCCTCGACGACGCGCGCAGCGGCGCGGACACGCCAGCGGCGCGCGCTTTCATGGTCGAAATGGAAAGGCCGGGCGCGCATACGCGCCGGCCGGCTCAGGAGCCTGTCGCCCCGATCAGTTCCAGGGCGAAGGCGTCGTCATCCAATATATCAACATGGGACACCTCATTCATCTATTGGGCCGGCAGGCACATGCGCCCGCCAGCACTGTTGGAAAACCCGAAAAGTCTCTAGCGCCAATAGTCGTTGCGCCGAGCACCATCGAAACCGGCCCGATTTAAGGCAGCATTTCTTGAAATCTCTTCCCCGATCCGCAGGGGCACAGATCATTGCGGCCGAGTTTCTCGAGCAGCTCTTTCTCGCCGCGCACCGTCCGTAGTCCGCGCTTCACCCGCGTTTCGGACGGATAGCCCTTACGCCGCTTGGCGATGACCTCGAAAGGACGGCAGATCGTCATGCTTATCGAATTTGGACATTTTCGCCTCCTATCGCTGTGCTCATGTGTTGGGGAGCGCCGGATAGCGTGTCCGCGCTGATCCGTAAAGCGGCACCCATTCCCTTCCGGCCTTACCCATCCTATCCTCCCGCCCATGTCCGACAGCATGCCCCCCAAACGCACGTCCTGGAACGGCGTCGCGATTGCGCCGGGGCGGATGGTCGAGCTGGCGCGGGAGGCGGGGAAGCATGGGCGCTCGGTCGGGCTGACGCTGCACAAGAACGGCAATCTCGCGATCGATAGCTATGATACTGGACCGGTCGTCGAAGCGGTGCATGGCGATGGCGATTATGAGCGCTTCTGCACGATTGCCGCCGAAGACGTCCCCCGCCTCGCCGCCGCCCTGCTCCACGCCGAATTCGAAGGCGACCTCAAAGCCGTCGACCGCCTCAAGGCGTTCTGCGACGCCTATGGCATCAAGGCGCGGATTACGAGCTGGTAGGTTTTCCTCATCCGTCATTCCAGCGAAAGCTGGAATCTCTGGCGGCTAGCGATCCGCCCAACGGCCTGAGATCCCAGCCTCCGCTGGGATGACGATGTCTTGTCCGTGGATGTCCATTTGCCCTGAGTTGACTCCACGCGCGAAGGCTTGTGTCGAAAAGCTGTCCTACAGTGTGCCAAATCGGTTATGATGAGCGCATATGTTGAACCAACCGATTTTCGCCGTCCGGTCTCGCGCATGCGGTACCCCATTCGGAAGGTCACACGGGTCGCGCGCATCCGTGCGCAAAGCTTCGCGCGATAATCCTGGATTTCCGCCAATGCGCGCCCGTCCAACACAGCGTGACGATGGCTCTGGCCTACCCCCGCCCTGTGTCAACCAGTGTCAACCGGATCAAAGCCGCAACTGATGCGCGAGCCGCGCGACATAGGCTTCCGCCTCCGCCGCTGGCAGTTTCAGCGCGCCGCGGACATGGCGGATGGCGCGGTCGTAGCGGTTTTGCAGGAGCAGCGCCTTTACCTCGCGCTCGGCATATTGATCGGCCGTGTAGCAGGCCTCGCTGAGCCGCGCCGTGCCCGCCGGCCCCTCGCGCCGCCAGACGGCCGTCGGGTCCGCCTCCGGCAGAGCGTCGGGCACGATCATGGGCGCCGGCGCGCTGACCGCCGCGACGAGTTCGGCCGGGCTTTGCGCGGGCTCGGGCTCGGGCAGCGGATCGGGCGCGGCAGGCGGTTTTGGCGCTACTGCCTTTGGTTCGGGACGCGGTGCGGGCCGCACGGGCGGCCTTTTGCCATATTCGCGCCGTCCGAAATGCCTCTGGCCGAATTCGGGCGGCGAAATCAGGTCGCGCCGGCTGCTGCGATGGCCGAGATAGAGGAACAGGCCAAGACAGCCCGCCAGCGCGCCGAGCCCGATCAGAGGATAGATGAGCGAAAACTCCACGCGCCGCGCATAGCGCGATGCGGTCAAGATCGGGTTAAGCCGGCCTACCGCCAGTAATCGTGCCGTTCCGAACCATCGAAAGCGGCCGGACTTGAGGCAGCATTTCTTGAAATCTTCTCCCCGACCCGCACGGGCACAGATCGTTGCGGCCGAGCTTTTCGAGAAGCTCCTTCTCGCCGCCGCGTACGGCGCGAAGCCCGCGCTTGACCTGCGTTTCGGACGGGAAGCCCTTACGGCGTTTGGCGATGACCTCGAAAGGACGGGAGGTCGTTATAGTCGCGATGGTTCGTCATCTTCGCCTCCTATATTGTGTGGAACGGTCGCGCTCGATAGCGCCGCGCCGCGCAAAAAGCAAAACCGGCGCGAAACCGCATACCCGCTCACCCGCACCAGCTGCGCCGCCCGCCGCCATAGGGCCGGGCGAGGCCCTCGGCGATCAGCATGTCGCCGACGGGTTGCCCGTCCACATGCACGCGGCGCAGGAGGCGGTCGTAGCGGTCCCGGTCGCGGCCGGCGCGTTCGAGCGTCACAGCGCCGCTGTTGAGCAGCGCGTGCAGCCGCGCCTTCGCCGCTTCGCCGAGCCGCTCCTCCTCCGCGCAGCGTGGCGGCGAGAGTTCAGGCGTGTCGATATCGAGGATGCGGATTTTCTCGCCGCGCATCCAGAATGTATCGCCATCGACCACGCAGTTCACGCGCGGCCCCGATCCGCAAATGGCGAAGCTTGGGCTCGCGGACGGCGCGGTGGTGAAAGGCTGGGCGGCGGTGTCGGCGGGCGCCACGCGCCGCTCTGCAAATTCCAGCGCCCACTTGCCGACAATCGCGACGATCAGCGCGATCATCAGCAGATAGGGCAGGGTGATATCGTTGCGCGGCCGCGGGCGTGCCATCCGCCGGCGACTCGCGCGGCTGTAGACCGCCGCTTCGCGATGGGCTCCGTGCCAGGACCGGCGATAGGGTCTTTTCGGACGCGCCATGCGAACCATCATGCCCGCGCGGGCGCAAAGATCGCGTTAAACCTGCTCCGCTTTCGCGCCGTTCCGGAGCCATTTGAGCCAGATCAAAGCCGTCTGTCCGCCCTGCCCCTAGAATCGCTGCAAACAATCAGCAGGAGGATATGTCCGATGACCGAAGCCACGCTCGATATCGATGCCGCTCAAACCCGACTCGATGCGCAGCTCGCCGAGCTGACCGCGCGCATGGCGCATCTCGAACGCGATCTCGACGAGCCGCTCAATGCGGATTCGTCCGAACAGGCGGTCGAGATGGAGGATGATCAATCGCTTGAGGCGCAGGCGCTGCTCGTGACCCGCGAGATCGCCTCGGTGAAGCGTGCGCTTGCGCGGATCGGGGATGGCGAATATGGGATTTGCGTGCGCTGCGGCAGCGCGATCAATCCCAAGCGGCTTGCGGTGCGGCCTGAGGCCGCGCTGTGCATTCACTGCGCGTCGAAGGAGGGCTAGACTGCGCCCATGATTCGCATTCCCCTGGCCCTCGCCCCGCTTGCCGTGCTGCCTTTGGCCGCGGCCTGTGGCGCGCCGGACGTCGCCGGGGAAGCGGACGCCAGCGTGGAAGACGCTGGCGAGACGGTCGCGCTGCCCGATGCCGGCATCGCACCTGAGGAGGCCGCCGCGCTCGAAGCCCAGGTTGCCGCGCTCTATGACGATCCTTTCGCTGTCGATACGCTAAACCCGCCGCTGCCGATGACCGAGGAGCTTGCCGCGCTGTTCGCCGCCGAGCGTGCCGCGGCCGAGGCGAATGAGGGGCTGGCGCCCAATCTCGATTTCGCCTGGCATGTCGATGGGCAGGATGCCGAGATCACCGAACTCGCGATCACCCATGAACAGATCGCGCCGGGGCTGGTCGCGGTGATCGCGCGGTTCGAGAATTTCGGCGAGCCGCGCACCGTCCGCTATGTCTGGGCGCAGCAGGGGGCTGACTGGCGGCTTGCCGATATCGTGATCGGCGAGGCGGAAGACGCGATGACGGTTACGCTATCGGAAAGCCTGAGCGTGGAGCGATAGCGGCGCGCGCTGGATAATGTCCTGTGAGGCTGCTATCGCCGCCGCCGCAACCTTTGCAGAGTGTTTATGAAAGAGATTGTAATCCGCTGAGTGACGGCCTGGGGCAGATACCCCCGGTGATCCGTCGGTTCGCAGCAGCCCGTCGCGTGCAGTAAGGCGCGGCGCGGATCGGCTGCGCCTGTCCACCTCAGCAAGGGGCCGGCGATACGGCCCCGGGGTTACGATTCCGATGAATATTTCGAAATATGAGCAGCGCACGCTGCACGTGCTCGCCCAGGGCGGGCATATCGCGCATGACCATGCGCCGACCATGGATGGCTCGCGCGGGCGGATCGTCAAGATCACCTGCTTCACGCGGGAGGGCCATGCGCTTTCCGATTGCACCATGGCCGTGTTCAAGAAGCTGAAGAAGCGCCGACTGATCATCAGCCGGGGCGGCGGGCCGTATCGTATCAGCCGCAAGGGGCTCGATGCGGTGCGGCCGCAGTGCGATAATCGCTGAGGCCCGATAACCGGCGGGGCACCGCCCTGCCGGTTATCATAGGCACATCACATCGAGCGCCTGGATGAAATGCAGCACATTATCGCTGCGCACATCCATCAGATAATAGCCGTCATCGGCCTCATAGCTGCCGGGCACGTCGAGCATCGTCAGCACCACATGGTCTTCGGGCGCCAGCGGGGCGAGAGTCTCGCGGCCAGAGCTGTTCTTGAAGGCGATGGCGAGGAGCAGCGTCTCGCTCGACCCGTTATAGACGTTGAAATTGCGACCCGGGCAGATCGCATGTTCATCGGGCCGTTCGCGCACCGTCTGGAAATTGGCGCGCCGGGCGATGTCGCGACCCGTGAGCACGATGACGGGCAGGCTCTGGTCCATCGGATTGGGTGCGGCCTCGGGCGGCGGTTCGGCCGGCGCTGCGGTGGTTTCACTATCGGCCGCGCCGGATTCGACCGGACTGCCTTCCTCTCCACCGAGCTGGTTCACGACGAGCAGGATCGCCGCGATCACGAGCGCCGCCGCGCCCAACGCCATGCCGATCGACAGCCGTCGCTTGCGCCTGCGAACGAATACCATCTCTTCCGCAAGATGCGTGACCTCGGAGACTGGATCGCCCTTGTAGCGATAGGCGGAAAGGCCTTTGATATAGCTTGGCAGGTCATCGAAGGTGACGTCCTCGATAAGCACGGGCAGCACCCGGCCTTCGGGGTTTGGCCATTGGCGCTGCGCCATTTCGAGTTCGGTCAGCGTGTAGCGGCCCTCGGTAAGGGATGCGCGCGAACAGAGAAACACCATGACATCGCTTTTCGCGATCCGGTTCCGGATCATCCGGTCATAGCCGTCGGAAGGCTTCAACGCGTCCTCGTCGAAGAACACGTCATGGCCGTGCTGGCGCAACCGCGCCTGAATATCCCGGGCCAGTTTCCGGTCGTCGCTTGCATAGGACAGAAAGATCTTGCCCATTACGTGCCTCCCCCCTGATCGCTTCGCCTAGCACGAAGGTGCGATGACGCGCTACAATGCGGATCGGATACAACGCAGATCTGGCCGCGCCCTCGGAGCGCGCGACGACCTTTATGAAAGCGATGAAGCGCGGGAACGGCTGAGCCAAGCATCACGCCGCTCGTCTTACGCATCGCTCCGCTGGCCGCGCGGCGGGAACCGGTTGGGGCGGCATGCGCGTTACGCTCCTGACCGGGTTCTATTGTCCGGTCTCCAGAGGAGATTTGTTATGCGTATCCCGTCGCTTGCCTTTGCGTCTGCCATTCTGATCGCCGCGCCCGCCGCCGCGCATGATCGCGGCTACCCGTCCGATGAAGAACCGCTGCGCGCGCCGATCGCCGGCGTCGAGAATGATTACTGGTTCGATTATCTCTCCGACGTCTTCGAGGCCGAACAGGAACTGCAGAGCGATCTCGCGCGCGCCACGGACCCTGAGGACCGCAACGACGCCTGGGCCGAATATCGAAACGAGCTTGCCGATGCGCGCAGCGACTATGCCGGCGAAATGGCCGAGCGCGGCTATCGCGAAGGGCTCGTGACTTTGGGCGAAGGCGACCGCTAGGCGCCTCTCGTCCGGTGCCGGGGCGGACGAACGCCGTTCGCCCCCCTCCCGCGATCCCGAACGGTCCCGCCCCGGCATTTCCCCTCCCGCCGCTATCCAATCCGGACAGCCCTTCATCGAAAAGCGCTGGGCATGGCCGCGCATCTTGCGCAATAAGGCGTCGCGTCTGAGGGAGATGAACGATGCGCCTGCTATTCCGGACCGCCGCCGCGCTCGCCATGGCCACGGCATCGCTGCCGCTGGCCGCGCAAAGCGCCGCGCCGCCGCCCGAGCCCGCCGAACAGGCGGTCGAACAGCTGCGCCATGTGGTCGGGCTATGGAATGTCGAGACCGACTTCATTGGCCCCGACGGCGCGGTGCAGCGCACCTTTGCCGGCCAGTACCGGTTCGGCTGGGTGGTGCGGGATCGCGTCGTTTCCGGCATGAGCACGATCCCCGAGCTCAACCAGTCGGCCGCGATCCTGTTCTTCGTGCGGCCGAACCGCAGCGAGATCGAGATGGCCTCGGTCGCGGCCGACGGGCATTTGTGGCGGATGATCGGCCCCGATACGAGCGAGACGCGGACGACGCCGAACACGCCGATGGCCGATGGCACGACGATGATGCTGCGTTTCACCCGCTATGCCGTCGAGCCGGACCGTTTCCAGTCGCGCATGGAAATATCGCGGGACGGCGGCACGACCTGGGAGCTCGGCAACGAGCAGCGCTTCGTGCGCGTCGATGAGGGTTGACCGTAACGCGCGGTGTTCGTCGCACGCGCCGCACGGCTCATCCAGCACGCGCAAGCCGTTGCCGCCGGTTCATCTCGCAATCGCTAATCATTGCTCGCGCGGGGTCGAATTGTCATAGGTTTCTTCGAAAGGAGTCTTCGATGCGTACCGAAATATTGGCTTCCGCCGCCCTTGCTGCCGCTGCCATTGCCACGCCGGCCGTCGCCGCGGATGGTTGGGCCGCGCCGCAACAGGGCCTGACCCAGATCGCCTATTATGATGACGACGATTATTATCGCGGCCGCGTCTGGCGCGATCGGGACGGCCGCTATCGCTGCCGCCGCGACGACGGAACGGTCGGCCTTCTGGTCGGCGGGGCCGCCGGCGCGTTGATCGGCCGCGAAATCGATGGCGGGCGCAACCGGGCCGCCGGCACGATCATCGGCGGTGTCGCCGGCGCGCTGATCGGCCGCGAAATCGACCGGAGCGACGCGCGCTGCGAATAGCCGCTTTCACGCTGCCCACTCTTTCCCTGCCGCGCGCGCCAGCCTAGACTGGCCGGCGGAGGGACGGAGTGGACGCACCGCCAACGCAATACAAGGTTATCGAGCGCGGCCGTAAGCTGATCGTGCTCGACACCGCGACCAATCTGCCGCCCAAACAGGCCTGCGACATGAACCCCAGCGCGGACATCGCGACGCGCGACGCCGTGCGGGAAGTCGAACAGCGGATGGCTGAGCCGGACACGGATATCACGCAAGCGGATCCGGGCGAGAATGAAGGGTCGTCCGGAATCGCGACACCCGACAATTTCGAAACGCGGATGGACGACCTGTTGCGCAGCGCGAGCGGCAAGGAGGGCCTCAATCCCGCCTCGATCGGTCTGGGCGCGTTCGGCTTCGCCATGATCCTTGCGGTCATGATCGGCGGCGTAACCGGTTTTCTGATGGCGGCCGCGGCGATCATCATCGCGGGCAACATCGCATTGAAGCGGTACGGCAAAAGCCGTTAGGCGACCGGGATCAGCACCTCGTTGCGGCGCAGCGGTCCGGGGATGAAGGGCGAATTGTAAAAGGCATATTCGGCGTCGCCGGCAGGCTCCAGGCTGTTCGCCGCCATCCATTCGCGCAGCGCCGCTTCATTTTCCGCGAGCATCGCATCGTCGGCGCTCCCGGAAAAGCGGATCGCGGCGATCTTGCGCGCGGGCTGCTCTTCGAGCGTCACGCCGGGCGCGGGGTCTGGCAGTTCGGTTTTGCGCAGCTTGCGCGGCATGACGAACCGGGTGCGCCAACCCTCGCCGTCGCGGGCGCGGTCGGACAGGACCGGAGAGGTCATGGCGATCTTCGGCCCCGGACGCGAGCGGGCGAAGATATAGTCGGCGAGTAGACGGAATCCGTTGCCGAGCGCGGTTTCGCGCTGGCCATCCTGTATCGTTTCGGCGACCATCATCGCCGGATAAGCGCGCAGCGCGAAACGGCCCTCCTCGACGAGCAGGTCATATTCGGGCTTCTCGCTATTGCGCTCGTTCAGATAATAGGCGGCGGCGGCGACCGCAGCAGTCCCGGCCGCCGCAGCGGCGATCCATCGTGCTTTTCCCATGGCCTTGGCTTGTGCCGCGAATTGCGGCGCGACGCAAGCAGACGGGGCGGCTCCTCACCGCTTTCGGCTTGACGCTGAGCGGGCATCGGGCGACGATTGGCGCATGACCGATGAAAGCTATGTCGACCCAAGCCGGACCAATTTCGAAGCCTTCAAGGCGCTCGACCGCGATCAGCCCGTGGCGATGCTGAACCTTGTCCGGTTTCGCGAAAAAGCCACCTATCCCGAAGATCATCCGCTGGCCGGAGCGGCGCTGAGCGGGGCCGAGGCCTATGCCAATTACGGGCGCGACAGCGGGCCGATCTTCGAGCGGGTCGGCGGCACCGTGCTGTGGTCGGGCGAGCCGCAATCGATCGTGATCGGTCCGGAAGATGAGCGTTGGGATACCGCCTTCGTCGCCCTCTATCCGAACGCCGGCGCGTTCCTCGAAATGGTGACCGATCCCGATTACCGGGTCGCAGTTGTCCACCGTCAGGCGGCGGTCGCAACGTCGCGCCTGATCCGCCACAAGCCGCGCGATGCCGGCAGCGGCTTCGCCTGATCGACAATTTCAGCCTTTAGATAATCCCGCCGCCGAGCATCAGGCGCAGTCCGCCGACGATGAGGATTATGATGTTGAGATTGCGGCCGAAATTGCTGTCGGACAGAAAGCCGAGGATCAGACCGACAAAGGCGATCGGCAGCATGAACCAATTGACCCATCCCAGGAGCGGGATCAGGCCGACAAAGGCGAGCACGGCCGCCACAAGTCCGGCCAGGATCGAGAGGATATTGAGCATCTGCGAGCACCTTCGGTTAGATAATCACTGTATTAGTGATATGGGTCACTAGGCCCCGTCATTCAAGGGCGCTATGCTACGAAGAATGCAAGACACTGACATGACGGGGAGGGATTTCATGCGGACAGGATATGCAATTGCGACGATCGGCTTGCTGGCTCTGGCCGCCTGTGGCGGATCGGACGAACAGGTCTATCGCGGCGCGGATGGCGAGGAAGTGCGGGTCGAGCGCAGTGGCGACGACACGGTCACATTTCGCAGCGAAGATGGCGAAGCGGTGATAACGACCGGCGATATCGGATCGGCTGCAGCCGGCGGGCTGCCGCCCTATCCGGGCGCGGCCGACAGCCAGGGGATGCAGATGAACGCAACCGGCCCGGACGGCGGCTCGGGGCAGTTCTGGAGCTTCCAGACTTCCGATACGCCGGCCGATGTTGTTGCCTTCTATCGCGAAGCCTTGCCGAGCGCCGGCTATGAAATCGGCGCGACGATGGACATGGGCGATGCGCAGACGATTATCGGCAATCGCGCCGATGGCAATGGCGGCGTCCAGATTACGGCGACGGCCGTGCCGGGCGAGGGCACAATGGTCACGGTGATCGGCGGCGAGGGCGGATAAGGCCGGACTTGCCATCGTTGCCCGCGCGCGATTAGATCGTTCAAATCACGGGGTAATCGGAGGGGGTTTATGAAAAAGACGATTGTTTTGCTGTGCGCCGCCGTGGCGCTCGGCGCTTGTGGCGGCGCGCCGGAGGGCGAGGCGCAGGATGAAACGGTGGAAACCGAAGGCGAAGAAAGCGCGGCCGAACCCGTTGCGCTTTTCGATAATGGCCTCCCCGAATATCCCGATTTCGATTCGGCGACGCTCGAAAGCGAAACCACCATCCTCGACCAAGCGCAGGTTGAGTTCGAAACCGGCGATTCGATCGGGGATGTCTATGATTATTACCTTGGATCGATCGAAGCGCAGGGATTGAGCGTCGAAAGCACGCAGATCGCGGCCACGCCGTCCGAGGGCTCCGGTGGCGCGACGATCGACGCGAATACGCGCTCGGCGGGGACCGAAGTCTCCGTGCTTGTTTACATGGGATCGACGAATAGCGACCCGGCGGCCAATTTCACTGATGGTACGCCCCGCTATCCCGGCGTCGCCGAAGCTGACATCGAAGCGGGCAAGGCCGGCGACGGTGAGCGCGATGTGTATCGCTTCACGACAAGTGACAGCCCCGCCGAGGTGCTCGCCTTCTACCGTGAGGCTTTTACGCAGAACGGCATGACGATCTCCGCCATGCTCGCGCGGTTGAGAAACGACGCATCGGAAACAGCATCGGTATATGCGCGTGAGCGGCTGGGCGGCGGCGCAACTTCGGTAACACTGGCCACGGAAGGCGATCGCTGGGCTGCGGCCGGCGGCGAGTAATCGCGCCCCAAGCCGTCCGAAAAGGTGGTTAACCGGCCGAAAACTTACCGGAACGTTACCGGTTAACCATTTTTTTCAATGCGTTGATAACCTTTTCGCGCGAAATCTGCACTTCCTGTTGGGAGAATTGCATGATGCGCGCGAACAGATTTGCGATTGGCGCGGCCGCCGCGCTGAGCCTGTCGCTGGCCGCCTGCGGCACGGGCGAAACGGAAACCGATACCGAAGCGATGGACGAGGCCCTGCTCGGCGAGGCCGACAATAGCGATCCGGCGCTCACCACGGCGCTCGAAGACCAGATCATGGTCGATCAGGATCTGGCCGGCCAGTCCAACACCAATGCGGCGCTGCCCGGCGATGCCGTCAGCGGCGCGCCGATCCCCGAAACGTTGCACACGGTCAGCGACGCGCAGGCGGCGATCGACGGTGGCCGTCTGCTCTCCGCGCCTGAACCGACCCAGGGCGAAGAACGGGTCGGCCGCAGTGCGGGCCAGGGCGAAACGACGCTTGGCGCGATGGCCGAAACCCAGGCCGCCGATGTCGATGTCTGCGATGGTACGGTTGAATATGGCATGGCCTGGGCTTCGTCCCTGCCGCCCGAATTCAATCCCTATCCGGGCTCCGAAGTCGCCGAAGCGGCGGGCTATGATGAAGCCGGATGCCGGATGCGCGTCGTCAGCTTCCGCTCCTCGGCGGAAATGGATCGCCTGATCGACTGGTATTATACGCGCGCGATCCGCGCCGGCTATTCGTCCGAACATCAGCTGCGCCATGGCAATAATGTGCTCGGCGGTTTCCGCGAACGCGATGAGGGCGCTTACTATATCGTCTTCGCCCCGCGCCGCGGCGGCGGCACGGCGGTGGATGTCGTGACCAGCGCTGGACGGTAGAGGCTTTTTGTCAGACCTTCGCTTCGCTCAGGCGCGGCAGAGTCTTTTGTCAGAATTTTCCTGACGGAAAATCGCGGCACCGGCCCGCTCCCCCTCCCGACCTCCCACTTGATGGTACCCTGTTGGGAGGTCGGGAGGGGGAGCGGGCCGGTGCCGCGACATTGCGATAGCAATGTTCTGACAGACAAATCCCGGTGCCGCGATTTTTCCGCTGAGGAAAAATTCTGACAATCAACCCCTCACTGGCGATACGCCGCCCACTCCGCTAACTCTCCGCCATGCCTCATCTCCTTCTCGTCATGGCGGGCGGCGCGATCGGTGCGGGACTGCGCTTTCTGTTGGGCCGCTGGACGCTGCACCAGTTCGGCCCGGCTTTTCCCTGGGGCACCTTAAGCGCGAATATCCTTGGCGGGCTGGCGATGGGTATCCTCGTCGGATTACTCGCGCGCTTCGGCACCGGGGGCGAGGGCTGGCGGCTGTTTCTCGGCGTCGGCATTCTGGGCGGCTTCACGACCTTTTCGGCCTTCAGCCTCGAAACCGTAAACATGATCGAGCGCGGCGCGATGGGGCTCGCCGCCGGTTATGCGCTGGTGTCGGTCGTCGCATCGGTCGCGGCCTTGTTCGCCGGGCTCTGGCTGGTCAGGATCGCGGCATGACGGAGACGTTTAGCGACGATGTGCGCCAGTTCACGGTGGACGCAGACGATGACGGCATCCGGCTCGATCGCTGGTTCAAGCGCAACCTGCCCGAAGCGACGTTCAATATCGTCTCTCGCTGGGCGCGCACGGGGCAGCTCAGGCTCGACGGCAAACGCGCCGCGCCGGGAGATCGGATCGAAACCGGGCAGGTGATCCGCGTGCCGCCGGCCGAACCGCCCAAGTCGCAAAAGCCGAAGAAAGAACGCCCGCCGCTGAGTCAGGACCAGATCGATTTCGCCCAGACGCTCGATTTCCATCGCGACAAAAGCGCGCTCGTTCTCAACAAGCCGGCGGGCCTCGCGACCCAGGGTGGCACGAAGACCAAGGATCATATCGACGGGCTGCTCGATGCGCTGCAATATGGCGCGGACGGGCGGCCCAAGCTCGTCCACCGGCTCGACAAGGATACGAGCGGCGTCCTGCTCGTCGCGCGGACGCCCAAGGCCGCCGCCTTGTTCTCCAAGACCTTTTCGACGCGCAAGGCGACCAAGATCTACTGGGCCATCGTGATCGGCGTGCCCGAGATTGTGGATGGTGTGATCGACCTGCCGCTCGCGAAGCAGCCGGGCACGGGCGGCGAGAAGATGCATGTGTTCGACGAGGGTCAGCCGTCGAAAACCCGCTATCAGGTGATCGAGCGCGCCGGGAACCGCGCGGCGTTCGTCGCGCTCCAGCCCTATACGGGCCGCACCCACCAGCTGCGCGTCCATATGGCGGCGATCGGTCATCCGATTGTCGGCGATGGCAAATATGGCGGCGCGGATGCCTTCCTGACCGGCGGGATCAGTCGCAAGCTGCACCTTCATGCGCGGCGGCTCTGCCTGCCACACCCGGACGGCAAGATGCTCGATGTGACGGCCGAGCTACCCGAGCATTTTGCGAACAGCCTCGCCGCGCTCGGTTTCTCGCCCGAACTCGGCGATGCCGCCTTTGCCGAACCGCCGCCCGAAGACCCGAAACAGGCGCAAAAGCGCGCGGCCAAGGCTCATGCGAAGGATCGCCGCAAGGCGCGAAGGGGCGAACGGCGTAATCGGGGGAAGAGATGACTTCAGGCGCTAATATAAAACCCTCCCCCTTGATGGGGGAGGGTTTGGGTGGGGGTGATCTACCAGCTAGCGATTCAGTTAGCGGAGATGTCACCCCACCCCCGGCCCCTCCCCATCAAGGGGAGGGGAGCAATATTGCAGTCGCAAGCATGCGCTGGGAGCGGGGCCGCCGATGAGCAACCGGCTCGCCATCTTCGATTGCGACGGCACGCTCGTCGACAGCCAGGCCAATATCTGTATGGCGATGGAGCAGGCGTTCGAGCTGCACGGGCTCGCCGCGCCGCCGCGCGAACATACGCGGCGCGTCGTGGGCCTCAGTCTCGTGGAGGCGATGCACCGGCTGCTGCCCGATGCCGATCCCGATCAGCACCGCGCGCTGGCCGAGGATTATAAGCGCGCCTTTTCCGGCCTACGCAGCGCGGGCGTCGTCCATGAGCCGCTCTATGACGGGATCGCCGAAACGCTCGATGCGCTGGAAAGCGCGGGGTGGCTGCTTGGCGTCGCGACCGGCAAATCGGATCGCGGCCTCGCCTTCGTGCTTGAGGCGCATGGCCTGACCGACCGGTTCGTCGCACTCCACACCGCGGACCGGCACCCGTCCAAGCCGAGCCCTGCCATGCTCGAAGCCTGTATGGCCGATGCCGGCGCGGAACCGGGCACCAGCGCGATGATCGGCGATACGACATTCGACATGGCGATGGCGCGTTCGGCGAACATGCTGGCCGTCGGCGTCGCCTGGGGCTATCATGACGCGCATGAGCTCGAAGCGGCCGGCGCCGATGTCGTGCTCGACACCCCCGCCCATATCGCCGCTATCCTGAAGGAGCATGGATGACCCCCGAAGACGAGGAACGGCTCGCCAAGTCGCGCTTTCAGATGCTGCAGCTGATGCGCTTTACCGGGATCGTCGTGATGATCCTCGGCATGTGGATCTGGGCCGGCGACATATTGCGCGAGGGCGGCTGGCCACTGCTCGGCATTCCGCTCTTCGCGCTCGGCCTGTTCGAGGCGCTCGTGCTGCCGGTGATCCTTGCCCGGCGATGGAAGAGCCCGCCACAGGAATGACACAAGCCTAGCGCACCATAAGGCAATGAAACGATTCTACGAGAAAACCGACGCGGTGCGGACCAGCGATGGCTGGGCGATTGCGCTCGATGAGCGGCCGGTAAAGACGCCGGGCCGCAAATCGCTCGCCGTGCCCGCGCGCAAGCTGGCTGACGCCATCGCCGCCGAATGGGCGGGGCAAGAGGGCGAAATCGACCCGGCATCCATGCCGCTGACGGGCCTTGCCAATGCCGCGATCGACCGGGTCGCGCCGCAGGCTCACGAGTTCGCCGCCGAGCTCGCCCAATATGGCGAGACGGACCTGCTTTGCTATCGCGCGGACAGCCCGGCCGAGCTTGTCGCCAACCAGTCCGAAGCCTGGGACCCGCTGCTCGAATGGGCGCAGAAACGGTTCGATATCGGTTTCGAAACCATCACCGGCATCGTCCATCGCCCGCAGCCGGAATCGACCGTGACGCGCCTGCGCGGCGCGACTGAAGCCTATGATCCCTTCCGCCTCGCGGGCCTCTCGCCGCTCGTGCGGATCGGCGGCTCGCTTGTCGCCGCGCTGGCGCTCGCGGAAAACGCCTTCGACGAAGATACGATCTGGGCCGCGACGCGCGTCGACGAGGACTGGCAGGCCAGCCAGTGGGGCGAGGACGAGGAAGCCATCGCCGAACGCGATTCCCGCCGCCGCGAGTTCAGCGCGGGGATGCGGTTTATCCGGCTGCTGGACGCGGGGGATTGAGTAAAAAAGAGCCCTCCCCCTTGATGGGGGAGGGTTTGGGTGGGGGTGATCTGTCGGTTGAGAGTTCACCCCACCCCTAGCCCCTCCCCCATCAAGGGGAGGGGAAATTCCATTACGAACCCGCCCAAACAATCACACCCGCGCAGATTCTTCCGCGGACTCCTCCTCCCGAAACAGCCGCCCACGTTCGGTCACGAACACACATCCCAGCGCCAGCACGCTGCACACCAGAAAGCCCAGCGATAGCGGCAGGGTCGTGCCGTCATACATCTGGCCGATGCTGCCGCCGATGATCGCGCCGACCAATATGCCGACTGCCCCTTGTACGGAGCTGGCCGTGCCGGCGATCCGACCCATTTCCTCCATCGCCATCGCGCTGAAATTGGCGCCGCACAGGCCGAACGCACCCATATTGGCCGAGAGCAGGATCAGGAACAGCCAGAGCGATTTGCTCTCCGTATAGGCCGTGACCGTCGAGGCGATGGCGAGCCCGATAAAGACCAGCAGCGCGCTGTGCGATACGAGCCGCGTACCGAGCCTCAGCACGATCCGTGAATTGAGTAGCGAGGCCGCCGACATCGCGCCTGCGATCAGCGCGAAGGCCGGCACCAGCATATCGGGCCGGTTAAACGTATCGTAAATGACCTGCTGGATCGAGTTGATAAAGCCGAACAGCGCGCCCGAGAGCAGCGCCGAAGCGAGCATATAGCCGAGCGATTTGCGGTCCGTGAGCGTCTGTTTCCAGCCTCGACCGACGCGCGCCGGCGTCAACGGCAGCCGGTCTTCGGGCTTCAGCGTTTCCGGGAGCCGCCAGCCGATCCAGAGGCCCACGCCCACGCCGATGCCTGCGAACATCCAGAAGATCCAGCGCCAGTTCGCGATCTGGATGATGATCTCGCCGAACAGCGGCGCGAGCACGGGCACCGCCATGAACACCATCATCGCGAACGACATGACCTGCGCCATCTTGCGCCCGACATAGAGATCCCGGACGATCGAAACGGCGAGCACCCGCGTCGCGGCGACGGCGATCCCCTGCGCGAAACGCGCGGCGAGCAGCAGCTCGAACGACTGGGCGAAGGCTGCGACGATGCTCGACAGCGTATAAAGGCCGAGGCCCCCGACGAGCAGCGGGCGGCGGCCGAACCGGTCCGACAGCGGGCCATGGACGATCTGCGCGAGGCCGAAGCCGAGCAGCAGCGCGCCGATCACCAGCTGCCGGTCATTATCCTCCGTCACGTTCAGCGCGTCGCCGATGGCCGGTAGCGCGGGCAGCATCGCGTCGATGGCGAGCGCCGTCATCGCCATCAGCGAGGCGACCATCGCGACGAATTCGCGAAAGCCCGGCGCCGCGCGGGCCGGATCGATGGGTGCGGCTTGTGCCATGCCCCGGCCATGCGCTTTTTTGCAGTGCAGCGAAACCCGGAAAATGGCCGCAAAGACGATTGCGGACTATTCCCCTCCCCTTGATGGGGAGGGGTTAGGGGTGGGGTGATCTCTCCTCCAGTAGAGAAGCTATCCTCTCAGCGACTCCCTCGGAATTCCCCAATATTTCCGTGTTCCAAAAGCGAATGACCCGATAGCCATCTGCCTCGATCGCGGCATCTCGTCGGATATCTTCTTTGCCGCCATGCTGGCCACCATCCGCCTCAATTACGAGACGATGTTTGTGACTGGCAAAGTCGCAGATGAACTGCCTGACCGGCACCTGCCGGCGAAAACGGGCATCGGGGAATTTTTCACGCAGGATGCGCCAGAGGCGCTTTTCCGCATCGGTAGGTTGATTGCGAAGTTTTCTCGCTCTGACAGTTGTTCCAGGAGGCGGATGCCGTTTCATCGATGCCGCGTTTACAGGAGAGATCACCCCCACCCAACCCTCCCCCATCAAGGGGGAGGGCTTTTGCTCGCTTCTCCGTACCGAACATCCTCACAGTCTCGCTTGACCGCGGTCGAGCCAGCCCCGAAAACCGTCGCCATGGACACCATGCCCGCCGATATCGCGCTGACCATCCAGCTGGCGCTGGCCCCGGCTTTCCTGCTGGTCGGGGTCGGGCAATTTCTGATCCTCGCCACCGGGCGGCTTGGCCGGGTTGTGGACCGGGCGCGGATCATTGCCGATATCCTGCCGCGCGATCCGGGGCCCGAGCATGACGATTGCCTGCGCGAGCTCAAAATGCTCGATCGGCGAATGACGGTCACAGGACTTTCCATCCTGTTCGGCACAATCTCGATGATCGCGGTGTGCCTTGTCGTTGCCGGGCTGTTCGCCAACCGATTGCTCGATATCGCTTTGAGCGGGCTGACGGCGGCCGCCTTTGTCTGGGCGATGGGCTTGCTGATCCTCGGGCTGATCGCCTTCCTGATCGAGGTCTATCTCGCGAACAAGTCGATCCATGTCCGTGCGGATTTGCTGGAGAAGCCGCGGCAATGAGTCCCGAGGCGGAGAAACGCGCCTTGCAGATCGCGGCGGGGATTGCCTGTCTCGTTCCCCTCTCCATCGGCGCGGCGAGCATCGTGATTGGCCCGTCCATCCTCTCGGGCGTAGACGATCCGCCCGTGCGCGATCTCGACAGCCATTTCCGCTATCTCTCGGGCATCTTCTTCATGCTGGGCATCGCCTTTGCGAGCTGCGTGCCCGGGATCGAGCGCAAGACGGCGCGCTTCCGCCTGCTCGGCGCGATGGTGGTGACGGGCGGGCTGGCGCGGGCCTGGTCGGCGACCGAATACGGGCTGGCCTCGGAAGGTCATCGCTTCGGGCTGGTCATGGAGCTCGGCGTCGTGCCGCTGCTGATGCTCTGGCAGACGCGTGTGGCCCGGCGGTTCGCCGGCGCGGAGACAAACGGATGAGCGATCCCTGGCTGGCGAGCGCGCTGGCGCTCTGGATCGCGCTGGTCCTTGCGCTGGAGCGGCTGGCCGTCGCGCAGACGCCGCCGGCCGACAATCTTCGCCGGATCCTGCGCAATGTCGGGCTCGGTTTGATCGCGCTGACCGCCGCGCCCTTGCTGTTGACGCTGACCGGGCGGATCGCGGGCGGGGTCGAACCGCTCGTGCCGCTGGATGTGCTCGGGCCGATTGGCGCGCTCGCAGTGCAGTTGTTGGTGCTCGATATCTGGACCTATGGGATGCACCGGGCGTACCACGAAGTGCCCTTTCTCTGGCGTTTCCACGCGCCGCACCATCTCGACGACCATCTCGATGCGAGCTCGGCCTTTCGCTTTCATTTCGGCGAGATTCTGATCTCGGCCGCTATGCGCCTGATTCCGGCTCTGGCCTTCGGCATCGATGTCGCGACGTTGCTGCTGTTCGAGGCGATACTGACGGCCAATGCCGTGTTCCACCATTCGAACATCCGGCTGCCGGAGCGGTTCGAAAAGCTGCTGTCGCTGGTCATCGTCACACCGTCGATCCACTGGATGCATCACCACAAGACGCGCGTGGATACCGACAGCAATTACACCGCGATCCTCTCGATCTGGGACCGGATCTTCGGCTCGCGCAACCCCAAGCCGCGCAGGATTGGGATGCCGATCGGTGTGGAAGGGGAGCGCGACCGGAGTTTCGGAAAGCTGCTGGTGTATCCGTTTGTGCGTTAGTTTGTCAGAATTTTCCTCGCGGAAAATCGCGGCACCAGCCCGCTCCCGCTCCCGACCTCCCATGAGTGTACCCTGGTTGGGAGGTCGGGAGCGGGAGCGGGCTGGTGCCGCGACATTGCGCAAGCAATGTTCTGACAAAAGAATCCTGGTGCGGCGCTCGACCGAAAGGTCGAGTCTGACAATAAAAGCGTCCAAAATCTCATTGACCTGGTGTCGTGCTTTGCGGCATTTCGCAGGCGATTACTTGCAAGAGGTCTCGCTTCATGCCCGCGCGTATCTATCAACGGATGAAGAATGCGATGCAGTCGGGCCGGCATCGGGTCGGCTTATGGACGCTCGAATTCGAACCGAGCGAGGCGCAGCGCGCCGATCCGCTAATGGGCTGGGCCGGGTCCTCCGACACGAACCGCCAAGTCCGCCTGACCTTCCCGACGCTCGACGCGGCGAAGGCCTATGCCGACAAGCAGGGCATCGGCTACACGATCGTGCCGGGCCCCGAGCGGAAGCTGAAAATCCAGCACTACGCCGATAATTTCAAATAGAGGCGGCGCGCCGGATCGATGGACGCCTATGTCACCGATCTCCGCCGCAGGATTGGGACTTTCGATGGGCGTGCCGTCAGCATATTGGGCGAGATCGAAGCGGCTGAGTCCGGACGGGACGGTTATATGACGGCCCTGATCGCGCTCACCGACGATGACAGCGGTAATATATCCTTCGGCGCCACTTGGTTGATCAAGTCCGCGCTGGAAGCCGGTATGGCGCTATCCGCGGATCAGGTGTCCACGCTTCTGGCGCGCATAGATGCTGTTACTGCATGGGATGCGCGGCTGCATATCTGCCAATCCGTCCGTCACATGGATGTGGCGGCGGACGATGCCGATGCGCTGATCCAATGGCTCGTCCCGCTGAGGCAGCACGACAAACCGTTTCTGCGCGCCTGGTCGCTCGACGCGATCTGCTATCTGGCCGCGCGTGACCCCCGGCACAGGGATTTCGCGCAGGCAAGTCTTGGCGAAGCCCTGGCCGACGATGCGGCGTCGGTCCGGGCGAGAGCGCGCCGATTGGCTGGCTGAACAAGACGGGAGTTACGGATATCCGGCTACAGCCCCATCGCCGCGCGGCATTGGAGGATCGCGTCCGCCGTTTCCTCCGGCTCGGCGAATGGATGGAGATGCGTGCCTTTGAGACGGATCACTGGCCAGCCAAGCGACCCTGCCCGGCGCGCCTCTTCGACGAAGGACAGAGAGGTCCGCAGGTAGGTCCGTTTCGCGCGCGACCAGTCCGGCATGGCGAAGCTGTCGTCGAACCAGTCTCGGCGTAGGGCTGGGATATCGGCGAGAAACGTCTCCTTCTCCGCGTCCGAAACGTCCCCGCCTTCGAAAATGTCGACCGTCCACCAGTCATTCCATGGGGGCAGGACGCCATCCTGCACCGGTAGCGTGTCGAGAAAGGCGCGGAAGGTCGGTTCGACGGGCAGCACGGTGCCGCTGTCCGGCGGGATCGCGGCGTCGAGGCAGATCATGCCGGATGCGTTGAGATCGGCCGCGAGCCGGGCGGCGAGCAATCCGCCCATACTGTGCCCGGCGATAACGGGCCGGTCCATTTCGGGCAGCGCCTCGGCGAGCCGATCGGGCCAGTCGCGCCACGGCGGAATCTCCGCGCCAGCCGCATAGGCGGTCGGCAGATGGCAGATATGGCCCGCGCGTTCGAGCGCTTTTTGCGTCGGCGCTAATGACGTCGGCCCGACGAGCGGGCTGTGGATCAGGACGATATCGGGCATCGCCGTCAATCTGCGCGATTCAGCGCTACTTGGCGAGGGCTGACCGGCGCGTTGCCCGCGAAACAGCCGAATATCGCGCCTTTGCGGCCGCTGATCGATTCCGGATGCGCATAGCCGATTTCGAAAATCGGGAGGCGGAGTGGCCGATTTCCGGTCACTTCGGGGCCGTCCTCGCATGCAGCGGAGACGCCCACAGTATCGATCAAGGAGAAGAATGATGTTTCGTACTTTTGTGAATACCAGCCTCGCCGGGCTGATCGCCCTGTCCGCGCTTGCGGCTGCAAGCCCGGCCAGTGCGCAAAGCCTCGAAATGGCCGTTTCGCCGCAGGAGCTCGGCAGCGAAGCCGGGGTCGCCGCGCTCTATTCGCGTATCCAGCGCCGGGCGCGCGCCGCCTGCGACACCATGTCCGGCCTCCAGCGGCTGTCGGACCGCAACGCCTGCCGCGCCGAGCTGGTCGACGGAATCGTCGCGGAGATCGGTCACCCGGCGCTGTCCGCGCTTGCCGATCGGTCCGCCATGCAAACGGCCATGGCCGATAGCCGGCCGTTCTTCGCGCGGCAGTGCGGGGAATAGCGGCGGATGGTGCCGCAGACCGACGGATTATGGCGCTGTGTCGAGCCAGCCCGCGCCGAGCAGCGCCATGATCCGCACATCGATCACCAAACCGGCTTCGCGCTGCGCCGCCACGAATTCCGCGATCCTGCCGAGCGGGACGCGGTGGACGGTGATATTCTCATGATGCGTGCCGCCGCCCGCACCGACCTTTTCGAGGCCGGTCGCGCGGAACAGGGTGAACGTCTCGCTCGTCATGCCGGGCGAGGAGCAGAAGCGGCCGAGATTGTCGATCCGCCCGGCGCGATAGCCGGTTTCTTCCTCCAGCTCCTTGGCCGCGGCTTCTTCCGGCGTTTCGCGCTCTGTATTGTCGCCGACCAGCCCCGCGGGCATTTCGATGCAGTTCGCCTTCAGCGCCATCCGATATTGTTCGACGAGGATGACATGATCGTCACCCTCGCCGCCCGTATCGATGGCGAGGATCACGGCCGCGCCGATGCCGCGCACCCGGCTCACATATTCCCACCGGCCTTCCTGATGGATGGCCAGATAGTTGCCCGCCCAATGGGTGATGCGGTCGTCCGCCAAACGCTGCGCCTTCCTGCCCGGTTACCGATACTCGTCCTGTGCGCCGCAAGAATGCGCAGATTAAGCCCCGAGCCTAGTTGCTCATTGCCGCGGCTGTGGCGTCGATGGCGTTCATGAACCCGCCGTCGAAATCCTCATTGTCGAACGCGTCGGCCATGTCGGCGGCGATTTGTTCGCCCTCCCCTGTATCGATGCCGGTGCCGACGACGCCGATCCGCTGGTCGCCGGCCGCAATGTAGATCATCGCGTTGGAGCCTGCGTCGCCCATCGCGGTGGTCGCGGCCTCGCCGATGTCGCCGCCTTCCGTCGTCTCGACGATCAGGATCTGCACATTATCGCCGGTTTCGGCAAAATGTTCGCCCAGCCGCGTGTTAACCGCAGCCATCGTATCGCCAAGCTCATCGCCGAGCTGGCCGGTCTGATCGATGATGAATTCCTCGGGCGCCTCGACCGCTTCTTCTTCGGCCGCTTCTTCCTCGGTCGCTTCGGCTACGTCTTCGCCGCCGCTACAGGCGGTCAGCGCCATGCTCAGGCCTGCCGCGCCGATCATCAGTTTTGCAGTCTTTTTCATATGCCCCTCCTTTGGTGTGGCGCAGCCTATGCCATGGTTCTTTCCGGTAATAAAGCGGCAGGCGCCGTCTAGCCGTCGAGCCGGGCGAACAGCGCGTCGAGCGCGCCGTTCAGCCCTTCGCGGATTTCGCGCGCATCGAAGCGGCGTCCCATTTCGGCCTCGACCGTATCGACAAAGTCCGGCGGCAGGGCCTCGGCCGCGCCCGGCGCCGGCGCGATGCCGATCGTCTCGTCGGCGAGCGCGATCAGGATCAGCGCGCCATTCTCGCTTATCCCGCGATCGCCGATCATGGCTGCCGCCCGTTCGGTGACATCCTCCCCGTCGGTCGTCAGGATCACGGCGATATGGATTTCATGGCCGCTCTCCCGGTGAAAGCCGATCAGCCGCTCGCTGAGCTCGGTATTCATCTCGCCCTCGATCAGGCCGATATCCTGAATATAACCGCCGGGATTGGGCTCGAAATCCGGCGCTTCGGTGGCGGCATCTTCGGTCGCGGCGTCTTCGGGCGCATCGCCGCTATCGGGTGCGCCGCATCCCACGAGCGCCAGGCTGGCTGCGATAATGGCTGTCCTGCGCATGTTAATTCCCAAGCTCCGCGATCACGGCGTCGACGCCGCTGTTCAGCCCCTCGGCTAGCCGGTTTTCCTCGAAATGATCGACCATGGTCAGCTCCGTGACGGTGGTGAAACGCTCATCGAGATCGCCGCCGACGATCGCCAGAGCCTGGTCCGCGCCTGCAATATAGATCAACGCATCGGCATCGCGCGCGGCCCGCTCCGCTTCGGCCAGTGCCTCGACATCGCGCTCGCCGGTCGTCATCGCGAGGATGAGATGCACGGTGCGTCCGCTCTCGGCGTGGAAGTCGGCCAGTTTCCCGTTCAATGCCTCGACAAGATCCGGGTTGATCTGCCCGCCGGTTTCATCTTCGGCATAGGTCGTCGCCTCCTCTTCTGCGGGCATTTCGTCGGTTGCGGTATCGCCGGCCTCCATGTCGGTATCTTCGGCTTGCGCGCCCGCTTCTCCGCTACAGGCGGTGAGAGCGATGACGGCCGCGATGGCGCCGCCGGGCAGGAGATTATGGACTTTCATGGGCAGGCCTTTCTTGCGCTATTCCGCGACGATTTCGAGCGCTATCGCATGTTTCGCCGGCCGCCGAAACCGCTTGCTTGGCGGGCGCGGCGCGCTGTGTCATAGGCTGCGCGCATATTTCGCGAGAAGGGGAAGCGTTTATGTTCGGCGAGTTCAGGGATTTTATCGCGCGCGGCAATGTCATCGATCTGGCCGTGGCGGTCATTATCGGCGGCGCATTCGCGACGATTACGACATCGCTGACCGAGGATATCATCATGCCGGTCGTCGGCTGGATCTTCGGCGGGGCGGATCTTTCCACCTGGTTCATCCGGCTCGGCGAGATTCCGGCGGACTATGCCGGGTCGTCCGAGGATTATGCCGCGCTCAAGGAAGCCGGCGTTGCGATGATCGGGCTCGGGCAATTCATCACCGTGCTGATCAATTTCGTGATCCTCGCCTTCGTCATCTTCCTGATGGTCCGCCAGGCGAACAAGATGATGACCAAGAAGGAAGCCGAGGAAGCCGAAGAGGATAGCGGCCCGAGCGAAATCGACCTGCTGACCGAAATCCGGGATTCGCTGAAACAGCAATAGCCGCCCCCCGCCCGCCCCCCCCCCCCCCGCATCATTTTCACAAAGGAGAGGAAACCATGCGTAAATTATTCATAGCATCCGCCGCCGCGCTCTCGCTGAGCCTTGCCGCCTGTGCCGGCGAAGGCGGCGATAATGGCGAAGATACCGAAGCCGAAGATGGCGAAGAGGATGAAGATGAGGACGAAGACGAGGATGAGGATTAGGTTCGTCTAGTTTTTGTCAGAATTTCGCTGGCGCGAAATCGCGGCACCGGGATTTGATTTGTCAGACTCGACCTGTCGGTCGAGCGCCGCACCGGCCCGCTCCCCTCCCGACCGCCCACAGGGTACACTTAATGGGCGGTCGGGAGGGGGAGCGGGCCGGTGCGGCGATTTTCTGACAAGAAAACTCTGACAAAATGAAAGTGGGGCGCTTCTGTTGCTCGGTGCGCCCCGGACCGCCGGTTTCCACTTCTGTTGCCGGGCGTGGTCCAGCCCCGTTATTGTCGTTGTAACTTAAGCCGTGAGGCTATTCGTTACGCAGCAATAGCAAGTGCTTCGTTATCGTTGGCACTTATGAGTTGTGAACGGTTTTACGGCGCATTCAGGCCGGGCGAAAAGCATCGTCTTTCAACACACGTCGATCCTGGTTCGGCCCCATCTTGTCCCGCCATAGCCTTGCGCGAAGGCGGACGGGATATGGTGGAGCCGCCGGGTACTGCCCCCGGGTCCGCTGTGCCTATTGCACGGCGCCGTTTATCGCCATAGCCGGAGAAATCCCCGGCAACCCCAATATAGGCCTTCCCGCGTTAATGGGAAGTGAGCGCGGAAAAGCGCAGGATTTTAGAGGCTTAGGCGGCGCTATTTGTCGGAAGCTCGCCGCTACGCCTTCACCGCCATCACTTCGATTTCGACCAGATATTCCGGATCGGCGAGCGACTGGACGCCGATGGCGGTTGCGCAGGGCGCCGTGCCTTTGAACAGAGCGGGGAGCGCGCTGCCGACCGCCTCCATCTTCTCCGGCGTCATATCGACGATATAAAGGCGCACGATCGTCACATCCTCGGGCGTCGCGCCGGCGGCTGCCAGCGCCAGCTTTACATTGTTCGCCGCCACCTTCGCCTGTTCGGCGAGATCGCTGGGCACAGGCGTCCCGTCCCGGTCGATCGCGACCTGCCCCGAACAGAAAACGAGCTCGCCGGGCTTGGCCGTCACCGTCTGCGTATAGCCGAGCGCGCCGGCATCGGGCAGCGTATCGGGGTTGATCTTGGTAATCGGCATGGGCTGGTCTCCTTTGCGGTCAGTGCAAGCATAAAGGGCGGGATTCAGTTTGTCGGAAACTTCCTAGCGGAAGTTCGCGGCACCGGGTTTTGATTGTCAGACTCAACCTAACGGTTGAGCGCGGCACCGGCCCGCACCCCCTCCCGACCGCCCATTAAGGGTACACTCGTGGGCGGTCGGGAGGGGGTGCGGGCCGGTGCCGCGATTTTTCCGCTGAGGAAAAATTCTGACAAAGAAACCTGACACAATTTCACTCTTCAAAAATACCGTTTTCCCGAGCCGGCTTCACGCTGGTTTCGAGCAGGTCGACGCGGATATGCGTCCGCAGCAATCCCGTCTCCTGCGCCACGAAGGGCGTCACATGATCCTCGGCCCGGCCGGGCAGGCGTAGAGCGGTGACGATCGCATCGACCAGCCCAGATTCGCCCTCATAATGGACCTCCATCGCTTCGCCGATCGTCGAGGCCAGCGCATCGCCCTTTTCGGCCAGATCCTTCAGCATGGTTTCCAGCGCGGCATATTCGGGCGCGGCATGCGCCATGTCCGCCCCTTCGAGATCGAGCGCGAGCACGGCCCCGTCGGGACCGATGAAATGCGCATGCGGCGGACAGGCGCCGGTATCCTCAAGGCGTTTTTTGGAGTCGCCGAGACTGGTGGCGAGAAGATCGTCGAGCTGGGCCTGGCTGGGCGCGGTCATGATGGAGCTTTCGTGTCTGGGTGAGGCTGCATCATGCGCAGCCGGACGCGGTTAGGCAATCGGGTTTGTGAGAATCGTTTGTCAGAATTTCGCCTGCGGATCCGCGCGGTAGGTTTGTTTGTCAGAATTTTCCTAGCGGAAAATCGCGGCACCAGCCCGCTCCCCCTCCCGACCTCCCATTAAGTGTACCCTGTGGGAGATCGGGAGGGGGAGCGGGCTGGTGCCGCGCTCGACCGCAAGGTCGAGTCTGACAAACAAAACCCGGTGCGGCGACATTGCGACAGCAATGTTCTGACAAAGACTCTGTCGCCAGCATAGAAAAACCCCCGCCAGGGGGACTGACGGGGGCTTAAGGGGCCTTGGGGGAGGCCGTGGGAGGCTGGTTTGCTTTGCGCCGTTCCGGGAGTCCGCCCGGGCGATGTGACCGGGTCAAGCGGCGAGGATCGCGAGCGGCGAGCTGACCAGTGCGAGCGAGAAGCTGGCGACGGTGGCGAAAACGGCGCCGAGAGCGGCTGCGGGATAAATCTTGGTCATGGTGTATCTCCAGTAAGAGGGCGAGGTGAGGGGCCGGGGTCAGGCGGCGAGAATTGCCAGCGGCGAGCTGACGAGGGCCAGCGAGAAGCTCGCGACCGTGGCGAGAACCGAACCGATGGCGGCGGGGAAAAACTTGGTCATGGCGTATCTCCAATCTTGGGTTTCGTGTCTGGGTTTTCGTGTCAGGCGGTGGACCGTTCCATCGTCTTGAGCTTTAGATACGCGCTCGCCGGCTCGCCGCCTAACACTAGTATTGCGCTTATGCTATGCATATATGCATAACGCCCGGGAGCCGGGCGCAACCGCGGAGAACTGCCGATGCTGGACTGGAACGACCTGCGCTATTTCCTCGCCGTGGCGCGCACGGGGAGCACGCTGGCTGCCTCGAAACAGCTCAAGGTCAGCCAGTCGACGGTCTCGCGCCGCATCACCGCGTTCGAGGAGGCGATCGACGTCACGCTCTTCGTCCGCAAGCCGTCCGGTTACGATCTCACGCCGCGCGGGGAGGCCGTGCTGCCGGCGGCCGAGCGTGTGGAGGCGGCGATGCTGTCCTTCTCCGACGGGGTCGAGGCGGAATCGCGCCGGCTCGCCGGGACGGTGCGGCTGGCGACGGTCCAGGCGGCGGCCAATGCCTGGGTCATCCCGTCCGTCGGCCTGCTGCGCGATCGCCATCCGGACATCCGCGTCGAGATCCTGACCTCGGATCAATATGTCGATCTGGCGCGCGGCGAGGCCGATGTCGCGATCCGCTTCGGGCCGAAACCGACGCAGGAGACGCTGATCGTCCGCCACCTCATCGACATGCTCGAAAGCTTCTATGCGAGCGAACAGATGGTCGCGCGGCTCGGCATGCCGGAGAATATCGCCGATCTCGCCCGCTATCCGATGGTCGCCTCGATCGACCCGGAAAGCCAGCTCAACCGCTTTCTGGCCGAGCATGTGCCGGACGCCGAAATCGCGCAGCGCGCCAGCTCCATGTCGAGCATCATCGCCAGCGTCCAGTCCGGCCTCGGTGCGTCGATCCTGCCCTGCCTGATGGGCGACGATATGCGTGGGCTCATCCGCCTGCTGCCGCCGATCGAGGAGCTGACGACGCCCGGCTGGATGGTGACGACCGACGAAGCCCGCCGCCAACCCCATATCCGCGCCGTCATCGATTTCGTGGTGGAGCAGATCCAGAAGTCCATCGCCGAGCGCACGACGCAGCTGTCGATTGTGCAGGCGGCTTAGTCTGTCAGACCTCGCCTTCGGCTCGGCGCGGCACCAGCCCGCTCCCCCTCCCGACCTCCCAATAAGTGTACCCTGTGGGAGGTCGGGAGGGGGAGCGGGC
>NZ_JANQNS010000013.1 GCF_028279465.1 Parasphingopyxis sp.
CTCCCCCTCCCGACCTCCCAATAAGTGTACCCTGTGGGAGGTCGGGAGGGGGAGTGGGCCGGTGCCGCGAACTTCCGTCAGGAAGTTTCTGACAAATAAATCCCGGTGCGGCGCTCGACCGCCAGCTCGAGTCTGACAAAAAAATCCCGCCAGAATTTCTTCCCGCCTTCCTTGCGCTGACCTCTCAATCCATCCAACGCTGACCGCCATGGAATCGCTCCATGACCGGCCCGAATGCGCCGACCGGCAGCGGGAGGCAGACGCGCCCTGCGCGGTCGCGGCCCGGCCTTATGTGCTCGCCGCCACGATCATGGCATCGGGCATCGCATCGGTCACCGGGTCGATCATCCTCATCACCCTGCCGCTCATCCAGCGCGATCTGGGCGCGAGCTACGGATCGCTGCAATGGATCTCGAACGGCTATACGCTTTTTCTGAGCGCGCTTATCCTGATCGGTGGTGGGGCGGGCGATCGCTATGGGCGGCGGCGCATCTTCGTCATCGGAATCGGTATCTTCACGATCGCCTCGATCGCCTGCGGTTTTGCGCCGACGAGCGAGATCCTGATCGCCGGGCGGATAGTGCAGGGG
This sequence comes from Parasphingopyxis sp., assembly GCF_028279465.1. GTDB lineage: Bacteria > Pseudomonadota > Alphaproteobacteria > Sphingomonadales > Sphingomonadaceae > Parasphingopyxis. The sequence continues at coordinate 590 of NZ_JANQNS010000013.1, forward strand.
ATCGGCGCGGCGCTGATGGTGCCGCAGAGCCTGGCGATCATTGCCGCGTCCTTCCCAAAGGACATACGCGGCCGCGCCATCGGTCTATGGGCGTCGGTCTCGGCGCTGACGACCGCCATCGGCCCTTCGCTTGGCGGGGTGCTGCTCGATGCGACGAGCTGGCGTGCGGCCTTCTGGATCACGCCGCCCTTTGCGCTGATCGTCCTGTATCTCGCACTCCGCTATGTGCCCGAAAGCCGCAACGAGGAGGAAACGGGTGCGCTCGACTGGCGCGGCGCGATATTGGCGGCGCTCGGTTTCGGCTTGCTGACCTTGGGGCTGACCGCGCTTTCGGAAGGCGGCGGCACCACCCGGCCGCTCGCGCTGATCGGCGCCGGCGCACTCTTCGTCATCCTGTTTATCTGGTCCGAACGCAGCGCCCATAATGCGCTTATGCCGCCGAAGCTGTTTACCAATCGCCGTTTCGCCGGGGCCAATGCGATGACGGTATGCCTTTATGGCGCGCTCGGCGCGGTGCTGTTCCTCCTGCCGTTCGACCTGATCGGGCGGCGCGGGCTCAACGCGACCGAAGTCGGGCTGACGATGTTGCCGCTCGGCGTGATCATCGGGCTACTGTCGCGGCCGATGGCAGGGCTGGCCGAGGATTATGGCGGCCGGCTGTTCCTCACGATCGGCTCGGCGATTGCGGCGGCCGCGATGATCTGGATGTCGTTCAATACGCTCGGTTATTGGACCGGGGTAATTGGCCCGCTGGTCCTGCTCGCTTTCGGTATGTCCTTCGTTTTCTCGCCGTTATCGACGATGGTGATGAACAGCGTGTCGGACAATCAGACCGGTACCGCATCGGGCGTGAACAATGCGGCGAGCCGGATTGCCGGGCTGTTCGCGGTCGCGATCGTCGGCGCGGTCACGGCGACGCTATTCGCGGGTGGCGGGCAGGGGCTCGAATTCGGTCAGTTCCCGGATAGCGCCAGCCCGGCCTATGCCGCGGTCGAAGATCGTTTCGTGCGTGCCCATTCGATCGCATTGCTCGTGGCGGCGAGTTGGGCGGTAATCGCGGCCTTCCTCTCCTGGTTCATGATCGGACCGGACCCGGAAGAGTAGTTTGTCAAACTCGACCTCGCGGTCGAGCGCGGCACTAGCTAAATTCTGACAAATTTACGCAGCAAGCGGAAACCTAAGCAGCCGGTCGTTGACGGGTACCAGCGCTTCGGCGTCTGCCCCCACGGCCCGCGCGATCTCCGGATGTCCGGCGTCCAGCCCGCCGGTTAGCGCGCCGAAGGCGGGCAGGATCAGCTTGCGTGTCGTGGCCACGAAGCAGCGGCGCGACACGCCTTTGCCACGCACGCGGATCCGGAGCTTCGGGTGGAAATGGCCGGACAGTTCGGGGCGCGGCTCGGCGGGATCGGCTTCGTGGCGGAGCAGCAGCCCGTCGACTTCCGCCTCCTCCATGATACGCCCGCCGCAGTCCGCCCCCAGTGCCCCGTCATGGTTGCCCGTGATCCACGTCCAGTCGAGCGTATCGGTCAGCACTGCAAGCTTGGTGCGTGCGGCGTCGGACAGCCGCTCGCTCCCGGCGCTGTCATGGAAACTGTCGCCGAGGCACCAGAGTTCGCGCGCATCGGTGGCCGCGATCAGCGCCTCGAGATCGGCGAGCGTCGCCTCGCTGTCATAGGGTGGCAGCATCTGGCCGAACCGGGCGAACCAGCTCGCTTTCTCGAAATGCAGATCGGCGACGAGCAGCGCTTTGCGCGCCGGCCAGAACAAGGCGGCCTGGGGCAGTGCGACGAGATCATGGCCGGAGAACGAAAAGGGAACCATTGCGCTTATGTGCCGCGCGCAGCCCGGCTAATCAAGAGGCGGTTATCCGCGCCAAGCGACTGGCGGTGAATAGTCCGACTAGCGCGAGCGGCACGCCGATGGCGCAGACCCAGAAGCCCGCCGCCGCGACCGTTTCGGCGGTCGGGCCCTGTGCGAAGCCGGTCAGGTTGGCGGCGATCCCGGCAATCGCCGCGCCGGTGGCCGCGCCCGCATCGCGCACCGCGCCGATCCCGGCCGAACCGGTCGCGCGTTCGTCTTCGTCGAGCGAGGCCATCACCGCGCGGCTGATGAAGCTGTAGGACAGGCCGAAGCCCGCCCCGAGCATCGCGCCGCCCAATATCACGAGCAGCAGGAAACCACTGGCGAGCACGACGCTCAGCAGCGCGAGCCCGACCGGCACACAGGCCGCGCCGATCACGATCCAGCGCCTTCGCCATCGCTCGCCGGACCCCGCCACAGCCAGCGCTGCACCCGTCCAGGCCAGCGCCTCGACAGCGACGACATAGCCGGCCTGCGTCGCGCTCAGCCCGTTGGTGAATTGCAGGATGGCGGGCGCATAGATGGCGAAGCCGACTTCGCCGGCGAGCAGCAGGAAATAGGTCGCATAGGCCGCGCCGATCAGCGTGTTGAAGCGCGCCGCATTGCGGGGCAGCAGGCGCGTGCGGGCGCGGCGGTCGACAAGGACCGCAGCCGCCAGCAGGCCCAGCCCTGTGGGCACCAGCACGAGTTGTAACGGCCCCGTTTCGACGACGCCAGCCGCCGACAACAATGTTACGCCGAAAACGATCAGCGCGATCTGCATGAGCGGCAAGGCGCCCGAGCCGGGTTTGCGGTCGCTGGCCGGGATCAGCCAAATTGTGGCGAGTGAGAATAGCACGGCCTGTCCCGCAAACAGCCAGAATACGCCACGCCAATTGCCTGCATCGGCGAACAGTCCGCCGACGAGCGGTCCGAGGACGGTGGCGACGCCCCATATACTGGTCGCGGCGGCGAATACGCGGACGAGATAGCGTTCCTCGAAAACCAGATTGATCGTGACGTAGCAGAAGCCCGCGACCCAGCCCGCGCCGACACCCTGCACCATGCGGCCCGCCACGAAGCTCGGCATGTCCGGGCCGAGTGCGCTCATCGCGCAGCCGATCGCGAGCAATATGCCGGAGCCGACCATGGCGGGCCGGAGCCCGATCCGGTCGGAGAGCCAGCCCGCGCACGATGCCGCCGCGACGACGCCGACCAGATAGCCCGATGTCGCCCAACCGAACCAGGCGAATCCATCCAGATCGCGCCCGACGCTCGGCATGATGGTGGTCGTCACCAGCGCATCGGCGGCCATTAGCCAGATACCGAGCATGATCAGCGCGAAGGCAGGCCAGCGCCCGCCGCCCAGCGTTTCGCGCCAGCTCGCCGTGTCTTCTGCGATTTCGGCTCCGCTCATCCAGCCTCGGGATTAGCCGCCATGGCTCGCCGCATGCGCTTCGGCGGCGCGTAACAGGCGCAGCACATTGCCGCTCCACATCTTGGCGAGATCTTCCTCGTCATGGCCTGCGGCGAGCAGGCGTGCAGTGATCTGCGGCAGTGCGGTGACATCGCGCATCCCTTCGACACCGCCGCCGCCGTCCCAGTCCGCGCCGAAGGCGACATGATCGACCCCCGCGACTTCGATGAGATGCATAAGGCTCGCCATGAACATCTCGAAATCGGCATCCTCGCGCGGCGTGACCGCTTCGAGTGCGCGCAGATTGCGGACAAAGGCCTCCTGCGTCTCGCGCGATTCGGAGAATAATTCCATGAAGCGACTGCTCAGCGCTTGCCATTCGGGCGAGTTGCTGCGCGGCGCAAGATAGATGCTGTTGACGGCGATCACGCCGCCGGTTTCCGCGAGCCGACGGATACGTTCGTCGCTGATGTTACGCGGATGTTCGTTCAACGCATTGGGGCCGGTGTGCGAGAGGATGATCGGCGTGGCGGACAGCTCCACCATCTGGTCGAATGCCGCATCCGAAGCGTGGCTTGCGTCCGGGATAATGCCGAGCCGGTTCATTTCGGCGATCAGTTCGCGGCCGAGCGGGCTGAGGCCGCCCCAGCGTTCGTCGTCCGTCGAGCTGTCGGAAAACTGGTTGGTGCCGGTATGGACAGGGCCGACCATCCGCACGCCATTATCGTAGAAGCGCTGGAGCGTGCCGATATCCTCGCCCAGTGGATAGCTGTTTTCGATCGCCTGATAGATGACGCGCCGGCCCGTGGCGGCGATGCGCGCGGCGTCGTCCGCGGTGAGGGCGCGCTCCGCGGTGTCAGAGTTGGCGGCGATCATCGCGAGGATCATCTGCTGGCGGATCGCCGCCGTGGCGGCGGCATTCGCATAGCCTTCCGCCGTCAATTCGCCCTGCGCCGTCCAGATAACGAAAAAGCCGCCGTCCAAGCCGCCCTCGATCATGCGCGGAATATCGACCTGGCTGTTGTCGGTCACATAATCATGCCGTTCGGCGATATCCCAGCCCGGGCGCATCAGGTGCAGCGGCGTATCGAGATGCGTATCGAGCGTCAGCAGGCGCTCATGCACCGCAGCGGCGTCGCTTTCCTCGGCTTGCGCGGCCAGCGGTGCGGCCGCAAATCCTGTTGCCATCACGGTCGCAAGCCCAAGCCCGAGTCCGATTCTGCGCATCTTACTTCCCCTGTCCGATCCTATGTGCCCGGCAGGGCTAGCGTCTTTTGGCGGGATTGTCGCGCCCCAAAAACAGTCCGGCCGCCCGGCTCGCGCCGCATCGCTGCAGCACGGGCCGGACGGCCGGATGTGGTCGCCGGAGTGCGACCGGGTGTGGATTAAAGACCGCGCATGCCGATGCCCATAACCTTGTCGGGTCGGCGCTCATCCATGATGAGGCTGATCGCATGCGTCCGGCCGCTACCGTTGCGTACGCGCAGCACCATGCCGTTGTCGACTTCGGCGACTTCGAGCAGTTCGAGCTCGCCGGTGCGCCGGGCAATCCGGTTGAGCTGCTGTAAGCGCTGACTGTAGGCGCGATCGGACAGCAGATTGTCGCGCGCCCAGCGCGATCGATCGCCGCTGCCGCCGTTGAGCGCCGCGACGAAAGACTCGGCGCGCTGTTGCGCACTCATCGAGCCGGCTTCGGACTGGACGGCCGCCGGAGCGGCGGTGAGCGCCATGCCCGCTGCGGGAAGCGCGGCAGCGGCAAGCAGCAGGCGGGTCTTCTTGGTGATTGTCGTAAACATCATACACTCCTGAACCAAATGTTTGGATATCCGCATAAGGGGCGTGCGGATATCGGGTGTATTATTTTATCAATACAGCAATGTCGCCCGGATTTCGACAGATGGCGGGGATTTGTCGATAAACCGATTCGTAACGACAAACGTCGCAATAACGTCGATAAATAGCGTCTAATTAGTCCGTTTCGGGCTAATTAGACGCCTTCCATTGCGATTTCGGCGAGCGCTTCGGCTTCGATCAGCAATGCGTCGTCGACCGTGCCCTGCGCGACATGTTCGCGGCCGATCAGCACGAGCACCGGCACGGCAAGCGGGGAGACGCGCGGCAAATCGGCATGCACCATCGTGTCCGCCGCCCGGTCGAGCAGGCCGGCCAGCCGCCCGACGTCCGTTAGTTTCGTCCGCGCATCGGCCCAGGCCGCTTCGAGCAGCAGATGATCGGGCTCGTATCGGCGCAGGACATCATAGATCAGGTCGGTCGAGAAGGTCACCTGCTTACCCGTCTTGCGCTTGCCCGGATGCTGCCGCTCGACGAGCCCGCCGATCACCGCGACCTCGCGAAAGGCGCGCTTGAGCAAATGGCTGTTCTGCACCCAATCGACGAATTCGTCCTCGAGAATATCGGGCGAGAAGAGCGGCGCGGGATCGCGCACCCGCTCGAGCGAATAGGTGGCGAAGCTGTAATCGTTCGCGACGAAGCCGATCGGCTTCAGCCCGGCTGTCTCCATCCGCCGCGTCACCAGCATGCCGAGCGACTGATGCGCGTTCCAGCCCTCGAAACTATAGGCGACCATGAATTGCCGGTCCTCATGGGGAAAGGTCTCGATCAAAAGCTCGCCGGGCTTGGGCAGCACCGATTTTTCCGACTGCACGCGCAACCATTCCTCGACATCCTCGGGAAACGCCGCCCACTCCGCCGGATTAGCGAGAAAGCCGCGCACCCGATCTGCGAGATGCGTCGTCAGAGGCAGGCGTGCGCCAACATAGGTCGGGATGCGCGCGGGCCGGGACGAGGCGCGCACGGTGAGGTCGGTATCCTTGATGCCGAGCACTTCAAGGCTCATGCCCGCGAAGAAGAAGGTATCGCCCGGCGAAAGCGTTGCGGCGAAATATTCCTCGACCGTGCCAAGCTTGCGGCCATTCTTGAACCGTACGTCGAGTATCGGCGCATCGACGATGATGCCGGCATTTAGCCGGTGCTGTTTTTCGAATTTCGGATGGCTGACGCGCCAGATCGTCTGGCCGTCCGCATCGACGTCGCTCGCCAGCCGCTTGTAGCGGTCATAGGCGCGCAGCGCATAGCCGCCGCTCGCGATATAATCGAGCTCGCGCGAAAATTCGGCCGAGGGCAGATCGCGATAGGGCGCGGCCGAACGGACTTCGGCCAGCATCGCCGCTTCTTCGAACGGCGCGGCGCAGGCGCAGGCCATCAGATGCTGGGCCAGCACGTCGAGGCTACCGAGGCGGAAAATATCGAGATCGAGTTCGCGTTCCGCTACCGCATCGAGCGCGGCGCGCGCTTCGAGATACTCAAAACGATTGCCGGGCACGAGGATCGCCTTACTAGGCTCGTCGAGCCGGTGATTCGAGCGCCCGATCCGCTGCAGCAGGCGTGAGGCGCCCTTGGGCGCGCCCATCTGCACGACGCAATCGACATCGCCCCAATCGACACCGAGATCGAGGCTCGCCGTCGCCACCAGCCCGCGCAGCTCGCCGCGCGCCATCGCCGCCTCGACCTTGCGCCGCGCCTCGCGGGACAAGGAACCGTGATGGATACCGATCGGCAGCTCGCCGCCATTCGCCTTCCACAGATCCTGGAAAATCAGCTCGGCTAGCCCGCGCGTATTGCAGAAGACGAGCGTCGTCTTGTGCGCGGCGATGATCTCCATCACTTGCTCGGTCGCATAGCTGCCCGAATGGCCGGACCAGGGCACGCGGTCCTCGGGCAGCAATATCTCGATCTCGGCTTCGGCCCCCGCTTCGCCGGTCACGATGGTCACGCTATCCGCATCGGCATCGGGCGCGAGCCAGCGGGCATAGCCCTGGCTGTCCGCCACGGTCGCCGAGAGCGCCACCCGCCGCAGCCCCGGCGCGAGTGTCTGCAACCGCGCCATCGAAAGACTCAGCAGATCACCGCGCTTCTGCGTCGCGAAAGCATGGACCTCATCGACGATCACAGTCTTGAGGTCCGCGAAGAGATTGGCGCTGTCCGCATAGGAGATCAGCAGGCTCAGCGATTCCGGTGTCGTCAGCAACATATGCGGCGGCCGCTGCCGCTGGCGGACCTTACGGTTGTGCGGCGTGTCGCCGGTGCGCGTTTCGACGCGAATATCGAGATCCATCTCCGCGATGGGCCCGAGCAGGTTGCGTTGCACATCGACCGCCAGCGCCTTGAGTGGCGAAACATAGAGCGTGTGCAGCCCGTCGCCCGGCTTATCGATCAGCTCCACAAGACTGGCGAGAAACCCGGCCATCGTCTTGCCCGCACCGGTCGGTGCGACGAGCAGGGCGTGACGTCCGGCGCGCGCGGCTTCCAGCATCGCAAGCTGGTGCTGGCGCGGTGCCCAGCCCCGATCGGCAAACCAGCGTGCAAGCGGCGCGGGCAGGGACGAGGCGGAGGCATCGGTCATCGGCTGCCTATGTAGCTTGATTATGCGCGGTTGCGAGTATGCTTGCCGCCGACTGGTCAGCCGTTAGAGGTGAGGCACCGATAGATGGGGAATCGACGCGATGGTGCATGCAGTGACAGGCCGGGCGGAATCGGCCGAGGAATTCGGCGAGCTGATGGGGCGCATGTTCGGCCCCGCGCCGGGCGCGGAAAAGCTGCGCCCCTATGAGCCGCGTCCGACCGATGTGATCATCACGCCCTATGGCAAATGCGGCACGACCTGGTTGCAACAGACCTTCCATCAGCTGCGCACCGGTGGTGATATGGAATTCGACGACATCTCACGTGTCGTACCCTGGATCGAAACGGCGTTGTCGCTCGGTCTCGATATCAATGCCGAGCAGAAGGCCGAGCCGAGGGGCTTCAAGAGCCATCTCTCCTATGACGCGCTGCCCGAGGGCGCGCGCTATGTCGTCTCGCTGCGCAATCCGAAAGACGCGTTCATTTCCATGTTCCGCTTCATGGAGGGCTGGTTCATTGAGCCCGACACGGTGCCGATGGAACATTTCTACGAGGGCTGGATCACGCCGGGTCCGCAGGGCAGCAACTATTGGAGCCATTTACTGAGCTGGTGGCGGCAGCGGGACAATCCGAATGTGCTGCTGCTGACCTATGAGCATATGATCGAAACGCCCGAGCATCATGTGCGCATGCTTGCCGATTTCTGCGGCATCCCGCTCGATGACGATCTGCTGGCGCTGACGCTCGAACGCTCCTCGCTCGCCTATATGCTCGAACACAAGGACAAGTTTGCTGATCCGATGATGCGCGCGCTGTCCGAAGAGCGATGCGGTTTCGCGCCCGGCAGCGATTCGGCGAAGGTTCGCAAGGGCGGCGTTGGCGGCCATAAGAAAGAGCTGTCGGCCGAGATTGGCGAGCGGATCGATACGGCCTGGTCGGAGCAGGTCGCGCCCGAAACGGGCCTTGCCGACTATGCCGCGCTCGATGCAGAGGTCCGGCGGCGCAATGGCGGGTGACCGGAGGCGCTAGGGCCGCTGCGCAAGCGCCGCGTCGAAAGCTGCATCCAGCCCCTCATGTTGGCCGCGCAGGCCGGCGACAACGCGTTCGGCCCAGTCGAAATAGTCGCGTTTGCGTTCGACCGGCCAGTCGGGCGGCGCGGCGACGATATCGTGCAGGTTACTTGTCTTGTCGGCGATTTTGACGAGCTTGGCTTCGCGCGACTTGTGCGGCGCATGCTCGACCTGAAGCCGCTTGCGCTCGGCCTTTTCGAGCGACTTGTCGTCGGTCACTTCGCTGACAATGCCGGCGACCCGTACACCGAAACGCGCCTCGATCTCTTCAATGCTCGTTTCGGTATCTTCCACCGTATCATGGAGCACGGCGGCGGTGAGTATCTCGATATCGTCCACGCCGTGCCGCGCCAACAGCGCGGCGACGTCCAGCGGATGGTTGATATAGGGCGTCGCATCCGCGCCTTTGCGCCGCTGATCGCGGTGCCGGTCGGCGGCGAACTGCGCGGCATCGAGCAGCAGGTGGAGCGGATTGTCGTGATTCTGCATGGTTCTCAAATCTCCTTGTCATGCACTATATAAACGGAATGGCCCGTCTCGGACATTGGATAGACCCGCGCCCGGAGGGGATTTACGTGCCGGCGGCCGATATCTGGATCGATCCGTCCCAGCCCAAAGACCGCGCACTCGTGACCCATGGCCATGCCGATCATGCGCGCGGCGGGCATGGCGCGGTCTGGGCGACACCCGAAACGCTGGCGATCATGGAGGTGCGCTATGGGGAGCAGCAGGCGCAGCGGGTCGCCTATGGCGAAACGATCGATCTTGGCGATGTCACGGCGCGGTTCGTTCCAGCCGGCCATGTGCTCGGGTCCGCGCAGATCGTGCTCGATCATGGCGGCGAACGGGTCGTCATTTCGGGCGATTACAAGCGCCGCCCTGATCCGACCTGCCCAGCATTCGAGCCCGTGCCCTGCGATATCTTCATCACCGAGGCGACGTTCGGGCTGCCGGTTTTCGTCCATCCCGACACAAGCGAGGAAGTTGCCAAGATTCTCGATACGCTGGCGGCCAACCCGGATCGCTGCGTGCTCGTCGGCGCCTATGCGCTGGGCAAGGCGCAGCGGATGATCTGCGAATTGCGCAACGCCGGGCACGATGCGCCGCTCTATATCCATGGCGCGCTGCAGCGGCTCTGCGATCTCTATCGCGATCATGGCGTCGATCTCGGCGAGCTCAGGCCCGCGACCGATACGCCCAAGGAGGAGATGCGCGGCAGTATCGTACTCGCGCCGCCCAGCGCATTGAACGATCGCTGGTCGCGCCGCCTGCCCGATCCGATCACGGCGATGGCGTCCGGCTGGATGCGTATCCGCCAGCGCGCGCGGCAGCGCAATGTCGAGCTCCCATTGATCGTTTCCGATCATGCGGACTGGGTCGAGCTGACATCCACTCTGGAGGAGCTACGCCCAAAGGAAGTCTGGGTCACCCATGGCCGCGAGGATGCGCTCGTCCATTGGTGCGAGACACGGCAAATCAAGGCGCGCGCCCTCGCCCTGGTCGGCCGCGAGGACGAAGACGAATAGGCGGCTAGACGCCTGCTGCACCGCGTCACAAAACTGAAAAAAAGGGGCTGCACCACAAGGGGCAGCCCCGTAGTATAGGAGAGGATGCCTGAAAAGGCAGTCTCTTAGTACGAGGTGCCCACTCTTGCTGCAAGTGCGAAATACAGTTTGTGCGTTGCAAAAACTGCAGCGGCGAAACATTCGTGCGCGCGGGAGGATATTTGTGTCGCGCTCAACTTATCGGCGGCGATAGGTCAGCGCCATCGCGATGCAATGGCGTAACGCATCGCGGGGCAAGGGCTGCGCGATATCGATGAGAATGGCGCGATTGCCGTCGATACGCAGTTGGTCGCCATAGAGTTGCCGAAATCGCTCGGCGAGATCGGTCTGGCAATGGACGTAGAGCCCGATTTCGCGGTCCGAGCCCTTATGCGCGTTGAGCCGGATCGTCGTGCCGGCCGGGTTCAGATAGGCCGGTTCGTTCCATTTGAGCGTCTCTTCGAGCGGTCCGACGCCGTCCGTCTCCGCCGCGGTATCGAGTATCAGCGCCCTGAGTTCGAGCAGGCGCTTACGCATGGCATCATCATATTCGCCGAACCGCGCTTCGACCGCCTCCGACTGAAAACCAGGCGTCGCCATCAATGCCCGGCTTGCGGGCCACGTTCGAGACCCGACTTCGCCAGTTGCCCGTCGATCTGCGCCATCAGCCGCTCGAGCCCGGCCTCGCTCTTCGCTTCGGCCCGCGCGACAAGCACGTCCTGCGTGTTGGAGGCGCGGAGCAGCCACCAGCCATCCTCGGTGTTCACCCGCGCGCCGTCCGTATCGTTGACGTTCGCGCCGTCCGCCCGCAGCCGTTCCAGCACCTCGTCGATCACCGCGAATTTGCGGCTTTCATCGACCTGAAAGCGCATTTCGGGCGTGTTGATCATATCGGGGATCGCATCGCGCAACTCCGTCACGCTTTTGCCGAGCACATGCGCCGCCGAAATCAGCCGTACGGCGGCGTAGAGCGCGTCGTCGAACCCGTAATAATCCTGCGCGAAAAAGACATGGCCGCTCATCTCGCCGGCCAGCGGACAGCCGGTTTCCTTCATTTTGGACTTGATCAGCGAATGGCCGGTCTTCCACATCAGCGGGTCGCCACCCAATTCCGCGATCCGGTCGTAGAGCGCCTGGCTCGCCTTCACATCGGCGATAATCGTCGCGCCCGGCGCCTTGCGCAGCACGGGTTCGGCGAAGATCGCCAGCAGTTGATCGCCCCAGATCACCCGGCCCGTGCCGTCGATCGCTCCGATCCGGTCGCCATCGCCGTCGAAGGCCACTCCGAAATCGAGATTGTTCTCGGCGACGAGCGTTTTGAGGTCTGCCAGATTCGCCTCGTCTGTGGGGTCGGGATGATGGTTGGGAAAAGATCCGTCGATATCGGTGAAGAGGGTGAAATGCTCGCCGGGCAGCCGCGCGACGAGCTTTTCGAGGATCGCGCCGGCCGCGCCGTTGCCCGCATCCCAACCGATGCGGAATTCGCCGCCCGCATGGCCCGCCACGAGCCGGTCGACATAGATGTCGGCGATGTCGACATGCTCGCTGGTTCCGCTCCCGGTTTCCCAGTCTCCGGCGGCGGCCATGGTGCCGAGCCCCTGGATATCGTCCCCGAAAAACGCCCGGTGCTCAAATACCATCTTGAAGCCATTATAATCGGGGGGGTTATGGCTGCCGGTTATCTCTATGCCGCCATCAACCTCTAGCGTCGCCTCGGCGAAATAGAGCATCGGGGTCGGCCCCAGGCCGATCCGCACCGCATCGACGCCGCTCGCGTTCAGCCCCTCAACGAGCGCCGCTTCGAGCATCGGCGAACTCGTCCGCCCGTCATAGCCCACTGCGACCCGGCTGCCGCCCGCGCGGCGAACCAGCGTGCCGAAGCTGCGCCCGATGGCGCGCGCATCGTCTTCGCCCAGCGTTTCGCCGACGATGCCGCGAATGTCATATTCGCGCAGGGTTGTGGGGTCGAAGTGGTGGGTCATCTCGATCTCTTATATGCGTTTGGCTGGCTGGCCGGAAACAAGGTGCGACCCCGCGTTCGGCTCTAAGTGTTACCGCTGCAAGGCACAAGCCGCCGATGCTATTCGCTCTGTTCGGGCACCTGATTGCGCGCTTCGCTGAGCAATATGTCGCGCGCGGCGTTGACGCGCCGGGCAAGCTCCGCCGAACCACCGACATCAGGATGCACTTTGGCGATCAACCGGCGGTGCGCGCTGCGGATCGAGGCCTGATCGGCATCCGCGTCGACGCCGAGCAATTCGCGCGCTTCGTCCACATGCATCCGCGCCCGCCGCAACTGCTGGGAGCGATAGGCGGCCCATGCGGCGACGCCGGCGAAACAGATCAGCGCGAGGATGCCTTGCCCGGTCGAAAACAATTTGAAGCCGAGAATCACGGCCGCGATCGCCGCCCAATCGCCGCTGTCGCTGCGCCGCAGCTTGCCCGTCCACCAGGCCCAGGCTGCGATCGCTCCGAATGCCAGCAATATGAAGTGCATTATGCCCTTATACAGTCTCGAACATATCCTGTGTAACCCCCTGTTCGGGGAGCTGCAGCGCGGCAACCATTTCCCGCAATTCCTGTCGGGCCGCGACATGGCTGAGCCCGACGCTTTCGAAATGATCGATATCGAGCAGCGTCAGCCCGCTCGGGAAGAGTTCGCGATAGATGACGCGCTCGGAGAGCCCCGGAATCACGCGAAAGCCCACACGGCGCGATAGATCGTTCAATGCCCGCGCGACCCGCCGCATATTCTTCGCTTCGATATGCTGGAGGCGGTTTCTCAGGACGACCCAGTCCACTTCGCCGCCGCTCTGCGCCTTGGCCTTGCGCGCATCCCAGACGATCTCGGCGTAGAAGCTCGGCTTGCGGACCGTGTAACTCTCCGGATCGACTTCGCCGATCAAGTCCAGATCGACGAAACTGTCATTGATCGGTGTGACCAACGTGTCCGCGCGGGCGGCCGAAATGCGGGCCAGCGGATCGTCGCGTCCCGGCGTGTCGATAATCAGAAATTCGCTATCCTGGGTCAGCGCTTCGATGCCGCGCTCGAAACCGACCAGATTATCGGCCTCGCTGACCATGAAACGCGGCGTGGGCAGCGTTGCGCCAAGCCGCTCGGCGCTGGCCTGCCGGTTTTCGAGATAGCGGGTTGTCGTGCGTTGCCGGCTGTCGAGATCGAGCACCGCGACCTGGCGGCCCGACGCGGCGAGCGCCACGGCGGTGTGCACGGCCGTTGTCGACTTGCCGGTGCCGCCTTTCTCATTGGCGAAAACGATGAAATGGCAATCGGCCACGGTTCCCCCGGAGAAACTGATACCCAAAATGAACTGGCTTGATTCGGACCCCCCGCCCGCTCACAAGCACGGCCGACATATCGGAGGCGCGAAACAGGTGCAATTGGAGAGACGGTTAATCGGGGTGCGCGCGGCGGTGCGCGGCTTGCGTAGCGATGGCGGCACGGTGGCGCTCGTTCCCACCATGGGCGCGCTGCACGCCGGGCATATCGCGCTGGTCGCGCGGGCCCGCGAGGTCGCCGACTATGTCGTCGCATCGATCTTCGTCAATCCGACCCAGTTTGGCGAAGGCGAGGATTTCGATGCCTATCCGCGTACCGAAGCGGAGGATGCGGAGAAACTTGAGGCGGCCGGGTGCGATCTGCTCTGGACGCCGCGGCCCGAAGAAGTCTATCCCACGGGCTTTTCGACGACGATCCGCCTGACCGGGGTCACCGAGGGCCTGTGCGGCGCATCGCGGCCCGGGCATTTCGATGGCGTCGCGACCGTCGTCGCCAAGCTCTTCAACCAGATCCGGCCCGACTACGCCCTTTTCGGTGAAAAAGACTATCAGCAGCTTGCGCTGATCCGGCGCATGGCGCGCGATCTCGATTTCGAAGTCGAGGTTATCGGCGTGCCGACCGTGCGCGAAGCGGACGGGCTCGCGCTCTCCTCGCGCAACGCCTATCTGACCGAAGACGAGCGCGCGCGCGCCGTCGCGCTGCCGGACGCGCTTGGCGAGACGGCCGCGGCGATCGTCGCGGGCGACGACGCGGGCGACGCGATCATCGCGGCCAAGGCGAAACTGTTCGAGGCGGGCTTCGCGACCGTCGACTATATCGAGCTACGAGACGCCGAGACGCTGGAGCCGGTCGAAACGCCTGAGCGGCCCGCCCGGCTGCTCGCCGCCGCGCGGATCGGCAAGACCCGGCTGATCGATAATATCGCGGTGGAGATGGGGTAGGGGAAGGTTTGCTTGTCAGAACATTGGTGCCGCGATTTTTCCGCTGAGGAAAAATTCTGACAAAGAAACCTGCCGCGCCGAGCCGAAGGCGAGGTCTGACAAAAGACTCTGACAAAAAGATCCCAATCCCGTTAACCTTTTATTATCCATAACCGGTCAATCCCTGTTCTCGACGACAGTCAGTGAAGGGGAACAGGGTCATGGCGCACAGTGCGGCAACCGCGAATTTTCTGATCGAAAGCCGTTTAAGAGACGCGGCTACGGGCGACGAGAATGCCTATTTCGATCTCGGCATCGCCTACTCGGCGGGTACGGACGGGCTCGATATCGATCTGATCGAAGCGCATAAATGGTTCAACCTTGCCGCAGTGCGCGGGCATGAAAAGGCGCAGCGCTGCCGAGCGGAAATTTCCGACGAAATGTCGGCGCGTGAAATTGCCGAAGCGCAGAAACAGGCGCGCGCCTGGCTCTCCTCGCTCGAACGCCGCGCCGCCTGAGACGAAACAGGCCGGTCCGCGCGGGCCGGTGCCAGCCATAGCGGCGGATTTACCGCTGGATTTTTGTGGGGCTGCTCCATAGGGGTGGCCCTTATTGTTTTCGGGAATAGATCATGTCCGTCACCGCCGTTCCACTCCGCCCGATACAAAAGGGTGCATTGGCCAAGCTCTGGCTCGGCATTTGCGCGCTGATTGCGGGCGCGATCGCCCTTGCCTGGTTCACCGCGACGCCCAGCGCGGCCCAGTCGCCCGAGGCCTTCCTCGCCTGGAACGGGGCACGCGCGGACGTGGTGACGACGGATTCCGGCCTGCAATATGAGGTTCTGGAAGCCGGTGACGAAGACGGTGAGAGCCCGGGACCGCAAGATGCGGCGGTAGTCAACTATACGCTGCGCCTGCTCGACGGCGAGATTGTCGACGAAGGACAGGGCCAGCCATTTCCGCTGAGTCAGGTATTTGCTGGCTTCGGCGAAGGCGTACAGGAGATGACGGTCGGTGCGCGGCATATGCTCTGGCTTCCGCCCGATCTCTGGCTCCCGCCTGGCGTCGAACCCGGCGATCCGCCCGCGCCGCAAATGCCCTTCGATACGACCGATGTGCTGGAGTTCGAGGTCGAACTGGTCGATGTTCTGTCGCAGGAAGAGTTCATGCAGCAGATGATGCAGCAACAACAGTTGCAGCAGCAGCTCCAGGAACAGATGGGCGAAGCGCTCCCGCCGCAATAGGGATTCTTTTGCGAGACCTTTGGCTACGCCTCAGGCGCGGTAGGTTTCTTTGTCAGAACATTGCGATAGCAATGTTCTGACAAAGAACCCCCCCGCTAACCGGGGTCGGTCGGCGTGGCGCCTTCTTCGGCGGCGCGGCGCTGGGCGGCTTCTTCTTCCTCGTCATTATGTTCGGACCGGCGTTCGAGCGCGGCCTTGATCATCGCGACGATCGGATCGGCGAGCGCGAGGCCGATAATGCCGAACAGTGCGGCGAACAGGATTTGCGCCGAGAGGGTGAGGGCAGGGGGCAGGTCGACCGTCTGTTTCGCGACCATCGGGATCACGACATAGCCGTCGAACGTCTGCACGACGAGATAGACGAGAAAGGCGTAGAAGCCGAGTTCCGGGCTCGCGCTGAGGCCGACCGCGACCATGAGTACGCCGGTGATGAACGCGCCGATATTGGGGATAAAGGCCAAGAGCCCGGCGAGGATGCCGAGCAGGAGCGCCATCGGCACGCCGGCGATGGTGAGGCCGAGCCAGGTGATGAAGCCCTCGAACACCATGCCGAGAACGCGGCCCGCGAGCAGCCGCTGCAGCGTTTTCGACATGCGCTGCGTCGTCTTGCGGAATTCGGGGCGCGTGCCGCGCGGCAACATCCACTGGATACCGCGATCATAGAGATTGGGGTCGATCGCGATGAACAGGCCGATCACCATGATGAGGAACAGCGTCGCGATGCCGCTGACCGCCGAACCGAGCGCCGAGGTGAGGCTGCCGACCGAACCCAGCACGTCGCGGATGATCTGGGTGAGCTCCGTGCCGCCCGGCGTCATGCCGAGTTCGTCGAGCATCGCGAGCAACCGCTCGAACTGATCGGTCAGCGTGATGCGCAGCTGTTCGGCCTGGTTGGCGATCTCGATCCCGGCCAGCCAGCCGACGCCCGCCAGCCCGCCGATGATCAGCACCACGACGACGAGCAGGCGCAGCGCGCGGCTGAACGGAATGATCGGGCGCAGCAGCTTCGTGCCGCCATCGAGCAGGGAGGCGAAAACGATGCCGGCGAGGATGAGCAACAGCGCCTGCGCGAGTTGCCAGACGAGGAGAACGGCGACGGCGACCATCGCCCAGGCGGTGGCGCGTTTCAGTTCCCGCCGGATTACGGGATCGCGGACTTCGGCCGGCCCGAACTTGCCGTCATAGGGCCCGGGTTCGTCGTCCGGCGTCGTCATTCCTCTCCTTCGCGGCCCGGATGCAGCCCGGTGCCGGCCCGGCCGCTGCGCATCGCGCTGAACCAGCTGATCGGATTATACCAGTCCGTGGTGCCGTCGAGCGAGAAGGTGATGAATTCGGCCCGGCCGCCGATACTTTCGACGGGCACCGGCCCGCCCAGCCCACCCGGGCGCCGCGGATCGGTCGATAACGGCGCGCGGCTGTCGGCCGATTGGTCGCGATTGTCGCCCAACAGGAACAGATGGCCCTCGGGAATGGTGATCGGCCCGTAAAAGTCGCCGGGCGAGGGGCCAAGATCGATCGTGTCGTAATAGCGGCCCTCGGGCGTATATTCGCGATAGACGGGCATGCGGCAATAGCGCTGCCCATCGCTGCCCGTCGTAATCAGGCCCGGCACATCGTCGCACGGCACGTTTTCGTCGATCGGGATCATTGCCGGTTCGCGCTGTTCGCGCCGCAAGGGCGTGCCGTTCAGGATCACCGCACCGCCGCGCAGCTCGATCGTATCGCCGGGCAGGCCGACGACGCGCTTGATATAGTCCGATCGCGCGCCCTGCGGCACGGTGATGACTATATCGCCGCGCTCAGGCATGCGGCCGAACAGGCGGCCCTCCATAAAGGGCAATATGTGGAAGGATGGCGATACATAGGACCAGCCATAGGGATATTTACTGACCACGAGCCGGTCGCCCTGGATCAGCCCCGGCATCATCGACTCAGACGGGATATAGAAGGGCTTGGCGACGAAGCTGTGAAAACCGAGCACGGCGAGGACGAGCAAGAGGATACCCTTGATCTCGCCCCACCAGTCGGTGCCCTTCTTCTCGCCATCATCTTCGGGCGCAGCGGCGCAGTCTTCGCTCGCCTTCAGGGCGGCTGCCAGATGCTCGTCGCTGTCGCTCGCGCGTTCCTGATCCAATTCACTCACTCGCTTCTGTCGTCCGGCAGTTCCAGCCGGGCATAAAGGATGACGAAGGCCTGCGCCCAGGGATGGTCGTCGGTCATCGTCAGATGCACCTCCAGCCGGTGGCCGGGCGGGGTCAGCGCGTCAAGCCGCTTTTTCGCGCCGCCTGTGAGCGCCAGCGTCGGCGCGCCGCTCCGCGCGTTCACTACACCAATATCCTTCATGAACACACCCTGACGGAAACCGGTGCCCACGGCCTTGGAAAAGGCCTCTTTCGCGGCGAAGCGCTTGGCATAGGTGCCGGCGATGGTGAAGGGGCGGCGATTGGCTTTCGCGCGCTCGATCTCGGTAAAGACGCGCTGCTCGAACCGTGCACCGAACCGGTCGAGCGAGGCCTGAATACGCTCGATATTGCAGAGATCCGAGCCGATACCGATGATCAAAGGAAAAATCCTCCCCTGTAAGGGGAGGGGGACCGCGAAGCGGTGGAGGGGTATCCCGTTATCAGCGAAAGGGCTGTCTGTCCGAGACGGTGATACCCCTCCGTCAGTCCTGCGGGCTGCCACCTCCCCCCAAGGGGGAGGATTTCAAAATTGCAGAGATCGGAACCGATACCGCTGATCATGTTTCATTCTTTCCGATGCGATCGACGGGCTTCCCGAAAAGGTACCAAAGGACAGTTGTCAGTACCCTCACAGCAAACACTGCTCCACCCGCCATCACTATAGTATAGGAGAGGGGAGCTCGTATCCCCCCGTCCAGTTACCAATAACGATATTCCAAACGACCATAGCGGTAATGGCCATCGCAATTACGAAAAAAGCGATGCAGACAGCCATATGGACGACATATAGCGGATGATATTGGCGGATTTGCTCAATCATCGCGCCAGATCCATTAGTTCGCGCATCCGTTTCACGCTCGTTTCGAGACCGGTGAATATCGCCTCGCCCATAAGGAAATGGCCGATGTTCAACTCCGCGATCTGCGGGATCGCCGCTATGGGCCCGACATTGTCATAGGTCAGGCCGTGCCCGGCATGCGGTTCGATGCCGTTCTTGGCCGCCAATGCGGCGGCATCGGCGATGCGGCGCAGTTCGGTCGCCCGCTCCTCGCCATCGAGATGCGCATAGCGGCCGGTATGGAATTCGACGACCGGTGCGCCGAGGCGCAGCGCAGCTTCGACCTGTGCGGGATCGGGTTCGATAAACAGGCTGACGCGGATATTGGCGTTTTTGAGTTCGCGCACGAACGGCGCGAGATGATTGTGTCCGCCGGCCGCGTCGAGACCGCCTTCGGTCGTGCGTTCCTCGCGCTTTTCGGGGACGATGCAGGCGGCATGCGGCGTATGGCGCAGGGCGATGTCCAGCATCTCGTCGGTCGCCGCCATTTCGAGGTTGAGCGGGATGGTCAGCGCTTCGCTCAGCCGGTCGATATCGCCGTCGGTGATATGCCGCCGGTCCTCGCGCAGATGCGCAGTGATGCCGTCCGCGCCCGCGTCCGCCGCCTGTTCCGCCGCGCGCACCGGATCGGGATGATCGCCGCCACGCGCGTTCCGGATCGTCGCGACATGATCGATATTCACGCCGAGGCGCAGATGATGGGCGGTCATTCGGCGGTCTCCGGGCAGGCGGCGATCGAGAGCAGTTCGAAGGCAAAGCCGCGCTCGCGCGCGACATGGCCGAGCGGAAACTCGGCTTCGCTGCGGTTGGTGAACATCATGACGACCATGTCGCGCTCCGGCAGGATATAGTTGCGGCCTTGCACCCCGCCTATCGCGCCGGGCCGTTCGACCAGCTTTTGCGGTGTCGCGCATCCGGCAAGCGGCGCGGGAAACACCCATTGGCCGAGCGCCGCATAGCCGATTGCGGGATCGCCGGTCCACATCTCATCGCGCGCGGCGGGATCGAGCAGTTCGCCGCGCATCAGCGCCCGGTCGAACGCCCAGAGATCGAATATCGACCCGTTCATGCCGCCCGCGCCGCCATAGCTGGCGAGGCGCACCGGCGGCTCGGCGGCGCCGAACTGGAAACCGGGCACGGTCTCGCCGCCCGCCGGGAACAGCGCGGGCGCGCCCGGCAACCGATCGGCGATCAGCATGTCGAGAGATTGCCCGGTCACCCGTTCGAGCAGGCGGCCGAGAATGATGAAATTGCAATTGCTGTAATGATATCCGGCCCCGGGCGCCGCGCGCGATGGGCCCGTGCAATAGGCCTCGATCGCCGCATTGCCGCCGAAATCCGGTCCGTAAAAGGCCGGCAGGCCGTTGGGCAGGGTGGCGCTATCTTCCGGGTCGGGCAGGCCGGACATATGCTGCAGCAGATGACGCACGGTGATCCGGTCGCGTTCGGCATTGGCGAAATCGAGCCAGTAGCGGCCGATCGGCGCATCGAGATCGATGCGGCCGGCTGCGGTCTCCTGCATGGTGAGCGTCGCGACCAGCTGCTTGGTGATCGACGCCCAGCGCCAACGCGCGGTCAGCTGATGCGGTTCGCCGCTGCCGGGCCGCACCTCGCCGAAGCTGCGCGCATACAGAATCGTATCGCCGCGCGAGACGAGGATAACGCCGTTGAAATTCTGCGCTTCGGCCAGCGCGCCGATCCGCGCTGGCTCGATCGCCTGTGCCGGTGGGATTGCGAACAGGCCGCACAGCAGCGCCAGGGCGGCGAGCGCCCGGCGCATTACTTCGCCCGGCTGCCGGGTTTTTCGGCCGGGATCGCGGCCAGCTCCTCGGGCAGATCGTCCGGGTCATAGACCGGGAAATCGAGCGACAGCAGCGGGAAGAAAGGTATGCCGAGATCGGCCGTGCCATTGGAGCGGTCGACCAGAGCGGCCTCGGCGACAACTTCGCCGCCCGCATTGATCACCGCGGTGATCGCTTCGCGCGAGGAGAGGCCGGTGGTCACCACATCCTCGACCATCAACACCTTCTGCCCGCGCTCCAGCCCAAAGCCGCGCCGCAGTTCGAACGTGCCTTCGGGCCGTTCGAGGAACATGGCGTCGATGCCGAGCGCCCGGCCCATCTCATGGCCGATGATCACACCGCCCATGGCCGGCGATACGACCACGTCGATGTCGCTGCGAACTTCGCGCGGCAGGCGGGCGGCAAGCGTGGAGGCGAGGCGCGAGGCGCGCATCGGGTCCATCAATACGCGCGCGCATTGGAGGTAGCGCGCGCTGCGCTTGCCCGATGAGAGAATGAAATGGCCTTCGAGAAGCGCCTGGGCCGCCCGGAATTCGGAAAGAATATCGTCGTCGGTCATAATGCGCACCACCGCCTTTCGTCCGGCGGCACATAGGCGGCGGGGGCGATAGCTTCAACCCGATGCTGCGACGCAAGAATTTCCCGAAAGTGAAGCTTGAGGCCTGCAAATCCCGGCTCTATATAACGCGCAAGTTTCACTATTATGTGAACTGTTTGAACCGCTCCCCGAGCGGAACCTGTGGGGATAAAATGCGTATTCTGACGAACTTGATGCTGGCCGCCGGTTTGGCCGTGGCTTCGCTTTCCGTAACGTCGGCGGTGAGTGCCGCCGCGCCGCAACCGGAACTCGCGCCGGCGCCGCAAACCGAGCTCGCACCCGCGCCGGGCACTGAAACCGAAGCGGCCGAGTCGGCTGAAGCCGAAGTGCCGGCCTTCGAACATGCGCCGGCCGTGGAAGGGTTCGGCATGCCGACCGGAGCGATGGGCATCCAGGATCAGGTGTCCGAAGTCGGTCACCAGGCCCGCTGGTTCCACGATGCGCTGCTGATGCCGATCATCACGGCGATTTCGCTGTTCGTGCTGGCGCTACTCCTCTGGATCATCGTACGCTATAATCGCCGCCGCAATCCGACCCCGTCCAAGACGACGCACAACACGACGCTGGAAGTGATCTGGACGCTCGTTCCGGTGCTCATCCTTGTTGTCATCGCCGTGCCGTCGATCAGTCTCTTGCAGGCGCAGTATAATCTGCCTGAGGGCGAGACGGTGACGGTGAAGATCACGGGCAACCAGTGGAACTGGACCTATGAATATCCCGATCATGGCGACATTCTGCTCGTTTCGAACATGCTGGAGGAAGAGGGCGAGCAGGCCGAAGGCGCGCGGTTCCGCACCGATGCGGATGGCCCGCGCCTGCTGGCGGTTGACGAGCGCATGGTCATTCCGGCAGGCGTCAATATCCGCTTCCTCGTGACCGCGTCTGACGTGCTGCACAGCTTCGCGGTACCGGCCTTCTGGACGAAGATCGATGCCGTGCCCGGCCGCCTCAACGAAGGCTGGACCCGGGTCGATCAGGAAGGCGTCTATTTCGGCCAATGCTCCGAACTATGCGGCGTCCGCCACGGCTATATGCCGATCGCGGTCGAAGTCGTCTCGCCCGAACGGTTCGAGCAATGGGTGCTCGCCAATGGTGGGACGATGCCCGGAAGTGAGGAAGAGGCCGCCGAAGAGGCACCCGCCGAAGCCGATACCGAAACGGCCGAAGACGCCGAAGAAATTGCCGCGGCCCGCTCCGCGCGCGCAGCCAGTTAAGGGGCCGCAAGAATGACCGATACCGCAGCCACTCCCTCCCATTTCGAAGCCGCAGGTCAGGACGAGGCGCATCACGACGCCGATCACAAGCCCGGCTTTTTCGTCCGCTGGTTCATGTCGACGAACCATAAGGATATCGGCACGCTCTACCTGATCTTCGCGATCGTCGCCGGCATCATCGGTGGCGCGCTTTCGGGCATGATGCGCATGGAGCTCGCCGAGCCGGGCATCCAGTATCTCGCCCAATGGGCCGGCGAAGAGGGCAATGCCGCGCTCCACTTCTGGAATGTGATGATCACCGCGCACGGCCTGATCATGGTCTTCTTCATGGTCATGCCCGCGATGATCGGCGGATTCGGCAACTGGTTCGTGCCGCTGATGATCGGCGCGCCGGACATGGCCTTCCCGCGGATGAACAATATCAGCTTCTGGCTGCTCGTTCCCGCTTTCCTGCTGCTTTTCGGCTCGATGTTCGTGCCTGGCGGCATGGCGGATGGCGCGGGCGTCGGCTGGACGGTCTATGCGCCGCTATCGACATCGGGGGCCGTCGGCCCGGCGGTCGACATGGCGATCCTGTCGCTGCACCTTGCCGGTGCATCCTCGATCCTCGGCGCGATCAACTTCATCACGACGATCTTCAACATGCGCGCGCCGGGCATGACCCTGCATAAAATGCCGCTGTTCGTCTGGTCGGTGCTGGTGACGGCGTTCCTGCTGCTGCTCGCGCTGCCGGTGCTCGCTGCCGCGATCACGATGCTGCTGACGGACCGCAATTTCGGCACGACCTTCTTCGATGCGGCCGGCGGCGGCGATCCGCTGCTCTACCAGCATCTGTTCTGGTTCTTCGGCCATCCCGAGGTTTACATCATGATCCTGCCGGGCTTCGGCATGGTCAGCCAGATCGTCGCGACGTTCAGTAAGAAGCCCGTCTTCGGCTATCTCGGCATGGCCTATGCCATGGTCGCGATCGGCGTGGTCGGCTTCGTCGTCTGGGCGCACCACATGTTCACCGTGGGGCTCTCCTTGAATATGAAGCTCTACTTCACCGCGGCGACGATGGTGATCGCGGTGCCGACCGGCATCAAGATCTTCAGCTGGATTGCGACCATGTGGGGCGGTTCGGTGAGCTTCAAGACGCCGATGGTCTGGTCGATGGGCTTCATCTTCATGTTCACGGTCGGTGGCGTCACGGGCGTCGTGCTCGCCAATGGCGGCTTCACCAACTATGTGCATGACACCTATTATGTCGTCGCGCACTTCCACTATGTGCTGTCGCTCGGCGCCGTCTTCGCGATCTTCGCGGGCTGGTATTACTGGTTCGGCAAGATGTTCGGGAAGATGTATAACGAGTTTCTCGGCCAAGTGCATTTCTGGCTCTTCTTCATCGGCGTGAACGTGCTGTTCTTCCCGATGCACTTCCTGGGGCTGGACGGCATGCCGCGGCGCTATCCCGATTATGTGGACAGCCAGACCTATTGGAACGATATCGCGACCTATGGCTATCTGATCATGGCCGTTGGCATGCTGGTATTCTTCGTCAACATGATCTGGTCGCTGGTGGCCGGCAAGAAGGCGGACGACAATTATTGGGGCGAGGGTGCAACCACGCTCGAATGGACGCTGTCGAGCCCGCCGCCATACCACCAGTTCAACAAGCTGCCGAAGGTCGACTAGGAACTAGGCCGCCACCCGCATCGCCGGGTGGCGGACCCGGATGGAATTGATGAACACACGGACCGCCTCTGTCCCCGCCCGTACCTCGACGGGCCATGTCATCGCCGATTGGCGCGATTTCTACGCGCTGACCAAGCCCGGCGTGATGAAGCTCGTCGTGTTCACCGGGCTCGCCGGGATGCTGGCCGCGCCGACCCAACTGCATCCCGTCCTCGCCTTCACCGCCATTCTCGCGATTGCGCTCGCGCATGGCGCGGCGGCGACGCTGAACCAATGGTATGAAGCTGATATCGACGCGGTGATGAAGCGAACGGCGGACCGCCCGATCCCCGCCGGACGGATGGACCGGGAGACCGCGCTCCAGTTCGGCGTCGGGCTCGGCGTCTTCTCCGTCATGCTGATGGGCATCGCCGCCAACTGGCTGGCCGCCGCGACGCTTGCCGCCGCGATCCTCTTCTACGTGGTCATCTACACGATCTGGCTCAAGCGCCGCACGCCGCAGAATATCGTGATCGGCGGGGCCGCGGGCGCTTTCCCGCCGCTGATCGGCTGGGCCGCGGCGACCGGCGATATTACGCTGATGCCGATCCTGCTCTTCACGCTGATCTTCCTGTGGACGCCGCCGCATTTCTGGGCGCTGAGCCTGTTCGTGAACGCGGATTATGCGCGCGCCGGCGTGCCGATGATGACGGTGGTCGCGGGCACGCGCTCCACGCGCCGGCAGATGCTGGCCTACACGATCCCGATGGCGGCCGTCGCCATCGCGCCCTGGCCACTCGGCCTGGCCGGCGCGATCTACGGCGTGACGGCCACCGCACTGAGCCTCGTCTTCCTCGCGCTGGCGATTGCGGTAGTCCGCAACCCGTCCGAAAAGACCGCGCATATGGTGCCCGAGAAGCGGCTGTTCCTCTTCTCGATCCTCTATCTCTTCGCCCTGTTCGGCGCGCTCGTCGTCGATGCATGGGCGCCGACGATCCTCGCGATAGGAGCCGGCTCATGACCCCCGACGACGAAGATCTGATCCGCAGCCGCCAGAAGAGCCGCGCGCTCGTCACCGCGCTGATTCTCGGCGGACTGGCCCTGCTCTTCTATCTGATCACCATCGCCAAGCTGCTGGTGGCCTCATGAACCTCGCACTCCAACAGAAGAACCGGCGCAGCGCCACCATGGCGGTGCTGCTCGTCGCCGGGATGATCGCGCTCGGCTTCGCGTCCGTGCCGCTCTATCGCATCTTCTGTCAGGTCACGGGTTTCGGCGGCACGACCCAGCGGGTCGAAGCGATGTCGAGCGATGTGGCCGCGACGGGGCGCATGGTCACCGTGCGGTTCGATTCCAACACGGCCCGCGATCTTCCTTGGAATTTCGCGCCGGAGCGTAACACCGAAACCGTCCAGATCGGCGAGCGCGCGCTCGCTTTCTACCGGGCGGAAAATATGGGTACGCGCCCGGTTACCGGCACCGCGACGTTCAACGTCACGCCGCTCGAGGCGGGCCGCTATTTCAACAAGATTCAGTGCTTCTGCTTCGAGCGCCAGACGCTCGCGCCGGGCCAGGATATCCGCATGCCGGTCACCTATTTCGTCGATCCGGCGATCCTCGACGATCCCGATATCGGCGATGTCGAGGAAATCACCCTCTCTTATACTTTCTACCCCGTGGACGATCAGGCATCCTAGGGCTAGAGAGCTGACCGTAACGCTTCACTAAAGGGATTCGAGCGCAATGGCTGGAGCCGCCCCCGAACATGACTATCATCTGGTAAACCCCAGTATCTGGCCGTTGATCGGCGCATTTACGGCGCTGGCCATGGCCGCGGGCGGCATCATGTGGATGCACGATATGCCCTATGGCAGTCTCGTCTTCTTCGCGGGCACCATCGGCGTGCTTTTCACCATGTTCGCCTGGTGGGCCGAAGTGATCCGCGAAGCGAATGGCGGCGATCATACGCCGGTCGTGCAGCTTCATCTGCGCTACGGCATGATCCTGTTCATCGCCTCGGAAGTCATGTTCTTT
Source organism: Parasphingopyxis sp. (assembly GCF_028279465.1). Lineage (GTDB taxonomy): Bacteria > Pseudomonadota > Alphaproteobacteria > Sphingomonadales > Sphingomonadaceae > Parasphingopyxis. Next base: position 26,665 of record NZ_JANQNS010000013.1, read on the forward strand.
GTTGGCTGGTTCTGGGCCTTTTTCAACGGCGCGCTGTTCCCGGCCGAAGTGATTGGCGGCACCTGGCCGCCAGAAGGCATCGAGGTGCTCGATCCTTTCACCTATCCGCTCCTGAACACGCTGATTCTGCTCTGCTCTGGCACCACGGTCACCTGGGCGCACCATTCGCTGCTCAACGGCGACCGGGACGGCTTCAAGGCTGGGCTGTGGCTGACGATCCTGCTCGGCATATTGTTCAGCGCGATCCAGGTCTATGAATATGGCCATGCCGCTTTCGATTTCTCGGGCAATATCTATGGCGCGACCTTCTACATGGCGACCGGCTTCCATGGTTTCCACGTTATCGTCGGCACCATCTTCCTCGCCGTCTGCCTGTTGCGCGCCTATCGCGGCGATTTTACGCCGAAACAGCATTTCGGCTTCGAAGCGGCGGCCTGGTATTGGCACTTTGTCGATGTCGTCTGGCTGTTCCTCTTCGTCGCCATCTATGTCTGGGGCGGCGCGGGCGCCGAGATCCACTAGCCGGCCAGGGTTCGCACGATGAGCGAGCCCACGCCCCTGCAATCCGGCATTTACGGCGCCTGTCCGCAATGCGGCGCGCATACGCTGTTCGATGGTCCCGTTCATTTCGCGGATCGCTGCCGCGCCTGCGGGCTCGATTATCGCAGCTTCAATGTCGGTGACGGCCCGGCGGCGTTCCTGACGCTGATTATCGGCGCTCTCGTCGTCGCGCTCGCGATCGGGGTCGAGCTTTCGATCCGGCCGCCCTTCTGGATTCATGTCCTGCTCTGGGTGCCGTTTACGGCGGCGGCCGTCGTCTTCGGATTGCGGGTCGCGAAGGGCGTGCTGCTCTCGCTCGAATATCGCCGGGATGCGCATGAGGGGCAGTTGAAGGACGATGCGCCCGGAGACGGGGAATGAGGTTCCCGCTGATCCCAACCACGCTCGTGCTCGCCGCCGTCGCGACGATGATCGCGCTCGGCGTCTGGCAGCTTCAACGGAAAGCCGAAAAGGAGGCGCTTCTCGAAACCTATCGCGCCGCGATGGAGATGCCGCCCATCGCCTGGCCCGAAACGCCGGACGAAGATCTGCTCTATCGGCGCGCGACGGGCTTTTGCGTCGAACCGATGCGTTGGCGTGCCACGGCCGGGCAGAATCGCGACGGGGAAACCGGCTGGCAACATATCGCCTCCTGCCGGACGGGCGGCGGCGAAGGGCCGGGGATGCAGGCCGTGATGGGCTGGTCGCGCTCGATCGATTCGCCAGAGGACTGGGCGGGCGGCGAGGTGACGGGCATCATCACGCTCGATGCAGACCATGGCCTGCGGCTCGTATCGGAGAATGCCGCGCCGGGGTTGGAACCGGTAGCGCGTCCTTCGGCCGAGGATATTCCGAACAATCATCTGCTCTACGCAATCCAGTGGTTCTTCTTCGCGCTGGCGGCGGCGGTTATCTATCTGCTGGCGTTGCGCCGCCGGTTGCGCGACTGACGCGCCCCGGCTAACCCCCGCCCGTCATGCACTATATCAGCACACGCGGCAGCGCTCCGGCGCTTGATTTCGAAGGGGCGACGCTGGCCGGGCTCGCGTCCGATGGCGGGCTCTATATGCCCGAAAGCTGGCCGCGTTTTTCGCGCGAGGATATCGCCGCGCTCGCCGGTCTCTCCTATGCCGAAACCGCGGTTCGCGTGCTGGCGCCTTTCGTCGGTAACGCGCTGAGCGAAGCGGAGCTGCGCGGCCTGTGCGAGACGGCTTATGGGCGTTTTTCCCATGCGGCCGTCACGCCGCTGGTGCAGCTTGACGCGCAGCACTGGCTGCTCGAACTGTTTCACGGGCCGACGCTCGCCTTCAAGGATGTGGCGCTGCAACTGCTCGGACTTCTGTTCGAGCGGTTCCTGACGGACAGCGACAGCCATCTGACGGTAATCGGCGCGACGTCGGGCGATACGGGTTCGGCCGCGATCGACGCGCTGGCCGGGCGCGACAAGGTCGATATCTTCATGCTGCATCCCAAGGGCCGCGTGTCCGAGGTGCAGCGGCGGCAGATGACGACGGTGCTCGCGCCGAACGTCCATAACATCGCGATTGAGGGCAGTTTCGACGACGCCCAGCGCCTCGTCAAAGCCATGTTCGGCGATGCGCAGTTCGCGGGTCGCTTTACGCTGTCGGCGGTCAATTCGATCAACTGGGCCCGGCTCGCGGCGCAAATCGTCTATTATTTCTATGCCGCTGTCCGGCTGGGTGCGCCGGAGCGCAAGGTGGCGTTTTCCGTGCCCACCGGCAATTTCGGCGATGTGTTTGCCGGCTATGCCGCCGCGCAGATGGGGCTGCCGGTCGAGCGGCTGATCGTCGCGACCAATATCAACGATATCCTGCACCGCGCGATGGTCGCCGGCGACTATTCGGTCGGCGAGCTGACGCCGACCGCCGCGCCCTCGATGGACATCCAGGTCAGCTCCAATTTCGAGCGGTTGCTGTTCGACATGTACGATCGCGACGGCGAAATGCTGGCTTCCGTCATGCGGAGCTTCGAACAGAGCCGTGCGCTCCGGCTCGATGATCGCGCGCATACGCGGATCGGCGAGCTGTTCAGTTCGGCGCGCATCGACAATGACGCAATGGCGCTGGCGATGCGGCAGGCGGCCGAGAATATGGGCGAGGTCATCGACCCGCACACGGCGATCGGCCTCTCCGCGGCGATGGCGGCCGATCTGCCGGCCGATATACCCGTCGTGACACTGGCGACGGCCCATCCGGCGAAGTTCCGCGATGCCGTGGAGCGCGCGACCGGCCATCGTCCGTTGCTACCCCCGCGCGTTTCGGGCCTGTTCGAACGCGAGGAGCGGTACGAAACACTGCCCGGCGAACTACAGGCCGTCGAAGCCTATATCGCCGAGCGCGCGACGGAATCGTGACGCTCAAAACGCTGATCGCGGAGCCCTGGCCGGACTATGGCCTTGTCGATTCGGGCCATGGCCGCAAACTCGAACGCTATGGCCGCTTCCGCTTCATCCGGCCCGAACCGCAGGCCATGTGGGCGCCCGCATCGGAGAATTGGCGCGCGGACGGCGAATTCGTCCCGGCGTCCGACGCGGATGGCGGCGGGCGCTGGCATCTCGACGGCGGCGTACCCGACGAAGGCTGGCCGCTCGGCTGGGAAGATGTCCGCTTCCAGGCGCAATGCACGCCCTTCCGCCATCTCGCTTTCTTTCCGGATATGGCGTCGCACTGGAGCTGGATGCGGGAGAGGGCCGAGGAGGGCAGCGAAGCGCTCAATCTCTTCGGCTATACGGGCGTCGGCAGTCTCGCGCTGGCGGCCAAAGGCGCGAAGGTCACCCATGTCGATGCGTCGAAGAAATCGGTCGAGGCAGGGAAGGCGAATGCCGCGCTGTCGGGCCTGTCGGACGCGCCGATCCGCTGGCTTGTCGACGATGCGGCCAAATTCGCCGCGCGCGAGGTACGGCGCGAGCGGCGCTATGACGGGATCATGCTCGATCCGCCCAAATGGGGCAGGGGGCCGAAGAAGGAGCTGTGGCAGCTCGAAGAGGGATTGCCTGGGCTGATGGCGGATTGCGCGAAGCTGCTCGATGCCGACAGCCGCTTCCTCGTCCTCACCGTCTATGCGGTCCGCATGTCCGCGCTCGCGATCGGCGAGCTTGTCGCGCAATCGCTGGCGCATCTCGGCGGCACGGTCGAATGCGGCGAGATGGCGGTCCGCGAAGAGGCGCGCGGCCTGACCTTGCCGACCGCGATCTTCGCCCGCTGGGAACGCTAGCGTCCTGTAACGGGACAGGCGGCCCGCCGGACTCCACAAGATCGCGGTCCCCGTTCATGGTTAACCGATGGTTACCCGAGTCGTTTTCGCCGCAGCGCTGCTCTGCGCCACGTCGCCGCTGGCCGCCCAGCAGCTGCCCTATATCCTCGGCAACCTCACCGGCATCCCGGAGGCTGCGCCGCCGCCGACCCCGCTTCTCCCGCCAACGCCAGAGCCCGAACCGCGTGGCCCCCAGATCGCCTATGATGTCAGCAGCCTGCTCTACAATCGCACGCCCGACTATCTGGCGCTCGGTTACGATCTGGAGGGGCTGACCGGCAGCGTCGCGACGCACCGCGTGATCCGCGATTATGGGCCGCTCGATTATGAGTTTGAGGGACTGGTCCGGGCGAACGATCTTCGCGGCGGAGCGGCGACACGCGCCGGCGATTGAGTTTGTCAGAATTTCCCTATCGGGAAATCGCGGCAGCGGGGTTTATTTGTCAGAACATTGCTCTCGCAATGTCGCGGCACCAGCCCACTCCCCCTCCCGACCTCCCATGAGTGTACCCTGTGGGAGGTCGGGAGGGGGAGTGGGCTGGTGCCGCGATTTTTCCGCGCAGGAAAAATTCTGACGAAAAAACCTGCCGCGCTCGACCGTTAGGTCGAGTCTGACAAAAAGCTCCTAATCCCGCATGGCGCGGATCGCCGCGCCCGTCGCAAACGGCGCTACCGCCACCAGCAGCAACGCCGCCGCGCCGAGCAACGCAAAAGCCCCCCGCTGCAGGTCGTCGAGCGCCCCGGCGCCGAAGATCAGCACCGGCACCGCCAGCGGCAGCATCAGCAGCCCCGCCAGCGCCCCGCCGCTCTGCAGGCCCGCGACCAGCGCGCTCACCGTCACCGCCAGCGCGGCAAGGCCGAGACTGCCGAGCGCGAGACCCGCCTCCAGCTTCAAGAGGCCATCCATGTCCATGTTGAGCATCGCCGAAGCCGGCAGCGCAGCCAGCATCAGCGGCGGGCCGAAGCCGATCCAGTGCGCGCCGATCTTGGCGACCGCGACGACTTCCTCGCTGATCCCGCGCACCGCATATTGATCGAGAACGCCCGCATCGCGGTCCGGCGCGATCAGCCGGTCGATGGGCATCAGCGCGGCGAGAAGCGCCGCCGTCCACAGCGCCCCGCCGCCGACCCGGCCGAGCACTGTCGGATCGGGGCCGATGGCGAAGGGAAAGAGCGTTGCGACGAGCAGGAAGAAGATCAGCGGCAATAGCCAGCCCGAGCCGGTAAAGCTGCGCCGCAGATCGCGGCGCGCGATGGCGAAGAGCGCGCTCATCCGGCCGCTCCAATCGTCATCTCTACCGCGTCGGGCAAGGCCAGTGGCTGATGGGTCGCGGCGATAACGATCCCGCCGCTTGCGCGATGGTCTGCGATGGCGCTTTCCAGCCGCCCGCGCGCTTCGGTGTCGAGGCCATTGGCCGGTTCGTCGAGCAGCCAGATCTCCGCGCCGCTGCCGATGACGCGCGCGAGCCCCGCACGCTTCAACTGGCCGGTCGAGAGCATCCGTATGGGCACTTCGGCGAGCGGCGCCAGGCCCATCGCCGCCAGCCCGGTCGCAACCTCCGCCGCGCCCCCGCCATCGATCCGCGCCCAGTAGAGCAGAGCCCGTTCGAGCGGCAATTCGCGGTCCAGCGCGGGCTCGATAGCGCCGAACGCGAGCCGGCCGTCCATCTCGACGCGCCCGGCCTCCGGCCGCAGCAGCCCGGCGATCAGCCGCAAAAGGCTCGTCTTCCCCGCGCCGTTCGGCCCGGTCACCAGCGCCGCGCCGCCCGCGTCCAAAGTGAGGTCCAGCCCCGAAAACAGCAGCCGGTCGCCGCGCACACAGCCCAATGCCTCAAGGGACAGCCGGGCGCTCAATCCGCTTCGTCTTCCAGCGCGTGCATGTCGTCGTCCGACAGGCCGAAATGATGGCCGACTTCGTGGATCAGCACATGATGGACGAGCCGCTCGATGCTGATCCCGCGATCGGCCGCCTCGGCCAGGATCGGCTGGCGGTAGAGATGGATCATGTCGGGCAGGTCGCTCGGGTCGGAGATGCTCTTCTCGCCGATCGGCCGGCCCGTATAAAGGCCGGACAGCTCCATCGGATGGGTGAGGCCGACGGCTTTCAGCGATTCCGGATCGGCATATTCCTCGACGCGCAGCACGACATTGCCCATCTGCTCGCGAAACTCGGCCGGCAGGCTCTCCATCGAGCGCCGCGCCATCGCCTCCATCGCGTCGGCGTCGGGAATGGGGTCGGAAAGGCTTTCGTCGAACCGCATAGTGCGGCAGATAGGATGCCGGGCGGAACAAGGGAAGAGACGGAAGGACGAAGGCGATGACCGAGAGACTGAGCGATAGCGAGCGGACCGCGGCCCTGGCGGCGCTGGACGGCTGGGACCATGATGCGGAGTGCGACGCGATATCGAAACGCTTCGAATTCGCCGATTTCAGCGAAGCCTTCGCCTTTATGAGCCGCGCCGCGCTGCTCGCGGAAAAAATGGACCACCATCCCGAATGGTTCAACGTCTACAACAAGGTCGATGTGACCCTGACGACGCATGATGCCGATGGGCTGAGCGAGAAGGATGTGGAGATGGCCAAGGCGATGGAGGGCTTTGCAGGGTAGGTTGCCCCTATTTCAGGGATAGCTAGATCAGGATTTTTGCAATCAGCCAGACGCACAAGCCACATACGGTCAATCTTGCTAAGATGGACCATAAGTATCGACGGCCATCTCTTATAAACTGAGCTTCATAGTAAATAATAAGAAGATTCCACGCTATGAAGGATGAAACAAGTATCAATATTACTATAGTTGAAATGCTCACTAGTAATATTCCGATTGTATCGAACGGCCGGTGTTAGTTTCCCGCGTGCGCGGGAATGACAAGCGTTCTGCCTCAATCCTCCACCGTCCGCGCCATGCCGAGGCTTTTGCGCAGCCGGTTCGGGGTCCAGCGCGCGGCGAAGGCGAGTTTCTTCGCCGTCTTGCCGACCGTCGTGTGGACCTTCTCGCCATGGACGGCAATCCAGGCGGCTTCGGCGACTTCGCTGACCGGTGTGATCTCCAGCCCCGCGTCGGCGATCATGTCGCGCACCGAGCTGTTGCCGCCGGTGAGCGGGCCATCGAGGATCGGCGTTTCGATGAAGCTCGGCATCAGGTCGCGCACCCGGATGCCATAGGGGCGGAACTCGATATCGAGCCCCTCGGTCAGCGCGCGGACCGCGAATTTGGTGCCGCTATACACGACGAGGCCCGCGGCGCCGTAGATGCCCGCCGCCGAGCTCGTGTTGAGGACGCAGCTGTCGGGCGTGTTGCGCAGCATCTCGAACGCCGCGCGCGTCCCGTCGATCACGCCGGTGAAATTGATCGCGATCGTCTTGTCGATATCTTCGTCGGACATTTCCTGCAGCGGCCCGCCGATACCGATGCCAGCATTGTTGAAGAGCACGTCCATCCGTCCGCCCGTGCGCTCGCCGAACGCTTCGATGACCTGTTTCCACTGCGCGCGGTCGGTCACGTCGAGATGATGGATCGAAAACTGGCCCTGCTGCATCCCGGCCGCGGTCTCTTCCATCCCCGCATCGTTGATATCGGCCAGGCCGACAAACCAGCCGCGCTCGCCGAAATAGTGCGCGACCGCGCGCCCGATGCCCGACGCCGCGCCGGTGATGAAAATACTCTGTGTGGTCATATGTCTGCCTCGCCCGTTTTTATGCGTACCTTACAGCGGCTCGGGCCGCCCGGTGCAAATAATTTCTCCCGCGCGCTACCGCACCGCCTGTTGACCCATGGTGCCAAGGCCGCGATGCTCGCGCGCGATGGAGAGGAAGAACGGCCCGGCGGTCCGCTTTGACGGCATAGCCAAGAGTTTCGATGACGGGGCCAGCTTCGCCGTCGCCGCGCTCGATCTGGAGATTGCGGGCGGCTTATTCGTCGCGCTGGTCGGCGAATCGGGGTCGGGCAAATCGACGTTGCTCAAGACGATCAACCGGCTCGTCGAACCGAGCGCCGGGAGCGTCTCGATCGGCGGCGAACCCGTTGACGGGCAGGACCCGGCCGATCTGCGCCGGCATATCGGCTATGTCTTTCAGAATATTGGATTATTTCCGCATATGACGGTTGCGGAGAATATCATGATCATTCCCCGTATCGGTGTAAACGAAACCGTCAACCAGGTGCCCGAACTGCTCGATCTGGTCGGCCTGCCCGAGGAGGTCGCCGACCGCCTGCCGAGCGAATTGTCGGGCGGGCAGCAGCAACGGGTCGGGGTGGCGCGCGCTCTAGCCGGAGAGCCGGGCTTGATGCTGATGGACGAACCGTTCGGCGCGCTCGATCCGGTAACCCGCGATCAGCTCGGCGAGGCCTATCGCGCGCTGCATGACGAACTCGGCCTGACGACGATCATGGTGACGCACGATATGGCCGAAGCGTTGCTGATCGCCGACCGTATCCTTGTGATGAGCGCCGGCCGCATCGTCGCCGATTGCTCGCCCCAGGCCCTGCTGGCGGGCGAGGGGGGCGAGGAAGCGAGCGCGCTGATCGCCGTGCCCAAGGGGCAGATGGCGAAGCTCCGGCGGCTGGAGGAGGGGGCGTGAATCCCCGTCTTCAGGAAGCACTGGAACAGGTGCCACTGCTGCTCGCCGATCATGTTCTGCTATCAGCGGCGGCGCTGTTGCTCGGGCTCGCAGTCGCGCTGCCGCTGGCTGTGGGTGCGTCGCGCAACCTGCGCTTGCGGCGGATCGCGCTTGGCGCGGCGAGTCTGGTGCAGACCATACCCGGACTCGCCTTGCTGGCGCTTTTCTATCCGCTGTTGCTCGCGCTCAATTCGCTGTTCGCGCCGGTTGGGCTTGCGCTGCCGGCGCTCGGTTTTCTGCCGGCGTTGCTGGCGCTGGCGCTCTACGCCGTGCTGCCGATCCTGCGCAATGCGGTGACCGGTATTGTCGGGATCGATCCGGCGATTATCGAGGCCGCTGATGGCGTCGGGATGACGCGGCGGCAGAAGTTGCGGCTCGTCGAAGCGCCGCTCGCCGCGCCGGTCGTGATGGCCGGTATCCGCACGGCGACGGTCTGGACGATCGGGGCCGCGACGCTCTCGACGACGGTCGGCCAGTCGAGCCTTGGCGATATGATCTTTGCCGGGCTCCAGACGCAGAACTGGACGCTCGTGCTTGTCGGCTGCCTCGCGGCGGCGGCGCTGGCGCTGACCGCGGACGCGCTGCTCGGCCTTATCGAAGCGGGGATCGCGCAGCGCAGCCGCTGGCGGATCGGGGGCGGGCTGATCGCGCTGGCCGCCGGCGTCGTGCTGGCGCTGGCGCCGTTCGCGGCGAGCGGATCGCGCGACGATGTCGTGACGATCGGCGCCAAGGGGTTCAGCGAGCAATATATTCTCGCGCGCCTGATCGGTAACCGGCTCGAGGCGGCGGGTTATACGGTGCGCTATCGCGATGGGCTCGGCTCGGCGGTCGCGTTCGAGGCACTCGCGAGCGGCGATGTCGATGTCTATGTCGAATATACGGGCACGTTATGGACCAATGCGATGCGGCGCACGGACAATCCGCCGCGCGACGAGATGCTGGCCGAGCTCAGCGATTGGGCGGCCGATACGCGCGGCGCGCTGCTGCTCGGGCGGCTCGGCTTCGAGAATACCTATGCCTTCGCCGTCACCCAGGAAACGGCCCGGCGCTACGAAATGGAGAGCCTGGGCGATCTTGCCGCCGTCGCGCCGCGGCTGACCATGGGCACCGATGTCGAATTTCTGAACCGCCCCGAATGGGCGACGATCCGTGATGCCTACGGCCTCGCGTTCGAAGACGCCCAGTCCTACCAGCCGACCTTCATGTACCGGGCCGTCGAAAGTGGGCGCGCGGACGTCATCACGGCCTTTTCGTCGGACGGGCGGATTGCGGCGAGCAATCTCTTCGTGCTCACCGATCCGCGCGGCGCGATCCCCAACTATGATGCGGTGCTGATGGTCGCGCCCGGGCGGGTCGGCGAAGATCGCTTTATCGCCGCGCTCGAACCGCTGCTCGATGCAATTCCCGTCGAGGCGATGCGCGAGGCCAATTACATGGTCGATCGCGACGCGGACAAAGCGAGTCCCGCCGAAGCCGCCGCCTGGCTCGAGCGCGAAACCGGGATTGTGCCCTAGCCCGGAAATCGCAGGTGGAAATATTCCCGCGCGGCATCGCGCCGTATCGCCTGAACCAGATCGTCGCGTTGGCGGCGGTCCTGTACCCGTGTCAGCATCGCGCGATTCTCGGCCGCCCGCTCCTCCAAAGACATTTGCAGGCGATAGGGCGTCGGCATGGTGATCACGCCGATCTCGTGCCGCGTGGCGCATCGGATGCCGTCGAGGCGCAGAAATTTCCGCCACATGAACAGGTCGGTCCAAATGTCTTCGGGCGCTGGCGACCAGCCCTCTTCGAGCCGATGATAGGCCGTCCGGCGATAGCCGCAGGCCGATGGCCCGAAAAAGTTGAAGCGCTTTTCGAGCATGCGGGTCCGCGTCTTTTCATGTCCCAGATCGAAGCCATAGGTGAGAAAGCGGCCATCGGGTTCGGCGAGCACCTGCAGCAGATTGCCGAAATCCGCATGGGCGAGCAGCCGGCGCATCTGGGCGAGAAAATCGGGCATCCACATATCATCGTCGGCGATCTGGCAGATGAACCGGCCGCGGCTTTCCTGCTCTATGATCTGCCCGCGATAGGCCTCGCCATGGCGTTCGCCTTTCGGAAAGGCGCGTACCGCTATCCGGGCGTCGGTCTGCGCCAGCTCTTCGGCCTTCGTCACGGTGGCTGCGGGCGCGCCGTCGCACAGGATGAATAGCTCGAAGGATTGTTCATGCTGCGCCAATACGCTTTCGACGGCGATGGGCAGCATGTGCGGCGGCCGGTGGATCGGCAGCAATATCGTGAAGACCGGTGCAGTCTGCTCGGTTGCCATGGGCCCGCTAGCCGACCATCGCGTCGATTTCGGCAAGCCGCTCCACGATGATGCATCCTTTTTCCGCACCCGCAAGCGGCGGCGGACCGCCTTTGATATGATCCACAAAGCCCTGAATTTCGGTGAGCAACGGCATGGTATCGGCAAATGCGATCGTTTCGACGTCGCCGCCCGGCGCTGCAACGGGATTGCGGCGGACGAACAGGCTGGTGTCATAACCGCCGCGTAATTCCAAGATGCCCTGTTCGCCGATTGCGGTGACCCGGCGCAGATGTTCGGCGCTGCAGACGCCGATATCGAGCGTCACCGTCGGTCCGCCTTCCGTTTTGAGTACCGCCGTGCAGCCCAGATCGGGCTGCGCCGCGACGATCGCCTCCGCGCTGTCCAATGGTGGCACTGTGCCGAGGATATGATCGGCTATGGACAGGTCATGCGGCGCGAGAATCCAGAAGGGCGAGACGTCGGCATAGCTATGCCCGCTGCTCCAGCGCTGGAAGCGCAGCCCGAGCAGCGTTCCGATCGTCCCGGCCGCGATCTCGGCGCGCATCGCTTCGACGCCGGAATGGTAGCGCCATTTGTCCATGACAAAGACTTTGCCGGTATCGGCTTCGCGTATCTTCCGCGCGCCCGCGACATCGGCCGTCATCGGCTTTTCGACGAAGATCGGTTTACCGAATGGCATGAGTGCGAGCACGATCTCGGAATGGGTCTTGGTTGGTGTCACCACGACATAGCCGTCCACCTCGGGCAGGTCTTGCCAGTGATCGACGATGGACGCGGCGCCGGTTTCCTCGGCGATGCCGCGATGTGCCGGATTGCGGCAGGCGACATGGACGCGTGCCCCGCAGGCGATCAGATCGCGCAGAACCAGTTTCCCCCAGCGCCCGCAACCGACGAGGCCGATGACGACATCGCTCATTCGGCAAATCCGGCGGCGTCGATCATTTCGTCCAGCGTGCCGGCCTGCTGATCCCGTTCGGACAGGATCGGATCCGTGCAGGGCCAGTCGATGGAGAGCCCCTCGTCATTCCATTGGCAGCCATATTCATCGGTGCCGTCAAAGGCGATGTCGACACCATAGACGTGGATCGAGGGCTTGCGGAAATAGAAGCCATGGGCGACCCCGACAGGGATGCCGACGATGGCCGGGCGTCCCGCGTCGATAGTCAACAGGATCGCTGTGCCGTGCGTATCGGAATCGGGCCGTAAGTCCTGCAGACCGAGCAAAAGCTCGCCTTCGATGACGGTCAGCGAATCTTCATGCCGTCCATGGAGATGCACGCCGCGCAGCACATTCGGCACGGAGCGCACCATATTCCATTGCTTGGGGGGTATCTTGCCGAGCTGCCAGGATTCACGGAAAATCTCGGTCAGCTCTCCCCGGCTATCCATGTGCGTCGTCAGCGCGCGGCACTTCAGACCTGCGATGGGCATATCGTCCGAGTCGGCCAAATCTTGAGCGTTGAGCATTTACAAAACCTATCATGTCATAGTCGGAAACCGAACTGCACTTTTGGTCAGGCCCGGCTGCCGGGACGCCGATCTAGCTGGTGTTCCGTTCGCGTTCGGCGATCCGGTCGATCTTGGCGTGGAGCGATTTGATCTCATCCATGATCGCGTCGCGCTCGGCGGTCTCGGCTTCCTCCTGGCTCTCATGCATCGCATTGACGATGATAGCGATGAACAGGTTGAGCACGACGAAGGAGGTGATGAGGATAAACGGCACGAAGAATGTCCAGGCCATCGGATAGACCTCCATCACGGGCCGCACGATGCCCATCGACCAGCTTTCGAGCGTCATGATCTGGAACAGCGAATAGAGCGAGGCGCCGATCGACCCGAACCATTCGGGGAAGCGTTCGCCGAACAATTTGGTCGCCATGACCGAGAAGATGTAGAAGATCAGGATCAGCAGCAGAATGACCGAGCCCATGGCCGGGATCGCCGACAATAGCCCCTGCACGACCTGCCGCATTTTCGGAATGATCGATATGAGCCGCAGCACGCGCAGGATGCGCAGCGCGCGCAGCACGGAAAATTCCCGGCTGGCAGGCACGAGCGCGGCGGCGACGATCACGAGATCGAACACGTTCCAGCCGCTCGTAAAGAAGCGGTGGCGATAGACGATCAGCTTGGCGACGATCTCCGCGACGAAGATCGCGATGGCCACGGTGTCGAGCATGCTCAACAGACCGCCATAATTCGCTTGCAGGCTCGGCACGGTTTCGAGCCCGATCACGATCGCGTTGATGATGATGACGGTCATTATCGCGGCGGTGAACCGCGGCGATTCGACGATCCGTTGGAGCCGATCGATCATGGCTATCCGTGGCCGAGCAGCAGCCAGGCGATATAGCCGAAATAGGCAAGGAGCATCAGGCCGCCCGTGATCCGGCCGAGATGCCGGCTGACCCAGAGCAGCACCATCAGCCCGACGGCGATGCCGAGCAGCAAGGGCAGATCCAGCGTGACGAAAGACGCCGGCACACCGCCATTGGCGGCGATCGCCGTAACGCCGCCGATGCCGAGGATATTGTAGATGTTCGACCCGACCACATTGCCGAAGGCGATCTCGCCCTCCTTGCGCAGCGCCGCCATGACCGAGGTGACGAGTTCGGGCAGAGATGTGCCGATGGCGACGATGGTGAGGCCGATCACGGCTTCGGAAAGGCCCGCGATGCGCGCGAGATCGATCGACCCCATGACGAGGAAACGGCCGCCCATGATCACCCCGGCAAGGCCGAGGACGGTGAAGAGGATGGGTTTGCCCCAACCGTTGAATACCTCGTGGATGCGCGGATCGGCGCCCTCGAAGGCTGCGCTCCTGTCATAGGCCGCACCATGATCGTCGGCATGCGATTTCTCGTGAAAATAGGCCATGACGATATAGGTGACGAGCAGCATGAGCAGCAGCACGCCGGTGGCGATATTGACCCAGCCGAAGGTCGCGAGCCCGACAAGCAGCGCCGTCGCGCCGAGCGCCACGCCGGCATCGCGGGTTACGGCCCGGCCCGTCACGGTAAACGGCGCCACCAAAGCCGCCGCGCCCAGGATGAGCAGCGTATTGGCGATGTTCGAGCCGACGACATTACCCCAGGCGATGCCCGGCGCCCCGGCGAGCGTGGCTTCCAGGCTCGTTACGAGTTCGGGCATCGATGTGCCGAAGCCGAGGATCACGATCCCGACGATCAGTGGCGCGACGCCGGCGCGTTCCGCCACGCCGACGGCGCCCCGGACCAGCACCTCACCGCCGACGATCAACAGGATCAAGCCGCCGACAATGGCCAAGAGAATGAGCATGAACGTGAAATATCCCGGTGATGCGGTTTTTAGCTGGGCGATGTAGTGGGCCGGTGAACCCGTTACAGGCCCGGTCTATAGAATATCGCGCTTGGGGCCGATAGGCTTTTTCGATTCTTGCCGGACATAGTTATGCGAGCTGCGACCGGGCCTCGGCCTGGATATGCTCGGCGATCGCGCGATAGGCGGGCGCATAGGCCGCGCCCTCGCGCCAGCTGGCGGCGATCGCGCGGTTCGCCGTCCAATCATCGACATTGAGGACCTTGACGCCGGCCTGGCCGCCGACTTCCGACTGGATATAGAATTCGGGCAGGATCGAAAGCCCGAGGCCCGATCCCGTCATCTGGCGCAGGCTGTCGAGGCTCGTGCCTTCATAATCGCTGAGCAGTTCGAGGTTGAGTTCGCTGCAGATCGCCGTGACCTGGCGGTGAAAGCTGTGGCGGCGATCGAGGCTGAGCACGGTCTCGCCGGCGAGATCGGCGCGGGTGACGGTCGTGCGCGCCGATAGCGGATGATCGGCGGCGGCCACCATATAGAGCCGCTCGCTGAACAGGGGTTCGACATGGAGCGACGGGCCCTCGATCGGCATCGGCCCGAGCAGCATGTCGAGCGCGCCGCGTGAGAGTTCCATCGCCTGATCGTCGGGAATGCCCTCGCGGATATAGAGCCTGAGATCGGGCTGCTGCCGGTGAAGCGCCGCGACGATGGAAGGCATCAGATAGGGACCGAGCGTCGGGCTGACGCCGAAGCGCAGCGTGCCGGCCAGCTTCTCACCGGCCCGGTGCGCCATCGCCCTGAGCTCGCGCACTTCGACGAGAATTTTGCGCGCGCGCTCGACAAGCTCGCGGCCGATCGGGGTCAGTTCGGCGGTCGGGGCGCCGCGTTCGACGAGCACGACGCCGAGCCGATCCTCCAGCGTTCTGAGCTGCTGGCTCAGCGTCGGCTGGGAGACATGGACGGCCTGGGCGGCGCGTCCGAAATGCTGATTGTCGGCGATCGCGACGAGATATTCGAGCTGGCGAAGCGTCGGCATGGCCTGGGTAGTCCTGTATAGATAAATGCTATGACTAAGGTGAGTAGCATTCGATTGGATCGATTGCAACGTCGGACATAGGTTATATGCGTAATGATAAGGAAGAACGCCATGAAACGCCGGTTTTACAGTTTGACCGCAAGGCATCGCGCACTGGATGCGCGGATCGACGCCAGCCGTTCGGTACGTGACCATTCTCCCGACATCGCGCATCTCAAAAGGATGCGGCTTGCCATAAAGGATGAGATTCAGGGCTTGCATAACGCCGGCTCGCGCCCCGCCGCGTAACAGTCTCCTGTTCCCTCCCTGGGTGGCGCGCCGATGCCCCCTCTAACGGCGCGCCACCCCTTTCTATTTGGGCGCTCCGCGTCCACACATGACCGTCAGATTCGCACAAACCGAAGAGAGTTTCGATGATCGATCAACTGCGCCCGGCCATTAAGGAATTTCTCGCCCAGGAAACGACGGGCGGTTATTTCCTGTTCGCCGCAGCGATCCTCGCAATGATCGTCGTCAATTCGCCGCTGGCGGATATCTATGCCGGTCTGTGGCAGACGCCGGTAGAGGTGCGCGCAGGCGCGCTGGAGATCGCGAAACCGCTGTTCCTCTGGGTCAATGACGGCCTGATGGCGATCTTCTTCTTCCTCATCGGCCTGGAGGTGAAGCGCGAGATACTCGATGGCGAGTTATCGTCGATGGACAAAGCCGGCCTGCCGATCGTCGCGGCCATCGGCGGTATGGCGATCCCGGCGCTGGTTTTCGTCGCGATCAACTGGGGCATTCCCGAAAATCTCGATGGTTGGGCTATTCCGGCGGCGACCGACATCGCTTTCGCGCTCGGCGTGCTTGCGTTGCTCGGCAGCCGCGTGCCGGTGGCGCTCAAGGTGCTGCTGCTGGCGATTGCGATCATCGACGATATCGGCGCAATCCTGATCATCGCTCTGTTCTACACGTCGAACCTGTCGATGATGGCGCTGATGCTCGGCGCAGTCGCCGTCGTTGCGCTGTTCCTGCTCAACCGGTTCGGCGTTGTGCGTATCGCACCCTATATCCTGATCGCGATCATCCTCTGGGTCTGCGTGCTCAAGTCGGGCGTCCATGCGACGCTTGCCGGTGTCGTCGCCGCGCTTGCCATCCCGCTGAGCGGCGGCAAGGACGGGCATTCCCCGCTCAAACATCTCGAGCATCAGCTTCACCCCTGGGTCGCGTTCCTCGTGCTGCCGGTTTTCGCCTTCGCCAATGCTGGGGTCAGCCTCGCGGGGATCAGCATCGCCGATCTGATGGCGCCGCTGCCGCTCGGTATCGCGCTCGGCCTCCTGATCGGCAAACAGATCGGCATCTTCGGCTTCGCCTTCGTCGCGAACGCGACCGGCATCGTGAAGAAACCCGAGGAGATTTCCTGGGTGCAGCTTTACGGCCTCGCCTGTCTCGCCGGTATCGGCTTCACGATGAGCCTGTTTATCGGCACGCTGGCCTTTGGCGATGGCGCCCAGATGGAGCAGGTGAAGCTCGGCGTGATCGTCGGCTCGCTGATCTCCGGGCTGCTGGGTTATTTCCTGCTGCGTATCTCGGGCAGCAAGCAAAGCGAGACTGCGTCCGCGCAGGCCGCGCCCGCCTGATCGGCATGCCTCAATCGGCGGCGGCCGTATAGACGAGGCGAAAGCCGATATGATTGGTGCCGATGCCGCGCTCCTGAAACTGGCGCGCGGCCGGGCGGTAGCGGGCGCAATAACTGCCGCGCACAGATATGACCCGCCCTTGATAACGGCGCTGCCCGGCGCGCGGGGACCGCCTTACTTGCCAGCCCGCTGCGTATCGCGAAGCAGCGCCGCGGTGGAGTAGCTGCTCACGCCATAGGGGACGAGATACGTCAGCAGAATCTTCCAGATTGGCGGCATGGTCCCGGCCATGATGACATCGCCCTGATTGATCGCGACGAGCAGCGTCCCGATCACCAGCGCTACCTTGAAGGCCCGCCGAACGGTCACCGGGTGGAGCAGAAGGCGATAAAAGGGTTCGATCGCATCGACACTTCGATCTGCCATGCCATTCTCCATACGCTCTCGATATTCGGACCAGTCCCAAGGTTGCAGTTTCGCGTGCAGCCGAGACGATAGCAACCGCGTGCAATCGAGACTGGCCTGTGCCGCCGGCATCGCATATCGATTGCCTATGATTCGATTTTTCCAAGCGAATTTTTCGAAGAGATTTCACTGGCTGCCGATCGGGGTGTTGATATTCGTCTCGGCCTGTTCGGGCGGCGAGGAGGAGGCCGAACCACCGACGCGTCCGGTCAAACTGATCGAAGTGTCGACGAGCGACGATATCCGCACACAGAATTTGCCGGCCGTTATCGAGGCCACCCGCTCGTCCGACCTGACTTTCGAGATCAGCGGCACTCTGCAGGAATTGCTCGTCCGCGAAGGCGACAATGTGCGTCAAGGCCAGGTGATCGCGCGGCTCGATCCGCGAACCTTCCAGAACGATCTCGCGATGGCGCGTGCCGAGTTCAACAATGCTGAAGCCGAATATCAACGTGCGGCACGCCTGGTCGCCGAGGATGCAATCGCGCAGAATGTGTATGAACAACGGCGCACGGCGCGTGAGGTAGCGCGAGCGCAACTCGATACGGCGCAGGTGCGGATTGGAGATACGGCGCTCCGCGCGCCGTTCTCCGGCGTGATCGCCCGTACCTATGTCGAGCGGTTCGAGAATATCGGTGCGCAGCAAGAAATCGTTACGCTGCAGACCCAGGGCGGCGCTCATGCCGTCGTGCAAGTGCCGGCTACGCTGGTCGCGAATTCGGGGCAGATACGGCCGCTGGAAAGCGTGCTGACGCTCGATGCAGCGCCGGAGGTGACGATACCCGTAACGATCTATTCGACATCGACCCAGGCCGATCCCTCGACGCAGACATTCGAGGTGCGTTTCAATTTCCAGCCGCCATCGGGCGTGCTGATCCTGCCTGGCATGACCGGGACGATCCGGTCTCGCCTCGCAATGGATACCGCAGATGTCGTCAATGAGGGCGTTTCGGTGCCGCTTGCGGCGGTGCTTTCGGACGGTGAGGATCGCTATGTCTGGCTGGTCGATGAGGAGAATATGACCGTGGAGCGGCGTGACGTCACTACCCGCTCGGCCAATGGTGAAATGCTGGCGGTTACCCAGGGGCTCAGAGCCGGTGACATGATTGTCGGTGCGGGCGGTTCCTATCTGCATGAGGGTATGCGGATCAGGCCCTACGAGGAGTAGGGCGCGCATATGGGGCTCGCGGAATTTTCGATAAAGAACCGACTGATCAGTTTCATCGTTATTATCGGTGTGCTGGTTGGCGGCTGGATCGCATATCAGAACATGCCGCGTTTCGAGGATCCGGAATTCACGATCCGAGAGGCCGTCGTTGTCACCCAATATCCGGGCGCAACACCCGAAGAGGTTGCCAACGAGGTTACCGAGCCGCTTGAAAGTGCCATCCAGCAGATGGCGGAAGTCGAAGAGGTCCGGTCGATATCGTCCGACGGGCTTTCGCGGATAACCGTCGAAATTAAATATGGCGACTCGACGACGCGCGACGCGCTGCAGCTTGTCTGGACTAAGCTCCGCAACCGTGTTCGGGATGCCCAGGGTTCTCTGCCGCCCGGAGCACAGGAATCGATCGTCAATGACGATTTCGGCGATGTGTACGGCATCTATTATCTGATTACGGGCGAGGGCTATACGCCACGCGAACTGTACGAATATGCGCGCGATTTGCGGACGGATTTGCTGGCCGTCGATGGGGTCGCGAAAGTTGCGATCCAAGGGCAGCAGCAGGAAGCCATTTATGTCGAGATATCGCGCGAGCGCGCGTCTGCACTCGGTGTTTCGGTGGAGCAGGTCTATAACGATCTGGCGCAGCAAAATTCGGTCGTGGCGGCGGGTGATGTCCGTATCGGCGACCGGCGCGTCCTGATTCAACCTACCGGCGAAGTCAGCTCGGTCGCGGCGATCGAGAATATCGTCGTATCGACGCCAGAGGCCGATACGGTCATCTTTCTGCGCGATGTGGCGACGGTGCGGCGCGACTATGTCGATCCGCCGACGTTCTTGAACCGCTATAATCATGAGCCGGCGATCGGCATCGGCATATCGAACGTGTCGGGCACCAATGTGGTGGCGATGGGCGAAGCGATCGATGCCGCGCTTGCGGAGTCCGAAAGCCGTCGGCCGCTCGGCATCGAGGTGCATGAATTTTATCATCAGGGCAAAGTGACTGACGCCGCAGTGCAGGCATTCGCGATCAATGTCGTGATGGCTCTCATCATCGTTCTGGTTACGCTCTACTTTTTCATGGGTCTGCGTTCGGCGCTTATCATCGGTGGGGTTCTGATCCTGACGATCTCGGCGACGCTAACCACCATGTATCTGGCCGGGATACCGATGCACCGGATTTCATTGGGCGCGCTGATCATCGCGCTGGGCATGCTCGTCGATAACGCCATTGTAGTAACCGAAGGCATTCTTGTGGGCGTCCAGCAAGGCCGGCGGAAGCTCGATATTGCGAAGGAGGTCGTTGCGCGGAGCAAATGGCCGCTGCTGGGCGGTACGCTGGTCGGCATCCTGGCCTTTGCGCCCATCGGTTTCGCGCCGGGGTCGACAGCCGAATTTACCGGTCATCTCTTCTGGGTCGTACTGATCTCACTGCTGTTCAGCTGGGTGTTCGCGATTACCATTGTGCCGCTACTTGCCGACATGTTGTTCAAGGAAGTGGAGGGGGATGCGGTTGAGGAAAAGACCGAGCATCGCTTCATGACACGCTACAAGGATTTCATGCGCGACATGCTCGCCCGGCCATGGCGCGCGGTCGGCACGGCGATCGGGCTGTTTCTCCTCTCGGTTGCCGGCTTCGGCTTCGTGAAATCGGGTTTTTTCCCGGCCTCGACCACGCCGCAGCTCGTCGTCGATTTCTGGCTGCCCGAAGGCACGGATTTCGACCACACACGCGAAAATATCGTGCAGCTCGAAGAGGAAGTGCGCGAAATGGAGGGCGTCGAGGGCGTCAATACGCTCATCGGCGAGGGCGCGCTCCGCTATATGCTCGTCTATCCGCCTGAAAGCTCCAACTCGGCTTATGGTCAGCTGCTGCTGCAGGTCGATTATGATCGTATCGGAGAGCTGATGCCTGCGATCCAGAATCATATCGACGCCAATTATCCCGATGCACAGGCCAAGGTCTGGCAGTTCCAGCTCGGCCCGGGCGGCGGATCCAAGATTGAGGCGGAGTTTTCAGGCCCGGACCCGGCGGTCTTGCGGCAGCTTTCGGCTGCCGCCGAGGAGATATTCGCAAATGACAGCGGTCTCACGGCGGTCAAGAATAACTGGCGGCAGCCGGTCAGCGTGATCGAACCGATCTATTCCGAAGCCCGAAGCCGGCGGCTCGGCATTTCGCGCGAAGATCTCGCCAATGCGCTGCGGACCAACTTTGCGGGCCGCAATGTCGGCGTCTATCGCGAAGGGGACACGCTGATCCCCATTGTCGCTCGCGCGCCTATCGGTGAGCGGCGCGATATCCAGAGCGTCGCTAGCGTCCAGATACCAAGCCAGGTGACCGGCGGCACAGTGCCCCTGATCGAGACGGTCAGCGGTTTCGACACCGTCTGGCGAGACGCCATATTGCGCCGTATCGACCGGGTATGGACGATACGGGCCCAGGCCGATCCCGTGCCCGATGAACTGGCCGCTACCGCGCTCGAGCGCGTGCGGCCCGCGGTTGAGAATATCTCACTCCCGCCCGGCTACACGCTGACCTGGCAGGGCGAGTTTGGCCAGAGTTCCGAAGCGAACGAGAATCTCGCCAGCACTTTGCCGCTCGGCTTTCTCGCGATGGTGCTCGTCGTCGTCCTGCTGTTCAACGCTCTGCGTCAGCCACTTATCATATGGCTGGTCGTGCCATTGGCGATCATTGGCGTCGTTATCGGTCTGCTGGTCACTAACTCGGCAATGGAGTTTATGGCGATACTCGGCGTGTTGTCGCTCTCCGGCCTGCTCATCAAGAATGCCATCGTGCTGGTCGATCAGATGGATCTGGAGATCAGGGAGGGCAAGCCGCGCTTCGACGCGGTGATCGATTCCGCCGCCAGCCGCGTGCGCCCCGTAGCAATGGGTGCAATCACGACGGTTCTCGGCGTCATCCCCCTGTTTGCAGACGCCTTCTTTCGCTCGATGGCGGTAGTGCTCGTCTTCGGTCTCAGCTTTGCGACGGTCCTGACACTCGTCATCGTTCCCGTGCTCTATCTGCTCTTCTTCAAGATCGGCACCGACGAAACGGCGGCGGCAGCGGAGGCTGCGCCATGATCCGGCAACTCGGACGCGTAACAGTCTTGCCGGCTTTGCTGGCAATGGGCTTGGCTGTTTCCGGCTGTGCAAGCTTCAGCAATAC
Organism: Parasphingopyxis sp.; assembly: GCF_028279465.1. GTDB lineage: Bacteria > Pseudomonadota > Alphaproteobacteria > Sphingomonadales > Sphingomonadaceae > Parasphingopyxis. The sequence continues at coordinate 48,157 of NZ_JANQNS010000013.1, forward strand.
GAGCGGCGAGGCGGATGCGCTCGCGGACACCAGCCTCCCGCCGGTGCCCGAACGATGGGCGATGGCGCGGGAGAGTGTCGGCGCGGTCCATATCGGCTGGATCGATGCGTTCGATGATCCCGTCCTGTCGGCGCTGGTCGCGGAAGCGCAGGCAAATAATCGCAGCCTGCGCGCGACGGCCGCGCTGGTCGACCGCGCCTATGCGCTGCTGCGGCAATCGCGTTCACAGCTCTATCCGGCGCTCGATGGCACCGCGAGCGCGGCGCGCAGTGGACCGCTCGAAGGCGGGCCTACGGCCTCGGCATTCACCCTCGGCGCGCAGGTCAGCTGGGAAGCCGATGTCTGGGGCCGGGTACGTTCCGATGTCGAAGCGGCGCGGCAAAGCGCCCGCGCGCTGGAAGCCGATTATCGGTTCGCCCAGCATGCGCTGGCCGCGGCGGTGGCGCGGTCCTACTTTATCGCCAGCGAGGCCCGGCTGCAGGTAGGCGTGGCGCAGGATATCGTCGATGCGCTGACGGAGATCGACCGGATCGTGCGCGTCCGCTTCTCCAATGGCTATGCCAATGCGCAGGATGCAGCGCTGGCGCGGACCGACCTCGAAACGGCGCGGGATTCGCTGCTGAGCGCGCAGCTTGGCGAGCGCGATGCGGTGCGCGCGCTGGAGGTGCTGCTTGGCCGCTATCCCGCGACTGAGCTCGAACTGGAAGCGACGCTGCCGCGCGAACCGCCACCGCCCCAACCCGGCATTCCCTCGCAGCTTCTTGAACGCCGGCCGGACATTATCGCGGCCGAACGCCGCATCGCCTCGGCGATAGCCGGGGTCGATCAGGCGCAGGCCGCGCGGCTGCCGCAGATCAGCCTGACCGGCTCGCTCGGCGGGGCTTCGAACGAGCTGTCCGATCTGCTCGATCCGGTCAATATCGTGTGGCGGCTCGCGTCCAACCTGCTCGCCCCGATCTTCGATGGCGGGCGGCGGCAAGCGCAGGTCGAGGTAGCCACTGCGGCGCAGGAAGAGGCCGTGGCGAACTATGCGGATCTCGCGCTCAACGCCTTTTCCGAGGTCGAAGGCCTGCTGGATGCCAGCCAGGTCCTGCGTCAGCGCCGCGCATCGCTTGTTGCTTCCGATCGTGCGTCGGATCGCGCGCTCTACATTGCCGAGTTGCGCTTCGACGAGGGCGAGAATGAGTTGATCGATGTGCTCAATATCCAGCAGCGCGTCTTCGGCACGCGTAGCAGCCTCGTCGCGATCCAGCGCGCAGTGCTCACCAACTATATCGATCTGAGTCTCGCTCTGGGCGGTGATTGGAGATCGGCTGATGCGATTGATGAGCAACGATAGTGCGCGCGAATGCGGCATTGTTCGGGTCTAATCGCGCCGAAGACCTCCGCGTTTCATGATTCGGTGGTATTGGTCGGCGCTATAGATGACGCATTTCTATCGCTTTTTCCGCGCCGCAGAGATCGAAACCGAGGCATAGAAAGTTCGTGCCGGCGCGACATCACGGAAGCGGCGGTGCTGTAAGTCTAACGACAACTAGTCTGTGATTGGCTCAAAACCCAATATTGGTCTGGCTTCAGCTATGAAAGCCGATAATGCTGAAAACCTCGTTTGTCAGTATGCGATCATATAATCCCGGCCTTCCAAAGATGGCATTGCGCCTGCCATGAGGCCAAAGTCGAAGGTTCCTGCAGCGACAGAAAGGTTTAAATCCATATCGGCAAATCGGAGGGTTTCGACGTTAAGGATTTCGTCGGTCCCGTCATTGGGGCCGGAACGCAGATCGGTGAGTATATAGCGGTCGCCGACGATGCTCAGGTCATAGTCGGCACGGTTGCCGGCGTACACAGCGATGTCATCGCCGGCTCCCCCATCGAGGAAATCGTTACCGAACTGTCCAAAAAGAGTGTCGTCGTCGTCCTGGCCTTCAAGATGGTCGTTACCGCTACCACCGAACAGCGTGTCATCGCCAAGGCCTCCGAGCAAGCGATCGTCTCCGGCAAGGCCAAAGGCCGCATCATCGCCGATATTGCCGAAGAAGAAATCATTCTCTCTCGTCAGTGACGCCCGGTCAGCGGCACCCGATCCGAAAACCCACGCATCCGCTCCTGTTACATTGCGCACATCGAGGTGCGTGATCGCGCTGAAGGTGCCGACGATCTCGACCACAACACCGTCCGTGTCTATGACCGAAGGCTCGATCATCGAAATGTCGATCCGCCCTGGGCCAGCGGCCTGGCCACCTACCGTCAGAGTATTGCCGGAAGCCACTGCCGTCAGCAAAGTCGGATTATTTGGCAGATTCATATTCATATCGGCGAATTGGAGCGTTTCGACGTTGAGTATTTCGTCGGTTCCGTCATTCGGGCCAGCACGCAGATCGGTGAGTATGTAGCGGCTGCCCGAGATGCTCAACTCATAGTCGGCACGGTCACCGGTATAGATGGCGATGTCATCGCCGGTCCCGCCATCGATAAAATCGTTGCCGAACTTACCGAAAAGGACGTCGTTATCCTCGCCGCCATCCAAGTGATCATTGCCAGCACCGCCGCCAAGAAAGTCATCGCCTCTGAAGCCTATTAACTCATCATGACCGGCAAGACCAAAGGCTACGTCGTTGCCTACATTGCCGAAAAAGTAATCATCTTCTCTCGTCAGCGATACCCGGTCATCGGTACTCCATCCATTAACGCGCGCACCAGCTCCGGTAACGCCGCGCACATCAAGGTGCGTAATAGTGCTGAAGGTGCCTGTGATCTCGACCAGGACGCCGCCCATATCTTCAACCGACGGCTCGTTCAGGGAAATGGCAATCTGTGAGCCAGCAGCCTGGCCGCTTACCGTCAGACTGTTGCCGGAACCAACCGCAGTCAGCAAAGTCGGATTGTTCGGCAGGCTCATATCCATGTCGGCGAATCGGAGGGTTTCGATGTTGAGGATTTCGTCGATCCCGTCATTCGGGCCGGAACGCAGATCGGTGAGTACATAGCGGTTACCCGCGATGCTCAGATTATAATCGGAACGGTTGCCGGTGTAGATGGCGACGTCATCGCCGGTGCCGCCATCGACAAAATCATTGCCGAACTTACCGAAAAGGATGTCGTTATCCTCGCCGCCCTCCAGGCGATCATTACCAGCACCACCGCCAAGAAAGTCATCACCTATCAAGCCATTTAACTGATCGTCTCCAGCAAGCCCAAAAGCCACATCATCGCCACGGTTGCCGAAAAAGATATCATTCTCTCTCGTCAGGGATACCCGGTCAGCGGTACTCCATCCATTAACGCGCACACCGGCTCCGGTAACGCCGCGCACATCCAGGTGCGTGAACGGGCCAGGGCTGCCCGTAATCTCGACCAGAACGCCGCCTGTATCTTCAACCGACGGCTCGAACATTGAGATATTGATCAGTCCCGGGCCAGCGGCCTGGCCATTTACTGTCAGGCTTTGGCCGGACCCAACCGCAGTCAGCAAAGTCGGATTGTTTGATGCGTCAATTTCTGCCGAAAAATCGGGCGCAACGATATGGCTCTCAGCAGCAAGCGCGGAGTAGCTGATCCGCCAGTCGAGATCGTGTCCGCGCACGACGGGTGGTTTTGTGACGGGGGCGTCGAAATATGACTCGCCCGTTCTCGGGTAAATCATGTTCTCAGGCATCGACGTAATAGTCATGGCGATTTCCTTCAGTTCGACGACTGGCGCCTCCACGACCGATAAAGCATAAATAATCTTTTAATTGCAAGTTATTGTCTAATAGAGGCGGCAATTCAGGATTCACAGGATAGAGCGTCAATATTTGCAGGTGAACGTATGAGGATGAGCCTTGTAGTGCGCTACTATTTCACCCGTTTGGTCTTGCGCTACTCGCGCAGCGCACTTCGGCCAAGTCGCGTAATCGGCGTCAGGATGTAGCTGAGGATGGATTGTTTCCCGCCCAGCAGGCTAACATCGGCTGTCATCCCGGGTCCGATCATGACCGGGTTCCCGTCGCCGTCGAGAAGGTTTCCTTCCGTGACGACGCGGACCGTATAGAAATTCTCACCGGTGCGCTCATCCTGTGTCGTATCCGGTGAGATGGTAATGACCTCGCCATCCAACGTACCGTAAACGACGCTTTCATAGGCTGAAATGCCGACTTCAGCACGTTGCCCGATACTGACCTGACCAATGTCTGACGGGCGGATCATCGCTTCGACAATCAAACTATCTTCCGACGGCACGATTTCCGCGATGGGCTCGCCAGGTCCAATAGTACCGCCCACCGTTGCCGTCATCACCCGGTTCACTCGACCGGACAAAGGCGCGCGAATTATGGTCCGGCGCACGCGGTCGGAAAGAGCGGGTAAGCTTCTACGGAGCGCCGATTGCTGGGCCTGCACACGTGCCAATTCATCGGCGGCCTGCGCGCGCCATTGTTGTCTAGCCTGGGTGAGGCTGGCTTGTGCCTCGGCGACGCTTGCCTGGGCGCGTGCGACTGATGCGGCGGCAGCCTGCGTTTCGCTCATCGCGATCGATACGCGGTTTTCTGCCTGCGTCAGCGAAAAACGCGGCTCGATACCGCGCTCGACGAGCGGGCGGAGGATATCGACCTCCTGTTGCGCTGCGCGGGCGGCAGCCTGGCGCGCGGTGAGACTGGCTTGCGCTTCATTGGCAGCACGTTGCGATTGTGTAATCCGCGCGCGCGCGGCGGCCGTTAGCGCGTCGAGATCGGCCATTCGCGACCCATGCAAAGAGCGTTCAATGGCGATCTGTTCGCGGGTCGACTGATTATTGGGTGTCGGAAACCGCGGCTGACGGCCATCTAATTCGGCTTGTAAACGGGCGATCTTCACATTCAGCGCATCGAATTGTGCGCGGTTCGACCCCAAATCAGAGGCCGACTGGGTATTATCCAGTCTCACAAGAGGATCGCCCACGCTAACCTGATCTCCAACGTTCACCAGTATCGCTTCGACAATTCCGCCCTCCAGATTGGAAACCACCTGCATCTGCGAACTGGGAATCACCCGGCCAGGCCCACGAATAGTTTGGTCTAGTTCGGTCAGAGCGGCCCAAATGATGAACGCAATGAAAAAACCGGCAATGAGCCATAACAGCAGGTTGGAGGCCGCGCGGGGGCGTTTCCGGCTAGTCAAACGTTCCAGGAAGTCAGGCGGCCCGTCGTCAGGTACCGCCGCTTCGTCAGCAGCCTCCTTTTGCTTTTCAGCGTTCATACATCCTCATCCGCCAGACTTTGTGGAAGGACGGACCGTGATGTTCGGCGTTTGTTTTGCCTGTCTGACAGGCGGTTCTTTGTTTTTGATGCTTTGTCGTTGATCGCCTTGTATTTTCCTGAGGATTGCGTCCCGCGGGCCATCGGCAATGATTTTGCCTTCGGACATCAGGATGATCCGGCTCACGAGCCGCAACATCGGTGGCCGATGGGTAATGAGTACCAAGGTCCGGCCTTCCAATTCCGGCGTGATCCGATCCAGAAGCCCGGCTTCGGTCTCTGCGTCCATCGCGCTGGTTGGTTCATCAAAAACGAACATCGGCGGTTTTCCTGCAATCGCACGGGCAATGGCAATCGATTGGCGCTGGCCGCCTGACAGACCCTCCCCGCGATCTGCAAGTCGGAGATCATAGCCGTTTACGACCTTTCCCATGAATTGATGAGTGCCCGAGATTTTTGACGCGCGCAGCATTTCCGCATCGTCGATATCGGCCCGTGCGAGCATGATGTTCTCCCGAACAGACCCGGACAGCAGAATGTTGTCCTGCATCGCGGAGCCAATAAAAGTGCGCATCCGGGACGGCGCGATCTGTCGTATATCGGTACCGTCGATCATCACGATACCGTCTTCTGGCGGAAACAGGCCAATAATGAGTTTGGCGATGGTGGACTTGCCAGATCCGACACGCCCAAGGATCGCAATATGTTCGCCGGGTTCGATTACAAAGCTTACATCTTCCAGCGCTTTTTCCGGTGCGCCTGGATAACGGAAATCGACTTTTCGAAACTCTATTCGGCCCTCTAGGTCCGACAATTGCAACGCGTTTTCCTCAGACCCTTCGACGGGCGTTTCGACAAGTTCGTTGATTTGCCGATAAGCGATACGTGTCATCGATATGCGTGTCAGCAAGCTTGCAATCTGACCCAGCGGAGCGACTGCGCGGCCGGCAAGGATCGAGCATGCAATCAGACCACCGAGCGATAGGGTCTGGTTGTTGATCATGCTGACGCCGATGATGACTACGCCCGCATAGGATATGGTTTGTGCCATCGCCGCCGTATTGACACTTATTGCGGCGATCAGCCTTTGCCGCAATGAATAGTCCGAATGGCGTTCGATGGAATCGAGCCAGCGCTCTGTGAGCAATGGACCGGCATTTGAGGCTTTGACCGTCTCCAGACCACCGATCGTTTCGACGAGAACTGTCTGCTTCAGCAAGCCTTCGCCCATGCTTTTTCGCGCCATGCGTTCCAGTGCCGGCTGGCATGCCAGGCTGACGCCGATGACCAATGGGACCACTAGCGCCGGAACGATTACGACCGCCCCTCCAATCAAGAATATCACCAGCAAGGTCAGTAGAATGAATGGTATGTCTACTATTGCCGAGATTGTAGCCGAGGCGAAGAAGTCACGCAGCGTTTCCAATTCGCGCATCAAACCAGCCAATGCCCCGGTCGATCCTTTTTTGAGGTCGAGACGGATATTGAGAAGTCGTTCGAAAACGGTATGGCCGATATCGCGATCGATTTGCGCTCCGGCGATATCTACAAAATAGGCGCGCAGGGTTCTGAGAATGAAATCGAACAAGATGACGATAGCGAGTCCGATCGACAACGCGATCAGTGAATCCGTCGCATTGTTAGGTACGACGCGGTCATAAACAGTCATGGTGAAAAGCGCGGTTGCGAGGCCGAACAGATTGATCATCGCTGCCGCAATGGCGACCTTTAGATAAACTGACTTGTTCGCCAGCATGGGCTCGGAAAGCCATCGGGAAAAGCGGGGCTTGCGCTCCTCAATAATTCGTTCGTGATTCATTGACCGTCTGACAAGGTGGGTGCGGAGTTGGGCACCGTGATGCCCAATGTACTCAACAGCCCGCCGGTGCGCGAAAGCAAAACATAATGCGCCGCACCAAGCTCCGTAGTCGACGCGATATAGGCAGTAGTAGCTTCGGCATATCTGCGTTCCGCGTCGATCACATCGAACAAGCTCCCGCGCAAGTTTTCAAAACGTGTCAAAACGACGTCGCGAGACTGACGCGCAGTAAGATAGCCGCGTTCGGCCGCGGCCAGTTCTTGCTCCAAGGCGTCTACATCCGTCCAGGCGATGAGGGCTAGGCGAACCGCATCCTCGCGGACGCGTTCGGCGCGGGCTTCCGCAGCCCGAGCGAGAGCTCTGGCCTGGTCGGCCCGGGCATCAGCGGCACCGAATAACCGATATTGCAGACTAACTACACCACGGATGTCATAATCATTGTCGTTCTCGAATATACCGAAACGCCCCCCTTCGATTCCCGCCGTGACACGGGGCAGTGTGTCGGAACGTGCTGCGCGGGAATCTTGCAGAGCCGCACGTGACTGTGCCCGAGTAATTTCAACGGCCGGTGTTCTCGCTGCGGCGAGGTGTACCGCGTCGCGGCTCGAAAACCGGAATTCCGGGACGGCCGGCATGACGATATTCGGCGGCGGCTCTACATCGAAATAGGAAGTAAAACGCGTCTCGGCATTCGCCAATTCTCGAAGATATCGCGCGGTTAGCGCTTCACTGATCGCAATCAGTGCGTCGACGGTGACGATATCGGCTTGTGCGGAAACTCCCTGCCGCACGCGCATCTGTATCGCCTCGCGGAGGTTGATCTGCCGTTCGATGAATTGCTCGGTCAGATGAACCATCATTCGATACGTGCATACATCATACCATGCTGCAATCGCTTGCAAGGCCACTTCGTCGGCCTGCCGCGCAGCCTCAAACTCAGCTGCGCGGAGCCGCGCGCTGGCCGCAGATATGCGGATGGAGGTTGCACCGAAATCAAGAACTGTCTGATTTACAGAGAATGTTGCATCTGTGCGGCCGGTAGATCTTGAACGCTCCAGGATATTGTCCGGGTCGTTCGAAAAATTTCGAGCGATCGATGTACGCGCGGAAAGGCCGATATCGATGGTCGGAAACAGGCCCGCACGGGCTTCACGCCTAGAGGCACTAGCCTCGGCGATGCCTGCAACCGCTTCGTCAATCGCAGCATTCGCGCGTATCGCCTGCTCAATATAACGCGCAAAGTCTTGCTGTGTCGTTGTGCGTTGCAAGAATAGAATTATCGGATCCGTCGTAGCATCAAGTGTAAGGGGATCGCTGTCAGGCATTGGCAATGCGGGCACGGCCGATTCTTCCGGATTGGACGTTGTATCAACTTGCGCCTTGGCGGCGCCGGAGGACGCGGCAAGCAACAGTATTGCTAAAAATATGCGGTGGCACCCAATCATCTATTTGAGCCCTTGGTACTGCTCCTTACAGAAGCCCGGTGTTTATCAGGTTATGAAGTCGGCAGCGACGAGGTCGACTGTGCTGTCGAGGATGATGGTGAAATCCGCCATCCCGTCGCCATCCGTATCGCCAAAAATTCGCGTATCGCCACCGACCTGCTCGTAGCGTAACTCGCCTGCAGTATTGCTGAACGCGTCGGTGCCAATGAAGGAGAAGGCATCATCGCTACCGCCTGCGATCGCATCGATTGCTTCCAGATCGATAAGATCGCCGTCGGCCTGGCTGAAATCGGCGATGTGATCGGCATCGGCGATCGCCGCCGCGCTGTCGCCTTCTTCGAACACAAATCGGTCGAGACCTGCGCCGCCCGACAAGATGTCCGTACCGAGCCCGCCATCGAGCCTGTCATCACTTGCGGCGCCGTTGAGCGTGTCATTGCCATTGCGCCCGATGACCAGCGAGCCGCTCGTGCTGGCGGTCAATATAAGACCGCTGTCGGAGAAGGCGCGGATGACTTCGATCTCCGCGCTCCCGGCATCGAAGTCGACATTGGTGCTGACGACGTCACGACCGCCGCCAGCGGCTTCGGTAACCGTGTCCCCGGCATCATCGACGCGATAGATGTCGTCACCCAGGCCGCCCGTCATGGCATCGGCGCCCCGGCCGCCATCCAATATGTCATTCCCTCCACCGCCATCGAGCCTGTCATCGCCCGCGGCACCGAGAAGCGTGTCATTGCCGTTCCGCCCGATGACTAGCGAGCCGCTCGTGCTGGCGGTCAATGTAAGGCCACTATTAGAGAAGGCGCGGATGACCTCAATCTCCGCGCTGCCAGCATCGAATTCGATGGTCGTATTGACTATGTCACGCCCGCCTCCGGCGGCTTCGGTGACCGTATCGCCCGCATCGTCGACGCGATAGATGTCATCGCCCAGACCGCCCGCCATCGCGTCTGCGCCAAGACCGCCGTTGAGAATATCGTTCCCCGCGCCACCATCGAGCCTGTCATCGCCTGCGGCGCCGAGAAGCGTGTCATTGCCGTCACGCCCGATGACCAGCGAGCCGCTTGTGCTGGCGGTCAATATGAGGCCGCTGTCGGAGAAGGCCCTGATCACCTCGATCTCCGCGCTCCCGGCGTCGAAGTCCACGGTTGTATTGACCTTGTCGAATCCGGCACCGCCGGCTTCGGTAACCGTATCGCCGGCATTGTCGACGCGATAGATATCGTCGCCAAGGCCGCCCGTCATGGCGTCTGCGCCCAGACCGCCGTTCAGTATATCGTTTCCCGCGCCGCCATCGAGCCTGTCATCGCTTGCGGCGCCATTGAGCGTGTCATTGCCGTTGCGCCCGATGACCAGCGAGCCGCTCGTGCTGGCGGTTAATATGAGGCCGCTGTCGGAGAAGGCGCGGATGACTTCGATCTCTGCGCTTCCGGCATCGAAGTCGGCATTGGTGCTGACGACGTCACGCCCGCCGCCGGCGGCCTCGGTAACCGTATCGCCGGCATCATCGATGCGATAGATATCGTCGCCCAGGCCGCCCGCCATCGCGTCTGCGCCCCGGCCGCCATCCAATATGTCATTCCCTCCACCGCCATCGAGCCGGTCATCGCCCGCGGCGCCAAAGAGCATATCGTCACCGTTGCGCCCGAAGAGTAGCGAGCCGCTCGTGCTGGCGTTCAATATGAGGCCGCTGTCGGAGAAGGCGCGGATGACCTCGATCTCGGCGCTCCCGGCATCGAAGTCGACGGTTGTATTGACTTTGTCACGCCCACCGCCGCCGGCTTCGGCAACCGTGTCCCCGGCATTGTCGACGCGATAGATGTCGTCCCCCAGGCCGCCCGCCATCGCGTCTGCGCCGAGACCGCCGTTGAGGATATCGTTCCCCGCTGTGCCAAACAGCACATCGCCATTGCTGTCGAGGCCGCTGATGGTGACCGTGACGATCGCCACATCGTCAGTGTTGAGCTCATAGGTGAAGCTGTCAGTTTCGGCCAGATTGGATGCGCCCGAGGCGGGGCCCGGCAATGTATCGAACGCGCCATTGGGATCATAGGTGAACGTGCCATTGGCATTAAGCGTCAGCAACGCGCCTGATGTGAGTGCGATCTGGACGCCGACATTGGCGGTATTGCCGTTGACGGCCGTGACGGTCAGGCCGCTGTCGATATCGGAATCGGCGGTCGCCGGGTTGGCGGCGAAGACATTGCCGCCCGCCAGCACTGTCGCCTCGTCGGTCGTAAAACTGTCGTCGATGGCAATCGCCGGATCGTCGACCGGCGTTACGTCGAAGGTCAGCGTATTGGCCGCGGAACTCGCTTTGCCGTCGGAGACCTGGAAGGCGAAGCTGGCATAGGCAGCGCCATTGTCGTCGGCACCGGGGGTGAAGACGAGATCGCCGATATCGGCGACCGGGACTACGAGCGGCAGATCGCCAGCCATCACCGGCGTACCGTCGAGCAACAACGTACCGGCGATGGGCAGCGAGGTAATGGTGACATCGACCAGCATGTCGCCGGCATCGCCATCGCTAAAGCCGAAGTCCGAGGCCGCGAAGACATGGTTTGTATCTTCGTCGATAGTGATGGTGGCATCTGTGCCTTCCGGCGTGAAATTGACGCGCCGGCCAAAGATCACATAGGCCTCTCCAGCATCAGCCCCGCCATCGTCGCCATATCGCGCCCCGACGATCAGGTCGTCGATACCGTCGCCATTGACATCGCCGGCCGCCGACACGCTGCGACCAGCTCTGTCCTCTGCCATGTCGCCCTGTATGATAAAGCCGGTCGTGGCGTCGAGACTAGAGAGATCGAAGACTTGGCGGCCACCGATATCGGTGCCGAAGCCGCTCCGCGTACCGAATACCACATAGGCCTCGCCCGCATTGTAGCCGCCATCGTCTCCGATCTGCGCGCCGACGATCAGGTCGTCGATACCGTCGCCATTAACATCGCCGGCCGCCGACACGCTATTGCCCGCACCATCGCCGCCCATATCGCCCTGTATGATAAAGCCAGTTGTGGCATCGAGGTTGGTCAGGTCGATGACCTGCCGCCCGCCAACATCGATGCCGAAGCCGCTTAACGTGCCAAATATCACATAGGCCTCGCCTGCAGATGTGCCACCGTCTCCGCCGCCGGTGGCTCCGATGATCAGGTCGTCGATACCATCGCCATTGACATCGCCGGCTGATGACACGCTCCATCCCGCCTGATCACCCTCCACATCACCTTGGATGATAAAACCGGTGGCGGCGTTGAGGCCGGTCAAATCAATAACCTGGCGGCCGGCGATATCGGTCCCGAACCCGCCGCGCGTGCCGAATATCACATAGGCCTCGCCAGCTTGGAAACCACCATCGTCTCCAGTCCTTGCCCCGATGATCAGGTCATCGATACCGTCGCCATTGACATCGCCGGCCGCCGAAACGCTATAGCCTGCACCATCCCCAAACATATCGCCTTGGACGATAAAGCCGGTAGTGGCGTCTAGAGTGCTCAGATCTACAACTTGGCGGCCGCCGATATCGCTGCCGAATCCACTCCGCGTGCCAAATATCACATAGGCTTCGCCCGCAAAGGTGCCGCCATCGTCTCCATTAGTAGCGCCGACAATTAGATCGTCGATACCATCGCCATTGATATCGCCGGCCGACGATACGCTGTTGCCTGCAGCATCTCCCCCAATATCGCCCTGGACGATGAAGCCGGTGGCGGCGTCCAGAGTGGTCAGATCGACGACTTGTCGGCCGCTCACATCGGTGCCGAACCCGCTCCGCGTACCGTATATCACATAGGCCTCGCCCGCGGTGCCGCCGCCGCCAGCTCCGATTATGAGGTCGTCGATTCCGTCGCCATTGACATCGCCAGCTGATGACACGCTATCACCTGCAAAATCTAATGCCATGTCGCCCTGCACGATAAAGCCGGTGGCGGCATCGAGACTGGTCAGATCGATAACCTGGCGACCGCTCACATCGGTGCCGAACCCGCTCCGCGTACCGAATATCACATAGGCTTCGCCAGCAATGTTGCCACCATCATCGCCAAAGGGCGCGCCGACAATCAGATCGTCTATACCATCGCCATTGATATCGCCGGCCGAAGATACGTTGGTGCCGGTAAAATCATCTGGCATATCGCCCTGAACAATGAAGCCGTCTGCTGCGCCCAGCGTGCTGAGATCCATCACCAGTGGGAAGGGATCGCGATAGACGTTCGCCTGGCCGAAAATCACATAGGCCTCGCCGGCGAAGGAGCCGCCATCGTCGCCGTTGAAAGCCCCGATTATCAGGTCGTCTATACCATCGCCATTGATATCGCCCGCCGCCGACACGCTTTGGCCAGCCCTATCACCCTCCATATCGCCCTGGACGATAAAGCCGGTCGCGGTATCGAGACTGGTCAGATCGATAACCTGCCGGCCGCTTACATCGGTGCCGAACCCGCCGCGCGTGCCGAATATTACATAGGCCTCGCCGGCATAGTCGCCGCCATCGTCGCCAAAGGGCGCGCCAACAATCAGATCGTCTATACCGTCGCCATTGATATCGCCAGCCGATGATACGCTGGTGCCTGTTAGATCGAACGCCGTGTCGCCCTGAATGATAAAGCCGGTGGCGGCATCGAGGCTGGTCAGATCGATAACCTGGCGGCCGCCAACATCGGACCCGAACCCGCTTCGCGTGCCGAAAATAACATAGGCCTCGCCGGCAAGGGTTCCGCCATCGTCGCCATTGCGAGCCCCGACGATCAGGTCGTCGATACCGTCGCCATTGACATCGCCGGCGGACGACACGCTCCATCCCGCCTGATCATACTCCATATCGCCCTGGACGATAAAGCCGGTGGTGGCATCGAGGTTGGTCAGATCGATAACCTGACGGCCGCTCACATCAGTGCCGAACCCGCTGCGCGTCCCGAATATCACATAAGCCTCACCGGCAGCACCGCCACCATCGTCGCCAAAGAAGGCCCCGATAGTTATATCGTCGATACCGTCGCCATTGATATCGCCGGCCGATGACACGCTGAAACCAGCCCAATCATCTGCCATGTCGCCCTGGACGATAAAGCCGGTTGCGGCATCGAGGCTCGTGAGATCGACGACTTGCCGGCCGCTCACATCGGTGCCGAACCCGCTCAACGAGCCGAATATCACATAGGCCTCGCCAGCATTGCTGCCGCCATCGTTGCCTTGCATAGCGCCGACGACGATATCGTCGATGCCGTCGCCATTGATATCGCCGGCCGACGATACACTGATGCCTGCTCGGTCGCCGTCCTGATCGCCTTGGACGATAAAGCCGGTTGCGGCATCGAGGCTGGTCAGATCGATAACCTGCCGTCCGCCCATATCTGACCCGAACCCGCTGCGCGTACCGAATATTACATAGGCCTCTCCGGCATAGGTGCCTCCATCGCTGCCGCGATTGGCTCCGACGATTATATCGTCGATGCTGTCGCCATTGATATCGCCGGCCGAGGACACGCTGAATCCCAGCTGATCGCCGCCCTGATCGCCCTGCACGAGGAAGCCGGTTGCGGCATCGAGGTTTGTCAGATCGATGACCTGCCGCCCGTCCACTTCCGTGCCGAACCCGCCCACCGTGCCGAAAATCACATAAGCCTCACCGGCAGCACCGCCACCATCGCTACCGCCAGTAGCCCCCACAATGAGATCGTCGATGCCATCACCATTGACATCGCCGGCCGACGAGACACTCCACCCCGCATTATCGTTCGCCATATCACCCTGGACGACAAAGCCCTGGAACGCGGTCAGCCCGGACAGATCGACAACCGCGCGGCCGCCCACGATCGTGCCGAAATCCGCCCGCGTCTCCGGCATGCCGATGGTCAGCGCCAAGAGCGCGGCTTTTTGTGGCGGCGGCGCATCTGGAAGCGGTGCACTCATCGGGGGCGCATCCAGCAAGCGCGCGCCCTGAATCGGGGCATCCAAACTCTGCGCAATCGCAAAATGGCTGTCGGACACGGAAAGCGGCGGCCATGCCGCCATGTCGGGGGAGAACGGCAAGCGCATCCGGCCGATACCGCTTTTCTCGCGCGTCGCCGGGTCCAAGATCGTATCGCTCATACTGCCCAGCGGATCGCGCAACAGATCGCTCATCTTCTGTTCCCCTCCCAAGGAAATTCTATACAATCTTCACCATGTTAGCGTCGGCAAGTCAAAGCCTGACAATGTCGGCATAATCCGCCGGTACTTGTCAGCCAGCATCGGCTGCGGGGTCCTGTTTGGGCTGCTATAAGCAACCGGCTACGCGGAGAGGGTCATATACTATACGTAACGACTATGAGGTGTCGGTTGCGCGGCTGCTAACGTGCCCACACGCGCGCGCCAATCGAGGTCGCCCGATTTGTGTGCAGTGAGCAGCAGGGCTGATTCGCTTGGACGGCGAAGCCTGATCCGCATCTGCGTTATCGTCAGGGCAGTGACACGGTCCCAGATGTGCCCTACGCCTCGACTGAGATAACGTGCATAACTTCATCGGTCTTAAAGCCGATCGCGGAAGGCCGGCGCACACCCGGCAGGGCCGAAACGTCAAACAATTCGCGAATAACCCCCTCGATGCGCACCCAATGGATCATATCGCCGGTTGCAAGATCAACGATTGCGAGGCCGCAACGCGGTTCGGTTTCCCGGTCCAGTAAAGCCTGATCGAGCGGCAGACCTGAAAAGGTTCGATTGTCGCGCGAGAGCGAGAGGCCGATAATTGCAAAACCGTTCCGGATAGTCAGGCCACGCGCATAGCCGGGGCAAAAGGCAATGGGCTCAAAAGTTCCGCTCTCGCGGTCGATCTTCCCGAATTCGCCGGTACCCGAATTGAGCAGATAGAGCTCGCCTCGATACATGCGTGGACTGTGCGGCATCGAGAGTTCTGCCGCTACGATCTCGTTTGTATTCACGTCGATGACGATCCCGCCATCGGCGCGCTTGTCCCGCCACCCGTCCGCCATATCGGATCGGGAAATCGCCGTTGCGAAAGCAGGTTTGCCTTCGATCATCGCCATGCCGTTCAGATGGCAGCGGTCTTCAGGCGAAATCTTGCTGATAAACGGTGGCTTCCAGAGCGGCCGAAAACTGTGCCCATCACTGACCGTGGCGATACAGGAAAAGCGTGTGGCAACAAAAACAGGCCGTCCATCTTGGGCGAAGCTTACATCATGCGCGTCTACATCGCCGGTGATCCAGCTTTGGTGCGGGCCATAAAGGGCATCAAAACCGTCAGGCGTTTGCTGACCGGTCGCGAGAACGTTATCGAGACGATAAATCTGATATTGGGTCGCGAGTGCCAAAGTCCTGGCGTCGTCAGTGACGGCGATACCCATCGAGCGCATGAAGGTCCGCTCGAAGATGGACAAACGCCCCTCTGGCTGGACGCCGATGAAATAGACTTTATTGCCCTGATAAGTCGTAAATACGATGCTGATCTGCTGTTGGGTGAGCCATTGTGGGAAATGGCGAGAGCTCGTCAGCGCAAATTTTTCTTCGGTCTGCTTTGCTTTATTCATGCTAGCTGGCTCTTGTCTGAGGTACATCAGCGCGCGATTTTATTGGCCCGTATCAGATCGCAAAATCGAATAGTATAATCCTAGGCATGTGGCGATCCCCGAACGAATGGCGATTATCGCCGACGTCGGTTCGAATATTATGGGCTGTGTTGGCAGCCATTTGCGCAGCGTGAGGCCGGCAAATCTGCCAGCTTTGCGATCAAAGCAGAGCATTGGGAATTGTCATCGCCGAACCAGACCGTAGGGCCATCCGCCATCAAGCTAGGGCGGATTCTCAATGGTAATGAAATCGCGCACCTCGTTCGATTGCGGGCCGAGCGTGAGTGCGTTCTTCACACCGGGGAGTACGCAAACGTCGAACAGTTCCGTAATCGCTCCATCGAAGCGCAGCCATTGGATCACATCGCCGGACGAAAGCGAGAGGCACTGAAGACCGCACCAAGCATCTGCATCTTTTTCTTTCAGGCGTTCATCCAGTGCGAGCCCTTCAAAGCGCCCGTGACGTGGCTTGGAAAGGCCGATGATCGCATGCTGTTTATGTAGCGCGAGGCCGCGGGTAAAGCCCGGGCAGAATGCGAAGGGCACGAAGCTCTTTTTCTCCATATCGATCCAGCCCAGCTCGCCGGTGCCCGAATTGAGAAGCCATAGCCTGCCGTCGTGCCAGCGCGGCGAATGCGGCATGGAAAGCCCTTCGGCGACGATTTCGTCGGTCTCGACATCGATAACGACGCCGCTGTCGTGGCGCCGGTCTCGCCAGCCGTCGATCACGTCGGACTTGCAGACCGCCGTCACATATTTGGGTCGGCCATCGACCATGGCGAGGCCGTTGAGATGGCATCGGTCTTCCGGCGCGAGCTTGGAAATGAAGTCTGGCTTCCATATCGGCCGGAAACTGTGTGTCAGACTGGGCTCGCACAGGCAGGAATATTTGGTGTTCACGAACACCACGACGCCATTCTCGCATATGCCGACTTCGTGAAAGTCGATATTGCCGAGCGTCTGCATGTTGCGCGGCACATAAACCTTGTCATGCACTTCGTTGGCGAGTTGGTTCGACGCCAGCACGTTTTCGAGCCGGACGAGCTGGGTCAGCGTGCCCAGATAGAGCCGGTTGCTGTCCCCGGTGACGCCCATCGCCTGCGGATAGAGCGCTTCGTGCAGGGCGAGCTTGCCGTCTTTCCCATGGCCGATCAGGTATAGCCGGCCGGTCTGATAGGAGGTGAAGGCGATTGAGATATTTCGGGTCGCCAAGAATCCCGCCAAGCCTTTCGAGAAGTCGATATCGATCTTGGCTGCTTCGCCCGCTGTCTCCTCTACAGCTTCGGTCTCCGCCGCCCTGTTTTCGCCAGTAGCAATCTCGGCCGGCGTCTTTTCGCCCGTGTTCGGAATCGTCCTGCTCTCCAAATCATCGACTGCCAGTGGCTTTAAATAAAAACTATATTACAATATCTTACAACACATGAATGGCGGAGCGGGTGGGATTCGAACCCACGATAGGGGGTTACCCTATACACACTTTCCAGGCGTGCGCCTTCGACCACTCGGCCACCGCTCCGCATATCCTGGCAAGCGGTTGCACCTAAAGCGCGCGCGGCGTGTGCGCAAGGCTGTCCGGTCGGTTTCCGGCGACAGGCTGGCGCCGTGGCGAAAATCGGATAGATTGGCCGGATGGCGACTGCGCATCCCGAAGGCCTGTCCGAACGTTCCCAGGGCGCAATATGGGCCATTGCCCGCGTCACGACTCTGTTATGGATCGTTACGGTCGGACTGTTCACCCTGACCAGTTATCTCGATACGCGCAGTAGCGGTGGCGATATGCTGCAGATCGTTCAGATCTACGCGCTCGGCTTTCTGCCCTGGCTGATCGCCACACCGTTGACCGTATGGGTCGGGATCGATCAGGCGCGGCGCCGGCCCGGTTGGGTGCGAATCGCCGTCGAAACCATCCTCCTTGCAGCCGGGATCACCTTCATCGTTCTGGCGAATATGGCGGTGATCGTCGCGGCCTATTGGGGCGTTACGGCGGGCGATATGCTGGCGGCCAACAGTTTTCGCGAATGGATATGGGATATCCTGATCTTCGCGGTCGCCTTGCTATCGGGCCATGTCCTCGGCGTCATACGGGGCCAGGTGCCGCATGCGCCGCAGGATGAAGAGGCGGGCAAGATCGTCGTCCGCTCCGCGCACCGCGTGGATATTGTCGATATCGACGATGTGATCGCGGCCACGGCGCAGGGCAATTATGTCGCGCTCGTAACCGAAAATGGCGAGTTTTTGCATCGCGCGACCTTCGCGGAAATGAACGCGCTATTGGCGCGCCATGGCTTTGTGCAGGTCCATCGCTCGCACCTTGTCCGGGCCGATGCGATTGTTTCCGTCCGGCGCGGATCGGGCCGTGCTCAGACCGTCCTCATGCCGGGCGGACGGGAATTTCCCGTGAGTGCATCGGGCAAGCGGGTGCTGGAACAGCTGCTCGAGGTGCAGCACGCGGCCGCCTGATCGGTATCGGCCTTCTGCGCTCGGTACTGCCCTGAAAATTTCGGCCCCGGTAGGACCGTATTCGTCCCAGCGTTGCGCATATTGGCCACATCGGCCCGGTCCGGGTCTTCAAACCATGGCGCGGGCTGTGAGAAGGCGCTTCCGATACATAACAGTCGGGAGACGCGCGCAATGGTCCGGATCAATGCGAAAATCGCGAGTTGGGTAGCCGCAGCAGCTTTGCTGCCCGCCATGCCCGCACACGCACAGACGCCGCAGGCTGGCGGAGACGGCGAGTTCGTCGAACCCTGCTCTGCTGCCCCGTTCCGCCAGTTCGACTTCTGGGTCGGTGAATGGGTGGCCTTCGACTATGATACCGGTGTCGTCCAGGGCATCGACCGGATCGAGACGATCGAACATGGCTGCGCACTCCGACAACAATGGTCGCAGATGACGGACCGGTATCGCACGCCCGGTGCGCCGCATCGTTATGGCGGTATGTCGATCACATCGCTCATACCGGGGCCGCGCTGGCAGCAGATGTGGGTCGGCAATGCCGGCGGCGCGATTACCGTGCAGGGCGAGCAGCGCGAAAGCGATGGCGCAATCGTGCTTAGCCACGAGTTCGTGGGTCCCGATGGCGCGGACTATCATCGGACCTGGTACTGGGTGCCCGAGGCGGATGGCACCGTGCATAGCTGGGGTGAAATTCGCGCGCGCGGCGAGGATGGCGAATGGGGTGAGCCGCAGGTGCCGTGGAATCTGCGCTATGTCAGCCGGTCCGTGGTTGGCAATTTGGTCGAGGCGCCGGCGGACGAGTAAGCGAATCTGGAATAGCGGAATAAGCCATGGCACAAGGGCGGCATGAAACAGCTTGCCCTGATCGCCGCCGCTCCGCTTCTCCTCGCCATGCAGGCGCCCGAAACACCGCAATCCCCGGCCGAAATCGTCGCCGCGACTACCGAAGAGGATTGGCGGCCGATACTGCCGGAGAATCTACTGATCATGACGCTCGGCGATGGCGGTGAGGTCCTGATCGAGCTGGCGCCCGGTTTCGCGCCGATCCATGTCGCCAATATCCGCAGGCTGGCTCGGGAGGGCTGGTATGACGGGATCAGCATCAACCGTGTGCAGGACAATTATGTCGTGCAGTGGGGCGATGCGAGCGGGAACAAGCCGTTGCCCGAAGGCATCGAGCGCGACCCGCCCGAAGAATATGATTTCGCGATGGGCGACACCTATCTCGCTGAATTCGTGAACGTGCAGGACGGGCATTATGAACAATATTCGGGTTATCTGAGCGGTTGGCCGGTCGGGCACAGCCCGCGCGAAGACGGCGTGCGCAGCGGCACGCTCGTCCATTGCTATGGCATGGTCGGCGTCGGGCGCGGCGACAATCCGGATACCGGCACGGGTGCCGAGCTCTATACGGTGATCGGCCATGCGCCCCGTCATCTCGACCGCAATATCGCGCTGGTCGGGCGCGTAATCGAGGGGATCGAACATCTCTCCAGCCTGCCGCGCGGCACTGGCCCGCTGGGCTTCTATGAAGGCCCGGGCGAACGCGTGCCGATTGCGAGCGTGCGCCTCGCCAGCGAGTTGGAGGAGGCCGCACAGCCCCGCTTCGAAGTGATGCGCACGGATAGCGCGGCGTTTCGGGCCTATGTCGATGCGCGGGCCAACCGGACCGGCTGGTTCATCCGGCCTGCCGGCGCGGTGGACGTCTGCAACGTCAACCTGCCGATCCGGCGCGCGGCGGCCGATTAAGCATCTTTGCGGGGCCTGCGGGCTCTGGTTAACCATCTATTATCGGTACTTTGTTCCGGAATTCGCCTAGCGCCGATGCTGCCGAATTTTCGAATAGAGGGACGAAGCCGTGGCCGATGCCGGGACATCGCTGCCCCGCTGGATGCAGGGGGACTGGGCCGAGGATGCGCCCTTGCAGCGCGTGTCCGCCGCACCCGTTCTGCACGAAGCTGGCGACTCCGCGGATGTCGGCGTTTCGAAAACGCTCGTCCTTGAAAGACCGGAACACGCGGCTGCAACGGGAAAACGCCCGGTTTGGTCAGGCGTCGTGGCTGGTTTGCTCGGACTGGTGGGCCTTGTTACGCTCAGCGCGGCCGGACTGGCGCTTCCCGAACGCGGGCTGACGGTTTCTTTGCCCGAAGCGCGGCCTTTCTCCGAACTGGTCGGTCACGCGCCTGATGGAAGCGCCCTACCGATGACGCTTACCCCTGCTGAAGAAGACGCGATCCGCGCCGCCATCGAAGCCGAGCTTGCCGAACATTCGGGTTATCAGGGGCCCGTGCCGTCCGGTATTGCGTTCCGCGCAGCAAGCGATGCCGACCGCGAACGCGCGCTCCACTGTATGACTCAGGCGATCTACTATGAGGCGGGGACTGAACCCGAGGCCGGGCAGCGGGCGGTGGCGCAAGTGGTGCTCAACCGTGTCCGTCATCCCGGTTATGCGAACAGCATTTGCGGTGTCGTCTATGAGGGCAGCGAGCGGAGCACCGGCTGCCAGTTCACCTTTACCTGTGATGGCGCGCTGGCCCGGCGTCCGCTGCCGAGCCTTTGGGCGCAGGCGCAGCGCTATGCCCGCGAAGCGATCGCCGGGCGGCAGTTCGGCGAGGTCGGCTATGCGACCCATTATCATACGCTCGATATCTGGCCCTATTGGGGGCGGACGCTCACCATGACCAACATGATCGGTCGGCATCTGTTCCACCGGTTGCGCGGAACGGCTGGCAGCCCGGGCGCCTTTACCATCCGCTATTCCGGCCGCGAACCCGCGCCGCGCCCCTGGCAACCACGCAATGCGGAAACGGCGATCGAGGAAACGGATATCCTGACCGATGCGCAGACCGCCGAAGACGGCCTGCCGCCTGCGCCCATAGCGCGCGCCGGTATCACGGAAGCCAATGTTACGCGTGAGCCGAACAATCTGCCGCGCAGCCGCCCGATCGAGGATGCGCTGCCGGATTCGCAAATCCGCCCCGAATATCGCGACAGCGGGCGCTGGATCGGCGGTTAGGGGTTTTCTGTCAGAAACTTCCTTGCGGAAGTTCGCGGCACCGGCCCACTCCCCCTCCCGGCCTCCCATTGAGTATACCCTGTTGGGAGGCCGGGAGGGGGAGTGGGCCGGTGCCGCGCCTGAGCGTCAGCGAAGGTCTGACAAACTTAACGCAACCGCATTTCATCGCCGCTGATCTCGACCGTCCCGACCCGTTCGAGGAAGGACTGGCCGAGCAGCGATATCGGCAGATCATTTTCCGCGACCATCGCGGGCACATTATGGCTGTCCACGGGGCCCAGTGCGACACGGTCGATCGTCACCGGCTTCAAAGGGATTGGGCCGCCCGCCGTCTGCGCCGTCGCCGTGAATTCGCCGGGACGCGCCTGGATGCCGGCGCGCTGCGCATCCTCGCGGGTCAGCACGACGCTGCTGGCGCCAGTATCGATCAACATCCGGCTGGTCGCGCCGTTGATCCGGACATCGGCGTAGAAATGCCCGTCGGCGGCGCGGTCGATCGCAAATTCCGCGGATCCGTTGCCCGCCACTTCAGCAAACGGCTTGGAATCGGCTGTTGTTGAGGATGCAAGCTCGACCGGAACCGGTTCGGCCTCGCGCTCGCCGCCGAGAAAGGCGAGCGCGATCATCGCGAGACCGATTATCGGAAGCAGCTTTTCCATGCCGCCATCATAGCGGCATGGGGTTAAGCAGCGGTTTCGCTGGCCGTCAGGCCGCGAGCGGCGCGAAGGCGTCGGTCTTGCCGCGGCTGCGGAACAGGCCGGTGCCGATCGTCGGCCCGCGTTCGAGGGGCAGGGCGGTGCCGCAAAAGGCGCATTCGGCGCTCATGCGTCCGATATGCCAGTGCGAGCGGCCACAGCCGGGGCAATGGTTGGTTTCGTTCGCCCGATAGACGATGCGAATTCCCAACCGGGCCGGGGTAAAGGCGTTCTGGTCGTGATACATCGATTATCTCCTCTGCGTTCCTGTCGATGGAACGAGAGCGAGTATCGATGAACCGAGATGAATCGGCTGTGACCGGGATCACCGGTTTCTGTTCATCTTATTCGGGATGCGTGTCGCGTGGACCGCTGCGCATGCGTTGTGTGGAATTCTGCCGTGTCGAGCGGGTGTTGGCGCGTGCTGGCGGCGCGGTGTTACGCGCGGGAGCCTGGCGTACGGCGGAGCGTCCGCCTCGATTGCCGCTATCTGTGCGCCGCTGCGGGCGTGTGTTGGTGACCGGCGGATAGGGGCCGCGATAGCTGTTTCTCGCTCCGTCGCGATTGCGCCTGTTCTCGCGGCGCTCGCCACGCCGTTCCGCCCGGCGTTCCTCGCGTCTGATTTCGCGTCTTTCCTCCCGGCGGGCTTCGCGCCGTGCTTCCCGCCTTTGGCCGCGCGCATAACGGCGGGCCCGGCGTTCCTCCCAATGGCGGCGATGATGGTCCCGCCAGCGATAGCGATGGCCGAGCCGATCATAGACGTAGAAGGAATAGCCGGGATAGTAGAAGCCGTCATACCAGCCATAGGGGCCGTAGCGGTTATTGTAGAAGACGCTGCCATAACCATAGCCGTTGCGGGCGACATAGGCGGCGTCCTCACATTCCGGGTAAAGATAACCGTCCTTGTCGTAACATTCGTCCGGGTAGAGATTCCCGGCATAACGGTCGCTATAATAGCCGGTGCCATAGCCATCATAGATGGTGCAGCCGGACAGGCCGGCGGCTGCAACGGCTAGAAAGGCGATATTCCTGATGCGCGCGATCTGCATAGTCTCTTCCCCTTCGCCCAATATCCGGGCGCCCCAATAGACTGCGCATCATAAGGATCGCGTTTGAACCCCTTGTGAACCGCGACTATTGCCGCTGTTCCGGATCGGGACGCTCTTCGCCAACGAAAAAGGGGTCCGCAAGCGAGCCCCTTTCCCGTTACCGGTGATTTCGGCAGTTAGTCCTTGGTGATGAATTCGGGCAGATCGCCATCGGCGTCCTGCTTGCCCTTATTCTCATTGCGGTCGCCACGGTCACGGCGCGGACCGCGCCCACGACCGCCACGGCCCCGGCCGCCCTTGTCACCACGCGGTTCACGCGGCGGGCGAGTGTCTTCGAGCTCTTCGCCGGTTTCCTGATCGACGACACGCATCGACAGGCGGACCTTGCCGCGGCCGTCAATCTCGAGGACCTTGACCTTCACTTCCTGGCCTTCCTCAAGCTCGTCGGTCACCTTTTCGACGCGCTCATTCTTGATCTCACTGACATGGACGAGGCCGTCCTTCTGTCCCATGAAATTCACGAACGCACCGAAATCGACGATATTGACGACCTTGCCGTCGTAAATCTTGCCGACTTCCGGTTCCTCGACAATGCCTTCGATCCATTTGCGCGCGGCTTCGATCTCGTTGACGTCCGAAGAGGACAGCTTGATCACGCCCTCGTCGTCGATATCGACCTTGGCGCCGGTTTCCGCGACAATCTCGCGGATCACCTTGCCGCCGGTGCCGATAACGTCGCGGATCTTCTCTTTGTCGATCTGCATCGTCTCGATGCGCGGCGCATAGTCGCTCATCTCGGTGTTCGGCGCACTGAGGGCTTTGGCCATCTCGCCCAGAATATGTGCGCGCCCGCCATGGGCCTGCTCCAGCGCGGTCTTCATGATCTCTTCGGTTATACCGGCGATCTTGATGTCCATCTGGAGCGAGGTGATGCCCTTCTCGGTGCCTGCGACCTTGAAGTCCATGTCGCCGAGATGATCCTCGTCACCGAGAATGTCGGAGAGCACGGCGAAATCGTCGCCTTCCAGGATGAGCCCCATCGCGATGCCCGAAACGGGCCGCTTGAGCGGCACGCCGGCATCCATCATCGCGAGGCTGCCGCCGCAGACGGTCGCCATGGACGAAGAGCCGTTGGACTCGGTGATGTCGGAGAGAACCCGGATCGTATAGGGGAATTCCTCCGCATCGGGCAGGACCGGATGGAGTGCGCGCCAGGCGAGCTTGCCATGGCCGATCTCGCGCCGTCCGGTGAAGCCGAAGCGGCCCACTTCGCCGACCGAATAGGGTGGGAAGTTATAGTGGAGCATGAACGGCGAATAGGAGAGGCCGTTCAGCCCATCGATCATCTGCTCGGCATCCTTGGTGCCCAGCGTCGTCGTAACGATCGCCTGGGTTTCGCCGCGCGTGAACAGCGCCGAGCCGTGCGTGCGGGGCAGGAAATGCACCATCGCCTCGATCGGGCGGACTTCGTCGAGCTTGCGCCCGTCGATCCGCGTACCGTCCTTGATGATCGCGCCGCGCACGATCTCGGCTTCCAGCTTCTTCACGAGCTTGAGCGAAGCGAGATAGGCTTCCGGATCGGCTTCCTCGTCAAACGCATCGCGCGCCTTGGTGCGCGCTTCATTGATCGCGTCCTGACGCTCCTGCTTGTCGGTCAGCTTGTACGCCGCTTCGAGATCGGCGCCGATAAGATCCTTGAGCTTGGCCTTCACCGCGCTCTGGTCGATATCGACATCGATTTCCCACGGCTCCTTGGCGGCCTGTTCGGCGAGATCGATGATCGCCTGGACGACCTTTTTCGATTCCTCATGCGCGAACATGACGGCGCCGAGCATCACGTCTTCCGACAGCTCCTGCGCTTCGGATTCGACCATGAGCACGGCATTGTGCGTACCGGCGACGACGAGGTCGAGCTCGCCCTCGGCAACCGCTTCCATGCTCGGATTGAGCTGATATTCGCCATCCTTGTAGCCGACGCGCGCCGCGCCGATCGGGCCCATGAACGGGACGCCGGAGATCGTCAGGGCAGCCGAGGCCGCGACCATCGCCAAGATGTCCGGCTCGTTTTCGCCGTCATAGGACAGCACCTGCGCGATCACGTTGATCTCGTTGTAGAAGCCTTCCGGGAAAAGCGGGCGGATCGGCCGGTCGATCAGACGGCTGGTCAGCGTTTCCTTTTCTGTGGCGCGGCCTTCGCGCTTGAAGAAGCCGCCCGGAATGCGTCCGGCGGCCGAGTATTTTTCCTGATAGTGGACGGTCAGCGGGAAGAAATCCTGCCCTTCCTTGACCGATTTGGCGGCCGTGACCGAGCACAGCACCACCGTGTCGCCGAGCTGCGCGAGCACCGCGCCGTCGGCCTGACGAGCCACCCGGCCCGTTTCGAGGGTCAGCGTCTGGCCGCCCCATTCGGTTTCGACTTTCTTTACGTCAAACATCTTTTCATCTTCACTTTCTGCGCGCCGGCCGCCCCATGCGGTTCGGCGCTTTGTTGCAGGGACTGCACCGGCCCTGCGCGGTCTGGAAGCTCTCGCGCTTCCCTTGATATGGCCGCGTGCCGGATTGCCCGCGGTCCACAAACGAAAACGGCTCCGTAGACGGAGCCGTTCCCCAAAACTCTATTTACGAAGGCCCAGCTTCTTGATGAGGTCCTGATAGCGGCCCTCGTCGACATTGCGCAGATAGCTGAGCAGGTTACGGCGCTTGTTGACCAGCATCAGCAGCCCGCGGCGCGAATGATGGTCCTTGTGATGGCCTTTGAAATGGTCGGTCAGGTTGGTGATCCGTTCGGTCAGGATCGCGACCTGCACCTCGGGCGAACCCGTATCGCCCTCTTCGCGGGCATGTTCCTTGATCACTTCGGCCTTGCGTTCGGCAGTAATCGACATCGCATAATTCCTTTCGAGTCTTTGTGCGAGCAACCCTGTAAACAGGACGCTCGGGCATACTTCCAAGCACGCCGGACCATCCGGTACGCTTGTTAGAGGTTAAATCCGCGCACCACTTTCAGCTCGATCCCGTCGGATTCGACGAGCGCAACCGGAACAGACTGGTCGGTTGCAAGATAGAGCCCGGCAGTGGCGGAAACCCCGATCACCCGCTGCCCCATGCGGAGCTGCCTTGCCTGATCGGGAGCGACGGATAGAGCCGGGATGTCGTCCAGCCCTGCCGCCAATGGCAAGAGTGCCTGTTCAAGGCCGTGGCTCTTAGCGAGTTCGTCCAGTTTGTCCAGCGAAATCGCGCTTTTCAGCGAAAAGGGGCCGGCCTTGCTGCGGTGCAACATAGTGACATGACCAACCGTGTTCAAGGCGCGTGCGATATCGCGGGCGAGGGAGCGGATATAAGTGCCCTTCGATACAGTGGCGGTGAGGGTGACATTTTCGATCCTCTCCCCTTGCGGGAGAGGATAAGAAGGCTTGGCGGCTTGCCGCCTAGCCGGAGTTGGAGAGGGGGCGAGGTAGGCATGCCCCTCTCCAGGCTGCGCTAGCCCGGTATCCGGGCAAGCTCCGCCATCCTCTCCCGCAAAGGGAGAGGAAAGAGTGAGCGAATACACAGTCACCTGCCGCGTCTTCATCTCCACATCCTCGCCGGCGCGCGCTCGGGCATAGGCCGGCTTGCCGTCGATCTTGAGCGCGGAATATTTGGGTGGGATCTGGTCTATCGGTCCAGTGAATTGCCGCAAAACCGCCTCGATCTCGGAGAGGGAAGGGCGGTTTTCCGAGCGTTCGGTGATTTCGCCCTCGGCATCGAGCGTATCGGTCTCCGCCCCGAACCCAATCGTGAATTCATAGACCTTGTCGCTGTCGAGCATCCGCCCGGCGAGTTTTGTCGCCTCGCCCAGCGCGATCGGCAGCACGCCGGAGGCCAGCGGGTCCAGCGTCCCGCCATGGCCGACTTTTGCCTTCGCATAGCCGCCGTCGCGCAACGCCCGCTTGACCGCCGACACGCATTGCGTCGAGCCGATGCCGACGGGCTTGTCGAGAATGATCCAGCCATGCAGGGCGGGTTTTACGTCCGGGTCTGCCATTCCTCGGCCAATAGCCCGAAAACCGCCGTGTCGCGAACATATCCGGTCCAGGTGATTCGGTTTTTCCGGAGCGTGCCCTCATGCGTCGCGCCGAGTTTCAGCACGGCCGCCATCGACCGTTTGTTTCGCGCATCCACCCGAAACTCGATGCGGCGATAGCCGCAGGCGATGGCGTGATCGATCAGCAGCGTCTTCATCGTGCGATTGAACGGTCCGCCGCGTACGTCAGGCGCGATATAGGTTCCGCCGATCTCGAGCACGGGCTGAAAACCGCCGGGCCGAATATAGTTGGTCATGCCAACCACATCCTCGCCATTCAGCACGATGAAATTCACCCAGTTTTCGGTTTCAGCCAGTTCGCCGATCCGGTCGAATCCGCGATCGAAATGCTCGCCGAGCATCGAGAAGGGATAGATATCCCAAATATCGGGATCCGCGGCGCAGGCGGCGCGCAATCCCTCGCGATGCGCTTCCGTGCGCAGTTCGAGGCGAACATCGCCATCGGATAGCGGTTGGGCGAGCATGGGGCGGTCGACGGTCATGTGCGCCCATTGGCAGGCGATTGTGGCGGAGTCGGGGCGGCTATTCGGCCTGCGTTTCCTCTTCCGTCTCGTCGGGATCGGGAATCTCGACCAGACTGCGGACGCGGCAGCGCTGATCGCGCGTGATCACGCTGCTGAACCGGTCGAACCTACCATTGCTGTTGACGTCGAACGCAATCGTCTCGGTAAAGCGCAGTCCGTTGCACGGCCCGAGAAATTCGGCGCGATACCAGCGGCCATGATTGGCCTCGATCAGTAATATATCGCGCTCCGGCGCGCGCCAGTTGCGGATCGATCGGTTGGCGAACGGAATATAGGCCTGTTCGGGTTCGGCGGTTTCCGCGCCGTCATCCCGATCATCATAGGCTGCGGCCGGGGCAGTCAGCGTCAGAATGGCAATCGGGGCGAGAATCGTTTTCATTCCGCGACAGCTATCCGCATCCGCCTGAACAGGGGCTGAGTGCGCGCTGCGGTGATGCTTGCACTGATGCGTATCGAAGGAGACTGTTATGGCGGAGTTTATCGGTGTATGGGCACCGCCGACAATGCCGCTAAGCTGAGGTCCCCTCTTTATCGAAGGGTACGGATATCAGGCCTTCCAACCCCTCGGTGAAATGCTTGCGGCAGAGCGCGACATAGCGGTCATTACCCCCGATTTCGGTCTGCTCGCCGGCTTTCACCGCGTTGCCATGTTCGTCGATCCTGAGGTTCATCGTCGCTTTCTTTCCGCAAAAGCAGATGGCCTTCAGTTCTACCAGCGAATCCGAGATAGCTAACAGCGCTGCGGAACCGGGAAAGAGTTCCCCTTGGAAATCGGTGCGCAGACCATAGGCGAGCACCGGGATATCCGACTTGTCAGCAAGACGCGCGCACTGCCAGACTTGGTCCTTGGTCAGAAACTGCGCCTCGTCGATCAGGACGCAGGCGAGTGGGGTCTCGCGATGCTGCTCGAGGACTGCGTCATGGATGTTGCTATTCTCGTCAAAGCGATGTGCATCGCTGTGCAGCCCGATGCGCGAGCTGATCGCGCCGAAGCCCGGCCGATTGTCGAGCGCGGCGGTCCACAGCATCACCTGCATGCCGCGCTCGCCATAGTTGAACGCGGCCTGGAGCAGGTTCGAGGATTTCCCCGCATTCATCGACGCATAATAGAAATAGAGTTTGGCCATTAGGCGAGCCTAGCGCCGCTAGCCGCCGCGCGCCAAGCCTATTGCCCCCAGGCCATGCCGAGCGCGTGATCGCGCACCGCTGTCGGCCATTTCGCGGTCAGCGTTTCGAACCGGCTCCGGTCGTCGGCGTACAGGGCGCGGATCGCCTCCTCGAAATGCGGATAGTCACCGGCCATCGCGCTGAGGAAATGATAAGCCGCGTCGCGTTTCGAACGGTCGGGCAGGCCGGCCTTGCGCGCCGTTTCGACGAGCTTGCGCAGTGTCGCGGACGCGCCGCCCGGTTGTTTGGCGAGCCACTCCCAGTGCCGGGGGAGTAGCGTAACCTCCTTGGACGTCACGCCGAGTTTCGGCCGCCCGCGTTTCGGCGGTGCCGGCTCCTGCGCGAGCGCGCGGAGATCGAAATCGACCTGCTGTCCGGTCTCGTCGTCGAAGACGAGAATGTCCGACGCCCGCTCGGTTTCGGGCATGCCGCGCAGGGTTTCGACGATATGGTTGCGCGGGCCGGTTGCGAGCCAGCTTTCGGTTACGAATGCGGTATAACTTGTCATCATAGCCTCCTGAACGGACGGCTATTTATGCCGGGGTAAAATGCGAGTCAATATACCCGGGTAAAAATATCTGCTTCCCGTCAATCGTCGGGTTTCCGGGTCTCCGCGCGGATCGTGTCGACACCCGACGGATCGATCGGCACACCATGGTTGAGCCGGGCATTGGCATGGCCGACCTGCTGCCAGCCCATTGCCGCCTGGATCGCGGTCCACTGGCCCTGCGCATCGAGGCTCTGGTTGCAGGCGAGCTTGGCAAGCCGGAGGCCGATCATCGGCCGTTTGGCGATCCGTTCGGCCATGTCGAGCGTGAACCGATCGAGCGTTTCGCGCGGCACGACATGATTGACCATGCCGAGCTGCCGGCATTCCTCGGCGGTGAAACACGTGCCGGTGAACAGCATTTCCTTGGCCTTGCGGTGCCCCACTTCCCAGACATGGGTGAAATATTCATGGCCGTTCACGCCGAACGCGACGACCGGGTCGGAAAAGCGTGCATCCTCGCTCGCGATCACGATATCGAAGGGCCAGACCAGCATCAGCCCGCCCGCGATGCATTGGCCCTGCACCTGGACGACGGTCGGCTTGGGCAGATTGCGCCAGCGCCAGCACAGGCCGAGATACATTTCCTGCTCGGTGCTCAGCTGCCCGGCCTGGCCTGGCTCATCGAAGCCGGCCCATAGCGTTACCGGATCGTGATCGGCGGGCCCCGACCGGTCCTTGAGGTCATGCCCGGCGGAAAAATGGTCGCCATTTGCCGCGATCACGATGCAGCGGATGTCATCGTCCTGCGCGGCATGTGTCAGCGCCCGGTCGACCTCGTAGAGCATCTGCGCATCCTGCGCGTTCGCCTTGTCGGCCCGATCAAGCGTGATCCGGGCGACATGTGTCGCGGGTTCGTCATAGGTTATCCGCTCGAAATCCATACTGCTCCTCCCGCTGCATCGAGGCTGTGCGGTTTCGATAGCAGATTGCGGGCCGGGCAGCCTATTCCTCGCTCGACTCGGACAGGTCGCGCGCAATTTTTGGATCGCGCAGGAGCCGGTCGATCTTGCCGCCCTCGTCGAAACTCTCGTCGAGCAGGAATTTGAGATCGGCCGCATATTTGGTGTTCACGCGCTGCGAGACTTCGCCGCGCAAATAGCGGACATTCTTTTTCAGCGCGGCGAGCACTTCCTCCTCGTCGCCGCCGAGCAGCGGTTTCACGAAGACTGTGGCGTGGCGAAGGTCCGGCGACATCCGCACTTCGGTGACGCTGAGCATATGCGTCGCCAGCACCTCGTCATGCACGTCGCCGCGCGAAAGGATTTCGGACAGCACATGACGCACGCGCTCGCCGACGCGTAGCAATCTAACGGATTGTGTCTCTTCGGATTTCATTGGCGGTCACTATGTGTTGCGGCATGCGATTTAGGACTTAAGCCGGTAACGAGACCGCCGATCATGCAGGCGAAGGCTGGCCTATTTCTTGCCGCCCTTGTCGCCGCCTTTATCGCCGCCCTTGTCGCCCGGCTTGCCCTTGTCGCCGCCTTTGCCTGAATCTTTCTTGTCGCCCATCTTGGCTCTCCCTCTTGTTTTGGCGGGAGCAGCCTAGGCGCATTTTGTGACAGCTACAATGTGCGCTCTTTTTCCTCGACCTCGAACACTTCGAGCGTATCGCCCGGCTTCACATCGTTCGTGTCCTCGAGCACGACGCCGCATTCGAGGCCCGAGCGGACCTCGTCGACATCGTCCTTGAAGCGCCGCAGCGATGCGATCGTCGTCGCGCTGACGATGACATCGTCGCGCATCAGACGGGTGCTGAGGCCCTTGCGGATAAAGCCTTCGGTGACGAGCAGGCCCGCCGCCTTATCCTTCTTGCCCGCCGGGAACACTTCCTTGATTTCGGCGCGGCCCACGACATTTTCGATCCGCTCGGGGCCGAGCTCACCCGCCATTTCGGCTTTGATCTCGTCGAGCAGGTTGTAGATGATGTCGTAATAGCGCAGCTCGACGCTGTCGCGTTTTGCGATATCGCGCGCCTTGGCGTTGGGCCGCACGTTAAATCCGATGATCGGCGCGTTCGACGCGGCGGCCAGCGTCACGTCGCTTTCGGTGATGCCGCCGACGCCCGAATGCAGGACGCGGACCTTGATATCGTCGGTCGAAATCTGTTCGAGCGAACCGATAATCGCTTCCACAGACCCCTGCACGTCTGCCTTGATGACGAGCGGGAATTCGATCGCCTGTGCTTCGCCCATCGCCGAGAACATATTCTCGACGCTGGTCGGCGTCTGTGTCGTGCGCGCCTTGTCGATGACGCCCTGGCGATAGGCGGCGACTTCACGGGCGCGCGATTCGTCCTCGACGACCGTCAGCGGATCGCCGGCATTGGGTACGCCCGACAGGCCGAGCACCTCGACCGGCACGGAGGGGCCAGCCTCTTTCACCTGCTTGCCCTTGTCGTTGACCATGGCGCGGACCTTGCCGCTTTCGGCGCCGACGACGAAAATGTCGCCGCGCTTCAGCGTGCCGCGATTGACGAGCACGGTGGCGACCGGGCCGCGGCCCTTGTCGAGCTTCGCTTCGACGACCGTGCCTTCGGCTTCGCGGTCCGGATTGGCCTTGAGTTCGAGCAGTTCCGCCTGAAGCAGGATCTTCTCGGTCAGCTCGTCGAGCCCGTCGCCCTTGAGCGCCGAGATTTCGACATCCTGCACATCGCCGGACATCGCTTCAACGATCACTTCATGTTCGAGCAGCCGCTCGCGCACCTTTTGTGGATCCGCGCCTTCGACGTCCATCTTGTTGATCGCGACGATCATCGGCACTTCGGCGGCCTTGGTGTGATTGATGGCCTCGATCGTCTGCGGCATGATGCCGTCATCCGCGGCGACCACGAGGATCACGATATCGGTGACGTTCGCGCCGCGTGCGCGCATTTCGGTGAACGCAGCGTGGCCCGGCGTATCGAGGAAGGTGATTTCCTGACCGTCCTTGGTCTTCACCTGATAGGCGCCGATATGCTGGGTGATGCCGCCGGCCTCGCCCGACACGACTTCGCTGCCGCGCAAGGCGTCGAGCACGCTGGTCTTGCCGTGATCGACATGGCCCATGACCGTGACCACGGCAGAGCGCGGCTTCAGATCTTCGGGCTTGTCCTCTTCGCCTTCCATGCCGAGTTCGACATCGGATTCCGACACGCGCTGGATATTGTGCCCGAACTCGGTGACGAGCAGTTCGGCCGTATCCTGGTCGATCGTCTGGTTGACGGTCACGGCCATGCCCATCTTGAACAGCGATTTCACCAGATCGGCGGCCTTTTCTTCCATCCGCTTGGCGAGCTCGCCGACCGTGATGGCTTCCGGAACTGTGACGTCCCGCGCTTTTTTGACCTTGGGCTGGTCATCGGCATGCGCGCGCTTTTCCTTGTCCTTTTCGCGGGCGCGCTTGAGCGCTGCGAGCGAACGCGAACGCGGGCTGCCATCGCCGTCGCGCAGCGCGCGATTGACGGTGAGCTTGGACCGTTCCTTGCGCTTCTCGCTGGCCCGCTTGGGCTTGCCCTTTTCTTCCTTCTTCTTTTCGGGACGCTTGGGTTTCGCGACCGGCGTGAAAGCGCGCGGCGCGGGCTTGTCGGGATCGAGCGTCGGACCGCCGGTTTCGGGTTCGATCGGCGCGGCGTCGGCGGTTTCGGCTGCCGCTGCGGCTTCCTTTTCGGCCGCCTCTTCGGCCTTGCGATTTTCCTCGGCGCGTTTCGCTTCTTCCTCGCTTTGCTGCTTCTTCGCTTCCTCCTCGCGGCGGCGCGTATCTTCGAGCTGCGCCAGCCGCGCTTCTTCGGCTTCGCGCAGCAGCTTCTCCTGCTTCTCCTTGCGGGTCAGCGTTTCGTCGGCTTCGCTCTTTTTCTTGGCGGCCGGCGCAGGCTTCTTGGCCGGTGCGGGCGCAGCGGGAGCCGGCGCTGTTTTCGCCTCTTCAGCGGGCGCAGGGGCGGGGGTTTCGCCCGGCTTGGTGAGCACGCGACGTTTCTTGCGCTCGACCACGACCGTATTCTTGCGGCCATGGCTGAACTGCTGCTGCACCTTGCCCTCGACGGTGCGCTTTACGCCGAGAGTTCGTGTGCCGAGTGTCTTCTTATTGTCGTCGCTCATTCTAAGCCTTTGTCTTCCAACTCATTATCGTACGGTTCCCGCGAGTCTCGCCCCGCGGGACCGGCCGTTTCATTCGATCCAGAAAATTCCATCCAGCGCGAGATTGCGCCTGATACACGTTTTGCGGCCCGTTCGTCCACAATTGCGATATGAACTATATTTTCCCGGCCCAGCGCCGCGCCCAATATGGTGCGGTCCGCCGGAATAACCAACCCCCGCATGTCGCTGCCTTCCGCATCCATGCCGACGCGCCAGGCCTGATCGAGCTTGCGCCGTCCGTCTTCGGCCGCATCGGCGGCGTGGAGCAGCAGCTGCACCTGGCCCGCGCGCGCGGCGTCGCGCGGCTTTTCGGAGCCGGTGATCAGGGTGCCGCCCCGGGCTTCGAGGCCGAGCCGGTCCAGCGCATTGCGCGCCAGAGCGTCCGTGATGCGTTCCGCCAGATCGTCCGGGATCGTCAAAGCGTTGGTCTTGAACGCCCGGGCGAGGGCGCCACGCAGCTTGCCGCTGGCTATCGCGGCGCCGAACGCTTCGCCATCGGCGGAAATCCATGCGCCGCGTCCCGGTGCCTTGGCGCGGACGTCGGGCAATATCGTGCCGTCCGGCGACAGCGCCAGGCGGATCAACTCTTCGCGCGGCCGTACATCGCCCGAAAGGATGCATTTCCTTTCAGGCTGGCGCGTCCGGCGCTGGTTCGGCTTCAGGCCGTCCGCGGTCTCATTGTTCGCTGTCCGCAACTGCGTCCTCCCCGGATGCGTCTGCGGCAGCGGCCGGTTCGTCGTCGAACCAGTGCGCGCGGGCGGCCATGATGATCTCGTTGCCCTGTTCCTCGGTAAAGCCATAGTCGCCGAGCACGCCGCCCTTGGGCTGCGGACGGGCAGGGGCGGCCTGGTCGCGGCGGCGCGGTTCGACGCGCTTTTTCTCGATCAGTTCGTCCGTGGCGAGATCGGCCAGATCGTCGAGCGTCTTGATCCCGGCCTCGCCGAGCGTGACCAGCATCTGCTCGGTCAGATATGGCATCTCGATGAGATCGTCCTCAACACCCAACTCCTTGCGCTTGGCGCGGGCGGCCTCTTCGCGCTTTTCGAGCGCTTCGACGGCGCGTGACTGGAGCTCGGTGGCGATTTCCTCGTCGAGCCCTTCGATCGCAGCGATTTCGGCCGGATCGACATAGGCGACTTCCTCGAGCTCGCTGAACCCTTCGGCGACGAGCAGCTGGGAGAGCGTTTCATCGACATCGAGTTCGGCCTGGAACATGTCAGACCGCTGCATGAATTCGGCCTGGCGCTTCTCGTTCGATTCATCCTCGGTCATGATGTCGATCGCCGAACCGGTAAGCTGCGAGGCGAGACGGACATTCTGGCCGCGCCGGCCGATCGCGAGGCTGAGCTGATCGTCGGGCACGACCACCTCGATCCGTTCTTCTTCCTCGTCGAGCACGACGCGGCTGACCGATGCCGGCTGCAGCGCGTTGACGACGAACGTCGCGAGATCTTCGGACCAGGGGATGATGTCGATCTTCTCGCCATGCATTTCCTGGACGACGGCCTGCACGCGGCTGCCCTTCATGCCGACACAGGCGCCGACCGGGTCGATCGACCCGTCATGGCTGATCACACCGATCTTGGCGCGGCTGCCGGGATCGCGGGCCGCGGCCTTGATCTCGATGATGCCGTCGTAGATTTCCGGCACTTCCTGCGCGAACAGCTTGCGCATGAAATCCGGATGCGCGCGGGTCAGGAAAATTTGCGGTCCGCGATTTTCGCGTACGACCTTGAGGATCAGCGAGCGGATGCGGTCGCCAACGCGGACGATCTCGCGCGGGATTTGCGCATCGCGGCGGATAACGCCTTCGGCGCGGCCGAGATCGACGACGATATGACCGAACTCGACGCGTTTGACGACGCCGGTGATGATCTCGCCGGCACGGTCCTTGAATTCCTCATATTGCCGCTCGCGCTCGGCCTCGCGGACCTTCTGGAAGATCACCTGCTTCGATGCCTGCGCCGCGATCCGGCCGAACTCGATCGGCGGCAGTGGATCGACGATAAAGTCGCCGAGATTCGCGCCCTCCTGCAGCTTCTGGCCCTGTTTCAGGTCGACCTGCTTGAAATGGTCCTCGACCTCTTCGACAACCTCGACGACGCGCCACAGACGCAGATCGCCGGTCTCGGTGTCGATCTTCGCGCGGATATCGTTTTCCGCGCCGTAACGGGCGCGGGCGGCGCGCTGGATCGCGTCTTCCATCGCCTCGATGACGATCGCCTTGTCGATAATCTTCTCGCGCGCGACGGCATCGGCAATCGCGAGCAGCTCGGCTTTGTTAGCGGAAATGGCAGAGGCCATGGCTTTATCCTTCTTCTTCCGTAATCGTTTCGGCGCCTTCCATCGAAAGCGGCGCGGTTTCTGCAATCAGTCTGTCGGTCAAGATCAGCTTGGCCGAATGGATATTCTGAAAATCGAAAATATGGTCGTCCTTGCCAGCGATTTCGGCGTGGATCGCCGCGCCCTCGCGGCCCTTGAGCACGCCCCTATACTGTTTCTTGCCCATCACCGGTTCGATCAGGTTGAACCGCGCATCATGGCCGGCCCAGTCTTCGAAATCCTTCAGCCGCGTCAGTGGGCGGTCGATACCCGGCGAAGAGACTTCGAGCCGATAGGCGTTCTCGATCGGATCGGCCTCGTCGAGCATGTCGGAGAGCGCTCGCGAGATGGCCGCGCAATCCTCGATGACGAGCTGCCGCGTATCGGGGCGCTCGGCCATCACCTGCAGCACTGGCCCATCCTCGCCGCTGATCATCTTGACGCGCACGAGCGCGAAGCCGAGCTTTTCGACTTCGGGTTCGATCAGTTGCGTCAGTGCGGCGATGTCCGCCATGCCGTCTCCATAGCATATATAAGTCTTGCCCGTGCCGGCCCGGGGCTTCCGGACCAGCCTCTGCAACGTCACCGATGTAGAGATAGGCAGGAGCTATATAGGCAGGGCTTTGATATCCGGCAAGAGAAACCATAAATAGGCGCGAAACGTATATAGACCGAGACTTCCGCCCCCTTAGGAGAATATCATGCGAACTCTTTTTGCCAGCCTGTCGGTTATCGCTCTGGTTGCGTGCAGCGCGTCAGAAGGCGTGTCGGCGCAATCCACGGATGCGGAAACGAGCGTTGCTGCCGAAACCTTCACCGTAGAGGAACAGGGAGTGTTCGCCGAACCCTGGGCGATGACCTTCTGGGGCGACAATCTGCTCGTCACCGAAAAAGAAGGCGTGATGTGGCGCGTCGATCTATCCACCGGCCAGCGGTTCGATATCGGCGGCCTGCCCGAGGTCGATTATGGCGGGCAGGGCGGATTGGGCGACGTCGTTGTCGGGCCGGGCGGCGAGTGGATCTATTTCAGCTATGCCGAAGCCGGAGACGGCGAAACGCGTGGCGCCGTGGTTGCGCGCGGGCGGATAGCGATAAGCGGAGCCGGCGTAACGAGCATGACTGATATCGAAACGATCTGGCGGCAGCTGCCCAAGACGGGCCGCCGCGGCCATTACAGCCATCGCATCGTCTTTGGCCCGGACGGCTATCTCTACATCGCTTCGGGCGACCGGCAGGAACTGGAGCCCGCGCAGGACATGACGAACAATCTCGGCACAGTCGTCCGCCTGAACCCCGACGGCAGCGTGCCGGAGGATAATCCGTTCGCGGACCAGGGCGGGATGACCGCAGAGATCTGGTCCTATGGCCATCGCAATCCGCTGGGCCTCGCTTTCGCGCCCGACGGTCGGCTCTGGGATGTCGAGCACGGTCCGGCAGGCGGCGACGAACTCAACCTTGTCCGGCGCGGCGTCAATTATGGCTGGCCGACCGTTTCGGACGGCGAGCATTATGACGGCCGTCCGATTCCGGACAATGATACGCAAACCGGGTTCGGCGAACCGGCCATCGTCTGGACGCCGGTCATCGCGCCGGGCGGCATGATCTTCTACACCGGCGATATGTTCGCCGACTGGCAGGGCGATGCGCTGATCGCGGGCCTCTCGAGCAATGCGTTGATCCATGTCGAATTCGACGGCGATAGTGCGCAAGAAGTCGCGCGCTACGATTTCGGCAATCGCGTCCGCGAAGTCGAGCAGGGGCCGGACGGCGCGATCTGGATACTTGAAGACGGCGACGATGGGCGGTTGCTACGGCTGACGCCGGGCGCTTGATGGGCGATCCCGTAAAGGTCGCAGACTATCGCCGCGATCTTGGCGCGAGCCTCGCCCGTATGTTCGAAAACGCGCTGGACTGGGAGCATCTGCCCCATGTCCACGCGCATGCTTTCACCTCCATTGAGTTGCTCGAAGAATGCGAAAGCGGCTGGCGCGCAACGGTCGGCACGCCGCAGGGCGGCGCACTGCTGATCGATCTTGAGCTGGATCGTGAGGCCGGATGCTGGACCACGAACAGCTATGCGGGCGATACGCTGGTCGGCCGGATCGTCACCCATGCGACGGCCACCGGACCCGACAGTTGCCGGGTGGATATCGAATTTCTCGTGCCCGACCCCGATGCCGCGCAGCGAGACGCGTTCGGCAGCTATTATCCGGCGCTCTATGCACTGCTCTATGATGAGGATGAGGCGATGATGATCGCCCGCGCCGAAGCGGTGGAACGCGGACCGGCGGCACTGGACGAGCGCCGTACGGTGAAGCTGGCCAATCGCGAAGCTGCGACGGTTCCGCGCTACTGCCCCCATCTCGGTCTACCACTCGACGCGGAGCCAGATGACGACGGCACGATCACCTGCCCCTGGCACGGCTATCGTTTCGACATCGCGACGGGGGAGTGCGTCAGCGGCGCTCAATGCGGCTGGCGGATCTGAGACAGGCTGACACAGCCCTGCCGCTGTTAATTGACGATATGCCCGGGCCGGTCAGTTCTCAATGCGCATGGACGCGTTGGAACCAGCGCCAGCCATGCGCTCCGGCGAGCAGCAGCCCGCCAGCAACGGTTAACGGGGTTTCGACATCATGTAAGGCTTCGACAAAGG
This sequence comes from Parasphingopyxis sp., assembly GCF_028279465.1. Classification (GTDB taxonomy): domain Bacteria; phylum Pseudomonadota; class Alphaproteobacteria; order Sphingomonadales; family Sphingomonadaceae; genus Parasphingopyxis. The sequence goes on from NZ_JANQNS010000013.1 coordinate 86,837, forward strand.
CCGCGACAAACAGCAGCAGAAGCCCGAGCACCGCGATTACGGCGAAAAGGCGTCCGCCGCGGGTGCCGAGTGCGCTGGCTATCGCCAAACCAGAAACCGGTATCGCCAGCAAAACGAAAACGCGATGTACCCATTCCATGTCCGCCAAGCTCGCAAAGAGCGGCAGGAACGCTGCGCCGACGGGAAGAAGCAGGCAATGGGCCAGGCAAAGCCCGGAAAGCCCGATCGCGGTCGAGTCTAAGGTTTTCGCGATAGTCATGATTGAGCCCCTGATGATATACAATAACATCTATGGATATCGCAGCCGCTGTGCAAGATGCTTTGTAGTTGGGGCGGCCGTCAATCGGTCAGACTCTAATACACTGTGCCAAAAAGAAAACGGGGGCCTTCCGAACGGAAGGCCCCCGCCTCAATTTTCGTGATGCAACCGCTTAGCCAGCGCTGAACGGCATGGACGAGTGGTGGAGAACGATCTTCAGTTCGCCATCTTCGTCTTCAATATAGCCGAACGTATATTCGACCTTCACTTCTTCACCTTCGGTAGTGGTGAAATAGTAATTGCCCATCGCCATGGCGCTGTCGCTGTCGATGATCGTGCCTTCATTTTCCCAGCGCACATTGGTGTAGGGCGCGATGGCGAATCCGCCATCTTCCGCGATCGAGCCGCCGACGAAATAGGACAGGGCTTCATCGAAGGTGCCGCGGAACTGGTCTTCAGCGGCGAGCGTCGGCTTGAACAGGATGGTGGTGTCATCGCCATAGGCGTAGAAGCGCTCGATATGCTCGCGCGCGGCCTGCTGGTAATCGCCTTCCTCGGTGTAGACTTGGCCGATGGAGACGATGCCCTCGCCCCATGCCTGCTGCGCGGCGGTCACTTCTTCTTCGGTGATCGCTGCGCCTTCGCCGCCACCGGCGGATTCGGCCGAAGCTTCTTCGGAGGCCGGGGAACAGGCGGCGAGTACGGCTACGCCTGCGATAAGGGGAATAGTGCGTTTCATTATGATAACTCCTGTTGGTGGTTGGGTAAAAAGTTGAGTTGGTTTCGCCGAAACTATCCCTCGACGAAGAGGATTTCGCGATCGCCGGTCGGTTGAACGGGACGGGCGGTATTGCCGTAGAGCGCCGTGTAGGCGGCGATCTGGTCGGCCGACACGGTCACCGGTTCGCTCATGAACACCCAGTTCACGCCTTCGCTGCACGGCGGCGTCGTCAACGAGCCGGGGAAACGGAAGAAGCTGCGTGTTTCCGGCAGCAATGCGTTAGGATCGAAGGTGATGCCCCCGAATGTTTGCGCGCCCTCCTCGTTGCTAAACGCCTCGAAAGCGGCCGCGAGCACGGTATTCGGTTCGCCTTCGGTCATGGACACGCCGATCACGGCGAGTTCGCCGTCTGCATTTGCGTGTACGAAGTGAATATCACCGGCTGGCTGTTCGCCTTCGATCGTATATTCGCTCGGCACATGCACATGCACTTGAAGGAAGTCGTAACGCGTGCCTTCGAGCATGATATAGCCGCCTTCGGGCGCGACGAGATCGCTGTTATAGCCTGCGCCGTCGATGATCATCGGGCCGCTTTCCCAATTGATCTCCAGCGTCACATCTTCGCTGTCGGTCGCCTCGGCGCGTACAAGATTGATCGGCGACTGGACGGTGCCGGTAGCGCAGGTTGCATATTCCTCGTGCACCGTGCCCCAGCTTGCCGGATTCTCATAGGTCCATGATGCTTGCTGCGTTTCGCCGCTTTCCGCGTCGGCCGTAGAGGCCCTATCCTCGGTAGCACTACCACATGCGGCGAGCGCCACGGCCGAGGCCGCAAGCAGCAAAGTCGTTCGCATCGGTGGCTCTCCTGTTCGGCCGGGCATGTAAATCAGATCGGCTCACTCCGATATACATTCAACTCGGCGGTTTTGGATGGGTTCCAAATAGATTGTTTCGACACTGATCGATAGTCTTTGTCTATCGGATGCGCCGCTTTCTTTTGAATGCTCTTAGCGTCAGTGCGCGCGGCCGAGTTCGCGCGCGCGCTCCATCGTCGCGTCGAGATCGAAGAGCCGCATCGTGCAATAATCGACAAGCGTGAAGAACTGATCGGCCGGAGCATTTGGCATGGCCGAGCGGTAATCTGTCGCGCCGGCCTCGATTTCGCGGCTTCGGTCCAGAGCTGCGGCTTCGTCAAACGGAAAGACGACGAAGACATGTTCCTCGCCGACAGGTGGCGTTCTCGGCATGCAGCTGTTCATCAATATTCCTTGTTCCAGGAAATGCGTCCAGAGTTGCACGGTTTCCGGCGTCTCGCCGATCAGCGGTTCGATGACCTGAATCCGTTCACCGCGGCGTTCGTCCAGGTCGATGCCGGTGACGACCGCGCCCCGAAAAACGCTCGCATTTTGCGCGATCCGTTCGAGAGCATCGCTTCGAGCAGCCGCCGCAGCCTCTTGCGAGAAATATCGAATGCAGCTGCAGGCTGACGCTTCGAAGGGGATCATCGCGTACAGAATGATAAGGGCAACGAGGTTACGCATCTATCGGTCCTTCCGCCGATACCGGAAATACCACACTTCATGCCCTTTTTTGCGCGCCTTGGCCTCGTATCGCGTCTCCGGCCAGTCGGCCGGGCGATCGAGAAAATCACGCGGTGTTTTGGCCTGCCATTCAAAGTCCTCACGCTGGCCCATGATCATCATCGACCAGCGGCAATAGGTCGGATCGTCCGTGCCCAGCCGGAATTCGCCGCCGGGCTTCAGCTTGGCCGCGATCATATCAAGCGGCCCGTAATTGACCATGCGCCGTTTTGCGTGCCGGTTTTTCGGCCAGGGATCGGGGTGCAGCAGATAGAGCCGGTCGAGCGAGGCGTCGGGCAGGCGCTCCAGCGCATCCAGCGCGTCGCCCATATGGATTCGGACATTGGTGAGATCGCGATCGCGGATATGCTTCAGCATCCCGACGACACCGGTTTCGTAATGCTCGCAGCCGATAGAGCCGGTTTTGGGTCGCGCTTCGGCCTGCGCGGCGAGATGTTCGCCGGACCCGAAGCCGATCTCGAATTCGAGCGGGCGCGTGCCGCCAAATAATTGCTCGGCCGTCAGCGGCCCGTCTTCCGGTATCGCAAATTCGGGCAGCATGGTCTCGAGCATGGCCTGCTGGCCGGCACGCAACTTATGGCCTTTCGAGCGACCGTATAGGCGGCGGATGGTGGCGGGATCCTCAGTCATTGTGCGGCGAATAGTTCTGCATGGTCTTCGCGCAGTTTCGCCTTCTGCACCTTGCCCATCGCATTGCGGGGCAGGGCGTTTGCGAAGATGACGCGGCGTGGCTGTTTGAACCGGGCGAGTTGGGTTTCGATGGCGGAGAGAATAGCGCTTTCGCCGACCGCTTCGTCTTCGCGGACGATGATGGCGACGACCGCCTCGCCGAGATCGGGATGCGGGACGCCGATCACGGCGCTTTCGAACACACCCGGCACGGCGTCGAGCGCCAATTCGATCTCTTTCGGATAGATGTTGAGCCCGCCCGCGATGATGAGATCCTTCGCCCGGCCAACAATCGCCACACGGCCGTCCGCATCCATGGTCGCAATGTCACCGGTCACGAAATAGCCGTCGGGCCGCATCTCCTCTTCGGTTTTGTCGGGCTTCTTCCAATAGCCCTGGAACAGGTTGGGGCCCTTGATTTCGAGCACACCGGGCTCGCCGCGTTCCACTTCCTCGCCTCTTTCGTCGCACACCCGGGCACTGACGCCGGGGAGCGGGAAGCCGACTGTGCCGGGCACCCGGTCGCCATCATAGGGATTGGAGGTAATCATGCCTGCTTCCGTCATCCCGTAACGTTCGAGAATGCGGTGGCCGGTCTTGGTCTCGAAATCGGCGAATGTGCTTTCGAGCAACGGCGCAGAGCCGCTGATGAAAAGCCGCATATTGGCGCTTGTCCCCGAGGTCAGCTCGGGGTGATCGGCGAGCCTCACGTAGAAGGTTGGTACTCCCATTAACACCGTCGATCGGGGTAAATCGGCGATGATCGCATCGGTGTCGAAAGATCGGTGAAAACGGACCGTCGAACCGCCGAGCAGCGCGAGATGCAGTGCCACGAACAGGCCGTGCAAATGATAGATGGGTAGCGCATGGATCAGCACATCGTCCGGCTGCCAGCGCCAATAGTCTTTGAGCACCAGCGCGTTGGACGCGAGATTGTCATGGCTGAGCATCGCGCCCTTCGAGACACCCGTAGTGCCGGATGTATAGAGGATGGCCGCCAGATCGTCGGGCGCGCGCGCGACGGTTTCGAAATCCTCACCCTCGGTTTCCGCGATCAGTGCGGCAAGGCTGCCCTGGCCATCGGCATCGAGCGTCAGCACCTTGGCATCATCAGCGAGTGGCGCGATTGCGGCTTCCTTCGCCGGATCGCAGACGATGATCGCCGGCTCAGCATCGCCGATGAAATAATCGAGTTCGGCCGCCGTATAGGCCGTGTTGAGCGGCACATAAACAAGCCCCGCGCGCAGGCTTGCGAGATAGAGCAGGACATTCTCGATGGATTTCTCGACCTGAAGGAGTATCCGCTCGCCGGGTTTGGCGCCGAGTGCGGCCAGCGCCCGCGCGCGCCGCGCCGTCGCCATGTCGAGATCAGCATAGGCAAGGCGGATTTCGGACCCCTCGACCAGGCATGGCTTGTCTCCGGCGCGCGCGGCGGCATTGGAGAATAGATCGTAGAGATTGGCCGTATCGCTCATGCCGCTGCACCTCTCAGTTTTTCGACTCGCCCACGCGACAGGCTGCGCCAGAGCCATTCGAGCGGTCCATAGCGGAAATGCGCAAGCCAGGGTTTCGACCAGAGCAACATGAGCACCATCGTGCCGAATGCAAAGGGATAGGCCTCGATCCGCCCGATCTGACCGAAGAGCCCGAGCCCCCAGCCATAGAAGATCAAGCCAAGCACCAGGCTTGCGCCGATATAGTTGGTCAGCGCTACCCGGCCGGCGGCCGCGACGCGTGCGATCAACCGGCTCTCGGCGAAGCGGCGAATCGTCAGTATCAACAGGGCCGCCCAACCCACCGTCATCAACATGTCGAAGGGTGCGGACCAGACCAGCGCATTGGCGCCGATTACGACTGCGGCGAAATCGCTGGCAAAGGCCCATGCGGCGAGCATGGCAAGCGGAATGCCGCCGCCGACAAAGCCGATGACAGCCCAGCGGCGATAGCGCGCCGTGTCCCAGCCGCCGGTCAGCATGTTCGAGCGCAACAACGCCACGCCGAGCAGCATTCCGGCCAAGGTGATCGGCAGCATGGCCGCGAGGCCGATCAGCGGCCCTTCGACATTGGCGAGCCGGCTGGCGACGATATCGCCATAGCCGCCGGTGAACAGTGCGTGCTGCGCCTCGATTGCCGACTGATCGACGCCGAACATCCGTTCCTGCAAGGTAAGAATCTGAGCTTCTTCCGGATTATCCAAAACATAGCGATGAGCCGCCAGCCAGTTCAGCGCCAGATAACCGAGGGCCGCAAGGTGCACGCATAGCAGCGCGCCGGTCCAGATCAGCAACCCACGCACCGAGAGATTGGCGAAGAGCGGCAGGACCAGGCCGGTGATCGCGTAGAGCCGCAAAATGTCATTATTGGCGAGCAGGACCGCATGGGCGAGGCCGAAAACGAGCAACCAGCCCATCCGCACCCAATGCCGGCGCGCGCCATTTCCCCCACGGCTTCGCGTACGCTCGATAACGAGCATGGCACTCGCGCCGAACAGGGCCAGAAACAATCCGCGCATCTTGTCTTCGACAAAGACGAAGCTCAGCGCCCAGGCGGCCAGATCGGGTGTCTCCATGCCGCCCCAGGCGCGGGGGTTGAAATAGGCGGCCGATGGCATCGCGAAGAAGAAGATGTTCATCAGCACGATGCCCATCACGGCAAAGCCGCGAACGGCGTCGAGCTCCATATGGCGGACAGCCCCGTTCATCGGGCCAGTGTCTAGCTATTCCCGGTAAAATTGTCTTCTAGTACGAGCCTCGCGAGGAGCACTTCGCGTGAAGCCAGACACCCGGGAGATCAAAGCGCTGCTTTGAGCGTGTCGACCAGATCGGTCTTTTCCCAGGGGAAGCTGTCGCCTTCGGCCGCGCGGCCGAAATGGCCATAGGCGGCCGACTGCCGGTAGATCGGCTTGTTCAGGCCGAGATGTTCTCGGATACCGCGCGGCGTGAGCCCGCCCAGGGCCGGAATGCTCATGATGGCCTCTTCGATCGCGGCATCGTCGACCGTCCCCGTCCCATGGGTGTCGACATAGAGCGAAAGCGGTTCGGAAACGCCGATCGCATAGGCGAGCTGAATGGTGCAGCGCTTGGCAAGACCCGCGGCGACAATATTCTTCGCCAGATAACGGGTGATATAGGCCGCCGAGCGATCGACCTTCGTCGGATCCTTGCCGCTGAACGCGCCGCCGCCATGCGGGGATGCGCCGCCATAGGTGTCGACGATGATCTTGCGGCCGGTCAGTCCGGCATCGCCGTCCGGTCCGCCAATCTCGAACGCGCCGGTCGGGTTGATGTGATAGACGGTGTCGTCGGACAAAAGGTCGGCCGGAATGATGTCCGCGACCGTTTTCTTTACATAGGCTTTGAGTTCAGCCTCTTTCTCGCCCTCATGATAGCCGGGAGCGTGCTGGGTCGAGACGACGATCGCCGTGCAGGCGACGGGCTTGCCGTTCTCGAAACGCAACGTCACTTGGCTCTTGCTGTCGGGTTCGAGGAACGGCGCGACGCCGCTCTTCCGGTCTGCGGCCATGCGCTGAAGAATCTTGTGGCTGTAATCGAGCGTCGCCGGCATCAGGTCCGGCGTCTCGTCGCAGGCAAAGCCAAACATGATGCCCTGATCGCCCGCGCCCTCATCCTTGTTCGAACCTTCATCGCCAGCATCGACGCCCTGCGCGATATGTTCGGATTGGCCGTGCAGATGATTTTCGAAGCTCAGTGTCTTCCAGTGAAAACCATCCTGCTCATACCCGATGTCCTTGATCGTGCCGCGCACGGCTTCCTCGATCTCGTCCCGCGCGCCGGGAGCCCAGCCACCATTATCGGCATAAGCGTCCGCATCGTACATCGGCTTGCACCGAATCTCGCCGGCCAGCACGACCCGCTGCGTCGTCGTCATGGTTTCGCAGGCAACCCGCGCTTCGGGGTCCTTGGAAAGCATCAGATCGACGATGGCATCCGAAACCTGATCGGAAACCTTGTCCGGATGTCCCTCGGAAACGCTTTCGGACGTGAAGAGATAATTGCTGCGCATGCTTTTCCTCGATCAGATAAAGAAAGACCGGCGAAGCCGTGTCGGCACGTCCGGTCTACATATAAAGAATTCCTTATGTGCCTTAGCGGGGGCGCCGCATGAGTGCAAACGCCAATCCGGCGAGCAGCAAGGCGAATATCAGCGGGATGATGTTGCCGTAGCGCGCAAAGACCGTCGGGGCATCGGCAGCAGGCAGGGCTGCATCGATAGTCCCCGCTTCGAGATAGGGCAGATGCTCGACCACGCGGCCGCCGGCATCGATCACCGCCGATATCCCGGTCGGTGTCGAGCGGATCACCGGCAGGCCCTCTTCCATGGCCCTGAGCCGCGCTTGCGCAAGATGTTGGGGCGGACCCCAGGTGCCGAACCAGGCGTCATTCGAGGGATTGAAGAGAAAATCGGGCCGGTTGCCGGGATCGACAGTCCGGCCGGAAAAGATGATCTCGTAGCAAATCTGTCCGCCGACGCTGCCGAAACCGGGCAGTTCCAACGTCTGCGGTCCCGGGCCCGGCCAGAAATCGAGATCACCGGGCGCGAGGCGCGACATGCCGACCGCTTCGAAGAATCCGCGGAGCGGCAGATATTCGCCGAAATGCACAAGGTTCGCCTTGTCGTACCGCCCGAGCATCTCCGCCTCGGCATTCATCGCATAAAGGCTGTTGCGTGCGCCCACGGCCCGGCGGCGGCCATCCTCCCCGGTTTCGACGATCAGCTTCGTGGCGCCCAGCAGGAGGATATCGTCCGGGCCGAGCAGGCTGGCGATCCGGAAGCGTGCGAGGGGCTCGTCTTCGATGAATTCCGGCACGGCCGCCTCGGGCCAGAAGATCAGGCGCGGAGCATCACCGGTTTGTCCGGTCGTTTCCGTCAATCGCGCGAAATTGCGCGCGGCGAAAGCCGGGTCCCATTTTTCCGATTGGTCGATATTGGGCTGGATGACGCGGATCAATGGACGATCCGCGTCGGGCGATTGCGTGGTCGAATTTGGCAGAGTCACAAAACCGGCCAGACTGACGATGGCAGGAATGCCGACCAACATCGCCAAAGCCGACCACCGCCTGTCGCGAAATATGAGGAATATCGCGCCTGAAAGCAGGATGAGCAGGCCAGAAAGCCCATAGGTGCCGATGATGCGCGTCGCGGGGGTCAGCAGCGCCTCGCTGTCCATGCTCGCCACTGTGATGGCCGCGAGCGGGTTCCACGGAAAATTGAGCGGGATCGTCGCGCGCAGATATTCGGCCAGGATCCAGGTGGCGCCGAACAGGAGAACGAAGGTGACCGGCATCGCCTTGCCGACTCGCCATGCCAGTGCCGTTGCGAGGCCCGGAAACAGCGCAACATAGGCGGCGGTGATGAACACCCCGACCCAACCGAGCCAGGCGGGCATGGCCGCCTGATAGGTGAAGGCGGTGGCAATCCAGTTGAGCCCCAGGCCGAAATGCCCCAAGCCGAAAACCCATCCCATGGCGAAGGCAGAGCGCATCCGTTCGACGTTAAGTGTAAGCGCGATCAGCAAGGCGAATGCGGCCAGCGTTAACGGCCACAGGCCGAGCGGGGCGAATCCGGTGGCCGATACCGCCCCGGCGGCGAAAGCGACGAATAGCGCGCGCATGCGAGCGCTATCGCGCGGGTGGGGGACTATTTCAATCGCTATCCGGACGGGCGTTCCAGCAAGGGCGGTTTTGGCCTATGGCGGACGCATGACCGACCTCCCGCCATTCCATCTGGCCTTTCCCGTGCATGATCTGGACGCGGCACGGCGTTTCTATGGCGAGATCATCGGATGCGACGAAGGACGGTCGGACGATCATTGGATCGATTTCGATTTCTTCGGGCACCAGATCGTCGCTCATCTCGCCGCGAATGCCACTGCCCGTGCTGTCAGCAATGCAGTCGACGGCCATGACGTGCCCGTGCCGCATTTCGGCGCGGTGCTCGATTGGGAGGATTTCGCTGCGCTGCGCGATCGTTTCGAAGCGACCGAGACTCCCTGGGGCATCGAACCTTATGTCCGGTTCGAAGGGCAACCCGGCGAGCAGGCGACGATGTTCGTGCGCGATCCGAGCGGCAACGCGCTTGAATTCAAGGCGTTCCGGGATCGCGGCCAGATTTTCGCGAAAGACTAGCCCGCAGCTTCTTCCGTTTCCGGCTCGGGTTCGCGGGGCGGTGCATCAGGGTTGCTGACGCGCCAGATGCGATTGCCGACATCGTCGGCGACCAGTAGTGCGCCGGTTGCATCCGTCATCACGCCGACCGGGCGGCCGCGCGCTTCGTCACCATCGAGAAAGCCGGTGAGTACGTCGATCATCTCGCCAACCGGGCGGCCATTTTCGAACCGGACGAACACGACCTTGTAACCGGAGCGCGGACGGCGGTTCCAGGACCCATGCTGCCCGATAAAGGCGCCATTGCTAAAGCGGCTGCCGAGTCGCGCGCGATCCGCGAATTCCAGGCCGAGCGAGGCGGTATGCGGCCCGAGTGCATAATCGGGCACGCGCGCATATTGGGCCATGCGCGGCGTCAGCGGTTCGACGCGTTCGTCGAGATAGCGGCCCCAATAAATGCCGGGCCAACCATAATTCGAACCGAACACGACTTCGCTCAGATAATCGGGCACGAGATCGCCGCCCAGCATGTCGCGTTCGTTGACGACTGTGTAGAGCCGGTTGCGGGTGGGCTCCCAGTCCAGGCCGACCGGATTGCGCAGGCCCGCGGCAAAGATGCGGAAATCGCGCTCTTCGACATTCACCTCGAGCACCGCCGCGCGGTTTTCCTCGGCCGCCATGCCGCGCTCGCCGATATTGGAGTTCGAGCCGACCGCTACGTACAGGAGATTGGGATCGTCGGGGCTGGCCACGACATTCTTGGTCCAATGGCTGTTGGGTGCATTGGCGGGTAGTTCGACGATCAACTCGCCTTCGCCCTCGATCTCGGTCTGCCCCGGTTCGAACGGGAAGCGGATCAGCGCATCGGTATTGGCGATGTAGAGAAAGCCGCCGGCGACGGTCATGCCGAAGGGTGAGTTCATGCCGTTCGATTCATCGAGCAACGCCGTGCGCTGATCCGCGGTGCCATCGCCATCGACGTCGCGGAGCAGCGTGATGCGGTTAGCCGACGGGCCGAGCGCGCCGGCGCGGGTCATCAGCCGGCGTTCGAACCAGCCAGAGATGCCGCTATATTCGCGCGGTGGCGCACGGGTTTCCGCGACCAGCACGTCGCCATTTTCCAGCGTCAGCATCCAGCGCGGATGATCGAGATCGTCCGCGAACAGATTGACTTCGAGTCCCTCGGCCGGCGTTGGCATTTCGCCGTCCTCCCAGCCGGTCGCCTCGGCGACATTGATCGTCGGAAAGGTCTCGGCGCGCGGCTCGACAAGTTCGGGGGTCGGCCCGCTGACCGCTTCGACGCTGAGCCGCGCCGGGTGCGGGCGAACCATAAGCCAGACGATGATGCCCAATACGATCAGGGCGAAGGGGATCAGAATTAATCTTCTGCGCGTCATGTGTCGTCTTTGTCCTTCTCATCGTCCGCGGGCGGATAGAGTTTCAGCCGGGTCACGCGTTTGCTGTCGCCATCCGTCACTTCGATCTGCCAGCCGCTCGGATGGTCGAGCCGGTCGCCTTCGACCGGCACGCGCCCGGCCAGCACAAAGGCGAGGCCGCCCAGCGTATCGACATCTTCGTCGATCTCGCCGAGCCGTTCATCGATGATCTCTGCGACGTCATCGAGTTCGGCGCGCGCTTCGGCTTCCCAATGGCCCTGCGGCGTTTCGGTCAGCAGCTCGCTTGCTTCCTCGTCATGCTCGTCCTCGATCTCGCCGACGATTTCCTCGACGATATCCTCGATGGTCACGATACCCTCGGTGCCCGAATATTCGTCGAGCACAATGGCCATATGGGTGCGCGTAACCTGCATCTCGGCGAGCAGGTCGAGCACGCCCATCGATTCAGGCACATAGCGCGGTTCGCGGATGAAGCTTTCGATGCTTTCGGGCCGCGGTTCGTCCGATACCAAGGCGGCGAAGATATCGCGGATGTGGATCATCCCGATCACTTCGTCGAGGCTGTTCCGATAGACGGGCAGGCGGCTGTGCCCGGCCTCGGAAAACACCTTCACGACGGTATCGAAGCTCTCCTGCTCCTCGACGGCAATGATGTCGGCGCGCGGTACGCAGACATCGTCGGCGGTTGTCTCGCCGAAGTGGAGCAGCCGCTTGAGCATCTGCCGTTCGACGATCGAAAGATCGCTCTTATCTTCCGGTTCGGCCTGATGCTCGTCGATCGCCGCTTCCAGCTCGTCGCGCAGCGTCGCTTCGCCATTTTCGCCGAAAATCAGGCCGCGAAGCCCTTTCCATAATCGCCCGCCGCCATTTTCGGCAGGGGCGGTGCTACTCGATTCCTCTGGCATGGAGTTGGTGTGCTATACCTCGTGCAGGTTCACAATAGGTTCGTATGGATCGGCGATGCCGAGGGCCGCGAGCGCAGATCGCTCCATGGCTTCCATCGCGACGGCCTCGGCTTCGCCTGTTTCATGGTCATAGCCTAGCAAATGCAGCATCCCATGGACAATAAGATGGGTCGCATGATCGGCGATGGCAATATGCTTGGCTTTGGCTTCGGCGGTGCACACGCCATGAGCCAGCACGATATCGCCGAGCAATATCTCGCCATCGTCGCTATTCGCGAGGCCCGCGAGCATGTCGGTCTGGACCATCGGGAATGACAGCACGTTGGTCGGCTTGTCCTTGCCGCGATAGGCGGCGTTGAGCGCCTGCACTTCGGAATCGTCGGTCAGTTTCACCGATATTTCGACGGTGGCCGCTTCGTTAACGAGATCGCCATGGGGTGTCTGGAGAGCTGCTTGCGTGACGGCCTTGAGCGCAAGTTCGCTCCAGTTCGTTTCGTCAGTCCATGCATCGCCGCATTGTATCGCGACTGCAATCATCCCGCGCCCTCATAGGCTTCGACGATCCGGCCGACGACCGGATGGCGGACGACATCGCCGACGCCGAAACGGACGGTCGCGATGCCCTCGATATCTTCGAGCCGCGATACCGCATCGGCCAGACCGGACACGCCTTCGCCGGGCAGATCGACCTGTTTCGGGTCGCCGCAGACCACCATCCGGCTGTTTTCGCCGAAGCGGGTCAGGAACATCTTCATCTGCGCGGGCGTGGTATTCTGCGCTTCGTCGAGAATGACGAAGGCATCGGCCAGCGTCCGCCCGCGCATGAAGGCGATGGGCGCGATCTCGATTTCGCCGCTCGTAATCCGGCGTTCGACCTGGTCGCTCGGCAGCATATCGTAGAGCGCGTCGTAGAGCGGGCGCAGATAGGGATCGACCTTTTCGCGCATATCGCCCGGCAGGAAGCCAAGCCGTTCGCCCGCTTCAACGGCCGGCCGCGAGAGGATCAGCCGGTCGACCGAACCGGTTATCAGCTGATGCACGGCCTGGGCGACGGCGAGATAGGTCTTGCCCGTGCCCGCCGGGCCGAGTGCGAAGATCACGTCGTCGCGCGCCAACGCCTCCATATAGCGCGTCTGGGTGATCGAGCGTGGGACGATCGTCTTCTTGCGCGTCCGGATCATCACCTTGGGCGGTTCGGACACGTCTTTGCGCACCACACCGTCGAGCGTCGGCTCGGCCGACATCGCGATCACGGCTTCGACGGCGCCGGCATCGATTTCCTGTCCGTTGGCGAGGCGATTATAGAGACCGGTCAACACATCCCGCGCGCGTTCGGCATTCTCCGCATCGCCTTCGATCGTCAGCTGGTTGCCGCGCGCGGCGATATAGACGCCGAGCCGGTTTTCGATGGCCACGAGATTCTGGTCATATTCACCGAACAGACCGCCGAGTAGCTGTTGCTGTTCGAACTCCAAATCGATTCGCGTTTGCCCCTTATCGGCTTTCGCTGCGCTTTTCCTGGCCATCAGGCGGCCTCTCTTTCGGCGAGCGCGCCGCCAAGGCTCTTCGGCCCGGCGCTGATGATATCGACGTCGATCATCGCGCCGATCGGCGCATCGGTTTCGAGATGCACCGATTGCAGCCAGGGCGATTTGCCAATCCGCTGCCCCGGTTTGCGGCCGTCGCGTTCGAGCAGCAGCTGTGTACGCTTGCCGACGGTCTTGCGATTGAAGGCGAGCTGCTGTTCGTTGAGCAGCGCCTGCAGCCGCTGCAGCCGCTCGTCGGCCAGTTCCGGCGCGACGAAATCGTCGGTCATCTCGGCGGCCGGGGTACCGGGACGCGCGCTATATTTGAACGAGAAGGCTTGCGCGTAATCGGTCGCCCGCACGATATCGAGCGTTGCCTCGAAATCCGCATCGCTTTCGCCCGGGAAGCCAACAATGAAGTCGCCGGAGATTGCGATATCGGGCCGGGCGGCGCGCATGCGCTCGATGATCGCCAGATAGCTTTCCGCGCTGTGGCTGCGGTTCATGGCCTTGAGGATCGGATCGGAGCCGGACTGTACGGGCAGATGCAGATAGGGCATCAGCGTTTCGACCTCGCCATGGGCGGCGATCAGGCCCTCGGTCATGTCGTTCGGATGGCTCGTCGTATAACGAATGCGCGCGAGGCCGGGGATCCGGTCGAGCGCGCGGATCAGACCGTCCAGGCCCTGCGTGCGTCCTGTATCGTCTTCGGCGGACCAGGCATTCACATTCTGGCCGAGCAGCGTGATTTCCTTCGCGCCCGCATCGACCAGCGCCTTGGCCTCGTCGATAATCGCACCCCATGGGCGCGATATCTCGGCGCCGCGCGTGTAGGGCACGACGCAATAGGTGCAGAATTTGTCGCAGCCTTCCTGCACGGTGAGGAAGGCGCTCGGCGCCTGTTTCGCGCGCTTCGGTAGCGCGCCGAATTTCGAATCCGCTGGCATATCGGTGTCGAGTGCATTCTCACTGCGCGCAGCTTTAGCGACGAGCTCAGGCAGATTATGATAGGCCTGTGGACCGACGACGATATCCACCTCTTTCGCCCGGCGCGGGATTTCGGCCCCCTCGGCCTGCGCGACGCAGCCCGCAACCGCGATCATCGGTGTCGATCCGTCCTCTCGCCGCATCCGCCCGATATCCGAATAGACCTTCTCGGCCGCCTTTTCGCGGATATGGCAGGTATTGAGCACGACGAGATCGGCCGCGTCCGCATCCTTGGCGGGCGACAATCCCTTCGCGTCCAGCAACTCCGCCATGCGCTCGCCATCATAGACGTTCATCTGGCAGCCGAAGCTCTTGACGAAATAGCTCTTTGGTAGAGGCTTGTCATGCATAGGCCGCCGCATCTAGTTTACCGCAGTATTAGGTGCAACCATCAGGTTTGCGGCTAATCATGGTTCTTTCGACGACTTCGAAGAATTCCTTTCGCCCATTGCCTACTGTAAGGCTTCGCTTTCGGATTTTCCAAAACCATTTGCGCGAGCTTGAGTTCATACTCCCGTAAACCTCGCAGCCCCGATTGGCCGAGTATCTTTTTGCGCTTTGTGACTTCCTGAGCAACCTCGAATGGAGTCATATCGCGATAGGGCCAAAAAAGGAGGTCAGTTGAAAAAGCCGTTGGAAGACTTGCTTCCAAGTATTCAAACAACCTGTCTTCCCAAATTTGCCCCCCGTTTGATCGATGAAAGTCGACTATTTGTGCTAGCTCGGTTTCGCTCATATCGGATAGAGGTTCAGGAAAATCGATGGCAGCGGCTTCGGCAAGTTCCTCTTCACTTGTCCAGCCCCATATCTCGAAGAAGGTCTCTTCTTGCCACTCCTTGCCAGTCAGTTTCTCTAGTTCAGAGAGGCTTTGCTTTGGATCGCCCACCCCATCATTTACCGCCGCAACGCACCTCTTCATTGCGTTACAAATCTGCGCTACGAAAGTTGGATCGGGCTGCGCGGTAAACTTGGAAATTAGTTCCTTAACGCGTGGGCTGAGCTGAGAAGACGTCAAATCTGCCTCACGTGATGTTGCCATTTATGTAACTATAGGACAGCTCGGCCGCCAAGAGAAGCGGAGAGCGCTTGCCGGATTTGCTCGCGCGCCGTGGCGGCAATCTCTTTGCGGTCGTTACAATGGCTCGGGTCGAACGGGGTCAGGAACACTATGCGCACCGGTATCACCGCGCGCCGGCACATGATGCGCCATGTATAGTGCAAAGCGCCTTCGGTGCCGATCCATCCGACTTCCGGCCCGGTTCCTTGAAAATCGAGCAGGATCGGCTGGACGCGGATACCGCGCGGGGGCGGGACGAGCACGGCGAAAAGCGAGGGTTTGAACGGCAACAGGCTGGTGCCGTCGGTCGTCGTGCCTTCGGGAAAGATCGTGATCGGCTGATGATCGGCAATCGCTTCTTTCAGCTCTTCGATTTGCCGGCCGACGCCGAGCCGGTCGCCGCGCGACACAAAAACCGTGTGATTGAGCGTCGCCAGCCAGCCGGTGATCGGCCATCTGCGGATTTCCGCCTTGGCAACGAACGCCGAGCGCGTGACGCCGCCGATGATTGGAATGTCGATCCAGCTCAGATGATTGGAGACATAGAAAACGTCTTCCTTCAAGGGGACGCCTTCGGTGACGATGCGGATGTTGAGGATCCAGGCGATACCGAACAGAAATCGCGGCGGCCAGGGCGATGCCTGACCCGCCAACCGGTATCCGCCGTGCAAGATCAGGCACACGCCCAGAAGCCCGAACATAGCGATCAGCCGGAGGAGAAATCTGACGGGTCCGAAAAATCCGATGGGCGGATAGCTTTCCGGGTTTTCCGTGCTCATGCCGCTTGGCGCTGCGCCACATCTATTCCAAGAGCTTTGGCGATTGCAGTTTCGCACTGTTCGGCGATGTCCTTCCGATGTGACTCTTCGTCGATCGGGATCGGCTCCAGCAGATGGATCGTCACATCTTCGACGCCGCGCCGCGCGAATATCTTGCGTGCATTCGTGCCCGCATGGCTGCCGCTTGGCCAGATCAGATCGGCGCTATGCTCGCCATAATCGAGCGCGATCGGCTGTACGGAAATATGGTCGACCGGCGGGATAACCGATCCGAACAGGGCCGGACGGAAGGGCATCAATTTGCCGTTGTTGAGTTTGCCTTCGGGGAAGAAGGCGACAGACAGACCGTCATGCAGGGCGCGACGGATACGCTCCGCTTGCGCGCCGGCCGCGCGGCGATCGCTGTTCGCAATATAGATCGTGCCGACCATCGTCGCGAGCCAGCCGGCGATCGGCCAGCGGCGGACGGATTCCTTGGATACGAAGGACGCGCCGGTCGCGCCGCCGATCAGCAATATGTCCATCCAGCTCTGATGATTGGCCGCGAAAAGGATCGTTCCGGGCGCGCGTTCACCGATGACCGTCGCACGCATCCCGCAGGCCCGGGCGCACCAGCCCAGAAAGCGCTGCGGCCAAGGAGAGCGTTGCCGGAACAAACGCCAGAGCAAATGGAGCGGTACGCAAAAGAGAATCAGCCCGGCGAGCCAGGCAAGGCGGAAAAGGAAGCGTATCAACGCGCGGTCCTAGCCGTCGCGATTGTGTGACACGCCATACAGCTCCATCCGATGATCGACGAGCCGATAACCGAGTTTCTCGGCGATACGCCGCTGCAGTTCTTCCAGCTCCTCGTCGACAAATTCGATGACCTTACCGGTTTCGACATCGATCAAATGATCATGATGATCGTCCGCGGCGGCCTCGTAGCGCGCCCGGCCGTCGCCGAAATCGTGGCGTTCCAGAATGCCGGCTTCCTCGAACAGCCGAACTGTCCGATACACCGTTGCAATCGAAATGCCGCTGTCCACTTTCGAAGCGCGTTCGTGCAAGGCCTCGACATCGGGATGATCGTCCGCTTCCGATAAGACGCCAGCGATCACGCGACGCTGTTCGGTAATGCGCAACCCTTTTTCCGCACACAGCGCTTCGATATCTATCTTTCGGCTCATAAGATGAGTCTAGAGGATAACCCCGGGGCTGAAAAGGGACGAGCGAACTGCAGCCGCGATTAAACGGCGTTTATCTCTTTTTCCGCCGCGCCCCAGGCTTGCGGCCGAGACCGATCTTCTTGGCCAGCTTACGGCGCTGTTCGGCATAGTTGGGCGATACCATCGGATAATCGGCGGGCAGGCCCCATTTCTGGCGATACTCGTCCGGAGTCATGCCGTAATGCGTCATCAGGTGGCGCTTGAGCATTTTGAGCTTCTTCCCGTCTTCGAGGCAGACGATATAGTCCGGCTTGATCGACGACCGGATGGAGACGGCCGGTTCTGGTTTTTCTTCCGGGGCATTGGCTTCGTCGAGCTCGCTCAACGCGTTGTGAACATTCTGAATGAGAAGCGGCAGATCCGAAACGGCGACGCTGTTATTGCTAACATGTGCAGACACGATATCTGCCGTCAGCGTTATTAGAGTTTCGGTCATGTCGACAGTATCGGTCATCGAAAGTCATCCTATTCGTAATCTGTTAACTCGTCGCATCGTGCGATATGCGTAGTGATGTATATCCGAAATGGATAAATCAACTGCTTTTATCGCAATTATTGTTCAGCAGGCGCATCTAGTTGAAGTGCTAACGTTATTGCATCGAAATGTTCGCCGTCACGACCGCTATAATAGTTTTTCCGCCGCCCGATTTGCTCGAATCCGATGGCGGAATAGAGATCGGCCGCCGCATTTCCGTCCCGGACTTCGAGGTGCAGCCGCGCGGCGCCGCGCGCTCTCGCCGTCCGCGCGACCTCCTTCAGCATATTGCGCCCGATCCCCTTGCCGCGATATTCAGGCTGTACAGCAATGAGCAGCAATTCCGCTTCGTCCACGATCATCCGGGAGAGGGCAAAACCGACCGGCCGGTCGTCCTGCCGGTCTACGATAATCCAGCTGTTTGTATCACCGAGCATCCCCCGGCACTGCGCGCGCGACCAGCCTTCGCCGAAACGCGGATCGAACGCGCCGTCCATGATTGCCATCACAGCGTCGAGATCGCGACGCGCGGCGCTGGTCGCCGGCTCGTCGCGAGATGCGATAATCGTCATTGCGGCGGGCGCGCATCGGGCGCCCGGCCATAGATCGGCTTGGGCGGCAAGGCCCGGAAGGATTGCGGAAGCCGGCGGACTTCTGCGGCGCGGGGATAGAGTTCGATGGCCTTCCCGGTTTCCGCCAGTGCCACAAGTTCGGCCGCCGCGTTGCCGACCAATAGCGGTTCTTCAATTACGTCAACGGCCGCCTCCGGCCGCAAGGATGCGAGCGGCGCGATTTCGGCAAAGGGTTCCTTGCTGAAGCGCTGCACGAACATTTCCCCATGACCTCCGAGAATCGTTACCGCCAGTCTATCGGCTGCGGCGCCATCGGAAAAGGTCATGGCGGCCATCAAAGCGAGTGCCGAATAACCTTGCACGTTTGCCCCCCAGCCGAGGCCGAGCGCCCGGGCGGTGGCGAGGCCGACACGCAGCCCGGTAAAGCTGCCCGGCCCGCAATCGACGAGTATGGTATCCGCACGGCCACTGCCTGGCAGTTCCGCGATCATCGGCACCAGCTTTTCCGCATGGCCGCGCCCGACGATTTCGTGCCGCTCCGCGACAAGCTCTTCCCCATCGATCAGCGCCACCGAACAGGCGTCGGAGGCGGTATCGATTGCGAGGATCATGCTGGCTCGCGCGGATCAGGCTATGCGGTTGAACGTGTCGAATTCGGGCCGGGGACTGCGGTCGAAAATCGTTTCCGGATCGCCATAGCCAAGCGTCGAGATGAAATTCGCCTTATGCTTGGTCCCGTCGAAAAAGGCCGCATTGACCTTGTCATGATCGAAGCCGGACATCGGCCCCGTATCGAGGCCGATCGCGCGCGCGGCAATGATGAAATAGGCGCCCTGCAGGGAGCTGTTGCGGAAGGCGTGGTCCTTGCGCGCCTCGAGATCGCCCTCGAACCAGCTTTTCGCGTCGGTATGCGGGAACAGCCAGGGTAGCTCTTCGTGGAAATCGGGATCCATGCCGATCACGACGGCCGCAGGCGCCTCACGGATCTTGTCCTTGTTGCCCTCCGATGCACAGTCGGCGAGCGTGTCCTTCGCGTCCTGGCTCATGCACCAGACGAAGCGTGCGGGTTGCTGATTGGCCGATGTCGGCCCCATTTTCAGCAGCTCGTATATCTGGTGGATATGGTCTTCGGTGACCGGCTTGTCGTGATAGCCGTTATAGGTGCGCGCGGTACGAAAGATCGTGTCGAGCGCGTCGTCAGACAGCGGCTTTCCCATCGATATCCCCTCTTGGAAACGGTTCGGATCAGATCGCGCGAACTTCGGTCACTTCCGGCACATAGTGTTTGAGCAACTGCTCGATGCCCTGTTTGAGCGTCGCGGTGGACGAAGGACAGCCCGAACAGGCGCCCTGCATCTGCAGAAACACTTTGCCCTCTTGAAAACCGCGATAGACGATATCGCCACCGTCCTGGGCGACGGCCGGGCGCACGCGCGTTTCGATCAATTGGCGAATCTGCGCCACGATCTCGGCGTCCTCAGGATCGTCGTCGAAGCTTTCCGCCGGCACCGCGATATCGGCGGTATTGCCCTCCTTAAACAGGGGGGCTCCGCTCGCGAAATGGTCGAGCATCACGCCGAGCACATCGGGCTTGAGCGTTGCCCAGTCGACGCCTTGCGCCGCCGTCACCGAGACGAAATCATAACCGTAGAACACGCCCGTTACGTCGCCGAGATTGAACAGCGCTTCGGCAAGCGGCGAGACACTCGCTTCTTCGGGCGCCGCGAAATCGCGGGTGCCGGTCGCCATAACCTGTTGGCCGGGCAGGAATTTCAGTGTTGCCGGATTGGGCGTGGTTTCGGTTTCTATCAGCATGACTTCGACATGGCGTTTCGGGGCTTTAGGATCAAGAGGTTGCGGGTTTTCCATTTGACAGGGGATGGGTTGGCGAACAGGTTGGTAACGGGTTCATGAGAGGAGAATTGCAATGATCGTATTGCTGGGTCGGATTTTGCTGGGCGCGCTATTTGTGATGGCGGGCTTCAACAAAACGCAGGGAATAGACGGGCTGGCCGGATTTCTCGAGACGGGGCCGGTGCCGGGTTTCATGGCCTGGCCAACCGCCATATTCGAAATCGTTGCAGGCCTGATGATTATCGTAGGCTTTTTTACCCGTTACGCGGCCGTCGCGCTGGCGCTATTCTGTATCGCGACCGGAGTTTTCTACCATCCAGCCGAAGACGGTGGGATCGATATCGGCGCGATGCTCAAGAATTTCTCGGTCGCCGGTGGTTTCCTGATCCTCTACACCCATGGCGCCGGTATGCTCAGCATCGACGCGCGCCGGGGCGGCACGGACTGAGGGCGGTCGCGCCATGATCCCGAAAAGCTTGTTCGATTTTCTGCGGGAATTGACCGACAATAATAATCGCGACTGGTTCAACGCGAATAAGGATCATTACAAGGCGGAGGTCGTTGCGCCGATTTCCGCCTTCATCGAACGGATGGCGCCGCGCGTCCATGCAATCAGCGAGCATATCGTCGTCGACCCGCGGCCCAATGGCGGATCGATGTTCCGCATCTATCGCGATACGCGTTTCTCGAAGGACAAGACGCCGTACAAGACCCATGTCGGCTGCCAGTTCCGCCACGCGGCGGGCAAGGATGCGCATGCGCCGGGCTTTTACGTGCACTTCGAACCGGGCAAATGCTTCTTCGGCGGCGGTGTGTGGCAGCCGCCGTCCGAGCCGCTGCGTGCGATCCGGCAGCGGATCGTCGACAAGCCCGGCGAATGGCGCGACGCGGTCGCGGGCATCGACGTTCGCGGCAATCAGCTGAAGCGCGGGCCCAAGGGTTTCGACCCCGAGCACGAACTGATCGAGGACCTGAAACGCAAGAGCTTTTTCGCCATGCATGAGGGCACGGAAACGCTCGCCCGGTCGAAAAAGTTGGAGGACGAAGTGGAAGCGCAGTTCCGCAGGGCCGCGCCGCTTATGCGATTCATTGCGGACTCGATCGGGGTCGCTTTTTAGCCTTTCGCGCAATTTGCTTGCGTATTTGCGCAACATAACCCATATGCGCTGCAGCGCAGCATGAAGCGGATATCCTGCTTCTCCCAACAATCGGCAGCGTGATCGTCCGCCACCAAGCGGAACCGGCCGGTAACCAGCGCACGAATTTCCTGAGGCTTCCCTTATCACGCGGGTCGTTTCGCAACCCGCGCCATGCGGCTGCGCACCCGATGACGGTGCGCGCCTGCATGCCGCCTATGTGAGTATAACCATTGACCAAATTTTCCGATCTCGGCCTGGCCGAACCCATTCAGCGCGCGCTTGCCGCGAAAGACTATACGACGCCGACGCCGATCCAGGTGCAGGCGATCCCGCCGCTGCTCGACGGTCGCGATCTGTGCGGCATTGCGCAGACCGGCACCGGCAAGACGGCAGCTTTTGCCCTGCCTTCGCTGGATTATCTGGCCGAGGAAGAGGGTGCTCGCCGCGCCAAAGCCTGCCGCATGCTCATCCTCTCGCCGACCCGCGAACTGGCGAGCCAGATCGCGGACAGTATGCGCGGCTATGCCAAATATCTGCGGATGCGGATCGAGACAGTGTTCGGCGGCGTTCCGGTGAACAAGCAGAAACGCAAGCTTGAAAATGGCGTCGATGTTCTGGTCGCCACGCCGGGTCGGCTTCTCGACCTCATCGACCAGCGGGCGCTGACGCTCGAAGATGTCGAGATTTTCGTTCTCGACGAGGCCGATCAGATGTTGGACCTCGGCTTTATCCATGATCTCAAGCGGATCGAAAAGCTCCTGCCGCAGCGCAGGCAGAGTCTGTTCTTCTCGGCAACCATGCCGAAGAATATCGCCAATCTCGCCGACAAATTCCTCTACCAGCCAGTCAAAGTGTCGGTCGCACCGCAGGCGACCACGGCCGAGCGCGTCGAACAGTATGCGACCTTTGTCGGGCAGAAGGAAAAGCAGGCGCTGCTGACGATGACGCTGCGCGACGAGGATATCAAGCGTGCGCTCATATTTTCGCGCACCAAGCATGGCGCGGACCGCATCGTCCGCTTCCTTGCCGGCGCGAAGATCGGGGCCGCCGCGATCCACGGCAACAAGAGTCAGCCACAGCGCGAAGCCGCGCTTGCGGCGTTCCGCTCGGGCGAGATCAAATATCTGGTCGCGACCGATATCGCCGCGCGCGGCATCGACATCCCGGCCGTCAGCCATGTCTTCAACTTCGATATGCCGAACGTGCCCGAGCAATATGTGCACCGGATCGGCCGTACGGCCCGGGCCGGGGCGAGCGGGATCGCCATCTCCTTCGTGAATGACGAAGACGAGCGCGGTTATCTGAAGGCGATCGAACGGCTGACCGGCATTCGGCTGGACAAACGGGCCCTGCCCGAGGATTTCGTCGCCAAAGCGGCAGAACTGCCCAAGGCTGCGCCGCGCAGCCATGGCAAGGGACCGAGAAACGGTAAACCCAAATCGCACAATCGCCGCCGCGGCGAACGCGCAGACGGACAGGGCCAAAAACGCCGCCGTCGCCGCAATCGCAACAAGAACGGCGTCGGGGCCCATCGCGGCGCGGTGAAGCGCCAGGGCAACCGCTAACTAAATGATGAGTCGAACGGCGTGGAGTAGCGCCTAGAGCGCGTCGACCGCCGCCACAATATCGCTGAGTTCCGGGCGCTCCCGATAGTCGCTTTCGACCATCTTGGCGCGCACCGTACCGTCCGTGCCGATCACCAGGATGGCCGGGCGCGGCACGCCGTTGGCGAAGCTTCCCTCGCCATATTGCGGGTCGCGCAGGTCGAAAGCGTCGATCATCGCCGAGCCTTCGTCTGACAGCATTGTGTAGCCGATATCCTCGCGCTCGGAGAATTCCGCGAGAACCGCCGGGGCGTCATAGCTCAGCGTCGCCAGCGTATAGCCGCGCGCTTCGAGATCGGCCTCGAGATCGCGGAATTCGACGAGCTGCGCCTGACATACGCTGCACCAGTCGGCGGACCGGTTGAAGGCCAGCACGATGCCGTTTTCACCGACCAGATCGTCGAGGCGCCGTTCCGCGCCTGTCGCATCGAGGGTCAGGAAATCGGCGGGAATGGCCTCGCCGACTGCCGGCCCCGAATGCTCCATCGGTTCGCTCTCGATCTGTTCGGCCTGTTCCGCCGGTTCGGTTTCGGACGCCGTGTCCTGGGTACAGGCCGCGATACCGAGCGTGGCGGCCGCCGAGATGAAAAAGATGGTTGTTGCGCGCATGCTTCGAAACTCCCGAAAAGATGTCCGGCTTCCTATTCGCGAAAAAAGGCGGGGAGGTTACGATCTAGATCACAGTTTGGAACGATAGCTGAAAAAATCGCGCTCTCTCCCATGCTTGGCCTTGCCTGTTGGCGGCTGGGCATGAAATATGGCGTTGCAAAAAGGATGGGGCATTATGAACAAGAATATCATCATCATTATCGGTGCGGCGGTGGCCGCCTTTTTGGCTGTGCTGCTGATTCCACGACTGTTGGACAGCGGCGAAGATGAGGCGCCTGCGACGGCTGAATCCTCCGATAATGGCGGCGATAGCGGTTCGACGGGCAGTGCGGGTTCGGCGTCATCATCCGGCGACGATAAAGACGATCCTGCGCAGTCGGCGCGCTCCGCGCGCGGTTCCAATCCGGTCCTGGAGGCCCAACTGGCCGAAGCAGTCCGTCAGGTGAATGCGGGTGGCCCGGTTGTGATAGATGAGTTTACGACGATGACGTCGGCTCGGGCGCAAGGCAATCGCATACTCTACCGCTACGAGATTTCGCGGAATTTGAACGCGACACAGGTGTCGCAGTTCCAGCAATATGCATCGAACCAGAACCAGCAGACGATATGCAGGCGGCCGGAAACGCGGCAGCTCATCGATATCGGCGGTGAGATCGAATATGTCTATTTCGGGCCGGGCAACCGTTTTCTGTTCAGCACGGCGATAACGAGCTGCTGAGTGCTAAGTTCTGCGCCGCGTGTCGCCCGAACTTGCGCAATATCGGTGTCTTGTCGCCGCTAGAGCACATATTTGCTCAAGTCCGTGTCGCGCGCCACTTCGGCCAACTGCTTTTCGACATAGGCGGCGTCGATGACGAGCGTGTCCGCGTCGCCGTCGCGCTCTTCTGAGCCGGCGGCGAAGCTGATCTCCTCGACGAGCTTTTCCATGACCGTCTGAAGGCGGCGCGCGCCGATATTCTCGATCGACTGGTTCACCTCGGCCGCGATTTTCGCAAGTTCGGCGATCGCATTCTCGGTGAATTCGATCTCGACGCCCTCGGTGCCGATCAGCGCGCGATACTGTTCGGGCAGGTTCGCCTTGGTCTCGGTCAGGATACGCACGAAATCCTCTTCGGTCAGCGCGCGCAGTTCAACGCGGATCGGGAGGCGGCCTTGTAGCTCAGGCAGCATGTCGCTCGGCTTAGCGACGTGGAACGCTCCCGATGCGATGAACAGGATGTGATCGGTCTTCATCGGGCCATATTTCGTCGCGACGGTCGTGCCTTCGATCAGCGGTAGCAGGTCGCGCTGCACGCCTTCGCGGCTCACTGAGCCCCCGCGCACATCCGAAACCGCGATCTTGTCAATCTCGTCGAGGAAAACGATGCCGTTCGCTTCCGCATTGGCGAGCGCGACCCGGGCGACATCGTCCTGATCGAGGCGTTTCTCCGATTCTTCCTCGACAAGCTTATCCCAAGCGTCGGCGACCCGCATCTTGCGCTTTTTGCGCGGCTGCTGCCCGAAGGCCTTGCCCATCATGTCGGAGAGATTGATCATGCCGACCTGACCGCTCATGCCCGGTATCTCCATCGGCATGTTCGGCGTGTCTTCCACCTCGATCTCGACTTCGGTGTCGTTCATGTGATTGTCAACGATACGCTGGCGGAAGCTCTCGCGCGTCGCATCGCTCGCTCCCTTGCCGGTCAACGCGTCGAGCAGCCGTTCCATGGCCGCCTTCGAGGCATCTTCGCGCACCGCTTCGCGGCGCCGATCCTTTTCGAGCCGTACCGCATCTTCGACAAGGTCGCGGGCGATCTGTTCGACATCGCGGCCGACATAGCCGACTTCGGTGAACTTGGTCGCTTCGATCTTCACAAAAGGCGCATCGGCGAGTTTGGCCAGACGGCGGCTGATCTCGGTCTTGCCGCAGCCGGTCGGCCCGATCATCAGGATATTCTTCGGCGTCACTTCGTTGCGCAATTCTTCGGACAGGCGCTGCCGCCGCCAGCGGTTGCGTAGCGCCACGGCGACCGCGCGTTTCGCATCGGTCTGTCCGATAATATGCTCATCAAGTGCAGCCACGATGGCTTTGGGGGTGAGGGCGTCGTTCATGGAGTCTCGTCAGGAAAAGAAAGTTTCAGGACAGACATGGGTGCTGGATGGAGAGCGTCAAGCCTCCGCCCCGCAACGCCAGCTCTCCGCAAGGCCGCGATGCCGCTCGACAATGCGCGCGATGTCCTCCGGTTGGGGTTCGGCCGTCCATTCGCCATGCTCGAACGTGCCGCCCAGGACAATCCCGTCCGGTCGGGGGAACATATATCCCTGGCGCACCGTATAGGCATAGTCGATCTCGGGTTGCGGGATCAGGACAGCGAGTTGACCGCGTACCGGTTCGAGTTCTTCGTCGCCGAATAATGCGCGGGCGCCGAGCCCGGTACAGTTGAAAACAAGCCGTTCGGGCAAGGCTAAGACTTCGGACGGGGTCGCAAAGTCGCGTACGACAATCGTGCCGCCGGCAATCCGGATGTCGCGCATCAGTGAGGCAAGAAAACGCCCGGTTTGAACATACATGGTCCGGTAGCGCAGCATATTCTCGGCTGGGAACGGATGCGCGTTATAGGGCAGCGCCTGCCGATCCGGAAAGACCGGGTTCGGCGCGGCTGATCGCAAGCGGCCTTCGTCATAGGTGGGGAGCCAGCGGACGCCGTAATCGTCGCCGACCATGATCTGCATGCGGCGGCGCGTGAAGTCTGTCGCCAAAACCCGCCTGGCGAGCCAGTTCTGCGTAACGGCGCCGCGGTCATAATAGCTCCCGGGCATGATCTGGCCGCCGGCGATGTTCGAGGTGGTGTTGGGCGGCAGCGCTTTTGCATAAATGCGAACGGGAAAACCTGCCTCTTGCAACAGGCGCGCGGTCGTCAGGCCCAACGCGCCGGCGCCGATTACGGCAACTGGACCTGCATGCCCCGGCAGGCCGAGAGCAATCGCCTCGCGCGAAGACCCCCAGCACAACGATATGCCGGCGCCGCCATGGCCGTAATTGTGGACGATCGTCTTGCCGTCGAGGGGCTGGGTTTCGACGCGATAGCCGGAAGGTCTGTAAGGCCGTAGCCCGGCAATCGTCCGGATCACCCGGTTGGCGGAGACATTGACGCGCGGGAGACAGGCGGCACCGAACAGCGAAACAGGCCGCGGCGCTGTCGTAGCACAGCCCGCAACAGCGATTGCCGCCGATCCCGCGACAAGAGTGCGGCGAGAAATCAAGAGGGGCGATGGAGCGACTCTCACGCCCGCTTGCATAAAGGACTAGCTGTCGGAGTCGATTGTTTCGACGGTCAGTTGGTCATTAGTGTAGACGCACACCTCCGCGGCGATCGCCATTGCACGGCGCGCAATCTTCTCCGCGTCCTTTTCATAGTCCTTCAGGGCGAGCGCCGCGGCGAGCGCATAATTGCCGCCGGAGCCGATGGCCGCGACGCCGTCGGCCGGTTCGAGCACATCGCCATTTCCGGTGAGGATCAGCGTGATCTCCTTGTCGGCGACCACCATCATCGCTTCCAAGTTGCGCAGATATTTGTCGGTTCGCCAGTCCTTGGCGAGTTCGACGGCCGCGCGCATCAGCTGGCCGTTATGCCGTTCGAGCTTGCTTTCGAGCCGTTCGAACAGGGTAAATGCGTCCGCCGTCGCGCCCGCAAACCCGCCAATCACCTGGCCATCGCCGAGTTCGCGGACCTTGCGCGCGTTCGGTTTCATTACGGTCTGACCCATCGAGACCTGGCCGTCTCCGGCGATCACCACTTTGTCGGAATCCCGCACGGCGAGGATGGTCGTGCCGTGCCAGGGTGCGCTGCTTCGATTTTCGTCCATGTGCGCCGATATATGCGCGCTTCCGCCCGCCGCAAGCGCACGCGATCTTAAGATCGTGGTAACCATTGGGCGTTACTTGTTTTTCAACAGTTTGCGGGGGATTACCACCGATGTCGTTGATCGACGATCCACAGGTAGCTGCGCTGCTCGGCGAAGTCAGCGATTTCGGCGTGTTCGCGATCGATCTCGATGGCATCTGCACAGCCTGGCAGCCGATTTCGAGCAATTACAAGCTCGCACCGGTCGAGGAAGTGGTCGGCTACCCGCTCGACCGATTTTATGCACCCGAAGACCGAAAAGCCGGTAAATATTGGGAAAATCTGCGAACCGCCCGGGAAACCGGCCGGATGGACACCGAAGGCCTGCGGCGGCGTTGGGATGGCAGCTATTCCTGGACGCGCATCAGCATCCTCCGGAAAGACGACGAAGCCGGTAAGCACATAGGCTATATCGGCGTTTCCTATGACGCCACACGGCAGCGCGATGCGGCCCGTGCACTGCACGCGAGCGAAGAAGCGCTGCGTATCCTAGTCGACGGGCTGCGCGACCATGCCCTGTATATGCTCAGCAATAGCGGTCGGATAACCAACTGGAATGCCGGCGCGGAACGGATTACCGGCTATTCGGCCGACGAGGCGATCGGCCAGCATTTTTCGATTTTCTTCGACGAAGAGGATCGCGGCCGCGGCATACCCGAACACATTTTGGAACAGGCCCGCGTTGCGGGAAATTACCGTGAAAAGGGCTGGCTCATCAAGAAGAGCGGAGAGCGGTTTCGGGCTAAATTATTCGCCCAGCTTCTATATGATGAGGATGGCGAAATACTCGGTTTCGGCGGCATTACCCGCGATATCACCGAACAATATGACACGGAGCGCAGTCTCGCCGCCGCGCAAGAGGCGCTCGCGCAATCGGAGAAACTGCGGTCGCTGGGTGAACTCACCGGCGGCATCGCGCATGATTTCAACAATCTGCTGACCGTCGTCCGCGGTTCTGCGGAGCTTTTGAAGAGTGCGAAGCTCTCGGATGAAAAGAAGGCGCGCCACCTCGATGCAATCGTTGAAACGGCGGACCGCGCCGCCGAACTGACTGGACAGCTTCTGTCTTTCGCGCGCCAGCAGCCGCTCCAACCGAAGCGCGTCGATATCAACGATGTGATCGTCGGAATGAAGGGGCTGCTCAATCGTACGCTTGGCGGTGGGGTCAGCATTCTTCTGACCCCCGGCGACTCGCTTTGGGACGTGCAGGTCGATCCGACTCAGCTCGAGAATCTCATCCTCAACGCCGCGATCAATGCGCGGGATGCGATGGAAGGTTCGGGGACGCTCACCCTGACGACGCAGAATGTGAACCGCGAAGGCAGTGAAGAAGTCTGTCTGTCGATCTCCGATACGGGATGCGGCATCGCACCGGACATTATCGATCGGGTGTTCGAGCCATTTTTTACGACCAAGGACCCGGGCAAGGGCACGGGTCTTGGTTTGTCCCAGGCCTATGGTTTCGCGGCGCAGTCCGGCGGACGGCTGGACATTAAGAGCGAAGTCGGTCGCGGCTCCACCTTGAGCCTCTATCTGCCGCGCGCCTGGCCGGTGTCGAGCGATGCCAGCTTGGGCGCATCGGGCCAAGGCGATGAACGGGATCTGCCTAGGGGCACGCGCGTACTACTGGTCGAGGATAGCCGCACCGTTGCTGTATTCGCCCAGTCCCTGCTCGAGGATATGGGCTGCGATGTCGTGCATGCGAGCAATGCCGAAGAGGCGCTCGTTGCGATCGAAGACGAACCGCAGGAATTCGACATTATCTTCTCCGACATCGTGATGCCGGGCATCAGCGGGCTCGATCTTGCGGAGAAAGTGCGCCGCCAGAAGCCAACTCTGCCGATCCTGTTGGCGACCGGATATAGCGAGGCTGCGGCGCGCGGCGAGGGCAGCGAGTTTCCGATCCTGCCCAAGCCCTATCGGCGCGAGATATTGTCGGCGAAGCTGTGCGAGACGCTCAACGCGTTCAGCGAAGCCGCCTGAACTGCTACAGCCTACAGGTCGAGCGGACCGCTCGACAGGATTTCCAGATTGCGATCGTCGAGCGATTGACCGTCAAGCGCTGTGTCGCGCTCGCGGACCAGCTCGGCAATCTGATCGCGAAACGTCGCCACTGCAGCCGTCAGCCAGCCATTGACCAGTGGATCGCCCGGCGCGTCGTCGACGTCGAAAAGGTCGAGGCGCTCGATAATCGCTTCGCCCGGCATGAAATATTCGTTGGTCACCCAGCGATTGGTCGTGAACCAATGGGTCGGGATACCTTGCGTGTTGCAGGATAGCGCAACGAAGTGGACGACCTTGGCCGGCGTCTTGTCTTTGGTCTTCGGTTTGGCTTCCGCGAGCGGTTCGATACCGTCAAAGGCGTCGAGCGGCAGGAACAGGTGAAAATGGCCATGCTCGCCCGGTTCGCGCTGCTCCGGCGGGTGCGCGTGATAGAACCAGCGCGATTTGTTCGACGGGCTGACCGCGTCTTTTTCGGGATAATGGTCCCATTGCCGGAAATCGCAATCCGGCGGCACGACACGCGGAACGAGCGGCGTCCCCTGCGACGCCATTTGCTCGGTCAGAGCAAATAGCGTCGCCTCGGGACTTTCGCTCAATAGGCTGCGCAACAGCCTTCCGCGGCGGCGCAGCAGCCCTCGGCCGATGCGGTTTCAGTCGCGGCGCAGCAGCCCTCGGCCGCAGCGGCGCAGCATCCTTCGGCAGCTGCCGCACAGCATCCTTCAGCCGCACAACAGCCTTCCGCGGCACAGCATCCGCCGGTCGCATCGCCCGCGGCAGCCGCGCAGCAGCGCGCCCCGCAGCTACAAGCTTGCAGCGCCGGAGCGGCGAGCGCGAGGCCGCCGGCGACGGCCAGCATCGATGCGAGGCTTCGTTTTTCGGTCTTATCGGTCATGTGTATCTCCCAAGAGTGTTTTGGCCTTCCGGGTTCGAAGCCAAATCGCAGCCGGTTACATACGCTGCGAAATTCGATACCGGGCCCTCGGGATGCACGGTCTCAGGTCCGCGGGTTTCGGCCTAGCGGTCGACGCCCTTGATCTTTCCCCATTGGCGCGCAGCCGTATAGCCGAGATATCCAGTCCCGAACAGCGCATAAAGCGGTTCGGGAATGCCTTCGAGATAGGCGTTCATGCCAGCCGCGATATTTTGGGCAGCCTCGGGCCGGAATGCGGCGAGCAGGCCCATCGGCAAGGCCCAAAGCAGCAGGACGTACATCACGTAGAGGAAGCTCGGGCGGGCTCGGCTCGTCCAGGGGTCAGCCGATTGCGCCTCCGCGATGATCGCGGACAACTGTGTGCGGATGGTTTCCGCCGCCTGGGTGCCTTCGAGCTTAAGCAGCTCAAGCTTGGCGCGGTCGCGCGCGTCACGGTCGGGCAGCACCCGGTCGATAACGGTGGTGAGCGGGCCCAAAAGCCCGGATAGGAACGACATGAGCAATCTCCTTTGGATACTATAGAGGTCCTAAACGAACCCGATAGGTTCCTACATTGCAAGGAAGATTGCCTTACTGGCTGGTTTCTATCGGGAAAATCGTTCCGGTGACCGAATAGATCGTGCGCATTCCGGCCTGCGCCCCGCCGCCAAGCGCATATGTGCGTCCACCGGCCTGATGAACGACGGCCAGCCCGTGCCGCGGGCCCGTGAGAGCCGGCCCTTCGCGCCATTCGAGCGTTTCGAGATCGAGGATATCGTGCCGATCAAAAACCGTGCCCTCATCGAGATTCTCGCCACCCACGATATGGAGCTGGCCCGGTGTGGAGAAGGCGGCATGGCCGCCTCGGCCGACCGGCATCGGCGGTAGCGTGCGCCAGCTGTTCGCGTTGAAATCGAATGCCTCGATGCGATCGATCTGGGTTCCCAGTTCGGCGCTCCGCCCGCCGGTCACGTATAGCGTATCTTCGGTCAGCGCGATGGCGTGCGAATGCCGCGCCGTCGGCATGGGCGGACCTTGCCGCCATTGGTCCGTTTCGAGGTCGTACATCCAGAGGCTGGCAAGATCCTCCTCGCCATTCTGGCCGCCCACAAGGTAGAGCACACCGGATCTCCAGACCATCGCATGTTGGCCGATCGGGTGCGGTAGGGCCGCGAGTTCCTCCCAACGAT
Organism: Parasphingopyxis sp.; assembly: GCF_028279465.1. Classification (GTDB taxonomy): domain Bacteria; phylum Pseudomonadota; class Alphaproteobacteria; order Sphingomonadales; family Sphingomonadaceae; genus Parasphingopyxis. The sequence goes on from NZ_JANQNS010000013.1 coordinate 118,309, forward strand.
CGGAGCCCGGCTCATGGACGAAGAGCATCGGGTTCTGATCCTGCTGGAAGGGCAGTCCGATATAGCCGCCAGAGGCGTAGAGCCATTCCCCATCGGTCGCCATCGCGACATGATGCAGGGCGCGGGGCAGATCGGCGCATCGCTGCCAGCTTTCGGTGCGGACGTTATACTGCTCGCAACTTGCGAGCGTACGGAAGAAGCCGATGCCGCCCGCAATATAGATGTCTTCGCCGATCGCGACGGCCGAAATTTCCGAACGCGGATCGCGCATCTCGCCGTCGCTGTGGGTTAGGCGGGGCCAGTTCCAGAAGATCAGCGCGGCGGCGAGGCCGAGTGCGAGAAACGCTATCGCTGTCCTGGCAAGCCTTCTGCGCTGCATCCCTGTGCCACTCTCGCTTGGGGGCATTTTTCGGAAAAGGCTGGTCGGGGCGACTGGATTCGAACCAGCGACCTCCACACCCCCAGTATGATGCGCTACCAGGCTGCGCTACGCCCCGACCAAGGGGGCGCGATGTAAATCCGAACGCTGCGCAATGCAAGCATGACCTCGGGCGAAGATCGCCCGGCAGGAGGCGCTAGGCGCCGATAAAGGTCGTGAATTCGCTGACGGGCACGCGATCGGTGCGCAAGCTGTTGATTGGCGCGTCGGGATCGTAATGGCCGAGCGCCATGCCGCAATAGAGCATATGCGTGTCGGGAACGCCGAGCCATGGCCGCACCATCTCGTGCAACACCGCCCAGGCCTCTTGCGGGCAACTGTCTATGCCTTCGGCCTGCGCGGCCAGCATCAGCGTCTGGATGAACATGCCGAGATGTGCCATCTGCCCGTTGCCGATGGCCAGCGCCCGGTCGATCGTGAAGAATAACCCGACCGGCGCATCGAAAAAGCGGAAATTGGCGGCCATCTGCATCATCCGGCCGGCCTTGTCGTCGCGCGAGATACCCGCCGCGCCGAACATTTCCTCGGCGTTGCGCATGCGCCGCTCGGTATGCGTTTCGCTCATCCCGGCCGGATAGATTTCGAACTCCGCCGCGCCGAGATCGACGCCGCTGGCAATGGCCTCCAGCGCGTGTTCTTTGAGCTCCTCCAGTTTGTCTCCCATGACGATATAAACCGTCCAGGGTTGCATATTGCTGCCCGAGGGCGAGCGGCTCGCCAATGCCAAAAGTCGCTCGACGGTTCCCCGGTCTATCGGCGTATCGAGAAAGGCGCGGCGGGACTGGCGCGCATTGATCGCTTCCGAAACGGTCAGTTCGGCCATCGCTCAGTCTTCGCCCATCAGCGTCCGGCCCGGCTCGGCGGTATAGGTTTTGACACTGACGCCGGTGATCTTGGCGCCGGACAGCGCTTGGTTGAAGGTTGCCATATGCGGGGCCTGGAAATGGGCGTTGAGCGCATCCTGATCTTCCCAGATCTCCGCTATGCGCATCACATCGGGTTCTTCCAGGGCGCGGCCATAGGAGTAGCTGATACATCCCGATTCCTTGCGCGTTTCCTCGATCATGGCGACTGCCGCGTCGTGCAGCCTGTCCAATTCACCGGCTTCCATCCGGACCCATCCTTCGACGATTATCATGATATTTCCCTCCACTTGGTATCTGGGCGCGGTGCTAGCGCGCGGCCGCGCGGATGCAAATAAATTTGCCGCTATCAATGGCAGTTGCGCGAAACGCACCTTAGGTGATAGACGCGCGCCAATCACACGGGCGTAGCACATGCCCGATCATCCAGCTTACAGGTTCGCTTCATGTCCGCCACACCCGTTCTTGCCGCAGCCGCTCCATCCGGAGGCACCGGTGCTTTCATTCTTCAGCTCGTACCGCTGATCCTGATCTTCGTGATCTTCTGGTTCCTGCTCATCCGCCCGCAGCAGAAGCGGATGAAGGATCACCGCGCGATGATCGACGCCGTGAAGCGTGGGGATCGCGTGGTCACAGGTGGCGGCCTGCTCGGCAAGGTCACGAAGGTGAAGGACGACGAAGTCGAGATCGATCTGGGCGGTGGGCAGAAGGTCACCGCGATCAAGGCGACGCTTTCCGACGTTCGCAATCCCAGCGCAGCCAACGATTAAGGCGTATACCGACCGATGAACGATTTTCCGACATGGAAGGTCTGGATGCTCACGGCGCTGCTCATCGTCGGCGTGCTGACGGCTGTCCCAAGCCTGATGAGCGAACAGCAGCGGGCGATGCTGCCGGACTTCCTGCCGCAGCCGACAATCAATCTCGGCCTCGATCTGTCAGGCGGCGTGCATATCCTGCTCGAAGCGCAGACCGAGGAGTTTGAAGAACAGCGGCTCCAGACCATGTCGGACCGCATCGAAGATGCGATGGAGGATGACGGGCCGGAAATCGAGATTGGCGGCCTCTCACGCAGCGGCGGCGAAATCAGCTTTACGGTGCGCAACGAAGCCGATCTTGACGATGCGATGGAACGCATCCGTGCGCTGACCCAGCCGGTCGGTTTTACCGGCGAGCGCGATTTCAGCGTCGAGAATGAGGATTCGCTGACCGTGGTCGTACGGCCGACCGAAACGGGTACGGCCGAAGCGATCAATACGGCGGTCCAAACGGCGACCGAAGTCGTTCGGACGCGCATCGACGAGCTCGGTACGCGCGAGCCGACGATCATCCGCCAGGGCGCCGAACGGATCGTCGTACAGGTGCCGGGCCTCGACAGTCCGGAATCGCTGATGAGCCTGCTCGGCCGAACGGCGAGCCTCGAATTCCGCATGGTCAATTACGAAGCCGATCCCAATATGGCGCTGGCCTGCCAGGCGCCGATCGGCAGCGAAGCCTTGCCCTATGCCAATCAGGAGGAGGGTACGGGCTGCGTTATCGTCCAGCGCCGCGTGATGGTTTCGGGCGATCAGCTCGTCAATGCGCAGCAAGGTTTCGACCAGCAGACCGGCGAAGTAACCGTCAACCTGACTTTTGACGGCGCGGGCGGCCGCGCGTTTGGCCGAGTAACGCAGGAAAATGTCGGCCGACCTTTCGCGATCATTCTCGATGGTGAAGTGCTGTCTGCGCCAAACATCAACGAACCGATCCTGGGCGGCAATGCGCAAATCTCGGGCAGTTTTTCCGTACAAACGGCCAATGAGTTGGCAATCGCGCTGCGCTCCGGACGGCTCCCGGTCGAACTCGCCGTTATCGAAGATCGCACGGTCGGTGCGGAAATCGGCGAGGAAGGCGTCCGGCTCGGCGGCCTTGCGGGCCTGATTGCGACAGTCGCGGTCATGACCTTCATGATTATCACCTATGGCCGTTTCGGTATCTATTCGAATATCGCGCTGGCGCTGAACCTGTTCCTGATCCTAGCGATCATGGCGATGCTCGATGCGACGCTGACCCTGCCCGGTATCGCCGGCTTCGTGCTGACCGTCGGCGCGGCGGTCGACGCGAACGTGCTCATCAACGAAAGAATACGCGAAGAGCAGAGACGCGGGCGCAAGCTTATCGATGCCGTGCAGACCGGTTATAAGGAAGCGAGCCGGGCGATTTTCGATGCCAACATCACCAACTTTATCGGTGGCGCGCTCATGTTCTCGTTCGGCTCGGGTCCGGTTCGCGGATTTGCGGTCGTGCTCGTCGTCGGTATCGTCACCTCGGTCTTTACCGCTGTCACCATTACGCGGATGATGGTCTCGGTCTGGATCAAGAATAAACGGCCCAAGGAGCTTGTGATCTGATGCGTCTTCTCAAGCTTGTCCCCGAAAACACGAATATCCAGTTCCTCAAATGGCGGAACATCGCGATTGCCATCTCGATCGTGCTAACGATCGGATCGATAGCGCTGACCGCTACGCGCGGCCTCAATTTCGGCGTCGATTTCGCCGGCGGTCAGATGATTCAGGCAACCTTCACCGAAGATGCCGAAGCACCGGTCGGCGAACTGCGCGAGGACATCGCCGCGCTCGGAATCGAGGGCGCTTCGATCCAACGGTTCGGCGATCCGAACCAGGTCTCGATCCGCATGCGCGTGACCGAAGGCGCGGACGAGGATCCGGAGATCGCGAACGAGATATCGACCCGCGTCACCCAGATGATGCAGGCGGAATATGAAGGCGTAAGGATCGATTCAGTCGACTCGGTGTCGGGCAAAGTGTCCGACGAGCTGTTCCGCGCGGGTGCACTTGCGCTCGGTCTCGCGATGGTCGCAATCGCGCTCTATATCTGGTTGCGGTTCGAATGGCAGTTCGGGGTGGGGGCGCTCTTCGCGCTATTCCACGACGTCGCACTCACATTCGGATTCTTCGCGCTCACCCAGCTCGAATTCAATCTCAATATCGTCGCGGCTTTGCTGACCATCATCGGCTATTCACTCAATGATACAATCGTCGTTTATGACCGAATACGCGAAAATCTGCGGAAATACCGCAAGATGGAGATCGTGCCGCTGCTCGATCTGTCGGTGAACGAAACCCTCGCCCGGACCGTTATGACCAGCCTGACCATGGTGGTTGCGCTTGTTGTGCTGATTTGGGTCGGCCCGGACCTGCTGTTCGGTTTCACGGCCGCGATGCTGCTCGGCATCTTCATCGGCACGTATAGCTCCGTCTATATGGCCGCCCCCATCCTGATCTGGCTGAAAGTGGGATCGGATACCTTCGTGCCCGACGAGGCCGGACCCGATGGTCCGAAGGTCCATAAGGAGGGCTACGGTCGCTAATGGTCTCGCTGAAACGCGAAGGGCCAGCATCCGGACCGGTGATCACGGGTTTTGCCGGTAACGGCTTTCGCGTCGATAACGAGATTGTCGATGGCGGGTTATGGCTCACGCCGGAATGGGCGCGACCCTGGGCAGCGGACGATGTTGCCGCGCTCGACGCCAAAGCGCTCGATCCTCTTTTGTCGATCGAACCGTTGCCCGAATTTCTCCTGCTTGGAACAGGCGCCAGCCTTCAGCGCCCTTCGCCGAGCTTTGTCGCGGCTGTGGAGGCGAAGGGGATCGGTGTCGAGGCGATGGACAGCCGCGCGGCCGCGCGCAGTTGGAGCCTATTGCGCGCCGAGGACCGCTGGTTCGTGGCCGCCTTGCTACCGCTCGACTAGGCGTGAAAGATGCGTGAACAGCGCGTCGCTGTTCCGCTCCCAGGAAAATCTGTCGACTGTGGCGCGCACCGCATCCTGATCTGGCGGATCGGCGAGAATTCGTCTGGTTTCGGTGGCGATAGCCGCCGGCTCACGCGCCGTGATCGCGCCAGCCTCCGGCCGATCGATCAATTCCGCCGCGCCGCCCGCGCTGCTGATCACGATCGGCGTGCCGCAGGCTAGCGATTCGGTCCAGGCGTTAGCCAATCCTTCGGACACGGACGGCAAGGCCATCACATCGGCGGTCGCGAGCAGGGACGCGACTTCGGTGTGCGGCAGATTGCCGGGAAACCGAACACGCTCGCCCAGCCCCAACGCCCGCGCCTGCTTTTCGAGCGCCGGCCGGTCTGGGCCCTCGCCGATGCACCAGAGCGTCGCATCCGGAACATCCCGCAACGCGTCGATAACGATCGCCTGTCCCTTGCGCGGAATCAGCGCGCCGACCGTCACGATGAGCGGTCCGGTTATGCCAAGGCTCTGCTTTGCCTCGGCGCGGTCGACTGGTCGGAAAAGCTCTTTGTCGATGCCGGTATAGTGAACGGTGATCTTGTCCGCCGCCATGCCCAGCGCCACCATGTCGACCTTGAGCGCCTCGCTGACAGCCAGCAGCCCGGATGCTTGCAACCCAGCCTCGCGGACCTGCTCGGCGCAACCCGGCTTCTTCCCCCAATAATGAATGTCGGCGCCGCGCGCCTTCACCGAAAAAGGCACACCGATATCGGCGGCGAGCCGCATTGCGGCGGGACCGTCAGGATAGAAGAATTCCGCATCGATAATGTCGAATGGGAAACGCTCATGAATATCGCGCAGCACAGGCATTACCGCGCGCGCCATAGCCGCGGGAGCACGCGACCCGCCGATTTTCGGGATCGATCGAAAACGTGGTCGATGGACGGTCACACCCTTCCACATTTCCCGCTCCGGAACCGCCGCAAACTGCCGGTACTGTGCATGATGGTTTAGCGGCCATGGCGGTACGCCGATCGGCGCAACGACTTCCAGCTGCACATCGTCGCGCGCGGCCAAGGTCAGCGTCTGGCGTTCGACGAATCCGCCGAAAGTGGGCCGCGACGCGTCGGGAAACAGGGTTGCGAGGGTGAGCACGCGGAGCATGGTCCAGCGCTATAGCCGAACATCGTGCGCGCGGAACCCTCTGCACGATCATACGTGCAAGCTCTCTTGGCGGCTGCGTTCGGCTGCGCTAGAGGCATGGTTATGCGTATCCAGTTCCGCCCTGTGGCGATCATGCTTGCCGCTGTCGCCTTTGCCCCGCTTGCTTCGTGCGCCGGCCCGAGCGCCCAAACCCGCGCCGACCAGCAATATGTCGCCCGCGACGTCAACACGCTCTACAATCTCGGCAAGGACCGGCTCGACCGGAACCAGTATAGCATTGCCGCGGCGATCTTCTCCGAAGTCGAGCGCCAGCATCCCTATTCGCCCTGGGCGCGGCGGGCGCAGTTGATGGGTGCGTTCAGCTTCTATCTGGCGCAGGAATATCCCGAAGCGATATCGTCCGCGCGCCGCTTCCTCTCAATCCATCCCGGCAACCGCGATGCGCCCTATGCTTATTATCTGATCGCGGTCAGCTATTATGAGCAGATTTCCGACGTCACCCGCGATCAATCCGTGACGCGCCAGGCGCAGGCCGCGCTCAACGAGGTCGTGCGCCGCTATCCCGACAGCGTCTATGCCGCCGATGCGCGGTTGAAGCTCGATCTGGTCAACGATCATCTCGCGGGCAAGGAGATGGAGATCGGCCGTTTCTACCAGCGCCGGCGGCAATGGCTGGCTGCGACCGTGCGTTTCCGTAATGTCGTCGACAGTTTCGATACGACGACGCACGCTCCTGAGGCGCTGATGCGGCTGACGGAAAGCTATCTCGCGCTCGGTATCGTCGAGGAAGCGCGCCGCGCTGCCGCCGTGCTCGGCAACAATTATCCCGAATCGCGCTGGTACGAACGGGCTTATGACCTGATGCGGCGGCACGGTAATCCGGCGGCCAGCGAGAGCTAAGGCCACTGGCCTGATCGCCAGAATCCGTTAAAAGCCGGACCATGCTCACCGGCCTTTCCATTCGCGATGTTGTCCTGATTGAAGCGCTCGACCTTCGCTTCGAGAATGGTCTCGGTGCGCTGACCGGGGAAACAGGGGCGGGCAAATCCATACTGCTCGATGCGCTGGGTCTGGCGCTTGGTGTGCGGGCCGATAGCGGACTCGTGCGGCAGGGCGCCGAACGCGCGGTCGTCAGCGCGACTTTCGATATCCCGGCCAGCCATCCGGCGGGCGCGCTGCTGACCGAGAGCGGTCTGGATGCCGAACCCGGCGAGCCGCTGATCCTCCGCCGGATCGTCAAAGCGGATGGCGGGAGCCGCGCCAGTGTCAATGATCAGCCCGTATCCGCCGCCTTGTTACGCGAGATTGGTGGGCTGCTCGTCGAAATTCACGGCCAGCATGACGATCGCGGGCTTCTCAACGCCAAGGGCCATCGCGCGCTGCTTGATGCGTTCGGCGGTGTGGATCTGACGAAGACTGGCAAGGCCTGGAGCGATTGGCGGACAGCCGAGTCAGTGTTGGCTGATGCACGGGCAGAGGTGGAAGAAGCCGAACGCGACCGGGATTTTCTTGATCATGCCGTGAAGGAATTGCGGGCGCTGGCGCCGCAGCCGGGCGAGGAGGCCGAGCTCGCCGAGGCCCGCGCGACAATGCAGAAGGGCGACCGGATTTCCGGCGACCTTGCCGAAATTACCGAGCTGCTCGACGGGTCGGAAGGCAGCCTCGCCAAGCTACGCCAGGCCGCGCGCCGGGCGGACCGGATCGCGGGCGAGCATGAAGTATTGGGCGAAGCTCTGGCCGCGCTCGACCGGGCGCTGATCGAGGCCGATCTTGCGGAGGAGAAGCTCGCCGAAGCTGCGCATATCCTCGCCTTCGACCCGGCGCGGCTGGACGAAGCGGAAACGCGACTGTTCGATATCCGCGCGCTGGCCCGGAAGCATCGCGTGGAGCCCGATGCGCTCCCGGCACTGGCCGAGGAGATGGCAGCGAAGCTTGAGCGGATCGAAGCCGGCGGCGCGCATCTGGCGAAGCTGGAAGCCGACGTTGCGGCCAAGCGCGATGCCTATATCGCGGCGGCTGAGGCGCTACATGCGAAACGCGCGAAATCGGCCAAGGCGCTGGACAAGGCGGTCGCCGCCGAACTCGCACCGCTCAAACTCGATGCCGCGCAATTCCGCACGTCGGTCGAAACGCTGGACGAGAGCGAATGGACAGCGGCGGGACAAGATCGGGTTGCCTTCGAAATCTCGACCAATCCCGGCGCGCCCTTCGGTCCGCTGGGGAAGATCGCGTCGGGCGGCGAACTCTCCCGCTTCATCCTCGCATTGAAGGTCGCGCTGGCCGAACAGGGCGGTGCGGGCACGATGATCTTCGACGAAATCGACCGCGGTGTCGGGGGCGCCGTGGCGAGCGCGATCGGCGAAAGGCTGGCCCGGCTGGCCGAAGGCACGCAGCTCCTCGTCGTCACCCACAGCCCCCAGGTCGCCGCCCGCGCCGGCCATCAATGGCAGATCGCGAAAACGAGCGACGGCCTCGTGACGCGCACGAGCGTCCAGCGTCTGGACGAAGGCGAACGCCGCGAGGAAATCGCGCGGATGCTGTCGGGCGCGGAGATTACGGACGAGGCGCGTGCGCAGGCGGATCGCCTGCTGGAGGGGGTGTGATGACTTTTAGTGAGGGCGCTGCCTTATATGCTGCTGCCCTGTCCACAATCTTAGCAATGATTTCTTTGTTACGTTGGCTCGCCGATTACCGACCGTTTCGCTTGAACACGCCCGCCGAGGCTTTTTTGCCAAGCTCTTCGGTAGAGGCGCACTTAACGAACATGAGTAAGTTTCAAATCGCAGTTGATGGAATCTGGCTAGGCTATGCGTTTAGGCCGTGGTTCAATCCCTTCCGGCGCAAGATGCTGCAGGCAGTATCGATGTCCGGCTTTGATCTTGATACAAATGAAGATTTCACAATTGAGACAAAGGTTTTCCAACCCGCTAGCCATATTTTCGCTGGTTACGTCGGTCGAGAGCGTTTTCAGTATCGGTCAAAACTTTTCGATAAATCGGGCTTTGACCATCGGCTTGGTGTAGCCATTGAACATTCTCTATCGAGCAGACCGCAAATATTGCTCTACAAGCCATGAACTTGGAAGAAATCTCGGAACTTGGTGATGAAGACCTTTTCTTTTCAGAGCTGGGTGAATGATGCCGGATATTGTCAATCTCTCAGAAGTCGATGCCGCGAACGAACTCATGCGGCTGGCGAAGCAGATCGCCAAGCATAACCGGCTTTATCATGCCGAGGATTCGCCCGAAATTTCGGACGCCGACTATGACGCGCTCGTCCGCCGCAATGCGGAGCTGGAGGCGCAGTTCCCGCATCTTGTACGCGAGGACAGCCTGTCGAAACAGGTCGGCGCGGCGGTCGCGGCATCGCCGCTGTCCAAGGTCCAGCATGAGCAGCGCCTCTATTCGCTCGATAACGGATTTTCGGACGAGGATATCGCCGAATGGGTGGCGCGTGTCCGCCGCTATCTAAACCTTGCCGAGGATGAGCCGGTCGCGATTACGGCCGAAGACAAGATCGACGGGCTGTCGCTCTCGATCCGCTATGAGGATCGCAAACTCGTGCTCGCCGCGACGCGGGGGGATGGGCAGGTCGGCGAAGATGTGACAGCCAATGCCCGCACCATCGCCGATATTCCCGAAACGCTGCCTGCCGGTCCGCCCGATGTCTTCGAGGTGCGCGGCGAGGTCTATATGTCGAAACAGGCTTTTGCCGATCTCAATGCGCGGCAGGAGGAGGCCGAGGAGAAGATTTACGCCAATCCGCGCAACGCCGCCGCCGGCTCGCTGCGCCAGCTCGATGCGGAGGTGACCGAAAGTCGCAACCTCAATTTCCTCGCCCATGGCTGGGGCGTGGCGAGCGATGTGCCGGGTGATACGCAGATGGCGGTGATGGAAGCGCTCAAGGGCTGGGGCATTCCCGTGTCGGACCGGCTCGTGCGGGTGGAAACGCTCGATGCACTGCTCGATCACTACCGCGCAATCGAAAGCGACCGGGCGGAGATGCTCTACGATATCGACGGCGTCGTCTATAAGATCGACCGGCTGGACTGGCAGGCGCGGCTCGGCTTCGTCGCCAAGGCGCCGCGCTGGGCGCTCGCGCATAAATTTCCGGCCGAGCGCGCCGAAACGACATTGGAAGCTATTGATATCCAGGTCGGACGGACGGGTAAGCTGACGCCCGTCGGGCGGCTGACGCCGGTCACGGTTGGCGGTGTGGTCGTCTCCAATGTCACGCTTCACAATCATGACGAGATCGAGCGGCTGGGCGTGCGCCCGGGCGACCGGGTCGTGGTGCAACGAGCGGGCGACGTCATCCCCCAGGTCGTCGAGAATCTGACGCGCGACGAAAAGCGTGAACCCTACGCGTTTCCCGATCATTGCCCGGCCTGTGGTTCAGAAGCCGTGGCCGGGGAGGGCGAAGTCGATGTGCGCTGCACGGGCGGCCTGATCTGCCCGGCGCAGCGTGTTCAGCGGCTGATCCATTTCGTCAGCCGGGTCGCGCTCGATATCGACGGGCTCGGCGAAAAGAGCATCGTCGAATTTTACGAACTCGGCTGGCTCGAAAAGGGTCCGGCCGATATTTTCAGGCTGCATGAGAAACGCGAGGAATTGCTGGCGCGCGAAGGCTGGCAGGAGAAATCGGTCGATAACCTGCTTGCGGCTATCGAGGCGCGGCGCGAGCCCGATGCGGCGCGCCTGCTATTCGGCCTCGGCATCCGCCATATCGGTGCAGTCACGGCGCGCGACCTGCTCAAAGGGCTGGGCGATATTCGCACGCTGCCGGAAAAGGGACGCGAAATATACGCCTATCGGCGGGACAATCCGCAGGGCGAAGACGAATCCGACGGCAAATATCGCGACCGGCTGACCGAAGCGGTCAAGGCGATCCTCGAAGTCAGCACGGATGGCATCGGCACGGCCGCCGGTTTCGCGCTCGCCGATTTCTTCCACGAAGCGCATAACCGGGCGGCGTGGGACGATCTGTTCGGCGAGGTCGATCCGCCGCTCTATGAGGTCGAAGTCACCGAGAGTGCGGTGTCGGGCAAGACGATCGTGTTCACCGGCAAGCTCGAAACGATGAGCCGTGATGAGGCGAAGGCGCAGGCCGAGCGGTTGGGCGCCAAGGCGGCGGGCTCGGTGTCCGCGAAAACCGATCTGCTCGTCGCGGGCCCCGGCGCCGGGTCGAAGCTCAAAAAAGCCGCCGATCTCGGCATCGAGGTCATCGACGAAGCGGGGTGGGCAGAGATTGTGCGGTCGGCCGGTTAAATTTCGTCACCGGTCTGGCTGGGATGGAACACGAGCGAATAGTGCAGCCCGGTCTTCGTCAGAGTGCGTTCGGCATGCCCGCCGAGTTGCGACGGGACCACGACATCCATGATTTCCGATCCAAAGCCCTTGGTTCCGGCGGCTTCGATCGGGGATGCGACGGTTTCGGTCCAATCGAACCGAAGCGCGGGCGGGTCTGTTTCATCCTGCCACGACCAGCGTACGGAAAGCTTGCCCCTCTCGTCGCGCAGCGCGCCATATTTCGAGGCGTTGGTTGCGAGTTCGTGGATCGCGAGCGAGAGCGTTTGCACCTGTTTCGCCGATAGCATGACGCGCGGACCCTCGATCTCGACATCGGCTTCGGCGTTGATAAAGGATTTGAGCGCACTGCTGACCAGCGCTTTTAGCGTCATCCCGTCCCATTTGTTGCTGGCTAGCTGTTCGTGGGTGACGGCCATCGCGCCGAGCCGGGCATCGAACCGATCCAGAAAATCCGCGATCGTGATGCTGTGCTTCGCGGTTCGGCGGCCGATACTGGCCACGATCGACAGCAGATTCTTGACCCGATGGTCGAGCTCGCGGGAGATGATCGCATTGCGGCGCTCGGCGAGTATCTCCCCGGTGACGTCCTGCGCCATCTGCAACATGCCGACAATCTCACCGCTCTGGTTGCGATAGGGGCGCTGGATCGTCGTCCAATAGACGTCGCGCGGTTTCCCATCGGCATCGACGATACGAAACAGCTTGCCCTCGGTTCGCGTCTCTTCGCCGGCCAGCGTGCGGGCGAACTGTGCCTTGAAATGCGCCTCGCGCTCGGGCTTTTCGGGAAAAACATCGAACACATAGCGACCGATAAGGTCTTCGGCGTTGGCCCCGGTCACGCTGAGATAGGCCTGGTTGCAGGCCACGAAGCGCAAGTCGCGATCGAGCATCATCAGGGACGCAGGAAGCTGATCGAACAACTCCGCAAAATCGATGTCTGCGGCAGAGGAGGCTAAGTCCCGGGATTCGCGAAGCCCGGTCATATCAGCGGCAATTGGTTCGAATACACCCAAATCACTTACTCGTTACGGGGTAAAAACAATAGTCTTCATCATGCAACCTATCCTGCAGACCGTAAATCTTACGCTAACGGGTATCGCCAATCCATCGCATGACTCCGGTGTTGAACGGCGTCCATATGCCGATCCGCACGTCAGCATTGCGCAGGATCGAGCCGGTCCATTCGTTGCAGGTGCGGAACGCCGTATAGCGGCCATGGGCCTCGTAGAAGACATCGTTGGGACCGTACGCGCCGGCTGGCTGGGAGTTTCCATCCGCATCGAGCGCGAACTGGGCGCGGATCGCGGTGGCGATCTGATTATATTGCTCCGGCGTCACGGTCAGCGGCCGGAGGTCGTCGGCGACCTGCGGTGCGGCGATATGATCGACATGGACGAGACTCGCTTCGCTGCCGAACAGTGCCGCGACTGCTGTTGACGGACGCAGATCGGCCCAGGTCGGCGTTTCGAGATAGAAGGCGCGATCGCCCCAGCCGAAGAGCAGCCAGTCGCTGAAATAGCGCGGATCGGCCAGATGCTCGGGGCGGATCAGGTCGCTCCAGTCGGCAAGCGCATTGCGGCGCGGGAGGACGAGCCCGGTATGGATACCATTGTCATGGACATAGATGGTGACGCCGTTTTCCGGTTCGCGCCAGTCGCCATTGGCGGGGATCAGCGCGCCGCCCATACCGGCAAGCGGATAGACGAGCAGCAGCAGGCCGAATATCGCCAGAGCCCGGCCTAGGCCGCGCAACGCCCGTTTCATCGCCCGTCTCCGCTCAGTTTTTGACCTCGGTCATTCGTTCTTTACGTCCTTTGATGCTATATCGCCCGCATGACAGCTGAAACACATGTTTTCGAACGCCCGCCCGAGGGCGCCGCCGAAGATTGGTCGATCCCGCAGCAATGGGAGGATTATACCGCCGAAGAGCATGAAACCTGGGATATCTTGTTCGAGCGGCAGCTCAAGCAGCTGCCGGGCCGCGCGAGCCAGGCTTTTCTCGACGGGATCGACGTGCTCAATCTTTCGAAACCGGGCATCCCGGATTTCGAGGAACTGTCCGAGCGGCTGATGAACGCGACCGGCTGGCAGGTGATCGCCGTGCCCGGGCTCGTGCCCGACGATGTGTTCTTCGACCATCTGGCCAATCGCCGCTTTGTCGCCGGCAATTTCATCCGGGAGCGCGACCAGCTCGATTATCTCCAGGAGCCCGACGTCTTCCATGACGTTTTCGGCCATGTGCCGATGCTCGCGAACCCTGTGTTCGGTGATTATATGGAGGCTTATGGACGGGGCGGGTTGCGTGCGCTCGAATATGACAGCCTCGATCATCTCGCGCGGCTCTATTGGTATACGGTCGAGTTCGGATTGATCGACGAGCCGGAGGGCCTGCGCATCTATGGTTCGGGCATCGTATCGAGCCATGGCGAGAGCCTGTTCGCGCTGGACGATCCGAGCCCCAATCGGATTGGTTTCGACATGAAGCGGGTGATGCAAACCAATTACCGGATCGACGATTTCCAGCAGGTCTATTTCGTGATCCAGAGCTTCGAGGAGCTGTTGCGCGTGACGGTCGAGACCGACTTCGCACCGCTCTACGCGGAGCTTGAAGATTCGCGCGATTATGCGCCAGACGATGTTGCCGACGAAGACAGCGTGATTACGCGCGGGACGCAGGCCTATGCCCGCGAACGCGCCGCCGCTTCACCAGCCTGAGAATCGCCCATTCGCCGCGATCTAGCCGCTCGGCCAACCGAAAGCGCTGGCGGCGATAGGCGGCGATCACGGCTTCGGCCTGCGCATCAAGCAGCCCTGCGAGCACTAGCGTTCCGCGCGGCGCAACGGCGTTGCCAAAGGCCGGCGCCAGATTGATGAGCGGCCCGGCTAGGATATTGGCGATCAACAGATCGTATGGTGCCCGCGTTCGCAAACGCCGATGAACGAGGCCGGCAGTGCTGACGAGTTCGAGCATGCCCGGCGCTTTCCCAAGCGGAACGTCGTTGATCGCGGCATTCTGCCCGGCGACATCGATGGCCACCGGATCGATATCGGACGCAATCGCCCGCGCCCTTGGCCATAATGCAAGCGCGGCAAATGCGAGCAAGCCGGTGCCGGTTCCAATATCCGCGACATTGCGGAACCGGCGACCGGAGGCCTTAAGGCGATCGAGCAGAGCGAGGCAACCGGCGGTCGTCTCGTGATGGCCGGTCCCGAAGGCCTGTCCGGCATCGATTTCGAACGCGATGCTATCCGCCGGCACCGCATTGCTGTGGATCGGCGTGTGGACGAAAAACCGGCCCTCATGGATCGGCTCGAGCCCTTTCTGGCTGACCGCAACCCAGTCCCGGTCCTCGAGCTTGATGATCTCCGGTTCCGCGCCCGCCGCGCTGGGTACGAGATGCATCGCCGTGGCGATCGTATCGGCGGTCGGCTCGTCTTCGAAATAGATGTCGAGCTGCCATTCGTGGGGCCGGGCCGGATCGATCTCGCTCGTCATGAGAACGGGTACTGGCTCCATAAGCGCGAATGGCGCGATATCGTCTTTCAGGATTTCCGCTTCCGCGCGTGTGCAGGGCAGGGTGAGTTTCCAACTAGCGGACAAAGCTCGCCCCGTTGATATCGAGTACGGCTCCCGTCATCGACGGCGGAGCATCGAGCGCGCAGAAGCGGATCGTTTCCGCCACTTCCTCGGGCGTGGCGACCCGGCCGAGCGGAATATCGCGCAGTAACTGTTCGCCGCCGCGGCTTTCCAGATAATCCTCGGCCATACCGGTCATCGTAAAGCCCGGGCAGATCGCGAAAGCGAGGATATCCTCACTCGCATAGGCCCGCGCGATCGTCTTGGTCATCGCAACCATGCCGCCTTTGGACGCCGCATAGTGCCAATGGTCGGGGCTGTCGCCGCGATAGGCCGCCCGGCTCGCGATATTCACGATCCGCCCGCCACGATTTTCACGAAAGTGGAGGATCGCAAGGCGGCACAGTTCCGCGCTGGAGGTCAGGTTCACCCGCAATGTGCGTTCGAAATCTGCGCGCCAATCCGCATCGCTTTGGTCGATCGACGAAGCTTCGAAGATGCCAGCATTGTTGATCAGCACATCTATCCGCCCATCGAGCAGTTCGAGCGCGCGATGCCAAGCCTCTGCGGCCGCGCCCGGCGCGTCGAAGTCGGCCGCGACCGTCACATCGCCTTCGCATTGTGTTGCATGGCGGGCGAGGCGCGCTCCGGTTTCGGCGAGTCTGTCCGCGGCTGCCTTGCCGATGCCGCGGCGGGCGCCGGTGATGAAAATATGGGTGTCACTCGCGTCTTTCATCCGCCCTCGATAGGCGGACTGGCGGGCAAGCGAAAGCGCCCAAGAACGGAACGTTAGCCCTCGGCCATGCGGCGGACGAATTCGCCTGCCGCGCCGGTCAGCTTCTGCAGATGACCGTCCACTCCGTGAAAGCCTTCCGACACGCGGCTGATATCCGATGAGACGCTTTCGCTGTCCTCGCGGATCGCCGCAATCGTGCCAGACATGGAATCGGCGGCGAGCGCCGTTTCGTCAACAGCGGCGGTAATCGTCGTCACCGTCTGCGCCTGTTGCTCCATCGCCTGTCTGATACGGGTGGCCGAGGCCTGAACCTCGTTGACCGTCGCCCGGATCGACTCATTGGTCTCGACGGTCTGGGCGGTGGCCGACTGGATGGCAGCGATCTTGTTGGCGATATCGTCGGTGGCCTGCGCCGTCTGATTGGCGAGGCTTTTCACTTCCTGCGCGACGACTGCGAAGCCGCGCCCCGCATCGCCGGCCCGCGCGGCTTCGATGGTGGCGTTGAGCGCCAGCAAATTTGTCTGACCCGCCACGTCGCGGATCAGTCCGAGGATGGATTCGATGGATACCGTATGTTCGGACAGCGCCTCGCTGACGCGCACAGCTTCCTGCGCCTGTTCCGATGCCCGTGTTGCGACGTCGGCCGATGTCTCGACCTCGCTGCGTGCCTCTTCGATAGCCCGGATCAGGCCGGCGGCGGTCTGCGCGGCCTCGCGCATGGCGATCGCCGATTGTTCGGCCGCAGCTGCAACTTCGGACGCCTTGCCGAGCATACCTTGTACCGATTGCGAGGCATCGTCGGTATTGGCGATCACGGCCATACTGTCCTCGGTCGCATCCTTGACGGTCTGTTCGATCTTTTCCCGGAAGATCCGCGTGCTTTCCTGCCGCTTGTCCTCTTCCTGCTTGAACAGAATCTCGTTGATGAAGGAGGAGGTGATTTCGAACTCGAGCGCGGAAAACTGGAAATAGGCTCGGGTGAGGCGGAGTCGCTCTTCCGGATCGTCCTGGGTGCCTTCGTCGATCAGCTTGAGCACATCGCCATTTACGAAGGACAGCGCCGCAAATAGCTCTTTCGGAGAAATGCCGGCTGCGAGAATGCGCTCGGCATGCTTTTGGGCGATATCGATCCAGCGCCGTTCCATCGGGCGGTGCATTTTTTCGACGCTATATTCGGTGGAATAGCCGATCGCCTTTTCGAGCTGTTCGCTGCTCATCGCCCCGAGCGAAGGGTTGAGTGCGATAAATCGATCCCAGAATTCTTTGGCGAGCACGCGCTCCTTGCCGTCGACAAGATTGCCGATGCGCTTGATATCGGTTTCCAGGCTGCCGTCATGGTCAAAAACGGCAATATGGTCCGTGATGTTCATCTGTGTATCGCCCGCATTAAATTTGCAGGAGATGCTAGTAGAAGCGATTGGTTAAGGGCGCGTTAGCCTTGTGCGTACTGCCCCAAAGCCCAGCTTGCATGCATAGGCCGTTCGTCTAAGAGGAACCCCACATTGGGAAAGCCATAGAGACTATAATGTCACGCAACCATTCTCGCCCGTTATCGCCGCATCTCACCCATTGGCGATGGGGCGCCAATATGCTGGTGTCTATCCTGCACAGAATTACCGGATTCGGCCTGGCTATTGTCGGTGGGCTGATATTTGCGGGATGGTTGCTATCGGCCGCGAGCGGCGAAGAGACCTATAACTGGTTTCTGGGCCTGTTCACTGTCGAAAGTGGTGCGATCAACATCGTCGGTGCGGTGTTCGGAATCGGTCTCACATGGGCGTTTTTCACGCATCTTTTCAATGGGCTGCGCCATTTCGTTCTGGATGCGGGCGCGGGTTATGAGCTGAACACTAACCGGACCTGGTCGATTGCCGTTGTCGCCGGCGCCATTCTCGCGACTGTAGCCCTGTGGGCATGGCTGTTGTGGCCGACGATTGGCGCGCTAGTCGGAGGAGAAGGTTGATGGGTACGGGGCTCGGCCGTGTTCGCGGTCTCGGTTCGGCGAAACAGGGCACGCATCACTGGTGGATGCAGCGGCTGACGGCGGCGGGGAATGTGCTCCTGATGAGCTGGTTCGTCGTATCGCTGCTGCGCCTGCCGGACCTTTCCCACGCGGTCGTCACCGAGTGGCTGTCGAAACCTCTGGTCGCGATCGCGATGATCCTGCTTGCGGGCAATGTTTTCTGGCATTTGCGGCTCGGCCTGCAGGTCTTCATCGAGGATTATGTGCATAACGAAGCCTCGAAGCTCGGGTTGCTCGTGCTGCTCAATTTCTTCGCGGTCGGGGCGGGCGCAATCGCCATCTTCTCCATCGCCAGAATCGCTTTCGGGGGCGCCGTATAATGGCCGACGCGTACAAGATTATCGACCATACATACGACTCCGTCGTCGTGGGTGCCGGCGGTTCGGGCCTGCGCGCGACGATGGGCAGCGCGGAAGCGGGCCTCAAAACGGCGTGCATCACCAAGGTCTTTCCGACGCGCTCACACACGGTTGCGGCGCAGGGCGGGATTGCCGCATCGCTCGGCAACAATACGCCCGATCACTGGACTTGGCATATGTACGATACCGTCAAGGGATCGGACTGGCTCGGCGATCAGGACGCGATCGAATATCTGGTCCGCGAGGCGCCGCAAGCGGTCTACGAGCTCGAACATGCCGGTGTGCCGTTTTCGCGCAACGATGACGGCACCATCTATCAGCGCCCCTTTGGCGGCCATATGCAGAATATGGGTGAAGGCCCGCC
Source organism: Parasphingopyxis sp. (assembly GCF_028279465.1). Lineage (GTDB taxonomy): Bacteria > Pseudomonadota > Alphaproteobacteria > Sphingomonadales > Sphingomonadaceae > Parasphingopyxis. The sequence goes on from NZ_JANQNS010000013.1 coordinate 136,881, forward strand.
CGTTCAGCGCACCTGCGCCGCGGCCGACCGGACCGGTCATGCCATGCTCCACGCGCTCTATCAGCAGAGCTTGAAGTATGACGCCGATTTCTTCATCGAATATTTCGCGATCGACCTGATCATGGTGGACGGCGAGTGCCGGGGCGTCATTGCCATGTGCCTCGAAGACGGATCGATCCACCGCTTCCGCTCGCAGGCGGTCGTCCTCGCGACCGGCGGTTATGGCCGCGCCTATTTCAGCGCGACGAGCGCGCATAGCTGCACGGGCGACGGTGGAGGCATGGTGCTGCGCGCCGGACTGCCGCTGCAGGATATGGAATTCGTCCAGTTCCACCCGACCGGAATCTATGGCGCGGGCGTGCTGATCACAGAAGGTGCGCGTGGCGAGGGTGGTTATCTGACGAATTCCGAGGGCGAACGCTTCATGGAGCGTTACGCGCCGTCAGCGAAAGACCTCGCCTCGCGCGATGTCGTTTCGCGCTGCATGGCGACGGAAATCCGCGAAGGCCGCGGGGTCGGCGACGAGAAAGACCATATCTTTCTCCACCTCGACCATATCGATCCGAACGTGCTGGCCCAGCGCCTGCCGGGTATTACCGAAACCGGCAAGATTTTCGCGGGCGTCGATCTGACGCGTCAGGCGCTGCCCGTCGTCCCGACCGTGCATTACAATATGGGCGGTATTCCCTGTAACTATTGGGGCGAGGTCGTAAACCCAACGGCGGACGATCCGGATGCTGTCGTGCCCGGGCTCTACGCAGTCGGTGAGGCGGCGTGCGTGTCCGTGCATGGCGCCAATCGACTTGGCTCCAACTCGCTTATCGATCTCGTCGTGTTCGGCCGGGCGACCGGCTTACGCCTCAAGGACAAGCTGGAAGCGGGTGCGTCGCAAAAGCCGCTGCCGGACGATAGCGCCGATATGGCGCTCGAGCGGCTCGACCATTTTCGTCATGCCGATGGCAGCACGCCGACCGCCGAGCTGCGGCTCGATATGCAGAAGACGATGCAGGCGCACGCCGCCGTGTTCCGCGATACGAAGCTGCTCGACGAGGGCGTCGAGAAGATGGCAGCAGTCAATGCGAAGCTTGCCGATGTCCGCGTCAGCGACCGTTCGCTGATCTGGAACACCGACCTTATTGAGACGCTCGAGCTCAATAACCTGATGTCCCAGGCCGTGGTTACCATGGCCAGCGCCGCCAACCGCAAGGAAAGCCGCGGCGCGCACATGCACGAAGACTATCCAGATCGCGACGACGAAAACTGGATGAAGCACACGGTCACGACCTTTGCCGGCTGGGGCGGCAAGGACGGCACTGTCGATATCGATTACCGCCCCGTTCATGATTTCACGCTGACCGACGAAGCGGACTATATCGAGCCCAAGGCGCGGGTGTATTGAGAGAAGACGACCATTTAGAAGAATACGAAGGCAATAAGCTTTGGTTTCGGTTTATTGTTTTCTTCATGGTCATGATCTTTATCTGGATGAACTGGACGGCTTTCTCCAGACAGGCCGAAATCCGCCATTTGCAGACATCGGGCACGTCGACCACAGCGATTGTCACAGAAAGAATATTAAAGAGATGTCGCGGCATCCGCTGTAGTTCACCAGTGTATTTTCGAGGATCGATTGGAAGCGAAGCGTATCAAGATTTCCAATCTCGTTGCGGCAGAGCGTGTTGGAGAATCATTCGCTACCGCTTTGAGCATGAGGGGCGGACGCATTTCGGAACAGAGCCAGTTAAGATCGCAGCTTTCGAGCGCTTGTCTGAGGGAAGAAGCGTTAATGTACTTTACGATCCTAGGCGTCCGGATATGTCTCAATTTATCAATACGAATAGGAACTCCGTACTATTTTGGGTAACTATAGCAGTAGATTCTCTAGTTTTTGTTTTGGCATTATTATTTTTGCCTCGACAAGCCTCGAAAACCATATTGTTCATACTGTTAATTTTTGCCTGGATGTACTTTTTTATATTCAGGCATATTTGGTGAAATGTTGATTTTATCTATATCGTGCGCCTGGACTAAATCGGTCGAATCCCTGCAGGGCAGCAATATGGCTTCCATCTCAAGCCGAAATGCGCTTGAACATAAAGTTACTATGCCCGGCGCGCCTTTCGATCTGATCTGTCCGCCATATTTTTGCGGTAGGTGTTTTGGCACCGGGGCCGAAACCTAGTGGCCTGGCCGGCATGGATCGTTTCCGCGCTGGCGCATCCGGAAGTTCGGCGCGTGGGTGTCGAGGCGGCGACCAAGGCAGGCGGTATGCTGGCCGAGCGGCTGGGCAAACGCAAAGGCGGCACCGAAATTCTGCCCCCGGAAGAGGGCCAGCCCTCCGATGCGGATCTGCTGCGCGAAGCGATGGAAAGCCTGCCGACCAAGCAGGAATTGGCCGAAGCGATTGCCGCGCTCGATGCGCAGAGCGAAGCGCGGGTGGCGCGCCTGCGCGGCACGGTTATCCTGTTAGCTATCGCACAGTTCGTCGCGTTGGCTGTGCTGATCGCAGTGCTGATCTAGCGCGCTTGCCCGCGTGCGGTTTTTGGTCCTCGGCGAAACCCTGTGATATCTGGCGCCGAGGGAGATAAGTTGCGATGAAGAGTATGAGTATTCCGCGTACCGCCTGTCTGTTGCCGATCGCGTTGGCGCTTGCCGCCTGCGCCCATAGCGGCGCCAATTATGAGCCCATTGTCGATGGGCCGGTGGGCGGAAAATATTATGCCGATCTGGAGGATTGTCAGGCGCTGGCGCGCTCGCCGCAGATCGACCGGCATGTCGACAATAATGCGCTCGCGGGCGCCGCGGTCGGCGGGGTCATCGGCGCTATCGAGGATGATTCGGTTGGCGGTGCGCTTGTTGGCGCGGCCCTGGGCGCGCTGATCGGCGGGATCGGCGGATCGGCGGAAGCCAATGCCGTGCGCGAGGATGTCATTATCGACTGTATGCTCGATCGCGGGCATCCGGTGGTCGGCTAGGAGGGTAGCAGTGTCGCCTGTTCACAAGCTGGCACTGTTTGCCGTAACCGCTGCTATTGCATGGGTTGCACCGCCTGTTTCCGCGCAATCGGATACTGACCCCGCTGTCAGCCATACCCGGCCGCTGCCGTCCTTTCTGTCGCGTGTCCAGCCGCATGAAGCCGTGCTTGGCGCCAATGCCGGTACGGAGTTTGCCTACGATATCGATCCGGACGATGCGCTGGCCGATCACCGTCGCCTCACCGATGCTCTTGCGGCTCTGGCGCCGCAGCGGCCGGGCACCGTGGACGCCTATGTCCTGTCGATAGCGCTGGACAGCGATCCCGTATTCGGCCGCGAAGCGCGCGAGGCAGCACGGGTATTGGCCCGGCGCTACGGCGCCGACTATCGCGTGATCACCCTGGCCGCGCCGGATGGCAACGGCGATGCGAGCCTGCCGCACGGCTCGCTGACCGCTCTGTCGATAACGCTGGCCCGGATTGCCGAGCTGATGGACCCGGCCGAGGATGTGCTGATCTTCTATGCGACCAGTCACGGCCTGCCGGAAGGCATCGTCTATTATTATGGTGATCAGGGGTATGGCACCATGTCGCCGCTGCGCCTGTCGACGATTATGGGTCAGCTGCGCATCGCAAACCGGCTGATCATCATGAATGCCTGTTTTTCCGGTAACTTTGTGCGCGGCCTGTCCTCGCCGACGAGTGTGGTCGTTTCCGCCGCTGCGGCCGATCGCACCTCGTTCGGCTGCACGCCGACCAATGACTGGACCTATTTCGGTGACGCCTTCATCAATCGGTCGCTAAGGCGATCGCAACCGCTGGCCGACGCGTTCGAGCAAGCGCGGATCAAGATCACGCAATGGGAATCCGATATCGGCATGACGCCATCAGAGCCGCAGATCGCCATCGGGCGGCAGTCCGGCACTTGGCTGGACGTGCTGGAAGGCCAAATGCCGCAAAGTGCGACGGCGCCGGTCGGAAGGCCCGCGAACGCGGATGCGCGGCCAGCGAGGCGCTAGCGCCAGCGCAGATTGTCCCGGCCAAGCGCGCCGACACTCTTGACGCCCATCAGCTTCATGTCCCGCTCGATCTCTGAGCGCAGATTACCGAGTGCGCGTTCGACGCCGGCCTGCCCGGCCGCGGCCAGCGCATAGAGATACAGCCGCCCCCCGGAACAGGCTTTTGCGCCGACGCTGAGCGCTTTCAGCACATGGCTGCCGCGCCGGATGCCGCCATCGCAGATTACGTCGAGCCGGTCGCCGACTGCATCGACAATCTCGGCCAATTGGTCGAACGGTGCGCGGCTGCCGTCGAGCTGCCGCCCGCCATGGTTGGACACCATGATGGCCGTTGCGCCAATATCGGCGGCGCGTTTCGCGTCCTCGACTGACATGATACCTTTCAAGCAGAATTCGCCGCCCCAATCGGCGCGAATCTGCTCGGCCATGGTCCAGTCGAGCGTCTGGTCAAGCATGGTGGTAAAGTAATCGCCGATTGAGAGGGCGACACTGCTGCCTTCACCGATATGGCCGGAAAGATTGGGCAGCTCGAACTTCTCGCGGAACAGGTAATTGAGCCCCCAACCCGGCTTGGCCGCATAGCTGAGGAAGGATCGCGGTGTGATGCGCGGCGGGGACGTAAACCCGGTGCGCAGGCAGCGTTCGCGGTTGCCGCCGACGATCGTGTCCACGGTGAGCGTGAGCGCGTCGAACTCTGCCGCCTTGCACTGCTCGACCATGGCGCGGTTCAGCCCCTTGTCCTTGTGGACGTAGAGCTGGAACATTTTGGGGCTCGATATGGTCGCGCCGATCTCCGCGATGCCGACCGTCGCAAGCGATGAGATCCCGAAATAGGTGCCGAATCTCTCCGCCGCCCGGCCCACGGCTCGCTCGCCACGCCAGTGGAACAGACGCTGCAGCGCTGTCGGCGACAGGAATAGCGGCATATCGATCGTCCGGCCCAAGACCGTGGTCGTCAGATCGACCTCTTCGGCGCCCGACAATATGTTGGGAACGAGGTCACATTCCTCATACGCCTGTGTGTTGCGAGCAAGCGTGCGCTCATCGTCCGCCCCGCCATCAATATAATGGAAAACTGGGCCGGGCAGCCGGCGCTTTGCCAGCGTCCGGAAGTCGTCGAAATTGTGACAATCGATCAATCGCATGGCCGCGTCGTGTAAACCAGCCGCGCCAACTTGCCTACCGCGGCATCTGGCGAAGGGCAGAATATGGGGCTAGGGAGCAGCTTTGGGGCGCAATGAGGGAGGTCGCCATGGCAGAAGCCTTGCAACCGCTGCGAATACCGGACGCAGATAAAGAACGGATCCGGATCATGTTCATGGCCAAGCATGCCTTGTGGGGCGGGGGCATGCATCCCGAAGACGGCAACCATGCGATCTACCATCATGAAGTGCGCACGACGCTTGAAGGGCTCGACCTCAATCTGCGCGTCGAAAACAGCTATGATGTGCTGTTCACCTATCCGAACGTCGATTTCGTCTTTCCGCTGCTGAACCGCGGCGGGTTCGTGAATTCGGAAATGCTGATCCCGTTGCTCTGCAATATGCATCGCATTCCCTATGTCGGCGCGATCCCGTTCGTGCGCGGGCTCGGCGATGACAAGTCCGGCTCGAAACTCGTCTGCGTCCATGCCGGTGTGCCGACGGCGCCCTGGTTCTGTTATCGGCGCGGCGCGCCGGTCGAGGAAGCTGATTGCCCGCAGGCCGATCGCTGGGTGATCAAGCCCAATGCCTCGTCGGCAAGCTGGGGCATATCCGATGCGCATGACTGGGCGGGTGTGGCCAATGCCGTGGCCGACATGCACGGGCAGGGTCATGACGCGATCGTCGAACCTTATCTCGACGGTTACGATGTACAGGTGGCCTTTATCTCTATGGGCGATCCGGTCATGCTGCCGATGCTCATCTATGAGCGCGAGGATACGCAGAAGCTCTGGACCTATTATGAGAAGCGCGATCTCGTCGCGAATACCGAAAAATCGACGCTGAAACAGTTCGAAGAACCGGAATTCGCACCGAAGATCGCCGAATATGCGAAAAAGGTCGCGCGCGAGTTCCAGCCCTTCGATTATGGCCGGATCGAGTTTCGTCTCGATCGCAACACCGGCGATATCAATTTCATCGAGATCAACCTCAACTGCAATCTCTGGTCGGAAAAAGTGATGGCGAAATCCGCCGCTATTGCCGGTTTCAGCCATGCCGATCTGCTGGAAACGATCCTTGCCGACAGCCTCAGGCGCAACGGATTGATCAGCCTGTAGAATATTAAGCCGGGGTTCAGACGCCTCCCGCCACTGCCGTCGACGAAACGAGTTATTTTGTCGACGAGTTGAGTGGAGGGTGATATGAGCGAGACAGCAAATAGCCGGTCGCCGGGGTTCAAACTGGCGATGGTGCTCCTAGTGGCGTTTCTGCTTTCGATCCCGCTCTTTACGATCTGGTTGCTTGTCTATGACCGTGAGCAGCAGTCGCAGACCGCGCTCACCTCCATCGCCGAGGGTTGGGGCGGGCCGCAGGTGCTGAGCGGCCCCTATCTGATGATCCCCTATCATGCCGAAACGAACGAGACGGTCACTGAAAACGGACAGCAGACAACGCGCACGCGAGAAGTCTGGCGCGAATTGACGCTCGCGCCGGAGAGCTTCGAACTCGCAACCCAGATCGATCCCGAACGGCGCCAGCGGTCCATCTATGAAGCGATCGTCTACATGGCGGCGAATGAAGGCCAGGCGGTTTATCGCTTGCCGGCTGATCTGATGCGGCAGGGCGTCGATCCGACGACGCTGGCGTTCGATCGCGCCGAGCTGCGCTTCGGTCTATCCGATATGCGTGGTATCCAGCGGGCGGAAATCCGCTTCGATGGTGAACCCGTCGCGCTGACGCCGGGCGGCGGCAATCGGTCCGGCTTTTCCGCAGCGGTGGATGCGAGCGCGATAGCCGACCGGCCGCTTGAAGCGTCTTTGGCGTTCGAGGTGCGCGGCAATCAGCGGCTGTCTCTGATGCCGCATGCCGGGTATACCGATTGGCAGGTCAGTTCGAGCTGGCCGCACCCCTCATTCACCGGCGGCTTTTCGCCCGAGCGCGAGATTGACGGTGAAGGCTTCACCGCCAGTTACAGCGTGCCGAACCTTGCATTGGGGCGGTCGCTTGTGATGACCGGCGATGCGGCGGCCGAGGAGATGGTTGTGGCGCAGCCGAGCCTCGATCCGCGCTACGATGTCCCAGCGGCAACGACCGAAGCGCGCGTCGGCCTTTTCCAGCCCGTCGATCTTTATTCGCAGGTCGACCGGTCGGTGAAATACGGCTTTCTGATCATCGGTTTCACCTTCCTTGCCTATCTGATGTTCGACCTGATTGGCGGCGTGCGCGTATCGACGATCGAATATCTGCTTCTGGGCGCGGCGCTGGTGCTCTTCTTCGTGATGCTGCTCGCCTTTGCCGAGATTATCGGCTTCGCCTGGGCCTATATCGTGGCTGCGGCTGCGATCGTCGGGCTCAATACGGCCTATTCCGCCGCCGTACTCGGCAGCTGGCGGCGGGCCGGCATGATGGGCGCGCTGATGATCGGCCTCTATGCGGCCATATATGCGCTGCTCAATCTCGAAAGCCTCTCGCTGCTGATTGGTTCGCTGATGCTCTTCGCGGCGCTGGCAGCCGTCATGTACCTGACGCGCAACATCGATTGGGGTCGATCGGCGGCCGAAGCGCAATAGGCGCGCCGCTCGATTGCCTCCATCGAAAATTTGCCTGCGGCGCCCCCTTCCGCAGTGCGGCATGACGCGCTATCTCGCTGCTGCACGGCAAGGAAATCGAACGCATCATGGCTGAATTCACGCTTCCGAAGAACAGCAAGGTCAGGAAGAACGGCAAGGTCCATAAATCGGACGGCGCCCGCACGGTTACCTTCAAAGTCTATCGTTACGATCCCGATAGCGGTGAGAATCCGCGCTACGACCGGTTCGAGGTCGATCTCGACAGTTGTGGCCCCATGGTGCTCGATGCCTTGATCAAGATGAAGGGCGAACAGGACAGCACGCTGACCTTCCGCCGCTCCTGCCGCGAGGGGATTTGCGGGAGCTGCTCGATGAATATCGACGGCTCGAACGGCCTCGCCTGCACGACCGCGATCGAGGATTGCGACAAGAAGGAAATCACGATCACGCCGCTGCCGCATATGGATGTGATCAAGGATCTCGTGCCCGATTTCACCCATTTCTACGCGCAATATGCCTCGATCCAGCCTTGGCTGAAGACCGAAACGCCCGAGCCGTCCGGCAAAGAGCGCCTGCAATCGCCCGAAGAACGCGCGAAGCTCGATGGACTCTATGAGTGCATCCTGTGCGCCTGCTGCTCCACGAGCTGCCCGAGTTATTGGTGGAATTCGGACAAGTTTCTCGGCCCCGCGATCCTGCTCCAGGCCTATCGCTGGCTCGCCGACAGCCGCGACGAACATACGGGCGAGCGGCTTGACGAACTTGAGGACCCGTTCCGCCTCTATCGCTGCCACACGATCATGAACTGCGCCAATGTCTGTCCGAAAGGCTTGTCGCCGGCCAAGGCGATCGCCGAGACGAAAAAGATGATGCTCGAACGCTCTGTTTGAGCGGGGCGAAGCTCTTGTCAGACTCCAAATTCCGCCACGAACCCGATCCCGACAATCCGGGCTGGATGATCTGGGAACTCGTCGGCGAGGAGCGGTTCAATACAGTGCTCGGCCCGTTCCGCGTCCGCAAGGAGAGCGACACGACGTCCCGCTGCCGGATGTGGCCGCAGCCGATCCATGCCAATCTAGCCGATGTCGTTCATGGCGGCGCGGTGATGACCTTTATTGATGCCGCACTTTTCGCCGGCTCGGCGGTGCTGGGGATCAGTCATATGGGGCGGTCTGTTACCGTCGATATGTCGGTGCAATTTATCGGGCCGGGGCTTCTGGATCGCCCGCTCGATGCTGAGGTCGAGATTTTGCGCGAGACCGGTCGGCTGGTATTCCTGCGCGGGATCGTGGTGCAGGACGACGCGAAGGTGGCGGCTTTTTCCGGAACGATACGCAAGGCCGGCCCGCCGAAATGACAGCGCTGGCCGCGCGCTATCGGGAGCTGGTCGCGGCCGACGAGCTGCGGCCCGACCCCGATCAGGAACGGGCGGTCGCGCATCTTGCGGAACTCAGCAAGGCGCTGGAGGTTGCACCGCGGCGCGGCAGCATTCTCTGGCGTGCGCTGGGGCGCAAGCCGGAGCCGATACGCGGCGTCTATCTCTGGGGCGGGGTCGGGCGTGGCAAATCGATGCTGATGGATCTGTTCTTCGAATGCCTCGCCATGCCCTCCAAGCGGCGCGTGCATTTTCACGAATTCATGCTCGACGTGCACAACCGACTGCGCGCCGAACGGGCGAAGGAAAAGGGCGATCCGGTGCTGCCCGTTGCCGATGCGCTGCGCGATCAGGCGCGGTTGCTCGCGCTCGATGAGATGGTCGTGAACAATACGGCGGACGCGGCGATCCTGTCCCGCGTGTTTACCGCGCTGCTCGAAAAGGGCGTGACCGTCGTGACGACCTCGAACCGCCCCCCGGTGGACCTCTATAAAGATGGCCAGAATCGCGAGCTATTCCTGCCCTTTATCGATCTGATCAGCGAGCGGCTCGATATCGTGCCGCTGAACGGGCCGACCGATTACAGGCTCGATCGGTTGGGCGGCATGCCGACCTGGTATGTGCCCAATGGTGAGGCGGCCACGGTGCAGCTTCGCGAGGCCTTTTTTCGCCTGACCGACTATTCCCCGGACGATGCCGCGCATGTACCGAGCGAGGATATCGACGTCGCGGGCGGCCGCTCTCTGCACGTGCCGAAATCGTTGAAGGGCGTTGCGGTGTTTTCCTTCAAGCGCCTGTGCGGCGAGGCGCGCGGGGCGCCGGACTATCTCGCTGTCGCGCGCAAATATCATACGGTGATTATCGTCGGTATCCCGGTCATGGGGCCGGAAAAGCGCAACGAGGCCGCGCGTTTTAAGACGCTGATCGACGCGCTGTACGAATATAAGGTGAAGCTGCTGGCCGCCGCCGATGCGCAGCCGACCGCGCTGTACGAGAGCGGCGATGGCGCGTTCGAATTCGAGCGCACGGCGTCGCGGCTGATAGAGATGCAATCGGCCGATTATATGGCCGCCGGGCACGGCATTTAGCGCTAGATCGCTCGGGCGAGCTGCGTGCCGCGATCCGTCAGGCCATAGAGCGGCACCGGCGGAAAATCCTCGACAATCTCGCGCGCGACCAGCTCATGCGCCATCATCTGTTTGAGCGTCAGCGACAGTGCGCGCGGCGTCGCTGGAGCGAGCCCAGTCTTGAGCTGGGTGAAACGCAGCGGGGCTGGACGCAACGCCGATGCAAGCGGTAGCGTCCAGCGCTGAAAGGCGTCCGGGCCCAGTCCGAGTTTGGTCGACGTACCGAGAATTTCCTGGGCACGCAACGCCACCGCGGCTCCCGCTTCGGTAAGAATATATTCGGGGCGCAGCGGATGCCCGTGTCCCGGATTATGCGCCACCCAGCCATGGCGCTTGAGATGATCGAGCGTACTGACGAGTGCCGACCGCGCACAGCCCAGCCGATTCAGCAGGACGACAAAACGAGCGCCGCCGCCCTCGGCGGTCAACGCCGCCAGCACTGGTACGGCCCAGCGCCGTTCTCCGAGTTTTCGCATATCGTCGGCCGAAAGCATGATCGATCCATTCGCGATTGACTCAATATATATAAAGTATAAAAATAAGACTATCAAATCGGGAGGATGCGAAAATGGGGATAGATTTCGACGGCGGGCTGACCTGCACTTTGGGTGTCTCGGATCTGGATCGTTCGATCGACTGGTATTTCGATACGCTGGGCTTCACTCTCATGTACCGCGTCGACGAGATCGGTTGGTGCGAACTCGAAACGGCGGTCGACAAGGTCAGCATGGGACTATCGCAGGTCGAATCCGTTGCGATCGGCGGCGGGGTGACGCCGACTTTCGGCACGTCCGATATCGAAGCGGCCAAGGCCGATCTCGATGCCAAGCATGTCAAACAGGACGGGCCGATCCAGGACGTACCCGGTCTCGTTCGGCTGCTGACTTTTTACGATCCCGACGACAATCCCTTGATGCTGTATCAGGATATGCGCGAGGCGGCGGAGTAGGAGCGATGATCAAGGCACTGATTATCGGCTTGATCACGTCGCTGCTGACCTTCTCCCCGGCTCAGGCGCAGGATGGCGAGACTTTCGCCGAATGGATTACGGGCGATTGGGCGGGGTCTGGCCAGTTTTCCGGACAGGAGAGTATGGCGACGCTGACCGTCGAAGACACTCTCGGCGGCCGCTTCCATGCGTTCCGATATCGTTTCGCGGCAGCCGCAAACGATGGCGGCACCACATATTTCGAAGGACTTGGCCTTTATCACGCGCACGGTGAACGGGCTTGGACTGGCCAATGGTTCGACAGCATGGGTAATGTTCATCTGCTGAACGGCGCGATCGACGGCGAAACGCTCGTGGCCCATTGGGGCGATCGCGGCCGCACCCATTACCGGCGGGTGGGTGGCAACCGGCTGGAAATTGTCGACGCGATGCAGAATGCCACTGGAGAGTGGCAGGAATTTGCCCGTTACTCGCTAAACCGGCTCACTATCGGAGGCTCTGCAGACTGACCTTGGCTTCTGTCTGTTTCCGACCGACAGGCGACGTCCAACATTCCTCATAAACGCAGTCCGCAAAGCCGTAAAATTGCGGCATCGAACAGTTGCCGACTCATGCCTCACCGTCTAAGCCCGGCGCGTTTCAGGGACGTTGGCCAGCAGACAAGAGGATAGACATGGCTCGCAACAAGATCGCGCTTATCGGTGCCGGGATGATCGGCGGCACGCTCGCCCATCTGGCCGCAATGAAGGAAATGGGGGATGTCGTTCTGTTCGACATCGCCGAGGGTATGCCGGCGGGCAAGGCGCTCGATCTGGCGCAGGCCGGGCCGGTCGAAGGCTATGACGCCGCGCTCAAGGGCACCAACGACTATGCCGATATCGCGGGCGCGAACGTCTGCATCGTTACCGCTGGTGTCCCACGCAAGCCCGGCATGAGCCGTGATGATCTGCTCGAGATCAACCTCAAGGTCATGAAGGCGGTTGGCGAAGGCATTAAGGCGCATGCGCCCGACGCCTTCGTTATCTGTATCACCAATCCGTTGGATGCGATGGTCTGGGCGCTGCGCGAATTTTCGGGGCTGCCGCATAACAAGGTCTGCGGCATGGCCGGCGTGCTGGACAGCGCGCGGTTCCGCCATTTTCTCGCCGAGGAATTCGGCGTGTCGGTCGAGGACGTGACGGCCTTCGTGCTTGGCGGCCATGGCGACACGATGGTGCCGGTGCCGGCCTATTCGACCGTGGCGGGCATTCCGATCCCCGATCTGATCAAGATGGGCTGGTCGACGCAGGAGAAGATCGACGCAATCGTCCAGCGCACGCGCGGCGGTGGCGGCGAGATTGTCGGGCTGCTCGGCAATGGCAGTGCCTATTATGCGCCCGCGACGAGCGCCATCATGATGGCCGAGAGCTATCTGAAAGATAAGAAGCGTGTGTTGCCCGCGGCTGCGCATCTCACCGGCCAATATGGCGTCGACGACCTCTATGTCGGCGTTCCGGTCGTGATCGGTGCGGATGGCGTTGAGCGGGTCGTTGAGATCGAACTCGGCGACGAGGCTCGCGAAAATTTCAACGTTTCGGTCGACGCGGTAAAGGAACTGCTCGAAGCCTGTAAGAATCTCGACAGCTCTTTGGAGGCATAACCATGATTGCAGCTCTTCTTCTGCTCCAAGCCGCTACGCCTGCTGAAACGCCGCCCGCCTACCCGACGAACGAGGTGCTCGTGGCGTTTGCCAATGCCTGTTCCGATCTCAGCGATATGAACGCCGTGAGCACGCGCGTCGCGTCGCAAGGCTGGGAGCAATTTGCGCCGGCGGCCGATAGCCAGCTCGGCGCGCTTGTCAGCATCGGACAACAGAATGTCGCGGGCGGCGTAGCGGGTCTGCAATATCGGGGGACGCTTGCCGGCCGGACGCTGTATCTCGCGCTCAGCGAGGCGCAGGACGGCAATTCGATCGCCCGGGGATGCCGGCTCTATGATTTTACGGCGCCGGCAATGCCCGATCTCGCGACGCTCGTTCCGTGGGCGGGACGGCAACCGAGCGCGCAGAGCGGCGGTGTCGGCGCGGCGGCGCATAGCTATAGCTGGTCTCCGAGCGCGCTCGCCGAAGCGCAGAATGAAACGGTCATAACCTTCATTCCCGCGGACAGCCCGCTCGCTGCGACCGTGCCCGCCAGCGGCCTGGCGCTCGTTGCCACGCAGACGGTACCGCGCAACTGATGACGGCCTTGTGCGACCCGGCTGCCGGATCAGCGTTTTCCGGCTTCCGTGCGGCTGACCTCGCCGAATGGTCGGGGTCCGCCGTCTACGATGATGAAAACCGCAGATGATACGGGCGCACGCTATCCTCGTGGCGATCGCTTCGGCCGGACTAGCTATCTCGGCCCCGGCTGCTGCGGACGACCACGTGTCTACCGGCGACTATCCGCTGGACGATATTTTGGCAGCCTTTGCAACGGCCTGTTCCGGTGTCGAAGACCCAGCCGTCAATCGCGCCTCAGTCGAGGCGGCGGGCTGGGAACTCTATGAGCCCGATGCCGACAGCATAATGGGGCGGCTGATCACTTTCGGGCGTGCGGCCATCGAGAATGAAGAGCTGGAAGACGGCGAAACACCGACCGAGATTCTCGACAATGGCGTCTTCCGGCGGACTATTTCGGGTCGCTCGCTTCATATCGTGCTTTCCGGCGCACGGATCGACGAGATTAGGACGACCGGCTGCCGATTGTACGATTTCGAAGCAACGGCCGAGCCTGATGCGGAGACATTATCCAGCTGGGCGCGTCGCGCGCCAGAAGCTGTCTCACGGCCTTCGGACGGGCTCGTGGCCTATAAATGGAATGGCGGCCTCAAGCCCGGGCATCTCGATATGGAGATTTTCTTCGCCGCCCCGGACGCCGAGCTTCCAATGAATATCCCTATTTCCGGACTGACATTGTCCGCCAGCAATTTGGAGATTGAAGGTCTATGAGCATTCTTGTCGACCGGAACACGAAGGTCATCACGCAGGGCATGACCGGCGATACCGGGACGTTTCATACGCAGCAGGGCCTCGATTACGGCACCAAGATGGTCGCTGGCGTCACGCCCGGCAAAGGCGGGCAGGAGCATCTCGGCCTGCCGGTTTTCGATACGGTTGCCGAGGCGCGCGATGCGACGGGTGCCGATGCGAGCGTAATCTATGTGCCGCCCAAATTTGCGGCGGCGTCGATCATCGAGGCTATCGAGGCGGAGATTCCGCTGATCGTGGCGATTACGGAGGGCATTCCCGTGCTCGATATGGTCACCGTGAAAGGCCATCTCGAAAAATCCAGCTCGCGCCTGATCGGGCCGAATTGTCCGGGCGTGCTGACGCCGGACGAGTGCAAGATCGGCATCATGCCCGGCAGTATCTTCTCCAAAGGCTCGGTCGGTGTTGTCAGCCGTTCGGGTACGCTGACCTATGAGGCCGTGCATCAGACAACTGCCGTCGGGCTCGGTCAGTCGACGGCGGTCGGGATCGGCGGCGATCCGGTGAACGGCACCAATTTCATCGACGTGCTGGAGATGTTCCTCGCGGACGACGAAACCGAATCCATAGTCATGATCGGCGAAATCGGCGGGAGCGCGGAAGAGGAAGCCGCGCAGTTCCTAGCCGACGAAGCCAAGGCGGGCCGTTCGAAGCCGGTCGTCGGTTTCATTGCGGGCCGCACAGCGCCACCGGGCCGCCGCATGGGCCATGCCGGCGCGATTGTGTCTGGCGGTAAAGGCGGCGCGGACGACAAGATCGCGGCGATGGAAGCGGCCGGGATTGCGGTGTCGCCGAGCCCATCCGAACTCGGTACGACACTCGCCGCTCTGTTGCAGGGCTAACGCGCGCCGCAGGCGCGCACGGCTTCGGCCGTATTCTGACGCGTTTCAAGCGCGGCAAAGGCCTGATGATGGCGGTCCGTCGACAGAATATCGGCGCCCTGCTGGGCAAAGCGGGCATAGGCTTCATCACTGCCAGCAGCCGCGATCGCTTCGTCCAGCGTCCATAGCGTACCGAAATTGGCGCTGACGCCGCGTTCGGCCAGCGCCGCCCAGAGTTCGGGACGCGGCGTATCGAGACCGGTCCAGGCTATGATCCGTTCGGGTGGTATGCCGCGTGCGATCAACGCATCGAGATCCTCGATCTCGTCGATTGATGTCGAGATCATGACCCGGTCGCTTGCCGCCGTAACCCGCGCGGCGTCGGGAATCGTATAGGTGATAATCGCGGCGTAATCCTCTGCATCATGCGCCTGGAGCATTGCAACAGCCTCTTCATGCGGGACGCCGCGTTTGACATCGAGCTGCAGCACAGCGCGCCCGCGCGCCCATTCGACTATGTCGGCAAGCGCCGGAATGCGCGCCTCGGTAAGTTGGCCATCATTGTCTCTTAGTCGCAAGGTACGAAGCGTTGCAGCGGTTTGCGCGGCGAATGGCCCGGAAGCTTCGGTATCCGTGTCAAGCTCTGCATCGTGAAAGAGCAGCAAAACGCCATCGCTTGAGCGCCGGACATCGATTTCGAGCAGCATCGGCGCCTGCGCCATCACATGGACGAGCGTTTCGAGCGCATTCTCGGGAAAGCCCGGCTCCGGTCCGCCCCGGTGCGCACTGATTAACGTCGCATCGCGTTCGCGCATGCAGGCGAGGAACGCGCCCAGCCCGCCTTCTGGCATGACCATGGCCGTGCTGGGCTCCGGCAGCCGCGACTCGGTCAACAAGATCGGAGACGCGCAGGCAGCGAGTGCGCCACAAGCCGCGAATAAGAGGATTTTGGGAATATGGGTCATGCGGAACGCCGTAGTCCTTTTCTGTGACAGGTTTTTGGCCTTTGATCGGCAAGATCGTCTCAATCAGGTCTTGAACATTGTGCCGATATGATAGAGGGGCCATATCGCATTTTGTTCCGTCGCCACAGGCGGAAAAAGGATAGGTTCGATGGGCTTGGAAGGCCTGAATTTCGACGAGCTGGCAGGCGTCAGCCCATCTTTCGTTGAAGGCTTGTATCGCAAGTACCGGGAAAACCCCGATGCGGTGGATGCGAGCTGGCGCGGCTTTTTCGACGGATTGGAGGCGACGACGAGCGGCCCGAGCTGGCAACGCCCGGGCTGGCCGGTCATAACGACAGACGCGGTTACGTCGGGCCTCGATCCGACGCAGATGACGATCGCGGACCCCAATCATCCGCCCGCCGCGCCCTCCTATTCCCGCAAACCGCTGTCGTCGGACGAGATCGAACGGGCGGCGGGCAACGCTATCCGCGCGATGATGCTGATCCGCACCTATCGTGTGCGCGGCCATCTTGCGGCGAATCTCGATCCGCTCAAGCTCCACGAGCGCGAGCTTCCGGCCGATCTGACGCCCGAATTTCACGGCTTTACGGCCGAGGAGCTGGACAAGCCCGTCTATTTGGGCGGCGCGCTCGGCATGGAAATCGCGACGGTCAACGAGATCGTTGCGATCCTGCGCGACAATTATTGCGGGCCGGTCGGCCTTGAATATATGCACATCAACGATCTGGAGGAGCGCCGCTTCCTCCAAGAGCGGATGGAGGGCAAGGAAGCCTCGATCCAGTTTACGCCCGAAGGCAAGGAGGCGATCCTCCGCAAGGTGATCGAAGCCGAGCAGTGGGAGAGCTTTCTCGGCAAGAAATATGTCGGCACGAAGCGGTTCGGGCTCGATGGCGGCGAGTCCATGGTTCCCGCGCTCGAGGCCATCATCAAATATGGCGGTGCGGACGGCGTACGCGAGATGGTGATCGGTATGGCGCATCGCGGCCGGCTCAACGTGCTCGCCAATGTGATGGCCAAACCCTATCGCGCGATCTTCCACGAATTTGCGGGCGGCGCGGCCAATCCCGAGGATGTCGGCGGTTCGGGCGACGTCAAATATCATCTCGGTACGTCAACCGATCGCGAGTTTGACGGAATCAGCGTCCATATGTCGCTGGTGCCCAATCCCTCGCATCTGGAAGCCGTCAATCCGGTGGTGCTCGGCAAGACCCGGGCGACGCAGGTCAACCGCGAGGACCTTACCGAGCATAAGGAAGTGCTGCCCGTGCTGCTCCATGGCGACGCATCCTTTGCCGGCCAGGGTATCGTTATGGAATGTTTCGGCTTTTCCGGCATTCGTGGCTATAATACGGGTGGCTGTATCCATTTCGTCATCAACAATCAGATCGGCTTTACGACGAGCCCGCAATTCGCGCGCTCCTCGCCCTATCCGTCGGACATTGCGAAGATGGTCCAGGCGCCGATCCTGCACGTCAATGGCGACGATCCCGAAGCCGTGACCTTCGCCTGTAAGCTCGCCATCGAGTTCCGCCAGACCTTCCACCGGGACGTCGTTATCGACATGTGGTGCTATCGCCGTTTCGGCCATAATGAGGGCGATGAGCCGAGCTTCACCCAGCCGCTCATGTACCGCGCGATCCGCTCGCATCCGAAGGTTTCGAAAGTCTATGGTGAGCGGCTCGTGACCGAAGGCGTTATCGGCGAGAATTGGGTCGATGAGGCGACCGATTCCTTCAACGCGATGCTCGACGAGGAATTCGAGGCTGGGAAAAGCTATCTGCCCAACAAGGCTGACTGGTTCGGCGGGCGTTGGGAAGGGCTCGGCATGCCAGCCGATCCGGAGACGGCCCGGCGCGGTATCGTGTCAGGCGTCAAGGAAAAGACGCTGCGATCGATCGGCGAAATTCTGACGACCGTCCCCGACGATGTGACGATCCACAAGACGCTCGGGCGCATTCTCGATGCCAAGCGCGCGATGTTCGAAAGCGGCGAAGGCTTCGATTGGGCGACAGCCGAAGCGCTCGGTTTCGGGACGCTGATAAACGAGGACTATCATGTCCGACTTTCCGGCCAGGATTCGGGGCGTGGCACGTTCAGTCAGCGCCATGCCGAATGGGTCGATCAGGAAACGGCCGAGCGTTACACCCCGCTCCATCATGTCACGGGCGGCCGGTTCGAAGTGCTGAACAGCCCGCTGTCCGAATATGGCGTGCTCGGTTTCGAATATGGTTATGCGCTGGCCGATCCGAAGACGCTCGTGCTGTGGGAAGCGCAGTTCGGCGATTTCGCCAATGGTGCGCAGATCATGATCGATCAATTCATTGCATCGGGCGAAGCCAAATGGCTGCGCGCCAATGGCCTCGTGATGCTCTTGCCGCATGGCTATGAAGGACAGGGACCCGAACATAGCTCGGCGCGGCTCGAACGCTTCCTGCAGCTCTGCGCCGGGGACAATATGCAGGTCTGCAATATCACGACGCCGGCCAATTATTTCCATGTCCTGCGCCGCCAGATGTTGCGGCCATTCCGCAAGCCGCTCGTCATCATGACGCCCAAATCGCTGCTGCGGCACAAGGCGGCGGTTTCGGATCTCGAGGATTTTCTCGGGGATTCGCATTTCATGCGGATCAAGTCCGATCCCAATGCGCCCGACGACAAAGATGTGAAACGGTTGGTGCTGTGTTCGGGCAAGGTAGCTTACGACCTGTTCGAAGCGCGCGATGCGGCCAAGGACAAGAATACGACCATTGTCCGGCTTGAACAGCTCTATCCTTTTCCCGGAGAACCGCTGGTCGTGCGGCTGAAGCGCATGATCAATCTGGAGACCGTCGTCTGGGCGCAGGAAGAACCGAAAAATCAGGGTGCGTGGATGTTTGCCCGCCACTATATCGAGGAATGTCTCGAAGAGGCCGGTGTCGGCCCCAACAGACCAGACTATGCGGGCCGCGAGCCGAGCGCATCGCCGGCAACCGGCCTCGCCAAACGCCATACCGAACAGCAGGAAACGCTGGTCGCCGCGGCGCTCGGCCATAGCCAAGGAAAGAAGTAGAATGGCAACCGATGTTGAAGTCCCGACGCTGGGCGAATCGATCACCGAAGCCACGCTTGGCGAATGGCTGAAACAGCCGGGCGACGCGGTCGGCCGCGACGAGCCGATTGCGAGCCTGGAGACGGACAAGGTTGCCGTGGAGGTGCCGTCGCCCGTCGCGGGCGTGCTCGAAGAACATGTCGTGGCAGTCGGTGATACGATCGAGGTTGGCGCGGTGATTGCGCGCATCGGCGAGGGTGCGAGCGCATCCATAGGCAAGAGCGCGGAAAAAGCCGATCCGCCAGCCGAGAAGGCGGCGCCCGCCAAGCAGGCAAGCGCGGCCGAGGAGACGAAAAGCGAGGCGCCCGATACGGACGGCCCGCCGCTGACCCTGTCGCCCGCCGTGCGCCGGCTGGTGCTGGAGCATGGACTCGACCCGTCCAAGATCAAGGGCACCGGCAAGGACGGCCGGTTGACCAAGGACGATGTGCTGACCGCGGCCAAGGCAGAAAAGGCCGAGGCCCGCGAACCGAGCATGGAACGCACCGAACCCGCGGCTGCTACTGCCCCGCAACCCGCGCCTGCCGCCTCTGGTGAGCGCAAGGAAGAACGCGTCCGGATGACCCGGCTACGCCAGACGATCGCCAAGCGGCTAAAGGATGCGCAGGATACCGCGGCACTGCTGACCACGTTCAACGATGTCGACATGACGGCCGTCATGGATGCGCGCAAACAGTATAAAGAGCTGTTCGAGAAGAAGCATGGCATCCGCCTTGGCTTTATGGGCTTCTTTGTGAAAGCCGCCTGTCTCGCCTTGCGCGACGTACCCTCGGTCAATGCGCAGATCGATGGCGACGAGATCGTCTATCACGATTATGTCGACGTCTCGGTCGCCGTGTCCGCGCCGAATGGCCTTGTCGTCCCGGTCATCCGCAACGCCGAAAGCATGAGTTTTGCCGAGATCGAAACGACGATCGCCGATTTCGGGCAGCGCGCGAAGGATGGCACGCTGTCGATGGACGAGATGCGCGGCGGCACCTTCACCATTTCGAATGGCGGCGTGTTCGGCTCACTGCTCTCGACGCCGATCATCAACCCGCCGCAATCCGCCGTGCTCGGCATGCACCGGATCGAGCAGCGCGCGGTTGTGCTCGATGACGGCTCGATCGCCGCCCGGCCGATGATGTATCTGGCGCTCTCCTATGATCACCGCCTGATCGATGGCCGCGAGGCGGTGACCGCACTCGTCCGCATGAAGGAAGCGCTCGAAGATCCGATGCGGCTTCTGATCGATCTCTAGACATCTCGCTCCCCGCGCTTGAGGAAAGATAATGGCTGACAAGACCTATGATTATGACGTGCTGGTGATCGGTTCCGGGCCGGGCGGCTATGTCGCCGCGATCCGGGCCGCGCAGCTCGGGCTCAAAACGGCCTGCGCGGAAAGCCGCGAGACGCTGGGCGGCACGTGCTTGAACGTTGGCTGCATCCCGTCCAAGGCGCTGCTGCACGCGTCCGAGCTCTACGAGGAAGCGCATGAGGGCGCGCTGGAAAAATTCGGCATCAAGCTGACCGGTGCGAAGCTCGATCTCGATCAGATGCATGCCGAAAAGTCGAAAGCGGTCGGCGAACTGACCGGCGGCATCGAATTTCTGTTCAAGAAGAACAAGATCGACTGGCTCAAGGGCCATGCGAAGTTCACGGGTGAGAATACGGTCGAGGTCGATGGCAAGACCGTTACCGCGAAAGATATTGTGATTGCGACTGGTTCCTCCGTCACGCCGTTGCCGGGCGTCGAGATCGATAACGACAAGCACCAGATCGTCGATTCCACGGGCGCGCTCGCGCTGCCCAAGGTGCCCAAACATATGGTCGTGATCGGCGGCGGTGTGATCGGGCTGGAGCTCGGGTCGGTGTGGCGGCGGTTGGGTGCCGAAGTTACTGTCGTCGAATATCTCGATCAGATCCTGCCCGGCATGGACGGCGATATCCGCAAGGAAGCGGCGAAGATTTTCAAGAAGCAGGGTTTCACGATCCGCACGGGCACCAAGGTGACCGGCGCCGAAACATTGAAGACCAAGGTCAAGCTCACGGTCGAACCCGCCCAAGGCGGCGACGAAGAGCTGCTCGAAGCCGATTGCGTGCTCGTGTCGATCGGTCGGCGGCCAAACACCGAGGGGCTGGGGGTCGATGCGATCGGGCTCGAGCTCAACGAGCGCGGCCAGGTGCCGATCGACCACGAGTTCCGCACGACTGTCCCCGGCGTCTGGGCCATCGGCGATGTCGCGCCGGGCCTCATGCTCGCGCACAAGGCCGAGGATGAAGGCATCGCGGTCGCCGAGAATATCGCGGGTCAAGTCGGCATCGTAAACCATGATGTGATCCCGTCGGTGGTCTATACGATGCCGGAGATTGCCGGGGTCGGGCTCACCGCCGAGGAAGCGAAAGAGAAGGGCTATACGGTTAAGGCCGGCAAGTTCCCGATGATGGCCAACAGCCGCGCCAAGACGAACCGCGATACCGATGGCTTTGTCAAAGTGATCGCCGATGCCGAGACGGATCGCGTGCTCGGCGTCCATATCATCGCCTCGCTCGCTGGTACGATGATCGCCCAGGCCGCGCAGGCGATGGAGTTCGGCGCGACGAGCGAGGATATCGCTTATACCTGCCACGCCCATCCGACCCATGCCGAGGCGGTGAAGGAAGCGGCGATGGCGGTGCAGGGCAAACCCATCCATATCTGATTTGGACGATGGTTTCGTTTACACCGAACGGGGTAGGCCAAATCACTGCTCAAACTTCCAATTATGGCTTAATATCAGTGGGATAAGGCCTGTTCAGGGTGATTGACAGCCGGGTCCTGCCGTAACCTGAAATATGGAGCTGCCGATGCGCCCAACGCTTACCAAATGGCATATCTGGCTCGGCTGGCTGGCGGGCGTGCCGCTGCTGCTCTGGACCGTCTCGGGCCTGTTCATGGTGTCGCAGCCGATCGAGACGGTGCGGGGCGAGCATCTGCGCGCCGAACCGCCCGTCATCGCGACGCCCGCCAATCCGCCTGTCTTCCCGCGCATCGATAGCGCCGTCCGCGCGGTCGAAAGCGTCGATCTCGTCCAGCGCCCGTCCGGCACGCAATGGATCATCCGCTACGCCGATGGCGGTGGGCGCCGCGCTTCGATCGAAACCGGCGCCTATCTCGCGCCGCAACTGACGAGCGACGAGGCGGCCGGCATCGCCGAGGCCGCCTATGCCGGCGATGCACCGCTCGCGCAGATGCAGCGCTTCGAGGCTGACGCCAATCCGATCGACCTGCGCCGCAATCGCCCCGCCTGGCAGGCGCGGTTCGGCGACAGCCATCATGTCTATGTCGATGCGGAAACCGGCGATATCCTCGCGATCCGTACCGGCCTCTGGCGGACTTTCGATTTCATGTGGGGGCTGCACATTATGGACCTGGAGGGTCGCAGCGATACCAGTCATCCGCTGCTCATCGGTTTCGCCGCGCTGGCGTTGCTGATGACGCTGCTCGGTCTGATTGTGCTGCCCTGGCGGTATGTGAAGAAACGGCGGAAACAGATCTTTCAAGACCGTTTGCCCTGAGCTTGTCGAAGGGCCGTACTTTCTTCTAATTCGCGCAATGCCATTTTGGACATATATGCTGCACTGCCGGGGCGGGGCCTTCTATGCCGGACATACGGACGATCTGGATCGCCGGATTGGGGAACACCGCAGTGGCCGGATTCCAGGATTTACCCATGACAAGCTTCCGGTCGAACTTGTCTGGTCCGAGGAGTTTCAGACCCGCGATGAGGCGAAAGCTATGGAAAAGCGCATCAAAGGCTGGGGCCGTGCCAAGAAAATGGCACTTATACGCGGTGATTGGGAAGAAATTTCGCTTTTGGCCAAAAAGAAGGACGGCCCTTCGACAAGCTCAGGGCAAGCGGAATAGGGTGCACGGCCAGTGACCCCCATCGATTTCCCAATCGGCCCCGTGCTCTCGACGCTCGATCTTGCCGGGATCGGGCTGTTCGCGGCGACGGGTGCGGTGGCGGCGGCGCGGGCGAAGCAAACGCTCGTGACCTTCGCATTCTTCGCGCTGGCGACGGGCGTGGGCGGCGGCACGGTGCGCGATCTGCTGATCGGCGCGCCGGTCTTCTGGATTGAAGACACGCGCCCGCTCACCGCCTGTCTCGTCATCGCGCTCCTTATCTGGATCACGCCGGCGAAGCTCTGGGCCGGCAAGGCGCTGGACTGGCTCGATGCGATCGGCATGGCCGCCTATGCGGTGTTCGGCGCGGCCAAGGCTTTGAGTTTCGGCGTCCCGCCCGTCGCCGCCGTGATGATGGGCATCTTCACCGCCTGTCTCGGCGGCATTATCCGCGACGTGCTGGCCGGCGAGCCCTCGATAATCTTGCGGCCGGAACTCTATGTGACGGCGGCCGCGCTCGCGGCAGCACTGTTCGTGGGCCTGAGCGCGGCGGGCGTTATGCTGCCTGTCGCGGCGGGGGTTTCGGCATTGGCGGGTTTTGCGCTGCGGGCGCTGGCGATTTGGAAGGGCTTGGCCCTACCCGTGTATCGGGGCGGATAGCGCCTTACCTCAGGCTTTGGGCAGACATATCGCCGCGCCGTCCGGGGCGCGCAAAAATGCATGGCCGTCCGACGGCTTCCCTTGTCCGAGAACCGTTGCACCGAGTGTTTTGGCATCGTCCAGTGCAGCCTGCGGTTCGGTCACTTTCAGGCTCGGTATCCAGATCGCCTGCGTCCCCGACGGCGGCTCATCGGGCAGATACAGCGCCACTTTTTCACCCGAAGGCCCGGCAATGCACCTGCCATCCTGTTCCCCATCCGAAAGCGGCCCGGCCTCCCAGCCGAACAGCTGCGCATAGAATTCCATAGGAAATGCCGGGGCAGCCGACAGATAGACTTCCACACCGAACTGTCGCTCAGGTACCGGAAAATCGTGACGCGACAGGGAGATGCCAATAAGTGCGCCGTGCGGGTCGCGCAGCAGCGCATTGCGCCCGACGCCGGGCACTTCGAACGGATCGCGGACGATCGTTCCGCCGAGCCGTTTCGCGGCGGCGGCAGATGCATCCACGTCAGCGACTTCGACATAGGCGATCCACCCGTTCGGCAATGCCGGCGGTGTTTCGGCAAAGCCGGCCCCGGCCTCATTGTCCGAAAGGGCGAGAACGAAGTCTTTTTCGCCGCCGCCCCAAGCAAAGTCGGTTGCGTGTTCGATCTCGTAACGCCAGCCCGCAATGCGCTCGTAAAAAGCCATCGAGCGTCGCCGATCGCTGGTGAAGAGATCGTGCCAAACGATCCGGCCCGTCTTATCGGTTGTCATCTTGTCGGTTGTCATTGTCCCGCTCCTTCCCGGCCTTTTGCCTTTTTGATCTGGCGTACCATCTTGCCGAACGCCTTGTCGCGCGTTCGGCGTTCGGCGAGGCTTGCCGAATTGAACGCCTCTTCGGCCTTGAGCTTGCGCCACCGGCCAAGCCGCGCTTCGTCGATATCGCCGCGCTCGAGAGCGGCCAGGACCGCGCATCCCGGCTCGGTCCTGTGCTGGCAATCGTTGAACCGGCACTGGGCGGCAAGGGCGTGAATGTCCGCGAACACAGTATCGATACCGGTCGCGGCATCGGTCAGTTGCAACTCGCGCATTCCGGGCGTGTCGAGTACGAGACAGCCGCCCGGCACGCAATGCAGCTGCCGCCTCGTGGTCGTATGCCGGCCCTTGGCGTCGTCCTCGCGGATCGGCTGTGTCTCGATCAATTGGGTGCCGGAAAGGGCGTTAGTGAGGGTCGATTTGCCGACGCCGGAGGATCCGAGAAACGCGACGGTTTGACCCGATTTGCACCAGTCTTTCAGTTTTGCCCCCGGCTCTTCGCCCCGCGCATCGAGGGTCACGACGGGGACAAGTTCCGAAATCGCGGCCGCCCGATCGATATAGCTCTGCGTTTCGGAGACCAGATCGGCCTTCGTCAAGACGATAACCGGCGTGATATCGGCCTCGAATGCCAGGGCGATGTATCGTTCGAGTCGGGCGACGTTGAAATCCTGGTTGCAGGACGAGACGATGAAGACCGTGTCGATATTGGCCGCGATCAGCTGGAGCTGCCGGTCCGTTCCCGGTGCGCGGCGTTTGATGAGGCTCTTGCGCTCTAGGACGCGGCTCGATTGCGGGCGCTGCCGATCGAGCAACACCCAGTCGCCAACTGTCGCGTCCGGCAAGGGTGGGATCGTTTTGTCGATGCCATCGCCGATGATATGGAGCGCGCTGCGATGCACCTCGACGATGCGGACAGGCGGTGTCTCCGTCAGCGCGTCTTCGCTGATCTGCGTTGCGAAATAGGGTTGCCAGCCGAGCGTTTCGAGTGGCGATATATGTTGTTCTGATCCGCCGCCCTTGATCCTGGGCGGCAGGAATGCGGAATAATCCCGTACCATTGTCGGTCAACTTTCATGTTCGGGGCGCGAGTCAAGCTCGGGCCGGAAGTGTCAGTGTTTTCTGAGGTTGCAAAGCAACGGAGCCGCCAAGATCGTCTTGGCAGCGCTCTTGATCGTTGCATTTGCGCCGGGAGGACTGCTTGTCCTCCCCACTTCACCGGGACATGAAATCTCCGTTTTCGATATCCGCTGTTTAGCGCATATTCGCGATTTCTACAATCTGTTTCAGCCGCGCAGCCAGGCCATCAGCATCGTTTGCAGCGTTGTCTCCTCCGCAGCGCTGCTCCGCCCCGGCAGCACCTCCACCGGGCACTCGAGACAGCGTAGCTGCATCGCCGGACCGTCGAGCAGGAGCTGCATCTCGGCGGTTACCGTCGCGAGAATCGCGCGGGGGTCGGGGGCGAGCATTGTCCAGATGTCGCGCGGGGCGCTGGTCTGTTGGGCATCCTCATCCTCGCGCGTCCAGTTGCGGATGAACTCGGCGAACGGGTCCGGCGGCTGTTCGATCCAGAGGATGCGGACATCGTCGGCCTCCACCTCGGCGCGGCTCGCGGCCTCGGCAATCGCATCGTCCATCGTACCGAAGGCGTCGACGAGGCCGAGCTGGCGCGCCGTGCCGCCGGCCCATACGCGGCCCTCGGCGATCTCGGCGACGCGCTCGACCGGTATGGACCGGTTTTCGCTGACGAGGCTCAGGAAGCGGCGGTAAATATCTTCGGTGCCCGACTGGATGAGCCGCGCTGCTTCGGGCGAGAGGCCGCCGAAGATATCGGGTTCGCCCGAGAGCGGCGTTGTCGTCACGCCGTCGGCGCCGATATCGAGCTGGTCGAGCGTGCCCTCGAAGGTCGGGATCACGCTGAACACGCCGATCGAACCGGTGATCGTACCCGGCTCGGCCATGATATGATCGCCGGCCATCGCGACCCAGTAACCGCCCGATGCGGCAAGATTGCCCATCGAAACCACCACGGGGATATCGCCCTCGGCCTCGGAGAATTGGAGTACCGCGCGCCGCATCCGCTCTGAGGCCAGCGCCGAGCCGCCCGGAGAATCGACGCGTACGACGAGCGCCGAGAAATCGTGATTTTGCGAGGCTTCGCGCAGCAATTCGGCGATCGTCTCGCCGCCCGCCGTGCCCGGCGGCGCTTCGCCGTCGACGATCGTGCCGGCGACCGTCACGACGCCGATATTGGTGCCGCCGCCCTGGCGCGGGTTGGCCGCGATCCAGTTGGCGAGGCGGATCGCCTGAAAGCCGGTATCCGCATCTTCGCCGGCCAGTTCGGCGAGGCGCGCCTGCCAATCCGCGCGCGTGCCGATCTCGTCGACCATACCTGTTTCGCGCGCGGCGGTGGCAAGATCGTTATTCGCTGCTTCGACCAGATCGGCCGGCGTTGCGATAATCGCGTCGAGATCGGCTTCGGGCCGCGCGCGCGCGACATCTTCGCGCCACGCTTCGAACAGCGTGTCGGCGAGCGCCTGATTGGCTTCGCGCGCTTCGGGCGATTGTTCGGATTCGCTGAACGGTTCGACCGCGGACTTGAACTCGCCAACGCGGAATACATTCACATTGACGCCGAACCGCCGGAGCATGTCGCCATAATAGAGTCGGCTGCCGCCCGGGCCGAGCACCAGCGCCCCGCCCATCGGATGGACCCAGATTTCGCTGGCATGGGCGGCGAGCGCATAGGCGTCGTCGCCATAGCCGGTCGCATAGGCGATCACCGGCTTGTCGGCGTCGCGCACCGTCTGGATCGCATCGGCGACCCGCGCAACGGCCGTCTGCCCGCCGCCGAGGAAACCGTCGAGATCGAGCGCGACGGCCGAGACGCGATCGTCGGTCGCGGCGGTCTCGAGCGCCTGCACGATATCGCGCAGCCGGTGTTGCGGTACGGTTTCGGCGCCGGTCAGCGCGTCGAAGGGATTAATATTTTCCGGCTGCTCGACGATCACGCCATCGAGATCGAGATGGAGCGCGCCTTCGCCCGGCACGACCGGATTGGGGCTGGCGGTGAGCACCATGTAGAGGAGGCCGAAAAACAGCAGCAGAAGGAGCAGGACGAGCGCGTCCTTGATCCCCACCAAAACCTTCCAGGCACCGCGCAACAGCCGCATTCCAAGCTCCTCGATCGTCAGATAGACGCTATTTAGGTGCGGTGGCGATGACGTGCAATCGGCCCTCTCCCCTTGCGGGAGAGGGAAAGACGGCGCGTAGTGCCTTCAGGGAGAGGGGCCCAGAGTGAGCGAAGCGAGCGTAAATGCTTTAAGACACGCGCCGTTTGCGGCGAACCCTCTCCAAGGACGGCTAAAAAAATCGGCCGCTGCGCTGCCCGATTTTACAAGCCGTCCTATCCTCTCCCGAAATGGGGGAGGAAGAATCTACCAGCGGACGAGATGCGGGACGATCAGCCGGCCCGCCACCGTCGTCAGGGCGATGGCGAGCGAATACCAGAGGCCGATATAGACGATGTCGTTATGCGGGCAGTGCATCGAATAGGCGAGCGCGCCGAGGCTGCCCGCTGCAAGGCCCGTGACCGTGCCTGCGCGCTCGGGCGAGGTCGGCGCACCGCGCCGAAGCCACCAGGTCAGCACCGCGCCGAGCATGAGCCCGATACCGATCGAATAGGTCAGGCATTCGACGCCATTGACCGGGTGGAGCCGTTCGGCGACCGGCGTGCGGCTGACCAGAGCCGCGACCGCCGCGGCCACCGGTATCGTCAGCGCGGCCATCGCCGCCCAGCGCCAGCCCGAGCGGCTGGTGCCGACGGCCGGGCGTGCCATGCTCGTGGCGGCGGTCAGGCTGGCTGCGCCGAGCACGACGAGCAGCCCGGTGCGCACTAGAAACATCGGATCGGTTGCCGTTGCGTCCAGGAAACGGTCCCGAAATCCCAGCGTCGAAACGACGAGCACGCCGCTGACCGCCGTCAGAAAGACGACGCCGCCGATCGCGCCATTGGCATTGAGCGGTTTTACCGGCTCCAGCTCTTCGGCAAGGCTATCGAGATCAAAATTCTGCGACATTATTCTTATTCTTCCTCGATCGCCGCGGCCATGCGTTTCATGCCGCGATGAATATTGACTTTGACCAGCGATTCCGACTGGCCGGTTTTTTGCGAGGCTTCGGCGATGCTCAGCCCCTCTATCTTGACGAGTTTGATCACCAGCGCCTGTCTTTCCGGGATCGTGCCCAATAGCCGTTCCAGCCCGATCTTCGCCTCGACGGCCGGATCGGAGGGGTCGGCGGTGAGTTCCTCGTTCAGTTCCACCTCTTTCGCGCGATAGGCTTTGCGCAGATGGTCGATCCAGCGATAGCGCGCGATCGCCGCCAGCCAGGGCAGAAAGGCCCGGGTCGGATCGTAGGATGCGCGCTTCCGGTGGAGGGAGATCAATGTGTCCTGCACGAGATCGTCTAGGACATGCGGCCCGATCTTGCGGGCATAATAGCGTTTGAGCCAGGTCTCGCACTCGCCGAGCAAGGTGCGATAGGCTTTCTTGTCACCCTCTTGGGCGAGCGCCATGAGGCGCGCCAAAGTCTCGTCGTCGGCAACCACCTTCTTGGTTTAGCATGCAAATCCGCGCTGTGTAGTGCGGGCGTGGCCGTGCGATCGAAAAGCGATGGGGCAAATAGGGGTGGGGAGCCATCCGACAGTATGCGACCCGTATAGTGCGGCCGCCGGATAGCCCCCCGGCCCTCGATCGCCCGGACGCGCAGGGAGGCATCATGTGCGCGCCCGGTTCCCGGCTGCCTGCTCGGGGGCAACGTGCAAGCGGTTGGGAAGGGTACGATTCGAGGGGAAATTGACTGTTTCATTACATGGGTCCGGCTCTTCACTAACCGGTTCGCCGTCATTCGCCCGCCGGTTACACCCGCCGGTCAGAAAAATTCCGTGATATGCGAATTTTTCCTTGAAACATGCGGTCAGAGGCCTAGATGAGCCTCTGTTAGCACTCACCTGTTGAGAGTGCTAAAAACTGTTTTCGCACGATTGGCGATTGGCCGGGCGTTCCACGATGGAAAGGCCTTTCCGATCGCCTTGGATTTGGGAATTGAGGAAAGGAATTACAATGGGATTTCGTCCGCTGCACGATCGCGTGCTCGTCCGCCGCGTAGAGGCCGACACCAAAACGGCCGGTGGCATCATCATTCCGGATAGCGCCCAGGAAAAGCCGCAGGAAGGCGAAGTCGTCGCCGCCGGCCAGGGTCTCAAGGCCGATGACGGCAAGGTTACGCCACTGGACGTCAAGAAGGGCGACCGCATTCTGTTCGGCAAATGGTCGGGCACCGAGGTCAAACTCGACGGCGAAGATCTGATCATCATGAAGGAAAGCGATATCCTCGGCGTCGTCGCCTAAGGGTCTCGCTTTTTTCATTCCGGGAACACGAAACATACAGAGGTAAGCTATCATGGCAGGTAAAGACGTAAAATTCGGCCGCGACGCGCGCGAGCGCATCATGAGCGGCGTAGACATCCTCGCCGACGCGGTGAAAGTCACGCTCGGCCCGAAAGGCCGCAACGTCGTGCTCGACAAGAGCTTCGGCGCGCCGCGCATCACCAAGGACGGCGTTACCGTCGCCAAGGACATCGAACTGAAGGACAAGTTCGAGAATATGGGCGCGCAGATGGTCAAGGAAGTCGCTTCCAAGACCAATGACGTGGCCGGCGACGGCACGACGACGGCGACGGTTCTCGCTCAGGCGATCGTCCGCGAAGGCATGAAGTCGGTCGCGGCCGGCATGAACCCGATGGACCTGAAGCGCGGCATCGATCTCGCCGTCGGCAAGGTCGTCGCGGACATCCAGAAGCGCTCGAAGAACGTGAAGAGCTCCGACGAAGTCGCCCAGGTCGGCGTGATTTCGGCCAATGGCGACAAGGAAGTCGGCGAGAAGATCGCCGAAGCCATGGACAAGGTCGGCAAGGAAGGCGTGATCACCGTGGAAGAGGCCAAGGGTCTCGAATTCGAACTCGATGTCGTCGAAGGCATGCAGTTCGACCGCGGCTATCTGAGCCCCTATTTCGTGACCAACCCCGAAAAGATGAATGTCGAGCTCGAAAACCCGTACATTCTGATCCACGAGAAGAAGCTCTCGAATCTGCAGGACATGCTGCCGATCCTCGAAGCCGTGGTGCAGTCGGGCCGTCCGCTCCTCATCATCGCGGAAGACATCGAAGGCGAAGCGCTTGCGACGCTGGTGGTCAACAAGCTGCGCGGCGGCCTGAAGGTCGCTGCGGTCAAGGCGCCGGGCTTCGGCGATCGCCGCAAGGCGATGCTCGAAGACATCGCGATCCTGACCAAGGGCGAGATGATCTCCGAAGATCTCGGCATCAAGCTGGAATCGGTTACGCTCGGCATGCTCGGCGAAGCCAAGCGCGTCACTATCGACAAGGACAACACGACCATCGTCGATGGCGCGGGCCAGAAGAAGGCGATTGCGGGCCGTGTCGAAGCGATCCGTCAGCAGATCGAAACCACGACCAGCGACTATGACCGCGAGAAGCTCCAGGAGCGTCTCGCCAAGCTCGCCGGCGGCGTGGCCGTGATCAAGGTTGGCGGCGCGACCGAAGTCGAAGTGAAAGAGAAGAAGGACCGTGTCGACGACGCGCTCCACGCGACCCGCGCTGCCGTCGAAGAGGGCATCGTCCCGGGCGGCGGAACCGCGCTTCTCTATGCCACCAAGGCGCTGAACGGCCTCGAAGGCGAAAATGCCGACCAGACCCGCGGTGTCGATATCGTCCGCAAGGCGCTCTACGCGCCGGTGCGCCAGATTGCCGAAAATGCCGGCCATGACGGCGCGGTCGTTTCGGGCAAGCTGCTCGACGGCAAGGACGCGAAACTCGGCTTCAACGCCCAGACCGATGTCTATGAAGATCTGGTCAAGGCCGGCGTGATCGACCCGACCAAGGTCGTGCGTGCCGCGTTGCAGGACGCTGCCTCGGTTGCCGGTCTGCTCATCACCACCGAAGCGACGGTGGCCGAGCTTCCGGAAGACAAGGCTGCGGCTGCGCCCGCCATGCCCGATATGGGCGGCATGGGCGGCGGCATGGGCTTCTAAGCCCAGGCGTCAGCCAACGAAAAAGAAGGGCCGGAGGGGAAACTCTCCGGCCCTTTTTTTGCGTGCGGTGCGATGTTCAGTGCTGATGTGAGAATCGCGCTTGCAAGTCAGTCCGTGATGATCTAGCTGACTTACTGTAATAATACAGCATGTCATAAGAGGTGATCCGCGATGTCCATTCTGCGCCACGCCGCGTTCGGCCTTGCCGTTCTGGCGACGCCGATAGTGCCCGTCTTCGCAACCGTGCCAACACAAACGACCGAACCGGCTGCGATTCTCTCTGCTGCCGAACTACGGGCCGATCTCGATACATGGCTCGAATGGACGCGCGACACGCATCCGGACCTCGCGCACTCGGTTGAGCCAGGTGCCCTGGAGGCGGCCGCAAGCGCGCTGGCTGACGATCTTCCCGAAACCGTGACGCGCGCCGAAGCGTGGCGGCGGCTCGCCACACTCAATCCGCTATTGAACGATGCGCATATGGGTCTCGTGGTGCCCGAGCCGCCCGCCCTGCCGGACGGGACTGCCACGATGACTATCGCGATAGAGGACGGCGCGCTTCGCGTGGTGGAAGGGGCGGATATCCTGCCCGACGGCAGTGTGATCGGGGCGGTCAACGGCCGCACTTGGGCCGAACTCCTGGGCACCTTGCGTCCACTTGTGCGCGGCGAAAGCGACCGGCTGCGCGAACATATTATCGAATTGAGACTGCGGCACTATCTGGCTCTCGCACTGGATGGCGAACCGATCGACCGGCTCGATTATGTCGCGCCCGACGGTACGGCGGGGCAGGTTGTGATTGAAACTCCGATCGGCTTTTCGACCACCGAAACGGGAGACTTCGCGCTGAGCTGGCGCGATAGTGCGGCGATCCTCTCGGTTCCGAGTTTTGACCGCGATCGTGAGGAGGAGTTCGCCGTATTCCTGGCGGATGCGTTTGCAGAAATAGCAGCGCGGGGTGCCGATCATCTGGTTATCGATCTGCGCACGAACGGCGGCGGTGCCCATGATTTGTCGGACCGGCTCATGGCCTATCTGACGGATCGCCCCTATTCGGCAATATCGGCGGTGACGGCGCGCATAACCGCTGAAAATCAGGCGCTTATTCCCGGCAGCACAATCGGTCAGATCGTCTCGGTTCCATTTCAGCAGACGGTTTCGCCGCCTGAGGATATGGAGAACCGTTATTCGGGCCCGGTTACCATCATGATCGGCCCAGCCACGTACTCACAAGCCATCGTTTTTGCCGCAACAGCGCGGGACCATGAAGTGGCAAGGCTTACCGGACAGCCCACCGCCGGGCCGGCCAATCAGACCGGCCAAGTTCAAAGTCACAGGCTGCCGCATTCGGGCTTTACCGTCCGCGCGCCGCTTTACGTTCTGTATCGGGCTTCTGGGGATCCCAGCCGCGCGCCGCTGATGCCCGATATCGTCATTCCGGCCGATGCCGATGATCCCATCGGCGCTGTTCTGGCAGTACCGGAATAGCATGGCGCGTTCGGCCTAGGCCGTCCCGATCACGAAGAGCAGATAGCCGGCGAGGAAGAGGCCCGAGGCGAAGGTGCCGAATGCGCCGATGACACGGGCCGCGATAAATATCTTGCTGCCGTCCTCGCCGTGCGAGCCCGTCAGCGAACCGAAGGCGAAGGCGTGCGACAGGCGCGCGACGACAAAGGCGCCGCCGACTATCGTCAGCACCTGCGGCGATCCGCCGACCAGTTCGGCAAGCGCTAGCACGACGAGGAAGAGCGCGGCATTCTCAGCCAGGTTGCCGTGACGGCGGACCTTGCGTTCAAGGTCCTTGTCGTCACCCATGCCGACGCCCGTATTGGTCTGCACCCGGTGCATGCCGACGAGGATCATGAAGATGAGCTGCAGGATTAGAATGATGGCAGCGACGCTGGCGGAGATGACGGGCAGGGGCATGAGCATCCTTTCGGATCGAAGTTGACGCGTAACGGGTCGAGACTTAGTGGTGCAATAATTTCACGTCCAAGGCAAAATATGCACCATAGTGTTGCATAGATTAGCCAGTAGAGAGAGCGGTGATGCCGTGGCGCGTATTGCACATCCGGATTGGGAAGGGATCAAGACCTTCAAGGCCGTGATGGCGGCGGGCACGGTGCGCAAGGCGGCCGGCGAACTCGGCGTACATCATTCCACCGTCAGCCGCCGAATAGAGGCGCTCGAACATTGCCTGAAGGTGCGCTTGTTCGATCGCCGCCCGGAAGGCTATGCGCCGACCCAGGCGGGTGAGGAACTGGCGGCCGTGGCGGGTGATTTCGGCGATGCGATCGACGATATCATGCGGCGCATGGCCGGACAGGACGATGTGCTCCCGGGCAAATTGACCGTGACCATGGTCGAGCCGCTGGCCAGCGCGATCTTCGCCCCGCGCCTGGCGGAATTCAGCGATCGTCATCCCGGGCTCGAGCTCGATATTCTCGTCACCTATGCGGAGCTGGACGTGGCGCGGCGGGAGGCGGATATCGCGATACGGATGAATAACGATCCGCCCGAAACATTGGTCGGGAAACGCTATTTTCCCTATTATTGGACCGTGTACGCCGCACCTGCCTATCTGGAGTGCCATGACCTTGTCCGCGAGCCGGAGACAGGCCGATGGCTGGGCTGGGGTGATAGCGAGGACCGCTATCCGGAATGGACGAAAAAGACGGAATTCGCGCGCGTTCCGGTCTGGGGTGCATTTGATGGGCCGGCCCTGCAGATTGCTGCCGCCGAAGCTGGGCTGGGCCTCGCAATGCTGCCCTGCATGATGGGCGATATGGCTACCGGGCTCGTTCGCGCGACGAACCGTAAGCCTGAGCCGGGGCGGGATATCTGGGTGCTGACGCATAACGATCTGCGCCGGACCGCCCGGGTGCGCGCTTTCATGGACTTCGCCGACGTCGTGATCCGCGACAATCGGGCGCTGTTGACCGGCGAACGTCGGGACTAGCCAGGGCTATTCTTCGGTTTCGGCCTGCGGTTCGGGCTCGGCGGCCTGGATGGCCGCTTCATATTCGGCCTGGGCCTCATCGAGCGCCGCTGCCGCTTCGTCGAGCTGACGCTCCTCCGCGCCGGTGAGACCGGTTTCGTCCTCGGCACCTGCGGAGCAAGCCGTCAGGACCAAGGCGCCCGTAACAAGCGCGGCCGCAATCCCTTTTGAACGTGCCATTCGCCATTCTCCCCCCGATGATCGATCGGACACTTCCGGCACCTATACAGAAAAGGCCGCGCTCCGATGCGGGGCGCGGCCTTCGCTGATAATCGACTATTGCCGGGCCTTATTCGGCCGGTGCTTCTTCGCCTTCGTCGCCGCTCATGGCGTCGTCAGCGGCAGCTTCCACCTCGTCGGCCATAGCATCCATTTCAGCCATCGCGTCGTCGGCGGCCGCTTCCATGTCGGCGGCAGCTTCTTCGGCAGCGGCTTCAACGTCCGCGGCCGCTTCTTCCGCGGCGTCCGTGGCGTCGCTGGCGGCTTCCTCGGCGGCGGTGCAGGCCATCAGGCCGAGCGAAGCGGCTACAGCCATTGGCAGTGCAAAAGTCTTCTTCATGGGTCTACTCTCCCAGAGTTTAACATATTGAGCGTAAAATGACTTTGGCTGTGGAGAGCATGCCTCCCCGCAACCCGTCGCCGCGCTTGTACCGTTCATGGGCGGTTAATGCAATATTGAGGTGTTTTGCACGCTATTCGGGCGGATCGGGAACTGCCGGTTCCATCCCGTCCATGTCTTCCATCTCTTCCATATCCTCGATCGCGGCTTCGAACGCGGCGTCTTCGCTATCGCTCAGATCCTCGCCATCGCCCGCGAACCCGGCCGTATCATAGTTCAGAATGACGGCCTCACGCTGCTCGAAATAGGCCGCGCGCGCCGCCGCATAGGGGTCCGCGCTGCTCTCGAGAAAGTCGTCCACGCCAGCCTCGATCAGTTCGGATCGGGTATTGACGATGCCCATGCCCCGGATCGCCCATTGCTCGGTGGTCGTCAGGTTGAGACCGCGGTCGAAAAAGATCTGCACGGGGTTGGCGATGAAATCGACGATCGTGCCGACCGTGTCGCGCTGGGTCGACGGACCGAGTATCGGGTTCATGACATAGCCGCCATCGCCGACTCCCCAGACCGCGAGCGTCTGCCCGAAATCCTCGGGTGCCGGCGCAATGCCGAGATCGGTGGCATGATCCGCCAGCCCGCCCACGCCGATCGTCGAATTGATGATGAACCGCCCGAGATTGCGCAGCGCCCGGCCGGGCCGACCCTGCAGCAGATTGTTGATGAAAGACCAGGGCTCGGTCAGATTGCGGAAGACGTTGGAGAGACCGCGCCGTGCCGGTTGCGGCGTTATCGCGCGATACACTTCGGTGACCGGGCGGACCGCCACATCGTCGATCGCCTGATTGGCGGCCCACATATCGCGGTTGAATTCCTCGTGCGGATCGCGGTCCGCCATGCCGTTCGGTCCGGCCATTGTCGTCGCGCAGGCGCCCAAAAACAGCATGAGCAGCAATGCGGTCAACAGTCTACGCAAGATACTCGTCCCCCGGAGTCGGCCAGTGCGGGCAGCAGAAATGCCCGCGTGCTGCGGATGTGTCGAGTCATTTTGAGCGCGCAGATGATTGTCTATGGTGTCAGCCCTGCGCTATGTGCGGCAGCGCTATGGCTCTGTCATCTAATGGTTTAATCGCGCTTTCGCTGATCTTCGCTGCAATTTCGCCCCCATCAATTGCGATGGCGCAGGAACCTCAATCAGCGGAAGGGGAAGTTGGTTCTGCGATTCCGGACGAAATCCCGACCAGCGCATTCGGCGCCCGCTCGGAACTAAGCGGCGCGCAATTATCCCCCGATGGCAGCAAATTTGCCCTGATCGTGACCCGGGATGAGGCAACCTATATCAGCGTCTACGACGCTGATACTCATGAGCTGGCGAGCGGCTTGAACCTTGGCAGCGAACTGGATTTCAACTGGTTCCGCTGGGCTGGTAGCAACCGCATCCTGTTTTCGATGACAGGCCGCCACCGGCAAGATCTTTACAGTTTCTCCCGACTCTACTCTCTCAATACCGAAACCCATGTCATGTACCCGTTGATCGGTCGGCACATGGCGCTCAATGGTGACGATATCGTCCATATTGATCCGGACGGAAACTATGTGCTGGCCAGCTTTGCCACGCGATCCCGCCGGCCTCCGGCAGTATGGCGGTTCGACCTTACGGGCGACGAACGACCCGAGCCTGTGTTGGTCCAGCCGGCGCGCAGCAACATTTTCGGTTACATCGCCGATGACACAGGCGTCCTCCGGATTGCGCTGCACCTGTCATATGGCGGTCGTGTTCGAATGCGCTATCGGAGCGATGGCAACGGCGATTGGGACACCGTCGCCCGGGCGCGCCTCGATGATAATGATACGTTGGACCTTTGGGATTTTATGGGCCTGAGAGCGGGAAGCGACCAGGGCTTTTCAATCGGCGTGCCTGACGGTGGAGAGCGCAGGGTATTGATGGAGTTTGATTTTGCCACCGGCGAACCAGGCGACATCGTTTTCCAGTCTTCCGAGGAGGATGTGTCGACGGTTCTCTTTGACGAACAGCGGAACCCGATCGCCATTGCATATGCGGGCGAGACGTTTCGACGCGAATGGCTCGATCCCGAAATCCAGGAATGGCGTCGCCAGCTGAGCGCCGCGTTGCCGCAGAGCCGCGTGTGGATCCTGGATATCACGGAAGATCGGAGCCGGATGCTGGTCCTTCAGGAAGGCCCGACGGATCCGGGTGCTCTTTATGTTTTCACACCGAGCGAAGGCCGACTCGATCTGTTTGCCGAATATCGCCCGCAGGTACCGCGGACATTGTTGTCCGAGCCGAGTCCCATCCGGTACGATGCCCGCGACGGCACATCGATTCATGGATATCTGACCCTGCCTGTCGGCCGCCCTGGTGAAAATCTGCCGCTGATCGTCCATCCGCATGGCGGCCCGTTCGGAATTCGCGACACCGATCAATATAGTGACATGGTCCAGCTGCTGGCCAATCGCGGCTATGCGGTGATCCAGCCCAATTTCCGTGGTTCCGGGGGCTATGGCGAAAGCTTCGAACTTCTCGGCAATGGTCAGATCGGCCGCGCGATGCAGGACGATCTCGACGATGCCGTCGCGTATCTTGTCGAGCAGGGAATAGTCGACCCGGACCGGGTCTGCATCGTCGGATCCAGCTACGGAGGTTTCGCCGCTGTCTGGGGTGCGATCCGCAATCCCGAAATCTATCGCTGTGCCGTCAGCTTTGCCGGTGTGATGCATTTCGAGCGGCAGTTGCAGCACGACCGCAACTTCCTCTTCCGCCGCAATCGCGGTCGGCATTGGGATCGTGTGGATGGGGATCAGACCAATTTCGATCTGGATGATATCTCCCCTGCGGTGCAGGTCGAGCGTCTCACTAGGCCAGTTCTCCTTGTCCACGGCGAAGAAGATAACCGGGTGCCTTTCAATCAGTATGAGTTGATGGTCGACCGCGCGGAAGATGCCGATATCGAGCTCGAGACCCTGACCTTCCCGGAATCAGGCCATGGATTTAACAGCGCTGCCGATGAAACCGCCTATTATGATGCGGTGGTCGATTTTCTCGCGCGCCACAATCCGTCCGACTGACCAGCAATTTCCAGTTTCCAGCGCTGGGGTCGGTATGTTTAAGGGGTTTTTAACCCGGAATTTGACCACATATAAGGATATCTTTATATCCTTATGAATGCGTGCCGAGCTTGAGATATTCAGAGCCCTTGCCGATCCGACCCGTTTGCGGATCGTCGCGTTGCTGCGCGCAATGGAGCTGTCCGTCGGCGAGCTGGCCCAGGTTCTCGGTCAAAGTCAGCCGCGCGTCTCCCGCCATGCGAAAATTCTCGTCGATGCCGGGCTGGCCGAACGCCGCAAGGAAGGGAGTTGGGTCTTTCTCGGGCTCGGCGATCCGGCACGCGTGCGGCCGTTATTGAACGCGATCGACGGCTGGTCGGAAGAGGGCGAGGATCACTGGATGCGCGCCGATGTTGCGCGCCTCGAAGCAGTCCGCGCCGATCGCCAGGTGGCAGCGCAAGCCTATTTCGCCGCCCATGCCGATGAATGGGATGCGATCCGCTCGCTTCATGTCGCCGAAAGCGAAGTCGAGGCCGCGATGCGCCGCGCGCTCGATACCGACGATATCGGCCGTCTTGTCGATATCGGCACGGGAACGGGGCGGATTCTCGAACTGTTCGCGGGCCGCGCCGATAGCGCGATCGGCATCGACCGGAGCCCGGAGATGCTGCGGCTGGCGCGCGCCAAGCTTGCCGAAGCCGAACTCGACACGGCCGAAATCCGCCAGGGCGACATGTACGCGCTCGCCTTGCCGGACCGGACAGCGGATACGGTGACCCTGCATCAGGTGCTGCACTATGCGCAGCAGCCGGCCGCGGCGATCGCGGAGGCCGCGCGCATACTCGATAGCGATGGGCGATTGCTGATCGTCGATTTCGCCGCCCATGAGCGCGAGGATTTGCGCAGCGAGGCGGCCCATGCACGGCTCGGTTTTTCCGACGAACAGATCGGCAAATGGTTTGCCGATGCGGGCATGGAGGGCGGCCTGTTCGAAGAGCTCGAAGGCGAGGAGCTGACGGTGAAATTATGGCTGGGGCGGCGCAAGGCCGACCGGCGGTTGAAGGTGGTGGCGGCATGAATTTGACGGTCGATCAATTGCATGAAGCGCGCCGCGCGGTCGACGATCCGCTGTTCGCGGACCTTGCCGGCGATGCGCAGATATCGTTCGAATTCTTCCCGCCCAAGACGGAGAAGATGGAAGCGACGCTGTGGGACTCGGTCAAGATGCTCGAGCCGCTCGGCCCGCGATTCGTGTCAGTCACCTATGGCGCGGGCGGCTCGACGCGCGAGCGGACCCATGCGACGGTCCGCCGGATCGTTAGGGAAACGCCGATCAAGGCGGCCGCGCACCTGACCTGTGTCGATGCCAGCAAGGCTGAGATTGAAGAGGTCATCAGCGATTATTGGGATGCGGGCGTGCGCCATATCGTCGCGCTGCGCGGCGATCCGCCGCGCAAGGGCGATACGTTCGAAACATTCCAGCCGCACCCGGACGGTTATAAGAGCGCGGCGGACCTCGTCGCGGGCATCAAGGCCTTCAAGCCGTTCGAAGTGTCCGTCGCCGCCTATCCCGAGGTCCATCCCGAAGCCGATTCAGCTCAGGCCGATCTCGACAATCTCAAGCGCAAGCTGGATGCGGGCGCCAATCGCGCGATCACGCAGTTCTTTTTCACGGCCGAGAATTTCTTCCGTTTCCGTGACGAGGCGGCCGCGGCCGGGATCGATGCGGAAATCGTGCCGGGCATATTGCCGATATCCAATGTCGCGACGACCAAGCGGATCGCCGGCATGTGCGGGGCGGCGATACCGGCCTGGATGGACCGGCTGTTCGACGGGCTCGACGCATTGCCCGCTGCGCGCCAGCTGATATCGGCGACCGTCGCCGCCGAGCTCTGCCGCAAGCTTTATGCGGGCGGGGTTCGCGAATTCCATTTCTACACGCTCAACCGGGCCGAGCTGAGTTACGCGATCTGCCATTTGCTCGGCATCCGGCCGGTTGAAGAGGATAAGACAAAGGAGACAGCGCAATGAATGCTCCGCACACCACCGCACGTGAGCGTCTGAACGAAGTCGCCAAGACCGGCATCGTCATCAAGGACGGCCCCTATGGCACCGCGATCCAGGCGGAAAAACTCACTGCTGAACAATATGCCGGCGATACCGGCCTCGCCCTGGATCAGAACGGCAACAACGATCTGGTGAATCTCACCCAACCGCAGGTGATCCGCAAGATTTGCGACAGCTATATAGCAGCAGGCGCAGTCGTACTGGCGACCAACACATTCAACGCAAACCGTATCAGCCAGGCCGATTATGGCGCTGAGCATTTGGTGCATGACATCAATCTCGCGGCGGCCAAGATCATCCGCGAGGCGTGCGACGATGCGACGGCGAAAGACGGAAAAGAGCGTTTCGTGTGCGGGGCGATGGGGCCGACCAACAAGACCCTGTCGTTGAGCCCGGATGTCGAAGATCCCGGCTATCGCGAAGTCAGTTTCGATTTTGTGAAGGACGTTTACAAGGAACAGGCTGCGGCGCTGCTTGAGGGCGGGTGCGATTTCATCCTGATCGAGACGGTGTTCGACACGCTCAACTGTAAGGCAGCGATTGTCGGTGTGAAGGAATTGGAGATTGAGCGCGGCGCTGACGTGCCGATGTTTATTTCCATGACCGTTACTGACAAGTCCGGGCGTAATCTGTCAGGCCACACGGTCGAGGCGTTCTGGAACACGGTGCGCCACGCGAAGCCCGCCGCGATGGGTCTCAATTGCAGCTTTGGCGCCGAACAATTGCGCCCGCATGTGCAGACACTCTCTGAGACGGCCGATACGCTGTTATTCGCATATCCCAACGCCGGATTGCCTAACGATCTGGGCGAATATGATGAACCGCCGGAGACCACGGCCGAGTTCGTTTCAGCCTGGGCTCGCGAAGGCTTTGTCAACATTCTGGGCGGATGCTGCGGAACCACCCCTGATCATATCGCTGCAATCGCCGAGGCGGTAAGCGGGGTCGAACCACGCACCAGCAAGAAAGCGGACCCGGCCATGCGCCTGGCGGGTCTCGATCCTTTCAAGATTGCGAGCTGATAACCTCGCCCTGTTCATGCCAAGCCTGTCGAAACTCAGTTTTTTCGCCGACCCAACGCAAGAAGTGAGGCGCAGGCCCATTCGACTGTGGTCTGGACAGATTTCGACACGATCAGGGTGCGTAGATCGAAAGACCAGATTGTGACTACCCAAGCAGCCTCGACCTTCATCAATATCGGTGAGCGCACCAATGTGACCGGCAGTGCCCGGTTCAAAAAGCTCATCATGGCCGACGACTATGCAACCGCTGTCGAGGTCGCGCGCCAGCAGGTCGAAAACGGGGCGCAGGTGATCGACGTCAATATGGATGAAGGGTTGCTCGACGCAGAAAAGGCGATGACGACCTTCCTCAAGCTGATCGCCGCCGAACCCGATATCGCGCGCGTACCGATCATGATCGATAGCTCGAAATGGTCGGTGATCGAGGCCGGGCTCAAATGCGTGTCGGGCAAGCCGATCGTCAATTCGATCAGCATGAAGGAGGGCGAGGAGGAGTTTCTCGCCCATGCCCGTAAATGCATGAATTATGGTGCCGCCGCCGTGGTTATGGCGTTCGACGAAACCGGGCAGGCTGATACCAAAGACCGCAAAGTCGAAATCTGCAAGCGCGCCTACGACCTTTTGGTCGCAGAGGGCTTTCCGCCTGAAGAGATCATCTTCGATCCAAACATCTTTGCGGTTGCGACCGGGATCGAGGAGCACAACCGCTATGGGCTCGACTTCATAGAAGCGGTGAAAGAGATCAAGGCACTATGTCCGCACGCCAAAACGAGCGGCGGATTATCCAATCTTTCCTTCAGCTTTCGTGGCAACGAGACCGTGCGCCGGGCGATGCATTCGGTGTTCCTGTATCATGCAATTCCCGCCGGCCTCGATATGGCGATCGTCAATGCGGGACAGCTGGATGTCTATGACACGATCGATCCTGTCCTGCGCGAGGCGTGCGAAGATGTGATCCTTATGCGCGACGTGGAGGGAGATGAAACCGCCACTGAACGGCTTATTGCGCTGGCCGAAAGCTATAAGGGCAAGTCCAAGGAAGACGACAAACAGGCCGAGGAATGGCGCGGCTGGGAAGTGGTCAAGCGGCTCGAATATGCGCTTGTCAAAGGCATTGATGCGCATGTCGTCGACGATACTGAGGAAGCGCGCCAGGCGATCTTCGATCGCGGCGGCAAGCCGATCGAGGTGATCGAAGGCCCTCTCATGGACGGCATGAACGTCGTCGGCGATCTCTTCGGCTCGGGGAAAATGTTCCTGCCGCAGGTCGTCAAATCGGCGCGCGTGATGAAGAAGGCTGTCGCCCATTTGCTGCCCTTTATCGAAGCGGAGAAAGACGAGAGCGCCAAGGGCAAGGGCACGATCATCATGGCGACGGTCAAAGGCGATGTGCACGATATCGGCAAGAATATCGTCGGCGTCGTGCTGCAGTGCAACGGCTTCGAGGTCGTCGATCTCGGTGTGATGGTGCCGTGGAGCGATATTCTCGAAGCGGCGAATGAGAATGATGCCGATATGATCGGGCTCTCCGGCCTCATCACGCCCTCGCTCGACGAGATGGTCACGGTTGCCGAGGAAATGGACCGGGCGAATATGCAGGTGCCGCTGCTGATCGGCGGCGCGACGACGAGCCGGGTGCATACGGCGCTGCGCATCGAACCGGCCTATGCGGGCCCGACCATCCATGTCCTCGATGCAAGCCGCGCCGTCGGCGTCGCCTCGACGCTCGTGTCGCAGACCCAGCGCGACCCGTTCGTCGAACAGGTCGCTAATGATTATGACGAGATCCGCACGGCGCGCGAGGGTCGGGGGGCGAGCAAGCTCGTCTCGCTGGAGGACGCGCGCGCCAACGGTTTTGAAGCCGATCTGTCGCTGAAGGCGCCGGCACCTGCGAAGCCCGGATTGCATGTCTTCGAGGATTGGGCGCTCGATGATCTGCGCAACTATATCGACTGGACGCCCTTCTTCCGCGCCTGGGAGCTGGCGGGCTCCTATCCCGCGATCCTCGACGATGAGATCGTCGGCGAAAGCGCGCGCGATCTGTTCCGCGACGGACAGGCGATGCTCGATACGATTATCGCGGAGGGTTGGCTGAAACCCCGTGCCGTCGCGGGTCTGTGGGAATGCCGCCGGGATGGGGACGATATCGTCGTGGTCGATGAGGGCCGCGAACACAGGCTGCCCATGCTCCGCCAGCAGGTACTCAAACGCTCGGGCCGCCCCAATATGTGCCTGGCGGATTTCATCGATCCGGCCGGCGACTGGATCGGCGGCTTCGCCGTGTGCGCCGGCCATGGCATCGATGATCATATCGCGCGCTTCAAGGCCGAGACCGACGATTATTCCGACATTCTCCTGAAGGCGCTGGCCGACCGGCTCGCCGAAGCCTTTGCCGAGCGTATGCATGCCCATATCCGCACGAAACTCTGGGGCTATGCGCCGGACGAGGATTTCACGAACGAAGAACTGATCCGCGAGAAATATACCGGCATCCGCCCCGCGCCCGGCTATCCGGCCTGCCCGGACCACAGCCTCAAGCCGCTGCTGTTCGAATTGCTCGGCGGCGGGTCGGGACATAATGGCCCGGCCGGGATCGAGCTGACCG
Organism: Parasphingopyxis sp.; assembly: GCF_028279465.1. Taxonomy (GTDB): domain Bacteria; phylum Pseudomonadota; class Alphaproteobacteria; order Sphingomonadales; family Sphingomonadaceae; genus Parasphingopyxis. Next base: position 180,671 of record NZ_JANQNS010000013.1, read on the forward strand.
AAAGCTTCGCCATGTGGCCGACGGCGGCCGTGTCCGGCTTCTATTTCGGCCATCCGCAGTCGCAATATTTTGGCGTCGCCAAGGTCGCCGAGGATCAGCTCGAGGAATATGCAGAGCGCCGCGCCGTCGATCTCGACACCGCGAGGCGCTGGCTGCGCCCGAATCTCGAAGTCTGAAAGGCGCGAAAAGAGCGTTAACGCGCCGAAAAGACGATCTTAACCACGAACATTCGGACTTTCTTAACCGCCCGACGGTCAATCATCATGGCTCTCGGGAGTATTTCCATGCGCGTTTCCCCTGTGATTATCATCGCCGTGCTTGCCGCGCTGCTCGCCCCGGCGGCCGCCTAGCGGCGCGCTGCTCCGGGCTATTTGCCCAAATTGACATGATAGCACCCATCGCCGACACCGGGCGCATGGGGGATGGACGTCTTACGCGCCTGATAGCGGCCATGACCGCGATGCTGTTTGCCGCGGCCGCGCATGCGCAGCCTGCCGAGCGCCCCAATATCGTTCTGATCGTCGCCGACGATGTCGCCTTCACCGATTTCGGCGCCTATGGCAGCGAAATAGCCACGCCCAATATCGACGCGCTCGCGCGGCGCGGGACGATCTTCTCCAATTTCCACGCGACCCCGATGTGCGCGCCCTCCCGCGCCATGCTGATGACGGGCGTGAACAGCCATCGCGCGGGGATCGGCAACCTGCCCGAAACGACGCCGGAAGAGCATCGCGGCGCACCCGCCTATCGCGGGTTGCTGGCCGAGGGCCTGCCGACGATCGCGACGCGCCTGCGATCGCGCGGCTATCGGACCTATATGACTGGCAAATGGCATCTCGGGCACACGCCGGAGACGCTACCGAGCGCGCGGGGTTTCGATAGGACGTTCATCCTCGATTCCACCGGCGCGGACAATTGGGAACACCGGCCCTATCTGCCCTATTATGATCGCGCCGAATGGTTCGCGGACGGCGAACCGGTCGATACGCTGCCCGACGATTTCTATTCGTCCGATTTTCTCGTCGATCGCATGATCGATTTTGTCGGGACGGCGGACGCGGACGCACCCTTCTTCGCCTATATCGGCTTTCTCGCGATCCACATTCCGGTGCAGGCACCGCGCGACTATACGATGCGCTATGCCGATACCTATCGCGATGGCTGGCAGGCGCATCGCGAGCGCCGCCATGCCGCGGCCGTGGAGGCGGGCCTGGTCCCGGCGAATGCGCCGCTTGGCGGGTTTCATCCGGACTTGCAGGACTGGGACGATCTGAGCGCCGAAGAGCAGGCTTGGTATGCGCGGGCGATGGCCGTGAATGCGGGCATGCTCGAAGCGATGGATCATCATCTCGGCCGGCTGATCGCGCATCTGCAAGAGATCGGCGAATATGAGAATACGATCTTCATCGTCACCTCGGACAATGGCCCGGAAGGCAATGCGCCGGGCGGCAATCTGATCATGAACGCCTGGATGTGGCTCGTCGGCTATTCGACCGATATCGAGACCATGGGAGAGCGCGGCAGCTTCGGCTATATCGGGCCCGAATGGGCAAGCGCCAATGCGTCTCCGCACAGCCTGTTCAAATTTTACGCGAACGAGGGCGGCACGCGCGTGCCGTTGATCGTCGCGGGGCCGGGCGTCGCGGCAGGTGCGATGGCGGACCAGCTTAGCCTGATCAGCGACATTCCGGCGACTATTGCGGCGTTGGCCGATGCGAATGGCGAGGGAATGACAGGTCGCAGCCTGATGCCGGTGCTGACTGGCGAGGACGCGCCCATCTATGGTCCCGAAGACAGTTTTGGGATCGAGACCGCGGGGCGCATGGCCTTCTACCGGGGCCGCTACAAGATCGTGCGCAACGGCCCGCCGCTGGGCGACAATGTCTGGCGGCTCTACGATCTCGAAACCGATCCCGGCGAAATGCGCGACCTCTCCGCCAGCGAGCCCGAGCTGTTTGCCGAAATGCAGGACGGCTATGCGCGCTGGGCCGAAGAGAATGGCGTGCTCGAAATGCCCGAGGGCTACGATCCGATCGTGACACTGATGGAGCATAGCCGTGACCCGCTCCTCCGCCGCTATTGGTGGGTGTTGGCGCTGTTGGGCGGGGTCGTCCTGTTGCCGATCGCTATTTTTCTCTATCGCCGCAGGATGCGCCGGGTGGCGTAGAAGCGACTTGCAATGTTGGAGATAGCCGCGTCTGGTCGATGCGCTCCGATAGAAAACAAGCCGGCGCGAAGGCTAAAATACCGTACGTCGAAAAAGGCCGCTACGTGCCTACTTTGTAAACTTTGTAGGAATGACAGTCCGCTGTTCGCCTATGGGCAATTCGTCTCCGCCACGCCCGGCATCAGGTCGAGGCACCGCCCGTCGATCTCGACATCCGAGATATCGAGGCCGATCAGCGAGGCCAGCGTCGGCAGGATATCGACCGTCATGACGCCGAGTGGCTGTTCGATATGTTCCGCGCCCGGCCACCAGAAGAGGATCGGGACGCGCCGGTCATAGTCCCAAACGCTGCCATGGGTCGCGACATAGGCGCCGGGAACAGGCTCGGGGATCGGCGTCACGCGCGGCTGCAGCACGACGATGAAATCGCCCGAGCGGTCCGGGTGGAAACTGGCGCGCACGCGATCGAGCACCGTCCAATGTTCGGGCGGAGCGTCGGTGACCGACTGCGCCATGATCTCGTCACGCCCGAAGACGTGATAGACCTGGCTGTGGGCGGAGATCATCGCAATCGCCCGGTCGATCACTTCGGCGCGGCGATCTTCGGGCACCGAACGGTCCACGTAAAAGTCACCGAACGGGCTGTCGGCACGCAGGATCGGCGCTTCGAGGCCGGTTTCGGCGGCGAGCCGTTCGTCGAGCGTTTCGAAGCCCGGGAGCAGGCGCGCGGCGCGCGGGGCCGCCTGTTCGGTCTGCCGCTCGGGCAGGTCGAGCCCGCCATGATCGGATGTCAGCATCACGACATAGTTGATGTTGCGCGCGTCGAGCCGGTTGAAGAAATCGCCGAGCATCGCATCGAGCGCGCTGAGCTGAACGCACATTTCGACGCCATGGGTGCCATAGGCATGGCCGATATAGTCGGTCGCCGAAAGGCCGATGGCGAGCAGGTCCGTCGTGCCCCGCTGGCCGAGCTCGAGCTCCGCGACCAAATCGGCGGCGAGCACCAGCGTCAGCAGATCGCCCTCGGGCGAGGCGAGTATCTCCCGGCCGCTCGTCGTCGGACCGCGCGAGAAGAGATGGGTGCCGACCGTATGGCCGTCGCCGATTGGGATGGCGCGGTTATAGGGCGCGCAATGCTGGGGCACCGGCAGCGGCTCGCGGCTGGAGACCGCGGCCTGTATGGCCGTTTCGTTGATCCAGCGCAGCGCGTCCGGCCGTTCGCGCCCTTCGAAGGTCGTAAAACCCGCATCGCCGGGCCAGAAGAAATGATCGGCCTCGACGCCCCCCAGCATGACCGCCGCGCGATCCTTGCCCGCCACGGACACGACCTGGCTCGCCGCGTCCACGCGCTGGATGAGATCCCCGAGCGTCGGCACGAGGAGGAAATTCGTCGACACCGTATAGTCGTCGGACGAGGAGCCTTGGACGCTCGGGTCTTCGGAACAATAGACCCGCGTATCCTCGCGCGTGACGCTCATATCGTACCAGCGATTGGCGACCACGCCCGTCCGCCCCGGATGCGATCCCGTCAGGATTGTCGAATGACCGGGGCAGGTTTCGGTTGCCGCATGCGCCTGATAGCCGGACGGGAAGACCGCGCCCTGGAGCAGCCGCGCAAAACCGCCCGTGAAATTCTGGCGGTGCTGAGCGAAGAGATCGGCGCTGAGCTGGTCGACCGAAATCGCCACGATCAGTTGCGGGGTTTCCGACTCGGCGGTCGCCGCGCCCGCGTCATCCTGCGCGAAGGCCGCGAACGGCAGGGAAAGCGCTGTAACCAGCGTGGCGATATGGGCGAATTTCATCGGACGACCCCTTGATAGTGCATGGCACGTTTCGCGTTGCTATAGCGCGCTCGCGAAGGAGCAAACAGGTGCGATTTTCCGCTTTGCAGACCATATACGGCCTCGTCGCCGCATTTTTCTGCCTGCTGCCCGCGGTCGCGCCTGCGCAGGTGCCGCGCGAAAATGCGATTCAGGCCGATCTGCTGGCCGAAACCGATGTGCCCACGCCCGGCCAGACCTTCACGATTGCGATCCGCATGCGGCCGGATGAGGGGTGGCATGGCTATTGGCTGAACCCGGGCGAGGCGGGGCTGCCGAACCGGTTCGACTGGACATTGCCGGACGGCGTGAGCGTCGGAGAATTGCGTTATCCGGTGCCCGAGCGACTCTCGATCAGCGGCATCATGAATTACATCTATTACGGCGAATATGCGATGCTCGTCGATGTGACGCTGGACGAAAACGTCGCGCCGGGTACCGCGCTGCCGCTGCGCGCCGAGGGCCAGTGGCTCGCCTGTACGGACGAAATATGCGTGCCCGAAGACGGCCCGCTCGCGATCGATCTTGTCACGGGTTCGGGCGCGGTCACCGATACCGCTGTGTTCGATGCGTATCGCGCGACCATGCCGCGGCCGCTGGGCAGCGAAGCTACGTTCGAAGTGGTTGGCGATACACTGCGGCTCGGCATTCCTTTTCCGGCGGCCGCGTCCGTTTCCGGGCCCTATTTCTTCTCCGAGACCGACCGAGTGCTCGATTACAGCGCCGAGCAGCGCATCTCGCGCAATGGCGATATGCTGATCGTCGAAGTGCCAGCAGAGAATGATGCCGCCGAAGCAGAGCGGATTACCGGCCTGATCAAGATCGGCGAGCATGACGGGCTGATGCTCGCGGCCGTGCCTGGCGCCGTGCCAGCAGCCGGCGAGCCGATATCGGGCGAACCGGCGGACAGTTCGACCATGAGCGCCGACATCGGCACCGTTCTCCTCGCGCTGGGCGGCGCGATCCTTGGCGGCCTGTTGCTCAACATCATGCCCTGCGTTTTTCCGATCCTTAGCCTCAAGGCATTGAGCCTCGCCAAGGCTGGGGGCGAAGAGCGCGCGGTGCGCCGCGATGCGCTGGCCTATACAGCGGGCGTTATCATCGTCTGCCTCGGGCTGGGTGCAGCACTCCTTGGGCTGCGCGCGGGCGGGGCGGCAGCCGGCTGGGCATTTCAATTACAAGACCCCCGCATGATCCTCTTCCTGCTCCTGCTGGTGACGGCGATCGCGCTCAACCTTGCCGGGCTGTTCGAAGTGCCGAGCCTGTCGGGCGGCGGGCGCTTTGCCGACAAGGATGGCGCGGCCGGCTCCTTCTTCACCGGCGCGCTGGCGGCGTTCGTGGCGACGCCCTGCACCGGTCCCTTCATGGCGGCGGCGCTCGGTGCGGCGCTTGTGGTGCCGACCGCGGTGGCACTTGCCATATTCGCCGGGCTCGGCCTCGGCCTGGCCTTGCCGTTTCTCCTGCTCGCCTATGTACCGGCTCTGCGCGCCAAACTGCCCAAGCCCGGCCCGTGGATGGAGCGGTTCCGGCACATCATGGCCGTTCCGATGTTCCTGACGGCGTTGGCGCTCGGCTGGATTCTCGGCCGTCAAACGGGTGTCAACGGTATGACGCTCGGCATCGCCGCGGCGCTCGGCATTGCGCTCATGCTGTGGTGGGCGGGTAACCGGCAGGTGGCGGGCAAGCGCGCCTGGTTGCCGGTTATCCCCGCGCTGATTGTCGTACTGGCCGCGCTCGCTGTCGTGCCGCCCTCCGCGCCCGCCAGCGCCGCGCAAGCAGAGAGCGGCGTCCTCGATGCGGAGATGTTCACCGAAGCGCGGCTCGCGGAATTACGCGGCGAGGGCCGCCCCGTCTTCGTCTATTTCACGGCCGACTGGTGCATCACTTGTAAGGCCAACGAGGCCGGCGCGCTGAGCCGTGCAGCCGTTGCCGAGCATTTCGAGGCGCAGAATATCGCCGTCCTCGTCGGCGACTGGACGACCGGCGATCCCGTGATCGGGCGCTTCATCGAAAGCCATGGCCGCTCGGGCGTGCCGCTCTATCTGTTCTACGGCCCGACGGGTGAGCCCGAGATACTGCCGCAGATCTTGACAGTCGGCATGCTGACGGAGCTTTCAGCTTGAGATTCGCGTCATTCCGGACTTGATCCGGAATCCAGAGCCAAAAACGCTATCGCTTACCGTCCTGGACCCCGGATCAAGTCCGGGGTGGCGATCATGTGTTTGGCAACCTATCGCCCGATATCCTCATCCGCGCTGATCATCGGGCCGACTGGCGCGTCCATCGGCGGCGCATCGGCCGCGCCGCGTACCCAGGTGCGTTCGCCGCCGATCCAGGTCTCCGCAACTTGCGTCGCGCGGATTTCGGCCGGTGTCGCGTCGAAAATGTCGCGGTCGAGGATCAGGAAATCGGCATAGAGCCCTTCGCCGAGCCGCCCGATCTGGTCTTCCGCGAAACCGGCAAAGGCCGCGTCGGTGGTGAAAGCGGCGAAGGCCTGTTGCAGCGAGACGCGCTCATGCGCCTGCCAGCCGCCGGGCGGTTGACCGCTCGCATCTTCGCGGCTGATCGCCACGGCCAGGCCCGGAAACGGGTTGGGGCTCTCGACCGGAAAATCGCTGCCAAAGGCGAGGCGCGATCCGACGCGGAGCATCGAATTCCACGCATAGGCGCCGGCCAGCCGGTTCGGCCCGAGCCGCGCTTCGGCCATCAGCCGGTCGGACGTCTGGTGTACGGGCTGCATCGAAGCGATGATCCCGTGCCGGCCGAAGCGGGGCAGGTCCGCGGGATCGACGACCTGCGCATGTTCGATCCGCCACCGCCGGTCGTCAGTATAGCGGGTCGCCAGTTCCTCGATCGCGCCCAGCGCCTCGCGGTTCGCGCCGTCGCCGATCGCGTGGATTGCCGCCTGGAACCGGTCGAGCGACAGCCGGCTGAGACGATTGCGGAGCGCGATCCCGTCGATCAGCGCGAGGCCGGTTTCGCCGGGCGCGTCGGCATAGGGCGCGTTCAGCAGCGCGCCGCGCGAGCCGAGCGCGCCATCGGCAAAAATCTTCAAGCCCACCATGCGCAGCCGCCCGTCATAGAGCCAGGGCGTCTTCGCATCGCCGGCGATATCGAGCAGCGTTTCCAATGCGTTAGCGTAGGAAATCACGCGGATTTGCAGGCGGTCGCGATCGCCGGCGCGGCGCAGCACGTCCCAATCGTCGGCGCTTGTGCCCATATCGTGCATCGTCGTGATGCCGTAGCTGAGGAGCAAATCCTGCGCCTCGCGCAGCGCCATATCGCGCACGGGCGGCTCCGGAGTCGGGATCGCATCTTCGACCAGCGCCATGGCCGCGTCGATAAAGACGCCGTTCGGCTGGCGGCCATCGCGCTCGATCCGCCCGCCCGCTGGCGATTGCGACGATGCGCCGACGCCCGCCTGCGCCATAGCCATGCTATTCGCGACCCCGGCATGCCCATCGACGCGCACGAGCCAGACTGGGCGGTCCGCGACGGCGGCATCGAGATCGGCGGCGGTGGGAAAGCGCCCAAGCCCCCAACGCTCTTCGTTCCAGCCGCGGCCGACAACCCAACGCAGCGTCGGGTTCTCTGCGCTATATTGGGCGAGCCGCGCCATCGCGTCTTCGAGGCTCGTCGTATCGGACAGATCGAGCTGGATCGCGCTAAAACCGAGGCCCATCAGATGGCCATGTGCGTCGATCAGGCCGGGAATGACCGTCTGGCCACGGGCGTCGTGCCGGAAGTCGACTTCGCGCGGGCGGTCGTCATTGCGGCGCAGGAGCTGTGTGACGCGCCCGGTTTCGACGTCGAAGAGCAGGCCGGTGAAACGCACGAGATTGCCGTCTTCGTTGAGCGTATAGCCATTTGCATTGTCGATCAGCGCATCGGCCTGCGCCGGGGCGGGCAGGAGGAGGGCGGCTAACGCCGTGAAACACGCCGCCACCCATCCCGTTATTAGCCCTGAGCGTGTCGAAGGGCGCTTCTCAGCCGGAGAAACAGGCTTCGACAGGCTCAGCCCTAACGGTTTTGTGACTCCGATGTTCACTCTTCCAGTCTCCTTACCAGCGAACTCGTATCCTGCCGCGCGCCGCCCATCGCCTGCACCTCGGCATAATAGCCGTCGACAAGCTTCGCGAGTTCGAGCGTTGCGCCTTTCGCTTCGCCCTCTTCGAGCGCCAGCCAGAGATCCTTGCGCATCCAGTCGACGGCGAAGCCGAAATCGAATTCGCCCTTGGCCATCGTCTTCCAGCGATTGTCCATCTGCCAGCTTTGCGCCGCGCCGCCCGAGATCGCATCGAACACCCGGTCGAGATCAAGGTCCGAGCGTTTGGCCAGATGCAGCGCTTCGGACAGGCCCTGCAGCACACCGGCGATCGCGAGCTGGTTGCACATCTTGGTTTGCTGGCCCGCGCCCGGCTCGCCGCAATGGACTATCCGCGCCGCGTAAGCCTGCATGATCGGCTCGGCGAGCGTCATTGCGCGGCGGCTGCCGCCGCACATGATGGCGAGCGCACCGTTTTCCGCGCCCGCCTGACCGCCCGATACCGGCGCATCGACGCAATGAATGCCCTGCGGCTCACCGGTCTCGGCCAGTTTGCGGGCGAGCTTCGCCGATACGGTCGTATGGTCGATCCAAAGCGTGCCTTCATGCATCGCATCGAAGGCGCCGTCCGGGCCGATGGTCACGGCTTCGACATCGGCATCGGCGCCGACACAGGCGATAACGGCATCGACGCCATCGGCCGCCTCGGCGGGGCTGTCGGCGTTGCGGCCGCCATGTTGCGCGACCCAGTCCGCCGCCTTGGTGGCCGTGCGATTATAGACGGTTACCTCGTGATCGACCTTCAGCAGATGCCCCGCCATGGGCGCGCCCATCACGCCGAGCCCGAGAAATGCGATCTTTGCCATGAGTTGCCGCCTGCCGTTCGTGCCGTAGCGCGATCCATAGGATGTGTTTGCGGTAGACGCCAGATAGGCTAGGGCGGGCCCCGTTATGGCGACAGCAGCAGATACCGGGCCCGATTCGACCGTCACGCTGGAGAGCGTGCGCGCCGCGCATGACCGGATTGCCGACTCCATCGTCCGCACGCCGACCATGCTCAGCAAGACGCTGTCCGAGATGACGGGCGCCAATGTCTGGCTGAAGTTCGAGAACCTCCAATTCACGGCCGCCTTCAAGGAGCGCGGCGCACTCAACAAGCTGCTGCAACTGTCGGACGCCGAGCAGAAACGCGGCGTTATCGCGGCTTCGGCCGGCAATCATGCGCAGGGCGTCGCCTATCACGGTGCGCGGCTCGGTATCCCTGTCACGATCGTGATGCCGCAGCATACGCCGACCGTGAAAGTCCAGCAGACCGAGGGCCATGGCGCGACGGTCGTTCTGCATGGCGAGCGGTTCGACGATGCCCAGGCGCGCGCTTGCGAAATCGCCGAGGAGCGCGGGCTCGTCTTCGTGCACCCGTTCGACGATGCCGATATCGCAGCGGGTCAGGGCACGATCGCGATTGAAATGCTCGAAGACGTGCCGGACCTCGATTTGCTTTGCGTGCCGATCGGCGGCGGCGGGCTGATCGCGGGCGTGGGCGTTGCGGCTAAGGCGATGAAGCCGGATATCGAACTCATTGGTGTTGAGGCCGAGCTCTATCCGTCCACCTACTCCAAGATGCGCGGACTCAAGCTACCCTGTGAGGGCGATACGCTGGCCGAGGGCATCGCGGTCAAGGAACCCGGCGGGCTTACGCTCGAAATCATCCGCGAAACGGTCGACGATATCCTGCTGGTCGGTGAACGCGATCTGGAACGTGCCGTGGCGCTGTTGCTGCAGATCGAGAAAACGGTGGTCGAGGGCGCGGGCGCGGCGGGCCTTGCCGCGCTGCTCGACCATCCGGCCAAGTTCAAGGACAAGAATGTCGGCCTGATCCTGTGCGGCGGGAATATCGATACGCGGCTGCTCGCCAATGTGTTGCTGCGTAACCTGGCGCGCGACGGCCGACTCGCGCGGCTGCGCATCCGGCTCAAGGATCGCCCCGGCGCGCTCTATTATGTCGCCAAGGTGTTCGACGAGCAGCAGGTCAACATCATCGAAGTCTACCACCAGCGCGTCTTCACAACGCTGCCCGCCAAGGGTCTGATCACCGATATCGAATGCGAAACACGTGACCGCGCGCATCTCGAACGGCTGATCGCCGCGCTGGAGCGCGAAGGCTATGAGGTATCGCCGGTGGAGCTGGCGTAGATCGTCAGACCTTCGCTGCGCTCAGGTGCGGGCCGGTGCCGCGAACTTTCGCCAGAAAGTTTCTGACAAATCAGCGAATATCGGGATACCAGCGATCCAGGCCCTTCTTTCGACCGAATGCCCAGCTCATCCCGCATTTGAAATAGATCCAATTCGCCTTGAGCGCGCCCCATTCGGCGATGCGGCGGTCGGAGGTTTTCACGATCCGTGGGACGAGCTTCACACTACCGAGGCGGCAGAGCCGGAGGCACAGATCGACATCCTCCATGATGTTCATATCCGGATCGCAGCCGCCGACGGCGAGAAAATCGGCGCGGCGAAAAAACATGGCATGATCGCCGAACAGCAGGCGCAGGCCACGCACGAACAGATGCGGCCGTAACAGGATCGGGCCGTAATAGGTCTTCGCCCAGTTATGAAAGCTCGTGCCCCAGCGGGTTTTCGTGCCAGTGAGCAGCGGCGTGAAACCGCCCAGCGCACGCTTCGGGTTTGCGAGCGTGCGTTCTACGAGCGCCAAGGCGTTCTCCGGCAAAGCGGTGTCCGCATGAAGGACGCAGATCAGCGGCGCGCTCGCCTCTGTGACGCCGCGATTGACCTGCACCGCGCGACCTTTCCGGTCATGCTCGACGACGTGAAGTCCTGCGTCCCGCGCAATTTCGACCGAACGGTCGGCGCTGCCGCCATCGACGGCAATCACTTCGGCCGGCTGCGGATCGAGCGTCGCGATATTGGCGATGACGGCGGGCAGCGCTGCCTCCTCGTCGAGCATCGGGATGACGATGGCGACTTCGCTGCGGGCGGGTTGGATCACGCGGTCAGCCATGGCCAGCGTTTAAGATCGTCTGGTCGGTCGCAGTCCGCCAGCGTTTCGAGCAGCACGGGGTCTATATCGCGATCCGCGAGGCGTTTCAGCGTTTCGGGCAAAACGGCATCGGTGCCCCAATCCATGTCCGTGAACAGCCAATCGTAGCGCTTGGCGATGCCGATCAGCCAATAGCCGCCATCTTCCGCTGGGCCGATGACGACGTCCTTGTCCGCAAGGGCTTTGGCCGCTTGTTCGAGATGACAGACAGCGAGATCGGGGCAATCGGCGCCGACGAAGATTACTGGCAGCGGATTGATGGCCGCGCGCAGCCGATCACCAAGATCGCCATCCGCTTGTTTCTGATAGCTTGGGCCACCACCGAGCCACGCCGCGAAATCCTTCCGATCCGCGCCAGTGAACCGAACTTCCATCGGCAGTCCGCTCTCGCGCATCACGGCGACGGTGCGCTCTGCAAGTGTCCGATGGATCGCCGCCGCCCCGGCGTCGCCCAGCGCCGGGATAAGGCGCGTCTTCGCTTTTCCCGGAACGGGATAGCGGGTGAAAAGCACGAGGCGCGGTTGCGGCATCCCGTCCTCATAGCGGTTGCGCACCCGCCGCCAAGAGTAAGCCGCACATGCAGGATCGGGATGGCGGCGCGGTTCGTAACTGGCTAATGCGGCCAGGCACTATCGGGAACGCGCCAATCATGCTGTCTGTTCTAGATCTTTTTCGCATCGGTATCGGGCCGTCGAGCTCCCACACCGTGGGGCCGATGCGCATCGGCCGGCGCTTCGTAACCAGCCTGAAACGGCGCGGCCATATCGAGCGCACCGCGCAGATCACAGTCGAGCTGCAGGGGTCGCTGGCGCTGACGGGCGCGGGCCATGCGACGCCGAAGGCGGCGATTCTCGGGTTGATGGGCCTGAAGCCCGAGACGCTCGATCCCGAAGCGGCCGATCCGGCAGTCGCCGCGGTGCACACGGAGAAACGGCTGACGCTGTGCGAGGGCGTCACCATCGATTTCGATCCCGAGCGCGATATCGTCTTCGCCTATGATGTAATCCCCGATCTGCATCCGAACGGCATGCGCCTGTCCGCCAGTGACAGCGATGGCACGACGCTGGCGGAGCGCACATACTATTCCACAGGGGGCGGCTTTATCGCTTCGCGGCGCCAGCTCGAACGGCCGGCCAAGAACGACATCATCCGTGCGGGCCAGCCTGTGCCCTATGCGTTCGGATCGGCGCAGGAGGTGCTCGACTGGTGTGAGCGCGAGGATATGGCGATCCACGAGCTCATCTACGCCAATGAAGATGCGCGACGCCCGCGTGCCGCGACAGATCAGGCGCTCGACCGGATCGCGAAGGTCATGATGGCCTGTATCGACCGCGGCTTGAACCGTGAGGGCATGCTGCCGGGCGAACTGAAGGTGAAGCGACGTGCGCCGGGCCTCTGGGCAAAGCTCAGCGCCTCGCCGCAATCGAACGAGCAGGAGCAATTGTTCGACTGGCTCAATGTGTATGCGATGGCCGTGAACGAGGAGAATGCCTCGGGCGGCCAGGTCGTGACCGCGCCCACCAATGGCGCGGCGGGCATCATCCCGGCCGTTATCCGCCATTATTGCGCGCGCGACGATATGGATGCGGTGGCAATCCGCAAATTCCTGCTCACGGCGGGCGGGATCGGGCTGCTCTACAAGCAGCGCGCGTCGATCTCGGGCGCCGAAATGGGCTGTCAGGGCGAAGTCGGCGTCGCCTGCTCGATGGCGGCGGGTGGACTCGCGGCCGTCTGGGGCGGCACGCCGACCCAAGTGGCGAGCGCCGCCGAAATCGGTATGGAGCATAATCTCGGGCTGACCTGTGATCCGGTCGGCGGGCTCGTCCAGATTCCCTGTATCGAGCGCAATGCGATCGGCGCGGTCAAGGCGGTGAACGCGGCGCGGCTGGCGCTGCACGCGCATGAGCGGATGCGGGTGAGCCTCGATCAGGTCATCGAAACGATGCGGCAGACCGGGCTCGATATGTCGTCCAAATATAAAGAGACCAGCCAGGGTGGGCTGGCGGTCAATGTTGTCGAATGCTGATCAGGCGCTCTCCGTGGCGAAGGGCGCGTTGAGCCGGACGATCTTCCAGTTGAGCAGGATCGCGAAACTGACCCAAGCGAGATAGGGCGCGATCAGCCAGCCGGTCATAGGATCGTAAGGCGCGAGTCCGACGATCAACGACAGCACGGACGCCCAGAGGAAAAAGGCTTCAATCAGCGACCAGTCCGGCCGACGCGCGATGAAGAAGAGCGGGCTCCAGAGCAGGTGGAGCAGGAAATTGACGCCGAACAGGGTGAGTATCAGCTGCCGATCCGCAACTGTCGGCGCGGCCTCCCACGCGATAACACCGGCCCAGCCCGCCAGGCCGAGGATGATCGTCCAGGCCGGGCCGAACAGCCAGTCGGGCGGATTCCAGCTCGGCTTTTTCAGGTTGCGGTACCAGGGGCCGATCTTGGTAAGCGCCGCGCCGGCCGCCAGCAGGACGATGATGGCTGCGGCGGCGATGGCGATTGTCATGCTCATCGGCCAGTTATCGCAGGTTCGCCGCCAAAGGCCAGCTGATCACGGTGTAACCGGCAGCTCGGTGAAGACTTCCGCGCCCGGCCCAAGGGGTATGCCGAATGCGACCCAGACGATCACCAATACGATGCCCATGACCATCATCCAGACCGAATAGGGCACCATGGTTGCGAGCAGGCTACCGATGCCGAAATCGGGCAGCCAGCGCTGGCAGAAAACGAGGACCAGCGGCAGATAGACCATCAGCGGGGTGATGATATTGGTGGCGCTGTCGCCGACGCGATAAGCGGCGGTGGTCATTTCCGGACTTATGCCCAGCAGCATCAGCATCGGCACCAGCACTGGTGCGAGCAGCGCCCATTTTGCGCTCGCCGAGCCGACGAACAGGTTCAGCAGGCCGGTGAAGATGACAACCATCGCCAGGAGCAGCGGCGCGGGCAGCGCGAGCGCCTGCAAGCCATCCGCGCCTTTCACGGCGAGGATCAGCCCCATGTTCGACCAGGAAAACATCGCCACGAAATGCGCGGCGGCAAAGGCCAGGACCAGATAATAAGCCAGGTCCGCCATCGAGTCCGTCATCATTTTGACGAGATCGCGATGATCCCCGATCGTGCCCGCGGCGCGGCCATAGGCCCAGCCGGCGGCGAGGAAGAGAACGAAAAAGGCCGCGACGAGCGAATTATAGAAAGGCGTCAGCCGCGCTTCGGGTATCGGCGCCTCCTCGTCGATCAACGGTGTGCCCGGCCCGACGGTGAAGAACACCCACAGGCCGACGATACCGAGCACGGCGAGGCCCGCATTGCGCAATCCCTTTTTCTGCTCGGGCGTCAGCGGCGCGTCGATATCGGCATGATCGTCCGCCTCGGCTTCGGCGCTCGGAAGAGGCTGGCCCGCGGCCACCGCCGCTTGCCCCTGAGGCGTGTAGGTGCCGAGGCGCGGTTCGATAATCCGGTCGGTGACGTACCAGATGACGGGCAAGAAGATGCAGGTCATCGCGACGATGAAGAACCAGTTGCCCGCAATATTGGCTTCCCATCCGACAAAGACCGTCTCGACTGCTGCCTGGGTTATGCCGAACAGCAGTGCATCGAGGCTGCCGGGGAGCAAGTTGGCCGAAAAGCCGCCTGATACACCGGCAAAGGCGGCGGCGATGCCGGCGATCGGGTGCCGGCCGGCAGCCGCATAGATCACGCCGGCGAGCGGGATCAACACGACATAGGCGGCGTCAGCGGCGAGATTGCCGAGCATCGCGGCGAGCGCCACCACCGGGGTGAGGAAATTGGTCGGCGCGTTGCGCACGCCCGCGCGCATCGCCGTGCCAAACAGGCCGCAGCGTTCCGCGACGCCCGCGCCGAGCATGACGACCAGCACGAAACCGAGCGGGTGGAAATGGGTAAAGGTGGTCGGCATTTCGACCCAGAGCCGCTGGATATTGTTGGCGGAGAGCAGGCTTTCGGCCGAGATGATCCGCGCCGCGCCCGTCGCCTCGTCGATCTCGGTCGGATGGGCGGCGGACCAGCCGGTCACCGCCGCGATAACGCTCAGCACGATCAGGATGCCGATGAGATAGAAGAATATGAAGACCGGATCGGGCAGCCGGTTTCCGGTCCGTTCGATCCACGCCAATATGCCGCGGCGTTTTTCGGTTGCTGCCGTTCCGTCGCTCATATGTCCCCGCTTTAACGCATCACAAAGCGCGCCTTATCAGCGAGAACGCGTCCGAGTGCAATCGCCCATGGCATTGCGGCAGCCTATCGTGTTCAATCAATCGCCGCGGCCTGTCCGCGCTATTTGGGCGGCATCCGGATCGCGCCGTCGAGCCGGATCGCTTGGCCGTTGAAATAGCTGTTGCGCGCGATCTCGAGCACGAGGCTGGCGAACTCTTCAGGATTGCCGAGCCGTTTCGGAAATGGCACCGAGGCGGCGAGATGATCGAACATCGCCGGCGCGCGATCCTTCATGCCCAGCATCGGCGGCGTTGCGAAGATACCCGGCATGATCGAATTCACGCGGATGCCGAGATCCATCAGATCGCGCGCCATCGGCAGGACAAGGCCGTTCACGCCCGCCTTGTTGGAGCCGTAGATCACCTGGCCGATCTGGCCGTCCTGCGCGGCGGCCGAGCTGGTTAGCGTGATGCAACCGCGTTCGCCATCTTCGCCAAGCGGATTGGCGTTCGCCATGCCGAGAGCCGAGATCGAAGCGATACGATAGCTGGCGACGAGGATGCCCTGCGCGCCCTTTTCATATTCTTCGGTCGGCAAACGGGCGTAAGTGCCCGTTTCCTTGTCGTAGCGCAGCGTCTTGCCGCGTCCCGAAGCCATGGCGCAATGGACGGTCACGCGTTCCTGGCCATGCGCGGCGCGCGCGGCTTCGAACCCATCCAGCACCGATTGCTCGTCCGTGATGTCGACATGGTGGAAGGTTGCGCCGATTGCGTCGGCCTTGGCCTGGCCCGCCTCCGCATTGATATCGAAAATGGCGACCTTGAACCCGACATCGGCCAGTGCCCGCGCGCTGGCATTACCGAGCCCCGATGCGCCACCTGTGACGACGGCCGCCAAACCGTGTTCGAATTTCATGAGCCTTCCCCTATCGTCGACATCCGCCGGAGAAGCTAAGGCTATCGCCCGCGCCGATCAATCGCCGGGATTGGTGAATGGAAGGGAGAAAGCAGGTGACCCCTACGGGAATCGAACCCCGAAGGATGGGCCTGCCCATCCGTCCGACAAAAGGCACGGGCCCGGCGAAACGGCCTGTGGCATGCGCAACGGTGAACGAAAAAGGCTGGTGACCCCTACGGGAATCGAACCCGTGTTTCAGCCGTGAAAGGGCCGCGTCCTAACCGCTAGACGAAGGGGCCGTCCCAGCGGGTGCGCAGATAGGCGAGGGGGCCGGGCTGGTCAAGCTCTGTGTTGCACCGCATCATCCCTTCGCGCTGTGGCAGACGGCCTGCAGCTTATTGCCGTCCGGATCGCGGACATAGGCGCCATAATAGTTGGGATGATAATGCGGGCGCAGGCCCGGCGGACCCTCGTCCGTGCCGCCATTGGCCATGGCGGCGGCATGAAAGGCGTCGACCGTGGCGCGGTCCTTGACGAGATAGGCGATATGGACGCCATTGCCGGGCGCCGCCGGTTCGCCGTTGAAAGCGGGGCCGATAAAGGTCTTCTGTCCGGCCGCTTCGCCGAAGGCCGCACCCGCATCGGTTTCCATGAAGAGCGGATGGCCGAGCACATCCATCACGGCGAGCCAGAAGGGCTTCGCTCGCTCCCAATTGTCGCAACCCAGCGTGATATGGCCGAACATTCCCGCCTCCCTCGTGCAAAGCGCAAGCATAGGCCTTCCAAAGGCTTTTACGCCACCCGGTGATCGTGAAAATATAGTTTGAAATTAAAAAATTAAAGTAATAGTTTAATTTCAGTCCCGATTACCGGAGTGATTCGCCGTGTCTCAGTCCACCGCCCAGCGCCGTTTTGCCAGCCTTCTCGCCCTTGCAACACTGGCGGGCGCCATCGCCTTACCGGTGCTGACGATCATTATCTGGCTGTTCTGGGACTATTTCGCGCCGACCGCCGCGGCCAATCTGGGGCAGGGTTTCGATCTCTCGACATTGGGGGTAGGCGCGCGGATGGCGGGGTTCGCCGTCTCGATGGTCGGTGCCGCGATCTGGTCATACGGCCTGTTGTCGCTGCGCCGCACCTTTGCCGAGGCGGCAGACGGGCGGCCGCTATCCCTCGCTGCGGTGCGCGGATTCAGGCGGTTCGCCTGGGTGGCGTTCCTCATGGTGTTCGTCGGTATCGTGCAAAATACGCTCTATATCATGATCTACTCGATCAGCGATCCGAACCGGGACGGGCAGCTCTCGATCCATTTCGGCTCCGGCGAGCTCGGCGCGCTCTTTATCGGCTTGCTGTTCGTCTTTGTCGCGCATGTCTTTGCGACCGGCCAACGCGCCGTGGACGAGAATGCGGCGTTCCTCTGAGGGCGGCATAGGTGCGGATCGTCATCAATCTCGATGTGATGCTGGCGCGGCGCAAGATGCGGTTGAAGGAACTCGCCGCGCGCATCGGCCTCACGGAGCAGGCGCTCTCGATGATCAAGACGAACAAGGTGCGCGGCGTCAGGTTCGATACGCTGATGAAGATTTGCGATGTGCTCGACTGTCAGCCCGGCGATATTTTGGAGTTTGTGCGCGATGAAGAGAATTAGGATCTTCGGCTTCGCCGTACTTGCGGCATTGGGCTGTTCCGCCTGTGCGACATTCAGTCCGTCGAGCGACGGCGAGCAGTGGCGCGAAAGCCAGTGCCGGGAAAAATATGGCGCGCCCTGCGCCGAGCTCGACCGGCAGCGCATCGAGCATGATTTGCGCGATGTCGTCGAAGGGTTTGACTAAGCACAGGCGTCAGTCCGCCCAGGCCGCGTCTTCGAGATGCAATTCGGCGGCCGGGCGCGGACCCCAATCGTCGATCTTGGCGCGTCCGGCGACCCAGAGCTTGCGCGTCGTTCCGGCGCTCAGCATCGCCTGGCCGAGCGGCGTATCGGCGGCGCGGAAGGCGATGGTCTTGAGGCTGCGCCCATCCTCGCCGGCGACGATCGCGCGGACATGGTCGGTCCCGACGATATCGGCCTTGATCACGCGCACCGGGCCTGTCGCGATGCGCGGTGCGGGCCAGCCCATGCCATAAGGACCGCCTTCCTCCAGCGCATCGACAAAGGCTGGCGTCACGCCCCCTGGTGCGACCACGGCATCAAGCTGTAACGCCCGTTCGCCGCGGGCCCGGGTCACATCGTCCGCCATCCGCGCGTCGAGAAAATCGGCGAGCGCATCGATCTTGTCTTCTGCGACAGTTAGCCCGGCGGCCATCGGATGCCCGCCGCCCGCAATCAGCAGCCCCGTGTCTTTTGCGGCGAGCACCGCGCTGCCCAAGTCCGCCCCCGCGACCGAGCGGCCCGACCCTTTGCCGATTCCGTCATCGTCCAGTGCGACGACAATGGCGGGACGATGCAATTTTTCCTTCAGCCGGCTCGCCACAATGCCGATCACGCCCGGATGCCAGCCCTTGCCGGATACCAGCGCCACCGAGCGATTGTCCTGTCCCTTGCCGAGTTCGAGCGCCTGCTCGGTCACGGCGGCCTCGATGGCGCGGCGTTCTTCGTTAAACTGTTCGAGCTCGGCGGCGATCGCTTTCGCTTCCTCCAGATTCTCGGTCGTCAGCAGCCGCACGCCGAGATCGGATTTGCCGACCCGCCCGCCCGCATTGATCCGCGGACCGAGCCGGAAGCCGAGATCGGATGCGATCGGCGCACGATCGAGCCGCGAGGCTTCGAGCAACGCATTGATTCCGATATTGCGCTGCGCCGCCATCACCTTGAGGCCTTGCGCAACGAAAGCGCGGTTGAGCCCATGCAGAGCGGCGACATCGGCGACCGTGCCGAGCGCCACGATATCGAGCAGTTCGATGAGTTTCGGTTCAGGGCGGTTTTCGAAATAGCCGGTTTCGCGCAGCCGCCGGACGATGGCCGCGCCGAGCAGAAAGGCGACGCCGACCGCAGCCAGATGCCCATGCGCCGCGCCTTCCTCCTCGTCGAGCCGGTTCGGATTGACGAGGCTGTGGGCGACCGGCAGCTCGGCCGCGCATTTGTGATGATCGACGACGATCACATCGACGCCGGCATCCTTGGCTTGCTGCAGTGCCTCGAACGCCTGCGCCCCGCAATCGACGGTCACGATGAGTGATGAGCCTTGCTCCGCGAGCCCGACCAGCGCCTCGCCGGACGGGCCATAGCCCTCCATCAGCCGGTCAGGGATATAATAGCCGGCGTCGAGGCCGAGATCGCGCAGCAGGCGGATCAGCAACGCGGCCGAGGTCGCGCCATCGACATCGTAATCGCCGAAAATCGTAACCCTTTCCTGCGCGTGGATAGCCGCAACGATGCGTTCCGCGGCCTGGTCCATGTCGCGGAATATCGACGGGTCGGGCATGAAGTTGCGGATCGTCGGCGCGCGATAGGTGTCGATCTCGTCCCGCGCGCAGCCACGCGACAGCAGCAGGCCGGTGACCAGATCGTCCGGTTGGAAACTGCTGCTCAGCCCGTCGATCGCGCCGCCGCGCCAGTGCCAGGGCTGGCCGGAGATCGAATGGGCAATATCGAGCGCGGGTTTCATGAGCCTGCTTCTAGCGGTCGCGGTTAATCCCCGCCATCGGCCTTTGCCGCTTTGCTGTGGGCATAGCGAGCGGCCAGCGGCGCGGCGGTGATCCCGTGCAGGACAATGCTGAGCAGCACGGTCAAATAGGCCGTCGCGCGGATCGGCTCGCTGATCGCCCCTTCGCCGAACACGATGAGCACGAAAACGAGGGTTGCGAGCCCGCGCGGTCCGAACCAGCCGACATAGGCGATGGTCGGCAGGCGCACCCCGGAACCGATCAGCGATACGGCGACGGCGCCCATCCGGATCACTGTGAGGCTGAGCAGCGCGTAGACGAGATAAACCCATTCGAAACTGGCAATAGCGACGACGGGGACCGTCAGCCCGAAGGCGAAGAACAGGGAAAGACCAAAGAACCGGCCTTCCTGCTCGACGAAATCGGCCACCACGCCGGTGCGCTCTTCGCAGAGCGCTGCAAAGGCGAGGCCGGCCACAAACGCGGAGACGAAGGCGTTGCCGCCAATGGCTTCGGCGGCGAGAAACGACCCAGCGGCCACGCCGAGACAGGCCAGCGTTTCGAAATGCCGGTCGAGCCAGCCGGCGCGCGCGGACCGGACGATCGCAAATCCGCCGATCACGCCGACCGCGAGGCCGGAAAGGACACCGAAAGCGATTTGCTGCAAAGCGACGCCGAGCCAGAACAGCCAGTCGCCCTGCATATGGAGCTCGACGAAACCGGCCAATGCGGCAAACAGAAAGACGAACGGCACGGCGAGCCCGTCGTTCAGGCCCGATTCCGTTATGATTGTGCGCCGTATCCGCTCGGGCACATCCTCATTATCGACCACGGCCGCGCCGAGCGCTGCATCGGTCGGGGCGAGTATCGCGGCGAGCAGCGCCGCCTCCATCCACGGCATCTCTGGAAACAGGCCGATTGCCGCCAGCGTGCCGAACAGGATCGCCAGTGGCAGGCCGATCAGCAGCATGCGCTGGGCGAGCGCATTCATGCCGATGACTTTGCGGAAGGACAGTCGGGACGCATCGCCGAACAGCACCAGCGCAAGCGTGCATTCGGCAAAAAGCAGCAGATTTTCCGACCCCGGATCGAGATTGAATTCGACCGTTCCGGAGAGGCCCAGCGCAAGGCCGCCCAGCGCAAATATGAGCGGCGCCGGCGCGATGGTTGCACCGAGCGGTTTCGAAAATATGCCATAGCCGACGAACAGCAGGGCGAGCGCCGCCAGCAGAGCCTCCGCAGTCATGCCCGTCCCCTTTACGCCATTCGAATGCGCGCACCATGGCGGCGCGCGTCAGGCTTGCCAATATGGTCGGTACCGCAGTTAGGATGCTTGAACCCGGCCCGCGGTCCGTGCAGAGAGCCGCGATGCAGCCGATCATCTCCATATCCAATCTCTGCAAGACCTATGACGGCGGCGTGCAGGCGCTCGACAATGTCAGCCTGGATATCGCGCCGGGCGAGATTTTCGCGCTGCTCGGGCCGAACGGGGCAGGCAAGACGACGCTGATCAGCGCCGTGTGCGGCATCGTGACGCCGACATCGGGCATGATGATGGCGGGCGGGCACGATGTGCTGCGCGATTACAAGAGAGCGCGCAAGATGATCGGGCTCGTGCCGCAAGAGATCAGCACGGACACGTTCGAGACGGTCTGGGCGACGGTCAATTTCAGCCGCGGTCTGTTCGGCAAGCCGCGCGACACGGCCTATATCGAGCAGCTGCTCAAAGACCTGTCGCTTTGGGACAAGCGCGACGCAAAAATTATGGAGCTTTCGGGCGGGATGAAGCGCCGCGTGATGATCGCCAAGGCGCTGAGCCACGAACCTGAAATCCTGTTTCTCGACGAGCCGACGGCGGGCGTCGATGTCGAGCTTCGGCGCAATATGTGGAACCTTGTGCGGGGCCTGCGCGAGCGAGGCGTCACGATCATCCTGACCACGCATTATATCGAGGAAGCCGAGGAGATGGCCGACCGGGTCGGTGTGATCCGCAAGGGCGAGATTATCGTCGTCGAGGAAACCGCGGCGATCATGCGCAAGCTCGGTAAGCGGCAGCTTAAGTTGACGCTGTCCGAGCCGATGGAGACGGTGCCCGATGCGCTGGCCGAGTGGGAGCTGGAGCTGGCCGATGAAGGGCACTGCCTGATCTATACATTCGACGCCAATGACGAGAGCACGGGGATTCCGTCGCTGCTCAAGACAATGAGCGATCACGGTATCGGCTTTGCCGATCTCGACACATCGAAAAGCTCGCTCGAGGATATCTTTGTCGGTCTCGTGCATGAAGAGCCGGCAGCCGAACAGGAGCCCACGGCATGAATGTCCGTGGCGTATGGGCGCTCTATGTCCTCGAAATGCGGCGCGCGTGGCGAACGCTCTGGCAGAGCATCGTCGCCCCGGTGATCACGACCATGCTGTATTTTGTCGTATTCGGCAGCGCCATCGGATCGCGGATCGAGGATATCGGCGGCGTCGATTATGGCGCGTTTATCGTGCCGGGTCTGATGATGCTCTCGCTGCTGACGCAGAGCATCTCCAACGCCTCTTTCGCCATCTATTTCCCCAAATTCACGGGCACGGTGTATGAGATGCTGTCCGCGCCGATGTCGCCGATCGAGCTGGTCATTGGATATGTCGGCGCGGCGGCGACCAAGTCGATCATCCTCGGGCTGATCATCCTTGCGACGGCGACCTTCTTCGTTGATGTCCGGATCGAACATCCGCTGGCGATGATCGCATTCTTGGTGCTCACAGCCGTCACTTTCAGTCTGTTCGGCTTTATCATTGGCATCTGGGCGGACGGTTTCGAGCAGCTCTCCTTCATCCCGATGCTGATCGTGACGCCGCTGACCTTTCTCGGCGGCGCATTCTACTCGATCAATATGCTGCCGGAACTGTGGCGCACGATCAGCCTCTTCAACCCGGTCGTCTATCTGGTCAGCGGTTTCCGCTGGAGCTTCTACGGTGAGGGCGATGTCAGCATCGGGCTGAGCCTCGGGATCACGGGCCTATTCCTCCTGCTTTGCCTGGGCACGGTGATCTGGATCTTCCGCACCGGCTATCGGCTGAAGGAATAGCCATGGCGCGCCTGCTGATCGTCTATCACAGCATGACCGGCGGGACGCAGCAGATGGCCGAGGCGGCGGCGCAGGCGGCACGCGATGCGGACGGCGCTGACGTGATCGTGAAGGAAGCGCCGGATGCGGGCCCCGAAGATCTGCTGGCCGCCGATGGCTATCTGTTCGCGACGCCAGAGAATCTCGCGGCCATTGCCGGCGTGATGAAAGCCTTTTTCGATCGCTGCTATTATCCGGTGCTCGGCAAGCTCGAGGGCCGGCCCTATGCCGCGATGATCTGCGCAGGCTCGGACGGCGAGAATGCGCGGGCGCAGCTGGAGCGCATCGCCACCGGCTGGCGGCTCAAGAAAGTCGCCGACACGCCGATCATCTGCACCTATGCACAGACCAAAGAAGAGATATTGGCGGAAAAGACGATTCCCGACGACGATCTGGCCCAATGTCGCGAGATCGGGGCGGCGCTGGCGGCCGGGCTGGAATTGGGTGTGTTCTAAAAAGGCGCGCTTATTCGGCCAGCACGCCGAGATAGGTTGTGTTGACCGCCGCCGGTATCCGTATCTCGCCACGCTCCGCCAACGCATCGGTGACGCGCGAATAGTAGAGGTGATACCACCAGATGAAATATTCCTCGAAGCTCACGCCATGGGTGGCGTAGGGAGAGCGTTCGTAGTGGCTGCGTAACTCCGGCAGGTGGGCCTGGAGCAGGGCGGCGAGTTCCGGCCGGAACGCATTCGCCATATCGGACAGCGCTTCATAGGTCGCCATTCCGAAAATCGGGATCAGCACGCGATTGTCCGCATCGATCAGGCCGAATTGGCGGAGCAGGGCGATCTCGCCGGCAGCCGCTTCATGCGCAGGGTCGCGATGCAGCGCGCGCAAGGTTTCGGCGAGCCGCTGCCGGACTGCGGCGGACGAGACATCGGCATCGGGCCCGAGCCGCGCGGTAAGCGTTTCGGTATCGGGCAGGGTGATGATGTTGGCCGGACCGGAATAGCGGCGATTGCCGTAAAGCCCGAGCGCCAGCCCATCGAGCAGCGTGAAATGGTTGCCATAGATGCCGAAGGCCTCTTCCTCCGGCCCGCTCTTTTCCATGAGCGCGAGATAATAGTTGCCGCCGCCGCGCGATGGCCGCTCGGTACCCAAGATATCGGCTTCGATGCCGTTGATCTGCCAATTGTCGAGTAAAACGTTGCTGAGGATCAGCAGCGAGGATTCTTCAAACGATACATGCTCGAACCCGGCCAGTTGCGCATAGGCGGTACGAACCTCGGGCAGATGGGCGACGATCAAGGCGACACTATCGTCGATAAGCGCAGGCGAAACCGGCATCGATTGGGGCGTTTCGGCGAGTGTCATCACCGGAAAGGCGAGCGAGAGACTCGCGTCAGGCTGCTCGGTCGCTAATCCCTCAGCGACAAGCACCTCCACGCGCGCGTCGATATCGGCGCGATTGTGCTCGCCCCTATTGGCAAGGTCCGCGAGCGTGTCACCAGAATATAGGGCGAGGATGATATCCTGCGTCAGTGCGTCCAGACTGATGCCCGGTCGGTTTTCGCCCGAAGAGATTTGTTTGAACTCGAAATTCTCCGAAGAGAGTTGAGCCGAGGCTGGGACGGACAGAAGCATCGCGCCTAACAGAGCCAAAAACTGTTTCGTAAGCGCCGCCATAGTTTGAGACATAGTGCATTAATACGATAATACACACGATCGGTCAACGATGTCCTGCGCCAGGCACTCTGTAGGACAGGAGAAGAGGTCTGATCTGTTCTATTTCGCTCCGATGCCGTCAGGTATCGGGCGAATGTCGGAAATAGGACGCAGGCACCGGATCGATATCGTCGACTTCCATTACCTGTTCGCTCCGCAATACGATATCGCCCGACGCCGCGTTGACGGCGATCACCTCATTGCGCCGCGGCAGGCCGATCAGCAGGCGATCGGCGCGCACGTCGAAGGCGATGCCGAGCGGGCGGGACGGCAGCGCAAAGTCGCGCCTGACTTCGCCCGTTGCATCATCCAACGCGACCAGGTTGGACGATGCGTTGTTGACCACCCATATCCAGCCGCGCTGTGCATCATGCGCGAGCCCGATCGGGAAAATGCCGCCGCTGTTCCAACATGCCGTGCGTGTCGGAGCCGCAACATCGACTACACAAACCTCTCCCGTCCCACCGTTGGTCACGAACACGCGGCTGCCGTTGCCGGTTGCCGCTAAACCTTCAGCCCCGTTTCCTGTGGCGATGAAATGGCTGTCTCCCGTATCCAGATCGATGAGGTCGATGCCGCCCGTGTCCGTATTGCTCGCGACAAGGATGGACCGGTCTTGTAGGAGCATCACCTTGTGCACACCGTTAGCCAACTCGAAGCGGCGCGTTTCCGCGAACGTCGCGCCGTCGAACTCGCGCACATGGCCTTCATTCTCGCAGGTGATCCAAAAGCGCTCGGCCTGCGCGGTTATCGCGGCGCCATGCGGTCGCTCGCACCCGTCCAGAGGGCGATGTGCGATTTGCGCGCCCGTGGCGAGGTCGACGATGCGAAATCCGTCGCTGCTCTCGCTCATCCACCGCATTTGCGACGGCTCGATAGGGTCTTCATGCGGTGCCGGGAAAACACCGTGTGAGGGGACGAGCGCAAAGCGTCCATCTTCGCTGACGGCGACGTCATGCGGTCCGACGCCGGCCGGAATGCGTTGCGTTACGGCGAGTGTTTCCGGATCGAGCAAGACCAGCTCGCCGGCCGAGCGCGCCACGGCGGCTATCATCGGTGTTATTGGCTCCCATGTGCTGGGTTCGGCGGTCATAACATCGGCATCGTCGCCGCTGCTCTGCGCATAGGTCAGCGATCCATCGCTTAGGAAACGCGGCATAAGCTCGCTACCCACACCGTTGAGGCGTGACAGTGGCACTGCTGTGGTCCAGCTATCGCCCGTGCGGCGCGACACATACAGATCGCCCGATACGCTTCTATTGCCTGGCCGTTCTGACGCTTCGAAAATCAGGCGCTCTCCATCCGGTGAGATCTCCAGATTCCATTCACCAAACTCCGAATTGATGCTGGCGGGCAGCCTCTCGACAGCCCAGGCCTCTGCCCGCAGAACGGCATGGTACAGGTCTCCGCCGCCTAGGCCCGGGCGATCAGAGGCGAAATAGAGCGAACCGTCCGGACGCAAGACCGGGCTATATTCGGTCGATTCCGAATTGATCGGTTCGGGCATTCTGGTCGGTGCAGCCCAACCGTCCCCCGCCCAGCGCACACACCAGATATCGATGTCGCCAGCCACCGCGCGATCGCTTGTAAAGCAAGCTTCTTCCCGTTCCGGCGAGAAATAGAAATCGCCTTCATCGGCTTCCGGATCAGCGAAAGACGGTGACCGAAGAACCGAACTCCCCGGCTCCGCGTAAAGAATTGCCGATCCCGCGTCGGTTGCCCATGGTCCGTCCAGCCGGGTGATATACAACCCGTCGGGACCTTCGCTCATCGATATTTCGGGCAATGGACTGTTGAAATCCGGAACGTCGGCTTCGCTGCGATGGCATGACAGGGCCAAGGTCGATCCCAGGATAGCGAGCGTGAGGCCAGCCGGTACTTTCATATGGAAAGTCCTTCTCATTAGTGCCGCCGGAAGCCGGATAGAAATTACGACGATTACCGTAATTCTGCAAGATCGATCGGGATATCGCCGCTCTTACTCGGCGAAGGAGTGGATCGCCTCGAGCGCCGCGCGTTCGCCGGTTTCCATCGCGCCGTGCACGGTTGCGCTTTCGCCGTCGCAATGGGTCGCTTCGCCGGCGAAGAACAGGACGTCTGCAACCGGCGCGGCGAGCGTTTCGCGGGCGTCGCCCATGCCGATGGTCGGATAGGAATAGCCGCCCAATATGAACGGCTCCGTCGTCCAGTCCTGCACCACGGCATCGCCCGTGAACGTTTCCGAAGCCCGGCCGCCGAAGATACGGTCGAGATCGTCGATGACGGCCGTGATGGCGCCCTCGCGGCCCATATCGCTCATTGCCTGCGCGCGCTCGCCGGTTGTGAACACGCCGATGGTCGGGCGGTCCGAACTTTTGCCGATCCGGGCGTCGTAGTAGAGATTGCCGATCGCGCCGCCGACTACCTCCTGCGACCCGAAAAAATCCTCGGTGAAGGTGAGGAACATCTTGTGGCCCGCCTCCATGCCGATTTTACCGATCGCCTCCGTCTTGTCCGCCGGCAGGGCCGGCTCGAAGCCGATGCTGCCCGATTTGAGGATATTGACGGAGGTCGTGAGAATTGCGCGGTCGAAGCGATGCTCTTCGCCGCCGACGGCCAGCGTCACGCCCGTCTTGTCATAACCGATCCGCTCGACAGCCGCGTGCGTTTCGATGCGATCCGCGATCGGTTCGGCCACCAGCGTCTCGACAAGATCGAAATAGGTCCAGTCGCGCACCTTGTAATCGTCTTCGCCCGAGCGGCTGCGGCTTTCTTCCTCGATGGCGGCATAGGCCGACATGCGATGCGCCGAGCCGCCGCTGTCATTGGCGAGCGCGGGGAGTAGGACCATTTGTTCGGCCGGCAGCCCCTCCGCGACGGCCCATTCGGTCAGCGTGAGATCATCGGCGGGGCCACGGCATTTCATGGCCTTGGCGTAAAGCGAGCGAAACGCCTTCGGCATATCGCGCTCATCATACAGCCGGTTATCGAACCAGAGCGCCAGCTCGCTCTCATCTTCGAGGATGTCGGCACCGGCTTTCTTCGCCAGCTTGTGGGTCAGCGTGCGATGGCCGTGGATCCATTCCGCGCCGAGATCGACCGGCATGTGAGACAGCGCGGTGCTCTTCCCGAGCCGCCCGCCGATCCGCTCTGAAGCCTCGAATATCGTGAAATCGATTCCGCGGTCATGCAGCGTCTTGCCCGCATACAGACCCGCCGCGCCGGCGCCGATAATCGCGATCCGCGCGCCGTCGGGCACCGTTTTCGCCGCCTCTGCACGATTGTCAGGCGACAGACCATGTTCGGCAAGCCAACGGGATAAACGGAACCGGGTCTGGGCCATGTCTGCGTCTCACCTATCCCTTGTAGTGTTCGCCCTTCACCCAGCGGACCGTGCCCGATGAGGCGCGCATGACGACGCTTTCGGTGGTCATGCAGCCTTTGCGCAACCGCTTGACGCCATCGAGCATGGAGCCGTCCGTGACGCCCGTCGCGGCGAAGATGACGTCGCCTTTGGCGAGTTCCTTGAGGCTATAGATTCGGTCGAACTCTTCGTCAGGGATGCCCCATTTGCGGGCGCGCGCTTTTTCATCGTCGTTGCGGAAGACGAGCCGGCCCTGAAACTGGCCGCCCACGCAGCGCAGAGCCGCCGCCGCGAGCACACCCTCCGGCGCGCCGCCCTGGCCCATATAGACGTCGATGGTCGTATCCTCGTCGGTCGTCGCGATTACCCCGGCGACATCGCCATCGGGAATGAGCTGCACACCGCAGCCGATCTCGCGCAGCTCCGCGATCAGCGCCTCGTGGCGCGGGCGGTCGAGCACACAGGCGATAATCTCGTTCGGTTTCACGCCCTTGGCCTTGGCGATGCGCTCGATATTCCAGGTGACGCCCTTGGAAAGATCGATCGTGCCCTTGGGATAGCCGGGGCCGATGGCGAGCTTGTCCATATAGGTGTCGGGCGCATTGAGCAGGCAGCCCTTCTCGGCGATGGCGAGCACCGCGAGCGCGTTCGGACCGGCCTTGGCCGTAATCGTCGTGCCTTCGAGAGGGTCGAGCGCAATATCGACCTTGGGCGCGCCGTCCGATGCCTTGCCGACCTTCTCGCCGATATAGAGCATCGGTGCTTCGTCGCGCTCGCCCTCGCCGATCACGACGGTACCGTCGAAATCGAGCCCGTTGAACGCCTCGCGCATGGCTTCGACGGCGGCGGCGTCGGCCGCTTTCTCATTGCCGCGGCCGATCAGTCGTGAGGCCGCAATCGCGGCGGCTTCGGTCACGCGGACCATTTCGAGAACGAGTACGCGGTCCAGTACCTCGCTGGCTTTCGGCATTATCCGGTCATCCTTTAGTCATGTTTCGCGCGCGATAGGCCAGGGTCATGACATTGTCGAGAATCGGATGCGCGCTTTGTCTGTTGTTCGCCGCTTCTGCAGGGTCGACAATAGATCAGACACAGGCCGACGACATAATCGCGCGAGCTGAACAGCGATATGCGATAACCGATGACGAATGCGAGCGCCGGGGACGGCAAATCGTCGTCTGTGCGGATCAGAATGAGAATGACCGGTATCGCCTGCCGTTCGAAACGGCCATTCCTGGTGACCCCGACAATGAAGGTTTTTGGGCCGAACGTGAGCGCATTCAGGCCGCTCCGGGCACGTGCGAGCGTGGTGCCTTTTTTCAGGTCGGCTGCGGTGCGGTTGGCATCGGTATCGGCATTGGCGGCCGAAATACGGGATTGCAGACCGGCGGACTGCGCCGGGCAGGGCAATAGCCGCAATAAGCGCTCAATCGACGAACTTGCCGCCGGCACGGTCCTTGCGCGCGGTCGCGGGATCGAAAATCCGGCCGTTCATCGCGACATAAACGCCGGGCGGCAACGCCTGCACCGCTGCCAGCGCGAAACCGATATTGAACTCGGCGTCGCTATGCTTGAGCGAAGCCGGTTGCAGCGCGCCCGTCAGCACGATGGTCTTTCCGTCGATACCGCCGAGCATGCGCGCGGTCTCCACCATCGTGTCCGTGCCGTGCGTGATCAGGATGTGGTTCGCCTCGCTGTCTTCCGCCGCCTGGCGGATCGCCACGCGGTCTTCGCCGGTCAGGTCGAGGCTGTCTTTGCGCAGCAGCTGCGTCACGCGGTGATCGCACTGGACGTTATTCTGCCGCAGCATATCGGCGACCGCCGTGGGGCCGACCTGATATTCGGAGAGTGCGTCGAAATAGACTTTGTCGATCGTCCCGCCGGTCGTGAAAATATCGATCAGATCGCTCATCGCGCGATGGGCTCCTAAAGGTCCAGAATGTGCATGAGCATGGGTTCGCCCGCCAGGCTTTGCGAACCGCGCAGCCGGTCCAGCGCGTCGGTGACGCAGCGTTCCGGCCCTTCATGGGTGACCATGATCAGGCTGACCACATCGTCGCTATCCTCGCTGGGGTCGGCGCCGCTGCGCTGGATCATGCTTTCGATCGAGACATTCGCATCGCGCATCGCGGCCGTGATGTCGGCAAGAACGCCCGGCCGGTCATGGACGGCGAAGCGCAGATAGGCACGGCCGCGCCGGTCGCCCGCATCGGCCGGCCCGGTTTCGGACAATCGGGCGAACGGCATCGCGAAGGCCGGTCCATATTCGCCGCGCGCGACGTCGATCAGATCGGCGACGACGGCGCTGGCCGTTGGGCCTTCGCCCGCGCCCGGCCCTTCGAAGAACAGTCGCCCGACATAATTGCCCTGCGCGACGACAGCGTTGAGCGATCCTGCGACATGGGCGAGCGGGTGGGTGCGCGGAACGAGGCAGCAATGGACCCGCTGGAACAGCTTGCTGCCATGGCGCTCGGCCGTTCCCACCAATCGCACCTTGAAGCCGAGCGCCCGCGCCTCGACGATATCCTCGGCAATGACCTGTCGGATGCCACTTGTCGCCACAGAATCGAAATCGAGCTCCGTACCGAAGGCGAGGCTGGCGAGAATCGCGAGCTTGTGCGCGGCATCCACGCCATCAATGTCGAAAGTCGGATCGGCCTCGGCATATCCGAGCGCCTGCGCATCTGCGAGCACCTCCGCGAAGTCACTGCCCTTGGCTTCCATTTCGGTCAGGATGAAATTGCAGGTGCCGTTGAGGATGCCATAGACCGAAGTGATGGCGTTCGCCGCGGCGCCTTCGCGCAGGCCCTTGATGACCGGTATGCCGCCGGCGACTGCCGCCTCATATTTAAGCGCAACATTCGCCTTTTCCGCAGCGGCGGCGAGTTCGAGCCCGTGATGGGCAATCATGGCCTTGTTCGCGGTGACGAAGGATTTGCCAGCATTCAGCGTACCGCGCGCAAGGTTGAGCGCCGGGCCGTCCGCGCCGCCGATCAGCTCGGCGACGACATCGACATCGTCGCGCGCAGCGAGTGCATCGGGATCGTCTTCCCAGGCGAAGGGAGAGAGGTCGACGCCGCGATCCCGGCTACGGTCACGCGCCGACACGGCAGTAATCTCGATTGGCCGGCCCGCGCGCCGTTCGATCAGCTCGCGATTCTCGTCCAGAAGCTTGATGACACCCGCACCCACAGTGCCAAGGCCCGCCAACGCCACGCGCAGAGATTCGCCCATATCCTTCGCCCTTCAGCTCATGCCCTTTAAGTCGGGCAGGCCCGGCCTTAATTGTGTCCCGGTTCAAATGCTACCGGGCAAAATATGACGACCGACCATAAGCCGCCGACCATTCTCGTGCTTGCCGGCAAGCGCGACGGCACACTCGATCCGCTGGCCGAACGTGCCGGGGTTAGCCACAAGGCCATCGTTCCGATCGGCGGAAAGCCGCTGATCGGCCATGTCCTGGCGACGCTGGAACAGGCGTGGGACGATGCGAAAATCCTCGTATCGATCCACGATCCGGCGGTGCTGGACGGTGTCGCGGAGGTGCGGCGGCTGCAGGCGGCCGGGCGGCTGGAGATGCGAGCGGCCCAGCACGGGATCGTTGAGAGCATCGAGACGGCGGCCGAGGGCATAGACTGGCCGCTGCTGATCACCACCGGCGATAATGCGCTGACCACGGCCGAGGCGCTGCACGCGATCCATGCCAGCGGCGTCGAACAGCAGGCGGACGTCGTGCTGGGTCTGGCGAAGCGCGAAGATATCCAGGCTGCGCATCCGGACGGCCAATATGGCTTCTACCAGTTCAAGGATATCGCGATCTCGAACTGCAACCTGTTCTGGCTCGGCACCGCCAGCGCCTTTTCGGCGGTCGAAGCCTTTCGCAGCGGCGGGCAGTTTTTCAAAAATCGTGGCCGGATCATCAAGGCGTTCGGCCTTGGCAATATGATCCGTTTTCTTCTGAAGACGGAGACTGTCGACGGGGCGATGGGGCGGCTCTCGCAGCGCTTCGGCGTCAAGGTGATCGCACATCGGTTC
The DNA here is from genome assembly GCF_028279465.1 of Parasphingopyxis sp. Lineage (GTDB taxonomy): Bacteria > Pseudomonadota > Alphaproteobacteria > Sphingomonadales > Sphingomonadaceae > Parasphingopyxis. The sequence continues at coordinate 212,593 of NZ_JANQNS010000013.1, forward strand.
ACGGACGGGCGGCTCGCTATCGATGTCGACAATGAGCGCACCTATCGCGTTACCGAGGAGCTGCTTGGGGCCTGACGATGCGCGTACCGACGATCTTGGTATTGGCCGGGAAGCGCGATGGCGCGCTCGATCCGTTGGCCGAGCGGGCGGGGGTGAGCCACAAGGCAGTCATCCCCGTCGCCGGTAAGCCTTTGATCTCGCATGTGCTCGAACGGCTGGAAGAGGCGTGGGACGATGCGAAGATCATCGTGTCGATCCATGATCCCGCCGTTCTCGACCATGTGAACATCGTTCGCCGGTTGCGCGAGGCAGGGCGGCTGGACATCGTCGAGGCGGAAGCCGGGCTTGTCGAGAGTGTCGAGCGCGCGTCGCAGACCGTGCAATGGCCGCTACTGATCACAACCGGCGACAATGCGCTGACGACTGTCGAGGCGTTGCACGCCATTGCCGCTGTCGGCGATGAACGGCAGGCCGATGCGGTGATCGGCGTTGTCAGCAGCGAGGCGATCCAGGCGGCCTATCCCTATAAGCGGAAAGGCTTTTACGAGTTCAAGGATGTCGCAATTTCGAACTGCAATCTGTTCTGGCTGCGCGATGCGGGAGCGTTGGCTGCGGCCGAACCATTCCGCCGCGGGGGGCAGTTCGCCAAGCGCAAGGGCGAGTTGCGGCGCGCTTTCGGGCTGATGAACCTGATCCGCTTTCGGTTCAAACTGGATACGCTGGACGGCGCGATGGCGCGGCTATCGCGGCGCTTTGGCGTGCGCGCCGTGGCCCATCTGTTTGAAGATGGAAAACTGGCCATCGATGTCGATAATCAGGAAAGCCTGGAGGCGACCGAGGCGCTGATGGCCGCCGACAACGCAAGCGTCTAGCGCTGCGCCTCGGCGCGCTTCTCGAACTTGTCCAGCTCCCGATCCATCACGCGGAACCAGAGCGGCGGGATCGTCGCCATGGTGATCATGCCCGCCAATCCATAAGGGAATTGCGGCACGTCATCATAGTGGCGGAGCTTATAATAGGGCCGGTTGGACTGGTAATGATGGTCGGAATGGCGGCCGAGATTGAACATGTTGATGTTCGAGAGGATATGGCTCGAATTCCAGCTATGTTCGGGCTTGACGCGGGCATAGCTGCCATCGGGCTTGCGCTCCCGCACCATGCCATAATGTTCGGTATAGTTGATCGTCTCGAGCGCGATAATCGCGATAACGCTCTGGATCGCGAACAATAATAGGCTGGCCGGGCCGAGCAGGACGAAGATCGCCGCCATCAGCGCCAGCGTGAAGCTCCACCAGACGAGCATATGGTTGCGCAGCGACCAGGGCCCGATGCCCTTGCGCGCGAGCCGCTCTTTCTCGAGGCCCCAGGCGCTCTTGAAACCGCCGATGATCGTGCGCGGCAGGAAAGCGTAGAGCGTCTCGCCGCGCCGCGCGGTCGCCGGGTCTTCGGGCGTCGCGACGCGGACATGATGGCCGCGCACATGTTCGATGGCGAAATGCGGATAGCTGACCAGCGAGAGCAGCAGGAAGGAGAGCTGCCGCTTGTTCGCGCGGTTGCGGTGCATGAGCTCATGCGCCGTCACGATGCCGACGAAACCGCCATATTCGCCCATCAGCACGGCGAAGGCGGCAAATTCCCACCAGGCCAGTTCCGTCACCGATACCGCCCATAGCGCCCAGCCGACGAGCAGGATGAAGGACAGCGCCGTCAGGCCGACGATCAGGTCGTACCGCGCGATTTTGGGCGCTTCGAGCTGCGCGATCCGCGCCTCGGACGGCCAGCGGGACTCGCCTATCAGATGTTCGGCGGCCGGCAGCGCCAGATAGAGCAGCAACACCATTGCCACCAGCCATGGCCCGCCTGCGTAGAAGCCGGCGACGATGACGAGAGCCGTGAACAGCCCCACCGTATAGGCCAGTTGGTACCGCATTGCTCCAATATAAGAACGGGGGTCGGCCGACGCAATTTCGGCCGCGCAACCTACTCTTCCGCGCCTGCATCCACGCTGATCGTCACGCCGCGCCCCTCGTCATTCTCGATGCGGAATGTGCGTTGATTTTCGCCCGATTCGGTTTCGACGATCCGGCTGTCGCCATCGGTGCGGACGGCCACGACCTCCGCGTCCGCATCGGTGGCGTCTGTCTCGTCGGCTGCGGCGTTTTCGGTTTCTCCTGCCTCTTCCTCACCGGTTTCCTCCGACGCTTCGGCACTACGATCCCGGTCTTCGTCCTGCTCCCGGCCATCGCGCAAACCCGCCCGGACTTCCCGGCGGATCTCGTCGCCAAGTTCGCGCAGCTCCTCGCGGTCTTCGACGGAGATGGTAACGCGGTCGTCGCCGCCCCAGCCGTCATAATTCCAGGCGATCGCCGCCAGCGCGATGGCGCCGCCGATAAAGAGCGCGCGCTTTCGCCGCGGATCGGGTTCGGGTGTCGGTTCGGAAGTCACGATAATGTCCCTGATTCTCTCAGCGCACCTTACCGCGCGGATTGCGCGAACGGAAGCTGTGTTTGTCGACTAATACAGTGCTTTCGTCAGCCCGCCAGCTCGATGGCGCGCCTCACAAGGGGCAATTGGTCATTGCCGAAATACATGTCGGCGCCGTTTACGAAGATGCTCGGGCTGCCGAACCCGCCCCGCTCAATCACTTCGTCGGTATTGGCGCGCAGCCTGGCCTTGACCGCATCGTCTTGCGTCCGCGCGACGAGTGCTGCCCCGTCCATGCCGATGCCGTCCGCGATCGCCGCCAACACGTCCGGCTCGTCGAGATTTTCCTGCCGGTCGAAGTAGGCGGCGAAGGCCGCTTCGGCGAAACGGACGAGCGCCTCCTGATCCTCTTCCAGCGCGCAACAGGCCCGCATCGCATGGACGCTACGCACCGGATGCCAGGGCGCGGGAAAATTGAGCGGCAGGTTCGACCAGGCTGCCCAGTCGCGCAGGCTTTTCATGAAAAAGCGCGCCTTGGGCCCCTTGCTGTCCTCGCGCGCCGCATAGACGGACTGGTTGACGGCGTTGAACACGCCGCCGACCAGAAACGGCCGCCATGTGACTTCCGCGCCCGTCTCGTCGAGGATCGGGCGGATATTGTGAAAGGCCAGATAGGTCCAGGGGCTGGAAAGGTCGAAGAAGAATTCTACTTTTGCAGTCATGGTTTTCCTTTTTCCGACGCTGAAGACGTATCATGCCGTCATTGCGAGCGCAGCGAAGCAATCCAGAGCTGCAAGCTCCATCGCTAACTGCTCTGGATTGCCGCGTCGCTCCGCTCCTCGCAATGACGAAATCGCCATCGTCCCGTTTCCTGTTCCGTAACACTGGCATTCAAAAGTCACACACGCTAAAGCCGGAAAATCTTCCGCTTCCGATAGGCTATTACGGATGCCGGACGGCGGATGCTTACGCGCGTGGTCTTCCGTGTCGTCCGGTTGACACCGGTTGACACAGGCCGGCGGTGGCCCGCCCCTCCAATGCCTTGAAAAGAAGCCATTATGCGATTGCGCGTGTGACCTTTCGCCGGGCTGTGTCAGCGTCTCTCTCCGCCAGTGCTTTCATCTCTGCTCGTGCCGACTGTCCCGGCCCGCCTCCTATTTTGCAAGAAATCTCTCGCGCACATCGTCCGGGATCGGAATCGGCTTGCCGCTGTCGAGATCGACATGGACATGGACGAGTTCGATTGTTGCGCGCAGATCGTCTTCGCCGTCGAGGCCGTAGAGTCCGATTTCCGTCGTCACGCTGCTGCTGCCGATCCGCCCGGTGACCGCCGTCCCGTCGATCTCCTCGTCGGCGCGGATCGGCTGTTTGAACTCGACCACGGCTTTCACGACATGGAATTCGAGCGCCTGTTCGCCCGAAAAATGGATATCGATCGACCGCCAATATTCGGTGATGATCAGGTCCGCATATTCCAGATAGCGCGAATTGAAGACGACCGACTGCGGATCGACCTCGGCATAGCGGACGCGGAAACGATGGGTGAAGGGGTGGGTTTCAGGCATTTCCACCAATTGCTAGACATTTGAGAGAAGGGCAACCGGGAGACGAATCTTGGCAGGAAAAAGGAGAGCGAAGACCTATCCTGAAAAAGTTCTCAAGGTCGTAAACGCTGGAGAGCATGGTGCCGTCAACATCTACCGCGGGCAAATATGGGGTGCGACACTTTCCTGCCCATCGTACCGAACAGAGCTCCGAGAATTCATGGCCCATGAGCAGGAGCATCGGGCAATATTCCAAGCGGAACTCGACGCACGCAGTGTACGCCGTTGTACGAGCTATGGTTTGTGTGGCCTTGGAGGGCTTGTGCTGGGATTTTTCACCGGGATGTTGGGAAAGCGTACCATCGCAGTGACAACCGTTGCTGTCGAAAGAGTCGTCCTGCGACACCTTGAAGACTATCGCGAGCGCCTGAAAGACAGTGATCGTCAAGCTTATGACGCGCTTTCGAAAATCGTGGAAGATGAGCAGGAACATCATGATGCAACCGAGCGTGCTGCCGGTCGCCCTGGGCCGTTTCTTTGGGTCGTCGGAGCGATTGTCTCGCTCTCGACTGAAGCCGTTATCTGGACTGGGATGAAGATTTAGCCAGTATCAGAACCCGCGCTGTTCGAACGGAACCCCTCCAGATACTTCTTGATCCCGCGCGCCGCTTGCCGGATGCGCTGCTCATTCTCGACGAGCGCGATACGCACGAACCCTTCGCCTTCCTCGCCGAAGCCGACGCCCGGGCTTACTGCCACGCCCGCATGGCGCAGCAGGTCTTTCGAAAATTCCATCGCGCCCATATGCGCGCATTGTTCGGGGATCGGGGCCCAGGCGAACATGCTGGCTTCGGGGGAGGGGACGTCCCAGCCCGCGCGGCCGAAGCTTTCGACCATCACGTCGCGGCGATTGCGATACATGGTGCGGTTATGCTCGATAATGTCCTGCGGCCCGTTAAGCGCCGCGACGGCGGCGACCTGGATTGGCGTGAAGGCGCCATAGTCGAGATAGCTCTTCACCCGTGTCAGCGCGCTGATCAGATGTTCGTTGCCGACCGCGAAGCCCATGCGCCAGCCGGCCATGCTGTACGTTTTCGACATGCTCGTGAACTCGACCGCGACCTCCTTGGCGCCCGGCACCTGCAACAGCGAGGGCGTCGGCGTGTCGCCATAATAGAGCTCGGCATAGGCGAGATCGCTGATGATCCAGAGCTCATGCGCCTTCGCGAATTCGACAACTTTCCGGTAGAAATCGAGATCGGCGACATAGGCGGTCGGGTTGGACGGATAACCCATGACGAGTACCGATGGCTTGGGTACGCTGTAGGCCATCGAATAGCGGAGCCGGTCAAAAAACTGTGGCCCGGGCGAGGCCGGGATCGATCGGATCGCGGCGCCGGCGATGATGAAACCGAAGGTGTGGATCGGGTAGGAGGGATTCGGCGCGAGCACGACATCGCCGGGTGCGGTGATGGCTTGCGCAAGATTGGCGAGGCCCTCCTTCGATCCCAGCGTGACGACGACTTCCGTGTCGGGATCGAGATCGACATCGAACCGGCGCTTGTAATAGGCGGCCTGCGCCTTGCGGAGGCCCGGAATGCCCTTCGACGCGCTGTAGCGATGCGCGGTCGGATCGTTGGCGACTTCGGAGAGCTTGTCGATCACATGCTGGGCCGGCGGCGTGTCCGGATTGCCCATGCCGAGATCGATGATGTCCTCGCCCCGCGCCCGTGCCGCGGCCTTCATCGCGTTCACTTCGGCGAAGACATAGGGCGGCAGGCGGCGGATGCGGTAGAAATCGGTGTTCATGGTGGGGTGCTAATAGCGAGAACTTCTCCCATCGTCATGCTGAACTTGTTTCAGCATCAACTTCGCAGATTGCGAGGACAGTGCCGACCGAGGAGTGGACCCTGAAACAAGTTCAGGGTGACGGGTGTTTCTTGTGGCCTCGTCGAGTAAAGTACGCGAACGGAGATGATCATGGCCGACGAAACAGACACCCCAACCCAACCATCCCTCCCCACCCTGGAAGACATGCAGCATTGGACCGGCGTGCTCGGGCGGGCGCAGCAGATGATGCTCGAATATGGCGCGCGGCAGATGCAGCGGGCGCAGGAGACGGGCGTCGAGAAGTTGGGCGAGGCCGTGCCGGCGGCGGGCCGGTTGCCGGACTTTCCGGCGATGACGCTCGATCCGGAAAAGCTGGCAAAAGCGCAGACCGATTTCTGGGAGGACAGCCTCAAGCTCTGGACGCGTTTCCTCAATCCCGGGGACGGCGATGCGGAAGGCGAAGACGCACCGCCCCAGCGCCCGGATCGCCGCTTCGCCGCGCCGCAATGGCAGAACAATCCGGTCTTCGACATGATCCGGCAAAGCTATCTGGTGATCGCCGATCATATGCTGCGCAGCGTCGATGCGATCGACGGGGCCGACCCGAAACAGAAGGAGCAGATCCGCTTCGCGACGCAGCAGTTTGTCGATGCGATGAGCCCGAGCAATTTCGCCCTGACCAATCCGGCGGTGCTCGAAAAGGCGGCCGAGACCAAGGGGCAGAGCTTTCTCAAGGGGCTCGAGAATATGCTGACGGATCTCGACAAGGGGCAGCTCACCCATACCGATCCCGACGCCTTCACGCTGGGCGAGAATATCGCGACGACGCCGGGCAAGGTCGTCAAGGAAACGCCACTCTACCAGCTAATCCAGTATGCGCCGGTGACGAAAAAGGTGTTTGAGACGCCGCTGATCATCTTCCCGCCCTGGATCAACCGCTTCTACATTCTCGATCTCAACGAGAAAAAGAGCTTCATCCGCTGGGCCGTGGCGCAGGGCATCACGGTGTTCGTCGTCTCCTGGAAATCGGCGGACGAGAGCATGGCCGACGTCACGATGGACGACTATGTCGTGCGCGGGCAGGTCGATGCGATCGATACGGTGCGCGATCTGCTCGGCGTCGAGAGCGTCAATGCGATCGGCTATTGCGTGGCGGGTACGACGCTGGCGATGACTTTGGCCTGGCTGGCGGCGCAAGGCGAGGCGGACAAGGTGGAGAGCGCTACCTTCTTCACGGCCCAGGTCGATTTCACCGAGGCCGGCGATCTGCAACTGTTCATCGACGATATCCAGGCCAAGCTCATCGAGCAGCTCGGCGAGGGGGATGGCTATCTCGACGGGCGCTACATGGCCGCGACGTTCAACCTGCTGCGCGGGCGTGATCTGATCTGGAACTATGTCGTCAATAACTATCTGATGGGCGAGGAATATCCCGCATTCGACTTGCTCCACTGGAATGGCGATACGACGAACCTGCCGGCGAAATGGCACCGCAACTATCTGCGCGACTTCTACCGCGACAATAAGCTGGCCGAGCCCGGCGGATTGTCGGTGGACGGTACGCCGATCGATATCCGCACGGTCAAAACGCCATCCTATGTGCAGGCCGGGCGGGAGGATCATATCGCGCCGCCCGAAAGCGTCTGGAAGATTACGGAGCATTTCGCCGGGCCGCTGAAATTTGTGCTCGCCGGCTCAGGCCATATCGCCGGTGTCGTCAATCCGCCTGACGCCAAGAAATACCAATATTGGACGAACAGGAAACGCACCGAGACGCTCGAAGAGTTTATCGCCGGGGCGAAGGAAACGCCGGGCAGCTGGTGGGCGGACTGGCTGAAATGGCTCGAAGGCCATGCGGGCGGGAAGATCGAGGCGAAGGGCGCGCGCAAGCCCGGCAAGGGCAAGCTCAAGGCGCTGGAAGATGCGCCGGGCAGCTATGTGAAGACGCGCTAAGGGCTAGTCGCTCCCGAGTTCCGCCCGCACTTCGTGCAATCGGCGGAGGCCCGCAAGCCAGCTGTCCAGTGCCGGGCGGCAGCTTTCCTCGGCCCAGCGGCATAGTCCGATCGTTTCCAACACTTCTTCATAGCGGTCGGCGAATTCCGGCATGCCTTCGGCGCGCAGCGCATCGCCGAAGATAGCCGCGACCTCCGGTTCCCAGTCGAACAGCTGGAAGACAGTCGCCGCGCGCAACTGCGGGTCTTCGGCGAATATCCCGGCCATGTCTTCGAAGAAGAGCCGCTGATTGTCGGCACTGGCGCCCGTCCGGTTGGCGGCCGGATCGTCATAGCCGGCCGGACAGCCCAGTTCCTGGAAGAAAATCTCCTTCTGCCCGGCAAGGCCTTTGATCCGCTCGATTTCGGCGCGCCAGAATGCAGGATCGTCAGGGCTGCCATCGGCGCGCGAGCAGTAAAAATTGAACGACGCGATATCGAAAAGTGGCATCAGCGCGTCGACAAGCGCGCGGCTTTCGGGATCGACGGTGAAGGTCAGTGTGACGGCGAGGTCGGGATCGAGGCGATTGGCCGTCGCCGCGCCGCGCGCGAAAAAATCATGCGCGGCTAAGGTCGGAATATCGGTATCGCGGATCGGGATATCGGCCTCATTGCCCAGTGCCAGGCCCCACACCTCTCGCTCGGTGAGGCGCGGCACGAGCCATGCCAGCAATGCTTCGAACCGGTCCAACAGTTCCGGCGAGTCGATGGTCAGCCCGTCCCGCAGCCCATCCGCGTCGTCCGACAGGTCTTCGGGGATCGTGAAGCCTTCGGAATCGAGCGTCGAGAGCGTTACGAACAGGCGAACATCGCCGCGGCCCGCGCGGTCCAGCACTTCGTCTAGCGCATCTGCATCGAACCGGCCCGGCGACGGTTCCAGATCGCGCCAATCGATTTGCGCGCGGCCGATCGTCATGCCCGCTGCGATCGCCGCGTCGCGCAGCCGGTCGGCACGATCGCGGCTTTGCGCATCGAACCGGTTGAAGCCATCGATCACGCCCATATGCGGACCCGGCGGCAAGCGTGGAATAGCGCTGGTCTGCGTTGGCGGCGCGGGAAGAGCGGGCGGGAAGTCCACGATTTGCGGTGCGGGCGGGGGTGGTGCGGCATCGCTGCCACCGCAACCGGCCAAGGCGCTCGCGGTCAGGATTGCAGCGCCCTGGGCCAGCCGGATAGCGAATCGATATATCGTTACCATGTAATACAGAGTAGCTTGCTATCAGCGCGATGCAAGCTATTTTGTATTGCAGAGTAACGAACGTTGGTTAAGAGAAAGCGGATGGATGCGAATGACGGCTGGACGAAACAGATGCGCAAGGGCACGGCGGAGCTCTGCGTGCTCGCCATTCTCGCGCGCCGCGAATCCTATGGCTACGAAATTCTCCAGCAGATTCGCCGCCAGCCATCCATCGCGCTGCAGGAAAGCACGCTCTACCTGCTGCTCGGCCGATTGCTGAAGGATGGGCTTGTATCGGCTCGGATGAGGAAATCGGGCGAGGGGCCGCCGCGCCGCTATTTCGAGCTGACCGCGCTCGGGCGGGAGCGGCTCGCCGATATGAGCGCTTTCTGGCACGGCTTTTCGGCCGATGTATCGGAACTCATCAAGGAGACGCCGGATGACTGAACTCGATCCCGCCGCCGAGCGCACGCTCGACCGGCGGCTCAAGGCGATTGCCAAACGGCTCGGCAAGGCCGGCCATGACGCCGAAGACATCGATATCGTCGTCGACGGATTGCGCGAGCAGGTGCATGATATGATTGCGAGCGGCGACGCCGCAGATGCCGGCGCGATCGATGCCGCACTCGATTCGCTGGAACGATCCGCCGACTGGTCCGAAGGGGCCGGCGCTGACTCCGGGCACGGTCTGGCGAAACTCGCGCTGGGAATCGCCTGTGCGACGGCTCCGGCAGCGATTATCGGCGCGATGATCGCGGACGCAATGGGCGGCGATGGCGGCGCGATATTGGTCACCACAGGCCTGGCCGGCTTCGCAGTCGCACTGATCCTGTCCGTGTTGCACAGACGGACCGTCTATGGCCGCGCGGCATTCGTTCTCAGCACAATCGGGCTGGCGCTTTTTGTACTGCTCCTTATATGGTCCGTGATTGGCTGATAATGCAGTATTATACTTAAAAACAAAGCGTTAATGGTCGTCATCGTCTGCGGAATCTGAGCATCGAACTGCACAAACAGCGGCGGTGAAATCGTTTTCCGCTACATTTATGTTGCAGTGCACAAAAAACTGCTTGCAATCGCGCGAATCATCCTATATTGTGCAATGCAACATAAGAGATTGAAGGGCTGCTTTTCGTTAGGGCCCAACATAACCAGGCCGCTAATGTGGGCCGCAGAAAAAGGAAGACGAAAATGGCTACGAAGAAGACGAAGACCGCCAAGGCGACGAACACGAAAACCGCCAACCGCGTCGAAGAAGCGATGGAAACCGCCAGCGAGCGCGTGAAGGAAACCGCTGAAAAGACCCGTGAGCGCGTCGAAGAATTCGTTGCGCAGGCGCAGGATCGCGCCAAGGAAACCGCCGAGAAGGTTTCGGCTTTCGGCACCGACATGGTCGAGTTCCAGAAGGCGAACATCGAAGCGATGGTCGAAAGCGGCAAGATCACCGCCAAGGGCATGCAGGATATCGCCAAGCAGAACGCTGAATATGCGCGCGAAAATCTGGAAAATGCCAGCAACGCGATGCAGGGTTATGCGTCGGTCAAGTCGCCCCGCGATCTGATCGAAATGCAGAATGAGCGCGCCCGTGCCGGCTTCGACACGATGGTGTCGCAGGCGTCGCACAACACCGAAGCGATGATCAAGCTGGCCGGCGAAGCCTTCCAGCCGATCTCCGATCGCTTCGCTGCTGCGATGGAAAACTTCCGCAAGGCTGCCTAACCGCCAGGCATATTTGCGAAGATGAAAGGGGCCGCTCCGGTATCGGGGCGGCCCTTTTTCTGTTTGCGGCTGCCGAATCCGCGCCACAGACCGGCAGATAATGGGCGTGAACCGCGATTCGCCCCCTTGCGTCCCGGTGCCGCTTCACGATATTTATTCCGACATGCTCGACAGCCTCGTAATCTCTGCAGCGGATGACCGCGACGAAGACGATGGTGCCGGCGACGGCACGGTCGGCGTCGCGACGCAGACGCGCACGCGCACGAAGAAGCCCTCGCCCTACAAGGTGCTGATGCTGAACGACGATTTCACGCCGATGGAGTTTGTCGTGCATGTGCTGCAGCGCTTTTTCGGGATGAGCATGGACGATGCGACGCGGGTCATGCTGCATGTCCATCAGCGCGGCGTCGGCGTATGCGGGGTGTTCAGCTACGAAGTCGCCGAGACCAAGGTGAACCAGGTCATCGATTTCGCCCGCGAGAACCAGCATCCGCTGCAATGTACGCTGGAAAAGGCGTGACGCGATAAATCCTGCCCGGCGCGGGATTGCACAGCGCCGAGCTTTCGCTAGAAGCCGCGCATGGACAGTATCGTTATCCGCGGTGGCAATCGCCTTTCCGGCACACTCAAAATCTCCGGCGCGAAGAATGCCGTGCTCACGCTCATGCCGTGCGCGCTGTTGACCGATGAAATTCTGACGCTCGAAAACCTGCCGCGCCTCGCCGATGTCGACGGCTTTATGCACTTGCTGAACCAGCATGGCGCATCGACGATGCTCAAGGGCGCGCGCAATGGTGGCTTTGGCCGGGCGATGACGATCAAGGCCAAGGATATCGCATCGACCGTCGCGCCCTATGATTTCGTCCGCAAGATGCGCGCGTCGATCCTCGTACTCGGGCCGCTGGTCGCGCGGGCGGGCGAGGCGACCGTCTCGATGCCGGGCGGCTGCGCGATCGGCAATCGGCCGATCGATCTGCATCTCAAAGCGCTGGAGGCGCTGGGCGCGGAGATCGAACTGGCGGCCGGCTATGTGAAGGCGAGCGCGCCCGATGGCGGGCTCAGGGGCGGGACGATATCCTTCCCCGTCGTGTCTGTCGGCGCGACGGAAAATGCGGTTATGGCGGCCGTGCTCGCCAAGGGCGAGACGGTGATCGAAAATGCGGCGCGCGAGCCGGAGATTGTCGACCTGTGCAACTGTCTGGTTGCGATGGGCGCGGAGATCGAAGGGATCGGCACCGACCGGCTCGTCATCCACGGTAAAGACAGGCTGCACGGCGCGACCTACAGCGTGATGCCGGACCGGATCGAGGCGGGCAGCTATGCCTGCGCGGCGGCGATTACGGGCGGCGAACTCATGCTGTCCGGTGCGCGCGGGGCGGACATGCCGTCGATCATCGCGGGCCTGCGCGATGTCGGGCTGGCGGTCGAGGAGCTCGACGATGGCGTGAAGGTGACGGCCAATGGCCGGCTCGATCCGGCGACGATTTCGACCGCGCCGTTCCCCGGTTTTCCGACCGACATGCAGGCGCAATTCATGGCGATGCTGACGTTGGCCAACGGCACAAGCATGCTGACCGAAACGATTTTCGAGAACCGCTATATGCACGTGCCCGAGCTCGCGCGGATGGGCGCGGATATCGAGGTACGCGGGCGCACGGCGGTGGTGAAGGGCGTGGACGAGCTGGTCGGTGCGAACGTTATGGCGACCGATCTGCGCGCCTCGATGAGCCTTGTTCTTGCGGGTCTCGCGGCAAAGGGCGAGACGAAGGTGCTGCGCGTCTATCATCTCGATCGGGGCTACGAACGGCTCGAGGAGAAACTCAGCGGCGTCGGCGCCGATATCGAGCGCGTCAGCGAGGGGTAAGAGATTTTATTGTCAGGATCTCCCTATCGGGAAATCGCGGCACCAGCCCTCTCCCCCTCCCGACCTCCCAACCAGGGTACACTCAATGGGAGGTCGGGAGGGGGAGAGGGCTGGTGCGGCGATTTTCCGCCAGGAAAATTCTGACAAACTAGCTCCCGCTCAGAAAATCACGATGATTGTGTGGATGGTCAGGCCGACCAGTCCGCCGACCAGCGTTCCGTTCATCCGGATATATTGCAGATCGCGGCTGACGGCGTTTTCGACGCGGTCGGTGATCGTTTTCGCGTCCCAGCTTTTTACGGTTTCGGAGACCAGCCGAACGATGCTGTCGCCATAATCGGCGACGGCGCCAACCGTCGCGCGGCGGGCAAAGCTGTTGATCGCGCGCCGGATTTCGGGATCGTCCTGCAGCGTCCGGCCGAGTTCCTGCAGCGCCTCGCCGAACCGGCCTTCCATCGCGCGGTCTGGGTCGCGCGCGGCGCGGAGCAGCGCTTCGCGCGCCTGTTCCCATAACCCGTCCAACCATTCTGTGACCGCCGGATTGTCGATCATCTCCAGCTTGAACTGTTCCACTCGCGCGCGCGTCTCGTCGTCATGCTGGAGATCAAAGGCTAAGCGGACAAAGCCTTCATTGGCTTGATCGCGGAGCGGATGGTGCGGATCGCCTTCCATCTGCACGAGCAACCGGCGCAGGCCGTTGATGATCGCGTCGGACAGCCGGTCGTCGATCGCGAGCCAGCGCATGAAATTATTGGCCCGCTCATAGACCATGGCGCGGACGATTTCCTCGTTGGAATCGAGGATATTGGCCGCCCAGCGGACGAGGCCGTCGACAACGGGCACATGCCGATCCTCGCGCATCGCGGCAACCATCGACTGGCCGAGCAGCGGTGCGACATCGAGTTCGCGCAGCCGGTTGGCGATCATCGTCTTGGTCGTACCACCGAGTCTCTCATCGTCGAGATTTTCGAGGATCATCGCGATCAGTTTGGACGCGCCCTCGCGCATCCGCCCGCTGCCGCCCTCGGGATTGGTCAGGAAGTTGCCGATCGCGCCGGCGACGTCGAAGCGCTTCATGCGCCGGGCGACGACGGCGGGGGTGAGGAAATTATCGCGCAGGAACCAGGCCAGTTGCTCGCCGATCTGGTCCTTTTTGCGCGGGACGATCGCGGTGTGCGGAATCGGTATACCCATCGGGTGACGGAACAATGCGGTCACGGCGAACCAGTCAGCCAGCCCGCCGACAAGACCGGCCTCGGCAAAGGCGCGGACGAAACCCCAGGCCGGATGCGCGTCCTCCATATTGTGCGCGAGCACGAATATGCCGGCCATGAGGAACAGCATCGCCGTCGCTGTCCGGCGCATCGCGCGCCCGCGGTCTTCGGTCGAATTAAACCGGCTGATTGGCCGGGAAGGATCGTGCTCGGTCATTCGGCCGGCTGGATGGTGGCCTTCTCGTCATCCTCGGGCTTGTAGGTCAGGGCCCGCCCGAAGAAGCGGCGGATGCGTTTCTCGGTGCTGTCCGCCAGACTGAAACAGGCCGGCACGATCACAAGCGTCAGCACGGTCGAAAGCAGCAGCCCGCCGATCACCGTCCAGCCCATCGGCGCACGCCATGCGCCGTCGCCAGTAAGCGCCAGCGCCGTCGGGATCATCCCGGCCGTCATGGCGACGGTGGTCATGACGATGGGTTGGGCGCGCTTATGGCCCGCATCGATAATCGCCGTATCCTTGTCGACGCCCTTGTCCATCTCCTCGATCGCGAAATCGATGAGCAGGATCGAGTTTTTGGCGACGATGCCGAGCAGCATCAAAAGGCCGATAAAGACTGGCATGGACAGCGGCTGGCCGACGATATGAAGCGCGATAGCACTGCCGAGCGGCGCGAGTATCAGCGATCCCATATTGACGAGCGGCGCCATGATCCGACGGTAGAGCAGTACCAGTACCGCGAAGACGAGCAACACGCCGGACAGGACCGCCACCATGAAGTTGAACAGCATTTCGGCCTGCCACTCTTCGGGACCGGCAATGACCCGGTCGACGCCCGGCGGCATATCTTCCCAGAAAGGCAGGGCGTTGATTTCCGACATGGCGTCGCCCGTCACGAGACCCGGCGCGAGATCGGCGCCGACGACGATGCGGCGGCGCTGGTCATAGCGGCGGATTTCGGTCGGGCCCGAGCCGAAATTGATATCGGCGACGAGGCGCAGCGGCACCGATCCGCCATTTTGCGTCGTGACCGGCAAGTTCTCGATCGTTGAAAGGTCGCGGCGCGATTCCTCGGCCAGCGCGACGCGGATCGGGATCTGACGGTCGCTGAGCGAGAAGCGAGCGGCATTCTGATCGATCTCGCCCTGCGTGGCGATGCGGATGGCGCGGCTGAGTTCGGCCGTCGTCACACCGAGATCAGCGGCCAGATCGAGCCGCGGCGTCACGACGATTTCCGGTCGGCTGAGATCGCCGTCGATCCGCGGTGCAACGATCGTGTCGAGCTCGCTCATCTGGCGGACAAGCTCGTCTGCCGCGGCTTCCAGCACCTCGGGATCGTCGCCGCCGATCACCATCGAGATATCGCGGCCGCTAAAGCCGCCTTGCTGCGACTGGAAGGTCACGCGTGCATCGGGGATGGCGCGCAAGAGTGGTGCGGTTTCGCGTTCGAATTCGGTGCTCTCGCGCTCGCGATCGTCATGCAGCGTCATGAAGATGCGACCGCTGCCCGGATCGATCCGCTGGAAGGCCGTGCGCACTTCGGGCTGTTCGCGCAGGATCGCGGCAACCTGATCGGATACGCGTTCGGTTTCTTCAATCGTAGTGCCCGGCACCATCTCGATATTGACCCGGCTGAAATCATTATCGGTTTCAGGCTGGAAGGTGATCGGCAATGTGTAGAAGGCGAAGATCGTGGCGACCAGCGCCCCGCCGCCGCCAATCAGCGCGGTCTTCCAGCGATGGACGAGCGACCATTTGAGGAGCGCCATATAACGGTCCATGGCCGGGCCTGCGCCATGTTCGCGCACGCCTTCGGCGCGCAGGAAATAGGCGGCCAATAGAGGCGTGATCAATCGCGCGACCGCCAGGCTCATGATCACCGCGACGCAGGTCGTCAGTCCGAACTGGATGAAGAACTGGCCCGAAATACCCGGCATCAGCGCAACGGGCAGGAACACCGCGACAATGGCCGCCGTCGTCGAGAGCACGGCGAGACTGATTTCCTCGGCCGCGTCGATCGACGCCTGATAGCTGGATTTGCCCATGCGCATATGTCTGACGATATTCTCGATCTCCACGATCGCGTCGTCGACAAGGACACCGGCCACCAGACTCAGCGCGAGCAGGCTGATGAAATTGAGCGAGAAGCCGAACAGGTCCATGAACCAGAAGGTCGGGATGGCCGAGAGCGGAATAGCGATCGCCGAGATCAGCGTTGCGCGCCAGTCGCGCAGGAAGAACCAGACCACGATGACCGCGAGGATCGCACCCTCGATCAGCGCCATCATCGCAGACTCATAATTTTCGCGCGTATATTCGACGGTCGTAAAGAGGCGCGTGAACTCGACGCCCGGATTGTCTTCCTCGATCTCGCGGAGCACCCGCTCGGCTTCGTCATAGACGGTAACGTCCGACGCGCCTTTCGCCCGCTCGATGCCGAAGCTCAGCACCTGGCGGTTGTTCATCTTGGAGAGCGACCGCTGTTCGCCATAAAGATCGCGCACATCGGCGATATCGGCGAGTTTGATCGTCCGGCCGCCGCCGAGCGCGATATCGGTCTGGCCGAGCTCATAGGCCGTATCGGCATTGCCGAGCACACGGACCGACTGTTCGGACCCGGCCACCTCGGCGCGGCCGCCGGCCGCGTTCACATTGACCGCGCGCAGCTGCGCATTGACCTGGCTCGCCGTAATGCCGAGCGATTGCAGGCGCGCCGGATCGAGGATCACGCGGATCTCGCGACTTACCCCGCCACCACGATCGACGGCCGCCATGCCGTCGATCGACAGCAATTGCCGCGCGACATTATTGTCGACGAACCAGCTCAGCTCCTCGAGCGTCATGTCGACATTTTCGACGGCGAAATAGGCGATCGTGCCGCCACCATTGATCTCGACCCGCACGATCTGCGGTTCGAGAATGCCTTCGGGCAGGTCGCCGCGGATCTGCGCCATCGCATTGCGCACGTCGTTGACCGCCCGGTCGACCGGCGTGCCGATATCGAACTCGATAAAGGTGCGCGAATTGCCTTCGTTGACGAAGGAGGAGAGCGTGTTGACGCCACTGATGTTACGCACCGCCGCCTCGACCCGCTGCGTCACCTGCGTTTCGAGTTCGGTCGGAGCGGCGCCCGGCTGCGCGATGATTACCTGCACCGCCGGGAAATCGACCTCCGGACTGTCATTGACGTCGAGCCGGATGAAACTGACGATGCCGGCCAGCATCAACCCGAGGAACAGCACGAGCGGCGGCGTCGGGTTCTTGATGGCCCAGGTCGATAATGTCCGGAAACTCATTGAGTAGCTCCTAGCTCTCGTTTTCCTGGGTCATGCGTTGCGGGATGACCTCATCGCCCGGGTTGAGGAACGCGCCCGCCGACCGAACGACACGCTCATTGCCCCGCAGGCCTTCGCGGATCGTTATCCCGGTCGTGCTGACCGTGCCGATCGTCACTTCGCGCCGTTCCACAATATTATCTTCATTGATTATATACACATAATTGCCGTCATTGTCGCTCTGCACTGCCGATTCCGGCAGCATCGGCGCATCGATCGAGCCGCTGACGATTTCCGCGCTCGCAAAACCGCCCGGGCGGAGGCCTTCCTCATAGGATAATGCGACGCGCGCTTGTCCCTGTCGGCTGGTCGGATCGATTGTCGGCGAAAGCTGCCAGATCTGGCCTTCGAAACGATCGGCGGTGCCAACCGGGACGATCGTCGCCTGCTGTCCGACCGACATGCGCCGGAGATCGGATTCCGACACTTGTGCAATCATCTCCATTTCGCCGCCTTGAGCGAGCATGAACAGTGCGCCGCTGCCCGCGCTGACGACCTGACCCGGTTCGGCGCTCCGCTGCAGCACCAAGCCCGCGGACGGCGCGCGAATGGCGAGTCGACCCGCCCGGGCGCGCAGTTCGTTAAGCTGAGCCGCCGATACGTTGACGCGGGCCCGTTCGGCATCGCGCGTCGCGGTCAACCGGTCGATATCGGCCTGGCTGATGAAACCGCGCTCGACGAGCTGGAGCGAGCGATCGAGATTGGCTTGGGCAAGTGCGAGATTGGCGCGTGCGACTTCGAGCTGCGCGGCCGCGCCGCTCACCTGCTGCGACTGGACCGAGCTTTCGATGGTCGCAAGCACCTGACCGGCACCAACCCAGTCGCCGGCATCCACGAACACCCGCGCAATCTGGCCGCCCTCGCCGGCGACACCGACCGGCATCGGCCGCCGTGCGGCGAGCGTGCCGCTCGCGGTTATGGTATTGGATATGGATTGCGAGCCGGGTACGATCACGGTGACCGTCGGCAGGTCGCGCGCAGGGCCGTCTTCGCCCGCCGCAGCGCCCGCATTTTCGCCGGACCCGCCTGCGAACATGAAATAGGCCGCGACAATGACCAGCGCGCCGACCACCACGCCAATGATGATCATGCGCCGCCGCCGGTCGCGCCGCCGTTCTTCTTCCTCAAATTCGCTCATCGGCGCTGCCCCCTCGCCTTCGAAGCGTTGTTCGACGTTCATATCTGCCACCTTGGCCTTGCTCCGCATTCTTCACTGTCGTGCTGTATTACAATAATAGAACACGAGGCTCAAGCGGTAAGTGTTTTCGCGGCTCGTTTGCGTTTTTAACGGTGCGAAATCAAGGTGTCCTAACGGACGGATTCGACCGTTCATCGAAGCGCAACCCCGAATCTGCTCGGGGAATCGGGTAAGGATGGCCCATGGGCCGAAATCCTGCAGCCAAATCCAATCGGGAGTGCCCTCTATGAGATATTTTCTTCCCACGCTCGCTTTTGCCTGTTTTGCGGTCGCCGTTACGCCGCCGGCGGTGGCTCAAATGCCTGCGCCGACGATGGCGATCGACGGCACACGGCTCGATATCGTCGCCATGGGCGAATCGCGCCGGACACCGGATATCGCCGTGATCAACGCTGGCGTAGTGACCGAGGCCCCGACGGCATCCGCGGCGCTGCAGGCCAATAATCAGCAGATGAGTCGCGTGTTCCGGGCGCTCGAAGCCGCTGGTTTCGCCGAGCGGGATATCCAGACGGCCTCGATCAACCTCAGTCCGCGCTACGATTATTCGGACCGCAGCGAGCGACGACTGATCGGCTATACCGCGTCGAATCAGCTCACCATCCGCTTTCGCGAGATCGAGCAGGCGGGTTCGGTGATCGACACGCTGGTCGCGCAGGGCGTGAACCAGATCAACGGGCCGAGTTTTCAGGTCGATTCGCCCGAAGAGGCACTAAACGAGGCGCGGCGCGATGCGATTGTCAAAGCGCGTGAGCGGGCCGAGCTCTATGCGGCGGCTGCCGGTATGCGCGTCGTGCGGATCGTTGCGATCAGCGAAGCCGGTGCGGCCCGTCCGCCGGTGATCATGCAGCGCGGCGGGATGGCGATGGATGCAGTGGCCGAAGCTGCACCTTTACAGGTCGCGCCGGGCGAACAGCGGCTGACGGCGAATGTTTCGGTGACGTTCGAGCTGCAATAGGCGCAAAAAAAGCGCCGGGCGCACTGCCGCCCGGCGCTTTTTTGATTCACTGTCGCTTAGCGGACCCGTCCGCGCTGGATCAGGTTGACGATGCCGAGCAGGACAACCGCGCCGACAAAGGCGACGACGAGCGTTTCGATATTGAACGCGCTGTCACGCAGGCGCGCCGACTCGCCGCCGATGAAACCGTAGAGAAAACGGCCGAGCACCGAACCGATACAGCCGACGATGACGTTCCAGAAAATACCCATCGATGCGTCGCGGTTCATCACCATGCTGGCGAGCCAGCCCATCACGCCGCCCATCACCAGGGCGATAACAAATCCAATCATGCGGTCCTCCCAATAGCTGCGCCCCCGTATTGGCGGCGCTTCCGATCATAGCTGGGTTACGCATGGCGACGGCCATCCGTTCCCAGTGCGATTCGCGTATCGGGGAGGGTGCTAGCCGGTTATCGTCCAAAAACAAATTCCCCGGCCGCCGACGGAGATGGCGACCGGGGAATCCGTTGCTCGCTGGCGGCCGCTGCTCGGCCGTGCGACAAATTCGGTTCTAATATTTCTGCTGGCGTTCGTAGAGCGACTTGTAATGCTGGAGGCGCGTGACGCGCAGGCCCGGCATGCCGGAGCGATCGATCGCGCGCTGCCAGCTGGCGAATTCCTCGACCGTCAGGTCGTAGCGTTCGCAGGCTTCGTCGACCGTCAGCAGACCGCCATTGACCGCAGCCACGACCTCGGCCTTGCGGCGCACGACCCAGCGGCGGGTCGAAGGCGGCGGCAGCGTTTCCAAGGTCAGCGGCTCCCCCAGGGGACCGATCACTTGCGCCGGGCGTATCTTCTGGTTCTCGATCATTCTTTCCTCGATAGGATCAGCCGATCCGGGCTTGTTCCGTAGCATTACGATGAACGCCTTATAATCAAAGGCCGTTGAAAGAAGCCTAAAATGCCAAGGTAAACAGCCATTTTACCAAGCTTTCCGTTCGGTTAGCGCGGCGTTCCAGGATGGGACGGCAGGGTTGAAGCTGCCGCGCAAAATCGCCGCCCGCGCCATGCCGGTCAGGCCGTCATCTTGCGGTTGCGGTGCGAACAGCGCGGTCAGCGATTGGGCGATGTCCATCGTGCGCCCATTGCCCATGGCGAGTCGCGTCGCGAGCCGCGCCGTCGGCTGCGCGGCCTGCGCCGCGGCAAGCAGGGCGACCAGCGCGCGAAAGTCCGGCGCTATGCGTCCGGCTGCGTCCATGCGGCCGCCAAAGGGGCTGAAGTTCATCTCCATGACCCCGGCTATTAGGGATCAAGGCTGAAAACGTGGTAAAGGCGCCGGCAACGCTTTGGTGAGGAATTGTGGCGGCGAAACCGCACGATGGTTAGCAAAGCGAGAATGGCGATGCCGATTGCCCCTTTGCGCATAGCGTCATCAAACCCTAAATAGCGCGCCATGACGGAAGCCGATTTTCAGCTCGATCGCCCGGCCAGCGAAAGCCGGATCGTCGTCGCCATGTCTGGCGGCGTCGACAGCTCCGTCGTGGCCGCGCTCGCCGCGAAGACGGGCGCGGAGGTGATCGGCATCACGCTGCAGCTCTACGATCATGGCGAGGCGACGGGCCGCACGGGCAGTTGCTGCGCCGGGCAGGATATCCGGGATGCGCGTGCCGTCGCCGAAAAGCTCGGTATTGCGCATTATGTATTCGACTATGAATCCCGCTTCCGGGAATCGGTGATCGACGATTTCGCCGACGAATATATGGCGGGCCGCACGCCGATCCCGTGCATCCGCTGTAACCAGAGCGTGAAGTTTCACGACCTGCTCGGCATGGCGCGCGATCTCGGCGCGGATTGCCTGGCGACCGGCCATTATGTCCGCCGCGTGATCGGTGAGCACGGTCCCGAACTGCACCGCGCCCATGATCCGGCGCGCGACCAGAGCTATTTCCTTTTCGCGACGACGAAAGGCCAGCTCGATTATCTGCGCTTCCCGCTGGGCAATATGCCGAAGACGCAGGTGCGCGAGATTGCGCAGGAGCTTGGCCTCGTGGTCGCGCTGAAGCCCGACAGCCAGGATATCTGCTTCGTGCCGGACGGCGATTATGCGAAGATCGTCAAGAAAGTGCGCCCCGAGGCCGGCGAGGGCGGCGAGATCGTGACGCGCACCGGCGAGGTGCTCGGCGAGCATAAGGGGCTGATCCACTATACGGTCGGCCAGCGGCGCGGCCTTGAGATCGGCGGCCAGCCCGAACCGCTTTATGTCGTGAAGCTGGAGCCCGAGACCCGGCGCGTGGTCGTCGGCCCGAAATCCGCGCTGGCGGTCAGCGCGGCCCGTATCGAGGACCTCAACTGGCTCGGCGATGATTTCCATGGCGCGATGACCGCGAAAGTCCGCTCGCTGGCCAAGCCCGCGCCGGCCCGCTTCGACGGCGAGATGGTCACCTTCGATACGCCGGAATACGGCGTCGCGCCCGGCCAGGCGGCCGTGCTCTATCAGGGCGATCGCGTCATGGGCGGCGGCTGGATTGCCGAAACGGTGGCCGCCGAAGAGGCGCTGGCGGCCTGATGCGGTTCGCGCGCTGGACGTTCGGCATCGCCGCGGTCTGGGGCATCGCGATCATCGCACCACTCTATTTCCTCGAAAGCCGGATCGCGGCCGATTTCCCGCCGCCCGTCGCGCGCCCCGAACTCTATTACGGATTTGTCGGCGTGGTGCTGGCATGGCAGTTCGTCTACGCGCTGATCGCGATCGATCCCGTTCGCTATCGCCCGCTCATGCTGATCGGCGCGCTCGGCAAGCTCTCCTTTTTCGGTGCCTGCACCGTGCTCTATCTGCAGGGCCGCGTCGACGCCACGCTCGTTGCTACGACGGCACCGGACCTGCTGCTGGCGCTGCTATTCTGTCTGGCCTGGGTGAAGACGGGCCGTTCGACTCGCAGCGCCTGACTACCTAATCCGCTCCCGGCAGCGGCTCCAACACGCACCCCAAGCCTTCCCGGAACTGCGCCGAACGGCTCGCGAGCAGCGGCACGCTCGCCGTGATGCGCTTTTCCGCCTCGTCTTCGGTCATCGAGATCATCTCCATGCCGGGCTCATAGTCATTGTAGCAGCTCTCCATGTCGCGCCCGCCGATATAGCGGCAGGAGCAGACGACATGCGCGCCATAGCCGACGCCGAGTTCGACCGTCGGCCGCATCCGCATCGCATAGACGATGACCGCGATCAGCAGGATCAGCAGCACGATAATGGTGCCCGTCAGAATTGGCCGCTTCACTTTCATGGCGGTCAGCCCTAGCCTGACGCAATGATGAAGCAAAGATGGCTTGTTCCTCTTGCCGCCAGCGCGGCGTTGATCGCAATCGCCGCCGCGCCCGTACTCGAGACCGGCGATGCGGAAGAGACCGTTGCGTCCGAAGAGACAACGGCCGCCCCGGTCGTGGCGCGTCCCGATATCGCGCCGCTGGTCGATGATCTGTTCAGCGACGATGTCGTCGGCGAAACACGCGTCGTGCTCGTGATGCATGACGGCGAGATCGTGGCTGAACGCTATGCGCCCGGTTACACGGCGGACATGCGCTACGTCTCCTGGTCGATGGCGAAGACGGTCACGGCCATGCTTGTCGGTTTCCTCGTCGACGATGGCGTGCTCGAACTCGATGCCCCGGCGCCGATTTCCGAATGGCGGGACGCAGACGATCCGCGCGGGGCCATCACGCTGCGCCACCTGCTCCATATGGCGTCCGGGCTCGAACATACCGAAGTCAATGATCCGATCTGGGATTCCGATACCAATCGGATGCTCTTCACGAGCGGGACGGACGATATGGCGGCCTATGCCGTGTCGCAGCCGCTCGAAGCCGATCCCGGCAAGAAATATGAATATTCGAGCGCGACGACGGTTATCCTCTCGCGGATTATCGCCGATGCGCTGACGGATTCGGAAGATCCGGGCGAACGCGCGGCGGCTTATCGCCGCTTCGCCGAACAGCGGCTGCTCGGGCCGGCCGGCATATCGAGCGTCTATTTCGAGTTCGACGCGAGCGGCACGCAGATCGGCGGCAGCCTGATCCATGCGACGGCGCGGGACTGGGCTCGGCTCGGCGAGGTCATGCGCACCGGCCAGGCGCCGGACGGCACGCAGATCATCTCGCCCGAATGGCGCACCTTCATGCTCACGCCCTCACCGTTGAACGGCGAATATGGCGGGCAGACCTGGCTCAACCGGCCCGGCGGCGTGTTCGATACGCCCGTCCTGTTTCCGGATCGCGGGCCCAATACGATCTTCGCCTTTAACGGGCATCTCGGCCAATATGTGATGGTCTCGCCCGAACAGGGGCTGACGGTCGTGCGGCTGGGTAATACGCCCGATGGCGAGCTGCGCGAGGCCGTCGTCATGCGGATGGCGCGCATTTTCGAGGCGTTCGGCTGATTCTCGCGCCTGTGTTTTAAGTCATAGCCGGTGCGCCGCTTTGCGGCTAAACGCGCTCGGGACGCGGGTCGAAAACGCTTTATCGCTGTTCAGCCCCGCTTCACCGCAGCCATGCCATGGGGGTCATGGGTCGGCGCATTGGGGAAGAAATGATTATGAAATCCAAGATATTGGCAAGTTGCGGCGTCGCGATGATGGCGATTGCGCTGAGCCCGCCGGTCATGGGGCAGGCGCAGGACGGTGCGTTGACGCTCGGCCAGACCGCGCAGGGCGAACTGGAGGCCGGCGATCAGGTATCGGGCGGCAAGGGCCAATATTATGATGAATGGACCCTTCGCGCATCAGCCGGTCAACAGGTTTCGGTCATCCTCGAATCCGATGCTTTCGACACGAAGCTCGAGGCGCAACTTCCAGACGGTACGCGGCTCGTAAACGACGATAACCACTGGGTGCCGGAAACGACCAACAGCCGTTTGGACTTGGTGATGCCGGCATCAGGCGAGCTTGCCGTGCGCGCGCAATCCTTCCGCCCCCAGGAAAACGGTGCCTACACGATCCGTCTGGTGCCGACCGATAGGCTGCAGGTCGCCGAAACCGTTATCGCACCGCAGACGATATCAATCGGGCAGACCCGCAATGGCAGCCTGTCGTCGGACGGCGATGCCGAGGTCAACGGCCGCTATACGGACCGCTTTGTGTTTCGTGGCACGCGCGGTCAGCGGATCGATCTGCGCGCTTCGGGCGATTTCGACACGATGCTGACGCTGATCGGCCCGGACAATTTCCGCGTGCGCAACGACGATGACAGCACGGCGCGGGAGCCGACGCTCAACAGCCGCGTGCTCGCAACGCTGCCGGCCGATGGCGAATATACGATCGCCGTCACCAGTTACGGCCGCGGCTCGACCGGCGATTATGAACTGGCGACCGGCCTCAATCGGAACGGCGTGGCCGATACCGCGATGATCGGCGGCAATGCCGCACCGCTGAGCTTCGGGCGGACGCTGACGAGCGAGCTCGGCAAGGATGACGAAACGCTGGGCAGTGGCGAATATCTGGAGCGCTACAGTTTCGAAGGCCGGCGCGGCCAGCCGGTGACCATCGATCTGAGTTCGGATGAGTTCGACACCTATCTGATCCTGCAATCACCCTCGGGCGAACAGGTCGATATCGACGATACCGGCGAATCACTGAACAGCCGGTTCGAGCGGGTGCTGGAGGAAGACGGCATATATACGCTGATTGCGACCAGCTATGCGCCCGGCGAAACCGGCGCGTTCCGTCTCGCGTTGAGCGAGGGCACGACGCGCATTCCGGCGAATCCGGAGCAGCGCCAGGTCTTCGCGATTTCGGTCGGCATTGCCGATTATGGCGGCAACACGTCCGATCTCAGCTTCACCGACAGCGATGCGGCGAAGCTGTACCAGAAGTTCGAGGAGCTCGGCATGCTGCGGCAGGAGAGCATCCTCTTGACCAACCAGGATGCGACGCTGCCCGAATTTCGTCGCGCCTTTCAGCGCGTCGCGGCGCAGGCGGGGCCTGACGATATCTTCCTGTTCTTCTTCTCCGGCCATGGCAATCAGATCGACGATCCCAACGATCGCGCCGAGCTGGACGGGCGCGACGAGACACTCGTGTTCGGCGATGGCGAGGAACTGACGGATGACGAGCTGGCGCAGATGTTCGCCGGCCTCAATGCGGGCACGACGATGATCGTGCTGGACGCCTGTTTCTCGGGGGGGTTCGAACGCGATCTGATCACGCGGCCCAATATGATGGGGCTGTTCAGCTCGGAAGAGGATCTGACGAGCCTTGTCGCGTCGGAGTTCAACGCGGGCGGCTATCTGTCGCGTTTCTTCTCGGACGGCGTCGCTGGGCAGGCCGATGACAATGCCGATGGCAATATTACGGCGGGCGAGCTCGTCTCCTATCTCCGCTATCGCTTCCGCGAACAGTGCGACGGGCGCAACTGCATCGAAGCGGAAACCGGCGATGCCCAGCGCAACCATCAGGAACTGGTCGTGCAGCGCGGCAGCGTTGAGGTCGACGATATCCTCGTCACCCTGCCCGAACGGTTCGGCGTGATGAGTGGCGCGCGCTAGAAGAAAAACTCGCCTTCGATAACCGTCGCGCAGTGGCCGGATAGTACCGCACGATCGCCATCGAGGCGGCAGCCCACATGGCCGCCACGGGCGCTGGCCTGGAAAGCGGTAAAGCGGTCGCGGCCCAGCCGTTCGGCCCAGAAGGGTGTCAGTACGGCATGAGCTGAGCCCGTCACCGGGTCTTCATCGACACCCGCGCCCGGTACGAAGACGCGGCTCACCACATCGGTCTCGCTACCGGGCGCCGTTGCAATGAACTGCCAGTCTCCGATTGCGGCGAGTGCGCGCATATCGGGCGCCAGCGCGCGGACCTGATCTTCATTCTCGTAGAGATAGAGAGAATAGCGGCCCTCATGAAAATGGGTTTCGAGCGGCTCTGCGTCCAGCGCCGCAACGGCCTCGGGCAAGGCTTTGGGTGCTGGCGGATAGGCGGGCAGCGAGACTTCAAAGCCCTCGCCATTGCGGCGCACTTCGAGCAGGCCGGCCTTGCGCGTGCGAAATATGACGCTGTTTCGCGCCCAGCCCTCGCGCAATATGTGCGCGCCCGTCGCCAATGTCGCATGACCGCATAGCGCGATTTCGAGACCCGGCGTGAACCAGCGCAGTTCGAAATCGGCCTCGGGGTCGTCTTTGGCGGGCAGATAGAAGGCCGTCTCGCTGAGATTATTCTCGACCGCGATGGCCTGCAGGATATCGTCTTCGAGCCAGCTTTCGAGCGGCATTACCGCCGCCGGATTGCCGCCGAATGCGGTTTTCGAAAAAGCATCGATCTGTACGAGGCGCAGCGTAGGCATCACCTGTCTCCCTTCGCCACGGCGCATAGGCGCGCGCAAAGCGAGCGGAAAGCCCGATTATCTCGTCAGGGGTAAAGCAGGCCTTCGTCCCAGCCGTACGCCGTGCGTGTGAACACCCGCCGATGGTGTAGGCGATGTTCGCGATCTTCCCAGAATTCGATACGCTGCGGATCGAGGCGGAAGCCCGACCAATGCGGCGGGCGGGGCACATCGCCGCCCTCGAACCGCGCGCGCATTTCTTCATAGCGCGCCTCGAATGTCTCGCGGCTGTCGAGCGGGCGCGACTGGTCTGACGCCCATGCGCCGAGTTGCGAATCCCGGCTGCGCGTTGCGAAATAGGCATCGCCCTCTTCGTCGGACACCCGGCTCACCGGGCCTTCGATCCGCACCTGCCGGCGCAGCGATTTCCAATGGAAGAGTAGCGCGGCCTTTTCGGTTGCCAGCAATTCGTCGGCCTTGCGGCTTTCGAGATTGGTGTACCAGACGAAGCCGCGTTCATCATGCCCCTTGAGCAGGACCATGCGGACCGATGGCTGATGATCGGGCGTGGTCGTCGCGAGCGCCATCGCATTCGAATCGTTGATTTCGCTGGCCCGCGCTTCGGCGGCCCAGGCGGTGAAGATGGCGTGCGGATCGTTGGTCATGCCGGAGCTTTTAGGGCAGCCGGGCATCGTCTATCAACGCCGGAAATCAATTCGATCAAGCGCAGGCTTTCGGGGGGAACGATATGGATTGGCCGACAATATTCAGCATAGCGAACCTGTTCGCGCTACTCGCCTGGGTGGCGTTGATCTTCGGACCGCGGCGGGAGATCGTTTTCACGGTCCTGCGCGAGGGCGTGGTCGGCTTGCTGAGCCTCTTCTATGCCGCCCTGCTCATCTATCTGATGGTCTTCGCGCCTGCGCCCGGCGGGGCGGGGCCGGACTTCTCGACTATCGAGGGCGTACGCACGATTTTCGCGACGGATGCCGGGCTTACGCTCGGCTGGGTCCATTATCTGGCGTTCGACCTGTTCGTCGGTCTGTGGGTCGCGCGCAACGCGGACGCGATATCCCTGTCCCGCATCGTCCAGGCGCCGATCCTGCTCGCGACCTTTCTTTTCGGGCCGATGGGATTGTGCATCTATCTGATCGTCCGCCGCATTCACGGCATGCCGAAAACCGCTTGAAAAAGCGGGAGCTCTCCCCCATTTCAGTTGTTGTATTTTTGCAACAGTTGGCTAATGGGACATGATGTACGACACGGACACTATGGCAGCAGATCCTTACGCTACTTTGGGTGTATCGCGCGGCGCGAGCGAGGCGGAGATCAAGTCCGCCTATCGCAAGCTCGCGAAGGAACTGCATCCGGATCGCAACAAGGACAATCCGCAGGCGGCCGAAAAATTCTCGGCGGCCACCAACGCCTATGACCTGTTGAGCGACAAGGACAAGCGCGCGCAGTTCGACCGGGGCGAGATCGATGCCGAGGGCAATCCGACGCATCCGTTTGCGGGCGGCGGTTTCAGTGGCGGCCGCCCGGGGCGCGAGGGCACGCATTTCGAATTCTCCGAAGCCGGCGATATCGGCGATATCTTCGAGGGCCTGTTCGGTGGCGGGGGACGCAGTACGGGTTCGTCGCGCGGCCCGTTCGGCGGTTTCGGCCGGCGTCAGGCGCCGCCGCGCAAGGGCGCGGATATGGGCTACAAGCTCGCCGTGCCGTTTGAGGACGCGGCGCGCCTCGATGATCAGCGGATCACGCTTTCGAGCGGCAAGACGATCGATCTCAAACTCAGGCCCGGCGTCGAAAGCGGCACGCAGATGCGGCTGACCGGACAGGGGCAGGAGGGCCCCGGCGGCGCGGGCGATGCGATCGTCACGATCCTCGTCCAGGATCACAAATTCTTCGAGCGCGATGGCGACAATATCCGGCTCGATATTCCGATTGGTCTCGACGAGGCCGTGCTCGGCGCGAAGATCAAGGTGCCGACGGTCGACGGGCCGGTAATGCTGACCGTGCCGAAAAATGCGGCATCGGGGAAAACACTGCGGCTCAAGGGCAAAGGCTTCCATAAAAAGGGCGGCGGCCGGGGCGATCAGCTTGTGAAGCTCGAAATCGATCTCCCCGAGGATGACAAGGATCTCGCCGAGTTCGTGAAGAGCTGGAAACCTGGAAAGCCGCAGAACCCCCGCTCCGAATTCGGTGTGTAGGGTTTAACCCTTGACGCACGAAGCTTCGCAATCGCCTGAGGCGCGCCGCAGGCTGGACGAGCTTCGGATACGCGAGGGACGGCCGCTCGAAAGGCCCGAGCCGCGCACCTGGGGCTGGACGACGCTCAAACGCATGGCCGAAGGCGTCTATGCCGAGGGCTTCGTCCATGCCGGCAATCTGGCCTTCATGGCGCTGCTCGCGCTCTTTCCCTTTTTCATCGTGCTGGCGGCAATCGCCCAGATTGTCGGGCGGACGGAGGACGGGCTGCAGGCCGTTTCGATGTTCCTCCAAAGCGTGCCGCCTACGGTAGCATCGGCGCTGGAAGACCCGATTGCGAGCGTGCTTTCCGCGCGGACGGGCAATCTCTTATGGATCGGCGCGGCTATCGGCCTTTGGACGACCACCAGTTTTATCGAGACCATCCGCGAGATCCTGCGCCGCGCCTATGGCACACCCTATGGCCGGCCCTTTTACGAGTATCGGCTGTTCTCGATCGGTCTCGTGATCATCGCGGTTGCGCTGGCGCTGCTCGCCTTTGTACTCCAGTTTCTGATCACCGGTCTCGAACAGTTCATCTATGATGTACTGCCCGTGCTCGAGGAATATCGCGTACTCGTCACGATTTCCCGCGTCGTGCCGGCTTTGGCCATTTTCCTCGCCTTCTATCTGGTCTTCTGGACGCTTACGCCGCGCGAATACCGCCCCCGTCGCTATCCCAAATGGCCGGGCGCGCTGCTGGTGACGGTCTGGTGGCTGGGTACGACGGCGCTGATGCCGATCGTGCTCTCCAACCTCATCAGCTACGACCTGACCTATGGCAGCCTTGCCGGCTTCATGCTGTCGATGATGTTCTTCTTCGTGATCGGCTATGGCGTCGTCGTCGGCGCGCATTTCAACGCGGCACTGGCGGAAGTGCCCGAAAGCGAGCTAAGGGAGCGTCTGGACGAAACTGCGTCCGAAATTCAGATCGAGGAACCGTAATGGCGGGATTGATGGAAGGGAAACGCGGGCTGATCATGGGGCTCGCCAACAACAAGTCGCTGGCATGGGGCATTGCGCAGCAGCTTGCCGATCAGGGCGCCGAATTGGCGTTCAGCTATCAGGGCGAGGCACTCGAAAAGCGCGTGCGCCCTTTGGCCGACAGCCTGGGTTCCGATTTCCTGATCGAATGCGATGTATCGGATATGGATGCGCTCGACGCCGCCTTCGCGACGCTTAAAGAGCGCTGGGAGACGATCGATTTCGTCGTTCACGCCATCGGCTTTTCCGACAAGAACGAGTTGCGCGGCAAATATGTCGACACCAGCCTCGATAATTTCCTGATGACGATGAACATCTCGGTCTATTCGATGGTGGCCGTGACGAAGCGCGCGGCCGAAATGATGCCGGATGGCGGATCGATCCTGACGCTCACCTATTATGGCGCGGAAAAGGTCGTGCCGCACTATAACGTTATGGGGCCGGCCAAGTCGGCGCTCGAGACAAGCGTCCAATATCTCGCCATGGATTTGGGGCCCGACAATATTCGGGTGAACGCGATTTCCGCCGGCCCGATCAAGACGCTGGCCGCCAGCGGCATCGGCGATTTCCGCTATATTCTCAAATGGAACGAGCTGAATTCGCCGCTGCGCCGGAACGTCACGATCGAGGATGTCGGCGGGGCCGGGCTTTACCTGCTCAGCGATCTCTCCGCGGGCGTGACCGGTGAGATTCATCATGTCGACAGCGGCTATAATGTGATCGGCATGAAAGCCGAGGATGCGCCCGATATCGCGCTCGAGAAATGAGCGTCAACAGCTTCGGCCATGTGTTCCGCTTCATGACCTGGGGTGAAAGCCACGGGCCGGGGCTCGGCGTGGTTATCGATGGCTGCCCGCCGGGGATTGCGCTCGCGGAGACCGATATCCAGCCCTGGATGGATAAGCGCCGTCCGGGCCAGTCCCGCCACACCACGCAGCGCCGCGAACCCGATGCGGTGAAGATCATGTCAGGCGTCTATGAAGGCCGCACGACGGGCACGCCGATCCATCTGATGATCGAAAATGTCGACCAGCGGTCGAAAGACTATTCGAAAATCGCGGCGAAGTACCGGCCCGGGCATGCGGACTATACCTATGATGCGAAATACGGCTTTCGCGATCCGCGCGGCGGTGGGCGGTCTTCAGCGCGCGAAACGGCGGCGCGGGTCGCGGCGGGCGCGGTGGCGCGCAAAGTGCTGGGCGAGACTATCGCTATCCGCGGCTATCTGACCGAGCTTGGCGGTATTCCGATCGACCGGTCGCGCTTCGACGATGCCGCGATCGATGCCAACAGTTTCTTCTCTCCCGATCCGGTTGCGGCGGAGGAATGGGAAGCGGCCGTCGATGCCGCGCGCAAGGACGGCAATTCGCTGGGCGCAGTGGCCGAATGTATGGCGACCGGCGTTCCGGCCGGCTGGGGCGCGCCCGTCTATGCGAAGCTCGACGGCGAACTGGCGGCGGCGATGATGTCGATCAACGCCACCAAGGGCGTCGAAATCGGCAACGGGTTCGAAGCCGCGCGGATCACGGGGCGCGACAATGCGGACGAAATGGCGCCCGGCAACGAGGGGCCGCGTTTCCTCTCGAACAATGCGGGCGGTATTCTGGGCGGCATATCCAATGGCGATGTGATCGTCTGCCGTACCGCATTCAAGCCGACCAGTTCGATCCTGACGCCGCTCAAGACGGTCACACGCGATGGCGAAGAAACCGAGATTTCGACCAAGGGCCGTCACGATCCCTGTGTCGGCATTCGCGGCGTTCCCGTGGTCGAAGCGATGATGGCGCTGGTGCTGGCCGATCAAATGTTGCTTCACCGGGCGCAATGCGGGTGATAAACCGGCTCGCTTGGGGGTAGAGTTGGAAGCAATACAAGCCTTTATCGATGTCAATCAGGCGGTTATCGGCCTGGTTATCCTCGGGATCATGTTCGTTGCCTTTCTCTTCGAACGCTTCCCGGCGGCGGTGATAGCGCTGTTCGGCGCCTGTGCGTTTCTGTTCCTCGGCATCCTCGATTCCGATGGCTTATTGTCGGTCTTCTCAAACCCGGCGCCGATCACCATCGGTGCGATGTTCGTGCTGTCCGGCGCGCTGCTCAGAACCGGCACGATCGACGCGCTGGCCTCCGGAATCGTCGCGCGGGCGGCGAAGCGGCCGAAACTGGCCTTGGTCGAACTGTTCATCGGCGCATTCGTCGCCTCGGCCTTTATGAACAACACGCCCGTCGTGCTTGTGCTTATCCCGATCATGGCGCGGCTTGCAGAGGCAACCGGCATGTCGGTCAAACGCTTGCTAATCCCGCTGTCCTATATCTGCATCCTTGGCGGTACGATGACGTTGATCGGGACGTCGACCAACCTGATCGTCGATGCCGTCGCCCGGCAGGAAGGCATGGATTCGTTCGGGATTTTCGAGATCACGCCTTATGGCCTGATGGCCGCACTCGCCGGCGCGGTGACGCTGGCGATTTTGGGGCCGATCCTGTTGCCCAAGGGCGATCCGACGTCGCTCTACCGCAGTACCGAGGATACCGACTTTTTGACCGAGTTGATCGTGCCCGAGGATGGCGATGTGATCGGCCGCAAATATAGCGAACTGGCGGCGCTCAGGCCCTCACGGTTGAAGGTCTTGTCGATCAAGCGCGGCGAGGAATTCATCCGACATGAACTGTCGGAAGAAGTCGCCATGGCTGGCGATCATGTGATCATCCGTACCGATATGACCGAATTGCTCTCGCTGCGGCGTACACGGCAGTTCGAGATGGGGATCGCGGGCAAGAACGGTCCGAGCGCGAACAGCGAGGCGCTGGTCGAAGCGACGATAGCGCCGACCCATCCGAGCCTCGGACGGCGGCTGGCCGACATCCCGTTCCTGAGCCGGTTGCGCGTGCGGATCATCGGTATCACGCGCCACCGCCAGCTACCCGGGCCGGACATGGCCAATTCGCGCATGCGCGCGGCCGACCATCTGCTGGTGACGGGTTCTGAGGACGCGATCCGGCGCATGTACGAAAATCCGAACCTGCTCGGCGTCGGCCAGACGCGGACGCGCGAATTCCGCCGCGACCGGGCACCGATAGCGATCCTCGCGCTGGCGGCCGTGGTGACGCTAGCGGCGCTCAACATCGTGTCGCTCGCCGTGGCCGCGATCCTCGGTATGGGCGCCATCCTTGCCGCCCGCTGCATCGACGCAGAAGAGGCCTGGGGCTCGATCGATGGCAATGTGCTGATCTTGATCTTTGCGATGCTCGCTGTGGGCGTGGGCCTGCAACAGGCGGGCAGCGTCGCGCTGATTGTCGGAGCGATCGTGCCAATCCTCGAAACGGTGCCGCCCTGGTCGCTGATTTTCGTCGTCTACATCCTCTCGGTGCTGCTGACCGAAATCGTTACGAACAATGCCGTTGCGGTCATCGTCACACCGATCGTAATCGGCTTGGCGAACCAGCTCGGCGTCGACCCGCGCCCGCTCGTGATCGCCGTCATGTTCGCAGCATCGGCGAGCTTCGCGACGCCGATCGGCTATCAGACCAACACGCTCGTCTATGCGGCGGGCAATTACCGCTTCCTCGATTTCGTGAAGGCAGGTTTGCCGCTGACCGCGGCCGTCGGTTTTACGACATGCTGTGCCATCGCCTTCCTGTTCGCCTAGCGCTTGCGGTAGTGCCGGTCGGGCGATAGCGTTGGCGCCATAGGGCGGGGAGATGTTGCGTGCTCAAAAAATGGTTTGAAATCCCGCTCTGGAAACGCGTCGTTGGGGCGCTGATCCTTGGCGGGATTACGGGCTACATCTGGGGCCCCGGCGCCGAGAGCATCAAGATCATCGGCGATATTTTCATCGATTTCATCAAGATGCTGATCGTCCCGCTGATCTTCTTCAGTGTCGTGTCGGGCGTCGCATCAATCGGTAACGTCGGGCGGCTGGGCAGTGTCGGCTGGCGCGCGATACTGCTGTTCGTGATTACCGGGCAAGTAGCGGTGTGGCTGGGCCTTGCGCTTGGCACCTGGTTCGAACCGGGCATTGGCGTCGATACGTCCGGGCTCGAAATGGGCGATATCCCGGACCCAGCCCAGCCGACCTGGCAAGAGATGATCCGCTCGATGATTCCCGTCAGCCCGGTCGACGTGATGGCCAAGGTACAGGTGCTGCCGCTGATCGTTTTCTCGCTGCTGGTCGGGATCGGCATCCTGCTTGCCCGCGGCGATGTCGAGGATGACGACGAGGCGGAGACCGACAGCGGCGTGCGCGGCGCCGCCATGATCGCCAAGGCCTTCGATGGCGGGGCGCTGATCTTCCAGAAGATCACCATCCTGGTAATGGAATTGACCCCGTTCGGCGTCTTTGCGCTGATCGCCTGGGTGGTCGGCACGCTCGGGCTCGACGCGGTCTATGCGCTCGCGAAGCTGGTGGGCATGAACTATCTCGGCTGTCTGCTGATCATCGGCGTCATGTATGTCGGCATCCTCGCCTTTCTCGCGCGGGTTTCGATCATCGGCTTCTTCCGCGGCATGATCGATGCGATCGCGGTCGCCTATTCGACTGCGAGTTCGTCTGCGACCCTGCCGGTGACCTTGCGCTGCACCCAGCGCAATCTCGGCATCAGCAAGCCTACGTCGAGCTTCGTCGTCTCATTGGGTTCGACCATCAATATGGACGGCACCGCGATGTATCTGGGCCTCGCGACGCTGTTCGGCGCGCAGATGTTCGGCGTCGATCTGAGCATGACCGACTATGTGACCATCGCCATTCTCGCGACGGTCGGCTCGATAGGGGCCGCGGGCATTCCGGGCGCGGGGCTGGTGATGATGGGCGCGGTCTTTGCGGCGGTCGGCGTGCCGCTGGAGGCCATCGCCTTTATCGCCGGCGTTGACCGGATCATGGACATGATGCGCACCGCGACCAATGTGACCGGCGATGCCACGGTGACGGTGACGACCGCGAGCATGCTGGGCGAAATCGACAGGGAAGAGTTGCGGAGCGCCGACGATATCTAGGGCCGATATCTAGCTTTTACGGATACCGACCACCGTACCTTTGGTGCCCTCGCTGACCAGTTCGAAGTCGAAATTGGGCCAGGCTTTCGCCCAGCGCCGCCGGAGGATGCGTTCGCCCGGCCGCGCGCCATCGTCGAGCATCACCATCCCACCGATCGCTATTTTGTCGAACACCTGCGCCGCCGCACCGCGCGTAAAAGGATGGATCGTCCAGCATGGCCCGTCGATCAACATTAGGTCGATATCGTCGGGGAGCGGCCCATGATCGTACCACAGGCCGTTCCACGGTTCGGGCGGGGAGACCAGCGGCACCGCATGCATATCGGCCGACAGCTCGTGCTCGCCCAACCATTGGCGCGTCGCCTCGACGAAATCGGCGTGCTGGTCGAAGCTGATCAGCCGCCCGTCTTCGCCAACCATCTGCAGCGCGCGGGCTGCGATCAACGTCGATGCCCCAGCGCCGAACTCGACGACCGTCTGCGGTTTTGCCGTCAATATCCGGTTGGCGATCTTGCCGAGCAGCGCGACATCGGCCTTCCAGCTGCCGAGATTGGGCAGCGTATCGGGCGGCAGCTCTAGCCGCGCCAGCAGTTCCTGCTTGTCGGCCTGGCTGCCGCCGCGCAGCGAGCGCAAGAGCCACGGCCATTGGATCGCGCCGATGCCGAGCAGCGCGGCCCAGTCCGATGGCTTCCGGTCGAACGCCGCCTCGTCGGCATGGGCGCGCGGCAGGAACTGGGTGGACTCGCGCGATGTCATCGGCTCAGCTCCGCTCGTCCATCGCGGCGATATAGCGTTCGATCAGCGCGATGCCCTCTTCGTGCAGCATGCCGCGGCCGAGTTCGGGCATGGCGACGCCCGGATCGCGCGAGCGCATGCGATAGACGAAGATCGAGCGTTCGGGATGGCCGGGCTCGATATCGTAATCGCGACCACCGCTGCCGCGCCCTGCGGCAACGGGCCGTTTAAGGATACCACGCGCGACCTCGTCCATCTCGTTATAGCCAAGGAACAGGCCGGAGTTGCTGGCGCTGCCCGTGCGGCTGTGACAATGGGCGCAATTGATATCGATATAGGCGCGCGCGCGCTCGTCGAGCGTGCCGTCGCCCTCATCGTCCCAGACGGGCACGCGCGGGGCGTCGTCTGGCGCGCGATCGAGGATCGACCAATCGACCCATTGGGCGAGCCGCTGGCCGTCATTGAGGTTGCGCGCGTTCGGCCCGATCAGCGCGATCTCGTCATTGCTCGAATGGCAGGTCTTGCATTGATTTTGATTGGGCACGCGATAGTCGAGCGATTGCTGTTCGCCCTGCGCATCGATCCATGTGACGGGAATACGCCGCCCGGCCCGTCGCAATACGGCGTCCGTCCCGTCTTCGTTCCACACGTAAGGCAGCGCGACCCAGCCATCGGCGCGGCGCAGCAGCACGCGCGTCTCGAGCCAGCGGACGGGGCTGTCGGCATCGCGGAAATCGGCCGGATAGCCAAAGCTCTTTATGAGTGCGCTGCCGACCGGGAATTCAAATACGCCATCGGCATTATAGGTCGCTGTCTGTCCCTCGGGCACATAGACGAAGCGGTTTTTCAGCGCATAATCGCTGAACAGCGCCGTGTTGAGTTCGTAACCGATCACCCGGTCGTTCGGCGTATGGCCGATATCGTCGGTGAAGAAATGAAATTCCGAGAGATTGCGCGGCAGCGAATCGCCCATGATCGCCGTGTCGGACACGGGTGCGGGCGGGCTGGCGCTCACCAGCGCCAGCCAGCCGGCCATGGCCGCAAGCGCGCGGATCACCGGAGCGCGGCCTCCATGCTGTCGGGCAGCACGACCGCCTGCAATTCGGCCGATCCCTCGCCCTCGCTCAGATCGGCTGGCGCGGGTTGCGCTTCCTGAAATGGCTGGCGCAGCCGGGTCAGGCCGAGCGACAGCACGCCGATATCGTCCGACACGCGGATGCCGCTGCCCTGGCCGTCCCAGATGATCGGCGGCAATTGGCCGCCCAGCGCCGCCTGCAATTCCGCCCCACCGTCGAAATCGGGATTATAGCCGGCGGGCCCGTACAGGTTATCGCGGATCGTGACGTTCAGCGGATAGGGATTGTAGCGCTCATCGTCATAATCGTTGGGATAGGCGACCAACAGGATGTTGCCTGAACCGTGATCGGCCATGATGTTGTTGAACACCTCCACATTGCGGTGCGCCATCACCATTACGCCCATGCCCGCCGGCACGGTCGCGACGATATTGCCCTCATGCGCGAAGTTGGCGGTGTTGTTGTCGTGGATGAAGTTGCGGAACACGCGGACCGAATGGCCGCCGACCTGCGGGATGCTAGGCAGGTCGAACACGAGGATGCCGCCCGTATTGTGGGTTGCGACATTGTCGTAGACATCGGCGTAGAAGCTGTTCTCGATCTCGATGCCCGCGACATTGTAATGGACGTTGTTGTTGCGCACGACGATCTGCTGCGACTGGCCAACATAGATGCCGGCGTCCGACGACCCGATCACCGTCGAGCCATCGACCAGCACATGCGTCGATTCCACCGGATAGATGCCATAGGCGCCATTGTCGGGATGCGGCCCGCGCGTCCATTCGACGCGGATATTGTGATAGACGATCCGGTCGGCTTCCTTCGATTTGATCCCGTCGCCGCGCGTATTTTCCACGGCAAAATCGCGGAGCACCACGTCATCGGACGTGACGAGCAACCCTTCGCCCGATCCGACCTGATTGCTGAAATCGAGGATCGAGGCGTCCGGCCCCGCACCGCGCACGGTCACATTGGCGACATCGAGCGACAGCCCGTCGGTCAGCTCGAACCGGCCCGCGCCGATTTCCACTGTATCGCCGGGCTCGGCGATAATCAGCGCTTCCTGAAGGCGCTCCTGCGCGTCCGGCCCGGCTTCGACAGTATGGGTTGCGGCGAAAACGCTGGTCGATGCCAGCAGCATCGCAGCGGCGGCGATATATTTCATGGCGACGTCCTCTCCCTTTGACGTGGGCGGAAACTAGCGCAAGGCGATGCCAATGTGAATGCACGTCATTGCGAGCGGAGCGAAGCAATCCAGAGCTGCCAAAGATGTCGCTAGCCGCTCTGGATTGCTTCGTCGCTGCGCTCCTCGCAATGACGTTTTGCAAATTGTCAAAACGTGAGCAAATTATCCTCCTAGCTGAGGAGGATTATCGCACTTCAACACTATCGCAGCTACGCGGAGCCGTCGACTTCGGTCTCTGCCAATGCGCAGTTCAAGATGTCTTGAGGATCAAACCGCACTTGGCCAACTGTATCTGCCTCATGGAGCTTTGCCCGAGCAGCTGCTTTCATCAGCGCATCTTTGACGAGCACATGCTTTCGCCCATCGACCTCTAGGAGCCAACCGTCTCCTTCGCCTTCTCGAACCAGCTTTGCGAGAGCTGTGAGACGCAATGTTATTGCCGTCATTTCCTCCGGCTCACACTTGTCATGAAGGACGGCTACGGTTGAAACCGTTGGATCTGGTTCGAGGCCGGCTTCATGATCGTTCGCAATTTTCTGTGCTGCTTCGAACAATAGCTCAGCTCGCACTCGCGGAATTGTGTTCATATTCTTCATCCAACCCTTTGACCTTCTACATCAATCCGCAAACGGATCGCGCACCAAAATCGTATCCTCCCGCTCCGGGCTCGTGCTGACCAGCGCAACGGGGCAGCCGATCAGTTCTTCGATCCGGCGGACATATTTGATCGCCTGGGCCGGGAGTTCGCCCCAGCTGCGCGCGCCGGCGGTGGATTCGCTCCAGCCTTCCATCGTCTCATAGACGGGCGTCGCGCGGGCCTGTTCGCGGGCGTTGGGCGGGAGATAATCGTAATGGACGCCATCGACATCGTAGCCGATGCCGATCTTCAATTCCGCGAAACCGTCCAGCACGTCGAGCTTGGTGAGCGCGATGCCGCTGACGCCGGAGACGGCGCAGGTCTGGCGCACAAGCGTCGCGTCGAACCAGCCGCAGCGGCGCTGCCGCCCCGTCACCGTGCCGAACTCATGCCCGCGTTCGCCGAGCCGCTGGCCGTTTTCGTCGTCCAGTTCGGTCGGGAAGGGGCCGGCGCCGACGCGGGTCGTATAGGCCTTGACGATGCCGAGCACGAAACCCGCGGCGCTGGGGCCGAGCCCCGAGCCGCCCGCCGCCGTGCCCGCGATCGTGTTCGAGCTGGTGACGAAGGGATAGGTGCCGTGATCGATATCGAGCAGCACGCCCTGCGCGCCTTCGAACAGGATGCGCTGGCCCTGCTCGCGCGCCTCGTTGAGCGAACGCCAGACGGGCCGGGCGAATTCGAGCACGAAATCGGCGATCTCGGACAGATCGTTCAACAGCCGCTCGCGGTCGATCGGCGCTTCGTTAAACCCGGCGCGCAGCGCGTCGTGATGGGCGCAGAGCCGGTCGAGCTGCGGCCCGAGCTCGTCGAGATGCGCGAGATCGCAGACGCGGATCGCGCGGCGGCCGACCTTGTCTTCGTAAGCCGGGCCGATGCCGCGACGGGTCGTGCCGATCTTGCCCTTGCCGCTCGCATCCTCGCGCAGCGCGTCGAGATCGCGATGGATCGGCAGGATCAGCGGGCAGTTTTCCGCGACCTGAAGGACGTCGGCGGTGATTTCGACGCTCTGGCCGCGCAATTTCTCGACCTCGTCGCGCAGCGCCCAGGGATCGAGCACGACGCCATTGCCGATGAAGGAGGGCGTGCCGCTGACGATGCCCGAGGGGAGCAATGAGAGCTTGTAGGTGATGTTGCCGATGACGAGCGTGTGGCCGGCATTATGCCCGCCCTGAAATCGCACGACGCAATCGGCGCGCGCGGACAGCCAATCGACGATCTTGCCCTTGCCCTCATCGCCCCACTGGGCCCCGATCACGGTAACATTGGCCAAAGTCCGATTCTCCCATCAATCGTCATTGCGAGGAGGCCGAAGGCCGACGCGGCAATCCAGAGCGGTGGGGTACATCGCCTGCGGCTCTGGATTGCTTCGTCGCTCCGCTCCTCGCAATGACGGAGCGGAGCATCCTATCAAAAGGTCAGAGTTGTTCGGGGCCATCCTTAGCCAGAAAATGCGTGCAGCCCAAGGCGTCCGCCTCGTCTTCGGGGGACAGTGCGGCGACTGTGCGCCAGCCTTCGGAGCGTAGTTTTTTCGCGAGCGCTGCATCGGTACCGAGCGGCAGGAACAGGCGGCGTTTGTCCTTCGCGCCCAGCCCCGCATCGACGAGCGGATCGAGATAGAGCGAAAAGCCCATCGCCGGTTCCTCGCCGCCATCGGGTCCGCAGATCGTATAGCTGCCACCGCGGCCGATCTCGCCGGCGATGCCCGCGCCGAAGAGCGAGAAGCCGAGCCAGCTTTGATATTCGAAACCGTGCCGTTCGGTCGGATCGAGCGTGATCGTGGCACGGCCGTCCAGCGCCGCCGCGATCTGTTCGACACCATCGAGCCGCGATTTGAGCGCGCCGCCCGCATCGATCGCCCGCATGCGCTCGAGCGCGCGGTCCACGGGCCCGGCTGCGTGGATCAGCGGCAGATAGGCGTCGGCGCC
Source organism: Parasphingopyxis sp. (assembly GCF_028279465.1). Taxonomy (GTDB): domain Bacteria; phylum Pseudomonadota; class Alphaproteobacteria; order Sphingomonadales; family Sphingomonadaceae; genus Parasphingopyxis. The sequence goes on from NZ_JANQNS010000013.1 coordinate 252,907, forward strand.
GAGCGCCGCGATCGCGCCGGCATCCTTTTCGTCGAGCTCCGCGCGCACGGGCTCGACGAGTTCGGGCGCGAGCGGGAAGGGGCCGTGCGCGAGCGTCGGCACCAGGTCTGGCAAGGTGAGATCGACGGTGATGTCGGCGACGCCTGCTCCGCTCAATGCGTCGACGGCCACGGACAGGATTTCGCTTGCCGCCGCGACGCTATCGGCGCCGATCAGCTCCGCGCCCACTTGGATCAATTGCCGTTCTGGGCGCAGCTGCGTCGCGCGCAGTTTCAGGATTTCGCCGCCATAGGCAAGCCGCAACGGGCGCGGCCGGCCGGCCATGCGCGTCGATGCGATCCGCCCGATCTGCGCGGTGATGTCGGGGCGCAGCGCGAGCGTGCGACGCGACACGGGATCGATAATGCGCAGCAAATCCTGCGAGCCGTCCGACTTCAACTGCCCGACCAGCCCCTCCTCGAACTCCGCAAGGGGCGGGGAGACGCGCTCATAGCCATAGGAGGCGATGCTATCGGTCACCGTGCGCAAGAGCCGCGCAGCTGCCTCCGCTTCCGGCGGAAGCCGGTCGCGCAGCCCTTCGGGCAGCAATCCGGGCGGTATCTGCTTCGTCATTCCCTCTCCCCGGCGGGGAGAGGGTTAGGGAGGGGGGCGTCTTGGAGCTTCTCTTCAATAGCTCTTAACACACCCTCCATATTTCCCATCACTTCCGCGTTCGTAAACCGCATAATCCGATAGCCTTGTTTTTCCAGAAACCGCGTCCGCCGCAAATCGTCCTCATCTGAAAAGTCATGCGTATCCCCATCGATCTCGATAACCAAGCCGAGCTTGCGCGATGCGAAGTCGACGATAAAGGGTTCGATGACGACTTGACGGGAAAATTTGGCGTTACCGAGGCGCTTTGCGCGTAACGCGAGCCAGAGCTTTCGTTCCGCTGGCGTTGGTTCACGCCGCATCTTCTTCGCCCGGGCGAGGAGCACGGGATCGGTTTTCCGATATGTCATTTGTCCGCCCCTCTCCCTGGCCCTCTCCCCAGCGGGGAGAGGGGATTTCTTAGAAGTTCAGCGCCTTCACGGTCTTCACGCCTTCGAGATTGCAGACCTCCCACATCACCGGCTCCTCAACCTGCTCGTCCACCGATAACAGCAGAACGGCATCGCCGCCGCCTTCGCGCCGGCCGAGATGGAAGTTACCGATATTGACGCTCGCTTCGCCCAACGTCGTCCCGATTCGCCCGATGAAGCCGGGCGCGTCCTGGTTGACGACATAGAGCATCGCGCCGTCGAGATCGGCCTCGATATTGATCCCGAACAGCTCGACGAGACGCGGCGCATCCTCGCCGAACAGCGTGCCGGCGACGGACTTTTCGCCCTCTTCCGTCATCACGGCGACGCGGATCAGCGTGTGATAGACGCCCTCCCGGTCATGCCGCACTTCGCGCACGTCGAGGCCCCGCTCCTTGGCGAGATAGGGCGCATTGACCATGTTCACGCTATCGCTGTACGCGCCCATGAAGCCGGCGAGAACGGCGCCCGTAATCGGCTTCTGGTTGAGCTCGGCCGCAGCGCCTTCCACTTCGATCGCAATGCCCTTCACCGCGTCATGCGCGAGCTGGCCGACCAGTGTGCCGAGCTTTTTCGCGAGCGTCATATAGGGTTTGAGTTTGGGGGCTTCTTCCGCCGTCAGCGAGGGCATGTTGAGCGCATTCGTAACGCTGCCTTCGAGCAGATAATCGCTCATCTGTTCGGCAACCTGGATAGCGACATTGACCTGCGCTTCGCTCGTCGACGCACCGAGATGCGGGGTCGAAACGAGGCCCGGCGTCCCGAATAGCGGATTTTCCGTGGCCGGTTCCTCGGCATAGACATCAAGCGCGGCCCCGGCGACATGGCCCGATTCCAGCGCGTCCTTGAGCGCTTCTTCGTCGATCAGGCCGCCGCGCGCGCAATTGATAATGCGCACGCCAGGCTTGGTTTTCTCCAGCGCCTCACGCGAAAGAATGCCGCGCGTCTGATCGGTCAACGGCGTGTGCAGCGTGATAAAGTTCGCCCGGCCGAGCAGGCCGTCCAGCGTGACCTTCTCGATGCCAAGCTCCTTCGCCCGCTCTTCGGTCAGGAACGGATCATAGGCGATCACCTTCATCTTGAGCCCGTGTGCGCGGTCTGCGACGATCGAACCGATATTGCCCGCGCCGATCAGACCCAGCGTCTTGTGGGTCAGTTCGACGCCCATGAATTTGGACTTTTCCCATTTGCCGGACTGGGTTGAGGCATCGGCCTGGGGAAGCTGCCGCGCGAGCGCGAACATCATGGCGATTGCATGTTCGGCGGTCGTGATCGAATTGCCGAACGGCGTGTTCATGACGACCACGCCTTTGGCCGAGGCCGCCGGCACGTCGATATTGTCGACGCCGATTCCGGCCCGGCCGATCACCTTGAGATTGGTCGCCGCGTCGAGAATTTTCGGCGTCACCTTTGTCGAGGATCGCACAGCGAGGCCGTCATACTCGCCAATGATCTCGGCCAGCTCTTCTTTCGAAAGACCGACCTTTTCGTCGACTTCGATGCCGCGCGAACGGAAAATCTCGGCGGCTTTTGGGTCCATTTTGTCGGAAATCAGTACTTTGGGCATGACGAAAACCTTTCTTGGTTTTCGTCATTCCAGCGCAGGCTGGGATCTCTGGCGACTGGGCAAAACCTGTGCGGCCGGAGATTCCAGCTTTCGCTGGAATGACGGAATTAGTTGGAATGTTCGGCCTGAACTTCGGCGTAGGCCCATTCGATCCAGGGCAGCAGCGCGGCGACATCGTCGGTTTCGACGGTCGATCCGCACCAGATACGCAAGCTCGGCGGCGCGGCGCGATAGCCGTTGAAATCATAGCCGATATCGCGCTCTTCGAGCATCGCCACGATCTTCTTGGGCACCGCGGCCTGATCCTCTTTGGATAGACCATCATACCAGTCGCCCTGGAAAACCATGCAGACGCCGGTGTTCGTGCGCTTGGCCGGATCGGCAACCATATTGCGAACCCAGGGCGTCGCTTCGATCCATTCCTGGACGACTGCGGCATTGGCATCAGCGCGCGCCTGCAGTTCGGGTAGCCCGCCGATCGACTGCGCCCATTCGAGCGAAGCGATATAGTCCTCGGTCGCCAGCATGGACGGCGTGTTGATCGTCGAGCCTTCGAAGATCGCCCGGTTGAGCTTGCCGTTTTTCTTGACGCGGAAGATTTTGGGCAGCGGCCAGGGCGGATCGTAGCTCTCGATCCGCTCGACGGCGCGTGGCGAGAGGATCAGCATGCCGTGCGCGGCTTCCGAACCCATGACCTTCTGCCAGCTATAGGTGGTGGCATCGAGCTTCGGCCAATCCATCTCCTGCGCGAAAATGGCAGAGGTCGCATCGTTGATCGTCACGCCCTCGCGCTCGTCCGAAATCCAGTCGGTGTCCGGGATTTTCGCGCCCGAGGTCGTGCCGTTCCAGGTGAAGACGATATCGTCGCCCGGATCGATCTGGCGCAGATCGGGGATCTCGCCATAATCGGCTTCGAGCACCGTCAGGCCGTCCGGCTTCAATTCCTTGGCCGCATCCTGAATCCAGACATTGCCGAAGCTTTCCCAAGCGGCGACGGTCGCCGGGCGCGCGCCGACCATATTCCACATGGCGAGTTCGACTGCGCCGGTATCGGAGCCCGGCACAATGCCGATCAGATAGTTGTCGGGAATACCGAGAATCTCGCGGCTCAGATCGATCGCATATTTGAGGCGCGCTTTGCCGAGCTTCGATCGGTGCGAACGGCCAAGCGAATCGGTGCTCAATTTATCGAGCGACCAGCCGGGAAATTTGGAGGTGGGTCCGGATGAAAAAAAGGGGCGGCCCGGACGGACCGTAGGTTCGATAGTCATGTCATTCTCTCCTCACAGAGAGCACGCGCTGCGTTGGGGCAGCGTGGCCCGCCGCCGCCATGCGTGTTGCAGCGCACCATGTCAACATGATTGATTGGAAAGGCGTGGGAGCTTGTACGCGCAACGTCATTGCGCCGGTTCGTCGCAGAAAATGCACGGCATAGTGCTGTTTCCGCCCTTCAGCGCGGTCATGGGCCACACCGTTAACCATCCGATAACCATGAATCGATAATTGTTCATGCATGCATTCTCGCCTTCTCATCGTACCGGTGCTGATGCTGCTCGGCGCATGCGGAATGATCGACGGCCGGACCGACGGGCCGAACCCCTCGCAGCGCGTGGACCGTCTTCCCGAACCGAGCGCCGATACGCGCCAATGCCTCGCTAATCTCGACCGCGCGAATGTGCGCTATCGACGCCTGCCCGATCGGACATTCTCTAACGGCTGCAGGGCGATCGGCGCGGTCCAACTCGTCGAGATCGGCACACCGACCAATAATCTCGGCGCGATGACCTGCCCGCTCGCCGAACGCTATGCGCGCTGGACACGCGAAGTCCTGCAGCCTGCCGCACGCGACCATTTCGGACAACAGGTCACGCTGGTTGAAACCTTCGGCACATACAGTTGCCGCAATATCGCGGGCACCAACCGGCTTTCCGAACATGGCAAGGCCAATGCGATCGACATCTCCGCTTTCCGGCTCGCCGACGGGCGGCGCATCACCCTGATCGAGGGCTGGGATAGTGGCGACCGGCGCGAACGGGCGTTTCTGAGAGACCTGCAGCGCGGCGCCTGCGAACGCTTCGAGATCGTGCTCGGCCCCGAGGCGAATGCCGCTCATCGCGACCATTTTCATTTCGATATGGGTAGCCGCGGGCCATATTGTCGCTAAAGACTAGGGTCATGAACGACCCAACCATTCCCGATCACATTTTTTACACATCCGGCGAAGACGCCGCCTATGCGCGCGACATCACCTCGACGCCGCAGACCGAGGACCCGGCCTATCGCCTGGCGTTTCAGGATACGGATTTCCTGCTGCGCGAGGATTTGCGGCCGATCCGGTTCCAGCTCGAGCTCTTGAAGCCCGAACTGCTGCTCGACGAAGCCAATATCGGTTCGACGCTGGTCATGTATGGCTCCGCCCGTATCCCGGAGCCCGATAAGGCCGATGCGGTAGTCGAGGCAGCGGAAACCGAAGGGCAGAAGAAGATCGCCGAACGGCTGCGCGAAAAATCCAAATATTATACCGAGGCCCGCAAGCTTGGGCAGCTTGCCAGCCAGTGCGATTGCGACGAGGACGGCAAGCGGCAATTCGTCGTATGCTCGGGCGGCGGGCCGTCGATGATGGAAGCGGCCAACCGTGGGGCGGCCGATGTCGGCGCGGAATCGATCGGCCTCAATATCGTCCTGCCGCACGAGCAGGCGCCGAACGAATATGTGACGCCGTCGCTAAGCTTCCAGTTCCACTATTTCGCGCTGCGCAAGATGCATTTCCTGATCCGCGCGCGCGCGGTTGCCTGCTTCCCCGGGGGATTCGGCACGTTCGACGAGATGTTCGAACTGCTGACGCTGGTGCAGACGGGCAAGATGAAGCCGCTGCCGATCCTGCTGTTCGGCAAGGATTTCTGGACGCGGGTCGTCGATTTTCGCGCGCTGGCCGAGGAAGGCACGATCTCGCCGGACAATCTCAACATCTTCCGTTTCGTCGAAACGGCCGATGAAGCATGGGATATGATTAACGACTTTTACGTCGAGCCCAAAGGCTGGAAATCCGAGCCGACTGTCGTGAACGGCGGCTAGCCGGTTTTACTCGGCGGCTTCGGCTTCCGCAGCTTCGCCGCCTTCGATATCGGCTTCGGCTTCCGGATCGGCGGCTTCCTCGCCTTCGATCTCCGCGTCTTCCGCTTCGGTTTCGTCCGCGGCCGGCGGTTCGGGCAGCGGCAGGTTGGAGCCATTGGCGTTCATGTAGAGGATGACCGCCGCGCGATCGAGCGGATCGGACAGGCCGGCAAAGCTCATCGTCGTGCCCTGCGCGAAGGCGGCCGGGCGGGCGAGCCAATCCGACATATTGTCGAAATTCCAGCTGCCCTCGATGGCGGACAGCGCGTCCGAATAGTTGAAACCGGGTATCGAAGCGATATCGCGTCCAAGCTTGCCCCAGAGGTTCGGGCCGATGCCGTTGGCGCCGCCCTCGTTGATCGTGTGACAGCTCGCGCAGCGGCGATAGACCGCTTCGCCCTGCTCGACGGTGACCTGCGTGAAGGCTTCGGCCATCGTCATTTCGGCCTCTTCCTCGCCGCCTTCTTCGACGACGCCTTCGACCACATAGCCCATCGTTTCGGGCCGTTCGCCGTGGAACATGCCGTTGGTGACGATCGACGCGCCCAATGCGACGATGCCGCCTGCCAGGGACCAGCCTGCGATGGTGTTGAACTGACTCATGATTCTTTGCTTCCCGCCTGTCGGATTGGTTGCGCAGCGCTTTAAAGAGCGGCGCGCACTATCGCAAGCGCACAATCACTTGCCGTCCACCCAGGCGCGTAACAGCGTGTGGGCGATGGCGAAATGCGGTGGTGCGATAAACTGCGCATCGACCGCTCCGTCGAACGCGTCCTGCACCTGTTGGCGTGTTACCCATTTCGCCGCTTCAATCTCTTCTTCGTCCAGGGTCAGTGCGTCATCCTCGACAGGCGCAATGCAGGCCATCATCATCGTGTTGGGAAAGGGCCAGGGCTGGCTCGTCAGATAGCGCACCGATGTCGCGCGGACGCCGGCCTCCTCGAACAACTCGCGCGCGACCGCGCCTTCCAGCGATTCGCCCGGTTCGACGAAACCGGCCAGCGCCGAATAACGGTCCGGCGGAAAGCGCGGCTGGCGGCCGACCAGCGCCTTGTCCTCGAATGTCGCCAGCATGATGACGACGGGATCGACGCGCGGGAAATGATCGGCCCCGCAATTCGGGCATTTGCGGCCCCAGCCCGCCTTGGCGACCTCGGAGCGTGTGCCGCAACGGCTACAGAACAGGTGCCCGCGATGCCATTCGATCAGCGAGCGCGCGGCGGCGTAGGTCGCGGCTTCTTCGGGCGGCATGATGTCGAGATAGCGCCACACGGCATAGGCGCGCTGGCCGACCGGTGGGGTGTCCTCGATCAACGGCGCGAAACAGGGCGTTTCGCCGTCCAGTCCCAGAAACAGCAAATCGGCGTTTTCAGGCCGGTCGGCCATCGATCCCCAGGCGAGCGCGCCGTCCGGGCCGATCTCGGGATCGAGATCGTCGAGCTTAAGCAATCGCGCACGGAGGCTATACTGAACGTCGGCCAGTTTCTCTTCGTCGATCCGGATCTGGTCGGCCCGGTCGAGCCGCGAATCGGTCAGGCCGGGATGGAAAGGGGTGATCACGCGTCATTCTCCCGCTGCGCAAGGGCCAGCGTGGCGGCCTTGGCGAAGACTGTCGGTAGCCCGGCATCGTCGATTGCGTCGAGCGGCCACCATTCGCCGTCCCAATCGGCCTTCAGGTCCGGCTGCGTCAAGACGCGTCTGCCGACGATATCGAGTTCGAGCGCGAAATGGGTGAAGACATGGCTGACCGTGCCGAGCGGCGTCCAATCGATGTCGGCTGGCGCATTGGCGTCGCCCGAAGGCGTCTCTTCCCATGGCCCGCTCGGCAACGCCCGCATCCCGCCGAGCAGACCCTTATCGGGCCGGCGGACCAGCAGGACATGCGCGTCTCGCTCCAGCCAGTAAGCCGTGCCGCGGCGCACGGGTTTGGGCTTTTTCGCTGCCTTGACGGGGAAACGCGCGGGATCGTCCGTGCGTGATGCGGTGCAATAGCTTTCCAACGGACATGCAGCGCAATCCGGATTGCGCGCGGTGCAGATCGTCGCGCCCAAATCCATCATCGCCTGGGCGAAATCGCCGGGGCGTCCGGCAGGCGTGAGCGTTTCGGCGATGCGCCGGATTTCGGGCCGGGCCTTGGGCAGCGGCGTTTCGATCGCGCGCAACCGCGCGATAACCCGCTCGACATTGGCGTCCACGACGGTTGCGGCCTCTCCGAATGCGATCGCCGCGACGGCCGCGCCGATATAGGCGCCGATCCCGGGCAGCTTGCGCAGTTCTACCTCGGTTTCGGGAAAGCGGCCGCCATGATCGCCGGCGACGGCCTTGGCGCAGGCGTGAAGATTGCGCGCCCGGGCATAATAGCCGAGCCCGGCCCAGGCGGCCATCACATCGGCGCTATCCGCCGCGGCCAAAGCCTCCACAGTCGGCCAGGTTTCCGTGAATTTCGCGAAATATGGCTTTACCGCCGCGACGGTCGTCTGCTGGAGCATGACTTCGGAGAGCCAGACGCGATAGGGGTCGGGCGGCGGTTCGCCCGGCGGCGCGCGCCAGGGCAGGGCGCGGGCATTGCCGTCATACCAGCGCAAAAGCGCTTCCCCAAGCGCCTCCGGAGCCTCGAAATCAGCCATTTATGAAGGCTTTGGGGGTGGTGCGATTATCCACATCGCCCGAAAAGTTTTTATGGCAGCCATCAGGGGCCTATGGCATGAGCGGCGGGATGGCGAAAACCCGTAATCTTTCCGGGCGCGACACGGCGAAAGGACGCGGCAAACCAGCCGGGCGCAGCCGCCGCGCGCGTGCGGTCGGCGATATGCTGCCCGAGATCGGCCGCGCCTCGTTCCGGCGCTTCGGTTTTGTCCAGAGTTCGGTCGTCACGCGTTGGCGCGAAATCGTCGGCGAACGCTATGCGGAAGTTTCGACGCCGGAATCGATCCGCTTTCCCGCCGGCAAACGGTCCGACGGGACGCTGCGGCTCAATGTCGCGGGCGCGCATGCGACGATGATGCAGCATATCGAGCCGACGATCATCGAACGGGTGAACCGGTTTTTCGGCTATGCGGCCGTCGCGCGCGTCGCGATCCAGCAGGGGCGGCCAACCCGTCCCGAAAAGCGCCCGCCCGCGCCGCCCTCGCTGCGGCCCGTGCCCGAAGCGCTGGGCGAATCGCTGCGCGAAATCGCCGATCCCGAATTGCGCGCATGCCTGGAAGGGCTTGCCGCCTCGGTGGCGGCGACAGAGGGCGCGCCTCTGGTCGACGATCAGGCGCCGCCCCGGCAATTGCAGATCAAGCGTCTCGGCGATATTGGCCGCGGCGGACACAATGGAGTGAGCGAGTAATGAAAAGCGTTTTCAAGATATCCGCGATCGCGCTCGGTATGACGCTGGCGGCCTGTGGCGGTGAAACCAGCGCCAGTGGCGGCGCGGCGGTCGGCGATGCCGAAGTCGATACGTCACAAAACTGGGTGGAAGTCGTCAGCAAGACCGAAGATGGCGGCTATGTGATGGGCAACCCCGATGCGCCGATCAAGGTCGTCGAATATGCATCGCTAACCTGCCCGGCCTGCGCGGCATTTTCCGAGCAGAGCCATGAGCCTATGATGGAAAACTATATTTCCCAAGGTCTTGTGAGCTTCGAGATCCGCAATTTCGTGCGCGATCCGCTGGACCTCAGCGCCGCACTGCTCGCCCGCTGCAACGGTGAGGGGCCGTTCTTCCAGCTTAACCAGCGGCTGTTCATGAACCAGGATAATATGTTCCAGACCATCCAGACCGCCGATCAGGCGCGGCTCCAGGCGCTGTCGACACCGGAAGCGCTGCAGAGTGGCCAGACCTTTGTCGGTTTTGCCGAAGCCTCAGGCCTTATCGAGCTGGTGGGTGGCATGGGCATTTCTGATCAGCAGGCGCGCCAGTGCCTCACCGATTCGGCGGCGATCCAGGAGCTGGATGAGGTACGCAACCGCGCGCTCAACCAGCTCAATATCACCAGTACGCCCTCTTTCCTCATCAATGGAGAATTGGTCAGCGGTGTTTCGAGCTGGGCACAGCTCGACGCGCGGCTCCAGGAGATGGTCCAGTAGGTTGAAGGTCTTGGGGACACCGCAAATCGAGAATAAGGCGCGACGCCGATGCGGATAAAGCGCCTGAAACTTGCGGGCTTTAAAAGCTTTGTCGATCCGACCGAACTGCGCATCGAACCCGGGCTGACCGGGGTCGTGGGCCCGAACGGGTGCGGCAAGTCCAACCTGCTCGAAGCGCTGCGCTGGACGATGGGCGAAAGCTCGCCCAAATCGATGCGCGGTGGCGGCATGGAGGATGTGATCTTCGCGGGTACCGATGCCCGGCCCGCGCGCGATTTCGCTGAAGTCTCGATTCTTGCCGAGCGCGATGAGAGCGACCGGCCGGACAACGATACGGTCGCTCTCGAAAGCGAGGTAGAGGTCGTCCGGCGGATCGAGCGCGGGGCGGGGTCCGCCTATCGCGTGAATGGCCGGGATGTGCGCGCCAAGGACGTCGCCCTGCTGTTCGCCGATGCGGCGACGGGCGCCCATTCCCCGGCGCTTGTCAGCCAAGGCAAGATCGGCTCGGTGGTCGCGGCAAAGCCTGCCGAACGGCGCCAGATGCTGGAAGAAGCGGCCGGTATCGCGGGCCTGCATGTGCGCCGCAAGGATGCCGAGCAGAAGCTGCGCGCGACCGAGACCAATCTTGCCCGGCTCGACGATCTGCTCGCCGATATGGAAAGCCGGGTGCGCGCGCTGAAGCGGCAGGCGAGTGCGGCGCGCCGCTATCGCAAGCTGACCGAGCAGATCGAACTGGGTGAGGCGCGCCTTGTATTCGCACGCTGGCGCGATGCGGCGGAAGCGGCGGAGAGTGCCAAGGCCGAGGCCGAACAGGCCGAAGCGGCGGTCGCCGAGGCGGCTGAACGCCGGCGGGCGGCGGCTGTGCATCAGGCTGATGCCGCGCGCAAACTCGCCGAGCAGCGCAATGCGGCGCAAGAGGCGCGCGAGACTGCCGCTGCACTCGGCCATGAACTGGCTGCGCTGAAGAACGAACGCAGTGCGCTCGAACGGCGGATCGGCGAACTGGCGAGCCAGCGCGAGAATCTCGCGCGCGATCGCGGCCGCGAGGATGCGCTGGCCAGCGATGCGGCGGCCGCGCTCGAACGGCTGGAAGCCGAAGAGCAGGAGATCGCCGCGCGGCTCGAAGGTACCGATGACCGGCTCGCTGAAAGCCAGGAGAAGGTGCAGGAAGCCGAAACCGTTTCGCGTGAGGCCGAGCTCGCCATGGCCCGGGCGCTGGCGGCGCAGGCGGCGCAGCAGGCCGATATCCGGGTCGCCGAGGCCAATGCCGAAAGCGCGCGCCAGCGCGCGGCACGGGCCGAAGCGGAGGCCGAACGGATTGCGGCCGAGCTGGCGGAGCTGGGCGATATCGAACCGCTGGAACAGGCTTATCGCGCGGCGGAGAAGACGCGCGAGGCAGCCGAACAGCGCGTTGCCGATCTGCGGGCCGCCATCGAAGCCGCCGACGAGCGCCGCGAAAAGGCGGCGCAGGCGCGCGATACGGGCGAAAGCGAGACGGCATCCGCCCGGGCCGCACTGGCCGCACTCGAATCCGAGGCCGAAGCGCTGGCCAAGGATCTGGACGATGCGGTCGATGACAAGGCGCTTGGCCATGTTCGCGCCGAAAGCGGCTATGAGAAGGCGCTGGCGGCGGCGCTGGGCGACGATCTGGAGGCCGGGCTGGGCGAAGCGAGTGCGCGGCGGTGGGCGGGTTCTGATACGGCGAGTGGCGATCCTGATCTGCCGTCCGGTGTCGAGCGGCTTTCCGATCATGTGGCGGCACCCAAGCAGTTGATGCGCCGCCTCGCGCAGATCGGCGTGGTCGGCAGCGACGATGGATCGATTGCGCTCGCCGTCGGTCAGCGGCTTGTCACGCGCGATGGCGGATTGCGCCGCTGGGATGGCTATGTCGCACGCGACGAAGGCGCGGCCGCGGCCGACCGGCTGGAGCGCGCCAATCGCCTCGAAGCGATCAAGGCCCAGCTGCCGGACGCGCGCGAAACGGTGGAAACGGCAGCGGCCCGGGCGGCTGAAGCGATTGCCGCCGTCACCGAAGCGCGCACGGCGCTCGAAGATGCGCGCGCGGCACTCGGCACGGCCGAGGACGAAGCGCGTGCCGCGATCCGCGATCGGGACGGCGCCCGAGCCGCCATCGAGCGGCTCGCTGACAAACAGGCTGGGCTTGCCGAGCGCCGCGAGCGGTCAGCGACGGAGCTGGCCGAAGCCAAAGAGGTTCTGACGGCGGCCGAGGCCGTGCTCGGTGAATTGCCCGATAGCGGCGACACCGATGCCTCGGTCGAACGTTTGAAATCGGCGAGCGAGGCCGCGCGACTTATCCTGGCCGAAGCGCGTGCGGAGGCGGCGACGATCGGACAGGCGATCGATGCGGACAAGGCGCGCCTCGATGCCGCGCGCGCGGAAGCCGATAGCTGGAAGAGCCGCGCGGGCGAAGCGGCGCGGCGCGTGCAGGAAATGGCCAAGCGCGAAACCGAGGCCGAAGCCGAAGCGCGGGAACTCGCCGACGCGCCGGACGCTATTGAAGCGAAGATCGCGGCCTTGCAGACACAAAGCGCCGAAGCTGAGGAAAAGGCCGAAGCCGCGCGGGCTGAAGAACGCGCGGGCGAAGATCGGGTTGCTGAAACCGAACGGCTCGCGGCCGAAGCCGTCGAGGCGCTGTCATCGGCGCGCGAACATCGCGCGGGCGGTCAGGCGCGGTTCGAAAATGCCGAAAGCCGACGGCGGGAGTTCGAGCGTGTGGCGAGCGAGCGGTTCCAGTCAGCACCCGATGGACTCGCCGAAAAGTTCGAATTCGACGTAGAAACCGTGGACGGCGCCGAGGCGGAATCGGCGGCGCTCGACAAGCTGAAAGCGGATCGCGAACGGATCGGCCCGGTCAATCTCGTCGCCGAGAGCGAGTTGGAGGAGTTGGAGACCGAGCGCGAATCCTCGCTCGCCGAACGCGAGGAATTGGGCCAGGCGATTAACCGGCTGCGCGGCTCAATCGGCAATCTCAATCGGGAGGGCCGGGCGCGGCTGCTGGCCGCGTTCGAAGAGGTCGACAAGCATTTCCGGCGGTTGTTCGGGACGCTGTTCCAGGGCGGTCGGGCGCATCTGGCGTTGATCGATTCGGACGACCCGCTCGAAGCGGGCCTTGAGATCATGGCGCAGCCGCCGGGCAAGAAGCTCGCGACGCTCACGCTGCTCTCGGGCGGCGAACAGGCACTGACGGCGGTCGCGCTGATCTTCGCGCTGTTCCTCACCAATCCCGCGCCGATCTGCGTGCTCGACGAGGTCGATGCACCGCTCGACGATGCCAATATCGAACGCTTCTGCGAGCTGCTCGACAAGATGACCGCCGAGACCGACACCCGCTATCTGATCGTTACCCATAATGCTGTGACGATGTCCCGTATGCACCGCTTGTACGGCGTCACAATGGTCGAGCGCGGCGTGAGTCGTCTCGTATCGGTCGATCTGGGCGGTGCGGAAACCCTGCTCGCCGCGGAGTAGCGGTTACGGGCTACTCGGCCTGTGCATTTCTCGCGGCGATGGCCGGTGGGATATGGTCAGTGAAGAGGCCATCAATACCGAGCGCGAGATAGGCCGCGATTTCTTCCTCTGCCGCGCCATGGACGGTCTCGCCGCCTTCGATATGCATATCGTCCGGCAGGAACGGATTTTCCGGGCGGAAGGTGTAGGGGATCACCAGCAGGCCGCGTTCGTGTGCATTGGCGACCAGATCGGTCGGCTCGCCGAGCGAATGGGCATCGCGCGGCAAGACCAGAAACTTGTCCGGCCCGATCGCATCGGCATAGGCGGCGATAGCGTCCAGCCCGGCCGGCGTCGTCATATGCGCATAGCTGGTGCCCGGCGCATCGGCCGGGCTGCCCCGGCCCGCGATCAATTGTACGAGGCGCAGATCGGTCAGCACGTCGAGTTCGGCGAGCGGCGCGATCTCGAATGACTGGATCATAACGGGATCGTCGGCGCTGTCATAACCGGCTTCGGCCAGCTGACGCACCAGCGCTTCCTCCATCGGCAATCCGACAGAGGCCGAATAAGTCGGATGTTTGATTTCCGGGATCAGCCCGACCGTTCGATCCTGACGCTGCACAAGTGCGATGATCTCGGCGAGGGTCGGGACGGCATATTGACCGTCAAAGCGCGCGCTTCCGGGCCGTATTCGGGGCAGGCGTTCGCGCGCGCGGAGCGTGCGGATTTCGGCCAGCGTGAAATCCTCTGCGAACCAGCCGGTTACCGACCGTCCATCGATCGTCTTGGTGGTCCGCCGGTCGGCAAATTCGGCCCGGTCGGCGACATCGGTCGTATCGGACAGTTCGTTTTCATGACGCGCGATGAACACGCCGTCGCGCGTCATGACGAGATCGGGTTCGATATAGTCGGCGCCCTGATCGATGGCGCGCTGATAGGCTTCCAGCGTATGTTCGGGCAGTTCAGCCGAAGCGCCGCGATGGGCGATGATGAGCGCCGGCGCAGTGTCGCTCACGGCCGGTGGCGCCGCGGTCGTGCAGGCCGGAACGAGTATCGCCATGAGAGCAAGCCAGACCCAGCGCATCGAACAGTCTCCCGCGATCTTTCTATAGTCCTTCGATATCGCGAAGGGCTTCTCTTGTTAACCGGGCTTCGCCGATATTCGGTCGCCTGATATCTCTGTTCTATTCGGCTGACGCCCTTTTGATCTGTGTCAATCAAAAGTGACACTATCGATGCCATTCCTGTTCGAACATAACAGGAGAGGGCAGATGCGGATTCTTTTCGTGCATCCGAATTACCGGTCGGGCGGCGCAGAAATAGCGGGCACCTGGCCGCCCGCTTGGGTTGCCTATCTGACCGGTCATCTGCGGCAGGCTGGATTTGAAGACATCCATTTCATCGATGCGATGACCAATGATATTTCGGACGCCGAGCTCGCCCGCCAGATGGAGGAATATGATCCCGACGTGGTCGGCGTCACCGCGATCACGCCGTCCATCTACCGCGCCGAGGATGTGTTGAAAGTCGCCTCGCAGGTCGTGCCGAAGGCCGTGCGCGTGCTGGGCGGGGTGCATGCCACCTTTATGTATAAGCAGGTGCTGAGCGAAGCGCCCTGGGTCGATGTGATCGTGCGCGGCGAAGGCGAGGAAATCTGCAACGCATTGATGCGTGCGATCGACGATGGCCGCTGGCCGGCGGACCGCCACAGCATCAAGGGCCTTGCCTTTCGCGATGGCGACCAGATCGTTGCGACCGCGGCAGCGAGCACGGTCAAGGACCTCTCCAAGATCAAACCCGACTGGAACATACTCGACTGGGAGAAATATAAATATATCCCCCTCGGCACCCGCGTCGCGATACCCAATCTCGCGCGCGGGTGTCCTTTTACCTGTTCTTTCTGCTCGCAATGGAAATTCTGGCGCGACTATCGGGTGCGCGATCCGAAGGATGTGGTCGACGAAATCGAAGATCTGGTCGAGAATCACGGTGTCGGCTTCTTCATCCTCGCCGACGAGGAACCCACGATCAACAAGAAGAAGTTCGTTGCCTTTTGCGAGGAGCTGATCGCGCGCGATCTGCCCAAGCGCGTCAAATGGGGCATCAATACGCGCGTCACCGATATCTATCGCGATCGCGACGATCTCAAATTCTATCGCAAGGCGGGCCTCGTCCATGTCAGCCTCGGTACCGAAGCCGCCGCGCAGATGAAGCTCGACCGGTTCAACAAGGAAACCAAGGTCGAGGAGAACAAGACCGCAGTGCGTCTGTTGCGCGAGGCCGATATTCTGGTCGAGGCGCAGTTTATTGTCGGCCTCGACAACGAGACGAGCGAAACGCTCGAAGAGACCTATCAGATGGCGTGGGACTGGCAGCCCGATCTCGCCAACTGGTCGATGTATACGCCCTGGCCGTTCACCCCGCTGTTCCAGGACCTGAAGGACCAGGTCGAAATTCACGATTTCAGCAAATATAATTTCGTGACGCCGATCATGAAGCCGGCGGCGATGGAGCGCGGCGAGCTGCTCGACGGGGTGATGAACAATTATCGGCGCTTCTATATGAAAAAGGCGCTGTTCCATTATCCGTGGCGCGGCACGGGATTCCGGCGTCGCTATCTGCTCGGCTGCCTCTGGGCCTTTATGAAAGCCGGTTTCCAGCGAACCTTCTACGATCTCGGCAAGGCCGGCTATTGGGGTCCGCAGACCAAGAAGACGGTCGATTTCCATTTCGACGAAAGCCGGACCATCGCCGAGGCGCAGCTTGAGGATTGGGAAGCGGCAGGGGACCGCGCGGCCCGGGCCGCGGAACGGCGCGAGGCCGTGCGCGCGCAGACCAAGGCAGCAAAGGCGCGCGCAGCCGAGGTAAAAGCCTGTGGCGGCGGCGATCTCCAGATGGAAGATGTCTAGGCTGCCTGCCGATGCTCGCCTCGATGCGCCGGGCCTGATCGGCCCGAACGCGATCCTCCAGCTTCTGCCGGTCGTGGAGCAGGCCTATGGGGCCGGCCGCGCCGGCGCGATGCTGAAACGGGCTCGTATCGCCGCCGTGCCCGATGGCGAGCATATGATTCCGGAAGGAGATGCCGCGCGGCTGCACAGGCTGTTGCGCGTTCAGGATCCGGAACGGGCACCGGGCCTCGCTGCCGAAGCGGGCCGCAGAACCGCCGACTATATCCTTGCGCATCGTATCCCGAAATTTCCGCAGATGGTGCTGAAGCTTTTGCCAGCGCCGCTGGCCGCGCGCGGCCTATCCCGCGCGATTGCGCGCCATGCCTGGACATTTGCCGGATCGGGCAGCTTTCGGGTCGTCGATCCCTGGACGTTCGAGATCGCGCATAATCCGATGATCAGCGGCGAGCATAGCAACCTCCCGATATGCCATTGGCATGCGGCGGTGTTCGAACGGCTTTACCAGGCGCTTGTCTGCCGCCGCAGCATGTGCGTCGAAACCCAGTGCGGCGCGCAGGACGATTCCGACATCTGCCGCTTCGAGATATTCCGAAACGCCGGTTAAGCGCGGCGCGGCCCGCATGCGGCGCGCCTCCTGATATATGGCCGAAAGCGCAATTGTTTCGTGCGGAGCCAGCCCTTACGTGATGCACAGCGGTATATGGGCTGGGAAGGAAAGTTATGACGGACGAAATGCCGCCGGTTGAGGCAGGGCCGGCCCCGCTAACCCCGCTCGATCCGCGCCAGAAGGCGGTGCTGCGGGTCCGCTCGATTATCGCCGGGCTGGTGCCGCTGATCATTCTGAGCGTCGGCGCATCGATCCTCGAACGCGAAACGGGCTTCCCGTCGCTCTGGATCATCGGCGCGGGCATCTTTCTCTACATGGCGACGGTGCTCCTGCTGCCCGAGCGCCGCTATCGGCGCTGGGGCTATCGGCAGGAAGGGCGGGGCATAAGGATCGCGTCTGGCCTGATCGTGCGCCGCGAAACGGTCGTGCCCTATGATCGGGTACAGCATATCGACATTTCGCGCGGGCCGATCGAACGCTTTTTCGGCGTCGCGACGCTGACCCTCCACACGGCAGGCAGCTACAACAGTACGGTCGATCTGCCGGGGTTGGCGGTCGAAGATGCCGAACGGATGCGCGACGAAATCCGCAGCTTCATCCGGCACGACCTGCCATGAGCGAACAGCCGGAAAACTGGTCGCGGCTGCACCCCGCGACACTTGCGATCCGGGCGCTCGAACAACTGCCGCAATTCGTGCTCGGCCTGCCGGCGGCCGCCTATTTCATCGGTAATACGGGCATAGTTGTCGCCTTGTTTTTCGCGCTGGTCGGCGTCGGAGTGTCGGTGGGGCTGGCCTATATCTACTGGCTGCGCTTCGCCTATCATGTCGGCGAAGAGCAGCTCATCATCGAGAGCGGCGTGTTCAACCGCAACCGGCGGACGATTCCCTTCGACCGAATCCAGGATGTCAGCCTCGAACAGAAACTGCTGGCGCGAGTGTTTGGCGTGTCGGTCGCGCGGATCGAGACCGGCGGTTCGGGCGGCGATGAGGGCGAACTCGATTGTATCAGCCGGGAAGAAGCCGATCGTTTGCGCGATCGCATCCGCGCCTATCGGGCGGGGAGCAGCGCCGATGCGGACACTGCAGACGAAGCGGCGGTAGAAACCGAACCTGTACTCTACACCATGTCGGCCGGGCGGCTCGCGATCGCCGGGCTGTTCAACTTTTCGCTCGTCTTTCTCGCGGTGCTGGGTGGCGTCTGGCAATATGTCGGCAGCTATCTGCCGTCCGACTATCTCGATCCGCGGCAATGGATCGACGCCTATGGCGATCAGGCGCTCGGCATGATGACGGCGCTGCCGATAGTGGGATTTTTCGCGCTGCTGATTGCGATCGGCGCAATTACCGGGCTCGTGCGCACCTTCGCGCGCGAGTTCGGCTTCCGGCTGACACGGACCGAAACCGGGCTGCGGCGGCAGCGCGGCCTGTTCACCCGCACCGATGTCGTCATTCCGCTGAAGCGCGTGCAGGCGGTCGTGATTTCGACGTCCATCCTGAAACGCTTTTTCGGCTGGCGCGGAATGGCCCTGCAGAGCCTTGGCACGGATGGCGGGGCGGGCACCAATCATGTCGTTGCGCCGCTCGCTTATGCCGAAGATTTGCAACCGATACTGGATGAACTGCATTCGCGTCCGCCGCCGCCCGATGCGCGGTTCGAACGCGTGTCGCCGAAGCTCATCTATCGCAGCTGGCTGGAGGACGGCATCGTGCTGGCCGCAATTATCGCCGGCGTTTCATTCTTCTGGTCGGGCGGGCCGTGGTTGCTCCTGCTTGTGCCGTTGTTCGCGATCGCGCCGGTGCTGCAATATCGTGCGCATGGCTATTGCATCGAGGGTGAACTGCTGTTCGTGCGTCGCGGCTTCTGGCGGCCGCGCATCACCATATTGCCGCTCAACCGCGTGCAGTCGGCGAGCCTGGTCCGCGGCCTGACGCAGCGCGGTTTCGGAATCGCCACGCTCGTTATCGGTTCCGCCGGTGCATCTCTCGCATCGCCGCTGAAGATACTGGATCTCGATGAAAATGCCGCCCGCAAGCTGCTGGGGCGGGACATTTGCCGTGTGTGACCGGCGTTGGTCGAACCGATACTGGTCAACTTCGCTTCGGGTGCTTAGTTCGGTCGCAAAGAAAAAGGGGAGTGGATGATGCGCACATTGGTTCTGGCTCTGGCGCTCGCGACGGCGGCGCCGGCGCCGGCGGCGGCGACGCCCGACGAGGATCTCGGCGCGCTGATGGATGAAGTCTGGGCGTCGGCGCTCCGCGAAAATCCGGTCTTGGCGACCCGGGTTGGCGTACGCGATTATGACGATCGGCTCAGCGATATCAGCCTTGAAGCCAGCGATCGGCGAGCGGCGGAATCGCAGGCATTTCTGGATCGCCTGCGCGCGATTCCGCGCGACAGCCTCTCCGCCTCGGCGCGCGCCGATTACGGCATTCTTGAACGAATCTTGTCCGAAACGGTCGAAGCGAACGGCTATCCGCAGCGCATGATGCTGTTCACGACCTTTTCGAGCTGGCAGCAGAGTTTCGCCTCACTGCCTTCGGGTCTGCCCATGCAAACGGCGGCGGATTTCGAAAGCTATCTGGCGCGCTTGCGGCTCTATCCCACGATCAATGATGCCGCGATCGCGATCAGCACCATGGCTGCCGAGGGTGGCTATACGCTGCCCTGCGCAATTCTCGATGGGTATGAAAACTCGATTTCGGGCGTGATCGGCGATGATGTAACGCAATCGCGCTTCTACGAGCCGTTTCGCCGTCCGCGGCCGGCGGGTGTCAGCGAGGAGGCCTTTGCCGCTTTTGCCGCCGAGGCGCAGACGATCATCGAAACCGTGCTCGTGCCTGAATATGACGAGCAGTTGCAATGGTATATGGAAACTTATCTCCCGGCCTGTGCCACCGAGGTCGGTATCTCCGCCCAGCCCGGCGGCGCGGAATTCTACAATTTCCGCATCCGTCAGATGACGACCACCGATCTGACCGCCGAGCAGATTCACGAGATCGGGCTGGACGAGGTTGCGCGTATCCGCGCCGAGATGGAGGAAGTCGCCGCCGAAGCCGGTTTCGACACGCGCGAGGCCTTTATCGCGCATCTGCGCACCGACCCGCAATATTATGCGGAAACGCCCGAGGAGCTGATGGCGACGACGGCGCTGATGGCGAAGGAGCTGGATGCCCTGATGCCGCAATTTTTCGGCACGCCGGCGCGGCTACCCTATGGCATCCGCGCCGTGCCGGAGGAGATCGCCGAGGGCACGACGACCGCCTATTACAGCCCTGGCTCCCCGGAGTCGGGCATCGCTGGCTATTATTATGTGAACACATCGCTGCTCGATCAGCGGCCGCTCTGGGAAATCCCTGCGCTGACCGCGCATGAAGGCGTGCCCGGGCATCATCATCAGATAGCGCTCCAGCAGGAAATGGACATTCATCCGCTGCGGCGGAATGCGGCCTTTTTCACCGCCTTTGTCGAGGGCTGGGGCCTCTACACCGAGCATCTCGGCATCGAAATGGGGATTTACGATACCCCGGCCGAGCATATGGGGCGGCTGTCGTACGAGATGTGGCGCGCCTGCCGGCTGGTCGTCGATACCGGCCTCCACGCGCTGGGCTGGTCGCGCGACCGGGCGATCGCGTTTATGCGCGATAACACCGCGTTGACCGACTCCAATATCGAAGCCGAGGTCAACCGCTACATCTCATGGCCGGGCCAGGCGCTGGCCTATAAGATCGGCGAACTGCGTATCCGCGAGCTGCGCGCACAGGCCGAGGACGCGCTGGGCGATCGATTCGACATCCGCCTGTTTCACGACGCCTTGCTCGGACAGGGCGCAGTACCGCTCGACGTGTTGGAGCGGCAAATTATGGATTGGGTCGCGGAGCAGCAGCAGGACGGTTAGCCGCTGGAGCGGTTTATATCCGCCGCTAAAATTCCAGCAGCGCGCCGCGTTCAGCCCGCGCCGAACGGAGCAGCTGGTCCGTGCAGCCGGTAAAGCCGCCCGGACCGACGGGCGAACAGCTCATCGTACCGCTGCGGCCGACATATTCGACGCTCTGGGCGCGGGCGAGCCAGCTTTCATTGGCGGCAAGATCGCGCGTGTCGCGCAATTCGGGTGGGATGCGATAGCGTTCGCTCTCGTCGCGCCGGATGCAAACGACAATGATTTCGCCATTGGACGTCGTACATTCGTCATCGCCATAAACGATCTGCATGCGCACATTATTCTGCGCTTCGGCAGGCGCGGAGGGGAGAACGGCCATCGCTCCGATCAGGGCCGTAACGGCAAGCAAACGCGTCATTCTCAACCTCCTATTGCACCGCTAACGCTACAGCTTTTCGAACCATGTCGGCAAGATGCCAGAGCGATTATTGCGCTGGCCTGAATTCCCGAAACGGGTCAAATTCTTTTGGCCGCGGCAATGGCGAGCCGGCAGCCGAGCCGGATCGCGCCGGAGAGTAGCGGATAGGCCGGCGCCTGTTCCGCGCCCTCGGCCAGTGCCGTTTCGCGGTGCTCGACCTCCTCGGCCTGGAATTCGGCGATCATCTCGCTGAGTTCGGGGTCCGAATCGCCCAGTTCCTCGAGCTGCTCGCCATAATGTTTATCGATCTCGGTCTCGATAGCGGCGGTACAGGCCATGGCCGCTTCCGGCCCCAGCAGCGCGGTTGCCGCGCCCAGCGCATAGCCGGCTTTGTCCCAAAAGGGCTGGAGCAGGGTCGGGCGCACGCCGCGCTCGATGGTCAGCGCGTCGAACCGTTCGCAATGGCGCTTTTCCTGCTCGGCCATATGCGCGATCGAGCGTGCCGCCGGGCTGCGGTCGCCAAGGATTGCCAATTGCCCGGCATAGATGCGCGTCGCGCCATATTCGCCGGCCTGATCGACCCGGATCATCGCCTCGATATCGGGGCGCGGGTCGCCGGGGAGTCTTACGGGATCGGTTTGCGTATCAGCCATCCAATCACCATAGCAGCGCCGATTGAAATAATCGCGTTAAATCCGGCGAGCGATATACCGAACAGCGTCCATTGCGGGCGATCGCAAGCGATGATCGGCGTCGAGGCGATATCGGCCAGGAAATCACCGCTGTTCGCTGGTATCGCCGCGCAGCCGGTTATCCCTTCCCAGAAGCCATATTCGACCCCTGCGTGAAAAACGCCGATTGCGCCGCTCACGAATATCGCGAGCGCCGACAGCCACAGAAAGAAGGTGCCGGCGCCGCCGTTGCGCAAAACGATCGCGAGCAGGGCGAGCGGGACGGCGGCATAATGCGGCCAGCGCTGCCAATGGCACATCTCGCACGGATAAAGCCCGCCCAGATGTTCCGAACCGAGCGCGCCGGCGAGCAGCGCTACGGGTACAGCGAGCGCGAGCGTCCGGGCCAGTCCGAGTGCTGTCATGGCCGTTTTGTCCTGCTTAGCGCCGTCTTGTCGCCGCAGCTGTTCTCATCGGCGGGTCCTGCCGTGCGAGCCGGGCGATCATTTCCACCGCATAGTGCATCTGGAAATCATCGATGCCCTGCTCGGCCAGTTGCTCCGAGGTGAGCGAGAAGCGCGGATCGTCGCGAAGATCGTCTTCGATCACATCTTCTTCGACCGTTTCCTCGTTAATCAGGTGACGCCTGAGATCGGCCTCGCGGAAGCGCGGTGCGTCCCGCCAGTCCGGATTGGACAGCTGGGGCACGTTGAGATCGGGTTCGATCCCGCCCTCCTGCACCGAATTGCCGGCCGGCGTATAATAGCGCGCGGTCGTGAGGCGCAGCGCCGTCTCTTCGGAGAGCGGCAGGATGGTCTGGACCGATCCCTTGCCGAACGTCTGTTCGCCGATGATCAGCGCGCGGCGGTGGTCCTGCAGTGCGCCCGCCACGATCTCGGACGCCGATGCGGTACCGGCATCGACGATAACGACGATCGGCAGGCCGTTCGTGGCGTCTCCGGCGCGCGCATAATAGCGCTGGATGTCGCTGCTGCGCCGTCCGCGCTGCGAAACGACCTCGCCGCGCTCGAGGAAGATGTCGGACACGGCGATGGCCTGATCGAGCAGGCCGCCCGGATTGGACCGGAGATCGATGACATAGCCGGTCGGATCGCCGCCCAGCGACTGGCTGATCGCGGCAATCGCTGCCTCCACTTCGTCGCCCGTATTGCGGTTGAAAGTGTTGATGTTGATTACGCCGACGCTGTCCTGCACTTCCCAGGTCACGGCACGCAGCTCGATAATCTCGCGGGTCAGTGTGAATTCGAGCGGCTCATCCTGACCGGGTCGTACGACGGTGATGTCGATCGAGGTGCCCGGCGTGCCGCGCATCTGCTCGACCGCTTCGTCCAGCGTCCCGCCGAAAATCAGCTCACCGTCGAGATGGGTGATGTAATCGCCAGCCTGGACGCCCGCGCGATCGGCAGGCGTGTCCTCGAACGGTGCGATGACCTTCACCGCACCGTCTTCGAGCGTCACGGTGAGGCCAAGGCCGCCATATTCGCCCTGGCTTTGCGTGGTCAGCCGGTCGAAGCCGGTTTCGTCGAGAAAGGAGCTGTGCGGATCGAGGCTGGCGAGCATGCCGTCGATTGCCCCGCGCATCAGGTCTTCGTCGCTGATTTCCTCGACATATTCGGCGCGCACGCGCTCGAAAACGTCCATGAACTGATCGAGTTCGCGATAGGTATCGACATCGACAGCCGCGAGTGCGGCGGTAAAGGCGGGGATCAGGGCCAATGTGCCGGCGGCGCCGATCGCACTGATAAATGGTCTTGCCATGGGTTTCACTCTCTCAACAGATAGTGGGCATGATAGCGGTTTTCGCGGCTGCGGCAAAGGATAGTCTGTTTCGTATTAACCGCGGCTTACGAGCGAGGAAATATCAACCGGTTCGCCGCCGCGGCGCAATTCCACCGTAACGGTGGGCCGATCCCGGCCCGTACGGCCGATCGGAGCGCCCTGACGCACGATTTCACCGACCTGTACGCTGATCGAGGCGAGATCGGTGATCAGCGTCGTCCAACCGCCGCTATGATCGATGATGACGATCCTGCCATAGCCGCGAAATTCGCCGGCATAGCTCACACGGCCCGCGGTCGGCGCGATCACTTGCGCGCGCGGCTGGGTCGCAATTGTGAGGCCGCGCGAGCGGATCCCGGCATCGGATACCTCGCCCAAACCTTCGACGACTTCGCCCATCACGGGCAGCCGATAGGGCGGGCGGCGATTGTTGCCGGCGTTCGCCGTGCGGCGCGCCGGTGCACGCGCTTCACCGGGCTGGGCAGGACGCAGGCGCGGGCCCGGAAGCTCCATCAGGTCTGCGCGCACCTCGGCCTGGCGTTCGAGTTCGGCCATCAGAACGCGAATGTCGCGCGCATCTTCGCCGAGGGCCAGTACACGATCGCTTTCGATCATCGCCGATCGCTCGAGCTGTTGAGCCCGGGCGCGGGAACCCTGTTCGAGCTGGGCGAGCTGGACGCGGCGTTCCTCGAGATCGCTCTGCCGCTGTTCGAGCAACGCTATCGCCCGATCGGCCTGCAGCCGCAAATTCGATCCGCGCACGACTTCGGCCCGCAAACCGGCCGTTCGCTCCCGTACCGCCGGCAGCGTCGTCGAGAAGAGCGAGCGGATATGGACGAGATCGGTGATGCTGCCCTGATGCACGAGCGCCAGCGCGGGCGGACGGCGGGCCATGGTCTGCAGCGCGGCCGTCAGCGCGATGATCGAGCCTTGCCGTTCGGCAAGCCGCGCGCGCTGCTCCACGCGCAGTCGCTCGATGAGTTCGATCCGGCTTTGCGCGGCCGTCAGATCGGCCTCGGCTGCCTGAACCTGCGCGGCCGCAGCCGCCTCGTCGGCCGCGGCACGTTCGGCCTGACTTTCCGCGCTTTCCGCCTGTTCCTCGAACTGCTGCGCGCGCTGCCGGGCGATGGCGCGCTGGCGCAGCGCTTCCTCCAGCGCTTCAGCCTCGCTGGCGCCGCTACTCGGTTGGGCGAGCGCGAACGGCGCGAGAACCGCAGCGAACAGCGCGAGCATGGCGGCGAGGCGCAGTATCATGCCGCTATCCTTCGCGATGATAGGGGTGATTGGCAAGGATCGAACGCGCCCGCCACAGCTGCTCCGCCAGCATCGCGCGCACCATCAGGTGCGGCCAGGTCGCATTGCCAAACGCGATCGACAGGTCCGCGCTCGCGCGCTCCTCGGCGGTCAGTCCGTTGGTTGCACCGATCAGGAAGCGGATTTCGCGAATACCCTGATCCCGCCAGTCGCCGATCTGCCGCGCGAGTTCGACGGACCCCAGCTGGCGGCCCTTTTCGTCCAGTGTCACGATTTTCGTGACGGGCGGGGCAGGGGGCACTTTCCCGCCCGTATCGGGCAGTTCGGTCATCTTCACGTCCCATCCGATCCGCTGGACATAGCGATCGACGAGCTCGGCTTCCGGGCTGCGCCCGATCTTGCCGCGCGCGATAATGTGCAGCGTCAGGCTCAGCTAGCGGCCTCTTCGTCATCCTGTGGCTCGCCAAAACCCCACATCCGTTCCAGATTGTAGAAGCTGCGCACTTCCGGGCGGAACAGGTGAATAATCACATCGCCCGCGTCGAGCAAAACCCAGTCGGCCTGGGGCAGGCCTTCGATCCGCGTCGGTATGCCGAATTCGGATTTCATCCGCTCGGCCAGTTTTTCCGCAATCGCGGCGACATGACGGGTCGAGCGGCCGCTGGCGATGACCATATAATCGCCGATAGACGATTTCCCGGCGAGCGGGATCGAGGTCACTTCCTGCGCCTGATCGTCATCGAGGGACTGCAAAATAAGCTGGTGAAGATCTTCGGCCGTGTGGGCGTCAGTGTTCGGGAGCGTCGCAGCTGATGAAGCGGGCAAGATGTCTCCTATGGGATGCGCCGTCGCGTGACCGGATCACGCGAAGCTGTTGGGGAAAAGGCAAGATGCCATTGCGGATTGGCACGCCGCAATCGGGTGGCGGAACGGGGATCGGGTCGAAAGCGCAGATACACGAGCGCTGGCGGTCTCCAATCGGTCCAATCACGCGATTGGCTTGCGGGCCGGACGTAGCGCCGCAGCCAAGCCATGGCCGGAGCGGTCAAGGCCTCATCTTCATACCCCGGACGGGCGACCACGGCAATCACAATATGCCGGGCGATTCTCCGCCAGTTTTTCCAGCGATGGAACTGCGCGAGATTGTCCGAACCCATGATCCAGACGAATTTGCGCTTCGGATAGCGCTGGACCAGTTTTTCCAGCGTGTTGACGGTGTAGCGCGTGCCCAATTCCCGCTCGATCGCCGTCGGCCGGATGCGCGCGCGCCGTGCCATCTTTCGAGCCGATGCCAGCCGCGCGCCGAGTGGCGCCATGTCCGTCGCGCCTTCCTTGAGCGGGTTACCCGGCGATACCAGCCACCAGATTTCGTCGAGCGCCAATGCATCGAACGCGAACAGGCTGATCCCGCGATGCCCGCCATGCGCGGGGTTGAACGAGCCGCCGAGAAGGCCTGTGGGTTTCAAGTCGCGATGCTGCCGCCATTTGGGCGAAGTGCCGGCCAGCTGAGCCATGTGCCGGCGGCATAGGCGAAACCATAGGCGAGCACGATCAGAGAACTCCAGATGGTGAATGGCGTGGCGGGTACATCGGAAAGAAAGAGTATCGGAACGAGTATCAGCCCGCGCAGCAGATAGATGGCCGAAATTGTGATGAGCCCGGTCCGTAATAGCGGCAGGCGGCGGATCAGGCCCGCGCCGGAAAACGCATATGCCGCCCAGATCGCCAGTATCAGGGCGATCAGCGTCGTGACGATGGCTGGATAGGCATCGCCGCGTTCCGCCATCCGGGCCATTTGCTCGCCCGCGCCGAAAAAGCGGTACCAGTCCGGTCCGCCAACAATGACCGCAATGTGCAGAAACGATGCGGCAGCCGACATCCAGCCGCCGACGATCAGCAGGATCCGCCCGTTCATGGTCGGGTCGTCCCGTCGCCACGCGCGATCCATTTATAGGTTGTCAGGCCTTCGAGCGCGACCGGACCGCGGGCATGGAGGCGACCGGTGGAGATACCGATCTCGGCGCCGAGGCCGAATTCGCCGCCATCGGCGAACTGGGTGGACGCATTGTGCATGACGATGGCGCTGTCGACCGTGCTAAGGAAATGATTGGCGGCGACCGGGTCGCCGGTGACAATGGCGTCTGTATGGCCCGAGCCATGGCGCGCGACATGGTCCATCGCCGCATCGATCCCATCGACCATGGCGACCGACAGTATCGGTTCCAGATATTCGGTGTCCCAATCAACATCCGTCGCCGGCACGACTGCGTCGTTGAGCGCCTGTATCGCCGTATCGCCGCGAATTTCGCAGCCCACTTTCAACAAACCGCGTACCAGCGCTTCGGGCGCAGCAAATGCCCTATCGATCAGCAGCGTTTCCATTGCGCCACAGATGCTGGGGCGGCGCATTTTGGCGTTGATCGCGATTGCCTGAGCCATCTGCGGATCGGCCGCGGCGTGCACATAGGTGTGGCACTTGCCCTCCAGATGGGCGAGCACGGGCACACGCGCCTCCTTTTGTACGCGTTCGACAAGGCTCTTGCCGCCGCGCGGCACGACAATGTCGATCAGGCCGCTGGCGCGCAGCATCGCCCCGACGGCTGCACGATCCGTCGTGGGGACGAGCTGAACCGCGTCTTCCGGCAAACCGGCTTCCTTCAGTCCCGTCACAAGACATGTGTGAATGGCGCGGTTGCTCTCGCTGGCCTCCGAGCCGCCACGCAGGATCGCGGCGTTGCCCGCCATCAGGCAGATCGCGCCGGCATCGGCCGTCACATTGGGTCGGCTCTCATAGATGATGCCGATCACGCCGAGCGGAATGCGTATGCGGCTCAGTTTCAGGCCGTTGGGCGGGCTGCTTTCGTCGATGATCGCGCCGACCGGATCGGGGAGACCTGCAACCGATTCCAGCGCGTCGGCAATACCCGTGATCCGATCGCTGTCGAGTTTCAGCCGGTCGAGCATGGCTGCCGTCAGTCCGTTCGCCGCCCCGCGTTCCATGTCCACGCCATTGGCGTCGAGAATTTCGCTCTCCGAAGCGCGCAGCGCCACGGCGGCTTCCTGCAGGGCTTGGGCTTTGGTCTCCGTCGAAGCCTGAGCGACGACCCGCGCGGCCGTGCGCGCACGCGCGCCCATATCGGCGATCAGCGTTTCGGGATCCGGAACGGTGCGATGTTCGTTCATGCGGGTGCCTTATCATGCCCGGCGCCGTGCGGGAACGGCTATCGACGAGCGGGCGCTTCCGGCGCTATGTGCGGGGCAGGAGAGCCCGAAGATGAACGATGGCATCGATGGAATTGGCGAAGCTGTAACCGGCAGCATGGCCGCGCGCGCGGTCGAGCGCGGACATGGCGAAGGCCGGTACGGTCACACGGAAATCTATTGCAGCAATTGCTCGACCAAGCTTGTCGGCACCCATTGTCATTATTGCGGGCAGAAGGCGCATGTCCATCGCAGCATCGCCGCGATCGGGCATGATCTTATTCATGGCGTGCTCCATCTCGACGGGAAATTCTGGCGGACGCTGCCATTGCTGATGTTCCGGCCGGGCGAACTGACCTGGCGCTATATCCATGGCGAACGCGCGAAATTCGTCTCGCCGCTGGGCATGTTCCTTTTCGGTGTCTTCCTGATGTTCGGGATATTGACGGTTTACGGCGTCTCGCTGTCCAATATCGATGTCGGTGATGTGTCGACCGAGATGGCGCAGGAGGAGCTGGAAAATCAGATCGCGATTGCGCGTGAGGAACGGAGCCGTCTCGATCGGCAACTGGCGGTATTGGAGAGCCAGCCCGGGCGGGCTGCGGATGCGGACGCGCTGCGGACGCGGATAGAGAATATTGACGGCCGTCTCGAGGAATTCGACATCGGTCAGGAGGGGCTGGACGCCATTATCGGCGAAGAAATCGGCCCGGTAGACGGCAACTCGTCCGGTACTAACGATCTGCGCAATTTGCAGACGGGCTGGGACCGGCTCGACTATGGCATTCAGAAGATTCAAGAGAATCCCGGTCTCGCGCTCTACAAGTTGCAGGCGAATTTCTATAAATTTTCCTGGCTGCTGATCCCGATATCGGTGCCATTCGTTTGGCTGCTCTTCTTCTATACGCGCCGCTTCAAGATGTACGACCATACGGTCTTCGTCACCTATTCGCTGGCCTTTATGTCGCTATTCGCCATACTGCTGACTGTACTCGGTTTTGCCGGGCTCGGCGGCAGCTGGATCGTGATTGCGGCCCTCTCCATCCCGTTCGTGCATATGTATAAGCAGCTGCGCGGAACCTATGACATCGGGCGCATCACCGCCTTTCTCCGCACCTGTATTCTTGCCTTTTTCTGCTTTTTCACGGCGCTGATCTTCTTCATCCTGCTGCTCGCGATCGGCGCGCTCGGATAACAGGCAAAGAAAAGGCCCGCCACAGCGAGCCTTTTCGATTGCGCTAGAGCTTTGCCTTACGCGCCTTCGGGGGCGGCCCCACCGAAGGGCTTTTTGCGCTTCTTGGTCTTCGGAATGCTCGATCCGCCGACAGGGATGGTCGATGGTTTCACCGTCTCGCCATCATGCCGCTCGAACTTGCCGGTATCGATCAGCTCGTCGATTTCTTCGCCCGACAGCGTCTCATATTCGAGCAGCGCATTGGCCAGCGCGTGCAGCTGATCCTCATGATCGGTCAGCACCTGGTTGGCCCGAGCATAGCTGTCATCGATCAGCTTGCGGATTTCCTTGTCGATCTTCTTCGCCGTCTCGTCGGACATATGGACGCGCTGCGACTGTGAATAGCCGAGGAAGGTCTCGCCCTGCTCTTCTTCATATTGCAACGGGCCGAGCTCGTCAGACATGCCCCATTGCGTCACCATGTCGCGGGCGAGCTTAGTCGCGTACTGGATATCGCCCTGCGCACCGCTCGACACTTTTTCGTGGCCGAAGATGATTTCCTCGGCGACACGGCCGCCCATGCTGACGGCGAGATTGGCGTGCATCTTGTCGCGATGATAGCTGTAATTGTCCCGTTCGGGCAGGCGCATCACCATGCCCAGCGCGCGGCCGCGCGGAATGATCGTCGCCTTGTGGATCGGGTCGGACGCTGGCTCATGGATCGAGACGATGGCATGGCCGGCTTCGTGATAGGCGGTCATCCGCTTTTCGTCCTCGGTCATGACCATGGACTTGCGTTCGCTGCCCATCATCACCTTGTCCTTGGCGTCCTCGAACTCGCTCATCGCGACGAGGCGCTTACCGCGCCGGGCAGCCATGAGCGCCGCTTCGTTGACGAGATTGGCGAGATCGGCGCCCGAGAAACCGGGCGTGCCGCGCGCGATGACCCGCGCATCGACGTCCGGCGCCAGCGGCACCTTGCGCATATGCACTTCGAGAATCTTCTCGCGCCCGTCGATATCGGGCCGCGGCACGACGACCTGGCGGTCGAAACGGCCGGGGCGCAATAGAGCGGGGTCGAGCACATCGGGCCGGTTGGTGGCCGCGATGATGATTATGCCTTCATTGGCTTCGAACCCGTCCATCTCGACGAGCAGCTGGTTGAGCGTCTGTTCGCGCTCGTCATTGCCATTGCCGAGGCCCGCGCCGCGATGGCGGCCGACCGCGTCGATCTCGTCGATAAAGACGATGCACGGCGCATTCTTCTTGGCCTGTTCGAACATGTCGCGGACGCGGCTCGCGCCGACGCCGACGAACATTTCGACGAAATCGGAACCGGAAATGGTGAAGAAGGGGACGCCCGCTTCGCCCGCGATGGCGCGCGCGAGCAGCGTCTTACCGGTACCCGGTGAACCGACGAGTAGTGCGCCTTTCGGAATCTGTCCGCCGAGGCGGGAGAATTTCCCTGGGTCCTTCAGAAATTCGACGATCTCCTGCAGCTCTTCGCGCGCCTCATCAATGCCCGCGACGTCCTCGAACGTCACCTTGCCCTGGCGCTCGGTCAGCATCTTGGCCTTGGACTTGCCGAAGCCCATTGCGCCGCCGCCTGCATTTTTCTGCATCTGCCGGATGATGAGGAAGGCGATGCCGAAGATCAGGATGAAGGGCAGCAGATTGAGCAATACGTATGTCCAGATGCTCGCCTGTTCGGCGGGGCGCCCGCTGATCTCGATACCAGCTTCGCGCATCTCATCCACGGGAATCGTGACGCGCGGCGGGAGATCGGTGCGGAAGGTCGATTGGTCGCTCAGCGTGCCGTTGATAAAGCCTTCGTTGATCTCGACCTGCGTGACCTCATTCTGCTCGACGCGGTCGAGGAAATCGGAATAGGGCAGGGACTCATCGGCCCGCGCGCTGCCGCTATCGAACATTGTCACAAACAGGATCAGCGCCACGAGGATACCCGCCCAGATAAACAGGCTCTTCATCCAGGGATTAGTGCCGCCTTCCTGCGGATCTTTATCGTCGTTCATCGCATTTTCGCCCTTCTGCTGCGATCAAAATAGGTTTTTGCGGCGAAAAGACAATTAGCGGAATAATGTGAATAGCCGGTGAGCGGGGCGATTCAGCCCGTTTTCCGCGGCGGAGCCATCGAAAAGCGCCAGATTCCGGGCGATTCCGGCGCGCAAAGAATTTTGCCGATCACAGTTTTTTTGCCGTCCGAAAGCGCTGCGATCGCCCGGTCGAGCGCGGGTCCGCGCGCGCCATGATCGGGATCGACTGTGTCGAGGCAACGGATGACGAGCCGGCGCAGTAATTCGCGCGGATAATCGGTGTGGCGGAGTGCGACGCTCCCATCATTATGTTCGATAGACCGATCCGCTTCCTGGTCGGTGAGCCATTGCAGCGCCTCACTCGACTCGCGCAGGGCATCGACGGTCCGGGCGATCCGGCTCGGATCGAAATCGGGAAGGTCCGCCAAGGCCTTGCGCAACCGCACCCGATCGAATGTGTCGTCGCTATTGCTGGGATCGCTGACGGCTGCGATGCCCGCTTGCGCGATATGTGCGACGAGGTCTGCTTTGGTGAAGGAGAGCAACGGCCGGATGATTGATCCATTGATCGGCCGGATGGCGGAGAGGCCGTCGACACCGCTCCCGCGCATCAACCGCATCAGGACGGTCTCGATCTGGTCGTC
Organism: Parasphingopyxis sp.; assembly: GCF_028279465.1. GTDB lineage: Bacteria > Pseudomonadota > Alphaproteobacteria > Sphingomonadales > Sphingomonadaceae > Parasphingopyxis. The sequence continues at coordinate 284,806 of NZ_JANQNS010000013.1, forward strand.
GGCATGATGCGCGGTCGCGATCCAGCGCAGCCTTTCGCGGTTCCGCCAATCTTCGAGCAGCGCATAGCGCGCAACCCGCGCCGCCGACTGGAGGTTACCGGAGATCGGTTCGGCTGGCGTCAGAATAGTATGCGGTACCGCCAGCGTCGTACAGATCGCCGTGACATGCCGGGCCTCGTCCGCAGCCTCTGGGCGCAGCCCGTGATCGACGGTCGCCGCCTGTATCGCACCGGGATAGGCTTGGGCCGCGAGCGACAAGAGCGCCAGACTGTCCGGTCCACCCGATACCGCAATCCCGAGCCTCGCATCCGCCGTCGGGGCTTTGCTGGTCAGGCGTTCAGTCTCGGCGTAAAACCGGTCGATAAGCGGTGTGTCCGACATCCGGTAATCCTAAACCGGCGACCGCCAGAAAGCGATGCGACGTTGCTGCGCGCTAGTTGCAGCCGGCGGCTTCGCGCGCGGCGGGCACCTGTTCGCGGATCGTGCTCCGCAACGTATCGCCATAAACGTCGCGCAATTCGTCGAAGGCGAGGCAGGCGCGATCGTTATAGTTGAGTTCGGTCAGCGCGATGCCGAGGAAAAACAGGCTGTCCGCGGCGCGGTCGCCATCGGGCAGTTCCTGATAATTACGCACGAAAATCTCGGTCGCATTGGCTGGCTTGTCGTCGTCGAGATAGGCCCGGCCGAGCAGGTTGCGCGCATAGCTTTCGAAGCGGTGGCCGGGGAAGTTTTCGACCGTTTCGCGCAGTTGCGTCCGCGCTTCTTCGTAGCGCCCGTCGCGCCACATGCGATAGCCGCGCACATACGACGCTTCGCCGGCATCGTCAGGCAAAGGCGGCTCGCTCGATTCCGTTGCAGCAGGCGCGGATTCAGCGCTTTCCGTCGGTTCGGACGCGTCCGTAGTATCGCTCGACGCCGTGTCGCTGTCGTTTGTCAGCGTCGTCGCATCGAGCGTGGTATCGGGCTCCGTCGCTGCCCCGCCGCCCTGCAGTGCTTCCACCATGGATCGCAGCTGGCGCAGTTCGAAGCTATTCTCTTCGACCTGGCCGGTCAGCGTTGCGAGCTGGCGTTCGAGTGCATTGACCCGGTCGGTGAGCGCCGTGATCGGCGCGGAAGCCGGACTGCCGACCGTGCCATCGCGCGTACCGGTCTGGATTTCCGGTTCGAAAAAGTCGGAATTGCCGCCGGGGAAGACTTCTCTTTGCAGGGCGCGAACTTCGCGTTCGACGCGATCGATGCGCCGATCCAGATCGTCGCTCTGCGCCAGTGCCGGGGTGGCGGTTCCGCTCATTAGCAGTGCGGCGATCAGCATGTAGCGCATGGCGAATGTCCCTCCCTGAACCCGTGACGGAACCTATATCGCCGGGCAAAGCTGTCGCCAATATGAAGCGCGGCCGCCCTGTTAGTTGGCGGGTTCGGGCGTAGGAGCGGATTGCGGGCGCGGGCGGGCCAGTGCGGAGGGCAGCAGGCTGACATCGCTGATGACGGTTTGCGGCGGCCCGATCGGATCGACCGGCTGGCCGCCGACCGTAACCCGCAGCGCGTCGGCCCGGCCGGTCCGGATCATCGGATTCTCGGCCGTAGTCGGCACTTCGTAACTATCGCCAGCCTGCATCTCGGTTTCGTAGATCCGGTCGCCGGTGTCGCCGTCATAGATGCGTAGCCAAACGGTTTCCGTTGCTTCGAGGACGACAGCTCCGTCGGCAGGCGGCGGCGCTGCTGGCGCGGCTTGTGCAGGGTTCGCGCTTTCCCCCTGTTCCGCTACGGCAGAGGGATCGGTGCCCGCCGCCATGCGCGCGCGATCATCGGCGTCCAAACCGAAAACGCCGCTGCGCCACAGCGCATAGGCGATGATCAGCACGACCGCGATGGCGGCCGCGATCCAGGCCAGGCTGCGCGGCGGTACGCGGGCCGGGTCGGTCGGCTCGAAAAAATCGCCGCTCGTCTGGGTCGCAGCGCCGTGGTTGATTTCTTCGCGAAACGCGGCCGCCATTTCCTTGGGATCAAGCCCGACCGCCTGCGAAAAGGCCTTTACGAAGCCGATACTGTAGGTCGGCGCGGGCAGTTTTTCATAATCGCTATTCTCGATATTTTCGAGCTGTCGCAATGGGATACGCGTCGTGCGCGCGATGTCGTCCAGCGAGATACCCTGGCTCTCGCGCGCCTCGCGGAGCTTGGTGCCGACCTGCGTTTCGAATAAAGTGCCGTCTTCGCCACTTTCGTCCGACATCTGCGTCCCCTGTAAGCCAGTCTGTGCGCCGGTTATGTGCTATTGCGCTTTCACAATCCGCTGACATTTATGTCAATGGTTATCGCCGTCTCATTGTTCCCAAATCAGCCGATCGCGACCGAACGTTGCGCAGCCCAGTCGAGCAGAGCCTGGCGCATGTCATAAGGCGGCTCGGCGAGCCACTCCCTCATCTGTTCGCGCAGCAGCGTCGCGTCGAGCGACCGGATCATCGCCTTGATCGAGCCAACTGCGGCCGGCGTGATCGACAATTGCTCGACGCCGAGCCCGATCAGCGCCATGGCCTCGACCGGGCGGCCACCCATCTCGCCGCAAATCGTCGTCGGGATTCCGGCCTCTCCGGTCGCCTGCATGATGCGGCGCAGGAAGCGCAGGATGGCGGGGCTGAGCCAGTCATAGCGTTCGGCGATGCGCGGATCGGCGCGGTCGGCGGCGAAGAGAAATTGCGTGAGATCGTTCGTGCCGATCGACAGAAAATCGATCCGCGGCAACAGTTCGTCCAGCGCTTCGGCCAGAGCCGGCACTTCGAGCATGCAGCCATAGCGGATTTCGTGCGGCAGCATATGGTGATGGTCTTCGAGCCAGACGCGCTGCGCTTCGAACAGCGCCCGGGCTTCGTCGAACTCCCAGGGTTCGGACACCATCGGGAACATGACGCTTAGCGTCCGTCCCGCCGCCGCCTCGATCAGCGCGCGCGCCTGCACCTTCATAAGGCCTTCGCGATCCAGCGACAGACGCAGCGCGCGCCAGCCCATTGCCGGGTTTTCCTCCTCTGTGGTTTCGGCGCGCAGATAAGGCACCGACTTGTCGCCGCCGATATCGAGCGTACGGAAGATCACCGGCTTGTCGTCGGCCGCGTCGAGCACGTCCTTGTAAAGCTTCTGCTGCGCTTCGCGGCGCGGCAGGGTGGCCGAGACGAGAAACTGAAACTCGGTGCGGAACAGGCCGATCCCGTCGGCGCCGGCCATGTTCAGGGTCGCGACATCCTCGCGCAGGCCTGCATTGACCATCACCTTCAGCCGTTTGCCGCATCTAGTTTCCGGCGCCAGATCGCGCAGCGCTTCGAACTCGGCGCGCTTCTCTTGCATCCGGGTGAGCTTGGCCTCGAACGCTTCGACCATGGTCGGCGACGGGCGGACGAATACCGAGCCGTCCTCGACATCGAGGAGCAGCTGATCGCCCTGGTGGATCAGCCGACGAACATCCGGCACGCGGCCGAGCACCGGCACGCCCATGGCGCGCGCGACGATCGTGACATGCGCGGTCAGCGAGCCTTCCTCCAGCACCACGCCTTTCAGCCGGCGACGATCATATTCGAGCAGTTCGGCGGGCCCGAGGTTGCGCGCGATCAGGATGGAATCGTTGCGCAGGCCAAGCTGGGCGGCCGTACCCAGCTGCCCAGCGACGATCCGGATCAGGCGGTTGGCGAGATCCTCCAGATCGTGCATCCGCTCGGCAAGCAGGGGATCGTCGATCTCGTGCATGCGCGCCCGGGTGCGTTGCTGGACGCGTTCGATTGCCGCTTCGGCGGTCAGGCCGCTGTCGATCGCCGCGTTGATCCGGCGGCTCCAGCCTTCGTCATAGGCGAACATTTTGTAGGTTTCGAGCACGTCCTTATGCTCGCCGCCGACGCCGAATTCGGCTTGATTGGAGAGCGCGTCGATCTGTTCGCGCATCTTGCGGAACGCCTGATAGACACGCTGGCGCTCGGCCTCGGTATCCTCGGCGACCGTATGTTCGATATCGACGCGCGGCTGGTGGAACACCGCCTTGCCTTCGCCCATGCCGATCACGAGCTTCTGGCCGGACAGCCGCATCGCCTCGGTCTGCCGCGCAATCTCCGCTTCCGTGCCGCTTTCGTCGATCAACTCGGCGCTTGCGATCAATTCGGCGAGCACCATGGCGACGGTTTGCAGCGCCTCGATCTCGACATCGTCATAGGGCCGGGGATCGGCATGCTGCACGGCGAGCACGCCGACCACGCGTTCGCGATGGATGATCGGGATGCCGGCGAAACTGTGATAGGTTTCCTCGCCGGTTTCGGGCCGGTACGCAAAGTCGGGATGCGAGGTTGCCTCGTCGAGATTGAGGATGCGCCCGCTCTCGGCGATCACGCCGACCAGCCCTTCGCCCATGGCAAGCTTGGTAACGTGCACCGCATCCTGATTGAGCCCAAGCGTCGCGAACAGCTCCAGCACGCCCTCGCGCAGCAGATAGATGGAGCAGACCTCGCTAGACAGCGCCTCGCCGATAATCTCGACAACGCGGTTGAGTTTGCCCTGCGCATGGTTGCGCGAGGCCATCACGTCGTGAAGCCCGGTCAGTATCTCCCGGGAGGCGGTTGTGGCTTCGGCGAAACTCATGGCCGACCGGTTAGCAGACGCGCGCACGGCGCGCCATCGCGGAAACGCTAGGCAAAGCAAAAGACTGGCTTTGCACCGAGGCGTATCGGCAATCGCGGAAATTCGCGGTCGTGGCCGATCTGCGCTATACGATGGGCGGAAGGCGGGATCGTATCATGACGGACTATACAATCAGGCGGGCAAAGGCCGAAGACGCCGCGCAGCTCGGCATAGTGGGTCCCGCATCCTATGCGGCGGCCTATGGCTATCTCTGGCCCGAGCCGGCGCCACTGATGCGGTATCTCGAAAGCTATGGCGAAGCGGCCGTGCGATCCGCGATGGAAGACAAGGGTACCGCATTCTGGCTCGCCGAAAGCGATGGCGTGGCCGTGGGTTTCGCCATGGCCCTGCGCGGCTCCAAAAATCCGTCGACTGGAAGCGAAAGCGGTGTCGAGCTCCGGCGCGTCTATGTGCTGCCCAATGTGCGGGGATCGGGCCTGGGCAAGCGGCTCTACGATGCGGTTGAAGATTATGCGCGCGACCATGGCGGCGATCATATCTGGCTCGACGTGATGGACAGCGCCGACTGGGCCTATGGCGCGTATCTGCGCTGGGGCTTCGCAGAGATCGGTACGCGGATATTCGACAAGGCGGTCTATGAAGACCGGCGCAAGATGATCCTGCTGGCGAAGGAAATCGGTTGAAGTCGATCGTGAGTGACACTGGTTGACACGGACCGGAGTAATCGCGCGCCATCGCGGAAAGCCCGATGGCGCCGAAATGTCGCCATCTATTCCGCCCGCATTTTGGCTGCCTTGAAGTCGGGCGGGCGCTTTTCGAGAAACGCGTTCACCGCTTCATGATGTTCGGGCAGTTCCCAGCATTCCCTGAGATAGGCGCTTTCTCGCGCCTGCACGGCATCGAGATCGGTATCGACCGCATTACGCATCAACAGGTCCTTGGTCATGCGCAGCATGGGACCCGGGTTTTCGGCCATCTGCTCCGCGATCTCGAGGGCGCGATCCACCACGGCCTCGGGCGTGGCGAGTTCGTCGGCCAGCCGTATCGCGACCGCCTCCTCGCCCGATACGAGCCGGCCCGTCAGCATAAGCTCGTTCGCGCGGCCCCAGCCTACCCGCTGCGTGAGAAAATGGCTGCTCGCCAGTTCCGGAACGATGCCGACTTTTACGAACACGAACCCGATCTTCGCGGACTCCGACACGACGATATAGTCGAACGGCAGGATTTGCGTGATGCCGATGCCGACGGCCGGGCCGTTGACCGCTGCGATGCACGGCTTGGAATCGCGGATCAGCCGTATCCAGTCGACACTGGCCGGCATACCGCCCGATCCGCCCGCCGTATTTTCGCCCGGATCGGTTCCGTCGATACGGGTTTTGAAAGTTGCGTCCATATCCGCGCCCGCGCAGAAGCCGCGTCCTTCGCCGGTCATCACGATGGCGCCGATATCGTCATCGTCGTTCGCAGTGCCGATAGCGTCGGCCAGCTCCTCCGCCATGTGCGGCGTCCAGGCGTTGAGCTTGTCGGGGCGGTCGAGGGTGATCAGCGCAACCGCTCCGCGATGTTCGCTGCGGATTTGAGTGTAGGGCATGGACGGCTCTCCTCGGATTTGGCGCGGACGCTATCGCTTCGGCGTGAACGACGATACTGCGTCAGCCATCGCACAAATGCCAAGGATAAAGCTCATGCTGAAAACAATCGCTGGCCTATTGACCGCTGCGCTTGCTGCCACCTCGCTGTCAGCACAGTCCGATGCCTTCCATACCGGTCCGGTCTTCGCCGAATTGGGTCAGATTGCCGGCGTGACCACGACAATGGCGATCCCGGCGGATGCGCAGTTCGCGGTCGCTTTCGACACCGCCACCCGTGCCGAGCCGGGCGAGGTCAACCGCACGCTGAACAGCGCCGCGCGCTTCATCAACATGCACGTCGCGGCCGGCGTGCCGCGCGAGAATATCCGCCTTGCCGTCGTCGTCCACGGCCGGGCGTCGCTCGATCTGACGCGCGCTGAATTCTACGCCGGCCGGCAGGACGGCGCGGAGAATGCGAACGCTGCAGCGATCGAAGCGCTGCTCGCCAACGACGTCCAGATCATCCTGTGCGGCCAGACCGCCGCCTATTACGAGATCGGCGTCGACGACCTGCTGCCCGGCGTCGACATGGCGCTATCGGCGATGACCGCGCATGCGCTGTTGCAGCAGGATGGGTTTACGGTGAATCCGTTTTGAGTTGAGGCAGTTTCTACATTGCCTGGGGTCGGTCTTCTTCAGCGTTCGACTCCACTAATTTTGTCGACCGATAGAAGATGAATAGCGACGCGGCGAATGGGATGATGAAGAAAAATAGCCATACTTCCCAATATTTTACCAGGAAAGATGGGTCGTCAAAAGCAGCGTAAATGAGAAATGGCAAAATGAGCAGCTGTTGAAACGAAATTGCCCATGCCCAGCGCTGGTATTTTTGCTTTTTGCTCAGCTTGTTCCACGACATAGTCGAATCAACCTGACTGAAAACAGAGTTCCCGATCTGAGATCAAAGGCTCTTGAGAAATCACCTCTCTCATTAACCCCGGTTCTTCTCCAGCGCCTTCACCGCTTCGTCCATCAGCCCGGCGATGATATCAGCGACCGGCTCTTCCGTCTTCACCATGCCGACGCTCTGTCCGGCCATCAGCGAGCCATTCTCGACATCGCCGTCGATCACCGCGCGCTTGAGAGCCCCGGCCCAGAAATGTTCGATCTGGAGCTGCGCCTCGCCCATCTCGATCTCGCCCGCATCGAGCAGTTTGGCGACTTCGATCTGTTTGGCGTTGAACTCCTGCGTGCCCTTGTTCTTCAGCGCGCGGACGGGGATCACGGGAAGACGATCGTCGATCTGGGTGCTGACGATCGCGTCGCGGGCCGGGGCGCGCATAAAGGCCTTTTTGAAATCCGGATGCGCGATGCATTCGGTTGCGCAGACGAAGCGCGTGCCGAGCTGAACGCCGACCGCGCCGACTTCGAGCCAGGCTGAGATCGCGTGGCCGCGGCCGATGCCGCCAGCGATGAAGATCGGCAGCTCGTCGCGCAACTCGGGCAGGATTTCTTGGGCGAGAACGGACGTCGAGACCGGTCCGATATGGCCGCCCGCTTCCATGCCTTCGATCACCAGCGCGTCGACGCCGGTGCGGTGCAGCTTCTTCGCGAGCGCTAGCGCCGGGGCGAAGCAGATCAGCTTTGCGCCGAAATCCTTGATCTTCGGGATCGCCCAGCCCGGGGGGAGTCCGCCAGCGAGCACGACATGGCCGATTTCGTGATCCGCGCAGACCTGGATCAGCGCGTCGAGCTGCGGGTGCATGGTGATGAGGTTGACGCCAAACGGCTTGTCGGTGCGCTTCTTCGTCTCGGCGATCTCCTCGTCGAGCATGTGCGGCTCCATCGCCCCGCAGGCGATGACGCCGAAGCCGCCGGCATTGGAAATGGCGGAGACGAGATTGCGCTCCGAAATCCAGCTCATCGCGCCGCCCATGATCGCATATTCGGTGCCGAGAAACTCGCGGCCCCGCTGCATCATGGCTTTGATGTCGTCGATGGTCGTCGTCACGCCGCATCATCCTGCTGATCGAGGCCATAGGCCGTGTGCAGGACGCGTACGGCCAGCTCGGTATAGGCCTCCTCGATCAACACGCTGACTTTGATCTCGCTCGTCGTGATCGCCATGATGTTGATGCCGCGATCGGCGAGCGTTTCGAACATGGTGGAGGCGACGCCCGCATGGCTGCGCATGCCGACGCCGACGACCGAGACCTTGCAGACATCGGTATCGTGGATGATCTCGCGATAGCCGATCGATTCCTTCGCCTGTTCCAGGATATCGAGCGAGCGGGCGAGATCGTCGGACGGTACGGTGAAGGTCACATCCGTATTGCCCGTATCGCGCGCGAAATTCTGCACGATCATGTCGACATTGATGTTGCCCTCGGCGAGCGGCTTGAAGATCGCGGCGACCGAGCCCGGCTTGTCGGCGATCGAGGTCAGCGTGACCTTCGCCTCGTTCTTGGCATAGGCGATGCCGGTGATCAGCTGCTTTTCCATGTCCTTGTCCTCAAATTCCGTCTCGTCGACGATCATCGTGCCCGGTTTGTCCTCGAACGAGGAGAGCACCTGCAATGGCACGCCATGCTTCATCGCGAGGCCCACCGAGCGCGTCTGGAGCACCTTTGCGCCGACGCTGGCGAGCTCCAGCATCTCTTCATAGGTGATTTTCGAAAGCTTGCGCGCCTTGGGCACGATGCGCGGATCGGTCGTATAGACACCATCGACATCGGTGTAGATATCGCACCGGTCCGCCTTCATCGCGGCCGCGATCGCGACGGCCGATGTATCCGATCCGCCGCGGCCCAGCGTCGCCAGCCGGCCCTCGCGCGTCATGCCCTGAAAGCCGGGAATGACCGCGACCTTGCCGCCTTCGATCGCTTTGCTGAGGATATCCGCGTCGATATCGTCGATCCGCGCCGAGCTATAGGCTTCGGATGTGCGGATCGGCAGCTGCCAGCCCATCCAGCTGCGCGCGTCGACATCCATCGACTGGAGCATGATTGCCAGAAGCCCGGACGAGACTTGCTCGCCGGAAGCGACGACAACATCATATTCGCGGGGATCGTAGCGCGAACTGGCTTCGCGGCAGAACTGGACGAGCCGGTCCGTCTCGCCTGCCATGGCGGAGACGATCACGGCGACATCATTGCCCCGGTCGACCTCGCCCTTCACGCGTTCGGCGACGGCCCGGATCCGTTCGATCCCGGCCATGGACGTGCCGCCGAATTTCATCACGATGCGTGCCATTGTACCAGTCAGGACGTGCCCGAAACCCCCGAAAAAATGCGCTTTGCCCCATGGCAGAGCGCGGGCGATCCTGTTAGGCAGGGCCGGTTATGAACGCAAGTGCAGCATCCGCTCCCGAACCGCGAAACTCCGTCGATCCGAAGGAAGCCGAACATTTCGGCAAGCTCGCGGCCGATTGGTGGGACCCGAAGGGCTCGTCCGCCATGCTGCACCGGCTCAATCCGCCGCGCCTGCGCTATATCCGCGAGGCGATCGACCAGCATTGGGGCAGCGCCGAATATGAGCGGCACCCGCTGGCCGGCAAGCGCGCGGCCGATATCGGCTGCGGGGCGGGCCTGCTCGCCGAACCGCTCGCGCGCCTCGGCGCGGACGTCACCGGCATCGACGCGGCGGCGGAGAATATCGAGGCCGCCAAAGCACATGCGGCGCAATCGGGGATCGATATCGACTATCGCGCCGGCGGGATCGAGGCGGCGGATGGGCCGTACGATCTCGTCACCTGCATGGAGGTGATCGAACATGTCGCCGATCCCGCGGCGTTCGCGCAGGGCCTTGCCGATGCGCTGGCACCCGGCGGGCTGCTGATCATGTCGACGCCCAACCGCACGGGCCTGTCGCGGTTCGCGATGATCACGATCGGGGAAGGGGCCGGCCTGATCCCCAAGGGCACGCATGACTGGAACAAGTTTCTGACGCCCGAAGAGCTGACCGAGCTGCTCGAAGAGGCCGGGCTGCGCGTCGCGGACATATCGGGCCTCAGCTTCTCGCCGAGCCGCGGTTTCGAAATCAGCGAGCGGACCGCGCTCAATTATCTGGTGACGGCGGTGCCGAGCACTTGACGGCACCGTTTTGAGCGCGTTGAGCAACACGATATGACCGGGACATATCCGATATCATTTCCTCGCGGAAGAATGTCTATCGACGAGTCGGACGCGCGGCGCGCATAGCGTTCGCCTATTGGAGTTGCCGACGTGTCCGACCTGACCCGAATACTCTCCGACTATCTGTTTCGGCCGGAGGTTTTCTGGCCGGAAGATGGCTATTTTCACTCCCGGAACCGGCAAAAAATCGGGGCGGCGCGCAAGAAGCTGAAACTGAAGAACGACCGCGATCTGGAAACGGTCGTCCTGCCCTGGCTTGAAAAGCGCGCGCGCACGGGCGCGGCGAGTCTTTTCATCCTGAGCACGGGCGCCTCGGGATGCCATTTCTTCGGTTCGCTCCTGTCATCCCGCGCCGACTATCAGATGATCGGCGAGGTCTATTTCCCGCCCGATCTGCTCGAACAGGCCGAAGGCCTCGATGTCGAAGAACGGCATATCCTGCTGGACGCGGTATCGGCCTTGCCGACGGCGAAGGCGCGCCGGGATGCGGATGTCATCCCGGTCAACATCATGCATTTGCGACCCGACAGCCCGATCCAGTTGCTGCGCGAAGAACTGCCCGGATCGCGCTTCGTCGGATTGATCCGCAACCCGTACGACATCGCGATATCCCGAGCCTTTCGGAAGCAGGCCTATCGAAAGGCAACGAATCCGAACCGTTCCGATACGGAATATGCGGCCATGCAGGCGCGCGTGGTGCGGCGCTTCTTTTCGATGTTCGGCGCCGAAGAGTGGGACCGTGTCGTGCGCTATGAATCGCTGATCGAAGCGCCGCTCCAGATCGCCAACGATATGCTCGATGCGCTGGGCCTGCCGTCCGGGGGGCTCAGCCTCGCACAGCTTGAGATGGACAATCACAACCGCGCCGCCCGGCCGGATATTCTGCCGGATATCGGCGATATTTTTCACGATATTTTATCGGAAAAAGCGGCGCTGTGGGACTATGCGCCGTCACGGGATCTGCCCTTTCAGCGCGGCGCGGAGCCGGGCATTTGGCGACCCATGCAGGCCGAACTCCTCCGCCAGGCCAATATCCGACTGGCGCGCAAAAAGGGGCGGCTCAAGGTTTTGTCCAGCCAGTCGCCATTTGATCCGGAAGCCCTCGATTTCGATGCGCTAGATGCCGTGACGGACGGCAAGACCGATACTTGGAAATTGTATTTCTGGGCGTTGGGCTGGCTCTATCTGCTGCCCTATCTCGAGGAGCCGGGCCGGGACCAGGCATGGATTTTCGGGCAACTGCTCGATCGGACGGCCGCATGGTGCCGCGATCGGGATCAGGCCCCGGACCGTTTCTGGGATGATCATGCAACTGCATACCGGCTGGCGACAATAATCGATCTCGCACAGCGTTTGTCGGACAGCGAAGAGATCCGTAGTCGCGCAGACCAGCTGGCGCGTATCGTGCCGGCGCATCTGGAGATGCTGCAGAGTTTTATGGCCTCGGACAAATGGGCGGGGAACAATCATGGCGTCTTTCATGCCATGTCGGCGATCAACGCCGCGCTTCATTCCGAACATGCCGCAAGTCATGCCGTGCCTCCGGCCGAGATGGTGGAGAGGGGCCTTGCGCATCTCGATCATGTGCTGCGTTCGATAGTTGACCCCGGAACCGGGATATCGCGGGAACAGAGCTTCCAATATCATATCTGGGGGCTGAACCTCCTCAAGGATGTGGAACGGTTTCTCGCGGAGAACGACCTCGCAATATCTTTCGCAATCGCGGCGTGCCGCGAAAAAATGCTCGCCTTTGGGGCCTATATGATGGTCGGCAAGGAGACTGTGCCCGCTATCGGCGATACAAATTATCGTAACGGCTATCGGATTCAAAACTTGCGCAAGCTGGCGCGACCGATCGATCTTGGCGACGTCCCGCCGCCGTCCGAGCTCGGGGTTGGTGGCCGGCAGGGCGCATTCTCAGGGCTCGTGGGCCCCGACCAGGGGTTTACGGTGATGCGCCGCCACAAGGCGAAAGCGCCCGGCCGGGATTCATTGGCAGTATTCACCCATTTCCCGCGCCGGCAATCTCACGGACATTTCGACGCGCTTTCAGTCTGGTTCACGCGGCGCGGCGTGCCTGCGCTGATCGAGAGCGGTGGGCCGTATAATTACGGTGTTCCCGAGCGTTTCCATTACTTTATCGCGCCGGTGGCGCATAACTGCCTGTTGGTGGACGATCATGTTTACAAGGGTGGCGCGCAATTACTGCGTCAGGCGCGCGATAAACGCGGCTGTGTCGCGCATGCGGCGACCTTGGACAATCACGGGATCCGTCATGACCGGATCGTGCATCTCAGCGATCCGGACCGCATCGCCATCTACGATCGGATTGAAAGCATAGACAGGGCCGAACATGATCTGCGCCTGTTATTTCATCTGCCGCCCGAGACGCCGGTCGAGATGAGTCCTGCATCCGACGGGGCGTCGATTGCGCTGGAAGAGGATACGCGGTTGCGGATCGCGGAGTCCGGCGATCGGCTGTCGGTAAAGCTGGCCGATGGCGACCCACCGGGCTGGGTGACGCGCCGTCAGGGGAACAAGGAGGCCGCGCCCGTCATTGTTGCGCAGGCGCGCTGCGCTGCGCTGACCGTCGTCACCATCATGGACTCGCGCGGCGGGGGTGAGGCGGACGGCACGGATGATCCCCTGTTCGCGGGCGATCTCGATATGGAAACCGGCGGGCTTTTCGATGTCGAGGAGACGGCGGAACAACTGTTGGATCGGGTGAGCGCGCTACGTCATCTCTGATCGAAACGCGCGGCGGCTGTGCGCCTCGCCTAAAAATCCACCTTGTCGTAATGGGCCGGCGGGGAAATCACTTCCATGCGTTCGGAAAGCAACGGGCGGAAGCTGGGGCGGCTTTTCAAACCCGCATACCAGGCTTTGGCCTGTTTGTGGCTCGACCAGTTGAAGCCGCCCAGATAGTCGGCCACCGAAATCTGCGCGGCGCCGGCAAGGTCGGCGAGGCTCAGTGTCGAGCCGCCGATCCAGCGGCGGTGATCGAGCAGATAATCGATATAGTCGAGATGCGAATCCGCTGCCTTCATCGCTTCGCGCAACACTGTGCCGTCCGGCGCTTCGCGATGGATAAGCCGCTTGAACATGCGTTCATGCATG
>NZ_JANQNS010000008.1 GCF_028279465.1 Parasphingopyxis sp.
ACCGCAGCCGACTGTGACATCGCTTCCCCCGGAGTCATATCGAGTGAATAGAACCGGTTCGGACGTAACAGTTTTTCGTTATATCATAAAGCTATGGGCCATTAGCGAGCGTTGATGATATCTAAGGCACAAGGCCCATTTTCCGGGCCTTCTCAACCGCCTTGACGCGTTTAGAAACGTCCAGCTTCCTATAAAGCGCCTTTACATGGAACTTTATCGTATTTTCCGTAAGCCCCAGAGTTCGCGCTATTTCCTTGTTCGTATTGCCTGTGGAGAGTTCCGCCAGCACATCCTTTTCGCGACTTGTCAGAAGGTCGTTGTCATCCGGCGCCGAAATCTTCTTTAACAAGGCCTGCGCCGCCGGACTGAGCTTTCGCCCGAGCAGTTTTTGATCGATTCCGCCCAAAATTCTCCGCGTTACCCCATTTCCTGGGAAAGCTTGCGTCATGCCGATGGGCGCCGCACTTTCCAGTGCAGCAATAAACGCGCTCTTGGATAAATCGTCCTGACCCGCGGCGTCTAACAAAGCCGCTTTCAAGAGAAGGCCGCGCACCAGATACGGTTTCACGCCATATGTGTCGGCAACCTCGAGAGCGTTGTCTACGAGCTTGATGGCCGGCTCGACAAATCCCGATGCTGCTAGGAAACGAGCGCAGGAATAGCCTGCCATGATGTCCAGGAACCAGTGCACATGCTCGTTCGTGTGCCAGCCCTTCACTCTGAAATACAGGAGTTCAGCCTCGGCGAGCCGGTCTTCATTGGCGTAAAGGTCGAGCAAGAGAAGCTCGCCTAACCTGGTCAGCCGGCGAAGGCCATAACGCTCGTTCGCCCGATTGAGCGTGCTGATGAGGCTGCGGGCTTCGTGATAATCTCTGATGGAAAGGGCGCGGTGGACCAGCGCATCGAAGCCGACAGCATAATCATCGAACCCGCCATCGGCATCGAGGATCGAAAACAGCTCTTTCTTCAATACAGTCGGAGTCTCTTCTGGCGCGATGCCCTGCCAATAGTCGATGGTGTGACGTCCGACGCCACTGAGAAACTTCATTGTGTTTTGTTCGCCGCAGATCTCGTTTGTAAGATCTGCGGCGTCTTGAAAATGTTTTCGCGCGAGATCGAATTTCCCACGATAGGCCGCCCCGGTTGCTATGGCCATGTGCGCTGAACTCATGACGATCCTCTGGCCCGCGCGCGTGAGGCTTTTGATGGCGGTTTCCGCATATTCCCGCGAAAGCGAGAAATCGCCAAGAATCAGCTTCTCATTGGCCAAAGCGACCTCGATAAAGGCCTGTGTGAAATGCGCATCGGCATCGACTTGCGCGAGCCGGCGCTCCAGGAACTGATTGCCTTTTTCGAGCGATACTTCCGATCGGCCGAAAATGCTCGAACAGAGGGCGAGCCGCTTTTTTTCGATCTTTGGGTCGGTGCCTTCCCGGGCCACAAGCGCCTCAACGTTGCGACAATATTGAACTGCCTTTTGCAGTTCGCCCGACCTTAAATAGATATAGGCCTTGTCCATCATCAGAAGCGGATCTTTCAAGATTTCCTCTTCCGGGATATCGGCGAACAGTCCTCTGAAATAGCCGGCACTGTACGAGACCGAGATGGCCCATCCGCCATTTTCGTTGATCACTTTTCGACTGATATTGTAGGCTTCGATCGCATTGGCATAGCTAACCGCTTCGGAAAGATGGCCATGATCGCTGCACCATTGCGCTGCCTTTCTGTGAATGGATTCGAACGTCTCCTTGTCCTCGGCCTTCAGCATGTCGCGCACGCATTCCGAAAACAGGTGATGGTAGCGATACCATTGCTGATCTTTATCCACCGGGACGATAAGGGCGTCGAGAAAACTCAGACGCTTCATCATGCTGTGGGATCGATTATGGCCGCAGATTTCATTGGCCAGCGCCATGTTGAAGCGATCCAGGATGGCGGTTTTCAGTACGAACTCGCGCAGATCGTCTGAAAGGCCATGTATCACTTCATTGGCGAGATACTCGGCCATATGGCCGTGATCACCGCGAATGGAAGAAATGGCCGATTGCAGGTCCCCCCGTTGTTGACCAAGCAGCTTGGTCATCTGAACCGCAACCGGCCACCCCTCGACTTTGCTCTGCAGTTCCGAAACGGCCTGCTGCTCCACCGCCCCCCCGAGCGCGGCGCAGACCTCCTCGTTTGTGAAGCAAAGTTCGTGTGCCTGAATTTCCGTTGCGTTCCCCGATGCGATCTGTGCCGAAATGTCCGATCCAACCCAGCCTCGGCTGACCAAAACAAGGTTCAGCTTGTCCGCGCATTGCATTTGCATGGCGCGCACAAAGGCATCGATTTCGTCGGCTTCTGCCCGATGAAAATCATCGAGTATCAACACAAATCGCACCGGGACACTCTCGATCAATGACAGAAGTTCGGCACCGATAACCGTGGTCGACATGTTGGCGAAACCCTGCTCGGCCCCCTCCTTGAACGCGCCGACGTCGAGCCCGGCTTCATGAAGCGCAAGCACACAATAGGCGAAAAACTGGCGGATCTCGCGATCGCTATCCTCCACGTTGATCCATGCGCACGCTATGCCATCCTCGATCAACTGCGAGCGCCATTGCGACAGCAAGATCGATTTCCCGTAGCCAGCCGGTGCTACAAGGTAGGTAGTCGGCTTTTCGAGACCCGCATTGAGCCTGTCCAGCAAGCGTGTGCGTTCAACAAGCGCGATCGATGGTTCGGGCGCTCTGGTCTTCGATCTCGAGAACCAGAGCGGCGGCGCGTCATCCAAAAGGGCGGCGGGTTTAGCCACGAATCCATCCCTTCGATCCCTCGCGAAATCCGCTCGGTGCGCTGCCAGGAAGCTCCTCGGCGCGCATCTAGGCCTCCGGGAAGATGAGATAGGGGCGAAGGAATGGTTCCAGCACCGCCGGTGTTACGCGCGGTTCCGCGCTCAAGGGCGCCTGCAGGTTGAAGTTTCTGTACCAGTTCAGGAATGAGCTGTTGCTGATATTCAACCGGGCGGAAACCAGGCACAGCGTGTGGCAGTTTCCGTTGACGAACGAATCATTTATGAAGAGCGGGTTGTCCGGCATGTAGACGACGCCCGCAAACTGCGCTCGCGCATTGGTTATCCGGTGCGGGATCTCATCCGTGGAGTCCCGGCTGCTGAATACAACGAAACCGCGGAATTCGTCGGTGCGCCGCCCCCCGAAATCGATATCTCCATTCTGTATATCCAAAGCGGCGTCCCGGCCATCGAAATGGAGGAGCACGTCGCTGCCCCGCACACTTGTCGACGCCAGCACGCTGAACGGACCGTCCAGGAAGTTATAGATGCCGGGATTGAACGTTACCGATGCGGCGCGCGTGATCGTCAGGCCGCCGCAATAGGCACCCGGATTGAGCACAACGTGGCTGGGTGTATCGATCTCCATATCGGTATGGCTGCATGAAGGCCGATGGGGTTCTGCCTGGTCCACCAGCAAATCCGGCAACCTGAACATGTTTTGCCGCACCTTGCTTCGCAAAGCTCCGGTGGCACCTCCCTTGATGTAAATCCCTACCGAACCCATACCGGTGCTGTCTCCGGAAAAGAACGCGTCGACTGCATCGGAATTGACCCAGATATCGCCGCCATCCGTATCGGACGAAGCATCCCGGTAATATGCGTTGGACGCATGCGGATCGAGCAGGTGGAACGTCGGTATGATCGGCGCTGCGGCATATACTTCCGCAGTCAGGTCAGGACTGTAACCGAACATGCGTCCGAAAAATGTAGAAACCGCGTTGTCCCGATCCGCGCTCATTTCCCCGCGCACGCGCACGGCGTTCAGAATGAGGCCAGGTTCGAATGGCGTAAAGACTTCGTTCTCGATGTCCCATTGACCGCGCTCGAAATCGCTTGAATCGATTGCTACATAACCATGATTATCGGGCAGATTCTGCTGCGATATCAATATACTGGATGCGATATCGTTAGCATGATTGCGAAACTGGCCGTACCCGATCGACCAAACCTCGGATGCCGTGTAATTCTCGGCATGGGCAAGCGCCGATGCCTCGACTGCTCCGCGAAGCTGGGATTGCGAATAATATGTATGGCCGACATCGACGGCCAGTCCGGCAAAACCCGCCATGACGGGCGCTGCAATGGCCGTGGTTACGAGCACATTTCCTCGACGGTCATTAATGAAACTGCGGATTTTCTTGAACATCTTTCTGCTCCCATAGATCGAAAATCGGTTCGACACCTCTACTCAGGAATATGGACTCGTGTTGTAAGTCGGTGTTTCGTGGCTAAGAATTACATAAGGCGTGTAATAATTCAGAGACGCATAGGGGAAATCTATAAGTTCGAAAGCGTCAGTAGTAATAAGGACGTTCATCTGTGCACTTTGACTGGATGGATTTGTCATCCAGGCAACTCCCAGAGAAGGGTTATACTCTCTGGCCTTTTGATTAACGAATGATATGGCCTGTGCTCTGTTTAACTCACCATGCGAGAATGCGCGCGCAGCCTCTATGGATGCGTTCTGTATACTGTTATATGCATAGAAAGCGTAACCGAAATTCACTATGCCTATCAGAATATACATTAGAGGTAGCAAAATGATCGCAAATTCTACTAAAGTAGAACCGCTTTTATCGCTCTTGATATCGCCGATTGGGCGCCTTTTTAAAAAGCTGAGCATTTCGTCCCTCATCAATTATCGTGGTGCCAATGCATTCCAGTTCGGATCAGCATTCGCTTTGTTGCGTCGCAAGATGGGTCCAATTCCCTACCTTTAACTTAAGAAAATGGCGGAAAACTGCGGTTTTTTGGGTAGGTAGGCAAAAATTCTAACCTACCCGAATGGGTAGTGATTCGCGCTGGCGGTTCCGGTTGCGAGGGATTCCAGACCGCTCGAAACGGCGAGCCATTGGCGGTGACGGTGCCAAATAGAAGTCCGCGTTTACTTCAAGGCCCTGCGCGAGCTTGGCTGCGCCGCTCATTGGCGAGAGCGAGTCACTTAGGCTCAACTTTTCCTCGTGAATCGGACCCGGATGTGAAGCGCAGATCGCCGGACCAGCTTGTGCTCGGATTGTGGCGGAGAAAAGTTGGCCGAGCCTTGGAGCAACCGGTCGCGTGACTGCCGAAAACCCGCGCTCAGCGGCAGTGCCCTACCCGAATTGGTAGGTAAGGTTTCGTTCACCCTACCCGAAAAACCAAGGAAAAACAGTATGATAGGATGCTAATTAACCAAAATTCTAAAGAAATTGTTAATTTTTTCGGGCGACTAACAAAGCGTTAATGCAGGAGGCATCCAGATATGAAGCATTTAGCGCTAGCGACTATCACACTGGCTTCGGCAGTGGTCGTCGCCCAGACGGCCGAGGCCGCAATCATAGAATATGATATGTATGACGTTCGCGGTCCTCGGGCGGGCGATCCCAGCGGTCCGGGCGGTTATGGCTTTTACACGGGCACCACGTTTGCCGATAACAGTTGGGTCTTTAACGGCAGTCCCCCCGGCTCACCACCGAACACTCCCACTTTCATCTATGACACATTGGCTGGAACGGGAAGCTTCTCCGCCGAGGTAATTAACAATTTCGGCGAGACGGGCGTTCTGAATATCGAGTTTTCCGGCCTCATTAACACGCTGGACGGCACCGCATTCACCTATGCGCAGGGTCCTGGCGGAGGGCCTTATAATCCGGCAACCCAGGTCTATTTCACACAAGCGAGCGGCACGTTCGATAGCGCATCATTCGCCGAACCCTTCATCATAGACGTGGCGGACCCCTTCACCGCAAACTCTGTGGGCCAGTTTGGTGAGGGCGCTGCCTATTATGGCGGCGACGGCCTCTCCGCATGGTTGCGCTTCATCAATCCCGTTACCGGTCATATCGATAATAACTGGGATATCGGCATTCAGCTTGCCCCGCGCGATCCGACCCATGTTCCCGAACCTGCCCCGCTGGCGCTGTTGGCGTTCGGTCTCGCCGGCCTCGCTTTTACCCGAAGCCGCAGACGCAAGCGCCGACTCGCTACCGCGTAACCGGCGTAGCCAGGCTTTGGCGATTGAATTCAGGAGATTATGAAATGATGTACCAACCGCTTAGATCGAAAGCTCTCATGGCCGCCGCGCTGGCGTCGGCAGCCTTTTTTGTCCAGCCGGCGCAGGCCGAGATTATTACCTATGACATTTACAATTCCGCCGGCCCGGACGGTACCGGTCTGGTCGCCGGAGGCGGTGTCTTGCCCCGTCCGTATTGGAGTTTTCAACCTGGATCGACCTTCAGTGTCGACTACGGTACCGGCCGCGGCTCGCTTTCGGCTACGCTGATCAACAGTTTGGGTGTATTGACGCCGCTGGAACTCGAGCTTTCCGGGCTCCTGGATACGCTGGACGGCACCAATTTCTACTATGTGCAAGGTTCAGGCGGGCCGTATAATCCCGCAACCCAGGACTATTTCACCAATGCCAGCGGAACATTCGATTACCAGCCTTTCGGCGAACCTATCCGGCTCAATCCGGATGATCCGATAACCGGCAATTCCGTGTTTCAGTTCGGCGAGGGAGCCAATTACACCGACCCGGAGAAGTTCGGTTTTGCGGCATGGCTGCAATTCATTCACCCCGAGACCGGAAACCCGGTAAATTGGGATATCTATGGCGATCTTCATCATCGACCGACCGATGTTCCTGAGCCCGCACCGATGGCGCTTTTCGGACTCAGTATTGCAGGCCTTGCCTTCGCCCGAAGCCGGAGACGCAAAAAGTCTCAGACAAGATTCGACTAGGGAGGATCGCCTATCAACGGCGAAGTACACGATACGAGCAACTCAAATGAATCCAGACTTAAACCCGCCGCAGAGCTGTCGAAAAACCCGGATGACAGCGTCCGTCCGGTCTTCACCCATGTCTATGATGGTGACGCCACAAAGGACTTACATGGCGGAATGCGAGTCTCGGATCAGGGTGTTCGACCGTTCACAACTTTCACATATGATGGCGATGCGGATATCTCAGTTCTCCAGGCTAGGATCATCGCCAAGCACTGCAAACCGCACCCGACAGGCAGATAAAGCGGCTTCGTTTGCGCGCGCAGCCCATGCGCGAAGGCAAGAGGAAAAGATTACGGCCGGCTAACGGCTGGTTTTACCCCCAGCAGGGAGGGGCGCTGGTTTGGCGTCTCCTCCCTGCACCCCGGGGACCTCTCTTCCGCACATTCGCGCGCAGGCGATGGGTGATCATCGATACGAAAACAAGGCGATTGTTATGGCTCGTTTCATCTTCTGCTCGCTCATAATTCTGCTCGCCATCGGTTTGACGGCCTGCGGCATCGACGGGCGAACCGCGGCGGAACGTGCTTACGCATCGTTCGAAGATCGACACTATCTCGACACACGCGTACATCTGGCCAACGCGATCGATGAAGACCCCGATAATCCTGCGCTTTACCGCTTGCTCGGGGAAACAGCGCTGGCACTGGGCGATGGGCAAGTGGCCGAAACGGCCTTCAGGCAAGCCATTGAACGAGACGGCACACTCGCATCGGACGTCAATCGTTATCTGGCTCACGCCCATCTGTTGCAGGGCGAAGTCGAAGAGGCGCTGGCGTTGATCGGCGAGCCACAGGACGGTGAATCCTATGCGTTGCGGCTATTAGCGCAAGCTTTGTTGCAGAGCGGTGCAATTACCGAGGCCTGGGCCGTCATAGAGGACGCGATCGAGGCGGCGCCGGAGGATGCCAACATCCTAGCTCTCGCCGGCCAGTATCAGTTATCGGTGGGGAATATCGCGGAAGCAGAGAGATTTGCCGACCGCGCACTCGCCGCGCCGCAGCCCAGCGTTGAAGCCCATCTCCTTATGGGCCGGATTCACTCGATCCAGGGGAATCTCGAACAGGCGCTTGCGCAATATGATAGCGGAATCGAGCATTTTCGCGATCATGTTCGACTGTATGTCGCCAAGGCCGCGATCCATGCGGATCGTCAGGAAACCGAGGAAATGGAAGATGCGGTGGCCAATGTTCAGAGGATTATACCAGGGCATCCGGGCGCCATATACATTATGGCGCGGTATGCGCTGAACCAAGGTGACGTCGATCGTGCTCATGAGCTCAGCCAGGGTTTGGAAGAGGCATCGCGCAACAATCCGCCACTGCTACTCTTGCTCGGCGAGATACAGATTCGGCGAGGGAATGTGCAACAAGGCATCGCACCTCTCACCGAATTTTTGCGTTTTTCGCCCTATCATCCCAATGCGAGCCTGTTGCTGGCGAACGCACTCGAGGAAAGCGGAGATTCACGGCGCGCATTTGCGGTTATCGCACGCGCGGCATCGCGCGCATCAAGCCCCAATCATGTGGTTTCATATGCCGCGCACCTTGCCGAGCGGATCGACGATCCGTCGGCGCCGATCCTCGCTCGCCGGGCGTCGATGCCCCCGCTTGCCGAGATTCAGGAGGAGTTGGCGCGCAGCCAGCAGGCCATGACAACAAATGACTGGCGGTCCGCAGCCACAGTCTATGACAGAGTTATAGAGGGCGACTTTTCGGATCACCCAATGCTGCTCAACAATGCGGCCATGGCGCATCTGCGAACTGGCAATGGCGAGAGAGCTTTGGAAATGGCCGAACGCGCTTACGAACTTGCCCCGAACGACCCATCGGTGCTCGATACACTGGGCTGGATCCGTCTCAACGTTGCAGAGGATCGCTCGGGGAGTCTGGCAATTTTGAGGCGGGCTTTCCGGCTGGATCCCGGCAACATGCAGATACGCCTGCATCTGGCGCAGGCTTTGGCAATAAACGGTGTCCATGATGAGGCACGAGCGCATGTCGAGCGCTTGATGACGGTGGTCGATGCCGAAAATCGCGAGGAGCTGGAAACCGCTTTTGCGGCGATATTGGCATAGTTCTCCGTCAATCTACTCGGCCATTGCTAAGCGACTGGCGAACCCATTGAGGATGTGGGCGGACGCCCTCTCCGCCAATCACCCCGCTGATCGTGCACGCAGCAGGCGGACGCCGAGTGCGGGGTAGACGAGCACCGTGAGCACGCCGGCGGCGACCATTGAGGCGGCGAGCCAGGTCGGCATGGCGCCGGCTTCGACGGCGATTGCGGTAATCGCGACGACGAGCGGCAGTTGCGTGCCATTGTGGAGCGCGAGCGCCTGGCGCTCGGATGCGGACAGGTCCTTGTCGTAGAGCAATACCGGCGCGCCGCGCACCACAAGCATGACCGCGGCGAAAATGGGGATCGCGATCAGGGCCATCGGGCTTTCGATCAGCGCGGCGATGTCCAGCGTCAGGCCCGAAAAGACGAAGAAGCAGGGGATCAGGAAACCATAGCCGATACCGTCGAGCTTGCTGTTCAATTGTTCGCGCAGATCGGCGGGCATGGCGGCGCGCGCGACCGCCCCGGCGACGAATGCGCCGAGCACCAGATCGAGGCCGAAATGCTCACCGAGAAACACGAAGGCAACGGTCAGGAACAGCGCGAAGCGCAAGGGAAACTGGCCCGAATGGTGCATCGTCTTGCGCAGGATCGGCGCGAGGCCCTTTTCGCCGTAGCGATCGGCAAGGACGATGGCCGCGACGGCGGCGAGGGTGAAGCCGACCAATATCAGCGCCTGCGCGCCGAAACCGGCATAGCCGGCAAGCAGCAGCGACAGCATGACGAGCGGCAGGCCTTCCCCGATCGATCCGTTGGCGAGTGCATGGGGGCCATAGGGCGGCGAGAGCAGCTCATTATCGCGCAGCATCGGCATCAGTGCGCCGATCGCGGTCGTGCTGATCGCGAGCGCCACATAGCCGGGTGCGGGCAGGGCGCCGAGCGCGTATGCGCCATAGGCGAATGCGAGGGCGATACCCAATGAGAGCACCCAGGTGCGCATCGCCAGCCGCAGCGGCCGGCCGCCTATCTCGGACGGCTCGACCTCGAAACCCGCCATGAAGAAGAGTACTGCGAGGCCGAGTTCTGACAGGCTTTCGAGCAGAGGTCCGGGCTGCACAATCCCCAGAAATTGGGGGCCGAGCACTACGCCGAACAGGATTTCGAGCACGACCGCCGGCACCAGCACGAAGCGTATGACGACCGGCAGAAAAGAGGCGAGCGCGATGGCGCCGAAAAAGGCGATGGCCGAGAGCGCTTCCGAATTTTCCATCACGCCCCTGTCTGTTGGATTGCCCTAGAATCGCAATTGCGTACGCATGCCGAGGAATATCGCCGTATCGCTGGCCGAAGGGAAGGGGTCGATAATCTGCATATTGGCCGAAATGCGCAGCCATTGTGTCGCGGCCAGATTGTAAAAGGCTTCGACGCCGCTTTCATTGCCGAGATCGAGGCCAAGCTGTTCGACGGACTCGCGGATATCGTCGCTCAGCTCGTAATGGAAATAGGCGATGCCCCAGCGGTCGTTCGAGCGCCCACCGATCGGGCTGTCCCCGCCGATCCCGAGATAATAGTGGAAACTGAACGGGTTGGGATTGCCATCCGACACGCCGATCTCGCCGAACAGGCCCCAGCCCTTGCGCGGATTGCCCGGGTTGCGAGCCAGATATTGCTGGAAGGTGTAGGAACCATAGGCATAGCTCGATTGCTCGCGGACGATGCCGCCGAATTCAGGCGGCAACACGATCTGTGGGATATCACGCAGATCGATGCCGCTTTGCGTGCTGTATACGCCCCGGAAACTGTGAAAGCCGGGCAGCCCGCCGATGGTGAGGGGTATGGTCGCGGACAGGCTGAACGTCACACCCTCGCCGAACAGCGAGTTGATCACGGAATCGTCCTGCGCGTTGCGCGGATCGTAGATCAGCAGGCCGAAATTGACCGGATCGGTATCGAGCGAAAGCGAGATGCCAATGATATAGGGTGGGGTCACGCCGCTGATCGGCGCGGCCAGCGCCATATTCTGGAACGTATCGAGCCCACCGCCGCCGATCAGCGGCGCACGCGACGCCGCGTCGAGCATGTTGAACTTGCCCGCGCTGACAGTGAATTGCTCACTGAAACGCTGCGACACGACGATCGAGGTTTCGGCATCGCCATCGCCCAGCCGCGGCAGGGCGAGCGCGGTATTGACCGGCAGATAGGTGCCGTCGCCCTGATTATTGGCGTCGTCGCCATAAATGAATTCCTGATGCACGCTGATGACGAGCCCGGGCCAGATATCCAGCTGGTCGCCGATCAGCGTCACCCGCGCATCGATCTTGCCGCCATATTGCAGGGCACTATCGCCGTCGCCGCCGACTGCGGACTGGCCGAACTGGGTCAGCCACAGATCGAGGTTGATGCCGTTTGCACGCAGATCGTAGCGGAAGCTGTCGGGGCCGTCGAGCAGCACCGGCTGCGTCCAAATCGTCTCTTCGGACGGCGCTTCCTCGGCTTCTTGTGCCGATGCCGGCATGGCGATAGAGGTCGCGAGAAGGGTTGCGGCGGCAGCGAATGCTGCCCCGCCCCGGCGGCTCATGATGGTCATAGGTCGTGCCTCTTGTGCTGTCCGTTCGCGGTCAGTCGCGGACGATCTCCCGTGCGATGACGCCGGCGGTAATCCCCGCCCTGCGCGCGGCCCGGCGGGCATCGGCGCGCTCTTCGTAATAGATGCGCTCGCAATCGCGGTCGTAATAGCCGTCGCGCAAACACTCTTCGTAATGCTCGCGCGCGGCATCCTGAGCAGCCGCACCGGCGATCCCGCCGACGACGGACCGGGTGATCACGCCGGCGCGCCGCGCGTCGCGGCGGTTGTCCCACCGGTCATGCCAATGGCCGTGATCGTGATGATGGCCGCCATGGCCCGGCCGATAATCGGGCCGGTGGTTCGGGCGGTGATTCCCGTGGCCGGGCCGGATCTGATACTGGCCGCCGCTATGCGAGCCGCTGCCGCCCTGTCCGGCGCCCGGATTATAGGGCGGACGGGTCTGGCTTTCGGCGGCGATCGGTGCAGCCAGCAATGCGGCACCGGCCGCTGCGAGAAAAGCGAACCGGGCGCTCATTGCACGTCCGCCAGATCGATGATCCGCACCGCCGCCGGGTTTGGCGCGGCCGCGCAGCGTTCGGCGAGCATTTCGGCCGAAGAGCGCAGCCAGTCCTGACTCAGGGCCGGCATGGCGTCGCGGCGATAGGCATAAAGATAGCCGTGCATCCAGGTCAGGCCGAGCACGATCTCGTCGCGCGCCGTCTGGGCCAGTTCCACACGATCTTCGGTCGCACCCTCTTCGGCGACGGCGAGCTGCGCGGCGACGTTGAAATCGGCGCAGGTCACGCCGACCAGATTGTCGTCCGCGGCGGCCGCATCCTGCGCCAGCAACGGCATCGGCGCGGCGGCGAGCATGCCCGCCGCCATAATCGTCTTCATTGCATTCTTCACTGTCGTTCCCCTTGATTTCGATAACTCGGAGCCAGCCGGGAGAACGGCGAGCACTGTTGTCAGCACTCGCCGATGCATCCGTGTCCGCGTTTCGCTTCGCTAATCGACCAATGACAAAGTTTCGACGCCAGGATCCCGCCCCGGATCCACCGGTCGCGAGATCACGTCCGTGCCAATATTTGCAAAATCGATCTCATTGAGATCAACCATGCGTAGCTGACGATTGTGCATCGTGTGATAGTAGAAGCGCAGGTTTCGCGTATCGGCGGCTGTCGTAAACTGCGTCGCACTCAAAACGAGATTGGCTTCCTGGGCATGTTCGCTATTGGCGACTGCCTCTACCGGGACATTGAAATTGTCGAGGATACGAAAACTCTCGCGCACCGTGTCGAAGCCACCTTCTGTGGGCCTCGCGTTCTGCGTGAAAGCTACGGCCCTGACAAACCGCGAAGGCGGCGTGAAGTCACCCGGCAGACCGAGCATGCCGCTGCCAGCGCCCAGCGGCGCAAAATCGATCTCGCCAGCCGTGCGATGTGGTAGGGCAGTTCCCGACAAATTCAGATAATTGCGCAGGTTCGTCATGTGCCAGTCATATGTCGGTGAATTGGTAATCACACCGAGGGGAGCGTCATGAATACGCATCTCCTGTTCGACAATTTCGATCACGATGGAATTGCCTTGCCGGTCGGTGACCACCGTATGTAGCGGCGCCGGGAAACCCAGCGACGGGTCGGAAAGTGCGGCAACTCTGATGCCGTCCAATCCTTCGCGGACCTCATCGAGGGTCGCATACTGCGCGAGAACAAATGCGACGACATCGGTTGGTGCTATCGTATTTTCCGCATCGGCCGGATCGAAGGGCGGAAATTCGGAGAATCCGGGCAGATAGAAGGCGCCCGCCGACAGCCCGGCTTCGTTGATACCGTCAACCGCTACGGGGCGGCCCATGCCGGTCGTAGCCACCATTCCGTATCGTGCTTCCCAGCTTCGGCCCCGATGCCCGTCCGGCATATTGTCAGCAGTAAACTGATAACCGCGTGGGAACACGGAGATTTCCGCTTCAAGGTCGAACGATGCCCATTCCATGGTCCGGGCCCGGACGACTGTGCCATCGGCACCGCGCAAGGTTATGCCGGTGCACGCTTCGGCCAGATCGGCTGGTGTCATCAATACGGCCGCAGTTGCAAATGTCGCAGCCTTGGCGAGGTAGGTGAAGGTCTTCATGGTTTTCGTCTCCCTGGTAATATCACTCAGACTTTTGATACGTTTGTGCCGGTATGCGGCGGAAAGAGAGCTCTCCCTCCGCCAGTGTCGGCCGGCGTTCGAAACTGTCGATGCGTTTCGGACGCGGCTTCAAACCTGTCATCCGGCGGTGCCTGGTTAATGACATGCAGCCCCGAAACGATTCGCAGGACAGCTAGAGAGGTCGGCATGGGGCGATTGTCGAATTTTCGTATTTTGTGTATAAATATTCGCGGTTTGGCGATTTTCCGAGCACGAGATGGCCGATGGACAAGGATACGGCTAAGCAGATCATGAAGTCCGGCGGATGGCTGGCGGGTGTGCCCGAACCTTATGCCGACCGCTTCATGGCCGACGCGCTGCTCGTCGAGTTCGAGCCCGGCCAGTTCCTCTTTCGCAGGGACGATCCGCCCGGCGGTTTGTACGGGATCGTAGAGGGTGCGGTTCTGGTCGGTATCGCGACGCCGACAAACAGCAATCAGCTAGTCGGCTATGGCAAGACCTGCGGCTGGCTGGGCCAGAAGGGGTCATTGGTTGGCGTGCCGCGTACGATGACCTTTGAGGCCGCCGGCCATCTTACAACGCTCCATCTGCCGCTATCGGCCACGGCAAAATTCCTGGCCGGCGGCACGGAAGAAACCAAGATCCTCGCCTCGTTGAGCGAATGGCATTACGACATGGCTGTCGGCGTGATCGCCGATCTGCTGATCCCGTCGCTCGAGCAGCGGATCGCATCCATCCTGTTGCGGCTCGCCAACTATCCGTTCGGCATAGCCGGTCCCGACGGCTGGACGATCGAGCTCAGTCAGACGCAGATCGCCGATCTCTCCAACGTATCACGCGACAATGTAAATCGCTGCCTGACCAAATTCCGCGGTCGTGGCTGGCTGGAGAGCGGTTATAAGTGGATCCGGCTCACCCAGCCCGAGGCAATGCGCGCGTTCGTTTCGCGGGATGATGACGACTGAGATGTGGATCGGGCTTCGATCTACCATTGCTGCAACAGGCCAGAGGTCGTGGACTGATGGATAAGGACGTCGCCAAGCAGATCGTGAAGACCGGCGGGTGGCTGGCCTTGGTTCCCGCGAAGGCCGCCGATCAACTGCTGGCCAATGCGCTACTTATTCACCTTGAGCCGGGAAGCTATCTGTTCCGCCAGGGCGATCCACCGGGCGGCCTGTATGCGGTCGTGAAAGGCACGCTGCTGATGGAGGTTGCCTCGCGGACCGACAGCTATCGGCTGTTGGGAATCCAGACGCCGGGCGGGTGGTTCGGGCAGAAACCGTCGCTGACCGGTTCGCCCCGTACGATAAGCTATCGTTCCGTTGGCGAAGTCGTTTTGCTCAACATCCCCTTGCCGGCGCTCAGGGTCTTCATGGACAGCGTGCCGGATGGCGGGGCGATGATCGCATCGATCAGCGAATGGTATCTCGATATCGCCATCGATACGCTGAGCGATATGACTATTCCATCGGCCGAAAGGCGGATCGCTGCGATGCTCCTGCGCCTGGCCAAATATCCATATGGCATATCTGGCGAAGATGGCGGGCTCGTTGAACTGAGCCAGTCGCAGATCGCCGAGGTCGCCAATGCCTCTCGCGACAATGTGAACCGGGCGATCGCGAAGTTTCGGCGCAACGGCTGGCTGGAAAGCGGGTATAAGTGGTTGCGTCTTACACGGCCCGAGGCGATCGAACGCTTCGTCGCGGAGGACGAGTTTTCGTAACGCTGACTGGCGTTGCGTTAGAGCGCGACAGCGGTCCCATTATCTTCGAAGCTGACAGATTCGTTCTGAAATTCGAGAGATTTGCACAAAGAATTAGCGTGTCCCGTCCGTTCTTGATCCCGATCAAAGAGTCCGTCCCTGCACCCCCTAAGAGCAAGGCACGCTTTGAAAAGGGAAGGGCGCATGGAAAGTCTGACACTCAAGGTCGGCAGCCTGTTGGTTGCCGCATTTCTGGCATTCGTCGCCGCCGCGTTCGCTGTGGATACGGGTTTTGCGATCCACATGTGGATCGTCGTCGCTGCGGCGCTGATCGCGACATTCGTGATCGCGAACAAGACGGACTTTGCCGCGCTCGCTCGCTTTGGCGCGGTTCGGCCCGACCAGAGCCGTTATGACGACGATCCGGTTCGCTGGGGCGTCATCGCGACGATCTTCTGGGGCATGGCGGGCTTTCTGGCGGGGCTCTATATCGCGCTGCAGCTGACCTTCCCGGCGCTCAATCTCAATTTCGAATATACGACGTTCGGGCGGTTGCGTCCGCTCCATACGTCGGCCGTCATCTTCGCTTTCGGAGGCAATGCGCTGATCGCGACGAGTTTCTACATCGTCCAGCGCACCTGCCGGGCGAGGCTTGCCTTCCCTGGCCTCGCCCGCTTCGTTTTCTGGGGCTACCAGCTATTCATCGTGCTGGCGGCTACCGGCTATCTGCTCGGCATTACGCAAAGCAAAGAATATGCCGAGCCCGAATGGTATGTGGACCTCTGGCTTACCATCGTCTGGGTCGCCTATGCGGCGGTCTTCATCGGTACGATCGCGAAGCGCAAGGAGCCGCATATCTATGTGGCGAACTGGTTCTTCCTCGCCTTCATCATCACGATCGCGATGCTGCATATCGTCAACAATCTGGCGGTCCCGGTCAGCATCTTCGGCTCGAAAAGCTATCCAGCCTTTGCCGGGGTGCAGGATGCGCTGACCCAATGGTGGTACGGGCATAACGCGGTCGGCTTCTTCCTGACCGCCGGCTTCCTCGCCATGATGTATTATTTCGTGCCGAAACAGGCCGAGCGCCCGGTCTATAGCTACCGGCTGTCGATCATCCACTTCTGGTCGCTGATCTTCTTGTATATCTGGGCGGGTCCGCACCATCTCCACTATACCGCGCTACCCGACTGGGCGCAGACGCTGGGCATGGTCTTCTCGGTCATGCTGTGGATGCCGAGCTGGGGCGGCATGATCAACGGCCTGATGACGCTGAACGGCGCATGGGACAAGATCCGCACCGACCCGATTATCCGGATGATGGTGATGGCGCTCGCCTTTTACGGGATGAGCACCTTCGAAGGCCCGATGATGTCGATCCGCGCGGTCAACTCGCTCTCCCACTATACCGACTGGACGATTGGGCATGTGCACTCCGGCGCGCTGGGCTGGAACGGCATGATCACCTTCGCGGCGATCTACTTCCTGGTCCCGCGGCTCTGGGCGCGCGAGCGGCTCTACTCGCTGCGCATGGTCAACTGGCACTTCTGGCTCTCGACGGTCGGCATCGTGCTCTACGCCGCTTCGATGTGGGTCGCGGGTATCATGCAGGGCCTGATGTGGCGCGAATATGGAGCCGATGGCTATCTGGTCTACGCTTTCTCGGAAGTCACCAGCGCCATGCATCCGATGTATCTGATCCGCGCTGCGGGCGGGGCGCTCTACCTCGCTGGCGCCGCCATCATGGTCTACAATGTGTGGCAGACCATTGCCGGCAAAACCCGCGACGAAAAAGCGATGACGGATACCCCGCATGATCCCGAAAAGGATCGTCCGATCGTAGCTTCGACCACCGTTCCCGCCGAATAAAGGACGCGACAATGGCATCCCGAATTTTCGACCATAAGAAAATCGAGCGCAACGTAACGCTGCTGTCGGTGTTCTCGCTCATCGCCGTCGCGATCGGCGGCATCGTCGAGATCGCGCCGCTCTTCTATATCGACTCTACCGTCGAGGAAGTGGAGGGCGTGCGGCCCTATACGCCGCTCGAGCTGGCCGGCCGCAACGTCTATATCCGCGAGGGTTGCTATGTCTGCCACTCGCAGATGGTCCGGCCGTTTCGCGACGAGGTGGAGCGCTACGGCCATTACAGCCTAGCGGCCGAGAGCATGTACGATCACCCGTTCCAATGGGGCTCCAAGAGAACAGGCCCCGATCTGGCGCGGGTCGGCGGCCGCTATTCGGACGAATGGCATGTCCAGCATCTGATCGATCCGCGCTCGGTCGTGCCGGAATCGATCATGCCGCCCTATGCCTTCCTCGCCGATCGCGAACTCGATGGCACGAATATCGGCGCGGACCTGCGGGCGCTGCGTGCACTCGGTGTCCCCTATGACGATGCGATGATCGAGAATGCCGAGGCCGATTTTGCCGTGCAGGTCGACGTTTTCGCCGACGCAAGCGGTATCCGCGAACGCTATGGCGATGTGCAGATTCGCGATTTCGACGGCGATCCGACTAGGGTGACCGAGATGGATGCGCTCGTCGCCTATCTGCAGATGCTCGGCACTCTGGTCGATTTCGAATCCGCCGAGGCGCTGGAGGAACCGCGATGACCTACGAGGCCTTCCGCCAGTTCGCCGACAGCTGGGGCCTGCTGTTCATGGTCATATTGTGGGCGAGCTTCGTGCTCTGGGTGTTCCGGCCCGGCTCCAAGCAACACCATGACGATGCCGCCAACATGATTTTCGATGAAAGTGAGAATGATGGCTGAAGATAAACGCGTCGACGAACCGACCGGCACCGAGTTTGTCGGCCATGAATGGGACGGTATCGAGGAACTCGATACGCCGTTGCCGCGCTGGTGGTCGATCATCTTCTGGGCGACGGTCGTCTGGGGTCTCGCTTACACCGTCTTCTATCCGGCCTGGCCGCTGATCAACAGCGCGACCGAGGGGGTGTTCGGCTGGTCAAGCCGTGCCGCGCTGGCCGAAGACTTGGCCGAGGTCGAAGCCGAGCGCGCGCCGTTGCGCGAGGCAATTGCCAATATCGATATCAACGAACTGCCGCAGAACGAGCAGCTGATGCAGACTGCCATCAATGGCGGGCGCTCGGCCTATGTCGTGCATTGCGTGCAATGCCATGGGTCCGGTGCGGCCGGCAGCGAAGGCTATCCCAACCTCAATGACGATGACTGGCTGTGGGACGGCACGATGGAGGGCATCGAATATACGCTGATCCACGGCATCCGGAATCCCGATCATCTGGAAACGCGTATCTCGCAGATGCCGGCGTTCGGCGCGGACGGCATTCTCACCGACCGGCAGATCAGCGACGTTGTCTCCTATGTCCGCACGCTGAGTGGCGCGGAAGAGGCGAGCGCCGCATCGGCGCGGGGTTCTGAACTCTACACGGCCAATTGCGCGGTTTGCCACGGCCCGAATGGCGGCGGAGACCAGTCCCAAGGCGCGCCCAATCTGCGCGACGCGATCTGGCTCTATGGCGAGGACCGGGCATCGATCACCGATACGGTGGCGAACAGCCGCTATGGCGTGATGCCGCGCTGGGGCCATCGGCTCGATCCGGTGACGATCCGGATGCTGACGGCCTATGTCTGGAATCTGGGCGGCGGCGAAACGCCTGCTCCGGAGCCCGAGGGCGAAGAGCTCGCCGAGGCGGAGAGCGATGAACCGGGTTGAACCCATACCTCCGGACGGGCCCCCAAAGCTCTACGAGGCGCGCAAGGCGGTCCATAACAAACGGATCGACGGCCCGTTCCGCCGCTTCAAATGGCTGGTGATGGCGGTGACGCTGGGCATCTATTACGGCACTCCATGGATCCGTTGGGATCGCGGGCCCTACGCGCCCGACCAGGCGGTGCTGGTCGATCTTGCCAATCGCCGTTTCTACATGTTCGGCATCGAGATCTGGCCGCATGAATTCTACTATGTCGCCGGCCTGCTCATCATGGCCGGGATCGGGCTGTTTGTGATCACCAGCGCGGTCGGCCGGGCTTGGTGCGGCTATACCTGCCCGCAGACCGTCTGGACCGATCTGTTCCAGCATGTCGATCGCTTCGTCGATGGAGACCGCAATGCGCGAATGCGGCTCGACGCCGCGCCGTGGACATGGGGCAAACTTTCGCGCCGCGCGTTCAAATGGACGATCTACCTCGTCATCGGTTTCTGGACCGGCGGCGCGTGGATCATGTATTTTGCCGATGCGCCGACGCTCGTGCGCGATTTCTGGGCCGGCGAAGCGGCGCCTGCTGCTTATATCGCGGTTGCGATCCTCACCTTCACGACGGTGGCGCTCGGCGGGTTCATGCGTGAGCAGGTGTGTATCTATATGTGCCCCTGGCCGCGCATCCAGGCGGCGATGATGGACGAGAATTCGCTGACCGTCACTTACAAGGACTGGCGCGGCGAACCGCGCGGCAGCGTGAAGAAGGCCGAAAAGAATCCCGGCGCGTTCGGCGACTGCATCGATTGCATGCAATGCGTGCAGGTCTGCCCGACCGGCATCGACATCCGCGAAGGGCCGCAGATCGGCTGCATCACCTGCGCGCTCTGCATCGATGCGTGCGATCGTGTGATGGATCAGGTCGGCCGGCCGCGCGGGCTGATCGACTATGTGACGCTGGAAGGCGCGGAGAAGGAGCAGAGGGGCGAGGAAGTACCGGGCGCGGTGCGCTCGATCTTCCGGCCGCGCACGATGATCTATTTCGCGCTCTGGGCGGGGATCGGCCTTGCCATGCTGTTCGCTGTCGGCACGCGCGACCGGCTCACGATCAACGCAATACAGGAACGCAATCCGACATTCGTGCAGCTCTCCGACGGCGATATCCGCAACAGTTTCGATGTCCGCATCCGCAATATGGAAAACCGTCCGCGCGAGATGACGCTGACGCTCGACGGTCTGGACGGCGGTGTGATGTGGGCAGGCTCCGGCAATCGCGATCAGGCGCTGCGAAGCTTCGCCATCACGGTGCCGGCGGATCAGCTGCTCAGCACACGCATTTTTGTCGCGGCACCGCGAGATGGGGCGGCGGCGGAGGATTTCAGCTTCGTCGTCGCGACGGGCGAGGGCGAGGATGCGGAACAGGCAATCGAAGCGGCACGGTTTGCGCGCCCGGGAGGCGAATGATGACGAAACGGTTTAGCGGCTGGCACATGACGGCGATCCTGGTTTGCTTTTTCGGGATCATCGCGGCAGTCAATTTCACGATGGCGACGTTCGCCACGCGGGGCTTTGGCGGCACGGTCGTCGATAACAGCTATGTTGCGAGCCAGCGGTTCAACGACTGGCTCGAGGCGGCGCGCAGGCAGGACGATCTGCAATGGACCGAAACCGTGTCTCGAGCGGGGGAACAGGTGCGCCTGCAGGTCACGACGCCGGATGGGGCGCTCGCTGGCGGCACAATCACCGCCACCGCCGAACATCCGATCGCGCGGATGGAACCGGTCACGCTTGACTTCGTCGAGACCGAGCCCGGCGTTTATGTGAGCGATCAGTCGCTCGATTCCGGCCGCTGGGTCCTACGGATCGAAATCACGCAGGGCGATAGCCGCAAACGCGTGCTGTTCGATCTCTCATGAACGGACCGTTCCAACCAGGCACGGCCATTGTCGCCGCCGAAAGCCGCTTCGCGGTGCCCGGCATGCGATGCGCCGGCTGCATCTCGAAGATCGAGCATGGCCTGAACGCGCGCACGGGCGTCCATGCGGCGCGGGTGAATTTCACCAGCAAGCAGGTGTCGATCGCGCATGATCCGGAGATTTCGGATGCCGATCTCGGCGAAGCGATCCGCGCGCTGGGCTTCGAACCGACACTGATCGCCGATATCGACGCGGCGAAGGACGAGACGGATACGATGCGCGAACTTTTGCGCGCACTTGCCGTGTCGGGCTTTGCCGCGATGAACGTGATGCTGCTCTCGGTCAGCGTCTGGTCCGGTGCGGACGGCGCGACGCGCGAACTGTTCCATTGGATTTCGGCGCTGATCGCGCTGCCCGCCATCACCTATTCCGGCCGACCCTTCTATCGCTCGGCCTGGAGCGCTCTGCGCCACGGCCGCACCAATATGGACGTGCCGATCGCCATCGGCGTCACGATCACTGCGGCGATGAGCCTGCACGAGACGATCGTCGGTGGCGAGCATGCCTATTTCGAGAGCGCGCTGATGCTGCTCTTCTTCCTGCTGGCAGGCCGGGCGCTCGATGCGATGATGCGCCGCAAAGTCGGCGACGGTGTCACTGCGCTGGCACGCCAATCGGCGCCTGGCGCACTCGTGATCGACTCCGATGGGGCAAGCCAGTGGCGCAAATCGGCGGAGCTTGAGTCCGGCATGGTCATGCAGTTGGCGGCCGGCGAGCGGCTGGCGGCGGACGGTGTAGTCCGGAGCGGCACTAGCGCGATCGATGCCTCGCTACTGACCGGCGAAAGCGCGCCGCAGCCGGTTGCGGCCGGCGAAAAGGTGTTCGCGGGTACGCTCAATATCGATGCGCCGATTACGGTGGAGGTAACGGCGGCAGCGGATGAAACGGCGCTCGCCGATATCGGTCGGCTTATGGAAACGGCGGGACAGAGCAAGTCCCGCTATGTCCGCATCGCCGATCGCGGTGCGCGGCTCTATGCGCCGGTCGTCCATGCGCTGGCGGCGCTGACCTTTGTTGGCTGGATGATCGCGGGCGCGGGCTGGCATCAGGCGATGCTGATATCGGTCGCTGTGCTGATCATTACCTGCCCGTGCGCGCTCGGCCTCGCCGTGCCGGTCGCACAGGTTGTCGCGACGGACGCGCTGATGAAGCTTGGTATCCTCGTCAAACATGAATCCGCGTTGGAGCGATTGGCGGAAGCGGACCGCGTCGTATTCGACAAGACCGGTACGCTCACGCTCGACCGGCCTGCGCCGGACAATCTGGACGATTTGAACGCGGACCAGAAACGCGTCGCGCTCGCACTTGCGCGGACATCCCGTCACCCTCTGGCATCGTCGCTCCGCCGCGCGCTTGAGAATCAAGGCGTGCGCGCTGCCGACATAGACGCTGCCGAGGAACGGGCAGGGCAAGGTGTTTTCGGCCGGTATCGCGACCAGCCCGTTTCGCTGGCACGGCCCGATACGGCCCAATCGACACCGGCCGTCGCGCTCAGAGCAGGCGATGCGCCAGACATCGTTATCCGTTTCCGCGATTCCCTGCGGCCGGGCGCTGCCGAAATGGTTGACGCTATGGCGGAACTCGGCCTGCCCGGCTCCATCCTGTCCGGCGATACGGCCGAGGCTATTCGGCCGGTGGCGAAGGAATTGCGCCTGACCGCCCAGGCGTCCGCACGGCCGGATGACAAGTGCGCAGCACTCGAACGACTCGGCCGGGCTGGCGATCATGTGCTGATGGTCGGCGACGGATTGAACGATGGCCCGGCCCTCGCCGCCGCGCATGTCTCCATGGCGCCGGGGTCGGCCAGCGATGTGGGGCAGAATGCGGCCGATCTCGTATTTCTTGGCGATAGTCTTGCGCCGCTGCCCGTAGCGGTACGGGTCGCCCGCCGCACCATGGCCATCGTGCGGCAGAATTTCGCACTGGCGATCATTTACAATGTGCTGGCCGTACCGCTCGCCATCGCGGGCTTCGTGACGCCGCTTGTGGCGGCGGTCGCGATGTCGCTTTCCTCGCTGATCGTGATCGGCAATTCGCTGCGGCTGAGAAGCGCAAGGTGACGGGCCTAGCGATCCTTATCCCGGTCGCGATCGGACTCGGCCTAGCCGGTCTCGCCGCCTTTTTCTGGGCGTTGTCCGACGACCAGTTCGACGATCCCGACGGCGCGGCGGCCCGCATCCTGACCGACGAGGATGACGAGGCATGAGGCGGTTCGACACGATGATGATCGCCGGCGCGCTGATCGGCCTGTCGACCAACGGTGTGGCGCAGCCGAGCGATTCTGGCGGTGTGTTGTGGGCGGAAGTGTGCGGCCGTCCGGATATGCGCATCGCTATCGAACTGGGCAACGATCGCGACCAGGAAGAGCGGCGCGATTGCGCCGAAGCCTGCCATGCCGCGCTATGCCGCAAGACGATTGATACTATCAAGAAAGGGGACGGGCAGGGCGCCCTCGTCTGATTGATCACATAGGCAGATTCCGAAAAGGGCTGACCTGAGCGATTTCTTCGGTTAATCGGGTCGAATGTCTAGCTGCGATACCTGTCTTGTCCGCAACAGGGCGATCTGTTCCGTGCTCGAACCGGACGCGCTCAATAACCTGAACCGGATCGGCCGCCGCAAGAAAGTGCGCCGCGGCGAAACGGTGATTTGGGAAGGGGACGATGCGCCGATCGTCGCCAATGTGATTGAGGGCATGCTCAAACTGACGACGGCGACCGGCGATGGTCGCGAGTTGATCGTCGGTATTACCTTTCCGTCCGACTTTATCGGTCGCCCGTTCGGCGCAAGCAGCGCGAACTCGGTTACGGCGTTGACCGATTCCGAACTTTGCGTCTTCACGCGCACCAGTTTCGATGCCTTTGCGAAACAGCATCCGGGCCTCGAACATGAGTTGCTCGAACGCACGCTGGGCGAACTGGACCGGGCGCGCGAATGGATGCTGCTCCTGGGCCGCAAGAGTGCGACCGAGCGCGTGGCGTCTTTCCTGCTTGAAATGTCGAAACGGCTGGGCGGCAATGCCTGCGAAGGGCCGGAGGACCCGGCCGACCGTTTCGAGCTGCCGCTGTCGCGTCAGCAGACGGCCGACATTTTAGGCCTGACGATCGAGACGGTGAGCCGTCAGCTCGGCCGCCTGCGTGAAGCCGGCATCATCCTGACGCCGGACCGCCGGGCGATCGAAATCGTGAATCGCCTCGCGCTCGAAGCGGAATCCGAGCGCGCGTAAAAGAAGACGGCAGGCCGCTAAGGGGTACGGCCTGCCGAATGTCCGCCCGGCCTAGAGCCGGAAACCGATACCGATACCGAAGACGAACGGATCGAGGTCGATATCGACCTGCTGCGTGCCGATCGTCGCGTTGCGGATCGTTGCCGTGGTGTCGATGTCGATATATTTCACGTCGAAGTTCAGGAAGATATTCTCGCTGATATCGACATCGACGCCTGCTTGCAGCGCCCAGCCCCAGCTGTCGCTGAGTGAAACCGATGTCGGTCCGACGGCGTTCTCCAGGCCTGTCGACGCGTCTTCCGAATAGAAGGCCGTATAGTTGATACCCGCGCCGATATAGGGCCGGACGGATGATTCGGGCGCAATATGATATTGCACGGTCAGCGTCGGCGGCAGCACCCAGGTCGATCCCAGTTCGCCGATGCCGCCTGTCGTGCCTGAGGTTCCGGTGAAATCATGCTTGGTCGTCGCGGCGATCAGTTCGAAACCGATATGATCTGTTGCCATATAAGTGATGTCGACTTCGGGCGCGAAGCTGTCGCTGACCTCGACTTCCTCGCCCGGAAATGTCGGCAGGATCGAGCCGGAATTTTCGGTGGGAGAAACGACCACCGCCCGGATGCGCAGCAGCACATCCCCGGCTTCCGCGAAAACGGGAGTCGGAATGGCGACTGTTGCCAGAAGGGGCACGAGAGATAACGCACGCATTGTGATGCCTTTCAGTTCGGTTTTGCAGTGCCAGTGCTGTGCGCTTCGGATGCCGGAATCGCCTTGATCCGGATCAATCGAAACTTTGATCATGGTCAAGGAGGCGCGCGCGCCGGCATGCTCTTAGTTCGAGCATGTGGCCTTACCTGCCAGAACTGCTCGACCGGCCCGTGCCGCGTTACACGAGCTATCCGACCGCAGCCGAGTTCGACGCGGTCGAGCAGGGTTTTCACGAATCCGGGTTCGACGCACTTGCGCCGGCGGCGGCCATCTCGCTCTATGTCCACATCCCCTTTTGCGAAAAAATCTGCTGGTATTGCGGGTGCAATACCGGTGCGGCCAATCGCGCGCATCGGCTGACCGCCTATCTCGATGCGCTCCATAGCGAGATCGAAACCGTGTCTGACCGGCTCGGCAATCAGCGTCCGGTAACGCAGATCGCTTTTGGCGGCGGTAGCCCCAATGCGATCGAGCCCGTCGATTTCGTGCGCTTGCTCGATCATCTCTCGATTGCGTTCGATGCGTTTGGCACGCGGCTCTCGACCGAACTCGATCCGCGCAGCCTGACGGAAGAGTGGATGGCGGTCTTGGGGCGGGCAGGATTCAGCCATGCGAGCCTCGGCGTCCAGACATTCGACCCGCATCTACAGGCGCGGATCGGCCGTATTCAACCGACGGACAGGATCAAGCGCGCGGTGGACGGGCTGCGGGCCAACGGTGTCTCGTCGCTCAATTTCGACCTGATGTATGGGCTACCCGGGCAAAGCTGCGCGATGCTGGCCGAAACCTTGGATCAGGCTATCGCGCTACGACCGGACCGGATCGCCCTGTTCGGCTATGCGCATCTACCGGCCATGATCAAGCGGCAGCAGCGGATCGACGATAGCGACATGCCCGATGCGAAACAGCGCTTCGATATGGCGGCGCTCGGTTTCGAACTATTGGCGAGCGCTGGCTATATACCGATCGGCTTCGATCATTTCGGCCTGCCCGGCGATAGCCTGACCCAAGCTTATGAGGCTGGCGATATGCGGCGCAATTTCCAAGGCTTCACAGACGATCCGTGCGATGCGTTGATCGGCCTCGGTGCCAGCGCGATCAGCAGTTTTCCCGACCGGCTCGTACAAAATGAGAAGAATAGCGGCCGATATCGTATGTTGGCGAGCGCTCATAAGCTTACCGCCGAACGCGGCATCGTGCGCAGCGCGGCAGATCGGAGGCACGGCGCGGTGATCGAAAGCCTGTTATGTCGCGGCGAAGCGGACATAAGCGGTCTGGACTTGGCCGGACCGATGCGATCCGATTTTCGCCGTCTGCAACGGCTCGGTCTGGTCGAGATCGACGGTGATCTTATCCGCATGACCGCCGATGGCCGGCCCTATGGACGGACCATCGCCAGCCGCTTCGATGCCTATCGCGCACCCAAGGAAAAGCGGTTCAGCAGCGCGATTTAGCGCCAATCGGGCGCTTCGGTTGATGTTAGGTGGCTGTCTCCAGACGGGCGAAGCGGACGACATGGTCGTGATGCCGAAGCTCTGAAATCCGCACAAAACGCCCGATAAACTGTTCGCAGCCCGGGCTCATCAGGCAGGTGAAGGCTGTACCATCAGCGGCATGAAACCGCGCGATGCGGTTCTGTACGGCGCAGTTCACGGTATTCGGGATCGGATCGGGCTTCATGCGCCCGGAATGCGGCACAGACCTTAAAATATGGTGGATGGACCCAATCCGCTATCCGCTCGTTAACCATTTGAGCGGCCAGCCGGTAATTCTGTCTTGCTGCGAGACGGTTGGGATAAGCGGTGAATATCGTTTGCTCGCCGTAACTAAATATGTTTAGATTCCATATACCTTGTTCGGAGATTTGCATTGGACCAGAGCAGGATCGGATCGCCGGAGAGCCAATCGTTTGCAAGCGAACTGACGGATGCTCTTCTCGATCGGCCGTTACCTTCGGATTTGCCGCAGGTTCCAGCATCGCCGCTTTTCGATCTCGGGCAGCTCGATGTCAGTTGGGATGACGATCTCAAAGCGCTCTGGACTTTCAT
Source organism: Parasphingopyxis sp. (assembly GCF_028279465.1). Classification (GTDB taxonomy): domain Bacteria; phylum Pseudomonadota; class Alphaproteobacteria; order Sphingomonadales; family Sphingomonadaceae; genus Parasphingopyxis. The sequence goes on from NZ_JANQNS010000008.1 coordinate 26,934, forward strand.
GACGCCGAACGGGCGCCCCAGCTTCAACCTCCCGATGCTCCGCGATTTCGACGTCTGGCAGGACGAGATTTCGCGGCTTTATGGCGATGACGGGGAGGAGTTGCGCTACCTGATCCTCGGTTCGCGTTTCCCTGGCGTATGGAATTTCGGCGGCGATCTCGGCCTGTTTTCCAAATATATCCGCAACGGGGACCGGCAGTCGCTCGTCGATTATGGCCAGGCCTGCAACACCATTCTGACGCGCAATATGCGGGCGCTGGACCTTCCGATCGTGACGATCGGCCTGGTGCAGGGGCAGGCGCTGGGCGGCGGTTTCGAGGCGCTGATGTCGTTCAACGTCATCATTGCCGAGCGCAGCGCGAAATTCGGCCTGCCCGAGATCGCGTTCGGCCTGTTCCCCGGCATGGGCGCGCATGCCTTGCTCTCGCGCCGGCTCGGCTTTGCGAAGGCCGAACAGATGATCTTGAGCGGCAAGACCTATACCGCCGAAGAGATGTACGATCTCGGCCTTGTTCATTTTCTCGTCGAGGATGGAGAGGGCGAGCAAGGTGTGCGGGACTATATCAAGCAGAATAGCCGCCGCCATGCGGGGAACCACGCCGTGTTCAAGGCGAGCCGCGAAGTCTGGCCGGTCGCGATTGAAGAGCTAAACGCCATCGTCGAGATATGGGCGGATACAGCACTGAAGCTGAAAGAAAGCGATTTGCGGCTGATGGAGCGCTTGGTGCGCGCTCAGACGAAACTATCGGCCAAGATCAGCCCAAATTAGCAATTTTTCCATCGTCGGGATCGGGGAATTCCTCGAGCGCGAAGCGTTGCGTCGCCTGCGCCGCCGTCATCGGGCGTGCGTAATAATAGCCTTGCACGCGGCTGCACCCGGCTTCGCGCACCCGGTCTAGTTGTTCTTCGGTTTCCACGCCCTCGGCCACGGTCGCAACGTTCAGCGACCGGGCAAGCTGCACGACCGCGCGGATAATCTTCTGGTCGGTTGGGCTGTTGCCGATATTGCGGATGAACGACTTGTCGATTTTGATCGTGTCGAACTCCCAGCTGCGCAAATAGGTCAGCGAGGAGAAACCCGTGCCGAAATCGTCGAGGCACAGGCGCAGGCCCATTTTCTGCAGCTGGCGCAACAGGGAATTGGTGTGCGGGTTTTTGTCGAGCAGCACAGACTCGGTGATTTCGAGCTCGAGCCGTCGCGCGACCATGCCCGTATTGACGAGCGTCTCGATAATCGTGACTGGCAGGTTGTTCCGCTTCAGCAGCGCTGGCGAGATATTGACCGACACGTTGATGCTTTCCGGCCATTCCGCGGCCGCTTCGCATGCCTTGCGCAAGACCCATTGGGTGATGTCGCCGATCAGGCCCGCGCTTTCGGCGACCGGAATGAACACGGCCGGGCTGACATCGCCCAGTTCGGTATGGTTCCAGCGCAGCAACGCTTCGCAGCTCTTGGTGCGGCCGGTCTCGAGATCGATGATCGGCTGGAAAAGCACCGTGAACTCGTCATTGGCCAGCGCGTCGGTGAGGCCGGACTCGATCTTGCGATGCATGAGGAAATCCTCATGCATGAAGGGTTCGAAAACCCGAACGCTTCGGCCGCCATCGTTCTTCGAATGATAGAGAGCGATGTCGGCGTTTTTCAGCATGATCTCGCTCTGACGCCCATGATCCGGCGCGACCGCGACGCCAAGCGACGCGGCCACTTCGACGGTATTCTCGTTGATGCTGACCGGCTGGGAGATGGATTCGAGAATTTCGGCGCCGAGGAGATGCGCTTCTTCGACGCTTTCGACCGTCGCCATGATGACGAATTCATCGCCGCCGAAACGCGCCAGCCAGCCGCGATTGCCGAGCACGGCCTTTACGCGCTGCGCCGTTACGATGAGAACCTTGTCACCGGCCAGATGTCCGAGCGTATCGTTGATGCTTTTGAAGTGATCGAGATCCATCCAAATCACCGTCAATTTTTCATCGCCATCTTCGTCGATAGTGTCGAGCAGCTCGCTGAGCCGCATCTGCATTGCGAGCCGGTTATCGAGGCCGGTCAGCATATCGCTCCGCGCCATCTTCTCGAAACGCGCGGCGACCTCGCTTTTTTCCTGTTTGCCGGAAAGGGCCGAGTAAACAACCTCATAGGTCTGCAGGCTGATATCGACCATGCCGAGCACAAAGATGACGATGCACAGACCGAGCGTGATGCTGAGCGGCGTGCCCATGACGAAAAGGCCTAGCGCCATCGGCATTGTGCCGAGACACAGCTGGCCGATCGCGATGACAGGGCGCCCGGCATTGCGCGCCGCGACGCCGGCCGAATAACCCGTGGCCATGATCGTCGCCATCAGCAGCAGCAGCGTTTCGGAGCTGTGAGTGAGCGTGAAGAAAGCCTGGGCGCCGAGCAGAGAGGCGTATAGCCAGGCGCCGACTTCGTAGATTCGTTCCCAATGCAGCTGTTCGCGCGGCGATCCCTTGGCCTCGCCCCGCAGATAAACGATCGCCGTCGCGATACGCAGCGTACCGACCAGGTGAATGGCGATCGAACAGATCAGCAGCGCCAAACTGCCCGAAACATAGGCGATGGCTGCGGCCGTAACGCTGCCCGCAATGGCGCCGATCGCAAGCGAGCCTGGCGATGTGTAGAGGGTGCCGACAAGGGCTGCGCGAACCTGGCGCGCCAGCGAACTCTCAGAGGCCGCCAAATGCCGTAATTTAGTGCCGACAGTCGGCATTACGATCTCCCATACCCCGAAACGGATAGGGGTATATGGTTAAAGAACAGTAGGATTTGACGTGAAAATACCGAAATTAGAGGGATTTTCGTCGAATCCGGACATCCGCGTCCGTTATCCGACCAGCCGATGTTCCCACTTGCTTCCGACAATCTCCCTCGTGCGTTCGATTGGCATGGGGCGTCCGAACAGATAACCCTGAATCTGGTGACAGCCGAGATCGCGCATCCGGTTGAAATCCTCAGCGGTTTCGACGCCTTCCGCGGTGATCGTCAGCCGGAAGCTGTTGGCCAGCATCACGATGGCGCGGATGATCGACACCGTTTCCTCGCGGGTCGCGGCTTCGCGCACAAAACTGCCGTCGATCTTGAGCTTGTGGAACACGGCCTTGTTCAGATAGCCGAGCGAGGAATAGCCGGTGCCAAAATCATCGAGCGCAATCCCGACGCCGAGCGTGCGAAGACGTTTGAGCACGTCCACGGCATTGCCAGCGGCGCTCATGAAGACGGATTCCGTCACTTCGATTTCGAGCCGGTTCGCCGGAATACGCGATTTCCGCAGCGCGTCCGACACGGTGTTGGGCAGTGCCGGAACGACGAGCTGGGACGGCGATACGTTGACGGCGACGGTGATATCGTCGGGCCAGGTCGCGGCGTCCATACACGCTTGACGCAATACCCAGCCGCCCAGTTCTTCCACCAGCCCGCTCTCTTCGGCGATCGGAATGAATACCGCCGGTGAGATGGGTCCGCGCGTCGGATGGTTCCAGCGCAGCAGGGCCTCGAAGCCGGTTACGCGTTGCGTTTCCGCCGACACAAGCGGCTGGTACAGCAGGTGGAATTGCTCTGTGCCGAGGGCCTGGCGCATATCATGCTCAAGCCGCACGCGTTCCTCGGCGGCGACCTGCATCTGCGGATCGAAATTGCAGAAGGTTGCCCGGCCCATCGATTTCGCGTGATAAAGGGCGAGATCGGCCTTGCGGACAAGATCGTCGACCGTGTCGCCGTCGATCGGCCCATAGGCGCAACCGATGCTCAACCCGATGCGAATCTGAACATTGTCGATCATATATGGCTCGCTGATCGCCGAAATCAGCTTCTCGGCCAGCGCTTCCATGCCGATCCGGCTTTGCGCATCGTCGACCACGACGGCGAACTCGTCACCGCCGATCCGCCCGACCGATCCGCGCTTGCCGACCAGATCGCTGAGCCGCCGTCCGACGGTCTTCAGAACAGCATCGCCCTTGGGATGCCCGAAGGTATCGTTGACCGGTTTGAACCCGTCCAGATCGAGGAACATGATTGCACAGGGGACGCCCTTCTCCTTGGCGTCGCTGAGCGCGGTATCGAGCAAAGTCCGCACGCGCGAACGGTTTGGCAGGCCGGTCAATACGTCGAGATTGGCCAGATGCTGGAGCTTCGCATGCGAGCTCTTGGAATCGGTGATGTCGAGTCCGACACCACGATAGCCCTGAAATTCGCCTTCTTCCGATACGATTGGACTGCCCGAAAGGGTTATCCAGCGGCTGGTCTTGCCGTTTTCGAGTTCGAGCTCGAATTTTTCGAAACGCTCACGTTTGGCCAATAGTGTGCCGATCCCCGAACCCTTACCAAGGGCGCTGGAGAGAGACTTGCCAAGCAGCTGATAGGTTGCCGTGCCGAGCAACTCGCCCATGCGCGGCGATACATAGGTCAGGCAATGTTGGGCATCGATCTGCCACAGCCATCCAGCGCCGCGGTCCTCATATTCCTTTAGCAGATAACGGATATCGGCGCGTTTCGCGGCGAGTACGCCAGCACGATCGATTTGTCCCTGCCAGGACCGGGCCAGTAACAGGAAACCAACCATTGCGGCTGCAGCAAAAGCTGCCAGAATGCCGACGCCGGGCAGCGCAATCGTGCCGACGCCGGACAGGGCCGCGAAAGCCAAACCGCCGGCAAGGATCGAAACCCAGGAAGCAACGGCAATGGGTATCACGGCGACGGAAATGCCACTGACGATCATCATGGCGACGAGCCCGCCGGTGAATGTGTAGTTGATAGGCGCGCCGGACATTGCGGCGTAGACGGGCAGCGAAATCCATAACACGGCGCGAATCGCGCTGTCGAAGATCGCCATCTGGATTTTCGAAACGGGCAGCTGGTCGGTGCGCCGGACCATCGATGTGCGGTTGAGCCAACGGGCCGAGAGATAAGTCGCGGCGATTATGAGTGCGAGCCAGCCGAGCAGCATCATTAGCGATAGACTCTGACGTTCGAGTATTACGAACACGAGGGCGCAGACGGTCTGCGTAACCCCGGAATAGAGGGTGAAACGCGACAGGATATTGATTTGCGCGGTGCGCACCTCGCCGGCCGGCGCGTGCCGCTCTTCGATCATATGCGCCGGACCACGCGCATCGCCTTCGCGGCGCCGCGAAAGCTGCGTTTGACCGTTGGGCGTGTCGTCTTGAGTGGCCATAGATTCCCGGCTCATGCAGTTCGCCGGGCATATAGCCATGAACTCTTTGATGCTTGGTTAAGATGCGATTTGGCGTAGTTTTTGCGGTTTTCTGCAGGCCGCGGCCGCGATATGGCAAAAAGCGCGCCTGCCATCGCTCAGGCTTTGCGAAACGGGGAGATTTTGCCTAGGTAGCGGTCAGCTCATCAACCGCTCGTAACCGGGCGTTCTGTCCCTCTTAAGGGGTATCGATGTGTATTCAGGTTGACCGATATCGCACTGGAAGGCGTCGATTTTCCGACCATGAACAAGTTCAGAGCTGAGTATCTCGCGGCTTTCGAGTTCGATGTCCGCACCATCGTCGATATCGGCGTGTATCGCGGGACGTTACAACTGTACCGCGCGTTTCCGGACGCCGAGTTGATTCTCATCGATCCGCTCGCCGAGGCCAGGGTCGTTGCCGAGAAGGTTGCGCGCTATCGCGATGTCAAATTCGTCGAGATGGGTGTGGGCGATCGGGAGATGGCCATCGATTTGCACGTACCCCCCGGCGAAAACCGATCGGGATCGAGCCTCTTGCGTCGCAATGTTCATATCAGGCGCAAGCGCGAATTGATACGCCGCGAGGTCGCGGTGAGACCGCTCGACAAAATTATGGCCGAGGCCGATTTGCCGCCACCGTACGGCGTCAAAATCGATACCGAGGGCTATGAACGTTTCGTGATGGCGGGCGCCCAGGAGACCTTGCGGCAGACCCGGTTCGTGATCATCGAAGTGACGTTGCAGGACCTGTATGGCCAACGCAGCTTGCCGAGCGAGATCATCGCCGATCTCGCGGCCGTCGATTTCGAACTGTTCGATGTGCTAAATGTCGACCGGAAGAACAATATCTATCTCGACTGCATCTTTCTGAAGAAAGACGATCCCAGATTCCAGCCGGGATACAGCAACGACGCGCTTGTAGAGGCGGAGGCCGACCAGACGCCGGCATGACATTTCTTTATCAACAGCTCCTGAGTTGGGATCCCGAACAGGAATCGCATGAGGAGATAGAGCTCAAATTCACCTTCCGCCGGGAATTCTGGCGATATTTCGGTGATCGGGTGGATAGCGCCACGTCGGAGAGGATTCACGCGAAGGCGCGCCAATTCCTCGCTATGCTCGAGGATTCCCGCCCCGACTATCGAGACCTTGTCCGCGAGATCATCTTCGATGCGCTTTTTCGACTTCCCCGCTTTCATCCCGCTGAACACGGGCTGGAAGGAGAAGAGCTTGGCTATGTCCGCTCCGTGCTGGACGAGCTGGAGGACGACATCGTTCGCCATGGCGAAACCGGTTTGTCCCATATCATTCGCGGCGCCTTGCGCGTAGCCGTCGGCGAACATGAAAGCGGCTACCGGCATTTCGGACAAGCGCGCCTGAAGCTGCCGGAGGAACATCATAGCCAGCATCATGCTGGGGTGATGACCGTGTATGACCCGCTGACGATCGACGAGAGGCGAGGCAGGAAGCGCGGCGGTATCATATCCGAACCGGTGCTTGTCGCCGAGACCGGGCAGGGCGCGCCGCAAAACCCCGCCTTCTTTTCAACGATGGATCCGGTTTTCTTTATCTGTTTCGCCCGTCGCTATCTGGTCAGTCTGCTTTCCAGCAATCCGGGGCATGCAGTCGTGATGTCCGTGCTGGATGCATCGCCTGACTTCCTCGAATGGGCCGCCGCACGGGTGCGGGAATGGGCGCCGGAGGAGAGCGCGGTATTTCTGTTCAGTCAGACCGTCCATGTTTCGGACAAGAAACCGGTTTTCGCATCGGCACGCTTCCTGAGCGCGGCGGCCATCGCGGCCCATATCGACCGAGATCTGCTGATCCTCGATGCCGATATGGAGGCGTGGCGGCCGATGAAGAAATTCGATCAGCTCTTCGGGAAGGCCGAGATCGGGTTGAACGTCAATCAGGGATATCCGGGGCATTTGCCGTGGCGGAAGATCAATGCATCGCAGCTATATTTCGATCATGGCAGCGAGTTCGCGCATATGTTCCTCGATAAGGCCAACCGCTATTTTCTGGCGGCATATGACGAGGAGAAAAGCACGAACTGGTGGATCGATCAGAACGCGCTCGCTGCTGCGTTCTTCGCCTTTTCGCAAGACGAGTTCTATTCCGTATCGCCTAAAGACCGGCGGTTGGCCGATCTGTGCTATGGCAAATGGACGCAGATTCGCCAGCAGAAATACCGGTTACGCGAAGGCGTCGCTACGCGCAGGGATATGATTGCCGAAGCGTGCACTCTCTATGATCGCGGCGACTGGGATAGATTCGATGCCATGGCTGGCCGGACGATCGCCGGTTGAATAAGATAGATCACCTCGTCCGGCCTCCGTCATGGACGCAATGATCGCATAGAAGGAGTATTCGATGACCATCCAAGCTATCAGGACGCCGGAGGAACGCTTCGCCGACATTCCCGATTTCGATTATCCCGTGCATTATGTCGACGACCTGCCCGGCTATGAGGGGCTGCGTGCGGCCTGGGTCGATGCGGGGCCGGACGATGCGGATCGCGTTTTTCTGTGTCTGCATGGCGAGCCGAGCTGGAGCTTTCTTTATCGCAAGATGATCCCGGTGTTCCTCGAAAGCGGGGCCCGAGCCGTCGCGCCCGATTTCTTCGGTTTCGGCCGGTCGGACAAACCGACTGAAGCGGAGACCTACAGTTTCGATTTTCACCGGAACTATATCCTCGCGCTGGTCGAGCGGTTGGACCTCAAGAACATCACCCTGGTGGTGCAGGATTGGGGCGGCCTGATCGGTCTGACCTTGCCGGTGGACGAGAAATTCCGCGCGCGCTTCTCGCGGTTGATCGTCATGAACACTGGCCTCGGCATCGGCAAGACGCCGAGCGACGGTTTCATTGCCTGGAAAAATTATGCGGCCTCCACGCCCGATCTCCCCATCGGCGAACTGATTGCGCGCGGCACGCCGCAGATGACGGATGCGGAAAAGGCCGCCTATGACGCGCCCTTTCCCTCGCCCGACTACAAGATGGGCGCGCGGCGCTTCCCCGAACTCGTGCCGATCGCACCCGAGATGGAAGGCGTCGAAGTCAGCCTGAAGGCGGCGGCCTTCTGGAAGGACGATTTCGACGGGGCGAGCTTCATGGCGGTCGGCGATGCCGATCCCGTGCTCGGCCCCGATGTGATGAACCGGCTGCGCGAGAATATCAGAGGCTGCCCAGAACCGATGATGGTCGAGGGGGGCGGTCATTTCGTGCAGGAATGGGGCGAACCCATCGCCCGCGCCGCGCTCAAGCATTTCGGCGATCTCTAGGGCCCTGATCCTCCAGTGCTCCATTCGCGCTGCAACATGGTTATGGCGTGCCCGCCCTAGTCTTCCGCCGGGAGCAGGACGATATCGGTCCTATCTACTGTGTAGAGCGACAGACCGCCGCTATCCGGCACCCCATACCCTACGACTTCACCGAGCAATGCAAAGAACCGGCTTTCATTGCCGCCGATCGGCTCGGGGCAGGCGCGCCGGGTTGAACGGACAGCGTCGATCGTCAGGTTCCCATGGATCTCGTAGCTCGCCCCGTAGCGGTTGCATCCCCCACTGCCCGAGACTGATCCGTCAGTGCCGAACGAAATGGTGATCCTCGCGCCATCTTGCGGCATGGTCTCGCTCCCCAGCTGGATAACCTGCCAATCGCCGTGCAGTATTGTGGCCGGATCTCCGCCGCATCCGCCGTAATATTCATCACCCATGAAGATGTTGACCGTTTGCGGGTAGGCGTGGTCCGACATTCCGTCAGTGCAGACATCGGGGCGAATGATGACGACCATATCGCGGCCGTCCAGATTTTCGGGCGCATCGTCGCCCGATACCATTTCGATGCGCGTCTGGAATGCGGTGGCTCCAATCAGATCATAAGCGGGTGTTCGCGGCGCCAAAGTCCAGAAAATTTCGAAATTCTCGAATGAAATTACTTCGTCATCGATAATGAGCTGCCAGAATGGTTCTGTGCCGGAGGCGGTATAGCCGGTCCATGATTCGTTGACCTCTTCGGAGTGGAATGCCGGTCCTTGCGCGCCGGCAGGCGTCACGACGGCCATCATCAGAAGAAACGTAAGGGCTTGGAACAGTTGCGGCATCAGAGGTTCCCGATCAATAGCTGGCGGTCGAAATAACTAGCATCGGCCGACACCGCTTGCCAGCAAAGGAACTCGCGTCAGCACCGCACTTGCGCATTTGGGCGATCTTTAGGCTCAGAAACTAGCCGCGCTCTCCGCGGCGTTCGGCGGTCAGTACCGGGTCCATTTCGGCGTATAGCGTCAGCACGCCATCGTCCGATATTTCCACGCGGATGACCGAACCCAGAGCCGTGAAAAACTGGTTTTCCAGCCGGCTGATCTCCGGATTGATACAGGCGCGCCGGGTCGAAGCGACCGGTCCTATGCTCAGGCCTTCGGTTAGCTCGTAATCGGCGCGGAAGCGGTTGCATCCGCCCGTGCCGAACATCCCGCCCTCACCGTCGAAGCGGAAGTTGATATCCGCGCTGTCCGGCACGGCTTCGCCCATGATGGATGTCACATGCCAGTCCGCGCCGCTGAGCACGTCCTGCGGATCGCCGCCGCAGCCGAAGAAATAGGAGCCGTCGACAAAGACACGCACCGATTGCGGATAGGTGCGGTCGGACATGCCGTCTCCACACAGGTTCTCTTCGATCAGGACGATGAAGTCACGATTGCCTGCATTCTCGGACCGGCTGATGAAAACCACACCTCCGGGCGAAAAAGTCTCTGATGGCCGGTCGGCTTCCGCAGTGAAGACGCCGGAATGCTCGAACATCAGCCGTTCTTCGCCGATAGTCACCGACCAAAAGGGTTCGGTGCCGATGCCGCGATAGCCGGTCCAGGGATCGGGCGCGGCCTCGGTAACCGTTTCGTGATGATCGGCGAATGCCGAGCTCGCCGGAACAAGCGCGATTGCGGCGGCGATGGCGCACGCGGAAAACAGTCTCTTCATCGAATCACTTCCTAATATCTCGTGCGCCCGGTTCCCTTCGCAGATGCCACCGCGCGACAGAGCTATCAAACTGGCGTGTAATTATATTATAAGCGGCCACATACCGAATCGGTTGGACAGGATATCTGATGGCGAGCGACACAGACCGGCGCAATCTGCCGCCCCTCGAACTTTACGTGCCCGAGCCCAAATTCCGGCCCGGCGACGAAGCGGATTTTTCCGATATTGTGGTGCCGCCCGCCGGTGAAACGCGCCGTCCGGATATGGCTGACCATCACGAGGATATGCCCGATCTCGCCTATGGCCTCGTCCGCGTGCTCGACGACGAGGGCAAGGCCGTGGGGCCATGGGACCCGAAGCTCGATCCTGATACGCTCCGCAAAATGCTGCGCGCGATGGCGCTGACCCGCGCTTACGATCAGCGCATGTTCCGCGCCCAGCGTCAGGGCAAGACCAGCTTCTACATGAAGTGCACGGGCGAGGAGGCCGTGGCGATCGCCGCGACCTTCGCCCTGGACCGGGACGATATGACGTTTCCCTCCTATCGCCAGCAGGGCATTTTGATCGCGCGAGACTGGTCGCTCGTCGACATGATGAACCAGGTCTATTCGAACAAGAAGGACCGGCTGATGGGGCGCCAGCTCCCGATCATGTATTCGACCAAGCAGGGCGCGTTCTTCTCGATCTCCGGCAATCTTGCTACGCAATATCCGCAGGCCGTGGGCTGGGCGATGGCGAGCGCGGCGAAGGGCGATACGCGGATCGCGGCGACCTGGACGGGCGAGGGATCGAGCGCCGAGGGCGATTTCCATTCCGCCTGCACCTTTGCGGCCGTCTACAAGGCGCCCGTGATCATGAACGTCGTCAACAATCAATGGGCGATCTCGAGCTTCTCGGGCTTCGCCGGCGGCGATCAGACGACCTTCGCGGCACGGGCCGTCGGCTATGGCATCGCGGGGCTGCGCGTCGACGGCAACGACGCTTTGGCCGTCTATGCGGCGACGCAATGGGCGGCGGAACGCGCGCGGACCAATAACGGCCCAACACTGATCGAGCATTTCACCTATCGCGCCGAAGGCCATTCGACATCGGACGATCCCTCGCAATATCGCTCGGCCGACGAAGCCGCCGAATGGCCGCTCGGCGATCCGATCGCGCGGCTGAAAAACCATCTGATTGCGCTGGGCGAATGGAGCGAAGAGCGACAGGCGGAGATGGACAAGGAGGTCGCCGAACAAGTTAAGACGGCGGCTAAACAAGCCGAGAAAAACGGCATTCTCGGCCATGGTTTACACCAGCCTCTTGAGACCATGTTTGAAGGCGTGTTCGAGGAGATGCCCTGGCATCTGAAAGAGCAGATGCAGGACATGCTCGACGAGAATGAGGCGGCCAACAACGTGGCGAAGACGCGATGAGCGAGGGCGCGACCAAACAGATGAATATGATCCAGGCGGTCAACAGCGCCATGGATGTCGCCATGGAGCGCGACGATAGCGTCTGCGTGTTCGGCGAGGATGTCGGCTATTATGGCGGCGTGTTTCGGGCGACGGCCGGGCTGCAGAAGAAATACGGCAAGACCCGCGCCTTCGATACGCCGATCAATGAATGCGGCATTATCGGCGTCGCGGTCGGCATGGCGACATATGGCCTGAAGCCGATCGCCGAAATCCAGTTCGCCGACTATATCTATCCCGGCCTCGACCAGATCGTCTCGGAAGCCGCGCGGCTGCGCTATCGCTCGGCCGGCGAGTTTACCGCGCCGATGGTCGTCCGTACGCCCTCGGGCGGCGGGATCTTCGGCGGCCAGACGCACAGCCAGTCGCCGGAAAGCATCTTCACCCATATCTGCGGCGTGAAAACGGTCATCCCGTCCACGCCGTACGATGCCAAGGGCCTGCTGATCGCCGCCATCGAGGATCCCGATCCGGTGATCTTTTTCGAGCCGAAGCGCATTTATAACGGCCCGTTCGACGGCCATTATGATAACCCGGTTCAGCCTTGGTCGAAACACCCGGCGAGCGAGGTGCCGGAAGGCTATTTCACGATTCCGCTCGGCAAGGCCAAGGTCCTGCGCGAGGGCGAGGCGCTGACAATCGTCACCTATGGCACGATGGTCCATGTCGCGATGCGCGCGGTGGAGGATCTCGGCGTTGATGCCGAAGTGATCGATCTGCGCACGCTCTTGCCGCTCGATATCGAGACCATTGAGGAATCGATCAAGAAAACGGGCCGCTGCATCATCATGCATGAGGCGACGCGCACTTCGGGCTTTGGCTCCGAACTGTCGGCGCTCGTGCAAGAGCGCTGCTTCTACCATCTCGAGGTGCCGATCGAGCGGGTGACGGGCTATGACACGCCTTATCCGCACAGCCTCGAATGGGCCTATTTCCCGGGGCCGGTCCGCACCCGCCTCGCCATCGAACGCGTCATGGAGAATGTCAGTGGCTAAGTTCAGCTTCAAACTGCCCGATATCGGCGAGGGCATCGCCGAGGCCGAAATCGTCGCTTGGCATGTTAAGGTCGGCGACGAGGTCGAAGAAGATCAGGGCATCGCCGACATGATGACCGACAAGGCAACCGTTGAAATGGAATCGCCGGTATCCGGCACGATCGTCGAGCTCAACGGCGAAGAGGGCGATATGCTCGCTATCGGTTCCGTGCTGGCGGTGATCGAGACGGACGAACTGCCGGATGAGGAGGAAGAAGCCGCAATCGCCGAGAAGGTGAAAGCGCAGGCCGACGAACAGGTTGCAGACGAGGACGAAGCCGAGCCAGAGCCGGAACCGGAAGAAGAGCCGGCACCAGAACCCGAGCCGGTAGAGGAGGCAGAGCTCGAACCTGCAGCGGACGAACCTAAAACCCGTGTCCTCGCATCGCCCGCGGTGCGCAAGCGGGCAGCCGATCTCGGCGTCGATCTCTCGCAGGTAAAGCCGCAGACGGGCGAGCGCATCCGGCACAGCGATCTCGACCAGTATCTGACTTATGGCGCGACCTATCTCACGCCGGGCGCGTCGAAAAAGCGCGATGACGAGGAACTCAAGGTTATCGGCCTCCGGCGGAAGATTGCGGAAAATATGGCCGCCTCCAAACGCCACATCCCGCACTTCACCTATGTCGAGGAAATCGACGTTACCGAGTTGGAGGCGGCCCGCGCCGATCTCAACGCTACGCGCGGTGAGCGGCCCAAGCTCACCGTGCTGCCGCTGATCATCGCAGCGATCTGCAAGACGCTGCCGGAATTCCCGATGATCAATGCGACCTATGACGACGAGGCCGGGCGCGTGACGCGTCACGGTGCGGTCCATCTCGGCATGGCCACGCAGACCGATACGGGCCTGATCGTGCCGGTCATCAAAGATGCGCAGGACAAGAATGTCTGGCAGCTCGCGATGGAGATCGCCCGCCTGTCGGATGCCGCAAGGAGCGGTAAGGCCAAGCAGGAGGAACTGACTGGCGGCACGCTGACGCTCACATCGCTTGGCCCGCTCGGCGGCATCGCGACGACGCCCGTGATCAACCGGCCGCAGGTGGCGATCATCGGCCCGAACAAGATCGTCGAACGTCCGGTTATCGTGGACGGCGGGATCGAGGCGCGGAAGCTTATGAATCTCTCGATCAGTTGCGACCACCGCGTCGTCGATGGCTATGACGCGGCGAGCTATGTTCAGGCGCTCAAGCACCTGCTCGAGACGCCGGTTCTGATATTCGCCGACTAAGCTATCCCGACGGCATCGTTGCCGTTGCCGCGACACTGGCCTAGGACGTAGCGCGTTGGCCATATTGGCTCTTTGCTGTCAGGGGGACGGCAGAGGCAGGCCGATACCGAAGTTTGGGGGCGGGGATGCGCGCTGACGGCGCTGGAAATGACGGTGTGAGGCGGCCAATCGCCTTTATCAGCCATCACAGTTCCCAGGTCGAAACGGCGCGGCAGCTCAAACAGGTGTTGGCGAATAACGGCGTCGACGGATGGATGGCGCCCGACGATATCGACCCGGGCCGACCATTCGATCAGGCGATCATCGAACAGGTGCGCACGTCGGATCTGATCATCCTGCTGTTCTGCTCGCGCTCTGATCAGTCGCGCCATGTGAAGCGCGAGCTGATGATGGCCGAAAATGGCGACAAGCTCATTTTCCCCGTCCGGCTTGAAAATATCGATGCCGACGGCCTTGCCTATTGGCTGAACGATTATCAGTGGATCGACTGGTTCGACCGGCGTGACGATACGATCCAGCGCATGATCGATACGATCAAGCGGCTCGTGCAGATCAACACGGTAGAAGAGGAATTGGGTCCGCCTCCGGTCAGCACGCAGCCGCCGCCCGTGCCGATCCCGGTCGATGCGCCGCCGCCGGACGAAGCGGACTCTTCTGCTGAAGTAGGCGATGAGCCGGAAACGGAAAGTGCGGAGCCGGCCACGCCCGAACCCGTTACACCGGTATCTGAGCCTGAGGCTGACGAAGCGGACGCGATAGACGCGAGGGATGAAGCGCCGCCAGCGGAGGCCAAGACAGAGGCGCCGCTGAAGGTCGCGCCGGTATCGGCCGGACGGAGCGATCCGGAGCAGTCCGATGGGGATGGCGGTTCGCCCAAAAATCCTATGCTGTTGTACGGCGCATTAGGGCTCGCCGCGCTTGTCGCCATCGTCTTGGCGTTCCTGCTCTGGCCGAGCGGTGAAGAGACCGATTCCGCAGCGGGCGGCGTTCTGTCGCCGACCGTCGATTGTGCGAATACCGATCTGCCGAGCCACGCCATCATTTGCGGCAGCGAAGCCCTGCGCGCCCGGGAAACCGAACTGTCGCAACGCTATGATGCGGCGCTCGAACAGGCCGAAGGCGAGGAGCGCGTCGCCCTGCAGCAGGGTTATGCTGCCTATCAGGCGCGCCGCGACGAATGCCGGACCGAGGCGTGCATCACAACCGTTTACGATGCGCGCGAGGGCGAACTCAGCGCCTATGCGCTTCCGGAAGACAGCGCTCCGGCCGAGGGCGCCGAACAGGACGCTATCGCCGAACCGCAAGCCGATACGCCGGACTCCGCGCCGGCCAACCAACCCGATACGGCCACGCCGATACTCCCACCGGTCCCCGAGCGGCCGAGCCAGCCGACACGCGAAACACCGAGCACGCCCGAACCAAGATCCAGGCCCACGCCGACGCCAGACCCGCCGCGCCAGTCCCGGACCACACCGCCTCAGCCGATTGGCAATCCGTCGAGCTGGGTGCGCGCCAGCGACTATCCGGCGAATATCCTGCGCAATGGCGAGGAGGGGACGTCGCGCTTCCAGGTGCGAGTGGGCGCGAACGGCATCCCGACCGCCTGCTTCACGATCGGTTCGAGCGGACATTTCCAGCTCGATGCGCGCGCCTGCAACATGGTGATGAGCCGGGCGCGCTTCCGCCCTGCGCGCGATGCGTCCGGCAATCCGACGGCGGGGCTCTATTCGGGCAGCCATCGCTGGCGCGCGCCGCGTTAAGCTAGGGCCTTTCGCGCCTCGATCAGCCGGTTCGCGGCCGCGTCGAGCGTCGCATCGTCTTTCGCGAAACAGAGCCGGATCGCCGTTGCGACAGCGTCGATTTCATACAGCGCTGACACGGGAATAGAGGCCACGCCGAACTCTTCCACCAGCCGCAGGGCAAATGCGCGATCATCGAGATCGATGCCCGAAGCGGGGAGATCGATCAGTAGGAAATAGGTTGCTGCGCTGGACAGAACGGCATAGCCGCCATCACGCAACGCGGTGGCAAGCCGATCCCGCGAGGCCTGATAGCCGGCGCGCATATCCGTGAAATAGGACATGTCTTTGCCAAGGCCGTAGGCGACCGCCGATTGCAGATTGGGTGGGGTCGTGAAGGTCAGGAACTGATGCGTCTTGGCGGTCGCCGCCGCCAAGGGCTCCGGCGCGATCGCCCAACCGACTTTCCAGCCGGTCAGCGAGAAAATCTTGCCGGCAGACCCGATCTTTACCGTCCGATCCCCCATGCCTGGCATGGTTATCAGCGGCTTGTGCTCCGCCCCGTCGAAGATAAGATGCTCCCACACCTCGTCACAGATCGCGATCAGGTCGTGCGAAACACAGAAATCGGCGAGCAGCGCCAAGTCGGCCGCGTCGAGCATCGTGGCGGTGGGATTGTGCGGGCTGTTGAGAATGAGGAAGCGCGTTGCATCGCTGACCGCCGTTTCCAGGTCTTCGGCGCGGAGTTTCCAACCGGGCGGGCGCGTCGAAACGAAGCGCGGCACGCCGCCCGCTTGCCGGACAAGCGGCGCATAGGCGTCATAGGCGGGCTGGACGATGATCACTTCGTCACCGGGACTTACGAGACCGAGGATGGACGCCGCCAGCGCTTCGGTCGCCCCCGATGTCACGAGAATATCGGTTTCAGGATCGGCCGATAGCCGCTGATGCGCGGCATAATGATCGCCGATCGCGGCGCGCAGCTCCGGTAACCCACGCATCGGCGGATATTGGTTCCAGCCGGTAAGCACCGCATCGGCCGCAGCCTGGCGCACGTCCTCCGGTCCATCCGTATCGGGAAAGCCCTGGCCCAGATTGATCGCGCCGTTCGCCCGGGCGCGCGCCGACATGTCCTCGAAAATCGTCGTCGGCAGCTTGGCGAAGACCGGGTTCATTCGGCCTTTTTCGGCGGGGCCGGGCGCTTGGGCTCCTTCTGCAACACCTGTTCGATATAAAGCCGCTGCACGAGCACGAAGCCGACCACCGTCAACGGCGCGGCCAGCAGCACGCCGAGCAAGCCGAACAATATCCCCGCCGCCACCACCGCGAAGAGCAGCACCGCCGGTAGCAAGTCGACCGAGCGTTTCTGGATGATCGGCTGGAGAATATTGCCCTGTATCTGTTGGATCAGGACATAGACGCCCAATGTCCACAGCGCAGTCGTCGGGCTGACGCTGAACGCGACGAGCACGGCCGGGATGCCCGCGACGACCGGGCCGATAAAGGGAATGAAATCGAGCAACCCCGCGATCACCGCGAGCGCCGCCGCCGATGGCACGCCGATCGCGGACAGGGCGATATAGACCATGATCGCCACGATGATCGAAGACAGGATCTGCGCGCGCAGCCACAGGCCCAATGCCCGGCCGAGATCGTCGAGCGTTTCCTCGGCGAGTTTTTCGCGCTGCTTCGGCACGATGCGAATAAGGCCCTGGCGATACAGATCGGGCTGCGCAGCGAAAAACACGGCGCCGGCGAGGACGAGGATGATGTTGGTCAGCGCCCCACCGGCCGACATGATGGCGAAACTCCCGGCGCGGGTGGTCAGGCCGGAGAGCTGGGAGGCGATGTCGCGGCTCGCTTGGCGAATGTCATAGTCAAAGCCCCAGCTGTCGAACGCGGCCTGTGTCGCATCTACAGCTTCGGGTATCCGCGCGGCGAGCGCGGCGAATTGCGTGACCAGCAGATCGCCGAATATCCAGGATACCGATCCCAATATTGTGAACAGCGCAATGACCGCCAGCGTCACCGAAAGGCCTTGGGGCAGGCCGAAGCGGATAAAAATCCGCGCTATGGCGCGCAATATGACGGCGACGACGATGGCCGCGAAGATCAGCAGTATCAGCCGGCCGAGCAGGTAAACTGCCGCCGCCAGCGCGACGATCGCGAGAACGACGAAGGCGCGTTTTACGAAATTGTCATGCGATGTCCGGTCGTCCATGCCGCCCCCTTAGCGTCTTGGTCGCTCTTATCGACAGGATTGCCGTACCGGGCAAGATGGCGGTTACGGAGAGTGTGTAAGAGATTGGTTTAGGCCAGTCGCTTTGCATGCCAGCCGATATGGTCGGCCATGAAGGTCGAAATGAAATAGTAGCTGTGATCATAGCCCGGTTGGCGGTTTAGGGTCAGCGCGATGCCTCCACCGGCACAGGCTTGTTCGAGCAGTTCGGGCTTGAGCTGTTCCTCCAGAAACTGGTCGGCCTCGCCTTGATCGACAAGGATTTCGGGTACGCGCGCGCCGTCTTCGATCAGCGCGCAGGCGTCATAGGGCCGCCAGGCTGCGCGGTCCGGTCCCAAATAACCGGCTAGCGCCTTTTCGCCCCAGGGGCAGTTGAGCGGCGAGACGATCGGCGCGAAAGCCGATACGCTGCGGAAGCGGCCGGGATTGCGCAGCGCGATGGTCAGCGCGCCATGGCCGCCCATCGAATGGCCCGTGATCGATTGGCGGGCCATGTCGAGCATCGGAAATTTGGCGGTGATCAGCGCCGGCAGTTCCTCTTCGATATAGCTGCGCATCCGGAAATGCTTTGCCCAGGGCTTTTCGGTCGCATCGACATAGAAGCCGGCCCCTTGCCCGAAATCATAACCCTCATCATCCGGAACATCGTCGCCGCGCGGCGAGGTGTCGGGTGCGACAAAGGCGATGCCGTGTTCGGCGCAGGCGCTACGGAACTCGCCCTTTTCGGTTACATTGGCATGGGTGCAGGTAAGGCCCGACAGATACCAGAGAACTGGCAGCGTCGCGCCCGGTTCATGGTCGGGCATAAAGAGTGAAAACTGCATCTCCGTGCCCGTTTCGGCGCTCGCATGGGTGTACACGCCTTGCGTGCCGCCAAAGGCGCGATTTTCCGAGATCGTTTCCATGTCCGCGCCTTACCATCCCCGTCCGGGCACGCGAAGGGCGATCAGCCAGCGAGCAGCGCGCGCATCGCGGCGACGAGCGCCAGCGGTTGATCGACCATGACATGATGGCCGCTATCGGGGATCGCGACGAAGGGCGTACCCGCGGGCATCGTCTTTTCGAGATGCGCGAGCGCCTCATCGTCCATGATGGCCGAACGGTCGCCATAGATCATGGCCATGGGGCAATTGGCGCTGCGCGCGCGTTTTGCACTGTCGAGCCGCTTCGTATTGGTGAAGCCGTTCGGATCGTGGCGCCAGCTGAAGCGGCCGGACTCGACTTCGACGATGGCGTCGCGCGCGATCATGTCCGCGATATAATGATTGTCGCAGCTTTGGGCGGGCAGGAAGCGGAAGCGGCCGAGCCCTTCGGCGACGCTGCCGAAAAAGCGCCGCTCGCGTTGCGGGCGTTCTGCGTCCCCGGGGGAGTGGCGCATCTGCAGCGAGGAATCGATGATGATCGCGCGGCCGACCCAGGCATTGGGGTCCGACGCCGCCGTCGCGGTCGGCGCACCGCCGAAGCTGTGGCCAGCGACGACGGGCTTGCCCTGTGCCATCAATCCCGCTGCATCGGCGACAGCGCGCATATCCGCGGCGTGCTGCGCGATCGCATATTCGTCGCGCCAGTCCGATCCGCCCATGCCAGCCATCGACATGGCTGCGACCCGGTATTCGTCGGCAAAGAAGGGGGCGATATGGGCCCACCACAATGCATGCGCGCCGCCGCCATGGAGCAGGAAAAGCCCGGGTTTTCCGGGAGCTCCCCAGGTGAAATATTCGATCGTCGATCCGCCGCTCTCGATACTGTGCCGCTCGGGCGCGCGGGCGAGTGCGTCACGAAACCAGTCGGGCGCGGGCGGCTTTGCGCCTTGATAAGCGGAGAGAATGGCGGCGGGTGGAGCGGAAGCGGTCATGCAGCTACCGAGCATGGCTTTACGCTTACGTCAACTGCCAAACGGACACGGCTGCGTACCGGTAAGCCGTTCGTTAACGGTTCGCGGGCGGCAATGCGCGATCGGAATAGCCGCTTTTCATATGTTTGCGCCGAGTGTGAACGGGATTTTTACCATCGCCGTCAATCCGATCTTCATAAGTGTGAGCGATAAGCGAATGCATCGAAAGAGGACTTCCGATGCCTATTCGCGCTCAATTGCTGGTCAAAGACCCGGGTTTCGACGAACGCCGCGCCGCGCATCGCGAACCTGTGGATGTGCGCGCCGGGTTCCGCAAGACGGGATATGAGGCGGCCAAGGCCGATGTTAGCGACATCTCGCTGACGGGCTGTAAGGTTGACAGCGCGATGAGCCTCGGCATCGGTGCCGAAGTCTGGATCAGATTTCCCGGGCTACAGCCGATGCAGGCGACGATCGCCTGGTCGCGGGGCTTCGAAGCAGGCTGCAAATTCACCGAGCCCTTCCACCCGGCCGTTCTCGACGATTTTCTGCGCCGTCACCGCGCCGCCTAGATCCTAAATCACCTCCGTATTGTAGGAATGCCAGGCGAAGATCGCCGCGGCGCCGCGATGCGGCCGCCACGGTTCTGCGGCATCGCGCACCGCCTGCTCGGCCGGGCGGTCGGTCCATCCCAACAGGTTCCCGACCTCGATCTGCACGGCGAGATCGCCCGCCGGCCAGATATCCGGCCGGCCTTCGGCGAACAGCAGATAGACCTCGGCCGACCAGCGTCCGATCCCTTTCACGGCCACAAGTTGGGCGACGGCTTCTTCGTCGTCCTCCGGGAGAGCCGCGAGATCCAGTGTGCCTGACACCACAAGCTCGGCAAGCGATCGCGCATAACCGCTCTTCTGTCGGCTGAGTCCCGCGCCGCGCAACATGTCGGCATCGGCCGCGAGCAGCTTTTCCGGGTCGTTCGCGTCGCCGAGCGTTTCGTCCAGTTTCCGCCAAGCCGCATCGGCCGATGCGACGCTGACCTGCTGCCCGATGATGGTTCTGAGCAATGTCGCATAGCCGCGATCGCGGATCCGGGGCGGCGGGTAGCCGATCTCGGTCAGCCGGGTTGCGAAGGCCGGTTCGATCTCCGCCAGCTGGTCCATTGCGCGCCGCAGCGTATCCGCATCTATGCCCATCGGTTCCTGACCCCTTGCCGCCCTTGATTTCGTCTGCCTGTCATCACATAGCCGCGCCGCAGCATTTTTCGAATCCGCCAGAAGCCAAAATCCAGAAGGAAGTCTCCATGCCCAAGCTCATTGTCGTCAATCGCGCCGGCGAAGAAACTGCCGTCGATGCGGATAACGGCCTTACCGTGATGGAAGTGATCCGGGACAATGGCTTTGACGAACTCCTCGCGCTGTGCGGTGGCTGCTGTTCCTGCGCGACCTGCCATGTGCATGTCGATCCGGAATTTGCGGCCAAACTGCCGGAGATGGACGAAGACGAGAATGATCTCCTCGAAAGCTCCGACCATCGCAACGAGCATTCGCGCCTGTCCTGCCAGATCCCGTTCGAGGACGAGCTGGACGGCCTCAAGGTGACGATCGCCCAAGAGGATTAGTGCGCAAGACTAGGACGTCAGCTTAGGGCTCTAGGCGGATAATCGCCTCCGGCCGCTCCTCCGGCGGATCGTCCGAAGACCAGCGGATAACCGTTTCACCGGGCAGTTCGCCCGATGACACCGCGCCGTTGGTGCTCACGATTTCGGCGGTCGTCCGCAATGTGAACGTTCCCGAGCCGAGCGGGCCTTCTTCCTCTTCGCGTGTTGCGTCACCGCTGCTTGGCTGAGACGGTGGCGGCATCAGCGCCGGAACGGTGACGCGTACGCTGCCATCGTCGAGCGGCACCGCCGCGACCATCGGAAAGTTCAACAGAAAATCCTGCACGACCGGGAAGAAGAAATCCCTGTCGAGCCGTCCCGAAACCGAATAGTCGACATCGAACAGGCCTGCGCCGAGATAGTCGACCCGGTCCCAGCCACGCCGGGCCTGCAGTTGTTCGGCGAAGGCGCGCACCGAGTCCTCGTCGCGCGGATTGAGCCCGCCCATGAAAATCTGCGCCGCTTCCTCCATGCCGGCGTCGATCGCCGCGCCCATGCCATCGTCTTCGCCATTTACGTCCGTGTCTCCGGCGCCGCTCCCCGATCGGTCCTGTTCGTCATCCGGCCCGACACGGATTTCGCCATCATAGACGAACGCGAATTCGCCGTCCGGCGTGATCATCAACTCGGCCTCAAACTGGCCGGGCACCAACAGGCAGCCGGTGAGCAATAGTGCAAGGCAAGGCGCGAGTGCAGTGCGAATGAAGGTCATGACGATCTCCTTTCATGATGGGCATAAAGAGCGATGGCGGCGGCATTCGATACGTTCAGGCTTTCGATCCGGTCGCTGATCGGCAGACGGGCGAGGGCGTCGCAATGGCCCGCGACATTGGGCCGCATCCCGGCACCTTCTGCGCCGAGCACGAGCGCGACGCGCTTGCCGCCCAGCGCCTCGGACAATTCCATATCCGCCTCGCCGGCAAGCCCGATCCGCCAGAAACCGGCGTCTGCGATCTGGTCGAGCGCGCGGGCGAGATTGACGACCCGGCACCAGGGCAGGGTCTCGAGTGCGCCCGACGCCGCCTTGGCGAGCGCGCCGGATTCGGGCGGCGCGTGGCGATCCTGCGTGACCAGGCCCAGCGCATTAAAGGCGAGGGCCGAGCGCATGATCGCCCCGGCATTGTGCGGGTCGGTCACCTGGTCGAGGATCACGAGCGGCCGGCCGTCTTCGGCGCCAGCAAGCAAATCCTCGATTGCGATATCGGGCAGCGGCTCGACTTCCGCCACCAACCCCTGATGCGGCGCGTCATGCGGAACCAGTCGTCCGAGATCGGCGGCGCCGGCCATTTCGACTGCAAGGTTGGACGGTAGATCGAGGCCGGACACCCCTTCATGGGTCGCCCAAAGCTTGCGGATGGTGCGCGCCGGATTGTCTAGCGCGGCAGCGACCGCATGCCGGCCCCAGAAGCGCGGTGCGCGGCTGTCGCGCTGTTTGGCTTTGCGTCGTTTCGCCATGGCCCCATGCTTTCCAACACGCAGCGTTGACAGGCAAGCGGTGTTTCGCCATTGACCCGCCCTTCGGCGCGGTCATCCATGCACCGCGAACCCCAATGGACGGGTGGCCGAGTGGTTAAAGGCAGCAGACTGTAAATCTGCCCGCGCAAGCGTACGCTGGTTCGAATCCAGCCCCGTCCACCAGCCTTCCCTCCCTACGGGAGCTTCGGCTGGCGAGCCAGTAAGGCGAAGCATGTTCCTTAGTACGGCGATTGCAAACTTCTCCAATTTGACGAAATGCAGCCAATCCCTCACTTAACGTTCGCGTAAAGGAGATCGTGAATGAAGGTGCAGGCGAACGGGATCGAGATCGAGGTCGAGGATCATGGCAATCCGGACGATCCGGCGCTGCTCTTGATCATGGGGTTTTCGGGGCAGCTTTCTCTCTGGCCCGATGCTTTCGTCGACGAACTGGTCGGGCGGGGTTTTCGCGTCATCCGTTATGATAATCGCGATATCGGCCTCTCGCACAAATTCGACGGTGTGAAGGCCCCGCATCCGCTCTGGCAGCTGTTCGTCAAGCGGATCCTCAAGAACCGGCAGATGGCCCCTTATCGGCTGACGGACATGGCGGCCGACGGGGTCGGCGTGCTCGATGCGCTGGGGGTCGAGCGGGCGCATGTGCTCGGCGTGTCGATGGGTGGGATGATCGCGCAGATTGTCGGTGCCGATTACCCGGACAGGGTCCTATCTCTGATGCCGGTGATGACCTCGACCAATGCGCCTGGCCTGCCCGGCCCGGACAAGGAAATCCGCAAGACCCTGATCCAGGCGGCGCGCAACCGGCCGGAAACGGAAGAAGAAGCGGTCGCGGCTGGCATCCGTTTTTTCAATGCGATCGGTTCGCCCGGCGGGGCGGAGCGGCAGGCCGAAATCGCGGAGCTGATCCGCAAGAATGTCGCGCGCAGCCTCTATCCCGAAGGGCCATCGCGGCAGCTCGCCGCGATTATCGAAACCGGCAATTTGCGGCCCTGGGCGCAGCGCGTACGGGCGAAAACGCTCGTCATCCATGGCGAGACCGATCCGCTGATCCTGCATCCCTGCGGCAAGGATGTCGCCGACAATATAGACGGCGCGCGGTTCGCGCTGATCGAAGAGATGGGGCATGATCTGCCCGAGGCGAAGCATGGCCATCTCGCCGATATGGTCGCCGAACATTCGCTCGGCCGTTAGGGCTCACTCGGCGCGGTACGCGCGCAGAAACACCTTTACCCCATGGCGGACATGGCTCCTGATCCGGGCCGGGCCCGGCATATCGACGACGCCGAAGCGCAGTTCGAGATCCGCGAAGCCTTTCCATAAAGACAGCAGATCTTCCGCCGCCCTTTGCGGCTGCGGGATATGCACATCGCCACGCTTATGGGCAGCCGCCAGCATCTTTGTGAGTTCGCGGCGCATCGTGCCCGGTCCGGCATCGAAGAAGCGCTGCGCGGCCTCGCGCTGGCGATCCCGTTCGATGACGAGCATGGAATCGAAATGGAAATGGCTTTCGTCGAACAGGAAGCTCAACAGGGTGAAACCGAAATTGACGAGCTGCACCTCGAGCGTCGCCGCGTCGCGATTGGCCTCGCCGATCGTGGTCGTCATATTGTCCGCCTGACGCCGGACCAATGCTTCGAGCAAGCCCGCCTTGTCGCCGAACCGTTTGTAGATCGTGACCTTGGACACACCGGCCTGCTCGGCGATCCGCTCGATTGACGCCGCCGCATAGCCCTGTCCGAAAAACGCTTCGCGGGCCGCATCAAGTATGGCCTCGGTCTTGCGTTCGTCGGTCGGACGCCCAGCGCGCGCTGGGGCTTCGGTATCGCTGTCCTCGTCGGTCATTGGCTCCAGCCTTGCACAGGACATGGCCTAGCGCCACGTTCAATCCAGTTGCACTATAATACTAAACGTTGACGTTCACAAATAAGGGCGTCATAGATTCAATCGGTTGCGAACGAATCGCAATCGACCCGATATTAACCGCAACAAGGAACGCCGATGGGCTGGATCGCATTGAGAATGCTGACGGGCGACCGGGTCAAGCTCATCGGGCTGCTGTTCGGCGTCGCCTTTTCGACGCTGCTCATAAGTCAGCAGCTGACGATCTTCGTCAACCTCATCATGCGCGGCGCCGTCGCGGTGCAGGAAGTGTCCACGGCCGATGTCTGGGTCATGGATCCCTCGAGCCGGACGATAGACGTGTTCGCGCCGATGCCATCGACTGCGCTCGAGCGCGTGCGCGGGGTGGACGGCGTTGCCTATGCCTCGCCAATGCTGCGGTCCAATGCCGTGGTGCGCACGCCATCGGGCGATCTGGAAGGGGTCAATATCGTTGGTGTAGACGACGCCACGCTGATCGGCCTGCCGCGCCGCATGGCCGAAGGCGATCGCCAGGCACTGGCCGAGCCCGATTCCGTTTTCATTGACGATACCGGCTCGCGCAAACTGTTCGCGGAAGATGAACAGGTTATCGGTACCCGGCTAGAGCTCAATGACCAGCGCGCGGTCATCCGCGGGATCGCCGACGCCGTGCCGACCTTCACCTCACAGGTGATACTCTACACGCGCTATTCGAACGCGCTGCGCTATGCGCCGGGCACGCGTAACCGTCTGTCCTTCGTGCTCGTTCGCTCGGACTCCGATCACACGCCGGAAGAGCTGGTTGCCGCGATTGAGTCCGAGACCGGGCTGAGGGCGCGCACGGCAGAGGATTTCGCCAATGACGGGCTCTGGTTCATCATCGAAAATACCGGGATTCCCGTCAATTTCGGGATCACTGTCGTACTCGGCTTTATCGTCGGCGTGGCGATTGTCGGGCTGACTTTCACCCTGTTCATTCGTGATAACATCAAGCAATTCGGAGCGCTGAAGGCGATTGGCGTCACCAATGCCAAGATTCGCAGCATGGTCGCGATCCAGGCCGGGTTTGTGGGCTTGGTCGGTTACGGGATCGGCATCTTTGTCGCCGAGATGTTTTTCATCCTCAACAGCGGCGTCGATACGTTCAAGGGCTTTTACATGCCCTGGCAGATACCGTTGCTGACGGCCGTAGTGACGCTTGTGATGATCATGCTCACCGGCTTTCTCGCCTTGCGCAGCGTGCTCAAGACCGAACCTGCGGAGGTCTTCCGATGAGCGTTGGCATCGCGGTCGAGAATATCGTCAAGGAGTTCCCGATCACCAAGGAGGAGTCGATCCGGGTGCTTCACGGGATCGACCTGGAGATCAACACCGGCGAGCTCACCTACCTGATCGGCGAGTCGGGCTCGGGCAAGACGACGCTGATCTCGATTATCGCCGGTATCCTGTTCCCGACCGAGGGGCGGGTGAATATCTTCGGCACGGACATTTACGATCTGACCGATACCGAGCTCGTCAATTTCCGGCTCGACAATATCGGCTTTATTTTCCAGCAATATAATCTGCTGCCGGCACTGACCGCCGCCGAGAATGCGGCCGTTCCACTCTACGCCAACGGCATTGCCCGCGAGGAGGGCGTCGAGCGGGGGAAGGCGATCCTCGATGCGCTCAACATCGCCGATCAGTGCGAGAAGCTGCCGCGTCAGCTTTCGGGCGGGCAGCAGCAGCGCGTCGCCATCGCCCGCGCCCTGATTCACGAACCGCGCATCGTCGTCTGCGACGAACCGACGGCGGCGCTCGACGCCGGGTCCGGCCGCCGGGTCATGGACCTGCTGCGCGAGGTCGCGCTCGCCCCGGATCGCGCTGTCATTATCGTTACCCATGACAATCGCGTCTTCGACCTCGCCGACCGGATCATCGAGATCGAGGACGGCCGCATCACCCATGACGGGAAGGAGCTTCCCGATGCCCATTGACGTAAATTCCCCTCGCCCCCTGCAAGGGGGAGAGGGATGTGCAGTCTTGGCGAGGAACGAGCCTAGACGAAGCTGGGTGAGGGGGTGCGCTTGCATGGCAAGCGCGCGGAGCCCTGCTCCGCTCACCCCCTCTCCAACTCCAACTAGCCAGACAAGCTGGCAAGCTTCCATATCCTCTCCCCCTCAAGTGGGAGAGGGAATCTGGGATAACGCGAAAGCTCCTGTTGCCGTTTTTCTCTCCGCCCAAAGGCTACGCTCATGAAAAATTTAAGCTTTTCCCGCCAGATATTGCCGATTCTCGCGATCGCCGGGATCGTCATTGCGGCGATCTTCATCTTCGCGAACCTGCCCGATCGCACGATGACCGATCCGATGATCGAGCCGCCGCGCTCGCCCGACGCGCAAAGCACGACGGGAACCGTCGCCGGAACCGGCGTCGTCGAACCGTCGAGCGAAGAAATCGAGATCGGCGCGCATATCTCGGGCGTCGTCGATCAGGTCTATGTCGCGCCGGGCGATCTCGTGACGCAGGGCCAGCCGCTGTTCCGGGTCGATACGCGCGATGTCCGCGCCCGGGTCAACGAAGCCGGTGCGCGCGTTGCCAGCCTGCGCCAGACGGTCGCCTCCGCGCAAACCTCGCTGCGCGTCGCCAATGAGCAGCTTGCCCTGTATGCGGGTGTCGAGGACAGCCGCGCGATTTCGGATCAGGAAGTAATCGAGCGGCGCGGCGCGCGCGATACGGCGCGGGCTCAGCTCGCCGTCGCCCAGGCCCAGTATCGCGAGGCGCAGGCTGCACTTGCAAGCGCCCGCACCCAGCTTGAGCGCCACACGGTCCGCGCGCCGCAGACCGCGACCGTGCTCCAGCTCAATATCCGCACCGGCGAGTTCGCCAATGCGGGGCCGGGCATGGGCGGGAGCAGCGAGCCGCTGATCGTCATGGGCGTCACCGAACCGCTCTATGTGCGCGTCAGCATCGATGAGAATGAGATCGAGCGGCTCGATATCGGCGCGCCGGCCATCGTTTCCGCGCGCGGCGATGCGGCGCGGCAGGTCGAGGCCCGCTATGTTCGCACTGAACCGCTGGTCGTCCCCAAAACCTCGCTGACTAATGCCGCGACCGAGCTTGTCGACGTGCGCGTGCTCGAACTGCTCTATGCGCTGCCCGGTCAAGGCCATTCGATGTTCGTCGGCCAGCAGGTCGATGCCTTCGTGCCCGCCCAGGGCGATGAAGAGGATGAGAGCGAAGGGGAGGGGGCGGACGAATGACCCCCGAGCCTATCCAACATCCGCTCACCCTGAGCTTGTCGAAGGGTCGTTCTTTCTTTTCCACGGCGAAAGAAAAGGGCAGGGCTTCGACGGTCTCAGCCCGAGCGGTTCTTTTGTCGGGATCGCTCGCACTGATGCTTACAGCCTGCGCTACCTATCAGGGTGCGCGCGCGCCGTCCGAGGTCGAGGTGCCGGATCGCTTTGCGACCGTCGCAAGCGAAGTCGATGCGAATCTTGATGCCGCCGCGCTGCTGCCCTTTGCCGATCCCGCATATGGTGTGCTGCTTGAGCGCGCGCTCACCAGCGCGCCCGATCTGCAGGCGGCGCTTGCCCGGATCGACGCAGCTCGCGCTGGCGCACGCGGGGCAGGGGCCGAGCGGCTGCCCAACGTCACGGCGAGCGGTTCGGTCACGCGCGAGCGCACCAGCGTCGCCGCGTTCGGCGGTTTGCCCGCCGATATCCCGTTCGACACCGATCAGACGATCTACAGCACGTCGATCAACGCCGGCTGGGATCTGGACATTTTCGGCCGGTTGCGCGCGTCCGAGCGCGCCGCATTGGTTCGGGTCGATGCCGCGCGCGCCGATGCGGCCGCCGTCCGGATCGCGCTCGCCACCGATATCGCCCGCGCCGTCATCGCCTATCGCGCGGCTGAGGAACGGCTCGCGGTGATCGAGCAGGACCTCTCTGAGGCGCGCGATCTCGTCAGCCTGACCGGCGTGCGCTCGCGTGCGGGGATCGTCCCGGGCTTCGATCTCGTCCGCGCGCAATCACTCGAAGCCGATGCGCTGGCGCGGCGCGGGCCCGTGCAGGCCGACCGCGTGACAGCCCTTGCGACCCTCGCCACGCTGACGGCCCAGCCCGTTACCGCCATCTCCCAGACACTCGACGCGGTGCCCGAGGGACAGGACGCATTGGCCGTGACGGACGCCCTGCCAGACCTCGCCGTGCCGTCGATCCTGCTGCGCCAGCGGCCCGATGTCGTCGCCGCCGAAAACCGCCTTGCCGCCGCCGATGCCGAGATCGCTTCGGCCGCTGCCGCCCAGTTTCCGAGCTTTTCGATCAGCGGCGTCATCGGCCTGATCGCGCTCGCCTTTGGCGACCTGTTCACTGACGATGCCGTTATCGGCTCGCTCGGTGCATCGGTCTCCGGCCCGCTGCTCGATTTCGGGCGCACGGCCGCGCAGATCGACCAGCGCGAAGCGGAAGCCGCCGAAGCCTTTGCCGATTATCGCCGTGCGGTGTTCGTCGCTCTGGGCGATGTAGAACAGTCGCTAGGTACCATCGCGGCCGCGGACGGCCGGGCCGAAGCACTCGAACGCCAGCTCGTCTTCGATAACGACAATGTCGGCCTCGCATCGATCCGCTATCGTCGCGGCCTCGCCGATTTCCTGACCGTCATCGACGCCCAGCGCGCCGCGAACGCCACCCGCAGCACCGAAATTCTCGCCCGTGCCGACCGCGCTCTCCAGCGCGTCGCGCTATTCCGCGCGATCGGCGATGTCGATGCGCTGCCCGATGCCCGCGCCGAGGATATTGCATCCGGCGCGCCAAGCGACTAACCCCGCGTCGCGCTTGGCGATGCGGGTATAGCTCAATGGTAGAGCACTAGCCTTCCAAGCTTGTGATGCGGGTTCGATTCCCGCTACCCGCTCCAGCCTTGCGCCTGTCTCGCCCGGCGGCGATCTTCATCTTTAAGTTACCAATTTTCCTTAGATTTGCGCCATATGAACGCGCATCGCGACATCGAGCGCCCCGCTCCGGCGGCCGGCGCGGATCCGCGGCCGCCCTCGGCGGTCTCGAGCGGCGTGGGTTTTGTCGGCCTCGCGGGGCTGTTTGCGGCGATTATCGTCGGCCAGATGACCGGGGCGAACGGGCCGGTTTCGGGCATTATCGCGGTGGTCGCCTGCGGCCTGCCGATGGTGCTGTGGACGATCTTTGTCGACAAGGCGTGGAAGAATGAGACGACGGGCCTCGATTGGGAGCGCCCGCTTCGCCCGCATGACGAAACGCGCGAGATCAGCATCGCCAAGCTTGCCGGGCTCTGGGCGACCTGGGGCATCATCGCCGCGCTCTATTGCATCTGCCGCTGGTATTGGGACGGGCAATATCTGTTCGCGATGCGGATGCTGGCCTGGGCGGCCCCAGTCATGTTCGTGGTCTCCATACCTTACATCTTCTGGATCGACCGGCGGCTGAAGGAGCCGAAGGACGGCTGCTATATGTTCGGCGCGTGGCTGACGGGAGAGCGCGCCGATATCGATCGCGAAAAGGTGATCGAGCATTTCCGCAGCTGGGCGGTCAAAGGCTTCTTCACGGCCTTCATGATCTCGATCGTGCCCGGCAACTGGTTCGAGGTACTGCGCTGGAGCATGGACGATATCCTCTCCAATCCGGTCGCGATGGCGCACTTCCTGATCGCGCTGCTCTTCCTGATCGACGTGGCCTTCGCGACGGTCGGCTATGTGATGACGCTGCGCCCGCTGGATTCGCATATCCGTTCGGCCAATCCCTATACGCAGGGCTGGCTCGCGGCGCTGATCTGCTATCCGCCCTTCATCCTGATGAGCGCAGGCGGGCCACTCGATTATCAGCAGAATACCGCGGACTGGACGCATTGGCTGGCGGACTGGCCGATCGCGCTCGCGATCACGGGCGCGATCCTCGTGCTGCTGACGACGATCTATAGCTGGGCGACGGTTGCCTTCGGCATCCGCTTTTCCAACCTCACCCATCGCGGTATCATCACCCATGGCCCCTATCGCTGGACGCGCCACCCGGCCTATCTCTCGAAGAACGCCTTCTGGTGGCTGGCGACCATGCCCTTCATCGCGACGAGCGGCAGCCCGGTCGACATGATCCGCAACACCATACTCCTCGCGCTGGTCAGCGCCGTCTATTACTGGCGCGCCAAGACCGAGGAAAAGCATCTGATGGCCGACCCGGCGTACGAGGAATATTGGCACTGGATGGAGCGCAACGCGCCCGTGCCGCGCTTCTTCGCGTGGGCGACGGGCCGCAAGGGCAAGCCGGGCGAAATGGTACCGGCGGAGTAGAGCGTCGTTTACATGTCGCCTTTCAGGTCATCATGTGCGCCGCTCGCTGAGAAGCGCATTAATTGCGCTTGCTAGTCCATTCCCGGCTAGATTCACGGAATTCCCGCTCGATCCATTCGGTGATGCGTTGCTTGCGCTCTGCGGTTGCCGTTCGCGCCGCACCCGCGACGATATCGGTAAGCGGCACGGCTGCCAGCGCTTGCCGATAGGCCGTTTCGGCGCTGCGGAACGCTGCAGCGATCTCGCATGGCCCGGGGCATTCCGCGGGCGACGCGCCGCACGGACCGTTGCGCCGCACTTCCGTACACCGGAAAATGGGGGCTGACCCCTCGACCGCGGCCGCGATATCCCAGAGGGAGATGGCATCAGCCGGCCGGGCGAGTCGGTA
Source organism: Parasphingopyxis sp. (assembly GCF_028279465.1). GTDB lineage: Bacteria > Pseudomonadota > Alphaproteobacteria > Sphingomonadales > Sphingomonadaceae > Parasphingopyxis. Next base: position 58,328 of record NZ_JANQNS010000008.1, read on the forward strand.
GCCGCCGGCCACGCCGCGTTGCGCCGTAACGATGCCCGCGCGGCTCAACGCCTGAAGCTGCTTGGCCATATAAGGCGGTGGAACGTCGAGGAAATCGGCGAGCGCTTCACCGGGAAGCGCCGAACCCGGCGGCAACAAAGCAAGGACTGCACAGGCATGCGCAGCCCATTCGACACCCTTGCTCATCTTCATCGGCAACCTCTCTTCGTCGCGTTATGGATTCTGCTCGGTCCGAGACGACTAGCCGTCCAGATTCTCCCGGATCTCGGCGATGCGCTCGCTATTGACGCCCATATCGGAGTAACCGACGCGCGAGGCGGAACGCACATGCACGCCATCCTCGGCAAGGCGGAACTCCACATCGTCGACGAAACTGAAGATCGAGGCGGTGAATTCGGCGGCGAGATAGGTCTCGTCCTGCGATGTTATGGTGCCTTCCATATCGGCGATCGCCCCCGGCAACGCGTCCCAGGCGCCGACCGGCAGCGGATCGACCTGTTGCTCGCCCGTAGCACCGGCTTCGCTAGACACGCAGTTGGGCGATGACGGACAGGGCGCCAATTGCCCGTCGATCAGGCCCGGCGCTTCGCCATTCTGCGACGTTTGACCCAGGTAGAACAGCGCACCGACAGCCAGCACGACCAGCGCCACGACGCCATATAGCAGATATTTCACGATAAATTTCCCCTTCACAATTGGTCAATTATGGATATAATTTATCCGTAATTAGTGCTGAGGTAAACCCATGTTTGCAGAAAACCGACTCCCGAACAGCCCGGCGCTTACCCTTGCCGCGCGCATACTCTTCGCCTCGCTCTTTCTGCTCTCAGGTGTCACCCATTTTACGAACATCCCTTACTATGTCGGACTCATGCCCGATGTGGTGCCCTACCCGGTCGCTTGGACGTTGATATCGGGGGTCGTCGAGCTGGCCGGGGCCTGCATGATCCTCTTCAACTGGCGGCCGCGCCTTGGCGGCTGGTTGATCATACTCTTCCTGGTTCCCGTGACCATCGTCGTTCATGGCTATGAGATGATCTACGCTCCCGACGAAGCCATGCGCCTGAACCAGCAAGCGCACTTCCTCAAAGGCCTGGCGCTGACTGGCGCCGCGCTACTCATCACCCAGCTGGGCGTCGCCCATCGATCCGTCGAGGCCTCCGCCTGAAGACCTTCATAAGCTGCGCGTTCGTCGACAACCGCTTTGGAATTCCGATGGTATCCGCGACGGTCCACGAAACACACCATCTCATTTTCTGCTATGCGTGACTGATGATGACAGCCATCTCGCTACCATCGGCAAGCGGAGTACCTCGCAGGTCGTTGTAGGATGTCTGGACTTCGAGGCCATGTGGGTCGAGTTCCGTATCTAGCATTTCCACAGTGAAATGCTGGAGCCAATTGTAAATCTCCCACTCTCTCTGTTCTTCGTAGATGACATATTTATCCAATGCCACAAGATCAGAATCATATGTAAAAGAGGATTTGATGCACCAGTATTCTTCCTGACTCCAGAATCCATTCATTGCGTTCTTTTCGACGTTTAGATCTTCGGTCAGATCAGTAAACCTGGATTCAGTGTAGACATCCAGTGCAATTACGCCTTCCGGCTTCAGTATGGACTTGAATTTTGCGAACAACGTGAAGCGCTGTGATGGACTGAGCGCGCACAAGTCGCACATGACCAAAGTGATCAGATCGAATGTTCGCGGATCGCTGTACTCCAGGTAATTCCCTAGATGATACTCGATAGCCAGATTGGACGCCTTTGCCTTTTGCTGCGCATAGCTGATAGAGTTTTCGGAGAAATCCAGCCCTACGACAGTCCCTATCCCGGCATCCTTGAACCGCTGCGTATAAAGGCCCGGTCCACAACCGAAATCGATGGTCTTTGATCCTTCGTCCAGATCAAACTCTGAAACCAGCCAGCTTACGGAGTCGCTGATAAAGCCGGTCGATCTGGATGCTGCATCGATTTCCGGGTTGAGATGGTATGCCAACATCTGCTCGGCGATATGACGATCTGTCCAAAGCACATCCGCCGTGTATTCAGACCAAATCGTAGGTTTGGCTGTCGCTGCATTGAGTTCTTTGAACATATCTCTTGGCTCGGGTAGATGTGATGCGTGCCTTCCGAAGGCCATTTGCGTGCAGAGTTAGTCAACTTGACCGGGAAACCGCACTTTCTCCGAAAGCGCCGCCTAAAAACTCTCTTCCGCATACACCCGCGAGACGTCGCCGGTCCATTCACCATGATAGCGCTCGAGAAGTCGCTCGGCGGGCGTCTTGCCGCTGGCGACGATCTCTCGGAGCGGATCGAGGAAGCCGCTTTCATTGTCGCCGCTGCCGTTAAGGCGGGCGCGGGCGCTAAGGCCCGCGGTCGCGATGTCGAGGATTTCGGGGGCGATCTCGCCGAGCGTGCGGCCGCCCGGCACGGGCGCTTTGAGGCCGAGTTTCGGGACGCTGTCGCGCAGCGCTTCGCGTTCCTCCAGCGTCCAGCCTTTCACCATATCCCAGGCCGCATCGAGCGCGGTCTGATCGTAAAGCAGGCCGACCCAGAGGGCGGGGAGGGCGCAAATCCGGTTCCACGGGCCGCCGTCCGCGCCGCGCATCTCGAGAAAGCTTTTGAGGCGGACCTCGGGGAAGATCGTCGAGAGATGGTCGTTCCAATCGTCCAGCGTCGGCTTTTCGCCGGGCAGGATCGGGAGCTCTCCCTTTAGGAAATCGCGGAAATTCAGACCCGAGGCGTCGAGATATTCGTCGCCACGATAGGCGAAATACATCGGCACATCGAGCGCATAGTCGAGATAGCGCTCATAGCCGAATCCGTCTTCGAAGACGAAGGGGAGCATGCCCGTGCGGTCCGGGTCGGTGTCGGACCAGATATGGCTGCGGAAGGACAGGAAGCCGTTGGGCTTACCCTCGGTGAAAGGCGAATTGGCGAAGAGCGCGGTGCCGAGCGGCTGCAGCGCCAGCGCCACACGGAACTTCTGCGCCATGTCCGCTTCGCTCGCATAGTCGAGATTGGTCTGGATGGTGCAGGTGCGCAGCATCATGTCGAGCCCGAGATTGCCCTTTTTAGGCATGTACTCTCGCATGATCTTGTACCGGCCTTTAGGCATGATCGGCAGGTCGCTGCGCGCCTTGTCCGGCCACATGCCGAGGCCGAGAAAGCCCTTGCCGGTTGTCGCACCGATCGCTTTGACCTGTTCGAGATGGCGGCCGGTTTCCGCACAGGTTTCGTGGAGGTTGTCGAGCGCCGCGCCGGAGAGTTCGAGCTGACCGGCGGGTTCAAGGCTGACCGTGCCGTCCGCGCCCTTCATGGCGATGACCTTGCCCTTTTCCTCGATCGGCTCCCAGCCGAATTCGGTCAGTGCGAGAAGCAGGTCCCGAATGCCGCCTGGTTCGTCATAGGAAGGGGCGTGGAAATCGCTTTGACAATAGACAAATTTCTCGTGCTCGGTACCGATCTTCCACTGGTCCGCCGGCTTTTCGCCGCCGGCGAAGACATCAAGCAATTGCTGACGGTTTTCGATGATCGGCGCGTCGCTCGTTGAAGCCGTCTTCGTGCTCATGCCCCGCCCTTAGCCCCGTTGGCTGGCATGCGCCAGTATAGGATCGCTTGGCACCGGTGAAGAAAAGCGCCGTAGCGGCTCAGTCGACGGTCGTACGGAATTTGAGCGCAAAGCTCGCATTCGGGCCAAGCGAGGCGGCCGTGGCGGTAATCGTCGTCCCGCTGATCGATGCGCCGAACGGATCGGTTTCGTCGGCGCCCGCTGCGTCATCGTCTTCCGCGGTTGTTGCCGCCGCGCAATTGGCGCCGCTCGTCATGCTACCGGCGGTATAGGTCATATTGGCGGGCAGGGCGTCGGTTGCGGTGATGGACGTTGCCGTGGCCGAGCCCGGATTGGAGACGAGGATGCAATATTCGATGACCGCGCCCGGAATCCGGTAGGGGTCGGTTTCGTCATTGACCGGATCGCTGATTACCGAGCTAATTTTCGTAACGCTGAGCGTTGTTTCGGGGTTGCAGAAGACGAAATCGTGGATCGAGGCGGCCTGGCCGTCCGGATCGGCCGGTGCCGTGGTGTGGTTGCCATAGACGATCGTCACCGTGTCGACCGGCGAGAGGAAGGTGACGACGACATTGCCATCGGCCGATGTGCCGCCCGAGCCGGCATCGCCGATCGCGACGTTGCCGGTCACATAGTTGGCGACGCCGTTGGTGAGCACGGGTATGACCGGCGTGCCGTTGAAACTGCCGGTGACGGTCAGTTTGTCGGCAAAGTCGTTGGCCGCGAAATCGATGTCGAAGACATAGAATTGCAGGCCGGGCACAGCGGTCGGCAGGGTCACAACGGTGGTCGCGGCCTGATCCCGGTTCGTATATTCGAGGAACTGGTACAGCGCCTGTTCGGTCGTGCCGAAGCCGCCCGTATTGTCGGTTGTATCGTCGGGCGAGGAATTGACGAAGGTGCCGTCCGTGCTGATCGCGAAATTGATCGTGCCGATATTGGTCACCGCATAGCTGGTGTTGAGCGCACCGGCCGTCCAGGCGCGGGTGTTCCAGTCGAAGACGGTCTGGTTGATCGCCGGGCAAATGGTGGTGAGGCTGGGCGGCGTACCGGCCGTGCGCGTGCCGGACACGGTGAAGGTCGATGTGTCGTAATCGTCCTCGCCGTTCGCGCCGTTATTGGGTGTCGAATCTAGATCAATCGCTGACGAGGCCGTGACCTCCGCGCTGGCGGTTACGATCGCGCCGGAGGTGGCGTTCACCGTCGCGGTGATCGTTAGGGTGCGGGTTTGGCCAGGCGCGATGGAGGCGACCGTCCAGACGCCGGAGCCGCTGATATAGGTGCCATCGCCGCCATGCCCGGTATAGGTGACGCCGAGCGGCAGGCTGGCGTCCACGGTCACGCCGGTTGCGGTTTGGGTCGAGCTGCCGGAGTTCGTCAGCGTAATCGTATAGGTGATGCTGGTGCCATTCGCCGGGCTCGTATTGCTGACCGAGTGGGACAGGGAGAGGTCGGCATAATTGGCCGGCGCATCGGTCAGATAGAGATCGGCGCGCTGAAAACTGCCATCGTCCTGCGAAGGGAAGATATCGCAGATCTCAAGCCGCCATGTGCCGGCGGAATTCTCGCCATCGAACGCCGAGAGCGCGGCATTGGGTATGAAATCGTGCTGATAAAATGGCCCGGTTGTGGAATGGGTGACAGTATTACCGTCCGTATTGACCGTTTGCGTGCCCTCATCGTTGAGGCGGACGTTAAAATTATCGCCCGATACGTTGTTGGCATCGCCATCAACGAGTTGGACTCGTGTGCCGGCCGGCGACTGCAAGGTCAGCCGGATATCGCCGCGCCATGTATGCGTCGCGAAAAGGCCGAGATCGACATCCGAGATCGCAAAGGAATCGCTGACGGAAAAATTGCGGACGAGCGACGCAGCGCAGGTGGTGCCCGAATTGATGCCGCCCGTAGTCGTGTTCGAATAGGTGGTTGTGGTCTGCGCGATCAGCGGCGCGGCGCCGAAAGCAGTCAGGCACAGGGCAAGGCACGCGCCAACGGCACGCCGCAGCCAAACGGCCGGACCAATTACCGGCAATTGCCCATCCCCACTCATAGAGAAAGGATTAACCAAACACGCTGAAGATTTCGTAAAGGCCGAAGCTATGCGGCGCACTTCGCTAACACGCTGTATTTGAGGGCTAAAACCTGCTTTCGCTGCGTCCGGCTAGTCCGTCCAATCGCCGCGCCCTGCCATCCAGAGGCTGATCGCCGCGATTGCGGCCGTGTCTGCCCGCAATATGCGCGGGCCGAGCGATATCGGTACAGCATTCGGAAGAGCCGTGATCGCCTGGTCTTCGGCCTCGGTAAATCCGCCTTCGGGTCCAATGAGGATTGCCGCCGGGCCGTCCTGCGTGGCCAGAGCTGTACGGAACGATCCGCCGCCGCGCTCTGCGGCATAGAACAGCGTCCGATCCACCGGCCAGTCCGCAAGGAGCGCGTTCAGCGATGTCATCTCGGCCAGTTCGGGCACGGCCGTGCGTTCGCATTGCTCTGCTGCTTCGATCATATGCGCCTTCAACCTGTCGGGTTTGAGCGTGCGGACAATCGTGCGCTCCGTGCGCACCGGCACGAGCCGCGCGACGCCCAGCTCGCACGCCTTTTCGGCTAGCCAGTCGATCCGGCCCTTCTTGATCGGCGCGAAACAAAGCCAGAGATCGGGGACCTGTTCGCGTTCCCGGAGTTTGCCCTCGACACGCAGCACCGCGTCGCGCTTGCCGATATGGGCGAGTTCGGCCAGCCACTCGCCGGTCCGATCGTCGAACAGCTTGACCTGCGCGCCCGCCTTCAGCCGCAGCACGCGCACCAGATAATTGGCCTGGGCCGCATCGATGACGATCTCGCCATCCGCCTCTAACGGCGCATCGATGAACAGGCGCGGCAGACTGTCGGGTGGCCAGGCGGGCGTTGCGGGCATCAATTGTTCCTATGCCGGTATCGTCGAGCTTGTCCAAGCCCGTATTGAGCGGATAGGGCGGTGCGCGATGGAAGCGCAATCCTCCGTACCCGATACCGAACGCCACTGGCTGATCGCCGCACTGCCGCCGGCCGCGCGTCCCTTCGGGTTGCTCGCGCGGTTCGACCGGCCGATCGGCTGGTGGTTGCTCTTCTGGCCCTGCGCCTGGGGCGTGGCGCTAGCGGGCGGTGCGACCGAGCGCTGGGACCTGCTGCTGTGGTTTCTGCTCGGCGCGATCGCGATGCGCGGGGCGGGTTGCGTCTATAACGATATCGTCGACCGCGATCTCGACCGGAAGGTGGAACGGACCCGCTCCCGGCCCCTGGCCAGCGGCCGCACGTCTCTCAGCGCAGCATGGATCTGGCTGGTCGCGCTGTGCCTGATCGGCCTCATCGTGTTGCTGCAGCTGCGATGGGAGGCGCAGCTTGTGGCGCTCGGCAGCCTGGCCCTTGTCGCCGCTTATCCGTTCATGAAACGCATCACCTGGTGGCCGCAGGCCTGGCTTGGTCTTGTGTTCAGCTGGGGCATACCGGTCGGCTGGGTCGCGATTACGGGCGAGGTGGCACCCGCCATGTTCTGGCTCTATGCCGGGTCGGTATTTTGGGTCATCGGTTATGATACGATCTACGCCTTGCAGGATATCGAGGATGATGCGCTGGCCGGCGTGAAGAGCACGGCGAGACGGTTTGGCGCGCATGCGCGGTCCGGGATCGCGTGTTTCTATCTGCTGGCCCTTGTCTGCTGGTGTGTGGCGCTCTGGCAGGTCCGTCCGCAATGGCTGGCGCTCGCGGCTTTGGCGCCGGCTGCGCTGCATCTGATCTGGCAGGTCGCGACGTTGCGGGCAGAAGACGGCAGCGATGCGCTCACAAAGTTCCGTTCAAACCGGGAGACCGGCCTGCTTGTCGCGCTCGCCTGTTTCGTCGTCGGGGCCACGGCCTAGGTGACAAGCTTGCATCACCTCCCTAAATCGCCGCCATGCTCACCGTCACCGAAGCGCAGCAGCGCGCCGCCGATCTCGTAACCGCCGCCAAGAAAGCCGGAGCCGATGCCGCCGATGTCCTCTATTCGGGCGGCATTTCAACCGAAGTGCAGGTGCGCCTTGGCGAGCTCGAAGATGTCCAGCGATCCGAGGGCCAGGAGATCGGCCTGCGCTTTTTTATCGGCCAGCGGTCGGCCAGCGTCTCCTCGTCCGACTTGTCCGATGCCGTGCTGGCGACGCTCGTGGAACGCGCGGCAGCAATGGCGCGCGAGGCGCCGGAAGATGCCTATGCGGGGTTGGCGCCGGAAGATCGGCTGTTCGGCGGCGATCTGCCCGAACTCGATATCGACGATGGCGGCGATGCCGAGCCCGAAGCGCTTCGCGAGAGCGCGCTCGAAGCGGAGGATGCGGCGCGGGCTGTCGATGGCGTCACGAACAGCGAGGGCGGCGGCGCGTCCGCGAGCCGCTCGATCATGGCGCTGGCGACAAGCCATGGATTTTGTGGCGGCTATCAGGCGTCGAGCTATGGCGTTTCGGCGAGCGTGATCGCCGGCGAGGGCGGCGGGATGCAGCGCGACTATGCCTATCGCACCGCGCGCTATCTTTCCGATCTCGACAGCGCGGCCAGCATCGGTACGCGCGCTGGCGAGCGGACGGTCGCGCGGCTGAACCCGGCGAAGATCGACAGTGGCGCGATGCCGGTCGTTTTCGATCCGCGCGTATCGGGCGGCCTTCTCGGCCATCTTATCGGCGCGATCACCGGCTCGGCGATTACTCGCGGGACAAGTTTTTTGCGCGACTGTCTCGAAGAGCAGGTCTTCGCCGATGGCGTGACGGTGCGTGACGATCCGTTGCGCAAGCGCGGACTGCGGTCCCGGCCTTTCGATGGCGAAGGTCTGCCGGTGACCGATCGCGCGATCATCGAAGACGGCGTGCTCATAGGCTGGCTGCTCGATAGCGCGTCGGCGCGGCAGCTTGGGTTGGAGCCCACCGGCCATGCCAAGCGCGGGATCGGCGGCCCGCCGAGTGCCGGCGCCACGAATCTGCATTTGGAGCCGGGCGAGCAAACGCGTGACGACCTGATCGCCGATATCGAGAAAGGCGTGCTCGTCAATGAGCTGATCGGCATGGGCGTCAATCCGGTGACGGGCGATTACAGCCGTGGCGCCTCCGGGTTTCTGATCGAGAATGGCAAGATCGGCGCACCGGTGGCGGAGATTACGATCGCGGGTAATCTCAAGAACATGTATCGCGCGCTGACGCCGGCGAGCGATCTCGAATTCATCCGCGGTGTCAACACGCCGACCGTCCGTGTGGAGGGTATGACGGTGGCGGGTGCCTGACGTAACGCCCGAAGCGATTGCCGCCATTGCAGCCGAGGCGGCGCATCTCGCGTCCGAACGCTGGCGCGGCGAACTCGAAATATGGGATAAATCGCCCGATCATCCGGTGTCCGATGTCGATCTGCTCGTCGATGGCTTTCTGCGTGAAAAGCTGACCGCGCTCGATCCCGACGCCGGTTATCTTTCGGAGGAAACGACCGACACCGCCGCCCGGCTCGGCAAGTCCCGGGTCTGGGTCGTCGATCCGATCGACGGCACGCGCGATTTTATCCGGGAACGCCCGGGCTGGTGTGTGTCCGTCGCTCTGGTGGAGGATGGTCAGCCGATTGTCGGTGCGCTCGAGGCGCCGGCGCGCGAAGAGCGCTGGCTGGCGAGCGCGGGACAGGGCGCGACGCGCAACGGACAGACGTTGCGGGTGAGCGGTCGTACTGAGCTCCCGGGCGCGCGCGTGCCGTTCGCGAACCTGCCGAAGGATTCCGATCTTGTCGCCGTCGCCCAGCCCAATTCCATTGCGCTCAGAATTGCGATGGTCGCGGCGGGCGAAGCCGATCTCGTGGCCACACTGCGCTGGGGCCATGAATGGGATGTCGGCGCGGCCGCTCTAATCGCGCGCGAGGCGGGTGCCACCGTTACCGATGCATTCGGGGAACCGCTAACCTTTAACACCCATGCCGCGGAGGCCTTTGGCGTTCTCATTTCGACGCCTGCAATCCACGCAGCGGCCGTGGAGCGATTGCGCGAACGGGCCGAACAATTATCGGTGCGCTAAAGCCCGAGCCGCGTTATTGCATATGGCTTCAAAGGCGCAGCTACTGCGATCGACCTATCCAGTCAGTCAACTTCCCTGCGACGGCGTTGAACGCGCCGGCACCGCTGCCATTGCTCGCCGCCGGCGGAATGCCCTCATCTGAAGCGGTCCGGATTCCGAGATCCAGCGGGATGCGGCCGAGGAAATCGAAGCCGAGTTCTTCCGCTGCCGCTTCGGCGCCGCCCGTCCCGAACGGGTTCGAAATCGCGCCACAGGCCGGGCATTCATAGCCGGCCATATTCTCGACAAGCCCGATAATCGGCACATCGGCTTCCTCGAACAGATGGATGGCCCGCTTGGCGTCGATCAGGGCAAGGTCTTGTGGTGTCGAAACGATGATCGCGCCCGCCGGCTTGTATTTCTGCACCATAGTGAGCTGCACGTCGCCGGTGCCGGGTGGCAGGTCGATAATCAGCGTTTCGGTATCGCCCCATTCGGCATCGATAAGCTGGCCCAACGCCTTGCCGGCCATCGGTCCGCGCCAGGCGATCGCCTGGCCGGGCTTCACGAGTTGCCCCATGCTGAGCATCCCGATTCCGAAATCGGTCGGCACCGGCACGAGCTTCTTATGCTCGGTGGCGGTCGGCTTGCGATCTTCGACGCTCAGCAGGCGCGGCTGGGACGGTCCGTATATGTCCGCATCGATCAGCCCGATCCTAAGGCCCCGGCGCGCCAGCGCGATGGCGAGATTGGCGGACAGCGTCGATTTGCCGACACCGCCCTTGCCCGAGCCAACGGCGATGATCCGCCGCGTCGTGCGTTTGCTGGTCATGGCGACGCGCACTTTTTCGACGCCTGCTATCGCGCCGAGCGCGCGGTTGATGTCTGCCTCGATCAGCGCGCGTTTGTCGGCGTTGATATCAGTCACGTCGAGGATGACGCTCGCGATACCATCGGTGAAGCGTGGTGCGGGTGCGCGGCCGGAATCGATAAGGCCCTTGCCCGAGACTGGATCGGCGATGGCGTTCAGGGCGGCGGAGAGCTGATCGGCGATGTCTGTCATATCGATCAAATAGGAAGCCCAACACCAAATGACACTGTTTTTCCCGGAAAGGGTTCCTATAAAGAGGCTCATGAGCGTTTTTACAGGTCTGGGCGCCAGAATTGGCTCCATTTTCAATAGCGAGGGCCGTGGTCCTTGGGGTGGCCGCGGCGGCGGCGGATCGGGCAGCAATGGCTCGGGCGGTAACGGTTCGGGGGGCGGGGGCGATGACGGCCCCAAAAACCCATGGTCCCAACCGCCGCGCAAACGCCCGTCCGGCGGCCAGGGCGGTCCGACCGCGCTCGACGAGCTTCTGAAACGCGGCCGCACGCAATGGGGCGGCGGCGGTGGCCGTGGCCCGGACCTGCCGACATTTGGCGGCCGGCCGATCTGGTTCTGGGCGATTATCCTGCTCGTGGCGCTCTGGATTTTCTTCACCTCCTTCCATCTGGTCGGTCCGCAGGAACGCGGCGTGCTGACGCGCTTCGGCAATTATGTCGGTACTTATCAGCCGGGGCCAAACTTCTCCTTCCCTGCGCCGATCGACCGAGTGCAGATCATCGATGTCGACAATATCCGCACGATCGATATCGGCGGAACCGGCGCCGACGCGGAGAATCGCGTGCTGACCGGCGACCAGAATATCGTCGATCTCGCCTATCAGATTCGCTGGAACATCAAGGAACCGCAAAATTATCTGTTCCAGATCGTCAATCCCGAGGAGACGATCCGCGAGGTCGCCGAAAGCGCGATGCGTGCTGTGATCGCGCGCGTGACGCTGGACGACGCCATCGGCGCGGGTCGCGGCGAAATCGAACAACGCGTGCAGGCTCTGATGCAGGAACTGCTCGATGGCTATGGCGCGGGTGTGCTCGTGCAGGGCGTCGCGATCGAAGAAGCCGATCCGCCGTCCGCGGTGGAAGAGAGCTTCCGCCGTGTGTCCGCCGCGCAGCAGACGGCCCAAACCTATCTCAATAACGCACGCGCCTATGCGCAGCAGCTGACCGCCCGGGCCCAGGGTGAGTCGGCCGCCTTTACGCGGGTCTATGAGGAATACCGCCTCGCCCCCGAAGTGACGCGCCGCCGCATGTATTATGAAACGATGGAGCGCATCCTCGGCAGCGTGAACATCACGATTGTCGAAGCGGACGGCGTAACGCCCTACTTGCCGCTGCCCGAAGTGCAGCGCCGGGTACGCCAGCAGGCGACGCCCGCGCCCGAGGCAGGAGAAACGCAATGAGCATCGCAACCCGCGTCGCGCGTAACCCTATCGCCTATGCCATTCTCGGCGTCGTGCTGATCGTTCTGGTCCTGAGTTCTTTCTCGATCGTTCCGGAAACGCGTCAGGCCGTGATCGTGCGCTTCGGCGAACCCGACCGGATCGTGAACCGCTATCAGCCCGGCGAAACATTCGGGTCGGGTAGCGCAGGGCTGATGGCGCATATTCCGTTTGTGGATCAGGTCGTGTGGATCGACCGGCGCATCCAGAGCGTCGAGATGGAGCGCCAGCAGGTGCTCTCGACCGATCAGCTCCGCCTGCAGGTGGACGCCTTTGCCCGCTATCGGATCGTCGATCCGTTGCAGATGTACATTTCGGCGCGGACCGAGGAGCGGGTGAGCGAAGCGCTACGCCCGATCCTCGCTTCCTCGCTCAGAAACGAGCTTGGCCGCCGGCCCTTCGCGGCGCTGCTGAGCCCGGAACGCGGCCAGGTTATGGACAATATCCAGGACAGTCTGAACCTTGCCGCGCGCCAATATGGCGCGGAAATCGTCGATGTGCGGATCAAGCGCGCCGACCTGCCCGAGGGCCAGCCGCTGGAATCCGCCTATCGGCGGATGCGCTCCGCGCGTGAACAGGAAGCGCTGACGATCGAGGCGCAGGGCGCGAAGCAGGCGCAGATCATCCGTGCGGAAGCCGATGCCGAAGCGGCGCGGACCTATGCGGAAGCCTTCGGCGCGGACCCCGATTTTTATGATTTCTACCGCGCGATGGAATCCTACCGCGCGACATTCGGGATCGATCGGCCGGCGGGACCAGACGATGGCGAGGCGGCGATCGTCATGTCGCCGGACAACGAATATCTGCGTCAATTCCGTGGACTGCGCTGACGGTTCGACCAACGACAGCGCAATACCCTATGTTCAATATGTGTTAAGGCGCTATTCCGCAGCTCACAGACAGGTGTCGTAAAAGATTTAGCGGAGAGATTGGAGAATTATGACCGTGCGTTACGCTTATGCGATAACAGGAATTCTTCTGGCCAGCGGAACGGCAGCGACACTGGCGCTGCAACAGCCGGTCGGCGCCCAGGTTGCGCAGAATGCGCCGACAACCATGCCGCAGGTCAGCGCGCCCGGCAGTTTTGCCGACCTAACGGAGAGGCTCGCACCGGCCGTCGTCAACATTTCCACGACTCAGACGATCGAGATACAGCGGCGCAACCCGTTTTCCGGCAGCCCGTTCGACGATTTCTTCCGGCAGTTTGGCCGCCGCGGCGATAACGGACCGATCACGCGTGAAGCGACCTCGCTCGGCTCGGGTTTCATCATTTCGGCGGACGGCTTCGTCGTGACGAACAATCACGTGATTTCTTCGCGCAGCCGCAATGGGCGGCCGGGCGGCGATCCGGTGGACACCATCACGGTGATACTGTCCGACCGTACCGAATATGAGGCGCGGGTTGTGGGCCGGGATCCCTCGTCCGACCTCGCCGTGCTGAAGATCGATGGCGATAACCTGCCCTTTGTCGAGTTCGGCGATTCCGACGATCTGCGCGTCGGCGACTGGGTGATCGCGATCGGCAACCCGTTCGGCCTCGGCGGAACGGTCACGGCGGGCATCGTTTCGGCGCTGCAGCGCACGATCGGGCAGGGCGGCGCCTATGACCGCTATATTCAGACCGACGCGTCCATCAACCAGGGCAATTCCGGCGGCCCGATGTTCGATATTCAGGGCAATGTCGTCGGTATCAACAGCGCGATCTTCTCGCCGACCGGTGGCAATGTCGGCATCGGTTTTGCAATTCCGGCATCCGAAGCGCGGCCGATCGTCGAAACGCTGATGCGCGGTGAGCGCGTGCAGCGCGGCTATCTCGGCGTCAGCATTCAGCCGATGACCGACGCGATTGCCGATTCGCTCGGCCTGCCAGCCAATCGCGGTGAGATCGTCGCGCGAGTTGAACCGGGTGAAGCGGCCGAAGCGGCCGGTATCCGCCAGGGCGATGTCATCGTCAGCGTCAATAACCGCGATGTGACGCCGGACGATACGCTGTCCTACATTGTCGCGAACCTGCCCGTCGGGTCGCGCGTGCCTATCGTGCTGATCCGCGATGGCGAGCGCATCCGCGTCACGGCAACGATGGGCGAACGCCCGACCGACGAGGAGCTTCTCCGCCGCGCCCAGCAGGGCCAAGAGGACGAAGACACGCTCGAAGAACCGACTAAGGAAGAACCGGGCAGCGATGAATCCGAGGCGACGATGGAGGCTATAGGTATCGGCTTCCAGACGCTGACGCCGCAGATTGCCCGCCAGATCGGCGTGCCGAGCGGCGTGCGCGGTCTGGTCGTCAACCAGGTCGATCCGTCGAGCGATGCGGCCCAGCAGAATATCCGCCGCGGCGATGTGATCCTGTCGATCAACCGCACCGCGACGCTGCAGCCGTCCGATGCTGTGCGGGTCATCCGCGAAGCTCAGCGCGCCGGGCGGCCTTCGGTGCTGCTGCTGCGCCAGCGCGGCAATACGCCGCCGGCCTTTATCGGCGTCGATTTCCTCGACTAGAATAGAAGGCCCCGTTGCCTTTATGCGGCGGGGCCGTTCTCCTGGCTTGCATCGGCGATGCCGCCCGGTATCGTTTTCCCGACTATGAGGGGACGTATCTATGGCTGACTCGGCAGGGGTTTTTCTCGGGCTCGGTGGCGGCGAAAAACAATATCTCAATCTGGCGCGCGCCAACCGGCACGGCCTGATCGCCGGCGCGACCGGCACCGGCAAGACGGTCACGGTGCAGGGCTTGTGCGAGAGCTTTTCGAATGCGGGCGTGCCCGTGTTCGTGGCTGACGTAAAGGGCGATCTGTCAGGCGTCGCGATGCCGGGCAGCGAGAGTTTCAAGCATCATGACAAATTGGTCGAACGCGCCGAGACGATCGGTCTCGAAGACTATGGCTACGCCGACAGCCCGACGATCTTCTGGGATTTGTACGGCCAGAAGGGCCATCCGATCCGTACGACGATCAGCGAGATGGGGCCGCTGCTCCTCGGCCGTTTGATGGACCTGACCGACGCACAGCAAGGCGTGCTGGAGATCGCGTTCCGCTATGCAGACGATGAGGGAATGCTGCTGCTCGATCTCGAAGACCTGCAGGCGATGATGGTCGCGACGTCGGAAAATGCGAAAGACTTGTCCGCGCGCTACGGCAATGTCGCGCGGCAGAGCGTCGGTGCGATCCAGCGCAAACTCCTGCAGTTCGACAATCAGGGCGCGGCCGAGTTTTTCGGTGAGCCCGCGCTCGATATCGACGATTTCTTCCGTACCGATGATCAGGGGCGCGGCTTCGTCAATATGCTGATGGCTGATAAGCTGATGGAGAATCCCAAGCTCTACGCCACCTTCCTGCTCTGGCTGATGAGCGAATTGTTCGAATCGCTTCCCGAGGTTGGCGATCCGGATAAACCGAAACTCGTCTTCTTTTTCGACGAAGCGCATCTGCTGTTCGACGACGCGCCCGACGCCTTGCAGGACAAGATCGAACAGGTGGTGCGCCTGATCCGCTCAAAAGGGATTGGCGTTTTCTTCATCACGCAGAATCCGATCGATATTCCGGAGAAAGTGGCCGGGCAGCTCGGCAATCGCATCCAGCATGCGCTGCGCGCCTTCACGCCGCGCGACAAACGGGCGATCAAGGCGGCGGCCGAGACCTTCCGGATCAATCCCGATCTCGATGTCGAAACGGCGATCACCGAGCTCAAGGTCGGTGAGGCGTTGGTTTCGACGCTGATGGAGGATGGTGCACCGTCTCCGGTCGAGCGCACGCTGATCCGGCCGCCTTATTCGCGCATGGGACCGATTTCGACCGGCGAGCGCGCGGCGATTATCGCGGCGTCTCCGATCGGCGATGTCTATGCCGAGCGCGTCGACCGCGAGTCCGCTGCCGAGTTGCTGGAACAAAAGGCGCAGGACGCAACGGAAACCGCGCAGGAGGCCGAGGAGCGGGGCGAAGAGGCCGTCCGCAAGCGCTCGCGCAAGTCAAAGGGACTGGTCGAACGCATGCGCGATGCGGCGGTGCGTTCCGGCATGTCGTCCGCGGGCCGCAAGCTCGGCCGCACGCTGACCGGCCGGTCGAGCCGCGCCAATCCGACGCAAACCGCGGCTTCGGCGGCGGGCGGGGTGCTCAGTCGCGAGATTGCAGACAAGCTGGGCGTACCCGGCGCGTCGGGCTTTATACGCGGCGTATTGGGTGGATTGCTGCGCTAGCGCTCGGCTTTTTCAGGCAGGAACAGCGCGGCGATGTCGCGCGCGATATATTTGGGCCGCTGGGTATCGGCATCGATGCAGCACCAGCGCGATTTCACTTCGGCCAGCACCTCCTCGCCACGCTTGATCACCGTGTCGTAGAAGGCGCTTGCACCCTGCACCTTTTCGACCACCACCGATGCGATGACCGTATCGTCCAGAAAGGCGGGCTTGCGATAGGTGATCTCATGCTTGAGCGCGACCCAGAGATGGGCGGCTACGGCCTGGGGCGGGGCGATCTTCTGCCAATGGGCGAGCACGGCTTCCTGCACCCATTTGAGATAATTGGCGTTGTTTACATGACCCATGAAATCGATATCGTCCGATTCGACGGCGATCGGATGGTCGTGGCGGGGCAGGGTGGTGTCGGTCACGGTTTCGCTACTCTGTTACGCTGGCAGGCCATTTATAGTTTACATTCATGTCAGTAAAGCGACAATGAACGAAATACGGTGAAGCGTCTTTAATCCTGGCTGAGTATGTGATTCTCGAAACGAACGCGCGCGCGCAGGATGAAATTGCGAAACAGCTCGCCGTCGCCATGATCGAGAACGTCCCGCGCTCTCTCGCGGACTGCACCCTTCAGGCTGCGATAATGGTCGAGCGGACGTTGGAGCATCCAGAGCGAAAAGGTCGTGGCCGCGCGCTCGCCCTTGACCCCTGCAATCGTGAAAGGCGCCATGCCGACTGCGCGGGGAATGTCGGCGCCGGGGTTGGCCTTCGCCCAATCGGCATAAAGATGCGCCAGAGCGCCTAGATACGGGAACTGCTCTTCGAGCATCCGGATCACGACGGGTAGAAGCGTTTCCGGAATTTCGTCGTCGGGCAGAAATTCGCCGGATCGTGGATTTTCGACCTCGACCATGCGCTCGACCCAGCGCGCGACGTTGGGCGCGAGCCTTTTCATCAACTCACCTGATTTCGGGTCGCGATAGAGATGTGCATAGAGCGGGCCGATCAGCCCATAATCTCCGATCGAAGGACGCGTGCCGAGCAGATAGTCATGGACGGCGAAATGTGCGTCCAATTCTCCAAGCAGCGCCTCGTAGCTTGCTTCGATGCCGGGAATGGTTTCGGGCGTAATGCCGAGCATCGGCACGAACCCTTTGAACCGGGCTCCATTTTCCCTGCCCTTATCATATTGTTCCTGCGGCGAGCCTTCGGGCAGGGCGATCTTGCCGAATTCGCCATAGACCCACTCTTCGTTGTAATTCCAACGATAGTGCATCGCCGGGATCACCAGCCATTCGTCTCCATAAAGTTCGAACAGCAGGGCGATGAGCTTCTGGACCGGCGTTTCGGGATAGACGCTCGGGCCATCCGTTATCGCTTCGAAATGATCGATGATGACGGTCGTATCCTGGAGGATCGTGCCGTCGTCCTTCTGGACTACGGGCATCACCGGCCGCCCGACATGGGGGATCACGATCGAACGCTGAATGTCCGGCGTGCAAAGCTCTTCGCGGTAATCGACGCCTTTCCAATCGAGATAGGCGCGCGCCTTCCCCGAATAGAGCGAAACTGGTGCGCCGTAGAGAATATGCGTCATGCTCAGCCGCGTCCGCGATAGGGGGCGACGCCCTGGTCGGGTAGCCATAGCCCTTCGGGCGGCGGGCTCGATTGCCAGAATACGTCGATCGGAATCCCACCGCGCGGATACCAATAGCCGCCGATCCGCAGCCATTGCGGCCGCATCTCTTCGAACAGGCGCTTGCCGATGCCGACCGTGCAATCTTCGTGGAATGTCTGATGGTTACGGAAGCTTCCGAGAAACAGTTTTAGAGATTTGCTCTCAACTATCGTCTCGCCTGGCGTATAATCGATGACGAGATGCGCGAAATCGGGCTGGCTCGTAACCGGGCACAGCGAGGTGAATTCAGGCGCGGCGAAGCGCACGAGATAAAGCTCTCCGGCGCGCGGGTTGGGGACATAGTCGAGCACCGCTTCTTCCGGCGAAGCGGGCAGCGCGGATGTCTTGCCGAGATGGGTAGGTTCCATGACCGCCCATCTAGGCTATCTGCCGCTTCATGTCATTCCTGCTGCACGGTTCATCGGCGATTAACGCGTATCGGCTTTGATCCGGGTCGATATCGAGCGGGGAACAGGATAGGGACGCAACCCGTGAAACGGCTATTGGCATATTGGCTCGGCCTGGCGATCGGCGCGATGACGCCAGTGGCGGCGGCGATGGCGCAGGAAGCGGAGGACACGGGCGCTGTCGCGCGTCAGGCCCCGGTCTTCGATCTGCAGCCCGGCGAGCAGCGGCCGCAGCCGCAACCCGAGGTGCAAGGTCCGCGCGCGCCAGGTATGCCTGCGCCGCGATTGCTGGGCCAGGAGGATGACACACCTCCACCGGTTGTGACGCGCCCTGCGCCAGTGCCGACCCAAAACGATCCCGCACCCGCAACGGCGCAGTCCGATCCGCAGCCAGCCGCCGAGCGGCCTGCCACCCAACCACCTGCGAGGGGACAGACGACGGCAGCCTCGCCAGGTCTTGAGCCTCAAGCTACGCCCGAAACGCAGCCCTCTGCAATCGCCGAAAGCGCTCCGCTCGCGCCGGTCGAGCCAGCCGATGCCACACCCATGCCCGCGTCGACGCCGCAAGGCGAAGAGGGCATGCCATGGTGGATATGGCTTGCCGGGATATTCGGGCTGGCCGCTCTCGCCGCACTTTTCCTGTTGCGACGCAAGGTACGCGAACGGGCAGTTGAAGAACAGCCCCTGCGTGAACCCGTTTTGGCGAAAGAACCCGAGCCCGAACCGGAAGCGGTTCCTGCGCGTGCGCCCACGCCCGTTGCCAAGGGGCCGCCCACCGCTCTGCCGCCTGCTGGACTGGCGCCCGCTGCACCGACGCCCGCCGCACAGCCCCCGGTCGCTTCGGCGCAAGAAGATCGTCCCTCGCGGATCGAGATCGATTTCGTGCCTCTGACCGCGCGACTTTCCAGTCTGGGCCTTACGCTCGCCTATCGTTTGGTGCTCACAAATGTGAGCGATGAGACGCTCAGCGATATCGCTGTCAGGCTCGGCATTCGCTCCGCCGACAATGCGGCCATGGCGACGGAACCGGATGCCGGGGAGGCCTGTGTCAACCTCGAGACGCTCGCGCCCGGTGAAGAGTGTATCCATAGCGCGCAGATCCGGCTCGATCCGAAGACATACAAACCCGTTCAGTCGGACGGCAAGGCGATGCTCGTGCCAATCGTCGACATGATGCCGCGCTATCGCGACGCGGATGGCGTGGTGCATGAGATGCACGCGACGATGCTGGTCGGGCGGGAGCTCGAACCGCCCCGGCCGAAAATGCAGCCCTTCTGGCTCGAACGCGGGTTCGGCCAGTTTCGCGGGATTGGCTGCCGGATGCTCAACGTCCGCACGACATGATCATTCGGACGGGTTGATGCGTGGGCCCATCCGCGCGACCCGCTGACCATGGCGAGTTCCAAGCCCATCCTGATACCGCTCCTCGGCGACCAGTTGAGCCGCGATCTCTCGTCGCTGGATGATGTAGACGCCGGGAACACCGTGCTGCTGCTGATGGAGGTCGATGACGAGACCAGCTATGTGCGGCATCACAAGGCGAAGATCGCGTTCATCCTCGCCGCGATGCGGCACCATGCCGCCGATATGCGGGATCGCGGCTGGACGGTCGACTATGTGAAGCTCGACGATGCCGACAATAGCGGCAGCTTTTCCGGGGAAATTGCGCGCGCCATCGAACGCCACGATCCCGCCGCCATCCGCGTGACCGAACCCGGCGAATGGCGGGTCCGTACGATGTTGGACGAGTGGGAAGAGAAGTTTGGCATTCCGGTCGAGATTTGTCCCGACACCCGCTTTCTTTGCGATCATGCCGAATTCGAAGCCTGGGCCGAGGGCCGCAAACAGCTGCGCATGGAATATTTCTATCGCGAGATGCGGCGCAAGACGGGCCTGTTGATGGATGGCGACAAACCCGAAGGCGGCAAGTGGAATTACGATCAGGACAATCGCAAGCCAGCGGACCAGGACCTGTTCATGCCAAAGCCGATCGCCTTTCGGCGGGACGAGACGACGCGGGAGGTATTCGATCTCGTCGCCGAGCGGTTCGCCGATCATCCGGGCAGTCTCGATCACTTCCAGTTCGCCGTGACACGCGAAGAAGCGTTGCGCGCGCGCCGCCGCTTCCTCGACGAATGCCTGTCGCGTTTCGGCGACTATCAGGACGCGATGCTGACAGGGGAGCCGTTTCTCTATCACTCGCTGCTTTCGCCGTACCTGAACATCGGCTTGCTCGATCCGCTCGATCTGTGCCGCGAAGCGGAGAAAAAATATCAGGATGGCGACGCGCCGCTCAACGCGGTCGAGGGATTCATCCGCCAGATCATCGGCTGGCGCGAATATGTGCGCGGCATCTATTGGCGCGAGGGGGCGGACTATGTGGAGAACAACTTCTTCGATGCCGATCGCGATCTGCCCGATTTCTACTATTCGGGCGATACGGATATGCATTGCCTGTCCCAGGCGATCGGTCAGACACTCGACCACGCCTATGCGCACCACATCCAACGCCTGATGATCACCGGCACCTTCGCCCTTCTGGCGGGCGTCAATCCACACCAGCTCCATATCTGGTATCTGGAAGTCTATGCCGACGCCTATGAATGGGTGGAAGTGCCGAACACTGTCGGCATGAGCCAATTCGCCGATGGCGGGCTGCTGGCGTCCAAACCCTATGCGGCGTCGGGCAATTATATCAACAAGATGTCTGACTATTGTAGCCATTGCCGTTATGACGTGAAGGCGAAGACGGGCGACAATGCCTGCCCGTTCAATGCGCTCTACTGGGATTTCCTTGCACGAAACGAGGACAAGCTCGGCGACAATCGCCGTCTCGCCATGCCGTATCGGACATGGGAGAAGAAGGAGAAGGGCGAGAAGGTCGCGCTCCGTAATAGTGCCCGGGCTTTTCTGGAGTCTCTCGACTAGGCATTGCCCGCAGCTAAGGCCAAAGCTAAGAAATTCGGGACTCGACACTCAAGGCAGGAAATCATCGCCCATGGACATGCTCGTTTCGACCGAATGGTTGGCCGGAGAACTCGGCGCCAGCGATCTGCACATCATCGATGCGACCCAGTTCCTCCCGGATTCCGGACGCGATGCGAAAGCCGAACACGGCTTTGAACATATTCCCGGCGCCGTGTTCATGGATCTAGACGAGATCCGCGATACGTCCAGTCCGCTGCCCGGTATGTTGCCCTCGGCGGAGAAGTTTGCGAGCCGGATGCAGTCGCTCGGTGTCGGCGATGGCAGCCGGATCGTCATCTACGACAATTCGCCGCTGCACAGCGCTGCACGCGCCTGGTGGATGACGAAGGACGTGTTCGGCGCGCACAATGTCGCTATACTCGACGGCGGTCTCGCCAAATGGAAGGCGGAAGGCAATGCCGTGGACCAGGGCAAGCAGCAGGTCCGCCATCGCCATTTCACGCCCTTTCATGATGATAGCGGGGTTCGCGATCTGGCGGCGATGAAAGCGCTGACCGGCTCCGACGAGACCGAAATCGTCGATGCACGGCCCGAAGCGCGGTTCAAGGGCGAAGGCCCGGAGCCCCGCCCCGATATCGCGCCCGGCCATATTCCCGGTTCGAAGAATGTGCCGCACTCCAATCTCTTCAACGAGGACGGGACCTGGAAACGCGGCGACGATCTGAAAGCGGCGTTCGAAGCGGCCGGCGTCGATCTCGAAAAACCCATGGTGACAACCTGCGGCGGCGGTACGACGGCGGCCGTGCTGCTGTTCGGCGCGAAGCTGCTCGGCAAGACCGATGTCGCGCTCTATGACGGCAGCTGGGCCGAATGGGGCAGCCAGTCCGATACCGAAAAAGCGACCGGAGCCGCGTGAGCGGCGGCTCATCGGATAACAAGCCACCGACCCGCCTCGTAACCGGCGGTCGGCGCAAGGAATGGACGGGCGCGGTTGTGAACCCGCCGGTCTGGCGCGCGAGCACGCATCTCTACGATACCGTCGCCGATCTGCGCGCGCGCAAGAGTTCCAATGAAGACGGGCAATTCTTTTACGGCCGGCGCGGCTCGCCGACCCAATGGGCGCTCGCCGAAGCGCTGACCGAGATGGAGCCCGGGGCCTGCGGCACTATGCTCTTCCCGTCGGGCGTGGCCGCCATCGCTTGCGCGCTGCTTGCCGTTTTGCGGCCCGGCGATGTCCTGCTGATGGCCGATAGCAGTTACGACCCGACACGCAGCTATGCCGAGGCGTTCCTGAAGAAATGGGGCGTGGAGACGCGCTACTACGACCCACTTGTCGGTGCCGGGATCTCCGATCTGATCTGCGAGAAAACGCGCGCGATCATGATGGAAAGCCCAGGCAGCCTGACCTTCGAAGTGCAGGATGTCCCGGCGATCTGCGCCGTGGCGAAGGAACGCGGGATTACGACGCTGCTCGATAATACCTGGGCGGCCGCGCATTTCTTCCGGGCCATCGAACAGGGCGTCGATATCGCGATCCTCGCCGGCACCAAATATATTGTCGGCCATAGCGACGTGATGCTCGGTTCGGTGACGACGCATGAGAAATATTGGGCGCGGGTGCGGCGGACGGCGCAGCAGCTTGGTCAAGTCGTTTCGCCCGACGATGCCTATCTCGCGCTCCGCGGTCTCAGAACGCTCGACGTGCGTATGCGGCAGCATGAGGCGGGTGGCTTGAAAGTCGCGCGCTGGCTGGCCGAGCAGCCGCAGGTCGCGCGCATTCTGCATCCGGCGCTCCCCGATTGCCCGGGCCATGAAGTCTGGCAGCGCGATTTTTCCGGCGCGGCCGGCCTGTTCTCGTTTGTGATGGATGGCGGCGGCGAAGAGGCCGTCGCGGCCTTTGTCGACAATCTCGCATTGTTCGGGATCGGCTATAGCTGGGGCGGATATGAAAGTCTGGCGCTGCCGGTCGATCCGACGCCGGATCGCACGGCGACTCGCTGGCAGGCCGAAGGCCCAGTCATCCGACTCAATATCGGCTTGGAAGACCCCGACGATCTGATCGCCGATCTTGCGAAGGGGCTGGAAAGATACGAGAAGGCGGCATGCAGGAGATAATCGCACTGCTGACGCGCGCGGGTATCCCGCTCCCGGCGGACCTTAACTGGCTCGCCGCGATCCTCGGGTTCGCGATAGTTGGCATCGGCATGGCGCTGGGCTGGGTTATCAGCCGGCTCTCGGGCAAGCATCTCAAGGGCTTTTGGGAGCGGGTCGTCGGCGAGCGGGCGGAAGGCTTGGCCAACCGCATGGTCAAGATCATCTATCATGCGTCGGTTTCGATCGTCCTCGCCATCGCCTTCTTCTCGTTCGATTGGTGGACCTATACCGATCTGATCATCGGCGCGGGTTGGGGTATCTGCGCGGCCTATCTCGTCTGGCACATCATCCGTGCGAGCGGCTTTGCACGCTGGATAGCCGTGGCGGCGGGCGTATTTACCTTTGCGCTCATCCTTTCGAACGCCGTGGGCGGTCTGGAGCGCGTAACGCTGGTTCTTGACCGGATTGGCGTCGATGTCGGCGATACGCGCATCTCGCTGCTGACCTTGCTGACCATCGCCGTTACCGGCCTGGTGCTGTTCGCGATCGTGCGGATCGTGCGCCGGGTGATCAGTCACTCGATCCAGCGGTCGTCCGCCCTTGATCCCGCGCAAAAGCTGCTTGCCGACAAGATCGCGATGATCGTCATCATCGTCGTCGCCTTCTTCGTCGGTATCGATATTCTCGGTATCGACCTGACCGCACTCGCCTTTTTTGGCGGTGCGTTCGGTCTCGCCATCGGCTTCGGCATGCAGAAGACGATCGGCAATCTCATTGCCGGGATCATTCTGTTGATGGACCGTTCGATCAAACCGGGCGACGTGATCGCCGTCGGCGACAGTTTCGGCTGGGTCAACAAGATCGGCATCCGCGCCGTTTCGATCATTACGCGCGACGGCAAGGAGCATCTGATCCCGAACGAAATCCTGATGACCGAAGAGGTTGAGAACTGGTCCTATTCGAGCCTTGAGGTTCGCGTGAATATCCCGATCGGTGTATCCTATGACGCCGATCTCGACCTTGCCCGGAAGCTGATGCTGGAAACGGCGGACGAGAGCGACCGGGTGCTTAACAGCCCGAAGGCGCGTTGCTGGATCGTCGAGTTCGGCGATTCCTCGGTCAATTTCGAGCTCAGGATCTGGATCAAGGATCCCGAAGGCGGTGTCGGCAATGTCCGCGGCGATATTTATGCGCGCATCTGGAACAAGTTTCAGGAAAACGGCATCGAGATTCCGTTCCCGCAACGCGATCTGCACATCAAGGAATGGCCGAAAAGTGGAGCGGAGGCGTTGCCCCCCGACGGCGTCGCGATCAAGACCGCGACCCCGCCGCCAATGGACGATTAAAGACCGACGATACGGGCGAGCTGCGCCAGTTCGTGCCGTAGATGATCGGCAAGACGGCCGGCCGCAGCGGCGCGATCTTCGCCTTCGCCGAGCAGGGCTTGCGCACCGCCTGTCGCGGCGCGCGCCGCATCGGCTGTCACTGCATCGAATCGCTTTTTCGCGATTCCGGGTGCGCGGATATAGGCGTGGCGCAAACTGCTCTCGCTCGGAATATCCGCCTTTTCGCCTTCGCTGCGCGCCATCCGTCTGGCGATTTCGAGAATTGCGTAGAGTTGCGGAATCCGCTCGAGTTCCGGGGATTCCGGTATCCGTTCAGCGATGCGATCCTGCGCGGTCATGCGGCCTTTTCTCCGTGATCGGGGCGGTTGTCGCGCAAAGCTGCTAATAATCGCCTAAGCATTCTGCGCCGCACCAAATTGTTGCAGTGCAGCAACATACCGTTTCGAATTTCCGGTAATCTGAGTAATATCGTTGTGTGCGGATGCGAATTTGTGCATGATCACAATCATACGCTTTATCGATCCGCCGTATCAGGACAGAGATTGAGGAGTGCGCAGGGACGAATGTAGATGCATTCGACTATAAAGGACATATTATGCGCAACTCCATTCTCGGCCTCGCTCTTCTAGCGTCGACGGCGATAGCGGCACCCGCTCACGCGAACGATCTGGGCGGCGGCTTCAGCGTCTCGGGCAATGCCGCGCTGGTGACCGATTACCGGTTCCGCGGCGTGTCCTTCTCCGACGAAGATATCGCGATCCAGGGCGGCATCGATCTTGAACATGACAGCGGCTTCTATGTCGGCACATGGGCGTCTTCGATCGAGGACAGTCCCGTTTTCGGTCATACGGAACTCGATATCTATGCGGGCTGGTCCGGCGAAATCACGTCCGGCCTGACGCTCGATGTCGGCGTGCTGGCCTATCTCTATCCGAACGGGAATGTCGGCGATGCCGATTATGTCGAGCCCTATGCTTCGCTGGCCTATGCGATCGGCCCGGCCGAGATCACCACCGGCGTGGCATGGGCGCCGAGCCAGAATTCGATCGGTAATGACGACAATCTCTACATCTATACCGATGCGAGCGTTGGCATTCCGGGAACGCCGTTCACGGTTAGCGGCCATCTCGGCTATACGAATGGCAGCCTCTCGATCGACAATGACAATGATTATGTCGACTGGTCGCTCGGTATCGAAGCGGCGTTCGGGATTTTGTCCATCGGCGTTGCCTATGTCGATACGGCTGTGAACACTCCGCTGACCGACGGCACGGTCGTCGGAACGCTCGGCGTGGCTTTCTAGGACGCGGCGACCAGCTTTTGCGTAATCGGATGAGCCGGCGCGGTAATGATTTGCTCCGTCGGCCCTTCCTCTATGATTTGGCCTGCATCCATCACGGCGATCCGATGACAGAGCCGTTTTGCCACGGCGAGATCGTGGGTGATGAAGAGAAGCGCCAAGTCGCGCTCATGCTGAAGCTTCTCAAGCAGATCGAGCACCCGGCCGGCCACCAGCACATCGAGCGCCGATGTGGCCTCGTCCAGCAACAGCATTTCAGGCTCGACGGCGAGTGCTCGGGCAATCGCGACGCGCTGGGCCTGGCCGCCCGATAGTTCGCGCGGGAAGCGATCGGCGAAATCCGCGGGCAGATCGACCTCCTGCAACAACTGTTTCACCGCGCCCGCCCGCCCCCATTCGGCAAGGTCAGGCCGCAGATGCTTGAGCGGCTCGGCGATGATATCGGATACGCGCCATTGCGGATCGAGACTGGCGACCGGGTCCTGAAAGACGGGCTGGATCAGCCGCCGATGATGTGTGGTCATGCGTTTGCGCTCGGGTAGCGGCTCGCTCCGCCACCGGACGGTGCCGGTATCCAGTGGTCCCAGTCGTGCGATGGCGCGCGCCAGGGTCGATTTGCCCGAGCCCGAACCGCCGACCAACGCCAATGCTTCGCCTTCCGCAAGAGCCAGCGAGGCGCCCGACACAGCCTGCAACCGGTCGCGCCGCCATCCGGGTCGCCTGAAGGACACGCTCACATTTTCGGCATGCAGCAACGGTGCGCCGGTCTCGGGCAAAGCGGGTGCCGAGTCTGCGAGTTTCGGTGTGGCGGCGACCAGCGCGCGGCCATAATCGCTGCGCGGGGCAGCCAGAATATCGGCGGCCGGCCCGCTCTCCTCGACCCGCCCATCGCGCAGCATCACCACGCTATCCGCATGGCTGGCGACGGCGGCGAGATCATGACTGACCAGCAGCAAGGCCATGTCATGCTCGCGCCGCAGCTCGTCCAGCAAGGCCATGATCTCCGCGCGCAGGCTGGCGTCGAGCGCGCTTGTCGGTTCGTCCGCGATTAGCAGTTTCGGACGGTGCGCGATGGCCATGGCGATGAGCGCGCGTTGCCGCTGCCCGCCCGATAGCCGGTGGGGAAACTGATCGAGCCGATCCTCTGGCGCATCAAGGGCGACACGGTCCAACGCGGCGACCATATCGGCACGCGACGGCGTTGGCGCGCCCGATCGTGTCCAGCTTTCAGTCAGTTGTGCGCCGATTGTGAGATGCGGCGTCAAGGCGGTCAGCGGGTGCTGGAAGACGAATCCGACATCCCGGCCGCGGATTGCGCGCAGCGTCGCTGCGTCCGCGCCGACAAGCTCGACGCCGTCAAGCTGGGTCGAACCGCTCGGCACGGCAGGCGACAGGCCGAATGGCGCTAGGCAGGTCTGACTCTTGCCCGATCCCGATGCGCCGACCAGTGCGACGCACTGCCCCGCTTCGACCGCGAAGCTGACAGTGTCGACGATCACTGTGTCGCCGATCCGCGCGCTCAACTCTTCAACGACATAGAGGCTCATTGCGAGAGCCTGTCGCGCAGCCGCTCGCCCGCGATGGTGAGGCAGACGATGATCAGCACGAGCACGCCGCCGGGAATCAGCAGCGCATGCGGCTGGATATCCATATCGTCCGCGCCTTCCTTGACGAGTATGCCGAGCGAGGTCAGCGGCTCCTGCACGCCCAAACCCAGAAACGAGAGAAAGCTCTCCACCATGACGACCTGCGGGACTGTGAGCAGCAGATAGGCGAGCGCCACGCCCGCGACATTAGGCAGGATATGGCCTGTCAGGATACGGTTGGCGGGTGCGCCGGCCGCTTCGGCTGCGGTTACGAACGGCCGCTCCTTGAGTGCAATCACCTGTCCGCGCACAACGCGTGCCATCGTCAGCCATTCGACGGCGCCGATGCCGATGAAGACCAGCACGATGTTGCGCCCGAACACGACCATCAGCAGGATGACGACGAACATGAAGGGCAGGGCGTACAAGCCATCCACGATCCGCATCATGATCTCGTCCGTGCGCCCACCGATCCAGCCGGCAATCGCGCCCCAGGCCGTGCCGATAACGAGTGCGACGAGTGCAGCCGCCAACGCCACGGCCAGCGTGACGCGTGTGCCGACCAGTGTGCGAGCGAGCAGATCGCGCCCGACCGAGTCGGTGCCGAATAGATGCCCGGTCGAAAAGAGCGGCGCGCGCACCGCGTCCCAGTCGATCGCGCTATGCGTCCAGGGGAGGAACGGCGGCACGAACAACGCGGCAAGGGCGATTATGGCGACAATGCCGAGCGAGATGCGCGACGCCGTCATTCCGCGCGCATCCTTGGGTCGAGCCAGCCGTAAATCAGGTCGGCGACCAGATTGAACAGGATAATCAGGCCGGCATAGAGTGTCACCACGCCGAGCACGAGGGGGTAATCCCGGTTAAGCGCGCCCTGCACGAAATAGCGGCCGAGGCCGGGCAGGGCGAACACGGTTTCGATGATGACCGCGCCAGTGAGCAGGCCGGCCGCCGCCGGTCCAAGATAGCTGGCGACGGGGACGAGCGCCGGCCGCAGCGCGTGGCGCGCGATCACCTGCCGCTCGGCAAGGCCCCGCGCGCGGGCCGTGCGCACATGATCTTCGTTCAGCGCCTTGGCGAGCCCCGCGCGCGTCAGCTTGGCGATGGCGCCGGCAAAGGGCAGGGACAGCGCTACCACGGGCAGCACGAGATGCGACGGACTGCCCGGCTCCCAGCCCGAGACCGGCAGCCAGCCAAGGCCCAGCGCGAAAATCAACACGAAGAGCGGCCCGGTGACGAAGACAGGCAGGGCGGTCAGCAATGTCGCCAGCCCCATGATCGCCTCGTCCTGCCAGCGCCCGGCGCGTACCGCCGCCCCAAGCCCGCCGCCCATGCCGAGGGCGCAGGCCAGCAGCAGCGCGAGCCCGCCGATGGTGAGCGATACGGGCAAGCCCTGCGCGATCAACTCGCTCACCGTGAAGTCGCGATAGACGAGGCTCGGCCCGAAATCACCGCGGATCAGCCGGCCGACATAGAGCGCGATCTGTTCGCCGAGCGGCAGGTCCAGCCCATAGGCCGCATCGAGCGCGGCGCGGGTGTCGTCGTCGAGCGCGCGTTCGCCATCGAACGGCCCGCCGGGCGCCAGCCGCATGAGCACGAAGGAGAGAATGACGACGCCGAGCAGCGTCGGTATCGCGGTCAGCAGGCGGCGGAAGAGGAGGGCGCCCACCGCGTGTTCGCCCCGCCGCTATCGCCCTATTGCGGCGTGGAAACCGTCGCTTCGGGCGCGTCGCCTTCGGGCGCGTTCAGGATATCGCGCGTCGTCGAACCGTAATCGACCGCCTGGGTGTCCGGATCGCCGACCGTACTGCGGATACCGGCAGCGGCCGATTCCGGGTCCGCCTGATTGACGAGCGCCGCTTCGGCCGCGCTGCGCGGCGCGGGTCCGCCGAACATGGCCTGTAGCGCCTGGGTACTCGAATCGGCGCCGCGGGCGGCTGGTTCACCGGGGCGCGGCGGGGTCAGGTTGAAATCGGGCGGGATTACGAGCGGCGCGGAGCGCGATACGAGAAACTCGTCCGGCCGGTCCCGGCTGCCGCCAAAAATGCTGCAGGCCGAAAGGGTTGCGCCCATCACCACGAGGCTCGTCGCCACCATCATTTTACGCATTACTCTGTCTCCGCCGGTTCAGGCTTGTCGCGTAGCAGAAAAGCCCGCAACACCAAAATCACAACCCCGATGGTAATCGACGCATCCGCGACATTGAAGACCAAAAAGGGCTGAAAGTCCCCAAAATGCAGATCGATGAAGTCCGCGACATAGCCGAAGCGGATGCGATCCACGATATTGCCGAGCGCGCCGCCCAGCACCATGCCGAGCGCAAACACGTCGCCGGCGCGCTTTTCCCGCCAGATCCAGATCGCGACGCCGAGCGAGATCGCGCCGGTCAGCGCAACGAGCATCCAGCGCTGCGTATCGGAGGATGCGGCCAGCATGCCAAGCGATACGCCGCGATTTTCGACCCAGGTGAAATTGAGGATCGTCAGCAGCTCGATCTGCCCGCGCTGGGGGAGCTGGAGCAGCGTGATGATCCAGTATTTCGAAACCTGATCGACGACAAATATGATTGCGGCGAGCAGATAGCCGAGCATGGTGCTGCGGCGTAAGCCCTTGGTTTCGCTCATACCGTAGCCGCCTGGTTGACACTGGTTGACACAGGCCGGGGGTTACATGCGCTATTCACTTAAATCTCCGCACGGCGCTCCAAAAGCCACAAAAGCCACAGGGTATACGTCCGAATTCCGCACCGGTTCAGCCATTCACCATGGAATCGCATCGGCCGCACAATGCGCCGTCTTCGGCTACATCGGGCAGCAGGCGCCAGCAGCGGCCGCATTTGTGATGGCTGGTCTTAATCACTTTCACGGTGTCGCTTTCATACTTCGTATCCGCCACGATGCAGATTTCGCTCATATCTTCGGCGGAAATCCCGTCTACCGCCGGCATGGCCACTTCCGCTTCGAGGCTGGACCGGATTACCTTGTCGCGCCGCAGCGGTTCGATCGCCTCGGTCACCTGTTCCCGGGCTTCGCGGATGGCGGTCCATTTTTCGCCGAGCGCCGCATCTGCCCATGCCGCCTCGATCTCCGGCCATTCCTCCAGATGGATTGACCCGGCATCCGGATAGCGCGTCTGCCACACTTCCTCCGCCGTGAAGCAGAGGACCGGCGAGGCGTAACGTACCAGCGCGTGGAACAGGATATCGAGCACCGTCCGATAGGCCTGCCGCTTCGCCGTTCCCGCTGGCAGGCTTTCTCCAACATCGCAATAGAGACAATCCTTGCGGATATCGAAGAAGAAGGCGGAGAGGTCTTCGTTGGCGAAATCGGTCAGCGCGCGGGCATAGCGGTTGAAAGCATAGTCATTGACCGCGTCCTTCAGCGTCCCATCGAGCTCGGTCAGCAGGTGGAGCACATAGCGTTCGAGTTCGGGCATATCGGCGAGGGCCGTCCTCTCGCTCTCGTCGAAATCCGATAGCGCGCCGAGCATATAGCGAAAACTGTTCCGCAGCTTGCGGTACATGTCGGTGACGCCCTTGAGGATTTCCGGGCCGATCCGGTGGTCCTCGGTGAAATCGACAGTCGAGGCCCAGAGGCGCAGGATATCGGCGCCGTTCACGTCGATAATCTTCTGCGGATCGAGCGTATTGCCGAGGCTCTTCGACATTTTCTTGCCCTTGGCGTCGAGCGTCATGCCGTGGGTGAGCACCTCTTTATACGGCGCGCGGCCGCGCGTGCCGCAGCTCTCGAGCAGGCTCGACTGGAACCAGCCGCGATGCTGGTCGGAACCTTCGAGATAGAGATCGGCTGGGGAATCGAGGTCCGGCCAGTTGTCGCTCTCGAGCACGAACGCATGGGTCGAGCCGCTGTCGAACCAGACGTCCAAGATGTCCGTGACGACCTCATAATCGTCGAGATCGTAGCGATTGCCGAGCAGCGCCTGATGATCGGCGGCGAACCAGGCATCGGCCCCGCCGTCGCGCACGGCTTCGACGATACGCGCATTCACCTCGGGATCGTTTAGATAATTGCCGTTTTTGTCTACGTAGAGTGTGATCGGCACGCCCCAGGCGCGCTGGCGCGACAGCACCCAGTCCGGCCGCCCTTCGACCATGGAGCGCAGGCGTTTATGGCCGCGTTCGGGGATGAAGCGGGTCTTGTCGATTTCGGACAGCGCGATCTCGCGCAAGGTCGGGCCGATGCCCTTGGCGTGGCCGCGCACCATGTTCCCCTCCCGCTTGCGGGAGGGGTTAGGGGTGGGTTCTTCTTCCTCGATTTCTATCACGTCATCGATGGAGATGGCCTCGCCCACCCCCTGACCCCCTCCCGCAGGCGGGAGGGGGGAGTCCATCCGCACGAACCATTGCGGGGTGCAGCGATAGATGACCTTGGCCTTGGACCGCCAGCTATGCGGATAGCTGTGCTCGAAATCGTCGGAGGCGGAGAGTAGCGCCCCGGCTTCGCGCAAATCCGCGCAGATCGGGCCCTCGGCGGAGTTGAACCGCTTGTTGATGACATTGCCCGCGCGCTCGTCGCCGCGCGGCAGCCAGAGCCAGTCCTCGCGATAGACGCCATCATCCTCGACCGCGAAGACCGGATCGATGCCATGATCCTTGCACGCGAAGAAATCCTCCTCGCCATGATCGGGCGCCATATGGACAAGGCCCGTGCCGGCCTCGGTCGTCACATGATCGGCCGCGATAAAGGGGCGTGGCGCAGCGAAGAAACCGCCGAGATGATGCATCGGATGGCGGGCGATGGTGCCTGCAAGTTCGGAGCCACTAATACTCCATCTTTCTCCTAGGCTCTCAAACTGAGTTGGGCATACGTCCGCCGGGAAGCGTTGCAAGAACTCGTCGACCAACGCTTTTGCAATCAAGAAACATTGGTCAACCTCGGTCGCAGTATCACGAGGGTCGGCGACATATACCACTACGTATTCAATATCTTCACCGTATGCGATCGCCTGGTTGACCGGGATCGTCCAGGGCGTCGTCGTCCAGATGACGGCATGCGCACCGACCAGTTCCTCGATCGGGCTTTCGGTGATCTTGAACGTCACATCGATCTGCGTGCTCGTAATATCGGCATATTCGACCTCGGCCTCGGCGAGCGCGGTCTTCTCGACCGGGCTCCACATGACCGGCTTCGCGCCGCGATAGAGCTGGCCGCTTTCGGCGAATTTCAGGAACTCCTCGACGATCACGGCCTCGGCGTCGAAATCCATGGTCAGATAGGGCTTGTCCCATTCGCCGAGCACGCCGAGCCGCTTGAACTCTTCGCGCTGCACATTGACCCAATGGTCGGCATAATCGCGGCATTCCTTGCGGAACTCTTCGGTCGGCACGTCGTCTTTGGAGCGCTTTTTCTTGCGATACTGCTCCTCGATCTTCCATTCGATCGGCAGGCCATGACAATCCCAGCCCGGCACATAGGGCGCGTCCTTGCCGAGCAGCGACTGGCTCCGCACGACGAGATCCTTCAAGATCTTGTTCAGCGAATGGCCGATATGGATGTTGCCGTTCGCATAGGGCGGGCCGTCATGCAGGATGAATTTCTCGCGGCCCTTCCGCGCCTCGCGCAGCTTGCCGTACAGGTCCTGCTCTTCCCAGCGCGCAAGGATGCCGGGCTCTTTCTGCGCGAGCCCCGCCTTCATCGGGAAGTCGGTCTTCGGCAGGAAAACCGTGTCTTTATAATCGGGCTGTTCGGACATTTGGGGCGATGTAAGGGGCAAGGGCCGGGGCGTCCATATATTTTCCTCTCCCCTTTTGGGAGAGGGATGTGGAGACTTGCTGAGCAAAGCGAAGCTAGTCGGAGCTGGGTGAGGGGTTCTAACCTATCGGATAGGGACGAACCCCTCGTCCAACTCCGCCTAAACTCCTGCGTCGTTAAGGCTCCATATCCTTCTCCCACAAGGGGAGAAGGTCACAGCACGTGCCGCGTCAGCCGCCGCTCCGCCTCTGCGCAATCCTCGGCCATTTGCGCCTTGAGCGCGCCGAGCGTGTCGAACTTCGCCTCGTCGCGGATGAAGCTGACGAGCTCGACGGCGATGGTCTCGCCGTAGAGATCGCCGTCGAAATCGAAGAAATGGGGTTCGAGCAGCTCGACGGGCGGATCGAAGCTCGGGCGGATGCCGAGATTGGCCGCGCCGTTCAGCATGCGCCCGTCCGGCAGGCGGCCCCGCACCGCGTAGATCCCGTATTTGGGCCGGATATAGCTGCCGAGCCGGATGTTGGCGGTCGGATAGCCGAGCTCGCGGCCCTGTTTTGCGCCATGCTCGACCGCGCCTTCGATGGTGAACGGCCGCGTCAGAAGATGGGTCGCCGTCTCGCAATCGCCGGCCTTGAGCGCCTCACGAATGCGGCTCGAAGAAATGACTGCCTCGCCTTCGTTCACCGGCGCAGCGATTTCGGTGAAAAAGCCGCGCGCTTTCGCGAATTCGGCGAGCATCACGACATCGCCCTTCCGCCCCTTGCCGAATACGAAATCGTTGCCGGTGACGACGCCGGCGACACCGAACCGATCGAGCAATATGTCCGCGATAAAGCTCTCCGCCGCGGTTCCGGCCAGCTCGTCGCCGAACTCGAACACCATCATCGCGTCCGCGCCGGCCTCGCGGAACAGCTCTTCGCGCTGGTCGAGCGTCGTCAGGCGGAAGGGCGGGGCGTCGGGCTGAAAATGACGCACCGGATGGGGATCGAAGGTGGCGATGATCACCGGCCGTTTGTCGTCATGTGCATGATGGACGGCGCGGGCGGCCACGGCCTGATGCCCCCGGTGAAAGCCGTCGAAATTGCCGAGCGCGATAACGCCGCCCCTCAAGTCGTCGGGCACCGTATCGCGGTGGAAAAGCCGCTGCATGGAGCAAGCCTATAGGGTGGTGGGGCAGGGGCGGCAATGCGCCGTTGGCGGGCCAGATCAGCCTTCGGGCAGTCCGTCGCGAAGCAGCCGGATAACGTTGCCGCCCATGATCTGCGCGATCTCGCCCTCGCTCAGCCCTTCGTCCATCAGGAGCTGCGTGATGACGGCGAGTTCGCTCGTGTCGAAACCCACCGTGACGGCCCCATCATAGTCCGACCCCAGCCCGACATGCCGGATGCCGACGAGATCGCGCACGTGAAGGATGGACGCGACGATATCGGCCGGTTCGACCGAGCAGATCGCGCCGTCCCAATAGCCGATCCCGATCACACCGTCTGTCGCGGCGACGCCCCGTATCTGATCGTCGGTGAGATTGCGGTTGACGTCGCACACGGCTTGCACGCCGCCATGGCTGGAGACGACCGGGCGCGTCGCCATGGCGAGGATATCGTCGACCATGGCCGGGCTCGCATGGGCGATATCGACGATCATGCCGCCCTGCTCCATCCGGCGGACGATATCGCGGCCGAATTCGGTCAGCCCGCCCTTTTCGAGCCCGTGCATCGATCCACCCATCTCATTGTCGAAGAAGTGGGTGGGGCTCGCCATCCGGTATCCGGCGTCGAACAGCCGGTCGAAATTGGCGACCTCGCCCTCAAGATTATGTAGCCCCTCGATCGAAAGCAGCGCGCCGGTCACCTGCTCACCGCGCTGGCGGTCGGCGAGCAGCGCATCGATATCAGCGCGTGTGCGGACGATGCGCAGCGCGCCCTCGCTATCCGCCTCGGTGCGGACGAGGCGGTCGGCATGGTAGAGCGAGCGTTCGAGCAGCGAGAACCAGGTGCGGATCGGCTGGAGTTGACCGATGGCGAGCCAGATAATCGTGTCGCTGTCGGCGGGGTTGGAATCGTAATTCTGGCCGGCTGGCGATTTGGTGACCGAGGCAAAGACCTGCAGCGCGACATTGCCTTCCTCGAGCCGGGGCAGGTCGACATGACCGCGGCCGGACCGGTTCAGCAGGTTGCGGTCCCAAAGCAGGGTGTCGCTGTGAAGGTCCGCTACAATGAGTCGCTCGTGCAGTGCCTCCGCTTCTTCTGAAATCGCCGGCAGTTCGACATCGGCCCGCTGATTCATATCGCGCTCGACCCACATCGGCCCGAGCGTAAAGAAGAGCGCAAGCGCGGCGCCGATAATCAGGATCGCGCCGAAAAGGATTTTGCGGATCATGGTCTGCGCTCCAGCGTCACGAAGCTGTAAGCGGGCGTATCGCCATCGGCCGGATGGTCCGCGCGCGCCGTTTCCATCCAGATCGCCGGATCGAATGGGGCCATCCGGGTATCGCCGTCAGCTTCGACATGCACTTCGGTCAGCTCGATTCGATCGGCTTTGTCGAGGAAGAGCGCGTAAATCTGCGCGCCACCGATGATGGCGATCTCTTCGCTATCGTCGCCGGCAAGCCGCAGGGCCTCGTCTTTCGAATGTGCAATTTCGGCACCTTCCGGCGACCAGTTCTTCGATCGCGTAAGCACGATGTGGCGCCGGCCGGGCAGGGGCGCGGGAAAGCTCTCGAATGTCCGGCGACCCATAATCATGGGGCGGCCCATTGTATTCTTCTTGAAGCGCTTGAGGTCGGCCGGAATATGCCAGGGCAGCCGCCCGTCCCGCCCGATCACGCCATTATCGGCGCGCGCGAGACGAAAGACGATTGTCACACCGCCACCGGCGCGGGGATATGTGGGGCGGCCTCGTAACCGACGATCTCGAAATCCTCATATTCATATCCATCGATGCTGCCCGGATCGCGCAGGATATTCAGCGTCGGCAGCGGGCCTGGTGTGCGGCCAAGCTGTTCGTTCACCTGCTCGAGATGGTTGGAATAGAGATGGCAATCGCCACCGGTCCAGATGAAGTCGCCCGGCTCCAGCCCGCATTGTTGGGCGAGCATATGGGTGAGCAGCGCATAGCTCGCGATGTTGAACGGCACGCCGAGAAACACGTCGCAGCTGCGCTGATAGAGTTGGAGCGAGAGCCGGCCGTCGGCGACATGCGTCTGGAACAGGCAATGGCAGGGCGGCAGCGCCATGTTCGGCACATCGGCGGGGTTCCAGGCCGAAACGATCTGGCGGCGTGAGGCGGGATTGTTCCGAATCTGATCGACAAGCCCGGCGATCTGATCGATATGGACGCCGCCCGGCCCGACCCAGTTGCGCCATTGCTTCCCGTAAACCGGCCCGAGATCACCATTCTCGTCCGCCCATTCGTCCCAGATGCTCACCTTGCGATCCTGCAGCCAGCGCACATTGGTATCGCCGCGCAAAAACCATAACAATTCTATAATGATAGAGCGGATATGGAGCTTTTTCGTAGTGAGCAGCGGGAAACCGTCCGACAGATCGAACCGCATCTGGTGGCCGAACACCGAGAGCGTACCGACGCCGGTCCGGTCGTCTTGGCGCACGCCATCGTCGAGAATCCGCTGCATGAGATCATGATATTGCTGCATCGCCTGCGCCTTATGGCCGAGCGCGCGATATGCGCCAAGCGATAGAATTCGGTCCGATGTGGAATCTTCACGGTCTAATTACTGCTATCCCCAAATTATATTGATCCGATCTGGACCGGACTGCGTTTTCATCCAATTTCGAGACTGTATGGATTTAAACGAAGAGTTAGGGACTCGAACAACGAGAAAAGGGGGGTAACGGATGCTCATCCAGGGGTCGCCGATGGTCGGCGGGTTCAGCAACGAGGACTTTTTTGCGCCCCTGGTGCTCGGCAGCGAGATCGAACATGCCGTCGTCGCGCATCTCGATGCCGATGGCCGGCTCGTGGCGATCAGCAGCGCTGAGGGCAATCGCGATTGCATCATTTTGCCCTTCCGCCAGATCGTCGCCGACGCCCTCTCGCATGAAGGGCATGCGGTGCTGGTCGCGCACAACCATCCGAGCGGCGATCCGACACCGAGTCAGGCCGATATCGAAACGACCCGCAAACTGGCCGACCTCCTCCGCCCATTGAGCATTCGTGTCTACGATCATTTGATCCTGACCAGCGCCGGCGATTCGACGAGTTTCCGGAAGCTGGGCTGGCTCTAGAACAGATGCGATGAATGATATGCCAGTATTCGGCGTACGGCAGCCGATTGCTCTTATGCAACCAATGGGTTTCTTTGTACCCGAAGCGGAACGGCGCAAAAAGCCGACTTAGTGTCGCTCGACCAGACTGGCAGCACATCGCAGCTCGTCGGGTTTGCGTGATGCTGGGTCAACGTTCCTACTCGATACGTCCGCGCAGAAAAACCCGAAACCAGGAAACCGGCGCACCGGCAGCAAAAGCCCCTTTGGGATTGATGCAAATATAGGTCACATTATTGTCGTACCCCGCAGCGGGAGTGTAGTTACAATCGGTGAACATGTCGGGTGGGGTTGGCTGATCCGAATATGCTACGTCCGTCGCATAATTGAGCGTCAGTCCACTTCCGCCATCCTCGAAAACGACGGGGTCGGTGGACGTGAAAACCTCAGGCCCGCCGGTATCCAGATCGCCGTTGAAGAAGGTCAGTTCCTCCGGAAAAGCATCGACGATGAAAACTGTATCGTTGTCGACAGCGCCAGGGCCCGAATTCTCGACCAGGATGGAGTAGATGACATCCTCGCCGGGTATCGCAAAACCCGAGCCACCGGCCGTCGGCATGAAGATGCTCGACGATTTGAGCACCGAGATCGATGGCGCTGGCGTAACTGTGATCTGGACGGTTGCGGTGCGGCAAACCGCCGGGTCCGACACCAGGCATATGGTATAGTCAAAACTGTAAGTGCCCGGCGCGCTTCCGGCATTCAGGCTGATATCGCCGGTCGGGATATCGAAATTCAACTGCGTCGGCACTGTCGAACCCGGAGCGACCGAGATCGTCACGTCGCTTGACGTCACCGGATCTCCATTCCAGCGGTCATTGGCGAGAATGTTCAGGATCGTGATGCCCACGGTCCCGCTGCCGACGGATGCCGTGTCGTCGACCGCGATCAGGACGCTGATGTTATCGCAGGACGGTGCGCCGTTTTCGGCGAGCACGCCCGTTACGACATCGGCGGCGAGCTTGAAAACATTGGCGATAAATTTGTCCTGGTCGGTCACTATCGCACTACCGGTTGAGACATTTGGATTGTTCGTGGTGAACATGTCGATGTCACCGGTTAGTAGATAGGTCGGCGCCGAGGTGCTGTTGGTAATGGCTAATGGAAATGCATTGGCATCCGAGTACCGGGCCAGGACGGATCCCGTGGTGAAATAGCTTGAGGCCCCGCCGGCGGTGGTCAGGTCGAGCAGAAGATTCTCCGATCCGCCATCGCAGGTCAGCGGGTTGATGGGGATCGCGCTGGTATAGCCGCCACCGATATTCGAATAGTTCGTTACGGTAACGCCCAGGCCGTTACAGACGGCGTCAAAGAAGGAGTTGTCGCATCCTCCGATAACGAAACCGCCATTGTTCACGAATGTCTGAAGCACCGTATAAGCCGGGCCGGAATCATATCCCGAAAACCAGATATTGCAGTTGTTGGCTGCGAGGTTCGCGGCCGTTGGGGTGCCGACGATCACGAAGGTGAAGGTACTCTCCGAAAAGGTACCGCCGGGTCCGAAATTCGCGATGTTCGAAAGCTTCTGGCGCATCGCCAGTGTGCGATTTTGATTCAACCCGCCCCAATTCGTGTTGCCGCAAACGACCAAATTATCGCCCGGTGAAGCGGATTGCGCCGATGCGGGAGCAGCATAAAAAACAGCCGCTAGAAACGGGGTGCATAGCAGGACTGCTGCTTGTTTGGCGCTGAGAAAAATGCGGTCGATCATGTACAGGCAATGCCCCGCCGGATCGGTTCATTAGCAAAGCAGATTTGTTGAAAGTCATGGCCGCCTGCCAAACCGATTTACGGCGTAAGGCGGGGTTACAGGGCGAGGCAAGGCGGTTTTTCGGGTAGGTCAGCAGATGTCGAGTGGGATCGAACGGGTAGTTCGATGTGCCGTAAAGACGGCCTTTTGGCCCAAACTCCAGTCCTAGCGAGAGAGCCTCAATCCTGTCCGCAGGGTTCGATCTCTTCGGGCTCCGGCCTCTCGCCGACGCGTTCGAACATCGCGAAATAGCCGCCCATATCGGGCATCGGGCGATAAACGACGCGGCGATAGCCGACGGCTTCGAATTCGCATTCGAGCAAGTCCGGCGGCGTACCATGGCGATTGGTCGGGCGGTCGGCATCGACGACGATCACCCGGCCGCCTTCGCGCAGTGCGGGCCGCATGTTCCAGAGGAATTCGTACGGGCTTTCGATCTCGTGATACATATGGACCATGAAAATCCGGTCGAAACTGTCGGGCGGCAGTTTGGGATCGGCGAACTCGCCGAGCCGCACGCTGACATTGTCGAGCTGTTCGCGCGTGACGCGCTCGGCCAGCCGGTCGCGGGTTTCGGGGATCACGTCCTGGGCGAGCACCCGGCCGCGATCGCCGACGCGCGGCGCGAGGCGCACCGTATAATAGCCATTGCCGGCGCCGATATCGGCGACGGTCATGCCCTCTTCGATATCGGCCATGTCCATCACCGTCTCGGCCTCGTTGACCCGGTCGCGCGATGCCTCGTCAGAGAACTGGCTCGAGACGATATCGGAAACCGGCCGGTCGGCGGGCGGGAAGACGGATTTGTCCTCGCGCGCGATGATGTCGCAGGCGCCAACGGCCAATAGCAAAAGGCATGCGGCAAGGCGCATCAATCTATATCCTCGACCTCGACTTGTTCCCCTGTCACGCGCTGGGATAGCGCCGCGGCCATGAACTTGTCGAGTTCCCCGTCGAGCACATCGGAGGGCGAAGAGGAGGTGACGCCGGTGCGCAAGTCCTTAACCATCTGATACGGCTGGAGGACATAAGACCGGATCTGGTTGCCCCAGCCGATATCCGTCTTACTCGCTTCGACGGCATTGGCCTCTTCCTCGCGCCGCCGCAGCTCGGCCTCGTAGAGCCGCGCCTTGAGCATGCTCATCGCTTCGGCCCGATTCTTGTGTTGGGATCGTTGCGATTGCGAGGCGACGACAATGCCGGTGGGTTCGTGCGTGATGCGCACCGCGCTGTCGGTCGTGTTCACATGCTGGCCGCCCGCGCCCGAGGCGCGATAGGTATCGACCCGCAGGTCGCTCTCGGCGATCTCGATTTCGATATCCTCGTCGATCACCGGATAGACCCAGACGCTGGAAAAGCTCGTATGGCGGCGCGCGGAGCTGTCATAGGGTGAGATACGGACGAGCCGATGGACGCCGCTTTCGGTCTTGGCATAGCCATAGGCATTCTCGCCCTTGAATAGCAGTGTTACCGATTTGACGCCGGCCTGTTCACCGGCCTGATAGTCGACAATCTCGACCTTGAAGCCGCGCCGTTCGGCCCAGCGTTGGTACATGCGCTGCAGCATCTCGGCCCAATCTTGGCTCTCCGTGCCCCCGGCACCGGCGTGTATCTCGAGATAGGTGTCGTTGCCGTCCGCTTCGCCGGCGAGCAGCGCTTCGGTCTTGTCATGCTCGGCGCGTTCGGCGAGCGCGGCCAGCGCCGCGACGGCATCATCGACCAGACCGTCATCGCCCTCGGCCTCGGCCAGCTCGATCATCTCGGCGGCATCGTCGCGTTCCTGGCTGATCTTCCGCACGGCCGTCATCGCCGCGTCGAGCCGCCCGCGCTCACGCATGATTTCGCGCGCCGCTTTGGGATCATCCCAGAGCGACGCGTCCTCGACCTTGGCGTTCAACTCGTTGAGCCGCGCTTTCGCGACGTCCCAGTCGAGAAAGCGGCGTAACAGGCCGACCGCCTGATTGATCTGATCGATATGGGCTTGCGCTTCGGCGCGCATCGAGTCTCTCTTTCGGTAAAGGTTCCGGGCTGCCGCGAGTTAGCCGCGTCGGCTGTGCGCTTCAAGCGCTGCCGGATGCCTTCTCGGCAAGGATGTGTAGAAAACGGGAAATCCGGGCGATGTCTTCGCGCACCGTGTCCACGCGCGCGCGATCATTGCCCGGACGCAGTATCACGCTTTCGAACAGTTTCTTGGCCGAGACGGTGACGACCACATATTTTCCCGTGACAGCGAATGAGAGCGGGTTGAGCCGGAAGATACGGCCAATGAAACCGGGGCGGAAATGGTCGACCAGCGCAGCTATTTCCCGCCGCATATCGGCATCGAAGAAATCGCGGACCGCCTCGGCGCTGTCGCCCATGGCGCGGTATCTGCGATCGAACTGTTCGTCGCCGGTTTCGAATTCTTGCAGGGGATCCTCCTCCCGCGATTTGCGTATGCGGCGCGTCATATGCGTACGCCGCGACAGCAGCTTGATCGCATGGCCGCCGTCCGTCTTCAGGTCGATGGCGGCCAGCGCACCCCTGAAATATGTGGTACTGTATTCGCCGTTGCTCGAGCGGGTTTGGGTATCGGTGATCCGGATGACATGCTCGGCATCGTAGCGTTCCCAACGATCCTCGAACAACGCGATATCGCCCTTGTCGAACAGGCCGGCAGCGGCCGCCTCTCCGAATTCCGGCGGCCGGATGGCCTCAGGCTCGTAGGTGAAACCGATATCCTGAGCGATTGCGCCGTTGATCTCCCGTTTCAGCCGGTTGACCGCTATCTTGGCGCTTCGCGTGCTCCGGAGATAGGTCAGCAACGCCAGCACGAACACGGCCATGGATATGGCGAATGTTATCGTGCCGTCCGCGGCATCTATCCCGACAATCGCAAGGTATAGCGCCGGGGCGGCCAGGGTGATCACTATTGCCGCGATTATGACGGCCGTGAACACCAGCCCGCGCCGGGTCCGTTCGGCGCGCGTTTCTTCGAGCTTCCGATAGGCGAATTCGCTCGCCGTGTTGATGGCCCCATCGGTCATTCGCGAGTCTCCCACTTGCGCGACCGACGCTTATTGTAACGTGGCGCACCGCAATGGGGCAATCGGCCGAAATTCCGGCGCTATTGTTAAGGACTCGGCCCGCGATATCGTCCGTAAAGATGCGCGGCTTAGTAGATGCCGCCTTCGGATTGCAGGAATTCGCTGTCGTTGCGCGGTGCGTCGATTTCGACCGTATTCTGCTCGGCCTCATTCAGGACAGGACGCGCAGGGCGGCGCGCGAGGACGTCGCGGCGGATCGTTCGCGTCGGCTCGCTATCGGGTCGGAACGCCTCCCAGATGATCGCGCTGTGCGAGTCCTGGCTCGGCCAGCCGCCGAAGACGCGGCGGCCGCTGCGCCGGTCGATCCTGACCATGCGAATGCCACGCGGCGCGCGGAACGGGATAACGGCCTGGTCTTCCAGGGTTTCCGCCATGAACTGGCGGAAGATCGGCGCGGCGAGCGTGCCGCCCGCGCCAAAGCCGAGACTGCGATTCTGCCGGTCATAGCCCATGTAAACACCCGCCACGAGGTTGGCCGTGCCGCCGACGAACCAGACATTGGTCGGGCCCGTCGTCGTGCCCGTCTTGCCGAAGATCGGATGGCCGAGATCGCGCAGGATCGTCGCCGTGCCGCGCTGGATCACGCCTTCCAGGATATGCACCATCTGGAAGGCCGTCATCGGGTCAATGATCTGGCGGCCGGGTACGGGCGGGCGCGGCATGCGTCCGCCATCCCAATCATCGGCATTGCAGCCCTCGCAGGCGCGCCAATTGGCCGGATAGATCACTTCGCCGCGCCGGTCCTGCACATAATCGATCAGCGACGGGCCAACATCGCGCCCGTGATTGGCGAGCATGCCATAGGCGTTGACGATGCGGAGCACCG
The DNA here is from genome assembly GCF_028279465.1 of Parasphingopyxis sp. Lineage (GTDB taxonomy): Bacteria > Pseudomonadota > Alphaproteobacteria > Sphingomonadales > Sphingomonadaceae > Parasphingopyxis. The sequence continues at coordinate 101,422 of NZ_JANQNS010000008.1, forward strand.
AAGTGTCGCCCGAGCCGAGCGATGTCGAGAGGAATGGCTCATGCTCGCCGATACCGGCATTGCTGATCAGTTCGACGACATTTTCCATGCCGGTTTCGGACGCCGTGCGCACAGTCATCAGGTTGCGCGACTGTTCGAGGCCCCAGCGCAGCGTCTGCGGGCCGGCAACGCCGCCGCCCGAGTTACGGAAGCACTTCCGGCCCAGAGTTGCGCCCTGATAGACGCAGAAGGGTCCGTCGACGATGATCGAGGCTGGGGTCATCCCGTTCTCGAGCGCCGCGGCGTAGACGAACGGCTTGATGCTCGATCCCGGTTGCCGCTCAGCCTGGGTTGCCCGGTTGAAATCTTCGAGCCCGGAACTGAATCCGCCCTGCATCGCATAGACGCGTCCGGTCTGGACGTCTTCGACGACCATGCCGCCAGATATATCCGGGACTTTGACGAAGGCGTAGCCGCTGCCCGAGGGGCGGACCGTGATGATGTCGCCGGGCTGCATCGTCGAGAAAGCCGTGCCGCCGCCGCGCCGCGCAACCGATGCCGAACCGCGCGAGAGCGAGGCGGTTTCGCCATCGGCGAAGCCGATCTGCGCGGCGCTCGCATCTTTCGAAATGACGACAGCGACGCGCCAGTCTTCATAATCCACCGAAAGGTTCGCGCTGGCGAGCCGCGATCGCCACTCCCCATCATCCATCGGGATCGTGGCGACAGGACCCGCCCAGGGCCGGCCGCGGTCGAAGCGCAACAGGCCGGCGCGCAATGCGTTCTCGGCGCTGGCCTGCATATCGGGATCGTAGGAGGTGCGGACCCAGAGGCCGCCGGAATAGACGCCATAGGGGCCGTCTTCGGCATCATCGCCGAAGCTGTCGACGAGAATGCGCCGGACCTCTTCCATATAATAGCCGTCGACATTGTCGGTTACCGACTGGGTCGACCGCGTCGTTCCGAGTGGCTCGGCGCGGGCGGCCGTATATTCGGCCTCGCTGATCCAGTCATTGTCGCGCATCAGCTCGAGCACGACATTGCGGCGGCCGATCGCGGCATCCGGGTTCGTAATCGGATTGTAGCGCGACGGCGCCTGCGGAAGGCCGGCGAGGAAAGCGGCTTCATGCAGTTCCAGGTCGGCGACATCCTTATCGAAATAGGCGCGGGACGCGGCCTGTACGCCATAGGCGTTCCGCCCGAGGAAAATCTGGTTCAGATAGAGTTCGAGGATCCGCTGTTTGGTCAGCGCGCCCTCGATCCGGGTGGCGAGGATAGCCTCACGAATCTTGCGCGTGATCGAATATTCGTCCGTCAGCAGCAGGTTCTTCGCGACCTGCTGGGTGATCGTCGAGCCGCCGCGCGCGCGCTCTTCGGCGCCAGTAACCTCGATCCGGACAAAGTCGATGGCGGCCGCCGCAAGGCCCGGATAATCGAGCCCGTTATGGCTAAAGAAATCCGCGTCCTCTGCGGCAAGGAAAGCGCGGATCAGCTGCGGCGGATATTCCTCGAAAGCGAGCTCCACCCTGCGCTCCCGCGCGAAACTCTGCACCGGTTCGCCATTCACGTCGCGTACGAAGGTCGGCAGCGCGGGCTCGTAATCGAGCAGCGTATCGGTCGAGGGCAGATCGCGCATGAAGGTGAACCAGAAGGCGATCAGGCCCAGTATAGCTATACCGAGCAGATAGAGCGGCCAGCGATAACGGCGCTTGCTCAACACGCGTCTCAACCCGGCGAAAAAACCCTTGGTTTCGCGCCGGAGCTTCACGTCCATGCTGGTTTCGCCAGTATCGTTCTGGGCAATATCCGTCATCGCCCGACGGTTTACCAGTTTTGACTATCGATGCCAGCCGGTTTTTATGTTGCGCCCGGCAATCCGCCGCAAATTCTGACCCTAGTCGGTGCTGGTCGTACGCCGGGCGAAATGTGTCTCGATCGCCTCGGCGAGACCGCGTGCGATAGCGCGCTGTCCTTCGCGCGAGAAAAGCCGCCGGGCATCCTGCGCGTTGGTCAGATATCCCGATTCGAAAAGAACAGACGGCATATCCGGCGCCTTGAGCACCGCGAAACCGGCAAAACGATGATAATCGTTGCGAAACGGCATATGGTCTCCGCCCTCGCGCCGTAGCAACGAGGCAAAACGCGCCGAAATGTTCATCGTCTCGCGCTGGGTCAGGTCGATCAGGATCGAGCGCACATCGTCATCCTCGCCGCCGAGATTGACGCCGTTGATAATGTCGGCCGCGTTTTCGCGTCGTGCAAGGCGCGCCGTTTCCGCGTCCGATGCCACTTCGGAGAGCGTGTAGATGGTAGCGCCGCTCGCGTTCGTGTTCGGGGCGCTGTCGGCATGGATGGAGATGAACAGCTCGCCGCCGAGGCGCCGCGCGATCTCGTAGCGCTCACGCAGGACCAGGAAACGGTCATCGTCGCGGGTCAGCGCCACCCGCACACGGCCTGATGCGAGCAACGCGTCGCGGGTCGCGAGTGCGATCGCCAGCACCACGTCCTTTTCATAGACATTGCCAAAGGGCGAAATCGCGCCCGGGTCGTGGCCGCCATGACCGGCATCGATCACGACGAGCGGCCGGCCGCGCGGACCCTGAATTTCCGGCAATTCCATCTGATTGGCAGGCGTCGCGCGTGGCAAGCGTACCGTTAGCTCGCCCCGGCCGCGCGGCGGGCGGGCGCGAAAGGCTGCTGGCGGCAGGAAGCTGGCGCGCCCGGCATCGGCCGCGCTGGCGAACTGGACCCGGCTCGCGGGCCGGATATCGAGCGTAAATTCTCGGCCATTGTCCGAGAAACGCCCATTCTGGAAGACCGCGGGGCGCGCGAGATCGAGCACGAGGCGCGCTGTCTGCGGGTTATACTGGCCCTGCCGGATCGCACGGATCGGGCCGGCCTGGCCCGTGGCGCTGCCGGCGCGCGCACCGGCAATATCGATCGCGATGCGATAGGGATTGTCGAGCACAAAGGCGGACGCGTTTTCGACCGTATCGTCGAATTGCACGGTGATCCGCTCCGGCGTGACGTTCACCGCCTGAATGGCGGTCGCCAGGGCCGGCTGCCAACCGAAGATCGCGAAAATGGCGAGCAGCAGGGACATGGTCCCATATTGCCGCGCTACCCCCCCTTTGGTCCAGCGCAAACACATGATTAAGGTTACCCTTGTTCTTTTTCGTTCGGGCTGTGGGCTAAGGCGTGCGCTTCAAAACGAGGTGAAATAGTCCGGTTAACAGCGGGTTCACCATGTTTGTCCGGGCTTTATCCGCCATGTCAGCCATGCTTTTTCTTGCCGTTGCGAGGCCGCGCTGCTAGCGATTTCAGGTGCAGGGGTTGATTGTGCCGGTTGGCATGGCAACTTTACTGCCACAGATGGTCGGCGCAATTTCGCCCGACCCGCCAGGTTGAAGCTGCATGAGGCATATACTTCCCGAATATGAGGCGATGCGCGGTTCGCGCCGTTCCGTGTTCGTGGACAGTCGTCCCGCCCCTGAGGCCGGACATGCCGATTCAGCAGACGCAATTTATTCCAATTCACCGCGAATGGGCGCGACGCCATGCGCGATCGCCAATCGCCCATTCCCATCAGTTTTCATGTCCGCACCGCCCGCATGGACGGATCGGCATGATCGGAGACACATAAATGGCAACGCGTATGTTGATCGATGCGCGCCACCGGGAAGAAACCCGTGTGGCCGTCGTCCAAAACAACCGGATCGAGGAATTTGATTTCGAATCCGAAGAGCATAAGCAGCTCAAGGGAAATATCTATCTCGCCAAGGTAACCCGGGTCGAACCCTCGCTGCAGGCGGCCTTTGTCGATTATGGCGGCAATCGCCACGGCTTCCTCGCCTTCAGCGAAATCCATCCCGATTATTATCAGATCCCCAAAGAAGACCGGGACAAGCTGCTCGCCGAAGAAGTCGAGCAGGCGAAGGAAGAGGCCAAGCTTCGCGAGGACGAAGACGAAGAGCAGGCCGAGCAGGAGGCCGCCGATGACGACGAGGAGGGCGATGAGCCCGAAGTCGAGGAAACGGGCGACGCCGATGCCGATGAAGAGCATCATGACGAACCCTCTGTAAAGAATATCCGCAAGCGCCGGATGGACCTGCGCCGCCGCTACAAGATTCAGGATGTGATCAAGCGCCGGCAGGTGCTGCTCGTCCAGGTCGTCAAGGAAGAGCGCGGCAATAAAGGCGCGGCGCTGACCACTTATCTGTCGCTCGCCGGGCGCTATTGCGTATTGATGCCGAATACGTCGCATGGCGGCGGGATCAGCCGGAAAATTTCGAACGCGTCTGACCGCAAGCGGCTGAAATCGGTGATTTCCGAGCTCAACCTGCCGGACACGATGGGCTGTATCGTGCGCACCGCCGGCATGACGCGCACCAAGACCGAAATCAAACGCGATTTCACCTATCTGGCGCGCCTGTGGGACGAAATTCGGGACGCCACGCTCAAGGCGACGGCGCCGGAGAAGATCTACACCGATAGCGATCTTATCAAGCGCGCGATCCGCGATATCTATAATCGCGATATCAGCGAGGTGATCGTCGAGGGCGAGGAGGGCTACAAGGCCGCCAAATCCTTCATGAAACTGCTGATGCCGAGCCATGCGCGCCGCGTGCAGCAATATGCGGACGCGACGCCGCTATTCCAGCGCTATCAGGTCGAAGATCAGCTCAGCGCAATGTATCAGCCGCTCGTCCAGCTCAAATCCGGCGGCTATCTGGTCATCAACCCGACCGAAGCTTTGGTGTCTATCGACATCAACTCGGGGCGCTCGACGCGCGAGCATAATATCGAGCAAACGGCGCTCAAGACCAATATCGAGGCGGCGCGCGAGATTGCGCGCCAGTTGCGCCTGCGCGACATGGCGGGCCTCGTCGTGATCGATTTCATCGACATGGATCATCGCTCGAACAACCGGAAGGTGGAAGGCGCGCTCAAGGACGCGCTCAAGAACGATCGCGCGCGCATCCAGGTCGGCCGGATTTCGTCTTTCGGCCTCCTTGAAATGAGCCGGCAGCGGCTGCGCACGGGCGTACTCGAAGCCTCGACCATTCCCTGCCCGCATTGCGATGGCACAGGCCTGATGCGCACGCCCTCGTCCGCGGGCCTGTCCGCGCTCCGCATGCTCGAAGAGGAGGCGGCGAAGGGCAAGGGGTCGAAACTGTCATTGACCTGTTCGCGCGACGCGGCGGTCTATGTGCTGAACTCCAAGCGCAAGGATTTGGGCGAGATCGAAGAGCTGTACGGCGTTTCGATCGAAGTCATGCCCGAGCGCACGCTCGAAGGCGCAGCGATGGAAGTCTCCGCGTCCGGCCCGGCCCCGACCAAAAAGGTCGAGATCGTGCCGCTCGAACTCGATGACGATGATGAGGATATCGTCGACGAGATCGAGGAAGAGCAGGAGGAGGAAAAGCCGAAATCCCGCCGTCGTCGTGGACGGCGCGGCGGCCGCGGTCGGCGCAGCAAGGCCAAGACCGAGGATACGGCCGGTAAGGCAGACGAGAAGACCGAAGACGCGACGCAGTCCGCTGATGACGGCGAAGAGGACGCGCCGCCGAAGAAATCGCGCCGGGGCCGCCGCGGCGGCCGCCGCCGAAAAAGCGCCGAGGATACGGCTCAGCCGGAAGCCGAAGAATCGGCCGAAAAGGGCGAGGCAAAGGCCGATGAAGCCGCTAGCGAGTCTGCAGACGCCAAGGCGGACAAACCCAAGCGCAGTCGGAGCCGCAAAAAGGCGGATTCCGAAACCGAGCAGGCGGACAGCAAAACCGATGCGTCGGCAAGCGAAGACACGGCGGAGGAAAAGCCGAAGCGCAGCCGCTCGCGCAAAAAGGCCGAGCCGGCCAAGGCCAATGGCGAGGCACCGGCTGATGATGCCGCGGAATCGCAATCGGCGGGTTCCGGCGGTTCGCGGACACAGGCCAATGGCAGCGAAGCGCCGGCGGAAGAGGCTGTGCCGGACGCTGCCGCGCAAAGCGAAGGCGAGGACAAGCCCGCGCGGCGCGGCTGGTGGCAGCGGACATTCGGCGAATAGGCGTAAGATGACATCCGGCCCTTCATTTTCATGCCGGGTTCATATGCCGAACCTGACAAGGGCCATAATGCGTTCCCCTGCGTTCATTCCCGCCGTTTCGGCGCGTATCGTGTCGCGTTTCGCGCTCGTGCTGCTTTTGAGCCTGCTCATGGCGGTGCGCCCGGTTTCGGCACAGTCAATCCTGCGCGACGCGGAAACGGAAACGCTGCTCAACGACATGGCGGCACCGCTGGTCGAAGCGGCCGGGCTCGAGCCCAATGGGTTCGAGATCGTTCTCGTCTCCGATCGCAGCATCAACGCCTTCGTGGCGGGCGGACAACGCGTCTTCATCCATTCGGGCCTAATCATGGCGGCGGACAACGCCAATGAGGTGCAGGGCGTCATCGCGCATGAGATCGGCCATGTGACCGGCGGCCATGTGATCGCGATTCAGGATGCGATGGGCGATGCGGGCGGCATCAGCATCCTCTCGCTCATTCTTGGCGCGGCCGCGATCGCGGCGGGCGCGGGCGAGGCGGGTCTTGCGATGCTATCGGCCGGTTCGCGCGCGGCGATCGGCAATTTTCTCGCCTTCAGCCGGACGCAGGAATCGGCCGCGGATCTGGCCGGCGCGCAATATCTTTCCGACGCCGGGATCAGCGGCCGCGGCAGCCTCGCCTTTTTCCGTCGACTGCAAAATCTCGAATATCGGCTGAATATCCCGCAGGATAACAGCTACGAACGCACACACCCGCTGACCGGCGAACGGCTGGCGATCCTCGAAGAACTCTATCAGAATGACCCGGCCTGGAATGCGGAAACCGACCCCGAACTCGAAGCCCGGTTTCAGCGGGCCCGCGCCAAACTCATCGGCTTCGTGCAGCAGCCCGAACAGACGCTGATCAATTATCCTGAGAGCGATATGTCGGTGCCCGCGCGCTATGCCCGGGCTTATGCCTATCACAAACAGGCTTTTCCGGATCGCGCACTTGCCGAGGTGGACTCGTTGCTAGCGGGCGCGCCGGGCGATCCCTATTTCCTCGAACTGCGCGGCCAGATTCTGCTCGAATCCGGCCGGCCGGAGGATGCGCTGGAGGATTTGCGGATGGCGCTTGCCAATTCGCGCAATCACCCACTGATCGCCTCGATGTTCGGTCACGCGCTGATCGCGACCGAAGATGAACAGCATCTGGCCGAAGCGCGCCGCGTGCTGCGTACGGCGGTAGCCCGGGACAATCGCAATCCGTTCGCCTGGCGGCGTCTCGGCTATATCTATTCGCAGCAAGGCGATCTCGCCCGCGCCTATCTGGCGACGGCCGAATATGCGACCCTAGCCGGATCGCCGCAGGAAGCGCTGGTCAATGCGCGCCAAGCCATGCAAGGAATACCGCAAGGTACGCCCGATTGGTTGCGCGCCCAGGATATCGCACTGATTGCCGAGAATTTTATCGAAGAGCATGGTGATCGGCGCCGTCGCCGGGCGCAAGCAGATCAGGCAGATCAGGCAGAGTAGAAACGGATACGGGATACGAACATGAACCGCTGGATCATGGCTGGCGCTATTGCACTGATCGCGGCTGTCGCTGCGTTCTTCATCCTGCGACCGGACGGCTCGGCCGCGGCTGACGGCCGGACCGAGGTCGATCTGCCCGCCGGGCTTGAACGCGAAGAACTCGAAACCGTCATCCGCGAATATATTCTGGCCAATCCGGAGATTATTCCCGAGGCGATGGAGCGGCTGCAAGAACGCCGCATGGTGCAGATGATCTCCACGGTGCGCGACGAACTCGAAACGCCATTCGAGGGTGCTTGGATCGGCGCGGCGGATGCCGATGTCACCGTCGTCGAGTTTTTCGATTATGCCTGCGGCTTCTGCCGTACGAGCCTGCCTGATATCGAGCGGCTCATCGCCGAGGACCCGAATGTGCGCGTCGTGTTCCGAGAACTGCCGATCCTGAGCGAAGAAAGCGTGGACGCAGCGCGGGTCAGCCTGTCGGCGGCGAAGCAACGCGAATATTTCGAATTTCATCAGGCGATGTATGCTGCGGGCCGCCCGGGTGCGGCATCGATTGCCGAGGCGCAGCGCAGCGCCGGTCTCGATGCGGCGCAAGTCCGCCGCGATCTCGATGACGCGGCGATCGAGGCGGAGCTGCGCCGGAACCGCGACCTCGCCGTGCAGCTCGAGGTGAACGGCACCCCGGCCTTTGTGGTTGGCGATCGGATTTTGGCTGGTGCAGTCGGTTACGACCGGCTTCGCGAAGCGGTGGCCGAAGCGCGGGCGGCGTCAGGCGACTAAGCTTTTGCCAGATCGGCAAGCGGGATCATATCCGCTTCCGCCATAGTATCTGGCATGAAGATGATCGAGCGCGACGGCGGCAGGAACCAGAGCACCGCCCGGGCGAAGTTGTCGGCATGCGCGTCGCTGCCAAATGCGTCTCGCGACACATTGACGACGAGCGAGCGCGAGGGCTGCATCTCGGCAGACATCATTACCGAGACGCGTGGCTGTTCGATCTTCCAAATCTCCTTGAGATGACGGTCCAGCGCGCGTGCTGCCTCGGGCGAGAGATAGTCGGCCGACGGCGTCCCCTGCATGACTTTCGATCCGGCCTTGAGCCTCACATTGCCGGCATCCGGGGCGCCGCGCGTTTCCGCGATATCGACGGGATCGCCGCGCCAATCACGATAGCGCAGGATGCTCTCGATCATGCCCATCGGGATCACGTAAATCGGCTCTTCGGCCCGTGCGTCCGCGAACAGGACAGCGCCCGACCCCGCATCGAGACAGGGCTGGGTCAGACCGGCGAGATTATGGGCGACGAATTCGTCTGCCGAGGGCATGTCGAACCGCAAATAGGCGAAGCCGTCCAGCCCCACGAATGGTGTCGAGGACGGAATTTCGATCGCGGCGGTCCAGAGAGCGGTGAAGAAATCATACTGCCAACTTGTGTCGCGCTGTTCGGCGGGCACAGCGGCCAGCTGTTCGAGCCGTCGCGTCATGTCGGGATCGGGCAGCGGCTCGCCATTGATATCAATGGCGAGAGTCGGCACGTCAGGTTGCGCGGGCGCCGGCGGGGTCCCGTCTTTGCCAAAGAGTTTACCGAACAGGCCCATTCTCGCCTCCTCAGGCTCAATCCTTGGGGTCTTGGCCCTTAAACCCTTTCGCGATCACATACCATTCCGATGAGCCTTTGCGGCTGGCCGGCGGCTTGGCGTGTTTGACGCTGGCGAAATTGCGCTTGAGCTCGGCAACGAGTGTATTGTCCGCGCCGCCCGCCAGCACTTTGGCGACGAATACGCCGCCGGGGCGCAGCACTTCGGTCGCGAACAGGGCGGCGGCCTCGACCAGCGCCATTGTGCGCAGATGATCGGTCTGTTTGTGGCCGACAGTGTTTGCGGCCATGTCGGACATTACGAGGTCTGCTTCGCCGCTCAGCGCTTCGGTCAACGTCTCCGGCGCGTCATCGTCGAGAAAATCCATTTCGAAGATCGTCACCCCTTCGATCGGATCGGTGCGGAGCAGATCGATTCCGACGATTTTGGCGTTCGGCGCTCGCTGTCGCGCGACCTGCGACCAGCCGCCCGGCGCAATGCCGAGATCGACGATCCGCCGCGCGCCCTTGAGCAGTCCGAACCGCTCGTCGAGTTCGATGAGTTTGTAGGCAGAGCGCGCGCGATACCCGTCTTTCTGGGCCTTTTTGACATAGGGGTCGTTGATCTGCCGCTCGATCCAGCGGCGCGAGGATTCGGACCGTCCGCGCGCCTTGCGGACCCGTTTCATCGGTCGGCCGCCATCATCGAGCGCAAGATGCCCTCGCGAATGCCGCGATCGGCGATGCCGATCCGTTCGGCGGGCCAGATATCGAGTATCGCCTCGAGAATGGCGCAGCCGGCGACGACGAGATCGGCGCGCTCGGCTCCGATGCACGGGATTTCCGCACGCTCGGGCACGGATTTATGCGCAAGATCGGTGCTCACCGCCCGCAGCGCTTCGGAGGGCAGAACCAGGCCGTCGATCTTGCTGCGGTCATAGCTTGGCAGTTTGAGATGGACGCTGGCCAGCGTCGTTACCGTGCCGCTCGTGCCGAGCAGGCGCGGCTGATAGCCGATCGTGGGCAGGGTAGAGGCGAAATCGGCAAAGCTCTTGGCGACGCGGTTGCGCATGCGCTGATAGGTGTCGAGCCGGTCTTCCAGCGTCGTCAGGTCGTTGAATTCCTTTTCCGCCAGGCTCACCACGCCCCAAGGCGCGCTGTACCAGGAGAGGATTTGCGGCTCGCCCTCGCGCTCGCCGAGGCCGTTGGGCTCGATCAATACGAGCTCGGTCGAGCCGCCGCCGATATCGAAGATCAGCGCCGGGCCGTCGCCGGGTTCGAGCAGGATGTGACAGCCCAGTACTGCGAGCCGCGCTTCCTCGCGCGGGCTGATGATATCGAGCGCGATGCCGGTTTCTTCGCGGACCCGGCGGACAAAATAGCGGCCATTGGCAGCCCTTCTGCAGGCTTCGGTCGCGACCGAGCGCGCCAGGCTGACATGACGGCGGCGTAGCTTGTCGGCGCAGATCGAGAGCGCCGATATCGAGCGGTCTATGGCGGCATCGCTGAGCCGGCCTGTCTTGGAGAGGCCTTCGCCGAGCCGCACGATGCGCGAAAAGGCATCGATCACGGTAAAGCCGTCCTCGGCCGGCCGCGCGATCAGCAGTCGGCAATTGTTGGTGCCGAGATCGAGCGCGCCATAGCTGCGGCGGCTGCGATAGGCCTGTCCGTTGCGATGATGGGATTTGTGCTGACGGTTGGGCGCAGCGCGCGGCGACGCGCCGGGTTCTGGTCTGGGGCTGGCGAATTTGTCGTCCACGCCGGTTACTTCTTCTAACGCTTATGTTTTCCGAAACGGCTTGTGCCGTCGGTACTTGCGATCAGACTAGCCCAAAGCCCGGCAAAAGAGCAAGTTGGGCACATTGACAGCATTTGCCGTGCTGCCTATGTCGCCGCCTCCCGGTTGCCCCGTCGTCTAATGGTAAGACTACGGACTCTGACTCCGTCAATCGTGGTTCGAATCCACGCGGGGCATCCAGCTTCTCCGAAAAACGCAGCCCGACCCTTCACCCAAACGTCGTCTGCCTTATTTAGCATTGATGCTAATTAGCCTCTATGCTAAGCAATCTGCATGCAGGATTGTTTCAAAGCCTTGTCGCATCCGATCCGTCGCGCGGTGCTTGCGCAATTGCGCAAGGGCGATGCGACGGCGGGAATGTTAGCCGAGCAGTTCGACGTCTCGGCGCCGACTATGTCACGCCATTTTCAGGTGTTGAAGGATGCAGGCCTGATCCTCGCGGAACGGCGCGGGACGGAGATTGTCTACAGCTTCAATGCGAGCGTAGCCGAGGAGATGGTCGGTGTCGTGGCGGCCCTGCTGGCGGGCAGGAATGCAGACGCGGTGACGGGTCGGGAGCGCGCACGATGATCTCGCCCTGGGTCAAACGCGTTACGATATTAGCGCTGGCGACGATGGCGCTCGCCTCGCTTGCCACTTGGCTGGTCCTGCCCGCCGATACGCGCATTCCGATGCAGTATGACGCGACCGGAGCGGTCAATCGCTATGGCAGCCTGGTGGAAGGCTTGATCCTTTTCCCGGCCATTGCGGCGGGGCTGTTCGTGCTGTTCCTGTTCCTCGCGCGTAACGAACCCCGGCGGGAGAATTTGCAGCGCAGCCGCCCGATGCTCGACTGGTCGATCGCGGGCACGATGGCGCTGCTCATGGTGCTGCATCTGGCGACGCTCGGCATCGCGGCCGGATGGGCGATTTCGATTACCGATCTGGTGAGCGGCGCGACTGGCATCTTCTTCGTCATATTGGGCAATTTCCTGCCCAAGACGCGGCCCAATTTCCTCGTCGGTGTGCGCACGCCATGGACACTCTCAAGCGATCATAGCTGGCTGCGCACCCATATCCTCGCCGGTCGCGGCTTTATCGGGCTCGGGCTGCTGATCATCGGCGCGACACTTTTCACGCCGGCCATCGCGATCTATCTAATCGTGGGTGGGAGCCTCATGCTCGTGGCCATTCTGACCATGGCAAGCTGGCTCTACTGGCGCAACGATCCACACCGCCACGCCTGAGTCTTTTCTCCGTCACCCTGTAACGTCATCGCCATCGCGCGCGAATGAGCCTATGGATGGCTTTGAAAAGGGGTAGAAAATGGCGAGAGACGATACTGAGCCGCAACCCGGCGAACTGGTAAAACGGCACAGGATTTCCACTCGGCTCTGGCACTGGACCAACGCCATTGCGATCATCGTGCTGCTGATGAGCGGGCTCTCCATTTTTAACGCCCATCCGCGGCTATACTGGGGCAGCTATGGCGCGAATTTCGACGAGGCCTGGCTCGAAATCTACAGCGAGGACGATCGCGGTTATCTTGAGATCGGCGACTGGCGCTGGGACACAACCGGCGTGCTCGGCCGCTGGACGGAACCCGACGGCGATATCTCGACCCGGGCCTTCCCGCACTGGTCGACCATTCCCGGCTATTACAGCCTTGCGACCGGGCGGCTCTGGCACTTCTTCTTCGGCTGGATTTTCGTGCTGGCAGGGCTCGCCTACTGGTTCTGGAGTTTCGGCAACCGCCATGTGCAGCGCGATCTCGCGCCCAAGCGAAAAGAGTTATCGCTTCGCCATATCTGGCACGATATCAAGGACCATGCCCGGTTGCGCTTCCCGACCGGGGCCGAGGCGCTGAACTACAATATCCTGCAGAAGCTCAGCTATCTGATCGTGCTGTTCGTGCTGCTGCCGCTGATCGTGCTGACGGGCCTGACCATGTCGCCGACGATGAACGCAGCCTGGCCCTGGCTGCTCGATATTTTCGGCGGCCGGCAATCGGCGCGCTCGATCCACTTTATTGTCGCCTTCCTGATCACCGGTTTCATCGCCGTCCACCTGATCATGGTGGTGCTCGCCGGACCGTATAACGAAATCCGCTCGATGATTACGGGCCGCTTCCGCCTGCCCAAAGAGAAGGCGCCGAAAGCTGCGCCCGCCACCGATACACCCGCCGAGGAGTCCGCATAATGGCTATCATGACGAACCGCCGAAAACTTCTCGCCGGGCTGGGCAGTTCTGTGCTGCTCGCGGGCTGCGACAGCTGGAGCCGCAATGAGCGCGTCAGAGAGATTCTCGCCTCGGCCGAAGGGCTGACAATGCGCGCCCAGCGGCTGATCACGGACCGTGAGGCGCTGGCGCGAGAATTCACGCTGGCCGAGATCTCGCCGCGCTTCCGCGCCAATGGCAGCCGCACCGCCGAAACGGCGCAGGGCAGGGACTATCAGGAGATGCTCGCCAACAATTTCGCCGATTTCCGGCTGCAGGTCGATGGGCTCGTCCAGCGCCCGCTCTCGCTGTCGCTGGCGGACCTCAGATCCATGCCGAGCCGGACGCAGATCACGCGGCACGATTGCGTCGAAGGCTGGAGCGCGATCGGCCAATGGAAGGGGACGCCGCTCTCGCGCATCCTCGATCTCGCCGGCCTGCGCGATAACGCCAACTATATCGTTTTCCATTGCGCGGACACCTATGGCGCGCAGAACCGGCCTTACTATGAGAGCATCGACCTGATCGACGCCTTCCACCCGCAGACGATCCTCGCCTATGACATGAATGGCGACGTGCTGCCCGAAGCGCATGGCGCACCCCTGCGCGCCCGGATCGAGCGGCAGCTCGGCTATAAGCATGCGAAATTCGTGATGCGGCTCGAGGCGGTCGAGAGCTTCGACAATATTTACGGCGGCAAGGGCGGCTATTGGGAAGATGTCGGCGACTATGCCTGGTATGCGGGGATTTGATGGACGCAGAATTGGCCGATGTCGTCATTGCGAGCATAGCGAAGCAATCCAGAGCCTCAAGCGTACCGTCTGCAGCTCTGGATTGCTTCGTCGCCTTCGGCTCCTCGCAATGACGACAAACGGTTAGGATTCCTCCCGCATATCCTCATCGCCTTGATATTTGAGCTTGAGGAACGTTTTCTGCGTCGCCAGCGCGTCGAGTTCGCCGCTCGCGAGCTGGCGGGTCATGCGGCTGATTTCGTCATTGACGATGTCGAGGCCTTCGACGAGCTGCTTTTCGGGCGTGCGGCCGCCATGGCTTTCCTCGCGGCGGAGATGATCGGGTACGCGTTTATAGCCTTCGACGAGTTCGGGTAGCTCGACGCCGACCAGGCGGCGCACCTCGACGGCCGCCGGTTCGCGGGGATCGAGATTGGCGAGCTGCGGGCGCAATTCCTCAAGTCGCACGGCAATCTGGTCGAGCTTGCGGTTGGCGGGCGCGGGCAGGGCGAGCCGCTGTTTGGCCAGCCAGTTTTCGGTGTTGGAGGGCAAGGCGGGCAGCTCGCTCTCCATCAGCTTTTCCTGCGTCACGGCCGATTCGCGGCTGCCCGCGATCAGCACTGTCAGCATCACGAAGAAGGTCACGAGCACCGTCAGCATCATCCAGGCGAAGCCGAAGCTGCCGATGAAGAGTCCCGCCGCCGTCATGCCGAGGATAGCGACCAGCGAAATCAGCACGCCGCGGCGTAACCGCCGGACGAACGCCTGCTGGCGGCGCTGGCGCTGGCGGCGCGCCAGTTCGCGCGCCTGCGGCGATACGCGGCGGAGCAGTTCGTCGGCCTGGGCGAGGATACGATCGCTGGTGGTCACTTAGGTTCTTATCCCTCAAGCGCTTCGAACGGGGTGGCCTGGCTCTTCGATGCGCCTTCGGCCCGGGCGATATAGCCTTTCGACTTTTCGACCTCGTCGGACAGGACGGTGACCGTCTGCTTCATCGAGCCCAATGCTTCCAGCTTGAACCGGTCGATCTCGTCCATCGTATCGTAGATATTCTGGAAGGCGCGTTGCAGCGTTTCGAGCGGGATAGTCGAGGAGGCGGCCTGCTGATGGACGTCTGCCGTCGTCGTGCGCAGCATCTCGCCGGTCGAATCGATCATGTTCGCGGTCGTCTCGTTGAGCGCGGTGATCTGACCGAGCACCAGCTTCTGGTTGGTCATCGCCTGGGCGACGGTCACCGCCGTGCGCAGCGCGCCGACGGTCGTCGTCGAAGCGCGGTCGACGCCCTTGATCAGCTCGACATTGTTTTTCTTCACGAGATCGAGCGCGAGATAGCCCTGTACCGATACCGCCATCTGCGTGAGCAGATCCTGCGTCCGCTGGCGAATATAGAAGAGCGCGGTTTCCTTGATCGCCTTGGATTTTTCCGGATCGGTCACTTCGAGCTCGACAGCCTTTTCCTCAAGCTTCGCATCGAGCGCCTTGGCGACATAGATCATCTGCTCGAGCCGGCCCATCGCGTCCCACAGCTTCTGCCGTTCGACCGAGATTGCCGCATTGTCCTTGATCAGCTCGTCCTTGCCCGAGGCGAGGCGCTTCAGGATCGCGGCGATATGGCTCTGAGCGCTTTTGTAGGAATCGAAATAGTTGCGCAGCTTGCTGCCCCAGGGAATGATCCCGAAAATCTTGCGCCTCGAAGTCAGGTCGCCGCGCGAACCCGGATCGAGATCCTCGACCGTGCGGCGCAGCTCGGACAGGTCCGTGCCGATCGCGCTATTCTCGTCCATCGAACGGACGGGCCGGTCGAGAAACCGGTTGGACTGGCCGGCCGCATCCGCGATTTCCTTGCGGCCCATATTGGTGATCTGGTCGACCTTCTCGCCAAATTCGGGGCTGTTCGCGTCCAGTTCGACCAGCTCGCCGACAAAGCCGTTCACCTTCTCGTCGAGTTTCGCCTGTTTTTCGGGCTCGACGGGCACGAGGCCGGCGGCCTTTTCCGCCGTCACCGCGGGCACCGGATCGGGCGCGTCGAGCGTCAGGCCGGTATCGACCTTGGTGGCTGTTGTGGTTTCATTTGCCGGTGTCGTGGCCATGACTGTTTTCCTTCTCCTCGAACTCATCCCTAAATGCCGTCCGAGTGTGACTTTTTCAAGGTGCGTATTATTCATATAATACAGTTGCGATGATATGTCACCTAGCCGTTGATAATTCGTGGCTTTTGGCCGGATTTGGCGGCATGAGGGACGGATGGACCTCGACAGGATTCTGCAAATCGTCGGCGAGGCCGTCGAGCCGCATCGCGGCAGCGGCACAGTAGCCGATTATATTCCGGCGCTCGCATCGGTCGATCCTAACAAGTTCGGCATGGCGATCGCCACGCGGGACGGTGCATGCCACAGGATCGGCGACGCGGACGAATGTTTCTCGATCCAGAGCATATCGAAAGTATTCACCTTCTCGCTCGCGCTCCAGAAAGTCGGGGATGCGCTCTGGCGGCGTGTGGGGCGGGAGCCGTCCGGTACGGCTTTCAACTCGATCGTCCAGCTCGAACATGAGCACGGCATTCCGCGCAATCCGCTGATCAACGCCGGCGCCATCGTCGTCACCGATCATCTGATCGAAAATGGCGATGCCGACGCGACTATCGAGACGCTGCTGCGCGTCCTGCGCGACCATGCGGAAGATCAAAGCATCGATATCGATCATGCGGTCGCCAAGTCGGAAAGCGAGACCGGCGCGCGTAACCGCAGCCTCGCCCATTTCATGGCGAGCTTCGGCAATCTCGATAACGAAGTCGAAGTGGTTCTCTCCGCCTATTTCCGGCATTGCGCGCTGGCGCTCTCCTGCGCGCAGCTCTCCCGCGCCGCGCTGTTCCTTGCCTTCGATGGCAAGGACCCGGTGACTGGCGAGCGCATCCTGACGGCCCAACGGTGCCGTCGGATCAATGCCGTCATGATGAGTTGTGGTCACTACGACAACTCGGGCGATTTCGCCTTCCGCATCGGCTTGCCCGGCAAGAGCGGCGTGGGCGGCGGTGTACTCGCCATCACGCCGGGGGAGGGGGCGGTGGCCGTCTGGTCGCCGGGCCTCAATGATGCGGGAACTTCGACGGTGGGCGCCATTGCGCTCGAGGCGCTGGTCGCCGAGACGGGCTGGTCGGTTTTCGGCCGCTATTGACGGTTGCGCAGGATGCAATCGAACCGCCTGA
This sequence comes from Parasphingopyxis sp., assembly GCF_028279465.1. Taxonomy (GTDB): domain Bacteria; phylum Pseudomonadota; class Alphaproteobacteria; order Sphingomonadales; family Sphingomonadaceae; genus Parasphingopyxis. The sequence continues at coordinate 118,445 of NZ_JANQNS010000008.1, forward strand.
TTTTGCATAATTACCGGGCTGTAATCTCCCGCAGCGCGCGCTAGGTAGAGCGCATGGCCGATGCCGAACTCGCCCTGCTACTGGCGCGCATCCAGTTCGCTTTCACGGTCAGTTTCCATTTCATCTTCCCCGCCTTTTCGATCGGCCTCGCGAGCTTTCTCGCGGTGCTCGAAGGGCTGTGGCTGAAGACCAAGAACGACGTCTATCTGCGCCTCTTCAAATATTGGCTCAAGATTTTCGCGATCACATTCGCGATGGGTGTCGTCTCCGGGATCGTCATGTCCTATCAGTTCGGTACCAACTGGTCGGTCTTTTCCGACCGTGCCGGGCCGATCATCGGGCCACTGATGGCCTACGAAGTCCTCACCGCCTTCTTCCTCGAGGCCGGTTTCCTTGGCGTCATGCTGTTCGGCATGGACAAGGTCGGCAAGAAGCTGCACTTCGCCGCGACGCTGATGGTCGCGATTGGAACGGTGATCTCGGCCTTCTGGATTCTGTCGGTCAATAGCTGGATGCAGACGCCGGTCGGCTATACGACCAACGAAGTCGGCCAGTACGTGCTTGATGCGAGCTGGTGGGACGTCGTCTTTACCCCGAGCTTCCCTTACCGCCTCGTCCACACGGTCATCGCCGCCTACCTCACGACCGCGCTCGTAGTGGGCGGCGTGGCGGCCTGGCACATGCTCAAAGGCCGCGATTTGCCGGCGGTGAAAAAGATGTTCTCGATGGCGATGTGGATGGCCGCGCTCGTCGCGCCGGTCCAGATTTTTGCCGGCGACCTCCATGGCCTAAACACGCTCGAACATCAGCCGATGAAGGTCGCTGCGATGGAGGGACATTTTCACAGTTACGAGCGCGCCGCGCCACTGATCCTGTTCGGTATTCCGGACAGCGAGGCGGAGGAGATGCACTATCAGATCGCGATCCCCGGTCTCGCATCGCTGATCCTCAAGCATGATATCGACGCACCGCTGGACGGCCTCGATACCGTTGCACGCGAGGACCGGCCACCCGTTGGCATCGTCTTCTGGTCGTTCCGGATCATGGTGGGGCTCGGTTTCCTGATGTTCGCGCTTGGGCTGTGGAGCCTGTGGGCGCGCTGGCGCAAGACTCTGTACGAGAGCCGCTGGCTGCACCGTTTCGCGCTCGTCATGGCGCCGAGCGGCTTTGTCGCCGTGATCGCCGGCTGGATCACGACCGAAGTCGGCCGTCAGCCCTGGGTTATTCATGAGGTGATGCGCACCTCGGAGGCCGTGTCCGACATTGGTGTCCCTGCGGTCGCCGGATCGCTTATCGCCTTCGTCGTCGTCTATTTCTTCGTGTTCGGCGCCGGGACGCTGTATCTGCTCAAACTCATGTCCAAGGCACCGGCATCCGGCGAAGACAGGCGCGTGACGGCGCCCATTCGCTCGGCCGGAATCACGCCTGCTTCGGGCATCGGCAAGGATGACCCCCGCTCGCTTCCGGAAAACCAGGAGCGCGGCGAATGAGCGATCCTACCCTCACCATCATATGGGCCGGCATCATCGCCTTCGCGATCGGTGCCTATGTCGTGATGGACGGGTTCGATCTCGGCATTGGCATTCTCTTCAAGGCCTTTCCCGTGGGTCAGCAGCGGGACATGGCGATGAACACCATAGCGCCGGTCTGGGACGGCAACGAGACCTGGCTGGTCTTGGGAGGCGGCGGGCTGATGGCGGCCTTTCCACTGGCTTATGCGGTGATCCTGCCAGCGCTCTACGCGCCGCTGACCGCGATGCTGCTCGCGCTCGTGTTTCGCGGCGTCGCCTTCGAATTCCGCTGGCGCGATCCCGGTCATCGCCGCTTCTGGGATTTCAGCTTCTCGGCCGGTTCGGTCGTTGCAACCTTCGCGCAGGGGGTCACGCTGGGCGCGCTGCTACAGGGCATCGTTGTTGAGGACCGGGCCTATGCGGGCGGCTGGTGGGACTGGTTGACGCCGTTCAGCCTGCTGTGCGGCGCCGCGCTGGTCGTCGGCTATGCGATGCTCGGCGCCTGCTGGCTGGTGATGAAGAGCACGGGCAGGTTGCACAACAAGGCGCGCGGCATCGCGTTACGGCTGACACCAGTGCTGCTCGCCGCGATCTTCTCTGTGAGCCTCGCGACGCCGTTCGTCGATCCGCAATATTATGACCGCTGGTTCCAGATGCCCGGCATGCTGGTCACGATCCCGATGCCGTTGCTGGTCGCTTTCTTCACCTTCATGCTGTGGCGCGATCTGGAGAGCAACTACGAGACGCGGCCTTTCTTCTGGGCGCTCGGGCTTTTCCTGCTCAGCATGATCGGTCTCGCCATCTCGATCTGGCCCTATGTGCTGCCCGGCAGCGTCACTATTTTCGACGCCGCCGCCCCGCGAGAAAGCCAGATCTTCATGCTGATCGGGGCGGCGATCCTTGTGCCGATCATCCTCGCCTATACGGCCTGGGCCTATTGGGTGTTCCGCGGCAAGGTCGACGAGGCCGGTTATCACTGAGGCGGACGATACTCCCGAGCGCCCGCTCTGGCAGAAGCTCGCCTGGTTCGTCGGGCTATGGCTGGCCGGTGTCGGAACGGTTGCGGCGGTCGCCTATGTGCTGCGCCTCTGGATCGCTTAGTTTGTCAGACTCGACCTAACGGTCGAGCGCCGCACTAGCCCGCACCCCCTCCCGACCTCCCACTTGATGGTACCTTGTTGGGAGGTCGGGAGGGGGTGCGGGCTGGTGCGGCGACATTGCGAAAGCAATGTTCTGAAAAATAAATCCCGGTGCCGCGCTCGACCGTTAGGTCGAGTCTGACAAAAAACTCTACTCCCGCACGCTACCCATCCGCGCGGCCATGATCGCCGAAACCGTCATCATCGGCACATAGTAGACGAGCAGCGGCACGATGATCAGCCCGGCCTCCGCACCCGGGAACAGGATACGCGCCATCGGCGTGCCCGAAATGATGCTCTTCTGCATCGCCGCGAAGAGCAGGGCTGCGCCGTCGCCATAGTCGAACCGGAACAGTTGCGCGATCAGCATTGCCGTACCGATGACCAGCACCAGTAAGGCCAGCATCGCGGCGAGCAGCCAGAGGAACCGATCCAGGCCAAGTCCGGCGAGCAGCCCGCCGCCGACGGCTGCCGACAGGGCGACATAGATGGCGAGCAAAATCGTCAGACGATCGAGCGACCGCCCGACTCCCGGATGCGCTTCGATCCACGCGCCTGCGAGCGGGCGGCAAAGATGGCCGATGGCGAAGGGCAGGGCGAGGATCAGCACGACCTTGCCGATGCCGGACAGGTCGATCGGCGCACCGGCGGTGGAGAGCAAGGCGGCAAACATCAGCGGGGTGAGCACCACGCCGAGCATCGAGGAGAGCGCGGCGGCGATCACCGAAGCCGCGACATTGCCCTTGGCCATGGACACCATCGCGATCGACGAGGCGACCGTCGTCGGCAGCGCGCAGAGGAACAGGATGCCCGGCACGAAGGCCGGCTCGATCAGCGGCGCTGCGACGGTTGTCAGTGCCAGTCCGAGCAGAGGGAAGATGAGGAAGGTGAAACCGACGATAACGAGATGCAGCCGCAGCCTTGTGAAACCGCCGATTACGGCAGACCGGCTGAGCCGCGCACCGTGCACGAAAAACAGAGTCACGATGCAGATCGTCGAGACCGCGCCCAGCCAATCGAGCGCTGTCCCGCGCGCGGGCAATACGGCCGCAACGCCGACCATCGCCAGCAGGATGACGATGAACCGGTCGGGTATCAGGAGCGATACGAGGCGCTGCATCGCGCCGCCATACCGCTTTACGGCCCAAAGGCGAATCCCGGTGCGGGTTCGGAGTCGTTGCGGTTAGTTTTGGTCAGGCAAGCGCCGACAAGCGCGTACCACCCGTGTCCTTGACCTTTTTGCGCGCCTTCGCACCGCGGATCATCAACACGTCGCCGGGCAGGGTTTCGAGCAAAGCTTCGGCTACACTGCCGATCATCGCCGCCCGGATGCCGCCCCGGCCATGTGTGCCGACGACGGTCAGGCTGTTCTTGAGGCTGTTGGCATGGCGGCACACCGCTTCGCAGGTCGTGCCGTCCAGCAATTTGAGCGTGATGCGCTCGTTGTTTTCGGGATCGAGCTCGATCTTTTTGATGAACGACTGGGCATATTCATTCTGCTCCGCGCGGACTTCGGCCAGCGCGTCTTCGGCCTTGATAAAGCCTTCGAACGGCACGTGAAACGCATTGGCGAGGTCGATCGGCAGCGCCGGAAACAGGTCGAGCGCCGTTTCGAGCGCATTTTGCGATGGTTTCGAGAAATCCGTCGTCACCAGCAATTGCTGATATGGCGTGCGCGGCTTCGCCTTGACGATGAGCACCGGTATGTTGGTCTTGCGGATCAGCTTGTCGACTTCATGACCGAGCACGAAGTCGCCGAACGTGTTGAACCGCGCGACGCCGGTGACGATCAGGTCGGCGTCATGCTCGGCGGCCTTCGCCTCTACGGTTTCCGCGACCCTGCCTTCGGCGATATCGATCTCGAAACGGATGCCGGTATCTTCGATATCCTGCCGTATCCGCTCTTCGGCGGCCGCGATATTCTCCGGGGTATCGGACTGTGCTTCGAGCACGTGCAGCAGGACCAGCTTCGCATCCCATTGCTGGGCCAGCTGGATAGCGCGATCGAGCGGGCGATCGCAGCGGGCTGTCAGGTCCGTGGCGAACAGGATCGTGCGCACGCTAGACGTGTGTGGGGCGGATTCGGGGGAAGCTGCGGTCATGGGCTGCTCCATTCATGTGATTATCAACAATCCAACCAATATAGGATGATAGACGGCGATAACACCAATTATAAGAATTGAGCGATTCTCATAGCGTTACGCTATCGAACTGGCATGCATCCGCCTTGTTGCGACGCACAAAGACCTGTATAGCGCGCGGCAATTCCAACGCTCCTGACAATCGAGAGAGTTTCTATGGGCCTTCGCAATGTGGCCATCATCGCCCATGTCGATCATGGCAAGACGACGCTCGTCGACGAGTTGTTTCGCCAGTCCGGTACGTTCCGCGAGAATGAACGCGTCGAGGAGCGGGCGATGGATTCGAACGAGCTCGAAAAGGAGCGCGGGATAACGATCCTCGCCAAATGCACGAGCGTCGACTGGAACGATCATCACATCAATATCGTGGATACGCCGGGCCATGCCGATTTCGGTGCCGAGGTCGAGCGGATACTCTCGATGGTCGATGGGGTGATCCTGCTCGTCGATGCCGCCGAAGGGCCGATGCCACAGACGAAATTCGTCACCGGCAAGGCGCTGGCGCTCGGCCTCAAGCCGATCGTCGTCGTCAACAAGATCGACCGGCCCGATGCGCGGCCCGCCGAGGTGCTCGATGAATGTTTCGAACTGTTCCTCGCGCTCGACGCCAATGACGAGCAGCTCGATTTTCCAACCCTCTATGCGAGCGGGCGCTCGGGCTATGCGGGCCGCGAGGATAGTGTCCGCGACGGCGACCTGACGCCGCTGTTCGAGACGATCGTCGAGCATGTGCCGGAACCGGACGCCGATCCGGACGGCGAGTTCAAGATGCTGGCGACCCTGCTCGACCGCGACAATTTCATGGGCCGCGTGCTCACTGGGCGGATCGAAAGCGGGCGGCTTGAGATGAACATGCCTATCAAGGCGATCGACGCAGAAGGCAATGTGGTGGAGAGCGGGCGTGCGACGAAAATCCTCGCTTTCCAGGGCCTTGAACGCGTTCCTGTAGAATCGGCGAAAGCCGGCGATATCGTCGCGATTGCGGGGCTTACCGATGCGACCGTGGCGAACACGATCTGCGCGCCCGAGGTCGAGACGCCGGTCGACGCCCAGCCAATCGATCCGCCGACGCTGGCCATGACCTTCGCCGTCAATGACAGCCCGTTCGCCGGCAAGGATGGCGACAAGGTGCAATCGCGCGTCATCCGCGAGCGGCTGGAGCGCGAGGCGGAGGGCAATGTTGCGATCCGGATCAGCGAGAGCGCCGAAAAGGATGCCTTCGAGGTGGCCGGACGCGGCGAGCTGCAGCTCGGCGTACTGATCGAAACGATGCGGCGCGAGGGGTTCGAGCTGTCGATCAGCCGCCCACGCGTACTCTTCCGCGACGGCGAGAGTGGGCGCGAAGAACCCTATGAGACGGTCGTCGTCGATGTGGACGACGAATTTTCCGGCACGGTCGTCGAGAAGATGGCGCTGCGCAAAGCTGAGATGACCGACATGTCGCCCTCGGGCGGCGGCAAGACGCGGATCACCTTCTCCGCGCCCTCGCGCGGCCTGATCGGCTATCATGGCGAATTCCTGTCCGACACGCGCGGCACCGGGATCATAAACCGGGTTTACGAGAAATACGGGTCGTACAAGGGTCCGATCGAGGGCCGGGCCAACGGCGTGTTGATCTCGATGGAGCAGGGCGCGGCCGTTGCCTATGCGCTGAACTCGCTCGAGGAGCGCGGCGTGCTGTTCATCTCGCCCGGCGATGCGCTCTATCAGGGGATGGTGATCGGCGAGAATGCGAAGCCGCAGGATCTCGAGGTCAATCCGATCAAGACGAAGCAGCTCACCAACATCCGCTCATCGGGCAAGGATGACGCGATCCGCCTGACCCCGCCGCGCCGGATGACGCTGGAACAGGCCATCGCCTATATCCAGGATGACGAACTGGTCGAGGTCACGCCGAAAGCCATCCGTATCCGCAAACGCCATCTCGATCCGCATGAGCGGAAAAAGGAAGCGCGGAAAGCGGAGGCGGCTTAGCTTTCGTCAGGCAGGTTCGGCGACGAAAATTTCGCCGTCGAAATCGACGATATAGATGCTGCCATCGCCCGTCGGAACGAGGGCGACCATCCGGTCTATCGTCCCGACATCGGGCGCGAAATCCTCGTTGCGGCGTTCATATTCGCTTGAGGGGACGATCATCGATCCGTTCAGCCTGCCGACCGGGATCGACCAGATATTGCTGCTGAGGAAATCGGCGAAGACATATTTGCCGAAAAGATCGACGATGGGCCCGTCATAGACGATCCCGCCGATCACCGAGCGGCCCGCGCGCGGGCCTTCGCCATTGTCATATTCGGTCACCGGGTCGGTCAGTCCGCCAGGATCGTCGCCGCGAAAGGGGATGCTGCCCTCGCGGAACGGCCAGCCGAAATTCGTGCCTGCGCCATCCAGCCGTGAAAGCCGATTGACCTCTTCGAACGTCTTCTGGCCGACATCGCCCATGAACAGGGTATCGCCCGAGAATGAGGCTCGGAAGGGATTGCGCAGGCCAAGCGCGTAAATTTCCGGCGCGCCGCCGCCATTGGCGAACGGATTGTCGGGTGGAATCACGCGAAAATTGCTCGGGACCGACGCGCCGGCATAGGGATCGCGCAAAATGCCGAAGCGCAGAATCTTGCCGAGCAGCGAATCCGGGTCTTGCGCATTGTCGTTCGGTCCGCCGATCGCCCCGCCATCCCCGGTGGCGACGAACAGCAGATCGTCTGGATCGAAACCGATCCAGCCGCCATAATGGTTGCTGGCGACCGGATGCGGAATGGTCAGGAGCGAAGGCTCGCCCTGTGGCGGTTCAATGCCGTTTTCGCGGAAGCGGCGCAGTTCGATATCCCCCGCCGCATTGGTCACAAAAATGTAGATCATTCGCTCGCTGGGATAGTAGGACGGCATGGCGATGCCGAGCAGTCCGCCTTCGCCCTCGAATGAGATATCCTGCACTGTCCGGACGGTATTCAACGCGCCCGTCGCCGGATCGAGCCGCAGGATGCGCCCCCGTTTTTCGATCACGAAGACATCGTCTTCGCCGGGTATGGGCGCGATATAGGTCGGCCGGGCAAGGCCGGACGCGATCCGGCGCACCGCAATGCCCTCGCGATCATTCTCTACGGTGATGGAGAGATTGGTGCTGTCGGACGCCTGGCCATCGCTGACGGTGACGTTGACGCGATAGACATTGTCCTGATTGGCGTCCGCCGGCAAATCGAAATTGGGCCGCGCATTGAAGACGAGGGCGCCCGCGCTGTTGATCGAGAACAGGCTGGCGTCCGCACCGCCGGATATCGAATAGGTCAGCGTGTCGCCGTCCGGATCGCTGACTTGGGTCTGATAGGCGTTGCGATCATTCTCCGTCACCTGCGCCGTGCCCGCGGACGTGATCGAAGGCGCCGTGTTCGCGGGCGGAGGCGGCGGTGGCGGAGCATTGCCGTCGCCGCCACAGGCGTTGAGGACCAGAATGGACGCAGCGGATGCCAAAAAACGCTTCATGGATTGATCCCGTATCTGCCAATCGCGACCATGTGTAATTCTATCATATTATCGCGCCGATGCTCGGATTTCGAACGGAAACAGTGTGAACATCTTATTGAGACGCGCTGCAGGCGGGCGTCGTCGGGTACTGACCGATTGACCGCCCCGTGCAAATCCCTATTTCGGGTGCAGGTCGTTTTTGGAGGTAGTGTGAAGCACGGGTTGGTTTTCGCGGTGATGGCGGGGGCGCTGGCGCTCGCCTCCTGCAATCCGAATGTGGAGCAGACCAGCGGATCGGGTACGGCGCCGCTCGATCGCGGCGAGGTCGAACGGTCCGACGAGCTGGTGCAGCCCGTGGTCGTCGGCCAGTTCGGGCCGCGTTTCAATGCGTGTCAGGCGACGGGGCAGGTACAGTCCCTGGGCGGGCAGGCGGCGCTGGCCGTGCGCGCTGCGCCGTTCGATCGCGCGCGGCAACTCGACAGTATAACGGTCGGCATGCGCGTCTTCGTCTGCAATCGCAGCCACGATCAAAGCTGGCTGGCCATCGTCTATACCGAAGCGGGCGAACTGAGCGCCACCTGCGGCGTATCCGAGCCGATCGGATCGCGCCGGGCCTATGACGGCCCGTGCCTTAGCGGTTGGGTCAATTCGGCGTTTATCCAGCTGCGCGAAGCACGCTAACCAAAAGCCTTAATCGAGATCCTCGATCAACTGACCGATGCGATCGCCATCGGCAGGCTGATAGCTGGCGAGCAGGGTGCGATTGGCGTCCAGCTCGGTCGCGGCGATCCGCACTTCGGGCTCCGCATCTGCTGCGTTGGGATAGATGAAGCCATAGACCGGATAGCGCGTGATGCCGAGCTGACCGGTCGGCGTGTGCCAGACGCGGACCACGCTCCAGTCATTGTTCGGCGAAACGTCTTCAGCCAGCACATCGCTCTCGATCATGCCGCGGCGCGACCAGTTGGCATGGTTCAGGCGAATCTGGCGATCATTGACGACTTCGCGGACCATCGCGACATGGCCGAGCCGCATGCGGCCATGCGACCGCAGCACCATGACCGAGCCTGCTTCCGGCGTGCTGCCGCGCTCGTAGCGGCCTTCTGCGGATGCCCACCAGGTATGCGCGTTGCCGCGAATCTGGATGTCCGACACGCTGCGCGCATAGGTCACGCATTGCCAGCGCGGATCGCGCGCTTCGGCGGCGGTTGTGGTAACGCCAAGCGCGAAGATGCACGCGGCGATCAAGCTGAAAAAGCCCGGTTTGCGACCCGGTATCATATGCGACTCTTTTTTCTTCGAATGCCGTGGTGCGGCGTTCGATAGAGCCCTTTCCCCAGTATAGGGTGAAGCGAAAGGGTTAACGCGACAAGCGGTGAGGAGTCGGCGCTAAACTGCGGAACCCGGACTATCCGTCCGACAGGGGCACCGTTTCGTCGACGGTCCCGGTCGTGATCGCATGATAGCGCGGTCGCGCTTCGCGATAGATTCGCCGGGCGAAAGGCTGCCCCCAATCGCCTGCGGCCATTAGCGCTTCGAACAATGGCGCGACGAATTTCCGCCGGCCCATGGACAGGAGGAAGCGTTCGACCGAATCCCGTGCATCGTCATAACGATTGGCGATCGCGAGCCTCAGCCAGGCAAAGCGGATTTCGCTGTTGCGCGCGACATTGAGTGCGAACGTCTCTTCGAGCGCCGTGAGCCGGTCCTCATCCATTTCGCGCGGCAGGCCGTTGAGGAAGCGCAATCGCTCCTGCGTCGTCCATTCGGGCCAGTTGATGACCGTCACTTCGCCGCTCTCCGCGAAATTCTGGATCGCATGGTCGACGGCGCGGAAGCGATTGGACTGCACATGGACGGCGTTTTCGGGAAGGCCGGGTTCGTAGATCCATTGTTCGATGCCGATCTCGTCCGCCTCGTCGCCTTCGAACAGATTGGCGCGCATATCGGCGATCAGCCCGGCGCTGGTCTGCGGCCGGAAGGCGTTGCGGTCGAAATAGTCGCGCAACCAGGCGTCGAAGCGGGCGCGGCCGACCGTTTCTTCGATCGTGCGCAGGAACACCGCGCCTTTCTCATAGGCGATATCGGTCATCCCGTCGTCGGGATTGCGGCCCTCAAGATCGAGATGCAGCCGGGTATCGGGAGATTCGAGTCCGCCCAGCGCTTCGATATCGGCCATCATGTCCGCCCAGCCGAGATCGGCGAGCATCTCCGCCTGTTCGCGGCCATAGACCGCTTCCATGATGCGGTTTTCGAAATAGACGGTGAAGCCTTCATTGAGCCAGAAATCGTTCCAGGTCGCATTGGTGACGAGATTGCCGGACCAGCTATGCGCGAGTTCGTGCGCGACTAGGCTGACCAGCGATTTGTCGCCGGCGAGAATGGTCGGCGTCACGAAGGTGAGACGGGGATTCTCCATCCCGCCGAACGGGAAGGCCGAGGGCAGTACGAGCAGATCGTAGCGGCCCCAGCGATACTCGCCGTACAGCTGTTCGGCCGCGGTGATCATCTCCTCAATATCCTCAAATTCGCTAGCCGCGGCGGCGAGCATCGACGGTTCGGCATAGACGCCGCTGCGGTCGCCAAGCTCCTGAAAGGCGAGGTCACCGGCCGCGATAGCGATCAGATAGGGCGCGATCGGCTCATCCATGCGAAAGCGGAAAGCACGGCGGCCCGGCTGATCGTCGATGAGTTCGCCCTCAGGCGTCAGCATTTCCGCGCTCATCACGACGCGAATGCCCTCGGGCGCGGTGATCCGCGCGTCCCAGGTCTGGCGGATACCGGGGCTGTCCTGCGTCGGAATCCAGCTCCGGTTGAGAATCGCCTGGCCCTGGCTGAACAGGAACGGTTCCTCGCCGCCTTCGGTCTGCTCGGGCTCCAGCCATTGCAGGGCGGCGGCGCCCGGCGCGGACGCATAGGTGATCTTCACCTGCTCGGCGCCGTCGAGCGCAATCGTCAGCGGCGCGCCATGCACATCGCCGCTGTCTTCGCCCATCTCCCAGCGCAGGGCCTCGCCCTCGCCATTGACGACCTCGCGGATTTCCAGCCCCTTGCTGTCGAGCACGACCTCCTCGGCATCCTCGGCGAGCACGAGATCGAGCGTTGCCGTTCCGACCATCCGCCGTTCCTCGAAATCGGCATTGAGATCGAGCGAGACATGGGTGACGCGGGCTTCGAGCGGATTGGCATAGCTATGCGTATCGCGGCCTTCCTCAGTCGCGTAGATACTCTCGCCATCGACCATGGGTTCGGCGCTCCGGTCGCGTAGCTCCTGTTCGCTGCCGCATGCCGCGAGCAACGTCATCGCCGCCAGCGGCGCGATCAAATTGGCGATTTTCATAGCCTTGCCCTCCGAACGTATCCGGCTTTGGCAGACGGCCTAGCCAATCGTGCCATCTGCGTCACCCCGCCGATTTCGGTCCGAAGACATGGCCAAGCCTGCGCTAACCCAAGCTGAACGCGTCGCGATGGCTTGACCTTGCCCGCCATTTCCCCGACAATTGACGTGAACGTAAAGCAGCGCATTTTCAGGAGAGCATGATGGCCGATGTCGAACCCCTAGACGCCTTCCGGACGGAGGTGCGCGACTGGCTGGCGGACAATTTCGATCCCGCGCTCAAGGGCCGTCACAATCCGATGGGTATGGTGGACGGACCGACCGACATGTCGCCGGATATGGTGAAATGGCGCAAGGCGCTGGGCGAGCGCGGTTTCGGCACGCCGACCTGGGCGAAGGAATATGGCGGGGCAGGACTCTCCTCCAAGGAAGCCGCCATTCTCGACGAGGAAATGCGCAAGATCGGCGCCTATAATCCGATCGGCGGCCTGGCGGTCGGCATGTTTGCGCCGACGCTGATGGAATATGGCACCGAGGAGCAGAAGCGGAAATGGCTGCCGCCGCTATCGGACGGCTCTCTCCGGGGATGTCAGGGGTATTCGGAACCGAATGCCGGGTCCGATCTCGCCAATGTGCAGAGCTTTGCCGAGGACAAGGGCGATCATTACGTCATCAACGGCCAGAAGACCTGGCAGTCGGGCGGCCAATGGGCCGATTTCTGCTTTGGCCTGTTCCGCACGGACAAAGAGCACAAGCATGACGGCATCACCTTCCTAATCGTCGATATGGATCAGCCGGGCGTCGAACGCCGTCCGATCAAGATGATCTCGGGCCTGTCGCCTTTTTGCGAAACCTTCTTCACGGATGTGAAGGTGCCCAAGGAAAATCGCGTCGGCGAGGAAGGCAAGGGCTGGACGATCGGCAAGCGCCTTTTGCAGTTCGAACGTGCCGGCATTGGCGGTGGCGGGGCGCGCGCGATGATGCGCTCGCTGGCCGATCACGCGAAGCAATATGTTGAGGTCACTGAAGAGGACGAGATTGCCGACAAGGAATTGCGGCTTAAGATCATCAAGCACGAGATGTCGGTGCGCAATTTCATGGGTACGGTCGGCCGCGCCCAGCGCGAGGCGCGCGAACAGGGCGGGCCGAGCGCGACCAGTTCGGTCCTCAAAAATGTTGGCGCAAAACTGGCGCAGGAACGCACCGACCTGATGGTAGAAGTCATGGGCATGCAGGGCCTGGGCTGGGAAGGCGAAGGCTTCGACAAGGACGAGCTGAAGACGACGCGCACCTGGCTCTGGAACCGGGCCGTTACGATTTACGGCGGCTCGACGGAGATCCAGAACAACATCATCTCCAAACGCGTGCTCGGGATGCTCGACCACCAGTAATCGGCGGTCTATCCATCCCGGTCGAGGCACTTGGCCGGGAGAATCGCGAATGAAACGGCTGGACGGGAAGCTGTGCCTTGTCACCGGTGCCGGACGCGGGATCGGCGAAGCGATTGCGCGCGCTTTCGCAGCCGAAGGCGCGGACGTCATCGTGACCGACAAGGACGGGGCGAGCGCGCAAGCGGTTGCGGACGATATCGGTCGCCAATGGCTGCGTCTGGATGTCGGCGAGGAGGCCGACTGGCAAGCCTGTGCCGATGCGTTTCCCGCGGTCGATACTGTCGTCAACAATGCCGGCGTGACGGGTTTCGAAGAGGGTATGAGCCCGCACGACCCCGAACATGTGAGCCTCGAAGATTGGCATGCTGTCCACCGCGTCAATCTGGACGGGACGTTTCTCGGCTGCCGCTACGCCATCCGCGCCATGCGCGAAAAAGGCACGGGTTCGATCATCAACATATCCTCGCGTTCCGGGATGGTCGGTATTCCGGGCGCTGCGGCCTATGCCTCGTCCAAGGCTGCTATACGCAATCACAGTAAGACCGTTGCGCTCTATTGCGCGGAGCAAGGGCTAAACATCCGCTGCAACTCCATCCATCCGGCTGCCGTGCTGACCCCGATGTGGGAGCCGATGCTCGGCGACGGGCCGGATCGCGAAGAGCGGATGGCCGAATTCGTCGCCGATACGCCAATGCGGCGGTTCGGTGAGCCCGAGGAAGTGGCGGCGTTGGCCGTGCTGCTGGCGAGCGACGAGGCGGCCTATATGACGGGCGCTGAGTTGACTATCGATGGCGGTTTGCTTGCCGGTTCGGCGGTCGCGCCGTCGCGCGACTGAAATCGAACAGTATCGTCATTCCGGACTTGATCCGGAATCCAGGGCGGTTAGGCACATTGCTTGTTGCCCGAGATTCCGGATTAGCGACCCATCGGGAGCCGGAATGACGTTTGAGAGGAGCCTGGCATGACGACCGCCGCCGAGATGCTGCAAAGCGAGTTCGCATCCTATGCCGATGTTGTGTGCGCCCATGCGACCGAACGGCCGGACGATATCGCGGTTGTCGCGGGGGACAGAAGGCTGAGCTATGCCGCGTTCGATCGCTATGGCGACCGGATTGCTGCCGGGCTTCAGCGAGACGGAGTCCAATCGGGCGAGGCGGTGTCGATTTGCGGCCTCAACGGCTGGGCCTATGCGGTGCTCTGGCTCGGCATATTGCGAGCCGGGGGGACTGTGGCGCCGCTCGCGCAAAGTTCAACGCCCGAGGCGCTGGCGCTGATGGTCGAGGATTGTGGCACGCGGCTGCTCTTCGCCGACCAGTCGATCCTCGATACCCTGACGCTGCCGGACGGCGTGACGCCGGTGACGCTGGACGACGATACGGCGTTCGAAGCCTGGCTGCCGGAAGAAGGCGCGGAGCCCGAACCGGTCGAGATCGATCCCGAACAGGGCTTCAACATCATTTATTCGAGCGGCACGACGGGCACGCCCAAGGGCATCGTCCATTCGCATCAGATGCGCTGGCGGCAGGTGACGGCCTTCGGTGGGCTGATCTTCACGCCCGCGACCGTCGCGCTGCTCTCGACGCCGCTCTATTCGAACACGACGCTGGTGAGCTTCCTCCCCTGTATCGGCAATGGCGGCAAGGCGGTGCTGATGCAGAAGTTCAAGACAACGGAATTTCTTGAACTCAGCGAGCGTGAAAAGGTGACGACGGCGATGCTTGTGCCGATCCAGTATAAGCGGCTGATGGCTGAGCCGCGTTTCGACGATTACGACCTGTCCTCCTATCTGATGAAATTCTGCACGAGCGCACCGTTCGCGGCGGAGCTGAAGGCGGACATTCTGAAACGCTGGCCGGGCGGGCTCGTCGAATTTTACGGCATGACCGAAGGTGGCGGCAGCTGCGCGCTGCGCGCCCATGAATTTCCCGACAAGCTCCATACGGTCGGCCAGCCTATGCCGGGCCATGACATCCGCCTCATCGACGAGCAGGGCAAGGAAGTACCGCAGGGCGAGATCGGCGAAATTGTCGGGCGCTCGGGTACGATCATGAAGGGCTATCACAACCGGCCCGAACAGACGCGCGACACCGAATGGTATGATGAAGAGGGCAACCGCTTCATCCGCACCGGCGATGTCGGGCGGTTCGACGAAGACGGGTTCCTGACGCTGATGGATCGCCGCAAGGACATGATTATTTCGGGCGGATTTAATATCTATCCCAGTGACTTGGAAGCGGTTGTTATCGAGCATCCCGAAGTCGACGAGGTCGCCGTGATCGGCGTGCCGAGCGAGGATTGGGGCGAAACGCCGGTCGGTGTCGTCGTCGGGCCGCGCGATGCCGAGGCGATCAGGGACTGGGCCAACGCGAAGCTCGGCAAAACCCAACGGCTTGCCGCCGTTCATATCGTCGATGAATTGCCGCGCAGCGCAATCGGTAAGGTATTGAAGCGCGAATTGCGCGAGAGCCTGAAGCTCGGCTGATCGCGTTACTGCGCCGGGTCGCGCCCGGATTCGATGGCGTCGCTGACGCCCTGCATCGCGCCTGCAATATCGTCGAGCGCGTCTGCCTGCGACCGGACCGCGTTTTCGGCACTGGCTTCGCGTGCGATCCGCTCGTCCTCGCTCAGGATGCGGATCCGCGATTCATGCATGTACCCGCGCGTGCCGTCCGCGGCCATGATCTCCCACCAGTCGGCGACCTGCTCGCGCGTCGAGAACATCTCGCCGTCCGAAATGGCGCGCAAGACAGCGGCGCCCCGCGCCGGCGCGTTGCGCATATAGGTGAAGCCGTCCGGATCGTCGATCACGGCGCGCAGCGGGAATTCCTCCACCGGTTCTTCCGCGTCTTCGGCGGCGATCGCTTCCTCTCTATTCTCTTGCATAGCCGGCTTTTCCCGATCCGGCAGCCACAGAAACAGCGCGACGGCGATCGTTGCGCCCAGCGCAACGATGCCCGCGATCAGCGGAAGGCGGTTCGATCGAGCGGCGCTGTCTGCTTCGGCCCATACAGGCTCCGGCGGCGGCGCGCTCGGCATGGCATAGGCGGGCTCGGCAGCGCTGTTCGGCGGACCGCATAGTTCGGTCAGGCTTTCCCGGATCTTGCGCCACCCCGAATGATCGTCCTGGCCCTGCCAATCGTCTAGCATCACGCACTGAATCTGGTTGAAGGGCAGGGGCGGCGGCGTGTCGTCGAGCGCGCTCTGGATCAGTTTCTTCTGGTTGCGCGCGATATCGGCCTCGGCCCGCACCCATTCCGATGCCGCCGCGCTTTTCGACCAGACGACGATCGCCGCCTTGGCCACGCCGATCTTCTCCGTGATCACATCGCCATAGGATTTGTGCGGCGGTAGTTCCTCATCCCACCAGACGGCATAGCCCAGAGCGGCGCATTTCTCGGCGAGCAGCCGGACCTTGGCCCGGTTTTCGCGCGAATAGGAGATGAAGATATCGACCATGATGCTGGATCAAGAATAGCGCCTTGCCGCGATGACATAAAGCAGCCCGACCGGGAATCGAAGAAAGCGCCGAGCTTACCCTGCGTCCGTCATCCGGTCGCAATTGAGGCGCGGCGTGCCGCCGGCATCGGTCGTATAGCGGCATTCGACCGTGATCTCGTTGCCGCTCTCGGGATCGCGGATCGTCGCATTGCCGATATAGCGGGCGCCGTCAGGGGCCAGTTCCATCGTCACGTCGGTGACCTCGGCGCCTTCCGCTTCATAGGCGTCGCGCACTGCGTTTTCGACCAATGCGCGGTCCCGCTCAGCGCTTTCTTCTGCGGCGGTGGCGGCCGCTTCTTCAGCGGCCTCCGGAGAACCGCACGCGGCCAACAGCAAGGCGGCGGCGAACAGCGATACGGTGCGAAAAGGGGCGGTCATGGGCATCCTCGATAACTTCGAAAACGCCCTAACCGATTCTGCGCGGGATTTTCCAGTGCGGATTGCGCCGGACCGGGCATGTGCGTCTTACGGCGCGCACTGCCAATTCGCATCGCCATCGGCGAGATCGACCGTACAATCGTGGCGATTGCGCTGGCCGGTCTGCGGGTTGGTATAGTCGACATGGCCGGTATAGCTGGTGTCGCTTTCGGACGTCAGTTCGGCGTAGACTTCTTGCGCGCCGCGTTCCTCATAACCATCGACGATCATCTGGGCGAGGTCGTTTACACGCGGATAGCATCGCCAGGACGCTTCGTTATTCTCGACCGGTTCGACCGAGCATTCGAGTGTGCGCTGGACATCGTTCTGCTGGGGAACGGTATATTCGACTTCGCCGATATAGCCGCCCTCTTCGGTCTCTTCGAGCGAGACCGCGATATTCTCATATCCTTCGCCCTCGTAATTCTCGACGATCGATTGTTCGATATCCTCCAGACTCGGTCCGCCAAAGCTGAATTCGCAGCCGGTCAGCGCCAAGGCCATCGCCGTTGCCGTGACGATCCCGAAAGTCCGTTTCATATGCATGCCCCCTTCGATTCGCGCCCTTTTCGAAATCTGCGGCAAAGCATTAGCTGAGTCAAAAGCGGAAGCGCGTCAGGCCAGTGCCGAATAGATGAGCGTCTTGAGTTCCCGGCGGATCGGGTAGGTGTTGGACGGCTGGAGCTGGGTCATGAAAACCATCGTCAGATCCTCGACCGGATCGACGAAAAAGGCGGTCGAATACATGCCCCCCCAATAAAATTCGCCGGCTGAGCCGGGCATCATCGACCGCGCCGGATCGAGATTGACCGCGAGGCCAAGGCCGAAGCCGGTGCCCGCATTTTGCGTCTCGCTGAACATGGCGATCGACATATCGGCGAGGTCGCGGCCGCCGGGCAGATGGTTCTGCGCCATCAGCTCGATCGTCTTGCGGCCGAGGATGCGGGCATCGCCGAGTGAACCCTTACCGAGCAGCATGCGGCAGAAACGATGATAGTCGGCGCTCGTCGAAATCAGCCCGCCGCCGCCCGAGAGCAGCTTGGGCGGCCTCGACCAGATGCTCTCCTCCGCCCGGTCGAACATCACCGGCTCTTTCGGCGTCCATGTCCAGCAATCGCCGAGCCGGCCGAGCTTGCTTTCCGGCACGGTGAAGAAGGTGTCGTCCATGCCGAGCGGGGCGAGGATATGGTCCGCGAAATAGGCGTCGAGCGTCTGCCCAGATACGCGCTGGATCACGGCGCCGAGCACATCGGTCGAGACTGAGTAATTCCAAGCCGTACCCGGCGAGAATTCGAGCGGCAGCGTTCCAAGATCGGCGACGAAGCTATCGAGATCGTGATTGCCGTGCCACTTTTCGATCTTCCGGTCCCGATAGGCGAGGTCGATATTGGAGCGGTTCTGAAAAGCGTAGGTGAGGCCCGATGTGTGGCGCAGCAGGTCCACCATCCGCATCGGCGCCTCGGTTGGCGTGGTGGCGAACGGGACTTGCGCGCCGCCGCCTGCATAGACGCCGAGCCCCTTGAACTCGGGCAACACGCGATGGACCGGATCGTCGAGCGCGACCTTGCCCTGTTCGACAAGCTGCATAAAGGCGACCGAAGTGATCGGCTTGGTCATCGATGCGATGCGGAAGAGTTGATCGTCGAGGAGCGGTGCGCCATCCTCGCGCGCTATCCCGCCAGACGCGAACAGCGCGATATCGTCGCCCCGGCCGATCGTCAGCTGGAAATTCTTCATCTTGCCGCTGGCGATGTAGCGCTCGTTGATGAACTCGGGGATGTAGCTCAGGCGGTTGGGGATGAAACCCAGCGCATCAGGATCGGCGGTTTGCATGATCGCTGCTCCCTCCTCATCCGTCATCCCAGCGAAGGCTGGGATCTCAGGCAACTATGCGGAACAGTCCCGCCAGAAAGCCCGAGATTCCAGCCTTCGCTGGAATGAAGTGAAACATCATTTCTAACGCGTGACGCCGATATCGCCGCTGCTCATCGCGCCATCATCTTCGGTCGGCGCATGGCGGCCGAATTCCCAGCGGGCGATGGCGCGGGCATGGACTTCGTCGGGGCCGTCGGCGAGGCGCAGCGTGCGCTGGCTCGCATAGGCGCGGGCGAGGCCCGGATCGGTTGTGACGCCGGCGCCGCCGAACGCCTGGATCGCGTCGTCGATGATATCGAGCGCCATTTGCGGGGCGGCGACCTTGATCATCGCGATCTCGTTGCGCGCCGTCTTGTTGCCGGCCTTGTCCATCATGTCGGCGGCCTTGAGGCAGAGCAGCCGATTCTGCTCGATGCCGATCCGCGCCTTGGCGACGCGCCATTCCCAGATCGAGTGATCGGCGATCGTCTTGCCGAACGCGACGCGCGACTGGAGACGCTTGCACATCTTTTCGAGTGCTTCTTCCGCCACGCCGATTGTGCGCATGCAGTGATGGATACGGCCCGGGCCGAGGCGGCCCTGCGCGATCTCGAAACCGCGGCCTTCGCCGAGAAGCAGGTTCGACGCCGGCACGCGGACATCCTTGAGGATGACCTCCATATGGCCGTGCGGCGCGTCGTCATAGCCGAAGACGGGCAGGTGACGTACGATCTCGACGCCTTCGGCATCGGTCGGCATCAGGATCATCGACTGCTGCTGGTGGCGCTGCGCTTCGAAGTCCGTCTTGCCCATGACGATCGCGACCTTACAGCGCGGATCGCCGAGGCCGGACGACCACCATTTGCGGCCGTTGATGACATAATCATCGCCATCGCGCTCGATCTTCGTTTCGATATTGGTCGCGTCGGACGAGGCGACCTGTGGCTCGGTCATCAGAAAGGCGGAGCGGATTTCGCCGTTCATCAGCGGGCGGAGCCACTGCTCCTTCTGTTCGAGCGTGCCGTAGCGATGGAAGACTTCCATGTTGCCGGTATCGGGCGCCGAGCAGTTGAAGCATTCGGACGCAATGCCGACCCGGCCCATTTCCTCGGCGCACAGGGCGTATTCGAGATTCGTGAGCTGTTCACCCTCAAACTCGAACGTATCGTCGACATGCGTCTGGCCGGAATGGGGCGGCATGAAGAAGTTCCACAGGCCCTTGGCTTTCGCCTTTTCCTTCAGCTCTTCGAGCGTATCGCTCGTGCCCCAGCGATTGTCGGGCGGGAACTCGGCGGCATAGTCATCGACACGCGGCCGGACTTCCTCATCGATAAAGGCTTTGACGCGGTCGCGGAAATGGGTCTCGCGGTCCGAAAGGTTGAAATCCATGAAGAGTCTCCTTGATAATCCGAATTCAAATCACATCGTCGCTTCGCCGGCCGCGCCGCGCATGCGTGCGATGCGCGCTTCGTGGTCGGCCTGATCGATCGGGAATCGACTGACGATGGCCGCTGCCGAAAGCGCTAGCACGGTAATGATGCCCGTATACACCATCGCGAGATTGTTGAGGATGGATTGCGGCACCTCGCCCGGCGTTGCGCCGATCGGGAAGGATACGAGTGCGATGATGCCGGCGGTGATCGCGATCCCCATGCCCGATACGCATTTCTGGACGAAGAAATTGCCCGCGAAGAATATGCCCTCGTTGCGCTTGCCGCTGCGCTCGGCATCGTCCTCGATCACATCGGTCAGCATCGAAACCTTGAGGATCAGGCCGGATACCAACAGCCCGCTGCCGAGCGCCATGAACAGGACGAGGATTGGCAGCAGTATCGGGTCGCCATTTTCGGGCATGATGCCGAACACCCGGCCCAGATAGGCCGCCGGGGTGAACACGATCGACGAAAGAATGAAGATATAGGCCGCGCGGCGCTTGCCGATCCGTTTCGAGAGCCAGGCCGAAGCGACCACCGCGCAGGCGATGCCGGCGACGAGGCCGATCACGAACCAGGCGAGCGCCGCCGAGTCCAGCTCCCAGAAATAGGTGATGAAATACATGAGCAGGCCGAGATTGAGGCCGAGTGTGGAATTGGCGAACAACGTGCACAACATCAGGATCTTGAAGCCGGGATTGTTGAACGAGCGGAGGATCAGCCGTAGCTCCTCGCGCAGCGATTGGCGCTGATAATTGTTCTTCGGCAGATATTTGATCTCGCTATGCGTGCCCATGCCCGCAATGATGATCACGCTCGCCATGATGACGGCGCCAATCAGTGCGAAACTTTCATAGCCGGCCGGGTTGAGCTGACCGTCCGGATAGCCGGGGGCGGGCACCAGCAGAAACGCATAGGTAATGAGCAGCATCGATGAGCCGCCAAACCAGCCGAAGAAAAACCGCAGCCCGTAGAGCCGCGTGCGCTCATGATATTCGCTGGTAAGCTCCGGCCCGAGCGAGGCCATCGGCACCTCGAAGAAAGACATGCTCGCGCGCACGAGAAAGGCTGCACCGAAGATGAAGAAGAACATCTGCCCGTCGGTTAGCTCGGGTGGATTCCACAGGAATATAAAGCACAAAGCCGCCGGTATCGCGGACCCGTAGAGAAACGGATGCCGCCGGCCCCAGCGCGTTTTCAGATTGTCGGAGAGATGGCCGATCAGCGGATCGTTGAAGGCGTCGAAGACAAGCGCGCAGAGCAGGGCGCTGCCGACGATTGTCGCGGGCACGCCGATCACCTGATTGAAATAGAAGGTCAGCAGCAGCGCGAAGCTGAGGTCTTTGATGCCGAAGGCGATGGCGCCGAAGCCGAAGAAGAATTTCACACGGGCCGGCACATGCCGTTCCAGCGGAACGGAGGCATTGCCGGCAGGGGCGTCTGGCTGGGCCGTGTCGCTCATCGGCTGGCTAGGCGGTCCCTTCCAATTGCGCTTGCGCTTCGATTAGCTCCAGCAGGCCGGGCGTATTCTCGTCCCAGCTATGGCGATGGCCGACCGTGATCCCGCCATCGACGGTCAGATCGGTCCCGTTCACGAAACCGCCATCCTCGGAGCAGAGATAGAGCACCGCTTGCGCGATATCCTCCGGAGCGCCCGAACGGGATACCGGCTGCGCGATCGGCGAGACCATGCGGATCGCCTGATCGACGCGCTGCGCCTCTTCCGGCTCGTTCTTGTAAGCGTCCGCGAAAATGTTCGTCATGATGAAACCCGGGCTGATCGAGTTCACCCGGATATTGAACTTGGCGAGTTGTGCTGCGGAGAGCTTCGAGAGATGCCGCACCCCGGCCTTGGCCGTCGCATAGGCGACCGGACCCCAGCCGGCTTCGTGCGCATTGATCGACGAGGTGTTGACGATCGCGCCGCCGTCCGGATTTTTCTTCATATGATCGACGGCGTAGCGCGTGCCCATGGCGACCGCGCGCAGCAGCAGGTTCATCGTCGAATCCCATGCCTCCGCCGTCATCTCATCGATCGTCTCACGCGCGCCGCCCGCGCCCGCATTGTTGAACAGGATATCGATCCCGCCGAAATGTTCGGCGGCATTGTCCATCAGACTCTTGAGATCGTCGACATTGCAGACGTCCGTCGGCTGGAAGGCGAGGCGGTTATCGAAGTGCGCATCGGCCGCCATCGCATCGCCTGTTTCGGCGTTGAGATCGCCCATCATCACCTGCGCGCCTTCGGCGATGAACGCTTCGACGGTCGCCTTGCCGATGCCCGAAGCACCGCCCGTGACGACCACGCGCTTGCCTGCGAATCTCATAGCGTTCCTCTCTTGGCCGAAAGGCTAGGGCAAAGCGATGACGCCCGAAAGCCCGTTGCGACCGAAAACTTTTTCTTGTGGCTTAGCCGAGTATTGACGTAAACGTAAAGCAAGATTCGCGCTCCCGCGCCCGCGGGATTAGTATGGCGAAGACCGATAGGAGATTGCGATGCCCGACCTCGAAAGTTTCCGCAGCGAGACCCGCGCCTGGCTGGAGGCGAATTGCCCGGCCGAGATGCGCGAGCCGGTGCGCGATGAAGCCGATATCTATTGGGGCGGCCGCAACGCCACGTTCAAAAACGACGCGCAAAAGGCTTGGTTCGAAGCCTGTCTGGAGAAGGGCTATACGGTGCCCGAATGGCCGACAGACTATGGCGGGGCAGGGCTTTCCCCGGCCGAAGGCAAGGTTCTCAAACAGGAAATGGCGCGCATCAAGGCACGGCCGCCGCTCTCCAGCTTCGGCATCTGGATGCTCGGGCCCGCGCTCCTGCATTTCGGCACCGAGGCGCAGAAGCAGCGCTTCTTGAACGAAATCGCGCGCGGCGAAATCCGCTGGTGCCAGGGCTATTCGGAGCCGGGCAGCGGGTCCGATCTCGTCAGCTTGCAGACCTTCGGCGAAGACAAGGGCGATCACTGGGTCGTCAACGGGAGCAAGATCTGGACCAGCTATGCCGACCAGGCCGACTGGATCTTCTGCCTTGTCCGCACGGACAAGGCAGACAAATATCGCGGCATCACCTTCATGCTGTTCGACATGGCGAGCGAAGGCGTGTCGACCAAGCCGATCCTGCTGATCTCGGGCAGCTCGCCCTTCTGCGAGACCTTTTTCGACGATGTGCAGGTGCCCAAGGATTATGGTGACGGCGTCACCGGCTATGTCGGCGAGATCAATCGTGGCTGGGATGTCGCCAAATATCTGCTGGGCCATGAGCGCGAGATGATTTCGGGCATGGGCGGCGGTGGCGGCATGGGCTCGCTCGGCAAGGCGGTAATGCCGAGCCTCGGCGAGGACGCTATGGGCCGTCTCGACGATCCGCTGTTGCGCGCGCAGCTTGCCGAGCTCGATGTCGAGGCGCTCGCCTTCAAGGCGATGGCCGAACGTTTCATGGACGAGCTCAAGGCCAAGAAGAACCACCCGGCGACGCCCAATATGATGAAATATGCGGGGACCGAGCTCAACAAGCGGCGGCACGAGCTGATCATGGCGTCGGGCGGGTCCGAAGCGCTGGAATGGGACAGCGAAGCCTCGAACGGCGGCGCAAAATCGCGCGACTGGCTGCGGACAAAAGCGAACAGCATCGAAGGCGGCACGAGTGAGGTCATGCTCAACGTGATCTCGAAGCGGATACTCGAGCTGCCGGACGCGTAAATTTTGAGCCTCTCTCCCCTTGCGGGAGAGAGGTTTGGAGAGAGGGGTTCGCGAAGCGATCTTGATCTCGGCGGCATCGAACCGCCTCGGTCAACCCTCTCTCCCTAGCCCTCTCCCGCAAGGGGAGAGGGCATGACTGGAGAGACCTGAAATGCCCCTTTATCACGACGATGACCAGACGATGCTGCAGGACACGGTGCGCCCCTTCATGGCGGCCGAGGGCAGCATCGAAACGCAGCTCCGCCATTGGCGCGACCGCGAGTGCAAGGACGGTTTCGGCCATGCGCTGTGGAAGCAGTTTGCCGAAATGGGGTTCGCCGGGATGCTGGCGGGCGAAGAGGATGGCGGGCTCGGCATGGGCCATGTCGAAGCCGGGATCGTGCTCGAAGAGATCGGCCGTAATCTGACGCCGTCTCCTTTCCTGACGACCTCGGTGGTCGGCGTGACTGCGCTCAATGATGCCAGCAAGGATATGCGCGATCAGTGGCTGCCTGGCATTATCGCCGGAGACACGGTGCTCGGCATCGCGATCGACGAGGGTGCCAAGTTCCGCCCCACCCATATCGCCATGCAGGCCGAGCGGTCCGGTAACGGTTTCAAGCTCAACGGCAGGAAACAGTTCGTGATTCAGGGCGCATCGGCCGATATGCTGATCGTCGCCGCGCGCACCGGCGGCAGTGTCGGCGAGACGAACGGCATCACGCTGTTCGCGGTCGAGAAGGATGCCGCCGGGCTTTCGGCGGAGGCCGCGCGCCTCGTCGATAGCGCGATGGGCGCGCATGTTGCGTTCGATAATGTCGAGGTGACTGCCGACGCCGTGATCGGCGAGGTCGATCAGGGCTGGGACGTGCTGACCAAGATGCTCCATGCCGGGCAGACGGGCGCGGCGGCTGAGACCGTCGGCGTCGGTGCGGGCGCGATGGACATGACGGTGAACTATCTTAAGGAGCGTAAGCAGTTCGGCCGCACCATCGGCAGCTTCCAGGCGCTCCAGCACCGCGCGGCGCATCTCTATAGCGAGATGGAGATCGCGCGTTCCACGGTGCTCAAGGCGCAGCAGCTGCTCGATGAGGGCGACGAGGGCGCGCCGCTGATGGTCTCCGTCGCCAAAGCCAAAGCGAGCCGCGCGGCCAATCTTGTCGTCCGCGAAGGCGTGCAGATGCATGGCGGCATCGGCATGACCGATGAGTACGACATTGGCCTCTACATGAAGCGCGATCGCGCGCTGGCCGAATTCATGGGCGACGCCAATTATCACGCCAATCGCGTGGCGGAGATGAATGGGTATTAGGACCGGCCATTGAGGACAGGGGAATAGCCATGGCGCTCGATCCGGAAACCTTCGATCAGCTGCTCGAGACTATCCGCCGCTTCGTACAGGAGCGGTTGCGCCCGCTCGAAGGCCAGGTCGAGGCTGATGACGCTATCCCCGAGGATGTTGTCGAGGAAATGAAAGCGATGGGGCTGTTCGGCCTGTCGATCGACCCCGAATATGGCGGCATCGGGCTGACGATGAGCGAAGAGGTGCGCGTCGCCTTCGAGCTTGGTGGTACCACCCCGGCCTTTCGCTCCACCTTCGGCACCAATGTCGGGATCGGCAGTCAGGGCGTGGTAATCGCGGGCACCGACGAACAGAAGGCCGAATGGCTGCCGAAAATGGCGAGCGGCGAGGCGATAGCGAGCTTCGCGCTGACCGAGCCGGATGTCGGATCGGACTCGGGCGCGGTGAAAGCCAAGGCTGTGCGCGCCAAAGATGAAAAAGGGGGCGATGTCTACCGGCTCTCCGGCACGAAGCGCTACATCACCAATGCCGACAAGGCCTCGGTCTTCACCGTCATGGCGCGCACCGGCGAGGAAGTGGGCGGACGCGGCGTTTCGGCCTTTCTCGTCCCGCGCGACTTGCCCGGCTTATCGGTCGGTGAACCGGAAAAGAAGATGGGCCAGCAGGGCGCCAAGGTTTGCGACGTCAATTTCGATGATGCGCCCGTGCCCGCTGCCAACCGGCTCGGCGCGGAAGGCGAGGGGTTCAAGGTCGCGATGCAGGTGCTCGACCGCGGGCGACTGCATATCAGCGCGGTATGTGTCGGCATCGCGGACCGGCTCATCGCCGATTGCGTCGCTTATGCGACCGAGCGCAAGCAGTTCGGCCAGGCGCTGTCCGAGTTCCAGCTCATTCAGGCGATGATTGCGGACAGCAAGGCGGAAAGCATGGCGGCCAAGGCGCTCGTCCTCGAAGCCGCGGCGAAAAAGGATGCGGGCGAGCGGATCACGCTCGAAGCGGCGGCCGCCAAATATTTCGCCAGCGAGATGGTCGGCCGGGTTGCGGACCGCGCGGTACAGATTCATGGCGGCGCGGGCTATATCAATGATTACGGCATCGAGCGCTTCTACCGCGATGTGCGGCTGTTCCGGATCTATGAAGGCACGAGCCAGATCCAGCAGCTGATCATTGCAAGGGAAACGATCAAAAACCGAGGATAACGTCATTCCAGCGAACGCTGGAATCTCAGGCTCTTAAACGCCGGCGTTTCCACAATTTGCCAGAGATCCCCGCGTTCGCTGGGATGACGAAGGAGAAGAATAATGGATATCGGGCAACTTTTCAGCCTCGAAGGGCGCACGGCGCTGGTCACCGGTGGATCGCGCGGCATCGGCAAGATGATCGTGCAGGGCCTGCTCGCGGCCGGATGCCGCAAGGTCTATATTTCGGCGCGCAAGGAAGATCAGATCGCCGCCGCTGTCCAGGAGCTGGGTGAGAAGGTCGTCGGCATTCCGATGGACATTTCGACCGTCGAAGGCTGCAAAGGTCTTGCCGCCGCCATTGCCGAGCATGAGGACAAGCTCGATATCCTCGTCAACAATGCGGGCGCAGCCTGGGGCGAGGATTATCTGAGCTTTCCCGAAAAGGGCTGGGACCGGGCGATGGACCTCAACGTCAAATCGCCCTTCTTCCTGACCCAGGCGCTGCACCAGTTGCTCGTCAATGCGGCGAGCGCAGAACAGCCGGCCAAAGTCATCAACATCGGCTCGATCGACGGTATGCGGCTCAATCCGTGGGAAACCTACAGCTATCACGCATCCAAGGCCGCGATCCTGTGGCTGACCAAGCGGATGGCGGCACGCCTGATCAAGGACAATATCATCGCGACGGCGATTGCGCCGGGCGCTTTCGCTTCGGACATGAACAAAGCGGCGCGCGATGCTGGCGACGCTGTCGCGCAGTCGATCCCGGCGAAGCGGATCGGCGAAGCGGAAGATATGGCGGCGGCCGCCATCTATCTGGCGAGCCGCGCGGGCGACTATGTGATCGGCGAGACGCTGACGGTCGATGGCGGTCTTGTGCACGCCGATGCGCGGACGAGTATCGCGGGAGAGTAACTCGTAAGAATTTCGCCGGTGCGGCGCTCGACCGCAGGGTCGAGTCCAAAAAGACTCTACTCCCGAACCAACAGGAAGTTCATACGCGCGGCGGCGATCGGCTTGTCCTCGCTTTCCTGCCAGGCGAAGCTTTCGACATTGGCCATGCGTTGGCCGAGCCGGGAAATGGTCGCGGCTGCATAGGTCAGTCGCTCGCGTCCGCCGCGCATGAAATCTGTCGTCACCGTGATCGGCTTGGTCTGCGGCCGCGGTTCTTCTTCGCCCAACGCATCCCAGAGGGTCGCGAAGGCGGCGATCTCGAGCAGGCCCGCGATCGCGCCGCCGTGGAGGAACTTCGGCCGGCCTTGTACATGCGGGCCGAACGCCATGGTCAGCACGATCCGGCCGTCATCGTCGCGCGTCGGTTCGATGCCGAGCGCCTCGGCATAGGGCGGCAGCGTCAGCGTCATTGCGGTGCCCCCAGGAACATGAAGGTGCCGGTGACATTGGCGATCGGGCTGTCGGCATCGCCGTCATGCGCATAGCCGCGCACGAACGCGACATTGCGGGTATGTTTGTAGCATTCCATATGGCCCGTCACCCGGTTGCCGACCTTGGCGGGGCGGAGATAATCGACGCGCAGGTCGATGGTGACGGTCTGCAGGAACTTGCCCGTCGTCAGCATCACGCACATGCCCGACGCCATGTCGCATAGGCTGATGATCGGACCCGAGGCGAGGATACCGGTGCGCGGATCGCCGATCAGCTTCTCGTCATAATCGATCGCGAGCTCGACCCAGTTATCGGCGTTCGCGACAAACTGGACGCCGATCAGGCCGTTATGGCTGTGCTGGTTCAGCATCTCGAAAAAGGCGCGCGGATCGATCTCGCCCGCCGTTATCTTCTTGCGGAGCTCGATGATGTCTTTCTGATCGGGCGGCATGGTGCGGCTATCTCCAAAGCCCGACGGTATCGATTACCGTCTTGCCGTCCGCATCCGCCGCGCGATTGCGGAACGCCTTATGGCCGACGAGCAGCACGACGATATCGGCCTTGGCCAGCGCCTCCTCGAAACCCGCGAGCCGGATGGAATCGTGCCGCCAGAGTTTCTCCGGCAGCGCATTCACATGCGGTTCGACGGCGCAGATTTCAAAGCCTTCTTCGGCGAGGCCAACGGCGATATCGATCGCAGGACTCTCGCGGAGATCGTCGACATCGGGCTTGAAGGCGAGGCCGAGGCAGGCCACCTTCTTCGATCCCGTTTCCGCCGCCGCAGCGCGAACTTTCTCGAGAACCGTTTCGGGCCGTCCATCATTCACGCGCCGCGCTTCGGCCATCAGGCCGGTCAGATCGCCATTGTTCGAAATCAGGAACCAGGGATCGACCGCGATGCAATGGCCGCCGACGCCCGGGCCGGGGTTGAGAATATTGACGCGCGGATGCCGGTTGGCGAGCCCGATGGCCTCCCATGGATCGAGCCCATGCGCTTCGGAGATATTCGCGACCTCGTTGGCAAAAGCGATATTCACGTCGCGATAGGCATTCTCGATCAGCTTCACGAGTTCCGCCGTTTTGGCGTCCGTCATGTGAATCTCGCCGCGCACGAAGCTCGCATAGAGATCGCGCGCGCATTCTGAATCGGCCGGCGTCAGTCCGCCGACGATACGGTCGTTCTGCACGAGTTCGCGTACCATCTGGCCGGGCAGGATACGCTCGGGGCAATAGGCGAGGGCGACGCTGAGCGTCTCGCCATCGACAAGATCGGGCCGAGCCTCGCGGATGACATCGGCGACGGACTCGGTCGCGCCCAGCGGGCTCGTCGATTCGAGGATGACGAGATTGCCCTCGGCCAGCACCGGCGCGACCGATCGCGCGGCGGTTTCGACATAGGACATGTCGGGCGACTTATCGTCACGGATCGGCGTCGGTACGGTGATGATGAAAGCGTCGGCGGGTTGCGGTTCTGTATAGGCGGTCAGGCGGCCGCTGCTGACGGCGCCGCGCACCAGCATGTCGAGATCGGGCTCGGAGAAATGCGCGCGGCCCTCGTTCAGCTCTTCGACGATATGCGGGGTGACGTCGCAGCCTTTGACCGCGAAACCGGCCGAGGCCAGCGTCGCGGCGGTCGGCAAGCCGATATAGCCGAGCCCGACGACGCAGATGGTTTCGAATTCACGCGGCATGTTTCATCGCCTCTACTATGTGCGCGGCCGCAGTGCCATCGCCGAACGGGTTTTTGATCGCGCTAACGCGTGCATATTCCTGCTCGTCGTCCAACAGCGTCGCCGCGGCGCTGACGATCCGGTCGATGTCCGTGCCGACAAGCTGACAGGTGCCGGCCTCTATCGCCTCGGGCCGCTCGGTGACGTCGCGCGTGACAAGCACCGGCTTGCCGAGCGACGGCGCTTCCTCTTGGATGCCGCCGGAATCCGATATCACGAGATGCGCCCGGTCCATCAGATAGACGAAGGGCAGATAATCCTGCGGCTCGATCAGATGCACCGCGTTGGTGTCTGCGAGAACAGTATTCGCCGCGCGCTGAACATTTTCGTTGAGATGCACGGGATAGACGATCTCCACATCGCCACGCGCGGCCAGCTGCGCGAGCGCCTGGCACATGCGTTCGAGCCCGCCATCGAAATTTTCCCGACGATGGCCCGTCACGACGATGAGCCGCTTGGTGGCGTCGAGAAAATCGAACTGCGCGTCTAACGCCGCCTTTTTCGCGCTATCGGCATGGATATCGCCGACGACAGAGAGCAGCGCATCGATCACCGTGTTGCCGGTAATATGGATATGTGTGGGATTAGCGCCTTCCTTGCGCAGCGCTTCGCCGGCGGTTTCGGTCGGCGCGAACAGCCAGCGCGAGACAAGGTCGACGACCCGCCGGTTCATTTCCTCGGGCCAGGGGGCGGAGAGGTCGCCGGTGCGCAAACCCGCTTCGACATGGCCGACCGGTATCTGAGCATAAAAGGCCGCCATCGCCGCCGCCATCGCCGTTGTCGTGTCGCCATGGACGAGCATCGCGTCGGGCTTCTGTTCGGCCAGAACGGTCTCAAGCCCGGTCATCGTTCCGACGGTCACATCGGTCAGCGATTGCTCGGCTTTCATGATATCGAGATCGATATCGGGCGCGATATCGAATAGGGACAGCACCTGATCGAGCATGGAGCGATGTTGCCCGGTAACACAGACGATCGTTTCGAAGGCGGGGTCGGCGCGGAAGGCCTTGACGACGGGCGCCATCTTTATCGCTTCGGGGCGCGTGCCGAAGACTATGATAATCTTCATGAATGTCCCCAACCCGGGCGGTTTCCGCCGTGCAAATTCCCTAAACTCCCCTAGCGGAAAATGCCTAAAGCGGAGCTAACGGCGCAGTCAACGGGCGGAACCGAGCGCGGTGCGGATGGCGCTAACATCGTCCGGCGCATCGAAATGCGTATCGACGAGTTTGCGCAGTTTTTCGGCGGTTCGCGCGTCTTCGCCTTCGGCCTGGCGATAAACCGTGCCGACTTGTTCTGCGATCTGCGCCCAATTGCGCTCGGTTCGCACAAAATCGCGCGCGGCTTCGCCCAGCCGTGCGCGCAGCGTTTCGTCGCCGATTGCCCGGTGCAAAACGGCGCGCAGGCTCTCCACATCGCCCTTGTCGAAAATCAGGCCGGTACGCTCATGGTCGATCACGTCCTGCAGCGCCCGGACGCTCGAGCCGATCACGGTCTTGCGCATCGCCATCGCTTCAAGCGGTTTCAGTGGCGATACGAGTTCGCAGACTTCGAGAGGACGGCGCGGATAGGCGCAGATGTCAAAAAGGGTGTAGAGATTCCGCGCCGTTTCGGGCGGCACGCGATCGACGAGGCGGATATGTTCCGCCATGCTGAGCCGTTCGATCTGCCGTTCGAGATCATATTCGATCGCACCGGCTTGCGTGCGTTTGGCCGCATCCGCCCCGACGATGAGCAGGCGAATGCGCTCGTCATCCTGGATCAGCGGCGCGGCGGCATCGACCAGCAGGTCGATCCCCTCATAGCCGAGCATCGCCCCCATATAGCCGATCACGATATCGTTCGGGCCGACGCCGAACTGTGCCGCCAGATCGGCATCCGGCGCGTGTGGCGCGAACAGGTCGGCATCGACGCAGTTCGGGGCGAGCGTGATCCGGTCGGCATCCACACCCATCTCGACGAGCCTGTCGCGCATCGCTTCGTTTAGCGTAAGCACCTGATCGGCCATGGCGAGCACCATGGTTTCGAGCGCGTCGTCGCGCTGACCTTGCAGGCTTTCGGAAAATCCGAGCTCGCGCGCATCCCGCGTGATCGACCAGAAACTGCGTACCTCATAAACGAACGGCAGACCGAGCCGGCAGGCTGCGATGGCGGCTGGCAGGCCCGTCCAGAAATTGGTCGCGGCATGCACCAGCCCTATCTCATTCGCCGCAAAGGTTTTTTCGAAATAATCGGCGGCGTCCGCGATATAGCCATAGGCGCGTCCGCGCCGGCCAAAACCGTTTTCGAAACGGTACCGCACTTCATCCACCTGTTCGGTGTCAGGCGTTCCATCGGGCGATGCTTCGCCGTCGCTCGGAAAGCCGGGCCGGGCGAAAGCGATCAGCGGCTGGCCGGTCTCGACGATAGCGCTGGCCAGCGCATGGCTGCGCATCGCATAGCCGCCCTGCGCATGTGGCTGCGCATTGTGCAGGCAATAGGCAATCGTCGTGCCGCGCGCCGGCGTGCGCGGCCGTTTTGCGGCGATATCCCGCAATTCGCCGGCAAGATCGCAATAGGCCAGCAACTCCTCCAGATGCGCGCGGAACGGACCATCGGCGAGGTCGGGCTTTGCAGCCAACGCCGTTTTCGCCGCGGCTATGGCGCCTGTATAATCATATGCATTGGCCTTGGCGTAAGAGAGTAGCCGGGTTAGATTTGTCGACTGCCGAATCGCCAGCGCGGCATTCAGCAGATCGACTTGGATCTCTGCAAAGCCAAGGCTGCGGGCGACGGCCGCTCCACCGCGGGCAAGATCGAAATTATGGGTGTCCGACAGCGCATCGCTGCGCGGTTGCGCCGGCCGTGTTTCGCTCGAGATGTCCCCGAGCATCTCTGCAAGCGCATGCCTCTCGGCCTCGGAACCCGTGACCCATTCGTCCAACGGATCGGGCAGCGTCCCGAAAAGGCATGTTGTATCGTTTTCCCCGTGCAACCCGTCGAGACGGACCGGAGTATTCGACGCTTCCACCAGCCAAGTCCAAATATGGCGACCATCGGCAAGGGTGCGGCGGAAATCCATGCTGCCGGGATCGGGCGTAAGAGACAGGTCGTCAGCGCCATTGGCGATAACCGTGACCCACATCCAGCCCTTGCGCGGCCCGCAGATCGTAATCGCGCCGTCTTGCACGGCAATGTCGCGCCGGCTCATCCGGTCGGCGTCGTGCAATTTCACCATATTCGGCGGCATTCCGGGTTGCCCCTTATGCGCCAGGATGCCGATCGGCGAAGTTCGATCGCGTTTCTAGCGTTTTTCATGGTCGAGCGCGCGCTTGATCCGCTGCTTTATCTGCCGAATCTGTCGGAGTTGCCAATCCGATTTCCCGCTTACCCCCCGGATCATCTTTTGCGCTTCCTCGTTGCGTCCCAATTCGTGAAGACATGCCGCGCAGTAAATCACGGTCGCGATATGCCGATCGGGCAGGGTGGCGGCCGGGAGCAGCCGATCGATTGCGGCTTCGTAGTGCCCCATAACATGCAGAGCGCGGCCGATCCTCGCCTGGGCATAACCCGTGTTGCGCGGCTGGAACTTCAGCCACTCCTTCTCAATCTGCAACAGCGTAGATTCGGACTTCATCGCGATGGCGGCTTCGACATAGGCCTCCCAATGATCGGTTTCTTTCAGATCGCTGAGGCACAGGGGCCGAATGAAATTCCTTGCGCGTGCGGGTTTTCCGGAGGCTATCATGCTGCGCGCGGCAAGAACCTGCATCGCCGGACGCCTATCTTTCCGCGCGAGGCCGATTACCTCCGCAGGGCGCTGGGTCTCGTAAAGGAACTTCGCATATTCCAGAGCGAAGGCCGGCGATGATTTTGCAGCGCCGGAATGCTCCTCAAAGAACTCCCCGTCCCCCGATGCGCGTGCTTCCCGTGCCCGTTCCGCCAGCAGGAGCGCTTCAGCCGGTTCCGCCGGTTCGATATCCACTTCGGTCAGGATTGCGGATGCCAGCGTTTTGTTTCCAGTAAAGGCGTTAACCATTCGCTCGACATTCAGCGCGATCATATCCTTGTTTACATGGACGAAATCTTCGGTCCATGAGAAATTCCTGTCGCTCAGCGATACGGTTTCGAAGCTCGGAAAGTAGGAAACCCTCGGGTCTTCGGCGATGATCTGCTCGGCCACCGCACGCAGCACGGATTTGGAATATGTGTTGGCGGCGATGACGTCGGTCGGCCGGTGGGTAGCCACCATCGGCACCGGCGAAACGGTGAGAATGACGGAGAGATCGTCCTTGGCATTGGCAAATGCGATGTCGAGCGCCTGGCGAAGATAGGTATGGCATTCTTCGAAACTCAGAACATGCAGCGCAAATCGATCGGGATGCTTCTCGAGTATGGAGGGGAGCGGGCCGGTGTTCAGATAGGTTTGGGCTTCCGTATCCCACCACAGCTCGACGAGGCCGAGCGTCATGATCATGACTCTGCATTCCGCGAGGGTGCGGGTTGCGTCGATCAGGCCCTTTCGGCGTTGCCGCACGGTCTTGAGCGCCGCGGGCCTGATGCTGTTGACCATGTGCAGATCGATATATCTGTTCTTCCCGACCTCGAGGATACTCTTCTCTTCGTCGTAGATTTTCTCGCCAAAAGCCCAGGCAAATTCGTTGAAGATCGACGGCGTACCGAAATTGTTGACGATCTCTCGCGGGAGGCCTTTGAAACTAGGCTGCTCGAAAAGTTCGCGGATGGGTATACGGAATCCGCGCCGGATCAGTTCGCTCTCCACATTGCGTGCGAAACAGGAGCCGATCGTGAATATCTTCTCGCCAGGCGTCAGCTGAAAAGGGACGTCGAAGGCGGGATTGGCGATCGGTTCGACCCGGTTCTCGGTATTGCGCGATCCCCAGGTCGCATATTCGTTTTTCTTGCGAATTCGAACCGCTTCGCGGCCGTCAAGCGAGATTAGTGGCATAGAATGTTTCAGACTTTCCCGAACGCGACCTCTGGCGATCGACCCGGCACCTTATGTTACGGCGCATCTGTCCGATATTGTGCTTTGCGGCAAATGGAAACCCATCAGTGACTTGGCGTGCTCTTATCGCGACCAGCGCAGTACGGTTCCCGCCCGTTGCGCAGTCACCGCATCAGATCCGCTTCACATCCGAATTTTTGAGGAAAACGCTATCCAGATCACTCAATACGGTCACCGCCGGCCATAGGCGCTCGATCGCGTGATATATGGTTCCGTCATTTGGAATCGGCTCGTTCGGCCAACCATAATCGTCGCCGAACAGCGCATTCATCCGTCGGACGACCGAGGTTTTCGTCCAGAACATATTGCCCACGGGAAACATCACCGGGCTATCGGGTAGGGGACGGCCTAGCAGCGTCTCGAGTAGAGGAAGCTGGCGCCGAGATGCCTCCCAACCGACGATATGCGGGTCCATCGCCGTTACGAGGCCGGTCGCACGATCCGTAATCTCGCCAAGCGCGGATGACACGTTGTTCTGATCGCCGAGCAGTATCTCCATCAGGAAACGGTGCCACTGCGCGCCGCCGCTCGCGGAACCGATCGACTGTTTCTGGTGCAGGTGGCACCAGATCGCCGCGTCTGCCAGCGACGGTTCGCTGTCGATAAGCTCCATGAAAGGCAGGATGTCGCGTCCGCGATTGGGCACCACGCGAATCTCCGGATCGAGACCGGCACTGTCTGCAATCTCCTGGATTCTCGCAGCTTTCGAATCTGTGTCGGTCGTAAAGACTAATCGGCTGGTATCTTGCAAGGCGCGATAGCTCTCCAAATCTTGCGCCAGCGAACCGACATAATAGGCATGCATATGAACTGCGAAATCCGGCGCTGCGTCCTTAGCCGTGGGCGCTTCGGCGAGCTGCTCCACGATTCGCGAACGGGCATGCATCCACTCGCCTTCGTCTTTCAGCGCTTGCTCAGCTTCCTGCTGATTTCGCCAGATCATGCGGCGGCCAAGATGCCAGATCTTGGCGCGCTCACGCGCTCGCAATGCTGTATGTTCGTCATCTCCAGCGAAGAGGACTGCCACGTCGAATTCGCCATCGCCTTCTGCGCTGTGGCCGCGCGCATCGACGGCGGCGTCTAGCCTGGACCGGATCACGGTGAAGGGCGGCGCCTCATGTTCGCCGGTCACGGTTCCGGTTGGTTCGATCGCGCCACCCGCGTCTTGCAAAAGTTCGGTCTTGGTCGGCCGGGCCAGCAAGCGTCTACAGGCCGTATATGAGTCGCCATAAGGGACGGTTTCCAGCAAGGGCGATTGCGCATAGGTCTCGTCGCAGAATCCCGAGGCATTCTCGAACATGATAACGGGATTGGCGAAGCGGATTGCATCGAAGACCACATTGGGCAACGGGTCGAGCCGCGAACTCAAGAACATCGCGTCGGCCGCCTTGCACACGTCGAAATAATAATCGCCGGCGGGCAGGAAGAAGAGGTTGCCGTCCGGATCGTTGGCGCCGGCCTGTTGCATCTGGAAATCGAGCCAGGCGCCGAACTGGATATCCTCATGATTCTGCCCGTCGCCGATCCAGATGAAAACGGCTGACGGATCGATGTCGCGAGCATGCTGCGACGCGACGATGAACAGATCGGTGCCCTTGCGCATCTGCGCTTGCCCGGCGCCATAGATCACGCGTTTGCCGGTAAGGTCTGCGCCAATGATCCGCGATACGCGTTCGCGGGCCGCCGCGAAATCGCTCGCGCTCAGCTTGGGATCGGGCAGCCGCTCCTGCGGAATGATATAGGAGTCCCGATCCACATCGAATTGCGTGTCCTCGAAAACGCCCGCCCATGAATCCCGCACGCTTTCGGATGAGAAGGCGAGGGTGTCGGAGTAGAGCGCGGCGATCTTCGTTTTGTAGTATGGAAAAGTGTAATGCTTATATTCGTGGATATAGCAGCCGAAGGGAACGCCGCGCGCGACCATTTCGCGAATGAAGGCGAAGCTCTCCACTGAATTGAGAATGGCAAAATCGGCGGATTCGAGAGCGGGGTGCTCGAAATACTGAAAATCGGCGGCTGGATTTTCGGTGACTATCACAGCCGAACTCGTGGCGGCGAAATCGTCCAACAACGAGCCGTCGCGGAGCGACAACGCGACGACATTGCAGGTCTTGGTAGCCTCCTGCGCGAGTTTGAGCGCGACGGCAGGCGCGCCTGTCCGCGAAAAATCATGGCTGGCGATCAGGCATGTCGGGCGGTCGGGGTCGAACAATTGCTCCCCGTCGATCATGTTTTCACGCAGCTGTTTGAGGCTGAACCGGCCTTCGGTGAAGCCATAGGACAGATAATGCTGCCAGGCATCGAGACCCGGCTTGTCGATATCGGAGTAGGTTTCGCGATAATATTTTGCGGAGAAGTCCGAGACTTTCCGATCGACCGGTTCGCCAAGGCCGATCAGTTCAAAGGCGAGTTCGGCGGCATGGGGAATGTCATCGACAATGGCCTGGGCAAGCGCTTCGTCCCGTACGAGCTTCGAAATTTTGCCGTCCAGATTGGATATGGTCGACCGGGCGAGATGATAGCGGTTCGGCGGCCGGCCTTCGCGCCGACCGATCGTATCAAAATGCTCCTTTGCGGTGAGAATCTCGAGGTCCCGATAAGCACGCTGATAGAAGTCGATGTCGAACCGGAAATTCGGCCTACGATCGTATAGCTCCGCGCCAATGTAGTCTCGCCAGATAGCGTCGAGGTGCCGGCGGTCTTCGTCCTTCTCCTCTATCCGGCTCGTTTTCGCATTTTGCAGGCAATATTGCGACAGGGGCGAGAGCCCGCTCGCCGCGTCATATTCAGCCGATGCGATGAAGGCATCGTTGGCGAATTCGGCGTTCGGATCGCGGCCGATCATCCATCCGAGCATCAGATAGTGCTGGATCGGATAGTGCGGCGCCGCGCCCATCTCGAACTGCGCGCAATAATGCTCTTCGTCGAATGCGTAACGGATCAGATCGGTTTCGGGATGTGTAGTGGTGAGGCGCGCGGGCCTGTCGCGCATGATCGTCCGCTCGATCTCGAAAGACTCCTTCGGCGGATCGACGATATTCAGAAGAAAGCCGAGCCTCCGATTATCCTGCGCGCCCGGATTATCGAGATACTCGCTGACGAATTGCAGCGTGATATCGCCATCGACCGTATGGATCGGCTCCATCGCGTGAAGCTTACCACGGTGCAGTTCGACATGGTGAACCGATTGCCCGTCGAAAATGGCTATCCGCTTATTCTCCGGCCAGTCATCGGCATTGGGTATGTACAGGTTGATGCTGATCTCTTCGCAGCCCGTGACGCGGATCGCGCCTTCGGTCTGCAGCCAGCCATCCTTATGCCAGTTCCAAGCATCGATTTTCAGCGCCAAGAGACTCTCCGGGACACGATGGGCATTGGGCGGGCCGTCTGCGCAAAACAACGGAATGTGCTAGTGACTGCCCCTGGTCGCGGGGAAGTATCCTGCTCGGCAGAGACACGCAATAGACCGAGACTATTTCCGTAGCCGGATCGCGGCGACGCTATTCCATCGAGACATGACGGATATCGTCACCGCGAAAAAAGTTGTTTTCCGTCGTGATGTGGTCGACGATGCGCGTGAAGCAGGGGGTATGTTGGTGAGATCGGTCAATACTATCGCATGGATTGCGCCGGGCGCGTATTTCGATCCCGACAGTCGGCGGCGGTTGCGGCCGATGTGCAGCTATTGCGATGGATTGAAAGCCGAATTGCGGGCGAACGCTGGAAAATGACAATTTATGTCACTGGCGCGTCCGGCTTTATCGGGTCCGCTATCGTTCGATATCTGGATCAACATGGCGGCGACGTTCGGGCGATTGCGCGCAAACCGTCTCCCGCATTGCCGGATGACGATTCGCGGCAGGTTCATACGTCCCACCTGTTCGATGGCGATTGGCTCGATGCCGATTGCACGGATGCGGCGATTATTCATTGCGCCGGATTGTCCGATCCGCGCATCAGCTTTGCCTCGCGCAACGAACTCTACGATAGGGAAGTCGGGCCGCATGTCGCGATGATGGAATCGCTGATCGCTCGAGGATGGAGAGGGCGGCTTATCTTCATATCGTCTGGCGGCACGGTCTATGGGGATACGGACAAGCTACCGATAAGTGAGAATGTGCTGCCGCAGCCGAAAAATGACTATGGCCTCTACAATCTGTTTCTCGAACAGGCCTTTGCGTTTCTGTCCCAAAGGTTCGGTACCGAGACAATTTCGCTGCGGGTGTCCAATCCCTATGGCGGTTTCGTGCGTAAGCCGGGCCAGGGCATTATTCCGATATTGATCGACGCGATCCTGGAGGACCGGACGATCGAACTGTTCGGCGACGGCAGTGCGTTGCGCGATTATATCGCCATGGACGATCTGTGCCGGGCCGTGAGACTGGCGGTGGATACCGATCTTTCGGACCCGAGCCTGACGCTCAATATCGGCAGCGGGCGCGGCGTATCCGTACGCGAGCTGATCAGCCATATCGAGGAGATGACGGGCCGCTCGATCAGAACGAGGCAGGTCGCGCTGGGCGCCAATGTGCATTCGAATATTTTATGTTGCGCGCGCGCGCGAGACCAGCTCGGCTGGTCCGCGGAAATCGCGATCGAGACCGGATTGGCTGAGATGCTGTGCGAGGCTGGCTTGATCGAGTAGATCAGGCCTTTCGGACTCGTTCGACCCGGCGGTCTGCTGCCGTTTGGTCTGGTGCCTAAGCGAAATAGTCTTCGAAACCGTAACCCAGGCGCTCGCCGACGTCTTCCGCGATGGAGGTGAAGACGGCCTTATCCTCATCGCTCCAATCCACTTCGCTCAGCTTGAGGAATTTCGTCAGATCGCGGTCAGGCGCGGCTTCCGGTCTCTGCGAGTGCAGATACGCTGCCATTTTGCCGATCACATCCTCATCAACGCCGATATATTCG
Organism: Parasphingopyxis sp.; assembly: GCF_028279465.1. Lineage (GTDB taxonomy): Bacteria > Pseudomonadota > Alphaproteobacteria > Sphingomonadales > Sphingomonadaceae > Parasphingopyxis. Next base: position 157,819 of record NZ_JANQNS010000008.1, read on the forward strand.
CCGATCAACTTTGCAACGCTATCCGGGTCGGTGGCCAACTGGTGGAAATCGAACTCTACGAAATTTTCGTCAAGCTCATCCCGGATATCGAGCCAGGCGGCATTGGTGTCCGCCCATTCCCGCGTGTGATGGGCGATGTCCTTCTCGGGGAATTTCTTCAGCTTCGAATGTATATTGTCGACATGGCGGCGCGAGCAATGAATGAATTTCACATTCTTGTGGAATTTGTTCAGATCTGGCGCCGCTAGTATCGGCGTGATGGTTGGGGTTTTGTCGACGATGTATTCCGAGCCGATCTCTTCGACGAGATATCGCTCATATCCGTGGAACAAATGGCGCAGCAGAACGAAGGGGCGTAACTTGTAGAGTCCGTTCCCAGGCTCGTCATGGCCAAGGCCCGAACTATTGTGCCGGCGTATCGTAGCGATCATATCAACGAGTATGGGGGCCAGATGCCCCTCGCCATAACCTTTATACTGTGTTTCACCTAACGCGTTGCGGATGGCAGACGTGCCGGAACGCGTTGACCCCAATACATAAATTATCCCCGCCATCGAAGTTGACCCTTGTTTTGCGACCCTCTGCTTCTCGTTAGCATTATTCCGAAACATTGCCACGCCACCCATCCCCAAAAACGGTTCACGCTTGCAACTTACCGGGGATCGAATAAGCAGTAGAGAAGGAATCGGCACATCGGGGGATAAAGTTCTGAAGTCCGCGAGTTCTAAACAGGCGCGTGCGTGTGCGTTGGCGCGCGGTTTGATGGATATCGAAAAGTCCGACGACGATAGGGTCTCGGTCCCGACCGACGTTTTTCATTACATTGTTCAGCTAGCCGTCAAACCGTCATTCGATGAGGACGGCTATTTGTCTCGCTATCCCGATGTCGAGGCTGCCATCGCGCAAGGGGCTGTTCAATCCGGGTTTCACCATTTTGTCACCGCGGGCATCTATGAGAAACGTATTCCCTTCGCGTGTGAACTGGACGAAGACGATTATGCAAATCGCTATGAGGATGTCGTGAAAGCCGTCGAAGACGGACGTTTTGCCAGTGTCAGAGAGCATTTCTATTCTGTCGGCTTTCGAGAGGGCCGGCAGTTCAAGCTGCGGAATGACGAGTCTGAGTATGATGACAATTTCGGCTTGGACATACTCGCGGAATCGTTGAAGAAAGACGCCGCTTAAACCATGCCGAGCGAGTTCAAATTTCAGAATTATGCACAGGCGAATGCCGATCTACTCGATGTGTTCGGCGAAGACGAAGAATCTCTGAAACGACATTATGAGAAGCACGGTCGTGGCGAGTTACGAGGCGTGCAGGTCGATCGCTATTTTCAGATCGAGAATTTTTTCTGCTCCGACCAAGGCGATATTTTTATCGCGGGTTGGGCCGACCGCCGTATTATTCAAACGCTGCAGCTTCGCATGGAAGTTGGCTATCTAAGCTTCGATTTGGATACGGATGGCGTGTGCTGGTATGCTCGGCCGGATGTCGACGAAGTGCTTGGCAATCAAGGAGCGGCCAATGGCTTTATTGCGATTCTGAAAATTCCGGCCGAAGACAGCTTTTTTGTGCATTCCGAGGTCAATCTCTATCTGAGAAACTTCAAGGTCCATCAAGATCCCGCCAGTCGTTGGCTCTCGACTGGAAAATTCCTTGACCAGGCATTGGGTGCCTGCGCTGTTCTCGCGGCGCATCCGATTGGCGATACGCTTGCGATCGGAGCGCAACTCTATGACCGGATCGAACCGATCTGGAAAACGGTTCTGGCAAATCAGAAATTTGCCAAGATGGTCGATACAAGGGGCGATGCGGATGTCGATCAGAGCATTATCATCACGATATACAGGAAGCCGGCAATGTTGCTCGTGCAGCTCACTGAGCTCGCGGATTTCCTGAAAGAAGGCAGCGCCGAGGTTATCGTGGTTCTCAACCAGGTTCCGGACCCGGTCGGCCTCGTCAACAACGTGCTCGCATTCTGCCAAATCCACGATATCAGGCTCTCGCTATACGTCTGTACGGGCAATTCCGGTTTCTCTGGCGGCAATAATCATGGCGCCGAAGTGGCGCGCGGCGATACGCTGATTTTCATGAATCCCGATGTGTTTCCACCAGCCGAGGACAAGGAAGCCGCGCTCAATTTTCTAAAGACAGACCCCGGCGACGCCCTGCATGGCGGCCTTCTCTATTATGGCGAGGGGCTGCTCATGCATTCGGGCATGTATGTCGTCAGGGAAACGGTGATGAACTCCCGGTCCGGAGAGACAGGCAACGCCCTTCGTGTCGAACATTTCGGCAAGGGTCTGTCCCATCATATCGATGATGACGAAGCGGGACTCGATCGGGCCTTGATGAATGTGCGCAAAGACGCGTGCATCGTGAGCGCGGCGCTCTGGAAAGTCCGCAAGGATCGGTTTTGGGCGCTTGGCGGCCTGCCCACAGATTATATCTTTGCCTATTACGAAGACGCTGATTTCTGTCTGCGCTGGATCGCGGCAGGTGGCGATATCGTGGTCGATCGCGACGCGCGATGGATTCACCTCGAAGGGGTCGGCAAGGCCATGTCGCCCTCGGTCCGGTCCTTCATGTGGCTCAATCGCGTGCACTTTTCGAAGAAATTCGAGTCCTGCGATCAAGTAGTCGACATCGTTTCGGACCAGGCACTACTATGACGGATCGCCCCATCAAGTATTTAAGCGTCTCGCTGTATCATCCGCGCGTGATGCGTGGCGGCGCCCAGTTCGTCGCGAAGGATATTCATGACGCGGCGGTGCGCGATGCGAATTTCGATCCGGTTATGCTCGCTGGCATCGATGGTCAGATGTTCCCGCAATATGCCAAGGTCGGCTCCGCGATCACGGCTCTTCCGGATAGCGCCAACGAATACATATTGGCCGGCCAGAAATTCGACGATTTCTTCCACACGATCTACGATCAACGGCGCAACAAGGCGGTGGCCCGATTCCTCGAAGATCATCAGCCTGACGTCATTCATGTACATCATTCAATTTGGATCGGCCTCGAATTTTTGGAACTGGCCCGCAAGATCCTGCCCAACGTCAAGATCATCTACACGCTGCACGAATATGTCGCGATCTGTAATTCGCGCGGCCAGCTTTATCGTTATCACGAGAACGGCATCTGCAACGATTCATCACCGGATCAGTGCGTGAAATGCTTTCCTGACCGGTCTGCGGAAGAATTCATATTGCGGCGGCGCATGTTCAAGCGGGCCTTCGGTCTCGTCGATCATTTCATCGCGCCGTCCGCGTACCTTCGACAGCGCTTCGTCGATTGGGGCATTCCGAAAGACAATATTTCGGTCGTACCGAACGGTCATAAGAGCGTGCGGCCTGACGACTGGACGCCTAAGGCGAGCGCGTCGCTGAACGTCTTCGGTTTCTTTGGACAATTTGTCGATGCGAAGGGGATCGACATATTGCTGATGGCGGCGCGCGTAGCCGCTGACAGGGTCAAGGAGGATATCGAGGTCAAGATTTTCGGCGGGAATAAACAGCACGCGTCCGAAGACTATGTGGCGCGTATTGAAGCTATACTCGAAGACGCGCCCAAAAATCTCACGGTACGCGAAATGGGCTCCTATTCGCGGCGCAACGTGTTCGATCTCATGACCGGGATCGATTGGGCGGTCGTGCCCTCGGTATGGCCGGAAACCTTCGGATTAGTCGTGTCGGAAGCGTGGGATGCGCGCCGGCCCGTTATAGCGGCGCGCGCGGGCGGCCTCGACGACCGCATCGTCGACGGAAAGAATGGCCTGTCCTTTCCGCCAGGGTCGACCGAGCGGCTCGCCAACATTATCGAAGACTGTATCGGCAATGCGGACTTATGGGATCGCTTGCGATCCGGGATCAAGGATGAGATCACTGTAGATGCGGCCTGGCAGGCGCATGTGGACATTATTGAATCGCTCGGCGTGAAACGGGACCCTAAGGTAGTACAACTTGATTCGGCGGCGCGCATCTAATTGCCGCCGGCAGCACAGATAATCGGAGTGCCTGTAATCGTGGGCGTATCGCATAAGCGATGGCTGGACGATCATGGACATTCACTATCGTGATCGGGAGATCGCGATATATGTTTGGGTTTCACTATAGATATTCTCGCCGGTGAAACGGCGTCGACCTGGAGTAAAAAATGGCCAAAGTGCAGCATTCTTCCGAAGATCATATCAAGAGCTTGTATCAGTGCCTGCTTTTGCGGGAACCGCGGGAGAAAGAACTTAAACACTGGGCGTCCCAGCTCGATGAGCACGGCCTTTCGTTTGAAGATGTCTTTTACCGGATTCAGAATTCAATAGAGCGCTCCGCGCATAGCCATGTCGTGCCGGGCCATCCCCCCGGTCACTACTATTCGCCGATCGTGGATCCGGAGGCTATACGCGACCGGTTCAATATCGATCGCGGAAGGTCAATCGAAACGCTTCCCGCCCTCAATGTCAGCGCTGCCGAACTGCAAGAGCGGTTCCAGCAAGTCGCGCCGTTCATTGGAAAGCACAAATTTCCGGAGCACAAGACGGACGGTTTGCGTTACTATTACGACAACGGCTTCTTCCCGCTCGGCGATGCGGTCATGCTGAGTGCGATCATCGCGCACAACAAGCCGGCAAAGATTATCGAGATCGGATCGGGCTTTTCAACGGCTGCGATGCTCGACGCGATCGATCGGGATGGGCTCGATACGCGCGTCATGTGCGTCGAACCTTATCCCGCCCGATTGCGCGAAAATCTGACGGAAGACGACGCGAAAAAAGTCACGATTATCGAGAGTCCCGTCGAAGCAACGGATCCGGCGCTCTATTCCACTTTGGAAGCGGGGGACATTCTCTTCATCGATTCCACCCACGTTCTGAAAACCGGGAGCGATGTCTGTTTCGAACTGTTCGAGATTCTACCCGTCCTGAAACCCGGCGTGCTCGTGCATTTCCATGATATCCACTATCCGTTCGAATATACCGATAGCTGGGTATTTGAATTCCGGCGGTCCTGGAACGAGATCTACGCGGTCCGTGCATTCCTGATGTATAATGACAGATTCAAGATCGTGTTCTTCAACAATTATTTTGGAACGCATCATCGCGATCAGATGGCCGAAGCTTATGGCGAGCCGGTTCCGCAGACCGGCGGTGGCCTTTGGCTCGAGGTGCAGGCTTAGCTTGTCGAGAGGCCCGCGGCCGCGGATCGCAATGACAGATCGTTCTGATTCGGCGCCCCCCAAAGTCGGGCGCCGATCGGAAAAAGCGCGTATCGATCAAGCCGATTGTTTCAGCACGAAGCCTTTCGATCGAAGCGCGCCCAATGCCATATCCGCTTTTTCGGCTGCTTCTTTCCGCTCTTCGTTGAAGGCCAGCGCGCGCGATCCGGCGCTATCGAATGCGCGATCATCCTGCTCGCTGAGCCATAGCGCCTTGATGAAAATAGACCGGTTCTCATCGGAATTCTCGGGTTCGGTGCCTGCCGGCGCTGTGCTGAGTCCGGCGCGCTTCTCATATCTTTTCAGCTCATCGCTCAACGCTTCGGCTACGGCGTGGATCTGATCGGCCGAAAAAACGAACTGGTCATCCCGATTTTCATTGGAAAACCGCGCGATATAGTCCTCGGCTTCGCCGGGCCGCGGATGCTCTTCCGCCGGCACCAGTTCGAGATATTCGGGATCTTCCATTTCGCTATGCATGCGCTCGAGAAAGACAGTCAGCTCGTCGCGCGATAGCGGCGGCGTTTCGGACTTGATATCCGGCAAAGCGTGACAAAGCGGGTCGCTGACAAATCGCCGCGCCAGGCCGCCGAAATGTGCGTTGAAAATAAGCTGCAGTTTCAATTCTGAATTGGTCAGCGAGCGGTTGATATTATTCACCGGGGGCCGCGGCAGTGAGCCCGACACCAGCCCAAGCCAGTTCTCGAACGTTGCGAGCAAATTCTTCTTGTGCCGCGTGTAATTGAGGACAGTTGTGTCTGCGCCGCATTTGCGAAGTTGACGAAGCACGGTCTTCGTCTCCGAAGGATAGCGGTAGGACTGCATGAAATCAGCCAGTGTGCCGGTGAAACCGCCGCGTTTGACGCGTTGCTGGTAACCGGAAACGACATGATCGACCGGATCACGCAAATACACGAGTGTCTTGATCTCGGCGTCAGGACATTCGGCGGAAATGCGATCGAGGAAGCCAGAGCCTTCTCTGACCAAGAGCTGAAAAATCGACTCGCTGGAAATCAACCAGCCGGGCAGGTCCGATTGGCGGCCTCTCTCGATGAGTGCGGTGAATGCTCCAGGCTTCGGATAGAAATTTCCGGACGTTATGAGGCCGTTTCGCGCCTTTTCCGATTCGGTTTCGTCGATCGGATAATGGATCTTATGATCCGCGAGCGTCTTTTCCGCATTCGCCAACGACGACTGAATGAAACTGGAGCCGGTCTTCGGACTGCCGATATGTAAATAGATTATCTTCGGCGAATTACGCATCGTGATCCATTGGCAAGAATGGTGATTATGGCACGAGTCTATCGAGCCTTGGCTCCGATATCTACAACGGGCATTCTTAGCGCGTTACTCGAAATACTATTGTCCGTGAAGAATGATTTACCGGGCACGTGATACCAACCTGACGCCATGCCGATGGACGTGGCCATAGCCATGATTTGGCGCGGATCACACACTTCCATGATAGGCACCATATGTTCCCGGTACCACTTTCGGATCCTTATGCTTTGGCGTCGGCAAGGGTGTTTCAGCCGGGCTGGTGACTGAATTCGATATTCGTCGTCTACACCGGATTTTCGCGGTTTTTTGCGCGTTGCAATTTCAAAAACGCTTGGTTAGAACTCCCATGAATTTACGCTTAGGAGTACAACAATGGCCGAAAAAATTGAATTGACCGACGCTGATAAAAAAGCCCGTCCTGCACTCGCGCGCGCCCTTTGGTCCGCCGAGCAGGGCGACAAGAAATTTGATGATCAGACCGCGAAGCAGGAAGCCTATCAGGCCGAAAAAGCGCCCTTCGTTCAGAAGGCGAACAAGGTGCTGCGGCAGCTGAAGTCGCGTGGCGTCAGCCTGGTTCAGGAAGAATCGTAAGCCGGCTTGGCAGCCCTATAAAATCGGTGGATTGGTGCGGTCACCGCTGCCGGACTGGAGATTGAATCTGATCCCGGCATTGCAACCTGTCGGTCGTGGCCATGACCAATAAGCTCGATTTCATTGTGTTCGGTATGCCGCGCGGTGGTACGAGTGCCACCGCGCGCTACCTTTCCGCGACCCAGCATATCCATTGCGGCGTCGAGGTCTTTCCACCCAATATCGATCATTCGGAGATTTCGGTTCCCGACGCGTTTATCGCGTTCGAGCACGATCGATGGCGGTCGACATCCAAGGACGAAGTCCTTTCCAGAGGAGACGAGATTCGGTTCTTCGGCAACAAAACGCCCAACTATTACAATCGGTTGAATGGCATTCTTGCCGAACTCGATAACTGTCCGGCGATCAGCTGCGTTCGCGACCCTTTTGCGGTTGCCCGCTCGTACAACGCCCGGGCGGCGAACCGTAAGGACCCATGGCAGAAAGGGCGGCGCGGCGTATTTGCCATAATGGATACTATTTCGCTCTTGCGCGCTTTGGTGCACGCACCGGACGACGCCAATATCTTGATCGCGCCGCACCAGTGTCTGCTCGACGACTGGCGTTCGGCAGTGAAGCGGATGGCGGAGCATGTCGCGCCCGCAGTCCCCACCGCATTCGAAAAATCTCGTGTCATGCGGATCAACCAGATCAAGCGGAAGCAGGGCAGGAAAGTCAAAACCGAACTGCAGGACTTTGAAGCCGAACTGGTCGGTGATCTGGTCGACAGCGGATTTTCTGCTCTTTTCGACTCAAAAACGCATCTGCTGTTGAGCGATGTGAAGGGTCAGATCGAGGATATTCTGAGCCAGTTTGAGGAGCGTGGCCTCGCTGGCGTGGACGAAGCTGTGTCCCTCTATGGAGAGGACGATGTCGTCAATTATTATAAACGCTGGCACAATATAACGCAGCGCCTCGACGATTAGACACAAGGCATTCGCGCGACTCAAACCGTTTGTCTTGCACCTTTAGTTCAACGACATAGATGCATGCGCCGGTATCGACTCTTAGCCTTCTATCGGTCTGAGCTCCTGCGCTGAGTCCCTTATTCGTTTTCCTCCGCTGAAACCCGGTCGAGTTTCTCTTCCAACTCTACGACTTGTTCCTGCAGCGCATAGATCATCTGCAGGAGCAAACGGTTCATTTCCCAGTCCGAGGCTTTTCTCGGCTTGTCCTCGGGTTGGTGAAATTCGAGCGCGGGCTCGCCGCGCTCTGTCAGCAGCGTGTTGACATATTCGAGATCGTCGGCCTGGCTGTCCTGAAACTTCTGAAGCTGCTCAACCGACGGCAAGAGATCTTCAATCGGCAGGCAGCTGCGATCTTCATTCGGCATGATGCCCAACCGTCTGCCGGTATCCAGAAACTCCGTGGGCATCACTTGGCCGGCAAACTTGTTGTTGAACACCGCCCATGCGGCGAGAACGGCATTGGACGGCGCGACATTGGCCCGGATGGTTGGTACGGGTTCCAAGCCCGCCAGCTCAAAAAAATGAGCCGCGACATCATCGATGGCGTCGAAATTATAGGTTTCGATATTCGGAAACAGACGCGCCCATCTCGCCAGGGACTCGCTATACCCCGTTATGCTATCAGGCGCCCATTCGTCGAAGCTCTTGATACGCCCGCGATACGGCTTGAACTTGATCGCATTCTGGACATAGACGCTCCGTGCCCATTTATCATGGCGGCGAACATAGCAGACCGGTCGAACAGCAACGCCATCGTCCGCTAATCGCTTGATAATGTGGATGATCCGGCCGTGCCGGGTCAAAAAGGCCTCATTGCTCCAAATGACCTGGCGATAGCCTTTCCGGCCGAGCTGTTCGAGCTTGTCGCGCATGAAAGTATAGACTTCGTCGTCGACGCGTTCAGGCTCTTTGGTCCGGAAATATTTTTGCGGCGCACGATTTACCGACCAGTCGAACTGACCCTCTTGCGTCAACTGTTCCAGCATTAATCCGGCGTAACGGCAGTCCTGCGCGATGAGCGCCTTCGCGTTGTGCCTGAGCGTGAACTGGATCGATGTCGAACCGGTTTTTCCGGCGCCGATATGCAGCAATAATTCAGGCGTGTCTGACATTCATGTTCCTATCGCATCGATCATGCTACCTATACGATTCTTCGCACTGCACAACCGGTCTAGTAGATGCAGCTCACCATCGCGGCGGGATCGGCGTACGACTCAGGCCTTCGCCAGTACCGCCTGCCACCAGTTTTCATTGTCCAGATACCAGTCGATCGTTTCCGCGAGTCCCTGTTCGAACGTGCGCGCGGGTTTGTAACCGAGTTCGCCGGCGATCTTGCGTTCGTCGATGGCATAGCGGCGATCGTGGCCGAGCCGGTCTTCGACATGGGTTTTCAGGGTTTCGCTGGGTTTGCCATTGGCGGCGGCAGCGTCGGGAAAGGCTTCGGCGATACCGGGCTTCGTCTCGAATGCCTGATCGACTGCCGCGCATATCGTGTCGATCACGGCGAGATTGGGCATCTCCGCCCCGCCGCCGATATTGTAGACTTCGCCGCTCCGGCCATTCGAGATGACCAGGTCTATGCCCATGCAGTGGTCCGTCACGTGCAGCCAGTCGCGCCGTTGCTGTCCGTCGCCATAAATCGGCAAATTCTTCCCGTGCAGCGCGTTGAGGATGAACAGTGGGATCAGCTTTTCGGGATATTGATAGGGCCCGTAATTGTTCGAACAGTTCGACGTCGTGACCTCGAGGCCATAGGTGTGGTGATAGGCGCGTACGAGATGGTCGGACGCCGCTTTCGAGGCCGAATAAGGCGAATTGGGCGCATAGGGTGTCGTCTCGCTGAAACCCGGATCGTCGGGGCCGAGGCTGCCATAGACTTCGTCGGTCGAGACATGGTGGAAGCGATGGGGACGCCCGCCGCCCGCGTCGAGCCAATGCGCCTTGGCAGCTTTCAGCAGCGACAGGGTGCCGATGATGTTGGTGTCGATGAACACGTCGGGACCGTCGATCGAGCGATCGACATGGCTTTCGGCGGCGAAATGGATGATGCGATCGACGCCGCGATTGCCGACAAGTTTATACACCATGTCGAAATCGCGAATATCGCCTTCGATAAAGTCGATGCCTTCGACCCCGTCCAGGCTTTCCCGGTTGCCCGCATAGGTCAGCGCATCGAGCACGATGACTTCGTCTTCGGGATGGTGCGCCCGCCAGTGCCGCACGAAATTCGCTCCAATAAAACCGGCGCCGCCGGTGATGAGGATAGTATTCATGAAAGGGCCTTTTGCTGGTCAAGCATGTTGCGCAGTTCGTCGCGCCAGTTCTTTGCCGGTCCGGTTATCGCATAGGTCGCCGTGCAGTCGAGCAGGCTCATGGCCGGGCGGGCGGCTGGCGTCGGATATTCGGCAGTAGTGATCGGGTGGACGGTGCAGCCGTCGATCATGCCCATCGCCCGCGCTTGCTCCTCGATCGCCATCGCGAAGCCATGCCAGCTCGTTTCGCCGGCATCGGTATAATGGAAAACACCCTGAGCCTCGTTGCCGACGAGCGCCCACAATGCGCGGGCGAGACTGTCGGCATGGGTCGGCGCGCCGATCTGATCTGCGACGACGTTGAGTTCGTCGCGCTCGGCCATCAGCCGCAACATGGTCACTACGAAATTCGCGCCGCCCGCGGCGTAGACCCAGGCGGTCCGCACGATCAGCGCGTCGGGCAGGATCGCCTGCACCGCCTCTTCGCCGGCGAGTTTGGATCGGCCATAGACGCTAACCGGGCCGGTGGGGTCATCCGGGCGATAGGGCCGTTCGCCCGTGCCGTCGAACACATAATCGGTGGAGACATGGACCAGCCGCGCGCCCACATCATTACAGGCTTGCGCGATATGACCGGGCGCCTCGGCATTGACGTGGAAGGCAGTATCCGTTTCGCTTTCTGCCTTGTCGACGGCCGTATAGGCGGCCGCGTTTATCACGATATCGGGCTTGGTTTCCTCGATCGCCGCCGCAACCGCATTGGGCGAGCAGATATCGAGCTCTTCCTCGGGGAAACTTTCCGCCGCAACGTTCTCGGGGAGGGTCGCCCGCAAGGCGCGGCCCAGCTGGCCGCCCGCTCCGAAAATCACGGTTTTCACGGATACAGCTCTGCGTCTTTAAACCATTTGCCCTTGGCATCCTTGTCCGAAACATCTGGCGTTTCGCCGGGTGCAAGCGGCCAGTTGATCCCGATATCGGGATCGTCCCAGCGGATCGACCGGTCATGTTCGGGCGCGAAATAATCGGTGCATTTGTAGAGAAAATCGGTGTCGTCTTCGAGCGTCAGAAAGGCGTGACCGAAGCCCGGCGGCACCCAAAGCATATGCTTGTTCTCGGCGCTGAGTTCGAACGCGACATGTTTGCCGAAAGTCGGCGAGGATTGTCTGAGGTCGACGGCGACATCGAGCACGGCCCCGCTCGTCACGCGGACAAGCTTACCCTGGGGCTGCTGGACCTGATAGTGGATGCCGCGCAAGACACCCTTGGCGGACCGGCTGTGATTGTCCTGCACCCAGGGCCCCGCTATCCCATACTCGGCCATCGCGTTTTCGCGCCAGCTTTCGAAAAAGAAGCCGCGATCGTCGGCGAACACCTTCGGTTCGATCAGCTTGACGTCGGGTATGTCGGTATCGACGACCTTCATGTGCCGGGCTTCCCGGCGATCTCCAGCAGATATTCGCCATATCCGCTTTTCACCAAGCCATTGCCCAGGTCACGCAGCTGATCCCGGTCGATGAACCCCTTGTACCAGGCGACTTCCTCCGGGCAGCAGATTTTGGTGCCCTGCCGTTCTTCAACGATGCGCACGAACTGGCTCGCATCGGTCAGCGCGCCATGGGTGCCTGTGTCCAGCCAGGCAAAGCCACGGCCCATCATTTCAACGTTCAGCGTACCCGCTTCCAGGTAGAGCCGGTTAAGGTCGGTGATTTCGAGCTCGCCGCGTGCGGATGGCTTGAGCGAGGCGGCCATTTCGCAGACATTCTCGTCGTAGAAATAGAGCCCGGTCACCGCATAATGGGATTTCGGCTTGTCCGGCTTTTCTTCGATCGTCTCCGCGCGCCCTTCATCGTCGAACGACACAACGCCATAGGCCTCGGGGTTGCTGACCAGATAGCCGAAGACGCTGGCGCCATCGCGCCGGCTATCGGCGCTGAGCAGGAGCGGTTCCAGCCCATGACCGTAAAAGATATTGTCGCCGAGGATGAGCGTCGAAGGCGCATTGCCGACAAAGTCCCGCCCGATGATAAAGGCTTCGGCCAGGCCGTTGGGGTCAGGCTGTACGGCATAGTGGAGTTCGATCCCCCACTGGCTGCCATCCCCGAGCAGATTCTGGAACTGTGCCTGATCATGCGGCGTTGTGATGATCAGAATTTCGCGAATACCCGCCAGCATCAACGTGCAGAGCGGATAGTAGATCATCGGCTTGTCGAACACCGGCATCAATTGCTTGGATACCGCGATGGTTAGCGGATGAAGCCGCGTCCCCGAACCGCCCGCAAGAATGATCCCGCGCCGCGCGGGCATATGCTCAGTCATGCCTGAATCCGATCATTCTTCCGTTGGCGTCTTTGCGATTTGCTGTGCGAGGCGGAGGCGGTCCGAATCCCACGACTACGGCGTAATCGCATACCATGTTGGAGAATGTTCGCAATTGTCTACACCGAGTGGCCTCGCGACGCTGCCAACCAGCGCAACGGGCCGCATCACAGCCAATGTTGCCAGGACAGATACGCCAGTCTAGCCGCTATCGGTTTTCTGTTCGGCGGCGATCTTCAAATAGCGATCGGCGATCGTGTAATATATCGCCAGATCCGCGAAATTGGCGCGAACAAGCCTTTCGAAGAGTGCATCGCCGAGTTCGGTCTGAATGGCGGCGATCCGGGCAGTCACGCTTTCGCTACCGTCAGACGTGGCGTTCTTACGGGCCAATAGCGGTTCGAAATCGTGAATATGGGGTTTGAGCTTCGCGACCAATATGTCGATCGACAAGACGTATTCCTCGACAAGTCCGACAAAGGGGAGTTGGCGGAGCGCGTTTTGCGCGCGTTCCAGCGGCACATCGCTGCCGCCGCAGTGGCAATATGCCAATCGGGTAGTCTGGAAATTCCATGCCTGTGTAGCGTTCTCCTGTTCCAGCATCGCGCTTATGTATCCGCTGAAATCTGTCGATCGCGCCAATCGAGCCCCATGTGTGTCCGCGTCCTGCTTGCTCTCGAACGCATAGGCGGATTTGAGCCGGAGGATCGGATGTCGGACGAACAGGATTGGAAATATCTCGACCGACTCGATCTCCGGAACCGGCATCAGAGCTGTATGGGATGACAAGGCCTTTATGTGTGGCCGTTCGACCAGAAACTGGCGTACGGCGTCGCAATTACTCTCGCTGCCGCGGGTTTCAAATTCCTGCTCGACCCAGGCCTCGCCAAAATTTGCCTTGAGCATCGCATCGACCGACGTGCCGGCATTTTTGAACAGATGGTAGTGAAGCAGGATCATCGGATAGCCTCGGATGCGTGCCGGAAACCGGCATCTCCTATGCCAAAAAGGTCCTTCACAAAAGTTTTCACTGTGCCGATCGGTGAATAATCACTCATTCTCCGGACGGGAGGCCCCGATCTGCAATCCCGAGAATTCGGGCGATCCGACTGTCTTATATGCTTTATTTCAGCGGCTTAGGCAGTGAGTTTATACGTAAATGTCGACGGCACTCACGATATCTCGCATCTCCTTGCTGCCGCGCTCGAAGGAGAAATTGGCGTCAACAAATTCGAGGGCATTATCACGAATTTTCTGCCAGAGTTGCTCGTCGGTCTGCAGCAATTCGATCGCTTCGACCCATTCCTGCGGGCTGTTGGCGATCAGGCAATGGTCCATATGTCTGAGCGCCATGCCTTCGGCGGACACGTTCGAAAGGATCGTCGGTATGCCATGCGCCATCGCCGAGATCACCTTGCCCTTGATCCCGGCGCCGCTCGTGAGCGGTGACGCGAATATCCGGTGGTGCGCATAGGCGTCCGCGATATCTTCGATAAAGCCCTCGATGTCGACGCCTTCCTGGGACAGAGCCTGCGCCTCCTTGTCCCAGCCTGAACCGTATACATGAAGCCTGTTCTTTGCGTCTGGCTCGTGCAGTATCGGCACGATGGATTCGGCGAAATAATGCACCGCGTCCACATTGGGCGGATGGCGATAACTGCCGACAAAACACAGGCCCGACCGCTCCTTGAAAGTCGCATCGCCGGGATTTGTTTCCTGCACCCAGGGGAGCAGCTTGACCTTTGCGGCACTGCCGACCAGCGCGCGCATCATTTCGACCTCGAGATCGCTATAGCTGAGCGCCATATCGGTGCGCTTGATAACAGCGAGTTCCGCATCTCGTACCCGGTGCGCATTCTCCTCGGCCTCCGCATCACCGGCGAACAGAGACTTACGCATTTCGCGCAGGAAATGGAGGTCCATAATGTTGAGTACGAGCTTAGCCTGCGGCGCATATTTCCGGATCGGGTCGATCAGCGGTTCGAGCGTGGTGTAGTTGCAAACATAGACCATATCGAATTCGGAACCGCGCTGGATCAGAAAATCTTCGACACTGCTCGCAAAGGGCGCATGGATGCATTCGATACCCTGCCGGTACAGATCTTCGTTGTAGCGCCCCATATAGGCGCAGTTGCCTGGCAGATGCGTTACTTTCATGCCCAGCGACTGGAGCATCCTCATTTCCTGCAAGAGCGCGAAGCTGCCGGCATCATGATCCGGGCGCGCCAGGGTCCAGCTGATGACCAGCGCGCGGCCGCTTGCCGTGCGGTCCTTCTGTAAATCTTCCCGATCCCATTCGTCGCCATGTGCGGCATAGGCTTTCGCCCAGCGCTGTTTGAACTTGGGGTGGTTGATTTTCTGAAAGCGCTTGAGGCCGGTATTGGTATCGGTGTCGACGCCGTTGGAAACGCCCTGAACATGATAGACTTTGGATGGCGCGCAATAGATGGTTCGCAGGCCCAGTTCGCGCACAGCGAAACTGTACCAGGTGTCCTCGAAATAAGCGGGTCGCAGTGAGTCCTCGAAACCGCCAATCTCATTCCACACTTCGACGGGCGTCATCAGCGCGGCGCCCGACAGATAATCCGCGTCGCGCGAATAGGTGAAGCGCGGGTCAAGCGCGTTCTTTCCGCGGCCGTAATTCGCCGGCGTGCCGGTGTTCCAGACGATGCCGCCCGCGTCCTGCAGACGCCCGTCCGGGAAGAGCAGTTTGGACGCCGCTGCGCCGGTGCCCGGGAAAATCTCGAACACCTTGACCAGCTCGTCGATCCAGCCAGCCGTCGTTTCAACGTCGTTGTTGAGGAACAGCAGATATTCGCCCGAAGCGTGGTCCGCGCCGTCATGGCAGGCATCGATAAAGCCGCCTGCCGCCTCGCGGGAGACCACCGTTATCCCTTTATGCTCGGCGAGCCGCTCCGCTGTATCGTCCGGCGAACCATCATTCACGACGATCAGTTCGAATTCGACATTATTGCGGGCGAGCAGTAGCGAGCAAAGACAATGGAACGTCACCGAATATTTGCCATGCACCGGGATGATAACGCTGACGAGCGGTTCTTTCGGCTGCTGGAACTCCAACGGGAAAAAGTCGGTATTATTCTCGAAACCGCGCGTGATGACGTCCCTGATACGCGGCAGGGACTGCATCAGCCATTTGTCCTGCGTCGAGAGCCGGTCGAGTTTGGCAAAATATTCCAGCTGGCTTTCATAGGCGCGCATCCATTGATTTGCGCGCGGCGAAATCCGGCGTTCGAAGGGCGGCATGCAATAGGTTTCGATTGCCGACCATGGTGTGGCGTTGTCGGCGATGATCGAACAATCGCGCGCCATGACCTTGCCGGTCTTATAGTCGCTCACCTCAATGACGTGATAGTTGTCGTCCAGATAGTGGGTCGGCATGGTAAACAAGAAAGTCCGGAACCCTTCGAAGCTCCGAACGGATTTCGTGCCGATGGTTTCGCCGTCAATCCGGACAGCGATCGTTCCGAAAAACTGCCGGACCTTGATCTTCAGGGTCGGCGTTTCGATCGCAAAAACCTGCGCGACCGGCGATCCCTTCGGTTTCGGAACGTCATATTCCAGCAACGGGGCGGCATTTTGGTCGTCCCGCAATATGATCTTCGATAACGGCCGATCCATGGCGCGAAGGCTGGTATCAGCGACATAGACCGGGCGGTTCGGATCGGCAATAAACCTGCGTATCGGGTCGAGGTCGACGGGATCGACGCTCCATTCCGGGTCCAGGAATTCGGTGCCGCGCATCAAAGTTGGTTCGGCTATCCGGAATTCGATCTCTCCGTGATCCGTGTCTACGGCTTCGATCGACAGACGGATAACGAAAAGCATATACTGTGCTCCGGGAGGCGCGACTGCCTGAACTGATACGGCCTCGACAAAGCCGTTCGCATCCTCACCGGGAACGGTCGCAAATTCATGCGCTTCCGCGCCGATAATCGCGTCATTCGCATCTCGAAACTCGAGCGCCACCTTTACGCTCGCGGGTTTGTTTCGAAGCGGACCGTCAATCTGGCACCGGCAACTCAACTGGCACTTTTCGCCGGCGGTGACCGGGATGTTTTTACCCCAGACCGGATCGGCATAGATCAGGAAGAGGCGCCCCTGTCGCGCGTCCTTCCCGACCGTAATAACGGATTTCAGCGCTCGACCGCTTGTCGGTGCAACAACGCTGTCTTTCTCGGCCGCCGGAGATGTGGCAACATTTTCAAAACCCTGAAAGCTTGTCCGCCAGTGTGTATCGCCGTCCCGGAAAGCGGGATCCTCGATCAGATTGACCGATTGAAGCAATTCGCCCGTGTTGCTCAGTTTCCGCGTTTCGCCCATTCCTTCGGCGATCGGATTATCGCCGTTCCAGTCTGCGGGGCTCGCGAAGAAAAACTTCCCATCGCGCATGTGTAGCAATTCCCAAGCCGAATCTGTTCCGGTTGCTTCTTGCTCAGCGGTTGCTCCGGTTTCGGTGGGTGCAGTTGACATCGGTTGAGGCCCTTCGTCTGCTTTTCCGGTTTCATTGTCAGATTCAGGCGCGAGATACTTGCGTACCCGTGACCAAGCCGATTGGTCTTTCCGCTGTTCGGTCATGGATTAAGTCCTTTAAGCCGATACATATTTGGTCGCGTCGAAGCGCTATTTCAATAGCATCATATTGTGATGGTTTAGCAAAAATCGCGATCATCCTTAGCGGATTGATACGGACATATTGGCGCTTGCGCCGTTTACTCGATTTCGGTCACCAGATATGCGGTGGTCATCCGACCGACCAGCCGTAACGAACGAGATTGATCATGCATGCCAGTTCGATGGAAAATATGCGTGAATGCCATCGCCGATACGCTGCGGACATGGTCGCAAAAGCCTCGTCGCCGCTTAAAATCGTCGATATCGGCGGCGCCGATGTTAACGGTTCTTATGCCGATTTGTTCGGCAAGCCCGACTTCGACTATCTAGCCGTTGATCTGGAGCCGGGTCCCGGGGTCGGCGTGGTGCTAGACGACCCCTATGCGCTGCCCTTCCCGGACGATGCTTTCGATCTCGTGATCTCTGGCCAGATGCTCGAACATTGCGAGATGTTCTGGCTATCGTTCGCGGAGATGATGCGCGTTACGAAGTCCGACGGCTATCTCTTCTTGATCGCGCCGTCTTCGGGTCCGATCCATCGACATCCGGTGGATTGCTACCGCTTCTATCCGGACGCGTATCGCGCGCTCGCCAAATATGCCGATTGCCATCTCGTCGATCTGTGGCGAGATCGCCGCGGTCCGTGGAATGACCTCGTCGGCATATTCAGCAAGACGAAACAGAAGGCCAAACGTCCGAAGACGTCAGACGATTCGGCCGCAAAGGCGATAAACAACCGCTTCGTTGGCAGTCGGCCTCCGCCAGAGCTGAGTGCGGCGCAGGGCGAATCTCGATATCTCGACGTTCTGGCAATGCTGCACAAGGAGCTGGAGCCGCAAAGCTATCTCGAAATCGGTGTCCGCGAGGGTAAGAGCCTGGCGCTGGCGGACTGCGAAGCCGTCGGTGTGGACCCTGATCCGGATGTCACGGCAACACTCTCAGAAAAGGCCGAAATCGTCCGCCAGACGAGCGATGATTTTTTCGGGTGGAAAGAACATCCGATACTCGAGGCGCAGCCCGATCTTGTGTTCATTGACGGCATGCATCTATTCGAGAATGTGCTGCGAGACTTCATGCATGTCGAAGAAATCGCAGGGCCGCACACGCTCGTCGTGATCGACGACGTTCTGCCGAATCTTGCCGAACAGGCGACGCGGGAGCGGAATACCGGTGCTTGGGCCGGTGATGTCTGGAAAATATATGACTGCCTGAAACGCTTTCGACCGGACCTTCAACTGACCCTGGTGAACTCGTGGCCGACCGGCTTGCTGGTCGTTGGACGTTTGAAACCGAAAAATCGGATGCTCTGGCAGAAATACAATCCGATAGTTGGCCAATATGTACATAACGATCGGCCGCCGCCAGAAACCGTGTTGAATCGGACAGGCGCCATCTCGCCGAATGGTGAGGAATTTCTAACTATTCTGAGATCGCACAAAAGGGCCTAATGAAAAACTTCCGAGTGAAAGCACTAGATCGCGATCAGGTCTGGATCAGTCCGTTCGCAACGGGCGTCGTTCCGGCTGCTGGGAATACTGTGCGGCGGAGCAGGCCCGGTTCGATTGCGAAATGGTCGGCGACCAGGTCGGCGAAAAGCCGGTCGAGCGATCGGGTCGGCTGCAGGTCGCGGCCCTCGAAGAGGTCGGCGGGCCTGAGGCCGGGCCAATCCGCAACGACACTGCCGCCGCGCAACGCGCCGCCGAGCACCAGCGCCGCCGAGCCGGTTCCGTGATCCGATCCCTGGGTGCCGTTGGGGCGGACGGTGCGGCCGAATTCGGTCGCCACGATCACCAGCGTGTTCGACCAGATCGGCCCGAGCCCCGAGTGCAATGCAGCGAGCACCGCGTCGAGCGCTTCGAACCGGCGGTTCAGCCTGCGGCGTTGATCGCGATGCGTGTCCCAGCCGCCCATTTCCATCGCCGCGATCCGCGGTCCCTCGGGATCTGAAAGAAAGCGGGCCGCCAATTCCCCGGTTGCCGCTTCGCCGCGTCGTGCGCCTTCGACATCGCCCGCCAGTTCGCGGGTTTCGGTCGCCTGTTCCCAATCCGCATGCAATTCTTCATCGCCTTCATACAGCATCGCCACACGTGACAGCAGCCCGACATCGGGTTCGGGCAATCGGGAGGGCGCGTAAGACGACGCCTCGGCTTCGCCGCGCAGAACCATCGGCATGTTGGACGACAGGGCCAGGGCTTCGGCTTGCTGCCCGGATAGCAGGCCGGCGAGCCGGTTCATCCACCCGTCGCGCAGGCCATAGGGTGTCGTACCGGCGGTTTCGAGAATATTCTGTCCATCGAAATGGGAGCGATCTCGATAGGCCGATGCGACGGCGTGGAAAATGGCTGCGTCGCCGGATGCGTAGAGCCGGGCAGTTTCCGCCAAGGCCGGATGCAAAGTGAAAAAACTGTCCAGTCGCGCGCCGCCCTCACTATGCCCGGCGAAATCGCGGCGCGCGGTCTCATATTGCGGGTCACCGGTCGGCGCGACCATCGACAGCGCATCGGCCGCACCGCGCAGAATGATGAAGACCAGCCGCCTGTCGGTTTCCGCCTGGGCGCAGGCGATATGCGGCAGGAACACCAGGCTGGCCGCACCGGCCGCGCCGTTCCGCAAGAATCGTCGACGATCGATCATGGTCTCATCTCCGCAGGAATTCGGGCGACACGAGAAGCAACGCAAGCCCCTGGTCGGCGCTTTCGGCCCCGGCGATGATCCGCGCTGTCCGGCTGCTCAACATGGTGCCAAGAAGCTGGGGCGCGAGCGTGCGCGCATCGATCCGGTCCCGGCTGACTTCCGCGACGCGCTGTGCGATCTCGACGCGCGAGGCGAGCGCCGCTGCCCCGGTCCAGCTGTCCGCCACATCGTCAAAACCGGCAGGCGATCCTGGCCTCCAGGTCGGTTGACCCATTTCGTTGACGAAGCGTCGCGTCAGCTGGCCGGCACCACGTTCGCCCAGCGCCCGAAAGGTCGATATCGTCCATTCCCAGGGCGTTTTGAACTTGAGAGGTGCCTCGACCCAACATTCTTCGGCGTCGATCAGCACGCGATACATTGCCGGTAGATCGCCGCCGCTGTTGCGATAGGCCGATGCAAGTCGGTCGATGAGGGCAGCGGGCGGTTCGTCTCCGGCGAAATGCCGGGCCAATTTGGTCGCGAGATGCCGCGCCGTAGAGGGATGCGCGGCGAGGTCGGCGAGTATCGCCTCGGCCTGCGCCCGTCCGGATTGCGCGTAGGTGCGGCCCATCAGTCGGCGCGCGCCGGGTTCGTGCAAAGACTCGGCAAAGCCAAAACCGCCCGGCTGGACCGACGTGTCGAACATGCGATCCGGCACCGCACGGACGAGCCCGGCGATCGTCCATCCGGTCAATGCGCGCGCAAATTCCGTAACATCGGCTTGCGAGTAGCCGCCGTCGACGCCGAGCGTATGCAGCTCCATGATCTCGCGTGCGAGGTTTTCGTTAAGCCCCATCTCGCGCCTGCGGCGGCCGCGGCCCCGCTGGGTGAAAGGCGAATTGGGCCCGATAGACCGCGCCTGATTGAGATAGAGCAGCATCGCCGGGTCGCGCGTCACGGCGAGCAGCATATCGTGAAACCGGCCCATGACATTCGGACGGATCGCGTCGAACTCCATCAGTCCGCCAAGCCGGAGCAGCTCGGGCCCATTGACCGAAATTGCGAAATGATTGGTCCAGAAATGGACGAGCCGTTCGGCAAAAGGTGTCGACGTGGTTAGGGCCATGCGGACCCGGGCATTGATCAATTCCCGGTGGCGGGCGCGGCCCGACCGGTTGGCCATTCGCCGCGTGTCCATAAGCTGCGCGTCGACATTGCCTTCGGAGGACGTGCGCTCACCCCTACGTCTTTCGCGTCGTTGGCGGGTGAGTTCGGAAATTTCGGCGCGATAATCGAATATCTCTCCGGTGAGCAACTCGCGCGATGGGGCATTCCGCAACGCGGCGGGGCTTGGGTCGAAGGCATCGAGCTGATCCGCGAGCCATTGGCGCGGGGCGCGCAAATCGCTTTCCCCGGGCCGTGCTCCAAGGCCGAAGCGGTTCAATGCGATTACGGATTCGGTCATCTTGCCAACGCCTTAACAGAGCGACATGAACCGGGAATTGATCGCCGGATCAAGCGCAAAGCGCGTGTTTGCGACGGAGCGTTGCGATTATCGGGTCCAGGCCGTCACGGCTTGCGCAAAATGGCGCAATTCTGCCGGTTGGAAAATTCGCCGGAGGCGAGGATGTCTTCGACAGTGAAGAATTCGCCCCATATCTTCCGCACTGAATCCCATGTCTGATACGCGTTTTGATAGGCGTCCGGGAATACGCCCCGCCAGCCATCGTCGTCGATAAATGCGAAGCCGTCATTGGCCGCCCATGTCTCCCGGATAGCGTCCTGATACCCGGGAGCATGCGCGAGCACTTTCTCGACGAAATCGTCGCCAGAGAAGGTCACGATGGCTAGTGCGCCTTTCTTCAATATACGCGCCCATTCGCTCAGCCATGCCAATTGATGGTCCATATCCAGATGCGTCAGCACGGAAACCGCATACATCAGGTCGATGCTGTCATCTTCGATATGCATTGGCGGCGTGAGCTGGCCCTGGAAAAACTCACCGAAGCCCATATGCCGCTGGCACCATTCGATCGCATCGGGATGCAGGTCACACGCGAGCACCTGACCGGGCGTCAGGCGCGGCAGGAATCGGGCGACGCGGCCGCTTCCACATCCAAAATCCAGAATGCGCGATTCCGGCGATAGTTCCTGTCCGTGTTTTTCGGCCAGTTCCAGAATGAGCTTGGCCGAACGCTCGCCGCTCCGCAGATAGCGGCGCGGATCCGGCATGCTCGTAAACGCCTGGCAGAGCCAGCCCGGTGGAATCGGCATGTCATGCTCGTCCCGTTCGGGCGATACGAAACCCTGTTCGGATCGCGGGTCGACGCGTTCTAGAGACACTTTCCCGTCGCGGCGTAGTTCGATGGCGACAACATCGCCGATTTCCAGACCGGCTTTTCTGAGGACGGCGCCGCCCGTCAGGACGGTGCCGTTCTGCGGCGCAGGATAGCTGCGCAGGAGGTTGTCCGAGGGTTTGGTCCGCGACACGATCAGTCTGCCCGGTGCGTCCGTCGACAGGTGCACCTTGTCACCGGCCTCCCACTCGCACTGTCTGGCGAAACGATCCGGCACCGGTACGCGGCCCTTGCGAACAATAGCCGTGGCTTTCATCTATTCACTCTTTCCTGATTTGTTTGCGGCAGTGATTTTCCGCGCTGAGGTCGAATTAGCGCATATGCCAACGGCGGCGTCAAAGCAAAACGCGATATCGTGGAGATGTGCGGTTCTTTCTGCCGGTATATCGGTTGCTCCATCTTTCGATCCCATATACGGGCCTCGAAGACGTTCCGTGTCCAAACCAGTGCTGCTCGCAAGGCGCGACTGAACATCTTTGTCATCGATCCGTTTTGGCTTGAAGGAAGCCCATATATGCCACGAGCCATTCTCCATATCGGCATGAACAAAACCGGGTCGACATCCATCCAGCACTCGTTGACTGGTTATGATGACGGCGTATCGCGATATGCGCGTTTATCGGCTCCCAATCACAGCCAACCCTTGTCGACGATATTCATGGAGAGGCCGGAAAACTCGGTAAACTGGAAGAGAATCGGCGCACCGTCCGAGAAAATACGGGCAGCGCGCAACAAGTTTCGGGACCAGCTCGACGCCGAGCTGTCTCACGACAGGCGGACCTTCATCCTCTCGGCTGAAGAGTTGTGCATGCTCGATCATCGGGAGGTCGAAAACCTCAAAGCCTATTTCGAAGCGCGGGACATCGCGGTCGAAGTCATCGCCTATGTCCGGGAACCTATCGGTTTCGCGTCGTCGGCACTTCAGCAGCGTATCAAATCCGGTCTGGCCAAATTCGGCGTAGCGCAACCCCATTACAGATTCCGTTTCGAATCCTATCTGGATGTTTTCGGCCGGTCGGGCGTGCGGTTTCTGCCATTCTCCCGCGCCGATTTCGACCAAGGATCGGTCGTTCGCGATTTCGCCCGAAGGCTGAACCTGGACCTGGGCTCGATAAAGGAGCGAACCGCGAATGAGAGTATTGCCGCCCCGCTCGTTGCCATCCTCTTTTTCTGGAATCAGCACCCTGCTTCGATCGTGAATTCGCAAGACACAGTCGTGGCGCGGCGTTTGCTGATCCGGGAGTTGTCGCCGCATTTCGATGGCAAATTCAGATTATCCGACGCCATCATACGCCGCAAACTGGACGAGGAGGATATTCGTTGGATGGAGCAGGAAAGCGGCATTAGGCTAATGCCTGACGCTGCACCAGTGGAAGGCGAGGGCGTCTCGGGAGAGGCCGATCTGGAGGTTTTGACAGCGCAAACCGTGCCTATCCTGTCCCAGATGCTACGCGACAAGGGCCTTGTCGTGCCGCCCGATGGCGATCCGCTGAAGATGATGACGCGCCTTTACCGTATGTTTCTTCGGCAGCGTGCGGAGCACTAGGTTGAATGCGTTGCCGAGGCGCGGTCTGGCGCCTTCCGAAGCGTCGGATGTCCAAATGATTTGGCGCGCCGTACAGTCTCGTGCAAACTGATCTCTAGCAGAGATTTCCCTGTTATCAGGGAATTTGTGGGAAAAATGCTAGGACTCAGTCGGTTTGTCGACGGATTCAGATGTTGGAGGCCAGAGTTTCAGAGATTCTTCGGAGAAAATTCCCTGCTCGATGGAACAAGGAATCGCTTTCGCGACACAGGTATTGGCTTTTGAGAAGCAGGGAAAGAGGGTGCGTTAATCGAACTGCGACAAAGTCCTACTTTGCGTGCAAAGTGGAAATTCGGCAAGCCGTACTAATCTTGCCGATGGCCGCGATTCTGCTCGAACCGATCTTCGGTAAAGCAACGGCCTTAAGGTTCGTCGCCAGCCACTTGCGATTTTAGGTATCCTATGACCTCTGCATGATTAGTTTGAATTCGCATCGGCCATCGGGAGGTTTAGGCCGTTGTCGTGCGCACATTCTATGGCGTCTTGATAGCCGGCATCGGCGTGGCGCATAACACCTGTTGCCGGGTCGTTCCACAGCACGCGTTCGAGCCGCCGGGCCGCGTCCGCGGTGCCGTCGGCGACGATCACCATGCCGGCATGCTGCGAATAGCCCATGCCGACGCCCCCGCCATGATGGAGCGACACCCATGTCGCGCCCGAGGCGGTATTGAGCATAGCGTTCAAGAGCGGCCAGTCCGACACTGCGTCCGAACCGTCGCGCATCGCCTCCGTCTCGCGGTTGGGCGAGGCCACCGAGCCTGAGTCGAGATGGTCGCGGCCGATCACGACTGGCGCCCTGAGTTCACCTGACGCCACCATCTCGTTGAAGGCAAGGCCGAGCCGGTGGCGGTCGCCGAGCCCGACCCAGCAGATACGCGCGGGCAGGCCCTGGAAGTGTATGCGCTCCTTGGCCATATCGAGCCAGCGTTGGAGGTGCGTGTTGTCGGGCAGTAGCTCTTTCACCTTCGCATCGGTCTTGTAGATGTCCTCGGGATCGCCCGACAGCGCCGCCCAGCGGAACGGGCCGATGCCCCGGCAGAAGAGTGGGCGGATATAGGCGGGGACGAAGCCGGGGAAATCGAACGCGTCTGCGACGCCCTCGTCCTTTGCCATCTGGCGGATATTGTTGCCGTAATCGAGTGTCGGCACCCCGGCGTGATAAAAGTCGAGCATCGCGCGGACATGTTCGGCCATCGACGCCTTTGCCGCCGCCTCGACCTCGCCGGGCGCGTTCTCGCGCGCCGTTTGCCAGCGGTCGAGCGTCCAACCCTTTGGAAGATAGCCGTTGATCGGATCGTGCGCCGAGGTCTGGTCGGTGACTGCGTCGGGCCTAACGCTGCGGCGAACGAGTTCGGGATAGAGTTCGGCGGCGTTGCCGAGCAGGCCGACCGAGAGCGGCGTCTTCGCAGCGCAGGACTCCTCGATCATCGCCAACGCTTCGTCGAGGCTGTTCGCAGCCTTGTCGAGATAGCCGGTCTTGAGCCGCATCTCGATCCGCGAGGGTTGGCATTCGATCGCAAGGCAGGAGGCGCCGGCCATCACCGCGGCGAGTGGCTGTGCACCGCCCATGCCGCCCAATCCGGCGGTGAGGATCCAGCGGCCCGAAAGATCGCCGTCATAATGGCGGCGGCCGACCTCGACGAAGGTCTCATATGTACCCTGCACGATGCCCTGGGTGCCGATATAGATCCACGATCCGGCGGTCATCTGGCCGTACATCATCAGTCCGACGCGATCGAGTTCGTTGAAATGCTCCCAGGTCGCCCATTCGGGGACGAGGTTGGAGTTGGCGATCAGCACCCGGGGCGCGTCTTTGTGCGTCCTGAAGACGCCGACGGGCTTGCCCGACTGGACGAGCAAGGTTTCGTCTTCCTCGAGCCTCTGGAGACACCCGACGATGGTGTCGAAACAGTCCCAATCGCGCGCCGCGCGGCCGATGCCGCCATAGACAACAAGTTCTTCGGGATGTTCGGCGACCTCGGCATCGAGATTGTTCATCAGCATCCGCATCGGCGCCTCGGTCGTCCAGCTTTTCGCCGTCAGCTCGGTGCCGTGCGGCGCTTTGATCCGGCGCTGATTGTCCGTGCGGTTCATGGGGTGCTCCTTGCGTAGGTGAGGCAAGCGTCGAGGATCTTCGCGAGCAGCGCGCACATCGGTGCGGCGCGGCCGGGGTCGTAGTCGGCGGGCCAGTTTTCAGGTTTGGCTTCCAGTGGTTCGTCGAGATAGCCGCGACAGGCCAGCTCCATCTGGATGGCGTGGATCCCGCTATCGGGAGCGCCATAGTGCCGTGTCGTCCAGCCGCCCCTGAAGCGGCCGTTCAGAACATGGCTGAAGGCACTTGCGGCGCAAGGCTCTTCGACCGTGGCCGTCAGTTCGGGCGCACAGCTCGTACCGTCGAAACTGCCGATATTGAGATGCGGCAGCTCGCCGTCGAACAGGCGGCCGATGCGGCTTCGGATCGAATGCGCGTCATAGAGAACGACCTGGCTATGCGCGGTCCGCAGCCGCTCAATCTCGGCCGAGATAGCGGTGTGATAGGGATCGAACCATTGCGCGCGGCGCACGGCGATCTCCGCTTCGTTCGGTTCTTCGCCGTCGCGATAGAGTTGTTCGCCGTCGAAGGTCTCGACCGGACACAGGCCCGTCGTCGCTTGGTCCGGGTAGAGCGAGGCGCCCGAAGGATCGCGGTTGACGTCGATCACCGAGCGGCTGAACGGGGTACGTACCGTCGTCGCGCCGCGCGCTGCGGCGAAATCGTAGAGTTTCTCGACATGCCAGTCGGCGTCTTTGCGGGCGAGCCAGGGCGAGGCCATACGCGCTTCGATCTCCGCCGGGATATCGGATCCCGTATGCGGGAAAGAAACGATCAGCGGTTCCTCGCCGCGATGGATTTCGACCCAATCGCTCATGCGGCAAGACCCGGCAGCAGGCCATCGCTGACCGCTCCGGCGATTGCGCCCGACGCGACGAGCGCCGTCGCGCTATCGATATCGGCCTGGAAGAAACGATCGTCGGCTAGTTCTGGAGTGCGGTCGCGGATCAGCGCGCGGACAGTTTCGAGCGCCTCGCTCGATTTCAGCGGCTTGTGAAAGTCGCAGCCCTGCGCGGCGGCGAGCAGTTCGATAGCGACTACGGCGCGCGCATTGGCGGCCATAGCGGACAGTCGCCGCGCTCCATGCGCCGCCATCGACACATGATCCTCCTGATTGGCTGATGTCGGGATCGAATCGACACTCGCCGGATAAGCCCGTTGCTTGTTCTCGGACACCAATGCGGCGGCGGTGACCTGCGGGATCATGAACCCGGAATTGAGACCGGGACGCGGCGACAGGAAAGCGGGCAGACCCGAAAGTGCCGGATCGACGAGCATCGCCGTGCGCCGTTCGGAGATCGATCCGATTTCGCACAGCGCCAGCGCGATCGTGTCGGCGGCGAAGGCAACGGGTTCGGCGTGGAAATTGCCGCCCGACAGCGCTTCGTCGCTTTCGGGGAAGATCAGCGGGTTGTCGGACACGCCATTGGCTTCGTCGGCAAGCGTTTCGCCCGCCTGACGCATCAGGCCTAGCGCTGCGCCCATCACTTGCGGTGCACAGCGCAGACAATAGGGATCCTGGATGCGTTCGTCGTCTACGGCATGCGAAGCGCGGATTTCCGACTTCGCCATCAGCGCGCGCAGCGCCGCAGCGGTCTCGATCTGGCCCCGATGGCGGCGCAATTCGTGGATACGCGGATCGAAAGGCGTGTCCGATCCCTTCGCCGCTTCGGTCGAAAGCGCGCAGGCGACGAGAGCGGTGCGATAGAGATTTTCCGACTCGAACAGACCCGCAAGCGCATAGGCAGTCGAAAACTGGGTCCCGTTAAGCAAGGCTAGTCCTTCCTTGGGGGCGAGTTCGGCAGGTTCGAGACCGGCGGCCGCGAGTGCCTTGGCGGCGGGCAGGGTCTTGCCCTCATAGACGATCTCGCCGGTGCCGATCATCGTAGCGGCAAGATGCGCGAGGGGCGCGAGATCGCCACTCGCGCTAACCGAGCCTTGGGTCGGGATGACGGGAACGAGCCCGGCCGCGAGCATCGCCTCGATCAGCCGCGCGGTTTGCGGACGGACGCCCGACGCGCCCTGGCCGAGACTCGCCAGCTTCAGCACCATCATCAGCCGGACCATGCGCTCGGACATCGCCTCGCCCACGCCTGCCGCGTGCGAGAGTACGAGGTTGCGCTGCAAGGTCGCGAGACTGTCGGCGCCGATGCTCACATTGGCAAGTTTCCCGAAGCCTGTGTTGAGGCCGTAGACCGGCGTTCCTGCCTCGAGGATGCGTTCGACCGCCGCCGCACTTTCGGCGATGTGCGGCCAGGCGCTCTCGGCCAGTTTGATCGCTGCGCCGTCGTACACGGCGCGCCATTCGGCGAGCGAGACGTTGCCGGGAGCGATCAAAACTACCGTCATCGGCCGTTCCTGATTCGTTGGTGAAGCGGATTAGCGCCGATCGCATAGACCAGCTCGGCAGGGCGTTCGACGTCCCAGATGGCGAGGTCGCAGGCCTTGCCAGCCTCCAGCGTGCCGATTTCGTCCGATAGCCCGAGCGCACCGGCGGCATTGCGCGTCACACCGGTGAGGCACTCCTCGACCGTCAAGCGGAACAGTGTCGCCGCCATGTTCATCGTCAGCAGCAGTGAGGTCAGCGGCGACGTGCCCGGATTGCAATCCGTCGCAACGGAGATCGGGACGCCATGCGCGCGCAACAGCTCCACCGGCGGCAGCTTCGTCTCGCGCAGAAAATAGAAAGCGCCGGGAAGGAGCACGGCAGCGGTTCCGGATTCAGCCATCGCGGCGACCGCCGTCTCGCCGGCATATTCCAGATGATCGGCCGAGAGCGCATCGAACCCAGCGGCGAGCGCGGCCCCGCCGCTATCCGAAAGCTGCTCAGCGTGGATCTTGACCGGCAGGCCGAGCGCAGTCGAGGCCTCGAATAGCCGCTGCGTTTGCGCTGCCGTAAAGCCGATCGTCTCGCAAAATATGTCGACGGCGTCGGCAAGGCCCGCTTCGGCGATTGCCGGCAGCATCTCCTCGCAAACATGGGCGGCGTAACCGTCGGTGTCGTCGGTGAATTCGGGTGGCAGGCTGTGCATGCCGAGAAAGGTCGTTGCGACGCGGCAGTCCATCGCTTCGCCGAGCGCGCGCGCGGCTTCGAGCTGCTTGCTCTCATCGGCGAGAGTGAGGCCATAGCCTGACTTGATCTCGACCGTTGTGACACCCTCGGCGACGAGATCGGCGAGCCTTGGCCGCGAATCTGCAA
The DNA here is from genome assembly GCF_028279465.1 of Parasphingopyxis sp. Lineage (GTDB taxonomy): Bacteria > Pseudomonadota > Alphaproteobacteria > Sphingomonadales > Sphingomonadaceae > Parasphingopyxis. Next base: position 186,956 of record NZ_JANQNS010000008.1, read on the forward strand.
CCAGCTGCTCGCGGCTCGCGGCGCGGGTCGCGCGAACGGTGGAGAGGATGCCGCCGCCGGCTTTCGCGATGTCCTCATAATCCGCACCGGCAAGCCGCTGTTCGAACTCGGCCGCGCGATTCCCGGCATAGACGAGGTGCGTATGGCAATCGATAAGCCCCGGCGTGATCCAGCGTCCGTCACATGTGACTGTTTCGGCGGCTTCAAGGGCTGGGGCGTCGGCGACTGAGCCCGCATAGACGATCCGGCCGCCATCCGCCGCGACCATTCCGTCTTCTATTTCGTCGAGGCCGGACATACCCTGCGTCATCGTTGCGAGGCGCGCATCAGTCCAGATTGTATCGCAGCGCATCGCCGACTCCGAGTCCCCGTTGCGCACATAGTTGGCTCTCGCGCAAATAATGTCTAGACATTTTATCCGGCGAAAGGGACTCGGCGATGACACAGCTCTGGTTCGAAACGGCTCTGCTCCCCGGGGGCTGGGAACGGCACGTCCGGCTCAGGCTGGATGCGGGCCGGATCATGGCCGTCGAGGCGAATACGGAGCGCAAGCCGGACGACGAGGCGCATGGCATCGCAATCCCCGGCCTCGTCAACGTCCACAGCCATGGCTTTCAGCGCGCGCTTGCCGGACGAACCGAGCGGCGCGGCCCGTCGTCGGACAGTTTCTGGACCTGGCGCGAGGTCATGTACCGCTTTCTGGACCGGCTGACGCCCGACGATGTCGAAGCGATCACGGCGCAGGCCTATGCCGAGATGCTCGAAGCCGGTTTTGTCCGCGTCGCCGAGTTCCACTATCTCCACCACGATGCCGATGGCGCGGCCTATGGCGATCGCGCCGAGATCGCGGCGCGGATCGCCGCAGCCGCCGGGGCGACCGGCATCGGCCTGACCTTGCTCCCCGTCTTTTACGCGCATGGCGGCTTTGGCGGCGCGGACCCGAGTCCAGGCCAACGTCGCTTTCTCAATGATCTCGACGGCTATGCAGCGCTGCTGGAAGGTTCCCGTGGCGCCGTACGAAAGCTCGACGGCGGCAATATCGGTATTGCCCCGCACAGTCTGCGCGCCGCGACGGAAGAAGAGCTTGTCGCGCTCACTACGATGGATGCGGATTGCCCCATGCATATCCACATCGCCGAACAGGAGGCCGAAGTCGAGGCGTGCCTCGCCTGGTCGGGCCATCGCCCAGTCGAATGGCTGTTCGACAGGCTCGCTATCGATGGGCGCTGGACCCTGATCCACGCGACGCATGTCACGCCCAGCGAGATCGAGGCCATTGCCGCAAGCGGCGCGGTGGCCGGGCTGTGTCCGATCACCGAGGCCAATCTCGGCGATGGTCTCTTTCCGCTGCGCGCCTTTCTCGATCATGCCGGCGCGATCGCGATCGGCAGCGATTCCAATGTGATGATCGACGCTGCTCTCGAGCTGCAACAGCTCGAATATGGTCAGCGGCTGGCCGAAAATGCGCGCAATATCGGCGCAGGCAAAAAAGGGGGTTCGACCGGCGGCGATCTTTTCCGCGCCGCGCTGGCGGGCGGTCACCGCAGCATGTGTTCGGAGACCGTGGGACTGGAGCCGGGCGCGCCCGCGGATATCGTATCGCTCGATCCGGGCCATCCCGCGCTCGCCGGCCTCGACAGCGATGCGCTGCTCGACGCCTGGGTTTTTTCCGGCGGGCGCGGTGTCGTCGACGGCGTCTGGTGTTTCGGCCGCGAGGAGGTGCGTGGCGGGCGTCACCGTGACGCAGAGCGCATCGCACAGCGCTATCGCGCCGTCATGGAGAGGCTCGGCGGATGACGATTGCCCGGCGCATTCGCAGCGATATCGAGAAGAAGATCCGGACGGGTCGGTGGAAGCCGGGTCACCGCCTGCCGGTGGAGCACGAGCTTGCGAGCCGTTATGGCTGCGCGCGCGCGACCGTCAGCAAGGCGATGACAGCGCTGGCCGATGAGGGGCTGATCAAGCGCCGCAAGCGCGCCGGCTCGTTCGTCGCGTCGCCGCGCGTCCGTTCGGCCGTGCTAGAAATTCCCGATATTCCTGCGATCGTTGCGGCGCGTGGGGAGGACTATGAATTTTCGTTGCTTTCGCGCGATATTCGTCCGCTCGATCCCGACGACCCCGACGAGGCCTTACTGGCCGTCGGCGGAGAAGCGCTCGCGCTCGAAGGGTTGCACCAGCGCGAGGGGAGGCCTTTCGTTTGGGAGCGGCGCGTGATCGCCCTTGCCACCATCGCCGCCGCCGCGAATGTCGATTTTGCGCATAATGCGCCCGGCACATGGCTTCTCGGTCATGTGCCATGGACCGACGCCCGGCATCGGATCACGGCGATCGCCGCCGATGCAAGCCTCTCCCGCCGGCTGGCCTTAGGGCGCGGCAATCCCTGTCTACAGGTCGAACGCTGGACATGGCGTGCGGGCAAGGGCGTCACCTATGCAACGCAGATCTTTCCGGGCGATCTCTATCACCTGGTGTCCGATTTTTCTCCTGCAAGTTAGCTGCAGCGTTGGTGTCAGCATGAGGCGCAAAAATTTGCTGGAAACAGGACTGTCCGCCGTAAACACATCAAGCACAGATTGTGGCGTGACAGCAGCTTGTTTCTTTAGTATGCTAAATAAATGTGCGGCGATCAGCAGTCCAATTTCTCTTACAAGGCAGTTGCTGCCAATGTCCGCTTCGCATGCGGGGCGAGCGCGCATCTCCCAGAGTTCATTAGAGAAGCCGGAGGCGACAAAGCTTTCGTTATTGCTACCGGGGCCGCCTTTGTCCGACACGCCAGCGTTATCGAACCGGTATCGGATTCTTCGCTTACCCAGTTCGATGAAGTACAGGCACATTGCCCGCTGCCTGTCGTGGACGCCTCGATCGACGCGTATGAGGAAAGCGGTGCCGATACCATTGTAGCTATCGGCGGGGGTTCGACATTGGGTCTCGGCAAGATCCTGAAGGCCGAACATGGCGCGAAGTTCATTGCGGTGCCGACGACCTATACCGGCTCGGAGATGACCCCCATTTACGGACGCAAGATCGAAGGACAGAAGCGCACTAAGGTCGATGCAGCCGCTCTCCCCGACATGGTCGTCTATGACCCGGAATTGACACTTGGCCTGCCTGCGCATCAGACCGCTTCAACAGGCATGAACTCTCTCGCTCATGCTGTTGAGGCCTTGTATCCGGAACATCCTAATCCGATTGCGTGGAATCTGGCCGGCGAAGCGATCGGATTGCACGCGCGCGCCTTGCCGCTTTGCGTTGCCGACGGGCGTAACATCGACGCGCGTATCGATGCCCTGCGTGCCGGCTTTCTCGGCGGGGTCCTAGTGTCGATGGTTGGCGTCGCCCTCCACCATGCGCTTGGCCATGTCTTGGGTGGTTTGTTCGACCTCGATCACGGCGATTACAATTCGGCGGTGTTGCCACACGTGGTCGCATTCAACGCCACCGCCGTACCACGGGTAGAAGAAGTCATCTCTGATCGTTTCGAGGTGGCCGATCCAGGCGAAGCGATATTCGATTTTGCGAAAAAGATACATGCACCCACAAGTCTGAAGGAGCTTGGTATGCCTGAGACGGGAATTGCGGAAGTGACCCAAGCGATTGTTGCCAAGAACCCGCGAAATCCACGCCCCATTACCCATCCGTCAATGAAGCGCCTTCTCAGCGCAGCATATGAGGGTTTGCGTCCCTCCGTGGAGTATTATCGCGATGTCTGAACGAGCAGAAGCCAGCAACAGCGAAGAAACGGACGGGACTGTGCCTGACGAGATTTCCCATCTGGTCGGACATAGCGGACATCTTTTGCGCCGGTCCTATCAAATCTTCATTTCGATCTTTGAGAGCTCTTTTTCGCAGATGGGTGTGTCGCCGGTTGAGTACATGATCTTGGGCACGCTCGAGGCCTTGGGGACGCTCGACATGTCCAGTGTCGCCGGTTCGGCAGCGATCGACAACGCCAGCTGTTTTCGTGTCGTGGGAAGACTTGAAGATCGGGGCCTCGTTGAAACTTGCAGAGGAGATAAGGACCAACGCCGTAGGCTGGTCGGTCTAACTGCACGGGGACGCACGATCATGCCCAGCCTGCACAAATGCGCAGCAATGGTCGAGGCGCGGATGTTTGAACGACTGACAGCTCAAGAGCGCGGCGATTTCGCCGCATCGATGAAGGCATTCGCTACGCGCAATAACTGCCTGTCGCGCGCACCCTTTAGGGCGCCTGCAAGAACGGAGAAAGGCGATGGTTAAGCCTGAGGAGTTCCGGGCGGCATTGTCGGAGAAGTCTATGCGCCCGCTATGGGATGTCATGAGCAACATCGTACTTCCAGAGCCTGCACCAGTCGCGATCCCTGCGATTTGGGAATTCTCCGATGTTGCGCCGTTGTTGGAGGAAGCTGGCCGACTGATCTCGGCGGAGGAGGCTGAGCGCCGGGTTTTGGTGCTTGAGAATCCGGCGATGCAAGGGGAGGTGCGTATCGTCGATAGCCTCTATGCTGGCATGCAGCTTATCCTTCCTGGAGAAACAGCCCCAGCACATCGTCATTCACAATCCGCGCTGCGCTTCGTGGTCGAGGGGGAGGGAGCCTTCACTTCGGTCGATGGCGAACGCGCAATCATGAAGCCGGGCGATTTCATCGTCACCGCGAACTGGCGTTGGCACGATCACGGCAATGAAACCGATGCGCCCATGATCTGGCTGGATGGGCTGGATATTCCAATCGTGGACGCGTTCAAGGCGACATTCGCTCAGCGGCATACCGAGATGCGTCAAGAAACTTCTCGTCCCAGCGGTTACTCCGAATGGCGCCATGGAAGTGGTCTTTCGCCCGTGGATGAACAATGGGACGATCTTTCATCTCCGCAATTTCATTATCCCTTTGCTCGGGTGCGAGAGGCATTGACTGGTCTGGCAGATTCGGGCGCGCCTGATCCCTGTCACGGTTATCGGATGCGATACACGAATCCGAGCACCGGCGGGTGGGCGATGCCGACCATCGCCGCCTATATGACGTATTTTCAGTCCGGTTTTTCCTCAAAGCCATATCGTTCAACCGAGAGTCGCGTGTGCATTGCCGTAGAGGGTGAAGGCAAAGTGTGTCTCGGCGGGCAATCCTTTGTCTGGGGGCCGAAGGACGTTTTTGCCATTCCCGCATGGACGGAGTTCCTGATGGAGGCAGAAACGGACGCTTTCGTCTTTTCCTTTTCTGATCGCGCAGCACAGGAAAAGCTTGGGTTTTTCAGGCAGGTCGCTGAGAACCGTGAGGTGGGCGTATCATGACCGACCGCATGGCCGCCCAAAAATTCAACCTCTTCGATCTTCCCGAAGATTATTACGTTTCCCCGCAACGCTACTTTGCAATGTTGCGTGAGCACGACCCTGTCCATGAAAACGCGGATGGCAGCGTCTTGTTGTCTCGCTATGCCGATGTTTCGAAGGTCTGGATGGATTTGTCGAGTTCTGTCGACAAGACCGAAATGTTTACAGAGAAGTTCGGCCCTGGGCCACTACTCGAACATCATACGCACACGATGCTTTTTCGGGACCCTCCCGATCATGACCGGCTTCGCAAGATCGTGAATCCGTTCTTCTCGAAGAAAAATGTCGACCGGATGGAGAAGTTCGTGGCGGACTTGGGCGACCAGTTGGTCGAAAACGTCCGGAAGAAGGAGGAGTTCGACTATGTCAAAGACTTCGCCTTCAAGGTACCAATGACCGTGATAGCGCATATTCTCGGTGTCCCGCGCGAAGATGCCGAGCGTATTCATGAAATCGGCATGAAGATTCTGTTCCCCCTTAATCCGAACGTCTCTGATGAAGTCGTTCGCGAAGGCCATGAGGCGGTCGCTGAGTTCAAGGACTATCTGCTCCAGCATCTTGAGAAACGGCGCGCTCTTGCGTCTCTTGACCCGGAAGCGGACATCATCAGCACGCTGGCACAGGCTCAGCGTGACGGAAGCGAGATCAGCGATCTCGAAATCTTGCATATGTGCATATTGCTGCTGAATGGCGGGCACGAAACGACTACCAATACATTGGCGGTGGGGTTGTTGTCGCTGGTCAATGACCCTGAGAGTCTGGCGATGATGCGCGACGATCCGGAGGTGGGCCGGACCGGGCCCGATGAGCTCATCCGGTTCATAACTCCGATACAGCTTCAGGGTCGCCGGCTCACCAAACCACTCGAGATTCCGTCCGGGCCCGTATTACCTGAGGGGACCGAAATCATCCTTTGCCCGGCATCGGCCAATCGCGATCCTGAGAAGTTCGATCAGCCCGATCGGCTCAATCTCCATCGGAAAGCAAACCGCCACTATGCCTTTGGTGGCGGCGTCCATCTTTGCATCGGGCGGCTTTTGGCCAAGATGGAAATCAGCACCATTCTGCCAAAGTTTCTCAATGCTTTTTCCCATATAGAGATCACGCGCGACCCCGAGTTCAATCGGAACGCGCGGTTCCGCGGGTTAAAGGAATTGCAGGTCAAGGTTCGCGAGTGACCCGGCGCTAATTGGCGGCAACGGCGCTTTCAGCCTTTTGTCCGTCAACCGTGCCGGAACAAACTGCAGACGCCATAGCCAAAGCAGTGGCATGGATCGCGTTCACGACACTCATTTGCGAGCGGCGGCGCATGTTGCGTAGTGTGCGGTCTCGTTCGCCATGGTATCACTCCAAGTCCTTCTTGACATGGCGGTTCTTCCCGCACTCACCATATTCCAATTCTCCAGAAGTAGGCCGTTGCAGTGATATGGCATGAATCAATTTGATTTTAGCTATAACCCGAAGCTGCCTCCGTAGCCTTGATGCACCGCTCCCCGGGAAGTATTAAATTCCCACAAGGCTATCAGTAACGTCAAAATCTTTCAATGATTTTGCGTTTGGCAATCGAAAATAACTAAATGCTCTATAAATGCGGGCAGAACCTCTGCTGTAACTGGGGGATGTACAGTGCGTGCAATAATTTTACTACAAACCGTTGCAGCTGTTGGAGCTTGCGCTGTTCTTGATACGAGAGCTTTAGCACAGAGTAATGATCAAGCATCCATTTCAAACTCGAATAGCGGCGTTATTGTTGTCACCGCACAAAGGCGAGAGCAAGCACTCGACGAAGTCCCGTTCTCAGTTACTGCGTTCGGGTCGGATGATATTGAGAACTACAATATCACCGACTTGAACGATTACGCGCAACTTTCGCCCAATGTCGGCATCTCTTCTGGCGGAACACCTCTTGAGCAGGCGCTGAATATTCGCGGCGTTGAGAATATCGGTGGCGATGTGAACGCCGTTGGGATCTATGTCGATGAAGTCAACTTAACCCCGTTGAACGTCGCATTTGCGTATGACAGCAACTTGGTCGATCTGGAACGGATCGAGATTTTGCGAGGGCCGCAAGGGACGCTGTTCGGCCGCAATGTGTTGGGCGGGGCTGTGAACATCACCACCGTTAAGCCATCCGATACGTTCGGTGGACGCATCGAGGGGGCTTACGGAAGTTTCGATAGGCGGCGGCTTCGCGGTTCGCTCAACGTGCCGCTAACTGACGGCGTCTACGTGCGCGGCACTGCATATTATGACGCACGAGATGGTTGGATAAACAACCCGACCAATCCTGGAACGACGAACGACCGTGAATCTTATGGATTCCGAGGCGCGCTTCGCTTGGAGCCGTCTGTCGACACCGTGATTGATCTCACTGCCTCCTACTCGGAGTTCAGAGGCGGGCTCAATGATGTCATACCTTCCGGTTTTACTGCCGAATTTTTCCGCTTCACCGTCCCCATTCCGGCCGATCCGCGCGGTGCGTATGATGGCATCGGGTTTTATCCGGAGAATGATGATACGGTTCTTACGACCGGGGACTACAGGCAAGGCCGCGATACGTTTATCGGGACCGTGCGGGCCGAGCATGATTTCGGCGGCGTAGTTGGCATTTTGAACGTCGGATACATCGACATCGACCGGTTTGAAGATGGCGAAGACGTTGACCTCGTTCCCGGCGAGTTTTTTGGAGAGTTCCAAACCGAAGCGCTCCAATCCACTAGTGTCGAGGCGCGCATCCAGTCTGACAATGCCAGCGGGATCAACTGGCTCATCGGCGCCAACTATGCCTTTGATGAGAATAGGTTTACGGGCCTACAGCCTGGAGGACGCGACATCATAATAGAGGCGTTTGGGTTCGACCCTCTCGATGTCGATCCCAATTTCACCGTGTTTAACGTCGGTACCGACGACTTCCTGGATCAGATCGAATCCTTTGGTGTATTCGCCAACGTTACCATCCCGTTCGGAGCGGATGATCGGTGGACGCTCGATCTGGGCGCCCGCTACTCGACCGACCAGGTCACCGGCCGATTGACCCGAGGACCCGACGGGAACACCGGCTGCTTCATCGGTGACACGCCAGAAAACAATCCCAATTGCACTATCGACACTATTGGGCCGGAAGAAGCGACGTTCGATGCGATCACTGGGCGCGCTTCGCTGTTGTTCGAGGCGACACCGGACATCAATCTCTATGCCACCATCGCGCGCGGCACGAAGCCGGGCGGCTTCAATCTCTTTGCGGTCGGTCAGCAGAACGTACCCGACACGTTCGGCAGCGAGTCCATGTGGAATTACGAGGCTGGCGTGAAAGGAACGCTGTTTGATCGCAGAGTGAATTTCTCGCTGTCAGCATTTTACATGGATTGGACTGATATCCAGTTCAACACCGCTTTTCGTCCGGACGATCGTATCGCGCCTGAAATCATCGTGCTCAATGCGGGCCAAGCGACGGTAAAGGGCGTGGAACTCGATTTTGCCGCATCCGTCACTGACAATTTCAGTATCCAGGGCGGTATTGGATATCTCGACGCGCAGGTTGGCGAGGGAGAAGAGGTGGCTCCTGCGATCGACCTTAACGGCAACGAGTTCAGCATCGATGGAAACCGCCTACCGCGTGCGCCAAGATGGACGCTGAACCTGGCAGGCGAGTATACGGTGCCGATTGGCTCTGATCTGGATGGCTTCTTCCGGGTAGAGGGCTCTTACCGGTCCAGCTTCTTCGAACAGATTGACAACGGTGAGTCGTCCTTCACCGAAGCCGGCGCACCGCTGCAGCTCGAAGAGGTCGACGGTTATACTCTCGTGAACGTTCGCCTGGGGATCCGCAGCGACAATTTTCGCATAAGCGTCTATGGCGAGAATCTCCTCAATGAGACCACGCCTATCGGCATCCGATATCAGATCAGCTTGGCCGGACAGGTTATCGCACTTGTGCGTCGCGAATTCGGCATTCGCGCAGCGTATGAGTTCTGAGTTTTTGAGACGCAAACTCGCTTCTGCATAGGTCTGCTTGTTCAACGTTAGGTTTATGGTATCCGCACCGGATCTCAGCAGGCTTAAATCCACAGACCGACAGCCTGAGTGTGGCGCCAGCCTCGTTTGAAGAGACCGGCGCTGATTGATCGTCCACTAAACTCCATGTAGCAAGACAGAGACTGTCGATTCTTTATGCTAAAACGCTATAATTGGTCCTCTTTCTCATGGTCTTTGAATGAAACAGGTAAAGGACGATATTGATCGCCGCATCCTCGCTGCGGTTCAGGAAGATGCGCGATTGACGGCCGCGCAATTGGGGGAGCAGGTCGGGCTGTCGCCGACAGCAGCACTAAAGCGTCTCAAGAAACTCCGTGCAGATGGCACCATAAAGCGCGATGTCGCGCTGGTTTCTGCTGACGCGCTTGGCCAGTCGGTTCAGATGATCGTCGCGGTCAGTCTAGCACGAGAGAGCAGCCAAATTGTGGATCGCTTCAAGCGCGCCATCCGGGAGGAGCCGCGGATACTGGACGGTTTTTTTGTTACTGGTGAGATGGATTTCCTGCTTCTCATCACGGCTAAAAACATGGCCGATTACGAAGAGTTCACGCGCGACTTTTTTTACAATCAACATGGGATCGAGACGGTGAAGACGTCAGTGATTCTCAGTGAGGTCAAGAGGTTGGGACCTATTCCGATCGATCTCTGACTGCTTCGCCGGGTTTCGACAGTAGATAAGCCAGGATCAAGCCGGCAACGATCCCGGGAAAGCCTTCGTAAATGTCGGTGTGCAGACCCATCCAGCGCCAGATGAGAGCGATGGAGACCCCTGTTATCATTGCAACGATCGCGCCAATCTCGGAAATCCGGCGGCCAAGGGCATAGATGGTCAATAGCGGCGCGAATGCGCAGGCGAGCGTTGACCAAGAGAGAATGACGAGATCGAACACGCTTTGCGAGCCTTGCAGGGCGATGCCCAGCGCGCCCAAGCCAACCGCTGCTGTGGCGCCCCTTACGACCCAGGGGCTATGCCACTTCTCCGGTAGCAAATCGTTGCTCAGTGCTGAGGCGCTTGCCAGGGTTAGGGAGGCGGCAGTGGATAGCGTCGCGGCAAAAATCCCGGCCAGGATGATACCAACAAGAGCGCCAGGCAGAAGGTCGCGCGCAAGCGTGATCAGGGCGACTTCCGGATCGCCGTTCAAAAGGTCCGGCAAGGCGATGCGCGCGATCAGGGCAGCGACGATATTGAGCGCGGTGAAGATGACGTACAGGCTGTAATACCATATCCGCACTTCGGTGATCTTGTCCTCATGCTCTAATGTCATGTAGCGCACCATGATGTGCGGCTGACCGACCACCGAAAAGCCGGCGAACACCCAGCCCAGCGCAAAAAGAAATGCGCCCATCCCGCCTGGCACTGCAGTGTCTGAGGGGAACCAGTCCATGTAGCGCGGGATGGCATTCAACCGGTCCATCGCGTTCGCCCACCCGCCCACGAAATCCAAGCTGATCCAGGCAAGGATGCTCATCGAAATGAACATCACGGCGAACTGCGCGGCGTCTGTCCACATGGAAGCGCGGATGCCGCCCTTGAAGCAATAGGCCAGCAAGAGCGCGACCGTCAGCGTCGATCCCAAGGCGACGGGTATGTCGAGCGTCGCAAACAGCGCCTTGCCGCCGGCAGAGATCTGCGCTGCGGCATAGGAGGTAAGAAAGACCAATGTGATCAGCCCGGCAATCAGCCGCCAGCGGCGGAACATTGGATTGTGCCAACCGGCCAGCACCGAGACAAAGGTCAGGCCACTGGTGCGCCCGCTGGCGCCGCGCAGCTGCCTGTAGATGAACAGGGACGCCATGAAATCGCCGACGATCCAGCCGATCGATAACCAGATGGCCTGCAGTCCCACGACATAGACAAAGCCGACAAAGCCGGTGAAGACATAGCCCGAATTAAGCGTCGCCAGCGCGGATACCGCGACCAGCCACGCCGGTTGGTTGCTCCCGGCGATCAGATAGTCTTTCTCTGTCGCTTTGGCCCGACGATTGGCAGCCAAGCCTATCACCAGCAACAACGCCAAGCACGCGAGAAAAACTCCCTCGATCATTGGCGATTTCTCCCTCGGCCGCTTGCTCGCCAATCCTATGCGATTTCTGCGCCCGCCGACGTCGTCTAGCAGTCACTTGAAAACAAAATCAGGCAAATTTTTCCGCCATTTTGCAGAAAAGCAGCCTGGTTTTTGTGGAATAACATCAATGGCTGCCATCATCGCAGGCCGAAATGACAGATCAGTATGGGGGGTCTCAGCCCTATATTCGCGCAGGATGCACGATGGATTACTACGAGTACAACGGCGTGAATCCCGGTGCCTTTCCGGGCAGTATCGCGAAGCGTAATATGCCCTTCTCCCGAGAGGAATACGCCAAACGCCTCGCCGATACCAAGCAGGCGATGGGCCGGCATGGAGTGGACGCGCTGATCGTCACCGACCCGGCAAACATCTGTTATCTCAGCGGCTATGCCGCTTCGTCTGCCTATGTCGCGCAAGGGCTGGTGGTTTTTGCGGACGAGGGGGAACCGCACTTTTTTCTGCGCCGACAAGATGCGCCGGCCGCGATGTATATGACCGGTATCTCGAATGATCGCATTCACGGCTATCCCGAGCGCTATATCGGCGATTACAGGGTTTCGGGGTTTGACTATATTATTGATGCTCTCCGCGAACATGGCGGAATAAGATCGGTAGGACTTGAATTCGGTTCGATCGCGGCGTCCAGCCTCGAAACGCTGCGCAATCGGTTCTCCGATCTCACCTTTACTAACATGGCAGGCGAAATCGAACTGATCCGGCTCGTAAAGTCGCCGGCTGAGCTCGATTGCCTACGCAAGGCTGGCAAAATCACCGAGGCCGTGACGCTGCAACTGGCCGAATCGTTCCGGGCCGGCCGGCACGAATGCGAGGCGGCAGCGGATGTCCAGGCAGCGTTGATGCGCGGCCTGCCCGACATACCCGGTGAGCCCACCGACACAGTGTTTATGCCGGGCGGTGCGCAATCGGGCACCTCGCACATTACATGGCGGGATCGCATGATCGAGCCGGGTAGCCACTACAACGCTGAATATGCCGGTGCCCATCACAGATACCACGCGCCGATCATGCGAACGATCTCGATCGGCAAGCCGTCAGACAAACTCGATCGCATGTATGGTTACATGGTCGATGGGTGCAACGAAGCGCTTGCCGCCGTGCGTCCAGGCGTCACCTGCGCGGATGTCGCGCGCAAATATTGCCAGATCTTGGACAAGGGCGGTTATTGGAAAGACAGCCGCTGCGGCTATCCGATTGGCATCAACTGGCTGGAAACATCGTGCAGCCTGCGCGTGGACGACCCAACGGAACTCAAGGCAGGCATGGCATTCCACCTGATGCTCGGGACCTGGCTGGAAGAGGATTTCGGGGCCGTAATCAGCGAAGCCTTCATTGTCACGGAGGACGGACATGAAGTGCTGAGCCACGTGCCGCGCGGGATCGTTGTCGCCTGATATGAACAGCGGCGACGCCTGCGCGAATGGGAGAGGAAAAGCATGAAACGAACGTTCGCGGCGCTGGTTCTGGCCTGTGCAATGATCTCTCCCTCATGGATTGGTGCCTCCGTGCAAAACGAGGCCGCAATCGACACCGATCTGCCTCCCGGAGTCCAGCTTGCACTGGCCCGCGCCGCGGGCGAGCATGTCTCTTACGATGGCGAGATGCTGGTGGACCATTCTTGGCTTTCCGACAGTCTGCTGGCTTTCGCGACGGTGGATGGTGACGGAGAGCCGGTAAGGCAGGTGCTGGACCTGCGCGATGGATCCATCTCATCCATGGCATTGGAAGAGTGGCCGGAAAGCGAACGCAGCTGGCCAAGGGGCGTCGATATCGGCGGGCCAGTGGGTCCGAATGTTCCGACCTCCCCCGATGGCGAGCTCGGCATCGTGCGCGACGGCTACAATCTGAAACTGGTGAACTTGGGAACCGGCGCTGAGGCAGCCCTGACCACCGATGGCCAACCAGATTACGCCTATGGAGATGGTATTTTGCTGGCGTGGAGTGGGCAGGTCGCCATACAACGGGAGGACTTCAACGTACCGCCATCGGTTCTGTGGTCGCCGGACAACAGGCATGTACTGACCTTCGCCGCGAATACGCGTGGTGTGCGGGTCAAGACCCATGTCGCCCCCAGTGCCGCACCGGGCGGGGCGCCCGACATGACGAGTTACGCCATACGGCACGCCATGGCCGGCGACGAACATCTGACGCAGGCCGACTTCGTCGTCATCGATACGCAAAGCGGGCGGATGACACCGCTCGCCATCCCCGAGCCCTATCATCGCGGCGCCGATCCGTTGCGAGCAGGTTATGCCTCGTGGACCAGCTCCGGTGACCACCTCTACATTTCCTACGGCAATATTTCGGAGACCGAATACAACATCTATCGCATCGATGCGCGGATGGGTACGGCGACGAGCATCTATGGCGAGAGCGGCCATTTCCGCGGGCATTGGCGCGAGATACCACCTGCGCATGTTTCCAATGGCCGCTTGGCCTTAGTTTCGGACCGCGACGGCTATCGCCATCTCTACACCATTGACGCGGAAGATGGCGGCGATCTGCAAAAGATCACGAGCGGCGAACTCTACATCGCCAGGATGTTCGGCATTGAAGACGGTTGGGCCTATTTCACTGCATCGCAGGTGGACAACAGCACCGATCCCTATCGCTATCATCTTTTCCGCGCGCGCATGGACGGTTCGGTGCAGGAAATACTGACCGATCATCTGGTGCATGTGAGCAATGTCGTGGCTTCGCCGGATATGCGGCACTTTTTGATCGAAGAGCAGCGGTTGGATGCGCCTAATGCGCATCTGGTAATCGACAATAGCGGTTCAGTCGTCAGGCGGCTGACCATGCCGCGGCTGAGGCCGGGCGAGCAGTCCATCGAACGCGTTTCCGCTGTCACGCGCGATCCGGAAAATCCCGTTTGGGCATCGATACACAGACCGACCGATTTCGACCCGTCGCGAACCTATCCGGTGATCCATCACGTTCACGGTACGGTCGGATTCCTGTGGGCGTCCATGGGTCATGACAGGCGTGCCGCTTCTCGCCAGGAGTTCGCCGACTTGGGCTTTATCGTGATCGCCACCGATGGCATGGGCAATGTCGGCCGCACGCGCAGTTTCCTGGAAGCGGCGCATAGCGCTGGCCATCAATGCGGCGGCACTGAGGATTCGGTGATGCTGTTAAGGGAATTGGCCGCGGACCGATCATATATCGATCTGGACCGCGTCGGCGTTTACGGTTTCTCGCAAGGCGGCAATTGCGCCAGCCGCGCGATCCTGGAATTTCCGAATGACATTCATGTCTCCGTATCGGGAGCCGGGAACCATGATGCGCGCTACACCCACCCGGCCGAAATATACGGCTATATTGGCGGTGGCCCAGACGAGTTTCCCGAACGCTACGACGCGCAGGACAATGCCTCGCTGGCGCACCAGCTGCAAGGCAAGCTGCTGTTCGTTCATGGCGGTATCGACGATGACGTACCGCTAATGGGCACGTTCCATTTGATTAACGCGCTGATCGAACACAACAGGCAATATGATCTGGTTGTGTTGCCGGACTACCGGCACGATGCGTGGACTTCGCCTTATTACGACCGCGTGGTTTGGTCCTATTTTCTCAACGAACTGAAGGGCGAGGACGTTGATCTGTTCAGCAATTGACCGCTCGTTTCCCGTCGACTGGACCTGGCTGCATGACACCAGAGAGGTAGAATGATCATGGCTAGAATTCTTGTAGCAGTCTTTTTCGCACTGTCGTTCTCTCTCTCGGCGCCCTCACTCGGTCAGCATGCAGCTGAGTCCAACTTCGGACACTATGTAGCGACCTACGAAACGGTATCCGAGTATGAGGGGTACAGTACATTCATTCGCGCACGCGACGGCACGCGACTGGCCATCGACGTCCAGATTCCCGAGATGTCGCACCAAGAGGAAAGTGTAAGCTATCCTACGGTTCTTCACACGAGTGTGTATGGCCGTGCCCGGAACGGCGATGGCTCCCGGCGTCCGCCCTTGTCCGGATCGATCGCAGCCCTTCGTGAGATTGGCTTTGACCCTGTTCGAACGGCATTGCTCGAACATGGCTATGTGGTGGTGACGCTGGACGTTCGCGGTACGGGCGCTTCCTTCGGCCCGAGCTTTGGCTATCTTGATGAATTGAAGCGCCAGAGCATCGTCGACACGATCGAGTGGATTGCGGACCAGCCCTGGAGCAACGGCAGGGTCGGGACGACCGGCTATTCTTGGGAAGCGGGAGCCAGTTTGCTACCTGCGATCGGGGAAGCACCGGAACCTCTCAGGGCGATTTTCGCGATCAGCCCAGCCCTCGACATTGGAAATTTGCGGTACGGGCAACTCCAGCATTGGCAAGCGAATTTCGTGTACGGGCTGACATTTCAAGGCGCCGAAACGGAAGCCGAGACAATTGTCCCGCCGTTGCAAGGCGGAAGACCGCCAGTCCTACCGGTCGCGCCTGTGAATTCGGAAGACGAGTTGCACGCCGCTCGCCTTGAACAAGGATCACAATATGCGCGGAACATGGCAAGCTTGGTCGCGGCAGACCTCTTCTTCGGATTGCGTCGTTGCGAAACCGTAACCGGCGACGATCCGGACATCATGATACGCGACTACATGCCTCTCGAAGAAAACTTCGCCGCCCTGAGTGAATCGAACATTCCCATATATATGATGAGTGGGGCGAATGACTGGCTCGGTATAGAAGAATCGTCCAGCAAGGCTCTCTCGCTCCCGAATGTTCTAAGGGCGTCTTGGCACCCGGCAGCGCATGGCCCGGAAGGTTTCGACCGTGATGACCCTCGCAATATGTCATCTCGCCAGATACTGGCTTCCGAAGCGGTGCGCTGGTTCGATCACTGGCTGAAGGACATCGATACAGGGATGCTCGATGAGCCGCGCGTACATGCGCCAATCCTCGATCAATCCTGGGTTGGTGAGGGCTATAGCAATGTTGGCATAGACTATGTCGCAGGTTCGTCCTTTCCCTTGCCCGGTTCGACAGAGAGAGAATTCTTCTTGAACGCCCGTGAAAGCGGGGAAGCGCCGCTCGCCTTTCCTAATGGCCTTCAGGCAGAGTCAAACTCCAGTCAAAGCATTCTCCGCTTGCCGGTCGATTTCCGGCCATCGGCTGGGAGCGATGAGGACAGGCCGACACGAACCGCCTCGACGGCAGATCCCAGATGGTATGGCGATCTGTCATCAAACGATGCGCGCGGCATTACCTTCGATTCCGCCAGGCTGGATCAGGATCTGCTGGTTCAAGGTTCTGCGACCCTCTCTCTAAGGGCCTCATTGGAGGGTGAAAGGGCGATGGTTTATGTGTTCCTGCAGGAGATCGATCGTGAAGGGCGCTCAAATTATGTCGCTGAAGGTGGCGTGACTTTGGAACCATCGGGCCCCAGTAGATCTTCATGTGCTACCGGGGTGGCGCGCATCGATGACAATTCTGTGGTCGAGATTCCGCTTTCGCTCGCATTCAATCGCTTTAACGCCGGCTCGAAGATCCGGGTTACTCTACTGCCATTCAACGCTAGTGAGCTGGCAAGATTGCCCCCGACTTTAGGCGGTCTCGACCCTGATGCATCGGTGACATTGTGTTTCGGCGGCGAGTGCGGTGGTTCGGTCCGGCTTCCGACACTGGATCAAGAGGCGTTCGAACGAGCGCAGGTGCCGATGCGATGAAATGGCTTTCGTCCCAATAGCCTCGATCTCCCGCACGGTCTTCCCTCGCTAAGCCAGCGCGACCCCGAGCGCGGTCGCGCCAGCGGGCGGGTCGGTGCAATGCGAGTATCTTTGTCCGGCAAGCCGCTAGACGTTACTGAACCCTGTCCAGTGCGCGGCGGACGGAGGTGAAGGTGCGCTGGATGTCTTCTGGTTTGGAATTCAGGAAGGGCGAGAATTGGAGAGTCTCTCCGCCGTTGCGGACCATCAGGTCTTCCTCCCAAAAGCACAATTTGTGAGCCTCGAGCGCCCGCGCACCCGGCCCGTCAGGTCCGGGAGAAAGCTCAACAGCGCCCATCAACCCGATATTGCGCACATCAATCACCTTCGGATGATCCGCCAGCGAATGAATTGCCTCTTCAAACACCGGTTCGAGCACACGCGCCTGGGCGAAGGAACCGTCTTCCTCATACACGTCAAGTGCCGCCAAACCGGCCGCCGCGGCGACCGGGTGACCGGAATAGGTGTAACCGTGGAAGAGTTCGATAAGGTGCGGCGGCCCCTGCACGATAGCGTCGTAAATCTCGGCACGTACCAGAACGGCGCCCATCGGGATGACGCCATTGGTGAGTCCTTTGGCGACATTGATAATGTCGGGCGTCACCCCAAAGCGTTCTGCCGCGAAGGCGGCACCCACGCGTCCGAAACCAGTGATCACCTCGTCAAAAATGAGGAGAATGCCATGACGCGTGCAGATGTCGCGCAGACGCTGGAGATAACCCTCGGGCGGTGGCAGCACACCAGCCGACCCTGCGACCGGCTCAACAATCACGGCGGCAATGTTGCTCGGATCGTGCAGGGCGCAGAGCCGTTCTAACTCATCAGCCAGGTGCGCCCCATGTTTTGGCAGTCCGCGCGAGAAAGCGTTGCGGCCAAGATCGAAGGTGTGAGGCAGGTGATCGACACCGGGCAGGAGCGCGCCACTAAACGCCTTGCGGTTCGGGACGATGCCGCCCACCGATATCCCGCCCAGGTTGACGCCATGGTAGCCGCGCTCTCGGCCAATGAGGCGGGTTCTACTCGCTTCGCCTTTGGCCCGATGATAGGCAAGCGCCAGTTTGAGTGAGGTGTCGGCCGCTTCCGACCCGGAATTGCAGAAGAAAACATGATCGATGCCGTCCGGCGCGAGGTCAGCCAGCCGATGTGCGAGTTCGAACGCCTTGGGGTGTCCCACCTGGAAGGAGATCGCATAGTCCAGCTCAGCCACTTGCGCCCGCACCGCGTCCGCAATGTGTGGGTGACAGTGGCCGAGGCCCGAAGTCCACAAGCCCGAAAAGGCATCGTAGATCTGTCGCCCGTCTTCGGATCGGTAGTAATGCCCATCTGCGGCCACGACGAGACGCGGAGCGGCCTTGAAGTCGCGATTGGCGGTGAACGGCATCCAATACGAATCCAAGGTCGAATTGTCGGATTGCACGATGATGGCCGCTCCCAATCGTACGCCAGTCTCAGGTTCCCGAGATTCAAGGGCGCGCGACTGTATTGCAAGCCGTCAAGCAGCAACGCGAGAATGGCCGTTTCCCTTGCTTCTCATCGCGCTAATGTTTAGCATACTATACAATGCCTCTTGTGCCGGGGCGGGTGAACGTGCTGGAGCTTCGCTTGGCTGTCGTAGAAGGGAATGACGTACGCAGCATTGCCGGATTGGGTCGTAAGCTGGCCCAGATCAGGCACGCCCACGGATTCTCCCAGCGTCAGCTAGCGCGTCGATCGGGAGTGGCCAACGCGACCATTTCACAGATTGAATTGGGACGACTCAATCCGACGGTCGGTACCCTTCGCAAGGTGCTTGGCGGCCTTCCAATGACGCTTTCGGCCTTTTTCGACGACCAGCCGAATGCTGCCAACGACAAGATTTTCTACAGCCGGTCCGAGCTTACCGAAATCTCCAAGGGGCGCGTCTCTTATCGACAAATCGGCGGCAATCTGGCGGGCAAGGCCATCCAGCTTTTATGGGAACGCTATGAACCGGGGGCCAGCACTGGTCGTCATCCGCTGACACATGAGGGAGAGGAGTGCGGTCTCGTGATCCGCGGAGAGCTCACCGTGAGCGTTGGAGATCGCAGTCAAACATTATGTGCTGGTGAAGCCTATTATTTCCGCAGTGAGTTGCCGCATCAATTTAAGAACGAAGGGGCCGAAGTCTGTGAACTCGTCACAGCCGCGACGCCGCCGACATTTTGATCATGTCTTGCACTTCTGATCCACTACAATCGGCCATCATGAAATGCCGATCTTTTCGATGCCAGGCACGCAAGAGAACCCCGGGTTTCTGATCCAATGCATTCGAACCTGAATCTCAATCTCCTGCCCGTGCTCTCGGTGCTGCTGGAAACGCGCAGCGTCACCAGGTCGGCGGAGCGATTGGGTCTAACCCAACCGGCGGTCAGTCATGCGCTCTCGAAACTTCGGCAAGCATTTGACGATGAGCTCCTCATAATGGTGGGCCGCGAATTGAAGCTAACGCCTATGGCCCGAAAGCTGCAGGAGCCGCTTCAGGATATCCTGGCTAACGTGGACACACTTGATCAGCTCAAAAATGTCGATCCGGAAAATTGGCAGGGCGAAGTAGTTATCGCTACCGCCGACCAAATTTGTAATTCGTTACTCGCCCCGCTTTTGAAGAAAGTCAGTCAGGTGGCGCCGGCCCTGACGATTCGATTTACAAACCTGACACGACGTTCGCTCAAGCAATTGGAGCTTGATAAGATCGATTTGATGATCGCCCCTGAAGGGCTTATCCAAAATGCATCACTCATACGGCGCAGCCTGTTCTCAGATCATTTTGTTTGTATCTACAGCGCGAAGACGGATTTAAAGCCACCAGTGGACCTAGAGGGTTATCTGGATCGCACTCACATAGTTTCAACGATCGACTATGCTAACGACTCTCCGATTACTGGTGTAATCCCTGAGCTCGACGAACTGAGAGCAAAACAAAATAACATTGCGGTTATACCGTATTATCTTGCCATTCCGCTTATTGTTGCAAACACGGAATATGTATCGCTTATTCAAAAAACATTGGTCGAAAAATTTATCGAATATGGTGAGATTGAATACTGTGATCCGCCCATAGAGATACCGCCAATCGAATTATCACTGTTCTGGCATCCACGCCGAAACTCGGACCCAGCCCATTTATGGCTGAGGAACGAGGTCGTATCGATTTTCGCGAAGCATTCACGCAAAAGCAAATAGAGCTCTACCTCTAAGAGTAGGCGGGTTGTCGGTTAGGTGCGCGCCATCGCGGTATTGTCAACCACGAGACACTCTCCGTTTACGAAACTGGCGTCATCGCTTGCCAAGAAGAGCATGACTTGCGCGACTTCCTCCGGCGTGCACATGCGTCCCTGGGATTGCGCGATGTCCTCTTCCGGGGATCCGGTTTCAAGCTCGCTTAGCCATGCGACTTCGCGGCGACCATGGTCTGTATCGATAAATCCGGGTGAAACAGCGTTGCATCGGATATGCCTGTCCCGATATTCCACGGCGATCGAGCGGGTAAACTGAATGCAAGCGCCTTTGGTTGTGCAGTATGCACTCTGAAAAGAAGATGCCGTCAGTCCAGAGATCGACGCAGTGTTAACAATCGCACCGCCTCCGGCTGAAAGCATGTGCGGCAAAGCGGCTTTGGTCGCATGCACCATGCTCAACACATTGGTTTCAAACATATGCGTCCATTCGGATGCGTCCATTTCGTCAAACGCCTTCACCATAACGATACCCGCATGGTTCAGGAGAATATCGATGCCTCCCCATTTCGCGGCTATGTCGGAAATAGCGGCATCGACCATCTCGGCCCGGCTCACGTCTGTCGAATGATATAGTGAGGGGCGTCCCGAGGACGCGACTTCTTCGCAAACGCGGCTGCCATTCGCATCATCGATATCGAGGATCGCCACCGAGGCGCCTTCCTTGGCGAACAAGAGGGCGGCCGCTCTGCCGCACCCCTTGGCACCGCCAGTTATGACGGCTCGCTTGCCCTCAAGTCTCACTGACCGGTCTCATTGATCAGCACCCGGACTGCCGCACGGCACCGCTCAGCCATCATATCTCGCAACCCCCGCAAATTCGGCAAACAGATTGGCCGCTTCAGCGACGTCCTTGCCGCCTGCACCTTTGGCCCTGATGATCTGGTAGAGCTGCATGGCCGCAGCATTCAGTGGCATGGGGACTTTCAATTCGCGGCCAAGGTCTTCGGCGAGCCGATGGTCCTTATATTGTAGGTCAACCGAAAAGCCGGGTTCGAAATTCTGATTGCGAATTCGAGGCGCGAAATAGTTGAACAACCAATAGCTGTTCGCGTCGGTATGAGCGAAAACCGCAAACAGGTCTTCGGGATCGATGCCGGCCGCACGGCCAAGTGCAAAAGCTTCCGCAGCGACCAGGTTATGGAGACCGGAGATGTGGTTGCTAATCAGCTTGACCGTGCTTCCGGTCCCTGCCGGACCCAGAAGCAGGCAGTGCTCACCCAATATTTTCATCAACGGTTTCGCACGCTCGAATGCGTCTGGTTCACCGCCTGCCATGAAGGTGATGTTGGCGTTCTCGGCACCATCAGTCCCGGCGCTCATGGGCTCCCCACCGCTGACCGGGGCCTCGATATAGTCGATACCCCGAACGTTTGCGTGATCGCACAGCGCGCGGGCGGTCGATGGATCGATCGTGCTAACGTCCAGGATCAACGCTCCGGGCTTTGCCAGATCAATGATGCCACCTTCCCCCATCATGGCCCGGTGCGATGCATCGGGATCGGGAAGGGAAACCAAGATGAACTCTGCGTCCTTCACCGTCTCTGCGGCGGTATCCCGCCAATGGTCATCACCGAAGCGCTCTCGGCGCGACGGATCGGCATCATGCACCGTCAGTTCAGCGCCTGAGTTAATCAGGTGCCGAGCATAGATTGAGCCGATTTTCCCCAATCCGATCTGTCCGACGGACATAGTGGTCATTCTCACACATCCTTCACAAGAGACCCAACTCCACAAATGGGGAGCGCCTGTATTTCTGATGGTCACGAAAGCTTAGCAGCGACCGAAAACTATCGCGTATCGAATCTGTTTATGGTTGCTATTCGCGATCAGCATTTGAAGCCGTCGGGTGATCAGGCACTCTGCCGTAAACTTTTGTAGAAGGGGCCGATCTTCGCTTGGTTTTGTGATCGCGAGAGCGGTCTAGTCACCCGGTCGATAATCCCTGGCCGCTGAGCAATTGCTAATTCTCGAACGACGCAACAGACGGAAACGACCAATGCATGACGATCGAGTTTCGCGCAGTTCGCCTTTGTGGTTCGAAGATGATGCACTGGTTTCTGAAATCGAAGTACAGTCAATAACCGGCTCTTCCGGTGAAGTTAACTTTGCAATGACCGAGGGAAATGGACCTCCGATACTATTATTGCCTGGAATGAATGAGCCATGGCACTCTTTCGCTCCCGTTGTAGCGAAATTGTCTGCGCATTATCGCCTCATCATGATGGAGTGGCGCGGCCACGGCATGTCACAATTCGGCGGACATTCCAGTTTTCGCGTTATCGATTACGCTAAAGATGTCGAAGCCGTCATAAGCAGCGTCGTTCGAGAACCCGCCATAATTGCGGGTAACTCGTTGGGGTCGCTGGTTGCCGTCCGTATCGCATCCGAATTTCCTGAGCGCGTGGGAGGGTTGGTTCTCGAAGATGGGCCGTTCTTCTTCACCGAAGGGGAAGATTGGGAGCATCACTGGGTTGCTGCCAAACGGTTCAAGCCTCTTCATAGACTGCTGCTCGCCCGTGACACGCGAGGAATGGAGTTCCTGGAATTTGTTGAACGCCTTGGGGAACTGCCATTTCCTCTGCCCCCTGACTTAACAGCCCAGGAGAAGCAGAGTTTTTTGGAAGATATTGAAATCCGCTTACAGCCGCTGACTGACAACTCATCGGACCTGCAGATGGCTGCGTGGCTCAACGATCGTCCCAGTGCGCATCGGGCTTCAACGCCAAGTTGGGCGCAAGTGTTGCCGCCGCCTCTGGTCGAGGCAAGAGCACGAAAAGACTATCGTGTCGCCGCTGCTGTACCGGCGGATGCGGGCTCAAGCGCGTTCAATGAAAATTTCGATCACGAGAGCGCGCTTGAGCAGGTGCGTTGCCCGACGCTTATATTGCAAGCGGATACCGACCTCTCGCCAATCATAGAAAAAGATACGGCTTCCAGAATTCTCGATGTCATCGGCACGGAAACCGTGCGGCACATTTACTGCAAAGGATCAGGCCACGAAGTTCATCGGGATGACCCCGAACTGTATTGCGAAGCGTTCCTCGAACTATTTGCACCTCAACAGGTAGGGAATTGAACATGAGCGCCGATATGGGGGCAAACACATCGGATATTCGGCCGCGCAAGGTCGCCCTTCTCATCCGCAACGCACATGTCATCACCGTTGATGCCGATCTGAAAGAATATGCGGATGGCTATGTCGCCGTCGATGACGGGCAGATTGTCGGTGTCGGCGCCAGCAAGGAACTCGAAGGCAAGTTCGAAGCTGAACAGGTCCATGATGCCGGTGGCAAGATGTGTCTGCCTGGGTTGATCAATGCCCATATGCATCCGGCATTCTATCTAGTGACCCCGAAGTTCGCTTCTCTGGATCAGAGTGAGCCCGGCCTGCTCTCCCGCGGTGGAAAAATGGGGCAGTTCCTCGCTCTTTTTGGGCGCGTCGATCATATCGGAATCACCGAGGACGAGACCTATCTTGGCGCTTTAGCCGGGCTTGTTCGCATGCTTCGCACCGGCTCCACCTGTGTGAACGACGGCGGCTTCGGCAAACTCACGGGAATTGCAAACGCAATCCAGGACAGTGGTTTGCGTGGAATTGCCACCTATGGAGGCGGTGGCGATCTGGCGCATGGCGCGGACGGAAGCCCGCCTACCCGCATGGGCGATGTGGACGTGCTTCTCGGCGATATCCTTGAGGAGTTTGACCGCTGGCACGGTTCCTATGGCGGAAGGATCCGGTGTTGGTTCAACGTTCCAACAGACTTGAATGGCAGCGATGAGTATTGGACCGAAGTTAAGCGACTGGCTGAGGCTCGTCAGGTTGGGATCAGCAGCCATGTAGCCACCGTTGCGACGCATGATGAAATGTCGATGGCGATGTTCGGCAAGCGCGGCATTCCCCGATTGGCGGACCTTGGCGTTCTGGGCCCGAATTGGCAGGGCATTCATATGGGCTTTGTTAATGATCAAGAGATTGAGATTCTGAAAGAATCTGATGCCAGCATCGCGCATTGTCCCGCGACATCAATGGGGAGCGGGAAAGGGATATTTGGCGTTGGCTCAATCCCCAAGATGGTGGATCGCGGGGTAACGGTCGCCTTGGGGTCAGACTCTCCGCAATGGGGCGACATGATCCAGCAGATGCAGCTCGCCTATTATGGGCACAAGGATGCGGCGCAAGATGACCTGATATTCTCGCCCTATGAAGTGCTGGATATGGCGACAAGAAGCGCAGCCAAATCTTTGCTTTGGGATGATGAGATTGGAACGATCGAAGTCGGTAAGAAGGCAGACCTTACACTGATTTCGTTTGATAACCTGCGCTATGCCTCACTGCCGCACCCATTGCTCGGATTAATGCGCGCAGGCCATGGCGGCGATGTGGACACGGTCATCGTCGAGGGGAAGATTCTGATGGCCGACAAGACGCTGTGCGTTGTTGATGAAGAGAAGGTGATGGCCGATGCCGCGCAAGCAACACAAAGTCTGTTGTCCAGATTTTGACCACGCTCAGCTGCCGTCTGTGAACCGTTGGGGCTGGGCATGATCGAGGCGTTACCGATGCGTTTGACAGGGCATCACGCTGTCACCCGCGCATCGCCAGAGAGAAGATTGAGATCACATTTTTTGCGGCCGTTATTCGGTTAGTGTCGCATCATCGGGGGAACGGATGTGTCCGACCAAAAAACCATCGACGTCGAAACGCTGATCAACCGCAACAAAATCGGCGGCTTTCAAAAACGGGTTATCGGGCTTTGTATCCTGATCGCAGTCTTGGAGGGATTTGACCTACAGGTCATCGCTTTCACTGCGCCGCAGATCATGGCGGAATGGTCTGTCAGCCAAACGGCATTCGCGGCGGTATTCGCTGCCGGACTTGTTGGTTTGATGATTGGCTCGGTCGTTCTTGGCGCGCTCGGAGATCGATACGGAAGAAAATGGCCGCTGATTATCAGCTTTGCTGCGGCCGGGGCATTCTGCTTGGCGACTGCGTTTTCCGAAAACGTTTTCGAACTCATGATCTTCAGATTCTTGACCGGTCTCGGCCTGGGCGGGTCTATTCCGAATGCAATTGCTCTCGTGTCTGAATACTCACCGTCGCGTCATCGCGGAACGATGGTCGCGCTTGTCGCTGGAGGGTTTCCTCTGGGAGGCGCGGTTGGCGGGCTGGTCGTTGCACCGATTATCGCGGACCTAGGATGGCAAACGGTATTTGTGGTCGGCGGACTGGCACCGCTTATGGTCGCCGTCCTGATCATCTTCATATTGCCTGAATCCATCCAGTATTTGGCGACACGGCCGAACATGAAGGCAAAATTGGATCGTCTGCTCAAGAAGGTGGACAGGGATTATGCGCCAAGCACTTCGGCGGAGCTTGCAATATCGATCGACAAGCCAAGCGAGCCTGAGGCGGACCGGTCTATGCGCAGTCTTTTTACCGAGGGACGCGCACGGGGCACCCTCTTGTTATGGGGCATTTTCTTTACGAATCTGCTGATGCTCTATCTCCTGATCAATTGGTTGCCCAGCCTCCTTACTCAAGCAGGTTTTGGCATTGAGGCCGCCATTTTCTCGGTGGCGGCCTTCAATTGCGGTGGTATCCTGGCCAGTGTCGCACTGGGCCGCGCGCTCGACCGCATGTCTCCATATCCATGGATGATCGGGACTTATGTCTTTGCGGCGGCGATGGTTCTCTATCTGGGCGTGATGGGAGCGAACGCCGCGACGCTATACCTGCTCATGTTCCTTACCGGCGCCGGGGTCGCCGGTCCCCAGCTGGCCATGAATGCCTTGGCAGCGGCATTCTACCCGACCAGGATACGCAGCAGCGGTCTGGGCGCCGCCCTTGGTGTGGGACGTATAGGCGCGATCCTTGGTCCATTGCTTGGCGGGGTGGTGATGACTGTCGGTTTTTCCGGGACGAGCATCTTCACGCTGCTGGCATTGCCCGCAAGCATTTGCGCTGGTTTTGTCTGGGTTCTCTGGCGGCAAGTTCGCCGCCAAACCTAAGGCTGCATTTGAGGTCTATTCAGATATCGGGAGCTTGCGAGTGTGCGAGCCTGACTGGCAGGGCTGCCCCGTCCGTGCTCACCCGCCCGCTGGCCTTTCTTGACTGCTGCGATGAACCCAGTGAGTGCGGTGTTGGCGAGAGCGCTGCGTCAGTGGCCATATTTTCGCAGATCTGACCGGCACAAGCGCTGTTTCTGTCGCTAGACCACCAAACAACGAGAAATTCGGTCGCCTCTTTCCGATACTCTCACTTCATCAATTCTTCTCGATCAAGAATCCGTTTTCATGCTGGAGAGGGCCGGTATGTCCATTGAGAATCAAAAGCCGTCCACCATTGCCGTCTGGGGTGGTGAAGAAAAACCACTGGCATTCGGTGCAGCCCAAGTGCCGATCGTGCAGAGCGCACCTTTCGCCTATCGTGATTTGGACGAATGGGCGGCCGTGGCGCTCAACAAGGCGCCAGGCCATATCTACAGCCGAAACACCAATCCGACTGTCGGCGTTTTCGAAGAAAAGTGCCGTCTGCTGGAAGGCGCTGAGAAGGCGATCGCCTTTGCCAGCGGTATGGCGGCCATCTCCAATTCGCTATTCGCTTTCCTGCGTCCCGGAGACCGGGTTGTGTCGGTCAAGGACACCTATGGCGGGACCAGCGTGATCTTCCTCAACATCCTTCCCGAAATGGGCATCGATGTCGATCTGGTCGATACGTCGGATGGCGACGCGATCGACGCGGCAATTGCGAAGGGTTGTAAGATAGCCTATCTCGAAACGCCCACCAACCCGACCTTGAAGATCATCGACCTCGACCGCGCTATTGCCTCGGCCAAGCGCGCCGGCGCAATGACGATCGTGGATAATACTTTCGCCACACCGATCAATCAGAGCCCGATCGCGATGGGCGCCGACCTAGTCGTTCACAGTGCGACCAAATATCTGGGCGGCCATGACGACGCGATGGGCGGCGTGTTAGCGGGACGCGAGGATCTGGTGCGCCAAGTGTATCAGTATCGCGAGATCTGCGGCGCTCTCTTGCCTGCGTTTTCCGCCTATCTGCTGCTGCGCGGCATGAAGACGCTCGATCTGCGGGTTCAGAAGCAGAACGCTACCGGCATGGCAGTCGCCCGCTTTCTCGACGGACATGAGAAGGTGGAGAGCGTCTTCTATCCAGGCCTGGAAACGCACGACAAACATGATGTGGCCAAGCGTCAGATGCGCGGCTTTGGCGGGATGCTCAGCTTTGCGATCAAAGGCGATTTCAACACGCTAAAGACATTCATTGGCAAGCTGGAATATGTCCATCGCGCGGCTAGCCTGGGTTCGGTGAACACGTTGATCGGCCCGCCCGCAACCACCAGCCATGTCGAATGCACGGCGGAAGAGCGTGCTGCGCTTGGTATTCCCGAAACGCTGCTGCGCTATTCTTGTGGTATCGAAGACGCAGACGATCTTATCACGCAGCTAGACCGGGCACTGGCAGCCATCTGATCGAAGAGATGGAGCGAGAGAGAATGGAGGGCGATGCGCGCAAGGTCCTGATCCTGAAAGAGCAGGAGTTACGCACCCTCCTCCAGCCAAGCCGTGATCTTGTCGAGCAGATTGCGGACGGCTTTGCGACGCTGAGCGCTGGCGGCGTTGACATGCCGCCGATCCAGCACGTTACTGTCGGCAAGACAGGTGACATTGATATCAAGTCCGCACATGTCGAGGGGATTGATGTCGTTGCGGTGAAGGTGGGGGCCGGCTTTCCGGGCAATCGCGCGCTGGGCCTGCCGACTTCTCCCGCCATGATGGTCGCGATCGATGCGCAAACGGGGATCTGTCGGGCGCTGCTGCTCGACAATGCCTATCTTACCGATCTGCGCACCGGGCTGGCAGGCGCAGTTGCCGCCGATGCGCTGGCCAATACCAGTCCCGCACGTGTCGGTATGATCGGAGCGGGCGTACAGGCACGACATCAGTTGCAGGCCATTGCGCTCGTGCGAGAAATCGCCTCGATCACTATATGGAACCGCAGCGAAGAGCGCGCGCGCGAACTCGCTCGCGAATGGCAACAGACTTATGGCAAAGAGGTGACGGTCGCCCGCGACATTAAGCAGCTATGCGCTAGCAGCGACCTTATTGTGACCACGACAATGGCACGCGAGCCGGTGTTGGAGGGCAGATGGCTGCGTCCCGATACACATGTCACCGCTGTCGGGTCGGATTTGCCAGGTAAGCGCGAACTGGATGGCGACGCGCTGGCGCGCGCCAGCCTGGTGGTAGCCGACCGGCTGGAGCAATGCCGCGCCAATGGGGAACTGCAGTGGATCGACGAAGCATTCGACAGCGCCAGCTGCGCGGAGCTTGGCGACATCATCAGCGGCAAGAAGCCCTTTGCGCGCAAACCAGAAGACATCACCATCGCGGACCTGACAGGGACGGGAATGCAGGATACGGTGATTGCCTCGGCAGCACTTGCTACGGCAGGGGCGCGCAAGGCCGGTCACTGGATTGACCTGTGAGTGGCGTCGAGCCCCTTGGGCTTGCCGATATATTCGCAGCGCGCCGGCGAATTTCAGCGATTGCAGCCTGCACACCTTTGCGACGCGCCGAAGGTCTTAGCGACGAAACGGCCAGCGAAATGCTGTTAAAGCTGGAAATGCTGCAGCCCAGCGGTGCGTTCAAACTGCGCGGCGCCGCGAATGCCGTCTTGGCACGGATGGAAGAGGGACCGTGTGAGGGCTTCGTCACCGCCTCCACCGGCAATCATGGGCGGGCTCTGGCCTATGCGGCCCGCGCCGTCGGCAAGCGCGCGGTTGTTTGCCTGTCCGACCTCGTTCCGCAAAACAAATGTGACACTCTGGAGCGCATCGGGGCGGAACTCGACATTGGGGGTGCGAGCCAAGACGTCGCGACTGTCCGTGCAATGGAGCGCGCGCAGGATGAAGGATTGTTCTATGTCAGCCCCTATGACGATTCATATGTGATTGCGGGCCAGGGCACGGCTGCGCTTGAGATAATGCTGGAGCGGCCGGATGTTGAAACCATCGTCGTTCCGTTGAGCGGCGGCGGTCTGGCGGCAGGGACAGCGCTGGCTGCGAAAACTATCAAGCCATCGATTAGCATCATCGCGGTTTCCAGCGATCGCGGACCGGCCATGCTTGCGAGTCTGATGGCGGGCGAACCAGTGGAGATTGAAGAAGAACCGAGCCTCGCCGACAGTCTTGGCGGTGGCATCGGATTGAACAATCGATGGAGCTTCGACCTGGTTCGCCAGTATGTGGATGAGGTGCGCATATTCTCTGACGAAGAGATCGCCGAGGCCATGCGCTATTTGTACGAAAGCGAAAAGTTGATGGCCGAGGGCGGTGCGGCCATCGGTATCTGCGCCTTCCAGGCTGCCGATGCCGAGATGCCGGACGGTCCTGTCGTCATGCTCTTGACCGGTAACGCTGTCGATCCCGCGCAGTTCAGAGCGATCATCGCGGGAGAGTGGGAGCCCACGGCCCGGCCTGCCAGTCGTGCCACCTTTCCGCGTCGTTATTTCGTTGGATCATCTTCCGATCAATCTCGGTCATAATCGCGTGATCTGAAGCAATTGGCGCTGCCCTCGGCT
This sequence comes from Parasphingopyxis sp., assembly GCF_028279465.1. Classification (GTDB taxonomy): domain Bacteria; phylum Pseudomonadota; class Alphaproteobacteria; order Sphingomonadales; family Sphingomonadaceae; genus Parasphingopyxis. Next base: position 216,940 of record NZ_JANQNS010000008.1, read on the forward strand.
TGAACGATGCGTGAGCGTTCGCTGCGAACTCCTAACGCGCCTCCAGGCGCGGATCCGAGCATACCAGCTATAAATTCCTTTGATTGGTCAACATAGCAGAGCAGCGTAGCTTCCATGGCTCAGTCGGTGATTACAACTCTGGGGGAGTTGTGACCGGTTCCGCACAGGGCCGAGCATCTGCTCCGGCTTGGCCGTTCGTTCAGGGGAAGCGACATGAAAAACCTACTAAACACGGTAGCGACGATTGCGGTCTTCACGGTTCCACAGGCGGTTGCGGCTCAAACCACCAACGAGAATTCGGATTCCGCCAACGCCGATGAGCCAACGGCATCGGCTGGGATTGTTGTCACGGCGCAAAGACGAGAGGAGGGTATTCAGGACGTTCCCGTTGCAGTCTCTGCGTTCGGTGAGCAACTCATCGCCGAGCGCCAGATTGAGACGCTTGAGGACTATGGCGATCGCGTTCCCAGTTTCAGAACTTCGATCGGTTTCGAAGATTCGGGCATATCCATCCGAGGCGTCACCAATATTGGGGGCCAGGCATCATCGGTTGTCGTTTATCAGGATGAGATTGGGATCGGAGACCTCGGCGCCGCTTTCAACCTGTTTGACGTCGAGCGCATCGAGGTTTTGCGCGGTCCGCAGGGAACCCTGTTCGGTCGCAATACCATTGCTGGTGCGGTCAACATCGTTCTCAACACACCGGATGACGATTTTGGAATAATTGGCGATCTCGAATTCGCCAATGGTCCGTCCGGACTGGCGCGTGCTGTCGTCAATTTACCGATTGCCGATGGTTTCGCGGTCCGCTTTGGGGGCTATGGCAGGATTTCTGACGGTTTTCTGACCGATATTAACGGTGCCTCACAGGATGATCTTCTGGAAGCAGGCGGAAGATTTGCTGCCAGGCTCACCACAGGCCGTCTAACCCTTGATGCATCGGTGATGCACTTTAACGGCAGAAGTGGACTTCCGACAGAGGTGCCGACCGGAGCAGTTTCGGTTGGCGTGGCAGGGGTTGGCTTCCCCGTGGGCATTGATGACGGTCAAGGCTTCTTCCCCGAAAATCGCAGCCGGGTGTCAACCAATCTCGATACCGAAAGAACCCGGGAGTTCACAAATTATATCGGTCGCGCCGAATTCGACTTCGACTTTGCAACCCTGATCCTGCTTGCGGGATATCAGACCAACAGTCTCGATTTGTCGGGCGAGGACTTTGATCGCACCGCGACGGACTTTATCGTTGTGGAGGATCGCGGGACCTTTGAAAGGTTGCAAACCTATGAAGCCCGGCTGCAGTCACCGGGAGACGGCCAGATAAACTGGCTCGTAGGTGTCGCTCGCAATATCGACAGGACTGGGCGACGGGCTGCCTCCACGTTTCGCGCTGCTCTTCTTGAGCCTGTCCTGATTGGCAATGGGCTTCCGCAACCTGTCGCCGCAGCCATAGCCCAGGCGAACTCCCCCTTTCTTGTCGAGGATTTCGTCGCACGCGGCGAGATCAGGTCGATCGCAGGGTTTGGACAGATTGGCTGGACCAGTGAAGATGAGCGCTTCTCTATAGATGTATCTGGGCGATATACTCGTGACCGCGTTTTTTCATCGCTTGACGACCAGGCTCCCGGTTTCGGCGTGTTGTTCGGAGCTCCTCCGGCTCCTATCGGGCTGCTTGAAGACTCAGAGGTGTTCGAAGCGTTTCAGCCGCGCGTCACCGTATCGTTTCAACCGAACGACAACACAAACTTCTACGCGTCGGTATCAAGAGGGTACAAAGCGGGCGGTTTCAACCTGAATGCCCAGAACATCCCGAACGCACCGACAACTTTCGGCGAGGAAACGGCCTGGAACTATGAGATCGGCGCCAAGTTGCAGCTTCTCGACAGGGCTCTAACGCTCAATATGGCGGCGTATCAGCTTGACTGGACCGATATTCAGGTTCGTTCGCTCTTCCGCGATCCCGATACCCTGTTCTTGTTCACTTTCACTCAGAACGCAGCGAAAGCCAGGATCAGGGGGATTGAAGTCGAGGCCACTGCACGGCCAGCCGACGGATTGGAATTTGGATTTGTTGGAGCATGGAATGACGCCAATTTTGTCAGCTTTCCCGGAGCGGTCGCTGAAAATGGTCTGATCGTGGACGCTACCGGAGACCGGATCCCGCGGTCCACGGAATGGCAGTTTGCGCTGACCGGAGAGTATGAGCACCCGATCGATGACGGTATCGATGCATTCATTAGTGCGGAATATTTCTATGCCAGCGACTTCACCCAATCCATTGCCTATAATTCAGAGCCGATAGCGCCGGGCTCCGAATTTGGGACGATCACGGATCGCATCAACATTGGCAGCACAGACTTCTTCAATTTTCGGGCTGGATTTCGCGGCGAACGCGTGTCTGTTTTCGCATTCGCGGAAAACATTGGCGCCAATGAAGTGTTTGAACTGCGAGTCGACAATTATCTGAGCGGATTCCAAGCCGTCATCAGGCCGGAACGTTACGGAGTTCGGATCAGCTTTAATTATTGAGCGCGTGATGTCCGCGTCGATAAACGGGCTGGCTAGGTAGCCAGCCCGCTTGTCTCCAACCGCGTTGATCTGCAATTCGATGGCCGATGGCATCCCGGTTGTTCGTGCCGCGTAAATCTAGAGAACGAGATCAAAGGAGCAAAACCACAATGGGCGATCTCTTTGAGCTGGCACCCAATCCGCGAGTGGAAATCTGCGACAGCTCCGATGTGTTTCCCGTCCGGCGGATCTATTGCGTTGGGCGCAACTATGCGGCTCACGCGGCCGAAATGGGCGCAGATGAGCGGGATCCGCCCTTTTTCTTTACGAAATTTCCCGACACCTTGCTGACCGGCAAGGAAAAGGTGCTCTATCCGCCGCGGACGTCAAATTATCACTATGAGGGCGAACTGGTTCTTGCGATTGGCAAGGACCTGAAAAACGGAACCCTGGAAGACGCGAGCGATGTAATCTTCGGCTATGCAGGAGGGCTCGACATGACGCGGCGAGATCTCCAATTGGCAGCGCGCGACAAAGGCCGCCCATGGGACATGGGTAAAAATTTCGATCAAGCGGCAATCCTGACCCCTATTCGCCGCGCTGGGGAGGTTGATGGTGGACTTGCGGGCCGATCGCTCACGCTGGCTGTGAATGGCGAGATCAAGCAGCAGACCGACCTCGATCTGCTTATCTGGTCATGCGAAGAGATTGTCGCCGAACTGAGCGCCTATGTCACACTGCAGCCGGGCGACCTCATCTTTACCGGCACTCCTGCAGGGGTCGGGCCGGTCGTGACTGGGGATACGATCAAACTAACAATTGATGGATTGCCTGACCTGACAGTGGAAGTGGGCTGATGGCCGATCTGGCCCTTTACGACTTCCCGCGCTCTTCGTCATCGTATCGAGTTCGGATAGCTCTGGCGCTCAAGGGACTGAGATATGAAAAGCGGTTGGTCAATTTTCGAGAGGATGAACAACGATCGGCGGATTTCCTGGCTCGAGCGCCTGCCGGCCTTGTGCCTGCCCTTCAAACAACCGAAGGCCAGACACTGACGCAGTCCGTAGCGATTATCCAATATCTGGATAGCATCGCGGAGCCGCTGCTTTTTCCACGCGCAAATCCCCTGGATCAGGCGCAGATATGGTCGATGGTTCTCGACATCGCCTGTGATATCCACCCCTTGAACAATCTGCGTGTGCTCAATTATCTGCAAGGCGAACTTGCGGCGGATGTGGATGCCAAGGAGACGTGGTATCGCCACTGGATTGCGCGCGGGTTCGAGGCACTGGAATGCCGGGTCGGCAAATTTGGCGGAAAATTCTGCTACGGCGATAATCTCACGGCAGTAGATGTGTGTCTGGTGCCTCAGATGTACAATGCACGCCGTTTCAATACAGACTTGGGTCCATTTCCAAAACTGGTCGAGTATGACCATTTCCTGCGCGAGCATCCTGCTTTCGTGGAGGCAGCGCCTGAGTGAGGATCATCGCGTGCTTGTCAGTCCTCAGGATATTCAGTACAGATCGTGCAGCAAGTTTGTCCACAAGGCCTAGCTGTTCGGATATGAACGAGATGGACGAAGGCCGACAAAGCTCAAGAGACAAATCAAGCTTGGGATGGCCAACAAAAGGAAGATCATCGCAAACTCGAAATCGAAATACAGTAAGAGCGCACCGACCCCTGGACCAGCGATTGAGCCTATCCTGCCTACGCCTAACGCCCATCCGACACCTGTCGAACGGATCGCAGTCGGGTAGCAAAGCGCTGCAAAGGCATTCATCCCGAATTGCGCGCCAATTAGAGCGAATCCTGCCAGAAAGATGACGCCCAGGATCGCCGTGGGAACTTGCGGTGCAATGCCCAACATTGCGATAAACGCGGCCGCTCCAAAGAACGCAGCGAACAGAGCTGGACGGCCAAATCCCTTGTCGAGGCAGCGTGCAATCACGATGCCGCCAATCGCTCCGCCAAGGTTGAGCAGAACGGTCCCCATGAGCGCTACCCTTCGATCGAACTCGATGCTTTCAAGCAAGACTGGTAGCCAGCTGATCAGCAGGTACATCGACATTAGGTTGCAGAAGAAAACGACCCACATCAAAAGGGTAAGCGTACGACGGCTTCGTTGAAAAAGCAGGGCTATGCTGTTCTGGCTGGGCTTGGTCGGTCGCATATCCGTGCTGTCGTCCAGATGGTTCGGAACACTGCCGTCCGGTCTTCTCGTGCTCTCGTGTAAGTGGGTGCGCGCGGCGAGATAGTCTGGCGATTCCGGGAGTAGTTTCCAGACCACCGGCAATAGCAATGCTGGCAATACGCCTCCCAGAATGAATATCGATTCCCAGCCATAGACACCGATCATGTAGCTAGACGCCAAACCGCCCACTACCGCGCCAAAAGGAAAACCGACAAACATTAGCGTGACAACGGTCGAATGTATGCGGGGAGGAGCATATTCGGACGTGAGCGCGATGACGTTCGGAACAGCGCCACCGAGACCCAGCCCTACCAGAAAGCGCATGACGGCCAATTCGGTCAGACCCGTGGCGAACGCAGACGCTATCGAGAAGATAGCCATGATGACCAGTGAAATGAGAAGCGCTGGCCTGCGACCTATCCGATCGCCAGCCGCGCCCATGACCAGCGATGAAATCGTTAGGCCGAGCAGTCCGGCAGTGAAAACGATGCCGAAGGCCGACACCTCTATGCCCCATTGCTCAGCGATGGCTGGAGCGGCAAAGGCCGGGGCTTGAACATCGAATCCGTCCAACATTGCAATGATCCCGCAAATCACGAACACCCGCCATTGGCGCGACGTGAGGCGATCCGGTTCATCGGGTTCAGTTCGTGTATCTGACACATCCGCCATCGCTATTCCTCTCAAGAGGCGCACTACTCGGTGACGCGCCCTCGATACTTTTATCCGAGCCCGGCTACCGAACTGCGTCTCAATCAGTTCAAGAAGCCTATGTCCGAAGCGAGGATGCAGTGATCGGAGCGCGTGGCATATCCGCGCAGCCCGGTCATTTCAGGTTCTGGCCGAGGAATTCCGAAACACGGCGATTGGCAGTTTCATAGGCTCGTGCATCGAAAACATCGTCACGTCTCTTGTTGAAGAAACCGTGCTGTGCGCCCTCATACAGGAAGACCGATTTTTCGTCCTCGTTTGCGAGCAAAGCCTCGATTCCCTCCGCCACGTCAATCGGAACATGCTCATCCTGCGTGCCGACATGCATTTGAAATGGACAGGAGAGATTCTTCAGTTGCTCGTGATTGTCTTCCAGCTTGACGCCGTAGAAGGAGACGCATGCGTCGGCGGCACTGTTACTGGCTGCCAACACGCTGAGCTTGCCGCCAAGGCAGAAGCCGAGATAGGCGACTTTTCCGTTAGACGCCTCATGATCCCTGGCGAAATTCATGGCGGCGATGCAGTCCCCGATCGCCTTCTGAAAGTCGAGGCCTTGCATGAGCTGGAAACCCCTGCCGCGTTCTTCGTCTGAATATCCCAAGTCTACGCCAGGTTCTTGCCGCCAAAAGAGGTCAGGCGCCACCACGAGGAACCCATCAGTCGCGAGGTCATCAGCAGCCGCGCGCATCGCCGCGTTCACCCCAAATATCTCCTGAAGCAGCACCACAGCGCCTGACGGGGTCTCCGAAGGCTGTGCGACATAGGCGCCCATTTCACCATCATCCGTGGCGATCTTCGCATTCAAAGCGGTCATTGGATTCTCACTTTTTGCTATGGAACAAACAGCCGCGTCAGAGTTCTACGACTCGCTCGCCGTGACTGGTGAAGACGACAAACTCACGCCCGCCATCTGCCGTTTCGCGTTCTTCGCGATACAAACCGGTAGCGCGAACGACGGGCTCGTCGGTCACCGAGTAGAGGAAGGCGTTTTCGCTGCCGGTGTTCTTGAATTTCGACCAGCGCCAACTGGGCATCGCAAAGACGTCATTGCGGCCCCATTCGATCTGCTCCCCGTCGACCTCGACCAATCCCTCTCCCTCAAGGCAGAAATAGACCGCAGTCGAGAGGCGCCGCCGCAGAGCCGTCTCTTCACCGGGTCGCAGCATCTGCACACGAAATGACATATTCGGCATGACCGGGCGGCCATTGGTTGGATTGACATATTCCATGATCAGACCGTCATGGAGGCTCCCCGGATGGCCGGCCAGGTTCTCGAGTGCCCGGCGAGCTGCCTGCCAGCGATAGACGAACTGCGGCGAATGATTGCCGGTCAAGCCGCGCCGCTCGGGCGCGAAGAGCGGCAGCATCCCACCAGCGGAATACAGCTTTTGGGAAATGTCGTCGGCCTCGGTTACCTCCTGATAGCCGGTGGCGATAGGGTGTGCGCCGCTCTTGTCAGCCTTGGCCTCTCCATAGTCGAATTCGAAGAATGTCAGGTTGAGCTTGCTCACTATCGGCAGGTCGAGCACGTCCATCCAAATCAGGGATTCTGAACCCTCGTTGCCGTGATCATGCCATGTCCCGGCTGGCGTAATGATCAGGTCACCGCGGTTCATCTTGCATTTTTCACCCTCGACGACTGTGAATCCACCGTCGCCTTCGACCACGAAGCGGCTCGCGCATGGCGTGTGCCGATGGACGGGTGCGGTTTCGCCAGCCTTGTAGAGCGAAAAGGCCGCAAAGAGATTGTCAGTCACATGCGGCATACCCCCGAGGCCCGGGTTGGCGAAAACGAGGGCGCGACGTTCGCAATCCTCGATCGGCACAGTTTCGCCCGCGAGCCGCAAACGCGGCTCGAGATCGCGCCACTTCCATCGATATGCCTGTGCATCCGCGCGCGGCTCAAGACCCTCAAGCGCAGCGCGCTGTTTCCAGAATTCCACCAAATTCAACTCTGCCGCGTCTGCCGAAAGCTGGCTTGCATTGGCTGCCTCTTCTTTGACTTGGGTCGCCATCATCTTCTCCGTAGAAAATGCTGTAATTTACGTATAGCGTAACAAATTACGATATTGGCTTCAAGCTCCATCCTCTGTTCAGACGGGTCGCGAAGAGATTTGCTGTTGAGCGAAGTCCAAGCTGGCAATAGGTCTTTGACGCATGGCTGACGGTGAGGGCGAAAAAGCTGGTCGTGGCGGAGTCCAGGCGATCGAAACCGGGGGACAAATCCTTTCGGCGTTGACTGCGCTTGGCGGCACCTCTTCGCTGACCGGATTGGCTCAGAGGACCGGGATGCCGGCAGCCAAAGTTCACCGCTATCTGGTTAGCATGTCGCGTGCGGGGCTCGTGTCGCAGGACGGAAACATGGGAGCGTATCGCATTGGCCCCATGGCGATCTCGATCGGCCTTGCGGGGTTGAGAACATTTCAACCGCTCAAGCCAGCTATCGAGGCGCTCGCGCGAGCGCGAGACACTTTCGGCGAGACATCAGCCTTGGCGATTTGGGCCGAACAAGGGCCGATCGTGATAGGTCTCGAGGAATCCTTGCGGCCGATCACCATGAATGTTCGGATCGGATCAATTCTCTCGCTGGCCGACACGGCGATCGGCCACGTCTTCGCGTCTCTCGTTCCGGCCGATCAGCTTTCTACCTGCTCGACACATAGCGATTGGAAAACTTTGCCGGCAGCTTACCGCAAGATGATCGCAAGTCAGCTGAAAAGTTTCGGTGCCGTATCTGTGGAGGGGCGAGCATTACCCGGCGTCAACGCTATCGCCGCGCCAATTTACGACTTCCAAGGCCGACTGAGCGCCGCGATCGGCGTCATCGGACACGAAAGCCGCCTTTCGGTGACAGAGAAATCCGGAGCGCATGCCACCTTGCGCAAGATCGCCGAGGAAGCATCATTCTCCAGCGATGGCTTGCTTAGTTGACTTACCGGACGCGCTGTGCCGTCGACGCGAAGGACGCAAGCGCTGGCATGGAAAATGCACTTGATTGAGAATGGCCTTGTCAAACTTACGCGGTTTGAATGGTCACTATGGGTCGACTGCGGGCTTTGCATAATCGCCATTACCGGGTTTGGGACTGCAAGATCGCAGACGCCAATGCAGACGACTCTCTTGATACTATAGCCGGTTTTAAGGTGCCCAGCCCGATGTAGCGTCTATACCGGTTCACAAGGACTCGCACTACTACCCGTGATACTGTTCGTTTCTTCGCATCGCGATGCGATATGGAAAGAGATGCCAATGGGCGCTGCAAAGTGGCGATCCGCTAGGGCGGATATTGCGATATCAAGCCGATTCAGCGTGTTTTCCCGCTAGTTTCCCATATCGATGGGAAAGCTTCGCCAATGCCAACCTACAAAGCGCGAAGTGAACGTATCACTTTGGTGGACAGTTTTTGCGGAGTCTGAGACTGTCAGGACAATCGCGAAAAATGCGACGCCAAGAGCGTCTCAGGCGCGAATACGAAAATTGATACTCTCTAGAAACGGCGCAGAATTGCGCCGTTTGAGGAGTCGGGAATGGAAAGCGCTCCGAAAGTCTCAGCAAGGGAGACTGTGTGGCGCGCCCGGCAGGAGTCGAACCTGCGGCCTCAAGATTAGAAGTCTCGTGCTCTATCCAGCTGAGCTACGGGCGCGCGCCGGCTCCCTGTAGCTAGGAGCCGATGGGAATAAAAGGCTGGGGACGGTGATTGCCGTAGAGCGATAGCCTGCGTGTTCCCGGCACGGCGTCGCCCCGTCTGTGGAATCCGAAGACATTGGCGACGACCAGCGTGTTGCCCGGTACCGGATAGGCTTGCGGTTCGGGCAGATCCATCTCGGCAAATTCTTCTTCCTCGATCCGGAAAGAGCCGGTCATCCCGGCACGCGTGGGACTGCTTTCTCCTGCGGCGGTGCGTCGTTCCCATTCGACCCGCGCCTCGACGGCCGCTTCCGCCTTCTTTTCTTCCCAGGCCATGCGCTCGGGCGTGAGCTTGTGGCTGCCCGGTACATAGACGAACGGACCGTCATCCTCGGTCACGGGGTCGATAAAGTACCAATATTTCATACAGTTGAAAAAGGTGTCGCGATGGAATTCGCGCTGCTGATCGTGGAACTCGCGCTCATCGCCATTGATCGTCTGGTACAGCCAATTCCGCCGTGCCGACATCGTCTTGCCGCACACTAGCCGCGCCAGCCGCTTGAACCGCCCGTTGCGCGGGAAGGCCGCGGCAATCGGACCGGGATTGATGAACCGGTTGAGCGTGCTGCCGTCGAACCGGTCGAACCCCCAATCATGCCGGTCGCTATCGCCGAAGCCCATAACTTCGGGTTTTTCCGGCGGCGGATTGGCTGTTTCGGCGGCTTCGGCCGCGGCATGGCATTCGTCGCGCAGCGCGGCAAACTCCGCATCGGGCAGGAAATTCTCAATCGCAACAAAGCCGTCATCCATCAGGCGCTGTTCATGCGCATCGCGCACGCGCACGGTTTGCGCGCGCCGAAAGTTGGAAATAGCCTGCGCCACCTTCAGCCGTTTCCGATGCAATCCATATTTGTTGAGGCTCGGATGGCCGACCCAGTGGTCGCTGAACACCTTCATCGATGTGAAAATCGAGTACATGGGCGCGCTTTCACGCCAAAATCGGCTGGAATGCAAGATCGATATGGGGCAGGGGGTGCGATATGAGCGACACGACCAGCGAGCAAACAGGCATCGAAAAAATCGACGCGGCCGACCTTGGCGGGCGGCGGATGCGCTATTTCGACTATGTAATGGTCGCCTTTGTGGTGATCCTGCTCCTTTCCAACGTGATCGGCGCGGGCAAGGTCGCGAATGTCGATCTGCCGGTAATCGGCGCCTATGCGTTCGGCGCGGGCATCCTCTTCTTCCCGCTCTCCTATGTGATCGGTGACGTGCTGACCGAGGTGTACGGTTACGCCCGGGCGCGGCGCTGTATCTGGGCGGGCTTCGTCGCGATGCTGTTCATGGCGCTGATGGCGACCGTCGTCGTCGCGATGCCGCCCGATCCAGACTGGCCGAACCAGGCCGCCTATGAAGCCGTGTTCGGCCAGGTGCCGCGGATCGTCTTCGCCTCGATCATCGCCTTCTGGGCCGGCGAGTTCGTCAACAGCTACGTCATGGCCCGGATGAAAGTCTGGACCCAGGGCAAATATCTATGGACGCGGACGATCGGCTCGACCGTGTTCGGACAGGGCGTCGACAGCCTGATCTTCTACCCGCTCGCCTTTTACGGCGTCTGGGAGACGGAGCTGGTCATCACCGTGATGATCACCAACTGGCTGCTCAAAGTCGCCTGGGAGGCGCTGCTGACGCCCGTCACCTATGCCGTGGTCGGCTTCCTCAAGCGCCGCGAGGGGCTTGACGTGTATGACGCACATACGGGCTTCACGCCGTTCAAGACGAGCATCTGATGAGCGTCTTTCAGGACTTCAAACTCCTGCTGCTTGATACGTTCGGTCTCTCCAAGGATGCGCTGCACGTCTATGTCGGGCTGATCGTGTTTTTCGGCACGGCGTTGCTCTTCCGCCTGCCGCTACGCGATATCCGACCGGTGCTGGCGGTGCTGCTCGCTGCGCTGGTTGGCGAGGCTTGGGATATCCATGATACGAACGCGATCGGCGCGCCGCAGGTCTATGCGGGCAATTGGCACGATATCTGGAATACGATGTTCTGGCCGATCGCGATCATGCTGCTGGCACGGTTTACCGGCCTCTTCGAACGCTAGCTGAGCGCTTCCACCAGCCCGTCGAACAGCCGCTTGCCGTCCGTGCCGCCATGGGCCGGTTCGATCATCCGCTCCGGGTGCGGCATCATGCCGAGCACATTGCCCGCCTCGTTGACGATCCCGGCGATATCGCGGGCCGAGCCGTTGACGCTCTCGCCATAGCGGAAGGCCACCCGGCCCTCGCCCTCGATCCGGTCGAGCGTATCCGCGTCGGCAAAGTAATTGCCGTCATGATGTGCGACAGGAATCGTGATCGCCTCGTCGGCTGCGTAGCGGCTGGTGAAGGCCGTCTGGCTCGAAGCGACGGTCAGCGCCACGTCGCGGCAGATGAAATCGATGCCCGCATTGCGCAGCAGCGCACCAGGCAGCAGGCCCGCCTCGGTCAGCAGCTGGAACCCGTTGCACACGCCGAGTACGGCGACGCCGCGATCCGCGGCCGCCTTCACTTCCCGCATGATCGGCGAGTTCGCCCCGATCGCGCCCGAGCGCAGATAATCGCCATAGGAAAAGCCGCCGGGCAGGGCGATCAGGCCGAGACCGTCGGGCAGCTCCGTCTCCCGGTGCCAGACCATTTGCGGCTTTGCGCCGGTCGCCTGTTCGAGCGCCACCGCCATGTCGCGGTCGCAATTGGAACCGGGAAAGACGATGACCGCGCTCTTCATCAGGCGGCCTCGCTATGATCGCGTTCGATCTCGAAATTCTCGATGACCATATTGGCGAGCAGTTTGCGGCACATCGCCTCGATGTCGTCGTCGGACACGCTCTCATCGAGATCGAGTTCGATCAGCTTGCCCTGGCGCACATCGTTGACGCCGTCGAAGCCCAGTGATTCAAGCGCATGATGGATCGCCTTGCCCTGCGGGTCGAGGACCCCGTTCTTCAGCGTCACATGGATGCGGGTTTTCATGGGGCCGGTCTCCTGCAGTCGCGCGCTCTATGGTTTGAAGCGGGGCAGGTTGCAAGGGCCGGACAGCGCGAACATGTGCACTGCGATATCCGGATGCGTTTACTGTTAAACGGCGTAACATGGCTGCCAAAATCCTTAAGCCGCGTTAACCGGATTTCAAAATCTCGATCGCAAATTGGGGCCTCGGCACGGCATGTGCTGTGCGCGGATTGTTTGGGAGGCAGATATCATGGTCGCGTTGGCGCTCGGTATGTTTATTGCGCTGTTCGCTTTTGGCGGAGAGATTCTCGGTTATCGGGACCCCAGCGGGATGGTGCGGCTTGCGCTTGTCGCGACCTTCGTTTTCGGTATCATATGCGGTAACAAGATCGGCCGATAAACCGCTGATCAACGGGGAATTACCGACTTACTTGCCGCGCTTCTTTCGATGCTGTTCCAGGTCCAGCACCTCGTTCGCTGTGCCTTCGGGCAACAGCCCCAGCCGCCGGGCGACTTCCTGATAGGCCTCTACCTCGCCGCCCATATCGCGGCGGAACCGGTCCTTGTCGAGCTTCTCGTCCGATTCCATGTCCCAGAGCCGGCAACCGTCAGGGCTGATCTCGTCGGCCAGCAGCAGACGCGAATAGTCGCCGTCCCAGATGCGCCCGAATTCGAGCTTGAAGTCGATCAGCCGGATATTGATGCCGGCGAACAGCCCGCACATGAAATCGTTCACGCGGATCGCCATGTCGGCGATCTCGTTCATCTCGTCCTGGCTGGCCCAACCGAAGCACGCAATATGCTCCTCGGCGATCAGCGGGTCGCCCAGCGCATCGTCCTTGTAGCAATATTCGATCAGCGTGCGGGGGAGGGGTGTTCCTTCCTCGACACCGAGCCGCTTGGTCAGCGATCCGGCCGCGACGTTGCGGACGACGATCTCGATCGGCACGATCTCCACTTGGCGCACCAGTTGCTCGCGCATGTTGAGGCGGCGGATGAAGTGATGCGGCACGCCGATATGGCCGAGCCGCGTGAAGATATGCTCCGAAATCCGGTTATTAAGCACACCCTTGCCGTTGATCGTGCCCTTTTTCTGATTGTTGAACGCGGTCGCGTCATCCTTGAAATATTGGATGATCGTACCGGGTTCGGGGCCCTCATAGAGGATCTTGGCCTTGCCTTCGTAAATCTGGCGGCGGCGGGACATGGGCGTGACTCCGAAAAAAGAAACGCGCCCCGGACGCGGCGGCTGGAGTCGCGCGCGGGCCGGGGCGAGTATTGGGCCTATAGCGAAAGACGCGGGTCCGCGCAATCGGGCGCGGCCGGGCGGAGCGGGCCGTCAGGCGGCGCCGACCGGCGTGACCGTCAGCAGGATCGAGGTGCTGCTGACCAACAGGGCGGCGATCATGATCGTGCCGCGGATACTGGCGTCGCGTACCTTGCGCAGCAAGGTCGTGCGCGCGGTCTCCAGGCAGCGGGCGCAATCTTCGCCGATCCGCGTTAGCGCGTCACCCGCGCTGTCGTTATAATCGTTCCATAGCCGGCAATCCATTTCGTCGCGCATGTTGAATCTCCTTATGAGGGGCTGATGACAGAGAGGGGTTTAGGACAGTAAACTGGTCTTTCCCAACTAAATACTCGACTTATAGTATAAGTATAGCTTATGACTGGACTATGCGTAACCTGCCGCCTCTTGCCGCCGTTCGCGTGTTCGAAGCCGCAGCCCGGCATGAGAATTTCACGACCGCCGCCGAGGAACTCGGCATGAGCCAGGCGGCCGTCAGCTATCAGGTCAAATCGCTCGAGGCCTGGCTCGGCGTGCCGCTGTTCCGGCGCGAACGCGGGCGCGTCGCGCTGCTCGATACGGCGGCGCCACTGGCGACCCAGGCGTCGGCGGCGTTCGATCTGTTGAATGAGGCCGTGGCGCGTGTCCGCGCGGCGGACGAAGCGCTGCTCACGATCAGCAGCTACGCCACCTTCTCGAATCGCTTTCTGGCCCCCCGGCTCGGCGGTTTCCAGCTCGATCATCCCAATCTCGCCGTGCGGCTCGATGTCAACGACCGGATGATCGATTTTGCACGCGCCGATATCGACGTTGCGATTCGCACCGGCTGGGGCGATTGGCCGGGCCTCCACAGCCAGTTCCTGATGCGCGTACAATATGGACCGATGGCGAGCCCGGGCTTCGTCGAGAGTTACGGCCCGTTCGATGTGCCGGACAGCATCATGGCCTCGCGGCTGCTCAGCCCGGACGATCGCTGGTGGAGCCGCTGGTCGCGCCATTTCGGGATCGCCGACGCGCCGCCCACCCCGGCGATCCGGCTCGATTCCCAGATGGTCGAAGGCAATGCCGCGCTGGCGGGGCAGGGGATCGCCATGCTCGATCCTGCTTTATGGTCGGAGGAGCTGGGCGATGGTCGACTAGTGCAGATCGGCCCGGCGATCTACGGCCAGGCGTCGGTCTGGATCGTCTGCCCCGACCATCAGCGCAACCAGCCCAAGATCAAAGCGTTTCGCGACTGGCTGGTGCGCGAGGCCGAGACGCATCCGATGCGGAGGATCATCCGGCTGGATCCGCACGATCCGCAGCGCGAGTTGGAACAGGTGACTTGAAGGATGCCCATTGGTTTCTAGGAGAACAGAATGGATTTCGGCGATATCGATACTGCGCTCTACTTGAGCGCGACAGATCAAATTTAGGCGGGTGGGCTATGACGAGCTATATTCTGACATTGACGGCCGAGGACCGGGTCGGCCTCGTCGCGGCGGTGACGGGGTTTCTCGCCAAGCATGACGGCTTTATTCTGGACAGCCAGCAATATGCCGATCTGGATACCGAGCGTTTTTTCATGCGGGTCGAGTTCAAGAGCGCAGGCGTGGATTTTCCGGAGACGATCGAAGCGGTGCAGACCAAATTTTCGGACGTGGCCGACCGGTATGATCTGCATTGGCATCTCGATGCGAGCGATGCGCCGCCTGCGATCGTCGTCGCGGTATCTAAGGCCAGCCATTGCCTGAACGATCTGCTCCATCGCCGGAAGACCGGCGCGCTACCCGTCGAGATCGCGGCGGTCGTTTCCAATCACGAGAATTGCCGCGCGTTGACCGAATGGCATGGCGTGCCTTTCCACCATCTCCCTGTCAGCGACGGCAATCGCGCGGAACAGGAGCGGCAAATTCTCGCGATCATGGCCGAGGCGGAGGCCGAAACGCTGGTGCTGGCGCGCTACATGCAGGTCCTGTCGCCCGGGCTCGTCGAGCAGCTGGCCGGACGCTGCATCAACATCCATCACAGCTTCCTGCCCGGCTTCAAAGGGGCCCGGCCCTATCACCGCGCCTATGAACGCGGCGTCAAACTGATCGGTGCGACCGCGCATTTCGTAACCGCGGATCTCGATGAAGGCCCGATCATCGAACAGGCCGTCGAACGCGTCGATCACCGCGCCAGCGTCGACGATATGATCCGGATCGGACGCGATATCGAGGCGCAGGTGCTGGCTCGGGCGGTAAAATGGATCGGCGAGCGGCGGGTGCTGGTAAACGGGGCGCGGACGGTGGTGTTTCGGTGAGTGTTGGCTGACGCTACGGCGCGCTGGCGTCGGAGTGCAACGTGCTCAGAAATCTGCTATGCGAGTCGCACCACTCGGGGATAAACGCCCGGGCGACATTGACGGGGGCCAAAGTCCCCGCCCAGCCTCCCCGGCGCCGGATGGTGTTACGGGGAGGTTCTCATTTGCGCGGCGCATTTCCGCTGTGGCTGGATGGGATATGGCTTCGACGGTTGATCGATCAGCGACGAATACGAAACATTGGCGGCGCAAGAGCCACACCGATCGACGGTTTTTCACCGATTATTTCGATCTTCGGCGCTGTAGGGGCGCATAGTCGGTGCAATATCTTTTCGATCAGATCGTATGTTAAGCTCATAGCAACGCAGCTGTGCGGGCCCGCGCCGAAGGGTATCCATGCGGATTGATCTGGCTGGTCGTTCCAGCGTTCGGGGAGAAATTTCTCGGGATCGGGCCAATATTCAGCATTTCGATGAATGGCATAGGGGCTGACTATGACGCTTTGCTGCGGTGTTACTTGGTGCCCGAGTATATCTATTGGTGCTTCCGGTTGCCTGTCGAACAGCCACGCGACCGGAAACAGGCGCAAACTCTCGCTCGTCAGATTGCGGGAAGACTCAAACGTGCGTCCATGCTTGAGTGTGAGCATGAGCGTCCAGCTTAGAGCCAGGCCGACAGAGCTATTGAGGCTGAAGGCGAAACCAAGGAAAACTTCCGCCAACTGAGCGTGGTTGGCGCCTCCACCATGGTCGAAGACGATGTCGAGCACATCGCGGGGTTCGCCATTCATTCGCACAACATGCGCGTCTCGTTCACGCGCAAAAGCTCTCATGAACGCTCTCCGCCGGAAAAATGCTTTGATGAGGTGCGGCCTTTTTAGATCGCGATCGTAAATCCTGACCTGAATGATTTCGTCCAGTAAAACATTGAATCGTTTGGAACGTTCGTCGCTGGCCAGAAGAGATCTGCTTGCTTTCCCGATCAGCATGCAGCCTCCTTGCGGCCAAAGACTTTCGGCGCCAAGCCCTTCGACAATGGCATCGAAATCACACAAAGATATCCCGGCAGTGATGAATGCTTTTGCTTTGCGCCCGATTGCGATCTGGGCATCGCGCGGCCCGAACTCTCCGTTGCGGGTTTTGAAAAAGTCGGACCGCTCTTTGAATCGATGATCCTTGTTGTGCAGGACGGCTCGCCCGACTTCAGCATCAGCTATGCAGAGTTGATCGGGCGCAATCCAATCGGCTTTTTTGCCGTCCGTTGCAAGTCTGCCAAGCCATGTTAACGGATCGTCCCGAAAATTTACCATTTTACCTCAAATAAAGCGCCACTTTTTATTTAACTTCCGTAACAAATACTGAATACCCATGATTCTTGCCAATGTTAAGCTTTTGTTAAATAATTGACATTTCTTGCTCTTAAGTGCGATTACTTACATTTGCTGGGGGTTTCAAGTCTGCGGAGAGAAAAAATGAAGAAACTATTTCGTACAATACGGTCCAAGATGAACATGAGGCCTACGGCGTGTCCCGCTGGCTGGAGCTGGTGGTACTACATCGAGGTTTAGGTTTCTTCGGATGCACAGCGCAGCACTCTTTCGTGCTGCGCTGTGTTATCGGAATCGGCGCCATGAGCGAAACCAATACGGTCGCCTCGCTTGTCAAGAGGGTGGAAAGCGACGGCCCCATATTCGAAGTGTCCAACGGACTGCTCGGCGTGTTTTGCCCGGCGACCGTTACTGATATCGAGGCGGCAAATTCGAAGAACGCCACTCTGCCGCATAGGTTATCGGATTTCCTGCCCGGGCAGCGCCATCAAGAGCCCCCCCTTTGGACAGACATAAGACAAGCGCTGCAAATACGGAGCCGACAGCAGAACTGCCGGAAATTTCTCGAGCCGCTGCATCGTCGGATGCGGGCATCATTGGATCTGGCAACCAATGCGAATGCCGATCAAGATCTCACGATGCTGGTCGGAAAAATGATCTCCGAAAGCCTTATTCCCCTGGTGGTTGACGGGATGGGCCGTAAGTGTGCGCAAGCCGTGGAACGCGACCGCATCCACAAAGTCGAAACCATGATAAGCAACGCGCACGCAACAAGTGGCTTGTCGGATAAGTTGAAAGAAGCGTTGATCCAGATCAGTGCAGGCCGTGCGATCAAGGCACACATGGTGAAACTCCGTAACGGTTCCGTCCGTCAAAGGGATGATTTTGCTCGGGCAGTTCTGGATTTCGACGAGAATCTAACAGCCGATCGCGCAGCGTATCTCGTCACGACCATTCTGACAGCGATTGTTGGCGCCCCCGGTACTGTGGCGGCCGGCGCATTGTTCGAGCTGATCCGGCATCCGCATTGGGCGGATATGATCGCCGAGGAATTTCGGAGTTTAAGCGAGGACGAACTTTATGACGATCTGCCGCGTAGCGTGCCGATAGCCCATCAGTTCGCGCGAGAGGTCCTTCGGCTGTGGAGTTTTCCGCTTATCACAGTCCGGCGCGCCTCATGTCCGATCGAAGTCCGGGACTTTTCTGTCGCGGAAGACGGGCACTATTGCCTGAGTTCCTATGTGACCCATCACAACCGGCAATTCTGGGACAATGCGGAGCATTTCGATCCGGAACGCTGGAGTTCGCGGAAGACCGTAAAGGAAAACGGCGCATATGTGCCGTTTGGCTGGGCGCCGCGTACCTGCCCCGGAGCTGCGCTAGGCCTTTCGCAACTGCTGTTGTTCATGCAGCTGATGACGGTCGAATATGCCGTCAGGCTCAAAGATCCTCACAAGCTCCAAAAAAAACTCGATGGGTTGGCTTTACCGCAAGGCCTTTTTGGGCAGGTGGTGCGCCGATAAAGCGCGCCTTTCGATGACGGTTGCCGGGAGTCATGTGTCCCGGCCTAAATACGAACCACGGGTTCAAACCCTGCGATACCATTCTGGCATGAACAGTCGGGGCCATGTTCAAAGGCCAAGATACTGTGCTGCAAAATCGATTTGCTGTGGAAATCCGGGTCGCCCGGATCGCACTCCGCTGCTAATCCGCGAGCCATGACGACCGATACCGCCGATCCGCCCGAACCCGCCGACGATCCGTTCGATCGGATCGTCGATGCGCCGTTCGATGAGGCGATCTCTGAACGTTATCTCGTCTATGCGCTCTCGACGATCACCGCGCGCTCGCTGCCCGACCTGCGCGACGGGCTGAAGCCGGTCCATCGCCGCCTGTTATGGGCGATGCGGCAGCTCAAGCTCGGCCCCGACAGCGCCTACAAAAAATGTGCGCGCGTCGTTGGCGATGTGATCGGGAAATATCATCCGCATGGCGATCAGAGCGTCTATGACGCGATGGTCCGGCTCGCCCAGCCATTTTCGATGCGTTATCCGCTCGTCGACGGGCAGGGTAATTTCGGCAATATCGACGGCGATAACGCGGCGGCCATGCGCTATACCGAAGCGCGGCTGACCCAGGCGGCGATCGACCTGATGGACGGGCTGGCCGAAGGCACGGTCGATTTCCGTCCGACCTATAATGGCGAGGAGGAAGAGCCGGAGATTTTCCCGGGGCTCTTTCCGAACCTGCTCGCGAACGGGGCGAGCGGCATCGCGGTCGGCATGGCGACATCGATCCCGCCGCACAATGTCGCCGAGCTGATCGATGCCGCCACCCACCTGATCGATAATCCCAGGGCCGAAGAGGCCGAGCTGATGGATTTCGTGCAGGGGCCGGACCTCCCCACCGGCGGTATTCTCGTCGATAGCAAGGAGATTATCGCCGAGGCCTATCGCACGGGGCGGGGCGCATTCCGCGTCCGCGCGCGCTGGCATCAGGAGGATCTCGGGCGCGGCACTTGGGAAGCGGTGATCACCGAAATCCCGTTTCAGGTCGCAAAGGGCAAGCTGATCGAACAGATCGCCGCGCTGATTGCCGACAAGAAACTGCCGATCCTCGCGGACGTGCGCGACGAGAGTGACGAAGAGATCCGCATCGTCCTCGAACCCAAGAGCCGGACGGTCGAGCCCGACGTGCTGATGGACTCGCTGTTCCGGCTGACGGATCTCGAGACGCGCATCGGCCTCAACCTCAATGTGCTCGATGCGGACCGCACACCGCGCGTGATGAGCCTCAAAGAGGTGCTCAAGGAATGGCTGACGCATCAATTTGTGGTGCTGGTCCGCCGTTCCGAGTTCCGCCTCGGCAAGATCGACGACCGGGTCGAGCTGCTCGACGGCTATATCGTCGCGTACCTGAACTTGGACCGGATCATCGAGATCATTCGCTATGAGGACGAACCGAAACAGGTGATGATGGCGGAGTTCAAGCTGTCCGACCGCCAGGCCGAGGCGATCCTCAACATGCGCCTCCGCAACCTGCGCAAGCTCGAGGAAATGGAGCTCCGGCAGGAGCGCGAGGATCTGCTGAAAGAACGCGCGGAGCTGGATAAATTGCTCAACTCCAAGGCGCGGCAGAAGACGCGGCTGAAGGAGGACCTGGCCGGCCTGCTCAAGACCTATGGCGCGGACACCGCGCTCGGCCGCCGTCGCTCCTCGCTCGAAGAGGCCGCTCCGCCCAAGGAAATCCCGCTTGAGGCGATGATCGAGAAGGAGCCGATCACGGTCGTCATGTCCGAAAAGGGCTGGATCCGCGCGATGAAGGGTCATGTCGACACCGCCGGGCTCGCCAAGCTGAAGTATAAGGAAGGCGATGGCCCGGCTTTCGATTTCCACGCCCAGACGACCGACAAGCTGCTGCTCGCCGCCGACAATGGCCGCATATACACGCTCGCCGCCGACAAGCTGCCCGGCGCGCGCGGCTTCGGCGATCCCGTGCGCTCGATGGTCGATGTAGAAGACGGCGCGGAGATCGCCGGTCTCGTGAAGGTGGAGGAGGGCGGCAGGCTGCTGCTCGCCAGCACGGCAGGCAAGGGCTTCGTCGCCAGGGCGGAGGAGATTGTCAGCACGACGCGCAAGGGCAAGGTCGTGGCGAACGTCAAGGCCGGGGCCAAGCTCCGCGTCGTCCGCGCGATCCCTGCGGGCGCGGATCACATCGCGGCGATCGGCGAGAACCGCAAGCTGCTGATCTTTGAACTCGAAGCGCTCCCCGAAATGGCGCGCGGCCAGGGCATCATGCTGCAGAAATACAAGGACGGCGGACTATCGGACGCGCTGGCTTTCGTACTCGACGACGGCCTGAGCTGGGCGATGGGCGGCGATACGGGCCGCACGCGCACCGAGACCGAGCTCGGCGACTGGATCGGCAATCGCGGGACGGCGGGCCGGTTGCCGCCCCGGGGTTTCCCTCAGGATAACCGGTTCGGCTAGTCGGCGATCTGCATCCGCCAGACGGCTTTCCACGCGTTGCCGCTCCGGTTCAGAGCTAGCACTTCGCGGCCATCGGCCTCGTGGCGCTCGTCTTCTGTTTTCCAGGTCATCGACCAGCGATATTCGAGGATCGCGGTGTTGCCGCTCTCGGTTATGATGGTGTCGCCAGTTTCGTAGCGTTCGACTTCGGCGCGGGCCATGAAACCGCGATAGCTCTCGATTGCGGCTTCGATGCCTACGATCCGGGCACTGCCGCGCGGCGCGACGATCACGATATTCTCGTCCAGATAGTCCTTCAGATCGTCAAAGCGCCCATCTTGCCAGCAGCGGTCCATAGCGACAGCGAAATCGGCGAGGGGCTGCGTCATGGCTGCCCGATTAGCAGTTTGTATTGGGCGAGCCAATCAGCCCCGCTCCTCCATCCGCGCCACGCGCAGTTCGATCCGTTTCAGCTCGCGCAGCACGGCCATCAGGTTCATCCGCTCGAAGAACCATTGCTTGGTCATGCCCACGCCGACCAGGGCGGCGAGCGCGCCAACGCTCCAGAGGATGATTTCGCGCGTGCCCTCCACGGTGAACATCTGCCAGATTGCGTAAAACATGAAGGCGGACATCGGGAACAGGATCACGAACACCAGCTTCGCCCAGCCGCCGAGCGGCCCGCTCAGCGTGTCGCCGATCTGCGCGAAAAGCCCGCGCTCGCTGTCCAGCTCTTTGAGGAACGCCTCGTCGTCCGCGTCGAGTGCAGCGCGGAGCCTGTCGTCGAATTCGGTCATCAGTCTTCTCCTTCCAATAGGGTCTTGAGCGTCTTGCGCGCGGTAAAAATCCGCGATTTCACCGTGCCGAGCGGCACGCCGGTCGCCGCCGCGATCTCGTCCAGCTTCAACCGCTCGACGAAATAGAGCGTTGCGGCGATCCGCTGGTCGTCGGGCAGCCGGCCGAACGCTTCGGCGATGGCCGCCTGGTCCTCGCCGCGCGGCGAAATGACGGGCGCATTGGCCTCGGTCAGTTCGTCCGAACGCGGCCGATGCACGGCATGGGCCCGGATCCGGTCGGCGCAACGGCGGCGCAGGATCGTGAAGGCCCAGGCCGGAAATTTCGCCGGATCGCCGAGCTTCTTCAGCCCGGCGACAATGCCGAGCCAGGTTTCCTGCACGGCCTCGCGCGCCAGCTCGTCATCGCCGGTAAAGCGCCGCGCCGAGCGCAACAGCCGCGGATGCCAGCGGCTGGCCAGCCGCTCCAGCGCCCGCCGGTCGCCATTCTGGACATGCAGCACGAGCAGCTCGTCAAATACCCGCCCGCTTCGATCCATCCAGAAAACCTCCCGTTACGCGTATATAGTCGGCGGGGGAGGGGAAAAGGTTCATTGGTTTTTCGGTGTCATGCTGAATGTATTTCGAGCTGATCCCGCTCAAACAAATAACACCCGTCATCCCAGCGAAAGCTGGGATCTCAGGCGGCTAGGCAAAGCGTATATGGCCGGAGATTCCAGCTTTCGCTGGAATGACGTGATCGCATTTCCACAATGGACGTTCGGAAAGAGATCATCCCGAAACACGTTTGGCATGATAGTTATGCCAGCAACTCAGCCGCAATCTCCCGCACCCGCGCCTCATCGGGAAAATCTTCGGCGATCCAGGCCTCTTCGATCTCGTGCAGCTTCGCCGCCACGGCTGGGCCTGCCTCCATGCCCATCTCGATCAGTTCGCCGCCCTTGATCGGCAACATCGTGGGTGGCGGGCTGGAGACCAAATCCGCAAGGGCGTTGCCGGTGACGGTATCGTTGGTCGGGCAGAGCAGCAGCCGGTCGATCGCGCCGTCCATCGAATGGCGATAGGCGAGGGCGCGCGGTTCGGCCGTATCGCCGGGGATGCGCGCCGTAGCCGTGGCGAGCCGGGTGCGCTGGGCGCGCGAGAGTTTGAGGCGTGTAGCGATGGCGCGTGCTGTGTCGGGTTCGGGCGGCAGAAGGGCGGCGAACCGGCGGATGGGATCGGCGGCGATGACACCTCCCTTCCGCTCGTCCTGAGCCTGTCGAAGGGCGTGGTGCACCCGCCCTTCGACAGGCTCAGGACGAGCGGATGTAGTATTTAGGCGCTCTTGAAATTTCTCCTCGCGGCGGATCAGCCGGGCCAGCGCATCGGCGCTCGCGATCTCCGGCAGCACGGGCGCGAAAATGCCCTGGTCGATCATCAGCGCGACGGTCTCGGACGGATCGGGCAGGGCGAGCGTCTTCAAGAGCTCGTCCGCGATGCGCTCGCGCGAGAGCGCCATCAGGCTGTTCGCATGTTTGGCGGCCGCCGCGAGGCCTTCGGCATCGGGCGCGCCACTGCCGAAGCGCGCATGGAAGCGGAAGAAACGCAATATCCGCAGATGGTCCTCGGCGATGCGTTCTGCCGGATCGCCGATAAAGCGCACGCGGTGGGCTTCGAGATCTGGCTTGCCGCCGAAATAGTCGAAAATCTCGCCGGTCAGCGGATCGGCGGAGAGCGCGTTGATCGTGAAATCGCGGCGCGCGGCGTCTTCGCGCCAGTCTTCGCTATATTCGACCTCGGCGTGGCGGCCATCGGTCGCGACATCGCGGCGCAGGGTCGTCACCTCGATCGTGCGCTTTTCGGGCAGTATGGCGGTGATCGTGCCATGCTTGATCCCGGTCGGCACGGCCTTGAGGCCTGCTTGCTCGATCCGCCGCGCCGTCTCCTCGGGCGGGAAGACGGTCGCGCAGTCGACATCCTGCACATCGATCTTGAGCAGCGTATCGCGCACCGCCCCGCCGACATAACGCACCTTGCCCTCCGCTGCGTCGAGCGCTGCGAGCAGCGCCTCCATCCCCGGCCACTGCCGCCAAGGCGCGTCGGGCAGCGTCATCCCAAATCCTCCCCGGCTATTTCGGTGACAGTGCACTTAATTCCAGTCACGTCGTTTCGGCGGTAATGCACTGTTGCCGAATTAAGTGCACTGTCACCGAAATAGCTGTCACCGAAATAGCTCATGCCGCTGCCCGCAGCCGGCGCGAGAGGTTCATGATGATCGAGGCGGTCACGCCCCAGATGCGGCGTTCTTCCCAATACATCTCGTAATAGCGGCGCATCCGGCCTTCCCATTCGATCTCGCGCTCGTCGTAATTGGCGGGATCGAACAGCGTATCGAAGGGCACTTCGAAGATCGCCGCGACTTCGCCTTCCTCGGGGGTGAGGTCGAGGCCCGGCGGGACGACGCCGATGACGGGTGTAATGTGGAACCCGGTACCGGTCAGGTAGAGATCGGTCGTGCCGACAAGCTCGACGCGTTCGCGGGACAGCGCAATTTCCTCTTCGGCCTCGCGGAGCGCGGCGGCGACCGGGCCGTCATCGTGCGGATCGACCTTGCCGCCGGGAAAGGCGACCTGGCCGGGATGGCTGGGCAGCGCGTCGGTGCGCTGAGTGAGGATGACGGTCGGGCTGTCGCGGTCGACGACCGGGATCAGGACGGCGGCATCGACGGCATTGCCATTGGCAAGCAGCCGCTCGCCGCGGATGTCGGCGTCGAGCACGGGCACATCGAGCGCCAGCGACTTTTCGAGCGTATCGCGCAGAGACGCGGCAAGGCTCATGCGGCCATGCCCTCCGGCGCAAGTGGGAAAAATGTACCGTCGCTCGTGATCCCGACCGGGTCCTGTTCGAGCGCCGCGTCCATCAGCGCATAATAGACGGACCGGGCGAGCAGTGCCCAGAGATCGCCGCGCACATGGAGATAGGGGAGGGCGTTCTCGCCCGCGCCGCGCAGTTCGAGAGAATGTTCCGGACCGGCAACGATTATGTCGCCCGTGTTCAGCCGGAAAACGGTCCTTTGGGTGTAAACGGGATCGTCAACGAGCTTCATCTCGACCGCGACAAACGGCGCGTCCTCGACTTCGATCGCGAGCTTCTCAATCGGCGTGACGAGCACATGCCCGCCGTCCGGTTCGCGGCGCAGGATGGTCGAAAACAGGCGGACGAGCGCCGGGCGCTCGATGGGATCGTCCTCATGATACCAAGTGCCATCGCGCGCGATGCGGATGTCGATCTTGCCCGCGCGTTCCGGATGCCATTTCTCGACGGGCGGCAGGCTGCGGTCCTCAGCCAGCTCGGCGATGGCGTCGAGCGAGAGCGTAGCGAGATTGTCGGGCGGAGCAGGGGACGGCATGGACGCTAGTTAGGCAATCCCTCGCCCGAGCGCAAAAGAGCGGAGCCGAGCGTGCCGTCGGGCGGCCATTCGCTTGCCGACGCGGCGCGCAGCAGGATGCGATGCGGCTCGACCGGGCCGGGCAGCGCCCATTGCGCGGCCGGGCCGGAGCGGAAGCCGAAGGCCTCATAATATTCCGGGTCGCCGATCATCATCGCCGAGAGTTTTGCGATGTCGAGCTTCTGGGCGACGACCCGCGTCATATGCTTGCCCACGCCCTGACCCTGCCGCTCCGGGTGCACAGCGACGGGACCGACCATCACGAGCGGGCGCGTGCCATTATCCGCTGTGCGCAATGTCACGGGCCAACTCTGCAGCGAGCCGATCAGCGCATCACCGTCCATCGCCACGAACGAGAGTTCGTCGATGACCTCCGTCCCCGCACGTACCGCATAGGCCGTCCGCCCGTGTCGATCGGTACCGAACGCCAGATCGAGCAGCGCTTCGATGGCGTCTGGCGAAACGGCGGAAAGGGGATGAAGGACAGTCACCATATACCAAGGGCCATTTACGTTGAAGGCCGTGGCGATTAGCGGTTCGCGGGCAAAAGGAAAGTACGAATCATTTATGACAGGTCACAGGACAGGGCAGATCGCTGACGCATTGCGGCTCGAAGTGCGCGATGTCGAGGTGATGATTCTTACCGGCATCTACTCTGAAGAAACCAAATTGCCGCAGCCGCTCCGCATATCCGTCGCGGCCGACATGGAAGCGCAGGAGCATTTCGAGCCGGACACGCCGCTCTCGCGTTCGAAAAACTATATGGACCTCAAACATGCGATGACCGACGCGCTCCCCAAGGATCGGCATTTCACGCTGATCGAGGCGGTGGCCGATCATATCGCCGACACGATCTTTTTGCAGGATGATCGGGTCTTGCGGGTCACGATCGAGATCGTGAAACTCGCCATCTCTGAAAATGGCGAGGAGATCGGCATTACCATGACGCGGAACCGGCGATGAAACTGGCGCTCGTCACGGGCGGATGTCGCAGGCTCGGCGCGGCGATCTCCGCACGCCTGGCGCGCGAAGGCTATGCGCTCGCGCTTCATGCGTCTGAGAATCCCGAACCGGAACCGGACCTGCTGGCGGTCATCGAAGAAGCCGGCGTCCAGTGGCGCGGGATCACCGCCAATCTCTCCGATCCGCTCCAAACCGAAAATCTCGTCGATGCCGTGGCGGACGATTTCGGCGCGGCGCCGCGCCTGCTCGTCAACAGCGCGGCAAAATTCGGCGGCGATCGCCCCGAAACCGTCGACATGGATGCGCTGCTCTCGCATTATGCCGTGAACTGCGCGGCCCCGGCCATACTTGCAAAATCCTTCGCCGCCATACGGCGCAAGGGGCCGGCGGCAATCGTCAACATTCTCGATCAGCGACTGGCCCAGCCGCATAGCGATCAGTTCAGCTACACGCTATCCAAGCAGGCGTTAGCTGGGCTCACCGATATTCTCGCGCGGGAGCTGGCGCCGACGATCCGAGTGAACGCGGTAGCGCCCGGCCTTACGATCCCGACAGCCGATTATGACGAGGCGATGCTGGAAAACACGCGAAAAGAGATGCCACTCGAAACGCTGCCCGCACCGGCCCAGATTGCCGATGCCGTCGCCTGGCTGGCTCAAGCCGAAGTGGTGACGGGGCAGACGATATTCGTCGACAGCGGCGCGCACCTTGTTTCGTTCGCGCGCGATTTCCCGCATCTATTTTCGGAATGACCGGGCTTCGGCGGTGCTTCCCGACACTTAGCTCCGATAGCGGGTGCATTCGCCCAAGTCGCGCATGACCATGGCGTAGTCCTGGCGCGCAATGGCGATTTGGTTGCGGTCGGTCGTTTCCATGCTGGCGTCGGGCAAGCGCTCGGGAAGGAAACAGGCCAGACGATACCATAGCAAGCTGTTCCGTTCAGGCGGCGGCGAGGCCCGGTCCACGATTTCGCTCATCGACACCATCCAGCGCGGCTCCTGATTCGGGCGTCGCAAGATACTCAGCGAGACCGGGCGTCCATCGCTTGTCGCAAGGAATATCTGCGTCTCGCTCTCGCCCGGAAGTGTTCCGGGCACACTGAACGCGTTGCCGACACCGGTGACCGTGCCCGGCGCATCGTCCGATGCGGCCTCGGACAGCAATGCGCGAATCGTCTGCTCCCGGCTCTCAGTCCATTCGAGTTGCGCATCGGGTGCGATCAGCTGGAGCTCGCCCCGGCGACCGGGCACCGGTGCGGCGAGCAGGATCATCTGACGATCCCGAATGCGTGGCCGTCTGCCATCGGCGTCGAGTGGCATGTCGACAAGATAGGTGACGCGGGCCGGCACGGCGTTGGCGCTGCGAATCAGCGTTTGCAATTCGGCCTCGACATAATAGCGGACATGGTTCGGCGGGAGGCCCGTCGCCCGCTCTTCGTCCACTCTGCGCGTGCGGTCGACCTGGGCCAGCGCGACAATCGGAGCGCCGAGCGCAAGGTCCGCGATGTCGGCGTAGCTCAACTCTCTTTGCGGCGTAAACTCTTGAGATTCCGCGCCGTCGACAGGTGCGAGGGTCGCGCAAAAAGCCATCAGCACAAGGGCGATTCTGGGCACGAACTTCCTCCTTCGAAACATAATATCGACACTATGCTCTTGTGTCGTATCCGGCCAATAGGGTAACTGTTGCGTAACGCGATTGTCGATTGTAGGGAATCGCGGGTCGTCGCACAGCGATAATTTTGCATCGATGACGCGTCCTTCGCGATGCCAGATGAACTGGCGCTTTATGGACACCGGGCTTTGGAGGGAGTTTCTTAGTTTAATGGCCTATGCTGATCAGAAGATGAGCACACGAAGGCTGACGGCGATCGTCGCTGTTATCATCCTTCACGTGGCTCTCGCTTATGCGCTGGTTTCGGGTTTGGCCGTCAGGGTCGCCCAGGCGGTACAGGAAGACCTCACCGTTTTCGACGTTGAGGACGAGCCGCCGCCGCCCGAAGAAGAATTGCCGCCGCCGCCGCCGGAGCAGCCTTTGCCGCCGCCGCCGGTCGTCGTCACGCCGCCGCCACCTGTGGTCATCCAGAGACCGACAGTCGCGCCGCGTCCGGTGGCGCCAGCACCAGCTCCGCCGCCACCGGCACCACCGCCACCGCCACCGCCGCCGCCCAGTCAGGCGCAGGCTGCACAACCGCGTGGCAACCCTGGCCGCTGGGTGACGAACGCCGATTATCCGTCGGCGTCCATCCGGAACGAGGAGCAGGGAACCGCGAGTTTCCGTTTAACGGTCGGAACCAACGGCCGGGTCACGAATTGTCAGATAACATCGTCCACGGGCTATTCGAGGCTCGACAACGAAACGTGTCGGCAATTGCAGCGCAGGGCGCGTTTCAGACCAGCGCTCGACGATGCCGGGAACCCAACGACCGGTACCTATTCCAGCAGTATCCGTTGGGAAATTCCAGGTTAGTTTTTTCGAGCGTTTGCGTTCGATCCAATTGCAGCAAGTTTATTTGAGAGGAATGTAAATCATGTCTACTGAAGCAGCTGAAGCACCGGCGGAAAATCCCTACGGTCTCCGTGCGGCGCTTGAAGAAGGCGGCATCGTGGCCCAGGCGACTTTTGGTATCCTGGTGCTTATGTCGGCCGTTTCCTGGTACATCCTGTTCACCAAATGGTTTGAGCAGCAGAAAATCCTGAAACAGGGCCAGCGCGCCCGCGAAAACTTCTGGCGGTCCAACAGCCTGCGCGAAGGCGCGGCGAAGCTGGAAAAGAACAGTGCCTATCGCCAGATCGTCGAGGACGGTATCGAAGCCCGCGAAACGCATGACAAGCTGACCGATCCGGTCGAAGCGCATGAGTGGACCGTCAACGCGCTCCAGCGTTCGGTCGGTTCGGTGGCCTCGAAACTGACAGAAGGTCTCGCCATTCTCGCGACCGTCGGTTCCACGGCGCCGTTTATCGGCCTGTTCGGCACGGTGGTCGGTATCTATCGCGCGCTGGTGAAGATCGGTGCTGCCGGTCAGGCGTCTATTGACGCGGTTGCCGGTCCGGTTGGCGAGGCTCTCATCATGACCGCGCTTGGTCTGATCGTGGCCGTCCCGGCGGTTATGGCGTACAACTGGATGGTCCGTCGCAACAAGACGGTGGTCGAGGAGTTGCAGAAATTCTCAAACGAAATCCACGGCTATATCGTCTCCGATGGTAAGGTGCGTCCGTCGCTTACTTCTGCCTCCGCTTCGGCGGCGAAGAAGCCGGCTGCCGCAGCGACAACGGCTGCAAAGCCCGCGACGAAGTCGTAATGGTCTGCAAGAGCGGAAGCGGCCTGTCGCTGCTTCCGCTCTTGGCTGACAACAGAACATGGCGCGGAAGCGTCGGTTTTGATTATAGCTTAGGATAGGATTGATTCCATGGGTATGAGTGTCGGAACCGGCGAAGGGGAAGAAGAAGAAACCATGTCCGAGATCAACGTCGTCCCGCTGACGGACGTCATGTTGGTCTTGCTCATCATCTTCCTGATCGCGGTGCCCGTTGTGATCCAGACGGTCGAGGTCAACCTGCCATCCGTTCGGTTGCTGCCGACGACGACGAAGCCGGAAAATGTTTCGCTCTCAATCCGCGCGGCTGATGACGGCACGTGCGAAGTGTTTTGGGGTATGACGCCTGTGAGTTCGAACGAGATGCTGACGCGCGCCGTCCAGCATATCGAGGACGAGATTGAGCGGTTCGGCGGTGCGGAAAATATGACCGAAGACGATCTTCCCGAGGTGCACATTCGCGGTGACGTTAACACACCGTGGCGCTGCATCGGTGGTCCGATTTTTGTGATGCAGCAGGCGGGTTTCACCCGTGTGGGCTTCATTTCCGAACCGGCGCCGGGTCAAGGCATTCAGCGCCTCTAGGCCAGACGATTTTAGGAGTAGTATGAAATGGGTGGAAGAGTAGGGCCTGCTGGCGGCGAAGACGATCCGATGATCGACATCAACACGACGCCGTTGATCGACGTCTTGTTGGTGCTCCTCATCATGTTCATCATCACCATTCCGATTCAGACGCACGCGGTTAAGATCGACCTTCCGGTCTCGGACGATAGCGATCCGCCGGAAGACGCGATCGATCCGATCAAAAACGAAGTCTATATTTCGCCGACGGATCAGATTCTTTGGAACGGCGAACCGGTGGCGCGTCAGACGCTGCGCCAGTACCTGGATATCACGGTGACGATGAACCCGGTTCCCGAGCTCCACATGTTCCCGGATGCGCAGGCGCGCTATAACACGGTCGACGAGATACTTGCGATCACCAAGCGTGCGCAGGTCACCAATATGGGTTTTATCGGCAACGATCAGTATCGCACCTGGTAGGGCCGATACCTCTCGAATAGAAAAGGGCGGTGCGCATGATGCGCGCCGCCCTTTCTCTTTTTTGCGGTCATTCTTCCGCAGAGATATTCAGCACAGCAGTCTTACAAGAACCGTTATTCCTGAGCCTGTCGAAGGGCGTCTATCGGCGGAGGCGGATCGGGTGAAACATTCCCCGAATGTTTCAGGATCTTCCGGGGGACGATCCGACCCGACCGCTCCTTCGACAGGCTCAGGACTAACGGGAGATGCATCACCAAGTGAGAATCATCTTGTCTCTTCGAGCAGAGACGAGCGCATGACTGTCTCTTGCCTGATGATGTCGTCCGCGGTCCCTTAACTCAGGCTGCTACGCCTTCGAACTGCAGGCGCGCCAGCCTGGCATAGAGGCCGTCCCTGCCCGTCAGTGTCGCATGATCGCCCTGTTCGACGATCCGCCCTTCGTCCATCACAATGATGCGGTTCGCGGATCGCACGGTTGCCAGACGGTGCGCGATGACGATCGTCGTGCGGTCGCGCATCAGGCGGTCGAGTGCCTGTTGCACGAGCCGTTCAGATTCCGCGTCCAGCGCGGAAGTAGCCTCGTCGAGCAGGAGTAGCGGGGCATCGCGCAACAGAGCCCTGGCGATGGCCAGCCGCTGGCGCTGGCCGCCGGAGAGCCGGGCGCCGCCTTCGCCGAGATAGGTATCGAGGCCGTCCGGCAGCTTCTTGATGAACTCGGCCGCATTGGCCGCTTCGGCAGCGGTCCAGAGATCTTCGTCGCTCGCGTCCCAATCGCCATAGCGCAGATTATCCCGCGCCGAGGCGGCGAAGATCACCGTATCCTGCGGCACCATGGCGATCCGGTTGCGAACCGCGCCCGGATCCGCATCGCGCACATCGACGCCATCAAGCGTCACCGCACCCTTTTGCGGGTCGTAGAAACGCTGGGCGAGCTGGAACAGGGTCGACTTGCCCGCGCCGGAGGGACCGACAACGGCAACCAGCTCGCCCGGGTCGACATGCAGGGTAAAATCTTCGAGCGCCGCCGTCTCCGGGCGCGTCGGATAGTAGAAGGTGACATCGTCGAAATGGAGCGCGCCGCGCGCCGGCTCGGGGAGCGGTTTTGGACTGTCCGGTGCGCGAATTTCAGGAACTTCCTGGAGCAATTCGCTCAGGCGGCCGGCGGCTCCGGCGCCGCGCATCAACTCGCCATAGACTTCGGTCAGTGCGCCGAACGCCCCGGCGACGATCATGCCGGTCAGCACGAAGGCCGCGACGGCGCCGCCGGTTATCCGATCGTTGATCACGTCTGATGCAGCCTGCCACATCACCATGGTGATCGCGCCGAAAATTAGCGTGATGACGATCGCTGTCATGAATGACCGAATGGTGATCCGCCGGCGGGCCGTTTTGAACGCGCTCTGTACGGCTGTATCGAAACGATCACCCTCGCGGCGCTCCTGCCCGAAGGCCTGAACGATCTTCATCGCACCCAGCGTTTCCGCGACCATCGCACCGACATCGGCGATGCGATCCTGGCTGTGCCGCGATACGTTACGCAGTTTCCGTCCCAATATGACGATCGGCACGATCGCCAGCGGTATGCCGAGCAGCAGCATCAACGCGAGTTTGGGCGAGAGGGTCAGCAGATAGATGATCCCGCCGATACCCATCACGATATTGCGCAGGGCGACGGAGATGGTCGTGCCCACGATCATCTCGATCACGGACGTGTCGGACGTCATCCGCGACGCGATTTCGGAGGGGCGGTTTTCCTCGAAATATTTGGGGTCGAGCGCGAGCAGGTTCCGCTGTACCGCGACGCGCAGATCGGCGACGACGCGCTCACCAAGCCAGGACACGAAATAGAAGCGCATCGCCGTCGCCAGCGCCAGCACGACGACGATCAGCAGCAGATAGTAGAAATATTGCGAGATATCGCCCGCCGTTCCACTGAATCCCTGATCGATCACGCGGCGAAAACCGTCCGGGATTGCCAGCGTGGCCGCGGCCGCGAGGAGCAGCGAGATCGCCGCGCCGAATATGCGGCCCGGATAGCGGATTGCGAAGCGCCAGATCAGCGCCAAATTGCCGAGATTCTTGGATTTCGGGGTTTCGGTATCGCTCTCGTCCATGGCAATCGCCTAGCAGCGCGGCCCGAACGGCTCAACACGGCACATTGCAAATTGCTGCATTGCAACGTGACATGAAAAGCGCCTAGAACGCTCCGCCAAGCGGCCATGGTGTCGCGCATGCGGGGATATTGATGCTTTACAACATGTACGAAATGCAGCGCTCCATGCTGGCGGGGGCCAGCGCGATGGCGGGATGGAGCGCCGAACTGCTGCAGAATCCGGTGAACCCCTTCGCCTATATGGGCATGGGGCCGATTGTCGCCTCGGCGCTCGATGTCTTCTCTCACGCGTCCGCGCCGCGTGGAAAGCCGGTATTCGGCATCGAATCGGTGGAGCTGGACTGTGAAACGGTGCCCGTTTCCATCGAGATCGAGGCGCGCAAGCCGTTCGGCCAGCTCAAACATTTCGTGAAAGACGGGGTTTCGGGTCAGCCCAAGCTGCTGATCGTCGCGCCGATGTCGGGCCACTATGCGACGCTGCTGCGCGGCACGGTGGAACGAATGCTGCCGAGCCATGATGTTTGGATCACCGATTGGCGCGACGCGAAAACCGTACCGCTAGCCAACGGGCATTTCGATCTCGATGACTATATCGATTATCTGATCGAATTTCTCGAGCATATTGGGCCGGGCGCGCATATGCTGGCCGTCTGCCAGCCATCCGTACCTTGTTATGCAGCGGCGGCGCTGATGTCTACGGACAAGCATCCGGACCGACCGCGCACGCTCACCATGATGGGCGGGCCGATTGATACCCGCGAGGCGCCGACATCGGTGAATACGCTGGCGACGCAGCGCCCGCATGCCTGGTTCGAGCAGAATGTCATCGCGACCGTGCCGCTCTATTATCAGGGGGCGGGTCGGCAGGTTTATCCCGGCTTCCTCCAGCTCGCTGGCTTCATGTCGATGAATCTGGGCAACCACATGATTACCCATTGGGAGATGTTCAAACATCTGGTCGAGGGCGACGGCGATAGTGCCGATGCGACCAAGGATTTCTACGACGAGTATCGCTCGACCTGCGACATGACGGCCGAATTCTACCTGCAGACGATCGATGTCGTGTTCCAGAACCATCTCCTGCCGAAAGGCGAGTTTCGGCATCGCGGCAATCTGATAGATCCGTCCGCGATCACCGACATCGCCATGCTGGCGATCGAGGGCGAGCGCGACGATATCTCAGGCCTCGGTCAGACCAAGGCCGCGCTGAAGCTGTCGTCCAAGCTGCCGAAGAAGAAAAAGAAATATCATATGGCGGAAGAAGTCGGCCATTACGGCATCTTTCACGGCCGCAAATGGCGCGAGCGCATCGCGCCCGTCGTAGAGGACTGGATCGCGACGCACGATTGATCGCGGTTGCGTAAACGAAAAAGGGCGCCGGCGAAATCCGGCGCCCTTTTCTTTTTATCCGCTGGCCCTTAGAGGACTTCGAACAGCCCGGCCGCGCCCATGCCGCCGCCGACGCACATCGTGACGACGACATATTGCGCGCCGCGGCGCTTGCCTTCGATCAGGGCGTGGCCCGTGCAGCGGGCGCCCGTCATGCCATAGGGGTGGCCGATCGAGATCGAGCCGCCATTGACGTTCAGGAGATCGTTCGGGATGCCGAGACGGTCGCGGCAATAGATGACCTGCACGGCGAACGCTTCGTTGAGTTCCCAGAGTCCGATATCGTCCATCTTCAGGTCGAACCGTTCGAGCAGCTTCGGAATGGCGAAGACGGGGCCGATGCCCATCTCGTCAGGCTCGGTGCCGGCGACGGCCATGCCGACATAGCGGCCGAGCGGGGTCAGGCCCTTCTTTTCGGCGACAGACGCTTCCATCACGACGCTCGCCGACGAACCGTCGGAAAGCTGAGACGCGTTACCCGCGGTGATCGTCATTTCCGGGCCCATCACCGGCTGCAGCGAAGCCAAGCCTTCCAGCGTGGTCGAGGGACGGTTGCCCTCATCCTGGGACAGTGTGACTTCTTCCTGGCTCGTCTCGCCGGTCGCTTTGTCGACTACGATCTTTGTGGTCGTCGTCGGGACGATCTCGTCGTCGAAATGGCCGGCTTCCTGAGCTGCGGCGGTGCGCATCTGGGATTCGAGCGAATATTCGTCCATCGCCTCGCGGCTGATGTCGTAGCGTTTTGCGACGGTCTCCGCCGTGCCGAGCATCGGCATATAGACGTCCTTGTGCATGGCCACGAGCTCGGGGTCGGGCTGGACGCGCATTTCCTTGGTCTGGACGAGCGAGATCGATTCGAGCCCACCGGCGACCACGATATCCATCCGATCGACGATCACCTGCTTGGCCGCAGTGGCGATCGTCATGAGGCCGGACGAGCATTGCCGGTCCATCGTCATGCCCGAAACGCCGACCGGCAGGCCGGAGCGCAGCGCAATCTGCCGGCCGACATTGGTGCCGGTCGAACCCTGCTGTAGCGCCGCGCCGATGATGCAGTCGTCGACCTCGCCCCCCTTGATGCCGGCGCGCTCGACTGCGGCCTTGACCGCGAAGCTGCCGAGCGTCGGACCCTGCGTATTGTTGAACGCGCCGCGATAGGCCTTGCCGATCGGGGTGCGGGCGGTGGAAACGATAACTGCATCACGCATGGTGAAACTCCTTGTTGAATTACGGTGTTAGGTCAGGCCGGGATCGGCGGCGTGCCGGCTTCCGGCGG
Source organism: Parasphingopyxis sp. (assembly GCF_028279465.1). Classification (GTDB taxonomy): domain Bacteria; phylum Pseudomonadota; class Alphaproteobacteria; order Sphingomonadales; family Sphingomonadaceae; genus Parasphingopyxis. The sequence goes on from NZ_JANQNS010000008.1 coordinate 252,153, forward strand.
AATATCGAAAGTGCCGATGATCATTGCGACGCCCTGGTAAAAACCGACAAGCTGCACGATTTCGAACAGCTGGTCCGATGTGAAATGCGCCGAAACCCGCGCAAACTCTTCATCGTCGAGATGGCGGCGCTCGATGAGGATATCAACCGTGGCGATCAGCGCCGCATCGGCATCGGACCAACCGCCCGATTCCGTGTCCTTCTTCGCCAGCGCCTCAAGCTGTTCGGCATCGATACCGCAACGCTCGGCGAAGAGCGCGGCATGCATGCCCCACTCATACTCCGAACCGATCCGCGCTGCCGTCCGGAAGATGACGAGTTCGCGCTCGCGCATCGGCAGCGGACCCTTGTCGAGCAAAGACCCGTCGGCGAACTTCTTCCACGCGCGTTCGGACGTGCCGATGATACGGAACAGCATCGGCGGCGGGACGTCGTCGGGCGTCAGTGCATCGAAAGCCGGCGCCAGCGCTTCGGGATAGGGTTCGGACAGGGGCGCAATCCGCGTCATGTGAAGAACTGGCTGATCCATTCGGCGATCAGGGCGGGCTTCTCCTCGCCCTCGATCTCGACGGTAAATTCCAGCGTCTGCTGATACTGGTTCGGGCGCTTTTCGATGAGTTCGAGCAGCTTGAAATGGCCGCGCACGCGCTTGCCGGATTTTACCGGCGCGAGGAAGCGCGTTTTGTTGCCGCCATAATTGACGCCCATCTTCACGCCTTCGGGGCGTGGGCAATCGGATTTCGCCATCATCACCGGAAACAGCGAAAGCGTGAGAAAACCATGCGCGATCGTCGTCCCGAACGGCGTCATCTTCGCCGCCTCTTCGTTGACATGGATGAACTGGTGATCCCCGGTCGCATCGGCGAATTTGTTGATCATGTCTTGGTCGACTGTGATCCATTCGGATGTGCCCAGATCCTGTCCGGCCATGTTCATCATTTCGTCGATGCTGACGGTGCTCATATACGTTTCCTCTTTGTGATTATCTGCTAAATGGAGCGGGCTTCCCGCTCATAGTGCCAGCGTATAGTGGAAGCCAAATCCTCTAACCGCAAGGCCCGTCCATGCCCAGCCAGATGCACGATCCCGATTCCGCTACGTCAGCCGCGTGGGAGCATATGGAAGAGGTGCATCACGCGCCCGAGCCGGAAGTGCTGCTACCGCTGGTCGAGCGGGCGCGACTCGCGCCGGACGAGCGCGCGCGGGTCGAAGCGACGGCGCTCGAATTGCTCGCCGATCTGCGCGAGGGGCAGCGCACGGGCTGGGTCAATCAGTTCCTCCAGGAATATCGGCTCAACAGTTCCGAAGGCGTCGCGCTGCTCAGCCTCGCCGAGGCGTTTCTGCGCGTGCCCGATCCCGATACCGCGGACCGACTGATCTCGGACAAGCTTGGCGATGGCGACTGGCGCTCGCATCGCGGTCAATCGCATTCGCAGCTCGTCAACTCGGCGACCTGGGGGCTGGTGATCGGCCGCGCGCTGGTAGGGCAGCAGGAACAGGCCAATGCGCTGAAACGGTTGATCTCGCGCTCCGGGGAGCCTTTCGTCCGCCAGGCGGTCGGTGCGGCGATGCGGATGATGGGCGAGATCTTCGTCATGGGTCGCACGATCGACGAAGCGATCCGCCGGATGAAGAAGCCGGAGAATAGAGGCTTTACCGCGAGCTTTGACATGCTCGGCGAAGCGGCGCGGACCTTCCCCGATGCGGACCGCTATTTCGAGTCCTATCTCCGCGCGATCGAAACCGTCGGCAAGGCGCGCGGCGACGGGACGACCGAGGAGAATCATTCGGTCTCGGTGAAGCTGTCCGCGTTGCATCCGCGCTATGAGGTTGCGCAATGGGGTCGGTGCGTGCCCGCGCTGACCGAGATGCTCGAAGCTTTGGCGGAAGCGGCCGCCAAGGCCCAAATCGGACTGACCGTCGATGCCGAGGAATCCGAGCGGCTGGAGATGAGCCTCGATATTATCGAAGCGATTGCCGGGCTGCCGTCGCTCAAAGGCTGGAACGGCTTCGGCATGGCGATCCAGGCCTATGGCAAGCGCGCCCAGCGGACTATCGGCTGGGCCGAAGCGCTGGCCAGCCGCACGGGGCGTTCGATGCCGGTGCGGCTTGTCAAAGGCGCCTATTGGGACAGCGAGATCAAGCATGCACAGGAGATGGGCCTGTCCGACTATCCGCTGTTCACGCGCAAGGCCGCGACCGATGTCTGCTATCTCGCCTGCGCGAAGGACATGCTCGAGGCCAAGTCCATCCGCCCGGCCTTCGCTACCCACAATGCGCTGACCGCCGCGACGATCATCGAATGGGCGCCGGACAAAAGGAGCTTCGAGTTTCAGCGGCTGCACGGCATGGGCGAGGGGCTGTTCGAGCGGCTGGTGCGCGACGAGGGCTATCGCTGCCGCATCTACGCGCCCGTGGGCGGGCACCGCGACCTGCTTGCCTATCTCGTGCGGCGCCTGCTGGAGAATGGCGCGAATTCGAGCTTCGTTCACCAGCTCGCCGACGAGCAACTGACCGACGATCAGCTGCTGGCCGATCCGGTCGACAAGATCGTCGCCGTCCGCGGCACGCGGCATCCGAGCATCCCGCTGCCCAAGGATCTGTTCATGCCGCAACGGCCGAACAGCCAGGGGCTGGACCTCGAAGATTGGCGGGTTCTGAAACGCGTGAAGGAGGGCATAGCCAAGCGCTCCGATATCGGCCCCGAACCCGATCCCGTGACCGATGTCGCACCGTCGATCGACCGGGCGAGCGCGGCCTTTCCGGATTGGTCCGCCCTGCCGGTCGAGGAGCGCGCCGGCTGCCTGATCCGGCTGGCCGATCTGTTCGAGGAGCGGCGCGGCGAGCTGATGGCGCTCGCCGTGCACGAAGCCAACAAGACGATCCCCGACGCGCTGGCCGAAGTGCGCGAAGCGATCGATTTCTGCCGCTATTATGCGGGCGAAGCTGTCGAGAAGTTGCAGCCCGAAGAGCTGCCGGGCCCGACCGGCGAGAGCAATGTGTTGCGGATGGAAGGGCGGGGCGTTTGGACCTGCATCGCGCCATGGAATTTTCCGTTGGCGATTTTCACGGGCCAAGTCGTCGCCGCGCTCGTCACCGGCAACACGGTTATCGCCAAGCCCGCACCGCAGACGCCGCGGATCGCGGCCGAAGCTGTGCGGCTCGCGCACAAGGCCGGCGTACCGAAGGATGCGCTGATCCTGGCGCCGGGCGGTCCCGAAGTGGGCGCGGCGCTGACCGGCGACCCCCGCATTGCAGGTGTTGCGTTTACGGGCTCGACAGCCACAGCGAAGAAGATCGCGCACAGCCTGCTCGAAGGCGAGGATCGGCCGATCGTCCCGCTGATCGCGGAGACGGGCGGCGTCAATGCGATGATCGTCGATTCCACGGCCTTGCCGGAGCAGGTCGTCGCGGACGTGCTGCTCTCCGCTTTTGGCTCCGCCGGGCAGCGCTGCTCCGCCTTGCGGCTGCTGCTGGTGCAGGAAGAAGTGGCCGATCAGATGATCGAGATGCTGACCGGCGCGATGGACGCGCTGATCGTCGGCGATCCGGCCGATCACGAGACCGATGTGGGCCCGGTCATCGACGATGCGGCGTACGAGAAGCTGATGGCGTATCGCGCGGCGATGAAGGATCGATGGCTAAAGACGCTGGATGTGCCCGAACAGGGCCGCTTCGTGCCGCCGACGCTGATCCGGCTCGACAGCATGGACGACCTTACCACCGAATGGTTCGGCCCACTGCTGCACGTCGCGACATGGAGGTCGGGCAAGCTTGAAGAGACGGTGCGCCGCGTGAACGCCAAGGGCTTTGGCCTCACCATGGGGCTGCACAGCCGGATTGCGCGCGCGGGCGATCTCGTCGAGGCGAAAGCGCGGGTCGGTAATCTCTACGTCAATCGTTCGATGATCGGCGCGATCGTCGGTTCCCAGCCATTTGGCGGGGAGGGGCTTTCCGGCACTGGCCCCAAGGCCGGCGGGCCGCATTACCTGCCACGTTTTTGCGCCGAGCGCGTGACGAGCATCGACACGACGAGCGCGGGCGGCAATGCGGCGCTCTTAAGCCTCGAAGATGTCGGGCTGGGGCTCTAGCTGAACCCGGCTGCTTGGGCGCCAAGCAGAAAGATGGTCGCCATCACGAACAGGGCGATGAGCGGCCGCCAGATAAAGGTGAGCCAGGTACCGAAACTCACGCGCGCGGCGGTCAGGCAACCCATCAGCGCGGCGCTCGTGGGAACGACGAGATTGGTAAGGCCGTCGCCAAGCTGGAAGGCGAGCACGGTCACCTGCCGCGTCACGCCCGAGATGTCGCCGAGCGGCGCGAGCAACGGCATGGTCACCGCCGCCTGGCCCGATCCCGATGGGATGAAGAAGTTGATACAGCTCTGGGCCAAGAACATGCCAAAGGCGGTCAACCATTCGGGCAGCAGCAATGTTACCGAGGAGAGCGCATTGAGGGTCGCGTTGAGCAGGCTGGGCACGGTCGGGTCGTCGCCGCCCATTAACAAGACGATGCCCTTTGCGGCCGCGACGATCAGGATCACCGGCACCATTTGCGCGGCGCCATCGCGAAAGGCTCCGGCCAATCGGCCCGCGTCGAGATCGTTGAGACGGAATGCCCATGCGACCAGCGCTGCCGCGAGTCCGATGGCGAAGAACTGCCCGCCCATTTCGGCAAAATAATAGCCCTCGGCGGCGACGCCCCATGCGACCCATGCCACGCCTGCGACAAGTATCGCGACGATCAGCGCGTCACCGATACCGAACCGCGGTTGGTGACCGCCGTCTGCGATCTCTTCAAGATCGCCATGGGTGCCATAAACGAGCGAGGTCTCAGGGGCGAGCCGCACGCGCCGTGCATAGCGCCAGACATAGGCGGCCGAGAGCGTTGTAAACAGAAGCCACATCGCGAGCCTGACTTCGATGCCCGACATCGCCGGAACGCCAGCGACGCTTTGCGCGATGATGACGTTGAACGGGTTCATCCAGGAGGTCGCGAACCCGATCTGGCTGCCACAGAAACAGACAAGCAAAGCCGTGATCCCGTCATAGCCGGCGCGGATAAGCACCGGCGTGAGCACTAGGGTCAGTGCGATGGTTTCCTCGGCCATACCGAACACCGCGCCGCATAGCGAGAAGATCACGAACAGCACCGGAATCATCAGATCGCTCGGGTTCTCGGCGTTCGACGTCAGCGCGGCGATCCCGCGCTCGATCGCGCCTGTATGCATGATAATCCCGAACACGCCGCCGATGATCAGGATGAAAGCGCCGAGCGCGACCACGCCGCTCTCCCGTCCGCCACTGACCAGGCCGTTGTATAGAAAGTCGATCAGACCGGTGCGTTCCGCCGACCCGAACCAGGGTGCGCCCTGCGCTTCGCTCAGTGCGCGGTAGCTGGCCGGATCGATGCGATCGGTGCCGGGAATATAGTCATAGACGCCCGGCGCGAAAATCCACGTCGCGGCGAAGGTGATCAGCGCCAGCGCCAGCAGGAGAATAAGCACGTCAGGGATGCGCGAGACCCTGGTTTCGGCGCGGCTGTCAGTCTCCGTCATACGAGCTTCGCGTCGATCGCCATCAGCTCGCTTCTTGCGCGCCGCTCCAGCCGCCCTCCGGATAGGGCAGGATCATCTCGCCATCCGGCGCTGCGGTGAAGGTCGTTTGCGTCGGATAGGCGAATTCAAGGCCTTCCTCAGCGAAGCGTTTGAAGATTGCGACACCGACCGCGTGACGGGCATTGTAGACGACTTCATAATCGGCGCTCTGCACGTCGAACTGCAGCTCGTAATCGAGGCTGGAATCGCCGAATCCGGTAAAGCCCGAGCGGATGAAAGTATGGCCCTCGGCATTGACGACATCGCGCAGGATATCGGGCACGCGCTTCGCCTTTTCGGCATCGGTCTGGTAGATCACACCGACAGCGAAAATTATGCGGCGGCGGTTGAGCCGGGTCAGGTTCAATATCTCCTTGTCGAGCAGATTGGTGTTCGAGATGATCACTTCCTCGCCCGTTACCGACCGGAGCCGCGTCGATTTCAGCCCGATCTGCTCGACGGTCGCGAAGGTCCCGTCATAGTTGATCGTGTCACCGACCTTGAACGGCTTGTCGAAGATGATCGAGAGCGCGGCGAAAAGGTCGGAGAAGATGCCCTGCGCGGCCAGGCCGATAGCGATGCCGCCGATGCCGAGACCGGCGATCAGACCTGTCACATTGACGTTGAGATTATCGAGGACGACGATCGTCGCGATTGCCACGACGCCGAAGGTGACGAGCACGCGGATCAGCTTCATCGCGCTGCCCAGCGCTTCGCTCGAGCTTTCGTCGGTCCGGGTACGGTGTTCGACGAAGCCGAGAATGATCGACCGCGTCCAGATCGCAACCTGAACAATCATCGCGATCGAGAACAGGAAAGCGATCGACTGCGCGATCAGGCTCGGCGCGGCGGAGAGGACCGCGACAATTTCCAGCGCCAGCGCAATCATGAACCAGGTGCGCGTCTTTGCAATCGCTCGGCCGACAACCGATTGCCACGTGTCGAGGCTCGTATTGCGCTCGTACAGGCGACGTCCGAACCGTCGAATTCCGATCAGGACGAGCACAATTAGAAAGGCGACGCCCAGACCGATCAGGATCTCCACAGAGTGGGTCTCCACCCAGGCTATGCCGTCATCTGCGAACGTCCGGAACCGATCGCCCAGGTTCGTATCGCCCATATCGGGCAGGATTTCGGCAGCTTCGCTGGGCTGAGTCATCGTGAAACGGCTCTTAAGCGTTTAGCGCCTCGCTTGTCGAGCGCAGCCGCTATGCGGTCTGTGGTTTCCGCGCGAAGAGCTTTTCGAACTGTTTGTTGAGCGTCCGTTGGGCCGGCCTTTCGACCAGATGATAGAGCAGCGCGGACACGATGAAGGTCAACACAAGGAACCCGGCCAGTCCGCCCGCACCGATCTGACCGCTATCGTCAACGAACAGCAGTTTGAAGAGCACGAACAGGAGGAAATGCGCCAGATAGGTCGCATAGCTGATTTCGCCGAGATAATGCAGCGGCCGCGCGGCGAGCGGGTTACGCGGCATTGTGGCGGTCAACGCCGCGGTCAAAAGCAGGCCGGAAAAGGCGAGCGGGACAGCCAGCGTTTCGGCGATCACGCCGGTAAGGGCCAATGCACCGACTGCGATACCGCCAGCCGCCGAGAGTGCCGCCATTGCAATCGCCCGGTCCCGCCAGCGCAGCCAGAGCGCGCAGAGGATCGTGCCGATGGTGAACTGTATCAGGCAGCGCAAAAGCCCGGTTTGCGTGATATTGGCGTCTAGGATCGGCGCGTCCATCGCCACAAAAAAGCTATGCAATGCGAGCGCGAACAGGCCGATCAGCGCCAGCAATATCGGCGTCGAGATCGCGCGCCAGTCCGTACCGAGCGCGATCAACGGGAATAGCAGATAGGCCGCCATTTCGACGCTGATCGACCAGGCCGGATCGTTCCAGCTTAGCGCCGTGGTGAATCCCCAATTCTGGATGAGCAGCAGGTGCAGCGGCAGTTCCTGCCATGGATAGGCTTCTGGGCTGGATCGCCCGGTTGCGGCCAGCACCAGGGCGAAGACCATGGCACCGCACAGGATTACGAAGTGCAATGGATAGATGCGAGCGAAGCGCCGCGCGAGAAAGCCGGGTATCGCGGCGATTCCGTTTTCGGCAATCCGGTCCCGATAGCTGAGCCAGATGACAAAGCCGGAGAGCAGGAAAAAGAAGTCCACCGCCAGATAGCCCTTTGCAAAGATGTCGAGCAGGAAAGGCGGCAGCAAATCGGCCGATGACGTGCGTATATGGTACAGCACCACATACCAGGCCGCGATGCCGCGCAGCGCGGTCAGTGCTGCCAGATCAGGTTTGGCCGTCATGTCAGGTTGCCCGGCAAGGGCTTGCCCATGCGCGGCGTGCCCGGTTCCTTGAGCGCTTCGGCGACCGGCTTGAAGCCCTCGCGTTTCCGTAGACGCGAGAGGTACATGTCGAGGCTGGCCTGCACGGCGAGCAGCATCAGCGGGAAGGGCTGGAATGCGATCGCGATGAACAGGGCGCCGATCAGATAGATGATCTGACAATGTTGGAGCGCAGTGGCGAGCGGCGACACCCATTCATAACCCGGTGGCGCGCGCTCCTTCCGGTAACGCCGGCGTACGATTTCCATGCGCAAAAGGCCGATGCCATGCAGGGCGAGCCATAGCGCGAGACCGATCCAACCCTGTTCCGCAAGCACTTCGAAATAGGCGGAATGATAGGCGCGGCCCCGGTCGACGACGACGCGTTGCTGTACCGAGGTCGCGCCCGCGGATTCGAGCGTCTCGGTCGTCGTGTATTGGATATTGTTGCCGCGATAGATACCGAAGCCGCCGCCCGTGGGATTCTCGCTCACATATTCGAGTGTCCAGCGCCACACGGCGATGCGCGTCATCGCCGACATGTCCGCCTGATAGGTGGAGATCGTGCCCATTCGGTCGGAGAAGCTTTGCGGCAGGAAGGGCAGGGAGACGATGGCGCCGAAGCCGGCGAGGCCGATAAAGAGCAAGCGCCGCCTGTTGTCGCGCAGCATCAGCGCGGCGAGAACGACGATACAGACGAGGCCGGTGCGCGCTTCGGTGCCGATCGGGATCAGCAGACAGGCGAAGACAAGGCAGCCGGCGAAAACCTTCACCTTCCAGTCTTGCGGAAAAATGGTGTTGAAACGGCCGACCCACAGGATCAGCGGGATGATCGCAATCGCGATGGTTGCCGCCGTACTGCTTTCGTAAATGCCGCTGTTGGAATCGACCATAATGGCGAGCGAGCCGTAGCCGCCGCCCGACAGGACCGTCTTGATGCCACCCGCGATCATGATGAGCGCCGGCCCCAGAACCATGAACAGGACATAGGCCTCGATGCGCAGCCGCGTCCTGAGCACGAAGGGCAGGAACATCGCCCAGATCATGCCCTTCCAGACCCAGTCCCATTTGAACTGCGCTTCGACCGGAAATTCGGCGTAAAGCGTCGTGAATCCACACCATAGCCCAAGCATGCCGATCAGCCATTGCGTGGTGCTGATTTGGAACGACTTTTCCTTGTCGAAGATCAGCCACCCCATGATCGCCAGCGGTGCGACTACGAGTGAGAGCGGGATGCTGTCGAAAATATAATAGGTAAGCTCATGCGGCGAGACGATGTCGACATAGGCATAGGCGAGCACCCAGATGAACGGGCGGCGCAAACCGAGCACAAGCATCGCGGCGAGAAATCCGGCAAAGGCGAGATCGGTCACGGTCGCTCAGCCTTCGGATCGAGATTTTTGGGCTTGGGTGTGTTGTCCGCCATATCGTCGTCAAGGTCCGGGCGCGACAACAGCCGCCATGCCGCAAGCAGCATGAGCCCGTGCGTCACCAAGAGCGCGAACTTATCGATCATTACCGGCGCAAGCCCTCCATCATGGCCCTTCAGGGCTTAGCCATGCCGAGTTGAGGATGTATTAAGCCTAATGCGTAATATCTTAAATATCCTGCGCTAAGGGCACTGTATGACCGCGCTTTTTCTGGTCCGGAATGACGATGAGAGCTTCGCCGGGCCGGCGATTGCCGATGCGCGCGCCGAATTCGCACAGCAGGGTTTCGACGCGATGGAGGAACTGGCGATACCCGGCTGGCGATTGCTCCATGCGCCCTATATTCAGGGCGGGCCGGTTAACTTCCTGCAAGCGGGCGAAGATTTTATCGGTTTCGCCGGCAGTTTTGTCTTCGATGGCAAGATCGGCAAACCGGCGCTCGAAGCCGCACTCAAGGATCTCGATCCCGTGGCGATCGACTGGAGCCGGGTCGGCGGGCAGTTCGTCATGGTCGTTCGCAAAAGCGGTCAAACCTTCCTCTTCACGGACTGGTTCGGTGCGTTCGAAATCTACCATGACGCGGACCGGCGGATATTCTCGACATCGCTGCTCGCCGCAGTCTCCTGCCTGCCGAAGCTGAGTTTCTATCCGCAGGGTGTTTACGAACATGTCTTCAATGTCCTGCCGATCGGCGATGATACGGTGTTCAATGAACTGAAACGGCTGGGGCCTTTCGAGGTGGTCGAACTCGGCCAAGACGGCGCAGCTTCGCACCCGATCGAAAAGCCGATGCAGGAAGGTTTCGGTTCGCGCGACACTGGCGCGCATATCGAGGCGCAGCGAGAGGCGCTTGGCCGTGCCGTCCGGCCTTGGGTCGAGCATTTCGGCGACCGTATTTTCTGCGCATTGTCCGGCGGTCTGGACTCGCGCCTCGCGCTTGCGCTGCTGCGAGAACAGAACATCTTGCCGTCGGTCTTCTGCTATGGCGCGGAGGACGAATGCGATGTGCGTGTCGCGCGCGAAATCTGCGCAGCGCTCGGCACCGAGGTCGATGTGCTGGACAAGGATGTGTATCGCGAAGTCGCGCTTGATGCGTTTCCGGCGCAGGTCGAGCGCAATTTTTACGACCATGATGGCCTGCCGAACTTCGGCAGCATCTTCGATAACGGCGCCGATTATCATGCACGCAAGAAGCGGCACACCGATGGCGCGCTGTCGGTCTCAGGCGGTTGTGGCGAGGTGTTTCGCAACTTCTTTTTCCTGCCGGATGGCCGCTTCACGGCGGCCGATGTCGCCCGCGCATTTTACGCCCGATACAGCCTTGGCGATGTGACTGAGACCTTTGACGAAAGGGCGTTTCTGCGCGGAATCGAAGACAAGATATTGGCCGGGCTGGGGCGAGAGGGCGATCGCGGCGCATTGCCGCGCGCGGCTGTCGAGCGGATCTACCCGACCGTGCGGTGCCGTTCGCTGTTCGGCCATGAGATCAGTCTGGAAGCGCGGCAGGGCGCGTATCTGATGCCGTTTCTGGAACAACTCGTCGTCGCGCAGGCGCTAAAGTTGCCGCTGTCCATGAAGAATGCGGGCCGGTTCGAAGCCGCGTTGCTTGCAGCGATCGATCCAGAGCTGGCGGCCATGCCATCCTGCTACGGCCATGATTTTTCCGGTCCGCCCGGTCTTCGGCATCGGTTTAGCGAGTGGACGACGCGGCGGCGGCCCATTGCGCTGCGCCATAGAAGCTATGCCATCCAGCGCCGGCTTGGGCCGATGGGCGACGAACATGGTGGGCTGGAGACGGACGCGTATCTGAGACGGGTCATCGATCTCGATTACCCGATCATGCGGCGCTTCTTCCGGATCGGGGAAATCGGCGATAGCGCCGTCATGCGCCGGATCGCCAATCTCGAATATCTTGGGCAGCGGCTCGGATCGAAGCTGCGCGGCTGAGCGTTATTGCAGCGCGAATTCGGTGATCTGTTCGCCGAGATCGTTATTGCGCACCGTCATGCTTTCGCCGCCCCAGTCCCGCACGAAAACAGTGTCCCAGCGAAAGCCGGGCGCCACCCAGGCGCGGTTGTTCTCGACGACGAGATTGCGGGTGCTGTGATCATTGCCCTCGGGCGAGACGGCGATGATTGTGCTGTAATTTTCCTTGTCTGCGCCTTGCACGAAGGTATTGCCGGCGATCCGGCCGCTGCCACCGACCGAAAGATCGATATGATAATTGGTCTGTCGGCCCCGGCTGTCGTCGAAACTGTTGTTCAGAATCTGCACGACGGGCGCGCGGCTCTTCAGATAATGCGCTTCCTGACCCTGTTCGAAGCGCGAATTGGTGACGATCAGCTCGCCATAATAGCCGATATAGAGCGAGTGCGCACCGTCCCCGTCGGGCCGCCGACCAAGCCGGCGGAAGGTCGAATGATCGATGCGGATCGCCGAAGACGGGTCGTTCGCTGACAGGATGCCGCTCTGAGAATCCGTAAACAGCGTCTGGGTGACGTCCAGATTGCCCTCTTCGATGCGGATGCCCGCGCCATTGCCGTCCGGCACGCTGATATTGGCGAATGTCAGCCCGTCCACCGAAGCGCCGCGCCCGCGTAGGACGAGGGTCGCTTTCCCCTCGCATGCACCGCCGTCGAACACGACTGTGCCCGCTTCCGCCGCCACGAAGGCGATACTGCCGGCTTCCTGCACCGCGCAATCGCGATAACGGCCCGGCGCAATGCGGATCGTGCCCGAACCGTTGCCGATTGCGCGCACGGCATCGCTGAGCGTCCCGAAACCCTGGCCCGTTTCGGCGATCACGAACGGAGCCGGGCGCTGTGCGACGGCGATGGCCGACAGCGTCAGGCAGGTGGCGAGCAAAGCGAGCTTCTTCATTCCGGCACTCCAGCAGAATTTGGTTTTTCTTGATAGAACAGTAGCGGTTGACGGCGCGTTAAGCAGTTTGTGGCAAGCGCCGGACATGCGGATCTTGCATATTCTCGATCATTCGATGCCGCTCCACAGCGGCTACAGCTTTCGCACGCGGGCCATTCTGAAAGCGCAGCTGGCCAATGGCTGGGATGTGGCGGGAGTCACTGGCTCGCGCCACACGGAGGACGGGCCTGACGTCGAGACGGTCGACGGGCTGACCTTCTATCGCACCAAAGCGCCCGAGACGATGACGACGCCGATGCGCGAATGGCGCGAAATCGCATTGCTGGCCGACCGTGTCGACGAAGTCGTGCAGGAGTGGAAACCGGATCAGCTCCACGTCCATTCGCCGGTGTTGAACGCGATGGCGGCGCTGCGGGTGGCGCGGCGCCGTAAGCTGCCCCTGATCTACGAAATTCGCGCTTTCTGGGAGGATGCCGCTGTCGGCAACGGCAAGGGCCGGGTCAATTCCGCGCGCTATTGGCTGACGCGGATGCTCGAAACGCATGCCGCCAACCAGGCGGATGCCGTGGCGGTGATTTGCGAGGGGTTGCGGCAGGATCTCATCCGGCGCGGGGTGAGCGGTGACAAGATCATGGTCGCGCCGAACGGCGTCGATATGGCGCTGTTCGGCGATCCGGCGCCTGCCGATGCCGATCTGGCCCAGTCACTCGGGCTAGCCGGCAAGGAAGTGGTCGGCTTCGTCGGTAGTTTCTATGATTATGAGGGGCTCGACGATCTGATCGCCGCTATGCCGCGGCTCGTAATGGCGCGGCCCGATGCCCATCTGCTGCTCGTTGGCGGCGGGCCGATGGATGCTGCGCTACGCGACCAGGCCGCGCAGTCCGATGTCGCCGATCATATCCGCTTTACCGGCCGCGTGCCGCATCAGGAGGTGGAGCGCTATTACGGCCTGATCGATATTCTCGCCTATCCGCGCAAGAAGATGCGGCTGACCGATCTTGTAACGCCGCTCAAGCCGCTCGAGGCGATGGCGCAGAAACGGCTCGTTGCCGCGTCCGATGTCGGCGGGCATCGCGAGCTGATCGAGGACGGGGTCACGGGCACACTCTTCCCGCCCGACGATCCCGATGCTCTGGCCGCGGCGCTCGCCGAGATGTTCGACAATCGCGAGATTTGGGACGAACGACGGAAAATCGCCCGGGAATTCGTCGAACGCGATCGTAACTGGTCGTCAAACATTTCGCGTTATGCCCCTGTTTACCAAAAACTCACCGGCAAGGCGGTTTAGGCTATGAATGTGAATCTCGATGCGATCCGGAGCGGCACTCCGCTCAAGGAACTGATGGGCCGGCTGCCCAAGATTCCGACAGCTTCGGCGGTTTCGGGACTGATCGTCGCCGCGTTGATCCTGATGACGCCGAACCCCTGGTTCGAAGCTTTTATCGTAGAAACCGGTTTGCCGAGCGTACTTGGCGCGGCGCAGCCGCCGCTTGGCGCACGGGCGCGCATCGTGTTCGCGCTCGTCGCCGCGCTGATCGTTACCAGCGCTGCTTGGGTCATCCTGTCGTTCATTCTGAACCGCAAACAGCGCGCCGCGGCCGAGGCCGACTATCATGCCGAAGATTTCGATGAGACCCAAGAGCGCTATGGCAGCAGGGCCGGCGCATTGCGCCAGGCCGATGCGCATCCGGACGCACCCTATCGCCGGCCGATTATGGCCGAGGACGATCTCGGCACGCCGCTAGATCTCGTCGATATTGCGCCGCAGGATATGTCGGAAGCCGAAGTGGCGGATGAACCACTGGACCTTGGCGCGGTGGCAGAGATCGTTGCGGAAGAGAAGCCTATCGCGACTGTAGAGGATGTCGATACGGGCGACTCAGAAGACTTTGAAGCAGTCGAAACCGAAGCAGAGGCGCCGCCAGCCGAACCCGTATTCGAAGTGCCGCTGCCGAGACGCGATGATCCGGTTGCGGAGGAAGCGGCTCCGGCGGAGAAGGTCGATAGCTTCACGCTGCCGGAAGATACCCGTACGGAACTGACGAAGCTCGTCGATCGGCTGGAGGCTGGGCTCGAGCGCAAAAAGGCGCGCGAGCAGCATCAGCGGGCAGAGACGGGCGATCAGGTTTCCGGGCAGGCGACGCAGCGACGCGAGACGCGGCCGGCTGCAGACCGCGATGCCGCGCTACGCGACGCGTTGGATACACTACAGCAAGTGGCGGCCAAACAGGGCTGAGCCATCAGTCGTTGGCGAGGATCAGCGCTTCGAGCTCGATGCGTGCCTGATCGTCGTCGATATCGCTTTCGACGATTGCGATATCGACGAGAATACACCGTCCGAGATCGAATTCGGCATAGTCGAGATTCTGCGAAAGCCGGTTGACGGTATCCGCCGCATGCTCTCCCGCGAACGTCAATGCGAAGCGATGCCGCATGCCCGTAAAGGTGATGCTCGACCAAGGCTTGGCGCTAATGGTGTCGACGACGGGCCTGTCGCCTGCCCGCACGGCGAGGGCGCGGACGAGTGCGGCCAGCCCGAAAATCAGCACCGGACGCGTCATGAGCGCGCCTGCATCTGGGCCGCGATATAGGCGAGAATGCGCGCGCGAACCTTGGCCCCGCATTCGCGCCCCCGCCTGATATCGAACACCAGGCGCGGATCGTTGACGGCTTCGCGGCCGAAGCGGGTCGGCGGCATATCGGTCTTGCGCAAGAAACGGTCGATTTCGATCAGCAGGCTCATCCTTTTCTCCTTTGAAACTTGATGCTGACCGGCGAATCACCGATAAGCTTTTTCCTATCTCAAAGGTAATTTCCTACTTGTCTAGGAATAATCCTATTGCTATTGTGCCAATATGGATGGAGATAATCCCCAACAGGTGTTGGAGCGTCTGGCGCGCGAGCGGGGCGACGATTATGCCGCGCTATCCCGGCTTATCGGCCGAAATGCGGCCTATATCCAGCAATTTATCAAACGTGGCACGCCGCGGCGGCTTGCCGAGGAAGATCGGCGCATTCTCGCCGAATATTACGGCATCGACGAACAGCTGCTCGGCGCGCCGACGGGCAAGGCGTCAAGGAAAAATCCTTTTTCGGACGATAGCGCAGCGGGCAAGATGGTCGCTGTCAGCCACTATGCCGTGAACGCGTCGGCGGGCCCCGGCGCGCTGACCGGCGAAGAGGAAGAGCTGTCGCGCATCGCTTTTCCCGAGCGCTGGCTGCGCCGGTTGGCGGGTGGCGACCCGGCCCGGCTCTCGATCATCACCGTGTCCGGCGATTCGATGGAGCCGACCCTGTCGGACGGCGATGAGATTTTGGTGAGTGGTGACGATGGCGCGGACCGGTTGCGCGATGGCATCTATGTGCTGCGCGTGGACAATGCGCTGATGGTGAAGCGTATCGCCATGAACCCGGCGAACCGCCGCTTCACGATCAAGAGCGACAATGATGGCTATCCGGACTGGCCCGATTGCGATCCGGATTCGCTTGAGGTGATCGGGCGCGTGGTCTGGGCGGGGCGGCGGCTTGCCTAGGGCCTAACGGTTCAGCGCCCAAACCGCCGTTGCGGCCAGCGCACCGGCAACGATTCCGCCGATTATCCCCATTGCCGGCTCGCCGATAAGGAAACCGATACCGAGCCCCGCCAATGGTCCGATTGCGACAAATATTCCGCCGCCGAGGCGGTTTTCCCGGCTGTTGTCATTCATGACCGCCCTATGGCAGCGCGACCCGGCTCTGTCACCTGTTCCTATGGCTAATCCAATCTTCACTCTGTTTTTGCGCGATATATGAAAGGCTTTTCGCCTAATGGCAGATGCTCATACGCGCCCGTGATCGCTCCAGGATATGCACCATATGTACGAGAATTTTTACCTCGAAGACCGTCAGGCTGTGTTCGATGCCGCTGACCTTATCGCCGAGTTCGGCGCGCATGCGGGCATGGAAGCGGCGGCGCGCGCGTCGCGCAGCCGGGAAAAGGGCAATGTCGTGCATTTCTGCCGCTGGCGCCAGATCGAGCGGCTCGTCGATTGGATGGACAGTGCTGAGAACGAGGCCACGCGCCACTGATACGGTGTGCGGTTCATCCGCCACGCCGTTGAATTTCAGCGCAATTTGATTGGCGCATACCGGGGTTTCGCGCTACGAGCCGCTCCATGACGGCCGCGACTAAATCGGGCAGGGCGTGTATCTGTTCCCTTTTCCTGCTTGGCGCGCTGGGGACACCGTGCGCACTCCATGCGCAGTCCGCGTCCGATGAAATTGCCGAAGACGTGGCGGACGAGGTCGAATCCCTTTCCACGCAAGAGCTCGAACCGCTGGAGAGCAGCGACGAGTTTCGCGCTTCGGCGCCGATGACCGAGATGACCGATTTCGGCGTCGCATGGCCCGACATGTCCGAAGTCGCCGACACCGAAACCGCGAGCAGCCGCGCGGCCGCGGCGATCGGTACCGAACAGCGCTATTCCGTCACCCTACGCGGTATCGATAACCTCGATGCAGCCGACGAAATCCGCTCGCAGTTCGACGCGCTCTCCGTGCTGAAAGAGAATGATGGCGACACGGCCGTCGTCGCGCAGATCAATCGCCGCGCGGATATCGATCGTGATCTGCTCAACGAACTGCTGCGCTCGCACGGCTATTACGACGCTGGCGTTGCTGCCATAGTGTCCGGCGAAGCTGGCGGGGAGCGGATCGAGGTCGTCTTCGAGATCGATGCGGGGCCGCTTTACCGGTTCGACAGCGTTGAGCTGCCCGGTCTCGCGGCGGCGGGCGAGCGGACGGACGAACTGCGCGCGCAGTTCCCGGTGGAGGTCGACGATCCGGTCGACGCCACCGCGGTAACGGCCGCCGAAACCAATCTGGCGGCGGAACTGGGCAATCGCGGCTATCCCTTCGCCGAAGTCAGCGAGGAGCGAGTCGTTATCGATCATGCGAACCGCGTCGCGTCGTTGACAGTGCCGGTCGAAACGGGCGGCGAGCGCAACTATGGCGAAATCCGCGTGACCGAAGGCGAAGACGAGATTTTCGGCGCCGATCATGTCGCGACAATCGCCCGGTTCGAACCCGGCGAACTCTATTCGACCATGATGGTGGAGGATTTGCGCCGCGCGCTGATCCAGACCGGTCTGGTATCGCGGGTAGAGCTGACGCCGGTCGAGAATGCGGACCCGTTGCTGGTCGATCTCGCCGTAGCAATGCAACCAGCCCCGCCGCGCACGATTTCGGGCCAGCTCGGCTATAGCACGGGTGAGGGCGCCCGCGTCGAAGTCGGCTGGGAACATCGCAACCTGATCCGGCCCGAGGGCGCCATCAGATTGCGGGGGATACTCGGCACCGACGAACAGTTCGCAAGCGCGAGCTTCCGGCGCAGCAATTTTCTCGCGCGCGACCAAGTCCTCACCGCTCAACTGTTCGCCGGCAACACGAACCGCGACGCGTTTGATGCGCGCACGGCGGGCCTGACATTCGGGATCGAGCGGATATCCAATCAGCTCTGGCAGAAAAGATGGGTCTGGTCGGCTGGCCTCGAACTGATCGCATCCGACGAGCGCGATGTCGTCGGCATGGCCGGACTGCGTGCGCGCGAGACCTTTCTCATCGGCGCAATTCCGCTGAGCCTCGGCTATGACGGCACGACGGACCTCCTCAATCCGACCGATGGTTTCCGGCTGTCCGCCTTCGTTTCGCCCGAGCTCTCGCTGCAGGATGGCACCTTCGCCTATGCGCGCGTGCAGATCGACGGCAGCGTCTATCTGCAATTGATGGATTCGACGGTACTGGCGGGCCGCGTCCGCCTCGGGGCAATTCCCGGCGCATCGACCAACAATATCGCGCCCTCGCGGCGTTTCTATGCGGGCGGCGGCGGATCGGTGCGCGGCTATGGCTATCAATCGATCGGGCCGCGTGATGCGAATAACGATCCGATCGGCGGGCGCAGCCTAGTCGAGCTGGCGCTGGAGGCGCGCTACCGGTTCGGCAGTTTCGGCATCGTGCCGTTTATCGACGCCGGCGCGATCTATACCGATCTCTATCCGGACTTCAGCGATCTGCGTTTCGGCGCCGGTCTCGGTGTGCGCTATTATAGCAGTTTCGGGCCGATCCGGCTCGACGTCGGCACGCCGATCAACCCGCAGCCCGGCGATCCCGTCATCGCCATTTACATCTCGCTCGGTCAGGCTTTCTGATGGCGGAGACGGTTGTCGAGAAGGGGCAAGAGGATGTCGATTTCATTTCGGCAACACCGCGCCGCCGCCAGATAACCCGGTGGGTGCTGCTCGGTTTCACCGGTATATTGGCGCTGCTGATCGTTACGATATTCGCGCTCGATACGCCGCCCGGTCGCAGGTTCATCATCGACCGGATCGAGGCGCTGGAACCGGCGAACGGTCTGCGCATACGGATCGGGCGGATCGACGGATCGATCTACGGCCAGATGACGATATCCGATTTGCGGCTCTACGATCCCGACGGCCTCTTCTTTGAAGCGCCGGAGCTGGAGGTAGACTGGCAGCCGCTTATGTATCCGTTCGATAATGAGCTGCACATTCGCAGCCTGATATCGGACCTTGTCATCCTCCACCGCGCCCCGGCGCTGATTCCGCCGGAAGAAGAGCAGCCCATCCTGCCCGATTTCGACATCTATCTGGGCAATCTGGCTATCGAGCGGTTCCGTTTCGAGGAGGCGATCGCGGGGGAGCGCCAGCATATCTCGCTCGCCGCCAATGCGAATATTCAACTGGGGCGCGCGCAGATCGAAGCGCGGGCGAATGCTTTGGATGGCGGCGAGCGGCTGGAACTCCTGCTCGATGCCGAGCCCGATGGCGACGTCTTCGATGTCGATATGCAGCTTTATGCGCCGGAAGATGGCATTCTCGCCGGGCTGACGGGGATCGAACGGTCGCTGGCCGTCGATATCGCGGGCAGCGGAACATGGCAGCGCTGGGACGGCCGCGCCCAGGTCGATAGCGGCGATGCCCGGGTGATTGATCTCAATCTCGAAGCGCGCGACGGCGATTTCCTGCTCGGCGGCGTCATGCGCTCGGCCGCGCTGTTCGATCCGGGCATCGTCCAGCGACTCACCGCGCCGGAACTGAATCTGACCGCGCGGGCGACGCTGGAAGACCGGCGCCTTGCCGGCGATTTCGATATCCGCTCTGCGGCGGCCCTGATCGAGGGGCGGGGGACGCTCGATCTGGCGGAAAACGCGTTCGACGGGTTCGTCGCCGATATCCGGCTGCTCGATCCATCGGCGCTCGTCACCGATATGCGCGGCACCGATGTTCGCATGAACTTGGGTCTGGACGGTCCGTTCGACGGCGCGCGGTTCCGTTATCAACTGACCGCGCCGCGCGCATCTATCGCGACGACCGGGTTCGAAAATTTGCGCGTGGCCGGGGAGGGGCGCTGGGGCGAACCGCCGTTCGTATTGCCAGTCGGTGCAACGGCGAGCGCGATCACCGGACTTCCCGATACATTCTCTGAGATCGTCCGCAACGTCGCGCTCGACGGCGACTTGCTGATTACCGCCGATCAGATTGTCGGCGACGATCTGCGGTTGCGGTCCGATCGTGTCCGGGGCGACGCGTCCATCGTCTACGATCTGGCGAGCGGCGATTATGCCGCCGGATGGGATGGCGCTATCGATCGCTTCGCGCTGCCAGGCCTTGGTGTTTTCGACATTCGCACGCGGGTAGAGGTTCAGCCCGCGCCCGGCGGCGGCTTTCAGATTGCTGGGCAAGCGCGTGCCGTAACACCCACGCTCGACAACGATTTCTTCCAATCGCTAGCCGGCGGCGCGACGACGGTCGACACGGCGATCGCTTATGGGCCGGACGGCCGTTTCAGCTTTTCGAACATGCAGGTCCGCGCGCCGGCCTTGCGGTTCGACGGCTCCGGCTATCTCGACGGCGATGGCCAGCTTTCGGTCGCGGGGTCGGGGGAGCAGACGCAATATGGGCCGGTGACGCTGACCGCCCGGGGCGAGCCATCACGGCCGCGCGTCGAACTTACGCTGGCCAGTCCGGTTCCTGCGGCGGGTATCGCCAATGTCGATGCCGTGCTCGATCCGAATGCGAATGGCTATTCCTATATGGCGCGTGGCAACTCGATGGCCGGGCCGTTTACATCGGTTGGTCAGCTCCTGCTGCCCGCCGATGCGCCGGCGGGGGTCAATGTGGGCGAGTTGCTGGTTGCCGACACGCGGACCGAAGGACGCTTCGCTTTTCGCGATGGCGGCATTATCGGCGTGCTCGATCTCGAAGGTCCGGGCGTCACCGGCGATATAGAACTGACGATGGACGGCGGCGAGCAGCTGGTCGTCGTCGATATCGATGCGGAAAATGCCCGGCTGGGCGGCGAAATCGACGCGACGATGCGGCGGGCGCTTCTCGATCTGCGCTGGCGTCCGCTGCGCGAGGCACCCACGCTACAGGCTGGCGTGGAGCTGACCGGCTTTCGCAGGCGCGGCATTTCCCTCGCGCGGTTCGGCGCGGCGGTCCAAATCGACAATGGCTATGGCGAGGCCGATTTCGATGTCGGCGGCGCCCGCGGCCGCGATTTCGACTTTGAAGCGGTCGCGCAGATCGCACCGGGCCTCATTACCGTCGAAGGTGGAGGATCGTTCCGCGACGAACCGATTACCCTCACGCCGCTCGTCCTGCGCAAGGAGGAAGAGGGCTGGGTCGTCCCCGAAAGCACGATCGGCTATGCTGGCGGCGGCGCGACCGTGGCGGCGCGCTTCGGCGGTCCGGTTACCGAGGTCGAGACTACGCTGGACAGCATCCCGCTTTCGGTGGTCGATATCTTCTATCCCGAGACCGGCCTCGGCGGCATGGCGACCGGCACGCTGCGCTATCGCCAGACGGCTGACGAAGTCGTACCGACGGCCAATGCGGAGCTCCGCATCCGCAGCCTGACCCGAGAGGGTTTTGCGCTCCGGCCGCGGCCAGTTAATTTCGGCCTCAACGTGCGCGTTGAGGATGAGCGGCTGGCGACCCGCGCGATCATGGAAAGCGATGGCGAGGAAATCCTGCGCTTCCAGTCGCGGATCGATCCGATCGCGGGCGCCGGCAATTTCGGCGACCTGCTGGCTACCGCGCCGCTGCTTGCCGAACTGCGCTATAACGGACCATCGGAGACGCTCTGGCAGCTAACGGGTAACGAGCTGTTCAGCCTGTCCGGCCCGTTGCTTGCGCGAATGGATATCAAGGGCACGCTCGAAACGCCGCGCATCACGGGCGCGCTGGAAACCGAAAATGCGCGTCTCGAAAGTGCGCTGACGGGGACGGTCGTCGAAGGGGTGACGACTACCGGCACCTTCCGCAATGCGCGTCTCGAATTTGCCGAGCTTTCCGGCACGACGCCGGGCGGCGGCACGGTATCGGGCCGGGCCGCGTTCGACCTGGGCCTCGCCACGGGCTTCGGCATGGACATCGATTTGCGAGCGGATGAGGCCTGGCTGCTGCGCCGCGACGATATCTCCGCCCAGGTCACTGGCCCGCTCCGTATCCAGCTCCAAGTACCCGCGGGCACGGCAATCGGCACCGCCGCGGCCCGGCCTGTCGGCACGATCAGCGGCGAATTCGAGATGGTCCGCGGTGAGTTCATGCTGGGCCAAGCCGCTCCTTCCATCGTTGTCCCGCAATTGAACGTCGTCGAGGTCAACCGGCGGATCGACGATCCCGACCCCCGGGCCGAACCGATCGATTGGACGCTTGATATCGATGTGAACGCGCGCAACCGCTTCATGGCGAGGGGCCTGGGGCTGGACAGCGAATGGGACGCGGATATCGATGTGCGCGGGCCGCTCACCGAGTTCCAGATACTCGGTCAGATGAACCTCATCCGGGGCGGCTATCAATTCGCCGGCAGGCGGTTCGAACTCGAACGTGGCCGGATCGAATTCTATGGCAACCAGCCTGTCGATCCCGTGCTCGACATTGTCGCCGAGGCGGATGTTGAGGGTCTGGAGGCTACGATCAATATCGGCGGTACGGGCTTCAGTCCCGAGATCACCTTCACCAGCGTTCCCGCGCTCGAACAGAGCGAATTGCTGAGCCGCCTGTTGTTCGGGACGTCCATTACCGATCTGTCGGCGCCCGAAGCCATTCAGCTCGGCGTAGCGCTCGCGTCATTGCAGGGCGGGGGTAACGGCCTCAATCCGATCAACGCTGTGCGCGATGCGATCGGGCTTGATCGGCTGCGCATCCTGCCGGCCGATCCCGCCGAAGATCGCGGCACGGCCGTGGCAGCCGGCTTCTATGTGACACGGCGATTGTTTGTCGAGGTGATCACGGACGGACAGGGCTATTCGGCGACGGAAACCGAATTCCGGATCACGCGCTGGCTCTCACTGCTCTCCAGCATCAGCACCGTCGGCCGCGTCGGTGGCGATATCCAGATCAGCCGGGATTATTGAGCGCAGCGCTGTTATGATCGGCCTGTCCGCTTGACTGGTGATTCGAGATGGGTGACCATCGGGAAGTGCGGACCTCAGACAGCCGCTCGCCTGGGCATCACCGCACAATCAGGGAGACGCCCATGAAGATCGTTATTCTGCTCTACCCCAATATGACCCAGCTCGATTTTACCGGGCCGTTTGAGGTGTTCGCCGCGCTGCCCGATGCCGAGATCGATCTCGTCTGGAAAGACACTGAGCCGGTGTGCGACGTGAACGGTCTGATGATCGTGCCAAGCGCCAGCCTTACCGATGCGCCTCAGGCCGATTTGCTGTTCGTGCCCGGCGGCTTCGGTCAGGCCGCGCTGATGGAAGATGACGAGGTGCTAGGCTGGCTGCGGCAGCAAGCCGAAGGCGCGAAATATGTCACGTCAGTCTGCACTGGCTCGCTGGTTTTGGCCGCGGCGGGGCTGCTCGATGGTTATCGCGCAACCAGCCATTGGCACTGGATCGACCAGCTTAAACTGTTCGGCGCGGAGCCCGTCAGCGAGCGCGTGGTGATCGACCGCAACCGGATTACCGGGGCAGGCGTGTCAGCGGGTATCGATATGGCGCTCTCGCTGGTCGCTGAAGTCTATGGCGAGCCTGTCGCGCGGCTGATCCAGCTCGGTATCGAATATGACCCCGATCCGCCCTTCGACGGCGGCCATCCGAGCCGCGAGTCCGAAGAGCTGGTCGCCATGCTGACTGCGCGGCTGGCTGATATCGAAGAAGCGCGCTGGGAGGTTGCGGAGAGAGCGGCGGCTCGCATGAAGGAGCGCGAGCCGACCGACTGACCATGCGTCGTCATTCCAGCGGAGGCTGGAATCTCAGGCCGCAAACGCTGTGCCAAACCGCCAGAGATCCCAGCTTTCGCTGGGATGACGAAAGAAAAAAGGGCGACAGGATTGCTCCCGCCGCCCTTCTAACGATTGAGATAGATGCGCCCGATCAGGCGGGTTCGCCGATAATCGTCTTCACTTCCATGAATTCGCGCAGGCCATATTTGCCCATTTCGCGGCCATTGCCCGACTGTTTGTAGCCGCCAAACGGCGCGTCGGGGATCGGGCCCCAGTTATTGACGCCGACGAGACCGGCGCGGAGCTTGCCCGTGAACTTCTTGGCTTCCTCGGCCGGGCCGTAGACACAGGCCGAGAGGCCGTAATCGGTGTCGTTGGCGATCTCGACCGCCTCGTCGTCATTCTCATATTTGATCAGCGTGACAACGGGCCCGAAAATCTCTTCGCGTGCGATCGTCATGTCGCTCGTGATGTCCGAGAAGACGGTCGGTTTGACGTAGAAGCCCTGATTGACGCCATCCGGACGGCCCGTGCCGCCGGTTTCGACCTTGCCGCCCTCATCCATGCCTTTCTGGATAAGGCCCTGAATTTTTTCATACTGCGCGGCATTAACGACGGGGCCGATATGGCCGCCCATCTCCTTGGGATCGCCGACCGGCACGCTTTCCATCACGCCCTTGGCGATCTGCACGGCCTCGTCATATTGAGATTCATGAACGAGCATCCGCGTCGGCGCGATGCAGCTCTGGCCGGAATTGATGATGACGCCCTGCAGGCCGTTCGGCACGGCTTCGGAAAGGTCCGCGCCTTCGAGTACGATGTTCGGCGTCTTGCCGCCCAGCTCCTGGTGCACGCGCTTGACGGTGTCGGCGGCGTTCTTGGCGATGATGATGCCGGCGCGGGTCGAGCCGGTGAAGCTCACCATGTCGACATCGTCATGCTTGGTCAGCATCGTGCCGACGCCCGGGCCGTCGCCCTGGACCAGGTTGAACACGCCAGC
This sequence comes from Parasphingopyxis sp., assembly GCF_028279465.1. GTDB lineage: Bacteria > Pseudomonadota > Alphaproteobacteria > Sphingomonadales > Sphingomonadaceae > Parasphingopyxis. The sequence continues at coordinate 276,611 of NZ_JANQNS010000008.1, forward strand.
CGGCACGCCCGCGGCATCCATGATCTCGGCGAAGATGGCGGCTGAGCCTGGCGTTTCCTCGGACGGCTTCAGCACCATCGTATTGCCCGCGGCGAGCGCCGGGGCGACCTTGGCGGTGATCTGGTTCAGCGGCCAGTTCCACGGCGTGATCATCGCGACAACGCCGATCGGCTCATGCACGACGCGCGCCGGGCCGAGCTGCTCTTCCCATTCGAACTCTTTCAGCACTTCGGCGGCCTTGGCGATATGGCCGAGGCCCGCCGGGCCTTGGGCCGCATTGCCGATGGCGATTGGGCAGCCCATCTCGTCGGCCATCACATTGGCTATGTCGGGAATCCGCTTCTTATATTCTTCGGCGATCCGCTCGAGCATCGCGATGCGTTCTTCGACACTGGTCTGGGAGAAGGTCTTGAACGCTTCCTTGGCGGCCGCGACGGCCTTGTCCGTATCGGCCTGGCTGCCGAGCGTGATTTCCGTACACGGTTCTTCGGTGGCCGGGTTGATTACCTCATGGCGTGTGCCGCCATCGCTCTCCACCCATTCGCCGTTGATATAATGCTTGAGATAGCTGTGCATGGCAGTCCGCTCCTATGATTCGATGATTTTGGGTTCGTCTTTGCAACGAAGATAGGGGAAGGGAGGCGCTGGTTCAACGCAAACCGCGCCGGGCCGCCAATTTCGAGCGATCAGAACACGGAAAAGAAAAAGGGCCCGGTGTCGCCACCGAGCCCTTTCGCATATTGGTTCGGTGATCAGGCCGAATAATACATGTCGAACTCGACCGGGCTGGGGGTCGTTTCCCAGCGGTCATTCTCTTCCCATTTGAGCTCGGCATAGCCTTCGATCTGGTCGACCGAGAAGACGTCGCCCTTGGTCAGGAAGTCGTGATCCTCTTCGAGCGCTTCGAGCGCTTCGCGGAGCGAGCCGCAGACGGTCGGTACGCCTTCGAGTTCCGCCGGGGGCAGATCGTAGAGATTCTTGTCCATCGCGTCGCCCGGATGGATACGGTTTTCGATTCCGTCGAGGCCCGCCATCAGCAGCGCCGAGTAGCAGAGATAGGGATTGGCCGTCGCGTCGGGGAAACGGAACTCGACGCGCTTCGCCTTGTCGCCCGTGCCGTACGGAATGCGGCAGGAGGCCGAGCGGTTGCGGCTCGAATAGGCGAGCAGCACCGGTGCTTCATAGCCCGGGACGAGGCGCTTGTAGCTGTTCGTCGTCGGGTTGGTGAAGGCGTTGAGCGCGCGGGCGTGCTTGATCACGCCGCCGATATAATAGAGGCAGGTTTCGCTGAGCCCCGCATAGCCGTCGCCGGCGAAGAGCGGCTTGTCGCCATCCCAGATCGACATATGCGTATGCATGCCCGAACCGTTATCTTCCTTGATCGGCTTGGGCATGAAGGTCGCCGTCTTGCCATAGGCCTGGGCGACCATGTGCACGACATATTTATAGACCTGCATGCGATCCGCCGTCTCGACGAGCGAGCCGAAGGTGAGGCCGAGTTCATGCTGCGCCGCGCCGACCTCGTGATGATGCTTGTCCATGGGCAGGCCCATTTCCATCATCGTCGAGACCATCTCGGCGCGGATATCCATGGCGCTGTCGACCGGCGGCACGGGGAAATAGCCGCCCTTGGCGCGCGGACGGTGGGCCATATTACCCATCTCATATTCGCGGCCCGAATTGGTCGGCAGCTCGATATCGTCGATCTTGAAATAGCTGGTGTCATAGCCGTCTTCGAAGCGCACATCGTCGAACATGAAAAATTCGGCTTCCGGGCCGACATAGACGGTGTCGCCGACGCCCGATGCCTTCACGAAAGCTTCGGCGCGTTTTGCGGTCGAGCGCGGATCCCGGCCATAGAGTTCGCCGGTGCCGGGTTCGACGATGTCGCAGCATACCGCGAGCATCGGCGTGGCGGAGAAGGGGTCCTCATAGACCGCGTCGAGATCGGGCCGCAGGATCATGTCGGATTCGTTGATCGCTTTCCAGCCGGCGATCGACGAGCCGTCGAACATCAGGCCGTCTTCGAGAGCGTCTTCGTCCATGACACCGGAGCACATTTGCAGATGCTGCCATTTGCCCTTCGGATCGGTGAATCTGAGATCGATCCATTCGATCTCTTCTTCCTCGATGCGTTTGATAATATCTTTGGCGGTGGTCGTCATGGAACTTTGCCTTCCTCTCGCTGGGAATCAGAGAAACAAACCTATACTATTCTTCGCATCTGCACAAAATTTTTTTGCACTGCGCTATAAACCGCTAGACGGCGTCGGAATCCTGTTCTCCGGTGCGGATGCGAATCGCGCGATCGATGGTCGATACGAATATCTTGCCGTCGCCGATTCGGCCGGTCTGGGCGGCATTCTGGATCGCCTCGACGACGCGATCGGCGAGCCCGTCATCGACCACGGCTTCCAGTTTCACCTTGGGCAGAAAGTCGACGATATATTCGGCGCCGCGATACAGTTCGGTATGGCCTTTCTGGCGGCCGAAGCCTTTCGCCTCGGTAACGGTCATGCCGGTTACGCCGACATCGTGCAGCGCTTCCTTCACTTCGTCGAGCTTGAACGGTTTGATGATCGCTTCGATCTTTTTCATGCGCGCAATGTCCTCTGGCTGCGATCCTATGCTGTCCGACAGACATAAGCGGGCGGAGGGGCGACTCGCAAGCGGCATCGTCTCGCGGGAAACGGGATTTTCGACCGCCGAACATATCCCGGGTCCAAGAGAGTCAGAGACGGATCGAAGCGCGCGCGGGATGGGTCGCGCCCGATATCGCGCCCGTCCTGTTTTCCGGTCCGTCCGTCTCCAAGTCCCTATGCCGTAGCGGAAAAGCCACGATGCTTAGAGAGGCGGGGACATAGAGTAAGGACCTGAACATGCGTAAATTCACTATGTTAGGCGCCGCAGCTTTTGCTGGTGCCATTCTCTCCACCCCGGCGGTCGCACAGTCGGAAGGCGAGCCGATGCCGCCCGAAGAACAGGCGATCCCCGAACCCACGATCGACACGGATGGCGATGGTACGCCGGACGCCTGGGATCAGCGCGGCGATGGCCGGGCCGATAGCTGGGACATGGACGGTGATGGCCGACCCGATGTCTTCGATCAGGATGGCGACGGCCAGCCGGACGATCCTCAATAGCGGGCTAGGCCCTGACCACCCTAGGCGCCGCCGGGCTCCATCTCCCGGCGGCGCATTTCAAGGATAGATACCATGCGATATTTGATTTGGCCGGCCAGTTTCGGCCTATTGCTCGCCGCGTGCGGACCGGCTCAGGAGACGGCCGACACAGCGGAGGAAGATACGCTCGATGCGGCGCCCGAACTCGTCGATCCGGTCGTCGAAGACCCGGTAGACGATATCGGCATGCCGCCGCCCGATATGCTCGAAGAGGATGTTGGCGAGGCAATGCCCGAAGACCCGGCGATGACGGAAGACGAGCTTCCGGAAGAGGACGATATGGAGCCGGAGGATCCGGCAGCGCCTGACGGCGGCTAGCCTTGTTACCGGTGCAACGATAGGGCGTTTAGGACTCGCCCTCGGCATCCTCGCGCCGCGCGCGGAGGCGGGCAATATCTTCGCTCGCCTTGTCGATGACATAGAGCCGGATAGTCTCGGCCAGTTCGGCCGGCAGGACGCTGGTGAAGCTCGGCATCCCGTTTTCAGCGAGCGAACCACCGCGCACCACATCCTGCCAGGCTTCCGCGCTCGTCAGATAGCCGGAGAAGCGCATGTCCGGGTTGATGCCGCCGCCGACCGCGCCTTCGCCGTGACAGACCATGCAGTAGCGCAGATAGAGTTGTTCGCCGCGCGCTATCTGTTCGGGCGTGCCCGTCGATGCCGGGGGATCGAGCAGCTCTCGCTCCATATCCGGCGCCGCCGGCAGCACACCTGTTCCGTCGAGCCGGAGGACGATGAGGCGCGGGACATTGGGCACTTGGCCGGCCGTGATATCGGCCGCGCCGGCCGTGATCTGGAAGGCGCCGCCGCGGCCGGTCGTGAAGCCGATATGCTGTACGCCGTCGATCAGGAAGGTCGAGGCGCCGGCGAGCACGCCGGACTGGACGTCCATCGACCAAAGCTCCTCTCCCGTATCGGCGGCATAGGCCTTGAACTGGCCGGTCGCCGTGCCCTGGAACACGAGATTGCCAGCCGTCGTCAGAATGCCGCCATTCCAGGGCGTGTCGTAATCGATCGTCCAGCGCGCTTCCTGCGCGACCGGGTCCCAAGCGACCAGCTGGCCGCGCACGGCCGAGATCATCGCGCGCATCGCCGCTTCGTCGCGGGGGAGAGCAGTGTCCTCGATATTGGTTCCGGTGTTGAAGCCGATCGGACTCAGCGCCGAATGATCGTCTGTCGTTGGCGGGAGGAAGACCGATGGCACGATGTTGGCCGGGATATAGGCGAGGCCCGTCATCGGGCTGAACGCCATGGGCTGCCAGTTATGCGCGCCGATCGGCCCGGGATTGGCGATGAACATCTCGCCCGTGCGGTAGAAACGCGCCTCCGGATTCTCGATCGGCCGGCCGGTCGCCAGATCGTAGCCCGTCGCCCAGTTCACGCCCTCGACGAAGGGTTCGGCGGACAGCAGCGATCCGGTCTCGCGGTCGATGACGAAGAAGAAGCCGTTTTTCGGCGCGTGCAGGATGACCGGGCGGCTCTCTCCATCGAGCTCGAGATCGGCGAGGATTATCGACTGGGTCGCCGTATAGTCCCAGGTTTCGCCGGGCGTCTGCTGGTAGTGCCAGAGATATTCGCCGGTATCGGGATTGAGCGCGACGATGGAGGAAAGGAAGAGATTGTCCCCCTGGCCGTTCGAGCGCGTCCCGTGATTCCATGGGCTGCCATTGCCGACGCCGATATAGAGCTGGTTCAGTTCATGGTCGTAGACGATCGAGTCCCAGACGGTGCCGCCGCCGCCGGTTTCGCGCCACTGGCCTTCCTCGGACCAGGTGCGTGCGGCGGTCTGGAGTACTTCGTCCGACGCCGCATTGTCGGCTTCGCCATCGGGATTGGGCACGGTGTAGAAGCGCCATTCGAGCGCGCCGGTGTTCGCATCATAGGCCGAGACATAGCCGCGCACGCCGAACTCCGCGCCGCCATTGCCGATGATCACCTTGTTGTTCACGACGCGCGGGACGCCGGTGATCGTGTAGGGCCGGTCCCGGTTGGTCGTCTGTTCGGACCAGAGCTGCGCGCCGGTGATCGCATCAAGCGCGATCAGCCGCCCGTCGAGCGTGCCCAGATAGAGCTTGCCGCGCCATATGGCGACGCCGCGATTGACCGCGTCGCAGCAAGTGTTCTGCAACACCGAGCGCGGCACTTCCGGATCGAAGGTCCAGAGCGGTTCGCCATTGCTGGCATCGAAAGCGAAGACTTTGGACCAAGGGCCGGTCACATACATGACGCCATCGACGACGAGTGGTGTCGCTTCCTGCGCGCGCGCATCCGGCAGTTCGGCGGTCCAGGCGATGCCAAGATTGGAAACGTTTTCAGTAGTAATCTGATCGAGCGGGCTGAAACGCTGCTCGGAGTAACTGTAACTGGCTGCCGCCCAGTCGCTGCCGTCGCCGCCGGTGATCAGAAACTCGCCATCAATCTTGGCCGCGCCTTCGGCTGCGCTATCGGTGTTTGTCTCGCCGGCTCCCGCGGAACAGGCCGCCAGACCGAGTATCATGACCAGTCCGATCCAAGCACGCATAAGTCACTCCCTCCGATACGCCTTCTTATTGGCGCAGCATCGGGCGCGTTGCAAATATCCTGCTATGCGTCCGGCGCGGTCAGTCGTAGGGCGGTTTGTCCAACCCTGCCGGGCTCGTGGTGAAAATCTCGACGCCGTCTTCGGTCACGCCGATGGAATGTTCGAACTGTGCCGACAGCTTCCGGTCCCGCGTGACAGCGGTCCAGCCGTCTTCGAGCACCTTCACACCCGGCTTGCCGATATTGATCATCGGTTCGATGGTGAAGAACATGCCGGGCTTGAGTTCGGGGCCAGTGCCAGCCCGGCCCGCATGGATGACCTCGGGCGCATCGTGAAACAGCCTGCCAAGGCCATGGCCGCAAAAATCGCGAACGACGCCATAGCGGTGCGATTCGGCAAAGGTCTGGATCGCGTTGGACACATCGCCCAGCCGCGCGCCGGGTTTCACTTCCGCGATACCGAGCATCATTGCTTCATAGGTCACATCGATCAGCCGCTGCGCCTTGATCGGCACCTTGCCAACCGTGAACATGCGGCTGGTATCGCCGTGCCAGCCATCGAGGATCGGCGTGACGTCGATATTGACGATATCGCCTTTCTTGAGGGCCTTGGGGCCCGGAATGCCGTGGCAGACCACATGGTTGATCGAGGTGCAGGAGCTTTTCGTATAGCCGCGATAGCCAAGCGTTGCGGGAATGCCGCCGCCCGCCTTCATGCGTTCGAACACGAAATCGTCGAGCTCTTCGGTCATCACGCCGGGCTGGACCAGCGGCACAAGTGCATCGAGAATCTCGGCAGCGAGGCGCCCGGCGGCGCGCATGCCTTCGAAACCGGCTGCGTCATGCAATTTGATCGTGCCGTCCCGGGCGACGGAATCGGCGGCGGTTATCGTCTGATACTGGTTCATGCGGGGCTATATAGCGTTTTCACAGGCGCTTCGCCACAGTATCGCTAGCGGCTCAGCGAAACGCTATCGTCTCCGCATGCAACGAGCTGCCGTCGGCGGCTTTGAGGTCTAGCGTTACCCGCCCGGCCGCCCAGTCGATGTCGACGAAGCCGAAATTTTCGTCAGACATGAATCCCGAGCGGCGCAGCGGATCGGGTTCGCGCTCGCTATTGTCGCCCGATGCAAAGGAGAAGTTGAGCGACGAGGAGGTCAGTTCCCACACCCCTTCGCCGAGCGCTTCGGGTTCGCCATGATAGATCGCGCCGCTGTGCCGGTCGCCCGACAGGAACACCATGCCGCCGCCATTGCGCGTGGCGAGCGCGCGGTAGAGCCGTTCGCGTTCTAGCGGCATATTGCCCCATTTCTCGTAATTATGCGCGTCGGTCAGGATCTGGATCGAGGAGACGATGAGCCGCAGATCGGCCGGTTCGGCGAGCTCCTGCTCCAGCCATGCCCATTGCGCCGCGCCAAGCATCGTCGCGCCGGGATCGTCGGTGATGCCATAATGACCGAGCGGGCGGCGTTCATAGCTATAGGGTTGGGATACGAGCGGATCGCGGAAAAAACGCGTGTCGAGCATGATGATCTGGATGCGCTGGCCTTCGGGGCCGGCGACCATACTGTCATAGATGCCAGGGCGGGCGCGCACTTCCGCGCTCGACCCCCAGAAGCTCTCGAACAGATCTTCGGATCGTTCGCGGAATGCGAAATTGCCGCCCGAATCGTTCGGGCCGAAATCATGATCATCCCAGCTTGCGAGCATCGGGACCTGTTCGCGGAACGCCCGGAATTCCGGATGTGAGGCCTGTAGCCGATAGCCATGGGCGAATGTGCCGAGATCGGCCTCGCCGCGATATCCATAGTCGCCATAGATATTGTCGCCGATCATCAGGAAGAGATCGGGGTTATGGTTGGCGATCACCGGCCAGATGGTCTGGTGCCGGTGCTGATGGTTGCAACTGCCAAAGGCGATGCGACTGATCGCCTGGCTCGTATCGATGGCTGGGCCGGGGTTCGCCCGCGGCAGTTCGCCGGTCAGCGTCGCATAATAGGGCCGCAGCGCTTCGACAGCGCTTTGCGGCGGAGGCGGCGCGCTAGCCATCGTACATGCGCCGAGCAACAGTGCGCCCATTCCGGCGAATAGGGCGGTCTTGGTTCGGTTCATCGTCATTTGCGTCCCACTTCTTTGGTCACATGAAAAAGGCCGGCGGCATGATCGCCACCGGCCCCTTTCTTCTAGCAGTTATCTGCGGTCATCCTAGAACTCGTAGCGCACGCCGAGCTGGATCCGCCAGACCGACGCCGAGGTCGAGACGTTCTGGTCGATATCGGGGTTAAAGCCCGAAATTATATACCGGCCCTCGTCGTCGATACCGTCGAGATCGACCAGGTCGACAACCTGACCGTCACCGAATGCACCACGCGTCTTGAAGGTGTTCCAGCTGCTGTCGAGCATGTTCAGGAAGTTATCGATATCCGCGAAGAATTCGATCCGGTCCTGGGTAATGCCGAACCAGCTGCCGGGTCCCGGAATTTCCTGACTGATTCGAATGTCCATGTCATAGGTCCAGTCCTCCCGGCAGGTGTTGCGACGGACCGTCGTACCGATGGCATCGCGGGCACAATCCCATTGCTGGGCAAAGTTCACGAGTTCGGCAACTTCAGACATAGTTGACTGCGGCGAGACGTTCGGATCGTCCACCCCGGTGGGGATATAGATTAGCGCGTTGTCGTTACCCGACGAACTATCGTTGAAGACGCCGCCACCGTCGAAGGTGAGGCTGTAGGGGCGACCCGAACGGGCACTGAAGAACATACCGAGCTGCGTGTCGTAGCCGTCGATGAACTCTTCCGTGAAGTTGACCGCGAAAGTGAACTGATGCCGTGTTTCATAGTTCGAGGTCGAGTTCGCCGGGTTCTGGCGGTCGAAAGCTCCCGATTCATCGAAGCTGGACGTTGCCGTCGAGCTGTTATTGTTTCGGAAGTTGTTCGAGTCCGTAAAAGCGTAACCGAAGTTCACGAACACGCTGCCATTTTCGGTGAAGACACCGCGGTCGAACAATTTCGACATGGTGAAGGAGAAGACATGGCTGTCATAGGACCGGCCATTGGTCAGCTGAATCTCGTCGTCGCGGCGGGTGTTGAAGCAGGCGAAATTCACATTCGTATATGTAGGCGGTGTCCCACCAGTACCTTGCAGTTGAGCCGTACACGGAACCGTTAATCCTGTGTCGGGGTCAATGTCAGTCGCTCTGGGATCGATGGCGGCATATATTGGCCGACCGTCAATGGTGAACCCGTTCAGACCCCGGCGAAAATCAATCGTTTGAGACAGATCGACGAAATTCAACGGATCGATGAAGTGGCTGTAGATGTAATCGAATTGCAGCTGCCAGTTATCGAAGAAGCCGTCGCCCCAGCCGAATTCCGTCGAGAATCCGATATTGGCGCGGAACACGGTCGGTACGTCGAAATTCGGATCGGTCGATTGCGTATCCGCTTCACCCGCCGCGGCCTGAGCTGAAGCTGCTTGAGTGGCGCAGGTAGGAAATCCCGTGAAATTGCCGTTTGCGTCCAGAACACTGAAACTACCGTCCGGGTTGGTGAAGCCTGCGCACAGTCCATCGAACGTATTGTCTTCGCCAGTGGAGAAGCCGTTGTTCGAGAACGCGTTGGAGAAATAGACAACGGGATCGCCGCCCGAGAACACGCCGACACCGCCGGTCAACTGACTGTTGCGAATGAGACCTTCGAAGTCATCGAAATCATAGGTAATACCTATGCGCGGCAAAATGATCGGGTCGAGTTGGCTAAACGAAAAATTGTTACCGAAACCGTAGCGTGCTTGGAACGCCGGGTTGTTTCGCGGTGCACTACCATCGAACCACTCCACGCGAACGCCCGCCAGCACGCTGAGCTGATCGGTGACTTGCCAATCATCTTGTGCGTAGATGGCGTATATCCGACGATTGAACTGCGCGGCTGCTTCGTTGATGTCGCCGGTGGGCGTTGCACGGATGGTGCCGCCGCCGAGAAACTCGAGCTCTCCGTCCCTGTTAAGACTCCCATCAATCAGATTATCAGCGGTATCGCCGAAGACGCTCGAGAAGTCGCCACTTGCGACGATCCCGTTCCGGAAGTCATCCAAGTTGCGGAAGAACAGAGTACCGGTCGCGTTGATGGCGAACAGGTTGAACACTTCGAGATCATTGATCTCGGCGCCAAACTTGATGTCGTGATCACCGGTCGTCCAGTTGGCAGTGAGGCGCATCACGTCGATTTGCGTTTCAAGCGCGTTGGCTGACCGGAAAATACCGGGCCCCGTACTCAGCACGCCGTTTTGCGACGGGCCGACAACCCCGACCGAAAGACGCGGGATCGGGTTGCCGTCTTGCGCTTCACCGCCGCCGACCGGGCCTTGCACGTCCGTGACGTCCGATCGCGAGAGGCGCAGTTCGGTGGAGAAGTTGTCGCTCCAGTCTGAATAGACACGCAGCGAATAATAGTCGGAAACCGTTCCTTCGTCCTCGAAGCTGTTGAAACCGGTCAGTTCCTGATCGCCCGTGTCGGATTCGACATTGGTTTCCTCAAGCCGCTGATAGGTGGCTTCGACGCGATGATCGTCATTCACATACCAGTCGAGACGGCCGAAATAGCGTACGCTCGATTCGGGCAGGGCGCGAGGATAGCCGCCGATATCGATGCCATAAACATTCTGGGCGATCTGCTGGAACTCGTCGAACTGAGCTTGGGTCACAAATTCCGCTTCGTTCGGGAAGCCGGCGCCGGTCGGACCAAAGTCATTGGCGTCGCCAAGATCGGTTTCCTCATAAGCGCCGAAGAAGAAGAGACGGTCGGGAATGATCGGACCGCCGAGCGTAACGCCCCAGCGCTTCTCTTCGAAGGCGGCAGGCGTGAAGTCCTGACCATCGACCGTATCGCCGCGCAGGTCTTCGTTACGGAAGGTGAAGAAGGCCGAACCCGAAAAGCGGTTCGTACCCGATTGGGTCACAACATTGACGGCGCAGCCGGTGAAGCCAGAATATTCGACATCGAACGGCGCGAACTCGATCGACGTTTCGCGGATGGCGTCGAATGGAATGGGGAGCGCGTTACGCGCTGCGAAGGGCGTGCCGTTCAGGCCGAATACGTCGGCCTGAACGATGCCGTCCACGGTGAAAGTGTTGGACCGGTCATTGCCGCCGAGGCACGAGATGCGATCAACCTCGTTAGACCGATCGAGGCTGACACGCGGGTCGATACGAATCAGGTCGCGAACGTCGCGCGTGATCGACGGAAAGCTTTCGAGCACTTCCTCGTTGAAAGAGTTGCCGGGGCCGAGTGCGAGCTGAGTCAGGTTGGCGCGCGCCGCGGTAACGACGATCGTTGCTTCCTGTGCGCTGCGCGTCAGTTCGAACGCGAGCGACGTATCGCCCGAAAGATTGATCCGGATATTCTCGACCGTTTGCCCTTCAAAGCCCGACGCTGTCGCGGTGACGGTGTATGGGCCGCCTGTGACAAGGTTGCCTGCGCGGAACGAACCGTCCGAACCGGTTACCAGCCGGCGCGTCGAACCCGTGCGCGTATCGGTTACCGACACCGATGCATTGGGAACCGCATTCCCGGCATCGTCGACGACTCGGCCCTGCACACCGGACGTAATTTGCTGCGCCGCAGCAGGGGTGGCGACTACGCCAGCAACCGACACGGAGGCCGCGCTGGCGGCCAGAAAAGCTTTGAAAAATCGCATGATGATCCCCGATGGAATTATGTGTACCCCAATCGACAACGACTTGTGGTGCGCTATCGATCTTCCGAAACGCCATCTACATACTCGGCATGTCACTAATGTTACATTTGCCCGCATTTGCGGAGTCCGCAGCAACCTATGTTGCACGGTTTTTCGTCACCTGTGTGAATCATGCGACACTTTTCCATAAGGCGGTGTTTCTTTGCGCAAGTGCGTTCGAGCGGCTAAGCTTTGTATCATGGAAAACACGAAAATCTGGCGCGCCGGCCTTATCGTCATCGGCGACGAAATCCTGTCCGGGCGGACCCAGGACCGGAATGTTGCTGCACTTGCGAAGTGGTTGAATGTGCAGGGAATCCGCCTTGTCGAGGTGCGAATCGTGCCCGACATATTGGAGCGCATCGTTGAGGCGGTGAACGCTGTCCGCGCGTCGACTGACTATCTGTTCACGACCGGCGGGATCGGTCCGACGCATGACGATATCACGGTTGATGCGGTCGCCGCTGCGCTCGGCGTGGACGTGATCGTCCATCCCCGCGCGCGCGCCATGCTCGAAGGCTATTATGCGGACAAGGGCGGTCTCACCGAAGCGCGGCTGCGCATGGCGCGCGTCCCGGACGGCGGGGAGCTGATCGAAAACCGGATGTCGGGCGCGCCGGGCATCCGGCACGGCAACGTCTTCATCATGGCCGGCATCCCGCATATCGCCGAACAGATGATGGATGCGCTGACCGGCCAGCTTGAAGGCGGCGATCCGCTGATTTCGGAAACGATCGGCTGCTGGACGGCCGAAAGCGAAGTCGCCGATATATTAGGCGCGATTGAGGACGCGCACCCCGACTGCCAGATCGGCAGCTATCCGTTTTTTCGAGAAGGCCGGGTTGGCGCGAACTTCGTCGTCCGCTCCACCGATGCCGATCGCCTTGCACTATGCGTGACAGCCCTTAGCGAAGCGTTGACGGATAATGGCCAGGCGGTAACGCCCGGCGGGATCTAGGGCGCCGCAGCCGTCGAACGCCGCGAGACCATCAGCATCAGCAGCGCGAAAGCGCCGATGCATGTCGAGATCACGAACGGCGCGCCTGCGAATTGCGTCGGCGCTTCGGGACTCGTGAAATAAGCAAGCGAAGGATTGAAAATAAGCGGCGCGGCGATGGCGGCCAAAGCGGTCAAGCTGCTGTTGAAGCCCTGCAGCTCGCCTTGCATCTCGGCCGGAACGCGGCGGCTCATCAGCGCGATCAGCGACGGTCCGGCCAGCGCGTGCAGCGCCGTGACCGCCATGATCGCATAGGTCACCCAGCCGGTGGAGACGAGCGCGACGAGGAAGAAACCCGTCGTGCCGCTCGCTATGCCAATCATCGCCGCTCGCCGCTCGCCGAACCGCTTGACCAGCGGGCCGATCGCCAGCGCTTGGACGAGGGCCATCAGCATGCCGACCCAGGCCAGCGAGAGGCCGACCAGCCCTTCCGACCAACCGAATCTCAGCTGCGTGAAATAGGCCCAGATGGACGGATAGATATTCATCGCAGTCGTCCAGAGCAGGAATATCGCGGCGATCGGCAATATGCCCGGCACCGTGCGCAGCTTGAGCAATGCACCGAGCGGATTGGCACGCGCGAGGCGGAACGGCCGGCGATTTTCCGGAGCGTGCGTCTCCGGAAATGCGAAAAAGCCATATATCAGCGTCACAATGGCCAGCCCGGAGGCGATGAAGAAAGGCAGGCGCGTGCCGAATTCGCCAACGACCCCGCCGATTGCCGGGCCTACGATAAAGCCGATCCCGAAGGCCGCCCCGATCAGCCCGAACACGCGGGCGCGGTCCTCCTCGCCATAAATGTCCGATAGGGTCGCATACCCGGTGGCGAACGCCGCGCCGAACATGCCCGCGATCATCCGCCCGGCGAACAGCCAGGCCAGCGTCGGTGCGAAACCCATGATTGCATAGTCGATCCCGAAACCCGCCATGGAGAGAAGCAGTACGGGGCGCCGGCCGAACCGGTCGCTCAGATTGCCGATCAACGGGCCGAAGAGAAACTGGAACGCGGCGTAAACCAGGATCAGCCAGCCTCCGATCCGCGCGGCTTCGGACAGCGTCGTATCGCCCAGCGTGACGACCAGTTGCGGTAACACGGGCATGATGATCCCGAAGCCGACGGCAAAGACGAAAATCGCGGCGAGCACGAAGCGCGTAGCGGCTCTGGCTTGGCGATCGTCCATGGCCGAGCCTTAGGTTGATTGGGGAACTAAAGCCAAGACAGATTATCTGGAGTGGGTGAAGGGCATCGAACCCCGCAGGCTGGGCTTGCCCAGCCGTCTGCACGAAAAGAACGAGGATTTTGCGTTCCGGCTGCAACGGGCACTTCGGCCGCCATTTGCGGTTCTGGAGCGGGTGAAGGGAATCGAACCCTCGTCGTCAGCTTGGGAAGCTGCTGCTCTACCATTGAGCTACACCCGCGCGCCGGAGCGGCTCTTTGGCAAAATGAGTTATGCTTGTCCATGGGCGTCGCCGACGCGCTTTGCCTACCAGTCCACCGCTGCTAGACAGCCGCCAAGCAGGAGAGACGAGATGAGCGAAGCGGTTATGCGGACGCCGCACCCCATTGTGAGCTGGATTGCGCGGATCGGCGCGATCCTTGGGATCGGCGCGCCGGTCGCCGCAGTTGCCATGGCGCTCGCAACAGGCGCCGGCATGCTGGACTGGCAGACTAGCCTCGGTTCGCTGCGGCCGCTCACCTATGCCGCAATGGCCGGCGGCGGTCTTGCGCTGATCGGCATTATCGCACTGCTGATCGGAAAGCATATGCGCCGCATCCTTTGGCCGCTAGTCGCGATCCTGCTTGCAGGCGGGTTCGTCGGCTATGCGTCCTACAGCTTCGGCAAGGCCGCGACCGTCCCGCCGATTCACGACATCACGACCGATCTCTCCAATCCGCCCGCGTTTGAAACGCTGACACTGCGCGCCGATAATCGGGAGGTCGTCCCGGATGGCGGCCGCGCGGACCTCGCGGCGCTCGACAATGCCGCGCGTTGGCGGCGCTGGCACGAAGAGGCCTATGCAGACATTCAGCCGATCATCGTCCCGGTTTCGGTGCCCGATGCCGTGGCGGCGGCCGAACAGCTTGTCGAAGAGCGCGGCTGGGAATTGGCGGCGGCCGATCCCGCGACCGGGCGTCTCGAAGCCACCGATACGGTGTCGATCTACCGCTTCAAGGACGATGTCGTGCTACGCATCACGCCCAATCCGGACGGCGAGGGCAGCATCGTCCATATGCGTTCGGTGAGCCGGGTTGGGGTGAGCGATATCGGCGTGAATGCGGAGCGTATCCGGGCGTTCCTGGCTGATCTCGAAACCGCGACGGCCGGCTAGTCTTCCCGCGCGTCAGGCGGCGCGCAGTTCATCGAGAAATGCGGCTGTCGCATCGCGCAGCGCGTCGGCCTGGGCAGCCAGGCTTTCGGCTGTCCGGCTGACATCGGCGCTCAATGTGCCGCTGTTGCGCGCGGCCTCGGCCACCCGCTGAATCCGCTGCTGCACATCGTCCGTATCGTGTGCGGCTTGAATACTGTTATCGCCGATATTCCGCGTCGCTTCGCGCTGCTGCATCACGGCCGAGGCGATCGAGTTCGACATATCGGTGATCCCGCCAATCTCGCGCGTCGCCTTGGTCATGGCGTCGGCCGCCTGCCGCACGGCTTCGTCGATCTCGCGCAACTGGCGGTCGACATTGTCGGTGGCGTCGGTCGTCTGCTGCGCAAGCGACTTCACCTCTTGCGCGACGACGCTGAATCCGCGTCCTGCTTCGCCGGCGCGCGCGGCCTCGATCGTCGCGTTCAGCGCGAGCAGATTGGTCTGTCCGGCGATTTCGGAGATTGCCGCGACGATCTTGCCGATCCCCTGTGTGCGTTCGAGCAGCAACTGCATCGCGGTATCGCTCTCGCGTGCGGCTTCGGCGACCATGGTGTTGAGCGAGAGGCCGTTGCCGATCTGCTCGGAGATTTCGCTGACCGAGGAATCGAGCTGCTGGACGGCGCTGGCGACAAGCTGGACCGCATTGTTTGCGCCCGATGCGCGCTCCGATACCTTGGAAGCAACCGCGCTGGTTTCGCCGGATAGCCGGGCGAGGTCCGACGAAGAGAGGTCGAGCATTGCGATCGCTTCGCCGACACCATTCGCAACCTTGACGACCGATTGCTTGAATCGCTCACCCAGCGCCAGCAGCTCTTCATGCTTTTCCTTCGCCATCTTTTCGCGCTCGGCCAGCAGCGCTTGCGCATTGTCGACCTCGCGCTTGCGTTCGGCTTCAAGCCGCCGGCTCTCCGTCTCGATCAGTGCCCTGCGCTCATTTTCGGATTCGCTGAGCTTCTCCATCGCCATCTGATTGGCGACGAGCTGGCTCGACTGGTCGACGACCGTCCGCGCCAACATGACCATCAGGATGATGAGCAGCGGGAACATGATCCAATGGCCGAGCGCGTCGCGCAGGGCGATATTGATGATCAGGTCGATCGCGATAGGCACCGAGAAACTCGCGAACGCCGAGGGCAGGGTGATGAACATCAGTGCGCCCGTGCTGATCAGGCCGACCTGCAGCGTGAGGACGAGAAGCCGGGCTTCCTCAGCCGAGCTGCCGGTGTGAAGCGCGCTCAGCATCAGGCTCCAGCCGATCGCCGCGACAAAGGCGTTGGCGCAGATGAAGAGAGCGAGCTTTTTGGGATTTTCGATCCCGGTTTCGATCCGCTTTTGCGAGAAGCTCATCAAGCCGAAGATCGAACTCCCGGCGACGAGCGTTGCGCCGACTACGACCAGATTGAAATTGGGCGTTTCGGCATAGAGAAAGGTGAGCAACGGCGCGAAGATCAGGGCGGCGGGCAGCAGCGCATAGTAGGAGCGCGAGGCCGAGCGGATCTGGTTCTGAAAAGCGCGATGGCGCAGCGAACCGCTTTTCGCGCTGACCCGGAAGAGCTCGCGCAGCAGGAACCGGGGGTTACCCGACCAGTATTTTTGCGTCGATATGGCGCTATCTTCTGCCAATGATCTGCCCCGTCTGACGAGCTGTGAAAGTAGCGCGCCGCGAGTAAAAAAGGCGTTAACCAAGGGCGCCTAGCGCAAGGCGTTCCAGTCGATTGGCTGCGCGATATCCAGCGGCGCACCCGCATCGGGCATCGGATATTTAAGGCCATTGCCGCAATTGAAGAGAATGGCGCGTTCGTCCTTACCGACTGTGCCGTCCTCCAGCGCCTGGAAATAGGCGGCCGCCGTCGCCGCGCCTTCGGGGCAGAGCAAGAGCCCGTCTTCGCGGCCGATCCGGGCGCGGGCGTCGAGGATCGCCTCATCTTCCACAGCTGCGGCATAGCCACCGGACTCGCGGACCGCGCGCAGGATCAGGAAATCGCCGATCGCCACGGGCACGCGGATACCGGCTGCGACCGTATGCGCATCCTGCCAGAGTTCGGCATGCTCCTCGCCGGCCTCATAGGCTTTGACGATCGGCGCGCAGCCGGTCGCCTGCACGGCCACCATGCGCGGGCGTTTCGATCCGATGAAGCCGATGGCTTCGAGTTCCTCAAACGCCTTCCACATGCCGATCAGGCCCGTGCCGCCGCCGGTGGGATAGAAGATGATATCGGGCATCTCCCAGCCCAGCTGTTCGGCCAGTTCGAGCCCCATCGTTTTCTTGCCTTCGATCCGATAGGGCTCTTTGAGCGTCGACAGGTTGAACCATCCCATTTCCGCTTCGCCATCGGCGACGATCTTGCCGCAATCGTTGATCAGCCCGTCGACTTTCCAGACGCGCGCGCCCTGCAACTCGGTTTCCTGGATGTTGATCGGCGGCGTGTCCGACGGACAGAAGACATAGCTTTCGATGCCGACCCGGCTCGCATAGGCGGCCGTCGCCGCGCCCGCATTGCCGTTGGTTGGGATCGCAACCTTGGTGACACCCAGCTCCTTCGCCATCGCGATCGCCATGGCGAGCCCGCGTGCTTTGAACGAGCCGGTCGGCAGGCGGCCTTCATCTTTGACGAGCGCATGGCCGTCGGTGCTGCGGTGCAGACGGATCAGCGGCGTCATCTCCTCGCCAAGCGATGCGATATTGGCGGCATCGCGCACCGGCGCCAATTCGCGATAGCGCCAGAAATTGGGCGCGCGCTTTGCGAGCGCGTCTTTCGTCAGTGCCGCGCGGACGCCATCGAGATCGTAGCGTACGAGGATCGGCACTCCGGCCGATGACAGATTCTGCAGCGTATGCGCTTCGATCCGCTCGCCCGTCTTCGAACATTCGAGATGAGTGACGAAATTGGGGATGTCCGCCGTAGCGCCGTCAATCATGGGAGAGGTCCGTCCATTGGGCCGCACGCGCGGTATGGCGCGCTTCGAATTTGTCGCGCGTATCGCCCTCGGTCTGGACGACGCACCAGCCGCCGCCGGCCTCGACCGTTTCACGCACGGGTCCGGCGATCACCTCCGGCGTCATCGCCTTGCGCCAATACTCGCCAACGCTGTCGTCGAGTTGCCGTTCGCCGCCATAGCGTTCGGGCCGTGCGCGGCCGCTGTTCCAGATGCCGGTGTTCAGCAGGCCCGGACACAGGATCGTCACGCCGATATCATATTCGCGCATTTCGTTGAGCAGGGCCTCGCCGACGGCGGCGGTCGCATATTTGGAGGCCGCGTAGAGCGGGAAGGGGCCGTCTATCGGTACCAATGTCGCGCTCGATGCGGTCACGCCGATATGGGCGGGGCCCGCGCGCGCGATCATCTTCGGTGCGAAAGCCTGGGCCGTCCAGATCGTACCGAAGAGGTTTACATCATAGACCCAGCGGATCGCCTTTTCCTTGCCGTCCGACAGTTTCGCCGCCGCACCGACTCCCGCGTTGATCCAAAGCATGGATGGGACGACATCGTCCGCCGCGAGTCGATCGGCCAGCGCGATCATCGCATCGCGATCGCTGACATCGGCGGTTTCTGTGCGGACGGATACGCCCGTATCGGCCAGCTTCGCAGCGGCTTCGGCGAGCGCGTCATCCCGGATATCGAGCAGGACGATATTGGCGCCGGCTTCGGCGAAGGAACGGGCGAGGGCGAAGCCGATGCCATCGGCTGCGCCGGTTACGAGCGCCCAGCGCCCGGCAAGATCGGAATAGAGCATGCCGCAGTTCTACGCGGCGTGGCTCAAAAGAAAAGGCGGCCCGAAGACCGCCTTTCCAAAGTGTCGAATTGATCGAACGCCCTAGCGCTTCGAGAACTGGAAGCTCTTGCGCGCCTTGGCCCGGCCATATTTCTTACGCTCGACGACGCGGCTGTCGCGGGTCAGGAACCCGGCGGCCTTCATCGTGCCGCGCAGCTTCGGCTCGTACCGGGCGAGCGCCTGGCTGATGCCATGCTTGACCGCGCCGGCCTGGCCCGAAAGCCCGCCGCCTTTGACGGTAGCGACGATATCATACTGGCCGCGCCGCTCCGAGATATCAAAGGGCTGGTTGATGATGAGACGCAGCGAAGGCCGCGCGAAATATTTGGACTGGTCCCGGCCATTGACCGTGATCATACCCTTGCCCGGCTTCAGCCAGACGCGCGCAACGGCATCCTTGCGGCGGCCGGTCGCATAGGCGCGGCCGAGATCGTCGATCTCCTGTTCGCGCAGCGGCGTTTCTTCGACGGGCGGCGCGGCTTCCTCAGCAGAGTCAGTGGTGTCTTCCGCAGGCGTGTCCGCAGCGGCTTCGGCTTCGGCGGCCGGCTTTTCTTCCGTCTTGGTCTCCGCTTCAGCGGCTTCGGTGATCTCTTTGAGATCTGACAGGGATTTCTTGTCGGCCATTATGCGCTCACCTTATTCTTGCGATTGCGGGAAGCGAGATCGATCGTCTCGGGCTTGAGCGCCTCATGCGGATGCTCGGCGCCCGGGAAGACGCGCAGGTTGCGCATCTGCTGACGGCCCAGCGGGCCACGCGGGATCATCCGCTCGACGGCTTTCTGGAACACGCGCTCGGGGAACTTGCCCTCGAAAATCCGTTCCGGCGTCGTTTCCTTCAGGCCGCCCGGATAACCGGTATGCTTGTAATAGATCTTGTCGGTCGTCTTGTTGCCGGTGAAGCGGGCTTTCGCGGCGTTGATGACGATGACATTGTCGCCGCAGTCGACATGCGGCGTGAAAATCGGCTTGTGCTTGCCGCGCAGAATCTTCGCGACTTCGGCTGCGGCGCGACCGACGACGAGACCGTCGACATCGACCAACACCCATTTCTTTTCCACTTCGGTCTTGTTCGCCGAGCGGGTGGTTTTCGTGAGCGCCTTCATGGCCTCAACCTCCATAAGGGGCTCTGCGCCCCGGCTTGCGTAAAAAACAGATACGCCACCCCGTGAGGAGCGGCGTTTCGAGCGGCCTAATGGCGACTAATGCGCGCTACGTCAAGCAGAGCGGGGCTTTGCTGACGGGTATTATGATACCATCGCTTACGCCGCGCTCAATCATCGGTCTCCGAATTGACCCATTCCGCATAGCTTTCGAGCGTACGCGCGATCGGCCAGAGACAGACCGCGGGGACGTCATAGCTGTGCATTTGCGTGATGCCAGCGATCAGCGCGTTGGCCGCGTCCATGGTCGTCTTGAATAGCGTGGGGACCTCCTCTGCCGTCTCGATATCGCCGTCCCAGCGGTAGATCGATTTGGCGGGCCCGAGGATATTGACGCAGGCGGCGAGGCGCTTCTCGACCATCGCGCGGCCGATCCGCTCGGCTTCGTCCCGCGATCCGAACACCGCATAGACGGTCGCGATATCGCTCATGCCGGTTCCCGCCGGCCGATCAGATGCGCGCCCCATGCGGCGGTGATGACGACCAGTGCGCCCACCGCCTGATGCGAGGTAGCGATCACGATGTTCATGCCCGAGAGCAGCGTGGCGATGCCGAGCAGAAACTGGGTGCCGAAGGCAGTGTGGATCGCGACCGAAGCCATGCGATGCTCTTTGCGGACCTTCCGCGCCATCCAGACGAGCGCGATCACGGTAACGACCGCCCACCAGCGATGCGCGAATTGCACCACGATGGGATTGTCGACGAGATTGCGCCAGGCGGTTTCCAGCATCGGCGTATTGGCCGGGAAGAACTCGTTGCCCATCAGCGGCCAGGTCGCGAAGGCGTAGCCCGCCTTAAGGCCGGCGACGAACGCGCCGAGCATGATCTGGATGGCGAGCACGAGCAGTACGCCGAGCGAAAAGCCGGTCATTCTCGCCGGTTGCGCCTCCGCATTGCGATCGAGCGCGAACAGGTCGAGCGCCGTCCAGACGAGCCCGCCGAGAATGAAGAGCGCCGTCATCAGATGCACGGCGAGCCGGATATGGCTGACATCTGGGCGGTCGACGAGGCCGCTCGCGACCATCCACCAGCCGATTGCGCCCTGGAACCCGCCAAGCGCGAGCAGCGCGACAAGACGGAAATGATAGCCGGTCGGGATCGCCTTCTTGATCCAGAACCAGGCGAGCGGGATGGCGAAAGCGAGGCCGATCAGCCGGCCAAGCACGCGGTGGACATATTCCCAGAAGAAGATCGCCTGGAATTCGGCCATCGACATGCCGCGATTGATCTGTTGGTATTCGGGCGAGGTGCGATAGGCTTCGAGTTCGGCTTCCCATTGTTCGGCGTTAAGCGGAGGTATGATCCCCGAAATCGGCTCCCAGCGCACCATGGAGAGTCCGGATTCGGTCAGCCGCGTGATCCCGCCGACGACGACCATCACGAACACCAGCGCGGCCACGCCGAGCAGCCACCAGGCGATAGCTCTGGGGCGTCCGATGGTTTCGCTGGGTTGGGGCAGGGCAACACTCGTCATGATGCAGCGCAGATATGCTTCCCTATGCCGATTGCCAACATGTGCCGGGGCACATGCTTTTCCGCTGCATGATATTGCAGCCTCGAAAAGTGATCAGTCCGCGATGGGCTGGCGACCGCCAGATCGAGCCTGATAAACCAGGCTTACAGGGATTGCGAAAGCGCCCGATTCGCCGTATTTTCCGCATATGTCTGACCCACATCATACGCATATACTCCATGAAGGGGAGGCGCTCGTCTCTGCGGCGCGATCGGCGCTTGAGGCTTCCGGTGAGCAATGGACGAAGATGCGCGCCGCCGTCTTCGATGCGCTCGCGGCGTTCGAACGCCCGGCCTCGGCCTATGACATCGCCGAGGCGGTGTCCAAGGCGCAGGATCGCCGGGTCGCGGCGAACAGTGTGTACCGAATTCTTGATCTTTTTACCGCGGCCAATGTCGCGCGCCGGATCGAAAGCGAGAACGCGTATATGGTGAACCGGCATCCCGAATGTCTGCACGATTGTATCTTTCTCGTATGCGATAATTGCGGCGGAACGACGCATCTGGATGATGACAGGCTGGCCGATGGCGTGCGCGCGGCAGCCAAGCAGCAGGGGTTCAATCCCGAACGTCCGGTGATCGAGGTGCGCGGCCTGTGCGCCGAATGCGGCTGATCTCAACTGCCTAGCGGGTTCGACAGCACGGATTCCAGACATTAGAACGGCGAATCGAGAAAGGTTGCACTTCCTATGTCCGATCGCCCCGATACCCCGTTGCTCGACCAAGTCGAATATCCGGCGGATCTCCGGAAACTCAAATCCGAACAGCTGACTCAGCTCGCGGACGAGTTACGGCAGGAAGTCATTTCCGCCGTGTCCGTGACCGGTGGGCATCTCGGCGCGGGACTCGGCGTCGTCGAACTGACGGCGGCCATCCATTATGTGTTCAATACGCCTGAGGACCGGCTGGTCTGGGATGTCGGCCATCAATGCTATCCGCATAAGATCCTTACCGGCCGCCGCGAACGCATCCGCACGCTGCGGCAGGGTGGGGGCCTGTCCGGCTTCACCAAGCGGTCCGAAAGCGAATATGATCCGTTCGGTGCCGCACACAGCTCGACCTCGATTTCGGCGGCGCTCGGCTTTGCGACCGCCAACAAGCTGGCGGGCAAACCCGGCAAGGCGATTGCTGTAATCGGCGACGGCGCGATGAGCGCCGGCATGGCCTATGAGGCGATGAACAACGCCGAGGCTGCGGGAAACCGGCTCGTCGTGATCCTCAACGACAATGATATGTCGATTGCGCCGCCGGTCGGCGGCCTGTCTGGTTATTTGGCGCGACTAATATCGTCGCGCGAATTTCTGGGCCTGCGCGATATTGCCAAGAAGGTCGCGAAGAAGCTGCCCAAGCGGTTGCAGACCACGGCGAAAAAGGCGGACGAATATACGCGCGGCATGGTCACCGGCGGCACGCTCTTCGAAGAACTCGGCTTCTATTATGTCGGCCCGATCGACGGGCATGACATGGATCATCTGATCCCGGTGCTCGAAAATGTGCGCGATGCGGCGGAAGGCCCTTGCCTGATCCATGTCGTGACGAAAAAGGGCAAGGGCTATTCCTTCGCCGAGGAATCGGCCGACAAATATCATGGCGTCGCCAAGTTCGACGTCGTGACCGGCAAGCAGGACAAGGGTCCGGGCGGCGGTCCGCCTGCCTATCAGAATGTCTTCGGCGAGACGCTCGCCAAGCTTGCCGAGACGGACGACCGTATCTGCGCCATTACAGCGGCCATGCCGAGCGGCACAGGCGTCGACAAATTCGCCGCTGCGCATCCCGATCGCGCCTTCGATGTCGGCATTGCCGAGCAACATGCGGTGACATTCGCAGCGGGGCTGGCCGCGCAGGGTATGCGGCCCTTCTGCGCGATTTATTCGACCTTCCTGCAACGCGCCTATGATCAGGTCGTCCATGATGTGGCGATCCAGAACCTGCCTGTGCGGTTCGCGATGGACCGGGCCGGATTCGTCGGCGCCGACGGATCGACCCATGCCGGCAGTTTCGATCTCGCCTATCTGGCGACATTGCCGAATTTCGTCGTCATGGCAGCGGCCGACGAAGCCGAACTGGCGCATATGGTCTATACCATGGTCGAGCATGATAGCGGGCCGATAGCCGTGCGCTATCCGCGCGGCGCCGGTGTCGGCGTTCCGTTGCCGGAGACGCCCGAAAAGCTCGAAATCGGCAAGGGCCGTATCGTGCGGCATGGCAGCAAGGTTGCGATCCTGTCCTTGGGCGCGCGGCTCGAAGAGGCGAAAAAGGCGGCCGACCGGCTCGACGCCATGGGGCTTAGCACCACCGTCGCCGATCTGCGCTTCGCCAAGCCGCTCGACGACGACCTGATCCGCCAGCTTCTGACCAGTCATGAGGTCGCGATCACCATCGAGGAGGCGAGCGTCGGCGGGTTTGGCGCGCATGTGCTGACCATGGCCAGCGATGACGGACTCACCGATGCGGGTCTTACCGTCCGCACGATGCGGATGCCTGACGCATTCATCGATCAGGACAAGCCCGACAAGCAATATGCGATGGCCGGCCTCGATGCCGACGGTATCGTCGAAACCGTGCTCAAGGCGCTGCGCCACAACAGCGTCAATGTCGAGGAACTCGGCGAGCGGGCCTAGGCAAAAGGCGGGCGATGTCGATCCGGTCCCGCTTCTATTACGATCTCGAACCCCGGGCGCGGCCCGAAGGGCTATCGCGCGTAAACATCATTATCGCCGTCCTGATCGTGATGGCCGCGATCGTTGCGGTGCTCGAGACCGAGCCGACGCTCCGCGATCCCTATGCGCATACATTTCTAACGATCCAACTCATTCTCGGGGTTATTTTTCTGATCGAATATCTGCTGCGCCTTTGGGTAGCCGCAGAGGACCCGCGTTTTGCCGGCAAGCCGCTGGGCCGGCTGCGCTGGATGATGACGCCCTCGGCGATTATCGACTTGCTGGCGCTGCTGCCACTGTTCCTGACGCTGGCCTCGACAAGCCTCTACTGGTTGCGTTTTGCGCGCATTCTCAGGATTTTGCGCGTCGTTCGGCTGGGCCGTATGAGCCGGGCGTTCGACAATGTGATGGTCGCATTGTTCGAGCGCCGCTTCGAACTCGCGGTCGCGGTCATCATCGCGCTGCTGCTGATGCTGTTCAGCGCGACCCTACTCTATTTCGCGGAGGCCGAAGCCCAGCCCGAAGCCTTCGGATCGGTGCCGCGCGCGCTGTGGTGGGCGGTCGTGACACTGACCACGATCGGCTATGGCGATGTCTATCCGGTGACCCTGCTCGGCCGCGCCTGCGCCGCATTGATCGCGATCAGCGGGATCGGCGTGATCGCCATGCCGACCGGCATCTTCGCCGCCGCCTTTTCCGATGCGATGCAGAAGAAGGATGAGGACGGAGAATAGGCTGGGCCCTAATGCTCGGCCTTGCGTAGTATCGAACGGATAACTTTTGTGGCCGAACGGAATGCGCTCGCGCCCGAGGCCTCCGCCCAACGCCCCAAAGTCCACTTGTTCAACCACGGATAAAGGTGCTGTGTGTAGAGTTTGGCATCGTCCTGAGCCGCGATAAAGTCGCGCAATTTCTTCTCCCGCGTTCCGAGTGTCCTGCGCACCTCGACCCAATCGAGGCCGCTATAAGTGTCCTTTACCATCGCATTGTATGATTTGAGCTTGTTCCACTTGTAACCGGGAGCCGGCGTTTCAACGGCTTCGCCGGCCTTACCGCCGTCGTACCAGGTGAAGAACAGCCCGATCCAATGGGCGCGGTGTGCAACAATATCCTTGATCCGCCAATCGTCATCGGGTGCTGCAAGCAAAGCAGTTTGCGCATCGATTCTGTCCAGGGTCTTGATGAGTTTGGCATATTCCTTGTCGTGAACGGCGAGCAGCGCTTCACGGTCGGTGGCGGCAGGCATGGGATACTCCGGAAGATGGTGTCAGCGATTACTGTAAACGCCTAGGGCATTGAAGATAAGACATTTTTGATGTTCAGAGATCAATGCCCAAACCCCAGTCGCGCCAGTAGGCCGTCCGGTTTGCCGAGCATCCGCGCGACTTCCTCACCGACAATCCGCTGCTGTACTTCGGATGGTGGCGGAATATGGCCCTTGCCCCAATCGCCGAGGATCAGCTTGAACCGGCCGTCATCGCCCGGCTCGGTCGATACGCCCAGGATCTCCGCGAGCGGCTCGAGCTGCAGCTCGACATGATCGTCATGCTCATTCTGACAATAGACGATCCGGCCCTTGGGCGGCGTATCGCGCAGGTCGCAATGCCGCGCGCCATAATCGCGGCCTTCCCAATATTCGTCGAGGTCCCAGGCGTGGAGCAGCCAAGGCTCAACCCGGCTCCAGGTAAAATTGCGCAGGATGATCTGCGGGTTCATGACGACGCTGACATCCTGGTCCCGGGCATAGCGCAAAGCGGCCGTGCCGCCCGCGCTGTTGCCCCAAAGCAACCGACGGGTCGCGCCGGTCAGCGCGTCGATCTTGTCCATGATCGGCGGTAACTCCTCGACGAGATTGCAATATTTGTTGCCGAAGAACCAGCCGACCCGGACATCCTCATCCAGATAGAGTGAGGGATCGCAGACCAGAATCTGATTCAGCCGCTTGGGCGCGACCTTGCGGCCCTGAAAATATGGCACGGGCTGACGCATGACCGGGCTCTGCGCGGCGTGAAACCCGAAAAAGCTCGCTTCGGCATGCCGGTTCTTGATGAGCATGGCGAGTTCGACCGCACCATACTCGATGAGGATCAGGCCAGAGGGCAGGCGATCGAGCGCAAGAAAGTCTTGCGGGGAATAGCGATACTGTTTCTGCCGCCAGCGGCGGTAATCGGTCTTGACCGGGAAACTCATGGCGCTCCATTGCCCGGAAACGGTCGGCAAGCGCAATGGATTATGTTCACAAGGATCGTGAGCGTGTTTGTCAGAAACTTCCTTGCGGAAGTTCGCGGCACCGGGAGTTTGTTTGTCAGACTCGACCTAGCGGTCGAGCGCGGCACCGGGCCTCTCCCCCTCCCGACCTCCCAAACAGGGTACACTCAGTGGGAGGTCGGGAGGGGGAGAGGGCCGGTGCCGCGATTTTCCGCCAGGAAAATTCTGACAAAAGGAATCTCCTCTTCGACAAGCTCGACGCGAACCAATAGGAAAAAGCTAAAGGCAGACGAGGACACCCCATGACCAAATCACGGGCGGATCAGGCGCTGGTCGAGCGCGGGCTCGTCGAAAGTCGCTCCAAGGCGCAGGCGCTGATTCTCGCCGGCAAGGTCTTCTCGGGTGAACGCCGCGTCGAGAAAGCGGGCCAGCCGGTCAAGCCGGACCAGCCGCTCGAAGTGCGCGGCCGCGATCATCCCTGGGTGTCGCGCGGGGGAATCAAGCTCGCCCATGGTCTGGCACATTTCGGTTGGACGGGGGAGGGCGTTGTCGCGCTCGATATCGGGTCGTCGACCGGCGGCTTTACCGATGTGCTGCTGAGCCAGGGTGCGGTGCGCGTCTACGCCGTCGATTCGGGTACCAATCAGCTCGCCTGGAAGCTGCGCGACGATGATCGGGTAATCGTCCATGAGCGCACCAATGCGCGCCATCTGTCGGCCGAGCAGCTTCCCGAGCCGATCGACATGGTGGTCTGCGACGCAAGCTTCATATCGCTCGCCAAGGTGCTAGAAACGCCGCTAAAATTTGCGCGGCCCGGCGCTCGCCTAGTGGCGCTGATCAAGCCGCAATTCGAAGCCGGGCGCGGCGAGGTAGGCAAGGGCGGCGTGGTGCGCGATCCCGCCATTCATGAGCGGGTTTGCAGGGAAGTTTCGGATTGGCTGGAAAGCGCCGGATGGCGCGTCCTGGGTATCACGCCAAGTCCCATTACGGGACCGCAGGGCAATGTCGAATTCCTTGTGGGTGCGGAACGGTTGGAAAGCACGGGCCGTTGACGCTAACGAAGAAACGAAAGCCGTAATCGGGAGTCGCAATATGGTCGGCATCGCCACCAAAGGGCAGCTGCGAATGTCATTCCTGCGCTGGGCGCTGGTGCTGGTGCCGTTGATCGTGCTGGCGGGATCGCTGGCCGGCGCGCTGTCCGGTTCGGGCCAGACGAGTTGGTATGAGGCGCTCGAAAAGCCGCCCTTCCAGCCGCCATCCTATCTGTTCGGCATTGTCTGGCCGATTCTCTACGCGCTGATGGCATTCGCTTTGGTGATGGTAATCCAGGCGCGCGGATCGCGCTTGCGCGGCCTCGCCATCGGGCTCTTCATTGGCCAACTGATCGTCAATCTGCTCTGGTCGCCGATCTTCTTCGGCATGCATCAGGTGAGCTTCGCCTTCTGGTGGATTCTGCTCATGCTGGTTCTGGCTGTGGCGACGACCCTGGTTTTCTGGCGCATCCGCAAGCTCGCGGCGGGGCTGATGCTGCCTTACATCGCCTGGATATGTTTCGCCGCGGCGCTCAATTTCGAGATTGACCGGATGAACCCCGATGCGGAAACCCTTGTCGTGGGCGAAACGAGCACCCAGATATAGCTGTATTGCACCATTAACGCACCCGGGAAGAGACTATGCAGACCGAAAACAAGCTGATCGAAGATTTCGTGAAAATGGTGAACAGTGCCGCCGGAACGCTGGCCGGTGTCGGGCGAGAGGCGGAAGCTTCGATGCGCGAAAAGGCCAAGGATTTCGTCGGCGGCATGGATTTTGTGAGCCGGGAAGAGTTCGAGGCGGTGAAGGAAATGGCGGCCGCGGCGCGCGACGAAGCGGACGCTCTGAAAGCCCGGCTCGACGCGCTCGAAGCTGGCAATACCAGTACGAAGCGCAAGGCATCTGCCTCAAAAACAACGAAAAAGGCCAGCGATTCTAAATAGAAAGCGGGGGCGGCGAGTCGCGCGCTCGTCCACAGTTTTCTGGCTGGCTCGCTTGCAGGATAGCGGCTGATTCTTCACCTCCGGGCCATGGCACATGGTCGGGAATCGGGCGCAGGATGAACCTCGAAGATTATAGCGAAGGATCGCTGGCAAGCGCACCCCTCGATATTCTCGAGGAGTATTTTTCCGCGCATGACTGGCAGTCCGAACGCAATGGCGACGAGGAAATCGTCGCCGCGGTCAAGGGCAGCTGGACGCAATATGAGCTGCGCGCGGTCTGGCGGTCCGAAGATCGCGTGCTCCAGTTTCTCGCGCTGCCCGATATCCGTGTTCCCGAAGAAAAGCGGCAGCTCGTCTATGAGACATTCGGCCTGATCAATGAACAGCTCTGGCTCGGCCATTTCGAGCTTTGGGCGGCGTCCGGCATGATCCTGTTCCGCCATGCGGCCTTGCTCGATACGTCGAGTCAAGCAGGGCTGACGCTCGAACAGGCCGAAACGCTGATCGAGGCGGCGCTCGACGAATGCGAGCGCTTCTATCCCGTTTTCCAGTTCGTGCTCTGGGGCGACAAGACGCCCGAAGAGGCGCTCGAAGCCGCGCTCGTCGATACCGCGGGCGAGGCCTGACGCGATGGCCGGGCGCCCGGTCTGGCTAATCGGTTGCGGTAATATGGCCGGCGCGATGCTGACCGGCTGGCTGGCCGCCGGAGAAAACCCCAAGCGATTCCACGTGATCGATCCGGCAGGCCCCGATCTGCCCGATGGTGTCGAACTCGTCGCCGCGCCGCCGGCCGAGGGTTTCGGGGATACGATGGTCCAGCTGGGCTTCAAGCCGCATATGCTGGCCGATATCGCGCCGGGCTTGCGGCCATCGATCGGCGCAGAGACCATCCTGCTGTCGATCCTTGCGGGCGTTGAACTGGAGACACTGCGCGCGGCCTTTCCGGTAGCGGGTCAAATTGTGCGAATCATGCCCAACACGCCGGTCGCGCTCGGCAAGGGCGCGGTGGGTCTGCTTGCCGAGGATCGCGCCGATCCGCGCGCCCGGAGCGTCGCCGAACTAATGGCTATGCTCGGGCTTGCTGAGTGGATCGCGGACGAAGCGCTGTTCGACGTCGTGACCGCTCTGTCGGGCAGCGGTCCGGCCTTTCTGTTCCGCTTTATCGATGGGCTGGCCCAAGGCGGCGCCTCGCTTGGGTTGGACGCGGATATCGCAAAGCGGCTGGCGATTGCGACCGTGCAAGGTGCAGCGGAGCTGGCGGCGACATCGGACGAGGATCCCGGCCGCTTGGCGGATCGCGTCGCCAGCCCGGGTGGATCGACGCGCAAGGGTCTCGATATTCTCGACGATGGCGATGCGCTGGCGGACTTGCTCGCGCGCACGCTCGACGCGGCGACCCGGCGCAATCGCGAGATGGCGGAAGAGGCGAAGCGCTAGGCCCTGACCCTAGCCGCCGCGGCGCGAGAGATCGGCCGCCCGGTCCCGCATATCCTCGGTCAGCAGCTGTTCCAGCACCGCCCAGAACCCCGTCACCGCGCCCGGTCCGGCATCGCGATAGGCGGCAATCATCTTTTCGCGAAAGGCCGCGAAGAGCTCGCCTTCCAGCGCTTCGCCCGACGGCGTCAGCCGGATCAGCACCTGCCGCCGGTCGCGCTGGCCCTTGTGCCGCGAGATAAGTCCGCGCGTCTCGAGATCGCCGAGCGTCCGGCCAAGCGATTGCTTCGTAACGCCGAGCAATGTCATCAATTCGCCGACGGCCAGGCCGGGCTTGCGCGCGATAAAATACAGTGCGCGGTGATGGGCGCGCCCGAGTTCGTGGGCGGCGAGAATATCGTCGCCGCTGCGCATCAACTCGGCATGGCCGAAAAAGAGCAGCTCGATCCCGCGCCGTATCTCGGCTTCGCGCAGAAAGAGCGGGGAGGCGGCGGACGAAGGGTTGCGCGGATCGGATGCCATATTGACCCGTTTTGGCAGCGCGCCTAACCGGGTGCAATATCCAGCTGACACCGATCCAAGAGGCAATTTCGATGGCCGAACCCCAACCCTATGACGACCGCGACGGCAAGATCTGGCTCGACGGCCAGCTCGTCGATTGGCGCGGCGCGAACGTCCATATCCTGACCCATGCGATGCACTATGCGTCGTCCGTTTTCGAAGGCCAGCGCGCCTATGGCGGCGAAATTTTCGAACTCACCCGGCACAGCGAGCGGCTCCACACGTCCGCTAAAATTCTCGGCATGCCGATGCCCTACAGCGTCGAAGAGATCGACCAGGCCTGCCGCGATGTGCTCGCCGCCAACAATCTGGTCGACGCCTATGTGCGGCCGGTGGCCTGGCGCGGGCCCGAGCAGATGGGCGTCGCGGCGCAGGCGACGAAAACGCATGTCGCCGTCGCGGCCTGGGAATGGGGCGATTATTTTCAAAACAAGGAACGCGGCATCCGCCTAGACATAGCGCCCTGGCGGCGACCTGCGCCCTATACCGCGCCCGTTCATGCCAAGGCGGCCGGGCTCTATATGATCTGCACCATGTCCAAGCATCATGCATCCGATCGCGGCTATGACGATGCGCTGATGATGGACTGGCGCGGACAGGTGGCCGAAGCGACCGGGGCCAATGCCTTTTTCATCCAGGACGGTATCATTCATACACCGACACCCGATTGTTTCCTCAACGGCATCACGCGGCAGACCGTGATGGGCCTTGCCAAGAAGCGCGGGATTAAGGTCGTCGAGCGTGATATCTGGCCCGAGGAGCTGGAAAGCTTCGAACAATTCTTCCTAACCGGCAGCGCCGCCGAGGTGACGCCCGTGCGCGAAGCCGGCCCGTGGAATTTCGAGGTGGGCGAAATGACGCTCGACCTGATGAACGATTATTCGAAACTGGTGCGGGGGCAGCTCAGTAACAGCTAGTCGCGGCTGGTTTAGCGCTCCGCTGCCGATTTGGAGCGGACACTATGCCCTCCCAGCAAAAAGCCCGTTACAGCCGGAATTTCTCGCCGATCAGCTCTTCCGACACCTCCCAGAGTCTTCTGGCCGCCGCCGGATCCTTTGCGGATGCATCGCGTTCGGCTGGCCCGACCTTGCCACGCAGCTCCTTAAATCCCTGCGGGCCATAATAGTCGCCGCCCTTCACATTGGGAGACAAGGCCGCATGGAGTGCGGGCTGTGCCGCCGATGCGTTGCTGTGGGTTATCAAGGGGGCGATGATTTTCATCAAATAATATTGCATGCGCGACATGTCGTCGAACAGACCACTGTCCGATCCACCCGGATGAACCGACAACGAGAGAATTTCCCGGCCCGCCGCCCGCAATTTTTTATCGAGTTCGTCACCGAATAACAGGCAGGCCAGCTTCGACTGGCTGTAGGCGGCCACGCCTTCGACATGTTCGCAGTGGATGTCGTCGAAGTGAATCTTCGCGCCTCTGTGCGCTACGCTGCTCAGCGAAACGATGCGCGATTCCCGCATGTCGGGCATCATGTCTAGCAGCAGCGATGTCAGCAACATGTGTCCCAGATGATTGGTCATCAATTGCAGTTCGTACCCGTTACCCGCTTTCCGGCCGGAATAATCCAGAACCCCGGCATTGTTGATCAGCACGTCCAGATGATCGAATTGCTCGCGAAAAGCGGCCGCAAAACTGCGCACTGAGTCGAAATCGCTGAGATCCAACAACAGCAGCGTAAACTGTCCGTCGGGCACGCGTTTTTTCATGTCCGCCATGGCGGTCTGGCCCTTGGCCTCGCTGCGGCAGGCGAGCACGGTATGATAGCCTGCCTTCGCCATCCCGATGGCGGTTTCAAATCCGATACCGTTATTGGCCCCGGTGACGATGGCGATTCTCGGTTCACGCATGATTGGCCTGTTCCTGTCGTTCAAGCTGGAGGAAGGAACAGGCAAGCGACAGCGCCCGTTCGGCGAATTTCTTGTTCGAAAGTCTGGATAGTTGCGACTTCTGCACATGGGGATCGAACCGGGCGCGTAGCAACGCGATTAGCAGATCGAGCACATAGCCGCAGGCAAAAGCCGGATCGGGGTGGCCGATTTCCCGTCGCCGGGCGAGCAGCAGCGCCTTGAGCTGCTTGTTGGCCTTGCGCTGCATTTGCGGGAAATGGTCGCCCAAAGAGGGGTCTAGCCGGACAGCCTCCAGCGCGGCCGTCTTGAAGCCAGGGCGTGTCTTGTTGTTGATGATCGAGAATTCAATGAATTCATGCAGGATATCCGCGATCCCCGCGCCGTTCCACCGCGCCGGATCCATCGCTTCGCGCATGGTCAGTTCAAACTCGCGGGTCATCCGGTCGAACAGGGCAAGGGCGATCGCCTTTTTATCCCTGAAATGATGATAGACCGAACCGATCGAGCATTTCGCCTGCTTGGCGACATCCTGCACGGACGTGGCGTCATAGCCTTGCTCGAAAAACAGGGTTTCCGCCGCATCGAGGACGCGATTCTGGGTCTTGTGCGCCCGGTCCTGCTGACCTTCGCGGCGCCAATGCAGTTCCGATTGCCAGGGGTTTTTGCCCATGATTCCGTGTCTCATAAAATAGAATATATGTTCAGTTTATTGACAGAGCATGTGTGTCATGTCAACTATTAGAACGCTGATTCTATTTTTGGAGATTCGATATGGCGCTGCTCTCAACGGCCATGCGGTATTTTCTGCTTCTATCTGCCCTGTTCATGCTGGGCTGGGGCTTACTGGGCCTGCTGGAATACGCGGGGTTCGTCTTGCTGGATCTCAAAAATCCTGATTTCCTACCGGCCACGCAACTGGTGCATTTCATCATCATCTTTGTTTCCGGCGCGGTCTATCTGACCGGCTATTTTACGAGATGGTCGGGGACCCCCATCGCCATGGCTGTGATTTTCGGCATGCTCGCGATGATGTGTACAATCCAGACGTTCGATATGATGACGAATGACGGACGCTATGCCGCCTATGGCAGGGAAATAGTGATGTATATTGTATTCACAATTTTTCTGTTCCGGTCGAACGCGATGCAGGAGCATTTCGGTAGACCCTCTCCGGCGCGCATGGCTGGAGACGTCTGACATGGCAGCGAAAGTAAGGCGTTTGCGTTAATGCCGACCTTTCTCTCTAGGTCCCCGCATTGCTCACCGAACGCCGGAACAGGTGCCATGTCGCATGCCCGAGTACCGGTAGTACTACCAGCAACCCGAGAAACGCTGGCAGCATGGCGATGAACAGCGTGATCGCGATGATGAAGGCCCAGGCCAGCATCACGACCGTGTTCGAGCGCACAACGGCAAGGCTTACAATGATGGCGGTGATGAAATCGACATCGCGATCGACGAGCATCGGCAGGCTGATTACCGTGATCGAGTAGAAGGCGAGGGCCATCAGGCCGCCCACGGCGCTGCCGACGATCAGCATCGCGATGCCCGCGCTCGTCTGGAACAGTTCCCAGGATTCCGAAGCGAGGCCGGATTCGGCCAGGAAGATCGCGAATATGCCGTGCGCGACCATCAGCCAGAATCCGAAAGCGACGAAAACGATCACGCCCATGCTCGTGATCTGATCGCCGCCGCGTCCGCGCAGCGCGCCAAGGATCGCGGGCCAGCGCATCGGCATGCCGGCCTCGCGCCGGCGGCTGACCTCATAAAGTCCGACCGCGATGAACGGTGCGAGAATAGGAAAGCCGGCGGCCGCGGGCACCAGCCAGGCGATCTCGCCGCGAGTGAACAGCGCGAAATAGAGAAACAGCCCGGCCGCCACATAGATGGACGCGAAAAACAGGCCGAATGCCGGATGGGCTTTGAAATCGCCCCATCCCGCCGCAATCGCCGTACGCAGATCGGCGATGGTCAGGTCTTTCGCGACCCGTGCCGGGGCGACCTGGGCTTCTTCGACTTTAGCCATGGCATTTCCCTCCCACTGGAAACACGGGCTGAAAATGCAACAAGTCGGGCGCGGCATCAAGGTTTGCGCTCGGATTGACCGCAGGACGAGCCTGGTACGAACATTGCAAACTGACTGCCCGTCAATGTGCGATCTTGTGCCCTCCCCCTTGATGGGGGAGGGTTGGGAGGGGGTGACCCATCCGCAAAGGATTTCGCTAGCCGATAGATCACCCCACCCCTAACCCCTCCCCATCAAGGGGAGGGGGATCCAGCCTTCCGCCGGTAAAAGTTCAAAAGTTGGAAAATGTCTGCGAGCTTCGAACGGTGGCCGTGTTACGGCCTCACCGCTCTTTGAAACCTGTCTATCGCTTTCGATGTTGGATGCATTTGCGCAACAAAACGGCACCTGTGGCCCGCGCGCAGTGCCTACTTTGTCAACTTTGGTGGGAAAGGCGGGGGGCTTGCTGGGACCGTGTCAACCAGTGTCAATCGGCCAGCCCGCTTATCCGGCGATCCCGTGATAGTCGCGATACCAATCGACGAATTTGGGGATACCGTCCTCGATCGTCGTGGTCGGTTCGAAGCCGAGATCGCGTCGGATCGCGCTGATATCGGCGGCGGTCGCCGGCACATCGCCGGGCTGGATCGGCTGCAGGTCGCGCACCGCTTTCTTGCCCAGCGCATCTTCGAGTATGTCGATCATATGGCTCAGCTCCTCGGAGCGGTTGTTGCCGATATTGTAAAGCGCGTGCGGTTTTGTGCTGCCGCCCGCCTTTTCCTCGCCGTCATCGGCCGGCGGGCTGTCGAGCGCCGCGATCACGCCCGCAATGATATCGTCGATATAGGTGAAGTCGCGCTGCATTTTGCCATGGTTGAACACCGCGATCGGCTCGTCGGCGAGGATCGCCTTGGTGAAGAGCCACATCGCCATGTCCGGGCGGCCCCAGGGTCCATATACGGTGAAGAAACGCAGCCCCGTCATCGGGATCCGGTAGAGATGCGCATAAGTCTCGCTCATCAGCTCGTCGGATTTCTTCGTCGCGGCATAGAGCGATACCGGCTGGTCGACCCGGTCCTCGACCCGGAACGGGAAGCTTTCATTGCCGCCATAGACGGACGAGGAGGACGCATAGACCATATGCGCCGTGTGCCGGTTGCGCGCGATTTCCATCATATTGAGATGGCCGGCGATATTCGCGGCGATATAGGCGCGCGGGTTGGTCAGGCTGTACCGCACTCCCGCCTGCGCCCCGAGGTGAACGATCCGGTCGAACTCTTTGCTGGACAAAGATTCTTCGAGCGCGGCGTGATCGGCAAAATCGACCTTTTCGAATGTGAAGGCGTCGCCTGCTAACGTCGCCAGCCGATCCTTCTTCAGCTGCACCGAATAGTAATCGTTGAGATTGTCGATACCGATGACCTGCTCGCCGCGCGCGAGTAGATGCTGGCACAGATGCATTCCGATAAAGCCTGCGGCGCCGGTGACGAGGACAGCCATTCTTCACTCCCTGTGATCCCGCCCGCCTTAGCTTCGGGGCATGAACATGGCCAGCGCGCAGGGGGGTTTCGCTGGCGAAATCGCTCGCTATATAAGCGCGCGG
The DNA here is from genome assembly GCF_028279465.1 of Parasphingopyxis sp. GTDB lineage: Bacteria > Pseudomonadota > Alphaproteobacteria > Sphingomonadales > Sphingomonadaceae > Parasphingopyxis. The sequence continues at coordinate 312,173 of NZ_JANQNS010000008.1, forward strand.
CTGCTGGGGCGTGGCCAAGTGGTAAGGCAGCGGCTTTTGGTGCCGCCATTCGCAGGTTCGATCCCTGCCGCCCCAGCCAGCCTTCGCCTGCTGTGCAGGCTTGATCCCAGCTTTGACGCGCCTATCTCCTGCCTATCGGGCGCAAAGGAGATTGGCGATGGCGATGGAAGAAGCGACTCTGGCTGGCGGCTGTTTCTGGTGTACCGAAGCGGTCTTCACCGATGTGATCGGCGTATCCCGGGTCGAAAGTGGCTATATCGGCGGCGAGACGGCGAATCCCGACTATCGATCTGTCTGCTCTGGGAATACCGGCCATGCCGAGGCGGTGCGCCTGACTTTTGACAGCGACGTGGTCGGCTATGCCGATCTGCTCGATATCTTCTTTCACGTGCATGATCCCACCCAGCTCAATCGCCAGGGCAACGATGTCGGAACGCAATATCGCTCAGCGATCTTCCCGCATTCCGACGAGCAGAAGGCGCTGGCCGAAGCGGCGATCGAACAGGCAGCGACTGAATGGGACGATCCGGTCGTCACCACGATCGAGCCGCTCGGAGACTGGTACAAGGCCGAGGACTATCACCAGGACTATTTCGAGCGGGAAGGCAGCCGCAATCCCTATTGCATGGCCGTCGTCGCGCCCAAGCTCCAGAAATTCCGGAAAAGCTATCAGGCGCGGTTGAAGCGGTCCGCAGTAAGCTAAATGGTCACGCTTCGGATCAGCTGGCGGCTTCGCCCTCGATCGGCGGTTTCTCACTGCCGAGAATCTTGTAGATCACGCCGCCGATAATCCCGCCGACAATTGGCGCCAGCCAGAACAGCCAGAGCTGTTCGAGCGCGATGCCGCCCTCGAGCAGCGCCGGGCCAGTGCTACGCGCCGGATTGACCGACGTATTGGTGATCGGAATGCTGATCAGATGGATGAGCGTTAGCGCGAGGCCGATGGCGATCGGCGCGAAACCGGCCGGCGCCCGTCCGTCGGTCGCGCCCATGATGATGAACAGGAAGAAAGCGGTCAGCAGTATCTCGATCAGCAGCGCCGCCATCAGCGTATATTGGCCGGGCGAATGCTCGCCAAAACCGTTCGACGCCAAGCCGCCCGCATAATCGGGTCCGCCGCTTGCGATTGTGTAGAGCGCGGCAGCGGCCGCAATCGCGCCGAGCACCTGCGCGACGATATAGGCAGGGGCTTCAGAGAAAGAAAACCGGCCGCCTGCGCACAAGCCGAGCGTCACCGCAGGGTTTAGATGGCATCCGGAGATATGACCGAGCGTATAGGCCATGGTGAGCACGGTAAGGCCGAAGGCCAGCGATACGCCGAGCAGGCCGATGCCGACTTCCGGAAAGGCGGCCGCGAAAATCGCGCTGCCGCATCCGCCGAAAACCAACCAGAATGTACCGAGAAATTCGGCCCCGGACCGTTGAACGATGCCCATCTTGCTCCCCTTTGCAATAACTCTCTGGCATCAGCCTAAGTGCTTTGATGGCGAAGGACAATGCCGGCCGATTAGTCGCGATGGGCTGCCCGAGCCAATCGGTCGGTGATGGCCTGGCCGATACCCTTATCTGGCAACGGTGCGACGGCGATCTGCGGTCGGGCGCTCGCATCGGCCTCGTGCAGTGCGGCGAAAAGATTGGCCGCGGCTTCGACGAGATCGCCCGACGGGCTGAGCGAGGAATCGCCCGCGATATCGCCGAACCCGATCAGCCACTCGTCCGGTTCGGCATCGGTTGCATCGAGACGGAGCGGCTTCGAAGGTGCGTAGTGGCTGGCCAGCTGTCCGGGCGCGGAGATCGTCTCGGATTTGGCGGTCGATATCGGCGTGCCCGCCGCCGTTTCGATCTGCTCGGCCGTGATCGGGCCGGGCCGGAGTAGCGTCAGACCGTGTTGGCGGGACGCGACGATCGTCGACTCGATACCATGGCCCGTCGGCCCGGCGTCCACGATCAAGCCGATCTTGCCGCGGAGACTGCGTGCGACATGCTCCGCGCGGGTCGGGCTAATACTGCCGCTGGCATTGGCCGAGGGCGCGGCAAGCGGCAGGCCGGACGCCTTCAACAGCGCCTGCATGGCCGGATGAGCCGGGATACGGATCGCGACCGTATCCAGACCAGCGGTGACGAGATCGGCGATTGGCGCGTTCTCGGCGAGCGGCAGGATCAGCGTTAACGGGCCTGACCAGAAGGCGGCGGCAAGGTTTTCCCCAGCAGAATCGAAACGGGCAATTTTGCGTGCTTCGTCCATCGTTGCGACATGCACGATCAGCGGGTTGAAAGACGGTCGTCCTTTCGCAGCGTAAATGCCGGCCACCGCCTTGCCGTCCGTAGCATTCGCCGCGAGTCCGTATACGGTTTCCGTCGGGATCGCGACGCATTCGCCAGCGGCAATGCGCGCCGCCGCATCGGCGATCGTGTCCGCATCAAAGGGCTTGATCGCCGTCTCTGTCGCGGAATTTGGCGTCGGCATGCGGCCGGGCTATAGGCCGCGCAGATTCTCCGCAAGATCAGGATGTGATTATGAGCTTTGTGCCGCCCGTTACCGAACAGCGTTTTGTGCTCGAGCATATCGCCAATATTGCCGGTCTCGCGGAAAGCGAGCGCTTTGCGGAAGCCTCGGCCGATATGGTTGACGCGATCCTCGACGGGGCCGGTCAGCTTGCGGCGGGCGAATGGGCGCCGCTGAATCGGGTCGGCGATGAATTGGGCGCGAAATTGACGGATCAAGGCGTCGTGATGCCCGACGGGTTTCGTGAGGCCTATCGCGCCTATGTCGAAGGCGGCTGGGGCACCATTGCGGCACCGGCGGATTTCGGCGGGCAGGGCATGCCGTTCAGCCTGGCGGCGGCGATCCTCGAATCGCTGGGTTCCGCAAATATGGCATTCAGCCTCTGCCCGATGCTCAGCGTCGGTGCGATCGAAGCGTTGACCCATCATGGCAGTTCCGAGCAGCAGGCCGCCTATCTGCCCAAGCTTTCGACTGGCGAATGGAGCGGCACGATGAACCTCACCGAACCGCAGGCCGGTTCGGATGTCGGCGCACTCAAAACCAAAGCCGAACCGGCAAGCGATGGAAGCTGGCGGATCAAGGGCCAGAAAATTTACATCACCTTTGGCGAGCATGATCTCGCCGACAACATAATCCATCTGGTGCTCGCGCGGACGCAGGGCGCGCCCGAGGGTACCAAAGGCATCTCGCTCTTTCTCGTGCCGCGGTACCGGCTCGATGACAATGGAGCGCCAGGCGCGGCCAATGATGTCCGCTGCGTGTCGATGGAGCATAAGCTCGGCATTCACGCTTCGCCGACCTGCACCATGTCCTTCGGCGATAATGACGATTGCCATGGCTGGCTGATCGGCCCGGAAAATGGCGGTATGCGCGCGATGTTCACGATGATGAACAATGCGCGGCTCAATGTCGGGTTACAGGGCGTCCAGATCGGCGAACGGGCGACGCAACGGGCGGTACATTTCGCGCGCGAACGCATCCAGTCGGCGCGCGCGGGTTCGGGATCGCGCGAACCCGTCGCGATTGTCGGTCATCCCGATGTGCGGCGCATGCTGCTCCGCATGAAATCGCTGACCATGGCCGGGCGCGCGCTCGTCTATTACGCCGCCGGGCAGGTCGATGCGGCGACGCTCGGCGATGAAGCGGCCAAGGCGCGGTCCGAAGTGCTGACGCCGCTTGCCAAGGCCTATGGCACCGATGCCGGTTGCGAAATCGCCGACCTTGGCGTGCAGGTTCATGGCGGCATGGGCTTTGTTGAGGAAACGGGCGCCGCCCAATATTTTCGCGATATCCGCATCGCGCCGATCTATGAGGGCACGAACGGCATTCAGGCCGCCGATCTGGTCGGCCGCAAATTGGGGCTCGCCGGCGGCGATGCGATGCGATCGCTGCTATCGGACATTGCGAACGGTGCGGAAGGCGAGCCGCATCTCGCGGCACTCGCGGCAGATTGCGAAGCTGTTGTCCATTGGCTTGCATCGGGCGAAGCGGACGTAGATGACCGGCTCGCGGCGAGCTATCCGTTTCTCACCATGCTGTCCGTCGCGACCTGCGGCTGGCTGATGGCGCGTCAGAACCGGATTGCGCAGGCGCAACTCGATACAGGCGAAGGCGATAGCGACTTCCTGAAAATGAAGATTGCCGCCGCGCGCTTCTATCTCGACCAGATCGTGCCGGAAGCCAGCGGGCTCAAGGCCGCGGCGACGGCTAAGGCCGATATTCTCTATTCAGTGGATGAAGAGACGTTTGCCGCCTAGGCGGTTTCGCGATCCAGCAGTTCGGCGGTGTCGAGGCCGAGCCGGTCGATATGCCGGACGATCTTCGGCCATTCCTCATTGAGGAAGCTTTCCCGCTCGCGCGTGCGCAGTTTTTCCGATGCGCCATTGGCGACGAACATGCCGACGCCGCGCCGGACCACGACGATCCCGTCGTCCTGAAACGTCTGATAGGCTTTTGCGACGGTTAGCGGATTGGCGCCTTCATCGGCGGCGAAGGCGCGGACCGAGGGGAGGGGATCGCCATCGCCATAGTGACCATCGAGGATCGCCGCGGCGATCTTCTCGCGCAATTTCAGATAGACGGGTTTTTCGGCTTTCGACATCGCGCTATAGTGTCGTAAAACACTGCGTCGCGTCAAGGGGGTTGCGCGAATTTATTCGATTAGTCGCTATGCGCCATCCCAATCGCTCACGACAGCATCGAATTCGGGCCGCGGCCGTTCGGTCAGTTCCGTGCCCGCTGTCCCTAGAAAAATGAAGCCCGCGATCCGTTCGGGCGCCGCTCCGAACGCATCGCGCACGGCGTCCGAATAGGCGGCCCAGCCCGTGATCCAGCCGCCGACATAACCATGGGCGTGCGCCGCAGAGATCAGGTTGAAACAGGCCGCGCCGGTCGAAAGCTCCTGCTCCCAGAGCGGAATCTTGCTCGATGTCTTCGGAGAGTGCAGCGCGACGATAAGCGTCGGCGCCTGATAGGCGAACTGGTCTATCGCCTCGATCTCCAGCCTGCCCGGCTGTTCCCGGTCGATCCGATATGCGGCGTGCAGAATTTCGGCGAAGCGTGCCCGGAGCGCCGCGTCCACCACCACGAACCGCCACGGCGCGAGCTTGCCATGATCGGGCGTGCGCGTGGCGATCTCCAATATCCGTTGCAATTCCGCCGGTTCGGGTCCGGGCTCCACCATGTCGCGCGGCCGGCTTGAGCGGCGCGTTGCTAGGAAGTCGAGCGGCGAGGAGAGATCGTTGAACATAGCTCAAGCTACTAGCATCCGCTGGTAAATGCGCCAGCCCCTTCACAGCGACGATTTCGGCGCTAGTCTGCGCCGCCATAAGAGACCGGCAAGGCTGATAAATCATGTTCGGAGGGGGCGTAGTTTGACCGAGTTAAAAGCAGTATCGATGTGGAACTATGCCGACTGGGCGGCGCTGATTGCGGCGCTGGTTCTCGCAGGATTTCTGATTGCGGGCGCGTTCGCGCTAACCCGCCCGCGCGAGGAGGTGTTGGGGCATCCCAAGGGCCTCTACATGCTGTTCTTCGCGGAGATGTGGGAACGCTTCTCCTTTTACGGCATGCGCGCGCTGCTCACGCTCTATCTCGTCAAGCACTGGCTTTATTCTGATGGCAGCGCGAATCTGATTTACGGGGCCTATGGGTCTCTAGTCTATATCACGCCGGTGTTGGGCGGCTGGCTTGCCGACCGTTATCTCGGCCAACGCAAGGCGGTGCTGTTTGGGGCGATCCTGCTCACCGCGGGGCACTTCTTCATGGCCTTTGAGGGCGACGGTTCCGGGTACCAAAATGATCCGACGCTCAACATCTTCTGGCTCGCTCTGGCTTTTATCATCGTGGGATCGGGTTTTCTCAAGGCGAACATCTCGGTGTTGGTCGGGCAGCTTTATCCGCGCACCGATGTCCGCCGCGATGGTGCCTATACGATTTTCTACATGGGGATTAACCTCGGCGCGGCGACGGGCGTACTGATCGCGGCCTATCTCGGCGAGACGGTCAGCTGGGCGCTCGGCTTCGGCCTTGCGGGCATCGGCATGCTGCTTGGCCTGATCGTCTTCATATTCGGAAAGGCGCTGCTGCGCGGCAATGGCGAGCCGCCCGTCCCCGCGAAACTCAAAGAGAAGGTCGCGGGCGTCAATCTCGAATGGCTGCTCTATGGTGTCGGCTTTGCTGGCGTCGCGGTGATCTGGCTTCTGATCCAGTATCAGTCGCTTGTCGGATGGTTGCTGCTGAGCTCAGGTATCATTCTCTTACTTTACGTTCTGAGGGAGGCGTTCAAGCTCGATAACGAGGCGCGCGACCGGGTATTTGCGATGATCTTCTTCATCTTGCTCATGCCACTCTTCTGGGGCCTGTTCGAGCAAGCGGGCGGCTCGATGAATCTGTTCACTGATCGCTTTGTCGATCGCGGCGGCATTCCGACCACCTTCTTCCAGTCCCTGAACCCGATCATCATCATCCTGCTCGCGCCGCTGTTCGCGGTGCTCTGGCAGTGGCTCGGTCGCTCGGGCAGGGAGCCTTCGACTCCGGCGAAGATGGGCCTTGGCATCGTCCAGATGGGCTTCGCTTTCGTCGTGCTCGTCTGGGGCGCCAATAATTTCAGCATCAGCCGCGAGATCGAAGGCGAAATGGTGGTCCTTCTTCCGGTGCTGTTCCTGTTCTTGTTCTATCTGCTTTCGACCACCGGCGAGCTCTGCCTCTCGCCGGTTGGCCTCAGCGCGATGAATCGCCTCTCGGTCAAACATATGGCGAGCCTGATGATGGCCGCCTTCTTCTTCGGCACCGCCGGTGGACAATATGTGGCCGGTTTCCTCGGTTCGCTGATGGGCGAAGGAGAAGGCGGCAACATGACCCGAGAGGCGGCGCTGGAGGTCTATTGGACGATGGGACTGGTCGCCGTCGGTGTGGGGTTCGTCGTCGTCCTTGTCAGTCCGCTGGTTAAGCGCCTCATGCATCTCGATACGCTCAAGGACGACAGTGTCGATGACGATATGCTGGGTCAGTCCGAACTGGGCGCGCCCGATGCGGCCGGCGTCAACACCAGCGGAGAAGTGCGGACATGAGGATAGCCGCCGTCCTGCTGGCGGCTACGCTGGCACTTTTTGGATGCGCGACAACGAGTAGTGAAAGCGCGAGTGGTGTTCCTGCTGCGCCGGATCGCAGCATGATAAGCGTTTTCGACCCCGATCCTTTTCCGTCGACCTATCAGCCCTATCCGGGCGTACCGACCGTTATTCGCGGCGCGACGATCTATGATGGCGAGGGCGGCCAGATCGATAACGGCATGGTCTATTTTGCCGATGGGCGAATCCAGGCGATCGGCCAGACGCTGGATGTGCCGGAAGGCGCGACCGTGATCGATGGTACCGGGCTCTGGGTGACGCCGGGCATTATCGATATTCACAGCCATCTCGGCAACTATCCGAGCCCAAGCGTCGCCGCGCATCAGGACGGCAACGAGATTACCGGCCCCAACACCGCGAACGTCTGGACCGAGCACAGCATCTGGCCGCAAGACCCGGGCTTCAGCCGCGCGCTCGCCAATGGCGGGGTAACGACGCTCAATGTCCTGCCCGGTTCAGCTAACCTGTTCGGTGGTCGCACGGTCACGCTGCGCAACGTGCCGTCGCGCACAATGCAGGAGATGAAATTCCCTGGTGCGCCCTATGGCCTGAAGATGGCGTGTGGCGAGAATCCGAAGCGTGTTTATGGGAGCCGAAACCGGACGCCGGCCAGCCGGATGGCCAATATCGCCGTTGCGCGGCAGGCGTGGATCGACGCTGAGCGTTATCGCAACCAATGGCGCAGTTACCGGGAGAATGGCGGCAACCGCCCGGCGCGCAATTTGCGGCATGAGACACTGGCCGGTGTCATGGATGGCGAAATTCTGGTCCATAACCACTGCTATCGCGCCGACGAGATGGCGATCATGATCGATATGGCGCGCGAGTTTGGCTATACGATTTCGACCTTCCATCATGCCGTAGAAGCCTACAAAATTCCGGACCTGCTGCGAGAGAATGATATCTGCGCGGCAATGTGGGCGGACTGGTGGGGCTTCAAGATGGAGGCCTATGATACGGTCTTCGAAAATGTGCCGATGGTCCACAACGGGGGCGCCTGCGCGATTGTGCATTCGGACGATCAGAACCAGATACAAAGGCTGAATCAAGAGGCGGCAAAGGCGCTCGCCGATGGCCGGCGGGCGGGGATCGAGATCAGCGATGCCGAAGCCTGGCAATGGCTGGCGATCAATCCGGCGCGCGCACTCGGCATCGCCGACGAAACCGGTAGCCTCGTCGCGGGCAAGCGCGCCGATATCGTGCTGTGGAACGGCGATCCGTTCAGCGTCTATTCGCGACCGCAAATGGTCTGGATCGACGGCGCCTTGCTCTACGATATGAACAATCCGCAGCTGCGCCCGATATCCGATTTTGAGCTCGGCCAGCCGGGCGAGGGGAGCGTGCGATGAAAAAGCTTATCGCGCTCGTCGCAGCTTTTTTGATCGCGCTTCCCGCATCTGCGCAGACGGTGGCGGTCACCGGAGGTACGCTGGTCATTGGCGATGGTTCTGAACCGATACCGGGCGGTACGGTGGTCGTCAGGAATGGCCGTGTCGTGGCGGCGGGCGCCAATGTTGTGGTCCCGTCCGGCGCAGAGATTGTCGACGCTACCGGCAAATGGGTGTCGCCTGGCATTGTGGGCGGGTTTACCCGGCTTGGACTTGTAGAAGTCGACGCCGTTGCCCCGACGAACGACACTGTGGCCGCGGGGTCGGATTTCTCGGCGGGGCTCGACATCGCCCCGGCCGTCAATCCGCGCTCGGCAGCAATCGCTACGAACCGGACCGGCGGGATAACGCGCGCCGTCGTCGCCCCCGGTACGAGCAACAGCATCTTTGGCGGGCAGGGCGCAATCATCGATCTTGGCGCGGATATGGACGCCGTGATGCGCCCGCGCGCCTTCCAGTTCGTGGAATTGGGCGAGCGCGGCGCAGCGCGGGCGGGCGGCAGCCGCGCGGCCAGTTTCGCGATGGTCCGCAACGCGCTCGATCAGGCTCGCCGCTATGCGGCGAACCCGAATGCTTATGGCGGCCAGACGAGTGATGCGCTGTTGAACCGCGTCGATGCGTCGGCGCTTGTACCGGTCGTGCAAGGGCGCGTGCCGCTCATCGTCCATGTCGAACAGGCGCGCGATATCCTGAACGTTATCAGTTTGCGGGCAAACTATCCGCGGTTGAACCTGATACTCGTTGGCGTCAGCGAAGGTTGGACGGTCGCCAATGAGATCGCGGCGGCTGGCGTGCCGGTAATCGCATCCGCGCTCAACGACCTTCCCGCGCAATTCGAGCAATTGGCCGCAACGCAATCCAATATCGGGCGGATGCGCGCGGCCGGCGTGCAGGTCGCGATCGGCATGATCGACGATAATGACGCACATCAGATCCGTTATTCGGCGCAATATGCGGGCAACCTCGTGGCACTGAATAATGTCCCGGGCGCTACGGGCCTGAGCTGGGGCGAGGCCTTCGCGGCGATCAGCTCCTATCCGGCTGAGATTATGGGGCTCGGCGGCGAGATAGGTTCACTCCGGCCGGGCCGCCGTGCCGATGTCGTGATCTGGGACGGCGACCCGCTTGAGGTGACGTCCAATGTCGATATGATGTTGATCGACGGCGTCGAGCAGCCTTTGACCTCGCGGCAGACGCGGTTGCGCGATCGCTATCTATCGATCGAAGAACGGCAATTGCCACAGGCATATGAATGGTAGGAGTGCGATGGACCCGCTGACACAGCTGATAGTCGCCACCATAGCCTTTGTCGGCTTCCATTTTCTGTTGTCGCACCCGCTGCGCGCGCCGATGGTCGCACGTCTCGGCGAGACCGTCTTTATGGGCGTCTATTCGCTGATCGCGGCGGCCAGCCTGGGTTGGATGGTCTGGGCCGCACGGTCCGTCCCGCCAATGCCGGCCTATTGGATCGCACCACCATGGTTTTTCGATTGGGGCGCGCCGATCCTGATGCTGATATCGATGATCCTGCTCGCTGGGTCCTTTCTCGGTAACCCGGCCTTTCCCGATCCGACGGCGAAATCGCGGCCCGTACGGCCAGTGACCGGGGTTTTCGCGATCACCCGGCACCCGATGAACTGGGCGTTCATCGTCTGGGCGGTCACGCATATTGCGCTCAGCGGCAGTCCCGTGAACCTCGTGATCGCCACGGGCATCCTGATACTCACCTTCTTCGGCTCGATGGGGCAGGACCGGAAGAAAGAACGGCTGATGGGCGATGCCTGGCGCGGCTGGGAATCGCGGACCTCCTTCATGCCGTTCGGCGCGATTATCGACGGCCGGGTGCCGCTGCGTGCCGCATGGCCCGGCGTCGTACCGCTGGTCTTCGGTGGGCTACTCTGGTTCGGCGCGAGTTGGCTGCACGCGATGCCGGTCGGCCCGATCGCCTGGACCGGCTAGATACGCACCATCTTCATCATTGGCTCGTGATAGCGCGGGCCTGCCGTTTGCCCGGCCGGCGCGGCTTCATCGAGTTTCGCGAGATCCTCATCACTTAGCGATACGTCCGCTGCCGCCATCGAATCCTCCAGCGTCACGCGCCGTTTCGATCCCGGGATCGGCACGATATCGTCGCCCTGATGGAGTAGCCAAGCGAGCGCGATCTGTGCGGGCGAGATGCCATGCGCGTCGGCGATCATTTTCACCACGTCTACGATTTTCATATTCTTCGCGAAATTCTCTTCGCTGTAGCGCGGATCGTTCAACCGATAATCGCCCTCTGGCAGATCGTCGCGCGAGGTTACCTGTCCCGTCAGGAAACCGCGGCCGAGCGGCGAATAGGGCACGAAACCGATATCGAGTTCGCGGCATAGCGGCAGGATTTCCGCTTCGATATCGCGCTCCCAGAGCGAATATTCCGATTGCAGCGCGGCGATCGGATGAGTCGCTGCGGCCTTACGGATCGTCTCAAGACCGGCTTCGGAAAGGCCGAGATAACGCACCTTACCCTCTTCGACGAGCCGGGCCATCGCGCCCACCGTCTCCTCGATCGGCACGTTCGGGTCGACGCGGTGCTGATAATAGAGATCGATGGTTTCGATCCCGAGCCGCATAAGCGAACCCTCGCACGCCTTGCGGACATTCTCGGGCGAACTATCGACGCCGCGAAAACCGGTCTCGTCGAAGGCGAAGCCGAACTTGGTGGCAATGACCAGGCCATCGCGTTTGCCCTTGATCGCCCGGCCGAGCAGTTCCTCATTCTTGTGCGGGCCATAGACTTCGGCGGTGTCGAAAAAGGTCACGCCCAGATCGATCGCCCGGTGGATCGTTGCGATCGATTCCGTCTCGTCGGCCATGCCGTACATGCCCTTGCCGATGCCGGCCATCGGCATGCAGCCCAAGCCGAGCGCCGATATGGTCAGGTCTTTGCCGAGCGTTCGGGTCTTCATGGTGCGGTCTCCTCTTTTGCCGCGCGGTGGCGTTCCAGATAGCCGGTGATCTCGCGTTTGATCTCCGGCCCGAAGATATAGATGGCGATCACGTTGGGAATTGCCATGAGGAAAAAGGCGCTGTCGACGAGATCGAACACGGCCTGCACGGGTAGGATCGAGCCGATGGGCAGCATCAGGACGTAGAGAATTTTATACGTCATGCTCCGGATCGGGCCTTCGCCCACAAGATATCCCCATGCTTGCAAACCGTAAAATCCCCAGGCGCAGAGCGTAGAATAGGCAAACAGGAAGACGGCGATGGCGAGCAGTACCGGGAACCAGCCCGAAATCTGCGCGAAGGCGGCCGACGTGATCGAAATATCGTCGAGCCCGCTTTGATAGGTACCGGCGAGCACGATGGCGATGGCGCCGAGCGAGCAGACGATCACGGTGTCGATAAAGGGTTCGAGCAGCGCGACCAGGCCTTCCGATGCCGGCTCGTGCGTGCGCGCCTGCGCATGGGCGATGACCGCCGAACCAACACCGGCCTCGCTCGAATAGACCGCGCGCTGCATGCCGACGACGAACGCGCCGAGGACGCCGCCAGCCGCCGCCTCCCCGCTGAACGCATCGCCGACGATTATAGCGATGGCGTTGGGCAGTTCGCCGAAATTCATAAAGATGATGGCGAATACGCCGATCAGATAGATGGCCGCCATGCCAGGCACGAGAACCGATGTAACCCGGGCGAGCCAGCGTACACCGCCGATCACGACGAGCCCGACCAGCACAGCGAGGATCGCGCCATATCCGGCGCCGCTGGTGAAGCCGGTGACGTTCTCGACCTGCGCGAAACTCTGATTGACCTGGACCAGCGGGATCGCGCCGCCCAGCGCGAAGAAGGCGTAGATGCCGCCCAATATCAGGCCGATTCTCGGCCAGCCCCGCGCCGCCAACCCGTTCTTCAGCGCATACATCGGGCCGCCGCGGATCGTGCCGTTATCGTTCACCACCCGATATTTGTGGCCGAGCGTCACCTCGACGCATTTCAGCGTCATCGCGAAAAAGCCGATGACGAACATCCAGAAAGCCGCGCCCGGGCCGCCCGTCGCGATTGCGACAGCAACGCCCGCAATATTGCCGAGACCGACAGTTCCCGAAAGCGCCGTCGTCAGTGCGCCGAACTGGCTGATTTGCCCCGGCGCGTCGATATTGTGCCCGGGCTTCGCCAATATCCGCAGCGCATAGGGGAAGGCGCGGATATTGATGAAGCCGAGCCAGATGGTGAAGATGAGCATCGGCAGCGCGAGCCAGATGACGATCAGCGTGACGTCGACGCCAAAGATCGGGACTTTGGTGAAAACCAGTGCGTTGAGATCGGCCAGCGCCGTCTCGAGCCATGCAATCATTCCGGAATGTCCCCGCCTGTTCGTCCCCGCGCTTCACACGATCATGGGCGGCGGCTAGGGAAGGCACAAGCGAAATCATTTTTGGGAACGCATATCGTGACGCGCAGCTATTTCGGCACTGATGGCATTCGGGGGCTCACCAACACGCCGCCCATGACCGCCGATATCGCCATGCGGGTCGGCCAGGCGGCGGGCGCGCATTTCCTACGCGGAGACCATCGGCACCGGGTTGTGATCGGCAAGGATACGCGGCTTTCGGGCTATATGATGGAATCGGCGCTGGTAGCCGGATTCACGAGCGTCGGAATGGACGTCATCATGGTCGGGCCGATGCCGACGCCGGCGGTTGCGATGCTGGTGAAGAGCATGCGCGCCGATCTCGGCGTCATGATCTCGGCGAGCCACAACCCCTATGTCGATAACGGTATCAAGCTGTTCGGGCCGGATGGATTCAAGCTCTCGGATACGGCCGAAGCGGCCATCGAGACATTGCTTGAAAATCCGCCAAAGGTCGTATCGGCCGAAAATATCGGGCGCGCGCGGCGGGTAGAAGATGCGCGCGGACGCTATATCAACGATGCGAAGCGGACGTTTCCGCCGAGGTTGCGACTCGACGGGCTGAAGATCGTAATCGATTGCGCGAATGGTGCCGCCTATCAGGTCGCCCCCTCTGCGCTCTGGGAACTGGGCGCGGAAGTTGTGACGCTCGGCGTCACGCCTAACGGCACGAATATCAACGACAATTGCGGTTCGACTTATCCAGAGGAACTCTGCCGGACGGTCGTCGAGGAGGGCGCGGCGATCGGGCTGGCGCTGGATGGGGATGCCGACCGGCTGATCGTGGTCGACGAGAAAGGTAAGATTGTCGATGGCGACCAGCTAATGGCGCTGATCGCGAGCGACTGGAAAAAGCGCGGTAAGCTGGAAGGCGATGCGATCGTCGCCACGGTGATGTCCAATATGGGCCTTGAGAAATTTCTCGATGGCGAGGGGATCGCGCTGGAGCGAGCGAAGGTCGGCGATCGCTATGTGTTGGAGATGATGCGGGCCAAGGGCTGCAATGTCGGCGGCGAGCAATCCGGCCATCTCATCCTGACCGACTATGCGACGACCGGCGACGGCCTGATCGCGGGGCTTCAGATTCTGGCCGCGCTCGTGACGAGCGGAAAACCGGCGAGCGAATTGCTCCACCTGTTCGACCCCTATCCGCAGCTCCTGAAAAATGTGCGGTACGATGGCCGCGATCCGCTCGAAGCGGAGCCTGTAAAGGCCGCGATCGCGGAGGGCGAGGCGCGGCTTGACGAAAGCGGCCGCGTGCTGATCCGCAAATCGGGTACGGAGCCATTAATCCGAGTCATGGCGGAGGGCGAGGATAAGGATCTTATCGAGTCCGTCGTCGACGATATTTGCGCTGCCGTCGAGGCAGCCGCCTGATGCTCGAATTGCGGCCTGATAGCGAGCGTTGCAGCGTCGGTCTGAAGCAGCGCACGGCGCGCGCGACGGCATTGCGCGCGCGCTTTCCGACGTCGGCAGACCGGAAGTATAAGGCAAACGCATGACGAAGCCGGCCCGTATTCTCGCCATAGCGGGATCGGATAGCGGCGGCGGCGCGGGCATCCAGGCCGATGTTAAGACGATTACGCTGCTCGGGGGCCATGCCATGACGGCGGTCACGGCGATAACGGCCCAGAACACGCTGGGCGTGCAGGCTGTCGAGCCGGTCAGCCCTGATCTGGTTCTGGCCCAGATCGACTCCGTGGTGAGCGATATCGGGATCGACGCGATCAAGATTGGCATGCTCGGTGCCAGCGAGTTGGTGGCCGCGCTGACCGCGAAACTGCCCGATATCGACGTGCCGATCGTGTTCGATCCGGTCATGGTGGCCACGAGCGGCTCGACCCTGGCGGACGAAGCGACGATTGCTGGTTTTCATGCGCTGATGCGCGTGGCGACGATTACGACGCCGAACCTGCCGGAACTGGCGCGTCTGACATCGTCGCGGCTCGCCTCGGCTTATGAGATGGAGCGCGAAGCCCGCAGGCTGGCGCGCGATGCCGACTGCATGATTCTCGCCAAGGGCGGGCATCTCGAGGGCGATCTCGTCACTGATATTTTCGTGCAGCCGGATGGCAAAGTCGATCGCTGGAAGGCGAGCCGCATCGATACCGCGCACAGCCATGGCACGGGCTGCACCCTGTCGAGCGCGCTTGCGACCGGCCTTGGCCAAGGCATGGCGCCCATCGACGCGATCAGCCAGGCGCGCGGTTTCGTCCGCGCGGCGCTGAAAGCGCCCCCGGGTCTCGGCAAAGGTAATGGCCCGCTCGGCTTTGCAAGAATGGGCGAGTTCTGGCCGTGACGCAGATCGTCGCCGGCGTCGACGAAGCGGGCAGGGGGCCTTTGGCTGGGCCGGTTGTCGCCGCGGCCGTCATTCTCTGTAAGGGCGGTATCGACGGGCTCGACGATAGCAAAAAGCTCACCCCGCGCCGCCGGTCCGAGTTGGAAGCGCTGATCCGCGAACGATGCCGTGTCGGTGTCGGTGTTGCCGAACCGGACGAGATCGATCGCATCAATATTCTGCAGGCGACATTGGTCGCGATGCGGCGGGCGGTGGACGCGCTGGATACCGTTCCGGATCGCGTTCTTGTCGACGGTAACCGCCTGCCGGACTGGGGCTATTCAGCCGAAGCGGTGATCGGTGGCGATGCTCTGCACCCCTGCATTTCGGCCGCATCGATTATCGCCAAGGAGGAGCGCGACCGGATCATGCGCGCGGCCGCCCAGGACCATCCGCACTATGGCTGGGCGAGCAACAAAGGATATCCGACCAGGGTGCATCTCGACGCGCTGCGCGCTCACGGCCCATGCGATCTGCACCGCCGCAGCTTCGGACCGGTTGCGCAGGCATTGCTCGACCTTTGAGTCTTTCCCGCCACACCCCAGCATCTTGAGTCCATTTCGCCCTCGGACGGGCCATATCTGGTAGCGGACTCATTTCGTTCCCGCTTCGTTAACCATATTTCCATTTTGTTTCGCGACCATACCGCCCTTGACCCGGGAGCCGCGCTGACTCAGGCTCCGGTCTCTTTGCGCAAGGGGCATGGCGAATGGCGGTTGCAGGGCAAGTCGAGACGACGAAAACGACCAAAGCGGCGCGGCGAAAAAAACCCGTTGCTGTCGAGACGGATCGCATCCTGCAGGACGATTGCGTTTCGGCGATGGCGACCCTGCCGGATGCCTGTATCGACATGATCTTCGCCGACCCGCCTTACAATCTGCAACTTGGCGGCGACCTCTATCGGCCGGAAGGCAGCCAGGTCGATGCGGTCGATGACGATTGGGACAAGTTCGACAGTTTTGGCGCCTATGACGCCTTCACTCGCGCTTGGCTCAAAGAGGCGCGGCGTATCCTGAAACCGAACGGCACGCTTTGGGTAATCGGCAGCTATCACAATATCTTCCGGGTCGGTGCTGCCTTGCAGGATGAAGGCTATTGGATCCTCAACGATATCGTCTGGCGCAAGGCCAATCCGATGCCGAACTTTCGCGGGACGCGCTTTACCAACGCCCATGAAACGATGATCTGGGCATCCAAAAGCGAGAAGGCGAAATATATGTTCAACTATAAAACCATGAAGTCGCTCAATGACGAACTGCAGATGCGATCGGATTGGCTGATACCGATCTGCGCGGGGCAGGAACGACTCAAGGATGGCGGCAAGAAAGCGCATCCGACGCAAAAGCCCGAAGCTTTGCTCTATCGCGTGATGCTCGCCAGCACGAAGCCGGGCGATGTCGTGCTCGATCCCTTTTTCGGCACGGGCACGACGGGCGCTGTGGCGCGCCGCCTGGGCCGCAAATGGCTCGGTATCGAACGCGAGAAACGCTATTGCCGCGTGGCGCGCGAGCGGATCGACGCCGCGCTGCCGCTCGACGAGTCCGCGCTCACCATCATGAAATCCAATGCTGCCCAGCCCAAGGTCCCGTTCGGGTCACTGATCGAAACCGGGATGTTGAAGCCCGGCACGATCCTGATGGACACAAAACGGCGCTGGAAGGCCGAGGTCCGTGTCGACGGCTCGCTCGTCACCAAGAACGGCAAAGAGGGGTCGATCCACAAGCTCGGCGCGCTGCTCCAGGGTGCACCGTCCTGCAACGGCTGGACCTTCTGGCATTTCGAAACGGACGATGGGCTGAAGTCGATCGACGATCTGCGCGCCGAATATCGGCTCGCCCATTTTCCCTGAGTTTCCGTCATCAGGTGGCTTTCCCTCTCCGCTCGGCTAAGGAGCAGGCATGACCGATATTCCGCCGAGCGCCAGTCTCTATTTTCGTCCGACCGGTTTCGTCGATGCGCCGTTCGATCTGAACGGCCAGGTCGAACGGCTTGCGGGCGGACTGCTCTGGTTTAGCGCATTTGAAGTCATCGCTGTTGAGGGCGGCCAGCGTCTTGCGCCGCACCTTGTGACCATTGATGGCATGGGCGATTTTCTCGCCACGCTGTCGGACGAACAGGCGGAGCGCGCGCGGGAGACGATCGCGCGGGTCACGGCACCGCGCGCGGCGTTCGAACTGGGCGAGCGCGTCCTGCGGTTCGATGAGCCGCGGATCGCGGGCATACTCAACGTCACGCCGGACAGTTTTTCCGATGGCGGCCAGTATAGCGACGATCCACAGGGCGCGGCCGATGCCGGTTTCGCGATGAGCACCAAAGGCGCGGCGCTGATCGATGTCGGCGGAGAATCGACCCGCCCGGGCGCCGAGGATGTCTGGGAAGGCGATGAGATCGCGCGGGTCGTACCCGTGATCGAGAAGCTGGCGGCCTCAGGCGTGGCGATTTCGATCGACACGCGCAAAGCCGCCGTGATGGAGGCGGCGCTGGCCGCGGGCGCTGCGATTGTCAACGATGTCAGCGCGTTGCGCTACGACGACCGCGCGCTTGAGCTCGTCGCAAATGCAGACTGTCCGGCGATCATCATGCACCATGCCGGGAAGGGGAACGAACTGCACGCCGATCCCGAATATCGCGATCCGCTCGTCGAGGTCTACGACTGGCTCGAAGACCGGATAGTGGCGCTGGAGGCGGCGGGGATCGAGCGCGAGCGGATCGTCGTCGATCCGGGCATCGGGTTTGGCAAGGCCGTGCAGCACAATCTGGCGCTCATCAACGGCCTCAGCCTTTTCCACGGCCTTGGCTGCCCGATCATGCTCGGCGCGAGCCGCAAACGCTTTGTCGGCGCGCTGTCGAACGAAGCGGCGGTCGAGGATCGGCTCGGTGGTTCGGTTGCACTGGTGACGCTCGGCGCGGTGCAGGGTGTGCAGCTACTGCGGGTCCACGATGTGCCCGAAAGCGTACAGGCGCTCCATGTGTGGCGTGGTTTGCGGGACGCTGCGCTAGTACCTATTACCTAACTGCCCTTGTGCGGCTCAGTGTAAGTGGCGCATCGCAATCGACATGGCTTATAGGTATAAACTCGAACGAATTGCCGTTGAGAGGAATACAAGCGTGAGTGCTGACGAGGAAATCCAGCAAAAGAGTTCGGCCCGGCAGCGTGCTGATCAAATCAAGCCTTATCGCTGCAAGAATCTCATCGCAGTTCTTGAAAATCCGAGTGATATCAAGAATATCGGAACAGTGGTTCGAAACGTAAACGCCTTAGGCGTCGAGAAGGTCTATATTGTCGATCCTCGAAAAGCTCTACCCGATGATTGGCAGGAAATGCGCGAAACAAGGTCACTGTCCAAGACATCCGTGTCCGCAATCAAGTGGAGTTTCGTGAAGCGATTTGACAGTACAGGTGAGTGCCTCGCGCATCTCGAAAAGAACAATTTTGTGTCAATCGTGACCTCGCCGCACATTAAGAGCCGGGAGAATGTTGTGCTGCATGAGGGCGATTACACGAAGCATGCTAAACTAGCGGTATGGTTCGGTAGCGAAGCCATCGGGATTAGCGACCTTGCGGTTGAGCGCAGCGAGCTGTGTGTGAACATTCCAATGTATGGGATGATCGAAAGTCTGAATTTAGGGACGTCATCCGGAATCGTGCTCTATGAAGTCACCAAACAGCGCCGCGAGTACCAAAGCAGATATAAGAAACGTAACAAACGCGTGAAAGTAAAATCGCCCGCACCTAGCAGCCCGGTGCTGGAAGACCCTCGCTCAAGCTACTGAACAGAAGGCAAAACCGGCAAGCGGCGACGCACTAAGCGGCGCTGTCGATACCCAGTTCGGATAGTTTGCGGTAGAGCGTCGAGCGGCCGATGCCGAGGCGGCGGGCGACTTCGGTCATCCGGCCGCGATAATGGCCGATGGCAAGGCGGATCACATCAGCTTCAATATCCGAAAGCGGGCGCAGATTGCCGTCCGGTTCATACAGCGCTACGCCCGGCCCGTCGGCAAAGGCGTGGACGCTCGACGTGTTGCCATTGCCCTGCGTTTCGGATTGGCGGACAAGCTCCGCGATTTCCGGGAAATCGGCGGATGTGAGCGCCGCGCCCTGGCATTCGATCGCGGCGCGGAACAGTGTGTCCTGCAGCTGGCGGACATTGCCCGGCCAGTCATAGCGCATGAGGATAGCGAGCGCATCGTCGGTAATGCCGAGCGCACGCATGCCCGGCTGACCGGCGATCCGCGCCAACAGATGCCGGGCGAGTGGCGGCACGTCGCCCGAGCGTTTGCGCAGCGGCGGGATCGTCAGGCCCACTATGTTGAGACGGTAATAAAGGTCTTCGCGGAAATTGCCGGCGCCGACCTGCTCGAGCAGGTCACTATTCGCGCCGCTGATCAGCCGGACATCAACTTCGAACCCGCGCGCGGCGCCGATCGGACGGATGATACCTGTTTCGAGCGTTCGGGCGAGCTTCGCCTGCACGTCCGGCGGCAAGGCCGCGATTTCGTCGATGAACAGCGTGGCGCCGTCGGCCTCGGCAAGCTTGCCGACATGTTTCTCGAACGCACCGGCAAACGCGCCCTTTTCATGGCCGAACAGTTCGGACTCGATCAGGTTCGCGGCGGTGGCGCCGCAATTGAGCGTGTAGAGCGGGCGCTTCGATCGCGGACTGGCGGCGTGGATGGCGCGCGCGAACACTTCCTTGCCCACGCCCGGCTCGCCATCGATGAGTACGGGAACGCGGGACCGCGCCGCTTTGGCGGCGATGGCGAGCGCCGCGCGAAACTCGGGTGCGGACCCGACAATCTCGTCGAAGGGCAGGGTTTGCGACACCTTTTCGCTGAGCGGGCGCAGCTCGCCGCGATGGGTCTGCCCTTCCGTGGCGGCATCGAGCGCGGCGACCAACCGCTCCGGTGCAATCGGCTTGGCGAGAAAATCGGTCGCGCCGGCACGCATGGCTTCGACGGCAATCGATACTTTGGACTGTGCCGTGATGACGAGAATCGGCAGTTCCGGCCGGAGCTCGGCGACTTGGCGGATCAAGTCGACATCGCCGGAGCTCGGCGCCCAATAATCGATGAGGACCGCATCCACGGTCTTACCGTCCGGCGAATCGAGCAGGAGCATCGCATCCTTGCCCGATTCTGCACGCAGGCTCTTCCAGCCGGTGCGCGTGGCTATCGCCGCGATGAGCCGCCCCTGGGCCGGCTCATCGTCGACAAGCAGCAATGTTTTCGGCCGGTCAGTCGGCATTCGAAACCCCGTATCGCATTCAGCCCACACCCATAGAGCGAGTGGAGTAAAAACCAGCTTAAGGAGGGCGCACAGCCAGACTTTCGCCCGCAACAGAAAAATGATGCCGAAAATCGCTTGAGGCGCGCAGTTCCGGTGGTTAGACACGGGTCACGAGCAATTACCGATAATGCGCAGGGGTAATAAATGACTGAGGAAAATGGCCATCCCGATATGGACTATAAGGCCCATAACAGCACCTATTCAGGCTTTCTGGGGCTGCTGAAATGGGGAACGATCCTGTCGGCCATTGCGACGATCGCAGCCGTCATTGCCGTTACGTAATCGGGGGCGAAGCTATTGAAAATCGCTGTCCTTAAGGAATCCGATCCGCTCGAACCGCGCGTATCCGCAACACCCGAAACGGTTAAGAAATTCATAGATCTCGGTGCCGAAATGGCCGTCGAGCAGGGCGCTGGCGACGATGCCGGTATCGCCGATGCCGACTATACCGAAGCGGGCGCGACAATTGCCGGTCGCAGCTCGGCCATCGCCGATGCCGATGCAATCTTCTGTATTCGCGGTCCCGATCCTGCCGACCTGAGCGGCGCCAAATCGGGCGTCTGGCTGATCGGCAGCTTGAATCCGTTCGGGGAACGCGAACGCGTTGATGCCTATGCCAAGGCCGGCGTGGACGCTCTCGCCATGGAATTCATGCCGCGGATAACGCGCGCGCAGTCGATGGATATTCTCTCCAGCCAGTCGAATCTCGCCGGATACAAGGCGGTGCTCGATGCCTGCGCAGAATATGGCCGCGCCTTTCCGATGATGATGACGGCTGCGGGAACGGTATCCGCCGCACGCTGCTTCGTGATGGGTGTCGGCGTCGCCGGACTCCAGGCGATCGCGACTGCCCGCCGGCTGGGCGCGCAAGTGTCTGCGACCGATGTTCGGGCGGCGACGAAGGAGCAGATCGAAAGTCTCGGCGCGAAACCGATTTTCGTTGAAGATGTCGAGGGCATCGAAGGCGAGGGCACGGGCGGTTACGCGACTGAGATGTCAGAGGAATATCAAAAGGCGCAGGCCGAACTGGTCTCTTCGCACATCGCCAAGCAGGACGTGGTCATCACCACCGCGCTGATCCCGGGCAAGCCCGCGCCGCGGCTGATTTCGGACGCGCAGATCGCGACGATGCGGCCGGGCAGCGTGATCGTCGATCTCGCGGTCGAGCAGAGCGGCAATGTCGAGGGCGCAGTTGCCGGTGAGGTTGTCAAGAAGCACGGCGTGAAGATTGTCGGTCACCGCAACGTGCCGGGCAGATTGGCCGCCGACGCCTCGGCGCTGTTCGCGCGCAATCTCTACAATTTCCTCAGCGCTTTCTGGGACGAGGAGGCGAAGAAGCCGGTTCTCCCCGAAGATGACGAGATCGTGCAGGGCGTAACGCTGACCCGCGGCGGCGAAGTCGTCAACGAACGGCTAACGGCGAATTAGGGGCTTACCATGGACTTTATCTCAATCCTCTCGACTTTCGTGCTGGCCTGTTTCGTCGGTTATTATGTGGTCTGGTCGGTGACGCCGGCTTTGCATACGCCGCTGATGAGCGTCACCAACGCGATTTCGTCCGTGATCATCGTTGGCGCACTGATTGCTGCGGCTGCTGGTGGGGCTGCGGACGCCGAGGCAGCCAAATGGCTGGGTCTGGCCGGTGTCGTCCTCGCCTCAGTCAACATCTTTGGCGGTTTCGCCGTCACCGAGCGCATGCTTGCAATGTATAAGAAGAAGGAGCGCAAATAGTGAAAACGCTTCTTCGTACTGCCGCCGGTCTCGCCGGCGCGCTGCCGTTGCTGGCGATCTCTAGCCCGGCCCATGCCGCCACGATCGGCGAGGATGTACCGGCCTGGGTAGCGCTCGCCTATCTCGCCGCCGGCGTGTTGTTCATTCTCGCGCTGCGCGGTCTTTCGTCGCCCGAAACTAGCCGGGCGGGCAACCGTTTCGGCATGATCGGCATGGTGATCGCCGTGGCGACGACGCTCGTCACACATGAGGTTGCCGGTCTTGTCGAGATCGCCATCGCCATCGCAATCGGCGGCAGCATCGGCTTCGTCGTCGCGCGGCGCATTGCGATGACGGCGATGCCGCAGCTTGTGGCGGGTTTCCACAGTCTTGTCGGTATGGCGGCTGTGCTGGTGGCCGCGGCTGCTTATCTCAATCCCGGAGCGTTTGGGATTGCGGATGCGGCCGGCGTGTTGTTGCCGATTACCCGGGTCGAAATGGGGCTGGGCGCGGCGATCGGCGCGATTACGTTTAGCGGCTCGGTCATCGCTTTCGCCAAATTGAACGGCAATATGTCGGGTGCGCCGATCCTGCTGCCGGCCCGCCATGTCATCAATCTCGGTACGATAGCCGTAATTCTTGGACTGATCGTCTATTTCTATTTCGTCGGTTCGCCGCGCGTCGATACACCTTGGCTGTTCTGGACGATCACGATCCTCGCTTTCGCCGTTGGCTTCCTGCTGATCATCCCGATCGGCGGGGCTGACATGCCGGTCGTCGTCTCGATGCTCAACAGCTATTCAGGCTGGGCGGCCGCCGCGATGGGCTTCACGCTCGGCAATACGGCGATGATCATTACCGGCGCGCTTGTCGGTTCTTCGGGCGCGATCCTGAGTTACATCATGTGCCGGGCGATGAACCGGAAATTCCTGTCTGTGATTGCGGGCGGCTTCGGCTCTGATGGCGGCGGGGGCGGTGACAAGGGCGAGCGGGTCGAGCGGCCGTGGAAGGCCGGCTCGGCGGACGACGCGGCCTTCCTGATGAAACAGGCCGAGAAGATCATCATCATCCCGGGTTACGGTATGGCGGTTGCCCAGGCCCAGCATGTCGTGCGGGAGATGGCGGACCTGCTCAAGGAAGAGGGCGTTTCGGTCAAATATGCGATCCACCCGGTTGCGGGCCGTATGCCTGGCCATATGAATGTGCTGCTCGCCGAAGCGAATGTGCCCTATGACGAGGTGTTCGAGCTCGAAGACATCAACAGCGAGTTCAGCCAAGCCGATGTCGCCTTTATCATCGGCGCCAATGACGTCGTAAACCCGGCCGCGAAGACGGATTCCAGCTCACCTATCTATGGCATGCCGGTGTTCGACGTGGACAAGGCGAAGACCGTCTTCTTCATCAAGCGCTCGATGGGCGGGGTCGGCTATGCCGGCGTCGATAACGAGGTCTTCTATAACGACAACACCATGATGCTGCTGTCGGACGCCAAGAAGATGGTCGAGGAAATCAACAAGAGCCTGGGCTAATCCCAATTCGATAATCGTGCCGCAAAAGGGAACGTTTGCGGATATGCGCCGTTGTGTCGCCATGGCGACCCGACGAAGAAGGATTTCGGTATGCGTACACTGGGCCTGATCGGCGGGATGAGCTGGGCCTCGACCGCCATCTATTATGAAAAGATCAATCGCGGTGTCCGCCAGCGGCTGGGCGGACGGCACAGCGCGCATCTGCTGATCGAAAGCCTGGACTTCGAGCCGATTGCCGAGGCCCAGAATCGCGGCGATTGGGATATGCTGGGAAATCAGCTCGCGGAAAGCGCGCAACGATTGCAGCATGCCGGCGCCGAGGGCCTCGTCCTCTGCTCGAACACGATGCACAAGCTATATGGCTATCTGACCGATGCGGTCGATATTCCCGTTCTGCATATCGGAGATGTGACGGCGGCCGCGATGCGCGCCGAGAATATCAGCCGTGCCGCTCTGTTCGGAACGCGTTTCACGATGAGCGAGGGTTTCCTGCGCGACCGGCTCCGGGAACATGGCATCGATCTCGCCATTCCGGACCCGGAGCGTATGGCCGAGATCGACCGGATCATATTCGACGAACTCGTAATGGGCGAGGCGCCGGTCGAATCGAAGCGCACGATGAAAACCTTCATCACCAATCTGGAGAAAGCCGGAAACGAGGCCGTCGTGCTCGGATGCACCGAGCTCGTCATGGTCGTGAAAACCAACAGCAACGTTCTGCCAATATTCGATACGACGTCGCTGCACGCCGATGCCGCGCTGGACTGGATACTCGCGGCGGAATAGCCGCCTTAGGCCGCGATCCCACCATTTTGACTCCGATATGGATGGATTGCCGTGTCGCGCGCAGAGATATGGAATGACTGCTTTTCCTAAGCTTGAGCCAAATCCGCCTGCGAAGTGACCTGAAAACCAGCTCTGTGTAGTCCCCGTTACGGATGCATTCCGGGCTTCTCGGTCCGCTTTGGCGCGAATATAGCGAACATAGGCAGAACGGAGATAGTGGCCATGACGCAACCGGTGAGCGGCGAGCGGAACACGGGGGAGCCCGCTGCGATACTGATCGTCGCGGACAATCCGGCCGGGCAGGCGCGGTGTCGGAACGCCGTCGATGCGGTTGGCGGGCGCGTCGTCTGCGTGGCCGAACCGGAAAACGCTGTCGAGCGGATGGGCGAACAGATTGCGCTTGACGTGGCGCTTGTCGATCTGTCGGAAGATCATGGGCGTATGCTGGATGGCTTGCTGGCGGCGATCGAGGGCAATGCCCGCGCCGGCCGGCATCGCAGCGTGATCTCCGTACCGATCGAGTTGGTCGATATCGTCGATGCCCAGATCGCCCATGGCGATATCGCGATGCTCTGCGCGCCCAAGGCGATCGATCAGGCGGCGGCGCTAGGCCTGATGCTGGCGAACAGGCGGGACGCGTTTCACGATATCAACAGCGAGCGCGACGATGCGCGATTGCGGCGGCTGAGCGAGGAGGCGGGGCGCATTGCCCGCGCGCTTGCAGAACTGTCGCATGATGAACGCGCCCAGCCCAATGGTGACGATCATCGCCTCGCCGAAGCGCCGCACGCTTTCCATGCCGAGCCGGTGCGGGCCGAGGCGCTGCGGGCGGACGATATCCGGACGATGATCCGCATGCGGCGGTTGCGCGAACGCTTCTTCGATCGCGAGCTGTTCGCGGACCCGGCCTGGGACATGCTGCTCGATCTCATGGCGGCGCGGCTGGAAGGACGTCAGGTTGCCGTGTCGAGCCTGTGCATCGCCGCGGCGGTTCCGCCGACAACGGCACTGCGCTGGATCCGGACGATGACCGATCGTGGCCTGTTCGTGCGCCGATCGGACCCACGGGACGGCCGCCGCGTCTTCATCGAACTGTCGGACGAAGCCGCGCATGCGCTGGAAAGATGGTTCGCCGCGGCTCGGCAAAAGGGCGACTTGCTGTCGGGATAATCGCGGCACGGCGCAATCTTCCGCTTGCGCGGCGCGCCGGGATTTGGCAGGGCGCATGGCGCACATTTGGTGCGGGCGCTTAGCTCAGTTGGTAGAGCATCTCGTTTACACCGAGAGGGTCGGCAGTTCGAGCCTGTCAGCGCCCACCATTTCCCGCAATTTCAGATAGTTAGACGGGCAGAGGGCCCTCTTCTGGCGCGCGGCCCGCGCCGCTTGCATCAGACCAGTTCGTTTTTGAGCGCGAGCGGGCTCTCGTCGAGCTCGGACTCGCGACGCGCGATGGCCGGGGTTTCGCCGATATGCAGGTCTTCGGTCACGCAGCGCAGCAGGAAATCGGCGAGGTCGGCGTGGCGCGTCCTGAGCAGGCCATGCGTGATCTTTTCATCGGTCACCTGATAGTCGCCGGTATAGGGTCGATCCAAGAGCCATCCGGGCCGCGCCGCCGTCCAGTCGATGCCCTCCGCCCGGGCCAGCTCCGCCTCCATCCGTGCCATCTGCGCATAGATATTGGCGAGCGCCGGCATGGCGGTGACGCGGAACCAGAGCGGCCCGGCATCGGCGTCTTCGACGAAAGTCGCCGAAATCACGGCCAGACGGCGCACGCCGGTCTTCTGCATCGCCTGCACGATGTTCGCGGTGCCTTTCGTGTAAAGCGGCGGCGGATTGGCGACAGTGCGCACCGACATGCTGAGCCCGATCGCAGAGATCACTGCATCCGCGCTATCGACGAGCGGGGCAAGATCGTCGTCCATGACATCGGCGCTATGGTGGGAGACCGCCTCGCCATCAGGCGCGTCGAGCGGCCATTCATGCTCGACGGCGCGGACCGTCAAACCGCGATCGCGGGCCATCGCAACCGTGGCCGCGCCAGTCGTGCCGCCGGCGCCGAAAATCACTATCGTGCGGGCGTTTTCAGACATGACCGAGGGGGCGGTGCGATCGACCGTCACGCATCAGGTCAACATATCTTCGTAGAGATAGGCGAAGCGGCGATGCTGCGACGCATCGCGGCGGAGATTCATATGTCCGCGTTTGCTGAAGAAAAAGCGCGGCAGACGCTTCTGCTTCTCGTTCTTGCGGGCGATGAGACTGCGAATGCCGATCGCATTGTCCGCGCCGATAGATTTCATGCTTTCGCTGCGGCGGGACATAGCGGACCATCTCTCCATCGGATCAGAATGTTGCGATGACGGCACTGGGGAGGACAGAGCCAAGTTAGGGAGGGTGGCAGAGTCAAAAGCGCCAGTCACCGCAACGATCGTTGGTATCCTCTTTCGCCGCCGATTCGCCTACATGTCCCTTGGGACATACGACGGGTTCTCCGTTTGCGCGCGGCTAAAGTCCGGCTTCCACGGCGACCCGGATCATGTCGGCGGCGGTTTGGACGTTAAGCCGTTCCATGACGAGCGCGCGATGCATTTTTACCGTCCGTTCGGTGACGCCGAGCTCATAGGCGATCTGCTTGTTTAGCAGGCCCTTGGCCGCAAATTGCAGCACCTGGCGTTGTCGCTCGGAGAGGTTTTTCACCGCCTCGACCGCGCTCGTGCGCCGCGCGGTGGAGATATTGGCGGCGCCGTCCGGAATTTCGACCTGCGAACCGAGGAAATAGTCGAGTTCGTCCTGTTGATTGTAAATCGGCGCGACCAGCACCGCGTTGCGGAATGGCGTGCCGTCCTTTTTGTAGTTCAGGATCTCGACGAGCACAGAGGTCTTTTCGCGTACGCCGCGGCGGATTTCCTCGGTCAGCCAGGGTTCGGTACCCGGCCCGGCGAGAAAGCGGCAATTGCGGCCAATAATCTCGTCACGATCGTAACCGGTGAGCTCCATGAACTTCTCGTTCACGGCGACGATCGGATTGTCGGGCAGCCGGGGATTGCTGATCACCGATGCGACAGGGCTGTTGTCGATCAGCGTCATCAGCTCCGGATCGGGTTCCAGGGGAACCGGCGCGTCGGCCTCTTTCCCTTGCTCTTGCACTCTCTTTCCTCCCGGATCGTTTATAGGCGTCTTGGCGAACAGGCTGCAAGCGATGCGCGGGCCGGGCGACATGCACCATGGGTCATGGTGCAGGCGGTAGCGGGAATACCGAAATTACAATCATGTTCTGGTTTACGCTTTTGCTCGTCTTTGCCGCCATTGGCGGCACCGTCTATTTTTTCGTGCGCGGCATCGTCGCCTTTCTCGCAACGACCAAGGAGGATTTGGCCGGCGACGGGCCGAGCGAAGGCGCGCGAGCGCAGAACAAGGCCATGCAAGGCCGCGTCCTGCTTCAGGCCGTCGCTGTCGGTTTCGCGCTACTCGCTCTGATGCTGTTCAACGCCTGACGGCGCACCGGACCTCGCAAAAGGCGTGACCTAGAGGGCTCGCACGAGCCGGGTCGCCACGCCAATCCATGCCGGATCGTTCACGATCTGCTGCCGGCCGCCCGCGCCGAGCGGCAATATCTGAATTCGCTCGCCTTCGCGTCCGATCAGCCGGCCGAACAGGAAACGCCCGGCGGGCCGGGGCACGAGCACATCGCGGTTGAGCGCGCCGGCATATTCGTCCGGAGCGATCCGCTCGCACCATAGCTCGTCGCCGGCGCGATAATCTCCGACACCTGCCTCCACCTGTACCGCGACCGTTCCTCCACCGGGGCGGGGCGGCGTCAGCCGCGTCATATGCGCCGGCGCTTCGACGCCTTGCGCGCCTAATATGGCGGCCACTGGCAGATCGGGCTGTTCGGGCAGGGTGACGAGATCGCCGGCTTCGACATCGAGCGCCTTTGCGATCCGGTTCAGCCAGTCGACGGATACCGTGCGTGTGCCCGTCTCCAGCCGGCCGATTGTCTGGGCCGTCGTCGGCGGTTCGCAGCGATCGGCGACCTGCTGCAGGGTCAGCCCCTTGGCTTTGCGGATTTCGCGGATGGCGGTGATCATTGGGTCAAGTCTCTCCGCTTCTCAGAGTCTGTCGGACGGGTGACAAAGGTTTCCGGAATCTTTTGTCAGACCTTCCCTATCGGGAAATCGCGGCACCGGCCCACTCCCCCTCCCGGCCTCCCAATAAGTGTACCCTGTGGGAGGCCGGGAGGGGGAGTGGCCCGGTGCCGCGCCTGAGCGAAAACGAAGGTCTGACAAAGAAGCTTCCCTAACCAAATCGGTTTTTCTCTTTCCTACACTATTGCCGAAATGGCAAGTAG
>NZ_JANQNS010000021.1 GCF_028279465.1 Parasphingopyxis sp.
CTACTTGCCATTTCGGCAATAGTGTAGGAAAGAGAAAAACCGATTTGGTTAGGGAAGCTTCTTTGTCAGACCTTCGTTTTCGCTCAGGCGCGGCACCGGCCCACTCCCCCTCCCGGCCTCCCACAGGGTACACTTATTGGGAGGTCGGGAGGGGGAGTGGGCCGGTGCGGCGCTCGACCGCCAGCTCGAGTCTGACGAACTAAGCCGCCGGCGTGTTCGTAAACATGCGCGGGAAGGTCGCGCGCAGGTCTTCCACCTTCTCGACGTCATGCGCGAGAATATAAGGGTGGCGCGGGTTCCGGTTCATGAAATCCTGATGATAGTCTTCCGCGCGGTAGAAGCGGCCGCTTTCGAGCCGCGTCGCGATCGGGCGGGAGAAACGGCCGGATTCGTTGAGCAGCGCGATATAGCGCCGCGAGACGCTGCGCTGGGCGGCGTTTTGCGGGAAAATCGCCGAACGATAGTCGGGGCCGACATCCGGACCCTGCCGGTTCACCTGGGTCGGATCGTGCGCGACGGAAAAATAGATCCGCAAAAGCTCGCCATAGGTCACGACGCTCGGATCATAGACGATGCGCACCGCCTCGGCATGGCCGGTCCGGCCCGTGCCGACCTGTTCATAGGTTGCGGTTTCCGCGCTGCCGCCGGCATAGCCGGAGACGACGCTGCGCACGCCGCGCACATGCTGGAACACGCCTTCCATGCCCCAGAAACAGCCGCCGGCGAACACGGCGACCTGATTGCCCTCGGTCACCACGACATTGGTGCGGGGCGGTGGGATCGTCACGGCCGCTTCGACCGTCTGCTGTGTGGTCGGCAGGGAAATCGCGGCCACCGCGGCGATCACGGCGGCGGCGCCAATGGCGAAGGAAACGCGCTTTTTCATAATCATGACTACTAACTCCTCGCGGGGACGAAATCCATCGCCACGCCATTCATGCAGTAACGCAGACCCGTAGGACGCGGGCCATCGCGGAACACATGGCCGAGATGGCCGCCGCAATCGGCGCAATGGACTTCGGTGCGGACCATGCCGAGGCTGCGGTCCATGCGCGTGCCGATCGCGCCGGGCAGCGGGCGATAGAAGCTCGGCCAGCCCGTCCCGCTGTCGAACTTGGTCGCCGAGCTGAACAGGCGGTTGCCGCAGCCGGCGCAGGTAAAGGTGCCGCGGCGGCTCTCATTATCGAGCGGGCTGGTGAAGGGCCGTTCGGTGCCATGTTCGCGCAAGATGCGATATTCTTCCGTCGTCAGCCGCGCGCGCCATTGCGCGTCGGTGTAGCGGACCGGGAAATTGCCGCTGTTGGTCGCGTCGGCCCGGCTGCCACAGCCGGTCAGCGTCGCCAGCGCACCAATCGCACCGCCTGTCAAAATCGTTCGTCGATCAATCGTCATACGCATACCTCTTCCATACACTCGAAGCTTTCCCGTCCGGCCACACTGCAAGGCAAGCCGGACATCGGCACCTCATGCCGTCATTCGGCACAATGGCGCTTTCCGTTACACGCAGCGGCCAATTCCATTTGCATTTAGCATGCGGACCGGCTTTTGTGCAGTGCAATGCAGCACGGAAAATCTTCATGAGCGCGATGAACGCGCCCGATTTCCAGCGGATCGGACTGGTTGGCGCCGGCCTGATCGGCGGCTCGATCGCCGCCCGGCTTGCCCATAGGCTGCCGGACAGTGCGCTACGCGTGCATGATGCAAGCCCGGGCAATGCGGCCTATGTCGCCGAGCGCCACCCCAAGGCCGAGATTGCGACCACGCTGGCCAAACTGGCGGATTGCGATGCGATCTTCGTCGCAACGCCGGTCGCGACGATTGCGAAACAGGTCGTAGCGCTACTCGAACTGCCGGACAGCGACGCGCTGATCATCGATACAGGATCGGCGAAACGCGCAATCGTCGAGACTGTCGCCGAAGCCGATGTCGACGCGGCGCGCTTCGTGCCCGGCCACCCGCTGGCCGGCGGCATTTCGGCCGGGCCCGGGCGATCCAGCGGCGATATCATTGCCGCTCGGCCGTTCGTGCTGACGCCGACCGATGCCACCGATCCCAACGCTGTCGCCGCCGCGAAAACGCTTCTGGAGACGCTTGGCGCGCGGGTCGTAGAGATGGTGCCGGACGCGCATGACCGGTTGCTCGCAACGGGTTCCCATCTGCCGCATCTGATCGCCTATGCGTTAGCCGGACTGAGGACCGATGAGCCATCCGACCTCCTCCCCGCTTCGTATCGCGGGATCGCCTCCTTTGCCGGATCGGACGCGCAGATGTGGGCCGATATCTTTCGCGCCAACGCTGCGGAGCTGACGGCGGCGGTGGCGGAATTCAAAAAACGGCTTGATCTGATCGCCGCCATGGCCGACGAGCCTGTGCCCGCCGTTTTGCTGGAGACGCTGGTCGAAGCGAAACGCCGGGTCGACGCGCTGGAGAATGAGGAATGACCGCAGAGACAATCGCCTATCTGGGTTCGCCCGGGACTTACAGCTATCAGGCGGCGATCGGCATGTTTCCCGATGCCGAGCATGTCGGCCTGCGCACCTTTGGCGAGATCATGGAAACGGTCGAGGCGGGCGCGCACAAGACGGCCGTGATCCCGATCGAGAATTCCACGAGCGGCCGCATCCCGGACGTCCACCGCCTGATGCTCTCGACCGAGATGGCAATCGTGCAGGAGCATATGCAGCGGATCGAACATTGCCTGATCCAGGCGCATTCCGGCCCGCAACCCGTGTCCGAACCCGGCAGCATCACGCGCATCCTCAGCCATCGCCAGGGTTTCCTGCAAAGCTCGGGCTTCATCGAAGCGCATTGCCGGGATGCCGAGCAGGTGGAAACGGTGGATACGGCAACGGCCGTCAAGCAGGTGGCGGAACTCGGCGATCCGCATGTCGCGGCGATCGGATCGTCGGTCGCGGCGCAGGTGTTCGGCGGGGTCGTGATCGAGCGCGATATCGCCGACCAGAAGAATAATTACACGCGCTTTCTGGCGCTCGAAAAACCGGCGCTCAATCCCGACTATGCGGGCGCGAATATCACAACGCTGATCTTCCAGATCGATCACCAGCCCGGCGCGCTGATCGAAGCGCTCGCCGTGTTCCGCGACGCCGGCATCAATATCACCACGCTCGAAACCTATACGATCTCCGAAGAGACCGCTCTGCCGACCTTCTATATCGACATCGGTGGCGGGCTCGAGGACGAGGCCGTGCAGGCCGCTCTGCGCGCGCTCGAAGAGAAGGCGCGTTACGTCAAACTGCTGGGCAGCTATGTCGCGAGCGACGTCCGCAACGCCAATTCCGGTTTCCTGCCCGTTAAATCGGTAAGCCCGTAAGGATCAGCCATGTTCGACCAAGCCGTCGCCCGCCCGATCGACCAGATCATCGCGATCAGCCGCGCCTATCAGGAGGATCCGCGCGACGACAAGGTCGATTTCGGCATCGGCGTCTACAAGGACGCCACCGGCCTGACGCCGGTCATGCGCGCCGTGAAAGCGGCCGAACAGCGGCTGATCGATACGCAGATGACGAAAACCTATGTCGGCGTCGGCGGCGATCAGAAGTTCGTCGAGCTGCTCGCCAATGCGGTGCTGCCGGATCATGCCTATGGCACCGATATGATCGGCATCCAGTCGATCGGCGGGTCCGGCGCGGTGCGTGTGCTGGCGGAGCTGGCGCTCAGCCTCAATCCGAAGGCGACCTTCTGGATGCCCGATCCGACATGGCCGAATCACCGCGCGATCTTCGGCGCGGTCGGCGCGGCGATGGCGACCTATCCCTATCCGAAATTCACGGCGGAAGCGGATGTCGACGCGATATTGCAGGCGCTGGACGCGGCCGCACCGGGCGATGTCGTCGTCATCCATAGCGGCTGCCACAACCCGACCGGGATCGACCCATCGCCGGACGATCTGGGCCGGCTGACCGAGGGCGTGGTCGCGCGCGGGATGATCCCGTTTGTCGACTCTGCCTATATCGGCTTCGGCCAGGGCTGGGAGGAAGATGCCGCGCGCGTCGCAACCATCGCCGAGCGTACGCCGGAAATGCTCCTCGCGCTCAGCTGTTCGAAGAATTTCGGCCTGTACCGCGAGCGCACGGGCGCCGCACTGCTCGTCGGCAAGAGACATGCGAATCTGGCGGCGGCCAATTCCGCATTGCTCTCGCTCGCCCGTGCCAATTATTCGATGCCGCCCGATCATGGCGCAGCCATCGTCCGCACGATTTTCGAAGACCCCGAACTCAAAGCCGCCTGGCTCGCCGAACTCAAGGAAATGCGCGAGACGATCAATCACAGCCGCACGGCCCTCGCGCTCGCGCTGGCCCGCGCGAAACAGGATCGCGACTGGACGTATATCGATAAGGGCCATGGCATGTTTTCGCTGATCGATGTGACGCCCGAGGCGGCGCAGCAACTGCGCGAGGAGCATGGCGTTTACATCATTCCCGACGGGCGCATGAATATCGCCGGCATCGATCTCTCCAAGATCGACGAGATCGCCGCCAAGCTCGTCACGGCTGTATAGGAGCGCATCATGGCTTCGCTTCCCAATGTCCCCAATCTCTTCCTCGACAGCGAGAAGGCCGAGTTCGACGCGGCCGTCGCCGATATCGCATCGGGCGAGGCGAGCGTTTTCGCGCTGCGCTGCCACAACCTGCCGGCCAGCGCCGAGCTGACCGAGACGCTGGCGACGGCGTTCCTGTTCACCAACGCGATCCTGATGGCGCGCTCGCAGCGCAAGATCGTCAAGCTTGTAACCCTCGACGTCGCCGACGAAGCATTGCGCTACAGCTATGCCAACAGCTTCCGCGCGCTATTCGACAGCGAATTTTCGAGCCTCGAAAATGTCGAACGCTGGCACGGTTATCTCGAAGCGCGCCAGCAT
This sequence comes from Parasphingopyxis sp., assembly GCF_028279465.1. GTDB lineage: Bacteria > Pseudomonadota > Alphaproteobacteria > Sphingomonadales > Sphingomonadaceae > Parasphingopyxis. The sequence goes on from NZ_JANQNS010000021.1 coordinate 4,880, forward strand.
GTCGCCGTCGGCGCGCTCGAAGACACGCAAAAAGCGATCGAATTCTTCCGCCATGCCGGAATCAGCCGCTCGGCCAGCGCGCTGCACCGGGCGGACGTCTATATGGGCATCGAAAATGTGCCCGCGACGGATAGCGCCGGCGGGCAGTTCGCGTTCGACGATGCGAATATCTACGCCCCGAAACTGGCCGGCGCGCACAGCGATACGGCTATCGCGCTCAAAAGCGTGTTTCTCGCCGATGGCGTGAAAGTGCGCACCGGGCGGCGCGGCCAGAATGTCGTGATCGAGCTGGACTGCGCGGAGGCGGATACCGGCATTCGCGAATGGCTTGCGCATATCGAACGCATCCTGGCGCTCGATTTTTACCGGCTCGGCGTCTAGGCGAGCCGCGCCTTCAGCAGGCCGCGCACGGCATTGCCGACCAGGAAACCATTGGCAAGATCCGTGCGCGTCAAATCCTGTTCGACGGCCCGGCCCTCTTCAAGCAGCGTCTGGCGGAGGATACCGGGCAGCAGGCCCCGCGCGGCGGGCGGCGTGAGCAGCGTGCCCTCTCGCTCGACGAACAGGTTGGTGAAACAGCCTTCGGTAAGGCACCCGTCCGCATCTTCGAGCAGCGTATCGAACGCGCCGGGTACGAAGGCGTCGGTATAGATCGACCGTGCCGTCGTCTTGTGATTGAGACGAAAATCCTCGGCGACCGCCGTGCGCGCCGCAATCGCGAGGGGCACCGGCTCGTCGGGCGCATCGGGCAACGGCCGTATCTCGATCGCGAGCCCGCCCCGCCGCGACGCCAGCAGGCGGACTTTCGACGGCGCATCGACCCGGAAAGTCGCCGCCTGTAGTTCGTTACGCGCGGCATGGCGGTCGAACTCGAACCCGAACAGGCGCGCGCTTGCCTTCATCCGGTCGAGATGCTTTTCGAGCCAGGCGATGCCGTCCACCGGATCGAAGCGCATCGTCTCGATCAGATCGAACCGGTCTTGCCCCTCAGTCACAAATGCGCCCTTGGCCAGGCATTCGCGCCATTCGTCCCCCGCATCGCTGTCCGCGACAACGCCCGAACCGAGCCCGAGCGTCGCGCTGCGGGCGCCATCTTCGAGGACGAGCGTGCGAATGGCAACGTTCAACGCCGCATCGCCCTGGGGATCGAGCCAGCCGATCGAGCCCGTATAGGGCCCGCGCGGCGTGCTCTCGAGCGTATCGATAATCTCCATCGCGCGGATTTTGGGCGCGCCCGTGATAGAGCCGCAGGGATAGATGGCGCGGATCAGATCGAGCGCCGAACTGCCCGGCGCGAGATCGGCGGTGACCGTGGAGGTCATCTGGTGCACGGTTGGATAGGATTCAACGTGAAAGAGCGAGGGCACGGCCACGCTGCCCGGCGCTGCCACGCGGCTGAGATCGTTGCGCAGCAGATCGACGATCATCAGATTTTCGGCGCGCTGCTTCGGGTCCGCGACAAGATCGTCCCGCGCCGCGCTATCGGCGGCCGTATCGGCGTGACGCACCGCCGTACCCTTCATCGGCCGCGCCGTGACCTTCCCATAGGCGAGCGAGAAAAAGAGTTCCGGCGAGAGCGACAGCAACCAGTGCGTGCCGGTCCAGACCACGCCGCCATAACCGGCCAGCGATCCGGCACGCAGCCGTGCGTAGATGGCAAGCGGATGCCCGGCGAGCGGGACATCGCAGGCGAAGGTCAGGTTGGTCTGATAGATATCGCCGGCCGCGATAAAGCGCTGCGCGGTTTCGAACATCGTGCCATAGCCGCTCTGCGTAACGCGAGGCCGCGGCGCGCCCGCCCAGGCGCCGTCCGGATCGGGCAAGTGCGCGAGTATCTCATCGGCCGGAATACGCTTTACGTCTTCGAACAGCCCGAACCAAAGCAGCGGCGGTTCGCTATCGGCCGGATCGCCGCGCAAGGGCGCGAGCTTCTCTTCAAGCGCGAAGCCTGCCTCGTAGCTCAGGAAACCGGCGGCATGCAGTCCGTCCGCCTGCGCCTCAGCCAGCCGATCCAGCGCGGCATCGACCGCATCGTGCGATCTTGCCTCTATGGTCTCGACCGGTCCCGCAAAAAGTCGTGCGGCCGCGCCATCGGGCCTGGCATCGTCGAGGAGCACGAAGGGCGTGTCGGAGGAAATATCGCCAGTCACCCCCGCCCCATGCCAAGCCTTGGTCCGTTTCGCCAGTTGCAAGCGTGCGGCGCAATTGCCATGTCACCGGACATGACTGACACTGCCCCTCTCAAGGCGGCGATCATTCCGGTGACGCCGCTCCAGCAAAACTGCACCCTGATCTGGTGCACCAAAACCATGCGCGGCGCGTTCACCGATCCCGGCGCCGATCTCGACAAGCTCAAGGATGCGGCGGCCAAGATGGGCGTTACGGTTGAGAAATTGCTGATCACGCACGGTCATCTCGACCATTGCGGCCAGGCGAAAATCCTTGCCGACGAACTCGGCGTGCCGATCGAGGGGCCGCACGAGGCAGACCGCTTCTGGATTTCGCGGCTCGAGGATGATGGGCGCAAATGGGGTTTTGCGGGCAAGACATTCGAGCCCGATCGCTGGCTCGACAATGGCGACCAAGTGACCGTCGGCGAGCTGACACTCGACGTCTATCACTGCCCCGGCCACACGCCCGGTCATATCGTCTTCCACCATCCCGAATCGAAGCTCGCCATTGTCGGCGATGTGCTATTTCAGGGGTCGATCGGACGGACGGACTTTCCGATGAGCAACCATCAGGACCTGATCGACGCGATCACGCAGAAGCTCTGGCCGCTCGGCGATGAAACGGCCTTCGTGCCGGGCCATGGGCCAATGTCGACCTTCGGCCGCGAGCGCCAGACCAACGGCTTCGTCGCCGACCGGATATTAGCGTCGGCTTGAGTTTGTCTGTCAGACTCGACCTGACGGTCGAGCGCCGCACCAGCCCGCTCCCCCTCCCGACCTCCCAACTAGGGTACACTCATGGGAGGTCGGGAGGGGGAGCGGGCCGGTGCCGCGAACTTCCGATAGGAAGTTTCTGACAAACTACGCCGAGCCGTCGGTCGGGATATCGAGGCTTTCGAAAACGGGCCCGGTATAGGCGATAACCAGCGCGTAGATCGCGAGGCCGAGCAGGACGAGCAGGGTCGAAACGGTCCCGAATGCGCGCAGCTTGTCATTGCCGTCCATGCCGAAACCATGGGCGATCCGGCCGAGAATATAGATAATCGCAGCGCCCCAGAGCCAGATATTCGCGCCCCAGGCCAGCTCGACAAGGGCGAGCAGGATCAGGAAGAAGGGTGTATATTCGGCATAGTTCGCATGGGCGCGCATCCGGCGCGTCAGCATCTCGTTGCCGCCATCGCCGACCGAAACTTTCGCCGATGTGCGTACGCGGCCGACCCGCACGGCCAGCCAGATATTGAGCAGCGCGGCGGCTGCGGCGATGATCAATGTGATTTCGAGTTTCATGATGCGTCCCGTTTTTCGGCCCCGATGACCGTCATTTTGGCCCTCGCATGCGCGCACAAAGGTTGCAAGCGCGCGCAAATTCGCTATATGCGCCCGACTTCACCGCTAATCGGATCGGGACCATGCGGCAGCCTTGATGGCCGCCGGAGAAGCTCGTAATGCCGGTAGCGACAGAGTTTTTTGGCAATTGCTAGCAATTAAGGTGCCGACATGGCCGTTCCGAAGAGAAAAGTATCGCCCTCCCGCCGTGGCAACCGCCGCGCGCATGACGCGCTGAAGGCCGAAGCCTTTGTGGAGTGCCCCAATTGCGGGGAACTGAAGCGTCCGCATCACATGTGCCAGGCATGTGGCTATTATAACGGCCGCGAAATCCTGCCGATCGACGCCTAAACGAGGGCCGGAGCGGATCGCATGAACCGAGCCCCCCGTATCGCCATCGATGCGATGGGCGGCGATGTGGGGCCTGAGGTGATGGTGGGAGGCGCAGCCGCCTCCCGCGCCGATTTTCCCGATCTCTGTTTCACCTTTTTCGGCGACGAAGCCGCGATCCGCACCGAGATCGCGAAGCACAAATCGCTCGCCGGCAATGTCGAGATCGTCCACACCGACGGCGTCATCGCCGGCGAGGACAAGCCGAGCCAAGCGCTGCGCCGATCGAAAGACTCCTCCATGGGCCTTGCTATCGCGGCCGTTAAAGCGGGCGAGGCCGAAGCTGCGCTCTCCGCGGGGAATACCGGCGCGCTGATGGCAATCGCCAAGGTCGCGCTGCGCACCATGGAAGGCATCGAGCGCCCGGCCATTTCCGCGCTCCTGCCGACGCTCGGCGATACCGATGTCGTGATGCTCGATCTCGGCGCCAATGCCGAATGCGATGCGGAGAATCTCGTTCAGTTCGCGGTGATGGGCGCCGCCTATGCGCGCACTGTGCTCGATATCCCGAAACCGCGCACGGCGCTCCTCAATATCGGCACCGAAGAATTGAAGGGCACGGGCATCCTGCAGGATGCGGCCGCCCAGCTGCGCGCGGCCGATACGCTGCCGCTCGAATTTACAGGTTACATTGAGGGCGACCGGCTGTCGCGCGGCCATGTCGATGTGATCGTCACCGACGGATTTTCGGGGAATATCGCGCTCAAGACCATCGAGGGCACGGCGCGGTTCGTGGCCGATTTGATCCGCCGGGCCTTTACGAGTTCGCTGCGCTCCAAATTCGGCTTCCTGCTCTCGCGCCCCGCCGCGCACTTGCTGCGCCGGACACTCGATCCGAACAACCATAATGGCGGCGTGTTTCTCGGCCTCAATGGCCTCGTCGTGAAAAGCCATGGCGGCGCGGATGCGAACGGCGTGCGCAATGCGATCGGCGTGGCGGCGAAGATGGCGATGGCCGATATCACGCGCAGGATCGCCAACGATCTTGAAAATTTCCCCAAACACGCGATCGAGGACGCGGCCGAATGACCCTGAGATCGGCGATTCTGGGAACGGGGTCAGCGCTCCCCGCCCGCCGGGTCAGCAATAACGAGCTGTCCGAAACCGTCGACACGTCGGACGAATGGATCATCGAGCGCACCGGTATTCATTTCCGGCATATCGCCGATGACAGCGAAACGACCGCAAGTCTCGGTACGCTGGCGGCCGAACGCGCGATCGCGGCGGCGGAGCTCGCGCCAAGTGATATCGACCTGATCGTCCTTGCGACATCGACCCCGGACCAGACCTTTCCGGCATCGGCAACCATCATCCAGACCAATCTCGGTATCGACGATTGCATCGCCTTCGACGTCCAGGCCGTCTGTTCGGGCTTTCTCTATGCGCTGACCGTGGCCGACAATATGATCCGCAGCGGCAGCGGGCAAAAGGCGCTGGTCATCGGCTCCGAGACGTTCAGCCGCATCCTCGACTGGGAGGATCGCGGCACCTGCGTGCTGTTCGGCGATGGCGCGGGCGCGGTCGTGCTGGGCACCGAAGAAGGCGAGCGGGGCATCCTCTCGTCCAAGCTCCACGCCGACGGACGGCATAACCAGCTGCTCTATGTCGATGGCGGGCCGTCTACGACCGGCACGGTTGGCAAACTGCGCATGAAGGGCCGCGAGGTATTCCGGCATGCGGTCGTCAATCTGTCGGCCGTCCTGCACGAGGCGCTCGGCGCGGCCGGCCTGACCGCGGCTGATGTCGACTGGATCGTGCCGCATCAGGCCAATCGCCGTATTCTCGACGCCACGGCGAAGAAACTCGGCCTGCCGCCGGAGAAAATCGTGGTGACCGTCGATCAGCATGCCAACACATCAGCGGCGTCGGTGCCGCTCGCGCTCGATACGGCGGTGCGCGACGGCCGGATAACGCGCGGCGACGTGCTAGCGCTTGAGGCGATGGGTGGCGGCTTCACCTGGGGTGCTTCGATCGTGCGTTACTGATATGCTGGGTGTTCCTGGCGATTGCCCGATGGACTACAGTGAGTTAAAGATTGTTACAGAAAAACGACAAGTTGGGGGAAGCAGATGAGCGAAACAGGAACATTGACCCGGGCCGATCTGGCCGAACAGGTACATGACAGCCTCGGCCTGTCGCGGGCGGATTCGGCGCAACTGGTCGAATCGGTGCTCGGCCATATGTGCGACGCGCTTTCGGATGGCGAAAATGTGAAGATTTCGGGCTTTGGGAGCTTCGTGCTTCGCGACAAGGGCGAACGGATCGGCCGCAATCCCAAAACCGGCGTCGAAGTGCCGATTGCGCCGCGCCGTGTGCTGACCTTTCGGGCGAGCCAGTCGATGCGGGAAACGATCGCGCAGCCGAGCTGAACGGGAGCGTTATGCCCAAAGACGCCGATGCTTTTCGCACGATCGGGGAATTGTCCGACCAGCTTGGCGTCGCCCAGCATATCCTGCGCTATTGGGAAACGCGCTTTCCGCAGCTCCAGCCGCTGAAACGCGCGGGCAACCGCCGCTATTACCGGCCCGAAGACGTGGCGCTGGTCGAGCGGATCAACCGGCTGCTCAATGACGATGGCTATACGATCCGGGGTGTCCAGAAGGTGCTGGCGGGGAAGACCGACGAGCGGCCGGCGCCGAAACCGGTCGATAAAGCGCCGCAACTGGCGCTGGAACCGGGTCTGCTCGCCGATTTGAAACAGCTTCGGGCGAAGCTCGCCGACGCGCTGAGCGCCTAGGCTATTCGGCCAGCGCCTCGGCGATCAGCGTGCGGACATTGTCGATACCGTACAGCGCGGTGAAGCTGCCCATGCGCGGGCCCTGGCTTGCGCCGAGCAGCGTTTCGTAAAGCGCCTTGAACCAGTCGCGCAGCGGCTCGAACTCGTGGCGCTTGCCGACTTCGAACACGGCATTCTGGATCGTCTCCCCGTCCGCATCCTCGGGCATATCGGCAAGCGCCGCATCGAGATCGCGCAGCGCATCGACCTCCTTGCCCTCGGGCGCGCGCCGTTCGAGCGTATCGGCCACAAAATCGCGGAAATAGGCGAGCGCATAGTCGATCCGCGCGTCGAGCGCAGGATGGGTTTCGGGCGAGGCGCCGGGCGCATAGCGCTGCACGAAACCCCAGAGCAGCGCCTTGTCGTCCGTGTTTGCCACGCCGACCAGGTTGAGTAGCAGCGCGAAGTTGATCGGCATATCGACCTGCGGCGGATCGCCGGCATGCACATGATGCACGGGATTGGGCAGCTTCTGCTCGATCGGCTGATCGGGATAGGCGTCGAGGAACCGCTGATACTCGTCGACCGCCTTGGGGATGATCCCGAAGCTGAGCTGCTTCGCCTTTTTCGGATCGCGATAGATGTAGAAGCTGAGGCTCTCCTCGGGCGCATAGGTCAGCCATTCGTCGATGGTGACGCCATTGCCCTTGGTCTTCGAAATCTTCTGGCCATTCTCGTCGAGGAAGAGCTCATAGTTGAACCCCTCGGGCGGCTTCGCGCCGAGCACGCGCGTGATCTTCGAACTTTGCGTCACCGAATCGATCAGATCCTTGCCGGCCATCTCATAATCGACGCCCAGCGCCACCCAGCGCAGCGCCCAATCGACCTTCCATTGCAGCTTGGCCGCACCGCCGAGAATGCAATGCTCGACCGCCTCGTCGGTTGCCGGATCGACAAAGCGAACTAGGCCCTTACCCGGATCGACCACCTCGACGGGCACCTGCAGCACCTTGCCGCTCACAGGCGAGATCGGCAGCACCGGCGAATAGGTCGCGCGCCGTTCCTCCCCGAGCGTCGGCAGCATCACGTCCATGATCTTGTCGTAGCGCGCGAGCACTAGCTTCAGCGTGTCGTCGAACCGGCCGGAACCATAGCAATCCGACGAGGCGAGGAACTCGTAATCGAACTCGTAACGGTCGAGAAACTGACGCAGCATCGCATTGTTATGCGCGGCGAAACTCTCATGCTCGGTGTCGAACGGATTGGGCACGCGGCATAGTGGCTCGTCCAGATGCTCGGCCAGCATGTCGCGATTGGGCAGGTTTTCGGCGACTTTGCGCATACCATCCATATCGTCGGAAAAGGCGATGAGCTTCGTCGGAGTATCGCTCATCTCGCTGAACGCATGGCGCACCATCTCAGTCCGCGCGACTTCCTGGAAGGTGCCGAGATGCGGCAACCCGCTCGGCCCGTAGCCGGTTTCGAACAGGATCGGCGAGCCGTCCGGCTTGCCGTCCGGATAGCGTTTCAAGAGCTTGCGGGCCTCCTCATAGGGCCAGGCCTTGGACTGTAATGCGGCGTCGCGCAGCGCGTTCATGTTGCTCTTTCGTTCTCTTTGGGCGAAGGATGAAAACCCGTGTCGAAACCCGCTCCTCTACCCTATCGCGCGCTCCATGCCACCCATGGCGGCATATGGATAGCCTCGGGCGATGGCGAAATCGGCGAAGTTGCGCGCGGCGAAGCGATATCGGCGGCGGCGGAAACACCGATGATCGTTCTGAACGCGCCGATGACGGGCCAGCGGCTCGGCTATCCCGAACTCTCCGGCCTCGACCTGCTCGAGCTGTTCGCCTTCGTCCATCCGGCGCGCTTCACCGTACCGACACCCGCCGGCATCGCCCGCACGCTCGGCCTGCACGTGCCGGACAGCGACGAGGATGCGGCGATGCTGCTGCTCGAAGCCGCGAAGCATCTGCTCGATACGCTGCAATGGGAGGGCTGGGGCGAGCGCGAGGGCGCGTGGAATAGCGCACAAAGCTTGTTTCGCCTGCGCTGGCCCTGGGCCGCCGCAGTCGCCGAGCGGATCGCCAAGCCGGCGAAGGCCGAACGCTGGCTGTTCTCGCGCCTGCCCGAATGGGAGGACCAGCCGCCCCGCCCGGCTCCGCGCACCGTAACGATGGACGAACACCGCGCGGTCGACCGTCTGGAGACGCTGGTTGGAAAGGATGCCGAGCGACGCGAGGGTCAACGCGATTATACGCGCACCGCCGCCCGCACATTCGATCCGCGCCCGGCGGCGGGCAAACCCAATATGCTGATCGCCGAGGCGGGAACGGGGATCGGCAAGACGCTCGGCTATCTCGCGCCTGCCTCGCTCTGGGCCAAAGAGGCGGACGGCACGGTGTGGCTCTCGACCTATACCAAGGCGCTGCAACGCCAGCTCGACCGCGAGACGGAGAAGCTCTTTCCCGATCCCGCCGAGCGCCGCGAAAAGGTCGTCGTCCGCAAAGGGCGCGAAAATTATCTCTGCCTGCTCAATCTCGAGGATGCACTGCAAGGCGGCTTTGCAGGCCGCGCGGCGGTGCTCGCGCAGCTGGTCGCGCGCTGGGCTGTGTACACCAAAGACGGCGATATGGTCGGCGGCGACCTGCCGGGTTGGCTGCCCACACTGTTCCGGCGCGCGGGCGCGACGGCGCTCACCGACCGGCGTGGCGAATGCGTCTATGCCGGTTGCCCGCATTATCGCAAATGCTTCATCGAACGCTCGGCGCGGTCCGCCGAGGGCGCGGACCTCGTCATCGCCAATCATGCGCTGGTGATGATCATGGCCGAGCGGCGGCGCGAGGACAGCGCAGCCCTCTCCCGCATCGTGTTCGACGAAGGCCATCACCTGTTCAACGCCGCCGATTCGACCTTCTCTGCTGCATTGACCGGGCAGGAAGCGATCGAGCTGCGCCGCTGGATCATCGGACCCGAAGGCAAGCATCGCGGGCGGCGGCGCGGCCTGTCGGCGCGGCTGATGGATGTCGCCTCCTACGACCAGGCGGGGAGCGATGCGATCGAGGCGGCCAATGCGGCGGCCGCCGCGCTCCCCGGCGATGGCTGGCTGGGCCGCATCGCCGAGGGCATACCGCTCGGGCCGATTGAGAAACTGCTGGCCGCCGTGCGCGGCACGGTGTCCGCCCGCGCCAAGGCGCAGGACGCGGGATACGGGATCGAAACCGAGGTCGCGGAGCTGGACGGCGCGCTGATCGCCGCCGTCGGCGCGGCCACCGAAGCGCTCGAAGCACTGCACCGGCCGCTCGCGAGCCTGCGGCAGAGGCCCGAGGCGGTGCTCGAAGACGCGCCGGATTGGGTCGATAGCCAGGCGCGCGCGCGGATTGAAGGTGCGATGATGGGGCTGACGATGCGCGGGCAGATGCTGGCGAGCTGGATCGCCCTGCTAGCGCGGCTCGGCGGCCCGGCCGATCCCGATTTCGTCGATTGGCTGGCGATCGACCGTTATGAGGGGCGTGAGTACGACATAGGCCTGCACCGCCACTGGCTCGACCCGACCAAGCCGCTCGCGGAAACCGTGATCAAGCCCGCGCACGGCCTGATCGTCACCTCGGCGACGCTGAAGGGTGGCGAGGATTGGGATGCGGCCGAGGCGCGCGCCGGTGCGCCCCATCTCGATTTCGCGCCGGAACGGTTCGAAGCGCCGAGCCCGTTCGACTATGCGGCGAACAGCGAGGTGCTGATCGTTACCGACATCAAGAAAGGCGATATCCCGGCGCTGGCCGGCGCCTATGCGCGGCTGATCGAAGCGGCGAATGGCGGTACGCTCGGCCTGTTCACCGCCATTGCACGGCTGAAAGCCGTCCATGCGCGAATCGCGGACCGGCTGGCGCGCGGCGGCCTGCCGCTGTTCAGCCAGCATGTCGATCCGATCGATACCGGCACGCTGATCGATATCTTTCGCGACGACGCGCGCGCCTCGCTGCTCGGCACGGATGCCCTCAGGGACGGTGTCGATGTGCCCGGCCATTCGCTCCGGCTCGTGCTCTTGGAGACGGTGCCCTGGCCGCGGCCGACGGTGCTGCATGCGGCGCGTAAGCTCGCCAATGGCGGCAATGCCTATGTCGACCGGGTCGTGCGCGCCCGGCTCGCCCAGGCCTTCGGCCGCCTCATTCGCCGCAAGGACGATAGCGGCATGTTCGTCCTCCTGTCCGCGGCCACGCCCTCCCGGCTACTCACCGCCTTTCCCGAAGGTACGCCAGTATCGCGGGTGCCGCTCGACGAAGCCGTTGCGCGGATAGAGGCCCGTCTTTTTTCTGTCACGGAATTGGGGCAACAAGGGGCGCAGTCGAGTCCTGCGGAGACTTCATGAAGCGCCTCATTCTTCTGCGCCACGCCAAATCGAGCTGGGACGACCCGGTGAAGCGCGACTTCGACCGCCCGCTCAATGAGAAGGGCAAGCGCGCGGCGAAGATGATGGGCGAACATATGCAGGAAGACGGCATCATGTTCGACGCTGTGATCGCCTCGCCGGCGATCCGCGTGGTCGAAACGCTGGAGAGCGTCGCCCAAGGCTACGGCGAACCGATCGAGCCGGAATGGGATCGCCGCGCCTATCTCGCGTCCAATATGACTTTGCTCGACATCCTCCACGAGGCGGACGATGCGGCAAGGTCGCTATTGATGTCGGGCCATAACTCGGGGCTCGAAGACCTGGTGTTGCTGCTCGTGCCGGACAGCAAGGGCGACAAGGCGCGCGCCAAGGTCGAGGAAAAATTCCCGACCTGCGCGCTGGCGGAAATGGAATTCGATGTCGATAGCTGGGCCGATATCGCGCCGGGCACGGGAAAGCTCCTCCGCTATGTCCGGCCGCGCGATCTCCACGCCGATCTCGGACCCGACGACCCGCAATAGGCATCTTCAATCATCGGCGATTTGGGAATATTCCCATTGCCACGGAATGCCGGTACCGCCGAGCAACGCTTCGAAAATCTGCGGAAAAACCAAATGCCCGTTCGGCGCATTGGCCATCGCCAACACGCAGATATCCCGGTCCAGCAAGCAAACCAGCATGTTGTCGCCGCCGCGATCATGCCCGCCCTTGAAAAAACCGCGGCCCTGCGGACCATCCCAGAGCACGACTCCCAGCCCGGCCGAAAGATTGACGGCTGCGAGGCTCTCGTCGCGCTTGTCGGACCAGGGCGGGAACTGATGCGCCGACCGAATTTCGATCTGCGGCGACACGAGCTCCGCGCGCGCAGCGTCCGAAATCAGATCACCCTCCATGAAGGCGGCAACCAGTTGCGCGAATGCGCGGGGAGAGCTGTTCAGCGAACCGGCCGCGTCGAATTCGCGGCGCACCGGATGGCCGAGCGGCGCGCCATCCGTGTCATGGCCGGCATCGTAATCGTCTTCAAAGGAATCGCGCCAGGATAACCCGATATCGCTATTGCCGAGCGGCGCGAACAAGCGACGTTCGAGATCGGCGGCAATATCGATATCGAGCGCCTCGGAGACGATGAGCTGCGCAATTTGGAAGCCTTCGCCCGAATAGGCGTACGAGGTACCCGGATCCTGGAAAAAGGCGAGCGGCGCCTCGGCATCATAGTCGCTATTCGGCGGGAAGAAACGGAAATTGGGAAAGCCGCTCTGGTGCGACAGCAGCAGACTAAGCGTCAGCGCACGCCAGCGATCATCGCCTTCGAGATCGGCATAATCTTCGTAAGCGGGAAGCGGCTGCGGCAGATAATCGCCGATCGGCCGGTCAAGATCGATCCGGCCCTCCGCCGCCAATTCAGCAACATAGGCCGCGAAGACGAATTTCGTCCATGACATGCCCGACATGACGCTATCGGCATTGAGCGGTGCGCCGGTCCGCATATCCCGGATGCCATAGGTCGCAAGGCCGGCAAGCTCGCCGTTCCGGACGACGGAAAGGGCAAGGCCGGGTACATGATGTTCGCTCATGAGCCGCTCGACCAGCGGGTCTATACGCGCGAGATCAGCACCTGCGGCGACAACGGACATTTCGGATGGAGGTTCAGCAGTGCCGGCGCTTGCCGCCAGCAGAACTGCTGAACCCAATAGAAACAACGGAGTGGAAATCGCTCAGTCGCCCGCCACCTCATAATCATGCACGGCCATCAAATCGATGCCGCCGGGGCGTGTCCCGCCATTCGCTTCGATCCAGTCATAGATCTTGTCCTCGAGTACAGCCATCGGCAGGGCACCGGTATCGAGTACCTGTTCGTGGAAGCCGCGGATGTCGAAATTATCGCCCAGCGCTTCCTCGGCTTGTGCGCGCAGCGCCTGGATCGTGAGCGAACCGATCTTATAGGCCAGCGCCTGGCTTGGAATCGCGATATAGCGCTCGACTTCGCTCGTCGCCTCGACATTGGTCATGCCCGAATTGTCGAGCATATACTGGATCGCCTGTTCGCGCGTCCAACCCTTGGCGTGCAGGCCCGTATCGACGACAAGCCGCATCGCGCGCAGCATCTCATCATTCAGATGCCCGAAGCGCTGATAGGGATCGGTAAAGATGCCAAGTTCCGGCCCGAGCGTCTCGGTATAGAGCGCCCAGCCCTCGACATAGGCGGTGTTGCCGCCAAAACGCATGAAGTTCGGCAGGTCCGCATTTTCCTGCGCAAGGCTGATCTGGAAGTGATGGCCGGGTGCCGCTTCATGTAGATACAGCGTCTCCATGCCCGGCGTCAGCCGCTCGTCGAGATTATAGGCGTTGTAATAGAACACGCCCGGGCGCGAGCCATCCGGCGTGCCGGGCTGATAGGAGCCGCCCGCAGCCGTCGCCTCGCGGAACGGTTCGACGGCGCGGATTTCGAGCGGGCTGTTGGGAATCGTCGAAAACAGCTCGGATATGCGCTGATCGACACGCTCGCCGATCCGATAATATTCCTCGGCCAGCCATTCGCGCGATTCCGGCTTGAATTGCGGGTCGGTGCGGATGTGTTCGAAAAATTCCTGCAGCGTGCCCTCAAAGCCGACCTCGTCGCGAATTTCCTCAAAACCGCGGGTGATCCGCGCAACCTCGGCGAGGCCGAGATCGTGAATGAAATCGGGTGTCAGATCGAGCGTCGTCGTATCGCGCACCATCTGGGCGTAGACCACATCGCCGCCCCGCATATGGACAAGACCGACGCCTTCGCGCGCGACGGGCAGATATTCGTCGCGCAGGAAATCGCGCATCCGCGTATAGGCATCGAAAATCGCCTGGGTGGATTCGCGATAGGCATTCGTCAGCCGCGCCTGATCTTCCTCGGAAAAACCCTCGGGAAAATTGAGCGCCGGCCGGAAATAAGGCGAATCCGCGATTTCCTCGGCGAGCTGGGTATCGAGCTGTTCGACCACGCGGCCGATGGTCAGCTGACTTTCGAACACACCCGACTCCATGCCTTGGCGAAAGCGTTCGATCGACCGATCGCTGATCGTGATGAAATCCTGATGGCGGCTGAGATTATTCTCATAATCCTCCACCGTGTTGAACGGCGCCGCGCCTTGGCCGGACGCGAACGTCGGATAGAAGGTGTGAAAGCCGGAGAAATGGTTGACCGGGCGGACGACCGTCAGCGCCATCAGTTCGGGCGATACGTCGCGGAGATTTTCCTCCTGCTGCAGCCGGAAGATGTCATAGGCGATCTGGTTGGTCTGGCTCAGCGCGGACCGGTCGATCTCGGCTAGGGCCGCGAGATTGGCTTCGGCCGCCGCACGTTCGCCGTCGAAATATTCATCGCTGATGAAATCGCCGATCCGGTCAGCATAGCGCATATCGCCGCGGAACAGCGCCATGATCGGATTGCGGCGCAGATTGTCCTCGTCGCTCGCCGCGAATAGCGCGCGCAGGCGCTGGTCTTCGGTCATTTCAGCTTCGGCCGCCGGGGCCTCGGCATGGTGATCGGCATAGGCCGGCGTTGCAAATAACGGCAGCGCGGCGGCCGAGGCGAGCATGAGGAGCTTACGTTTCATGGGTGGTTCTCTCCGAAGGAAGTCTGATGCACCTAGTGTATTATTACACTAATACAGAAGATGGTGGATAGCAATCCTTGGCTTCATCGCCGCTGTCCATCGCTTTTGGACAAGCCGCTATCGCGTTTCTGCCAAATGCAGATCGCTGAACGATCAATATTGGCTGGGCTGACCGCCATAGGCCCAGGGAAGTTCCCGGAACCATTTGGTGATGATATATTTGACGCCCTTGCGCACTTTCATGCCCTGATGCAGCGACCATTCATTGGGTACGCCCTCATGGGTGAGGTTGTTCCAGCACAATAGCTTGCCCTTTTCGGCGTGGAACATCTTGCCCAGCCGCTTGAAGCGTGTCGCGCCGCCGACCTGCGTATCGTTGAGAAAGACCATGGCGGTCCAGGTGCGCTGTCCGCCCTGATCCTTCTCCGTCTTCCAATAATCCTGATTGTCGTAGAACCAGTCATTATGCGGCTTGAACTGCTGGCCGACTTCGTAGCGCTGGCCCTGGATGGTTTCGCCATTCTCCTTGGGAATGCCCATGAAGCGGACGATCTTCTCCTCGATCGCATCAATGGCCGGTTCTTGGCGATCGAAATCCGTGCTGGAGCTTGTGCGGAACTCGGTATCATCCGTGGTCGACAAAAGCGTCGATGGACGAGCGTCGCGGTCGATTTTCTCGACCAGCAGCTGGCATTCCGCATCGTTCAGAAAATCGCGGCACTGATAGATATCGATATTGCGCGTTGGCACACGCTGAATATTGTCGTGGCTCTCGATATGCGCCATGATTTCGCGGTTGCGCGCGGCAAGAACGGACGGTTCGGTGAGACTCATGCGCGCTCCGCTATCAAATCGCGCGATTCGTGCAAAGCCGTTTCATATGCGCCGGGCATAAGAGAAGGCGGCCCCGGGCGCGATGCCCGGAGCCGCCTGATGCTTCGCTTCCGTCCGGCTTTACCAGAAGAAGTCGTGGATCACATCGACGACATAGCCGTCCCGCGTATCGATCAACAGAACATCGTCGAAATAACGGATCCAGCGATACGGGCCATAGGCCGCCGGCAGCCGGTACCGCCACGGATCGTTCAGCCAATAGCGCGATCCGAAGAAGGCGGCGCCGATCACGAGACCGACATCGAACCGGCGATAGCGATAGCCGCGATAGGGCGCATAATAGCGTCCGAGCCGGAAGATATTGCGGTTGTAACTGCGGTGGTGCCGCCAGTTATACCGACGGTCGGCCCGCCAGGCCTGGCGATTCCACCGCCGCCAGTCGCGACGCGCTTCGCGGCGATCCCAGCGACGTTCGGCACGACGATCCTGGCGCCTGTCCCACCGGCGCTCTGCCCGACGGTCTTGACGCCGATCGAAGCGACGCTCCGCTCTGCGGTCCTGACGCCGATCAAACCGACGCTCGGCGCGACGGTCCTGCCGACGATCGAAACGGCGCTCCGCCCGGCGATCCTGCCGGCGGTCGAAGCGGCGTTCGGCACGACGGTCCTGACGCCGCTCGACGCGACGATCCGCCCTGCGGTCCTGACGACGGTCAGCCCGGCGCTCCTGCCGCTGCGCGACACGACGCTCGGTCCGGCGGTCCTGCCGGCGATCGGCGCGGCGTTCTTGCCTACGTTCCGCACGGCGCTCGGTTTGGCGCTGGGCGCGACGTTCGGTCCGGCGCTCGGTTCGGCGTTCGGCACGGCGGTCCTGGCGGCGGTCGATCCGCGCCTGGCCGCGATTGTTGCGATTGGCGGCCCGGTTGGCCCGTCGCTCGCTCCGGTTGGCGCGGCGTTCCTGCCGGTTCGCCCGGTTGCCGCGATTGGCGCGCCGGTCCTGCTGCTGCATGACCATCGCCATCTGCACCGGCGCGGTGTTCGCGCTGGACATTGCGCCTTCTCGGAAATTTTGTGCCTGTGCCGGGGCAACGAGGGCTGGTGTTCCCGCAGTCGCCGCCAGCAACAAAGCGATCAGTTTGATACGCACTGTTACATCTCCATCTGTGGCGGCTCGGGAATGGCCACCGGTGCAGCCCTTCTAGAGAGCCCGCGATGAGGCGAGCCTGAACTTGCGAGTCAGGAAACAGCAAGATTTCATTAACACGTACATTTCGGACACCGGAACGCTGTCATTCACTGACGATCCGCCCCGGTTCGTCGCCCTCGCCATCTTCTGGCGGCGTCAGCGCTTCGACATTGGCGGCCGCATCTTCCGGGTCGATACCGGGCGGCGGGGCCGACGCCAGGCGCTCCTCGCCGCGCGACACACGCGCTGCCAGCCGGATCGCTTCGCGCATGCGCGGATAGGTTCCGCAGCGGCAGATATTGGTAATCGCCTCGTCAATCTCTTCGTCGCTCGGGTTGGCGTTACCGTCGATCAGCGCGGCAGCGGCCATGATCACGCCCGACTGACAATAGCCGCATTGCGGAACCATATTTTCGATCCAGGCCTGCTGAATGGGATGATCCCGCCCGCGCGACAGCGCTTCGATCGTCGTGATGAAGCTCCCTTCCGCGTCCGCGATGCTGAGCTGGCAGGACCGCACGGCCCGGCCATCGAGATTGACCGTGCAGGCACCGCACACGCCGACACCGCAGGCATATTTGGTGCCGGTCAGATTGGAGGCGTCGCGCAACGCCCATAACAGCGGCGTACGCGGGTCCATGCGGTAATGGACGGGCTGGCCGTTAACGGTCATCCGGGTCATGGCGCGGCTTTAGCGCGGTTTCGGAGAAATGGCAGGGGTTTATTCGTCAGACTCGACCTGATGGTCGAGCGCGGCACCAGCCCGCTCCCCCTCCCGGTCTCCCACAGGGTACACTTAATGGGAGGCCGGGAGGGGGAGCGGGCTGGTGCCGCGATTTTCCGCGAGGAAAATTCTGACAAACAGAATCTACCCTATTCCCGCCAGCTCGTATCGATCCGATCGACCTGCCGCACCCAGGCGTCGAATTCCGCGCGGCCCGGTTCGGCCGAGGCTTGGGTCTGCGAGATATCGCGCTGGTGCACATCGATCACCTCTTGCGGGATAACGATCGGATCGCCGGCATTCATGGTCGCGACCTGGATTTCGCAGGCGCGTTGCAGCGCCCAATATTGGATGAGCGCGATCGGCAGCGTACGCCCGATAACCACCGGACCATGATTGCGCAGCATCAGTATCCGGTTCTTGCCGAGATTGGCGAGCAGCCGTTCGCCTTCTTCCTCGCGCACGGTCACGCCTTCGAATTCGTGATAGGAGAGCCGGCCGATGAAGTTACACGCGTAGAAATTCACCGGCTGCAATCCGCCCTCCATTGAACAGACGGCCATGGTCGCGGTCGTATGCGTGTGGATGATGCAATGCGCATCGCTGAGATGCCGGTGGAACAGGCTGTGCTGGACGAAGCCTGCCTTGTTCACCGGAAATTCGCTGCCATCCAGCTTGTTGCCGTCGATATCGATCTTGACGAGGTTCGATGCTTTCACTTCCGAGAAGTGCAACCCGAACGGGTTGATGAGAAACGCACCCTCCTCATTCGGCACCTTCACGGTGATGTGATTGAAGATCGCCTCGTCCCAGCCCATCATCGCGAAAATCCGGTAGCAGGCGGCAAGCTCCTGCCGCGCCGTCCATTCCTCTTCGGTCATCTGGTCGTTCGAGGACGCGAGTGTCGTGGCCATTATTGTCTCCATGGATAGCGGATTTGCCGGTATTTTCGCCCAAGGACGGGCGAAAGTCGAGTGCGGCACGGGGCGCTTTTTGCTTGAAATCCCGCCAATCCAGCGCTAGTTGCACCCCCGAAGCGCTGCGGAATGCGATTCTGCGGTGAAATCGCTATTGTGAGAATATTCGCTATCCGCCGGCTATATACGGCCTGCGGGACAAGATGGTTCGATTGGAGACAGACGGGTTTATGCAAGTTTCAGTCCGCGATAATAATGTCGATCAGGCGCTCCGCGCGCTCAAGAAGAAGCTGCAGCGCGAGGGTGTGTATCGCGAAATGAAGCTGCGCCGGCATTATGAAAAGCCGTCCGAAAAACGCGCGCGCGAACGCGCCGCCGCCATCCGCCGCGCCCGCAAGCTGGAGCGCAAGCGCATGGAACGCGACGGCATCTAAACGAGATCGAACAATCGATATGCGAAAAGGGCTGCCTCCGGGCGGCCTTTTTTGTGGGAGATTCCGTTTGTCAGAATTTCGCTAACGCGAAATCGCGGTGCCGGCCCGCTCCCCCTCCCGACCTCCCAATAAGTGTACCCTGTGGGAGGCCGGGAGGGGGAGCGGGCTGGTGCCGCGATTTTTCCGCTCAGGAAAAATTCTTACAAACAAACCCCCTACCCCCAGGCGATAATCCGCCAGCCATTTTTCCGCGCGATTTTGCGCAGCTTCGAAGTGGGGTTGGTCGCGACCGGTTGGTCGGACCATTCGAATACGGGGCGATCCGTTGGGCTGTCCGAATAGAAGCGGACGGCGATATCGTCCTTCGCGAGGCCGTTCTCCGTTGCCCAGGCCTCGACGCGGGCCAGTTTCGCCGGGCCATAGCAATTCTCGCCATCGATCTCGGCGAGGATGCGATCCTCTTCGTCGCGCTTGACCAGAGTGCCGATCACATCGTCGAAGCCCAGCCGGCGGGCGAGCGGCTCCACGTAAAAAGCGTAGGAGGCGGTGGCGAGGACGAGCCGGTTGCCCTGCGCCTTCTCCGCCGCGATCTGCGCGCGCGCCTGCGGGTGAACATTGTCGTCCAGCGTCGCCGCCGCGAAGCTTTCCGCGATCTCGGCCATCTTGTCCGCATCGATCGGCGAACCGAGCAGCATGTCGTGCATACGCTCCTTCAACGTCGCGCGGTCCAGCGCCCGCAACAGATAGCCGCCGAAGAGGAATAGCAGGCCGGGCAGGAAGAGCAGCCGCCAGCGCTCATGCCGCCATGCCGCGTGCAAAAGAAAGGGCATGAAGGTCGGCCGTTTCGTGATCGTCTTGTCGAGATCGTAGAGCGCGATTTTCGTCATCGGCCCGTCTCATAGCATGAAGCAACGCCTTGCCGAGCGTGGATTTTCGCCGCACAAGGCACGCCGATGACTGTCGAGGCGGATTTCATCGAATTGGAGGAGGGAGGGGAGCGCATCATGCGCTTTTCCGGCCGTCTGACCATCGCCCGTATCGGGGATGTACCGCAACGCCTTTCCGAATTGCCGTATAGCCCGGCCCGGATCGATATCTCGAATGTCGAACGCGTCGACACGGTCGGCGCCTGGGTCGTCCACAAACTCGCGCGCGATCACGGAGCGCAGATCGTTGGAGCGAGCGACCATGCCGACCGTCTGCTCCGTCAAGTGAGCATCGCCGACGATCCGGCCAAGAGCTTTGACGAAGATGAAGGGCGCCTTCACCGCATTATCGCACGGATCGGCGCCTCGACGTTGGAAGCGCTGTCGGGCCTCAAAGGCCTGCTCGCCTTTTTCGGCGGCCTTCTGATCGCGACGGCCAGCGTCATCCGGCATCCGGGCCGCATGCGCTTCAACGCGGTCGTGCAGCGCTTCGAAACGGTCGGCGTTTCGGCGCTCGGCATCATCGGGCTGATGAGCTTTCTGATCGGCATCGTGATCGCGCAGCAGGGCGCGGTGCAGCTGCGGCAGTTCGGCGCCGAGGTCTTCACGATCAACCTGATCGGCCGGATCACGACGCGCGAACTGGGCGTGTTGATGACCGCGATCATGGTCGCGGGCCGCTCGGGCAGCGCCTTTGCCGCGCAGATCGGCTCGATGAAACTTGCCGAAGAAGTGGACGCCATGCGCACGATCGGCGTGCCGCCGATGCAGGCGCTCGTCCTGCCGCGCGTTCTGGCGACGACGCTGCTGATGCCGCTGCTCGGTTTCTATTCGACCTTCCTGATGATCGTCGGCGGCGGGCTGTTGTGCTGGATCGGCCTCGGCATTCCGCCCGAAACCTTCATCCTGCGTTTGCGCGAAGTCGTCCCGATGACCGATCTTTGGGTCGGGCTGATCAAGGCGCCGGTCTTCGGCATGATCATCGGGCTCACGGGCTGCTATCAGGGCATGCAGGTGCGCGGCAACAACGAGGAAGTCGGCAACCGTACGACCACGGCGGTGGTCCAGGCGATCTTCCTCGTTATCGTGCTCGACGCCTTTTTCGCCGTCTTCTTCTCATCGGTGGGTTGGGGCTGAGGCCGATATGAGCGACGAACCCATCATCTCGATCCGCGGGCTGCGCAACAGCTTCGGCGACAATGTCGTGCATGAGAATCTCGATCTCGATGTGCGGCAGGGCGAGATATTGGGCGTCGTCGGCGGATCGGGCACGGGCAAATCGGTCTTGCTGCGCTCGATCATCGGTCTGCAGGAGCCCGATACGGGCGAGATCAGTATCTTCGGCGAGCGTATTGACTGTGCGACGGCCGAGGAGAATCTCGACCTGCGCCGCCGCTGGGGCGTGCTCTTTCAAAATGGCGCGCTCTTTTCGACGCTGACCGTAGCGGAAAATGTCCAGGTGCCGCTGCGCGAATTCTACAAGAATATCGACGAGGATCTGCTTTGCGAAATCGCGACCTTCAAGATCGTGATGAGTGGGCTGAAGGCGGAGGATGCGCCCAAATATCCATCGGAACTGTCGGGCGGCATGCGCAAGCGCGCGGCCCTCGCCCGGTCGCTGGCGCTCGATCCGCTGCTGCTGTTCCTCGACGAGCCGACGGCCGGACTCGACCCGATTGGGGCGGCCGCGTTCGACAATCTGATCCTCGAACTCAAGGAAGCGCTGGGGCTCACCATCTTCCTGATCACGCACGATCTCGATACGCTGCACACGATCTGTGACCGGGTCGCCGTGCTCGCGGACAGGAAAGTGATCGCCTGCGCGCCGATCGAGGAATTGCTTGCGCTCGATCACCCATGGATACAGGAATATTTCAACGGGCCGCGCGGGCGTGCTGCGCTCGCTGCCGGCTAGGAGGGACGGATGGAAAACCGATCGAATCAGATATTAGTCGGCAGTGTCGTGCTCGGCCTGATCCTGCTGGTCGTTATCTTCACCGTCTGGCTGGCGCGCATCGGCGATGGCAGCGACAATGCCTACGACATCTATTTCGCCCAGTCGGTGGATGGTCTGGCACGCGGGTCCGGCGTCACCTATTCGGGCGTACCCGTCGGCCAGATCGAGGATATCGCGCTCGTGCCCGACAATCCCGAATTCGTGCGTGTGCGCATCCGCGTCAACGAGGATGTGCCCATCCTCGAAGGCACGACGGCTACGATCGCTGGCATCGGCTTTACCGGCGTCTCGCAGATTTCGCTCGATGGCGGCGTCCAGGGCGCCGATCCGATCGACGATGCAGGACCCGAGGGCGCACCCGTCATCCCGACCCGCCCGGGCGCGTTCGGCGAATTGCTGAACAGCGCGCCACAGCTGCTCGAACGGCTGACGACGCTGACCGAGCGTTTGACCGAACTGTTGGGCGACCGGAACCAGAATTCGATCGCCGCGATCCTCGAAAATACCCAGCGCCTGACCGAAGAGCTCTCGGCCCAGGGCCCGGAAATCACGGCGACGCTCACCGAGAGCCGGATCGCGATCCGCGAGGCAGGCATCGCGCTCAACGAAATCGGCGAACTTGCCGATACCACCGACAATCTGCTCGGCACCGAAGGCGAGGCGCTGATGCGCGACCTGCGCTCCGCCGTACGCTCGGCGGAATCGAGTATGGAAGCGCTCGACCGCACAATCACGGCCGCCGAGCCCGGCCTCAACGCCTTTTCGCAACAGACCATCCCCGAGATCGGACAGCTGGTGCGCGATCTGGGCGAAATGTCCGAGGCGCTGACCGCCGTATCCGCGCGTATCAATCGCGAGGGTGCCGGATCGCTGGTCGGCACGACGCGCCTGCCTGAATATGAGCCGCAATAGGAGCCGATGATGAAACGGTTTTTACCATTGGTAGCGCTGGCCACCTTGACCGGCTGTGTGAGTTTCGGATCCGAACCGCCGCCCTTTCTGATGGCGCTGAGCGCGGATGAGCAGGTCGCCGGCGGATCGAACCGCAGCGCATCCATCGGCCAGGCGATCACGATCCAGCGGCCCGAAGTGCCGCAAAAGCTGATCACCAACCGCCTGCCCGTGCAGACCGGCGAGACGACGATCGCCTATCTCGCCGATGCGCTCTGGGTTGATACGCCGAACGAACTGTTCCGCGCGTTGCTCAGCGAGACGCTGGCCGCGCGGACCGGACGCGTCGTGCTCGATCCGGCGACCTATTCCGCCGATCCCGGAACCATCGTCAACGGACAGCTCCACGAATTCGGGCTGGACGCCCGCACTGGCGAGGCAGTCATCGTCTATGACGCGGCGATCACCGATGCGAACGGCGTGCGGACGCGGCGCTTCGAGCAGCGCGAACGCGTCTTCGCGCAGGACGCTCAAACCGTCGCGCAGGCGCTGAACCGCGCCGCCAATCGTATAGCCGTTGAGTTTTCCGACTGGGTGAGCGCCTAGGCTACCAGGGCTTGCCCATCAGATCGATGGTCCCGGATCGCGGGGCGGGCTGGGCGCCGTCCCGCACCATGGCACTGCCATCCGGAAAAGCGATCCGCTTGCCATGCTGGTCGACCATGACCGTGCCGGCGAAAACCCGCCAACCGCGTTTTTCGTAAAATGCACGGTTATGGGTTTCGACGAAGATCAGAGTGAAGTCCGGCGCCATCTGGCCGTCGATCAACGTACATGTCACTTCGAGGATATGCGATGCATGGCCGCTTTTCTGATGATCGGGATGCGTCTTCACCCCACCGATGCCAGCAATGTTTGCGGGCTTGCCGTCGACATGAACCGCCCGCCGATGAATGCCGGCGCTGGCCACGAGATCATCGCCCAAATATCCAAGGACCCAATGCTCGGCGTCCGACCAGTCGACATCGTGAAACTCGCTATGCGCGAGCATTTCCGGCGTATAGACCGCTTTTCCCAAGGCTTCGACGGCGGGCCACACGGCATCGCCATCGTGCCGCTCGATGCGTAGCGTCTCAGTCAAGGCTTTTCGACGCCTGTTCGAACACGTCTTTAGACAGGTTCGGCGCGGCGAGGATGCGTTCGAGCTCGGCGCGCATCATTACGCCGCGATCCTCGTCGAAGCGCCGCCATTTGCCGAGCGGCGGCAGCATGCGCGCGGCGGTTTGCGGGTTGATCGCATCCGCCTTCAAGATGAAATCGGCGAGGAAGCGATAGCCCCGGCCCGAGGCCGCATGAAAGGCCCGCTGGTTCGCGCCGAATGCGCCGATAAGCGAGCGAAAGCGGTTCGGGTTTTCGATACTGAAATCCGGATGCTTGGCGAGCGTCTCCACGGTATCGACCGTGTCCTCGCGGATCGACAGGGCCTGCACCGTGAACCATTTGTCGAGCACGAGCGTGTCATCCCGATAGCGCGTGTAGAAATCCTCGATCGCCACATGGCGCTCGGGCCAATCGCTGTTGGAGAGCACGCCGAGCGCGGCCTGGCGGTCCGTCATATTGTCCGCATCGCCATATTGGCTCGCCGCGAGCCGCGCCGCATCCTCGGCCCCGCTGACCGCGATATAGCCAAGCGCCACGCCGCGCAGCCGCCGCAACGCTTTCGCCGCCGGGCTATACTCATAGGCATTACCGCTCGACGCCGCATAGGCGGCGCGCCAGTCGGCTTCCAGCGCCGTCGCCAGATCGGCGCGCAACGCCTCGCGCGCTTGGTGGATCGCCTCGGGGTCGACGACGAGCATCTGGTCTCCGACGAAGCTCTCGGTTGGCAGCAACACGGTTTCGGCGATGAACGCCTTGTCGAGATCGGCATCGGCCAGCGTCTTGCGCACCGCCTCGATCACCGGCGCATGATCTGCATCGCGACCGGACACCGCATCGATGATCGTTTCGACCATCAATTGCTGCATCGCCTCGTAGCGCGCGAAGGGATCGTCGTCATGCGCGGAGAGAAAGGCGAGCGTTTCGGGATTCTTCTCGCTGTCGATGGTGACCGGCGCGGTAAAGCCGCGATTGAGCGACAGAACCGGTCGTTCGGCAATCCCTTCGAAGGCAATCTCCTGCGATTCGTCCGTCAGCATGAGGAGACGTTCAGGCGCTATCGGCGCGCCGCTTTCCGAACCGAGCAGCGCGGCTTTGAGCGGGATCGCCATCGGCTCTTTCTCGAGCTGGCCCGGAGTCGCCGGGACCTCCTGCTCCAGGCGCAGCACAGCGCGCGCCGCCTCCGCGTCATGGTCCAGCCGGGCCGTCACCTTGGGGGTGCCGGCCTGGCTATACCAGCGGCGGAATTGCGTGAGATCGACGCCGCTCGCATCTTCCATCGCGGTCACGAAATCTTCGCAGGTCGCTGCTTCGCCGTCATGCCGGTCGAAATAGAGGTCGGAGCCCTTTCGGAAATCCTCCGCGCCCAGGATCGCCCACATCATCCGGATCAGCTCGGCGCCCTTATTGTAGACGGTCGCCGTGTAGAAATTCGAAATCTCGATATAGCTTTCCGGGCGTACGGGATGGGCGAGCGGCCCGGCATCCTCGGGGAATTGCGCGGCGCGCAAAACGCGGACATCACCGATCCGCGCCACCGCTTCCGATCCCTGATCGGCCGAGAATTGCTGGTCGCGAAATACCGTGAAGCCTTCCTTCAGCGAGAGCTGGAACCAGTCCCGACACGTGACACGATTGCCTGACCAATTGTGAAAATATTCATGCGCAACGACACCCGCGATCGCATCGAAATCGGCATCTGTCGCGGTCTCGGCATCGGCCAGAATGTAGCGCGAGTTGAAGATATTGAGCGACTTGTTCTCCATCGCGCCGAAATTGAAATCGGAGACGGCGACGATGTTGAACTGGTCGAGATCATATTCACGGCCATAGACTTCCTCGTCCCAAGCCATGGAATCCTTGAGCGCCTGCATCGCATGTCCGGTCTTCGGCAGGTCCGTTTCGCGCACCCAGATAGCGAGCGCCACTTCCCGGCCCGAACGCGTGACGAAGCTGTCGCGATTGGCCGCGAGATCGCCAGCGACCAGCGCAAAAAGGTAGCACGGCTTGGGCCAGGGATCTGCCCAGCGCGCCCAATGCCGTCTGTCCTCGCCGTCCCCGCTCTCTACACAATCGCCATTGGCAAGCAGCACGGGAAAACGCGCCTTGTCCGCTTCCATCCGCACGCTGTAGCGGCTCAGCACATCGGGCCTGTCCGGGAAGAAAGTGATCCGGCGGAAGCCTTCCGCCTCGCATTGGGTGCAGAGAATGCCGCCCGATGCATAGAGCCCCATCAACTGGCTGTTCTTTTCGGGCGCGATTTCCACCAACGTCTCGATGGTCGCTGCATCGCCGGCGATCGGGATAATCAGGCTCTCATCGTCGAGCTGCCAATCGCCATCTTCCAACTTCTCGCCATCGCGCCACACTTCGAGCAGTTTCAGACTCTCGCCATCGAGCCGCAGCGGTGCGGCATGTTCGCCATTCCGGGCAACGGACAACCGCGCCCGCACCAATGTCCGCGCGGGATCGAGCTGGAAATCGAGCGCGATCTCGGGAACGAGCCAATCAGGCGGGCGATAATCCTCGCGGCGGGTGACGGGCGGCGTGGCGGCGGCAGATTGCATATCGAGCATTATTGCCGTCTAGTCTTCAACGCCCCGCGGCACAATCGCAACGATGCGCGGGGGCAGGGAGACGGTAACCATGCCTCATATGCTGATCTTCGGCCTCGGCTATACGGCCGGACTGCTCGCTGAGCGGTTGCGCCGCGATGGCTGGACGATATCCGCGACGCGGCGCGAAACTGCTTCCGGCGTGATCGCCTTCGAAGACGGGGACGGCGTGACAGCCGCGCTCGGCGAAGCGACTCATATCCTGTCGTCAGTACCGCCTGCGGGCGGTAGCGATCCGGTGCTCGACAGCTATGGTGACGCGCTGAAGGACGCGCCCGCCCAATGGATCGGCTATCTCTCCTCGACCGGCGTCTATGGCGATACCGGCGGCGCCTGGGTCGATGAGACCGCACCAATCGGTGGCGGGCGGCGCAAGGCACGCGCCGAGGCGGATGCCGCCTGGCAGGCGCTGCGCGACGATGTGCGCGTGTTCCGCCTGCCCGGCATTTACGGCCCCGGCCGCTCGATCCTCGACCGAATCCGGCAGGGCAAGGCGCACCGGATCGATCTTCCCGGCCAGGTGTTCAGCCGCGTTCATGCCGACGATATCGTCGCGGGCGTGATCGCCGGGATCGACGGTCCAGCCGGCGTCTACAACCTATCCGACGACCGCCCGGCGCCGCATAACGATGTCGTTTCCTATGGCTGCCAGTTGCTCGGCGTCGACCCGCCACCACTTCAGACCATGGACGAGGCCGGGCTCAGCGACATGGCGCGCGGCTTCTATTCGGAAAACCGGCGGGTAGCGAACGGCAAGGCGAAGCGGGCGCTGGGCTGGGAACCGGCCTATCGCGACTATAAAGCCGGCTTGCGCGCCATCTTCGCCAACTTCGCCTAGCCTGGAACGCGCGGTACTTTTGGCCGCCGCGCCGCCATCGCGATGGCGAGCCCGATCAATCCCAGCGCCGCGCCACCAATCGCCAACAAGGACCAACGATATCCCTCGAAAATCGTCGAGAATACCATGGCTACGATCGGAATCAGCAACCCGGTATAGGCTGCCCGCCCAGCGCCGATCTCACGCACGAGCCCAAAATAGACCGGAAAGGTCGCCGTCGAACCGATGACGCCCAGATAGATCAGTCCAACAAAATAGGTTGCGCGCGCCTCGACAACGGGCGGGCCAGCGGTCAGAATCGCCGTAGTTAGATTGAACAGCGTACCCCAGAGCATCGCCCAACCGAGCAAGGTGAGGATCGGATAGCGTTTTGCGCCTTCGGTCGCTTGGATGATGTTGGCGCTCGACGCACTCAATATGCCGCCGCACGTCAACGCGACGCCGATCAGAACGGCGGCGAGCCCGATATCGGCCTGGCGATACTCCTGAACGAAGAGCAGCGCGACCCCCGCACCAGCAACGATCGAACCGATCACGAAAGCGCCCGTGATTCTCTGCTTGAGGAATATCCGCGCCAATATGGCATTGGGCACCATCAACAGCGCAAACATAACCGCAACGAGGCCGGAGGTAATGTACAGCTCGGCCCGATAGACGAAGTTGAAGTTGAATACGAACTGCGTCAGCCCCAGCACCAGCGCCCAGACGTGCCCGCCCCTGTTCAACAGCAGCGGCTGCCCGCGCAACGCCGCGAGCGCGAACATGGCCAGCGTGGCCGCGATGAAGCGGTAACTGATCGACCAGACGGGCGGAACTACGCCAAGCTGGTCCTTGATCACAATCCACGTCGATCCCCAGATCAGCGATAGCGCAAGGAAGGAAAGGATGATCCGAGGCGTCCAGACATTGACATCGGCCACCGCGCCGGGCGGCTGGTTCATAGCTCGGCGATCGCTTCGGCAAGCGGGCGAATCTGTTCTTCGCGCTGGTCCCAACTCATCACCAGCCGCGCCTCGCCGACACCCCAGTCGTAAAAATCGAACCCTTTGGCGCGCAGCGACGCCGCCTCATCCGCGCTCAGCCGGATGAACACTTCGTTGGCCTCGACCGGATAGACGAGCCGATCGGGCGCCGCCTCCGCGATCAGCTTAGCGCCGGCATTTGCGGCCCGCGCATTGGTGAGCCAGAGGTCGTTCTCCAACATCGCGAGAATTTGAGCGGCAAGATAACGCCCCTTGGATAGGAGATGCCCGCCGCGCTTGCGCCGATAGTGAATCTCCGCAGCCTTCTCGCGCGCATCGCCGAACAGGATCATCGCTTCGGCCGACATGCCGCCATTTTTCACGCAACCGAAGCTGAGAATATCGACGCCCGCGCGCCATGTAATGTCGGCGGGCGCGCAATCGAGATGGGCGATTGCATTGGCAAAGCGCGCGCCATCCATGTGCAGGCCCCAGCCGCGCGACTGGCACAGATCGCCAAGAGTTTCCACTTCGTCGGCCGAATAGATCATGCCATATTCGCTGGCCTGGGTGATGGAGAGCACATGCGGCTGCATCTGGTGAACATCGTCGCGGATCGATGCCGTGATCCGCTGAACCTCCTGCAGCCTCAGCTTGGCGCCATCGCCCGTGCCGAGCAGCAGCTTCGCGCCATGCGTATAGAATTCCGGCGCACCGCATTCGTCATTCTGGATATGCGCTTCTTCATGGCAGATAATCGCCCCATGCGGCGGGCAGAGCGCCGCCAGCGCCAGTGCATTGGCCGCCGTGCCGGTCGAGACCCAGAGCGCCGTCACATCCGTCTCGAAAATCTCCGAGAATGCGACCCCGAGCCGCTGGCTCAGCGCATCCTCGTCATAGGCGGTATCGACGCTGTTCGCGGCCGCCAGAGCATCGAGCACGGGCTGGCTGACAGCAGCGGCATTGTCGGAGAAGAAGCGCATTCAGGGCGTTTGCGCGGTGATCGCTATCAGGTCAACCGGTCGATCTTCGCGGGCGCAAGGTCACCGACGATGGCCGGCACGCCCGACGCGATGTCGAAACGGCCATGCGCCAACGGCCGCGCCACCAATCTTCGAGGACGCATCAGCCCCAGGGCGTTACCAGATATTTCTCGCCCGTCTTCATCGCGCGATAATCGGTCACGGCATCCTTGGTCAGCATCTCTTCGAGATTGACCCGCTTCTTGTAGCTGCTCGCGAAAGTAGTGGTCAGGCTGTCGAGCACGCGTTGGCGCATGCGCATGACAGTTTCCATGCCCGCCTGTTGCAGAAACGGTGTCAGGAGCCAGCCGGACAGCGTCCAGCCGAAACCATAGCTCGGCGTGAGGATCGTGGGACCAAGGTCGAGCCGCCCATAAATGAACATGCGCTTCGCCTGGTCCGATCCGTAGCGCGAATATTCGGTCATCTTGCCGACCGCGACCTGCTCCATGGCCTTGAAAACATTGTCGGTCGCCTGGCCGCCGCCGATCGGATCGAAGCCGTAAAACGCGTCAGTCTCGTCGATTGCTTTGCGGAGCTGGTCCATGAAATCGTCATCGGAGGAATTGACGACATGCGTCGCGCCTAGGCCCTTGAGAAGCTCGACATGTTCGGCCTTGCGCACGATATTGACAAGTTCGAGGCCGTCCTCCTGGCAAATCTTGATCAGCATCTGGCCGAGGTTCGACGCGGCTGCGGTGTGGACGATGGCATTCTGCCCATCCATCTTGGCGTTCTCGACAAAGCCCAGCGCAGTCATCGGGTTAACGAAAGCCGATGCGCCGTCTTCGGCGGAATGATCGCCGAGTGGCAGGCACATCGCCGCGTCCGCAATGCAATACTGGCTATAGGCGTTACCCGGCACACAGGCGACGCGCTGGCCGTCAAGCGCCTTGGCCATGTCGCTATCGCCGGTCGCGACAACCGTACCCGCACCTTCGTTGCCGGCCGGCAGCTTCTGCCCATGACGCGCTTTCGAACCAGTGTTGAACGGTTCGGGCATGGTGGCGACATATTTGCCCGGCGAATAATCGGCATTCTCAAGATCGGCCGCACCGGTCAGGATCGCGAGGTCAGACGGGTTAATCGGCGCCGCCTCCATCTTCACCAGCACTTGATTGCCGGTCGGATCGGGAAAGGTCACATCTTCGATTTCGACTGTGAGCGTGCCATCACTCTCCAATGTGGTGAACAATTGTTTGCCAGTGGCACTCATTTCGCGATCTCCAAGCTTGCGTTCAGAAGGCAGAGCCTGCACTGGCCACACCCGCGAATCCGGGTTCCAGGGCGGAAACTCGAATTGCGGTCTAGTATTAAACACAAGCGCCGTCGAGGCCGACGGCGGGCACGATCCAGCAGACTGTCGCCATATCGGTTTCAGACCGTTGAAAATGGTGCTGCTGGAGAGAATTGAACTCTCGACCTCACCCTTACCAAGGGTGCGCTCTACCACTGAGCTACAGCAGCGTACCAAAGTGCGGAAGGCGGGCGAGCCTATGCGCGGATACGGGGCTGAATGTCAAGAACGGGCTTGGCTTTTCGCGCCAGTTTCGCCAGCCTTTCCGGCATGGCGGACAAGGACGAACGCGCGAAACGATTGGCCGAGGAGCTGCGCAAGAATCTGCGCCGCCGCAAGGGGCAGGCGCGCGAGCAGCAAGACGCGGATAAAGCTGACAGAAAGTAGCGCGCGGCGCTAGAAGATCAGCGTTAGCAGGATCACGATCAGCAATATTTTCGCGACGATAACCGCGGGCCAGAGCATCTTGCGGTTGAGCTCTGAGCGCGTCATCCGTCGAGCGGCGCGCAGACTTCGCCGAGCCAGGCCGCCGTCGCATCGTCGAGCTGCGGGCCGATCTTCGCGACGACATCGGCGTGATAGCCGTTGACCCAGTCGATTTCGGCCGGGGTGAGGAGGCTGGCGTCGATCAGCTTGTGGTCGATCGGCGCGAAGGTCAGTGTTTCGAAGCCGAGCATGGTCGCCTCGCCGCCCTCGATCTCGCGCTCTTCGATGGCGACGAGATTTTCGACCCGGATCCCATAGTCGTCGGTCTTGTAATAGCCGGGCTCGTTGGAGAGGATCATCCCGGCATGCAAGGGTTCGTCCCAACCGCTGCCCGGATAATTGGCGGCGCTGATCCGCTGTGGCCCTTCATGCACACCGAGGAAGCTGCCGACGCCATGGCCGGTGCCGTGCATATAATCGATGCCGGCCTGCCACAGATATTGGCGCGCGAAACTGTCGAGCTGGCTGCCGCGTGTACCCTTGGGGAAGACGGCCGTGGCGAGCGCGATATGGCCCTTGAGAACGCGCGTGAACCGGTCGCGCATTTCGGCCGTCGGCGTGCCGATGATCACCGTGCGCGTCACATCGGTCGTGCCGTCCGGATATTGGCCGCCGGAATCGACGAGATAGATCTGATCCATCTCGAGCGGAATGCTGGACTCTTCCGTTACACGATAATGCGGGAGTGCGGCATGCGGGCCAGCGCCTGAAATCGTGTCGAAGGAGAGGTCGCGCAGCAACTCGCTCTCGCTGCGAAACTCCTGCAACCGTTTAGCGGCGGACATTTCGGTGACACCGCCCTTGGGCGCTTCCAGCGAGAGCCAGTGCAGGAAACGGACGAGCGCCGCCCCGTCGCGCAGGTGCGATTCCCGGGCCCCCTGCAGCTCGACCGCGTTCTTGATCGCCTTGGGCAGGACGGCGGGTTCCTGTTCGGACACGATCGTCGCCCCGCCATCGTCGAGCGCCTGGAAGATTGCCGAGACCGCGCGTTCGGGATCGGCGATGACCTTCTTGTTCTTGAACTCCGTCAGCGCGTCCTTGAACGCGCTACGCTCATGCACGCGCACGCCATTGCCGAGATGGCGCAGCACATCCTCGTCCATCTTGTCGGGCTCGACATAGAGATCGGCCGTCGCATCCTTGTGGACAATCGCATAGGCGAGCGCGACGGGCGTGTGATCAACATCAGCGCCGCGGACATTGAGCGTCCAGGCGATCGAATCGAGCGCGGCCAGCACGGCGGCGTCGACATCCTTTTCGGCCATCGCATCGGCCATGTCCTGCCGCTTCTCGGCGGAGCTTTTGCCCGCATAGCTGTCATCATGGACGATCAGCTTGGCATCGGACGGCATCGGCTTGTCGGGCCAGATCGCATCGATCGGATTGGTATCGACCGCGACAAGTTCCGCGCCCTTGTCGGCGAGCGCCTTTTCCGCCGACTGCACCCATTGGCGTGTATGCAGCCACGGGTCATAGCCGATCCGCGCGCCATTATCGGCATGTTCGGCCAGCCATTCGGCGATGCTCGTGCCCGGCACACCGACATATTCCCAATGCTTGCCGTCGACCTGCTCGCGCACCTGGATCGTGTAGCGTCCGTCGGTGAAGATCGCGGCCTCTTCGGGCATGACCACCGCCGAGCCGGCAGAACCCTGAAAACCGGTCAACCAGGCGAGGCGCTGCGCATAGGCGCCCACATATTCGCTCATATGCTCGTCGGTGAGCGGGACGACGAAGCCGGTCAGTTTGCGGCTCGCCAGCTCTTCGCGCAGGGCTTTAAGACGGTCTTCATAGCTAGACATGGCAATTGGCCTTTTTGATCGTTACTAGCGTGCATCATAGCCACAGGCGCCTCCCGGCGCCACTGCCTGAAAGGTCATTCCATGCTGTCACGCCCGTCGCTCGCCGCCGCCAGCCTCTTCGCGCTGGCCGTTTCCGTCTCCGCTCCCGCTATTGCCCAGGAAGAAAGCCTGTCCGTGTCCGAAACCGCCCTACCCGAACCGCCCGTCGCCGATCGCCGCCCGCGCAGCTTCACTATGCACGGTATAACGGTCGAAGACCCGTATCACTGGCTGCGCGATCAGGGCTATCCGGAGATCGACGACGAAGATGTGCTCGAATATCTCAACGAAGAGAATGCCTATTTCCAGGCGGTGATGGCGCCGCATGCCGAGCTGGTCGAAACGCTCTATGATGAGATGCGCGGCCGGCTGCCCGAAAATGATTCGAGCGTGCCGATCCCCGATGGCGATTACGAATATTGGTATGCCTATAATGAGGGGCAAGAATATCGGCTCTGGTACCGCCGTCCGCGCGCGGGCGGAGAGGATGAGCTGCTGCTCGACGAAAATGCGTTGGCAGAGGGGCATGACCAGTTCAGCCTCGGCACGATCGCGATCAGCCCCGACGCGCGCCTGCTCGCCTATTCGACCGATACCGACGGATCGGAACGCTATGTGCTGCGCTTCCGCGACCTGACGACTGGTGAGGATCTGCCGGACCAGATCCCCGGGACGCTGGGCGGCGTCATCTGGGCGGCGGACTCGGCCAGCATCGTCTACACCCCGGTCGACGATAATTGGCGCAGCAAGGTCGCCATGCATCACACGCTCGGCACGGACCCAAGCGCCGATCGCGAAATCTACCGCGAAACCGAAGAAGGCATGCAGCTCGGGATCGATCAGACCCAGTCGCGCCGTTTCCTCACGATCAGCGCCGGCGACAATGTCACCAACGAAGTGCGCTTGGTGCCGCTCGACGATCTCACGGCCGAACCCGTCCTCGTGTCGCCGCGCGTGACCGACCGGCAATATTCGGTCGAGCATTGGCCGGGCGGGGATGCCGAAGAACGGCTCTACATCGTCTCCAACCAGGATCATGTGAATTTTGCGGTCTATACCGCGTCGCTCGACGATCCGGGCACATGGGGCGAAGCGATCGGCGGCAGCGACGATTACTACATCACCGGGCTGACCGCCTTTCAGGATTTCTTCGTGCTCGAAGGCCGGGACCGCGGGCTCGACCAGATCGATATCTGGCCGCACAGTTTTGCACCGCCAACCCGTATCGAATTTCCCGAAGCAAGCTATGACGCCGGCCTCGGTCCAGTTGCCGAATTTGATGTCGATACGATCCGCGTTGACTATGAATCGATGGTCACGCCGGACACCGATTACAGCTACGATGTGACGAGCGGGGAACTGACCACGCTCAAAGTGCAGCAGATCCCGTCCGGCTATGACGCCAGTCAGTACACGACCGAGCGGCTCGAGATCGAGGCGCGTGACGGCACGATGGTGCCGGTCAGCCTCGTCTATCGCCGCGATACCGAGATCGGGCCCGATACGCCCGTTCATCTCTACGCCTATGGCGCCTATGGCTATGCCGTGCCGCCCGTCTTCTCGACGCGGCAGCTGAGCCTCACCAATCGCGGCTTCATCTTCGCCATCGCCCATATCCGCGGCGGCGACGATCTCGGCTATCAATGGTATCTCGATGGCAAGCTCGACCGGCGGACCAACACCTTCAACGATTTCGTGGATGTAGCCCGCGGGCTCATCGCGCGGGGTTATACGAGCGCGGGCCGGATCGCAGCCTCGGGCGGTTCGGCGGGCGGCGAGCTGATGGGTGTCGTCGTCAATACCGATCCCGATCTCTGGGGCGCGGTCGTCGCCGAAGTACCGTTCGTCGATGTGCTCAATACGATGCTCGACGCGACTCTACCGCTGACGCCCGGCGAATGGCCCGAATGGGGCAATCCGATCACGAGCGCCGACGATTTCCGCCTGATCCAGGGCTACTCGCCCTATGACAATGTCAGCGCGCAGGACTATCCACCGATCATGGTGACGGCGGGCCTTAACGATCCGCGCGTCACCTATTGGGAACCGGCGAAATGGACGGCCCGGCTCCGGCACCTCAGGACCGACGACGACCTCACCGTGCTGCGCACCAATATGGGCGCGGGCCATGCCGGCCAGTCCGGCCGCTTCCAGGCGCTGCGCGACGAGGCCGAAGCCCAGGCCTTCATGATCACGCAGCTCGGGGTGGAGGAATAAAAAAAACCTCCTCTCCCATCTCGGGAGAGGAAACGAGACTTGGCGAGGCACGAGCCTAGTCGCAGTTGGAGAGGGCTTCGCCGGCCGGCGCGTACGAAATTTACGCTTCGCTCTACACCCTCTCCCTGCTGCTGCTTCGCACCAGCTTTCCCTCTCCCGTGAAGGGAGAGGGGATTAAGGAGTTCCAATGCCTTTCTCCCACACCGTCACCGCGCACGCAGAGCATATTGACGAGCTCGGCCATGTGAACAATGCGGTCTGGGTCCAGTGGATCCAGGACCTAGCCGTCGCGCACTGGAATGCGGTCGCCGATCCGGCGCATATCGCCGCCTATATCTGGGTCGTTATCCGGCATGAGATCGACTATCTGCGCCCGGCGCTCGAAGGCGATGAGGTGACTGGAACAACCTGGATCGAAGAGGGGCCGAAGGGCGCGCGCTTCAACCGCTATATGGAATTTGCCGGCGCGGACGGGAAACTGCGGATCAAGGCGAAGACGACCTGGGCGATGATCGACCGGGAGACCGGGCGACCGGCGCGCGTCACGCCCGATATCGCAGCACCCTTTCTGCCGGACGCCAAGCCCTAGAAATTGCCCTCGCCGGCGATCACGCGGAAGCTGCCGCCCCATTCGCCATGATCGAGCGAGGCGATGCCGAAGCGCATCGAGCCTTGATATCGCGCCCGGCCGACTTCGCGCCGTACGATGACGATCCCGCCGCTCTCGCCGATCACGCCGCTATGCGCCGCGGCCCGGCAGATACGCGATCCGTCCGTATAGACGCCCGTGCCCCAGACCGTCCCGTCGCGGCTGTCGATGCCGAGGCAGCGGCAGCGGATCGCTTCGCCGATCGCGATATTGCGCGCCGTATCGGGGCAGCGCAGCGCGCGAATATTGTCGCGCTCGTTCGACCAGAGGAAGCGATAGCTGGCCGGCCATTCGCCGAAGGATCGCGAGACGAGCCCCTGCCGCTCGCTGCCCCGGTAGCGATTGCGGCCCGGCAGCATTTCAAGCCGCACCATGCCGCCATTGCGCGTGATCGCCCCGGCATGGACGGCCGCGCGGCAGATCCGCGAATCGTCGGTATAGATCACGCTGCCCCAGATGCCGCCGCCATTGGTATCCTCGGCCGGGCAATGGCAGGCCAGCGTCTCGCTCGTCCCGCGCAGTTCGCTCGCGTCGAACGGGCAGGTTTCGGCGCCCAGCGGCACCGTGTTCGATAGGCTGCGCGGCGCGAAAATCGCTAGCGCGAGCAGCAGCATGGCGGCAATGAGCAACGGTCTCGAAATGGCGACGTCCGTCCTTTCGCGGCCAACCCTATCGCAAAGCGCCCGGCGCCTTCAATCGCCGCCTAGCGCCCGAAGCGGAAGCTGTAATCGGCCTGCCCGGCGTTCAGCGTCATAACGCCGTTGCGGCTGGACCCGCGAAACGAACTTTGCCCGCCACCGGGAAAGATCGTGACGACGCCGCCATCGCGCCCCACAGCCCCGGCATGCAGGGCCGCGCGGCACACGGCGGAGCGTTCGCTATATACGTTGGTGCCGAACACCTGGCCGGCGCTGACGCCGGTGCGCGTGCAGCGGCATGTCACCCGGCCCGGCGCCGCGCGCAAGGCGAAGCCGTAGCCCGGACAATTGCTGACCTCGCCACCCGAAGGCGGGCGTAGCGGCGGATAAGGCGTGTTGGGCGGCACATAGCCGCCGCTGCCGCCACTCCCGCCGCCGACAAACACATAGCTGCCGCTCCACCGGCCATAATCGCTCGTGCGGACGCCGTTACGGCGGCTGCCGCGATAGGATGACCGGCCGCCGCGCGTTTCCAGCGTAACGACGCCGCCCCGATTGCCGATCACGCCGGCATGCAGGGCCGCACGGCATATCCGCGAATCGTCGGTATAGGTTTCGGTACCCCAGACGCTGCCACTGCGCGTGGCGCCGGCATCGCAATAACAGCTGCGCCGGTCGCGGCGACCACGCCATTGCGTCGCATTGGACGGGCAGTCCTCGACCCGGTCGCCGCCCGGGTATCCACTTCCGGGCTGACCGCCATAATTGCCGCTCGCGAACCGGAAGCTGCCCGGCCAGCGGCCATAATCGC
Source organism: Parasphingopyxis sp. (assembly GCF_028279465.1). Taxonomy (GTDB): domain Bacteria; phylum Pseudomonadota; class Alphaproteobacteria; order Sphingomonadales; family Sphingomonadaceae; genus Parasphingopyxis. The sequence goes on from NZ_JANQNS010000021.1 coordinate 41,865, forward strand.
TCGTTCTGACCCCGTTACGCCGCGATCCCTCAAAGCGGTTCTGCCCGCCGAGAAAGACGACGCGGACATTCCCGCCGCGCTCGCTGATCCGTCCGGCATGGACCGCGGCGCGGCAGACGCGCGAATCGTCCGTGTAAATATCGGTACCCCAGACCGTCCCGCTAGACGCGGCGCGCGCGTCGCAATGGCAGGTCATCGCGCCGGTGCGGCCGCGATATTGGACGAGCGAACCCGGGCAGTTGTCGATCCGCTGATACATCGCTTCGCCGGGGCTCGTCACGGGGAGCGAGAATAGCGCGAACAGCGCGAGCAGAAATGGAATGGTGATACGGATCATGAAAACACCCCTTGGAGCGCCCCGCGACAGCGCGAGACAACGAGACAAATGGCTGCGACCCGAATTGCCAGCGTACATCATCGCCCGGCGCGCTCCGAATCGCAACCGGCGTCTAGCGCGCCAATGTTTGGAGAATGGCCGCGAGCGAGCGGCGGTCGGACGCGAAGTCCATATGCCGGCAATCCAGTTCGATCGTACGATCCGCTTCGCCGGCTGCGCCGCGCGCGCAGTCTCCGGGAATCACGCCGTCGCGGCGGGACCAGAGCGCGGTCGTCGGCACCGGCGGCTTTTCGTGCAGGCGTACATCGATCGGCGGCTTGTCCACCGGGTGGCGGGCGATCATTTCGTAGAGCCGCCAAACGCGGTTATGGCGCGGATCGCCGGAAAAGGGGCTGCCAAGTGTGATGACCTGGCGCACGGCCTGCGGCGAAACCTTTGCAAGTTCGCGCGCATAAAGGCCGCCCAGGCTCCAGCCGACCAGCGCGACGCGCTGACCGGTAACGTCCGCCAATCCCAGCACCGCATCGTTCATCCGGCCGAACAGTTGTGCACTGAGCCGCAGATTCACGCCATGGCCCCAGCCATGCGCGGCATAGCCCGCCGCTTCCAGCGTCCGGCGTAACCGCGTCGTCGACTGGTCGGAGGCGAGAAAACCGGGCAGCACGATCACGGGCCGGCCATCGCCGGCAAAGTCTTGCGCCACCGCATGATCGACGCCGCGTTTGCGGACGGCACGGACCAGCGCCACGGCTTCGCTCGCGAAGCTGCGCAGGCTGGGCATGGCCGATGTCTGGCCGAGAGGCTGGCTGACCTGATTCATTGCACTTTTATTACAGACAGAAGCTTAACCTTCAATTGCACTTTTTCGGGCGTGGCCGCACAACCATCCCATGGCGGCACGGCGGGCGATCATCATCGGGGCGGGGCATAATGGGCTGGTCTGCGGCTGGTATCTGGCCCGCGCGAGCTATCAGGTCGAAATCCTCGAAGCGCGGAGCATCGTTGGCGGTGCGGCGGTTACCGAGGAATTCCATCCCGGTTTCCGCAATTCGACGGCAAGCTATACGGTCGGGTTGCTTGACCCTGATATCGCGGCCGCGATGCGGCTCGCCGAGCATGGCCTGACCATTGTCGACCGGCCCGTATCGAATTTCCTGCCGCTCGATGCGGACAACTACCTCCTGATGGGCGGCGGCCGAAGCGCGGAGGAAGTCGCCAAATTCTCGCGCGCCGATGCGGCGATGCTGCCCGAATATGCGCGGCGTCTCGATGCGGCTGCCGGACTGCTCCGCCATCTGACCAAGATGGTCCCACCCAATGCCGGGGGCGGGCTCGACGATCTGTTCCGCGCCGTGGGTCAGGCGCGGAGTGCGCTCAGGCTCCCGCTGGAAGCGCAGCGCGACGCGATCGATCTGTTCACCCGCTCGGCGCGCGAGTTTCTGGACGGATTTTTCGAGAGCGACGCGATAAAGGCCGCATTCGGGTTCGACAGTGTGGTCGGGGCCTATCACAGCCCCGACACGCCCGGTTCGGCCTATGTGCTGCTCCACCATGTCTTCGGCGAAGTGAATGGCAAGCCCGGCCAATGGGGCCATGCGATCGGCGGGATGGGCGCGATTACCCAAGCGATGGCGGCCGCCTGTCGCGAAGCGGGTGTGACCATTCGCACGGATACGCCGGTCGCCAGAGTGCTCGCCAGCAATGCCCGCGCCGATGGGGTGGAAACCCAGGCCGGTGAGCGCATTGCGGCCGATCTGGTTATCGGCAATGTGCATCCCAAGCGGCTGCTGCTTGAGATGCTCGATCCCGGCTTGCTCGATCCAGCACTGCGCAAGCGGATGGAACAACATGTATCCGGCTCGGGCACGTTCCGGATGAATGTCGCGCTATCCGAACTGCCGCGCTTCGCCTGCCTGCCCGAACCGGGACCGCACCTGTCTAGCGGCATCATAATGGCGCCAAGCCTCGACTATATGGACCGGGCCTTTCAGGACGCGCGCGCGAAAGGCTGGTCCAAAGAACCGATCGTCGAAATGCTGATCCCCTCGACGCTCGACGACAGCCTCGCGCCAGAAGGTCAGCATGTCGCGAGCCTGTTCTGCCAGCAATTCGATCCCGCGCTCGATTGGGATACGCACAAGGATGCGGCGGTCGATACGATCCTCGATACGGTTGAAGCGCATGCGCCGGGCTTTCGCGCAAGCATATTGGGCCAGCTCGCTTTATCGCCACTCGATCTCGAACGCCGGTTCGGCCTGATCGGCGGGGATATTTTCCATGGCCGGATGTCACTTGATCAGCTCTGGGCGATGCGCCCGATGCTCGGGATTGCCGATCATCGCATGCCGGTGCCCGGCCTCTATCTGTGCGGGTCGGGCGCGCATCCGGGCGGCGGCGTCACCGGCCGGCCCGGGCGCAACGCCGCGAGTGTCGTGATCAAGGACGGGCGGCGGCTCTTCTGAGCCGCCGCCCGCCATTAGCCCCAAAAGGCGATTGCTGTGCCTAGCTGGCGTCTTCGAATTCGAAGCTGCCGGACCACGCGCCATAGTCGCGCGTTTCCACGCCATTGGCTTCCGAGCCGCTATAGCTTTCGAGGCCATCGACGAGGTTGATCGTCACATTGCCGCCACCGGCGTCGATCACGCCGGCATGCACGGCGGCCTGGCAGATGCCCGAATCGTCGGTATAGGTTTCGGTACCCCAGACCGTCCCGGCTTCTGTCGCTTCCGCAGAGCAGCTGCAGGTCAGGCTTTCCTCGCCGCCGCGCAATCCGCGGGCATTGGTCGGACAGGCTTCGACGGCAGCGACTTCGTCCTCGGGCTCGCCCAGTGTTCCGCCTTCGAATGCGAAGCTACCGCCCCAACTACCCCAGCGGCGCGTTTCGACGCCATTGGCTTCGGAGGCCGTGTAGGATTCGCGGCCGTCCATGAAGTTGATCGTCACATTGGCCGGTTCGTCGCCGACAAGGCCTGCATGCATCGCCGCGCGGCATACTGCGGAATCGTCCGAATAGGGCCCGGCGCCCCAGACGGTTCCGGCTTCGGCTGCCTCGGCCGAGCAGGAGCAGGTAAACGGATCGGCGGAGCCGCGCATATCCTGTACCCGGTCAGGGCACGGATCGGCGAGCGGTTCGGCTACTTCTTCCGGTTCTTCTTCGGCCGGCTCTTCTTCGGTTGCCCCGCCGCCGCAAGCGGCGAGCCCGATCGCGGCGACCGCCACGGTGCTCCAACGCAAAATCGACTGTCTTTTCATCAAAACCCTCCCAAGTTTCCCAATGGCGAACGCAGGCGCGACTCGCGGCCCCTCGTTCCGCTGCAGACTATCGTTGAAACGCCGCCGCGGTGCAAATCCCGACCGCTCTGGCCTTCGCCGCCATAGCGGCTATAGGGGCGGGACAGAATACAGGCAGCGGAGCCGATCGATGATCGAAGTGGAATGGTGGGAATTCGAAGACAATGACACGCTGGCGGGCGAAGTCGCCGGCGATATCGGATTCATCATCGAAAAGGCGATCGAAACAAACGGCAAGGCGGAGCTCGCCCTGCCTGGCGGCCGGACGCCCGTGCCGATTCTCGAAACGCTCGCCAAGCGCGATTTCGACTGGTCCAAGGTGCGCGTCTTCCCGACCAATGAGCGGATCGTGCCGGAAGGCGACGCACACAGCAATTACGAGATGCTCAAGCGGATTCTGGGCGCGGTCGGCGCGACCGTCGAGCCGCTGATCGATCATGCGCAGAATTGGAGCACCAAGGAGGCCGGCCAGAGCGCCGACGCCCGGGTCGCCGGATTCAGCTGGCCCGTGGATCTGGTCTGGCTCGGCATGGGCGAGGACGGTTCGACCGCCTCGATCTTCCCCAACCAGATGGACGATGCGATCAACGCGCCGAAAAGCCGCCGCGCCGTCGGCGTATCGCCCGATCCCGCGCCGCCCAGCGCCCCGTTCGACCGCGTAACCCTCACCCGCAGTGCTTTGCTCAGCGCCCACACAATGATCGTCACGCTCGCCGGTGCGAAGAAGAAAGAAGTGCTCGAAAAGGCGATCGAAGACGGTCCGCTCTCCAACGTCCCCATCGGCCGCATACTCGCCGAAGTCGAAGTGCCCGTCGATATCTATTGGAGCGCGAAATAGAACTGGGGCGCGCGGGCTAACAGGCCCTACGGAATCATGGGTTGCCAACAAGCTCGAGCTTGGATTGGTTCCCGGCCGTAAGATCGATTTCCAGCAGGGACGTGGTCGTCAGCGACGCGCTTTCCTTCACGACCGGGATCGTATTGAGCTGTTGCAGTTTCCAGTAAGGGTTGGCCAATCCGCCAAGCGGGCGATCGTCCAGACCGTTGATCGCATAATAGTTATTGGCGCTGGCTGTGCCGAAGAGCGTGTCGTCGATCGGATAGACCATGCGGCGCATGCCGGGCAGCAAGGCATGCTGATCGAGCACCAAAATGCCGTCCGGCACGCCAAGAGCGCCCGAGACATAACCGATGAGCACCGCGGCATGGCTGGTCATGTTTCCCGGCGCGCCGATGCCGACGGCGCCATCATAATAGTCGCTGTCCCGCCCTTCCCGATCCATGAATGTCGCGATCGGCGTGCCGACCGGCATGCGGCGCGAAAGAATGGAATCGCCGCGCCGCCAATCGACGACCGTCGCCTCATCCTCCACTGCCAGTTTCGCCAATGCTACGCACTGCCGGTTGTTCATCTTGTGCGCATTCGCACGCAGGCGATGGAAAAGCTCGCGCTCCGCCTCGCCCACCGGAATGGCGTCGATATGCGGGTTCAGAACGGCTTCATGCCCCATCGTCGGTTAACTCCGCGTGAGGCGCCTCGGCCGGATCGAACACAGCTGCAAGCCGGACCAGATATTCGAGCGGCGTAATATCGAGATCGCGCAGTTTCGGATGGACGGCGTAGAAGCGTTCGCTATCGAAGCCGGCAGCCGGTTCGAGACCACCCCGCGCACCATGGGCCAGATAATGGTCGAGCGGATCAAGGTCCTGCTTACCGACATCCGGGTTCTGCGCCATATACCAGTCGGGGTCGAACAAGCCGGATAGCGCGATCGCGTTTTTCCAATCCGCAGCTTCGTTGTCGAGCGGGAGGTCGGCGACCGTTGCGAGATAATCGACCAGTGTCCGATTCCGCATCAATGATTTTTCGAGTGCGCGCTCCAGCTGTTCGATCCGGCGCTCTTGCCGCCGTTCCTTCATCTCGTGAAGGGCAACGCTTTCCCATTGTTCGTCAGCCTCGCGGGCTAGCATCTCGAGATAGCGCGCGACCGATCTTTTGCCGGCCCTGCGCACCGGAGCGTTCATCGCAAATCTGTAGAGCGATTGCAGATCGTCGATGGCCCGATCGATGGAGAAACGCGCGCGCACATCGGCAGTCACCCGTCCGATATCCTCGGGGTGATAGGCGTCAAGCTGACGCGCCAGCCAGTCGGCGCTCACTTGTTCCGACGTGGTGAAATAGCGCGGGCTGAAATTGCAGTTCGCCCAGTCCTCAAAATTGGTGGTCGTTACGAGTTCGCCAGCGAGAGCGGGCACGATCGGGATCGTCGCGCATCCGCTCGCCATGGCTTCGATCGCGCAGCGCCCGATGGCAAAAGCGATGTCATAATCCGGCAGGTCAAGCTCCGGATTGGGGTTCGGATTGCCATAGGCGCCGCCAATCTTGTCGAGCGAGATACCATGCGCATGACAGGCGTGCTCGAGACTGGTCTGCTCATCGGGCGAAAATCCATTCTGTCCGAACAGCACCGCGCGCCGTAGAGGTTTGGAGATCGGTTTTCGGGCACGCGAAAACCGTTGCGTATCGACAAAATTGGGTATGATCGAAATCCGATTCTTCGCCAAGCTATAATGGGTGGCCAGGTAGGTCGCCATCTTTCCCGAAATGGCGACATACTGTTTGATATTGTGATGCCGAGGCGGTCGTTCGACCCAAGGCCTTGTCCCGTTGCATACATATATTGCAGGCGTATCCGGATAGCGGGCCAAAGCGGTCATGGCCGGAAGATGATGGTGTGCATGAATGACATCTGGCCGCCAATGCACATCTTCGATATCGGCATGGCATGCGATACCATTCGCCGAAAGAATGCCAACGAGCTTGCCCGGCCGGGGGCAATAGACTGCGACATCATGGCCTGCCGCCTTCAATCCTCTCGCCAATTCCAGTGTGATGGTTTCAGTGCCGCCGAAACCATTGAGCTTACGTTGCGTGAAGAGCAGCTTCACACTAACCCGGCGAAAGGGCCTGCGGCCCTTTCTTCATTGATGCGGGCAATGCCCTCATATCCGCTGCTTAACCCCGAAATCCCCCTGCTCTTCGGAAAACTAGCCTGCACCATTTTCCAGAGTCAATCTCGTAGCGGGGAGCAGCTGGCGGACACACCGGGATTTGACAGCCATAACAGTCTCATCGATTTTTGAATCGCCAGTCGTCGAGGCGAGAGTGTCGTTCACCGACGATGTCTTCCAGTTCAATTGAGCGAGCTTTTCTACGACGATCGCGCCTATCATCTTGCCCGAAAGCTTAGCCGTCAGTTTGTTCTCGGCTCCGAAACGCTCCGATCGGCCGGCGGCTAGAATTGCCCGAAGATGGGCGGGCCATTTCGCTGATCTGGGTAAGCTCTTTCTTGATGCCGTCGAAGGCTGGAGCGATGCCGTCTGTGATCTGATCGTCCGCAGCCGGCCGGTCGATCAAATGTGCCACACTGATCTCGGGCAGCATAGCTTCCCAATCAGAGACTATCTCTGAAATCTCGGACCAAACGATAGGCCAGAGATTCCCAGCTAGCCGAACTATCATCAACGCCCGTTTCGATCGTCACGCAACCGAATTGTCGTTCCTGCCCGTAGATCGGGAAACCCGCTGATCCGATGGGGAAAATCGCGCCATACCAAAGATGAGGTATGACCGGGTGATTTCGGCCAAACATAGTCGCCACTATGAGTGTTTTTGGTTTGCTCCCGGCATTTCCGGGTCGCAGAGGCCGACGTTCAGCCCCCCCGGACTTGAGCGTCGGCCTCAAAAATCGGGGGAAGCGGGGAGATTAGAATGCGGAGGAAAAGTCAGAATGTCGGCGCATGGGTGAGACGGACCTATGGAAGAGAGAGCGGAACGTAAGAAAGCTGGTATTCGTATCGATTATCGACGGCGCGGACTGCCGCGATCGCGAGCAGATCTTGTGGATATTTCGAAGACCGGCTGCTTGATCGACACGTCGGCTTCAGTCCGGATTGGCGAGAGTATTTCGATTTACTTGGGCAATCTGCAACCATTACGGTCAAATGTTGTACGAGTAGCCGGCTTTCAAGTTGCTTGTCAGTTTGAGCGTCCGATTGATGACGCGGTGTACGAACATTGGGCATCAAAGCTATAATCATGGTGCTCGTCCCATTTTATACGGAAGGTGACGATGAGTGTCTTGCCAGGGTTCAATGGAGCCATTCTGAAACCAGGGGGCGTATGGCTTGCCGTTACGCCACGAAGACCAGCGCAGAAGAAGGTTTGCAAGAGGGCTTGGTCTTAGTCTCCTTGTCGAGTCCTAAGGCCACGCTCTTGCGTCACCTAAAGCACAACGTGTCAAGCTGAGCAGAGTTTGAAGCGTCTTACCAACGTACGAGCATTGCATAGACCGAGATTGTGGAAGAAACCGAAGACCAGTCAGGGACAGACCCTTCAGAGCTGGCAGTCGATCTTGAGATTGTGGCAAACAGCTATCGCCTCGCGAGCGACGAAGGCGCTTTCCACGATTTGCTGGCCGCATGGGAGAAGAAACTCTCGATCGCCGAGAGTCGGAAGCCAGACGCAACACAGATCGATCCCGGCGGAGTCGTAAGTAAACATCTGCACCGCGCGCGCGAAGTAATTGCCAAGTTGCACACAGCACCCCGCGAAGACGCGCTGGACGAGGCTGTGAGTGCCGTCGCTTCCGCTGCGATCGTTCTAACACCTCGATGTATTGTCGCGGCAGCAAACGCCGCTGCAGGAATAGAGTTTGCGGCTACACAGGGAAAACACAACTCTCTGGAGTGGATCGATCCGACGTCAATTGACGATTTCAAAGCCGTCCAGCGCAGCGCAAGTAACCACGGGAACAGGCGTCACGCCATAATCTGGACAATCGATCCTCAGGGGGAGCGCGGACTGGCCGAGGCCTATGTCTTGGAGCCAATTGAGGGCCACGCCTCGTATATCGTGGTTCGATCGCTCGAAACCGGATGGGCAAGTGAAATCGATACGGTTTTGGAGCAGGCTTTTGGGCTAACCCAAGCGGAACGGGAAGTGGCAAAGCTGCTCCACGAGACTTGTGACAGCGGACGGATCGCGGATCGTCGCGAGACCAGCATTCAAACCGTTCGGACACAAGTGCGGGAGATACTCGATAAGACCGGTACGAACTCTCAGGTTGAGCTCATACGGCTTCTGGGGCTGCTCTCTGCGCGCGCCTCGCACGGCGAACGTTCCGAAAATGACAGGTGGCGGGACCCTTGGGGGCATGAGCAAATACTGATCATGCCGAACGGAAACCGGTTGGCTTACAGTTGGACGGGCTCAAGCCGCGGCCAGCCTGCAGTGTTAATCCATGGCAACACTCTCGGCTATATCCTCGGCGAGCGCATAGAACGAGACATTCGTGAAGCCCGGATCAAATTATACGCCATTTCGCGCCCAGGCTTTGGAAGATCCCAGAGCGATCGCAGCGTTGAACCTTTCGCTGAGCATTGTGATGCGATCGAGTGGTTCATGGATCGGCTTGAACTGTCGCAAGTGACGGGTATCGCCTTAGGCAGCGGGTCTCCCATGCTTCTCGCGGTTGCGGCGAGGAGGCCCGACTTGTTTAGCCGGTTGCTTATCACTGGCATGCTGTTGCCCTTCGATGCCGAACAACTCGCAAACCTGACATTCAATCAACGGATTATGTTCAATCTTGCGCGTACGGCGCCGCGAGCTGCTGAATTGATTGCTGCAGCGGGCGCGCGTCACATCTACCAGAAAGGCCCAGACTGGTTTCTCCAATATGGTTGGGGCAAAGTGCCTGCCGCTCAAAGAGCTATCAAAGACCCGGAAATTGCCCCAATTATCCGCAACGCCTGCCTCTTGACGATGTCGGGCGGTCCGGTCCAGTTTGTTCGTGAATTGCGGCGTGCGTGGTTTGATTATCGGGCCGGTATGAAAAGAATACAATGCCCGGTGCATCATATCAAAGGGGTTTATGACCGTTCAGTCAGTGCGCAAAAGGCGAAGGCCTTTGCTGCACAGAGCGAGCTTTTTTCCACAGAAACGTTTGACGACGCTGGCTATTTTCTTCCGTATGAAAGGCCAGACATTTTTTCGGATCGACTTATCAGGTCTGTGAAGGGCTAATTCGTCTACATACCACATATCAGGTATGACATCCGGTTAGATCTGATCCCACAAGAGCCCAATTGCTTCGACGCTGAGGGCTTTTCGTGTCGCAACGGGACGCCCCAAAATACAGTTTTGAGCACCGTCTAAGGTTGGAAAGAGATCGCGTCATCCGATGCAGATTCGTTTGCTGATCTTTTGGGTAAAGAGGGCTCTTTTCGGAGTGGCTCCACCAAATCAGTGTGCAATGGCTCCAGATGGCCCGGGCTACGATCTTCCGATTGATAGCCGCCCAAGGTTGCACTCGTTGCGCCTTCGGAAAAACTCAGAAAACTCCTACGCCCGAACCTGCCTCAGGGATGGGCTTTTTACGCCGACGGACAAGAATTTCGATCGCTTGTCGATCGCGCCAGTCGAGCTGAACCTCATCGCATGGTCAGATGGGAAGAGCGCGAATTTCTGCGACCGAGTGTGCCAGGATTCAAGAGGGCGGACGCCAGATCACATAAAGGAAGAGAAACGATCATGAGACGGATTTATCGCACCACAACCGCACTGACATTGGGCCTGGCCGCTGCAATCCTGCTGCCAGCTGAAGAAGCAAGAGCCGAAGCGTGCCTGCTCGACACCAATGAAGATGGCGACGCTGATTCCGGTATCGATACGGTCGGGCCTGGCACGCTGTCCGACACCGGTGATGCGGAACTCGCCTGCGGCGTTGGCGCCCAGGCCACCGGCGCATCGAGCACTGCAATCGGAGCCTCGGCAATTGCCAGCGGGACCGATGCGACTGCCATAGGCAACAGCGCCGATGCCACCGCCGCCGATACCACTGCGGTCGGTGCTGATGCACGAGCCGTTGGCGCACGATCGACTGCAGTGGGCGATCTAGCAAATGCCGACTTCGACGATACAACCCTGCTTGGCTATAACACCGATGTCGGTGGCAACGGTGCAACGGCAATTGGCGCCAATGCCAATGCCAACGCCTCTGGGAACGTTGCGATTGGCGCCGGAAGCGATGCGACGGGCGCGGGCAGCCTGGCTATTGGCGGCAACAGCAATGACGGAAATTCGCTGGGCGCACAGGCGACAGGCGCTTTTTCGACCGCGATCGGCTCTGATGCCACCGCCAGCGGACTCAACACTGTTGCAATCGGCGAAGGCGCTCAAGCAACAGACACCAATGCTCTCGCAATCGGAACCGAAGCGCGGGGGATAAGTGATAACGCCACCGCGATCGGCGTCTCTGCGCAAGCGAGTGCAAGCCGCGGTACAGCAGTGGGTAGCAGCGCCCAGGCAACAGGCGCGCAGTCAACCGCAATAGGCGTTCTCGCAGTCGCTGATTTTACCGACTCGATAGCTATTGGCGAGAACACAGATGTCGGCGGTATCGGGGCAATAGCGTTCGGTGCAGACGCGAATGCCGACGCCCTTTCTGCCATTTCCATTGGCGGTCAGAGCGGCGCGACCGCAGCAGGCTCCATCGCAATTGGAGGCGATGGCTCGGATTCGGGGAACAGCGGCGCGCAAGCTGGCGGTGAAGGGGCCATTGCAATTGGTCAGGACGCTTTTGCTCTTGAGATTGGCACTACAGCGATCGGCGATGGCGCGGCAGCGACGATCCTTTTCGACACTGCCTTTGGCTCCGATGCCCAAGCGACAGGCGGTGGAGCACTTGCCTTGGGAGGGGCATCAAGAGCAAGCAGCACTTCCAGCATCGCTATCGGTCTCTCTGCCAATGCATCAGCGACGGATGCGATCGCGCAAGGATCCTCGGCTGCTGCGTCAGGAGCCCAGTCGATTGCCCTCGGTTCCAGCACCGATGCGACTGCCGCCGGCGCCATCGCCATTGGCGGCGATGGTTTCGATGCGGATACGGACGGTGCGCAGGCCACGGCTGAAGGCGCGGTTGCGCTGGGTTCTGATACCGAAGCGAGCGGCGTCTTTACGACGGCCCTGGGCCGGGGTGCGGGTGCTTCTGGCGGCAACGCGACAGCGATCGGCAATGGCGCGCAGGCGACCAATGTGCGTGCGATGGCTGTAGGCCGCGGGACGGTCGCTTCGGGCATCAATGCGCTGGCGCTCGGTTCGGATGCCGATGCGACGGGTAATTCCTCCGTGGCGATCGGTGTCGATGGCAATGACGGTGATACGCTGGGCGCGCAGGCGACGGCCGGCCATGCGGTGGCGATCGGGGCGGATGCGACGGCGACGGAGATCCATGCCGTCGCCATCGGCACGCGGGCCGTGGCGAGTGGCACAACCTCTTTTGCGCTGGGCCGGGATTCGCAAGCAAGCGGATCGGGCTCGATCGCCATTGGCCGCCTGTCGGTGGCAAGCGCCTCCTCTTCGCTCGCGATGGGTCCGCTAGCACAGGCGATGTTCAGCAACTCGATGGCGATCGGCTTCGGCGCGCAGACCACCCGGATCAACCAGATCGTGATCGGTAATGCGGCCGCGACGGTAAC
>NZ_JANQNS010000017.1 GCF_028279465.1 Parasphingopyxis sp.
GCCCGCTCCCCCTCCCGACCTCCCAATAAGTGTACCCTGTGGGAGGTCGGGAGGGGGAGCGGGCCGGTGCCGCGCCGAGCCGTAGGAGAGGTCTGACAAACAAACCCAGTGCCGCGCTCAACCGATAGGTTGAGTCTGACGAATCACGCCGCTTTCTTCTTCCCCATTTTGAACAATATCCGATCCTCGGGGCCGAAGCCGCGATACCAGATCACCCAGCCATAGATGGCGAGCACGGCCGGGGCGCCGATGACGAGTTCCATCCATTCCGGCGCGAAGGTCGCAACATAACCGACGACCGTCGCTGTCGCGGCGGCCCAGACCAGCGCCCAGCGCCAGGGGCTGACGGGCGCTTCGAGCAGGCGGGAGAGCAGGCGCGCTTTCATCACCGATGCCATGCCGAGCGCCAGCATTAGCGCGATAGCCGGGCCCGTCGCCTGATAGAGGAGCGGCAGATCGTAGCTGCGCATGATCAGGATGATCCCCACGGTGAGCGCGGCCTGAACCGTCAGCATGAAGCAGGAAATCATGAGGTTGCGGTGCCGGGCGACATAGACGAGCGCGGCCTCCGATACGGCGGCGGTGGCCGCCACGACTTCGGCGGCCAGCAGAAAGGCGAGAATGCCCGTACCGCCGACAAAGGCCGCGCCGACCAGCCCCATCCAGGCTTCGCCGGGGATGCCGAGCGCGAGCGCGACCCCGGCCTGCGCCGCGATGATCCAGAATCCCGCTTGCCGCACCTGTTTGGCGACGGCCGCGCGATTGCCCTCGCGCAGATTCTGCGTGATCACAGGCCCGAGGATCGGGTCGAAGCTGGTTTTCAGTTTTTGCGGCAGCGATGCGAGCTGCTGCGCGACATAATAGATGCCGACGATTGCCGGCGAGAAGAACAGGCCGAGGATCGCGATATCGAGGCGGCGCGACACCCATTCGATTGCGTCTGCCCCGGCCATCGGCAGGTTCGCCCAGGCGAGCCGCATCAGCCGCACCGGATGCGGACGCCAGCCGGTCGGAAAGCCGTAGCTGCGGAAAAGCGGCCAGAGCGAGGCGATAAGCGCCGCGATCATCGAAAGGACATAGGCGAGGATCAGCCCGTCGCGCAGCGAGTAAAAGGCGAGGAAGAAGGCCGCGATGCTGATCGTCCAGGGCTCGACGATAGCACGGGCCCGCACGGTCGCGCCGATATCGTGGCGATAGGCGAGGGCGGCGAGCGCGATATCCGACGCGGCGAGCGCGAAAATCGTCAGCGGCAGGAGCCGCTCCATGCCCTGGATTTCGCTGTTCGGGAACATGGCTTGCGGGAAAGCGACGAGCAGCAGCACGGCAATCGCGGAGGCGACGAAACCGGCGAGCATCGCATCCCAGACGACATGGACATGGGGACGATCGGTCTTCGACAGCTGCTCGGCGAGGCCGCGCTTGAGTCCGAGCGTTGCGAGCTGGGCGGCAAATTCGACGACGATGACCGCATAAGCGAAAATGCCCAGCGCTTCGGGGCCATACCAGCGGCCGGCAATGAACAGGAACGGAATGCGGGCCGCCAGCCGGAGGAGGAAGCCGAAGAAATTGGTCCGCCCGCCTTTTGCGAGCGCCGCCAAGTCGGGCGGGGGCGTTTTCTTCGCGTCCGCCATCTTACTTCGGACCGCTCCGGATCAATGCGCCGCGCCCCAGCTATCGCCGGTGCCGATATCGACGGCGAGCGGAACATCGATCTTCGCCAGCGGTTCGGCCGCTGACGCCATGACGTCACTGATCACGGCTGACGCGGTTTCCACTTTCTTTTCAGGGAGTTCGAAGACCAGCTCGTCATGCACTTGTAGCAGCATTTTGACGTCATCCAGCCCCTCTTTGGCGAGTGCCGGGCCCATCCGCGCCATGGCGCGCTTGATGATATCGGCGCTCGTGCCCTGGATCGGCGCATTGATCGCAGCGCGTTCGCTGCCCTGCCGCTCATGCTGCGTCTTGCTCTTCAAGCGCGGGAAATGCGTCTTCCGGCCGAAGAGCGTTTCCGTATAGCCGGTCTCGCGCGCGGCGGTCAGCGTCTGGGTGATATATTGGTTGATGCCCGGGAAACGCTCGAAATACTTGTCGATCATATCCTGTGCTTCATCCGGTGTTATCTCCAGCCGTCCGGCCAGTCCCCAGCGCGAAATGCCGTAGAGAATGGCGAAATTGATCGTCTTGGCCTTGCCGCGCGTGTCGCGGTCGACTTCGCCGAACAGCTCCTGCGCCGTACGATTGTGAATATCCTCACTCGCCTCGAACGCCTGTTTAAGCGTATCGACATCGGCCATATGGGCGGCGAGCCGCAGCTCGATCTGGCTGTAATCCGCCGCCAGCAGCACATTGCCGGGTTCGGCGACAAAGGCGAAGCGGATCTTGCGGCCCATTTCGGTGCGGATCGGGATGTTCTGGAGATTGGGTTCGGTCGAGGAGAGCCGCCCGGTCTGCGCCCCGGTCAGGCTGTAGCTCGTGTGCACGCGGCCGGTCTTGGGATTGATCTCGGCCTGCAGCGCATCGGTATAGGTGCTTTTGAGCTTCGATAGCTGCCGCCAATCCAGGACTTTCTGCGCGATAGGCTCGCCGTCGCGCGCCAGCCGCTCCATCTCGTTCACATCGGTGGACCAGACGCCGGACTTGCCCTTGCGCCCGCCCTTGAGGCCCATCTTGTCGAACAGGATTTCGCCGAGCTGTTTCGGGCTGCCGATCGCGAAGGGTTCGCCCGCAATATCGTGGACTTCCTTTTCCGTCTCTTCCATCTGCGCGGCAAAATCGGCGGAGAGCCGCGCCAGTTCCTCGCGATCCACCTTGATGCCGTTGCATTCCATCTCGGCGATCACCGGAACCAGCGGCCGGTCGACCAGCTCATAGACGCGCGTCGCCCGGTCCGACACGAGTCGTGGCTTGAGCCGTTTCCAGAGGCGTAGCGTCACATCCGCATCCTCGGCCGCATATTCGGTGGCTTTGTCGAGCGGCACTTCGGCGAAGGAAATCTGCTTCTTGCCCGTACCGACCAGGTCCTTGAACTTGATGCACTGGTGGCCGAGGAACAGCTCGGCGATCTCGTCCATGCTATGGCCATGCATCCCGGCTTCGAGATCGAAGCTCATGACGATCGTATCGTCAAGCGGCGCGAGCGCGATATCGTGCTGCGCCAGCACCCCCAGATCATATTTAAGGTTATGGCCGATCTTGAGAACGGCAGGGTCCTCGAAGAGTGGCTTGAGCTTTGCGATGGCCGTGTCGAAATCGATCTGGTCGGGATTTTCGCCGAGCAGATCGCCGCCGCCATGGCCGAGCGGGACGTAGCAGGCCTTGCCCGGTTCCGTTGCCAGGCACACGCCGACGAGCCGGGCCGTCACCGATTCCAGCGAGTCCGTCTCGGTATCCACCGCCACATGGCCGATGCGTCGCGCCTCTGCGATCCATGCATTAAGCGCCGCCTCGTCGGTCACCGTCTCATAGGCGCTGCGGTCGATCGGCGGCTCGTCGTCGGCGTCTTCGGCCTCGGTTTCGCTGTGCTGCGCCATTTCGGCATTGGCCGCCCCGCCCCCGATCCGGGTGAGCAGCGACTTGAAGCCGTGATGGCTGAGAAACTCGCGCAAGGGATCTTCGGGTATGCCGTCGAGCAGGAAATCGTCGAGCGGTTCGGGCAGCGCAACATCGTCCTTGAGCGTCACCAGCACCCGCGACATGCGCGCATTGTCCGCCTGTTCGATCAGATTCTCGCGCATCTTGGACTTTTTCATGTCCGGCGCGGCGTCGAGCACCGCATCGACCGTCCCATATTCGTTGATCAGCTTGGACGCGGTCTTGGGTCCGATCCCGGTGACGCCCGGGATATTGTCGGACGTATCGCCCATGAGCGCCAGCACTTCGCCGAGCTTGTCCGGCTCCACGCCGAATTTTTCGAGCACATGCTCGCGGCCGAGCTTCCGGTCGTTCATTGTGTCGTAGAGATCGAGGCCCGGTTCGATCAGCTGCATCAGGTCCTTGTCCGAACTGACGATCGTGACCTTCCATCCGTCGGCCAGCGCCACTTTCGCGTAGGAGGCGATGAGGTCATCGGCCTCGAAGCCCAGCTCCTCGATACAGGGCAGCGAAAAGGCGCGCGTCGCGTCGCGGATCATCGGAAATTGCGGGACGAGATCTTCGGGTGGTTCGGGGCGGTTAGCCTTATACTGGTCGTAAATTTCGTTGCGGAAGGTTTCCGAGCTCGCATCGAGGATCACGGCCATATGGGTCGGCCCGTCCTCGGCGTTGAGCTGATCGACGAGCTTCCACAGCATCGTCGTATAGCCATAGACCGCGCCGACCGGCTCGCCATGCGTGTTCGTCAGCGGCGGCAGCCGGTGATAGGCGCGGAAGATATAGCTCGATCCGTCAACGAGATAGAGATGCTTCCCCTCGGGCATCGGGCGGGTCTAGCCGATGCAAGGCGCGGGGCAAAGGGACTCTAGAAGGCTCTCTGACCCTTGCGGTCCCGCCACCAGACCCAGGCCGAAAAGGCGATCAGATAGACGCCGCAGCAGCCATAGGCCGGGATGATGCCGATCGCCCATGCAAGGCCACCGATCGCAAGGCACATGCCGATGCTGGCGACGCAGTGAAAGAACATCATAGTCGATGTTGTCGTTGCCCGGCTCGCGCCGCCCATGACCTGCTGGAACCGGGTTTCGGCAAGCACCCAGACCGGCGCGCCGCAGATATAGGCCATCATCAGCGGAATCAGCAGCCAGGCCGATTCCGCGATGCCCGCGATCACCAGCAAACAGCCGCCGATCAGCGGAAACAGCCAGCCACCGGCGTGGAAACCGGCAAAGCGGTGCGCGGACATATTGGCGGCGGCATAAGCCGCGATGGCGAGCGCGCCGATCAAGCCGAAACTCCAGATCGGCATGCCCACGGCGAGATAATAGAGCGGGTCGAACTCGCTGAGCACGAAGAACAGCATGATGCCGAGCGTGAGGTACGCCGTGATGAACCGTAGATTGGCGCTGCGCCGGAATTCGCCCAAGGCTTCATGGAAATGGCTCAGATAGCCGGGCTTGTCTTCACCATCTTCCGGCCGCACGCGGATGTCGGGCAGCCAGAAAGCGATAATCGCGGCGAGCACCAGCGGCGGCACGGCGAGCCACAGGGCGAGCGGCATCGAGAAATGGCCGACAATGCCGCCCAGGATCAGCGCGATGCCCGCGCTGATCTCTACGATCGCCCGGTCGCGGCCCAGCACCCGGTCATACTCGTCCGTCTGCCCCGCGGCTTCCATATGCTCATAGAGCAAAGCCTGTTTGCAGCCCGATACGAGCGAATCGGCGAAGCTCCAGACGACAAAGCCGAGCACGAAGAGCGCGAAACTCCCGTCCGCCAGCGCCCAGATCACGAAGGCGCCGGCCTTGACCAGCGGCGCGGCCATCAACTGCCAGCGCCGGTCGAAATGATCGGCAAGCGCGCCGGACGGAATTTCGAAGACGGCGGCCACGACCGACCAGATGGCGAAAAGCAGGGCGATGCCCCAGACGTCGAGCCCGCTCAGCTGAAAATAGACCGTGTAGATCGCATAGCCGAGCATGAAATCGAACAGGAAGACATAGGCGTAATAGGCGCGCAGAAATCGGGGGAGGGGCATCTAAAGCTCCAGCGGCGAAGGGATCAGGACGATGAAATGCGTCTCTTGATCATGGCGGCGCTCTGGCATGCGCGCGGCCATGGGGCGTGGCTGTAGGAAGAAGGCGGCACGGGGCCGCCCGCCACGGTCAGATCATGTCATATGCGCTGGTCATGACCGCCCGATACTATGGTTTAAGCACGGTATCCACCGCATTTTTCGCAAGGTCCGGATAGTCGGTCGTGTAATGGAGCCCCCGGCTTTCCTTGCGGGCGAGCGCAGAGCGCACGATGAGCGCGGCGACTTCGATCAGGTTGCGCAGTTCGATCAGGTCCGGCGTCACGCGGAAATTGCCATAATATTCGTCGACTTCCTGGCGCAGCAGATCGATGCGGTGCTGGGCGCGTTCGAGTCGCTTGGTCGTCCGCACGATGCCGACATAGTCCCACATGAAGCGGCGGATCTCGCGCCAGTTATGCTGGACAACGACTTCTTCATCGGAATCCGTCACCCGGCTTTCGTCCCAGGGCTGGATCGCAGGCGGGTCGGGCAGATCGTCCCAGTTCGCGGCAATATGGTTGGCCGCCGCTTCGCCGAAGACGAAACATTCGAGCAGGGAGTTGGAGGCGAGCCGGTTGGCGCCGTGCAGCCCGCTCTCGCTCACTTCCCCGGCGGCATACAGGCCGGGCAGATCGGTGCGGCCGTCGAGATCGATACGCACGCCGCCGCAGGTATAATGCTGTGCAGGCACGACCGGGATCGGCTCTTTCGTCATATCGATGCCGAGGCCGATCAGTTTGTCATAGATGTTCGGGAAATGCTCGCGGACGAATGCGGGTTCGCGATGGCTGATATCGAGATGGACATAATCGAGACCGAGCCGCTTGATCTCATGGTCGATCGCACGCGCGACGATATCGCGGGGGGCGAGTTCCTCGCGGCTGTCGAATTCGGGCATGAAGCGATGACCGGGATTGGGTGCGTCCTGCGTCAGTTTCAGATGCCCACCCTCGCCGCGTACGGCCTCGGTGATCAGGAAATTTTTGACCTCGAGATTGTAAAGGCAGGTCGGGTGGAATTGCATGAATTCCATGTTGGAAATGCTGCAGCCGGCGCGCCAGGCCATGGCGATGCCGTCCCCCGTCGCGCCGCGCGGCGCGGTCGAGAACAGATAGGTGCGGCCCGCCCCGCCGGTCGCCAGGATCGTGGCGCGCGCCGCAAAGGCCTCGACATGGCCGCTCGCCTTGTTGAACGCATAGGCGCCCCAGACATGATCGGTCTCGGTCGGCGCATCGGCGTGCCGGTCGGTAATCAGGTCGATCGCGACCATGTCGGGCAGCATCGTGATATTCGGATTGGCCTCGGCCGCGCGTTCGAGCGCCTCCTGCACGGCCCAACCGGTCGCGTCGTCGACATGGACGATGCGGCGATGGCTGTGCCCGCCCTCGCGCGTCAGATGCAGGTCGCCATCATCCTCGACATTGAACGGCACGCCGAGTTCGACAAGCCGCTGGATCGCGCGCGGCGCATTTTCGACGACGAACTCGACGGTCTCCTCGCGGTTGAGTCCCGCCCCCGCATCCATCGTATCGGCGATATGGCTTTCGAACGTATCGCCGGGCTCCAGCACCGCCGCGATGCCGCCCTGCGCCCAGGCCGTCGACCCGCCCGATATCGCGCCCTTGGCGAGCACCAGCACCCTGAACCGCTCGGCCAATGTGATCGCCGCCGTCAGCCCGGCCGCGCCCGAGCCGATGATCAGGATGTCGTAGTTCACTGCGCCCCTCCCGCTTGCGGGAGGGGTTGGGGGTGGGCCCGACATGCGATCTCAATTTTCTGCAACACGCCTTCGATATTGCCCAAAACGTCCTCATTGGTGAAACGCAGCACGGTCAATCCTCGCGATTCGAGATAGCGTGTTCGATGCTTGTCATGCTCTTCCCGGGAATCATGCGAAGCGCCATCGATCTCGATAACGATGCTTTCCGCACGACATAGAAAATCGCAGTAATAGGGACCGACTGGCATTTGGCGACTGAATTTATGTCCAGCGAGCTGGCGGCGGCTCAGATATTGCCACAGTTTTCGCTCCGCAGGTGATGCGGCGTTGCGCAGATCGCGGGCGTGTTTGGTGTTGCGAGGTTGGAACTGGCCCACCCCTAGCCCCTCCCGCAAGCGGGAGGGGAACACATTGCCTGACCGCGCCTCCTCACGCCGCCGTCCGGGTCAGGTTGAGGAAGACATCCTCAAGGTCCGCCTCTTTGGTCGAGACGTCGATGATATTGTGTCCGGCTTCGCCGAGCGCGGTCAGCACCTCGCCCGCATTCACCTTGTCCTTGCGATAGGTGATGGAGAGTGTCCGCGCGTCGAGCTGCTCGACCTTTTCGAAGGCGGCTGTGTCGGGCGGTGTCGCGATATCGTTTTCGACCGTCACGACGACTGCCTTTTCCTGGGCCATGTCGACGAGTTCACGGGTCGGCTTGTCGGCGATCAGCTTGCCATGATTGATGATCGCGATCCGGTCGCACAGTTCTTCGGCTTCTTCGAGATAATGGGTGGTGAGGACGACTGTCACACCGCCCGCATGCAGTTCGCGCACATAGTCCCAGAGCTGCCGCCGGAGATCGATATCGACGCCGGCTGTCGGTTCGTCGAGCACGAGCACGGGCGGCGCATGGACCATGGCTTTGGCGACCATCAGCCGGCGTTTCATCCCGCCTGACAGCGTGCGCGCATAGGCGTCCGCCTTGTCCTCGAGCCGCACCGCTTTCAGGAGTTCGGCCGTGCGCTTTTTTTTGCGCGCTACGCCGTAGAGCCCGGCCTGGATATCGAGCGTTTCGGCGGGCGTGAAAAAGGGATCGAAGGTGATCTCCTGATTGACGATGCCGATGCTCGCCTTCGCGTTGCGCGGATCGCGATCGATATCGAAGCCCCAGATCGAGGCCGAACCCGCGGTCTTGTTCACGAGACCTGCGAGAATGTTGATCAGCGTCGATTTGCCCGCGCCATTGGGGCCCAGCAGGCCGAAAATCGTTCCGCGCGGCACGGTGAGGTTCACCGCATCGAGCGCTTTGGTCGTGCCCTCATAGATTTTCGTGACGTTCTCGACGCGGATCGCTGCTTCGCTCATGCCGCTGCGCATAGCGCGTCGCACGGGCAGCGCAAAGCGGGCTGGCCCTGTTTATGCTTTCCGCGCCGTTAACCAGTCTTGTTCGCCACATATTCGCCATTCCCGCGCAAACAGGCGTTCGGGGGACCATACTGAATGACACGAGCATCTGTTTTGGCGCGCCGGGGGGCGCTATGGGCTGTTGCGGTACCGGCCATGCTGGCCGCCAGCCCGGCTTATGCGGCAGAGCGCGACGGTGATGCCGAAGCCGAAATCCTCGAACAGATTACGCTGACCCAGGTCTCCGGCCTTGATTTCGGCACGATCATTCCGAGCAGCACGCCGGGCCGCATCAATGTGCGCCGCAATAATGATACGTGCCGCGCGCGGGGCGGGGTTACGCTTGTCGGCACGGATTGCCAGCGCGGCGAATTCCTGATCACCGGCCCGTCGCGCCAGCGCGTGCGCATCACGCTGGCCTCCGCGCCGATTACGCTCACCCAGCAAAGCGGCTCGGCGACGATGGTGATGGACAGGGTGCGCATCAATGGCGGCCGCAACAAGCGGCTCAATGCCGCCGGTCAGCGGACTTTCTATGTCAGCGGCCGCTTGCAGGTCGGGGCCAATCAGGATCCGGGCATTTATGACGGGACGTTTAACGTCACCGTCGACTATCGCTAGTAACCGACACAAAGTTGAAGGCCGGGACTGCGGATGCGCTCCGCAGTCCCGGCCTTTCTCGTTTCTATGCGCAATTATGCTGACGGTGACGCTGTGGCCGCGTCGCGCGTCTCAGAAATCGGTCTCTAGAAATAGGTGACGGTGATCTGGAAATCGCCCTCATAGGTGCCGGGCGCCTGGTTAGCGCCGACCTGCAGCGTGCCCCCCACGCGTAAGTCGAGCAGGCCGGCGCTATTCAGAAAGCGGAATACGGACCCGTTCAGGGTCAGCTGGCTCACATTCATGCTGCCGCCGCCGCCCACGCGATCGAGCACGGGCAGCGGGCCGCGTGTCACGAAGATGAACTGGCGCGGTCCGCCATAGGTCCAGAACTGGGCGGCCTGCCCCCCCGAACCGGCCGCCGTTACGCCGCCCGTGGTGGACCGCGCATCGTTATTCGGATTGATGATAACCGTGCCGGCCGTCGGTCCGGCGAGCAATGCGCCGAATTCCAGATCGCTGGTATTGACCAGCGAGAGCGGCGTTACGATCACCGCTTCGGAGCCGGCAGTGTCGTCGGCCGCGGTGGCGGCGCCAGGAAGGCCCAAAGCCAGTGCCGCGGCGCACGCCGCTCCCATCGTTTTGCGTTTCATAAATCCCCCCGGATCCAGTCCCCGCTTATGGCCGATCATCCTCAAAATCGGGTCAAGGCCTATGGTTAACACTCTCTGAAATAGCCGATCGCGGTAAAGCTTTGCTTAAGCCTGTTTCTCAGGAGGGGCTTAACGGGCCGGGGCCTAATCGGGATGCATGACATGGCAATCCATCCTTGGCGCCTGGCGCAAAATCGTCGCGGAATTCGGCGAATCCGCCGCACTCGTCGCGCAGACCTTTCAGTCCGGCTCCTTCTGATCCGGGCGGTGCGGATGCGCTCCGCAGCCGCGCGATTCTTCATCTTCTCTTAGTCTTTGCGAAGCCGATTGCGCGCCTATCGGCCGCTTGCTATGCGCAGCGCCGCAATGATCAACCGCCCTGAAACTGTCCGCGTTAGCGAATCGCGCGTCTGCTGCGACGGCGCGGACGATATTCCCGGCGGCGCCGCGCTCGGCCATCCGCGCGTCTGGCTGGAAATCGACGAGGCCGGTTTCGTCGATTGCGGCTATTGCGACCGCCGTTTCGTGCTGATCGGCGGCCCGGTGGATGTCGCGGCGACGGGTACGGACGCCGAACATGATTCCGACAAGGGTGTATCCGCCGGCTAATCGCCCTATATCGGGCGGCATGACGACCGCTTCCGATCCCCGTTCGCTTCTCTACCGCGCCGATGCGCTCGATCCCGATCGCGCCCAATCGCTGGCGGCCGAGATTCTGAAAACCGCCGATGATGGCGAGCTCTATTTGCAATATAGCGCGAGCGAGGCCTTCGCCTTCGACGATGGCCGCCTGAAAACCGCGGATTACAGCACCGAGGCGGGGTTCGGCCTGCGCGGCGTCTCGGGCGAGACGACGGCCTTTGCGCATGCGAACGAGATCAGCGAGGCGGCGATCCGCCGCGCGGGCGAGACGATGCGCCTGCTTGATCCGGGTGCCGAGGCGCGCCAGCCGCCGCCGCGGCCGACCAACCGGCATCTCTATACCGATGCCGATCCGCTGACGCTCGTCCCCTTCGCCAAGAAGGTTGCATTGTGCGAGCAGATCGACGCCGCCGCCCGCGCCCGCGATCCCCGCGTCGTGCAGGTGACGGCCGGGCTTTCGGGCTCGTGGAGCGTCGTCGAGATCGTCCGGCCCGATGGCTATGTCGCGACCGATATTCGCCCGCTCGTGCGATTGAACGTTTCGATCGTCGTCGAGGAAAATGGGCGGCGCGAGAGCGGTTTCTTCGGCATGGGCGGGCGCTATCTGTACGAACGCCTGTTCGAACCGGAGAATTGGAACCGCGCGATCGACGAGGCGCTGGCCCAGGCGATCGTCAATCTGGAATCGGAACCCGCGCCCGCGGGCGAGATGACGGTCGTGCTCGGGCCGGGCTGGCCCGGCGTGCTGCTGCACGAAGCGATCGGCCATGGCCTGGAAGGCGATTTCAACCGCAAGGGCACGTCTGCTTTCTCGGGCCGGATTGGCGAACGCGTGGCGGCGCCCGGCGTCACTGTGGTCGATGATGGCTCGATCACCGACCGGCGTGGCTCGCTCTCCATCGACGACGAAGGCACGCCGACGCAGGAAACGGTGCTGATCGAAGACGGCATCCTCGCCGGCTATATGCAGGACCGGATGAATGCGCGGCTGATGGGCGTGCCGGCAACCGGCAATGGCCGACGCGAAAGCTTCGCCCATGCGCCGATGCCGCGCATGACCAACACGTTCATGCGCGCGGGCGAAGACGATCCGGACGAGATTATGAGCCGGGTCAAGGACGGCATCTTCGCCAAGAGCTTCGGCGGCGGGCAGGTCGATATCACGAGCGGCAAATTCGTGTTCAGCTGCACCGAGGCCTATCGCGTGAAGAACGGCAAGATCGGCGCGCCGATCAAGGGCGCAACGCTGATCGGCGATGGGCCGACCGTGCTGACGAAAGTGGCGGCGATCGGCAACGATCTGGCGCTTGACGAAGGTATCGGCATCTGTGGCAAGGCGGGACAATCGGTGCCCGCCGGCGTCGGGCAGCCAACGCTGCTGGTCGATGGGCTGACCGTTGGCGGAACGGCGGCTTGAACGGCGTCCGCGAGACGTTCCAAGCCCTAAAAACCTGGCCTTCGTCGCGCCAATGGGCGTGGTCCCTGTCCGTCATAGTCCCGACGATCATCGGGCTGGCGCTGCTCTTCCTGATCGCCGGTTTGGCGCGATGGTCTCCCGTCCAAGATGTTACTGTCATTGTTTCCGTCGCGGCCATGCTTTTCGTTGCGCCGGCGCTGCTCGAAGAGCTGTTGTTCCGCGGGGTTCTGCTCAAGTCCGGCAGCGTCCTCTCGGCGGTCCTCTCCGTTTCGGCCTTTATCGCCTGGCACCCGCTGCAGGTGTATACGATCGGTCCGCCTTGGGCAGCGCAGTTTCTTGATCCGGCGTTCTTGCTCGGGGTTGCGGTTCTGGGAATCGCGCTCGCCCATCTACGGTTGCGAACAGCTTCGCTCTGGCCGCCGATCATGTTGCACTGGATCGTGGTCGCCGGTTGGAAACTGCTCCTCGACGGTCCCTTTTAGGCGCCGTGCGCACAGAGCTTCCATTGTTGGAGAAAGCCGTGCATTCTTCGGCGGATGTCGACCCCGCCGATCCCATTCTTCTGTTTCGCCAGCCGACTGACTGCTATGGCCCTGTCGCATGCAAATGGCAGACTGCGTGTCGATTATGTCAACTTGTTCAGTTTTATCTCAAAAGGGCTGAACGGATCGCGTGCAAGCGGCGTTCCTGTGTCAACCAGGCGGGAACTTAGCGCGGGCGGCGGGTTGGCGATCTGTTAGGTAAATGAGTGGCGTCCGGGCGGACCCATTTAAAGCGCGGAAGGACGATAATGGCTGATTTTTTCAATGAATTGACCGACAAGCATATCGCCTTTGTCGAGAAGCAGCCGATGTTCTTCGTCGCGACGGCGGCGAGCGATGGCCGGATCAATCTCTCGCCCAAGGGCTATGACAGTTTTCGCGTGCTTGGGCCGAACCGCGTCGCCTATCTCGATCTTGGCGGATCGGGCAATGAGACGCATGCGCATCTCGCCGCCGACGGGCGGATTACGCTGATGTTCTGTGCGTTCGAGAATCCGGCGCTGATCTTCCGCATCTATGGCCATGGCAAGGCCGTGCTCCCGCAGGATGACGGCTGGGACGAGCTGGCCGCCCAATTCGAGCTGCTTCCCGGCACGCGGCAGATATTCGATATCGCGGTCGATACTGTGCAGGAGAGCTGCGGCTGGGGCGTGCCGATGATGGAACACAAGCATGATCGCGTGACGCTGCAGAAGGCACATAAGCAGCTGGATGAAGAGGCCTGGCTCGACAAGGTGGCCGGGCGCACGGAGAGCATCGATGGCCTGCCGACCCGGCCGACGGCCCAATATTTCGGCGATCGCGAGATAAAGCTCGATGGCGCTCGTTGAACTCGCCAAATTTTCGAGCGGCGCCGAGGCCGCCATCGTCCATGGCCGGCTGCAGGCCGATGGTATCGAATCGGTCTGTTTCGATACCGGCATGAATATCGCCGAAAGCGTCGGCATCATGATTCCGGTACGGCTGATGGTTGATGAGGACGATCTGGAAGCGGCGCGCGCCGTGATCCGCGAAGCGGAGGCCGGGTGAGCATTGCGCTCGTCCTCGGCGGCGGCGCCGGGCTGGGCTGGGCCCATATCGGCGTGCTGCGCGAACTCGAAGCGGCTGGAATCGAAATCCATGCGATGACGGGCACGTCGATCGGCGGCGTCGTGTCGATCGCCTTTGCCTCGGGCCGGCTGCAGACGCTCGAAGAGTTGGCCCATTCCGCCTCCTCGATGCGCTCGGTACTCCGCTATCTGGGGCCGAACTGGCGGCCCGGATCGGTGTTGAGCGGCAAGGCCATCGCCAAATTGATCGAGGAGCATCTTGGCGATCTGACGTTCGAATCGCTGTCCATCCCTACCGCTGTCGTCGCCGCCGACCTGCTGTCCGGAGAGGCGGTCGTGCTCGATTCCGGCCCGGTCGGCGATGCGATCCACGCGACCATCGCGCTGCCCGGTATCTTTCAGCCGGTCGTGCGCGACGGGATGATCTTGTCGGATGGCGGCGCGGTAATGCCCGTGCCCGTAACGCCCGCCCGTGCCATGGCCGAGGGGCGGCCGATCGTCGCGATCAACCTGCAGGGCAATTATGCGGCGCGGCGGCAGGCGGTCGGGCTCAGCGACGTGGAAAATGCGAAGCTCACGACGCTATCGGTGGTGCGCAGTGCGACCGGCCTCATGCTCTCCAAGCTCGCGCGCCTGTCGATCGACAGCGATCCGCCGGACCTCGAACTGGCGCTACCGGTCGGCCATATCGATACCTCGAATTTCACGCGCGCCGAGGATCTGATCGATATCGGCCGGCGTTCGACGGCCGAGGCGCTGCCCCAGATCGAGCGACTGATACAGGCTTAACAAATTTTTTTCGCGTTGCCGTACTGCCCGAAAAACAGCCATATTTCGCCACATACGCAATAATATTACGCAGAAAACGGCATTTTTGTAGCTTTTCTGATTTGACACTTTTGTTGCGATGCAGCAAGTTTGGTCAAACAGGGAGGCGATATGAAACTCATTATTGCGATCATTAAGCCGTTTAAACTCGACGAAGTGCGAGAGGCGTTATCCGAAGTCGGCGTACAGGGCATGACCGCCACAGAGGCCAAGGGGTTCGGCCGGCAAAAGGGCCAAACCGAGGTTTACCGCGGCGCTGAATATGCCACCAACATGGTCCCCAAAATCCGGATCGAGACCGTGGTGAGCGACGATCTCGCCCCGCGCGTCGTCGAGACGATCGCCGCCGCCGCCAATACGGAATCGATCGGCGACGGGAAGATTTTCACGCTCGACGTGGGTGCTGCACTGCGAATTCGCACCGGCGAAACCGACGAAACCGCCCTATAGGGTCCAAGGGGGATATGATGAACAAATTTACCATTCCGGCCATCGGTTTTGCCGCGCTTGCTTTCGCCGAGCCGGCCCTTGCTCAGGAAGCGGTGGAAGCTGCGGCAGAGGCGTCCGATCCGGCAGCGGCCGTTTCGGGCGGCACCACCTACATCTTCAACACGCTGCTGTTCATGATTGGCGGATTTCTCGTCATGTGGATGGCGGCGGGTTTCGCGATGCTCGAAGCCGGGCTCGTTCGCTCGAAAAACGTGTCGATGCAGTGTCTCAAGAATATTGGTCTTTATTCGACGGCCGGGATCATGTTCTGGGTCACCGGCTACAATCTGATGTATACCGACGTCGCAAGCTGGATCGGGACGTTTGGCCCCTATGCGATGCAGGGCGTTGGCGAGGCCGATCTCGATTCGGGTTATTCAGTTGCATCGGACTGGTTCTTCCAGATGGTATTCTGCGCAACGACCGCCTCGATCGTGTCGGGCACTGTGGCCGAGCGCGTGAAAATCTGGCCGTTCCTGATCTTCGTCGTCGTTCTGACCGGGTTTATCTATCCGATCACCGGCAGCTGGGAATGGGGCGAAGGCTGGCTCGATCAGCGCGGTTTCTCCGACTTCGCCGGCTCGACGCTTGTCCATTCGGTGGGCGGCTGGGCGGCGCTCGCGGGCGCGCTCATCATCGGTCCGCGGCTCGGCCGCTATGCCGATGGCAGGGTCAACGTCTTTCCGGGCTCGAGTATTCCACTCGCCACGCTTGGTACATTCATCCTCTGGCTCGGCTGGTTCGGATTTAACGGCGCGTCGCAGCTCGCCATGGGTACGATTACCGATGTCAGCGACGTCTCCAAGATCTTCGTCAACACGAATATGGCCGCCGCGGCTGGTGTCGTCGTCGCGATCGCCATGACGCAGCTTCTCTACAAGAAGATCGACATCACCATGGCGCTCAACGGCGCGCTGGGCGGCCTGGTTGCGATTACCGCCGAGCCGTTGACGCCGAGCGTGCCGATGGCGCTGCTGATCGGCGGCATTGGCGGCGCGATTGTCGTCTTCGCCGTGCCAATGCTCGACAAGCTGAAGATCGACGATGTCGTCGGTGCGATTCCGGTCCATCTGCTGGCCGGCATCTGGGGCACGATGATCGTTCCGCTTACCAATAGTGACGCGACCTATGGCGTTCAGGCGCTCGGCGTCGTGTCGATCGGCGCCTTCGCCTTCGCCACCAGTGCGGTCGTGTGGTTTGCACTGAAGTTCACGATAGGTGTCCGTCCGACCGAGGAAATCGAGATGGGCGGCATGGACCATGCCGAAGTGGGTGTGGAAGCCTATCCCGAATTTGCGCGGACCTGACGGGGTCCCGCACACACAGGTTCGTTCCCGCGAATCCCTGGGTCGGCGAGGAGACTCGCCGGCCCATTTTTATTCTGCCGGTAGCGCCTCACGGTCGTGCCGGGCACCAGTCTGTTCCTGGCCTTCGCTTTCGCGCCACCGCGCCTTGATCGTATCGCTCGTATCGCGCGAGCCGTCATGGCTCCAGCCGGGCGGGCGGAAGACATAGCCCAGCTTGTTCTTGATACCCGGCACCGTCGCGACGTCTTTTGCGATGCCGATCCATTCGTGGAACGCGGCCCATAACAGGTTGAAGCTGCCAAGATTCTTGATGATGCCATAGCGCGGCCGGTCATCATCGCGCTCCGGTTCGAACGTGCCGGACATCCGGTCCCAGATGATCAGCATGCCGGCATAATTCTTGTCGAGATAGCGCGGATTGGTCGCGTGATGGACGCGGTGATGCGAGGGCGTGTTGAATATCGCCTCGAACCAGCGCGGCATCCGGTTGATCGCCTCAGTATGAATCCAGAACTGGTAGATGAGGTTCACGCCGCTTGCGAAGAACAGCATCTCGATCGGGAAACCGATCAGCACGATGGGGAGGCTGAACGCGAAGCTGAGCGAGAAAAAGCCCGTCCATGTCTGCCGGAGCGCCGTCGAGAGATTATAATGCTGGCTCGAATGATGGATGACATGGCTGGCCCAGAACCAGCGGACGCGATGCGCGAGCCGGTGAAAGACATAATAGGCGAGATCGTCGAGCAGAAAGACGAGAATCCAGGCCCACCAGACGAAGCTGATATCGAACAGCCGGAACTGGGAGAGCCAGACCGCCAGGCCGACCACGATCGATCCGGTCAGCGCGCCGGCCACCGTGCTGCCCGTGCCGAGCAGCAGCGAGGTCAGCGTATCCTTGGGTTCGTAGCGGCTCGGATCGACGCGCCGCGCGATCAGCATCTCGACGAGTACGAGGATGACGAAGGCCGGCACCGCATATTGGACCGGATCGGGTAGCTCGTTCACGCGGTCACCTCGCTGTGGCCGCCTGCCAGCCTTTCTGACCAGCGCGCGGCGTCCGCTTCGCCGAGATCGAGCCGCAGATCGCCGAACAGCTTTTCGCCCGTCGCCACCGTCAGTATCGCTTCGTCACGCCGTATATCGGGCGCCTGCCGGAACACGCGCGCCGCGATATTGGCGCCATGCTCGCGCAGCAGCACGAAATCCCCGTCCCGTCCGGCGACGAGCGCCGCCTTGCCGTCCCGGCTCACCGCCGCGTCGGTCGGTACGAAGCCGCTATGCGCGTCGCGCGCGAGCCGCTCGGCCTGCTCTGCATCGGCGATGCGCGGCGTCCGCCCCATGCCGAGCAGCCAGGCGATGGCGGCCAGCGCGAAAACCGCCGCCAGCGAGCCGATAAGCACGGTCAGGCTCATTTTGCCGCAGCGAAGGCGTTCATGATCGATCGGATCGGTGAGACGTCATAGCCCGCATTCGCGGCTTCGCCGGCAATCGTTTCGGGATCGCGTCCGTCATGCGCTTCAGCCAGCGCCCAGAGCAAGGTCGAGCGCGTGCCGGAGCGGCAAAAAGCGAGCGTCTTGCCATCATTGCCGTCCAACGCCTCGCGCATCGCCTCGACCTGCGGCACCGAAAAGCCGGCATGCGTCACGGGAATCGTAACATAGGCCATCCCCGCATCCTGCGCCGCCGCGGCGATCGTCGCGCCGGCCGGCTGGCCGGGATCTTCATCGTCTGGCCGGTTGTTGATGATCAGCGTCACGCCCATCTGCGCGGCCTCGGCGACATCGTCGGTGGAAATCTGCGGCGAGGCCAGAAAGCGGTCGGTCACGGTGCGGAACATGGGGTTCTCCTCTTGCGCCGCTCAATATGGCGAGACGGCCCTCCGGCGCAACCCGTGCGGCCTAAGCATGCTCCGCGATAACGGCCAGAAAATCCTCGCCATAGCGCGCAAGTTTGGCTTGGCCGATACCCGATATCTGCGCCATCGCCGAGAGGGTGGCGGGCTTTGCGCCGGCCATCTCGCGCAGCGTTGCATCGTGGAAGATCACATAGGGCGGCACGGCATTTTCCGCCGCCATCACGCGGCGCTTCTCGCGCAACGCATCGAACAGCGGATCGCCGACGGGATTGGCATCCTGGTTACGCCGCCGCTTGCGCGGTTTTTTCGGTGGCAGGACGAGCGCGACTTTGGTTTCGCCCTTTAGAATGGAGCGCGCCGCAGGGCCAAGCGCCAGCCCGCCATGCTCGGTCTGGACCAGCGCGTCGCGCGTCTGGAGCGCGCGGGCGACGGGCTTCACCATCGGCTCTTCTTCTTCGCCGACAATGCCGAAGACGGAGAGCCGATCATGGCCAAGCTTGACGATCCGCTCATTCTCGCGCCCGGCCAGCACTTCGCCGACATGGCCCATGCCGAAGCGTTGGCCCGTGCGATAGACGGCGGAGAGGAATTTGCGCGCGGTTTCGGTGGCGTCCACGGCCTGGGGCGGGTTCAGGCAGATATCGCAATTGCCGCAGGGTTCCGGCAAATCTTCGCCGAAATGCTTGAGCAGAATCACGCGGCGGCATTCGGCCGTTTCGACCAGCGCGGCGAGTGCATTGAGCCGGGCCCGTTCGCCGCTCTTTCGATGATCCTCGATTTCCGTTTCGATCCGCCGCCGCGCGCGCGCGAAATCGGCAGCGCTCCAGAAGAGATGCGCCTCGGCCGGATCGCCATCGCGGCCCGCCCGCCCGGTTTCCTGATAGTAGGCTTCGATGGACTTGGGGATTCCGGCATGGGCGACGAAGCGGACATCGGGTTTGTCGATGCCCATGCCGAAGGCGATGGTCGCGCACATCACCATATCTTCGGATGCGACGAAAGCGGCCTGATTGGCGGCGCGCTCTGCGGGCGGCAGGCCGGCATGATAGACGCCCGTGGGTCGCCCGGTCGCCGCGATCTGCGCGGCCAGCTTTTCGGTCGCCGCGCGGCTCGGCGCATAGACGATGCCGGCCCCCGGCTGTTCGGCGACCAACGCCTTGATCTGTCGCCCGATCCCCGCGCGCGGCTGGATCATATAGCGGATATTGGGCCGATCGAACCCGGCGACGATCGCGCCCTCTTCGGGAATGCCGAGCTGCTCGAGAATGTCGGCGCGCGTGTGCCGGTCGGCCGTGGCGGTCAGCGCGAGACGCGGCACATCGGGAAACTGGTCGAGCAGGGGCCGGAGGAGGCGATAGTCAGGCCGGAAATCATGGCCCCATTCGGATACGCAATGCGCTTCGTCGATAGCGATCAGCGCCAGCGGCGTCTCGCGCAGCATGTCCTGAAAACCTGATCCGCTCGCCCGCTCGGGCGCGACATAGAGCAGATCAAGTGCACCATCGCGAAACCGCGCCATGGTTTCCGCACGGTCGGTATCGGCGGACGTCAGCGTCGCCGATTCGATGCCCACGGCTTTTGCGGCGCGCACCTGATCATGCATCAGTGCGATCAGCGGCGAGATGACGAGCCCCGTGCCCGGCCGGGCGAGCGCCGGGATTTGATAGCAGAGCGACTTGCCCGCGCCCGTCGGCATGACGGCCAGGCTATGTGCGCCCGCCATCACCCGGTCGATCACCTCGCGCTGCGTGCCGCGAAAACTCTCGAAACCGAAAACGGTGTGGAGGATAGATTCAGGCGAGGGCATAGTGGGCTGAACTGCTGAATCCCTTTCTAGCCAGAAGCGGTCGTTTATCAGTCTGCAGTGCCAGATCCGGGCACAACGCGCAGAATTCTGCTTTCGGAGCCCGCTTCCTCGGTGAGCAGGTACAGAAATCCGTCAGGCCCGGACCGCACGTCTCTAAACCGCACATCGAGTTCGCCGAAAAGCTCCCGCTGCTCGCCCAGCGACCCATCGGCATTCATCTCGATGTGACGCACATGCATGAGCGCCAGCGCGGACACGAACAAATCGCCTTGCCAGTCCGGAAAAGCCGCGCCCGAATATTGCGCAAAGCCGGAGGGCGCGATCGAGGGCGTGAAATGGACCAGTGACTGCTCGGTGCCGTCGAGCGCTTCGAACGGAGACACGCGCCCGCCCGAATAGTCGAGCGCATAGGTGACCGTCGGCCAGCCATAATTGGCGCCGCGCTCTATCGCGTTGATTTCATCGCCGCCGGCCGGGCCATGCTCGTGCTCGAGCACGCGGCCATCGGCGGCGAGAATAATGCCCTGCGGGTTGCGATGCCCGTATGACCAGATTTCGGGTAATGCGCCTTCGGTATCGACGAACGGATTGTCCGCCGGCACCGAGCCATCGGCATTCAGGCGGACGATCTTGCCGAAATGATTGTCCAGTGTCTGCGCCGCTTCGCGGAAATGAAAGGCGTCGCCAATCGGCAGCATCACCGTGCCGTCGGGCAGGAAGATGAAGCGCCCGCCATAGTGATTGCCCTGAACCCGGCTCGGGGACGCGGAGAAAAGCTGTTCGCCTTCAATAAGCCGCGATCCGGCGTCGCCGTCCACATAGCGGAAGCGCATCAGGAAGAGCGTGTTCTCCCCGTCGTCCTGAATGCCGGCATAGGAAATATAGACGAGGGCATTCTCTTCGAACTCGGGATGCAAGACCACATCGAACAGGCCCGCCTGAAGGCCATCTCCGAAATGGACCGGGGGAAATTCGCCATTGCTGGTAAAGTCATGCACGGTCTGTGTCGCGCCATCCCGTCCAACCAGAAGCAGCGCGCCGGTCCGCTGCGTCACCAGCATGTTGCCATCGGGCAGGAACGCGATCGACCAGGGATGATCGAGGCCATCGGCCACCGTTTCCAGACTGTAACTTACCGGCGCCGCCTCAACGCGCCCGGCAAGCTCACTGGTCTTCTCGCCCGACGCCGATGCGCCTTGGTTTGAGCAGGATGCCGCAAGCAGGCCCGCCGCTGATATCGCAAAAATGGTCGAGAATGTCCGCATCTTAGGCCCTCAGTTCATCCGGACGCCATGTCCGTCAATCGGATCGCTAACAGCATTTCTCCGCCGTATCCATAAAGCTTGATCGCGCGCCGGAAGCATCTAGGCTGTTTCGGGACAGGAGAGAATGGAATGCGGTTTGTTCGCTGGATTGTTGCGTTGCTCGTCGCTGCGCTGGGCACCTATGTCGTGGCGGTCGTGGCCAATGCGCAGTTCGTGATGAACGCCCATAACGTGCCCATCAGCTTTGCCGACCGCCTCAACATGACCGCTTTCGACGTTTCCAATATGTGGCTCTATCTCATCATCATAGCGGTTGCCCTGCTTTTGGGCTTTCTGATCGCGGCGCTTCTCAAGCGGCTGCTTCCCGGCCTGTCACGCGCCGCATTTCCCATTGCCGGCGCCGTTGCGATCGGCGCCACGCTCGGACTGATGTATCTGCAGTTTCAGACGGTGCCGATCAGCGGCGCACGTTCGACCATAGGCTTCCTTTCGCAGGTCTTGGCCGGCGGAATCGGCGGATGGATCTTTGTGAAAATCCTTGGTGGCCGCAAAGCTTCGGCGGCGCAGTCAAAGTAGAGGGCCTTGGCCGGTTAGAAGAGCTTTCCGGGCAAACAAGAAATTCGCTTGGGCGCAAAGCGGACAGTCCGGTATTGGCCGGAAGCAGACTTTGACTGCTGTCGGCGATGCCGATGCTATCGAGATACGGAGGACTTGAAACGCTTGCAGCGTCATAGATTGTATCACATCTGCCTTATCCGGGCTTCACAACCGCCAATATGGAGATGCCGAGCACACAGCCCAAAGTGAGAAATGACACGATCATCGGCGGCTTTGCGGCGGCAGGGCTCGCTAATGCGTCGAAACGACGCAAACGCCCGGACAGCATGCCATGCAGGCCCGATAACAGGATTACGAGCAGCAGCTTTACCTGAAGCCAGCTATTGCTGAACCAATCGCCGGACATGGCCAGCCATATGCCAAGCGCCCAGGCGGCGATCATCGCAGGCGCGGTGATGCGTGCATCCCACCAACGCACCATCGCTCTCAACGATTGCGCCTGCTCCGCATCGCCGGGCTGGCGCGTTCCAAGGGCAGCACCAGCAAGCAGAAGCGCCAGCGTCCCGCCGACAAACAGCAGAACAGAAGCGACATGCGCGGCCTTCAGCCACAGATAGATCATCGGATCGCCTTCGCTTTGCGGGCGAGCCAACGCTCATTTACGAACCCGCCGAACGGAATCATCGCACCGATCAAGAGCCGCAAGCCGGCCCATCCGCCGATCATGCGAGCAGAGATCGCTTCGACGAGAACATAGAGAAAGAACAGAAATGCGAGCCCATGAACCGGGCCCATTATCTGAACCGCGATCGGGATGTCGGCAAAATGCTTGAGCGTCGATCCAACCAGCACGAGCGTGATGAGCGTAAAGCCCTCCAATGCGACGGCGAACCGGAGACGACCCCAGCACTCGCTGGTCCATGAGTCCGCTCGCGATGGTTCAGTCATCCTGCGCGCTTGTCCGCTACGCGCTTGGCGGTATTGAGCACCCTGTCGTCCATCTCGGTCATCATGCCTGAGAGAGCTTGCAGTATCTCCGGATCAGCAGTTGCGGGCGTGCCTCCCTTGAAGGGTGGATAGGGATTATATTCCATCGCCAGGGTCGTGGATTTCGCGACCATCTCCCCGCGCAGTTCTGCGAGAAGCGTCAGGCCGAAATCGATGCCTGCGGTCACCCCGCCGCCAGTCATGCGGTTTCTATCGGTCACTACACGCTCATCGCTTACCTCGACGCCCAAGGTGGCCAGAGCGTCGCGAGCGGCCCAGTGCGTCCCGGCGCGATAACCGTCCAGCAGGCCCGCCGCAGCCAGCAACAAGGAGCCCGAGCAAACCGATGTGACATATTTGGCAGTCTTTCCGGCATCGGCAAGGAAGTCGATTACTGCATCATCCTCCATCCAACTATCGGTACCAAATCCGCCCGGCGCAAACAGAACGTCGATGTCGCGCGGACAATCATCGAAGCTATGGGTCGGTATGATCGTGACACCGCTATCGGTCGGGACGGGCTCACGATCTTTCCAGACCAGATAGGTCTCGCCATGCATGCCCAGTGCAGCCTGCGGCCCGGCAAGATCGAGTAAGGTCATCATAGGATAGACCAGCATGGCAACGCGAAGCGGCGGCATCTGACCCGGATCGGGAGCGATTTCGGATATGGCTGACATGACCAGTTCTCCTATTTCTCCTTTCGCTATTTACCGGACAAAAGCCGATCATGCCGTGGCGGTTTTGACATAAAACGGGTAAATCCTGCCAAAATGATCATTTCGGATGGCTTGGCGAAGATTTGCAGGACAAGGATTGACTTGGGGCGGCAATTGAGGAGTTCGGATGCATAAGCTTGTCGTACTTGTGCCCCACAATGTGGTGCCGTTCGATCTCGGAATCCCGTGTGATATCTTCGAGCATGCGCGCCTGCCCGACGGCGCCAAGCCGTACGAGGTCACGGTTTGCGGGCAGGCCCGCCGCATTCGTGCGCGGCCCTTCGACATTGTGGTCGAAGAAACGCTCGGTGGCTTGCAGCGAGCAGATACGATCATCGTCCTGGGCACGGATATCCCCTGGCAGCCCGCCCCACCGTCCATCTGCAATGCTCTGCGTCTGGCATCGGATCGGGGAACGCGCATCGCATCGATCTGTTCTGGCGCCTTCCTTCTTGCGGCGGCGGGACTGCTGGATGGAAAGCGCGCGACGACCCATTGGCGCGGCGCTGATATTTTGGCGGACCGCTATCCGGAAATCGAAGTCGATCCAAACGTGCTCTTCGTCGACGAAGGCCAAATCGTCACGTCTGCCGGCGCTTCGGCGGGCATAGATATGTGTTTGCATCTCGTTGCGAGAGATTTCGGTCAGGCAGTGGCGGCCGCCTGTTCGCGGGCAGCGGTCGCCCCCTTTGGTCGCGAAGGAGGACAGAAACAGTTCATCTTGCCCGACGTCGAAGTCGGAAGGGTCGCTGGCGGCAGCATTGCCGAGACGATAGAATGGATGGAGACCCGCCTCGACCAGCCAATTACGGTTGCGCGGATGGCATCCAAGGCAGGAATGAGTCAGCGCACTTTCACGCGCAGATTCTCGGAAGACACTGGTACGACGCCTGGCCGATGGCTGATCGATGCACGAACCCGTCGGGCACGATTGCTGCTGGAAACGACATCACTACCGATCCAAGAAGTGGCCGCGAGAAGCGGCTTCGCCGATGCTTCGGGCCTTCGAGACCGGTTTCGTCAATCGCTCGGTGTAGGCCCCAAACAGTATCGCGTGAGCTTCGGCAGCCGAAACGGGGTTTGATAGAATTGCCGTGGGGGCATCCGGCGCTTGCTTTAGGCGCAAACCGAACATCGGCCGCCTCCATATCGGCAGCATCAGCCAACCGCCTCCCGCTCTTCCTGCTGGCGCGCCCACATTTCCGCGTACAGCCCGCCTTTGGTGATCAGCGCCGCATGGCTGCCGCGTTCGGCGATCCGGCCGTTGTCGAGCACGACGATCTCGTCGGCATCGACGATGGTGGAGAGGCGGTGGGCGATGACGATGGTCGTGCGGCCGCGGCCGGCGCGGTCGAGCGTCGCCTGGATTTCGCCCTCGGTACGTGAATCGAGGGCGCTCGTCGCTTCATCAAGGATCAGGATCGGCGGGTCTTTGAGGAGCGCGCGGGCGACGGCGACGCGCTGCTTTTCGCCGCCCGACAGTTTGAGCCCACGCTCGCCGACGCGCGTGTCATAGCCGTCGGGAAGCGAAAGGATAAACTCGTGGATCGCCGCGCCCTTCGCGGCGGCCTCGATCTCGGCCTGCGTCGCGCCTTCGCGGCCATAGGCGATATTGTAGCCGATCGTATCGTTGAACAGCACGGTATCCTGCGGGACGATGCCGATTGCCGCGCGCAGGCTTTCCTGCTGCACGGCGGCGATATCCTGTCCGTCGATCAGGATACGGCCGTTTGTCGTGTCGTAGAAGCGGAAGAGCAGCCGGGCGATCGTCGACTTGCCCGCGCCCGAGGGGCCGACAATGGCGAGCTTGCTGCCCGGTGCGATATCGAGGTCGACATCATGCAGGATGCGGCGGTCGGCGTCATAGCCGAAGCCGACCGCTTCGAAGCGGACCGTGCCCTTGGACACGGCCAGCGCCGGGGCATTGTCGCGGTCGACGATCTCAGCGGGCGTGTCGATCAGGTCGAACATCGCCTCCATGTCGATCATGCCCTGCTGGATCGTGCGATAGACGGTGCCGAGAAAATCGAGCGGGCGGAAGAGCTGCATGAGCAGCGCGTTGACGAGCACGACATCGCCGACCGTGAAGCGGCCCTCGCTCCAGCCCCAGACGGTATAGGCCATGGCGCCGGCCATCATCGCGTTCGTCAGCAGCGCCTGGCCAACATTGAGGAGCGCGAGGCTGTTCTCGCTTTTGACCGCCGCGCCGGCCCAGCTCGATACGGCCCGGCTGAAGCGCTGCGCCTCGCGCGCTTCTGCGTTGAAATATTTGACGGTTTCGAAGTTGAGCAGCGAATCGACGGCCTGGCTGTAGGCGGTGGTGTCGAGCTCGACCATGTCGCGGCGCAGTTTGGTGCGCCAGATCGTCACGAGCCGGGTGAAGGTGATGTAGAGCGCGATCACGCCGAGCGTCACGGCGACGAGCGTGGGGCCGAACTTCACATAGAAGATGATGCAGACGGCGAGCAGCTCGATCGCGGTCGGCGCGATGTTGAACAGCAGGAAATAGAGCATGGTGTCTATGCTCTTGGTGCCGCGTTCGATGATCTTGGTGACGCCGCCCGTCTTGCGCTGGAGATGGAAGCGCAGCGACAGGGCGTGGAGATGGGCGAAGACATTTTCGGTGAGCGCGCGCGCTGCGGTCTGACCGACCTTCTCGAAGATCACGTTGCGCAGATTGTCGAATAATACGCCGCCGAACCGCGCGCCCGCATAGGCGACGACGAGCGCGATGGCGAGCATGACGGCCGGGTCCGCCTCGCCGTCCATGCTGTCGATCACGGCCTTATAGGCAAACGGCATGATCAGGATGACGGCCTTGGCGCAGAGCACAAAGGCAAAGGCGCCGATGACGCGCGCCTTCAGCCCCGGTTGCCCCTTGGGCCAGAGATAGGGGAGGAAACGGCGCAGCAGGTCCCAGCCGGGCTGTTTGAGGGCGGTGTCGGTGGCGGTATCGGGCGGCATGAGCCGCTTTAGATAGGGCTTTTCACCGAAACGGCCAGCCCTGTGATGCGCGGCACAGTGGCGCGGCCGTCCCGATCCTACTCAGCACCCCATCGAAGAGGAGGAAAATCGATGGGTCCGGCTTTTTACATTTTGGCGATCATGGGATGCGGCGATGACGTCAGCCCATGCATACCGCTTATGCGCGAAGATCGTGTATTTCGCACCGAAGCGGCCTGTCAGGCCGAAATCGAAGATGCGTTGATGCGCGCGACGGACCTGCCCTATCCGACACTTGCCGCCCAATGCCAGAATGTTTCATCGCAGGTCGCAGCCTATTGGGGCGATACTGATAGCTGAGCCGGCTTTAGGGCATATCCAGAATGATGAGAGCGCATCGCTGGCGGGCCTGTTCGTCCCGGCAATCCCGCTGAACGACCGAGGCCGGCGCAACGGCAAGCCCCGGCGCCTGCGTGAAATCCATACCGCTTTCGAGCAACGCATCCGTACGCAGTGCGGTCGGATGCATGATTGTGGCGGTTGCATGGCCGACAGTCGAAACCCCGCGCACCGATGCCGCATCGTCGGCTGCAAGCGCCGAGCCGCCCAGACCGAACGGCACGAGCATCGCGGCGAGCGCAAGCACGCTGCCGCGCAATATTCTGTCCATGGTGGCACGACTGTCCATGCCGCACCGACGTTCAGCAGCCACATATGTTGCATCGCTGTGCAGACATGGAATTTGGTTTTTCGGGGTAACATTATGCGTAAAGCCTCTGTTCTCGGGGCTTTGCGGCCTGAAATACGATCTGCCGATTTAACCGTTACATAAGGGTTTTCCGCTAACCAGGCGTTGGCCGGGGGCGCGAATGCGCGAGGCCTGCATGTCCGTTATTCAACCAAGCGATCCGGCTTCCACCGGATCGGCCGCAATTCGGGCCGAAACCGTCCGGCTGCTG
The DNA here is from genome assembly GCF_028279465.1 of Parasphingopyxis sp. Lineage (GTDB taxonomy): Bacteria > Pseudomonadota > Alphaproteobacteria > Sphingomonadales > Sphingomonadaceae > Parasphingopyxis. The sequence goes on from NZ_JANQNS010000017.1 coordinate 27,398, forward strand.
TCCGCACCGCAATTTGCGCGCGCGCCCGTGATGCGCCGCTTGCTCTCCTATCTCGTCGATCAAACGCTCGCGGGTAATGGCGACCGGCTCAAAGCCTATACGATTGCCGTAGACGGGCTCGGCCGCGACGCTGATTTCGACGCCGGGCAGGACAGCTATCCACGCGTCCAGGTCGGGCGGCTGCGCAAATTACTCGACGAAGTATATGCCATACCGGGTTCGCGCGCGGCCATGCGCCTTCATATCCCGAAGGGCGGCTATGCCGTCCATTTTCTTGGAGCGGCCACGAATTCGGATAGCCATGGCGAAGACCAGGGCGAGATCGCTGCCCGACATCGCCGGGCAATGCCGGAATGGATGCGTATGGCGGCGGTCGCGATTGCTGCGGCCATTCTCGCGCTTGTCGCCTGGCACATGCTCGACGGACTGGCAGGTATGGAAAGTGCGGGCGTCGAAACGCGCGTGCTTTAGAAGCTGCCGGCAATCTGGAAAGAGAAGATCGGTCCGAACTCCCGGACCCGGTCCTCGATAAAATTGATCGGGCCGTCCCGCCGGTTCACGAAAAATGTCCGCGTGAAAAGCTCGTCGCGATCGAGGAGATTGTAGACACCGCCCCTGACCCGCAGTCCGAACACGTCCTTATGCTCGATATAGGCGCCGACAAAGGGCGTACGCGCGCGGAAGAAGTTGGTCTGCGAGAGGCGAAACCCCGGTGCTTCGAGATATTCTTCATATTCGAGGCCCCAGGCCCAGTCGGTTCCGGGCACATCGTGACGCAGTTCGATTTCGATATCGCGCTGCATGTTACTGGATATCGAGCGGTTCTCTCCGGTTAAAGGATCGCGAACCCGGGTGCGTTGGAATGCGGCCTCGATATCGAGTCGACCGCCGCGCCAGCCCAGCGGATCGAAGTTGAACGTGCTGTTCCATTCGATGCCGTAGCGTTTGGCGCTGTCGATATTGCCCGGCGCCTCGGCCGTTGCCCCGATCGGTATCTGGTCGACGATATCGCTGATCTGCTCGTAATAAAGGCGCGCGGTAATCGATCCGAATTCTCCGAGCTGCTGGGTTGCTTCGATTTCGTAATTCCAGCTTTGTGGCGGAACGAGGTTCGGATTGGCCGCATCCTCTCTTTCGCCGGCCAGATCGCTCGATGCGACGAAATCGGAAAAATTAAGCTGCCCAACCTCGCGCTCGACCCGGACGCGGATGTCGAGCGCATCGCTGGCCCGCCAGGCCAGCGAGAGAAAGCCTTTCGGCCGGTAGAAAGTTCGCGTCAGACCAATCTCGCCACTTTGCGAGATCGTGGAATATTCACCGCCAATCGATGCCTGCAGCGTCAGGGAATCGGTCAGCGGTGTGCCATAGGTGATGTTGATCTCGGCCCGCTCTTCTTCGACCTCGGAGTTGGAGTTCGGCAGTATGACGGGCTGGAAATCGCCATTGGGGTCAAGCGTCGAGAGCTGGGAGCGCACGTCGAGCGTGTTGAGCGCGCCTTCCACGGCGACCTGCCAGTCGCCGCCCATGGCCCAGCCATATTCGGCCCGGGCGATCCATTCGCCTTCGTCCAGCGTGCGGATGAAGATATCGCCGATCGACGGTGTGCCGTCGACGAAATCGGTGATCAGGCTGGTCTCGAACGGGCTGCGTTCGAAGCGCCTCAAGCCGATCAGTTTGAGCCGGCCCGGCCCCAGCGCGAACTCGAAATCGCCGCCGATCTCGAAATTCCATTCATCCTCGCGGTCGCGGAAAAAACGGGTGCGGTCCGGCAGGCCCTGGCCTGTCCGTATCGAATCTTCGCTGACCCTGTTGTACCAGCGCTCGTAAGAGAGGTTCAGATTGCCGACCGAACTACCGGGGCCATCATAGCGGAATGTACCGGCCAGCTGCGGGCGGTCGCCGCTGAACGTCGCCACTTCGTCATGCCGGGCAATGATCTGGCCGTTCGTATCGAAGACGAGTTCGGGACCTTCCGCGCCGCCGCGAAAGGAGTCGTCGCTATTGGAGAGGCTGATTGTATAATCAAACGCGCCTTGCGTGCCGCTCACAGAGATTTCGCCATTGGTCAGCCGGGGATTGGTGATGCGGGGCCGGAACTGCGGATTCCAGGCGAAGTTTCCGCTGATACCGGTGGTTTCCGCGACGATGTTGACGACCTGACCGGAAAGACCTGGAATATCGAGCGATGCCGCGTCGCGGACCTCGATACGGATGACATTGCTCGCCGAAATCCGGCCAAGCGTCGTCACCGCATCGTTGGATTTGCCGGACACGCGCTCACCATTGATAAGGACATTGTCCCCGCCCTGGCCCAGGCCGCGCCGTTCATCGCCCTGCTGGATCGCGAATCCGGGGATTTGCCGCACCATGTCGAGCGCGGTGTTGGGCGAAAAGCGGGCGAAGAATTCGGGTGCATAGTCTTGCCCATCGGCTACCGATGCCGCCGCTTGCGCTGGAGGCGCATCAGCGCTGTCGTCATTCTGCGCATAGGCCGGGACCGCGAGCAGAGAGCCCGATGCGAGCAGCCAGCAGGATCGCCGCATTATCTTTGTCCCCTCCCAGAGAATGCAGCGTCCATTCAGCAATCCGGCGGCATCATCCAGTGCCCGGGCGATCCTTTACGACCGGTGGCGGATAGTTTTCGACAAATGTCGTAAAATTCTGTTTTTCTGATGATGCGGTCAGTCAGGAAGCCTTGGTCTTGCGCCCATTGCCTTCCATCTTATGCATTGGCAAGGCCCATTCGATCTGCGACCGCAAAATGTCTTCGAGATCCTTCAGACCGGCGCGATGTGCGGCGGCCCGCTTGGCGAGCAACCGGGCTAACACAGCCTCGCGGCTATCGGCGCGATGGTCGGCATCGCGCCCGTTCGCCAGGGCCTTGGAAAGCCTGAAAGAAGTTTCGGTGCTCACGCCTGTCTCCATGCGGCCAGATGCAATAACGCGCCCCGGCATTGCGACCATAACTCACTGTCCGCTCTGCGGTTCCCAACAATCATGGGTAACAGGCGGTTAAGGCAAGCGAAGCGCCGGGATATCGCTAGTTCGGACAGCGCATTCGGATCGACATGCTGCCGTCCGGCGAATGCACGGTGAGCCGGTCGCCATCCTCGCTCAACTCATAGGCCAGCGTCTCTTCCCACTCCTCGCCCTCGCCGGAAAAGCTGTGCACGACCGTTAGCGCACCCGGCTCAGTCTCGGTGACCGTCATCGGAATCGCCGCGCTCTCATAATAGGTGATCAGGTCCGCCGCGATATCGAGCCGCATTTCGCTGGCCGGGTCCGCGCAGGTGTCTTCGGAGAAATCCCAGCGGCCGTGGAATGGCTCCGGCACGGCGTTGAGCACGACCGGTTCCGCTGCCGGATCGCTCTCGGCCGCCATCGGCGCGTCGCCATCCTCTTCGGCGGCCGGATCGCTTCCGCCCGAACAGGCGGCAAGCGAGAGAAGAACGGCGATTGTCGCGATACGATACATGGCGATCTCCCTAGGATGATGTGCGCGCGCTTAGTGCTTGGGCTGCTGCGGGTGCTCGCACCTTCGCACCGCTGATGAAAAAGACATAGGCGTCCCGGCCGCCCTTAAGCGACGGCGCGTCGGGCGATGCATAGCTGCGCCCGTCCGGCTGTTTGCCGTCCTGCCACTGCTGCGCCGTCTCAGCCCAGTCATCGAGCTCGGCGTCCGGATAGCCGGTCTCCACCTCTTCGCGCGATCGCATCAACCGCGCATAGGCGAAATCGGCGGTCTGGTCGGCAAGCTGCGGATATTTGTCGCTGTCGGCGCAGACGATGGCGGCGTTATGCTTGCGCATCAGCGCGACGAATTCGGGGCAGATGAAACTCTCATGCCGCACGTCCAGCGCATGGCGCAGTTTCACGCCCTCCCATTTGCCGGGCAACATGTCGAGAAACGCGTCGAACTCCTCTGCGTCGAATTTCTTCGTCGCCATGAATTGCCAGAAGATCGGCCCGAGCTTGTCGCCGAGTTCCGCAACGCCCTGATTGCAGAATTTCTCGATGCTCTCGCCGGTTTCGCGCAAGTCCTTACGGTTCGTGCAATAGCGCGAAGCCTTGATCGTGAACTGGAAACCGTCGGGTGCGGCGTCCCGCCATTTGGCGAAGCTTTCAGGTTTCTGGAGCCGGTAATAGGTGCCGTTGATCTCGATCGCGCCAAGCTGGCTCGCAGCGTACTCAAGTTCATCGGCCTGACGCAGGCCCTTGGGATAGAATGTCCCGCGCCAGGGTTTGAAGGTCCAGCCGCCGATGCCGACACGAATTTTTCCCTTAGCCGCCATCTAGTCGGCCGCCTGCAGCGCGCGGATTTCCTCCAGGCTCTCGGGCGGCGTGCGCCAGAGTGGCGCATCGGCCTCGATATAGCTGCGCAGATCGGCCGGGATGTCGGCGAAATCGTCGATCCGCCAGGTGACCAGATGCATGATCACATCCTGCCCGCCGGCCCAGTTCGGCGCCGGGCCGTAGCGCACCCAGCTCAGCTGGTGCGGCTCGCCGACACTGCCTTCGGGCTGGACGAAGAAGTCGTAATTCTCGAACGCCTGATAGCGCATCTCGGTGCCCGGAATCGGAAAGTCGAGATAGACGGGGGCCGTGTAGACCGCCGTATCACCGAGCATCCGGGCGTGAATATCGCGCCCCGGCCCGATCCGCCGGACCGCCGCGCCCGCGCCCTGCTCCACAAAGGTTTCGACCTCGTCGCCGATCAGCTCATAGGTGATGAACTGATAGGGATAGGCGATCGGCTCGACGGGCAGGCCATCATATTCGCGCAGGATTTCGCCGCTTTCGGAATCGCGGAAGACGTAGATCTTGCGGTTATACTGGTGCGCGAGCGGTTGGGCGGGATCGGGCCGGTGCATGCGCGCTGTGTCATAACCTTCCATCGTGAAGAGCAATTCGCCGCTCGGATAAGCGCGCACCGTGCCGATCGAATACCAGTAGACGGGCTCGCCTGTCCCGACCCGCGCATCGATCCAGCGCTCGAACAGGTCCGGCGTAAAGCCGCCCGCCAATGCCGGGCTCGCCATGGCGGCGAGCGCAAGAAACGCGCCGCGTAACAGAGTTTTCACATGTGCCACTCTTCGGCCTCCCCACAATCAAAAGTCACAAAGACCACACCCCCAAAGCGCGAAACAGCGTTCACCGCGAACCAAGGCGTCATAGTCGAGTTGAGCGGTTTGGCCATCCGATGCTTATGCCATGTAGCCGTGGCTGTAGGAAAGGCAAATGCGCGGGGCTAGCGCCCCGGCGATGGTCTGCCTAAGATCGGTTCATGGTTCGTGCCGCGCCTATCCTTGCCACTCTCGCAGTGCTCGCCGCCTGTTCTTCGCCGGAAAGTGAGGGCACGCCGCTCGAGGCCGATCCCGATCCGCAGGTGGCGTTCCTCGAGCGTCTTACCGAACTCTGCGGCCAGGCCTTCGCCGGGGAGCTCGTGTCGGACGATGAAGCCGATGCCGATATCGCGGGCCAGCCGCTTGTTATGCACGTGGCAGACTGCGCGCCCGACCAGATTCGCATACCCTTTCATGTCGGCGAGGATCGCTCGCGGACCTGGGTGCTGACGGATACGGGCACGGGCATTCTCTTGAAGCATGACCACCGGCACGAGGATGGCAGCGAAGACGCCGTTACCCAATATGGCGGTGAGACGAGCGCGCCCGGCACGGCAACGCGGCAGGAATTCCCGGTCGATGACGAGTCCATTGCGCTATTCGAACGCGAGGGGCTGAGCGCATCGGTCACCAATGTCTGGGCGATGGAGGTGGACGAAAGCCGTTTCGCCTATGAGTTGCGCCGCCCCGCGGGCGAGAATGAACGCTTCTTTCGCGCCGAATTCGACCTGACCGAGCCGGTCGAACCGCCACCGCCGGCCTGGGGCAGCGAATAGCATTTCCTCCCAAAACCGGCGATTTGGCCAAATTTCTCACTATTAGTTGGTGAAAATACCCAACTCTCTGCGCGCAACTATCTGTCGCAAAATGGCGTTTTTTGTGCTATATATCTGAAAAATAACAATTTCCAGAAATTGGCACACCTCCTGCAGAGTATGGGGCGTACTGGCGGAATGGTCCGCTGGAGCAAACAGGAGACACACCATGCAGAACACTTTCAGCAACATTCAGACCACGGCCCTGTCGGCCATCGCTGCCCTTATCGTCAGCGCCATGTGCATCAGCGCCGCCATCGGTCCGGTCGTTCCCGTCGCCTAACAGGCCACGGGGACACCGATCGCCCACAACTTCCAGCGAAAGACACAGAAATGACCAACACTCTTAACGCCGCTTTTTCCGCCGTCGCCGCCCTGATCGTCAGTGCCGTCTGCATCACCGCCGCCGTCGGCCCGGTCCTCCCGGTTGCCTAAGCGCTGCACCAACCCAACCCAAACAGGAAAGACACAACTAATGACGCAGAATTTCGCCCTCGACCGCAGCAACGCCAAGATCATGGGCGTATGCGCCGGTTTCGCCCGCTGGACCGGGTGGAACGTGCTGGCGATCCGCGTCGGCCTGCTGGCCCTCACGCTCTTCGCTCTCGGCCCTATCGCGATCCTCGCCTATCTGCTGATCGGCTGGGCGGCCAACTAAAATGCTTGTGCCGACACGCATACGGCCAATCCGCATTGTGCCGGCGCGTCGGCAAGGCCCGAAACCGCCTTTCATAATCCGGTTGACACCGGTTGACACATGCCGGGCCAATCCCCGGCTTCAGTCTCACCGCCGAAACCGTCCCGGATATTTCCATAGCGCCATATCATAACGGCCCGGCTGTAGGACAGCCGCATATCGATCCTGTGGGATCGCCGATTGCCCGTCTCGCCCGCCACCGGCATAACGGCGCGCATGGCCGGACAGATCAAACTCCATGACAGCTGGAAAGAACCGCTCAAGGGCGAGTTCGCCGCGCAATATATGGCCGATCTGCGCGCCTTCCTTATCGGCGAGCGGGAGCGGGGCAAGCGCATCTTCCCGGCCGGAAGCCTGTGGTTCCACGCGCTCGATGCGACGCCGCTCGACAAGGTCCGTGCGGTCATCCTCGGCCAGGATCCCTATCACGGCCCCGGCCAGGCGCATGGGCTGTGTTTCTCCGTCCGCCCCGGCGTTCGCCCGCCGCCGAGCCTCGTCAATATCTACAAGGAGATGGAGAGCGATCTCGGCATAGCCCCGGCAAAGCATGGCCATCTCGAACACTGGGCCGAACAGGGCGTGCTGCTCCTCAACAGCGTGCTGACCGTCGAACAACACCAGGCCGCCAGCCATCGCGGCCGCGGCTGGGAACAGTTCACCGACGCGATCGTCCGGCTGGTGGCGGAGAAGGAAGAGCCCGTCGTCTTCCTCCTCTGGGGCAGCTATGCGCAGAAAAAAGCGGCCTTCGTCCAGAGCGTCGAACAGGGCGGCCGGCATTGCGTTTTGAAGGCGCCCCATCCGAGCCCGCTATCGGCGCATAATGGGTTCTTCGGGTGCCAGCATTTTTCGAAGGCGAATGCGTTTTTGGAGAGCGTGGGCAGGGAGCCGATTGATTGGGCTTTGCCGGAGGCGGGGTGAGAGAAGTCACCTCACCGATGGATCGATTTCTCCGGCGTTACTTCTGATTTGCTCGACTTGCTCTTGTGTCATCGTCTGCAACTGCCTGTCATAACGATCCAATGCGGCCACACGTTGGTTGAATTCATCAGCTTGTGATGGATCTTGAAAGTTGTACGCTCCGTTTGACAGCGTCCAGCCGCCTCTCGCCAAAACATTGCAAATAGCTGCAGCTTCACGCACTTTGAGACCAATAATGCGCCACTGATCTTGATGCCTCGCCTGTGCGGTCGCAACGCCATCATCGAAGCCCGCCATGAAACGGCGTCTTTCCTCTACGTTTTCGATTTCTTCGCGGACAATAACCCTAAATCTATCCATGTATGCGGGAAACCGTTCTGCCATAGCTGATGTAGTATTTTCCAAATTTTCTATCGCTCGACAATCATCCAATATTTCATCGTCCAAGGATGACACTTCTCCATTTAGCAGCGCGTAAAAACCTGCCTCTTGCGCATCTTCTTCAAAAGCAATGGTGTCCTGCGCAACGAGATTATAAAGCCGAGCCGTTGAGCGCTCCATCGGAGTTTGAGAGTCGGACAATGGCATCAACGATGTTTGTTCGCCCGCTTCGTAGCTGTTTGCGATCTCCGCCATTTGTCTGGCTACACGCTGACTGTCCTCGCTCGCAGTTTGTTGGGATGCGGGCAATCTGGCCATTCCTGCAAATACAGAAAACGTCAGCACGATTGCGAGCGAGCCAATTTTCCATCCAGTTCCCGCATGACGTATCGTTATTGCGAAAGCGATAAGCCAGACGAGCAGACCAGGGCCAACCAGACTTCCGATTATGAAGCCCATTCGTTCCGCACTGTTTCCGGTCGGTTGCAAAGGTCCCGACGCGCAGGACGTGAATAGCACAGCAACACAACAGAGAATTGTTGCGAAGCCAGGATAGCTGTCTGGTTTAGAAAGAGCCTCTGCCCAGTCCTCTTCTTCGGCGTCTGAAGTCTCGTCCTGATTGCTTATGTCATTCATTGCCACCCCTAGCTGCGTGCTACGCAGATATGCAATTATGACGATATAGCCGAGCAATGCCCCTCAGAATAGCACTCAATCGGTGCGGAACTCACCCCGCCCGATCTCTTTCATCAAATCCCGACAGCATGTCTCGAAATCGACCTGGATCGTAAGCCGCTTCGACGCATGCCGCCGACGCTCGCATCTCATCGACGAAACACGATTCCTAAAGGCGCCTTTAACCTTATTGGCCTAGCCCATGGGGACAGGAGCGCAACGGGTCGATGCAAACGCAAATTCTTGGACTGGTAACGCCGCTCATGGCGCTGTTTTTTGCGGTGACATTCGTGGTGCTGTGGCGGGTCGGGCGGATGAAGCGCCATGTGCTCGGCTTCGGTATCGCCTATGCCCTGTCCGCGGTCGGCTTTCTGATCACCCATCTCCTCCCGGCAGACGCCTTCTACGTCTTTCATATGACGCAGATATTCTACAGCCTGGCCTCGGTCGTGATGCTGGCATCGGTCTGCGAGCGGGCCGGGCAGCGGCTCCATCTCGGCAGCTTCGTCGCCGTCTATCTGATCAGCGCATTGACGCTGGCGGTGGCGGTAAGCTTTTCGAACGATGTCGGCCCGCGATTGATCATCGTGAATATGGGCTATGGGGTCATGTTCGCCATGGGGGTGACCACGCTGCTCACCGCACGGCGCCGCTCCGTGATGGATATCGCGATCATCGCCGTCATGGCATTCCAGGCCGTCGATTTCCTGGTCCGGCCAACCCTGACCCTGCTGTTCGAGCAGTCGATCCCGGCGGCGGTCTATCGGGATTCGATCTATTACTCGCTGATCGGGCTCGTGCTTGGCGTGAAAGGCGTGACCACCGCGATGGTTCTGATCGGCGCGGCGATCGCCGAATGGACGACTGCGCTGCGGGAAAGCAGTGAGCGCGATGCCCTGACCGGCCTGCAAAACCGGGGTTCGTTCGAACAATCGATACGCAAACTCCTCCCGCGCGCGCAGACGGAGCGGCGTCCGCTCAGCCTGGTGGTGGCCGATATCGACCATTTCAAACAGGTGAACGACATTTGGGGGCACCAGGCGGGTGACCAGGCGATCTCGGGCTTCGGTAAGCTCATCAGGGAGACGGTGCGCGGATGCGACATTGCGGGCCGGATCGGCGGGGAGGAATTTTGCATCGCGGTCTGGAATTGCGAAACCGAACCGGCCCATCGATTGGCCGAACGGATCCGGCAGACATTTGTGCGCCTCGAACATGCCGGTCTCAGCGACGATATCCGTCTGACCGCGAGCTTCGGCGTCGCCACGGCGCGCGATCGGGAAACCTATGAACAGCTATTCGCCCGGGCCGATGCGGCGCTGTACCGCGCTAAGTCGAAAGGCCGGGACCGTGTCGAAAATGCCGAGGACCGGCGACAGGACGCGGCGGCATCGGAACCCAATCCGGAGCCGGTCGAATTGAAGCGCAGCGCGGGCTAGCAATAGTCCGCTTTCGTTTGCCGGTTCGCGTTTTCCGGCGCGAGCAGGTCTAGGCTTCGGCGACTTGCCGCCGGCCTGCACCCCGCCCGATCTCTTTCGCCAAATCGCGGCAATAGGTTCCGAAATCGACCTGGATCGTATGGCGTTTGGATGCGTAGAAATGGCCGAGATGGATTTTCTCGTCCTCGACGATCACGCGTTCCATCTCCTTCGCGTCCGGGAAGGCATAGTCACCGGTCAGCGCGGCGGCGACCAACTTGCTCTGCTGCTCGGCGAGGTTGACGAGGGTCGGTAGCGGCTGCGCCAGCCCCAAGAAGAACAGATTTTCATAGCCCGGCTTCACCATGCGCTTGTAGAGCGGATAGGCGTTGTCTTCGCTGGGCTGCAGCGCTGGATCGGTGAAGAAGGGGAAGCTGATATTATAGCCGGTGGCCCAGATGATCGCGTCGATCTCTTCGCGCGATCCGTCGGCGAATACCACACCGTCGCCGTCGAGCCTCTGAATCGCCCCCTTGGGCACGATATCGCCGCAGCCGACGCGCGTCAGGAATTCGCCCGATACGCTCGGATGGCCTTCGAGCGGCTCATGGTCGGGCTTGGGGAGGCCATAATCCTCCATCCGGCCGAGCTGCTTCTTGATCGCGCGCTGCGCGAGCCGGCGGCCGAGCTTGGCCGGCATCCATGACGGCAGCACGGCCTTGTCCGCCGGCTGGCCGTTCGCATATTTCGACAGCACCCAGACGCCGCGCCGCATCGAGATATAGAGCGTATCGGCGAGCGGCTTTTGCGAAAGCTCGCTCGCGATATCCATCGCCGAGTTGCCGCCGCCGACCACCATCACCTTCTTGCCGCGAAAATTATACGGTTCGAACGGATCGCTATAACTGTGGCTATGCATCTGGTGGCCGTGGAATTCGCCCGGATAGTCGGGCGTGCGCGGATCCCAGTGATGGCCATTTGCGACGATCAGCGCGTCATAGTCTCGGGCTTCACCGGTCGAGAGGGTGACGCGCCAGCGCCCGTCCGCCAGCCGTTCGGCCTGCTCCACCCGCGTATTGAAGGTGATCGCCTCGCGTAGCCCGAAATGATCGACATAGTCGCGAAAATATTCGAGCATCTGCGCATGGTGGGGGAAATCGGGCCAGTCGTCGGGCACCGGATAATCCTCGAACGCCAGCCGGTATTTGGACGTGTCGATATGGAGGCTCTGGTAACAGGCCGACATGCCGTTGGGATTCTTATAGTACCAGTTCCCGCCAATATCGTCCGACGCCTCGAACTGGTCGTAGGCGAGGCCATGATCTTTGAGCCGCTTGGCCATAGTGAAACCGGAGCAGCCCGCGCCGATAATGCAAATCGCCGGTGTTGCGCTCATGCGAGGCGGGCCAGTCCGGTCAACAGGCCGAGCGCGACGACGGTGGCGAAGCTGCTCCATTTCCATCCGCGCGAGGCATGGCGGATCGTGATCGCCCAGGCGATACCCCAGAGGAAGACGCCCGCAAACGCCCAGCCGAGTATAAAGCCGATGCTTTCCGCGCCGCTCGAGACGCCCGCGTCATTGTCACGGCCGCCGAACAGGGCGAGCACCAGCAACAGGCTCACGATGATGGTCGCGGCAAGCGGATAGCCCTTCTTCTCCTTGGGCGCCTCGGGCTCGGGCGCTTCGGGTGCGGGGCGGGGTTTCACGGTTTCTCGCATCGTCACTCCTGCGCTGTAGGCGTACTCAATTATGTTCGTCGATTGCCGCGCCGACCACAACATTCTCCGCTCCGAAAAACAGGCGGGACTTTGAGAAATCGATGAAATTGGCTTCGTCCTCGGCGAGGATCGCACCGTGCCGCGCGCCCTCTTCGGTCTGCGTGGCGGCGACAAGCGCGTCGATACTGTCGTACCAGAGCTCGGCTACGCCATCATAATCGGCAGGGTCCAGCCCGCGGCTTTCGCGGACCGGCGCGTCGAGCGGCGTATCGGCCGTGTGCGACTGGACGTAGCGCCGGATGCCGAGCGCGGCGGCGGCGGCATGAACGAGCGGCGCATGCGTTTCGCGCCAATAGGTCTGGAACGCCTCGCGCGTGAGATCGGAACGGCGGGTCAGGCAATAGGTGAGTTTCAGCATGGCTCCTTCTGTTAGCGGCCAATAGTCGTGTTCGCCAAGAGGGTGGACACAAGCCTTCGACCTTGATCGACGATGCGGATCAATGTTGTCCTGCGGGAGCTTGGTTTATCCGCCGGTCGCGTTCCATGGAGGCGCAACGTGGAAAGCCCGTGGCCAAGCCCGCGCGTTTCGTGCAGAGGGCAGGCGATGGATTCGCGCCGTTCAGATGATCCGCCACGGATGGGCCTGCTCGCCCGCTTCGTGCGGGCCATCCTGCTCTTCATCTACCGCCGCCACGAGTTTACGGCAGTGGGTACGCCGCCTGCCGAGCGCCGCTTCGTCATCATCGCCGTGCCGCATACGAGCAACTGGGACTTTCCCAACTATATCGGCCTGACGCACGAGCTCGGGCTGAACACGCATTTCATGGCGAAGGCGTCGCTCTTCAAATGGCCGATCGGCAAATTCATGCGGCAGGTCGGCGGCGTGCCGGTCGAGCGCAGCGCCAATCGCGACATGGTGCAGCAGATGGTCGATGAGTTCGCGCGGCGCGAGGAGTTCGTGCTGACCGTGGCGCCCGAAGGAACGCGGCAAAAGGTCGCCGGCTGGCGCACGGGTTTCTATCGGATCGCGCATGGCGCGGGCGTGCCGATCGTTTGCGGTTTCATGGACTACAAGACCAGGCGCGCGGGCGTCGGCCCTGTAATCGTGCCCACCGGCGACTATGAGGCGGACATGGCGCCGGCATTCGAGTTTTATCGCGACATGCTCGGCAAGCGCGGACCGGGGACCGATCCGGTCTGACGCACGCGCCTCAGCTATGCTCGGCGATATAGGCGAATTCGGCGGCGATCTTCGCGTCGGAATCGGTGATCATCAGCTTCTCGATCTTGCCGCCCATCAGCGGGATCGAACAGCGCGCTTCCATCGTCGCATCGCAGCGGCAGCCGGACCCGTTGGGACTGAGCACCGTTTCGCCCTGCATCGAGGCCCGCATGCCGACCGGCTCGACCGCGACGTCCGCCGCGTACCGCCCGCCCGCTTCGCTGCGCCAGCGCTCGGTCTGGCGCACGCGCTGGCTGTCGCCGACCGCTGCCTGGAGCGGGCCCGATACCTTGACCGGGACGGTGCGTTCGATCGTGACGACGGTCTCGCCGTCCGCCTCGCTGACATCGATCTCGATTTCCCGCGATCCCAGCGCCTCGAGCTTGGCGCGCACGAAGTCCGGATCGGTGAAAGCGGCATAGACCGTATCGACGCTCTGCGCGAAATCATGGGCGTGGTGGCTTTTGCGTCCCATCGCGTCAGGCTCCCGCCGCCGTCAGCGCCTGATCGATATCGGCGATGATGTCGTCGACATGTTCGAGCCCGATCGAGAGGCGCACATAGCCGGGCGAGACGCCAGTCGCCATCTGCTCTTCGGCGGCGAGCTGGCTGTGCGTCGTCGAGGCCGGATGGATGGCGAGGCTGCGCGCATCGCCGATATTGGCGACATGATAGAGTAGCTCCAGCGCATCGATAAACGCCTTGCCCGCATCGATCCCGCCTTCGAGCTCGAAGCCGAGCAGCCCGCCGAGCCCGCCGGTGAGCACGGCTTCGGCCCGCGCTTTCTGCCCGCCTTCAAGCAGCGAGGGATGGATAACGCGGGTCACACCGGCGCGGCCCGTGAGCCAGTCGGCGACGGCTTGTGTGTTTTCGCAATGGCGCGGCATGCGCAGTGGCAGCGTCTCGAGTCCCTGCAGGAACTGGAATGCGTTCATCGGACTCATCGCCGCGCCGAGATCGCGCAGCAGCACGGTGCGCGCGCGCAGGATATAGGCGATCGGGCCGAGCGGCGCGGCGGCCTCGGTCCAGACCGCGCCATGATAGCTTGGGTCGGCCGTATTGAGCAGCGGTTGGCGTTCGGCATGGGCAGCCCAGTCGAAATTCCCGCCATCGACGATCAGCCCGCCGATCGAAGTCCCATGGCCGCCGATATATTTGGTCGTCGAATAGACGATGATCGCCGCGCCATGCTCGAAGGGCCGGGCGATCAGTGGGGCAGCCGTATTGTCGACAATCAGCGGGATGCCCATCGGCCGCCCGGCCGCGGCGATATCGGCCATGGGCGGCACGACGAGCTTCGGGTTGGGCAGCGTCTCGATATACCAGGCGCGCGTCCTGTCGTCGCTCGCATCGACGAACGCCTGCGGATCGGCGGGATCGACGAAGCGCGTCTCGATGCCGAGATCCTTCAGTGTGTTACCGAAGAGGTTATAGGTGCCGCCATAGAGATCGGTGCCCGAGACGATATTATCGCCGGATCGCGCGAGATTCTGCACGGCATAGGCCGATGCCGCTTGGCCGGACGCGACGGCGAGCGCCGCCGCGCCGCCCTCGATTGCCGCCATGCGTTCTTCCAGTATCGCGACGGTCGGGTTGCCGATCCGCGTATAGATATTGCCGAGTTCGGACAGCGCGAAGAGATTGGCCGCATGCTCGGTGCTGTCGAACTGATAGCTTGTCGTCTGGAAAATGGGCGGCGCGACCGAGCCAGTGCCCGGGTCCGCGCGCCATCCGGCGTGCAGCGCCAGCGTTTCGGGGTGGAGCGGTTTGTCGGCCATCGATCGTCTCCTCAACTGTCGCCAAGTGCCTTACCCCAGCATCGCTGCGGAGACACGGATAAATATGGCCCGGCAGCAATCTTCGTCTTGCGCGCCGTGCATCTCCTGTTCAAATTACAACCGATAAGCGACATATCTGTTGCACATATGCGCGGGAGTGGACGATCCGGAAACCGGGAAAAATTGGAGCGGCGCTCGGCGTATTGGCGCTGCTGGCCGCGTGCGGCGGGGAAGGCGGCGGTACGCCGTCCCCACCCATCGCCGGGCCGGCGCCTCCGCCACCACCGCCCTCGAACAGCGCCTGTTCGATCAGCCAGCGCCAGCAATGGGCCGAGGCGCAGATCGACGAATGGTATCTGTTTCCCGAGACGCTGCCCGCCAATCGCGATCCTTCCGGTTTTGCGACGGTCACCGCCTATATCGACAATTTGACGGCAACGGCGCGCGCCCAGGGCCGCGACCGTTTCTTCACCTTCCTGACCTCGATCGCCGAGGAAAATGCCTTCTTCCAGCAAGGGTCGAACGCGGGCTTCGGTATCCGTCTCGCCTATGACAGCGCCAACCGGCGGCTGTTCGTATCCGAAGCGTTCGAGGGCGCGCCGGCGCTCGCCGCAAACATTGATCGCGGCACGGAGATACTCGCCATCGGAACGAGCAGTGCGAACCTCCGAGATGTCAGCGATATCGCCGCGTCGGGTGGGTCTGCCGCGCTCACCGAGGCGCTCGGCCCCTCATCGGCGGGCGTCAGTCGCACGCTTCGGGTGACTGACAGTGCGAACGGCACGCGGACAATATCGGTCACCAAGGCCGATTTCGATCTCGCCCCCGTATCGCCGCGCTACGGGGCGCAGGTGATTACGGATGGCGGCCGCGAAATCGGCTATCTCAACCTGCGTACCTTTATCGAGACGGCCGATTCGGCGCTGACCGACGCGTTCAGCGATTTCCGGGCGCGGGGCATTACCGAGTTCATCGTCGATCTGCGTTATAATGGCGGCGGGCTTGTCAGCACGGCCGAGCTGATGGGCGACCTGATGGCGCGCAACCGGGCGAACGACATTTTCTCGCGGCTCGTCTATCGGGCCAGCAAATCGCAGTTCAATTCGACCAACCGGTTCGCGCCCAGCGGCGCTTCGGTGGCACCGACGCGTATCGCCTTTATCAGCACCGGCGCGACGGCGTCCGCGAGCGAACTCGTGATCAACGCTTTCATTCCGTTTCTGGGGCCCGATCTGGCGTTGATCGGGAGCGATACGTTCGGCAAGCCGGTCGGCCAGATCGCGCAGGACCGGGCGCAGTGCGACGACCGGCTCCGCATCGTGGCCTTCGCCTCGGAGAATTCGGCCGGCAATGCCGATTATTTTGACGGGCTCGCGGGCAGCGTCGGCGCGACCTGCGCGGCCGGCGACGATATCGCCTTCCCACTTGGCGATCCGCGGGAAAATTCGGTGGCCCGCGCGTTGGACTTCCTCGCCGGCCGCAGTTGTCAGCCGATTACGGCGACGAGCGCCGCCACGGGCACCGAAGCGGGCCTGGCCGAAGCGCTCCAATTGCGCCAGCGCACGATGCTGACACCGACCCGGCCCAACGCAGCGCAAATCCATTCGCCAGGGATATTCTAGGTGCGCGGCCGACTTTCTGTTTTCGCTTGCGTCATAATGTTCGCCGCTCCGGCATCGGGTCAGAGCGCTGCCGAAGAGCCGAACGCGGCGCTCGATTTTCTGATCGGCGAATGGGATGTCGATCGCGTCTATCGGCCGGGCTCTGCAGAAGAGCGGCGTGTCGCTGGCCAGCTGAGCTGCGCACGCGCGATATATGATGCCTTTGTCCGTTGCGTTTACGACCTGGACCGTCCGGATCGCGGCCCGGCGCAGGAAGTCGTCTATTTCAACCATAATGCCATCTATGGCACATATGAGAATATCTGGCTCAGTTCGTCATGGCCGATAAAAGTGATCATGGCCGGTTCGCTAAATAGCGAAGAGCGCAGCATGGCATCCGAAGCGCAATTCATGATCGAAGAGGGGCGCACCGAATCTGTGCGCAGCTCCCATCGCTGGACCGACGACAGTATTGCCTATCGCGTCGATATCCGAACGTCTGAGGATCCGGAAGGCGAATGGACCTACCACATGGAAGAGGTCGCCAGACGCGTGTCGACCGACCAATAGCCATGCTCGCGAGCGGGAACGCGATGTTCATAGGCCGAGCATCCCTCTATAGGATCTTTGATATCCGGGAGGGGAGCGATGAACGAATCATCCGAAGCGATCGAGCTGCAGGGTCAATGCCTGTGTGGCGCAGTGACGGTAAAGGCGACGCCGGTGCGGCCGCATATCGAGGCGTGCCATTGCGACATGTGCCGGCGCTGGGGCGGGATCGCCTTTGCCGGCGTGCAGTGCGCTCAGAATGTCGAGTTTACGGGCGAGGAACATATCGGCCGCTACGCCTCGTCCGACTGGGCCGAGCGCGGGTTCTGCAAGAAATGCGGCACCAATCTCTTCTACCGTTTCGTGCCCGCCGACAATTATTCGCTGCTCGCTGGGCTGTTCGACAATGATGCCACCGGTGGCCTGACGCTTGGCGAGCAGATTTTCATCGACGAGAAGCCCGGCTGGTACGATTTCGCGCAGGATACGCCGCAGAAGACCGGCGCCGAGGTGGTCGCCGAGGCCAAGGCGGTCGGGTTCAGCTTCGATTGAGTATGGACGATACCGCCGCGATGACGGGGCTGCTCGATGCGGCGGGCGAGGCGGGTGTCGACATCGTGCCCATCGTTTTCGATCGCTTCTTCGCCGCCCATCCCGAGGCCCGCGATCTTTTCCCGCATGTCGAGGCGGCGGCAGGGCGGATGGTCAACGAGACGCTCGAAGCGTTGCTTGGCCTTGCCGAAGAGGCCTGGTGGGTTGAGACGACGATCGTCAATTTCGTCGATCTTCACCGCAATTATGGCGACATAACGCCCGCGCAATGGAGTGTCTGGGTGGATATGACCGTCGATGTGCTGGCCAAGGCTGCCGGTCCCGATGCGCCGGGCGAAGCGGCGTGGCGGCGGCAGGCGGAGCGGCTCAAGGCGATGATCGCGGCGCAATAGCGCGCGTTACCAGCCGCCTGTGCCCGGCCCGCCTTTGATCGGGCCCTTGATCCGGTCCGTAACCCAGCCGCCGTAGAAATTCCCGGGCTGCGGCCGCGCCTTTTCCTCGCCGATGAAGCAATCGAGCTTGCCGGCGTAAATGCCGAACCAGCCGGCGATCTCCGCATAGCCTTCAGAGAGATCGTCGAACGGATCGGGATAGTTCCATGCCGCCTCCGCAATGCGGATCGGTTTTTTGGTCAGACCTTCGCTACGCTCAGGCGCGGCACCAGCCCACTCCCCCTCCCGGCCTCCCAACAGGGTACACTCAATGGGAGGACGGGAGGGGGAGTGGGCTGGTGCCGCGATTTTCCGCGAGGAAAATTCTGACAAAGAAGCGTTCCCGCCCGGCAGCGCGAGATCGTAATAGAGCGTCGCGCCCTTCCATTCGCACACGGTGAGCCGGCTTGTGTCTTCCAGCCATTCAGTCCGCACATCCTCGGGCCGGATATAGGGCACGGGTGCCCCGGCCGTCTCCTTCACCTCCAGCGCACAATCGCTCTCGGCAATCGCGATATCGCCCAGCATCACGCGGACCGGGCCGGGCACCGGCGCGATGATCGGCGGGCGCGGATAGTCCCACACCGATTCCTCGCCCTCGCCCACCGGCTCGACGCCCGGCGGGCGGAAGCTGCGGTCCCAATTGTCACGATAGGGCTTTGCGCGTTCGAGCAGGGCGGCTTTGTCGGGCAGCGGGGTTGGCATCGCGTGATCGCAGCAGGCTCTCGCCTACATTGCAAGGCCGATGCGTACGAGCTCCAACGATAAGGAGCGCATGGCGGGCATTGCTGCCGCGCCATGCGCCCCGCCCCCTAACCGGTCGTCAGGACGATAAGACTTCGATGCGTCCTTCATAGACATAGACGGTGACATAGGCCCGGCCATTCCGGATCGCCGCGGCCGCCGACGGATCGACATAACCGTTGCTGACCCAGCCCGGGATCAGCGCGCGCGAGGCGGAGGAGAGGAACATGTCCTCATACTGGTCGCCCGCATCCGCCCGGCCGAAGCGGTGCATGTTCGCCCGGTCCTGCCGCAGGATCGCGCCGACTGAGCGCAGCCGGTTGCCGCTGCTGTTCACCGTGTCCTGCGGGCTGATGACCGTTTGGTAGACGCCGATCGGATCGTCATACATGCCATAATCGTCGCCGGCCTGCGCCGCCATCGGCATCGCTGCCGCCGCCATTGCCGCCATTGCCATAACCGTCTTTTTCATTCGTCTTCTCCCTGTTTGCCCCTTGGGCCGTTGTGGTGTTGGGAGCGGTATGGGCGTTTCGACCGGGGCGATCTGTGGCGCGGATCACAGGCCGGGCGTTTTGCCGCCTAGTCGATATCGGGCAGCGCGTCGGGATCGAACCGGAAATCCTGGATCATGAACTGATGGTGCAGCCGCGCATTGAGGCAGGCGAGGTGGAAGAACATGCCGCGCCGGAACGCCGTCCGGTTGCGATAATCGTGGATGTTGAGGCCGAACAGCTCATCCTCCGCAATCGGCTTATTGCAGAAGCAGCAGAGCGTCACCGGCCCGCCCGCCGCCTCTTCGATCTCCTCCGCGCTCCAGGGTTCGGTCGCGATATCGGGATTGAGCCGCTCGATCAGCGCCGTCATCTCCACCTGCCATACATTCTCTTCACCCGGCGTGACATCCTCGGCCCAGAGTTCGGCGAGCTCGGAATGGGCGATCACGAGCGAGAGCGCCTCCTGCGCCTCGCCGACAAGTTCGGCGCCGGGCGCGTCCGCATCGGCGAGCGTCTTGGCAAGCGCTTCGGGAAAGCCGTCGATCCGCCGCCCCATCATCATCGCCACCGTCTCGGCCGCCGCGACGAGCGCGCACGCCAGGTCCGCCTCGATCGCGATGGGCTTGCCATCCGCAAAGGCCGCCGCGATCGGCTCCAGCCGGGCAAAGGTCGCGCCGACATCGCCGGGCGCAGCGATCTCCGCCGCCCAATCGAGCGCATCGTCATTCTCGAAACTGCCAGCGCCCCAGGCACCCATGGCCTCGCCTTTCGTCGGTTGAGCGGCGGGCCTAGCAGGACAAGGTGGCGAACCGGTTAAGGCCGGGATAGGCGCGATGCGGCGCGACTGGGTGGCGGAGATGTGGCGCGCCATTACTTCACACATAGTTCACACCGAACGCGGTTTTTGATTTCTGTGACCTTTGCGCGGATCATACCGCGCGGGCGGCTCGGCGGACAGACGATCGAGCCGCCCGAGAGCGCTGCGCAGCGCAGAATTGTCGGGTTTGTGGAGCGTCCCGGCATAGCGCCCGCCGCGCAGCACGGGGCGGTAGCTGCCCTGCGCGATCCGCCGAAACAGCGCCTCGAGTGTGACCTTCGGCCGCGGCCGGTCCGGCGCCCCGAGGATCGTGTCCCATGCCATACAAAACGGCTCCGCGCCGGCTTTCCGGCGCAGCCGATAGGCGCTCTCCCGGCTCATGCCGACCCTAGCCGCCGCCCGCTTCACACATCGCGTCTCGGCCAGATAGCCGATGAATTCGGCCTGCCGGAGCGGCGTCCACCCGTCGCGGCGGGCGCGAAGGGGCACGGGCGTGAAGGCGGGGATGCGCGAGATGCGGCGGGACTGGATGGCGGCTGAGCGGGGGTGTGGCGTGTCGGCCGGAGCTTTAGCGGAGGCTGGGGTGGGGCACGTCATGCGCGGAGGGCATCATGGACGCTCCTACATTGCAAGTGGCACTAGCGCACGTCCGGGACTGGTTGTCCTGAGCTTACATCAATTACGCGGCCAAGCTCGTAATCAAGTATTCCTGGTACCGGGGCCAGACGGTTTATCGCTAGGGCACGAGGTTCGAAGAAGCGGCCAATTGCTGAATAGTTGGCCGGGTTGATGAGGCCTGGGTCTATTCCGGCGGGAAAATGGGTATCGGTTCGAGCTGGTCGAACAGTCGCCCCTAACAAGATCGTCATTCCGTAAGAGCTTGGACCAAACCCTGATTCTGGGGCTAGTTCTGGTATGACTGATGTCTCATGGACTCGATCAGCTAGGAAATAACCCATATCTGTGATTTCCCCCACGGCAGCAGCAAAGCCCACTGTTCCCAAGCACATGCAAACATATAGATGCGGTGTACCTCCGGCATAGGTTGCACCGTAGAGTACATAGTCACCGGGAGGCACTTCTACTAAGTATAGCCGCTCTGACGACAGTTCGACTAGGGAGCCACTCGCGTCGACGCTTTGAACGTTTTCGATGTCACCCAAGCGACCCAATTCGCCCGGTCTGGGAATCCGCAGGAAAACAGGCTCAATTGATGGAACTCCACGTGGGCGAACTGTTCGAAACATTATGTAGGCCCGGTCATCACGGATCGTAACATCTTCCAGGGATTCGATCTCAACGAAACTGCTCTGAGCATATAACGCCGCCGGGATCAGAAGGAGAAAAAGGCAAAGCGTGGCCTTCATCGTATGACGGGTTCTAAGTTGGGCGTAGGGCCGGAGGCGGCCAAGGCCTGCAAAGCAATGGCGTCTGTCGAGTAACCATCAGTCAGTTGTCGCCAGATATCGCGAGATATCGGATAGCGAACGTAGCCTCTTGGTTCCAAACAACGTCGTAGTCGGGATTGCCGATTGCGTCGCTCCATCGCCCCAGAAACGAAGCCGAGTATGACTTGCCCTACAACGCCATACGGGCTTTGAGTGGAGATTCCCTCAGAGGTTTCGGGTTCGCTGTTCCAAGATACAGACATTGGGAGTTCGGACCGCCCGCTGACGGTCGCCAAAAACTGGTAACAGTCGTGGAAATCTTCGAATGCTTCTTGATAAGTGACACCCTCTTTATGGAAATAGAAATACTTCCACCCGTTACGGATTACGCTTGAGCTGGTGGTCGGAGTCATGTCTGGCAGCTCAAGCGAGCTAGGGTCCGGCGGCGAAGCAGCTTGCGATTGTTGGCTATTTGCGGTTGTAGACGCGGTCGCGGCGACCGCGAGCGGAACAAGCATAGCGACCGTCGTCAGCCGCTTACGCATACATGTTTGCTCCGCCTTGTCGAAAATCTTCGCTCATCTAGATCAACCCCTCATCGGTTCCCTTCAAATAAGTTGGAACTGAGCTTCCCAGAAGACTGTCGGCACAATTCTAATCGTTGGCATCCTGCGGAGGATAGCCCGCTTCGGCCAGTGCTTCGTCTATAGATTCTACTTGGCCTTTTAGAAATCGGTGAACTGGGTGGTTTTCTAGGACGGCCTTTGGATCTGCCGCCTGTTGAAAGAACTGGAGAAACTCGCAATTGCCGTGCGCTAGGATGTGGTTCTCTATGCCGACAAAGTGATCCTTGTAGTGGAGGCACTCGCACTCAATTACATCCAATCCTTCCTCGCTTGATAGGAGTGGCCAAATAGCAGAAAAATATTGATGACTCAGATAATTCCGAAAAACGATGGCATTGTCCAAGGCGATCCGGAATTGGTCAGACTGTAACTCCTTGTGAGATTCATAAAACTCATTTGCCGACTGGGAAAAGTGCGGTTTTGTTGCCTTCTCAACAAGTTTCGCTCGTTTGGCTTCAAAGTTTCGAGAGTCGCCAACCAGTTCCAGTGCACGGTCGTGAAAGTTAGAAACTTTCACCAATAAATCCAAAGCCGCTGCCGCGGCCATGGCTTGACCATAGGCACCCCACGCGCGGGATTGATTAATACCGACCATTTTCACGCCCCTATTTTGAGCTAATGTATATTTCGCTCCCTTCTTTGCGAAATTTCTCGCTCATCTCCGCCATGCCCTTCTCGGCGTCTTCGGCTTCGCCGCTCGTAGCAATAAACTCCTCTGCGCCGCTATTCTGCTTCGCCATTGCCCGCTCACGCCGCTTCTGGTTCCAATTTGCGGGGCGTTGCGACGAAGGGCCTGTCGTCCAGATCGCGCAGGCTGCTCGCGATTCGGGTGCGGTCGCTGATCAGCCGGATATATTGCGCATCGCAGCCCGAGATCGGCGTCGGGTAAGCGGCGATTTCCTGCAGGATCAGCGACAGCGCGCTTTCCAGTTCCGTGCGTGCGCGCTCCAGCGCCTCTTCATAGGGTAGCTGCGTCATGCTCGTCTCCTTTTATTGCGGCCCGCTTATTCCTCCGGTTCGGCATCGCTGACGCGCGCGACGATCTTGATTTCCACCAGCCCGGAATCGGGGAGCAGGCGGTCGATGTCGATCGCGGTCCAGGCCGGGAAGGGGGCGATGATGTGGCGGTGTTTGACCTCCGCGAAAAGGTCGATCTGCGCGGGCAGGTCGGTGTGGTACGTGGTGATATCCAGAATATCGTCGAGGCTCGATCCGGCGCGTTCTAGGATGGAGGCGATATAGCGCCAGGCATTGTCGTAGGCCTCTTCCTCGCTCAGCGTGCCGCCGCGCGTGCCCGCGACCACGCCCGAGAGATAGACCGTATCGCCATGCACGACCGCTTCGGAAAAGCCGAAGCGTTCCAGCATGGCGCGCGCCTGCTCGTCTTCGGGCATGATCGTGCGGACCGGCTCTTGCGCCGCAATGGGCGCCGCCAGGCACGACACGGCAAGGGCAGCGGTTATGGTCTTCCCGGTCATTGTGCATCCTCCGCTTTCACATACAGATCGCCGGCCGCTATTCCGCGGCTGGAACATACAGTTTCCCGCCCTCCTCTTTGAACTTCTCGCTCATCTCTTCCATGCCAGCCTCGGCCGCATCGGGTTTCACGTCTTCCGCATTCCCGAGCACGCCATTCGGGTTGTTCGCCGCAAACTCTCTGACCTCCTGCGAAATCTTCATCGAGCAGAATTTCGGCCCGCACATCGAACAGAAATGCGCGGTCTTTGCGCCCTCTGCGGGAAGCGTCTGGTCGTGGAAATCCTCGGCCGTGTCGGGGTCGAGGGACAGGTTGAACTGGTCGCGCCAGCGGAATTCGAAGCGGGCCTTTGACAGTGCGTCGTCGCGGACCTGGGCGGCGGGGTGGCCTTTGGCAAGATCGGCGGCGTGGGCGGCGAGCTTGTAGGTGACCACGCCGACTTTCACATCGTCGCGGTCGGGGAGGCCCAGATGCTCTTTCGGCGTCACGTAGCAGAGCATCGCCGTGCCGTACCAGCCGATCTGGGCGGCGCCGATGCCGCTCGTGATATGGTCGTAGCCGGGGGCGATGTCGGTCGTGAGCGGGCCTAAGGTATAAAAGGGCGCTTCGCCGCAGGCTTCGAGCTGCTTCTCCATATTCTCCTTGATCTTGTGCATCGGCACATGGCCGGGGCCCTCGATCATCACCTGCACATCCTGGTCCCAGGCGAGTTTCGTCAGCTCGCCCAGCGTATAGAGCTCGGCGAACTGGGCTTCGTCGTTGGCGTCGTAGATCGAACCGGGGCGCAGGCCGTCGCCAAGGCTGAAGGCGATGTCGTAAGCCTTCATGATCTCGCAGATCTCCGGGAAGCGTTCGTAGAGGAAGCTCTCCTTGTGATGCGCGAGGCACCATTTCGCCATGATCGATCCGCCGCGGCTGACGATGCCCGTCATCCGGTCCGCGGCCATGGGGACATAGGGGAGGCGGACGCCGGCATGGATGGTGAAATAATCGACGCCCTGCTCGGCCTGTTCGATCAGCGTGTCGGCGAAAATCTCCCAGGTCAGATCTTCGGCAACGCCGCCGACTTTTTCGAGCGCCTGATAAATCGGAACGGTGCCGATGGGCACAGGGCTGTTGCGCAAAATCCATTCGCGGGTGTCATGGATGTTGCGGCCGGTCGAGAGGTCCATGACCGTGTCGGCGCCCCAGCGGATCGCCCAGACCATTTTATCGACTTCGCTCGCGACATCGGAGGCGACGGCGGAGTTGCCGATATTGGCGTTCACTTTCACGAGGAAGTTGCGTCCGATCGCCATCGGCTCGCTTTCGGGATGGTTGATATTGTTCGGGATGATCGCGCGGCCGCGGGCGACCTCGTCGCGGACGAATTCGGGGGTGACGTACTCGGGCAGCGCCGCGCCGAAGCTCTGGCCCTCGGCGAGCTTGGTCCGCGCCTGTTCGGCGGCGAACTCCCGGCCGAGATTTTCGCGCTCGGCGACATATTCCATTTCGGGGGTGATGATGCCTTTGCGGGCATAGTGCACCTGGGTGACGTTCGCGCCGTCTTTGGCGCGGAGAGGCCGCTTGACGACATTGGGGAAGGTATCGACCCCGCCCGAACGGTCCGGGCCGAGCTGGCCATTATCTTCCGGCTTGGTCTCGCGCGCATCGTAACTCTCGACATCGCCGCGATCCACGATCCAATCGCGCCGCATCGCGGGGAGGCCCGCCATGATGTCGATATGCGCGTCCGGGTCGGTGTACGGTCCGGAGGTATCATAGACGCGGACCGGCGGCTCGTCGCCTTCGAGATGGATCTCGCGCATTGCGACGCGCACGCCGCTGCCGGACTGGCAGGCGACATGGACTTTCTTCGAGCCACGAATGGGGCCGGTGGTCACGCCGATTTCGGTGCGGGCGGGGATATCTGCCATGGGTCGTCTCTCCATCTAATCGGAGAGGGTCTGCGGATTTCGGGTGAAGACCGCTCCCTCCCTCCGCCGGTGTCAACCGGATCAGGTTCTGCGGGTCGCGAGCCCTCTAATTCTCGCCTCTCAACCGCATCTGGGTGCGGTCCCCCGGGGATGAGGCAGAATGTAAGCGGTGATGCGGAGCTTGTCGAGCGATTCCGGTACGGCGTTTCCGCTAACCTGCGCGCCGGAACAGGTGGCGCAGATAGAGGCTGGCCATCTTCGCCATCGCTCCGATACCTTCAAACGCCAAAGCCGGTCCTTCGAAAGACACCGGCCCGTTGGGCGTGTCGAGATCGATGGCGATATGCGCCGGCCCCTGCGCGACCGGCTGATCGATGCCGAGCGTCGCGAAAAGGCTCCGGAGTTCGACAGCGTCGGGATCGGAAAGCCGCAGGGAACGCAGCGTCAACGCGGCTGGGGCGTTCATTTGCGGCGGGCGTTGATTCCACTGGATGACGCAGGGCCGGGTACCTTTGAAGCCCGGTCCCAATATGCCGCGCTGATAATCGACCCTGTTGCCATCGCGTTCATAGCGGATGGTTTCGATTCTCTGGACCGGAGCGCCGGCTGCCTTCGCCGCTTCGCGAAAGGCGGCGAAGTCGCGCGTGCCGACATACCAGAAAGCGGGCCGCAGTTCGTCAAAGCTACGGATGGTTTCCATGAAGGGGTTGAAGCCGCGAAAGTTTGGATTCGGACCGAGTATTTCGAGAAACCGGCCTTGTCCAAGCGGAATCCCGCCACTCCAGTAAAACTGCCCGGGCTCGGGATCGCCAAGCTCGGGCGTGACGCCGGTAATTTCGGCCACCTTCGCTATGCCGGCACGCGTGTCCGGACAGCATAGCGCAAGATGGTCGAGCGGACTGCCGTCCCGTACATGGATCAGATCGCTCGACATGCCCGCCTCATAAGTGATAACGCGTTGCATTAGCAGATAGCTGCCCTCGAAGGTAATGGCAAGCGGGCAATTGGCGGGCGAGGGCCCGGTATGACTATAGTATCCGCGCAATATGCGCGCATATCGGCGCACGGTCTATGTGAACACTTCCTCCAGCCCCTCTTCGTCCGCGCCTTCCCGATAGGTGTTCGCGACCCGGCGCGAATTGAAGAAATATAGCGTCCATATCACGGCCCAGACGGCGGGCCGTATGAGCTCGGCCGGCGCTTCGGCAAAGGTGCCCGATAGCAAGGGTAGGTAGGCGCTGCCTGTGAAGATAGAGATGAGCGCCAAGCCCATGGGCGGCATCACAAGCGTATTGATCCAGATGATCACGAGCGCGATGCGGACGGTGCGCGGGCTGTGCACCTTCGCCAAGCGATATCCCATGAACCATAGCATACCCAGTTCGAGCGCGATCAGCGCCATGTACGTGCCGACGAACAGCGACCAGTTGGAAACGATCGGACGAAGAATGTCCGATGTGGGGCCCGCCACCAGATCGATGATCGCGAACAGTTCGGCCAAGGGCGTGAGCACACAGTAGATGACGACGAGAAAGATCAGCCATCCGCCAAAGCCTTGCGGGCCGTCCCGATACGCCATGCAACCTCCCTATGCGTGCTGCTTCGTCGGCGGCCGACGATGATCTGTCAAGCAACCGGGACCGAGGGGCGAACGCCTATTTGGCGGTGGCGGGCTCCCGCTCGGCCCGTGCCCTATCGGCGGTGTAAACGAACTCTGCTCCCTCCAGATCGATCGCCGGGATCACGTCGCATTCGGTCCAATAGTCTTGCGTATGCCGCCATTCCGGTTTGTCACCGGCCTTGGGCAGCAGGTGCATGTCGCGCATCAGGTAATTGGGGTTGAAATCCTCGGGGTCGACCCAGGGGCCGATCGTCATGTCGGCGTCTTCGGGGCGCAGCGCGACCTCGACCCGCCGCGCGCCGGTCGCATCCATATGGTTGAGCAGGCCGCAGACGAAATCGGAGACGATATCGACGCGCAACGTCCAACTCGCCCGGAAATAGCCGAAGATCCAGACCATGTTGGGCACGCCGGTGAACATCATGCCGCGATAGGTGATCGTTTCGGGCCAGCTCACCGGCGCGCCATCGACGGAGAAGGGGATATCGCCGAGCACCGAGAGGTTGAAGCCTGTTGCGGTGACGATAACATCCGCCTCGATTTCCTCGCCCGAATTCAGCCGCACGCCTTTCTCGGTAAAGCGCTCGATCGTATCGGTGACGATGCTGGCCTTGCCGCTCGCGATCCCTTGGAAAAGGTCGCCATCCGGCACGAAGGCCAGCCGTTGTTGCCAGGGCCGGTATTTGGGGGTGAAATGCGTCTCGATGTCGAAATCTTCGCCCAGAAACTCGCGGACGCCGCCGAGCAGCTCTTCCTTTACGACCTCGGGCTCGGTCTTGCAGCGGCTGGTCGTCTGGAGCTGATCGAACAGGATCTTCTTGCGCACGATCGGGTGGATGATCTCCTCGTCGATCTCGATCTCCCGCAGCGTGTCGGCCAGCTCATTGACGTTGGGTGCGGGCCAGAAATAGGTGGGCGAGCGCTGGAGCAAGGTGACATGTTCGACCTCCCCGGCAATCGCCGGGACGAGCGTTGCCGCCGTCGCGCCCGAGCCGATGACGAGCACGCGCTTGTCCTTGAGTTTGGCGTCTTCGGGCCAGAGCTGCGGATGGATGATCTCGCCGCCGAAATCGTCCATGCCTTCCCATTCGGGCGTGTAGGGATTTTCGTGGCTGTAATAGCCCTGGCACATCCAGAGGAAGTTGGCGGTGAAGCGTTTCTTCTCGCCGCTCGCATTCTCCGTCGCTTCGACCGTCCAGAGATTGTCGGCGCGCGAGAAATGGGCGGCTGTGATCGTGTGGCCGTAGCGGATATGTTTGTCGATTCCGTTCTCCTCGATCACCTCGCCCATATATTTGAGGATCTCCCCGGCGCTCGCGATCGGGGCGGACGTCCAGGGCTTGAAGCGATAGCCGAAGGTATAGAGGTCGCTGTCCGAGCGGATGCCGGGATAGGTGTGGGTGACCCAGGTGCCGCCGAACGTGTCCTTCTTTTCGAGGATAAGAAAGCTCTTGTTCGGGCACTGGTCTTTCAGATGCCAAGCCGCGCCAATGCCCGAAATTCCGGCGCCGACGACCAGCACATCGACATGGGTGGCCGCGTCTGAAATCTCGCTGTTCTGGCCAAGCATATCCATTTCCACTCTCCCGCTATGCTGCACTTTTTGTGCGCAGCATGAAACGCCGCATTGATTTGAGTCAAATGCCGGTTGGTGGTCAGGGAGCGACTATTGTGCCGAACGGGCGCCGAAACCGGCGAGGATGTAGAAAACGGCTGCGCCGATCAGCATCGCGCTTCCGATAAAGGGGCCGACCGCAGCATAGATCAGAGCAGCATCGACGATCAGCAACAGCGCGCATCCGAACAGCAGCAGCCTGAGCGACGCAATACCGGCCCATGCGGCAGCGAGCAGCGCTACGGCAATCGCAATCCAGTGAACGGAGGGAAAAAGCCAGATCGTCGGGATAGCCCGGGCGAAGAAGGACTGGTCCCCGAGCGCATCCGCCCATGCCGTTATCTCTGCATGGCCGAGAAAGTGCAGGGCCGCAGTCGCTGCCAGAACAAGGCTGCCTAAGGCTGTGAGTATAACCGGTTTTGCTCTGCTCATCGCGCCCGCTCCCACCAGAGGCAAAGCCCTTACCGCCCCAGTGCCGTCGCCGCCAGCCCAATCATGGGCCGCACCGGGCAGGCTAGAAGGTGTAGCTGATGCCCAGCCCGCCGAAAAACTGGTCGGCATCGCCGCGGATCGAGGTCACGGGGCTGTCCGCGGCTTCGCCCAACATGCGGGCATAGCTGGCGATGGCGAACAGGCCCCAGCCGCCGTCGAACGGATTGCCGGACAGGTCATAGGCGATATTGGCCGACACGCCGATATCCTGAAAACCCGACGAGGCGGCAAATTGCGGCAGGCCGCTCGCGGCGCTGCCCGCTGCGTCGATGCTGAAATAGGTGTCGTGATAATCGTCATCCGCCCAGTTCGCCGATACGCCGATATTGACGAAGGCCGCGCCGACGACTCGGCGATAGGCGATGGACGGGCTGATCACCGTGCCGCCATGCCCGCCGGCAACGTCGAAGGTGATGTCGGTCTGGAGTGTGATCGCATCGGTGCGGTCGAAGATGCCGGAGATCGCGACGCCTGCCGTGCCGCCCAGCTCGAACGCGATGTCGACATCGCCGAGCGCCTCGACCGGATCGTCATTGATGCCGCCATTACGATCGAAGCGGGCACGGGCGACCGGGCCGAGGATCAGATTGACGTCGCCGGGGCGGGATTCGCGGATCAGGTCGACGGTTAGCCCCGGCCCGCGCGTCGCGAAATCGAAGCCGCTGACCCGACCGCGCAGGCTGGGGAGCGGCAAGACCCGATAATTGTCCGAGCCCTGATAGGTCGGGCCGACCGCAGCTATCACGCCGACGGTGACGAAATCGGCGCGGGGCGGACCTTCGCCCGTGCCTGGCGGCCGCCCACCTTCGCCGGGCTGAGCCAGCGCGGTGCCGCTCCAGGCGAGGCCGATCATGGGCAGGATGAAAGATGCGGGAACCGAACGCATACTGGGCTCCTTGGTTTGGCTGAACTCGAGCTTTCGCAGGATCAACACATATCGCGCCGCCATTGTCCGGCAACATGGCCGAAAGTGTAGCCTGCAACCGCTAAATATCGAGCCCGAGCTGCGCGGGTTGATCCTGTTCGTCGACCGTGTCGCCCGTTTCCCCGAAGCCCGACATGGTGAGCCCGAGCAGACGCACGCCACGTGGGTCAGGGATCAGCGTGTCGAGCAGCTCTGTGCCAATGGCGAGCAGCTCGTTGCGGCTAGCGACCGGATGGTCGAGCGAGCGGGCGCGGGTCGGGGTTTCGAAATCGGCGTAGCGCAGCTTCAGCGTGACCGTCCGGCCGTAGCTTTCCGACTTTTCCGCGCGCTGCCAGACCGTATCGGCGATCTCTTCAAGTTTGGCGACCATCGCGTCGCGATCGTGCAAATCCTCGCCATAGGTGCGTTCGGCGCCGAGGGATTTACGGATGCGGTTGGGCTTGACCTGCCGGTCGTCGATGCCGCGCGCGGCGCGGTAATAGTAATTCGCGCTCTTGCCGAAATGGGCCTGGAGGAATTCTTGGGATTGCGCGCGCAGGTCTGCACCCGTTTCGATGCCGAGCCGCTGCATCCTTTCCGCCGTCTTTGGGCCGACACCATGGAACCGCCGCACGGGGAGGCGGGCGACGAATTTCGGCCCCTGTCTCGGCGTCACCACGCAAATGCCATCGGGCTTGTTCTGATCCGAGGCGATCTTGGCGAGGAATTTATTGTAGGAAACGCCGGCCGAACAGGTGAGGCCTGTTGCATCCTTCACCCGCGTGCGGATTTCCTCGGCGATGGCGGTCGCCGTCGGCAGCTTGCGATAGGCGGTGACGTCGAGATAGGCCTCGTCGAGCGAGAGCGGCTCGACGAGTTCGGTGTAGCTCTTGAAGATACCCCGAATCTGGTTGGAGACGGCGCGATAGATATCGAAGCGCGCGCGCACGAAGATCAGGTCCGGGCAGCGCCGCTTGGCGGTGACCGAAGGCATGGCCGAGCGCACGCCGAACTTGCGCGCCTCATAGGATGCCGCCGCGACGACGCCGCGTCCGCTCGATCCGCCGACCGCGACCGGCTTGCCGCGTAACTCCGGATTATCGCGCTGTTCGACCGACGCGTAAAAGGCATCCATATCGATATGGATGATCTTGCGCGGCGGCGCATCGGCAGGCGCTGTATCGGGCTGCGTTTCGGTCACAGTGCCATTATGCCGCCGATCCGCGAGCACGTCAGCCGATTTAAATCCACCGGCCGCCGCCCCATAAAGGGTGCATGCCGCGCCGCTATCAGGACATTTATCCCTCCGAACCGCTCGTCCGTAGCGAAGATATCGTCCGCCCACGCGCCGCCGACCTGTTGACGCTCGAATTTTTCGAAGCGCCGGCCGCCCGGATGCCGGCCGAAGTGTACGACCAGCATCATATTTTGATCAATCTTAGGAACGAGCCGCAGAGGCTCGAAAATTGGCGGGATGGCGAGCATCGCGATTTCACCTATCGGCGCAACGAGATCGTCGTGACTCCGGCCGGCGTCGAAAGCGGCTGGCTCTGGCATGTCACGTCCAAGGTCATCGTTATTACCATCCTGCCGAACGAACTCGAACGGTTCGCCGAGCGCGAGCTCGGTATGTTGCTGACGGATCGCCAGCTCAAAGACCTGCCGCAATTCGAAGACGCCGACATCACGGCGGCCGCCGAGCTGTTGCTCGACGCCCTGCAGTCGCGCGAATTGGGTTCGGAGGTGATGTATGAATCGCTGGCCCGCGTGTTCACGGTCAAGCTGCTGCAAAGATATGGCGAGGAAGCGGCCGAGGATATCGCTTTTTCCAAAGCCTTTACGGCGCGGCATTATAAGCGTGTGCTCGATTTCATCGCCGACAATTACGGCCGTTCGATTACGATAGAGGATATGGCGCGCGAGGCTGGCCTCAGCGAATCGCATTTCTCGCGGCTCTTCAAGCGCACGATCGGCGACAGTCCCTATCAGTTCCTGATGCGCTACCGGGTCGAGCGCGCCGAAGAGATGGTGGCGGACACGGCGCGGCCGCTCAGCGAAATTGCGCTCGCCTGCGGTTTTTCGGACCAGGCCCATTTCACGCGCCTGTTCAAGCAATTCACCGGCGAAACGCCGAGCCAGCGCCGCAAACGCATCTAGCCGCCGGATCGAGCAGGAATCTTCAAAAATCGCGCAGGGCCCGACAAGCCGCGCACGGACCTGTCTCCTATTTCATCTCCATCAGATCGAAACAGGAGACGCCCGATGAAGAATGTTCTACTCGCCGCCGCTGCCGCCACGACCGCGCTGGTCGCGGCCACTCCCGCCGAGGCCGCGACTTCGGTTCGCGTGATGTTCGAGAGCGGTGGAGAGCGCCTTGTCGGCGATCTCTATCTGCCGGACGATTATGAAGCCGGCGACCGGCTCCCGGCGGTCATCGTGACCGGCGCCTGGACGACGGTGAAGGAGCAGATGCCGCGCCACTATGCGATCGAGATGGCGGACAGGGGCTATGCCGCGCTCGCTTTCGACTTTCGCAACTGGGGCCAGTCCGAAGGCGATCGCCGCTATCTCGAAAGCCCCGAACTTAAGACCGAGGATATTCTCGCCGCCGCCGAATTCCTGACGACGCGTGCCGAAATCGATCCGGCTCGCATCGGTGGGCTCGGCATCTGCGCCAGTGCGGGCTATATGGCTGGCGCCGCCGCGCGTTCGCCCTATATCCGCTCGCTCGCGCTCGTCGCGCCGTGGCTGCACGACCGGGCGCTCGTCGATACGGTCTATGGCGGCGCAGAGGGCGTGAATATGCGGATCAGCCAAAGTCGTGCCGCGGACCAAACCTATCAGCTGTCCGGAAGTCTCAGCCTTGTGCCGGCCGCGGGTGCAGCGGGCAGCGATGCGATTATGCAGGGCGCGCCCTATTATGTCGATCCGGACGCCGGCGCGATCCCCGAATATGACAACCATTTCAATCTCGCGTCCTGGGAACCGTGGCTGACGTTCGATGCGATCGCGATCGCCGACGAATTGGACGAGACGCCGGTGCAGATCGTCCATTCCGAGGCCGCCGCGATCCCCGATGGTGCGCATCGCTTCTTTGATCGGCTCGCCGGTCCCAAGGCCGAGCTTTGGCTCGACGATGTCACCCAGTTCGATTTCTACGATCAGGAGGGTGCGGTGACGCAGGCCAGCGACGCCGTGGCGGACCATTTCGCCGTTACGCTGCGTTAGTTTCGCAGACATCCCCTCCCCGAAATTCAGGATCACAGGAGAATAACAATGGACTATTACACGCTCGGAAATAGCGGCCTCAAAGTCAGTCGCCTCGCGCTCGGCACGATGACCTTCGGCGACGATTGGGGCTGGGGCGCAGACGATGCCGCTTCGCGCCAGATCTTTGACGCCTATGTCGAGGCCGGCGGCAATTTCTTCGACACTGCCGATCTCTATACCGAGGGCAATTCGGAACGGATGCTCGGCCAATATATCAAGGATGCCGGCATCCGCGATCGCGCCGTGATAGCCACGAAATTCAGCTATAATGCTGAATCCGGCAATCCGAATGCCGGCGGCAATGGCCGCAAGAATATCATGCGCGCGGTGGAAGGTTCGCTCGAGCGGCTCGGCACCGACTATATCGATCTTTACATCCTCCACACATGGGATCGCGTAACCCCGGCCGAAGAGGTGATGCGGACGCTCGACGATCTCGTGCGGCAGGGCAAAGTGCGCCATGTCGGGCTGTCCGACGTGCCGGCCTGGTATGCGGCCCGGGCGCAAACGGTCGCCGAGATGCGCGGTTATGAGTCGCTGTCGGCGCTGCAGCTCGAATACAGTCTCGTGGAACGCAATATCGAGGACGAGTTCGTCGATTTCGGCACGCGGCACGGCGCGGGCATCATGGTCTGGAGCCCGCTGGCCTCGGGGCTGCTCTCGGGCAAATATAAGCCGAGCCAGGGCGAGAAGCCCGAAGGCGAGGGCCGCCTTGCGGTAACGGCCGGCTCCGGCAATCCGGCGTTCGAGAAGTTTACCGAGCGCAACTGGAAAATCGTTTCCGAACTGGAGGCGGTCGCTGGCGAGCTCGACCGCTCAATGGCGCAAGTCGCGGTCAACTGGGTCGCGAACCGGCCGGGCGTCGCCAGCGTGCTGGTCGGCGCGACGAAGCTTTCGCAGATCGAGGATAATCTCGGCGCTCTCGACTTCGAGATCCCGGCGGAGTTGCGCCGGCGGCTCGATCAGGTCAGCGTTCGCGATCCGCACTTCCCCTACAGCTTCTTCATTCCCGAGATGCAGGGCATGCTGCAGGGCGGCACAGCGGTGGGCGACAAGCCGCCCCATTATCTGCCGGACCGGACCTTTTCGGCGCAGGGCGCTGGCGTGACCGGCGACTGATCCGGCCTAAGGTGCGATGGCGGGGCTCGCCGTGCAGGGCGGACGGGCCTCGCAATCCGCCAGCAGGGCGGGGAGGATATGCGTGTCGATCAGATCCGCCGTCAGATCGTGCATATCGCGGTCGTTATAGTTGGTGGCGAGGATCGTAACGACGGCGTCGAGTTCCGGGAAGAGCGCGACCTTGTTGCCGCCATTGCCGGACATCATCAGGGCTGAATAATCGCGCTCGGCGTCCGGGGCCTGGAAATTGGCGAACCACCAGAGATAGCCATAGGATTGATCCGGCGTCGCGCGAACGTGCGGGCGAAAGAGGCCGTGGACCCAGTATCGCGAGATTAGTTGGGTGCCGTCATGCATTCCGCCGTCGAGCACGAGCCGGCCGAGCGCGGTGAAATCCCGGACCCGCAGGCTGAGCTGCCCGCCGGTCTGTACGGCGCCTTCAGGTGCACGCCGCCATTCGGGGTCGTCGATGTCGAGCGGGTCGAACAGGCGGCGCTGAACATAGTCTTCGAACGGCTCGCCGACGGCCCGCTCGACGACGCGGCCAAGGAGAAAGACGCCGGCCGTGCAATAGGAGAAGCGGCCTTGTCCGCTCTCTTCGTGGCGGCGGTATTCGGTATCGCCCGGAATATCGAGCGCGAAGCGGGTCCAGTCCCGCGTGTCGTACATGCGCTCCTCATTACCCGGGCTCGCCATC
This sequence comes from Parasphingopyxis sp., assembly GCF_028279465.1. Classification (GTDB taxonomy): domain Bacteria; phylum Pseudomonadota; class Alphaproteobacteria; order Sphingomonadales; family Sphingomonadaceae; genus Parasphingopyxis. Next base: position 62,457 of record NZ_JANQNS010000017.1, read on the forward strand.
GTCCAGTCGTTGCAATCGAGCGCGGAGGACATGCTCAGCGCGTCATGGAGCGTGATCGCACGTTTTTCGGGGCCGTCATGCGCGATGGGCTCGCGATCCGCGAAGAAGGAGAGCAAAGGCAGGTCGACGCCTGCAATCGCGCCATCGTCGATAGCCATGCCGAGCGCGAGCGCGGTGATCGACTTGCCGGCCGAGCGCGCGTCGATCCGGGATTCCGGTCCGCTGCGCCGATAATAATCCGCGAACAGGATTTCGCCGCCCCGCTCGACCATGATCCCCTCGATCCGGCGATAGTCCCGGTTCTCGATCGCCGCGACCATCGCATCGAGGCCGAGCCGGTCGATTTGGGGAGGTACAGTATCGGCCCAGGCGGGCGCGGATACGAAAAGTGCCGCGCACAGGGCGGCGGTGCGGATCAGCAGCAATCTCATGCGTGCCTTAGAGGAAGTAGCGCATCCGGATGCTCTGGACATCGCCACGCGGGCTCAGCCGGAAACGCGCCGAAGAGAAGCGCGGCGGGCCGAAGGAGAAACGCGGGTTCCGGGAAAAGCCGATGCCCTCGCGCGGGATTCCGGCGAAGCGATCGAGCCGCGAATTGCCATTCTCGTCATGCAGGATGGCGATCGCATAATCGCCCGAGGGCAGGTTGGCGAAGCGCACCGAGCGCGTCTCGGCAACGCGGAAGCTTTCGCGGGTCGCTGCCGGGTCATTCTCGCAATCCGGGAAATGATCGGCATCGCGCGTCACGCAGATGTGGAGCAGGCCGTCATCCGACCGCAAATCCTCCACATTGACTTCAAGCTGGCCGCTCGGGCTGACCCCGCCGAGCATGAGGAAAGCTGCCGCTGCCGCGCCGGCCTTCGCCGTCGAAGCTGCCCAGCCCCGTGTCCGTCCGGCAGAGCCGGTCCCAGAACCGGAAATATAACCCATAATTACACCTATAGTCTGCATGATGCCGCTGATGATGGCTCGCGGTGATGAGCCAGCGACCTGCTACCCCTTTGACTATGAACCTAGGGAAAATCTCCCAACCCATGTGATTTGTCACCCCCATTATCGTCATAATGGCCAAAACAACAGCCAAAGCGACGATATGGATGGGGATCACGAAAATCATGAGCGGAACGAAGATGGCAAGCGTCGCCGCTTCGATCGGATGGAAGCTCATCGCCGCCCAGGCCGTGGGTGGGCGGCTGGCATGGTGAACGGCATGCGCGAGGCGGAAAATGCGCGGCCGGTGCATCCAGCGATGCGTCCAGTAAAACCATGTGTCCTGGGCGAACAGATAGAGGAAAATCGATACCGGCACATACCAGAGCGGATAGGCCGTTATGTCGCTATAGATCAGCGTCCAGCCATGTGTGTTCCAGCCCCAGGCGACGATGCCTGCCGGTACGCCATAGATCGCCGCGCTGAGCAGCGACCAGTAGATTTCCTTGCCGATCTGCGGGCGCAGCGCGCTATATAATCCGGGCCGCACCCGGCCGGTCAGCCAGGCGAAAAAGCCGCTCGCCGCCAGATAGCGCAGGCCTACGATCAGCGTCATGGCGAGCGCGGAGAGCAAGATGGCGGTGAAGCTGCCGGTCATGCGCGCCTGCATAGCGAGACCAACCGCCAGCGTCACCCGGAATAGCGCGATTCGCCTTTTGTGCAAGCGCAACAAGGGGCCACAGAAGATGGTGGCCAGCCAGAGTCTAGGTGGGGCCGCTGGCTGCGCCCAGAAATTCCATCACGAGCGCGTTAAAAGCTTCCGGGCATTCCCGCATTGGCCAATGGCCGCTTTGCAAAACCTCTAGACGCGCGTTCGGCATGATCCGAGCGGCGCGGCGCACGTCCGCCAGCGGCACCAGCGCATCCTGCGCGCCATGGATGAAGAGCGCCGGCGGCTTGGCTTCCGCAAGCCGATCGGTCAGCACTGTGCGTAGCCGTCTCGGTCCGATCTCGGCGCGCTGGAAAGCGGAAAACGCCTCGGCGGTATGTCCGCTGTGCAGGGTTTCCATCACTTCCTCGACTATCCCGTCGCTCACCCGGTCGGGATCGGCAAAAATCGCCGCCACCGCCTTTCGGGTCAGATGGCGGGATCGGCGCAGGATCGCATAGCTGATCGCGTTCACCGGAAGCTGGAGCATCAGATAGCTCAGGAAGTGATAGGGCGTATGTTCTTGCACTCCATAGGTGCCGACGGGAATGAGGCGGCGGACGCGATCCGGCGTGTCCAGCGCGCTGAGCAAAGCGACGCCGCCGCCCATGGAAATGCCGACCATATCCGCGCGGTCGATATCGAGCGTATCCATAAACGCAATTAGCCAGCCGTGCAGGTCCGCAATGCGATATGGCTGTTTGAAACCTGCACTGTCGCCATAGCCGGGCCAGTCGGGCGCAATCACCGTGTGTTGGGTCGCAAGGGCGGGAAAAAGGCATCGCCAGGACAAGGAAGCGCGATCGAGACCGCCGCCATGGAGCAGCAGCACCGGCACCGTGCCAGGCATTTCGCTATACAGGTAGGACACTTGCCGCTGCGCAATCATCGTCTTTCGAGGGGCGGGCAAGCGCATTGCGGGTGCGGTCCTCACTACATATGCGCCGACACTATGGCCGACTGACCGGCTCCCGCGAATATATGGACAGCAACCAGATGCAAACCGGCCGCCCCGCGCGCAGATGCGCGGGGCGGCCGGCGAACGGCTCGGGTCGCTCTAGCCGCTCAATTTCGCGAAGCTGTCCGCGATGATGCGCAGCTGCTTTTCGGCCATCTCGGCGCCGGCCTTGCCGCCTTCTTCGGACAATCCGTCGATCTTTTCGGCAATGGCTTCGAGATCATCGAACCTTTCGGCCTGGATCTCCGCGGCCACGGCCTGCATCGCTCCGCCGAAGATGCTCGTGCCGACCGTCTCGGTCGCAATCGCCTCGAAGCGCGCCGATGCGATCGATTCCCGGTCGAAATCGATATCCTCGCGCAGCCGCAGCGTATCGATCAGCCGTTCCGACAGATGCGGGCGGATGATGTCGAAATACCAGGCGGCGGACTGGCATTGCGGGGCGATCTTGCCGAGCGCGTCGCGGGCATAGATGCCGAACCAGTAGATCAGCTCCGGCCGGAATTTGTGCAGCGTCAATGTATGTTCGAACTGCGAGGGAATGAGCAACGTGATCAGCTGTCCGGCGCGGCGCATCCGGGCTTGTTCGTCCTTCGGCGCGAGCCAGACGGCGACATTGCGGAAAAAGGCCAGAATATCGGCATATTCGACCCCGTCTTCGGCGCGTAGCCCGAACAGGTTGACGTTGAACCAGTGGTGCCAAGTCGCATCGACGACGACCCGGCCCGCGCCGTCGGTCGACGGATCATGTCCGTCCCAGGCGCCGATCAGCCCGAATTCGCGCGGATCGGTGATCTGGTTCCCGCCGAACTTGGTCCGACCGACGACATTACGGCCGCGCGCGACGATCTCGACATCGACATCGCCGGGATATTCGTCGGCAAAGGCCGCATTCGGGATGATGCAATCGCCTTCATGCGCATGATCGGGGAACACCTTGATCACGCCGCGCGGACCGCAGAGCAGCGGATGCGGATATTTGACGCGGTTCCAGGGCCGCCAGAAATGCCACTGCCAGCGATAGCGATAATTGGGATAGACGGGCTGCGGCGTCGCATCGCTCTGCGTGCCGCTATTGACGTTCCCGCCGGGCACCGGGGCCTGCACCGTATCGTTGCGGGTGAGGTTCGCATTGTCCGGCGCGACTTCCATGTTCGCGGGCGGCGCGGGGTTCTGGAACCACCATTTGCGCATGGAACGCACGCGCTTGATCCCGCCGCACAGCCCAAGGCCGAGATCCTCATGATCGCCCATGGCGAGCACGCCGCCGCCGCGGTCCATGAACTCTTCGATTACGCCGACTTCGCCCGGTTGGAGATAGGGCGCGGCCGTGCTCACGCCGAACAGCCAGAGCTCGTCGAAATCGTCGAGCGATCCGGCGGTGAACTCGAAATCGTCATAGCCGGGCGTCACGCCGCTGCTGCCGAAGCGCTGCGCTTTCGTAAATTCGAAACGCGCATAGTCGGGATGGTCGGGATGGTTCTCGTCGAACGCGTCGGCGATCATGATGCCGAGTCCGAAACCGCTGGTTTCGTCATAGCCCGCGCCATCGGTGACGATGAGGATCTTCACCCGGGCCGGGCCCCAGCGCAGATGGCGCAGCGCCGGCCGCTCCAGCGGATGGCGAAATTCGATCGGCAGCCGGGGCAGTTCGATCGGGTCGTTAGGGTTGGGGATGAAATTACGTTCTAGCATGGTCCTTCTCCAATGATCAGATTTGAACACAGCGAACCCATGCGTGCCGCGCACCCGTGCACACGCTTATCGTTGATATTGCGATACTGTCGTTGATCGAGCGTTGGCCTGACGACTCGATGTGCTCCTTATGCCGATTCGGCGCGGCCAGGGATTGGACGAATTCGTCACTAATTTCGCGGCAACCATGATTGCAAAGCCGGTTTTCACGATCCGTCCACGGCCCTGTCCGCAGTAACAGGCTGTTCGCCGCGCAGGAGTTGGGTTAGAGCGCGCGGCATGGGTCACGCGGCGGCCGGGTCCGGCCATAATCTTGACTGCGACATCGCGATTCTCGGCGGCGGACTGGCCGGCGGGCTGATCGCGCTGGCGCTGCATCGCGCCCGGCCGGATATCCGCGTGCGCCTGATCGAGGCGGACGATGTGCTGGGCGGCAACCATGTCTGGTCCTTTTTCGAAGGCGATGTCGATGCCGAGGGCATGGCGCTGATCGAACCGCTGATCACCCATTGCTGGGACGATTATGAAGTGCGCTTTCCCGCGCACAGCCGCACGCTCTCCATGGCCTATCATTCGATCCGGTCCAGCCAGTTCGATACCATGCTGCGCGAGACGCTGCCCGCCGAAGCGATCCGGACGGGCGAGAAGGTCGCATCGGCGACGCACGATCATGTGGTGCTCGAGGGTGGCAAGGAAATCGCCGCCAATGCCGTGATCGATTGCCGGGGTGCCGGCGATCTCGATACGCTGGACGGCGGCTGGCAGAAATTTGTCGGGCTGGAGCTGGAGCTCGCCGAGCCGCACGGCCTCGAACGGCCGATCATCATGGATGCGACGGTCGAACAGATTGACGGCTATCGCTTCGTCTATTCGCTGCCCTTTGGCGAGCGGCGCATCTTCGTTGAGGACACCTATTATAGCGACGGGCCGGAGCTGGACGCCGCGACGGTCGAGCAGCGCACGCTTGACTATGCGGCGGCGCAGGGCTGGAAGGTCGCCGAGATCGTCCATCGCGAAAAAGGCGTATTGCCGGTCGTCTGCAACGGCTCCTTCGGCGAATATTGGCGCTCGACCGGCCCCGTGCCCAAAGCAGGCGTGCGCGCGGGTCTGTTTCACCCCGTCACCGGCTATTCGCTGCCCGAAGCCGTGCGCAGCGCGCTTTTCGTCGCGGGCCATGTCGATCTCGATGGCGAGGCGCTGCACGGTCGGCTCTTTGCGCGCGCGGCGCAGGGTTGGCGCGATGCGAGCTTCTACCGGATGCTGGACAGCATGTTGTTCTACGGCGCGGATACGTCCGACCGGTACAAGATACTCGAGCGCTTTTACCGGCTTCGGCCCGCGCTCATATCGCGCTTCTATGCCGGGCGCAGCACCATGGCCGACAAGCTGCGCATCGTTTCCGGCAAGCCCCCCATCCCCATCAGCCGGGGCATCCGTGCCATCTGGCACGGCAGACAGACACAGAGCAGACAGAGAAAGAGCAGGACGACATGACCAAGGCAGCCGTGATCGGTGCGGGCTTCGGAGGGCTGGCGCTCGCCATCCGCCTCCAGTCCGCCGGGATCGAAACGACTGTGATCGAGGCGCGCGACAAGCCTGGCGGGCGCGCCTATTGTTGGGAGAAGGATGGCTTCGTCTTCGACGGCGGGCCGACCGTCATCACCGATCCCGAATGCCTGACCCAGCTCTGGGAGCTGACCGGCGCGAATATGGGCGACGATGTCGAACTCGAACCGGTCTTTCCCTTTTATCGCCTCAACTGGCCGGACGGCACGAATTTCGATTATTCGAACGACGAGGTGCATCTCACCAAGGAAATCGAGAAGCTCAACCCGGCCGATGTCGAAGGCTATCGCCGCTTCCTCGAATATTCGGCCGGGGTGTATGAGGAAGGCTATCTGAAGCTCGGCGACGTGCCGTTTCTCGATTTCAAATCGATGCTGAAGGCCGCCCCGGCGCTGGCGCTCAAACAGGCCTGGCGATCGGTCTATTCGATGGTCGCGAGTTTTGTGGAGAATGAGAAGCTGCGTGAGGCGCTCTCCTTCCACACATTGCTCGTCGGCGGCAGCCCGATGAAGACGAGTTCGATTTATGCGCTGATCCATAAACTCGAAAAGGATGGCGGCGTGTGGTTCGCAAAAGGGGGGACGAACCGACTGATCGCGGGCATGGTCGCGCATTTCGAGCGGATCGGCGGCACGGTGCGGATCGGCGATCCGGTGGAGACCATCGAGACTAAGGGCGAGCGTGTGACGGGGCTGATATGCAAGAGCGGCTGGCGCGACGATTTCGACGCGGTCGCGAGCAATGCCGATATCGTGCACAGCTATCGCGATCTGTTGACGACCACCAAGCGCGGGGAGCGCGCGACGAAAAGCCTGCTGAAAAAGCGCTATTCGCCCTCGCTTTTCGTCCTACATTTCGGCGTCGAGGGGACATGGCCGGGCATTCCGCATCATATGATCCTGTTCGGCCCGCGCTATGACGGGCTGCTCAAGGATATTTACGATCATGGCGTGCTGGCCGAGGATTTCTCGCTCTATCTGCACCATCCGACGGTCACCGATCCGTCGATGGCGCCCGAGGGTTGTTCGACCTTCTATGCGCTCGCGCCGGTGCCCCATCTCGGCAAATTCCCGGCAGACTGGGATGCTATCGCCGAAGATTATGCCGAGCGGATCATCGACCATATCGATGCACGGCTGATCCCCGGTCTCAAGCAGCGGATCCGCACCAAATTCTGGTACACGCCCAAGGATTTCCAGACCGATCTCAGCGCGCATCAGGGCAGCGCCTTCAGCCTTGAGCCGATCCTGACCCAAAGCGCCTATTTCCGCGTCCATAATCGCGACGATGTGGTGAACAATCTCTATTTCGTCGGCGCGGGCACGCATCCGGGGGCGGGCATTCCGGGTGTTGTCGGCAGCGCGAAGGCGACGGCCGGGCTGATGCTGGAGGATCTTGCGCCGTGACTGCTGACCGCGCGGCTCTGGTCGCGCAGGCGCGCGAGACGATCGGGCGCGGCTCGCAGAGTTTCGCCATGGCGTCCAAGCTGTTCGATCCGGACACGCGCGAGCGGGCATGGCTGCTCTATGCCTGGTGCCGGCGCTGCGACGATCTCGCCGACGGGCAGGCGCTGGGTCACGACATGTCGGTAGTCGCCGACCCGCAGGCTCGGCTTGCCGAAATCCGGAACAAGACGGATCGGGCGCTGGCGGGCGAAGCGACCGGCGATCCCAGTTTCGATGCGCTGGGCGTGGTCGCGCAGGAATGCGAAATTCCCCGCGCACTCATCGATGATCATATCGCGGGCTTCGCGCTCGACGCAGACGGCTGGGTGCCGGAGACCGAGGAAGATCTCTTGCGCTATTGTTATCATGTCGCGGGCGTCGTCGGCATGATGATGGCGATGGTGATGGGCGTACCACCCGAAGACGAAAACACATTGCCGCGCGCCGAGGATCTCGGCCTTGCCTTTCAGCTCGCCAATATTGCGCGCGATATCGGCGAGGATGCGGATAATGGCCGCTGCTATTTGCCGCGCCAATGGCTGGCGGAGACAGGTATCGATCCCGAAAATCTGCGCGATCCCGCGTATCGCCCGGCGCTGGCGGCGCTGGCGAAGCGCCTTGCCGAGCTTGCCGGGCAGTATGAGGATCGCGCGCGTATAGGCACGGCGGCGTTGCCGTTTCGCTCCGCCTGGGCCGTGCTCGCAGCGGCGGGCATTTATGGCGATATCGCGCGCAAGGTCGCGGCGAGGGGCGAGGTGGCGCTCGACGAACGCGTCTTTACGACGCGGCGCGAAAAGCTGGGCTGGCTCTTCAAAAGCTGGCGGCAGGCATTGAATCGCGGGCAATTCGCACCAGTTCGCTAGGCCAATGGAATTCAATGGCCATCTGACAATCGAGCGTCCGGAAATCGTGGGGGCGATCCGGGAGCGGCTGCCCGGCAAACTGGCGGCGGACGGCTTTGCGATCTTCTCGGCCGTACCGCTCCGCGCGCGGCGCAATATGGGCTGGTTCGAACGCTTTCGCACCGAGGTGCGGCGGATCGGCGGGCGGATGGATTTTTCGGTGCGGATGGCGCGGGCCGTGCGCTTCGAGCTGCCATTGGGCGAGGCGGGGCGGATATCCTATACGATCAGCAATCCGCATCATGGCCGCGTGATCGCGCTGCTGCTGCTCGCGGCCACGCTCGCCGCCTATTTCATCGACAGTTTCTTCGCTGGACTGTTCGTCGCCATCATCGGCGGCGGGCTGACCGGCATCGCGCTGCATTACCGGATGCGGCGCAGCGTTGTCCGCTATCTCGGCCTGTTGCCGAGCCAGTACAGCAATCATCGTCTGTCTATGGGTTGAGCCTAAATGCTCTCCGGCTGCCGGTCGCCTTCGCGGAACGTGCCGACCGGCGCGCGGACGCCTTCATGGCCGCGGCGTTTGAGTTCGGCCTTCAAATCCTCGGGCTTGGGCGCCCAGAGAAAGCCGAAGCTGACCGTGCCCTCTTTCGTCTCGACAACATGGTGGAGCCGGTGGGCCTGGATGATGCGCTTCATATAGTTGGATTTCGGCAGATAGCGGTGATTGAGCCGCTTGTGCACGATGACATCGTGAAAGCCGAAATAGATGGCGCCATAGGCGGCGATGCCCGCGCCGATCCAGATCGTGCCTTCCCACCAGCCGAACTGCACCCCGCCGAGCAGCAGGATGATCGAGGGGATAGCGAAGATCAGCGCGTAGAGATCGTTGAGCTCCCAGTTTCCGGTGCGCGGCCGGTGATGGCTCTTGTGCAGGAACCAGCCGAACCCGTGCATCACCCAGCGATGCGCGACATAGGCGACGCCCTCCATGAAGAGGACGGTGCCTAGGAAGAGCAGGATGCCGAGCGACCAGTGCATGGGGGCGATATAGCGATGCCGGATGCGGAGTGCGAGGGGTGTCTAACCAAAACTCGTTTAGGCTGAGCCTGTCGAAGTCCTGCTCTATTCTATAGCCGGTTGAAAAAGAAGGGCAGCCCTTCGACATGCTCAGGGCAATCGGATTTGGGAGTGTTGTCGCCCTTCCCATACCCGCCCGACTATGCTTTAGCGCGTCCCGAACTTTCCGACTCCCATTCTGCTTTCAGGAGCGCTTTGCCGCCATGAACATCCATGAATATCAAGCCAAGGAACTGCTCGCCGAATTCGGCGTCGGCGTGCCGAAGGGCGTGGCCGCGACGACCGTCGAAGAGGCGGTTGCCGGAGCCGAAGATCTGCCCGGGCCGCTCTATGTCGTGAAGGCGCAGATTCACGCTGGCGGTCGCGGCAAGGGCAAGTTCAAGGAACTCGGCCCGGACGCCAAGGGCGGCGTGCGGCTCGCGAAATCCGTCGAGGATGTCCGGCAGGACGCCGGGGAGATGCTCGGCAATACGCTGGTGACCGTGCAGACGGGCGAAGCGGGCAAGGAAGTCAATCGGCTCTACGTGACCGACGGCGTCGATATCAAAGAGGAATATTATCTGGCGCTGCTTGTCGACCGGGCGACGGGCCGGGTCGCGATGGTCGTCTCGACCGAGGGCGGCATGGATATCGAGGCTGTCGCGCATGATACGCCGGAAAAGATCGCGACGATCACCATCGATCCGCTGGCAGGTTTCACCGAAGCTGATGGGCGCAAAGCCGCCGATGCGCTGCAGCTGTCCGGCGATCTCGCCGACGCCTGCGTGAAGCTGACCGCCAATCTCTACGAGGCCTTCACCAAGCTCGATTGCTCGATGCTGGAAATCAACCCGCTCGTCGAAACGGACGATGGCCAGCTGCTCGTGCTCGACACCAAGATGAGCTTCGATTCCAACGCCGAGTTCCGCCATCCGGACTGGGAAGAGCTGCGCGACGAGAGCGAAGAGGATCCGATGGAGCTCGAAGCCTCGAAGCACGATCTCGCCTATATCAAGCTGGACGGCAATATCGGCTGCATGGTGAACGGCGCGGGCCTCGCCATGGCGACGATGGATATCATCAAGCTCAACGGTGCCTTCCCGGCGAATTTTCTGGACGTTGGCGGCGGCGCGTCGAAGGAGAAGGTGACGGCCGCGTTCAAGATCATCCTGTCCGACCCCGCGGTCGAAGGTATTCTCGTCAACATCTTCGGCGGGATCATGCGCTGCGATATTATCGCGGAGGGCATCGTCGCGGCGGCGAAGGAAGTGGAGCTCGACGTGCCGCTGGTTGTTCGTCTGGAGGGGACGAATGTCGCGCAGGGCAAGGATATTCTGGCCGATAGCGGCCTGCCGATAGTGAGCGCCGTCGATCTGGGCGATGCCGCGCGGAAAATTGTGGAGCAGGTGCAGAAGTAAACACATCCGCTCACCCTGAGCCTGTCGAAGGGTTGCTCTTCACTTTTCGGGCGTTGAAGAAAAGTACGGGGCTTCGACAACCTCAGCCCGAGCGGAAGAGAGGGATTAGAGTTGATTTGTTGCAGTGCAACATGCTAGTGACGTTTACGTGAACGTAAAGGGCCGCGACAGACAAGGCCCAGGAGGAATGAAGCGATGAAAATTTTGGTGCCCGTCAAGCGGGTGATCGATTACAACGTCAAACCGCGGGTGAAGGCCGACGGCTCGGGCGTCGATCTGGCGAACGTCAAAATGTCGATGAACCCGTTCGACGAAATCGCCGTCGAAGAGGCGATCCGCCTCAAGGAAGCCGGCAAGGCGGAGGAAATCGTCGCCGTGTCGATCGGCCCGGCCAAGGCGCAGGAAACGCTGCGCACCGCGCTCGCCATGGGCGCCGACCGCGCGATCCTGATCGAGACCGATGACGATGTGGAACCGCTGGCCGTCGCGAAGCTCTTGAAAGCCGTCGCCGACGAAGAACAGCCGGGCCTCGTGATCCTCGGCAAGCAGGCGATCGACGATGACAGCAATCAGACCGGCCAGATGCTCGCGGCATTGCTCGGCTGGGGCCAGGGCACCTTTGCCAACACGGTCGAGGTCGGTGATGGCAGTGTCGATGTGAAGCGCGAGATCGATGGCGGTCTGCAGACGGTGAAGCTCAGTCTCCCCGCGATCGTCACGACCGATTTGCGGTTGAATGAGCCGCGCTATGCCTCGCTCCCCAATATCATGAAGGCGAAGTCCAAGCCGCTCGATACGAAGACACCGGGCGATTATGGCGTCGATACCGCGCCGCGGCTGACGACCTCCAATGTCAGCGAACCGCCTAAGCGCGAAGCCGGCGAGATCCTCGAAGATGTGGATACGCTGGTCGCCAAACTCAAAGAAATGGGAGTCGCGTAATGAAGACGCTCGTATGGGTCGAACATGACAATGCCGAGATGAAGGATGCGACGCTCGCCGCGGTGACGGCGGCGGCCAAGCTCGGCGAAGTGCACGCGCTGGTCGCCGGTTCCGGTTGCCAGGCCGTCGCCGATCAGGCTGCGAAAGTCGCCGGTGTCGCCACCGTGCATCTCGCGGACGATGCCGCTTATGCCAACGCGCTGCCGGAAAATGTCGCGCCGCTGATCGCCGATCTGATGGGCAGTCACGACGCCTTCGTCGCCCCGGCGACCACGACCGGCAAGAATATCGCGCCGCGCGTCGCCGCTTTGCTCGACGTGATGCAGGTCTCCGACATTCTCTCCATCGAAGGCGACAAGACGTTCACGCGCCCAATTTACGCCGGCAACGCGATCGCGACCGTCACCAGCTCGGACGAGAAGCTCGTCATCACGGTGCGCGGCACGGCGTTCGACAAGGCGGCCGCCGAGGGCGGTTCGGCGTCTGTCGAGGCCGTTGGCGGTCCGGGCGATGCGGGGCTTTCGAGCTTCGTTTCCGAAGAGATCGCCGAAAGCGACCGGCCGGAGCTCACCAGCGCCAAGATCATCGTCTCGGGCGGCCGCGCGCTGGGTTCCAGCGAAAAGTTCGAAGAAGTCATCACCCCGCTCGCCGACAAGCTCGGCGCGGGTATCGGGGCTTCGCGCGCCGCGGTCGATGCGGGCTATGTGCCCAACGACTATCAGGTTGGCCAGACCGGCAAGATCGTCGCGCCGGAAGTCTATATCGCGATCGGCATCTCCGGCGCGATCCAGCACCTCGCCGGCATGAAGGATTCGAAAACGATCATCGCGATCAACAAGGATGAAGACGCCCCGATCTTCCAGGTCGCCGATTACGGCATCGTCGCGGATCTCTTCAACGCGGTGCCGGAGCTGACCGAGAAGCTGTAACAGCGGACTGTCTTTGCAACGCAAAATCGGCGGCTTATGCTTTCGGGCATGAGCCGCCTTTTTCTTTGGATTGGTTTTGCCGCTCTCGCCTCATTGTCCGGGGCGCTCCCAGCCTTTGCCCAAGAGCCGCTGCGGCTTGAGGGAGCGTCGCCGTGGAATATCCACTATGCGGACGATAGTTGTCAGTTGGCACGAGTTTTTGGTGAAGGCGAAGATCGCGCGACGCTGGTCATGCGCCAGTATGCGCCAGGCGATAGCTTTAGTTTGATTGTCGCGGGTCGGCCGTTTCGACCAACTCGGACCGATACAGTGGCCTCTGTCCGCTTGGGTTCGGAAATTGCGGTGCAAGAGATGCGGTATCTGCGTGGCACTGTTGGCGAAGATCGGGCTTTGATATTCTTCACTGAAGCTCTGTTACGTCCGCTGACTGATGCCGAGCGGGAGGAATGGACCCGACTGATTGAAGACGAGCAGGGCCATCTCTTCGACCGTCCGGTAGCAACCGACGATGAAATCGCAGCCATCGACTTTATCGAGATTGATACCCGTCTTGGCCCACCTGTAAGGCTGGTTACGGGGTCGATGGCACCGGCTTTTGAGGCGCTGAATGCTTGTACCGAAGAGCTTCTTACGCATTGGGATTGGGGCTTGGATGTAGAACGGCACAGAGGTATTTCGCAGGCGGCTCGACCGCTTGGATCACCGGGTCGATGGGTTACACCTAGCGATTATCCTCGGCCGGCCATACGCAGTGGAGCGCAGGCGATTGTCAATTTTCGACTTTTGGTTGATACCGACGGGCGTGTAGCAGGTTGCCACATTCAACAATCAATCGGTGATGAGGCGTTCGACAGGGCGGTGTGCAGGGCGCTCACTAATCGCGCCGAGTTTTCGCCCGCACTCGATGCCGAAGGCCAGCCAATGGCATCATATTATATGAGCCGCGTCGTATTCACGATACCCTAGCGAGCACTGCGTCAAACCTCCGCCAGCAACCCCTCACTCACCGCCCACAGCCGCTCGGCGCTCTCGTCGCTGCACGCATGCGCGTCGACGCCGCGGTAGCGGGCCATGGGGTTTTCGGGGTCAGTTGGGGCGGCGATGTCGCAATCTTCGCAATAGACACCGGGCTTGCCGTCGAGCTTGGGCGAGGTTGCCGCCCATAGAGTGGTCGAGCAGCCCTGTTCGGGCGTCTTGAAACCGGCCTTGGCGAGTTCGGACGGCGAGCCATCTTCGTTGAGCCAGCCCAAAGCCACCTGTTCCTCGTGCGGTAAATGCCGCTGGAGCGGGGTGAAGATGCCGCCCGGATGGACGGCGAAGGCGAGGCCGCCCGCATCCCGCATCCGCCGGTTCAGGGCATTGGCGAACAGCGCATTGGCGGTCTTTGCCTGCCCATAGGCCTGCCATTTGTCGTACTCGCCGCTCTCGAACTGGATATCGTCCCAGCGGATGTCGGAAATCTTGTGCGCGGTCGAGGAGAGGGCGACGACGCGCGCGCCGGGTGTCTTTTCTATGAGCGGCATCAGGCCGAGCGTCAGCGCGAAATGGCCCATATGGTTGGTGCCGAACTGCGATTCCCAGCCGGGGCCGACGCGGGTCTCCGGGTTCGCCATGATCCCGGCATTGTTGATAAGGAGATCGAGCCGGTCGAGCGCGCGGGTCATCTCGTTGGCGAAGCGGCGCACCGAAGCGAGATCGCCCAGATCCATCGGCGCGCTCGCGACATCGCCGTCGATGCCGCCCAGCGCATCCGCCGCTTTTTCCGGCGAGCGCACGGGCACAACCACCTTCACACCCTTGGCCGCCAGCGCGCGGACCGTCTCCAGCCCGATCCCGCTATAGCCGCCGGTGACGATCGCGGTTTTGCCCGCAAGGTCGATATCGGCGATAACGACTGCGCCGTCTGTCTTGGCTGGAAAACCCGAATCCGTTGGTACCTGGTCTGCAACTGCCATCGGCGAATCTCCTCTCAACCCTTCTCCCTTGATGGGAGTTCGGGGTCGATCATGCCCCCAGCATGATCTGAATAGCATGGGATGCTATTCACCCCGAACTGATATGGAGACTTGCCAGCGTGCTGGCTAGTCGGAGTTGGATGAGGGTGATCTATCCGATGGTCATTTGCCTAACCGAGAGATCACCCTCACCCTCCCACCGGCATGGCCGGTGGGCCCCTCCCTCTCCCATCAAGGGAGAGGGGCTTCAAAGAAGAAGCCCGGCCGAACTACAGGGGCTCGGCCGGGCTTTTCCGCTCTCGCAATGAGATCGTATGTTACTTGGCCGCTTCCTTGGCCGCTTCTTCCTCTTCCTTGATGGCGTTCCAGTGGCTGGCCGCCTTGTTCAGGATGACGAGAAGCTTCTCCAGCGCGGTCGGCTCGTCCGTCTTTTCCATCGCCGCGAGTTCGCGCGCGAGCCGGCTCGAGGCCGCTTCGAAAATCTGGCGCTCCGAATAGCTCTGCTCGGGCTGATCGTCGGCGCGGAACAGGTCGCGCGTCACCTCGGCGATCTGCAAGAGGTCGCCGGAATTGATCTTCGCTTCATATTCCTGGGCGCGGCGCGACCACATGGTGCGCTTGACCTTGGGCCGCCCTTCGAGCGTCTTGAGCGCGTCCTTCAGCGTCTTGTCCGAAGAGAGCTTGCGCATGCCCACGCCTTCGGCCTTGTTGGTCGGCACCCGCAGCGTCATCTTTTCCTTTTCGAAGCGCAGAACATAGAGTTCGAGCTGCATGCCCGCTATCTCTTCATTCTGGAGTTCGATCACGCGGCCGACGCCGTGCTTGGGGTAAACGACATAATCTCCGACTTCGAAGTCCAAAGCCTTGCTCGCCATGTAGATACGACCTTTCTAGACGGTGGGCTGAGCGAATCGTGCAGCATCCCGTTGCGGGGCCATGCCTGCGCGATCGATTTTTCCAGCCTTTTCCGTACGTTAGCCAAATCGCGGGATACAAATGTTCCCGCTTCGAGACATTATGTAACAGATTCGTAAGAAAAAATCCAGTGTTGCGCTGCGGCAATGGGTGCGAGGCCCGCAGAATGCTGCGGCGCGCGGGGCCTCCGAGCGGACGCCGGACGGGCTGTTGGCGTCAGTCTTCGATGGTCCAGCGGAACTGGAATTCCAGCTCCTCCATCCCGTCGCCGCGCTCATGCTCGATCGAGAATTCCGCCCGCGCGGGCACCCGGATACGCTCATTATCGACCTGGATCTCGAACGCCTTGCCTTCTTTCATGCAGGCGACGAGCCGCTCGAGCTTCTCGATGTGCTGGCTGTCGGAATAGCTCTTGGTGACGTCGCGATGTGTGGCCATGATGGTCTCCGGGTCGATGGGTCCGGATATCATGGCCGATAGCTGTTACAGCGATATGTCGAAAAGCGTCCCGCTTCGCGCCCCGCCCTTAATCTCCTTCGCCGGGTTCGGGCGAGAAATATTTCTCATACTTGCCCTCTTCGCCCTTGTGATTGTCGGCATCGTCGGGCGCTTCGCGGCTCTGGGTGATGTTCGGCCACTCTTCGGAGAATTTAGCGTTCAGCTCGAGCCATTTTTCCTGATCCGGTTCGGTGTCCGGCAGGATCGCCTCGGCCGGGCATTCGGGTTCGCACACGCCGCAATCGATGCATTCGGCTGGATGGATGACGAGCATATTCTCGCCTTCGTAGAAACAGTCCACCGGACAGACTTCCACACAGTCCATATATTTGCATTTGATGCAGGCATCGGTGACGACATAGGTCATTGGCGCGGCTCTCCTCACTGGTCGCGTGGATTCTGCTAGCCATGAGATGACGCCCGCGTCAACGCCTGTTGTCGGCGATCCTTTCTACGCGGCGGTAAATCTCTTCTACCAGCTTGGGGGACACGCGGCGTTCGGGCAGGGACATGATCCGGATCACGCGCACGCCGTTCGGCATCGGTACGCTCAGCACATCGCCGACGCGCACCATGGCATGGGCGCGATCGATGCGGCGGCCGTCGCAGCGGATATGGCCTTTCTCGGCGATCTTGCGGGCGAGGCTGCGCGTGCGGGTGAGCCGCGAGAACCAGAGGAACTTGTCGATCCTGAGCCCGTCCGCGCTCATCCGCCGCCTTTACCCAGATCGAGTTCGGCGAGCTTGGCAAAGGCGTTGCCGGGCGCGGGCTTGCGGCGTTTGGGCTTCGGCGCGCGGCGGCCGCGCCACACCCATTGGGCGGGCGCGTCTTCGGTGGCGGGTGCGGCCTGCTGAAACCCCAGGGCCTGCATCAGCCGGGCGAGTGCCGCATCGCTGAGACCGAGCGATGTCGCCAGTGCCGGATCGGGCGCGAAAGGCGCTTTGCCGTTGCGCGCGTCATGCGCCGCCCGGGCGACGCGTTCGGCCATGTCGATCCGAAGCATTTGCCCGGCAAAGCCGCGAAAGCCCGCTTTGCGCCATGCGGCAAGCGTCTTGCCCTTGGGTTCGGGGAGGAGCGTGGCGCCGGCGGGTGGCAGTTCCGGCATGCGCTTACCGTTCGCGACCGACGCCAGCGCCAGCCGCCAGCGCACCGCTTCGGGCTTGAGCAGCTTGGCGTGAAAAATGTCGAGCGCGCCGATCGTGAGGCCGAGCCGTCCGATCCGATGGCGCTGCTGTTTGTCCAGCGCGCCGAGGGGTCCGAGCGCGGTCTTGCGGGGCAGGATGCCGCCCGCCTCGACGAGCGGTGCAAGCAGCGCGCGGATCGCGGGGTCCGTCTTTTCCGCGCCGAGGACGGCGTCGATCTTGCGCAGCGGACCGAGCGCGCGTCCAATAGCCGCGTCCAGCCAAGCACGGAGCCGCTCGATGATCCGCACCTTCTGATCCGCGGTCAGTGCGGCAAGGCTCTTGTCGAGCGCGATCTCCGGCGTGAGCAGGGTTTTGCCGGGCGCAAGCCGCGCGACGATGGCATCATGCCATGCGAGGCGAACCGGCGCGTCCGGCTCCGTGACCAGGGCGAAAGCCATATCGTCATCGGCCGTCAGCGCGGCGGTGCGCTCCGCCCATTCGCCGCCCAGCCGCCGTTCCGCCGCGGCGAGCAGGCGTTTGGTATCGGCATGATTGGTGCCGGGATCGACCGTGAAGCGGAAGCCGGTGATCGTGCCGATCCGTTCATCGTCGACGGTAACCACGCCCTCGGCATCGACCCGCACCGGCAGCGCGTCTTCGCCCTTCGCGCCGATATCGCGCATCAATATGGTCGTACGCCGATCGACGAACCGCTGGGTCAGGCTGTCATGCAGCGCGTCGGAAAGGCGCTGTTCAATCGCGGCGGCGCGACTGGCGCCCTTTTCGGGATCGGCGAGCCAGTCCGCCCGATGCGCGACATAGGCCCAGATGCGGATCGCGGCGAGCCGCCCGGCCAGCGTCTCGACATCGCCGGAGAGGTTTTCGAGCGCACTGACTTCCTGCGCGAACACGGATGAAGGGATATGGCCTTCGCCTTCCGAGAGATGCCGGAACAGCCGCCCGACGAGCCGGGCATGCCCGTCCGCGCCCGTCTTGCGGAAATCGGGCAGGCCGCAGGCGGCCCAAAGCCGTTCGACCATGGCGGGGTCGCCCGTGCGGTCGCGCACCCAGGGTTCTGCGGCCAGCTTCTTCAACACCGCGAGATCGACCGTCTCGGGCGCTGCGCGCAGCACATCGTCTTCGGGGCCGGCTTCGAGATCCGCGATCAGCGTATCGAGCGTATCGAAACGGGGATCGCCGTCGCGCCAATAGAGCTGCCGCAGAGCGGGAAATTCATGCGCCTCGATCCGTTCGATCTCTTCATCGGTGAATTGCGCATGATCCGCGCCTTCGAGTCCCAGTGTCCCGAAGGTGCCGTCGCGCTGATGCCGCCCGGCGCGTCCGGCGATCTGCGCCATTTCATGGATATGCAGCCGTCGGCGGCGGCGCCCGTCGAACTTTCTGAGCGAAGCGAAAGCGACGTGATGGACGTCCATATTGAGCCCCATGCCGATCGCGTCGGTCGCGACCAGATAGTCGACCTCGCCAGCCTGGAACATGGCGACCTGCGCGTTGCGGGTGCGCGGGGAGAGCGCGCCCATCACGACCGCCGCCCCGCCGCGTAACCGGCGCAGCATCTCGGCGACCGCATAGACTTCCTCCGCGCTGAACGCGACGATGGCCGAACGCGGCGGCAGGCGGGAGAGCTTCTTGGGTCCCGCATAGGAGAGCGTCGAAAAGCGCGGGCGCGAAATGATATCGGCATCGGGGACGAGCGCCGCGAGCATCGGCCGCAGACTGTCCGATCCCAGGATCATTGTCTCCTCGCGGCCGCGCATATGGAGCAGGCGATCGGTGAAGACATGGCCACGCTCGGGGTCCGCGCCGAGCTGCGCCTCGTCGATCGCGACAAAAGCTGTGTCGCGTTCGCGCGGTATGGACTCCGCGGTGCAGAGAAACCAGCGGGCCTTGTCGGGAACGATCTTCTCTTCGCCGGTGATCAGCGCGACGCTGTCCGCGCCCTTGGCCGCGACCACTCTATCGTAAACTTCGCGCGCGAGCAGGCGCAGCGGAAAGCCGATCATGCCGCTCGCATGGCCCATCATGCGTTCGACAGCGAGATGCGTCTTGCCGGTATTGGTCGGTCCGAGCACGGCGGCGAGCGGCGCGCGGGCAAAATTGCTCATGAATGCAACATCGGGGATGCGGTGCGCGGGCGCAAGTCGTAAGCGCCGGGAAAGTCGCCGGATTCGGCCCATCGTCGACTGTTAACGGTTCGCCGCATCGGGGATTCGCTCGGTCCTGGCTTAATTTGACTTTAACGCTTTTTAACCACAACGGTCGAACCGGATTACGCCCGGACTAAATCAGGCGATAAGCGGGGTCGGTTTGTATCATCGCAACGAATTCGAAGGCAGTCAGGGAGCCGGCACGGCCGCGCTTTCCTTCGATTCCACCGTGCCGCCGGATGGGCGCGGCGAAACCGGTTCGCGCTTCCGCAAAGTGTTCGGAAAATCCACTGGCGCAGGTCGCTGGCGCGATCTCGATCTGATCGTCGATCTGGGCGCGCAGGTCGGCAGCAAGACCTGGTGGCGCGGCGCGGCGACCTGCGCGGCATTATGCGCAACGACGATGTTTCTCGCACCCAGCGTTGAGGCCATTCCGACAATCGCCGAACCGATGGACGAGGCGCAATGGGACGAAGCCCGTGCCCAGGCGATCACCCCGCTGGCGCTGGGCGGCGATACCGGCCGCCGCATGGCGGCGACCGAAGCGGTAGAGCCGCTGGCGGGAACACCCGAGCGCCCGCGTATCGAGCTGACCGCCACGCTGGGTCGCGGCGACGGGTTGCGCGGCGTTCTGCAGCGCGCCGGCGTTTCGTCCGGCGAAGCGGCCGAGCTTGAGGCAATGATCACGGGCGCCGTGCCCATGTCCGATGTCCGGCCTGGCACGGTCATGTCGATCGTTCTCGGCCGCCGGCCCAACCGAACCGTGCCGCGCCCCGTCGATGAGATTGCCTTTCGTGCGCGCTTCGATCTGAAACTCGAAGTCGCGCGCGTCGATGGCGCACTGCGGCTCAACGAAATTCCGATCGCGGTGGACGATACGCCGCTGCGTATCCGTGGTAGGGTCGGCGCGAGCCTCTATCGTTCGGCGCGCGCCGCCGGCGCCCCGCCCGCCGCCATCCAGGAATATCTGCGCGCGATTGGCACGCGGCTGTCGGTCAATCGCGATGTCGGCGCCGATGCGGTATTCGACATCATCGTCGAGCATCGCCGCGCCGAAACCGGCGAAACCGAAATTGGCCGGCTGATCTATGCCGGCCTCGAACGCGGCGAACGTGAGACGCAGCTCCTGCGCTGGTCGGTCGATGGCGAGGATCAATGGTTCGAAGCCTCGGGCGTCGGCCAGCGAACCGGCCAGATGCTGATGCCGGTCAACGGACGGCTGAGCTCGGGCTTCGGCATGCGCCGCCATCCGATCCTCGGCTATCGCCGCATGCATACGGGCATCGACATCGCCGCGCCGACCGGCACGCCGATCCGCGCGGCGGCATCGGGCACCGTCAACTATTCGGGGCGCCGCGGCGGCTATGGCAATTATGTCCGGATCAATCATGGCAGCGGCATTCAGACCGCCTATGGCCATATGAGCCGGATCCTTGCGC
Source organism: Parasphingopyxis sp. (assembly GCF_028279465.1). Classification (GTDB taxonomy): domain Bacteria; phylum Pseudomonadota; class Alphaproteobacteria; order Sphingomonadales; family Sphingomonadaceae; genus Parasphingopyxis. Next base: position 83,049 of record NZ_JANQNS010000017.1, read on the forward strand.
GCAATGGCACGCGGGTCAGCCAGGGCCAGATCATCGGCTATGTCGGCTCGACCGGCATGTCGACCGGCCCGCATCTTCATTATGAGCTGATCCGCAACGGCCGGAAGGTCGATCCGCGCTCCGTCAGCTTCACGCGCCAGGCGCGGATTACCGGCGACGAGCTGCGCCGCTTCCGCGCGACGCTGGCCAACCTGCTCGAAGTCGAGCCCGGCGCAGCATTGGCGCGGCGCGAAGACCGCGAGGAGCCGGAAGTTGCGTCACGCGCAAATCGGCGGCCGGAACGCTCGCGGAGCTAGTACGCGCCAATTACAAATTTGTGTTTCAAGGAGTCTTTTTGTCAGACTCAACCTATCGGTTGAGCGCGGCACCGGCCCGCACCCCCTCCCGACCTCCCACAGGGTAAACTCATTGGGAGGTCGGGAGGGGGTGCGGGCCGGTGCCGCGACGTTGCGCAGCAACGTTCTGACAAATGAATCCCGGTGTCGCGATTTTCCGCTAGAAAAATTCTGAGAGATTATCTTCCCTGGCTACGCCAGCGCTTGATCGTCCGTTTCACGATGCCCTCTTCGTCCCCGACATGCGTCCAGAGTTCGGAGAAGACCGGGTCGCTCGATGCCGGGCGTTTTTCTTCTTCGAGATTGTCGAAGGCGATGCGGATCGGCACGGAAACGCCTTCGCCGCAGACGATGCATTCGCGGTTCCTGAGCGCCGGTATCACATCGAGAAAGCCGCGCGCGCCTTCGGGCATGGCCGAGCGGACATGGGCCTGGTCGCGATCATTGTTGAGGCGCATCGAGAGAATCGTGCCGCATTGCGATAGCACGCCCTCGGCAAGGTCCGACGGACGCTGCGTCACAAGCCCGAGCGATACGCCATATTTACGGCCTTCCTTGGCGATCCGGCTCAGAATTTCGCCGACCGCAGACTCCGCTTCGAGATGACCGGCCGGAATATAGCGATGGGCCTCTTCGCAGACGAGCAGGATTGGGCGCTGCGCTTCGTTGCGCGACCAGATCGCATAATCGAACACCATGCGCGACAGCACGGAGACGACGACCGAGCAGATGTCCGACGGAACGCCGGACACATCGACGATGGAGATCGGCTTGCCGTTGCCCGGCAGACGGAAAATTTTGGAGATGAACTCGGCCATCGTATCGGCGACCAGCATGCCGGAAAACATGAAGCTGTAACGCGGATCGGCCTTCAGCTCCTCGAGCTTGCTCTTGAGGCGCATATAGGGCGCGGTATCGTTCGCGGAATCGAGATGGCCCATCTCGGCGACGATGAAAGACAGCAAGTCGGACAGCAGATAGGGCACCGGACTGTCGACCGTGAGCTGCGGAATTTCATCCGCCAGACGGCTCTTGCCGCGCGCCTTGAGCAGGCATTTGGCGAGGATATCGCGGTCGCGCTGCTTGTCCGCACCCGAGGTGGTGACCAGCACTTCGCAATGTTCTTCAAAGTTCATGAGCCAATAGGGCAGCTGGATATTGTTGACGTCGAAAATCTCGCCCGCGCCCTTGAACGCGGCGCTATATTCGCCGTGCGGATCGACCATGACGATATGGGCTTCCGGCGCGAGTTCGCAGATCCGATGCAGGATCAGCGCAACGCTCGTCGATTTGCCGGTGCCGGTGGAGCCGAGCACGGCGAAATGTTTGCCGAGCATGGCGTCGATATAGAGCGCGCCGCGGATATCCTTGGTTGGATAGACATTGCCAATCTCGATATGCGGCCGGCTTTCGGTGGCGAACATCTGCCGCATATCGGCGTCTGACACTGCCATGACGGGCGATCCCGGAATCGGGAAGCGCGTAACGCCGCGGCGGAAGCCTTTGACCCGGCTCGTTCCTTCGACGACGATGCCCTCGCCGAGAAAATCGATATGGGCATCGACAAATTTCTCGTCGTTCGGGTTGGCAGCGAGCGTGCGGATATTGGCGACGAGCCAGCTATTGCCGACACGGATCTTGACCTGACTGCCAACCTGTCCGGCCATGGCGAGCGTCGGATCAGGGTCCGAGCGGACCTGGTTGAGCAAGGCGGCGTCGACGGCGATTCGCGAGCCGGAGCCCGCAATCTCGGTCACACGCCCGATGACGAGCCCTTTATCGCGGGCGACCATTCCGCCGTCCAGCGATGCCGTTTGCGTGTCTTCATCCTCCGCAACCGGCCGGAAAACCCCCATTTCGTCCATTTTTGCTCTCACAGTCCGTGATACATCGACTGTTCGGCCTAGGGAAAAAGGGTAAACATTCCGCTTACCGTCTCGCGGCGTGTTCAGAGGCGGCGGAAGATCAATCCCGCTATCCAGCCCAGTATCAGCGATACCAGCACCGCCGCCAGGCCATAGAGAAAACCGTTTTCGGCCGCCGCGGTGGCGACGAACCGTTCGAAACCCGACTTGTCGATCCGGATTTCACGGACCTCGCCGGCCAGCACGCGTCCGTCCTGAATGAGGAAGGTCTCGGCCGTGTAATCGCCGACGGGGACCCGGGCCGGGATCGAGATGCGGGCATTGTAGAGCACGCCCTCGGTGATCTCGACCGCCTCGACCTGTTCGACATAGAGGCCGTTGCGCGCGCGCAGATCGACAAGTCCTTCGTCAAAACGCGCGGCTTCTTCGGGCGGGTTGGCGCTGGCCGGCGACAGTTGCAAACTGTCGATGCCAAGCTCGTAAATCGCGGCGGTGCGTTCGTCGACGATGTCGTCGATCGGTCGCGCGCTCGCCAGCGCGTAGAAAGCGGGTGCGGACCGGAAACGCGCTTGCGCGGCGTTCATCCAGATACCCATGCGCTGCTGCTTTTCGCGGACGAGGATCGACTGTTCGGGGCCCTTGAGTACGACGACGATATCGACCGGATCTTCGGGCACCTGGCCGCCTGGATAGAGGATAGCGCCATAGACCATCAGCTCCGCGCCGGTGAAGCTGTAGATGATCTCGATCTGCTCCTGGTCGACGGCGGGCACGAGCCGGGGGCGCGCCTGACCCATCAGCATCGGCACGGCGACCAGCAGGAGGATCAGGGGCGCTATGCGCGGGAAGAAGCCGGACCGTTTCATGTGATCTGAATCGAATAGATTTCGTCGGGGCGCCAGCCGAGCCCGAGCGCCATGCGCACGGCAACGATGATAACGAGCGCCGCGAGGAAAAGCCGCAGCCATTCGGGATTGACCCGGGTCGAGAGCCGCGTGCCGACCTGCGCCCCGATAACGCTGCCAAGCAGCAGCAAAGTCGCCAACACGATATCGACGGCCTGCGTCGTCAACGCATGGACCATTGTCGTCGCTGCCGCGATGAAGACGATCTGGTAGAGCGATGTGCCGACCACCACGCGGGTCGACATGCCGAGCAGATAAATCATAGCCGGCACGAGAATGAAGCCGCCGCCGATGCCGAGCATCACGGTCAAGGTGCCGACGGCGAAGCCGACGCCGAGCGGCGCCAGCGGCGAGATATAGAGACCCGAACCGTAGAAGCGCCACCGCCCCGGCAGCGCGGCGACCAACGGATGATGCCGGCGCGCGGGCGGCTTGATCGGAATGCCGGTGCGCCGCGCCCGGATGACGATCCAGGCTTCGCGGATCATCAATATGCCGATCCCGGTCAGCAGGATGATGTAGAGTATGCCGACCACGAGATCGATTTGCCCGGCGATCTGCAATTGCTGAAAGGTCAGACCGCCGAAGATCGTGCCCAAAATGCCGCCGACAATCAGCACACCACCCATCCGGAAATCGACGCCCTTGCTGCGGGCATGGGCGGCCGCGCCGGAGACGCTTGTTCCGGTGATCTGGGTGGTCGCCGAGGCGACGGCTACAGCCGGGGAGATACCCGAAAAGATAAGCAATGGCGTCGTCAGAAAACCGCCGCCCACGCCGAACATGCCCGACAATATGCCGACCGCGCCCCCGAGCAGGATAATGAGGAAGGCATTGACCGAGATTTCAGCGATCGGGAGATAAATATCCATGCCGGTTCTGGCCTACCGATTTTGGCGGGAGAGCGGAAGGTGCCGTGTTCGCGATGAACGCCATTTGACGAGGCGTCTAGAAATCGGCGCCGAGGGTGATTGCCGGTCCGGAATCCGGCGCGGCGGACCCGGCGACGCGCTGCCGCCAGCCCAGCGAGAGACGTGCCCCGCCATCGCCCATGGGCAACCGGATGCTGGCTTCCGGCCCGATATCGACGCGCGAGACGCCAGGTTGCGCGCCGGCCCAGATGCCTGCGCCCAGCGATAGCGTTCTGCGATCATCGATCGCGATCGGGTGCGATACGACCAGCGCGGCATCGCCATAGAGATCGCGGCTGTTTGCGCCGACGACGCCCGCTTGCGCATAGCCATCGAGTTCGAAACCGAAGGGCAGGGGCGCACGGCTGACGCCGCCCACCATGCCGAGCGACCAGGCGTTCCGGCCGCCCGCGTCGAGCGCGATGCGGCGCTCCGCGATCAACGCGACCGGAATATCTTCGGTGGGCCGGAGGGAAAACCCGATGGCCGCTTCGCCACCCTCGCCGCGCTCGATCGGCCGCGAGAGCCGGGCGGTCGCCGCCATATCCAGACCGGCCAGGCGCAGCAGGCGATAGCGGGCGCGCAATCCCATCTGGCTGCCGCCCAGCTCGCCATCGCCGGACAGCGCGCCAAAGCCGTCACCGGATCGCCACTGGACCCAGGCGGACAGGCTGAAGCGTCGGCGGGCGCTTTGCTGGGCTGGTAAAGAAATGCCGGAAGAAGGCGGCCCTGCACTGGCCATCTGCGACTGCCTTCTGGTTGCCGGCGCATCAGCGGACGGGGCCTCGGATGGTTCGGGGAGGAGGTATGTCGATGACACACCCGAAAAAGTCGGCCGTGCAATCGTTACAGAGTCAGATTGCCGGGATAGGCTGTCGCTCGCACCCGTTTCCGCCGTCCGATCCACCGATCGAGGTGCGGCCGAGGATGTATTGTCCGCATGCGGCAGCGCCGAGGCTCTTGGAGGAGATGGCGGCATATCCTCTAAGGTCGGCGATGGCGTCTCGACCGTCTCCCAGAATAGGATTCGCAGCCCGACCCACAGCGTCAGAATGGCGGCGACGAAGCGGACCGGCGGCGTAAAGCGGCTCATGGCGATCCGCTGGTGTCGGGAAAGATATGGCGGGTCTTGTCCCAAACCGGCCTGTGGCCGCGGCGCGCGAGAATATAACGCGTCATGGCGCGCCGCGCGGATATCATGGCGATGATATTCGATACGATCGCCCGCGGGATGGCGATCACGCCTTCGCGCAGACCATAGGTGCGGCCGGTAAAATAGGCGCGCATGGCCAGACGCCAGAGCAGCAGTCCCGCATTTACGCTCAGCATGGTGGAGAGCAACGGCGACAGGGCCGGCAATGGCCGGCCGGTAGCGAGATGCACAATGAGAAGCGAACACCAAAGAATGGCCGCGAAATAGGCGGATAGGAGAATGAGCGCGGTGAGGATCGCGCTGCGATCGCGCAGCCGCATCCAGAAATCCGCGAGTCCGCCATGCCAGCCGAGCCTATCCCAACCGTAGAGCGCGATACCGGTAATCCAGCGCGTTTTCTGGCGCACCGCCGCACCGAGCGTCGCAGGAAAATGGGCATGGACGGCAATCAGTTCGCCGGTTTCACCGTCGCGGCACCGCGCGAAGGTCCCGCGTTTTCCGTTTTCCGCCAGCGACAGGCCGAGCTCATAATCCTCGGTCAGGCTATCCGCGTCGAACGGTAGGCCATTGCGGGCCTCGGCGAGTATGCCGAGCGCATCCCGCGCAATGGCGCAGCCGACACCGGCCGATGGAACGCCGGCGCCAATACTGTCGCGGATCACCAAATCCTTGCCATGCGCTTCGGCAAATTCGTCGCAATAGTGACCAGCGACCCAGGGCGATTTGGGGTGCGGTAAAGGTACGACCGGAATCTGGACGAGGTCGTGATCGTCGATCAGCCGGTCGAACAGCATGATCTCGGCCGGGTGCACGACATCCTCGGCATCGTGGAGGATGACCGATTTGAACCGTCTGCCGGTGCGCCGTTCTTCGTCTTCGAGCGCCAGCCAGAGCCGGTTGAGGCAATCGGCTTTCGTCGTGGGGCCGGGATCGGGACAAATCACGCGCAAGATAGTCTCGGTTACGGCGGCCACAGCGTCGATTGCATCCATTGTCTTCCGGTCGTTCGGATAGCAGCCGATGAAAAGGCGATAGTCCTGCCCGGCAAATCGCCGGATCGTGGTTTCGAGCATGGCGCCGATGACATTGGCTTCGTCCCACGCAGGAACGAAAACGGCGTGCGCGCCGGGCGCGGACGAAGGCGGCATATCTTGCAGAACAGGTTCCGCCGCATCGGACGTGCCGACCATCCGCCGGATCGCGCGGCGGAGCCAGAGCATGTCGATGGCGAGCGTATCGAGCGCGCCGATAAGGAAGCCGCAGGCGGCGAACAATGCGAGCTCCCGAAAGGCGAGCGCAATGAACTCCAGAATTGTCTCTGTCCCCGGCATCCGCCCCCCTAAACGCCTGACCGACAAGCGTCTTTTCGGCCTATATGGGAAAAGCGGGGTGGACAAAAGGACAGCCTGTTTTCATCGCCCGGCTTTCCGATTAGAGCGTGGCGCAGATTAGAGGGAATCATCATGGCTGAACGCTTGGGCGTCCGATCGGCGCTGCGCGGATTTCTGAACAGCGAAGCGGCGGGCGGCATCGTGTTGATGGTGGCCGCCGTGCTCGCGATGCTCGTCGCCAACAGCACCTTCTATGAGAGCTATCACCACATATTGAACGACAATATGGGGCCGATCCTCAGCCCCGAGCTGACCAGCAAGCTCGGGCCGATGACGCTCCATCTGTGGATCAATGACGGGCTGATGGCGATCTTCTTCTTCCTCGTCGGACTGGAGATCAAACGCGAGTTTGTCGACGGGCGATTGTCGACCTGGGACAAGCGCCGCCTGCCCATCATCGCGGCGGCGGCCGGCATGGTCGTGCCCGCAGTCATCTTCCTGTTTTTCACGCGCGACTATCCGGAGCTATCCAATGGCTGGGCAATACCGGCCGCGACCGACATCGCCTTTGCGATCGGCGTGCTCGCCCTGCTCGGCAAGCGTGCGCCGACGTCGCTCAAACTGTTTCTCGTGACGGTCGCAATTGTCGACGATATGGGCGCGGTCGCGATCATCGCGCTTGTCTACACGCCTTCGCTTTCGACGATCTGGCTGTTCGCCTCGGCAATGGTTTTGGGCGTCATGTATTATCTCAATGCGACCGGCGTGAAACGGCTGCTGCCCTATGTGATTTTCTCGGTGCTGCTCTGGTATTGCGTGCTGATGTCGGGCGTCCATGCGACGATCGCCGGCGTGCTGGCGGCGATGATGATCCCGATCACCCAGACGCCCGGCGCGCCGGATTCTGCGGAAAGCCCGCTCCACCGGATGGAACATGCGGTCGCGCCGTGGAGCGCCTTTTTCATCGTCCCGATTTTCGGCTTCGCCAATGCCGGTGTGAATCTCGAGGGCATGGGCACCGAACAGATTCTCGCGCCGTTGCCGCTCGGGATCGCGCTCGGCCTGTTCGCCGGCAAGCAGCTCGGCATTTTCGGCAGTGTCTGGCTGGCCGTGAAATTCGGCGTCGCCGGAAAGCTGCGCGGCGCCACCTGGCTGCAGATTTACGGCACGTCCATGCTCTGTGGCATCGGCTTCACGATGAGTCTGTTCATCGGCGGCCTCGCTTTTCCGGGCAATCAGCTCTTGATCGAGGAAGCGAAGATCGGCGTGTTGCTCGGTTCGGCCATGTCGGGCCTGATCGGCTTCCTGCTGCTGCGCTTCGCGCCGCTGCATGAGAAGCATGACGAGATCGAAGCCGACGAGGCCGGCGAAATCGCCCGTGACGGCGATGTCGAAAATGTCTGCGAGGATGTCCCGGAAAAGCCGGCTGCGAGTTCCTGAACGCCAAGGGCTTGCAAATCGCGCTGCCCGACTGTATTATTACGACAATACAGCAAGGAGAATCATGGTGCGGACGCTATTCATTTCGCTTTCGGCACTGGCGCTTGCCGCCTGCGGCGGCCTGGTCGATATCGGCGGCAATGGCCTCGCCAATGGCCAGCCCCTAGACGAACTGGAGCTTGAGGAATTCGACGCCGTCTCGCTGCGCGGGTCCGACAATGTCGAGATCGCGCTGGGTGAGGCGTTCGATATCCGGATCGAGGGCGATCCGGAGATTGTTGATCTGATCGAATTTGAAATTCGCGGCGGAACGCTGCGGATCGGGCGCAGGAGCGATCGCAGCATCAATATCGGCAGCGATCGCGCGACCGTCTTCGTGACGCTGCCGGTGCTGAACGGCGCTTCGGTTGCAGGGTCCGGCGATATGCGCATCACGCGCGCCGTATCCGACAGGTTCGAGCTTTCGATTGCCGGTTCGGGCAGCATCGACATTGCCGCGCTCGAAGCCGAGCGCGCCGAATTCGATATCGCCGGATCGGGCGACCTGGAGGCCGCCGGTACTGTGTCTGATCTCGAGATCGGGATCGCGGGATCGGGCGATATCGACGCCCCGGAACTCCAGGTTCAGCGGGCGGAGATCGATATTGCCGGGTCCGGCAATGTCGACATTACAGCGTCCGAACGGGTCGATGGCAATCTGATCGGATCGGGTGATGTGCGCGTGCGCGGCGAGGCCGAATGCCAATCCAATTCGATCGGCTCCGGCGATATGCGCTGCGGCTAAGGTCTGATCCTCAGGATTTGCGGCTGGCTCTCTCGTCCAGTCCCGACATCCCCTCGCGGCGTTCCAGCTCGGTGAGAACATCGGCCAGCGGTACATCGCGTTCGGCGAGCAGGATCAGCAGATGAAACAGCGCGTCGGCCGCTTCGGCGGCCAGCGCATCATCGTCTTCGGCCAGAGCGGCGACGATCGTCTCGACCGATTCCTCGCCGAATTTCTGCGCGATCTTTTTGCGGCCCTTGCCGAAGAGCTTCGCGACATAGGATTTGCTGGGATTGCCGTCCTTGCGATCATGGATGATCCGTTCGAGGCGAGTCAGCGTGTGGGCCATGTCTCGGGTCTGCGCGGGTGCACCCGCCGCGTCAACCGGCGTCCTCGGAGTCTTTCTGTTTCCGCCGCTTGCTGATCTGCCGCCCGACGAGCAGACCGGTGAGCCCGAGCGCGAAGAGCATGATATCGCCGGGCGCATCGACGCTGACTGCGGACGCAATGGCGGGCGTCGCGCCAATCGCGATGGCGGCCAAGAACGCTGCGAAGACTCGCGCGAAGGACATCTAGGCTCCCGAAACCGTAAACTCAGTATGAACCACGCAAGAATTCGGCCAATTTCGGGACAATAGCCATGTTGCGGTGCCGTCATGGTTAATGCCGGGCTGACGGTTATGGTTAGTGTAAAGTTACCCGACGCTTTTGTGCGCTCTGACCGGAATATTCGCGGCCGCCAGCGCCGCGCGGGCTTCGGCGATACTGTACGTGCCGAAATGGAAGATCGAAGCGGCGAGCACGGCGTCGGCATGGCCGTCCCGCACGCCTTCGACGAGATGGTCGAGCGTGCCGACACCGCCCGACGCGACCACGGGCACCGATACGCTGTCCGCGATCGTCCGCGTCAGCGCCAGATCATAACCGTACTTCGTGCCGTCGCGATCCATCGACGTAACAAGCAATTCACCCGCGCCCAACTCGGCCAGTCTTTGGGCGTGCGCTACGGCATCGATGCCGGTCCCGCGCCGCCCGCCATGGGTGAATATCTCCCACCCCCCCTTGCCGGTGGCGCGCGCGTCGATCGAGCCGACCACGCATTGGCTGCCGAACCGTTCGGCCATCTCGCGCACCAGTTCGGGCCGGGCGACCGCCGCGCTGTTGACGGCGACCTTGTCGGCACCGGCCAACAACAGCCGACGCGCATCATCGGGCGTGCGAACGCCGCCGCCCACGGTGAACGGCATGAAACAGACGGCCGCCGTGCGCTCGACGATATGGAGCAGCGTGTCGCGCTCCTCATGGCTCGCCGTGATATCGAGAAAACAAAGCTCGTCGGCCTCGGCGGCATCATAGACGCGCGCCTGTTCGACCGGATCGCCGGCATCGGCGAGATCGACAAAATTGACGCCTTTGACGACGCGGCCATTGGCGACGTCGAGACAGGGGATGATGCGCTTGCGGAGAGTCATTGATCGGCAATCGCCAGCGCCGTTGCGAGATTCAGCGTGCCGTCATAGAGTGCGCGGCCGGTGATCACGCCCTCTATTCCCGCATCGGCGTGAATGGTGAGCGCGTGTATATCGGCGATGCCCTTAACGCCGCCCGAGGCGATGACGGGGATATCGGTCGCTTTCGCCAGGTCGACCGTCGCTTCGATATTGCAGCCCTTGAGCAATCCATCCCGCCCGACATCGGTGAAGAGCAGGGCGGCGACACCCGCATCCTCGAACCGCCGCGCCATATCGATGACGCTGACTTCTGAGGTTTCGGCCCAGCCTTGGGTCGCAACGAATCCGCCCTTGGCGTCCACGGCGACGACAATGCCGCCCGGAAAATCGCGCGCGACTTGCTTGACGAAATCGGGATCGGTCAGCGCGGCCGTGCCGATCACGATCCGCGCGACGCCAAGATCGAACCAGCGCTCGACATCGGCGCGGTTCCGGATACCGCCGCCGAGCTGCACATGGCCGGGGAAGCTTTCGACGATGGATTCCACGGCTTCGGTATTTCTCGCTTCGCCGGCAAAGGCCCCGTCGAGATCGACGACATGGACATGTCCGGCCCCGGCTTCGGCGAATAGCCGCGCCTGGTCGGCCGGGTCGTCACCATAGACGGTAGCGCGATCCATATCGCCCTCGGCAAGCCGTACGACTTGGCTCGCTTTCAGGTCGATGGCGGGAAAGACGATCAGGCTCATGGTTTCCAGTCCAGAAAGCGCGCGAGGAAATCGAGGCCGTAGCGCTGCGACTTTTCCGGATGGAACTGCACGCCGATCATTGTGTCCCGACCGATCGCCGCGGTTACCGGGCCGCCATGATCGGTCATCGCATAGCCGTCCGCCGGATCGGCGAGCGCGACCTGATAGCCGTGCAGGAAATAGGCCTCGCCCGGTTCTATAAGTGGCGGTGCGCCTTGGGGTGTCACGTCATTCCAGCCCATATGCGGGATTTTGAGGCGGGGATCGTCGCTGGCGAGCGGTTTCACGGTACCGCCGAGCCAGCCCAGTCCGTCATGTATGCCATGTTCCTCACCGCGCTCTGCCATCAGCTGCATGCCGACGCAGATGCCGAGAAAGGGGCGCGCCTTTTCCACGGCGGCTATGTGCAGGGCTTCGACCATGCCGGAAAGTGCGGACAGGCCATTCATGCAGGCTGCAAAGGCGCCGACGCCCGGCAGCACGATCCGGTCGGCGGCTTCCACGGCTTCGGCTTCCGCCGTAACGTCGATCGCGTCCGCGCCTGCGGCCATCAGCGCATTATGCACTGATCGCAAATTTCCCGCGCCATAATCGATCAGCGCGATGCGCTCCGTCATCAGCCGAGCGTGCCCTTGGTCGAGGGGATCGCGCCGCCCTTGCGCGGATCGATCTCGCCCGCGTCGCGCAGCGCGCGCGCCAGTCCCTTGAAGAGGCTCTCGCAGATATGATGGTTATTCTCGCCATAGAGCGTTTCGATGTGCAGCGTGATGCCGGCGCTCTGCGCGAAGCTGTGGAACCAGTGCTGGATCAGCTCGGTATCCATCTCACCGAGCCGTTCCTGACTGAAGCCCGATTTCCAGACCAGAAACGGCCGCCCCGAAATATCCAGCGCGACGCGCGAGAGCGTTTCGTCCATCGGCGAATAGGCCGAGCCGTAGCGGCGGATGCCGGCCTTGTCGCCGAGTGCCTTCGCCACGGCCTCGCCGAGCGCGAGCGCGCTGTCCTCGGTCGTATGATGCTGGTCGACATGCAGGTCACCATCGACCTTGAGGTCGATATCGATCAGCGAATGGCGCGAAAGCTGCTCGATCATATGGTCGAGAAAGCCGATGCCGGTCGAAACCGTATAGGCGCCCGTCCCGTCGAGATTGATCTCGACGGCGATATCGGTCTCGCCGGTCTTGCGTGTGATCGTCGCGCTGCGCATGGCGGGCGATATAGCGCAAAGTTACGGTCAGGCAATCATTGCCGTACCGTGCGGCCGTTCCCTCAAAGGCCGAAGACGCGGATGGCGTTGCCAGAGAGGAAAAGCTCCCGCGTTTCCTCATCAAGGCCGAGATCGTCCAGACCATCCAGCGCCTGGGCGGGCATGATCATCGGATAGTTGGTGCCGAACAGTATCTTGCGGCGGCCATGGCGTCGCATGAATTGGATCAGCGCATCAGGGTAGCGTTTCACCGTATAGGCCGATGTGTCGATATAGACATTTTCATGCTTGGTCGCGACGGCGATCGCTTCGTCCGTCCAGGGATAGCCGATATGCCCCGCGACGATGACGAGCTCGGGGAAATCGAGCGCGACCTGATCGAGATAGATGGGGCGGCCGACTTCGCTCGGCATGAGCGGGCCAGTGTGGCCGATCTGCGTGCAAAAGGGCACACCGAGATCGCAACAGGCCGTGTACACCGGGTAGAAGAGCCGGTCGGTCGGCGGTTTTTCGCACAACCAGGGCAGTATGCGGATCGCCTTGAAGCCGAGTTGCTCCACGCAGCGGCGAATCTCCCGCACGGCGGCCATCGGCTGCGATATGTCGACCGATCCGACGCCGATCAGCCGGTCCGGAAATTCCGCGACGAAGCTTGCGACCTCGTCGTTCGAAATGAGATCCCGATGCGGCGCCTGCCAGGCGCTGATCAGCGATCTGTCGATGCCGCCTGTGTCCATGGCGGCGATCGTCGCCGCGATGGGCAGTGGTTCCGTTGGCGCCTCGGTCTTCGTCCAGCGCCGGAGCGAGTCGAAAATCGGATCCTGGCTGTGCCGGAGTGTCGGGTGCTGGGCCCATGCATCGATGATCATGCCGCGCACACTATCGCTCGGGGCGCAAAGCGCAATCGGCGCGAGTTTTGCCGTGATCCGTCAATCTGATGGCTTGACCCTTGCCGCCGACGGGTTCACCAAACCGGCATGAGCGACGAGACGCCAGACAGCCTGATTCCCTATGACGAAATCGTGCAGGAAGCGCTGCGCGCGGTCGTCGGACGGGTGCTGAGCGAAGTCGGCGAGGCAGGCGATCTGCCCGGCGAGCATCATTTCTACATCACCTTCAAGACCAAGGCGCCGGGCGTCGATATCCCCGGTCACTTGCTCGAGCGTTTTCCGGACGAGATGACGATCGTGCTGCAGAAGCGCTTCTGGGAGCTGACCGTCGACGAGGAGGGGTTCTCGGTAGGGCTCAGCTTCAACCAGGTGCCCTCGACGCTGGTTGTGCCCTTTGCGGCGATCACGGGTTTCGTCGATCCGGCCGTCAATTTCGCGCTGCAGTTCCAGGCGCAGGGCGACGACAGCGCACCGGGCGAGCATGACCATGCCGAAAACGATCCACCGGCGACCGAGCCGGTCGAGGACGGGTCCAACGTCGTTGCGGTCGATTTCAAACGCAAAAAATAGAGGCCGCGCCTCCCGTAAAGTTCCGGCCTGACAACAGGGACCTATATTCCATGACCAGCGAAACCCGCACCGAAACCGACTCTATCGGCCCGATCGAGGTGCCCGCCGACGCCTATTGGGGCGCCCAGACGCAGCGATCCTTGCAGAATTTTCCTTTCGCGCCGCATGAGCGGATGCCGATCGGCATCGTCCATGCGCAGGCGGCGGTGAAACAGGCCGCGGCACGGGTCAACAAGACGCACGGGCTCGACGCAAAAATCGCCGATGCGATCGAGGCCGCGGCGACGGCGATCCGCGAGGGCAAGCATGACGGCGAATTTCCGCTGACGATTTTTCAGACCGGCAGCGGCACGCAAACCAATATGAACGTCAACGAGGTGATCGCGGGAATCGCCAACGAGGCGCTCGCCGGCACGCGTGGCGGCAAAGAGCCCGTGCATCCGAACGATCATGTGAACATGTCGCAAAGCTCGAACGACAGCTTTCCGACGGCGCTGCATGTGTCGACGGCGCTGGCGACGCGGGATGCGCTGCTGCCCGCGCTCGATGTGCTGATCGCTTCGCTCACCGCGAAAGCCGAGGCCTGGGACCATATCGTGAAGATCGGGCGGACGCATACGCAGGACGCAACGCCGTTGACGCTCGGCCAGGAATTTTCCGGCTATGCGGCGCAGCTTATCAGCTGCAAGGCGCGGATCGAAGGTGCGCTCGCTGGCAATATCGCGAAGCTCGCGATCGGCGGCACGGCCGTCGGCACCGGGCTCAATGCGCCTGAAGGCTGGGCGACGGATATGGCCGAAGCGATTTCCGATATCACCGGCTTCGCCTTCGAAAGCGCGCCCAACAAGTTCGAGCAGCTCGCCGCCAAGGATGGGCTCGTCTTCTTCTCGGGCGCGCTTAGTACGCTTGCCGTGGCGCTGACCAAGATCGCCAACGATATCCGTTTCCTCGGATCCGGGCCGCGCTCGGGCCTCGGCGAACTCTCGCTCCCGGCGAACGAGCCCGGCAGCTCGATCATGCCCGGCAAGGTGAACCCCACCCAGTGCGAAAGCCTGACCATGGTCGCAGGCCAAGTGATCGGCAATCATCAGGCGGTGACGGTCGGCGGCATGCAGGGGCATTTCGAGCTCAACGTCTTCATGCCGCTGATTGGCGCGAATGCGCTGCGATCGATCGATCTGCTCGCGACCGGTATGACGAGCTTCGCCGAACGCTGTGTCGACGGCATCGAAGCCAATGAAGAGCAGATCGCCGAACTGGTCGGCCGCTCGCTGATGCTGGTCACCGCGCTCGCGCCCGAGATCGGCTATGACAATGCCGCGGCCATCGCCAAACATGCGCATAAGAAGGGCATGACGCTTAAGGAAGCCGGCCTCGATCTTGGCTTGGTCGACGAAGAGACGTTCGACCGGGTTGTGCGTCCGGAAAAGATGATTGGCCGTTAGGGCCGGTCATGGGCAGCGATTGTAAGACGGGCGGAGCGATAGTCGTACCTGTGCTATTGGAGAATCGATCATGAGCCTGATCAGAAGCATGATTGGCGGGGCCATGGGCGAGACGGCGCGCCGCCGGACGGCCGGGCGTGGATTGCTTGGCTTCGGTGTCGGCCTCATCGCCGCGCGCATCGCTACGCGTTCGCTGCCCGGCGCGGCGCTGGTCGGCGGCGGGCTGCTCGCCAAATATCTGTGGGACAAGAAACGCGAACGCGACGCGGCGGAAACCGGCGGCCTCGACGCGCACGATGCCGAAATGGCCATGGCGCGCGCCGAGGGCGAGACCGATATCGCCGCGCCCGATTCGCCCGAGGCTTAGAAGCCGCCTTGCTGACCCGTTAGACGGTATCTACAGCGCCGCCTGCCATTCGCGAATGGCGTCCACCGGCCAGATCAACATGAGCACATTGAGCGTCAGATTGTCGCGGATCATCCAGAGCGTGAACAGTTCGAAAGCGATGGCGATAATAACCGTGGGCCACAGTCCGATGCGCCGCGCGATCAGAAAGCCGAGCGCCATCCAGCCGATATCGGCGACGGAGTTGATGATCGCATCGCCCGAATAGCCAAACGCGGCTGTCGCCTCGCGATAGCGGTTAATGATGATCGGCGAGTTTTCGAGTATCTCCCATGCCGCCTCGATCGCGACGGCCAGACAGAACCACAGGCCGACCGGGCGGCGTCGCAGGAGTAACCAGCCGAGGCCACAAAAGAGGAAGCCGTGGATGATATGGCTCGGCGTATACCAGTCGGCGATATGCTGGCTGTTGTCGGGGCCATGCACGGTCCCGACCCAGAGCTTGATCTCGCCGCATTCGCAGATCGGATTGCGGCCCATCCAGTAGAGGATGGCAGCGGCGATGATTGTGATCGCTGCAGCGATAATCCAGTAGCGGCGCGCGATCTTGCCCTCCCATCTTGACCTCGCGGCGCGCTTGCGCGAACCGACGTCATGGCCGATCCGATCCAGCTTGAGCGCCGCGGGCTGCTCTATGTGCTCTCATCGCCGAGCGGGGCGGGCAAGTCCACCATCGCGCGGATGCTGCTCGCGGGCGATGATGAGATTTCGCTGTCGGTATCGGCAACGACCCGCCCGATCCGCGAGGGCGAGGTGGACGGCCAACATTATCATTTTGTCGATAATGACGCGTTCGACCGGCTCGTGGCGGATGAGGCTTTCCTCGAATGGGCGCATGTGTTCGACCGCCGTTACGGCACGCTCAAGGCCGAGGTGAACAAATCGCTCGATAGCGGCCGGGATGTGCTGCTCGATATCGATTGGCAGGGGACGCAACAGCTGAAGCAGGTCGATCCCGATATTGTCCGCGTCTTCGTTCTGCCGCCGTCTATGGCGGAACTCGAGCGCCGGTTGCGCGGACGGGGC
Source organism: Parasphingopyxis sp. (assembly GCF_028279465.1). Taxonomy (GTDB): domain Bacteria; phylum Pseudomonadota; class Alphaproteobacteria; order Sphingomonadales; family Sphingomonadaceae; genus Parasphingopyxis. The sequence goes on from NZ_JANQNS010000017.1 coordinate 99,496, forward strand.
ACGGACAGCGATGACGTGATTGCCGGGCGGATGGAACGAGCGGCGGCAGAGATCAGCCATTGGGCCGAATATGATTATGTGCTGATCAACGACGATGCCGATCGGTGCGCGGGGCGGGCCCGCGCGATCCTGCAGGCCGAGCGGCTGCGCCGAAACCGACGGACCGGCCTTGTCGATTTCGTGCGGGGGCTGACGGGGTAACTGCCGCCCGGGCTTTTCAATGCCGCCGATGACGCTTAGCCTCCCGCGGATATTCAGGGGAGGGTTCCATGATCAAAGTCATTCCCGGCGCGATTCTCGCGGCCGTCGCCATGTTTATCATCGGGTTTATTGCCTATGGCCTGCTGGGTTCGATCCCGGTCAGCGATGTCGGCGACAGGGAGGCGGCCGCCATTCAGAGTGTGCTCGCCGAAAATATGGACAATGAGGCGGCGCGCACCGTGCTCGTGCCGTCGGGCTCCGGCGAAGTGCAGCAGCGCATGTATCTCGATGGTCCGATCGCCATGATCCATTACAATCCGAGCGGGTTCGAAATTGGCGCAGGATCGACCATGCTGACCGGCTTCATCCATATGCTGGTCACGGCGCTGATCCTCGGCGCGGCGCTCTATACCCTGTCCGGCCATGTCCGCGATCCGGGCGCGCGGATTTCGATCGTCGCCCTGTTCGGCCTCGCGGCCTCCTTCTTCATGAATCTGGCCGACCCGATCTGGTGGCATCATGACTGGCTCTATCATGGCTATGTCTTTGTCATCGATGCGATAAGCTTTGTCGTGGGCGGCGCGATTATTGCGCGCTGGTTCCTGCCGAAACATATCGCGAGCGACGACCGGTTCGGAGCGGAAGAAAATTAGGCTTAGCACTTGCGTGCAAGGCAATTGCCTGATGCCACGCGATAGCCCTATCAGCGCACCATGCTGACGGTCGCGCTCCCGATCATCGCCTTTTTCACGGCGCTTCTATCGGGCATTTTCGGCATGGCGGGCGGGATGGTGCTGATGGGCGCGCTCGTCCTGCTGCTGCCGGTCAGCGCGGCCTTTGTCACGCACGGGATCATCCAGATCGTTTCGAATGGCTGGCGCACCTGGCTCAATCGCGCTGATATCGTCTGGTCGATTATCGGCTGGTATGCGTTCGCGTCGCTGGCGACGGGCATCGCTTTTTTCGCCCTGCTGATCGAATGGCAGCCGGACCGCACCTTGGTATTCATTGCTCTGGGGCTGGTGGGGCTCTCGGTCTGGATGCCGGCGAAGCGTTTTGCGCTCGATGCGCAGCGGCCGCCACACGCCTTTGCCTCGGGCGTGCTCGTAACGGGCACGAACCTCGTCGCGGGCGTCGCCGGCCCGCTGCTCGATATATTCTTCGTGCGCACGACGCTGACCCGGCACCAGATCGTCGCGACCAAGGCGCTGACCCAGGTCTTCGCGCATCTCGCCAAGATTCTGATTTATGGCGCGCTGCTTGTCATGACGGCGTGCGGGGCAACACTGCCATGGCTCGCCATCCTGCTCGCCATTCCGCTGACATTGCTCGGCACGCGCGTCGGCAAGGCCGTGCTCGATCGTATGTCGGATGCAAGTTTTCTCGGCTGGACGCGCTGGATCGTCAGCCTGATCGGGCTGGTCTATCTGGTGCGCGGGTTAATCGCGGTGTGAGTGGGTGCGAAAACCCTAAACCGGCTGGATAAGTCCGCGCGACATCAGGCGCCGGATCAGGTCGGCCGCATCGGCCTCCGCGATGCCCTCGAGATCAGACCGCGCGAAGGGATCGCCGCTCATAGCCCGGTCGAACGCCGCGCGCTTCGCGCCGACAAATTCGCTCGACCCGCCCCGGGCCACGACCGCGAACTCGCCGCTCTCCTCATCCTCGACGATACGATAAAGCGCATTCGGATCGGCCCGATAGCGTTGATCGTCCGCAATCGGATTGGAGGCGTGCCGGACGATACCGGCCATGTCGGGCGTCCGCGATTTCAGATAGTCTTCGGCGATGATGTCGAGTGGCTCGTCCAGCTCGGCCTTTTCGGCGAGTTCGGCGATGAAGGCGCGGAACAGTTCGCGCGCCGGCCCGCGGTCGAAATCGCGATTGGCATAGCCGGCCGGCAAGGCGCGCCGCAGCCCGTCGGTTTCCAGCGCCGCTTTGGAGATCGATTCGAGCACAAGGTCGGCCCAGGTCTTCGTGACCAGGCCGAGCGTGATATGGAGCGAGGCTTCTTCGTCATGCGCATCGGCATCGTGCATCATGCCGCGCGGGATATAGACGGCATCGCCGGCGCGCAGCACGAATTCGTCGGTCGGATCGCCGACTTCGTGCACGCCGGGCTCGAACCCTTCGCCGCGAAACGGCTTGCCGACCGGTTCGTCATAAATGCGCCAGCTCTTGGCCCCCGACACTTGCAGCACGAATACGTCGTGATTGTCGTAATGGGTGCGGAAGCCCTTGGCGCCCGGCGGCGTCAGATAGATGTTCGTCTGGACCGAAGCGCTGAACACCGGTTCGAGCGCGCGGACGAAATCGCCGAGCGGCTTGTGATAGCTGTGCAGGTGCGGCGCGATGATCGTCGCCTTGTCCTGATAGAGGCGGAGCAGTGCGCTGCGGTCGATCTGGTCGTTGGCGAGCGTGAAGGCGTCACGGGTGATCTGCGGTTCGGCGCGCGTCGCATCAATCTGCCCCTCGAACAGCTGGTTGTTGGCGATAAAGGCATCGAGCACATCGACTGAGACGAGATCGACATAGCGATCGGGTTCGTCGCGCGCGATCAGGTGGACGCTTTCTTCGAAGATATCGGTGAAGAATGCACCGGGGTCGACCGGATCGAGCACGCGCGACAGCGCATCGCGGGATATCTCGGACAGGCCGGGCGTGGGATCATATTTATGCATGGCGTCTTCCAATTATTCGGCGGTGCAGAATCGGCAATCCGTTCGGCACACCGGCTTCGACAATTACTCTCTTTGGCAGGGTGTACGGCCGTGCGCGCAGCTCGGCTAGTTGCCGCGCCCTTGCCCTGCGGGGTCCGCGCTCGCGCCGGTGTCGCTGTCGGTGATACCGCGTACGCTGCCCGGGCCGCCCCGCCCGCCATTTAGAGGGTCGGCGTTCGCGCCGGTATCGCTATCGGTTATGCCGGTTCTGGCGCGGCGGCCTTGGCCGACCGGGTCTGCGTTGGTGCCGCTATCGGTATCGGTCATACCGCTTCCGCCGCCACTCCCGCCGCGGCCCTGTCCGGCCGGATCGGCATTGGCGCCGGTATCGCTGTCGGTGATGCCGCTGCGGTTGCCGCTTCCGCCCCGGCCATTGCCTGCTGGGTCGGCGCTGGCACCAGTATCGCTGTCCGTGATGCCGCTGCGGTTTCCGCTCCCGCCGCGGCCTTGTCCCGCAGGATCGGCGTTCGGCCCGCCATCGCTGTCGGTGATCCCGCTCCCGCGATTGCTCGGGCCGCCGCGGCCATTGCCGGCCGGATCGGCATTGGCGCCGCTGTCGCTGTCGGTCAGGCCGCTTTCGGTCGTCGATGCGCCGCCATTCTCCGGCGACGATCCGGCCGAGCCGGTTTCGCCCGCGCCGGCACCGTCTTCTGGCGCAAGATCGTCCGACGGGTCGGTGCCGCTTGCTTCGCCATCCTCGCTGCCGCCCAGGCCAAGCTGATCGCAGGCACCGGTTACGACACCCATAGCGCCGAGACTGGCGGTTGCGCCGACACGGCTCAAAAAGGATCGGCGATTCAGTTTCGAAGACATTGCGGTTTCCCCTCAGATAAATCCATACAGGCTGCGCATATTATTATGGCGGCATTCACTGCGTGTGAACACCGCCAATCGCGGGGAGCCGAATCCCCTGCGAAGATCGCCCGGCATCGGCGCGGCGGGCCGCATGCCGATGCCGGGCCGTCTTCTAGTCGCTGTCGGTGCAGCCCCGGCCGCGTCCGCCCGGATCGGCCCGGCCGCCCGCGTCGTTGTCGCTGCAGTTGCGGCCATTACCGGCGCGGTCGCTGCCGCCCCGGCCACGACCGACCGGATCGGAATTCCGGCCCGTATCGTTGTCGGTGACCTGCGCACGCGCGGCGGTCGTGCCGGTCACGATGCCGAGTGCACCGATGCTGGCCGTCGCGCCAACACGGCGCAAAAAGGAACGGCGATCTAACTTCTTACTCATGGTCTTCCCCCTTACATACCACACAATGTGGCTCTTCGGTTCGTCGTTAGCGCTTGCAACGGCACACCATAGTGCCGTTTTCGAAGCCCACTAACGATCACTTCCCCGGCCGTAGCCCGCGCTGTCGCGAGTCGACCCGGAATCTGCGTCTGTAATACCCGTGCGGTAGCCGCGCCGCGGTCCCCGGCCATTGCCGCCCGGATCGGCCATGCTGCCACTATCGGCATCCGTATAGCCGGAGCGACCGCCGCACCGGCGTCCGCGCCCACCCGGATCGGCATTGCGGCCGCCATCGCTATCGGTGCAGCCGGAGCTGCCACGGCCGTTGCCCGCCGGATCGGCGTAGCTGCCGGTGTCACTGTCGGTGATACCCGTGCGTCTGCCGCCGCGTCCGTTGCCGGCGGGATCGGCATAGCTGCCGGTATCGCTATCGGTAATGCCGGTGCGTCCGCCGCCGCGTCCGTTGCCGGCTGGGTCCGCATAGCTGCCCGTGTCGCTGTCCGTGATGCCGCTGCGTCCGCGTCCACCGCCGACAGGATCGGCGTAGCGGCCGGAGTCGCTGTCGGTCACGCCGGTGCGGCGCCCGCGGCCTACGGGGTCAGCATAGCGCCCGGTATCGCTGTCAGTAACCTGAAACGCCCGGGCCGGCGTTCCGGCAACCACGCCAAATGCGCCTACGCTAGCCGCTGCGCCAACGCGTCGCAGGAACGATCTACGATCGAGTTTCTTGCTCATGTGCCACTTCCCCCACACAAAATTACTCGCGGCCCGATTGCGCTGTAACCATCCTTCCGAAACCTGTCAAAGACCATTCCCTTAATGCTAATCGCTCGCATTTGCGTTAGATTGCCGATGGTTATGACGGCAGCGAAATGACTCGGCCGCGGCGGTCTGCCGCTTGCTAGAGTTCCGCATTGGAAAAGGCATTGGCCGCATCCGGCGGCTGGGCGGACACCCATCGTAACCGGGGATCGGCCAGGTCGACGGCCTCGCCAAGTTCATAGACATTCGGATAGCCATAACCGTGCAGATTGATCATCGTCTGGATATTGAGCGCCAGCGAGACGGCCTTGCGGACGACGGGCGCGATGTCGTTGACGAAATTATTGTTGCAATAGATGAGGATCGTCCGGTTCGTATCCGGACCGATGGTGGCCGCCAGGCTCTGCGCCGTGAAATCGGGAAGCGGTAGATTAACCGCGCCTTCGATATGGCCATGCGCGAACGCCTCGGCGGACCGCGCGTCGAGCAGCAGGACATCGGGCCGATCGGCCATCTGCCGGAAGATTGCGAGATCGATCAACCGTTCGGCGCGCGATATCTGCACCGCACCGGCCAGCTCGACAAAGGCCGGAAAATCGATCTGCGGGTTGCTCGACGGTTCGATCGCAACGGGCTGGTCGGCGGCGTGCGCGGCCGGACCGCCGATTATCGCCAATAGTGCTAGAGCGGGAATGATGGCGCGCATGAACACTGCCCCCTTTGGCAAGGACGCGCGACCCGGCTAAGTCCATGACTCATCCAAGATGAGCCAGCGCTGAACGGGCCCGGAGATCGCTATGGCACTGAACGACATTGCGCGCGCAATATGCGAAGCCTTGCGGCTGGAACCGCATCCCGAGGGCGGCTGGTATCGCGAGACCTGGCGCGCACCTGAAGATAGCGGCGCGCGGTCGGCGGGAACGGCTATCCATTTCCTGCTGGGTGCAGATGAGCGCTCGCATTGGCACACGGTCGATGCGGCCGAGATTTGGTGTTGGCATGCCGGCGATCCTTTGATGTTGGAGCTTGCAGACGAACGGGAAAGCGATCGCCGGACCGTCACTTTGGGTGCGGACGTTCTGGCCGGTCATGTGCCGCAAGCGATCGTTCCAGCGCATCATTGGCAGGCGGCGCGTTCGGTAGGCGGCAGCGCCGGCTATTCGCTGGTCAGTTGTATCGTCGTCCCTGGATTCGATTTTGCCGGCTTCACGCTCGCGCCGCCGGACTGGAATCCGGGACAATCATAAGCGATTCGCGCGAAATTGCTGCGCAGCATGGCTGCAGCAAGGCATAGAGCGCATAAATTTCATATTATGAATCAGTGGTATACAGAGTTATCCCCGATATCCTCCTAATTCGATGTCATTTTTCGCTTGGCGCGACTCGGGAACGCGTGACACTTTCAATTCGTCGGAAGGGAAAGCGACGGAAGGCAACGACCGAAGCGAGAACGGAAGACCGCAAAACCGGAAAGACTGTGGACCGCGAGCGAAACAGTGTGGAAGGCAGAGCGAGCTGTTTGGAGAATTTTCGCACCGTCATCGTGCAAGCGAAGACACAGCGACAAATAGGAAGAACAGCTAAGGACAGGAAAGACATCTTCGGATATCGGAACTGTCCGCCGTGCCTGAGCGCGGACTGGAAAGCCTTCGGGCGATCCAACCCCGGCGCTCGGCGCAGTGGGGGCTGATCTTCGGATCAGCCCCCATTTTCATTTGGGCGTGACCGCAAGAACAGCTTTCCCGGATACCGGCTGCGGGCTACCGATCGCCTCGTGAATAAACGCACTCTCGACAGCAAGATCTGCGCGACATGCGGACGGCCTTTTGCCTGGCGCAAGAAATGGCGCGCGGTTTGGGACGAGGTGAAATACTGCTCCGAACGTTGCCGCCGGAACCGGAAGGCCGCACGCAAATGAACAACCGTATGCTGGCGATGCTCGCTTATGCCGGAACGCTGCCCTTTGTCGGGAGCGCGGCGCTCACCATATTCGGCATCGACACTGTGCCCACGCTCGGCTCCGGTCCGCAGATCGCGGCCGCCTGGGCGCTGACGATCGCGTCTTTCATCGCGGGCGTCCATTGGGGGCAATATCTGTCGAACGGCGCACGGGCCGGCATCATGCTCGCCATCGTCAGCAACGCGATCGCGATACTCGGCTGGCTTGCCTTTCTGGCGCTGCCGCTGCGCTTCGCTCTGCTCGCCTTCGCGGCGCTGTTCGCGATCCTGCTCCTCATCGACCGACGCTTGCACGAGGCCGGATTTATCGGGCCTGGCTATTGGCGCACCCGACTCGGTGTCACGCTTGTTGTGGTCGCCGCGCTGCTGGTGACGGCGGTGTTCGCGTGACGCGGGTTGCGATAATCGGTGTGGGGCTTGCCGGACTGACGCTGGCGCATGCTTTGCGCGACCGGGCGGCGGTCGCGCTGTTCGAAAAGGCGCGCGGTGTCGGCGGGCGGATGGCGACGCGCTATGCCGATCCGTGGCAGTTCGATCATGGCGCGCAATTCTTCACCGCGCAGACCGAAGCGTTTCGCCGCTTCCTGCAGCCCGCTATCGAAGCGGGCGCGGTCGCCCGTTGGGACGCGCGCTTCGCCGAGTTCGACGGACCGGATCAGGCTGCGCACTGGCAATGGGGCGCGGAGCGGCCGCACTATGTCGGCGCGCCGAAGATGAACGCGCTGGCCAAATATCTCGCGGACGGCCTCGATATCCGCCTCGCGACACGGATCGGTTCGGTCGAACCTGCCGGCAATGCCTGGGCGCTTGCTGACGAAGCGGGCGCCGATCTCGGCCGGTTCGACTGGTGCGTGTCGACTGCGCCCGCGCCGCAGACTCTGTCTCTGCTGCCCGAGAGCTTTGCCCACCGTACTGCCATTGCCGATGCGCCGATGCGCGCCTGTTTCGCGCTGATGCTCGGCTTCGACGATCCGCTGCCCTTCGATTGGGACGCGGCGCATGTCGGCAATGCCGATATCAGCTGGATGTCGGTCAACAGCGCCAAGCCGGGGCGAGACACCGCGCCATCATTGCTCGTCCATTCGACCAACGCCTGGGCCGATGCGCATCTCGACGACGATCCCGAGGCCGTCACCGCATATCTGATCGTCGAGGCGAGCCGCGTCACGGGTCACGATCTCGGCGCCGCCCCGCATATCGCGCTCCACCGCTGGCGCTATGCGAACCTGCCGAAACGCAGCGGCGCGCCCGCGCTGATCGATCCCGCCAACCGCCTCGCGGCCTGTGGGGACTGGTGCATCCATGGCCGGGTCGAAGCGGCCTTTACCAGCGCCACCGCGCTTGCCGGCGCACTCGCCCCGCTGCTCTAGCCGGTGTTACTCGGCTCGCGCCGGGCGCATCTCCGCCGTTACATCGGGCGCGCGATTGTCCATGTCGCGCCACAGCCGCCATTCGCCGTCCGCGCCGCGCTGGAAGGTCAGCCAGCTGCGCCCCATCGCCTCGATCGGCTCGGCGCCTTCGCCGGGCGGCTGGATCGTCATCCAGAAGGGCGCGATCAGATCGGCCCGGTCGCCATCGATTGCCAGTTCCTCCTCGAGAAAATCGATGGTGCTGCGCCAGCCCGCCGCGTAACTCGCGCGGAACGGCGCGAGGATCGCTTCGGGCCCGTCGCGGCGCGGCTGGCCGGCCGTCATCAGTATTGCGTCGGGCGTATAGAGATCGACCATCGCATCGAAATCGCCGGCCTCGTACAGCGCCTGCCAGCGCGCCGTATGCGCGCGCACTGCGGAGAGATCGCGCTGATACTGGCAGGCCGCTTCATATTCCGCGGTGCCGATATCGGGGCCATGGCCCTGATCGTCGAACACGCCGGGGCAGCCATCCCGCTCCGCCTGCGCCCGATAGTCGTCGGCCCAGCCATAATCCTCGGCCGAAGCCGGCGCGGCGATCATCGCCGCCGCCAGCGCCGCCGCGCCTATTGCCCCTGTTCGCATCGCCGTGTCTCCCTATTGTTCGAGCTGCCCGCGCACCGCGCCCGCCGGGAAGGGCTCGTTATGCACGTTGACATAGAAGCCGCCCGGATTGTTGCGGATCTCGCGGCGCAGCGCCGGTTCGATCTCCATGCAGCCATCCGCGCCGCCTGCCGCATCCGGCGTGCCGAGCGTCACGACCACCGGCCCGGCTTCGTCCGCCGCGCCGCGATGAATATGCGCGGCCGTCGCCGGATCGATATCGTCGATCGAGAGCGCATAGCAAAGCTGCTCCTGCTCCTCGTCCCAGTCGAAGGTCGCAATGCCGACGCCGTCCGGATCGCCCGGTCCGGGCACTTCGGCCGCGCCGGTCAGATCGGCGGAGTAGGATTCCTGCGCAAGGGCCGGTCCGGCCAGCCCGAGGGCGCACGCCGCGCCCAACGTGAAGACAGCATGTTTCATAGACACTCTCCCAGACAATTCGAGGCGGCCGCCCCGCGCCGCCGCCCGGTCATGCGGGAGATATACTGTATTTCGCAGCGAAAGGGGAAACGGATTTTGCCGGGCGTTTTCGTTAGAATTTTCCTATCGGTGAATCGGATTTTATTGTCAGACTCGACCTGTCGGTCGAGCGCCGCACCAGCCCGCACCCCCTCCCGACCTCCCAACTAGGGTACACTCAATGGGAGGTCGGGAGGGGGTGCGGGCTGGTGCGGCGCCCGACCGACAGGGCGGGTCTGACAATAAAATCCGATTCACCGATAGGAAAATTCTAACGAAAACGCCCGGCAAAATCC
>NZ_JANQNS010000018.1 GCF_028279465.1 Parasphingopyxis sp.
ACACCGCATGATCGCCGAAGCCGTCGACTATGCCAACGCCATCGAAGACTATGAACTCAGCAGACAAATCATCAACGATAACTGCGAATGGATGCGGGCGCTAAGATTCGGCGGCGTCGGTTATCTCAACGGTCTCCTCGCGAATATTCCCGAGGAGGAGATCGCCAAAGATCCACGCATGCTCTTCTCCAAGGGCTATGCCTGTATGCTCGCAGGATACCAAAAAAAGGCGTTTCACTACCATAACCTGGCTGAAGCCATAATCGAGAGGGACGGAATCACTCCCGAACTCTTACGAGATAGATTGCATGTTGGAACGCTGATCATCGCCCGTGCCGAGATTGCCTCGGATAGAAGCGGCGGATGGTTGAAAGAGCGTCTCAATCAGGCCTCAACCTACGCAGAGGAACATCCCGAGGCCCGGGTTCTCTGTGCCGTGATCGGGAACACACTTGCGATGTATAGTTTGGCTTACGGCGATTTCGATATTGCTCGGGATCAGATCGCTGCAGCTTATGCCGACTGCAAGGATATCGTAGGCGTTACGCCTGTCTATTCTCAGCTTGGTTTCGGTACGATCGCCCTGTGGACAAACCGTTGGGATGAAGCGCGCCGCTATCTCCAACATGCAGCGAATACTGTGATTCAATTCGCTGGCGAGCAGAGCAATCTGAAATTCATTTGCGACAGTTTTCTGCAAACGATCAATTATTGGCAGAGCAAAACTGAAGATACTCCACCTGATGAGCTCGAACACGCCCTTCTAAACATGTTGGAAGGTGACGCATGGGCTGACATCTACTGCAGCGGTTTCGACGCGATTATCCATGACAAAATCTGCCGCAGTGAGTTCGACGAAGCAGAGCAGCTTATAGAGAAACTCAAAAAGTGTAATGAGAGACTGGGCAACGAACGCGTAGCGCAGTTCGCGCAATTTCTGCGGCTAAATTGCGCTGTTGCACGCAAAAACCTGGACGAAGCTAGGCCGATCTTCAAAAAAGTGTGCGGCTGGCTTGATACTGATGAAAAGACACTGGACAAATATGGTTGGTTCCACCGAACCACAGCCGCGTACGCACTTGCGCGCTATCTACTGGAAACAGGCCGATATGAAGAAGCGCAACGTCAAGTCGCAGAGGGTTTGGAAGATGTCAATCAGATCGATGTCGTCCTCTTAAGCGTCAGAGGCAGGATTCTGAAAGCTTCGCTATTGGTGCGTATGCAGCGAGACGAAGAGGCAATCCAAACACTGGCAAGCGCAATCGAAGATGCAGCGCGGATCGGCTGTTCGAGACCATTTACCCGCGATGTTACACCCGATCTCGTGCGGGAGGCCGCCAACCGGATTGTTAGCGGAAACCAAAGCGTAGTTGTGAAGGATTTTGCCCGGAAGCTCACGGCATCCTATTCTAAAGAGCTTTTCACGGTCCGTGAGAAAGAGGTCCTGCAGGGTTTGGCCGATGGGCAATCCAACAAAGAGATCGCGCGCGACCTCGATCTCACCGACAACACGGTCAAGTTTCACGTCCGGAATATCTACCGCAAGTTGGAGGTGACCAAGCGGGTCCAGGCAGTGGAGAAAGCCAAGGAATTGAGCCTGATACCTTGAACCAAAACCGATCATTATCGACGTTACCGTAGCATATGAGCACCAGCACAAACCAAGAAAACTGGGTGCTCAGCGGGCGGTCATGAGCTATCAAGCAAGATGAGTTGGCGGAGAGAGTGGAATTCGCAATTGCAGATTAAAGCATTGACATAATAAGAATATTCCCACTGCAATCCACCAGATACCACCTTCAATGCCATGCCAAACTTTTTCCTAGTGATGAGGCCGCTTTCGGCCAATCACAACGTGTCGGCTTCTGGTCGAAAGCGGACGCACTCGGCTGATAACAGAGGCCCGCGATGCATCTCCAGCGCTTCCTCACCTCCGCACGAGATTCACGATTGTTTTGTAGAGAGTTAGCAGCTCCATCGATTGCTCCGATAACGTTTGCCGTCGGGACGCGCGCAAGTTTTCGAGGTCGAACAGCAATTAGCGCTGGGCCTGATCGAAAACCATGCTTTCGATCCAGCCGACACAGACGATCCGTTCCCTTCTCAGTCACCATTTCCACGATCTGGATTCGCTCATAATGTTGCATAGCAAGCTAGGCGCTCTACGAACTAAGATATGAGATCAAAGCAGCTCCAAGCAATTCTGGACGCGAAGACAAAGCCGATCGGCGCGCTCGGACGGCTCGAAAACCTGGCTGTCCATGCTGCCTCCATTCTCGGCCGGACCGGCAAAGTGCCATCGGCTTCCCTAACAATCTTCGCAGCGGATCACGGTATTGCCGAAGAGGGTGTTTCGGCCTTCCCCCAAGAAGTCACTGGGCAGATGGTGCTCAATTTCCTGGCCGGCGGGGCGGCAGCGAATGTGATGGCTGCAGAGCTTGGTGTGCCGGTAACGATTGTCGATTGCGGGGTGGCGCGTCCACCGCCAGCAGCAGATCGTCTGGTCGACATGCGTCTCGGGCCTGGCACGGCGAACAGCGCGCACAAGCCAGCAATGTCTGTCGAATGTGCGCACAAGGCAGTCCTGCAGGGTCGCGCCTATGGTGCGGCAATCGAGAACGGCATCGCCTGCTTCGGCGAGATGGGCATCGCCAACAGTTCAGCTGCGACGCTGCTGGCGCACAAGCTGAGCGCGATACCCGTTGCCGATCTTGTCGGCCGCGGAACGGGAATCGACAATGAGCGTCTGGCACACAAACAAACAATACTTGAACGCGCCGCGGCACGAACCGGCCTGCTAACGCCGATCGAGGCCTTGGCCGAGGTGGGCGGCTTCGAGATAGGAACGATGGCCGGCGCCATGATCGGCGCGGGTGGCGCGAGAAGAATCGTCTTGGTCGACGGATTTATCGCAACTGCTGCGGCGGCGCTGGCACGAGCCATAGAACCCACTTGTGCCAGTGCGTTCATTTACGCACACCGTTCAGTAGAACATGGTCATGGCGCTCTGCTCGACTGGCTTGGGGCAGAACCGCTACTGGATATGGATATGCGCCTCGGCGAAGGAACCGGAGCATTGCTCGCGGTTCCAATCGTGCGCGCTGCCTTGTCGCTCTTCGACATGGCGAGTTTCGCCGACGCCGGGGTGTCTACCAGCACCGCGGACGCTTCATGAACAGATCTTTCGCCCGTTTTTGCGCTGCATGGATATTTCTGACCCGTATCCCTTTGCCGCGTTTGGCGCTTGACGACGCCGATTTCGCTGAGGCGCCGCGCCATTATCCGCTAGTCGGTCTGATTATCGGCGCGCTCGCTGCCGCGGCCTATGTCGTCGGGAACTGGCTGGCCGGACAAACCGTCGCCGCCTTTGCCGCGCTGGCGGCAACGCTTCTCGCAACCGGCGCTTTCCACGAAGATGGGCTTGCCGATCTGTTCGACGGCCTTGGCGCATCGAGCCGCGAGCATATGCTCGAAATAATGCGCGACAGCCGGCTGGGGACGTTCGGCACCTCCGCCCTGTTCGTCGTGCTTGGCTTAAAGGTTGCGGCACTGGCTTCCATGCCTTTCTTGCTTGCGATCGCGGTATTGCCGCTCGCCCATGGTCTCTCTCGCTTGTCGGCCGTCGTCGCGATTGCCACCAGTCGCTATGTGCGAGAGGAAGGGGCGGCAAAACCTGTCGCGTGGGGCATTTCGCGCGGCGCGCTAGCGGTGGCAATGGTAACGGGCATCATTGCGTTCGTTGCTTTCGCCTTGGCGATGTCGGGCGGTCTCGCTCTTGTCGCCTTGGCTGGACTGATACTGGGGCATGTTGCTACGCGCCTATTGTTCGAGAGGAAGCTCGGCGGCTACACCGGCGACTGCCTCGGCGCGGTCCAGCAGCTTTCGGAGCTCGGCATCTATCTCGCGATCATCGCGTGGCTCTGATCCTGCTCCGTCACAACGCGCCTGAAGTCGAGCCCGGGATCTGCTATGGCCGATCGGACATTGCCGCGCGCAGTGTCGATGATGCCAGGCTGGCAAAGCTAATTGCCTCGCTGCCCCGTCCTATCAGCGATATCCATACGAGTCCGCTTGCGCGCTGTGCGACCCTCGCCGACCAAATCGGCATGGTGCTGGGTCTCGACGTTCGGCGTGAGCCACGCCTTCTCGAACTCGATTTCGGTAAATGGGAAATGCGAGCTTGGGATCAAATTCCACGTCATGAGATCGACCTTTGGGCGGCAGACGTCCGAGGAGCTCGGCCGCATGACGGCGAGACGGTTCGGGAGATGACACATCGCGTGCGGGCATATCTCGAAGACTATGCTAACGCGAAAGGGAATATTCTCTGCGTTACTCATCTTGGCGTGGTCCGGTGCGCCAATGCAGCTCTCGGGCAAACGAATGCATTTGAGCTAATGCTGGGCTATGGCGAATTTCTAGCTATCGAACCGAAAGTAGGAAGATGAGTAGCTCAACCCCAGACACACACAAGGCCAAAATGCGCAAGCTACAACAGGCTCAGGCGGAGCGCAGGCGCGAGCTTCGTGATCCCGAGCGCGGACTGGTGCTGGTCCATACCGGGAACGGCAAAGGAAAATCGAGTTCTGCCTTCGGTGTCATCGCTCGGGCACTCGGCTGGGGAAAAAAGGTCGCCGTGGTTCAGTTCATCAAGGGCAAGTGGAAAACCGGGGAGAAGCAATTCTTCACCCGTTTCCCCGATCTTATCGACTGGCATGTCATGGGTGACGGGTTCACATGGGACACACAAGACCGAAAACGGGACATAGAAGCGGCTGAAAAAGCATTGGGCAAGGCGCAGGAATTGATTGCCAGCGGTGAATATGCGCTCATCGTGCTCGATGAAGTCCACATAGCGATGCGCTACGATTATCTCGACACATCGGCGGTGATCGACGCCCTGGAGCAGCGTGGGCCGACACACGTCATCCTGACCGGACGCGATGCGAAACTGGAACTGATCGAATATGCAGATACCGTCACCGAGATGACCGAAAACAAGCATGCTTTCCATGCCGGAATTCGTGCCCAGCAAGGCATCGACTTCTGAACCAAGAATATTGACAAGCCAGTCCGCTGAAAGCATGAGCGCTGGCAGACGGTGCTGCAGGTGCGAACGCGCTTGGAGCTAAGAGGGAAGCCGGTGCGAAACCGGCGCTGTGCCCGCAACTGTGAGCCAGGAGCCTCGAACCAATCATAGTCACTGGCAAAGGTCCCGTTCGGACCAAGCCGGGAAGACGGTTCGCAGGCGATGATCGGCAAGCCAGGAAACCTGCCGTCGCGTCGTTCGTCCGAGGCCGGGTCCAGCCAGCGGGACAGGAAACACGCTTTTCCGAAGTAACGACAGCAACAAGGGCCGGTTGCCGGCGCTCGCCGTTTCGTGCGGTGGAGCGGGGCCCGAACTGTCATGCCTTGCGGAACCCGGGACCTCCGCCAGGCTGCACTTTGGATATATATTATGAAGTCTGTACCTATTCTTCTTGCCGCAGTGTCATTTTCCGCACTGTCGGCAACTTCCGCCTATGCGCAGTCAGCCGATCTCCGGGCAGATCAGGAAAACCGTTCGGAGATTATCGTGGTCACGGCCAACCGCACGGCGCGCGCCATTTCGCAGGTCGGCGAGTCCGTAACGGTCGTCGACGAAGAAGAAATCGTCAATCGCCAGCCGAGCGACGCGATCGATATCCTGCGGACGATTCCGGGGGTCACCTTCAACCGGAATGGCGGGATCGGAACGAATGCCGGTGTTTCGATTCGCGGTGCGGAGAGCGACCAGACCGTGGTCCTGATCGACGGAATAAAACTCAATGACCCCGCCTCGCCCGGGGGCGGCTTTAATTTCGGACCTTTGCTCACCGGCAACATCGCCCGGGTCGAGGTCGTTCGCGGCTCGCAATCCGTCCTGTATGGCAGCCAGGCGATCGGCGGCGTGGTCAACCTGATCACCCGTGAGCCGACCGAGGAGCTTGGCGTCTTCGCCCGCGCGGAATATGGCGGGCGCGATACCGCACAGTTTGTCGGCAACGTGTCGGGGCGCCTTGGGCCCGTCGGAGCCAGCATTGGCACGACCTATCTGCGGACGGACGGCATATCCGCGTTCAGCGAGGCGCGCGGCGGCACCGAGCGGGACGGTTTCGAAAGCCTGGGCTTCAACGGCACGCTCGACATCGCCATTACCGACAATGTTTCGCTCGACCTGCGCGGCTTCTATGCCGATAGCGAAACAGATATTGACGGTTTTCCGCCACCTTTATTCGCCTTCGCCGACACGCCAGAGGTTTCTTACCGCGAGGATTTCGTGGGATATGTCGGGATCAATGCCTCTTTCCTGGACGGTCGCTTTCGTAACCGCCTCGGCTTTGCCTACACAAATATCGACCGGCGCAACGTCGATTTTACCGGCGGGACGGAAACGGAGACCTTCGATGCCAATGGCGAGAATCGCCGTTTCGAATATCAGGGCGTGTTTGATGCCGCAGAATTCGCCGAGCTTGTTTTCGGTGCGGAACGCGAAGAGTCGGAATATCGCAGCTCAAGCTTCGGCGCGCCCGCAACTGGCGATGATGTATGGATCAATTCCGTATATAGCCAGCTCAACCTGACCCCCTTAGACGGCCTCTCTTTGACCGGCGGTATTCGATACGACGATCACGAAACCTATGGTGGGGAGACAACCTTCGCAGCGAGCGGAGCCTATTCGCCAAACGGTGGCGATACCGTGCTGCGGGCGAGTTTCGGCGAGGGTTTCAAGGCACCCGCATTGTTTCAGCTGTTCAGCGATTTTGGCAACACCGCGCTTCTGCCAGAAGAGTCCGAAAGCTGGGATGTTGGTGTCACGCACAGCTTTCTCGATGGCCGAGCACAGGTTGGCGTGACCTATTTCGAGCGTGATTCCGAGAACTTAATTGCTTTCGTATCCTGTTTCCAGAATCCCCTTCCGCCCTGCCAAGTCGCCAATCCGCCTTTTGGAACGTACGACAACATCGCGCTGGCGAGCGCAGACGGCTGGGAATTCGGCTTGGCCTTGAGACCGGTGGACGGATTCGACGTTGCGCTCAACTACACGATTATCGACGCTTTTGACGAGACAACCGGCAATCGGCTTGCGCGGCGCGCCAAGAACACGGTGAGTCTTGTCGCGGACTACAGGATGACGAACGGGCTTGGCTTGGGGATGACGATCCTGATGGTTGGTGACAGCTTTGACAACGCTTCGAACACTCGTGCACTAGATGGCTATGTTGTTGCCGATGTAAGAGCGAGCTACGGTATCACCGAAAGTATCGAAATCTTTGGACGCATAGAGAATCTGTTCGATGCGGAATATGAAACGATCTTTCGTTATGGACAGCCCGGACGCGCTGTGTTCGGGGGTCTGCGGTTCCGGATGTGAAACCTTGGGGCGCAATTGCCGTGGCGCTCGCCGCGCTCCTGCTCCACGCCTGTACTGAGGCGCGGCAGCCCGAGCGCGGCGATGCGCAGCGGATCGTAAGTCTCGATTATTGCGCCGACCAATATGTCCTTCGCTTCGCCGATCGCGAGGATATATTGGCCCTTTCTCCAGATGCAGCAAAACGCTTTTCTTATATGCGGGAAGCGGCGACCGGCCTTCCGACAGTTCGCCCGCGCACCGCAGACGTTCTGGCATTGCAGCCCGATCTCGTCGTGCGATCCTATGGTGGCGGACCGGGCGTGACGGATTTCATGGAACGCTCGGGGGTACGGGTAGTTCAGATCGGTTTCCCGCAAACAATCGGTGAAGTAAGGGAAGAGGTGCTTCGCGTCGGCGCGGAGCTTGGATCTGCGGACACCGCACAGCGCGTCGCAACCGAGATGGACCGCCGGCTCGCGGCGATTTCGGAGCGGCGCGGCACGCCAGCTGCAACGCTCTATATGACATCAGCGGGCGTGACGACGGGCGAAGGCACGTTGGTACATGAGTTATTGCTGGCTGCTGGCGTTACAAATTTCCAGGATCGACCGGGCTGGAATCCGATCCCTCTCGAGCGGCTCGCCTATGATCGTCCGGCCCTCATCGCACTGGCCTTTTTTGGTGCCACCAATCATGTCGATAGTTGGAGCGCGGCGCAGCATCCTGTCGCCCAGGCGCAGATTGAACAATTGCCTGTCGTGCCAATCGAAGGGGCATGGACATCGTGCGGCGGCTGGTTCCTCATCGATGCGGTCGAAGCGCTCGCCCAGTGGGAATCCGCACAGTGACACTTCGGATCAACGCTCTCATCGGCGCTGCACTGCTGGCCGCCATTTTACTTGCTTTGCTGATCGGCTCCGTTTCTCTGCCGCTGGATAGAGTGATTGCTGCGCTCGCGGGACAAGCCGTACCAGGAGACATGCTTGTCGTCTGGCAAATCCGGCTCCCGCGCGCGCTGGCGGCTGCTCTGGTTGGTGCGGCATTGGGCATGAGCGGCGCCGCATTACAGGGCCTTTTGCGCAACCCGCTCGCTGAACCCGGCATTCTCGGTGTGTCCGCTACGGCAGCGCTGTTCGCCACATTCACGATCTATTTTGGTATTGCGACCGCAGGGCCGCTCGTCCTTCCGTTAGCGGCGGTCGGCGGCGCGCTGATCGCGACGCTGCTGGTCGCTGCCGCTGCTCTGCGAACACGTTCGGTGGTCACGCTGATCCTGATCGGCGTCGGTCTATCGAGCTTTTCGGTGGCGGTCATGGCGCTTCTGATGAACCTCGCGCCCAATCCCTTCAGCCTCGCCGATATGGTCAACTGGATGCTCGGGACGGTCGCCAATCGCAGTTTCGAAAACCTCGCCTTCGCTGCGCCGTTTCTTGTCGCGGGCGTCGCGATCCTGCTCGCGGCGGGACGCGGCCTCGCTGCGCTGTCTCTCGGTGATGAGGCAGCCGAAGGATTGGGTCTCAATTTGAAGAAGCAGCGTCTTGCGATCATCCTCGGTGCGGGCCTTGCAACCGGTGCCGCTGTCGCGATAGCTGGCTCGATCGGTTTTGTCGGCATCGTAGCGCCGCATATCGTTCGACCTTTTCTGCGTTACGATCCGGCGCGACTGCTGGTTCCCTCAGCGCTGCTTGGCGCGTTCATACTCGTCGTTGCCGATATCGGCGTTCGGCTCCTTCCGACCGATTCTGAATTGAAGCTCGGGGTCGTCGCCTCGCTAATCGGCGCCCCGATTTTCGTCTGGATCGCGGCAAGGAGGAGGTTGGCGTGAGTCTGCTCAGAGCCGAAGTCCTCAGCTATGCGGTCGAAGATCGTCACCTCGTAGCGGATGCGAGTTTCGATTTGGAGCGCGGTATGGTGACCGCGCTGATCGGACCAAACGGCTCGGGCAAGACAACGCTGCTTCGTCTGGCGCTCGGCCTCCTCGCTGCCGATGACGGCACGGCGCTGATCGACGGTTTGTCGGTAACCGAACTGACGCCGGTGGCGCGGGCCCGCCAGATCGCCTACTTGCCGCAAATGCGGCCGCTCGTCTGGCCCCAGCCAGTACGTGATATCGTCGCTCTCGGCCGGTTCGCTTACGGCGCGGCGCCCGGTCGGCTATCGGCCACCGATTCAGCGGCTGTCAATCAGGCCATCGCGTCCTGCAGCCTTGAGGGTTTTGAGGAACGCGCGGCTGACACTCTGTCGGGCGGCGAATTGTCGCGGGTGCATCTGGCCCGCGCGCTGGCTGGCGAGACACCGCTGATCGTCGCCGACGAGCCGGTGGCAGCCCTCGATCCGCGTTTCCAGCATGAAGCCATGCGGATATTCCGCAAAGTCGCCGCCGAAGGACGCGGCGTGTTGACCGTCGTGCACGATCTTGCCCTTGCAGCGCGATATGCCGATCATGTCTTGTGGATGAAGGAGGGGCGGATTGTCGCCGAGGGCTCACCGCTCGACACCTTCTCCACCGATCGTCTGGACGCAGTATTCGGCGTTAACGCGGAGGTGCGCAGAGAGGGAAGCGCCGTGCGGCTCGATATCTCCGGTCCCGCATAGAAAGGCTATGATGTCCGGCGCACTGATGTTGCAAGGCACTGGCTCCGATGTCGGCAAATCGCTGCTCGTGGCCGCATTGTGCCGGATTGCTCGAAAGCGCGGCATTCGCGTGGCCCCATTCAAGCCGCAGAACATGTCGAACAATGCTGCCGCCTGCCCCGGCGGTGGTGAGATCGGGCGTGCTCAAGCGCTGCAGGCGCGGGCGGCGGGCCTCGATCCGACCACGGACATGAATCCGGTGCTCCTGAAACCCGAAACCGATCGCTGCGCCCAAATCATTCTCAATGGCTTCGCGCTGCGGCGGGCAGAGGCAGCGCGCTACATGGCCGAGCGCGGCAGTCTGCTTCCGCATGTTCTGGATGCATTTGAGCGGCTTCGCGAAACGTACGACCTCGTTATTGTGGAAGGAGCCGGGAGCCCATCCGAGGTTAATCTACGCCGGGGCGACATCGCCAATATGGGTTTCGCGCGGGCGGCGGACGTTCCGGTCGTGCTTGTCGGCGATATCGATCGTGGCGGCGTGATTGCATCGATCGTCGGAACAAAGGCGGTTATCGCACCCGAAGACGCGGCGATGATCGCCGGATTTGCAATCAACCGTTTTCGCGGCGACATGGCTTTGTTTTCGGATGGCATAGATTTTCTCGAGCGCAAGACGGGCTGGCCCTGTTTCGGCGTCGTGCCCTGGCTGTCATGTGCTGCGCGCCTGCCAGCCGAAGACGCTGTCGTGCTCGATCTTCGGCAAAGCGCGAGCGGCGATATTCTTGTTGCCGTACCCATGCTGTCGCGGATCAGCAATTTCGACGATCTTGATCCGTTACGCGCCGAAAATAAGGTCGAGGTCCGCTTCATACCGCCGGGCCAAGCCTTGCCACGCGACGCGGATGCAGTCGTCGTCACGGGCACGAAATCCACCATTGCCGATCTCGCGATGCTCCGCGCGGAAGGATGGGATCATGATGTTATCGCAGCCTATCGGTCTGGAGCGCACATCATCGGTCTGTGCGGAGGTTTTCAGCTTCTCGGCACGCGGGTCGAGGATCTCGATGGCGCGGATGGCGCGCGAGGCAGCGCCGAGGGGTTGGGACTGTTCGACATGGTCACCACGATGAGCGGGGAAAAATGCGTCCGACCAGCCCGGGGGACAACGCTTGCGCATGGAGATTCCGTCAGAGGATACGAGATCCATACAGGACGTTCGCATGGGAGAGCGCTCGCCAAGCCCTTTTGTAGATTGGATAGCGGCGAACCCGATGGCGCCATCGGCGCCGGCGGGCGGTTGATCGGGACCTATCTCCATGGCGTTTTCGCCAGCGATGCCTTTCGAACACGGTGGCTGGGCAGTCTCAGGAAAGGCTGGACAAGCACGTTGGACTACGAACACGGCGTCGAGCGCGCGCTCGACGAACTCGCTGACGGAGTGGAAGAGGCGCTCGATATCGATGCTCTGTTCGCGCTGGCGCGATGATGGCGCTTTGGATCATGCTGGCCGCATTGGCGTTGGAAGTGTTTTTCACATGGCCTGACGCCCTCGATCGGCGGATCGGCCATCCGGTACGCTGGTTCGGTTGGCTGGTTTCGCAAGCCGAACAGCTAACCAACCACGATCAGTTTCCAAGATATGCGCGGATCGCCTTGGGCGCTGTCGCCGCACTCGTGCTGGTGGCATTGGCGGGAACTATTGGAGTGGCTCTCGCTCGTCTTTTGCCAGACGGGATCGCGGGTTTCGCGCTTGCGGTTCTGGTAGCATGGAGCTTGATTGCCGCACGCTCGCTGCACGAACATGTCTCGGCCGTCTGCACGGGGTTCGCAAATGAAGGACTTGAGGCCGCACGCAACGCGCTCGGGGATATCGTCGGTCGCGAAACAGCCTCGCTTGATGAAGCGGGCGTCGCGCGCGCTGCGATCGAAAGCCTTGCCGAGAACGCCTCCGATGGCGTGACCGCGCCACTTTTCTGGGGGGCTTTGCTCGGGCTTCCGGGCCTGTTCGCCTATAAGGCGATCAATACGCTCGACTCGATGATCGGCCACAAAAACGAGCGCTACGAAGCATTCGGCAAGGCAGCGGCGATGCTCGATGATATCGCCAACCTCATCCCTGCACGCCTTACGGGGCTGTTGTTCGCCCTTTGTGCGCGCTCCTCACACGCATTTTGGACCATGGCGCGCGACGCCGGCAAGCATCGCTCGCCGAACGCCGGCTGGCCCGAGGCCGCGATGGCGGGCGCACTCAATGTGCGTCTTTCGGGGCCGCGCTGCTATGGTGACGGAATGACGGGTGACCCTTGGCTGAATGAAGGCGCGCGCGATCCTGCGATGACGGACCTTGCATCGGGTCTGTCGTTATACCGCCGGGTCGTCTTCATGATTGCCCTCCTGCTCGCAATCGCCGGTTTGACGCTATTTCTATGACAGAAGATGACCTGATCACCGGGCATGGCGGCCGGATCAACGCGATGGCCAGAGCGTTTCCGGATGCCCCCCTGCCCTGGATCGACCTTTCGACCGGGATCAGTCCATTTACCTATCCGTTGCCGGCGATCGCGCAAGACGCATGGGAACGCCTGCCGACGGCTTCGGCGCGCGACGCTTGCGAGCGATCTATGGTATCGACCTTTGGTTGCGATCCGGCAGTATGCCGAGCCGTTGCGGGAACCGAGATCGTCATCCGGCAGTTACCTGCGGTCCTCGGCGCGCGCCGGGTAGCGCTGCGCACGCCGAGTTATATCGATCATGCTTTGGCTTGGGGCGCGGCCGGGGCCGAGATCCTGTCGGTATCGGAGCCGCTCGCCATGGCCAGTGAAGTGGATGCGATCGTGATCGTCAATCCCAACAATCCGGACGGGTATCGATGGCCGCTGGATCGGATCGAGGCTGCACGTGAAACCCTCGCCGCACGGAATGGTTGGCTGATCGTTGACGAGGCTTATGCCGATCTCGAACCGAAAAGGAGCATGGCGGCAGCCGCTGGAAAGGAAGGCCTTGTCGTTCTTCGCTCCTTTGGCAAGTTCTTCGGCCTGGCCGGCATCCGCCTCGGCGCGGTGCTCGCGCCGTCCGGGCTGTTGGAACGGCTCGATGCGCGGCTTGGCGACTGGGATGTTTCGGGACCCGCGCTCAGCGTGGGCGCTGCCGCATATAGGGATCGTGACTGGCAAGAAGCGACCCGTGAACGGCTTCGCGACGCATCGCTCTCTTTGCGTGAAATGTTGGCATCGACCGAACTTCGAGACATTGGCGGCACCGACCTGTTTCGATTTGCGTTTACTTCAGATGCCGGGTTGTTGTGGCGGCAACTTGCGGAACAGGGCATTGCAATCCGACGGTTCGCCGGAGATCTACATCATGTTCGCATCGGCCTGCCCGGAACCGACCGCTCCTTGGCCCGCCTTCGTGCAGCACTCAGCCTTTGATGCGGAGCGGAATCCCAGCAACGACCAGTTCGACTGTTTCGCTTATCTCGGCAAGACGTTGGTTCATGCGTCCATGGACATCGCGGAAGCGCCGACCCAGCGGCGTATCCGGGACTATGCCGTAACCGACCTCGTTGCTTACCATGACGATCGGATTGGCGGAGCCGCGAATAGCTGCAATGAGCCTTTTCATATCGCCATCTGTATCCCGCCCCGCGAGCATGATGTTGGACAGCCAGATTGTGCAGCAATCGATCAAGACGGTGGCTGTTGGCGCTTGGTCAATCGCGTCTGCCAACGCGATGGGAGCCTCGATCGTTCGCCATTCACTGCCGCGTTCGGAGCGATGACGGCATATTCTTTCCTTCATTTCAGCATCATGCGCTTCGGCGGTAGCCACAAATACGTACGGAGCAGGCATTTTTTTCGCAAGCTCTAGCGCATGACGGCTCTTTCCGGACCGAGCTCCACCGAGAATCAACACCGGCCCGATTATGTTTTCTCCCTCAGGGCAAGGCGTACGGCTGCCAGTCGGGCGATTTCCTGTTGCTCGGCCAAACCGGCCTGCGACCAACGACCGATTTCGTCGAGTGTACGTCCGCACCCAATGCAGATCGATCCGTCTTGCGACAAGCGGCACACGGCTTGGCATGGCGAAGTCACAGGTTGCTCAATCGGCGGTGACATAGTGAAACGCTAGCTGTAACGAGCCGTCAGAGCAAAGTTCTCGTTTACTTGTCGAGATTTTGTGACCAGCCCACCCTCTTCTGCTACCAGCAAACCTCGGCTTCCGACCGCATCTGCGCAGCTCTCCACCGCAAAATTTCCATACATCGCAAAGTTGGAAGACGCACCGCGCGAAAGCGTTACCCGCGATCAAGCAGGCATTCTGTCACACAGATCCGTCTTGGTTCGAGTTAGTGCTTCGCGTCCGCCATTATTGCGATTCGTTCACGTCATCCAAGGCATAGGCGATCACATACCCGCCCTCACCATCGCGGATGCTCTGGGAATCGAGATATTCGCCCGTCGCCGGATCGCGTGGATAGCGCCAACTGGGATTGGGGACGGTGACGATCAGAATCTGGCGGCCGGACCGTTCCGAAACGTATGTCATCGGCGTCGCCTGGCCATGGCCTGGCAAGTCGGCTGACCAGCGCACTTCGCCCGTCCGCAGATCGAAGGCGCGCACGGTCCGGTCCATGGTCGAGCTGATAAAGGTGAGCCCGCCGCGGGTCGTCATGGTACCGGCGCGGACCGCGGTGCCGACCTGGAAAGGCAGGCCGAGCCGCATGTTGAACGGCCCGGAATCGCGCATGCTGCCGACCGGGCGGCTCCACAGTAGTTCCTGGGTGTTGAGATCGATGACTGCGATCCGCGACCAGGGCGGTTCGAAACAGGGGGTCATGGTCCCCAGCCGCGACATGAACGGCATAGGCAGACCGAAATAGCGGATCCGCGCATGGTCATAAGGATCGTCGGCCCGCGGTTCGCGCGGTTCAGGCATCGGCGCATCCTCGTCCATCCGCACGGCCGGATGCTGCTCGCCGAGGAGCAGTGCACCGCGCGGCCCCGCTTCGGCGATCTGCTCGGGCGTGATGAGTAGCAGCCGGTGCGCGAGCAGCATCGGGGCGGCAACGAGCAGGCCATTGTCCGCATCGACCGAGACGCTGCCCCAGTTGAAACCGCCGAAATTCCCGGGAGCGATCAACGTACCGCCGCGCGTCGGTGGCGTGTACATCCCTTCGTAGCGCATCATGCGATATTCGATCCGGCAGACCATCTGGTCGATCGGCGTAAGGCCCCACATGTCCCGCTCATGCCGATAGGGATGGAAATTGGGTAAGGACGAGAAGGGCTGGGTCGGCGACAGATATTCGCCGATTTCGGGGTCCTGCGGAACGGGGCGTTCCTCGATCGGGAAGACCGGCGTTCCGTCGCGCCGGTCGAGCAGGAATATCTCGCCCATTTTCGTCGGGACGACGACGGACGGGACGCGCTCGCCGTCGCGGGTCACATCGACCAGAACCGGCTGCGCGGGAAGATCGTAATCCCAGATATCGTGATGCACGGTCTGGAAGCGCCAGCGCGCCTCGCCGGTGCTACCGTCGATGGCGACGATCGCGGAGGACCATTCATCGTCGAACGGTCGCCGCGCGCCGCCGAAATAGTCAGGATTGGCATTGCCGGTCGGCGCATAGATCAGGTCGAGCTCGGGATCGTAGCTCATGATCGACCAGACATTAGGCGTGCCGGGCGTATAAGTCTCGCCCTCTTCGGGTGCGCCGCGATTGTCCGGGTTGCCCAGATCCCACGCCCATGCGAGTTCGCCGCTCATGGCATCGAAGGCGCGCACGACGCCGGACGGCAGGCCGAGATCCTGCGAATCGAGGACGAGGCCGCCGACCACCAGATTGTCGCCGGCGACCAGCGGGGGCGAGGTATGGTAATATTCCTTGCGCAGATGCTCGCCCATGCCCTCGCGCAGATTGACGATGCCGTTCGCGCCGAAATCCTCGCACGGTTCGCCGGTTTCAGCATCGACGGCAATCAGGCTGGCATCCACTGTGGCAGTCACGATCCGGGTCGGACACTGGCCTTCATAATCTTCCGGTGCTTGGTGATAGGCGACGCCGCGGC
Source organism: Parasphingopyxis sp. (assembly GCF_028279465.1). Lineage (GTDB taxonomy): Bacteria > Pseudomonadota > Alphaproteobacteria > Sphingomonadales > Sphingomonadaceae > Parasphingopyxis. The sequence goes on from NZ_JANQNS010000018.1 coordinate 16,018, forward strand.
AGGTGATCGCATATTGATGATTGTCGGGCGGGGTGATGTCGGGCGTGTGCCGCCACACCTCTTCGCCGGTTTCCGCGTCGAGCGCGATCATCACGTTGAGAGCCGCGCAGAGATAAAGCCGGTCGCCGATCGCAAGTGGTGTCGCTTTGAAATCTTCCTCGACACCCGTGCGGTAGCGCCAGATTTCCCGCAGATCGCCGACCGTTTCCGTGTTGATCTGTTCGATCGCGGCGAAGCGCGTGCCGCCGGCCGTGTTGCCATAATGCGGCCAATCCGTGGTGAGTTGTTCCGGCTCGCCGTCGCGCACCGTACCGGTGCCATTCTGGACATAGCCCTGCAGGCTGGCGATCAGCAGCAGGGCGACTGCGGCGAGGCTTGGGCCGCCGACAAACCAGCGATTGGGGGTTTTGGGCTCGCTATCGGCATCATCCCCTCCACGCGCGAGCGACTGGCGGTACCATGGGGTGAGGAACCACAGGCCGAGGACCAGCCAAGCTGCGATGCGCGGTAGAAGCGCGAGGAAATCGAAGCCCGCCTCGAACAGCGACCAGATGACAGTGAGGGCGAGAATGGTACTGTAAACCGCGATGGCAGACGGTTTGCGCCGGATCATCAGCACGGCAGTGGTAAGTGTCGCGATGCCGGCCAGGACGTAATAGGGGCTGCCGCCGAGATAGACGAGAAATCCGCCGGGCACGGTCAAGAGCAGGCCGATAAGCAGCAGCAGGACGATATAAATCCAATGCGCGATTTTGGAGAAGATCATAGGCTGGCGCCGCCTTGTTTCGCGGGACGATCGACAGAGTGCGGGGTATCGCTCGTCATCGGTTACATCGGGAAAATCGTGTGCCCGCCATCGAGCACAATGCTCTGGCCGGTCATAAAATCGCTATGGTCGGAGGCGAGAAACACGGCCACGCCTTCCATATCTTCGAGTACGCCGATCCGGCCGATGACCGATCGTCTGCGGCAGGCGTCCTGGAATTCCTGCGGCGTGTCCGTCGACATTTCGGTCTCGATAAAGCCGGGCAGGATCGCGTTCACGCGGATTCCCGCTTGGCCGAGCTCCACGGCGAGCGCCTGTACGAGGCCGCGCACCGCCGCCTTGGTGGTCGAATAACCGGCGGCTCCGCCCGTTCCCATCAGTGCGGCGACCGAGGACGTGACGACGAGCCGCCCGCCCGATTGCCGCGCGAGAAGATGCTCGGTAACGGGCCGCCAGGTCTGCACCACGCTCATCAGATTGAGATCGATGGTGCGCAACCAGGTCTCCCGATCGGTCAGGTGGGACATGCCGCGAAATCCGCCGCCCCCCGCATTGGCGAAGCAACTGTCGACCTGGCCGAAGCGCGTGATCGTCTGCGTGAATGCCTCGGCGATCTGGCTTTCGTCGGTAACGTCGCATGCGAAAGCCTCGGCGTCGCCACCCATCGCCCGCAATTCTTCAGCGGCGCCCTGATTCTTGTCGGCATTCCGCCCCCAGAGCGCGACCTTGGCGCCGCATTTCACGAGGCCTCGGCCATAGGCAAGGCCCAGTCCGCCATTGCCGCCCGTTACGAGGGCGACCTTGCCCGCAAGATCGAACATCATGATTCCTATGTTCCGTTGTCCGGGAAGTTCTGCGCCGAAAAGACCGAATCCGCCGGAAGCGTTTGCAGACCGATCAGATTGCCGTCCGGATCGCGGCCGAAGATTATCTCCCCGCCGTCGAGCGGCGCCGCTTCGGTAACGATCTCGCCGCCCGCGTCTACCAGGCGCTCACGCGCGGCGTCGATGTCCGAAACATCGAACACGATCATGTTGTAACCGGGTGCGTCCAGCGGCCGGGGTTCAGACGGCCGCTCGGTAGGGTGGCTATGATATTGGAAAATCTCGATTTCGAGGTTGCGCAGCTGGAACCAAGCCATTTCCAGCTCGCTGCCCGCGAGGCCCGACACCATGTCTATGGTCTCGCCCGAAACGGCCCGGAGCCAGCCGACATGGCGCGGCTCCTGCCCGCCGAGAAAGGCCGAATAGAAATCGATCATGCGATCGAGGTCGGGGGTGGCCAGCGAAACATGCCGCACGCGATAGTCGTTTCTCGGCGGCTCGGGCAGGGCCAGGGCCGCGAGATCAACCTCTTCGATCTCGGTGATGATCCCGCTGGGGTCCGTGACATAGCCGTAGCGGACCGGGTTCTCGTCGTTGAGCTGGACAAGGTCCTCATGTCCGATCGGTGTAGCGCCGGCCGCGAGAATGCGTGCATAGACGTTAGTTTCCTGGGCGACCTGAAAGCATATATGGGCGATGCCGGGGCCTTGCACCGGCACTGCGGATGCAGCTGCGCCCTCGCGTGAGCGCCCAGTAAAGGCCATCAGGCGCAACTGGGTGTTGGTCCTGCGCAGCAGTCGCGTTTCGATCGCTCCATCGCCGGCGCCCGGCAGGCTCGCCAGCGCATTGCCCGCCGCCAAACTGCTGTCGTCGAGCGTCTCGGCTGACACGGAGTCCCGATAATAGGCTTCGGCCGCGTCGAGATCGTCCACGGTCACGCCGATATAGCTGACGCCGCGAATAACCGGATCCGGTTCCCATGGCGCGGGCTGGCCGCTCAGCATTCCGCATCCTGCGAGCACGAAGCTCGCGGAAAGAGCGATCGCCTTTCTCAAAATAGTCATTCTGTCCCTCTCCCCGCCCTTCCTGTCTGTCGAGGCCGCCATGCCGGTCTGCGCCGGACGGGCAAATTTCGCAACGGGCTGCGCAAACCGCGTCTCAATAATCATGAAATGCACTATTAGTCAAATTAAAAGCTTTTCAAACCGGTAAAAATGTATATAGACCGACTTAAAGGGACAAATAGTCCATTAAGATTCTGGGAGGGGTCATGACCATCATCGGCAAAAAAACAGCGAAATTTTCTCTACTTGGCAGTGCCGCAGCGCTGTCCTTCACCGCCTATGCGACGCCTGCATTTGCGCAGACCGGCGGCGCCGATGTAGCGGATTCATCGCTCGCATCGGCAAATTCCAACGTCATCATCGTGACGGCGCAGAAACGGGATGAGGACATTCAGGATGTTCCGATCGCGATTTCCGCGTTCAGCAGCGATATCATCGATGACAAAGTGATCGATGATGCGGTCGATCTGAGCTTTTCGGTTCCGAATCTCACGCTCGACACGTTCGGCGCTTCGCTTCGCGGTGTCGGCAATCTGGCGATCTCCGCGACGTCGGAATCCGGCCTCGGCTACCATGTCAACGGCGTCTATATCGGCAACGCCGCCACCGAGGCCGAATATTTCGATATCGAGCGGATCGAGGTGCTGCGCGGGCCGCAGGGCACGCTCTACGGCCGCAATACGACAGCCGGCGTTCTCAACATCATCACACGTCGGCCGACCGACGAGTTCGAAGGCTATGTCACGGCCGGCTATGGCAATTTCAACTCGGTCGATGTCCGTGGTGCGATCAACGTGCCGCTGGCCGACGGGTTCGCGACGCGCGTCGCGGGCTTCTATCTGAACCGGGACGGCTATGCGACGAACCTGTTTACCGGCAACGATGTGGACGATCGGGACATGTACGGTATTCGCAGCAGCACCCGGCTTGAGTTCGGTGACACGCGCGCCGACCTGATCGTCTCCTATTTCCGAGAGAATGACCGGCGGCTGCCGCGCACCAAGGTTCTGTGCGAACCCGATCTGGCGCTCGGTTGTTCACCCCTGCAGGTCGGGTTCGGTGTACCCGATTCGCGTAACACACTGTACAACACATTGGGTGCGCTCACGGGCACCATCGCTACGGGCTTTGGGCCGGCCGCAGTCAATTTCTACGCGGACAGCTTCAACCCCTCCGATACCCGATTGCTCAACGAGGATGTCGATCCGACTTATTTCGTCGAGGAGTGGAACGCATCGCTTGAGATCAGCCATGATTTCGGCGACCTCACCCTGACCTCTTTGACGGGCTATCAGGAAATCGAACGCGAAGCGTTTAAGGATTTCGACCGGTTCGTTCCGTCGCTGGGTTTGACGGGGCCGGTCACATTCGACTTTTTCGCCAATGGCAACCCGATCACCACGAACAGCATTCTGGCGGGCCGCCGAGACATGAGCGAGGGGCGGCAATATTTTCAGGAACTGCGCCTGGCTTCCGATTTCACCGGGCCGTTTAACTTCCTGATCGGCGGCAACTATTATGACCGGCGCAGCTCGTCTTCAGCGGACTTTACGCATGTGACGATCGCCGCCCGGCAGCAGCAGCTCGGCCTCAGCGATGTGTTCGATTCCGTACTGATCGAATCCAATCCAGTCACAACCGAATCCTTTGGGATCTTCGGCGAAATCTATGTCGACCTGTCCGACGACACCCGTTTCACCGGAGGTCTGCGCTATTCGCATGACGACAAGACGATCCAGACCCGCCAGATCTTCTTCAACCCGCAACCCGATGGCAGCGCGCCGCCCTTCACTTTCGGCGAGTTCCAGCGCGGCGTGTTCACGGGTCGCGCCGTGCTCGATCACCGCTTCTCACCCGATTTGCTCGGCTATGTAAGCCTGTCGCGCGGCTACAAGGCGGGCGGTATCAACCCGGGCGAAGTCGGCGTGGAAACCGCCGGTTTCGACCCCGAGTTCCTCAATGCCTTCGAAGTCGGGCTGCGCGGCACGACGAGCGACGGTTCGTTCAGCGCCAATGTCTCGGCCTTCTACTATGACTATGAAGACCTGCAGATCGGCCAGACATCCCGGTCGGCGGCACTGACCGTCAACAGCGACGCCGAGGTCTTCGGCGTGGAAGCGGAGTTCGTCGTCCGCCCCAGCGATCGTTGGCAGTTGGACGGCAGCATCTCCTATCTCAATACCGAGGTGATCGATTTTCAGTCGATCGACGAGACCGATCCGCTCGCGACAGCACCCGGAGCGGTTGTTGCGGAGGTCACACCGGCCGGCGCGCTACAGAATCTCGATGGCAACGCGCTACCATTCTCGCCGGACTTTTCGCTCGCGATCGGCGTGCAATATGAGATACCGATCGGCGACTGGACGCTGACGCCGCGTATCGACCATTATATGCAAAGCGCGTTCACCTCTTCGATATTCAACAAGCCTGTCGATGAATTCGACGGGTACAGCCAGACTGACGTCAAGCTGCTGCTGGCTTCGAACGACGGGCGATGGGAAATTCGCGGCTATGTGAAGAATCTCTTCAACAATGACGACATCACGCGGGTCCTGCCTGCCGGCCGGCTGGTCGGGCGGTTCCGCGAAGTCGTGATCCTCGAACCGCGCACCTATGGCATCGAGGCGACGATCCGCTTCTGACAGCTGGGCGCCCCGAAAAATGCTCCCCTCGGACCCGGCCTTTGTAGCCGGGTTCTTTTTTGGACGATAGCGGTCACGTGCGCCGGCGTGGCTAGCGTTTCAACTTGCGTTTGCGGATCATGTAATCGTCGCGGATACCGTTGACGGAGCCGATGATCATCGAGACCGTGATGTCCACCAGCTCCTCCATGTCGATCTCGTGGCGCAGCAGATAGGATCCCGCTGCGGATGGCACACCGAAAGAAATATCGGTCACCGCACGGGCCGTCGCCATCGGAATATCGAAGTTCTTGTTCACGATCGTTGCGAGATATTCGACCGACGTTTCGCGATCGAAATCGGTTGGATCGGCGGTTTCCGATATGGCGGGATCGGCCTGAAGCCGTTCGATCAACAGGCCCTTTTTTGCGATATTACCAAGATAGGTTTTAGTGATGCCGCGAACGAGTTCCTCGAAGGTTTCAGCTGCTTCGGCGGCGGCGAACTGCGTCCGGCGCAGCACCGACAATTCCCGCTCGAGCAACTCTCTTAGCAGTTCGTTGATACTCTCGAAATACTTGTAGATCAGAGATTTGCTTACACCCGCATGTTTTGCCACACGCTCCATGGTCAGTTGCCAGATACCCTCCCGCTCGACCATATCGGCTGCGGCGTCAAGGATCATCGAGCGCCTGACTTCCGGCGAGAATCGCCTCTGCGGTTTCGCTTTACTGCTAGCCATCAACAGTAGGTTCTGATTGCCATTCCGATGATGAGTCAATCGGTAGCACTCGGCAGAACTTGTTGGCAATATGACCGTTGATTGACCCGCCTATCGAACAGCCCATCAATGGCCGGCGGATCGGAACAAATGCTATTTCTGATGCAGGACCCGCTTGAGCATATGGCTCGCGTTAGGATTACGCGGTGATACCGAAATGATAAGGGTCTGGCGGAGAGGGTGGGATTCACAATTGGCAGCTACACCATTGAAATAGAACCGCTATCTATATCTACTGTTGGCTCAATGCCATATTCGATACCACGTTAGACTTTTTTTGGTGAGACCGTGATGTTCCCTTCCGCAAGATGAGAACCAATTGTTGATGTGCCTCGGTTTAACGCTGTTTGACTAAAGACGGATAAACACTCTACCACTTTGGACAGAAACTACCTAAGCCAGATACTTCCGGCTTCCGGGCGCGGATGAGTTCGGCAAGCAAGGCTCATGTGCGTAGTATCTCCGTGCTCAACGTCGAGTTTTCCAGAATAGTAGATTGTCGCGGATGACGATTGTCAACTTCACCAGCGTTAGAACAATATAATCAAACGCGATGATCCGCGTGCGGATGTAACGGCCCCAGTTTCAGTGCCATGGCCTTCCGTCAGTGAATGTTAAAAACATACACAAAGATGATAGAACAGAATAAAGAAAAAAGCGAAACTATGCTGATTTGTATAAGTATTTTTGAACTTGAAAACAAAGAATTCCTTATATCCATTCTCAAGCCAATTCCTGCTATAGCCATCAGAAAGCAAAAATGCGCGACTTCTCGGAGAAAATACAGAAGCTCCGTTGGCACCTTTCCTGTCGAGGAAATCCCCGCCATTATAAGAAATCCGACTAAGAAACTGGGAATCGGGTATCGAAACTGCACATGGTTCGAGGAGTGGCCAGAGCGCTGAATAAAAAAATAGAGAATGGGCGCAAGCCACAGTATCCGCAGTAACTTGGCGGTAGTTGATATCTCCTCCGTGCCGCTTCCGAAAATCAGGCCTGCGCCGACAGCGTGTACCATTTCATGCAGAGAGGTACCGAAGAACAGTCCCGCCGATGTCGGGTTCAGTGACAGAGCTTCAGCTATCTCCGGATATGCAAGCATCGCGATGCTGCCGACGATCGTTACGATAGCAATGATGACCGCAATTTCATTCTGGCGGTTGCGACTGTTTTTCAATGTAGCCGATACGGCAAGAATCGCCGAAGCCCCGCAGATCGCTACCCCTACGGAGCCCAAGAGTGATGTCGAATAGTCCAGTTTCAATCGCCGCCCAATCGCCATACCGAGACCAAGCGACATCAATGTCGTCAACGAAATGACGACAATGGCTAGCGGACCGATGCCAACAATCTCACCCACGGTAAGCTGGGCGCCTAGCAGCACGATACCAAGGCGCAAAATCGTCGTGCCGGAGAGATCGAATCCCTCTTGTAGAGACTGACGAGAAACCAGCGGAGCCAGCAGTATTGCCAGGGCAAGCGCAGCGGGAATAGCAGGCCAGCTCGTCAGCCGATCGAATAACTCGGCAAGCAGCGCTATGCCAGCGCAGACAGTCAGTCCGGGAAGGACTCTCACAGGATGGCGCGCTGCTTGCAAAGCTGCGGGGATTGAGGGCATTCGCGTTTTTTGGAGAACGAGCCGGAGACCTGGAACACATCGGGGGCGTCAAGAAAAGAGCCGGCTTTGTCGCAAAAGCTACCCAGCAACCTGACTACAGGAGGGCGATTGGGGACCGCGAAGCCAGGTCCGCCGACTGCAAGCGTCTCAACCTCTGGCTTGACCGTGCGGATATGGCCAAATCCGCATGGCACGCCCTTGAGCGCTTCAAATGACTTGATATGCTTATCAGGCCACAAGACATCGCCGGATATATAATCCATTTGTCGACTCCTCTCAGACCACATTGGCCGGCTCTCTAACCTTCGAAGTGGTCCGCTTTTCCGGGATATGTTGGAATATGATGCTCTGGCAGGATGGCTTTAGGACGGCATGAGTGGCTCGATCGCGGGCAGTCGGAAACCGCCGTCTAGCAACGTGCCACGCGGCCGATAAGCTCGGAAAACAAGGCGGAACGGACCATCCGGCGCCGGCAACCACAGGCTGTTGGCATCGGCTGGCTGATCGGTTTGTATGCGGATGTCGATCGGTCCCTCGCCGGTGTTGCCGGCACCCGGAGTAAACGAGCCTATCGCATATCGGTCGAGCGGATTTTCGACGAAGAATAGCCGGCCGCCCGGCTCGATCCGATACATGCTCATCGACCAGAAGGCGTCGACCGGAATATCTCGCGGCAGGCGCAACCGGTAACGGCGCTCGCCATCCAATGCGACCCCGCCGGCGTCCTCGGTCGAGGATATGTAGATTGCCTCCTCACGCGGCAATGCACCGAGGCCACCAAGGGCAACACGCGCACGGTAGAGATCATCCTCGCCGAAGTCGCCCATACCAGGTGCCGGATAAAGCCAGCCGCGATCAGACGTACCGGTCGCCGCTATCCCACCGGATATCTCGTCATGGAGTTGCGGCAGCAAGGTGCGCCACATGACCTGTAGTTCGCCATCCAGCCCACCGAAGCCGGCGCCGCGCGGATCAAGGCCGACATGTGCGAGCGGCGCCAGCCGATCGATCCAGCCGGACGGCAAAGGGGCACGGGCAAGTGCGGCGTTGAAGATGGCGAGCAGATTTTCCGGATCCCGGCTATCGACCGGCAATGGCATATCCCAATCTGTCTGCGCAGTCCGTTCTCCGACTGGCGCCAACGCGATGCGCGTCTGCGCGGACAGTGCCGCATCGAGATCGTCCGTACCGCGCACAAGCACGCGCCAGATCGCCCAAACATCGTTGGTCCGCGCACGAACGATGGCACGGTCTTCAGGAAACGGCCCACGCCATTCGGGACCAACGATGAGATAGCGCCCGCCCTCTTCCGGGTCATGGCGCAGCACGGCGAAGTTGTCGGTCGACAGGTCAAGCAGTGCGAGCGAATGGTAACGATCGAGCGGCGGAATCGTTACCGCGACCGGCCCGTCGCGCAGGTCCAACCACCCACCTGCATAGAGCGTGTCGTTATTCGGTGTCGTAACGTTGCGGTGGCGATGGTCGGCGAGAACGCGCCGATGGGCGAGAAAGTTGATCGCGGGACGGCCGACATCCAGCGCGCGGCGATAGGCGCGGTATTTCGTCCTGACCATCTCGTAGACAGGAAAGCCGAACAGGAAGGCGTCTCGTATCGCTTCGCGCGGATCGGTCGATGTCGCCGCCCGGAGTTTTCGTACATGAGCCAGCATCAGCATGGCAGTGGCACAGCCGATGACACCGCGCCGCGACAACGAAAACGCCCGACCTGTATCCGTCACTTGGAAGTTACCGGTCATCTGGCATCTCCTGCCGAAAACCGAAAGATCACAGAACCCATCTTTTTCCACACAGCACTACGTCCACCAGCCAATGACCCCGGTCCGTCAATATCTACGAGTCGAACTAACCGGTCACCAGTTCGGTCACATACGAACCGATCGGGCTCGGGCGGCTGCCCCCCCTTCACTATATACGTATACGTATATAGATGTAACCGGTCACAGGCAAGGAGAAGGGCATGACCAGCGCAGAAATCAAATTGACGGAAGAAACTGGCAATCCGGTGCTGGCCCTTGTTCGGATGGCGGCACCCGAGATGGGTCTGTGGGAGCGTGCGGCGACGTTACTCGAACGCGATTTCCGGCTCGCTTTTGTAGAGCTGGCACCCGCGGTCCTGCTTGATCCCGCTGAAGCAGACCCGCTCGCGCGCTATGCGGACGACCTTTGCGCCTCGCTCGCCGAGAGGGGTATCGACCAGTTCCATCTTTATGGCTGGACCGGCGGCGCCCAAGTGGCGCTCAAATGCGCGCTTCGCCATGCCGGAGCGGTGCGGACCGTTGTGTCGACAGGCGGGCTTTTCGAACCCGCACAATCGCCGATGATGACGCTCGCCGCCGATGTCGTGCGGCTCGTCCTGCGGGAGGCTTCGCTCGAATTTTATACGCGGTACTGGATCGCTTCGGGCCTCACTCCTGATTTTTACGACCGCAATACCGAACTGATCGACACCCTTGTTCGCCGGCGGCTTGAGGCAGACGAGGGTCGCCTCGACGGAGAGCGAGTCATCCATTGGATCGACGCACAACTCGCGACGACCATTGCACGCGAGGAAGCAAATCGGATCGGCTGCCCGGTGCTGCTGCTCGAACCCGGTTTCGGTGTCTGGCCGCCGCTCAGCGTTGCCCACAACCTTGCAGCTGAATTACCCGATGCCGAACTGGCTGTTGTAGAGGGGCTCGGCGCAATGATGCTATTCGAAGATCCCGACGCAGCTCTTGCTCCAGCCTTCGATTTCTGGCGCCGAAATGATGCGACCGGCGTCCGGGACGCAAACCCATAGCTGGCATGGATCGGGCTATGCGCCTATAAAACAGCGCCATGCCCAAGACCAGGCTACGTGGTGAACCGCCTAAAAAACGCCAGCGCATGCTGCGCGAGGATCGCTACGCACAGCTCATAGAGGTTGCCAGCCGGATCGTTGTTGAAGACGGGATTGGGGCACTGACGATGGAAGGACTTGCAACCAAAGCCAAAATTTCCAAGCCGGTCGTGTATAGCCATTTCGTCGATCGCAACGACTTACTAGGCCAGCTCATTCAGGCTTATTGGCGCGAACACGACGCCTATGTGCCGAGCGAGCCCGAACCAGGAGAGAATATCGCGGACTTCACCCGACGATCGACCGACGCCCATTTCGAGTTCGTCACCAGTCGCAGTCATCCGATCCGGCAACTGATCCGCCGTTCGTTCGACGATCCGGCAATCGCCCATATCGTCGCACAGCGCGAAAACGAGGTGGTCGCACAGTTGGCCACCTTCGCCGTTGAGCATGGTGGGCTGAACGAAACCGAGGCCCAGGCGGCGGCAACGGTATCGCTTGGAGCACTACGGGCGGCATCGGTCGCCGCCGCCGCGGACCCGGCCCGTACCGAGACACTCAAAGCCGCTTACATTGCAGTGAGCGACCGGCTGCTAAGGCTCAACTGACTTTAGCATGGTCTCGTACCACTCGAGGGCCCGGGCACCTGACCAAGCACAGGGGCAATCAGGAAGATAGCTCGGTCGGTTAAGCAATCGCCTGCCTCTTCAATCTTGCTCAATATACGGTAACGTATATATTGATGGCACTTGGTTTGGATTGCAGAATATGAATATTCCGAAACGGCCGGTCAGCGATGAAGCGGCGTGGCATGTTCGCGATCTGGAAGAGTACCGCTACTGGATGGTGGAGGTCGGTCCAGCCGTCGCTGAAACTGGCGTACAGCGGTTGGCAGACGATGATAGCGATATCTAGGACGGCCCAAGCGTGGGGTTCGATTTTGGTGCGCTTAACGTCGCGCGGCAAGGCCAGACCGCGCGACGTGCCGGTTAATAGTCGAAGCGGATTTCGAGCCCGAAGGTACGCGGCCGGTTCAGGAAGAAGGTGCTGACCCCGCCCAGTTGCAGGTCTTCGGTGATATAGATCTGGTTGAACACGTTGCGGACGAACGCTGTGGCGCGCCAGTTGTCGCCGCGAAGGCCGGCCGTCAGATCAAGTATCTCAAAATCATCAAACTCTTGCGTATTGCCGGGATTTTCGAACCCTCCCCCATCGGCGGAGAAGTTCGCGTTCAAGAAAAGCCGTGGGCCGTTATCGCTAAGTGGCACCGAATAGTTGGCGCTGACGGTGAAAGAATAGTCGCGCGTCCGCGGCAACCGGTTTCCGGCCTGCGGACCATCCTGCATCTTGCCATAGGTGAAGGCATAGCCGACGTTGAAACCAAGGCGACCGTTGCCGACATTCCAGGCCGTCCTGATCGCCGCTTCACCACCCACTGTCCAGGCATCGCCGACATTGGTGATTGAGACAGTCGGCGTGCCGGTGTCGGGATCAAGGATCGTGGACTGGGCCTGGAAATTGCTGTGATCTGTATAGAAGGCCGCGATCTCATAGCGGATACGCCGATCAAGAAACTCTCCTTTAGCGCCGACTTCATAGGCCCGCAAAGTCTCAGCGCCGAATACACCCGCTTCCGACGGCGAGCGCTGATCGAAGCCGCCCGGTCTGAAACCGGTCGCGAACCGCCCGTAGAAAAGGTGGCCGGCATGAGTGTTGTAGGACAGCGTCACCACCGGACTGATCTCGTCGTCGATAACGGTTCCCCGTGGACGATCTACGAGCACATTTTCGAAGAAGAACGGAATCCGTGTGATGTCGACCCGCAATATAGACCCATCGGTCTCGTTGCGTGTCCACCGCGCTTCGCCCGTCAGGTTCAAATTAGGCGTGATATCCCAGCCGAGCGAACCGAAAGCCGAGTAGGATTCCGCCTCGAAGCGCGACCGGCGGATCGAGTTACGCAAAAAACTGTCGGCCGGGTTGTTAAGCACGATCTCATCCTGAAAAACGTCCGACGAGATCTGGTAATCGGCACCTATCAGCCATTGGATCGGCCCATCATCTGCCGAAGAGAGGATCAACTCGGCACCGGACTTCGAATAATCGGTGGCACGCGAAAAGGTCGACGTGGTGAGGCCAAAGGGCAGGAAGCTGCTCGGAAAGGCCGCGTCGGCATCGGTCAAAGAGAAGAAATCGCGCGCAAGATGCAGGCCGACCAGACTAAGCGTCGCGAAATCAAAATCATATTCGCCCTCGAGAATTACAGTCGTCTGCTCGACATGCGTCCCCTGTCCGATATCGTCGATATTGCGTTTGCCGTCGAACCGGCTGGTATCGCCGCGCGCTGGCACGAAAGAGGTAAAATCATAGGATGGCGTATCCTGATCGAGATGCTCGATCGTGGCAACGAACTGGAACCGGTCGCTCGGCTCCATTAAGATCGAACCGCGGATTCCCAGATATTCCGCCTGATCCACGGCGCGGCCGTCCAGAGGGCTGCCGGGATCGTCGACGCGATACAGGCCGCCTTGCACGTCCTCGTAGAAACCGCCAACACGGATCGCCATGCTGTCTTCGACCAGCGGTACGTTGACGATGGCCTCGAAGAGCCGTGCGTCCTGTTCGACTTCATAGCGGGCACGGCCACGCATCTCGAACCGATGCCTGGGCCGCGTTGACACTATATTGACGGCGCCGCCCGCAGCATTGCGGCCGAACAGCGCGCCCTGCGGCCCGCGCAACACCTCGAAACGCTCGAAGTCGAAATAGTCGAGACGGGTCAGGCGGCGGCCGAATACGCCGCCGGCAATGAATATGCCGTTGCGATACAGCCCGGTGGCGGACGGAGATACCTCTATCCGGCCCACGCCAGCACCGCGAATGACGATGTCGTCCTGAAACTCACCCGCGCTGGTGACATAGGCAACGCCGGGTATTTGCCGCAGCACCTCGCTCAACTCGTCTGCTTGGGCAGCGAACAGATCGTCGTTGGTGACCGCAAAGGCCGATACCGGCACATCCGACAGCCGTTCTTCGCGGCGCCGTGCAGTCACGACGATATCGGGCACCTCTGCCGAAACGGCTTCTTGATTGGCACGCGTACGGGTCTCGTCCTGCGAATTGCTTTCTGCGTCCGCCTGGTCATCAGCTTGTGCGGCAACGGGACTCGTCAGAACCGTCGCTGCCAGCAACCCTGTGCCCAATAGGTATTTGAAACCTGTCATTCCCCCTCTCCTCCCCTGTGCCGGACATTTCCTTTTTCAGGAATTTCTCACTGCGGCAGCAATAACCATAATATACGTAGGCGTAGATTATCAAGCAAAAAATGCCCGCCGGTGTCAATTACCTGCTCCGGCTAAACCCCGGAGGCAGACAAGCCGCCGTCGATCACCAGCGTCTGACCGGTGATGAAGCTGGCTGCATCGGACGCCAGAAAGGTCACCGCACCGGCAATGTCGGCGGGCTCGCCCAAACGTCCCAGCGGGGTCGCCGCCAACATCGGCGCCGCGCGCTGGCGGTCATCCCACATCGGGCGAGCGAATTCGGTTTTCACGACCCCTGGAGCAATGGCGTTGGCGCGAATATTATGTTCGCCCAGCTCGACTGCGAGGTGCTGGACCAGCGAGATATCCGCAGCTTTGGAAAGGCCATAAGGGCCGAGGTCGCGAAAGCCGAACAGGCCTGCTAAACTGCTAATCAGGATGATGACACCGTCGCGCTGCGCCTTCATGGCCGGCACACATAGCTTGGCAAGCGTCAGGGCGCTTGCAACATTATTGTCCATCATCTTGCGAAAGGCCTCGGCATTGAAATCGAGCAGCGAACCGAAATGGCTGTTGCTGGCAGCATTGCATATGAGGATGTCTATCGTACCGAATTCCCGCTCAACCTGCTGGACGAGCAGTTCGAGCGACGGCTCGTCACCGATATCGGCGGTCGCAGCCATCGCATGCCCGCCATCTTCGCGGATCGACCGGGCAACCGATTCGCAGGTATCGACGTTGCGCCCGCTGATCACGGTCCGTGCCCCAGCCTCGGCCATCGACACCGCGATGGCCTGTCCTATGCCCCGGCTCGAACCAGTTACGAGTGCGGTCTTTCCGTCGAGGCAAAAAACCGCCATCAGCGTTTTCCGAACCGTATAGCTGATCGCCCAAAGCGATATGGCGACATCATTGGTTGACGTGCCTGTGTCGCTGAACCACAGTAAAGGATCAAAGGGGCTGAGGCGTCGAAACCTCGGATGATATGGCAGCCACGAAGCAGAACGATATCCGGAAACGATCGCGGACTCGCCCACGCATGGCGCGCGAGAAACGTCGCGATCAGCTTATGCGCGCCGCCAACACCATACTCATACGTGAGGGCGCCAAGGGTTTGACCATGGAGCGGCTGGCCGAAGCCGCTTCGATCAGCAAGCCTGTAGTCTATAGTCATTTCGGCAATCGCAGCGAGCTTCTCGTCGCTCTTTTCGAACAATATTGGGCGACAATGGATCGGAAAATCCCACAAGAGCCTGACAACGGAGAGAGTTTCGAGGAATATACGAAACGGTCAACAGGAATGTATTTTTCGCTGGTGCTGTCCAACGACACCCCGCTTCGCGAGATGATGCACAAGATCACCGAGGATCCCCTAGTCGATGAAAAGCTACAACAGCGTGAAAAAGCAGTCGTTGATCGCTCGGCCGATCTGATAACGAAATTCTACGATATCGATCGCGAGGACGCCGAATATATCGGCTATATCTATCGAGCGTCACTGGAAGCAGCAGCGTCATATCTGATCAAACACCCCGAGAAAGAAGCATTCGTCCGATCGATGCAGATGGAGATGGCGATCTCGTTGCTGCAGGGTATTCAGAACAAGCCTTCCTAAACAAAGCGCGGCTATCGGCCTGGTCGTTGTGGCCGATTGCCTGGCACATCACGCACGATGACGGCATGTGCTTTAAACTCGCACCAGATCCCGCATAGGCCTGACGTCAGCGCTGTTCGGGAAGACATGCTGATTGATATCGGCGATGGGCAACCCGATATGCTCTGCCAGCACCGCCTTGAAGATTGAGTTGGTGTTGGTGGTCGGCGCCAGATCGCGTCCTTCATACTGATTGGTGACCGAGAGGCCCGGCCAGTCCGCAAGCACACGGCCGCCTTCAATCGCACCACCGAACATCAACGCGACGCCGCCCGTCCCGTGGTCGGTGCCCGCACTGCCATTGATATGTACGGTCCGCCCAAACTCTGTTGCCGCAACGATCACGGTATCGCTCCACGCGTCACCAAGACCTTCCCGCATTCCGAGCATTGCCGATGCGAACACTTCGAGATTGGCGGAAAGACGGCCACGGAACGCACCTTGCTGGGAATGTGTGTCCCAACCGCCCATCTCGAACGTCGCGATACGCGCGCCATCCGGCGCCGCCATCAACCGACCGCCGGCATGAGCCAGACTACTGATTACCTCGGAATTGGGTGTATTCGCGTTCATCATCATACCAGACATCGCGTCACCGCTGCCGATCGCCGTTTCCGCCATTTCTGCCGCGATGAGCCCTTCGTCGAGCGGCGCGGATAGCAGCGGATCTTCGCTGTACATACGCTCCACACGTTCGAAGAAGTCCTTGCCCGGATCGGGGTTAGTCGGCGGCGCCCAAGAAGCAACGCGCACATCGCCGCGCATCGCGAGCGGCGTGTTCAGACCCATGACTAGGCCGTTGCGCCGACCGTCCGGCTGTTCCATCATGCCCAGTGCCCGGTTGAGCCAGCCGGTATGGAGACCGCGTACACGGCCTGAACCGTTTTCAAGCAAGTCCTGGCCGTCAAAGTGTGACCGGTCCCGATAATCGGATGCAACGGCATGGACAGCCATCATCGAGCCTTCGTCATACCAGGCCTTGAGCGGTTCGAGAGCTGGCTGGAGTCCGAAAAAGCCGTCAAGGTCGATCGGGCCGCCACGCTCCGCTGGGTCCGGCATGGCCAAACCGCCATCATAGAATTCATCGAGATTGGGCGGGCCGCCGCGGGCCTCCTGATAATCGGGGTCGGCATAAGGTACGATGACGCCAAGTCCGTCCATCCCGCCGCGCAGGATGACGAAGATGAAGCGCTTTTCCGTCGGTGCGGCGGCGAATGCGAAGTTCATAGGCAGGCCGGCCAGCAGAGCCGTTGCTGCCACGCCCTTGACCAGTGATCTGCGGTTGGTGTGCATCACTTATCTCCTTTGGAACTCGGGGCTGACGAGTAGCAACGCAATGCCCTCGGCCCGGTCGGCAGCGCGAGCGATTTCGCTGAGCGAACTCACCGAGGCCAGCGGCCCGATAGTCTGTTCGGCAAGCGCGCGCGGATCGGGGGGGCTCGCCATGCGATAGGCGAATTCATGCGCCCAGCTTATTCGCCGCACCGTCGCCTCGGGTGCGATCCACGCATCGGCCGTATCTTTCCAGCCGTCCGGACCGGGCTGGCGAAAGGCCGGCTGGTTCAGCGAAGTCAACGCGTCGAAGGCGATGCTTGTATAGTCATCGCGAATCTCGTCCTCGGCCCCGGTGGCCCGGAACGCCGCGATCACGAAATCGTTGGGCGGCCTGATTTTCACATTCTCGCGATCCCAGGCCTCGTCGAGCCCAACGACCGCCTGCGCAAGCCGCCGTAGATCACCACCCGTTTCGACGAAAACGGCCTTCAGTTGCTCGACCGCCGAACGCGGCGGATCGTCAGACACAAAATGCTGAGCGAGCTTGAACGAGACGAATTCCACCGTCGACGGATGTCGGGCGAGATCACGTAATGCCTCTTCGCCAGCTGCAGGCGAACCGATCGTTTGCTCATATGTCTTGCCGAGCAGTTCGATCTCTCCGGGCTCCTGCGCGTCGGCAAGCACCCTGAACTCTCCCGGCCGCGCGTCGGTCGGTGTGCCGACGCCCCAGCCGCTGATCAACATCGCCAGCGCGCGGACATCTCTCTGGGTATAGCCGCCCTCAACGCCGAGCGTGTGGAGTTCGAGTATCTCGCGCCCAAGATTCTCGTTCAGACCGTATGCGCCGGTTCTGGCGATTGGCGAATTCGGACCGGCGCTGACGATATTATCGAGATAGGTCAGCATGCCAACGCTCTGGCTGACCGCTAACAGCATGTCGGTGAATGAACCATAGATATGCGGCCTGATGGTCTCGTGCTCGTATCCACCGGCGATGTTGACCATCACGGCACGGGTCGCGGCGGCTGTGAAATGATTGGACCAGAAATGAACCCAACGCTCCTCGAAGGGCTTGTCGCTCTGCACCGCTGCATGGGTGCGCAGAAAGGTATCGGTGCGCCGGCGCGGGCCCGATGTTGTCATGAGCAAGTTGCGAACCGCCTCGGGATCCTGCGAGCCATCGGGCCTGTTGCGCACCTCGACATAATCTAACCAGCGCCTACCCTGGGCCGGTGTGGACGCGAGCTCGGTTGGAATA
This sequence comes from Parasphingopyxis sp., assembly GCF_028279465.1. Lineage (GTDB taxonomy): Bacteria > Pseudomonadota > Alphaproteobacteria > Sphingomonadales > Sphingomonadaceae > Parasphingopyxis. The sequence goes on from NZ_JANQNS010000018.1 coordinate 33,984, forward strand.
TGCGGCTCGCCCGCCACCTGTTCGAGTAACCAGCCTCTCGGGTCTCCCGAGACCGCGCGCAACTCGCCAGGCTGTGCGCCATAGCCGAACCGGTTACAGGCAATCGCCGCCAACACGAGACTCATCGATCCTCTCCTTTCGGCTTCAGCGCGAGCGATCGGCCATTTTCATGACCCCATTTCACGATCGGCTGTCTTTGATATACATATACGTATGCGTAGTGTTGTTGGTCAAGTAAAAAAGCGGAGCCTTCTAGACACTGTCCTCTCCAGCCAAAACGGCGATCTCAGCGATGAGCGAAATGTCGAAATCGGGTGGGAAGAGCAGTTGGTGATCATCGAAATGGCTGATCGATTCGTCGAGAAGACGCCGCAGATATAACAGCGTCGCTTGCCGATTGTCGCCAAGGTTGAACGCCATGCTCAACGGATCAAAGGGTAACCCCGCGCCCCGTTTTGGCATTTCCCTGGCGAGCGACCATAGCGGCCCCTGCATAAGCTGCCGGGAAAGTACGAGTGCGGCCTCGCCCGCCTGCCCGCGATAGGCGAGATCGAGCAGCAAGAGCATTGCCCAGTAGCAAAGGTTTCCTTGCCAGGCGAGATTACGGACATCGGGGTCAGTCAGCGAATTGGGATGGCCGCTATAGGCGGTCGGATTAAACGGGATGCCGGACCGGACCGGATAATCGTCATCGTCCGGCGACAGGTCCCAGACCGTTTTGCGATTACCCAGCAAGCGATGGCGACCGAGAAACAGGTCACGGAAGAAGCCATAATGGTCTTCTTCACCCTCTTCGCGAATATGGGCGATGACCTCGAGCCAGTGCGCAGTATCGGTGAGCGGACTCTCACCGCTCTCATTCATCTCGATTAACAGATCGGCCACAGCAGCGTAGAGGCTGCCGACATGGTTCGGACGCGGATCGCCGTCCAGCGCGCGGATCACGTCTGCGGTGTAGGCGGGATCCGTGCCGCTGCCGTCGTCAAACGCCCCGGGCGGCGCCTCGCAATAGAGATATTTGGCCAGGCTATGCCGACTGAGCGGTTCGAGCATGAACGGAAACGGATATATGTCGACTTCATAGGGAAAGTCCTGGCGGCGAAGGACCGGCGAAGCGCCCAGCGCGACGAGCAGTTCGTTCACGGCCTTGAGATGCTGCATCTCCTGGATGGCGACGCCCAACAGGCTGTGGCTGTCAGGCAAACCGTAACCGAGAATATCCTCATAACCGGGTTTGAGCGAATAGGCTGCATAGATATATTGCAGCATCAGATCATGTTCGATCTCGGCAGCCTCGTTAAGCAGCCGCACCACTTCGAGCAACGGATCGGCGAAGTCGCGGACGATACCCCGCGGAACAACACCGGAATGTTCTAACGAAGATTCGGCATCTTGTGATTCGATGACCGAGCGGGTCACTAATGAGGAGACGGTCGCGGCGCCTGCGGCCACCGCAGTACCACCAGCGGCCAACAGCAGGAGATCTCGTCTCTTGCGGTCCGGCTCTGCAGACCCGACCCTGGGTCGTCCCGGATTACTGCGCGTCTCGTCGGCCATCAGATTCAGATCGGGTCGGTGAGTTGCATGAGAGGCCTGGAGCTATTGGCTGCGAAACACATCCAATACCTACGGCTACGTATATGTCAAGTTTGTGTCCGTATGAAGGTGGCTGAACCTTAGTTCACCTGACGGCTTGCATCACCCCAATGTTCGGCGCGCAACCGCTTCTTGTCGATCTTGCCCACTGCCGTCATCGGCAGGCTGTCGACCCTGACCATGGTTTTCGGCGCATGGACCGCCCCCTTCTCACGGCGGACGAGATCGATGATTTCATTATCGGCAATCTCGGCGCCGTCCTCGACCACGATGACGGCATGGACCATCTCGCCCCAGCGACTGTCCGGAACGCCGATGACCGCTGCCTGACGAACCGCGTGGTGCGATGTCAGGACATCCTCGACCTCGCGTGAATAGACGTTGAAGCCGCCCGATATGATCATGTCCTTCTTGCGGTCGACGATGTAGACATAACCTTCGTCATCCTGCTTCGCGACGTCGCCGGTGCGCAGCCAGCCGCCGCGCAACGCAGCAGCGGTCTCCTCGGACCGCTTCCAATATCCATCCATCACCAGATCGCCTTGCACGCAAATCTCGCCTTCCTCTCCGGCAGGAACGGGATCGCCCTCATCATCGAGCAACGCCAGCCGAGTGCCGATGGTCGGCGTACCGCAGGATCTCAGCAGTTCGGGGCGATCGAGGTCGTGATCCTCTTTTGGCAGCATCGTTACCGTCATTGGCGCTTCGCCCTGGGCATAATGCTGCATGAACACATTGCCGAAACGCTCGATCCCCTCCGCAAGCCGCGCCGGCGAGACAGGAGCGGAACCATAGGCAAAGGTTTCAAGCCCGCTGATATCGCGGTCCTCTGCCTTGAGCGCATCGAGCAAGGCATAGAGCATGGTCGGCACACCGATCAGCATGTTCACGCCATCATTTTCAATCGCGTCGAGAACCGCGCCCGGATCGAACTTCTCGTGCACATGAACGGTGCCACCCCGAATCATCGTCGGGATGACCAGCGCTCCGGCAGCATGGCTGAGCGGAGAGCAGAGCAGGATGCGGATGTTCGCGGGCAGTTGCCATTCGCTGAGCATGGTGGTGACACTGCGGGTCACGGCGCGATGCGAGAGCATGATCCCCTTAGGGGTGCCCGTTGTTCCACCGGAATAGTTGAGCACGGCCAGTTCGTCGGGATGTCTCGTGCCAGCGATAGGCGAGTCCGACTCCTGCCGCGCCTGCTCGACCAGACCCGTCCGCCGGTCGTCTGTTTCGAACGGAACGAAGGCCGCCTCCACGCCAAGCTCGCGCAATTCTTCAGCGCGCTCGGCGAGGCTGGAATGATAAACGACGATCCGCGCTTCAGAATCATCGAGGATAAACGCCTGGTCGGCGGCCGACGCATAGGGGTTCAGCGGCGTATATCGGCCGCCGGCAAACTGCACCGCCGCCGAGATGGCGAAAACTTCCGGCCGGTTGGGGCTGAGGATGGACACGCTATCGCCAGAGCCGAGTCCGATGGTTCGCAAGGCGCGCGCAAAGGCATAGGTCGTCGCGGCAATTTCACCATAGGTTGTCCGCGTCGCCCCGTGAACGAAAGCGACATCGTCCTTCCGGTGCGCGAAAGCGCGCCTCAGAAGTTCTACCATAGAAACACTGGTCCCTGGTCCGTAATCCGCGTTCATCGCCTTGTCCTCTTCTTCGGCCGACGACGTGCTTGCCACATCTATGACGGCACCGCGTCCTGCCCACTTGCATCCGAAGACCTCATTATCTACGGTTACGTAGATTAGCAATAACAGCGGCGGGAACTGATATGGCAAATTCTTTCGACTTGGGACCCGTCCGGACATTTACGATGTTGCGCGCTGGCCGAAAGGCAGCAGCCGTGGTCCTGTTCGGGCTATCGCTGCTTACAGCTGTCGGATTCGGCGTCCTGCACAGCAGCGCATCGGCGGCGATGTCATTCGATCAGCTCGAAACGCGTGATCCTCAGGTTTCGGCTCCGGCCGGTACGTTTCAGGGCTTGAGGCAGGACGGAGTCGATGCGTTTTTGGGCATCCCCTATGCGCGATCACCAGTGGGCTCGCTCCGTTGGCGCACACCCGAAGCGCTGCCGCGGATCGAGACGGTCTATCGGGCCCAGTCATTCGGCGATTCCTGTCCGCAACGCACGATAGTACGATCATTCGCTCCGCCGAACGACATTTCGGAGGATTGCCTCCATCTCAACATATGGCGACCCGCCAATGCCCCGGACGGACCGCTGCCGGTCCTGTTCTGGATCTATGGTGGCGGCTTCTATATCGGCACCTCGGCAACCGAGACCTATGATGGCGCGCGGCTGGCGAGCCGCAACGCGATAGTGGTGACGATCAACTACCGGATCGGCCGGCTTGGCTTCCTCGCGCATCCGGCGCTCAGTGCCGAATCGCCTGATGGCGTATCAGGCAATTATGGCCTGCACGACGTGATAGCGGCTTTGCAGTGGGTTGAAGACAATGTCGCCAGTTTCGGCGGCGACGCAGACAATGTGACGATCTTCGGCCAGTCGGCAGGTGCCGTCATCGTCGGCACGATGATGGCGCTGCCCGAAGCCGACGGGCTGTTCGACAAGGCTTTCATCTTGAGCGGCGGCCCTTCGTTGAGCCTGCGTCACCGAAGCCGTAACGGCGGCCCCGGTTTCGAATCGCTGGAGACGCTCGGCCAGCGCTTCGCACAAGCGCTGGTCGGCGAGGAGGACAGTCCCGATATTCTCGAGCAGATGCGCCGCGCAACACCCGATGAGGTTCTGGAAGCTTCCTTCGCCTCCGGTCGAAATCTGGGCGACGGAACGCGCGACCATCTTGCTATCGACGGAACTCTGATCACCGAAGCGCCGGGACAAGCTTTGCAACAGGGACGGTTTCGCTCCGTGCCATTGCTGATTGGTGCCACCGCCGACGAAGGCACCGCGTTCCTCAATGCGGCGCAGATCGATTCGCCTGCCCGCTACGAAGAGGTCATGCGCAATCTGCTGGGCGACGATGCCGAGACGGCACTACGGCTCTACCCAGCCGGCGTCGACACAGACAGCGCCAAGGCTGCCTATGCGGAATTTCTCACCGACGTGCTCAACTGCCAGATGCGCCTCGTCGCCCGCGCCAATGCCGGGCGCGAACAAAGCACCTTTTTCTACGAATTCGCCCGCGTGCCCGACTATGCCGCCGAGATCGGCATCGACGCCTCGCACGGCGTTGATCTCGGATACTGGTTCGGCAATTTTGCCGAACGCCATCAGCTCAATGCAGATGACCGCCGGGTCAGCGACTTGATGATTGGTTATCTGATTTCCTTCGCCGCCGACGGCGATCCTAACCATGAGGGCGCGCCGCATTGGCCCGGCTTCGTTTCGGCGGACGGCGAACGACACATGGAGTTCGATATCGTTTCCGCGGCGCAACCCTTTCGCCGGCAGGAGCAATGTGACTTCATAAATCCGCGGCTGTTGAACCAGAACTGATCGCGGCAGGGCGGCGGCGTCCTAGCCGGCTTCGAGGACGAAGACCGAACAGACATTGCCGTCAATCTGGAAGTCGCTCGCACCCATATTGTGCGCGGCGCCGAGACGCGCACCTTCCTTCTGACGCGCGCCCGCTTCACCGCGCAGTTGCAATACGATCTCGTTGATCATGGCGAGGCCGCTGGCAGCGAGCGGATGACCGCGAGACAGTAGCCCACCGCTTGTGTTGATTGCAGTCCTGTCGGTCGAGGGGAGTGAATGGCCGGCCTCCACATAGTGGCCCGCCTCCCCTTCGCCGCAGATGCCGAGCGCTTCGGTGTAGAGTATCTCACCGATGCTGAAGGCGTCGTGGACCTCGGCAACGTCAAGGTCCGTTGGCTCGACCCCGGCTTCCTCAAGCGCCATCTGCGCCGAGCGCCGTGCAGTCCCGATCTCGATCGGATGATCGGAATAGACGGCTGTACCCGATTGCAGCTTCGCTCCACGGATCCATACCGGGCGATGATCGCCCTTCCGCACGACCCGCTCCGAGGCCAGGATGACAGCGGACGCGCCGTCCGTCTTCGGACAACATTGGAACAGGGTAAGTGGGTCGGCAATCAGCGCGGAGCCGAGCACCTCCTCCACGCTCGTCGGTTCGCGGAAATGCGCCACTTCGTTATGCTGGGCGACCGTGCGGCTCTTGACGACGACCTGCGCGAGCTGTTCGCGAGTGAGACCATATTCATGCATATGCCGATGCGCCTGCATCGCATACCACATCGGCAGATTCATTCCCGCCGCGAACATCCAGTTTTCCTTGGACACTTCGAGCGGCCCCTTGGGCGCGGGAGAGAGCACTTCCGCGCCCAGCGCGAGCGCCACGTCGCAAAGCCCGGCCTTGATCCAGGCACAGGCCTCGATCATCGCCGAACTGCTCGACGCACAGGCATTCTCGATATTCGTCACGGGCACACCGCCAAAGGCGAAGTCCTTGAGCATACGCTGGCCGGCACCTATCCCGGCGATGGTTTCGCCGCAGAAGATCGCCTCGATCGCTCCAGTTTCCAGCCCGGCATCGTCGAGTGCCTTGGTCACGGCTTCGCGCGCCATGCCGTCATAACCGCGTTCCGACTGACGCGTGAAGCGCGTCATGCCCACACCGATCACCGCTACATTAGTCATCCATCACAAACCTTATGATCCGCCCATCTTCGGTTTCGAGTGGCGTCAATGTCACCGGCACGCCAACAGCTAGCCGCTCAGGATCGAGCGGCTCTATTCGCCCGAAAACGGTAATCCCGTCGAGGAGTTCAACATCGCCAATGGCGAATTGCCGATCGAAGGAGAAAGCCTTGACCTTGCCAGTCTTCGCGAGGACGATCTCGTCCAGCTCGTCATGACCGCAATAACGGCAGATCGCTGTCGGCGGAAACTGCCTGACACCGCACTGTTTGCACTGCGAGCCCAGCAATTGCCCGCCATCATCGGTGAAGAGCTGCTTGCGCTCAAAAAATTCCGGCACGCTATCGACCGATCCGCAGACAGACGCCCGGTACAAAGGCAGAGCTGCCAGCCCGGCCGTGGAGAAGAATATCAGCTTGGGTCGAGAAACGACAATAAGATTGACAGGCCATGCGATTGATATACGAATACGTAGCCGTATATGTCAACGGTGGCGGATGGGAATAAAGCCGATGGGAACAGCCTTACGGCGACCGCGCGAAGACCGCACCGCATGGAGTGCCAGCTAGCATGGCAAGCCGTACCCTTTGGTATCCCTATTACCTGCTCGGTCTGATCTTCCTGATCAACATTCTGAATGTCGCCGACAAGATGATCCTCGGTGTGTTAATCGAGCAGATCAAAGCCGAATTCGGCCTGTCCGATACCCAGCTCGGCTTCCTGTCGGGCTTGGCGTTTGCCGTCGTCTACAGCATTCTAGGCCTTCCGCTCGCGCGGCTTGCAGACCGCTCTAACCGTCGCAACCTGATCTCCGCATGCCTCGGCCTGTGGAGTCTCTCGACGGCACTATGCGGGATGGCGTTGAATTTCCTCCAACTACTCGGCGGGCGGCTTGGCGTAGCGGTCGGCGAGGCCGGTTTCACACCGGCCACCCATTCGCTGATCGCCGACTATTTTCCGCGCACGCGCCGCGGTTTCGCCATGGCCGTCTATTCGCTCGGATCGCCCTTCGGTCAGTTTGCCGCGGTAACGATCGGCGGCATGATCGCCGCGACCTATGGCTGGCGGGTGGCCTTTTTCGCTTTCGGCATTCCGGGCCTGTTGCTCGCATTGCTTTTCCGTTTGTCGGTCAAGGAGCCGAAACGCGGCGCGATCGACGGTCTGACGGCACGCGATGATCCGCCACCGATCGGCGTCGTCGCGCGCACAGTCTGGCAAATGAAAACGTTTCGAAACCTGATGTTCGCAAGCAGTTTACACGCCTTTATACTTTATGGCGTTGGCATCTGGGCAATCCCTTTCTTTCTGCGCAGTCATGACTGGGATCTGGCGACGATCGGATTGTGGTTTGGCAGTCTGACAGCGATCTTTGGCGGGATCGGGGCCTTCGCCGGCGGCGCGCTCGCCGACCGACTCGGGCGCAGCGACATCGCCTGGTATCTGAAACTGCCAGCGTGGAGTATATTTGCCGGGCTGCCACTCGCCATAGCCGGTTTCCTGGTCCCTCAGACGATGCATGCACTCTTGCTCCTCGCCATCGTATCGCTGTTCTGGTCCGCGTGGCAGGCTCCGACCTTCGCGATCATTCAGACTGTTGCGCCGCTACGCATGCGCGCCACCGCCGCCGCAGTGCTGATTTTCACCATCAACCTCGTGGGTTTCGGCCTCGGACCACTCGCTGTTGGTGCTCTGAGCGACCTGATCCAGCCTTTGGCTGGAGAAGACTCGTTGCGCTTCGCATTGTTGGCAACGTTGGCGCTGGCGCCCTTGTCGGTCATCCTTTTCTTTCGTGCGGCGCATGCCTTGGCCAGCGATACCGCTATTCAAGAGCGTGGCGATACCGAAACACGGAATCCTCCGGCGCCAGTTTGACCTTCGCGCGCACGCTATATATACGTATACGTATATTATAGTGACGGCGTCTTCCAAGGCGGAGCGTCGAGCGAGGAGAAACAAATGACAGACTATCCGAAATCGCCGATCACCGACAAGTCGGCCTGGACGGTCTACGATCTGCAAGAAAACAATAGCTGGCAGAAGTCCCTGTCAGCGCGGGCAATAGAGGATCTGGATCGCATCGTCGGCGATCCAACCATCAACTTTGACGACTGGTCGGCACTACGCGACTATGAATGGGACTCCGATGCCGCACTGCCCGACCTGTGCAAGAAGGTACTTGCCGAGGTCGAGGATGGCTTGGGCTTCGTCATATTGTCGGGTTTGCCGGTCGATCGCTATTCGGTTGGCGAATGTGAGCGCGCGCTCACTGCACTCGGATCGTGCATGGGCGATGCGACCAGCCAGAATGCCAACGGCGACATCGTCGGCCATGTAACCGACCTCAATTCGGACTTCGCCGGTGATCCCGACGCACGCGGCTATACCTCCTCACAGGAGTTAATGCCGCATGCCGATGCCTGCGACGTCCTCGCGCTTTTTTGCGTTCGGCAAGCCAAACAGGGTGGCGAAAGCATGCTCGTCAGCTCGATGTCGATCTATAACGAAATCCTGAGCCAGAGACCCGATCTTTTGCCGATTGCCTTTCGCGGCTTCCACCACGACCTAAGACAGGAATCGGTGGTCGAGAATGAAGGGCGGTATTCGCGCGAGAAATGGCCGGTATTCGTTTACGAGCAAGGCTGGCTTTCGGCAGGCTATAACGCCAAGACGATCCGCAACGCGCCGCTGAAAGGGGCGCCGGCGCTGGGCGAGGACGAAATCGCCTTTCTTGACCTGTTCGAAGAGACATCGAAACGCGACGATCTCGAATTAGAAACCACACTCAGGCCGGGAGACATTCTGTTTGCGAATAACCGCACCGTCCTGCATTCGCGCCATGCCTATACCGATTATGACGATGCGGACCGGAAGCGGCTGATGTTGCGACTATGGCTTAATGTCGACGAGCCGAGACCGCTTCCCGAAAGTGTGCTCGGCATCGCACGCGGCGGGGTTCCGGCGACGAAGACGTCATCAACCAAGATACATGCAGCTGAGTGAGACAATGATACATTTGAAACACATCCTCGCCGGCATCGCGCTTGTCACCTTCGCCGAGGACGCTCCGGCGCAGACATCACTGGAGGCCGGCTTCAACGCGCTTGACCAGGATAGCGACGGCAATGTCAGTATCCGCGAATATCTCGGCTATCGCCTCGGCCAGCTCGCCAGGGCCGATGCCGACGGCGATGGCAGCCTGACGGCCGAGGAGTTTCGCGGTACCCAGCGCCAGGGAGCAGCGAACAATGCCGCTGCGGTATTCCGTTCCTTCGACCGCGACGAGGACGGGCTGCTCGGCCGGAACGAGTTTATCCTGTTCAATGCTTATGTATTTCGCACCCATCTCGATCAGGACGAGAATGATGCGCTGACCTTCGAGGAATATCGACAGATTATGCAGCGCCGCCGATAACGGGCATCGACAGAACATAATAAAACACGGCCCGCGCGAATAGGTTCGCATTTCTTGTGGCGCGTCAGCGATTGTCCTCGAGCAAGGTGTGGAGCATCTCCAGCGCGGCTATCGGATGGACGATCGCGTCATACTCGATGATCTCGAAGCCGATGCCAACCTCACCACCACTCGCCACGAGTGCGACGTCTCGGACGGGCGTGTTGCGAGTCAGAAACGGTTCGACACCGCGAGCCGCAAGCACATTCATTGCCTGACGGTAATCGCCAACGCGCACGGAAACTGCGTCGATCCCCTCGCCGGAAAGATCGCCGTTGCGCCGTTCACGAACAAGGCGATTGATCCGCGCATCGGCGCCAGCCGCGCTGATGAACTCAACACCTAGACCATCGACGCTGAGCCGATGGTTATTAGGTCGGTCATGCGGGCCGGAGAAGCTCGATCCCAAAAAACGCTGGAAAAGCGATGTGGCTCCATCAATGTCCGACACATAGATGAGGACATGATCAACCTCGATTGCGCCGATCGAACTGGCCGGCGGATCATAGGCGCCGGGCCCTTCGAGACCCTCGCGCTGGCGCCAAAGCCCGGCGATGTCTGAGTTCGCAACTGGATAGTTCGCCCGGTAGGTGACGAGCGCGACGAGTACGCCATAAGTCGCGCGCGGATCGAAAATAGCAACTTCACGCGTAGTGCCGCTCTCCCTTGCGAGCAGCGGTATATTGTGCGCCGCCATCGCGGTGACTGCACGATCCATATTGGGGACTCTGAACGCCAAGCCAATCGGAGCATGACCGTCACTGTCGATCATCCGGCTCAGCAGGCCGCCATCATCCGCAATCTCGGCCAGTGCGAACCCGCTGCTGTCGATCCGCATATCCGCGATGCCGAGCGGCGTCATTCCAACCGGTACGATTGAGTAGAAACTGGTGCCTAGCAGCTCCGCGAACGCCCCACTCGCTGCGTCGATATCGCGCACCCCGATGATGACGTGATCAATAGCCGATGCCTCGACCGATGGCTCATCCTGGGCCGCAGCCGGACTGGAAGGCCAAGCAAAGACCAGCAACAGCAGCACCGCCACAGCCCTTGTCTTTGCCAATATGTCGGCAAATCGATCGAAGATCATATTCTCTCTCCCTATGCGCCGCGGCGGGCCGATACAGGCGGCCGAGCCTTCGAAATATCACGCAGAGGCGCAATATCCGCCATTTGCAATATCATATAATATACGTATACGTAGATTATCGCTTCAGTGCCGAGATGTCCACAAGACCGAATGCAGCAATGTCATTGCAACAGGCAAACGGCCAAGTCGCGTGCCAAGGAGAATCGATTTTGACCATTCACGACGTGAAAACCGACAATAACCTGTCGACACCGGTCGAAATTACGGGCTCGGGCGAGGCAGTCATATTTCTTCACGGCTTTCTGATGTCGCCCACCATGTGGCAACACAGTGCCAACCATTTACCGGACGGCTTCAGTGCGGTCGTGCCGGCCCAACCGGGACATGGCGATGCTGACGCCGCGCCGGATGGTTTTGCAATGGACGATTGGGTTCGCTGGCTGGTCGACATCCTCGACGCAACCGGGAGCGAGGCTGCCCATCTCGTCGGCCATTCGATGGGCGGCCTGCTGGCGCTCGAAGCGTCGGTGCAGTTTCCGGAGCGCGTCAGATCGCTATGCCTGATTGGCATGCATGGCGCGCCATGGAGCGAGGAAGAGCGCTCGGGGTTTGTCGATTTCGTCAAAGCGATCGGCGGCGACTGGTCAGACGAGATCGCGCAAGGCGTCGCCGCGGCGATGTTTTCGCCCGTCTTTACCGAGAGCCGACCGGACGAGATCCGCAAATGGTCCGCAACTGTTGCGGCGTCGAATCGCGCGGGCCTCTTGTCGATTGCCAAAGCGCTGGCAGAAAGGCCTGATCGAAGCACCGAGTTATCAGCGATCGCCGCGCCGGCACTGGTCGTACGTGGCGAAGACGATGATAACATCCCGGAGGAGTCTGCCATGACTTTGGCCGAGGAAATGCAGAACGCGCGCTACCAAAGTATGGCCAAGGTCGGCCATTGTCCGCCAATCGAAAGGCCTCGCCGCTTCTCGGCTCTGCTGAACAAGCAGCTCAACAGAATTGTCGATTAACGCACGCACAGCCTTGCATGCCCTCCGGCATAGCCTGCTGGGTTTCCTAGGTTACACCGTAAGACGGTAGAACACCATCTACAATCGCTCGAGATGCGATCAGCTCGTCTAGCGCATGGCGCACACCGCAAAGATCAGCTGCGCAACCGCGCCTCACCATCCGCGATGACCGTGCTGCCCTGAGCATCGACGACCGCGAACACAATAGCGCCGTCCGACGATGGCGATACATAGTGCAGGCGCAGCATCGAACCGGGAAAAGCCATGCCCGTGAAGCGGCCAGACAGCGCTTCGAGCACGCCCGTGTGAGTATCGGCGAAATGCGCGGCGATAGCCTTGCCTGCAAGCGCCCAGGTCGCCGTCCCATGCACAATAATGCCCGGCAGACTGGCCGCACGGGCGATGGCGGGTTCAGTATGGATCGGGTTCCAGATGCCCGAACACTCCGTGTAGCGATGCGGCAGCCAGCGGTCGATCGGCAGCGCGATCTCGCCATCGAATTGCCGCGGTGCGGGCCGCTGCCGAACCCTTGTCGGCTTACCCTGAAAGTCGGAGCCCCGGCACAGGGCGGTGGACACCGTCTCCACCACGATTTCATTCGTCTCGGCATCACAAGTCGTCATCGTCGTTTCGACAACGCCGCCCGCACTGCTGTTGTACGCGCCGGTGATCTCAGCCTCAACCCGATAGGTACGCCCGGCATGCAATGTGCCAGGAAAACGCGAGGACTGGCCGGCATGGACGATCCGCAGCCGCGCCTCGCCATCGAGCCCGAGATGCGCATGGCCGGCAGCGATGACGAGCCGCCATTCGAGCGCCACGGCCTGGAGCGGCGAAGCATTTGCCGCGCGCTCCTCCAGCTCGACCACCTCGTCTATGCCAGCCGCGAAAGCGAGTGTCATACGCTGCGTCAGCGCGACTTCGACGGGAACGAGCTTCGTACCAACGATGTCGGGATTGAGTGGCATCTAGACCCTTATGGCTGAACAGAAGATATCAACGCTGCACTTGTTCGAAAATTTAAGCTCAAGACGCAACAGCGCATCGTCGTAAAGTCACCATGCAATAACCCGACGATCGCCTGAAGTGATGCACGCAAAGGTCTGCTTGCCGGCTTCCAGTAGACATTGGCAAGGCCGCCAAAGGATTGCGCGCGAGCGTCGCACCCGTTTATCGCCTCAGGCATTATACCATCGGCGAAACAGGGTCACGAAGCTGTCGCCAAGGTTCGCCTGCAACGGGTTTGATGCTTCCCATCATAGGCGATCATCAACGGACCAAAACCCGATGAAACATTATCTCAGGCTAGAGGGCAATTCCCACACCAAAATCGTGCCTAAAAGAAGATCCGCCAGAATCCTTGATGAGGCCCTTAGGATCGCCAGTTCGAAGCACCCGAGCACGGTTCCGGATACTTGATAGTGCAGCACTCGAACCCGCACCTTAACCTGCTGATATGATCAGCTGACGCGGCCGTTGGACTATTGTCCTTGTAGCAATTCTTGAATTGATCCCCTCCGACTGAAGCTGCCAGCAAGCGCCATGAAGATGAACAACATGAGAGCGATCGCCGCCAATGTCCCTGCTACCCAGAGGGGCGAGAAGCGGAAGGGCAAGCCGAACTGACTTTCGAAGATCAGCGTCCCGGCAAGCCACGCGCCGCCGATCGCGCCGAAAGCCGCCAGCGCACCGGTCAGGGACCATTCTGACAAGCTGAGCCGCGCGACGTCGCGCCTGTCAAAACCCATCGTTTGCAGCAGACCGTCGCGCAGGCGGTCATCGGCTTCGAACCCTCTCACCGACGCGGCGATGACAAGCATGGTGAGCAGCAGCACGAAGGCGGAAAAACCGACCGATACCCGTTTGACCAACGCAACGATGCGATCGAAGCGTTCGGTTATCTCCTGAATTGGCTCGAGTATCAGCTCCGGATGCTGCACCCACAGGCCGGGCAACGCGTCCCATGCGGTTTCGGGCAATTCCATCGTGCCCATGAACAGTGTGGTGCCGGGAATGTGCGGGCGTGCGGTTTCGGGAACTTGGAACCAGAATGTGATCGAGCTGGCACCCGGTTGGTAGACATGGCTGGAGACCAAGGTGAAGCGGCGCATTTCGCCGTCCACGCTGAAGTCCAGCGCATCGCCCAGTTCGAGACGCAGGTCGGTCATGACCTCCTCCTCCACCGAAATCCGGTCCCACGAGGCAGTGCCCGCATCCCACCACGATCCGGCGACCACGCGATTGTTAGCAGGCAGCGGATCGGTCCAGTGGAGGCGAATGGGCTCCTGCATCGTCGCAAGCGTCTCGCTCGGCCCGCCGGCATGATCGGCAAGCGGGCGATCGTTGACGCGAACGAGCTGGGCGCGGACAAAGGGGCGCAGGCTGCGTATCTCGCTGCCGGTCTCGCGCGCCCATTCGTTCAGCGCCGCCACATGCGCCTCGCTCGCCTCGGCGATGACGAGATTGCCGTCATGCGTGCGGCGCTGCTCTTCGAGCCGTTCGCCGATCTGACCGAGCAACATTAGTGTGACAAGCAATAGCAGCGCGCTCGCTCCAAGCCCGACGACTTGCGCGGTCTTCGATGTGATCCTGCGCCGCATGAGGAACACGACGAAGGGCAGCAATCCGCCCCTGCGGCCAAACAGGCGATCTCCCAGCCACAGTGCGGACCAGGTCACGAGGACGAGCAACACGATCCCGGCGGCAACGGCGGCAAGGATCATCACCGTCAGCAACCAGTTGTCGGTATAGGCCAGCGCGACGGCCGACACGGCGGCAGCCCCTGAAACCAAACGCAGCGTGGCCGGTGTCAACCGGCCTTCGGAGCGAATCAGGCTCGAGACAGAGGCGCGCATCAGGGGGAGGATGAAAGGCAACTGTAAAAGGATGGCGAGCAGGGCCAGCAAGCCAACCGTCTGCGCCAGCGCGGCAACCGGCCAGACTGGCGCGATGCCGGGGAAGGTATCGTCAAGGATGTCGAGCAGCGCCAGCTGCCCGACCGCCGCGAGAACGGCTGCGACCAGGCAGGCGCAGAGAAAGCCGATCGCCCATTGCGCCAGCATCATCGCTATACCGCAGCGGAGTGTCACGCCGAAGCTCTGGTAGAGCGCGAGGCGATATTGCATCGCTTCGAGCCAGCGCCTGTTGGTCATGTCGAGCGCGACCGCGCCGAGAATGACGAAAGTGACCGAAAGCAAGCCGAAGAGGTTTTCGACGCGCTGCCAGAAACTGGCGAGCGGATGGTCTCCGCCGCGTTTACTGAGGAGGCGTGCGGCCGACAATTCACTGCGCTGCCAGTCGCGAATGGCCGATTCCTGCGCCTCGCTCGCACCGATCAGATAGCGAAACCGCTCGCCTTGCATACCGGCCGATGCGCTATCGAAGGTGCGTTCGTGCACCATGGCGCGCATCGCCACGCTATGACCTTCCATCAGCCGGTCCGGTTCGTGTTCGAGGATCGCATCGACCCGAAGGGCGGTATCGCCGAACGTGATCGTCTCTCCGACCCGTGCCCGTAGTACCCCTGCAAGCCGCGGACCGAGCCATATCGCTCCGGGCTGCGGATGGGTGGCCCGATCGGTGGCGCCACCGAGGACACGGCTGACGGTGACTTCGCCTTGCACCGGATAGGCATCGTCGACGATCTTGAGCTGCGCGCGCTCCCATTGCTCGCCATGGGTCAACACGACTTGCATGGTCGCCGTGCGCGACAGGCTTTCGGTGTGCCGGGCAAGCTCTTCCATTTGGACAGTGGAAAGCGGCACGAAGCTCTCCAGCACGACGTCCGCGCCGAGCATCTGATCGAGATTGTCATTGAGATAGGACTGGATCGAGGCGCTGGCGAGCGTGAGCGAGAGCAGGAAGAATGCGATCAACCCCTGCACTGCGAAAGCGATCCGCCCATCGCCGCTCTTCAGGTCGCTGCGCACATTTTCCAGGATGAGCGATGCCGAGGTCATCGAATTGGCTCCAGCCGCTTATCGCGCAGCATCCAGCCGGTATCCGTGCGGCTGGCGAGCGCCTCGCTATGAGTGACGACGACCATGCAGCAGCCGCTCTCACGTGCGCAGTCGAACATCAGGTCGCTCACCGCGGTGGACGTCACCGCATCGAGATTTCCGGTCGGTTCGTCGGCGAAGAGGAAGGCTGGCTCGCTGATGAAAGCGCGCGCGATGGCCGCGCGCTGCTGTTCGCCGCCGCTCAGCCGAGAGGGCTGGTGTCCGGCCCGACCCTCCAGCCCGACCCGCGCCAGCCAGTTGCGTGCCTTGTCCTGCGCATCGGGATCCCCCTTGAGGCGCAGCGGCAGGGCAAGATTGGCGAGCGCGTCGAGCTCGGGCATCAGGTGGAATTGCTGGAACACAAAGCCGCTGCGCGCCCTCAGGCCAACCGCATCGACCTGCCTGCCATCGACATGGAAGGTGACCGCGCCCCGTCTCGGCTCGTCGAGCCCGGCCATGATCGTGAGCAGGCTGGACTTGCCCGCGCCCGACGGGCCCACGATCGCATGGCTGCGGCCCGCTTGAAGTTCGAGCGACACATTCTCGAACAGGTCGATGCGATCGGTCCCGGTGTCGAAGAAATGGCCGACATCGGACAGTTTGATGCGATTCTGCATGGTGACTTCCCTTCCCGGAAAGCGGTTAGCCGGGGCCATGTCAAATGCGCGTCAAAGCCGTGAGGTTGACGGTTTTTGACATGTATTTGACATTCGATCCGACAGCGTGGGACTGCTTGTCTGGGGAGAAGGCGCATGCGAGTGCTCGTGGTCGAGGACAATCTCGATCTGCAGGCGAATATCGCCGAATATCTCGAGCATGAGATGGATCTCGATTTTGCCTATTCAGGGGATCAGGGGCTCGATCTGGCAACGACGAATTTCTACGATGTCATCGTCCTCGACCTGAAGCTGCCGGGACGCGACGGGATCGATGTGTGCCAGGCATATCGCCGGGCTGCGTGCCAGCAGGCGGCGATCATCATGTTGACTGCACGTGACACGATCGAGGACAAGGAGGCCGGTTTTGCAGCTGGCGCTGACGATTATCTCGTCAAGCCCTTCTCGCTCAGGGAATTGCGCATACGGATCGAGGCGCTGGCCCGCCGTCCGAAGCCCCAAGCCTCCACGAAATTGACCGTCGATGACCTGACGCTCGATCGCACGCGCAACACGGTCTCAGGCCCCGCCGGTTCGGTGCATCTACACGCGAAGGCAGCGCAGATGCTGGAACTGATGATGGAAAACGCACCTGATCCGGTGGCAAGCGATCGTATCGCTTATGCCTTGTGGAAGGACGAACCGCCCGATTCCGGGGCACTGCGGACGCATGTCTACCACCTGCGTCGCGCGCTTGCGCAGATCGGCATGGCCGACCGGATCGAGACCGTGCGCGGCAAGGGTTACGCGCTTGCGCCCGAGAGGAGCGGATAATGCGCCGTCCCGTCCGCCGACTTGTCTTCGCCACATTCCTTGCCTCGGCTCTCACCAATGCCATAATTTTCCTGTTGCTGATCGCGCTGTTCGGGTTCGATCTCGAGGACGACATTTTCGACGACCAGGTCGCGAGCGCGGCCGACCGTCTCGCCGCAAGCGACATGCGGGAATTGCAAGGCTCAGGAACGGTCTCCGCACTCGACATGACCTATTATGTGGGGCGTGTGGATATGCCCGAATGGTTGCTGGAGAGCGCTCCGGTGAGGCAGGACGCCGAACGCGGCGAGATATTTGCCGAGGAGCGGGGTCATTTTCACCTTGTCACGCGCACGTTGGAAAACGGCCAGCGGCTTTACGTGCTGTTCGATGCGCGCCCCTTCATTCGTTCGACACCGCAGCTCGCTTCCTATTTGTTGATCGCACTGGTGATGGCGCTCTTGGCATTCCTCGTATCGCTGCTGTTCCTGCGCCGGATGATCGCCAGCCTTTCCGAGCCCCTGGAAAAGCTGTCCTCGCGCATATCCTGGACCACTGCGGATCTCGCCGTGCCCTACCCGGTTGCGGACAAGGCGCCCGAAGAAGTGCACCTTCTCGCCGAAGCGCTGCATGCGCGCGATCGGCGCATTGCGGGCCTGCTGGACCGCGAACGTGCCTTCAACCGTGACGCCAGCCACGAATTGCGCACGCCTCTCGCGGTGGCGGTGGGAGCATTGGAGTTGATCGAGGAAAAATCAGACGAGTCGAGAGCTTTGTCGCGTCTGCGAACCGCACTTGCCGACATGCAACGTCTCGTCGACGGTATCCTTTGGCTGGGGCGGGAGCCGAACGGCGGCGAGAGATGCGACGCCCGCTCGGCAGTGCAAGCCTCGATCGACGCGCATCGCCATCTGCTGCGCGATCGTCCATGCGATATCCGCGACGACGGGGGCAACGCGGTCTCGATGCCTGTTCCTCTGGAGGTCGGCCTTGTCCTGATCGGGAACCTCGTGCGCAATGCCGTGAGCTATTCGCAAGATGGACCGATCAAAGTGCTGATCGAAACCCGTAGCATCACGGTGCGTGACAGCGGTAGCGGGTTCGGCCAGACCGACAAGGGACAGGAAGGCTTCGGCATCGGCCTCTCGCTGGTGCAACGCCTCGGCGACCATTTCGGCGTGACCCTGTCGATCCGCGCGCGCCCCGAAGGCGGGACCGACGCGGTGCTGCAATGGCCACCCGCCATTTGACGCGCATTTGACCGCACGACCGCTAGGCCGCTCTCCAGAAGGAGATTTGCCATGCGTTTACTGATTAGCCTTTTCCTGTTTCTCGCCCCCGCGTTGGTCGCGGTAACGCCGGCCTCGGCGCAAACCCGTATCCTGCAGCTAGCCTATGAAGCCGAAGACGGCGCGCCCGTCACCGGCTTCTTCTACCGCGACGCCGAAACCCCCGACGACGCTCCCGTCGCCCTGCTGATGCACGGCCTTACCGGCTCGGCCCTGCAATGGCTCGCCACCGACAATCGCAGCTATGGCGATGAACTGGCGCTGATGCTGCTGCGGCGCGGCTATCGGGTTGCCGCGCTCGATGCCCGCGCGCACGGCGCGCGTCCCGAAAGCGCCAACCCCATCGCCCGCGTCATGGCTGCGCGCGAAGGCGACACCGGAGCCTATCGCGAAATGATCACTGAAACGATCGGCGATTACCGCCAGTTGCTCGACTTGATGGACGAAGAGGCGGGCGGGCCGACCAATGTCCTTGTGGTCGGCTACAGCATGGGCGCGCAGATGGCGACTTGGCTGGCCGCCGAGGATCCACGCGTCACCCATGTCGTCACTCTCGTGCCCCCGGCCGTCGCGAATGTGCCCGAGGTCGCCCCGCTGGCCGCCGCGCCCCGTGTCGATCGACCGTGGCTGCTGATAACAGCGACCGACGATGTCTTCGCAACCCCGGAACAGAACATGGCCCTGGCCGAAGCGGGCGGGGAAATGGTCACGCAGGTGTCCTTCGAAAGCGGACATCGCCTGCCCCAGACCTATATCGGCGTCATCGAAGCATGGTTGCACGAGCATGACCCGCGGTCGAATATTGACAGCAACGATTAGTCCCGGGAGGGCGGAATGCCTGCTTATCTGGTCAGTAAATTTGCCGCCAATGACCGAAAGCGGACGCTACAACACAATGGCTTCTCCATTCCGTTTCGTCTGCCGCAACCCCGCAGCCTGAATTTTCTGAAAAATATTTGAGCAGTTTTTCCTCCCGATTGCGCCGTTCTTGGTGAGGCGCCGTTTTTCTCGGTGCCGGACCGGGAGGACAAGGCATGATTATCGGCGGGAAACTGGGATTTCGGGCATCGCTAAATCAGGGCGCGGCATTGGCGGCGATCGGGGCGGCATTGGCAATCGCGCCGGGCGCGGCGTCGGCGCAGCAAACGGTGCCCGGAACGAGCGGCAACTGCCCGATCGTCGCCGGCGAAGCGATCTGCGAAGGCGATCTCGAAGACGGCGTGATCAGCAGGCCGACCGACCCGGATTTCGACAGGATCGTTGTGCGCAACCCGACAACCCCGATCGCGCCTCCCGGCTATGCGGGCATCGATATCCTCAAAGACAATGGCGATCTCGATATCCTGATCGAAGAGGGCGTGGTCATCAATGTGTTCGACGATCCGGGCATTGCCGGCCCGGCGCAGGGCATTGTCGCGATTGCGCAGAACGGGTTCGATCTGCGCCTTGAGTCAGCGGCCGATATTACGGCGGATGGTAATGGCATGGCAGCACTTGGCATTGAAGCAGTAGCGCAAGGTGGTGGCAGGGTCGATCTGATCAACCAGAACGGAGATATCGAGGCTGTCACGACGGGTGACAGCGCGATAGCGCTACAGGGGCGTGGGGTAAGCGTATTCGTAAGCAACTCCGGCGGAAACTTGACTGCAAGATCCAATGGTATTGGAGAGCGTGACGCCGCCACGGCCGGAATTCTTGCAATCGCAAATGGCGGAAACTTTACGATTCTAAATGACCTAGGCAACATCTCGGTGGAAACCGGAGTGGGCACATTCGATACGGATTTCAACGGTATTGCAGGGGCCATCGTCGGCATTGCATTTGCCACCAATCAGGGCTCGAGCATCTCGAACACCGGAAATCTATCGGCGATTGGCCCGCAGACTCACGGGATCGTTGGCTTTGTTGAATCAAACGATCTCAACTCGCCTGCCCAGGCTCTCATTGTCAGCGGTAATGCGCCTGACGATACCTCGATTTCGACCGACGGTATCGGCAGTTTTGGCATTTTGGCGCAGGGGCGCGGCGATATTGTCGTCCTTTCGGTAACAAACAACAGCGCCATCGACATGACCGCTACGGGCGGCGCATCGACAGGCATATTCCTTCTGAACCAGGCCGATGCGGGCCGGTTGGAAGTTATCAACCAAGGCACGATCACCGGCACAGGGGATACGCTGCGCGGCATCGACGCATCGACCGCCGATGCGTCCAATACGGGCGACTACATCTTCGATATCACCAATGAGGGCGACATCACGCTCGATGCGCCGCTGGGTTTTGGCATCACCGCCTTTGCGACGCGCGATGATGCCATCGATGCGACCATCAATACTAGCGGCAATATCGATCTGAGCGCGACGACTGACGTACAATCGATCGGCATCGCCGCCAGCTTTGGCGAGGCTGACGCGACCGCTACGGGCGATGGCGACAGCATAGTGACGATCACCAATAGCGGCCGGATCGATATGGGCGCGGGCGTGGCGATTGCGGCTCGTGCGGATCAAGTGAACTTGATCGACAACGCCGGAGCGCTGATCACGACAGGCGATCAATCCGATATCGTCCGGCTCGGAAGCGCCGGAGGGCCTGCGCAAATTGACGCGACCTTTGTTCAGACCATCCTTGGCGCTGAAGGCAACGAGTCCAAGGGGATTGTGATCGAACCTCTGACCGACAATTCCAACCTGCGTCTGGTTCTGGACACGGTCGTGCTCACCACCGCGGGCACTGAAAGCAATGGTGTGTTGGTGGAGCAACTGGATTCCAGAAGCGCCGCTGAATTGGTCATCAACAACTCGATTATCTTTGCCGGTGGCCCCAATGCCAAAGCGGTCAATATCGACGCCATCGGCGAAGGCAGCGCCTTTACCTTTAACATCAGCAACTCGACGATCTCCACTGGAGGCGGCCCTAACAGTGACGCGGTGCAGATCGGAGGAATCGAGGGCCAGACTTCCACGATCAATGTGAACCTGCTCGACAACTCGCTGTCAACACTGGGCGATAACAGCGCGGCCTTCATTATCGAGTCCTTTATTCAGAACGATTCTGTCGGGGTTTTGACAATCGGTCGATCGGACTTTTCGACCTCGGGCGATGACAGCGGTGCCATCATTGTTGGCTCCGCCGCTTCGGGGCCGATCGATCCCTCGGTACAAACCATCACCATCAACGACTCAACCGTGACAACTGACGGGGATCGAAGTGTCGGCATCTCCGTCGACAGCCAGATGGACGGCGTGACCGATTCGCTGTTCTCGATCCTCCTGACCGGCACTGAAGCCGCCACTCTTGGCACTGATTCTCACGCGATCGAAATCCTTGGCTTGCGCAATCGCGATCCTGGTGCGGTGCGAGACGCGACGGAGATCACGATCGGGGCGAGCGAAAACATCACCGCCGCTGGTGCTAATTCCGACGCTATTCGCATCGTCAATGCCGGGCGTACAGCGATTCTGGTCAATAACGGCGCGACCATATCGGGCGGAACAGGCGATGCGGTGGCGATCCGGTTGCTGGAAGCCAGCAACAATGACGGGTTGCTCGATGCGGTCGAGGCCGAAACGACTGTCCTGAAAGCGCGGCTTTCCGACCGGGCGATGAACCTGATCACCACCTATATCAACAGTGTTGGTGTGCAGACGCCCTCTGCCGTCGGTGGCGGCGCATCGGGAGCCGATCCGATTACGGTCGATCCGTTCGACTTCACACCGTTCAACCAACTGATGGAAGTGGACGGTGCCACGGTCGAATCCATGATGGGCGCGGGCGCGATTGTCAGCGCGTCTCCACTGGCGCTGGGGACGTCGAATGGTGCGATTATTCGCACGGGCGGCGATGATGCGGCAGTCATCTCCGCCAGCGAAGCGATTGCGCTGGTCGCCAGCGATACGACCTTCTCCAGCGTGGGCGATAGCGCGCCGCTGTTCCGCCTCACCGAACTCAATGCGGGTGATGGCACCGGCTTCTACGCAGCGATGACCGATATCACGGCCACGACCACCGGCGCGAACAGCGATGCCTTGGCGCTGGGCGGCGGGGTGTCGGACAGCATTGGCGCGCTGTTCCTGACCGCGAACGACCTTGCCGACCCCAGCGTGGTTTCAACCACGGGCGACGGGTCCTCCGCGATCAGCTTTGACGCGCCCGATGGTTCGACCTTCACCGGTGCGATCAGCCGCAGCGAGATATCAACGGCTGGCGCTGATGCTGCGGCCATCCTGCTCAACACTGGTAATGCCGGATCGACCAGTCTGGAACTGCTCGACGCGCTTGTGAGTACGACCGGCAACGGCAGCGACGTGGTGCGGCTCAACACCGGCGGGCTCAGCGACTACACCTTCATCGTCGCCGATTCCGAGCTAACCAGCGCAGGTGATGAGAGTGTATTGGTGCGGGTTGCTGGACGTGAAGGAACGAACGTTGGCAGTCTCGTGATGATCGGAGGAACGCTGAGCAGCTCTGGCGATGGTTCGGGCGGGATTGATGTCGAAAGTGACCAATCGACGGGCGGCTCCTCAATGACATTCTTTATCGGCG
Source organism: Parasphingopyxis sp. (assembly GCF_028279465.1). GTDB lineage: Bacteria > Pseudomonadota > Alphaproteobacteria > Sphingomonadales > Sphingomonadaceae > Parasphingopyxis. The sequence continues at coordinate 57,005 of NZ_JANQNS010000018.1, forward strand.
AAAGCAGCATCGCGACCGAAGGAGATGAGGCCGATGCCCTTTCGTTCGAACGCACCGCTGGTGACGCAGGCGGAACGGGTGCCACGTTCATCTCCTACACTCTCGACGCAACTGAGTTCTCAACGCTGGGTGCGAACAGCGACGCGTTCTTCGCAGGTTCGATCTTGAGCGACAGTGTCAGCACTACCACCATCACCAACAGCAGCTTCAACACCGTCGGCGATAACAGCCGTAGTCTCTTTGCAGAGGCGCTGGGCGAAGGCAGCGCGACATCGCTCTCCATAGTCGACAGTGTCTTCAGAACGGAGGGCGCAAACAGCACAGCTCTTACGTTCAACGATGGCAGCGTGTTCGATGTGATCGACCCAGCGAATTTGTCGATCTCCACATTCGACATTGCGACTAGCACGATCAGAACGCTTGGCGGCAACAGCCGCGGCATAGATGTCGCGACATTAGCGGGCGATAACTCGACGACCGTCATCACGATCAGCGACAACCAGGTTTCGACGGCAGGCGCGAACAGCGATGCGATCAGCATCGGCACCCAGGCCGCTGTCGGGAGGGTCGGTTCCTCGCAAACGACATCCATTGGCCAAACGGAGATCATGACCACCGGAGATGATAGCCGCGGGATTTTCTACGGCGCCATTCGTGATGGCTTTGTCGCCGATGACTTCAACATGGACGGTTTGTCGACTGGTGATGCGCTGATCTTCACTGGAGACAATGTCATCGTGACATCTGGCGCGCGGTCGCACGGGATGGAATATGCGACGGTCACTGGCGATTTCGTCGACGGTATTGTCGATATCGTTGAGGCCGGAAGCACGATCCAGACGCGCGGCGACAATGCTATCGGCATCCTATTCGGCGGTGTCGAAGGGGTGTTTGTCGATAGCGCCGCGACTGATGTAAGGCCGATACTCAGTATGTCCTTTGCACCGCTATCGCTTTCGACTGAGGGCGACGGTTCGCACGGCATCCAGATCGGCGATGTTCCGGCGTTTGATGTGGCCGACAATACCTCCCTCACGCTCACAATTCTCTCCCGCACGATCACCACCAGCGGCGATGGCGCGCATGGCGTGGTGATCGGCAGCGGTTGGGGCGATGCGAATTCGGACACCAACTTTCTTGAGCCGGGTTCAAACCGCTTTGCTTCGATTAGTGTCGAGGGGATTATCGACGTCTCCGGCGCAGGATCGGACGGGATTGTCTCCTCAAGCCTCATCAACGACTTCCAAATCACCGAGGATGGCAGCGTCACGTCCGCCAATGGCTTTGCGCTCAACTTCTCCGCGGTGGATGAGGGGCAAACCGTCCTCAACGCAGGCGAAATCGACGGTGATGTGATCTTCGGCGGCGGCGACGATGTGTTCGACAGCTCGGGTATCTTCACCGGCAATATCGATATGGGCGGCGGCGCGAATGCGATCTTCGTGCGCGCGGGCGGAGTTTTCAACTCGCTCGACGAGATTCTGCTCGGCGATGGCAATGCGATCACCATCGAAGGCGATATCGCGCCGGGCGGCGACGGGCCGTTGCAGGTCACTTCGATCGGCAGCGCGCTGGTCTTCGAAGCAGGCTCGCGCTTCCTCGTCGATATCGACGGCAACCTGGCCGATGGCGCGCTGGCGAATACCGGCGCATCCGACCGGCTGGAGGTGAACGGTAGCGCGAAGCTGAACGGCGGCACAGTCGTCGTCTCCTCGATGACGCCCGAAGAAGATTTCGGCTCGCGCACCGAGTTCCAGGTCCTTTCGGCGACGGGCGGCGTGACCGGCATGTTCGACGGTATCGAGGACGATCTTCCCTTTCTGACACTGAGCCTTGAGCATGGTGCGGACAATGTGCGGCTCGCCGCCGAACGCGCGATGACACCAACACCGCCTCCGCCGCCGCCAACGGGCGGACCGACACCCCCGCCCCCTGCCCCGGTCGCCTTTGCCAGCGTCGCGCAAACGCCGAACCAGGCATCGGTCGCCGGCGCGTTCGACCGGCTGGAAGCGGGTGCGACAGGCGATCTCGCCGCTGTCATCGACCAGCTGATCTTCTCGAACACGAGCCAGGCGCTGACCGCGTTCGATACGGCCTCAGGCGAGATTTACGCCGCGCTGCTCAGCCAGGCGGCGAGCGACGGGCTGACGCGGTCGCAGCGGCTGGTCGCCCGGGCGCACGAACCCTATGGCGAAGGCTGGGGCCTGTGGACGAGCATCGTCGGCAGCGACGGTTCGGTCGATGGCGACGGCAATGGCGCGGATGTCGAGCATAATGATTACGGCTTCGATATCGGCATCGATTATCGTGGCGCGGGCAATCGCTGGGCGGCGGGCGCGGCGCTTGGTTATATCGATGGCGGCGTCGATGTCGACGATCGGCTCAGCGATGCCGAATATGATGGCTGGCATCTCGGCGCCTATGCGCGCTACGGCAGTGGCGGCGCGGGTGTCACCATCGCCGGCGCAATCGACTATGCAGAGACCGATGCGAGCGTCGATCGCCGTATCCGCGTCAACACGTTCGACCGCCACGCGCGTGCGAGCGTCGATGTCGAGACCTTCGCGATTTCCGGCGAGGCTCGCTACGGTATCCCGATCGGCAATGGCTGGACAGCGGGACCGATCGCCTCGATCCACCATGCGAGCGCCGATCTCGGCCGGTTCGCAGAAACAGGCGCAGGCGATATCAGCCTGGTCAGCGCCGATGCTTCGGATGAGATCACGCGCTTCGGCGGCGGCCTCTTCGCCAACTGGCAGGGTGCGCGCGGCGGCGTCGATTTCAGCGCGCAATATGTCGACGGCCACAGCAATGTCGCGCAGGCGAACATGGCGTTTGCAGGCGGGCCCGGCACGATCTTTTCGGTCCGTAATCCGCGCGTCAACGGCTCGGCCGGGCTATTCACGGCCGCGGGTCGCTACGAAATCGGCAATGGATGGTCGATCGGCGGCGAGTTGCGTGGCCTGCTCGGCGAAGAACAGAGCATCGCCGGTTCGGCCACTATCGACTGGCGGTTCTGATTGATCGGGCACGAGCGGAGAACGGGCATGGCCGCACCCAATCCAACGATCGAACGAGAGGTTCTCAAGCTGCTCGAGGAGGCGCTCGAACAACCCGAGGATAAGCGCAAGACATGGCTGGCGCTGAAGTTGAAGGAGCGGGAGCTGGTCGGGCAGCGGGTCGAGGACCTGGTGGCCTTTGCCAAGCGCAGAGGGTTGTAGGGCGCGCTAAATCCCTTGGAATCTCGAAAAATCTCTGATTATTCTTGTAAAGGTCGCGATTCAGGGGGGTGTTCATGGATCACAGCGCGCTCATGGCCGACTGGCAGTCCGGCGATACCGATGCCGGCGACTCCGTCATTCGCGATATCCATCGCGAACTGGAAGCCATTGCCGCGGCCAAGCTGGCGCAGGAAGCCCGCTCGTCGCTGTCCACGGGCGACCTAATAAACGAAGCGGTGATCCGCCTTTCCCGTCTCGACCGGATGGAATTCAAAAGCCGCGCGCATATCCTCGCTCTGGCGTCGCGGATCATGCGGCAGATCCTTGTCGACCAGGCCCGCCGCCGCGATGCCGACAAGCGCTATCACACCAAGGTGACGCTGCAGACCAATATCGGCGAATGGCAGTTGCCGGTCGAACTGCTGGCGCTCGATATGCATTTGGAGGAGCTGCGGGCCATCGATCCGCAACGCGCCAATATCGTGGAGATGCGCTTTTTCGGCGGCATGTCGATGACGGACATTTCAACCGTGCTCGATATCTCTGTGGCGACGGTAAGGCGGCGATGGCAGGTTTCGCGCATCTGGCTCCATGACAGGCTCAGTCACTGACGATGGATCGCCGCGATCCGGAAATCGAGCGGGAGGCGATGGCCGCTGTCGAAGAGGCGCTGGATCGGCCATCGAATGAACGCGGCGATTATCTGCAATCCCATGGAAGTATAAGCAAACGCGCCCGCTCGCGCGCCATCGAACTGCTCGCGAAGAAACCGGTGGCAACAGGCAGGCTGATGACGGGCGGCGCGGCTTTGCTCGACGATGAAGACGAAGACCCCGAAGATATCGGGTCATACCGAGTGCTGCGCCTTATCGGTCGCGGCGGGATGGGTAATGTCTATCTAGCCGAAAGGGCGACGGACGATTTCGATTTCGTCGTCGCAATCAAGCTGATCAAACAGCGGCTCACAACGCGAGAAATGGTCGAGCGCTTTCGACGCGAGCGGCAAATTCTGGCTGATCTGAATCATCCCAATATCGCCCGGCTTTTCGATGGAGGCGAAACCGAAGACGGCGCGCCCTATTTCGTGATGGAATATATCGATGGCGAGCCTGTAGACCAGTGGCTCGAAGGGACTGACAGGCCGATCGAAAGCCGGATCGCTGTCTTCGAGCAGATTTGCGACGCCGTAGAAGCGGCCCATCAGCGCCTCGTCATTCATCGGGATCTGACACCGCCCAATGTGCTGATCACGGATGCCGGAATCGTGAAGCTGATCGATTTCGGCATCGCGCGCCCAGATGATGGAGATGCGGCGCAAGATGGCGCCAATTCGGCTTATACGCCTGGCTTTGCTGCGCCCGAACAGCGCGATGGCGGCGAGGCAACGACGCTTTCGGATATCTATGCACTTGGAAAGCTTCTTGAATTGCTCGCCGGTGCCGATGCACCGCGCGAGCTGATAGCGATCGCGAACAAAGCTGCATCCGAGAATACCGATAGGCGCTACCCGTCAGTTTCCGCTCTCACCGAAGATATTGAAAACCATCGAACATCGAGACCTGTTTCCGCCATGCATGGCGGGCCAGCCTATCTGTTCGGCAAATTCGTGCGGCGGCAGCGCCTGGTTGCAATTGCAACTTTAGTGGTGGCGCTGGCTGTTTTGACAGCGCTCATCCTTGTTAGTCTGGCTTATCGGCAGACCGAGCTGGCCAGGGCGGAAGCCGAAGCGAACCTTGCCGATACCCGCGAACTGGCGAGCGCGATGATGTTCGACGTGTTCGACGAAGTCAGCAATCGACCAGGGAATTCAGAGGCGCGCTTGATGCTCGCCAGAAATGCGCAGCGCCATCTCGAGGCGTTGGCAAGCGATCCGGACGCGTCTTATGAAGCGCGGCTTGCGGCAGGGCGAGGCTTTTACCGTCTTGCCACCGCGACAGGTACTTTGGGTGCAGCCAATGCCGGCGATCTGTCAGGCGGCATAGCGCTGTACGAACGGTCCGCATCAATACTCGAGGATCTTTATGAAGAAAGGCAGAGCGACGCTGTTCGCCTCGCCCTTGCGCGCAGCCATATCGGACTCGCGCGCGACAAGTTGCTTACTTTTATCGATACGCAGGCAGCCCCGGCGCACGCCGAACGGGCTCGCGCACTGTTGCTGGAGATTGCCTCACCGTCTGCGGAGGTGATCGCCGAGTATACACGCGCAGAGCGATACCTTGCCAATGCACTGGCCTGTTGCAACGACGATGTAGTAGGCGGCAATCGCGCGATCCAGCATGCTATCTCGCGTATCGAGAACGCGCCCGCCGACGTTCGTGCCGACATAGATGTTCGGCGCGCCTATAATGATCTTGTGAATATGTCGGCTGGTTTCCGGATCGTCATGGGCAGCTATGCGGATGGTGTCGCGCCGTTCCGAAGGGCGTTGGCTGCTCAGCGGCGACTCGCCACCGAGACGGGACTGCCCGTCGATCACCGGCTGGAGGCGACCATAGCAACCAATCTGGCGCGAACATTGCTGCAGCTGGATCGCAGCGAGGAAGCTGGTCGTATCATCGAACCGACCTATCAGCGCGCACTGCGTTCGTATCGAGCCGATCCCGAAGACAATGACCTGCAACGCCGGCTGGCGATAACAAGTATAGCGCGCGGCTGGGTTACAGCGGAGAACGGCGAACGCGAGGCGGCAACGCGCGACATCGAGCAGGGCCTCAGACTGGCACGGCTGAGCGAGAGGTCAGGCGGCCCGGGCACAGGGCCAACGCTCAACTATGCACACCGGCTACAGGAGGCTTCGGAAGCCTATTGGGCTAACGGCCAAATGGCGCAGGCCTGCAACACAATGCGTCGCGCAGCATCTCTCTATCGCGGCTATGCCGAGCACAACGACCTGCCGATGACATCGCTCCGATATCGCATTGCGCCGATGGAAGAGCGGCTTGCATCATGCTCGTGACATTGTTTTTCCGGATAAACACAATCTGTAGCTAAATGAGCCCGCCTCGGGCGCAAAGCGGGCACAATGCCAAAGCTGGCGGACATTCGACTAGCGCGCATCAGTGGCGAGTTGACCGATGATCAACCGAAAAATTCCATTAAAGTATTGATTTTATTAAATATTTTTGGCGGAGAGGGTGAGATTCGAAATAGAAGAACAAGACATTGACATAAAAAATTACTCATGTTTCCATACGTCCAGCACCATGTTTGATACCACGCCGGACCTATTCTTCACGATGAGACTATTTCCTGCCATTTCCGTCCACGGATGAAGTATCCATCTAGATCGAAAAATCTGCCTTCTTGATTGGCAACCATCGCCTCTCAAACTTTGGCTCCGCCAGCTAGCTTCCCAACGAGGGAAGACTCGTCATAGCGCATCACCTAACGAACCGGCTTGTACGACACAGACAATCTAGACATCGATCTCAGTTCAATAGCGGCTGGTAACTCAGGGTTTTGCGCATTTCGCATTACGGTTTGCGAAAACGGAATTTGAAATGACGACCAATCATGGTGTCTCACGGATCACCGGGTTGCAACTCGTCGACGAATAAGGGGGCAGACGCGTGAGCGTGGTCATTTCGATTCAATATCATTACTGGATCGCCATCGCAGCGATTGCAGGCGCCTCACAGATGGCACTGGCGGAGGCCCGGCCTTTGGATACAAGTGCAGTATTGTCCGAGCCTCGGCCGATGACAGCCGTCGACATGGTCGAGATCTCACGGCTGGGTACGCCGACGCTATCGAGTGATGGTCGCTGGCTAGCCTATGATGTCTCGCAGATCGATTGGGCGGACAATGAGATCGACGATACGATCGAGATTCGCGATCTCACCAGCGCCGCGCTGCTCGATCTCGCCGTGCTCGGTATCGCGGAGCTGCTTGAGGAATCCGTGCACTGGCGGCCCGGCCACCAAGCGTTTCTTGCGACTGGTGAACGGGAAGCGGCGGACAACGAAAATGGGGATGAGAACGGGAATGGCGACGAACATGATCAGGCCTATCTCGTCACGCCCGCTACCGGCGAGATCGTAAGGCTTACCGACCATCACGACGATGTCGACGACGTGAGTTGGCTGCCCGATGGCCAGTCTTTCCTCTTCACCAGCAACAGGCCTGACGATTCCGATGCGGACTGGCAAATCCGGCCGTATGATTTCACGAGACCCGATGCGATCTACCAATATCGGTTCGAAGACAATGCGGTCGCGACTCTGGTCGACGATGGATCCTTCATCGCCAACTATACCTTGTCGCGCGACGGCAATCATATCCTGTATCAGCGACGCGAAACGAGTGATCCGGACCGCAGCGACCTGAACGAATTGTGGCTTCTGGCGCTTGCTGGCGGGGAACCCGTCAGGCTCACCGTGAACAGCTATAATGAGAGCCGGGCCAAATTGTCGCCGGACAGTCAAAGCTTCGCCTTTATCGCCACGGTCAATGCCGCTGGCGAACCCTATTATGAGGATAATCTGTTCCTGCAGCAGGTCGGTAGCCTCGAACCGGAACTGCTGTTCGCAGATACACCGATCGAGGTGCTCGATTTTGCTTGGTCGGCGGACGGCGCCGCGCTCTGGGTGCTGGGCAATATCGGGCTACGAACGGAATTGTTCCGCTACGACCTGGCGCACCGAAGTCTCGATCGGGCAACCCAAGGCGATCATGTGATCGACGACTGGCACTATGATCCCATTCTCGACCGCCATGTCGCAACGGTCGCAACCGCGGGTAATCCGGGCGAGGTCTACGAGATCGATCCCGGGACCGGTTCGCTGCGCGCGCTGACCAGCCACTATGCCGACTGGCCCGAGCGTTTCCGACTGCCGCGCCAGGAAGCAGTGCGCTGGCGCAGCGACGACGGATATGAGATCGAGGGACTGCTCGTATATCCCATCGGTTACGAACCCGGACAGCGCTTCCCGCTAGTGACCATCACCCATGGCGGCCCACGTTCGTCGTCACAGTTCGGGAGCTGGAACGCATCGCGCTACGTGCCGGTACTTGCCGGGCAGGGCTATGGTGTTCTGCTGCCCAATCATCGCGGTGGAACCGGCTATGGCGACGCCTTCATGCGCGACATGGTCGGCAACTATTTTCGCAACGCGCATCTCGATGTGCTTTCCGGCATAGACGCGCTCGTCGAACGCGGCCTCGCCGATCCGGATCGGCTCGTGAAGATGGGCTGGAGCGCCGGCGGCCATATGACTAACCGGCTGATCACGATAACCGATCGTTTCGCGGCTGCGTCTTCCGGCGCGGGCGTGGCCGATTGGGTGTCGCTCTATGGCGAAAGCGACCGCCGCCGCAACCGAACGCCGTGGTTCGGCGGCAGCCCGTGGGAAGAAGGTGCGCCCCTCGATGCGTATCGCGCACAATCCCCCTTGGCAGGTGCCTGGAACGTACGTACGCCAACTCTCTTCTTCACCGGCGAGGATGACGAACGCGTCCCGCCGACACAAGGCATCTTGATGTATCGGGCCGTCCGTGCGGCAGGCACTCCGACTGAACTCTATATCGCCGATGGCGAGCCGCACAACTTTCGAGAGCCGCGCAACCGCCTGTTCAAGATCAACGCCGAGTTGCAATGGTATGCCCGTCATCTGGGTCTGCCCGAGTATCAGCCGGTGTTGCCGCTGGTGCCCGATCCGGAGCCAGACGAGGCGGAGGCCGATGAGGTCAAAGAAACCGTCGGAGAGCCAACGGAAGCACAGTGATCGTCGCTCATGGGCCGAAATCTCGGTCCTTAGCGACCGGCGACCGAGAATCACATCTCGGTCAACGCCTCCCAGATTTCGCCGACGAGCTGACTGCTGTTGCTCATCGACCGATACGCCCTGATCGAGAGCAAAGTCGAGGATTCCTCCGATACGAGGCGCAGCCCGAGTTCGGCCGGATCTACAGGCACAACCGTTTCCGGCAACCATGCAACGCCGAAACCCTTCTGTGCCGCCGCAAGCATGCTTTCGGCCAGAGAGGCCCGGTAGACGACGCGCAGGCGTTTCTTGAACGGCGCCTTGCGAAAGAGCTGTTCGAACACGCGGGACATAAAAGAGGTTCCGGCATATTCGATATGCGGGATTGCATCACCCGAGCTGTCGTTCAAATCGATCGGCTCCCGGTCCAAGCTTTGATAGGGCCGGATGTGGTGGCTAGCGATCTCGATGCTGGGATATTGCACCGGATCGATATCGAAGGATATTGACGGATGATCGTAGCAAATGAAGAAGTCGCACGTGCCAATGCTCAGCGCCGTCAGATACTCCTCTACAGTCCGCGTTTCGGCAATGATCGATGTGGAGAAGGGCCGAGTTTTCTGTTGCAGAGTATTGATCAGCTCAGGGATGAATCTGAGAGCCAGCGTGTGAAGGCAGGAGATCGTGATGCTGTCATCGCCCATGCGCGAATATTTGTTCGCAAATGCGCGCGCTTCGTAGGACTGATCGACGATTTCCCGGGCTGTCTTGATGAACTCCTCGCCGGCCGTAGTCAGCCTGATTGGATGTTCGGATCGGTCGAACAGGCTGGCCCCAATCCATAGCTCGAGAGACTGAATACGGCGACTCAAAGCGGATTGCGTGACGAGCCGGCTTTCCGCAGCCTGCGCAAAGTGTCCCTTCTCCGCAACACAAATAAAGTCTTCAAGCCACTTTAGTTCCAAAATTTCACATCCTAATCAATGTCTTGCATTTCCTGCATTGCAATATGCCGATTATGAATTTGCCGTGATTTTCGCTTCAAGCTTTTCTGCGCTGCAACAGGGAGGGCCCCTCGTGTGACGCTGATCGGGCGTTCCGGGGAAACCTAACTCAACGGCGGCGCAATACAACTGACATCATCGATACACTGTTTTTCAGGGGGTCCGACATGCAACATAACAAGAAATATTATTTGGCAGGTGCTTCTTTCAGCGCAATCTTGCTAGCGTCAACAGCCGCACATGCGCAAGTTGACGAAAGTACGGCCCAAACCCTGCCGACGCAGACTGCCGAGGCGGGTAGCCGTGGCGCGACGATCGTCGTCACCGGATCGCGGATCGAACGTACGGCCGAAGAGTCGGCCGTCCCGTTGCAGGTTTTCGGTACAGAGGATTTCGAAGATATCGGATCGACAGATCTGGCTGAAGCGATCCAGCAGCTTCCCGGTATCAGCGAAGGGGTGTCGGTTCAGGACAGCAACAGCGACATTCAAACGGCTGGCCTATCCACCATCAGCTTGCGGCGGCTCGGCGATGATCGCACTCTTGTTCTCATCAACGGCCGGCGCGCCGTATCGAACTCAGGCAATTCCGATCGCGTGAGCCTCAGCACGATTCCCGTCGGTTTCGTCCAGCGGACCGAAGTAACGACAGGTGGCGCATCAGCGATCTACGGCTCGGATGCGATTGCGGGCGTCGCAAACTTCGTGCTCAACGATTCTTTCGAAGGCTATGAGATCGATGCGCGCTACTCGACACCCGAAGCAAGCGGCGGTGAGGAATATCGGATCAACGGACGGATCGGCCTGAGATTTGCCGAAGACCGCGGCTATGTAATGGCAGCCGTCAGCTATCGCGACGAGAATGAGGTGCTCGCCGACGACAGCCGGCCGCTTTCGGTTCTCGCGGTGGAGTTCGACGATCCGGCCACCGGTTCGAACGATACGTTCGCCGACGAGATCAATACGCCCGGCTGCGATCCCGACAATGAAGATCGACACTGCCTGCTACCGTCGTTCAGCGGCACGACGCCGGGCGGCGTTTTCGAAGGGGGCGATGCCTGGTTCAAGGATGGTCAGTGGTTCAACGATCAGTCGCTGCAGCCCCCGGACCGGACTGGCAGTCAGGACTTCCTTGCCGATTTCGACGGCTTCAATATCCGGCCCGGACGCACGCTTCAGGGATCGCGGGAGATATTGAACATCGGCCTGCACGCGAGCTACGAATTCTCGCCGGCGGTCGAGTTTTCAGTGGTCGGCCTGTTCTCACGCGTCGATTCGGAAACGCGCAGCGGCGTTGAGACCCTCAATGACGATGATGCGTTCGGTCTCCTCGATGCGTTCGAGGTCGGCAATATTGCCAGCGATCATCCGTTCATTCCGCCCGAGGTCGAAGAAACCAGAAGCGGTTCGGTATCCTTCGATCGCCGTCTAATCGAACTGGGTGAGCAGGCACGGATCAACCGCCGCGATACGATCCGGATCATGGCCGATCTGGAAGGGTCGCTGACCGACAGCATCGACTGGACGGTTTTCGGCACCTATGGCCGGTTCGAACAGGATCAGTGGAATCCAAACGAAATCAACTTCCGAAACGCCCAATTCGCGCTGGATATCGAGGAAGACGGCGCCGGCGGCTTCCAGTGTGCCGATGCGGGCGCACGCGCCGATGGTTGTGTACCGCTCAATATTTTCGGCGAGGGCACCGTGTCCCAGGCGGCGGCCGACTATATCCGATATAACGGTTTCGCGACCCAATCGCGCACCCAATATACGGCTGGCGGCTTCATCCGCGGCGATCTGTTCCGGCTCGGCGATGGCGACGTCAAGTTCGCGGCCGGTATCGAATATCGGCGGGAAGAGCAATCGACCGAGGGCGACCCAGACGGCGATCCTATCGGCGGCCAGGATGGCGATCCGACGACCGATGACGCGTTCCTGACATCCCTGGCGACATTTCCGAGTCTCGAAGCCAGCTTTGATGTTGTTGAGGCCTTTGCAGAGATCGACATTCCGATCATCGCCAACGAGTTGTTCTTGCAAGGCGCTGTCAGGGTGTCCGAGTATAGCACGGTCGGAACCATTTTCAGCTACAATATCGGCGCGGTCTGGCAGGCCGCCGATGCACTCCGATTCCGAGCCCAATATTCCCGTTCGCAACGTGCGCCGAACATCACCGAGATATTCTCGCCACCGCGACCCGACAGCGACGATCTGAGGGACCCGTGCGACGGTCTCCTGCCGAACGGTTCGGGCTTGTCCGCGCCGGAAAGCGTGGGCGGCGAGGCAGTCAGTCTTGCGACAGTTGCAGCGAATTGTCTCTCTGAACCGGGCATTCAGGCTTTCTTCGCCGATCCTGATAATGCAGGTGAAGCTTTTGAATTCGACGGCAGCGTCCAGGGTCCCAATTCAGGCAATCCGAATGTTCAGGAAGAAACGGCCAATACATACACATTCGGTGCCGTGTTTACCCCGCCTTTCGCGCCGGGCCTGACGCTGATCGCCGATTACTACCGGATCGAGATCAGCGACGCGATCACATCGATCAGCACGCAGAACAATGTCGACCTCTGCTATGCGGCGGACGATTTTCCGAACAACAGATTCTGCGACGTCATATCGCGCAACCCGTTCAACGGCGAAGTTGTGGAAGTCATCAATTTCCAGGAAAATCTGGAACAGGAACTCGTAGAAGGTATCGATTTCGCGCTGAACTGGGAGGATATTGAATTCTCGATCATTCCAGGCGAATTCGACATCAATTTCCGCTATTCGCGCTATTTCAAACAGCAGACGACCTTTATCGGGCTGGGCGGTCAGCCTATCGTGAACAGCCCGCTCGGCGAGATCGAAGACGGGCGCGATGAGTGGCGGCTACGCCTCGGATATCGGAACGGCGGCTTCCGGCTCGCCTATATCATTACTTATGAAGCTGGCGGCATCGACGATCTCGTGAACGACCCCTTCCCGTCGAACGACCGGTTCTTCCGGGTCGACGGGCAGGATTTCCACCGCATCTCGGCGCGGTACAGCTTCGGACCCGACAATAACTACCGGATTTCGGCAGGCGTGAATAACATCTTCAACAATTATGGGCCGCTATATCCGAGCGGCACGGACGACGGAAATTCACGCAATATCGTATCCGACCTGAACGATTCGATCGGCCGCGAGTTCTGGGTCGGTTTCCGGGCGCGGTTCTAGGCTGAGGTATACACCGATGATCATGGCGACCATAACTGCCGTCCAGCGGGTTTTTGCCGGATTTGCCCTATATGCGGCGCTGCTGGCCATGCCGGCCTATGGCCAGATGGCCGCGCCGCTGCCGACATCTGTCGAGATCGCGGTCGGCGAAGGCGGATTCACCTTCGATGACTGGGCCGGGCAGGCCATTCCGGTCTGGACCTTCCGCTCTAGCCGTGCGGGCGCGGATGCGCCGGTCGTCTTCGTCATGCACGGCGCGGGCCGCGGCCCGCAACGCTATCTGAGCGCCTGGACGGAGACTGCCGAGCGCGAGGGTTATGTCATGATCGCTCCCGAATTTTCCCGCGACGCCTTTCCCGGATCGCGGTCCTATAATCTCGGCAACCGGGAAGATGCCGACGGCTTGCCCGTTCCCGAAGAGCGCTGGAGCTTCTCAGTCATAGAACCACTGTTCGATACGATCGTCTCATCGTTGGGCGGTCAGCAGTCAGGCTACTATCTCTACGGTCACTCAGCCGGCTCGCAGTTCGTCCACCGCTTCCTGGCTTTCAAGCCGGACGCCCGCGTCATTCGCACCCTCGCCGCCAATGCCGGCTGGTATACGATGCCCGATTTCAGTGAGGCCTTTCCCTATGGCCTGAGCGGGTCCGGCGTCACCGAAGAGGCGTTGCACAGCATGTTGAGCCGGGACGTTGTCGTCCTGCTCGGCGATCTCGATATCGATACGGACCATGACCAGCTCCGGCGGACGCCGGAGGCCATGCGCCAAGGCTCTCACCGCTTTTCCCGGGGCGTGTCCTTTGTCGAACAGGCGCGCCGCGCCGCGGCGGAACGGGGCATCCCCTTCAACTGGCGCACTCATGTCGTGATCGGTGCCGCGCACAGCAACGACCTGATGTCCGGCGCGGCCGCTGAATTTATCGATTAAACGGCCGACGACCTCTACCGGTCCCGGCAGTCGTCCCGGCGCCTGAAAAGCATGAAGAGGATCGAAATGCGCCTTCAAATTCCAAATCGGCAAAACAGGATGCGAAGACCGCCAGACGTTGAAGGAAAGGCGGTTTTTTGGAACTGAAATGGCTGGAGGACTTTATCTGCGCGGCGGAAAAGGGGCATTTCGCACGCGCGGCCGATCACCGTTTCGTTACGCCATCGGCGCTGAGTCGCCGCATCCAGTCGCTGGAACTGTGGATCGGCGCGCCGCTCTTCGACCGGGCCGTTCACCCGATCACGCTGACGGCGGCCGGCGAAGACCTCATGGAAACCGTGGTCGCGGGCGATCCTTCCGATCAGCGCTTGATATTGGTATCAGATGATTTTTCCACGCACCTGGCGGCCCGAATCTACCGATCTGCAGACAATAGCAGTTCGTTGGTGTCCAATATTTGGCAAGACCTCGAGACCAGTTATCCACCGACTGCCCTTTCTGATTTGTGATGGTTTCCAATATTGTCATGCAAAGCTTAGCGATGTCGACAGCAGCGGTGCGGTGATTACGCTCATCCATCCGGACGCGTCGTGTCTTCGATGAACGATCGCGGCATGTACCCCAGCATCGCCGCCGAGGGCCCGGTTTCGCGTACCGCTATCTATGCCGGCGAGGAACTCTGATGAACGTGAACGCGATCGGCGATATCGAAACACCGGCCCTGATCCTCGACCACGCCAAGCTCGCCGCCAATATCGTCCGCATGGCTGCTCGTGCGGACGAGCTCGGCGTGGCGCTTCGTCCCCATCTTAAGACTCCGAAATCCGCGCCTGTGGCGCAGATGTTGGCAGATGCCGGAGCCAACGGTTTTTGCGTGTCGACGTTGCGCGAGGCCGAATATTTCTTCGCGGCTGATCATCACGATCTCTTCTATTGCGTTCCCTTTGCTCCGGCGAAGATGCCGCGCGCATCGGCTCTGATCGCAAAAGGATGTGCGCTGACATTGATGACCGATAGCCTCGAGGGCGCGAAAGCCTGTATCGCCGCCGCAGAAGCTTGCAACAACGACAAGCCTGTGCCCTTTGCGCTCGAAGTCGATGTTGACGGTTATCGGTCAGGTGCCGACATGGCGGGCCTCGAACTCATCGAGGCGGCGCGTGCCTTCGACCGGTCCACCGCTACATCTTTCGCCGGTATAATGTCGTATGGCGGTGCATCTTATGGCTGCACCCCGGCAGGCGCCGCAGCGCTCGCCGAACGGCATGTCGAAGCGCTAGCGTCGGTCGAGACTCGGCTTGCCGAGGCGGATCTCGTTTGCCCGATGGTCAGTTTTGGGTCGACGCCCGCCATTCTTCATGCCCGGCAGCTCCCCGGCGTGACCGAGACGCGATGCGGCATCTTTATGTTTCAGGATCTGTTTCAGGCTGGAATCGGTGCGGCAAGAATCGATGATATTGCGTTGTCGGTGCTCTCCACGGTGATTGCCTGCCAGCCAAGCCACAATCGCCTGGTCATCGATGCTGGCGGGCTCGCTCTGTCAAAGGACCGCAGTACGGCCGGTCATGCCTTCGATGCAGGTTACGGCGTGGCGTGCGATGTGGGATCCGGTCGGCCGATCGGTGATCTCATTGTATCTGAAGTGAGCCAGGAGCTTGGCCTGGTAACCAGCAAGTCGGGCGCCGTCGTCGACATGGATCATTTTCGTGTCGGCACACAGCTTCGCATATTGCCTAACCATGCAGATATGACGGCAGCGGCCCATGATCGCTACCATGTGATCGGGCGCGACTCATCCGCGATCATTGTTTGGAGACGCACAAATGGTTGGTGAGCGCGGCTGACGGGCGCCATCGTCAATCGCGGCGCTTCTCGCGCCAACTTCACCAGGCCTGCCTGCATCCTCGGGATGGATTTCGCTAGTGTGATCGAAGATGTCGGCGAAGGCGTTTAAGGCTACGCGCAACGCCCGAGCATCTCTCGCATGGATGCCAGTTCCGATGCAGCGCGCGAAGTATCTGCGAGCGGCCCGGTGGCGGACCATTTTTGCATGCGCGAAGCGTCTCGGGTTGCTGTTCTACGACAGCAGTACCTTGCGGATCGCGAGTGGACCGATACTCTTCCGGGGCGATTTCTAGCCTGACTATCTCTCCGCTAAGTTAACCGACCCCTGATCGCATTATTATCACAGATAGCCGCTCTTGCGCCGTTTGACGTCGTCTTGCCTGACAAGGCGCAATACTGGCACCACGGTTACGCTGCGATGCGGAAACGATAGGTCTCTGGCGGAGAGGGTGGGATTCGAACCCACGGTACCCCGAAAGGCACAACGGTTTTCGAGACCGCCCCGTTCGACCACTCCGGCACCTCTCCGCATGAATCTGGTGCACCGGCGCCATGCGCCGGGCGGGCCGTTCGAGCGGCGCGCTCTAGCTTACCTCACAGCGCTTGCCAAGACGGTGCTTGCCACGAGAGTCGGGCGGACCTACATTATTTGGTAATGGATCCCGATATCCCCTCCCCGCGTGAACGCAGCGAATTGGCCAAAGATGCACCTCCCGTCGCCCATGCATCTTTCACGATCGGCGATATCGTGAAGCATCGCATGTTCGATTTCCGCGGCGTCATCTTCGATATCGATCCGGTCTTCGCGAACAGCGAGGATTGGTATCAGGCTATCCCGGAGGATATCCGCCCCCGCAAGGATCAGCCCTTTTATCATCTGCTCGCCGAAAATGCCGAGAGCAGCTATGTCGCCTATGTCAGCCAGCAGAACCTACTGCATGACGAAAGCGACGAACCCGTCGATCATCCCGCGATATCGGGCATATTCGACGGCATCGAACAAGGCCGCTACACGCTACGGCCCGAACACAGGCACTAAATCCTGCCGACATGTGGAAGCGACAGGACATAATAAGATACCACATGAGCGGGAGGGGAATTTAGTTTTGGCAACAGCAGCAAGAGTATCGGCGGAACCGCCACATATGGTTCCGAAGCCTTCGCGTCTTTGGACATATTCGGAGATTCATCGGGCGGTGTTCGAGATGGCGACTTTGCCGCTCTCATCGCCCTTGCTCTATTCCGCGCCACGCGGCGACGGGCATCCGGTGATGGTCTTGCCCGGTTTCATGACGAGCGACCGGTCGACCCGGATATTGCGCCGCTATCTGACGCGGCTTGGCTATGACACCTATCGCTGGGATCTCGGCCGCAATCTCGGCCCGCGCGCGGTCGGCGTCGATGGCGAGCATCTGATCGACAAGCTCGACCAGATATATGCGGCCACGGGCCAGAAGGTCAGCCTTGTCGGCTGGAGCCTTGGCGGATCGATGTCCGCACAGCTCGGCCAGCGGGCCCCCGACAAGGTCCGCCAGGTCATCACGCTGGGTTCGCCGCTGCGCGGGCGCGCACAATCGACGACCGTCTGGCGCGTCTACGAAGCCGCAACGGGCGAGCGGGTCAGCAGCGACAAAGTCCGCGAACAGATGGCGGAAATATCGGCGGCACCGAAAGTGCCGACCACGGCCGTCTATTCAAAGGCGGACGGGGTCGTGCCGTGGCAGAACTGCCGGGTGACCGAGAGCGATCATTCGGAAAATCTGCGCGTCTATGGCAGCCATTGCGGCCTCGGCGTCAACGGCACGGTGCTCTATCTGATCGCCAACCGGCTGGCGCAGCCGGCCGACGAGTGGGAGCCGTTCGAGGCCAAGGGCATCGAACATGCGATTTTCCCTTCGACGCACTAGGGTCAGGCCTTAGCTTTAGCCTTTTTCTTGGCCGGCTTTTTCGCGGGCGCTTTCTTGCGCGCGGGCTTGCCTTTGCGCTTGGCCATCGCCGCCTTCAATTCGTCGAAGGATTCGCGCAGCGCCGCCGCATAATTTTCCGGATCGCTGACCGCATCGCGATCGGCGGTGAAGGACAATGTCAGCGTGCCGCCCGAACTGTAGACGATGTTGATGAGACCCATACCGTCGAAAATCGGGCCGACGCCGAATTGCTCGACGAGCCGGGCGCCAGCAAAATAGATGTCCATCGGCGGGCCGGGCACATTGGTGACGACACAGTTGTATGCCGGGGCATGCGCGTTCGCGAGACCGGCCCGGGCGTATAGACGCGCGCCGAGACCCATCAGCGCGCCCGGCGTCATCCCGCTCATGCGGGAGAGGTTGCGCGCACCGATCGCGCTGGTCAGCTCTTTCGAATTCTGCGCGCGTCCATGCACATATTCGAGCCGCTCGACCGGGTCTTCGATATGCGTGCCGAGGCCGACGATCATCGCCGACACCTGGTTGCCGAGATCCTTTTTCTCGTCCTCGGACCGGACCGAGATCGGCGCCATCGCCGTCATATCGTCCTTCGGCAAATCGTTCTTCGACAGCAGATATTTGCGCAGCCCCCCCCCGAATACGGACAGAACGACATCATTCACGGTCGCGCCATCCATCTCCGCCTTCACCGCTTTGATCTCATCCAGATCGAAGCGCACGCCATCGAACACGCGGTGCGAGGATACGGTCTGGTTGAACAGCGTGTTGGGCGCGGTGCCCGTCGCCGGCAGCTTGAGGTCCCGCGTCAAGAGGCCCGCGCTCGCCTTGGCGAGACCAGGAATACTGCGCGCCATGATATCGGCCATCTTGAACGGCTGGCGTACCGCATTGATCTGCGCGCGGATCAGCAGTTCGGCATCGGCTGGCTTACTGTCGGGCCGCCAGTTCATGTCGAATTCGCGCTCTGGCACGTCAGGCGTAACGTCATGCACCGCAGTTGTGATCTCGACGCCCGACATGCCGTCGATCGCAGCGTGATGGACCTTGGAGAGGATCGCGATACAGCCTTTGGGCAGCCCTTCGATATTGTCGAGGCCTTCAATGACCGTGAACTCCCAAAGCGGCTTGTTCAGATCGAGGGGGCGCGAATGCAGGCGGGCGGCCAGAATGCAGAGCTGCCGCCAGTCGCCGGGCTCAGGCAAGGCGATATGGCGGACATGATATTCGAGATCGAAATCGGGGTCCTCGATCCAATAGGGATGATCGAGATCGAAGGGCACGCGCACGAGACGGCGGCGGAAGGCCCAGGCCCCGTCCAGACGGCTTTCGATAAAGCTCAACACTTCCTTGAACCGCAGCTTGCCATTGGGCGATGTCGACGGATCGTATATCGCGAGCGACCCAATATGCATCGGTGTCGACGGCGTTTCCATGTAAACGAAGGCCGCGTCCATCGGGCTCAATTGCTGCATGACTATCTCCTCTGTACGCCCGGTTCGTCCGGATCGCTGTATCTGTTTGCGGTGACGTTACGGCAATTTGGGTATTTTTGATACCGCCGCAACTTTTATGGGTCGTTCCTATCCCGAAACGATACAGGCGGCGAATGGTTCCGGTTAGCGCGGCTCGCGCCACATCGCTTCGAGCGGCGGTGCGCCGGGTGCAGGTTCGAAATGCTCCATATGGGCAAAGCCATGGCCCGCATAGAAGCTATGATTGCGGGGATTGGAGTTTTCGAGATAGGCCGGCAGCCCCGCGCGGTCGCAGGCTTCGAGCATCGGTGCAAGCAGCCGATGGCCGAGTCCGGTCCCTTGCGCCTGTGACCGAACACCGATTGTGTACAGATAGGCATGCGGCGCGTCCGGCCGTTTGCGCGTCATTTCCGCCTCGGCGGCCATCCCGCGGCGCACAGCGGCGATGCCCGCCGTCCGCGCCATGTGCCAGCCGATATCGAGCGTGCCGAACACGGAAATGCTCTTGTTTGCATCGGGCAGCAGCCACATCGTCGCCCCGCTTTCGCCGGCGAGATGGCAGATACCGCGCTGCAGATAGAGATGGCGCGCCTGGCGGCCGAACGTGCCCGGCATTGCGCGCTTGCCGCCGAAAATCCAGCGCGACACGGGATCGTCCTGAAAGGCGTCTCCGATAATCGCGCCGAGCATGCGCCAGTCTTCGCGTTTCGCCTGACGCAGCTCTTCCGGCAGCCGGACCAACAGTTCAGCCATTGCGCGCACCCTCTTCCCAAATCACCGTACGGCATCCGACGAAGCGGCCGAGCCGGTCAAGTTCGGCGTCCAGCTTATCCCATCGTGCCTGGCCCCATTTTACACACGGTTCGGGCCAGACGTTAGAGACGGTCAGCACGCCTGCCTTGCGATCGGCCTTGGCTTCGATCCGGCCGACAAAACGGTCCCTTTCGAGGATCGGCATGACATAATAGCCCCATTTGCGCTGGGCGGCGGGGACGAAAATCTCGATCCGGAAATCGAAGCCGAACAGGCGCGCCAGCCGCTTGCGGTCGCGCACCGCCGGATCGAAGGGATTGAGGATACGCAGACGCGATGTCGGCGCGGGCAGGTTCGCCAGCCGTTCTTCGATATCGGGCGGGGCCCATGCCTTAAGCGTGGTGCGATCGGCGCAGGCGACTTCGACCTCCACAAGATCGCGGCCCCGCGCCATACGCCATGTCTTGACCTCGCCGAGCGCCGCCGCAGCCCAGAAGCGCATGACATCGCCTTCGCTGCCGAAGCCCAGCCGGTCGAGCGCGGATCGGCACAGCCAGTCGATCTGCGCTGCATCTTCTATCTCCGTCTCGCGCAGATGGTCGGGGATCACGCGTTCGCTGATATCGTAATATTTGGTGAAATTCTCGCGATGCGAGGTCGCCAGTTCGCCCGCATACCACATATGGTCGAGCGCCATTTTGTGCGGCGGGCGCGCCCACATCTCGCTGGATGGTGCCTTGGTGTCGAAGGCGTGGGTCGAGAGCGGCCCCTCTTCCGCGATCCGCGCCCGGATCGCGGCGCGGCCGTCGGCATCCAGCATGGCCCGGCTCTGCTCCCAGCGCGCGGTCTTCTCGCCGAGCCGCCGGAACTGGCGCTGCCAATAGGGGAAATGCTCGATGGGCAGCACGGAGGCGTCGTGGGTAAAATGCTCGAAGATCGCGCGATCCTCGGCGAGCAGACGGTCCAGCATCGGTTCGCGGTAATTCTGGTTGCGCGACCAGAGGATATGATGATGCGCGCGGGCGACGGCCTGGATCGTGTCGAGCTGAACGAAGCCGAGATCGCGGATGATCGCCATCACATCGAGCGAACCGGTCGGCGTCGCCGAAAGCCCTTGGGCATCGAGCCAGAGCCGGCGGGCGTCGCGGTTGGAGATTTGCAAGGCCATACGGACTATCTGCACGAAAGAGAACAAAAGGGGAAGATAGACAGGTGCGAATCTGTTCACACCGGCAGATCGCCGCGCGTTGCCAAGGTTCCCAAATCGGAACAGGCAAAATGATTGACATTCCCGCCCATCACGCGCCACGCTGAGAAGAAAAAGCCGGAGGGAAGTGAATGGCGCAGGACGGACCGACGCTCGAGGGCGAACCGGAAGTAACAATGGCATTGGGGCCGCTGGTCGGCCTGGCGCGCGAGGATTTTGTCGGCGCCATCGCGATGCTGCTCCGCGAAACCGCAAGCGATCCGGGACGCGCCTTCAAACACGCCCAGAGCTTTTCCGAAGATGTCGTGCAGATCATGACCGGCAAGTCCGAACTCGCGCCCAACCCCAAGGACCGGCGCTTCATGGACCCGGCCTTCAGCTTCAACCCTTTCTACAAGGCCGGGATGCAGTATTTCCTCGCCGTCGAAAAAGGCACGAAGCGCTGGATCGAGGACCTCGAACTCGATGCGCTCGAACGCGACCGGGCGAGCTTTATTTCCCAGATCATCATCGACGCGCTGGCGCCGACCAACAGCTTCGCCCTCAATCCGATGGCGCAGAAACGGGCGATCGACAGCGGCGGCCTCTCGCTCGTGAAGGGCCTGAGAAACGCCTATGACGACATGGTCAATAACGACTTCATGGTCAGCCAGGTCGATAAGAAGCCCTTCGAACTGGGCGAGAATATCGCAACCTCGCCCGGCGCGGTCGTCTATCGCGACGAGATGTTCGAGCTGATCCAGTATCAGCCAAGCACCGAAGAAGTATATGAGATTCCGCAGCTGACTATCCCGCCCCAGATCAACAAAATGTATATCAACGACCTCTCGCCCGAAAAGAGCGTGGTGAAATTCCAGGTCGATAACGGCATCCAGACTTTCGTCATCAGCTGGCGCAATCCCAGCGAGAATATGGGCGTGTGGGGCATGGACGAATATGTCGATGCCTGTGTCCGCGCGCTCGATGCCGTGCAGGAGATTACCGGATCGGACACGGTCAACGTGTCGGGCGGCTGTTCGGGCGGGCAGACCATGTCGGTGCTGCTTTCCAAGCTCGCCGCGGAAAAGGACGACCGGATCGGCGCGGCGACGATGATGGTCTGCGTGCTCGAGCCCAAGCCCGGCGATACCGAGGCCAGCTCGCTGATCTCGGAAAACGGGATCGCGCTCGCCAAACAGCGTGCCAAGCGCCAGGGCGTGATCGAAGCGAGTTCGCTGGCGCGCGGCTTTGCCTGGCTGCGGCCGAACGACCTCATCTGGAACTATGTCATCAACAATTATCTGATGGGCGAGGACCCGCCGGCGTTCGACGTATTGTTCTGGAATGCCGATGCAACGAACCTGTCGGCGACGCTGATGGGCGACTTCCTCGATCTGTTCGAGGCCAATGCCTATGCCGAACCGGGCACCTTCGACATTGCCGGCCACTCACTCGATCTGACGAATGTCAAAAGCGACATGTTCATCCTCGGCGGCGTGACCGACCATATCACGCCATGGCGCGCCTGTTATCGCTCGACGCAATTGTTCGGATCGAAAAATGTAGAGTTCGTGCTGTCGCAATCGGGCCATATGCAGGCGATCCTCAACCCGCCCGGCAACCCGAAGGCCAAATATTTCAAATCGAAGAAGAAAACCAAGCCGCCCGCATCCGTCGAAAAGTGGATGGAAGACACCGAGGAAGTGCAGAACAGCTGGTGGCCCTATTGGATGGAGTGGCTCCAGAGCCGGTCCGGCGAGGAAAAGCCGGCACCGGCCAAACTCGGCAGCAAGGCGAACAAGCCCAGCGACCCCGCGCCAGGGACATATGTGCTGGAATGATCAAACCCTCTCCCCTTGTGGGAGAGGGATGCGCGGTCTTAGCGAGGAACGAGCTTAGACCAAGCTGGGTGAGGGGTAGCCCGTTTTCCGATAGGCCTTAACCCCTCATCCAACTCCGCCTAGCGAGACACGCTCGCAAGGCTCCATATCCTTCTCCCACAAGGGGAGAAGAAATACGTAGAAAGTCATTCATGTCCCAATCGCCCCATATGGAAGCCCCGGTCTACACCCTTGAAACAGTAGCCGGACGTCAGTTGCAGGTCGCCTATTGGCGCTATTCGGGGCCGCCCAACGGCAAGCCGCCTTTGCTGTTCTTCAACGGGATCGGTGCCAATACCGAAGTCGCTTCGCCGCTGCCGACGATGCTCGACGATCGCGATTTCATTACCTTCGACATGCCCGGGGTTGGAGAATCCCCGGACCCGGCGATCCCTTATAACCCGTTCATCATGTCCTGGATCACCAGTGAGTTGCTCGATCGTTACGAGATGCCGATCGTCGATGTGATGGGCGTGAGCTGGGGCGGCGGCATGGCCCAGCATTTCGCGCTTCAGCATGGCAACCGCACGAACCGGCTGATCCTTGTCGCAACGACCGCCGGCATGGTGATGGTGCCTGGCAAATTCTCCGCGCTGTCGAAAATGGTCGATCCGCGCCGCTATATCGATCCCAAGTTCATGGAGACGCATTTCGAGACGCTGTACGGCGGCTCGACCGAGGGGTCGGACGGCCATATCCACCGGATCAAACCGCCGTCAAAGATCGGTTATTTCTACCAGCTTTTCGCGATGCTGGGCTGGACGAGCGCGCCCGCCCTGCCTTTCCTGCGCAAACCGACGCTGATCCTCACGGGCGATCGCGATCCGATCGTCCAGCCGATCAACGGGCAGATCCTCAATATGCTGATCCCGGGCAGCGAGCTTGTCGTTATCGAAGATGGCGGGCATCTGTTCATGCTGAGCCACGCGCAGGAATTTATCGATCTCGTCCGCGAATTTCTCGACCGCGATCAGATTGAGGAAAGTGCCGAAGCGGCGTGAGCAGAAATTCCTCTCCCCTTGCGGGAGAGGATACGGAGCTTTGGCGACGCAGGAGCCTAAGCATAGTTGGAGAGGGGGTAAGCGGAACGTCGTTCCGCGCACTCGCCATGCGAGTGCTTACCCCTCTCCCAGCTTCGTCTAAACTCCTTCGTCGTTAAGACTGCACATCCCTCTCCCGCAAGGGGAGAGGGCGGGTATATCGGTTGACATAAGCGCCAGCATCCCATATTTGGCGCGCTTTCCCGCGCGGGGGCTTGGCCGTGGCCTTTTTCCTGTGCGGATCGCAAAATTGATGAAAGTTGGTACCATGTTCGCAGTCGTGCGCACGGGCGGCAAACAATATCGCGTCGCCGAAGGTGATGTAATTACGGTCGAGAAGATCGCTGGCGAAGCTGGCGATGCGGTCTCGTTCGACGATGTTCTGATGGCCGGCGAAGGCGCCGACCTGAAGGACACGAAGGGCCTCACCGTGTCCGGCGAAATCGTCGAACAGGGCAAGGGCGAGAAGGTCATCGTCTTCAAAAAGAAGCGGCGCCACAATTATCGCCGCAAGAACGGCCATCGCCAGCTGCTGACCCAGATCAAGATCACGGGCATCGGTGGCGCTAAGAAGAAGGCCGCGCCGAAAAAAGCCGCGGCTAAGGCCGAAGACGGCGAGACGGCAAAGGCCGCACCGGCGAAGAAGGCGCCCGCGAAAAAGGCTCCGGCCAAAAAGGCCGCGACCACGAAAACGGCTGCCAAAAAGGCACCGGCCAAGAAAGCGCCCGCCAAAAAGGCTGCGCCCAAGGCTGAAGACAAGACAGACGATAAGGACGCGTAACCATGGCACATAAGAAAGCAGGCGGTTCGTCGCGCAACGGTCGCGACTCCAACCCGAAATACCTGGGCGTCAAGAAGTTCGGCGGCGAAAGCGTCGTAGCCGGCAACATTATCGTGCGTCAGCGCGGCACCAAATGGATTCCGGCAGACAATGTCGGTCTCGGCCGCGACCACACGATTTTTGCGCTTTGTGACGGCGTGGTCCGATTTAAGAAAGGCCGTAACAACCGCACCTATGTGGGCGTGGAGATGGCGCAAGCGGCGGAATAAAGGACAGTCGATAAAGGGCTGTCCTCTGGGAGGGCAGCCCGAGAGTTCCGGAAACGGGACCGAATGAGGGAGACGGGCTGACCCGATCTCCCTTTTTTATGGTCTCCCTCATATAACCGTCACCCAAAGTGCGTACAGGGCGCAGCGGGGGGCGGCATGGAGAGAGACATGTTCGCGGTTACGAAGAGACTGTTACTCAGGCCCGGCTGGATAGAAGAGGCCCCTGCCCTGACCGAAGCGATCGCCGACAAGCGCATCGCCCGGAATACGGCGCGGATGCCCTGGCCGTACCGCCTCGAAGACGCGGAAGAATATCTCTCGCGCGAACCCGATCCCGATTATCCCAGCTTCCAGATCATCGACCGGACGGTCGATCCCGTGCGGATGATCGGCGGCATCGGCTTCATGGAAGGCGAAGACGCGCCCGAACTCGGCTATTGGATACGGCCCGACAGCTGGGGACACGGCTATGCGACCGAAGCCGCACAGGCGGCGATTGCCGCAGTCCGCTCCTCACTCGGCTATGGGCGGATCGAGGCCGGACACTTTGTCGACAATCCGGCCTCCGGTCGGGTTCTGGAGAAGCTCGGCTTCCGGCGGACCGGCCGGATCGCGCCACGTTTCTCGCGGGCCCGCAACCGGGATGTCGATTGCGTGATGTTCACGCTGGAAGAGGAGGATGCGGCACAAACCGTGCCGTCCGCGCTCGCCGCCTAGCGTTCAACTGGCCGAAGGGTCGTGCCGCCTCGGCGCATAACCCTGTGGCTCAGGTGGCGACGGCCTGTTCGGCCGCCGGCATCACCGCGTCGCTATAGTCGCTGTCCGCCAAGCGGATCAGCTCGCGATCATCGTGATTCCAGGGATGGAAGCCGGGCAGGAAATAGGCGAGCCATTGCGGCAGCGCCTTGCGCAGCATGCCGGGCTTGCCGAACATGAACCAGAGAATGCGGCCCATGGCCCGCGCACCGGTGATCCCGTCCTGCGCGAGCAGCGTCTTCATGCCGCGCACGCGCTTCGGCCAGAACATCATCGTGACGAGCAACATGACACGCGATTTGAGCTTCCAGCGCTGCCAGCGCGACCAATCCTTCGTCGCGTGCAGCCAGGTGTCATAGGCGACGCCTTTATGCTCAATCTCTTCGATCGCGTGCCACCGCCACAGATCGGCCCATTCGGGGTCGGCGTTTTCGAACGCCTCGCCGTTAGTCAGTATCTGTTGGGCGAGCAGAGCCGTATAATGTTCGAGCGCCATGGTAACAGCCAGATCGACGATGGCGGGCCGGTCCTTGGTCTTTTCCAGCGATTCTTCGACCACTTTTTCAAGCGGGCTAATGTCGTAGCCGGTTTCGGACACCTTCCGGTTGAATGCGACATGCTCGCGCGTGTGCATCACTTCCTGTTGCACAAAGGCGCGGATTTCGCGCGCCAGTTTCGGCGGCACACCATCGCGATGCGCCTTCACGGCTTCGATGAAATAGGCTTCCCCGCGCGGAAACGTCACCGATAATGCGTTGAAAAAGGCGGTGCCGATCGGATCGTTATTGAACCACCAGCGATCCTGCTTCGTATCGCGTCCGAAACGGCGATCGCGCGGGGTAATCTCAAGGTCGACAGGTGTCTTGTCTTTGGCCATGGTGCGACTCCATTGCAATTTCGACAGAATTTGAAGGTTACTTACATCAATGTCAATAGCGAGAAAGCGCCTTACCCCCGAAGAGAGCCGAACCGCCGCATTGCAGGCCGCGCGCGAGATTCTCATCGAAGCCGGGCCGCAGGCGGTAACGCTGAAAGCGGTTGCCGGGCGGATCGGCCGTACTCATGCCAATCTGCTCCACCATTTCGGTTCGGCATCGGGCCTGCAGCGCGAACTCGCCCGCAGCCTCGCCGAAAATGTCTGCGAGACGATCGGTAAAGTAGTACTCAAGGCACGGTCAGGCGAAGGCGATCCGCGCGAAATCGTCGATCTGACGTTCGACGCGTTCGACAAGGAAGGCGCCGGCGCACTTGCGAGCTGGATGATCCTGACCGGCAATGAGGACGCGCTGAATCCGATCGTCGAAACGATCGACAAACTCGTCGACCAGCTGGGCGGAGGCCATGACGATATGGCGATGCACAAGGATACGCTGAACCTGGTGATCTGGGCGCTCGGCGATGCGCTGCTCGGCGGACCGCTCGCCAAATCGCTGGGCCTGCCGCGCGAAACGGCGCGCGACATGGCTGCCGAACAGCTCAGAGCGTCCCGGGAAGCCTATGGATTTGCGAACGACCGCTAAATGGCACCTGACCGTCGGCCCTAGCGGCACCCGACCTCAATCCCTACACATCCCCCATGCATTTTCTCGACCAGGCCAAAATCTATATTCGCTCGGGCGCGGGCGGCCCCGGGGCCGTCAGCTTCCGGCGCGAGAAATATATCGAATATGGCGGCCCGGACGGCGGCGATGGCGGCAAGGGCGGCGACATCGTGTTCGAGGCGGTCGAGGGCCTCAATACGCTGATCGACTTTCGCTACGCCCAGCATTTCAAGGCGCCGCGCGGCAAGGGCGGCGCGGGCAAGCAACAGACCGGCGCGGGCGGCAAGGATCTCGTCATCAAGGTGCCGGTCGGCACGCAAATCCTCTCGGAAGACAAGGAAGTCGTGCTCGCCGATTTCACGAAAGTCGGCCAGCGGAAGACAATGCTCGAAGGTGGGATCGGCGGACGCGGCAACCTCTCCTACAAAAGCTCGACCAACCGCGCGCCGCGCCAGCACCAGCCGGGCGAACCGGGCGAGGAGATGTGGGTCTGGCTGCGCTTGAAGCTGATCGCCGATGCCGGGCTGCTTGGCCTGCCCAATGCCGGCAAATCCACTTTTCTCAATGCGGTATCGAATGCCAAGGCCAAGGTCGGTGCCTATCCATTCACTACGATCCACCCCAAGCTCGGCGTCGTCGAGCATAAGGGGCGCGATTTCGTGATGGCGGACATTCCCGGGCTGATCGAAGGCGCGGCCGAGGGCGCGGGGATCGGCGACCGGTTTCTCGGCCATATCGAGCGGTGCCGCGTTCTGCTGCATCTTGTCGATGCGACCGGCGAGGATCCCGTAGCCGCCTGGCGCACGGTGCGCGAGGAGCTGAAGCGATATGGCGCGGGGCTGGCTGAAAAGCCCGAGATCGTCGCACTCAACAAGGCCGATCTCCTCGACGCGGAGCTGATGGATGCGCTGGGCGCCGAGCTGGCCGAGACGACGGGCGCAACCGTTCTGCCACTATCGGGCGCGACCGGAGATGGGCTGGAAACCGTGCTCGATCATGTGATCGAAGCCATTGGCGAGCGAACGCCGGACGAACAGGCGGACACCGAGGACGAAGAGACATGGTCGCCGCTGTGAGCGCCTTTTCGCCGTCCGAATGTCCGCGTCTCGTCGTCAAGATCGGCTCATCGCTGTTGGTCGCCGAGGACGGCACGGTGCGAGAGGACTGGCTGGCGACGCTTGTCGCCGACATCGCGGAGCGTCAACGGGCCGGGCAGAAGATCGTGCTGGTCTCCTCCGGCGCGATCGCTCTTGGCGCGCGCCGGCTCGGATTGAAGGGCGGCGGGCGGAAGAGCCTGGACGATGCGCAGGCCGCGGCGGCGGCAGGCCAGATCGCGCTGTCGCAATGCTGGGCGGAGCTGCTCGGCGCTGAGGGCCTGACCGCCGCGCAGATATTGGTGACGCTCGGCGATCTCGAAGACCGGCGGCGCTATCTCAACGCCGCAGCGACGCTGGACCGCCTGTTACGGCTCGATGCCATTCCGCTGATCAATGAAAATGATTCCGTCGCAACCGAGGAAATCCGCTTCGGCGATAATGACCGGCTCGCAGCGCGGATCGGCCAGGCGGCGCGCGCGGACGGCATCATCCTCCTGTCCAATGTCGCCGGGCTCTACACGGCCGATCCCAAACGCGACGACACCGCCGAACTGATCCCGTCCATCGACACGATCGACGACACGGTCGCCGCAATGGCAGAAGGCGCGTCGGACATGGGCTCGGGCGGCATGACCGCGAAGATCCAGGCGGCGCGGATCGCAACGGCAGCCGGGATACCGCTTGCCATCGTTTCTGGCGAACAGAACAACCCGTTAAGCGCCTTTGAGGAGACTGGACAGGGCACGATATTCGCCGCCGACCGTGCGCCATCGGCACGAGAATCCTGGATGGCTGGACGCCTGACGGCCACTGGCAGCGTCGCCATCGATGCGGGCGCAGCACAGGCACTGCGGGACGGCAACAGCCTTTTGCCGGCCGGCGTGACGCATATATCCGGCGCGTTCGATCGCGGCGACGTCATCGATATTCTCGACGAAAAAGGCACGACGATCGCCCGCGGCCTTGCCGAATATGACAGCGCCGCTGCCGAGCGCATCAAGGGCCGCAAGACCGGCGAGCTCGAAGCGATCCTCGGCTATGCGCCCCGCCCTGCGCTCGTCCACCGCAATCATATGGTCCTCCTGTGAGCGTGCTCGCGGTGACAGGCGGCACCGGCTTTGTCGGCGGCCATCTGCTGCAGATGGCGGTCGAGGCCGGCCAAAGTATCCGGGCGCTGACCCGCAAGGACCGCCCGCCCGTCGACGGCATCCAATGGGTATCCGGGCGCCTCAGCGATCCGGCCAGCCTCGAAGAATTGGCGCAAGGCGCAAGCACGATCATCCATATCGCCGGCGCGATCCGCGCGGCCGATCGCGCCGGTTTCGCCGCGCCAAATATCGAAGGCACACGCCACATGATCGCGGCTGCGCGCGATGCGGGCATCCGGCGCTTCATCCATATTTCCTCGCTCGCCGCGCGGGAACCGGACCTGTCCGACTATGGCTGGTCAAAGGCCGAGTCCGAAACAGTCGTGCAGGAGTCCGGCCTCGACTGGACGATCATCCGGCCGCCCGCAGTATACGGACCCGGCGATGGCGAAACGCTCGATCTGTTCGCAATGGCGAAACGCGGGCTGGTGATACTGCCGCCTCAAGGCCGGACGTCGCTGATCCATGTGCGCGACCTGTGCGCACTGATACTAGCGGCCATCGAGGCGGAGACGGCGATCGACGCCACTTACGAGCCCGATGACGACACGACGAACGGGCTTAGCCATGTCGCCTTCGCCGAAGCACTGGGTCGCGCGGTCGAAAAATCGGTTCGGACCGTATCAATGCCCGCGCCGCTAGTGCGACTGGGCGCTAGACTCGATGGGCTTTTCCGGGGCGATGACGCCAAGCTGACACCCGACCGGGCCCGCTATTTCTGTCACCCGGACTGGGTCGCGAACCCGGCGCTGAAACCCCCCGAAACCCTATGGTCCCCCCAAATCCCGCATGAATCGGGTCTTGCGGACACCGCGCGCTGGTATCTCGACCAACGCTGGCTCACATAGCTGGAATCGGCGGAATTGGGCGCTTTCAGCTCGTATTCGTGTTTCCTCACGCGCTCAATTCGACAAGTCTTTGCCGTTTTACCGCCGCATTCCCTTGCCAAGCCGTTTCGATAGTTTTTAGGGACGCATGATGACAGACCGCGCGACGACCTTCGCTTCGGTGAAGACACTTATCGAACCGTTCAACGCCAAGGGCGTAGAGCTCACGGAAAATACGACATTTGCAGGCGATCTCGAGTGGGACAGCCTGACCGTCATGGATTTCGTGGCCTCGATCGAAGACGAGTTCGATATCGTCATCACAATGAACCAGCAGGCCGAGATCGAAACGGTGGGCCAGCTCGTCGATGCCGTCCAGGAGTTGAAGTAATGAACGCCACGACATCGCAGGCCATAGAGCCGGAAACCGAAGCACCGCAGGCTCCCGATCTGTTCGCCAAGTTCGCGCCGCTGGTCAAAGAGCGGGACAATCTCCTTGCGGCCGGCGTACGCGATCCTTTCGCCATCGTGATGGACGAGGTGAAATCGCCGACCGAGGCGGTGATCGAGGGCAAGGACACGATCCTGCTCGGCACGTATAATTATATGGGCATGACCTTCGATCCGGACGTGATCGCGGCGGGCAAGGACGCGCTCGACAAGTTCGGCTCGGGCACAACCGGCAGCCGCGTCCTCAATGGCACCTATCAGGGCCACAAGGCCTGCGAGGAAGCGCTCGAAGAATTTTACGATATGGACCATGCCATGGTCTTTTCGACCGGCTATCAGGCCAATCTCGGCATCGTGTCGACGCTCGCCGGCAAGGGCGATTATGTGATCCTCGACGCCGATAGCCACGCCTCCATCTATGATGGCTGCTTCCTCGGCAATGCGGATATCGTCCGCTTCCGTCACAACAATGTCGAGAATCTCGAAAAACGCCTCGCCAAGCTGCCGCCCGAAGCCGGCAAGCTCGTCGTGCTCGAAGGCGTCTATTCGATGCTCGGCGATATCGCGCCGCTCGATCAGATGGTGCCGATCGCGAAAAAATATGGCGCGATGGTGCTGGTCGACGAAGCCCATTCGATGGGCTTCTTCGGCGAGAATGGCCGGGGCGTCGCCGAAGCGCAGGGCGTGATCGATCAGGTCGATTTCATCATCGGCACCTTCTCCAAGAGCGTCGGCACGGTCGGCGGTTTTTGCGTGTCGAACCACCCACAGACCGATTTCCTGCGCCTCGTCTGCCGGCCCTATACGTTTACGGCCTCGCTCCCGCCGTCGGTAGTGGCGACCGCAACGACCTCGATCCGCAAACTCATGTATGCAGGGAACAAGCGCGCGCATCTCTGGGAAAACAGCAAACGCCTGCACCAGGGCCTGCGCGATCTCGGATTCAAGCTCGCCACGGACGAGCCGGAAAGCGCTATCCTCGCGGTGCTGCTACCCGATCAGGAAAAGGCCGTGCTGATGTGGCAGGCGCTGCTCGAACAGGGTCTGTATGTGAATATGGCGCGTCCGCCAGCAACACCGGTCGGTGTCTATCTCCTGCGCTGCTCGCTTTGCGCCGAGCATACATCCGAGCAGGTCGAGCAGATTCTCGGCATGTTCGAAGCGGCCGGCAAGGCGACCGGCGCAATCTAACTGCCAGCACCCGCGCCCAACCGAAACGAATCACGGGACGAACGGCGACCCATCGCTATTCGTGCCCGTTTGAGCGCGATATAGTTTTGCGGTCATGACGGACCGAGAAGGAACGACCGGCCTGACCGGATCTTCCGACAAGGAGGTCTGGGGTCGCGGATTTGCCAGTGCAGGGGCGCTCGTACTCGCCCTGCTCTTTGGCGTGCTCATCTATCTCGTGGTCGAGTCCAACGACGAACGCGATGCCGCAGCGCTGAGCGAACGGCAGAGCTTCGAATCGATCATGGCCGCTCGCAGCATTGAGGAATCGCTGGCGCGGGCCGAAGTGGCGCTGGGGCGTTTCATCATCAATGGCGACAGCGCGCCGGCCACCATCTACCGCAACGAGCGCCGCGCCGCTGCCCGGCATGTCCAGCGCCTGCAGCGGATCGTGCGCGCCAATCCCGACCAAACGGCGCGGGCCGCCGAACTCGAAACAGTATTGCGCGATTATAGCGGCGAACTGGCCGTCGCCGCGCGGCTCGCCGCGGCCGGCGAGAATTTCGAGGCGCTCGCCCGCTACAACAGCATCGCCAACAGCCAGAACGGTGTGACCGCGAACCGCATTCTCGAAGAGATCATCGACAGCGAACGCGCCCTGCTCAGCGATCGTTCGGCGGCGCGCGTCGAGACCAATGAGCGCGCCCGGCTGCTCGCCACTTTGCTCACGCTTGCGGGCATCATCCTCGCCATTGCCGCGCTCATCCTCGCCTATGCGACGTTCAGCGCATTCCGCCAGCGCTCCGATGCCGACCAGCGCGCACAGGAACTCGAAGATGCGGTCGCCGAACGGACCGCCGAACTCGAACTTCTGAACGCCGAACTGCGCGCCGAAGCGGCCGACCGGGCAGCAGCGGAACAGAAACTGCAACAGGCGCAGAAGCTTGAGGCCGTCGGTCAGCTGACTGGTGGTATCGCCCATGATTTCAATAATATGCTGGCCGTTGTTATTGGCGGACTCGACATGGCAAAGCGCAAGATCGAGGCCGACCCGGACCGCGCCTCGGATCATATCGATCACGCGCTCGAAGGGGCGAACCGGGCGGCCACGCTCACCCGACGGCTGCTAACGTTCGCGCGCGCAGAACCCTTCCTTCCCAAAGGCATAGACCCGGTCGCTCAGATCGATTCCATGGCAGACTTGCTGCACCGCGCGATTGGCGAGCAGATTGCGGTGTCGATTGACGCGGGAGACGATATCTGGCCGATCTGGGTCGACCCGCATCAACTCGAAAACGCCGTGCTCAATCTCGCCGTCAACGCGCGGGACGCGATGGATGGGCGGGGCGATCTGAAGATCGATATCGGTAACCGGACTCTCGACGCCGACGAAATCGGCGAGATCGCGCCCGGCGATTATGTCTGCATCGCCGTCACCGACACCGGCACGGGGATGGACGCCGAGACGATCGAGCATGTGTTTGAGCCCTTTTTCACGACCAAGCCGGTGGGCAAAGGCACCGGGTTGGGGCTGAGCCAGATATTCGGCTTTGTCCGGCAATCGGGCGGCGATATCTGGATCGATTCCACCGTCGGTTCGGGAACCACCGTCTCGCTGTTCCTGCCGCGTTTCGTTGGTCATGTCGCCCATGATGGACGCGGCGGTGCTGTGACCGAAGCTATCGAACGCAATCGGCACGCGCGCACGATCCTGATGGTCGAGGACGACGACCGTGTGCGGCGGTCAACCGCCGCCGGCCTCGAAGAATTGGGGCATGCGATATTCGCCTGTGCCAGCGGGCGCGAAGCCCTGGCCATTCTGGCCGAGCGGCCGGAGATCGATCTGTTGCTGACCGATGTCGTCATGCCGGAAATGACCGGGCCGGAGCTGGCCGGGGAGATCGTCGCCGACCGGCCGGATATGCCGGTGATCTTCGTGACCGGCTATGCCCGGGATGCGATCGATGGCGAACAGTTCGCCGGACACGCGATCCTGCGCAAGCCCTTCACGATCAACGCCCTTGCGGAAGCCGTCGACAGCGCCGTGCCCGCGCGGCAAACCGAAACCGCCTGACTAGACCCTCAGCGCACCGCGCCCCGGGCGATCAGCCGCGGCAGCAGGACGAGCGCGCCCAGCAATGGCCAACGGCGCTGCCACGGCCGCACCGTAATCTCGGTGCCCGCATGGCGATTGATCTTCCAAGCCAGATAATCGACGCCGCCCGCATAGGTCGCGCTGGCCTTGGCGAGACGCGCAATCGTGAGCAGCTTGCCTTCAAGGCGTCGACGTGCCCATTGCCAGCGCGCGCCGCCTGCCCGCGGATTGGCGATATGCTCGGCGTGCGTATCAGCCGCGATACCGAGCGCGGCCAGAGCCGGCCCGGTAAATGCCCGATAGCGGTCTGGATCGAAATCGACGACCGAAGCCGCGCGACCCTGACGCTCGGCGCGCAGCTCGGCCGAATAGGTCAGTGCGAAAGCGCCGCGCCACATATCGAGCGGTGCGACCGTCTCGTCGAGCATCGGCAGCGCCGCATCGAGCAAGGCCGGCGCAGCATGCGCCACGGCATCGATAGCCCGGTCGGCCGCATCCGAATTCTTGCTCCACACCAGTCTTGCCGGTTGTGCGAAGCGAGCCCAGACGGAAACGTTGCGGGTTCGCGACGACGCCAGCCGGGCAAAATCTTCTTCGCTGAGCACCGCATATTTGGCTTGCAGCCCGCCATGCTGGACCGGAAACACATTGGGTGGCAGCAACCGGTTGGCCGTCGCGAGCCAGCGTTTGTCATAGGCCGAGCGATAATCGGACACGATGACGTAGAAATCGAGCATCTGCCCGTCGAGTTCGCTCGTCCGCAGGCAGGAGCCATAGAACAGGACCGCACGGGCCGAATCACCGAACAAGCCAGCAACATGATCGGCAAAGGCCGAAACACGCGGGTCCACGGGCGTTTCAAGCTCCGCCTTCACCAACTCCCGGAGCATGATCAGGCCGCGAGCGAGAGGAACGGAACAGGCGTTGTCGGGGTGAGCACGATCGGCTGTTCGTTCCGCGCCTCGAAAAGCTCGCCATCGAGGATCACGCTCGACTGATCGCCCTCGATGCGGATTTCATCGCCCTGGCTCAGATGCACGCCGGCCAGCGGTGTTCTGTCGAGCCTGCCGAACATGCTCGCCCATAGCGCCCGCAACAATGTCAGCGGCTTCTGTTCGACCATCATGAGCTTCAGCGGACCGGACGCCGACGACCCGAGCGCTGTCTGGCTCTTGAGCAGCAGACGCTCCAACGTCGTCACCATGAGCAGCGCGAACTTGCCCTGAATTTCGCCCTGATGGATGACCGAGACACTGATCGGCCGCGCCTGGGGCGGGAGAAAGCGCGCCTTGATCCCGAACAGCGCCGACAGGACCACGGCTATGGCTGTGAGGAAATGGCTGAACCCGTTGGGCAGGCCGAGCGGATATATTTTGTGCCGGCAATAGAGGATCGAATCGGCAAGCCCCGCCCCGCCCAGAAACATGCCGAGCACGGGCCGGTCGGCCGAACCGCTGCCGCTCAGGGAAATCAGCTCGCGGCTAACGATATGGTCGCTAAGATCGGTGCGCACGATCTCCATGATCCGTTCGAGCGCCTTGATGGGATCGCCCTCGGCGCCCAAGTCCAGCGCAATCAGATTGGTCTTGCCATTGGGCAGCACGGCAACGGGCGGCGGCGCATCGGCGAAATGCCGGCCATGATGCAGCTCGGTCAGCGCGGCCTGCACCGTTCCGTCCCCGCCATTGATCACGAGGATCTGCGGATTGACGCGCGCGATCGTCTCCAGCGCTTCGCCGATCTGGCTCACATCCTCGACCTCGTAATGGAAGATGTCGCGCCGCTGCGCGCAGAATTTGCGTATCTGCGGCAGCATCGCGACATTTCCCGTCGAGCGGGGATTGGAGAGAAGGGCGACACAGACCATAGACTAGCTGATCGGCTCTATCGATGTGCCCTGCATATAGTTGAGCACGATGTTCACCCGGGTCACGCCGGGGCCTGCGCGAAAGCGGACCTCGTCGACATCGGGTTCGAGATTGAACGGAAAGGAGATATCCGGGTTGCCGGAGAAACCACCGCCATCGCGCCGGTCGGACCGATTGTTACCGTTGCTGTCATGGCGCACGGCGATCCCGTAGGTGCCCGGGCCGGGCAGCGGAAGGCATACGGTCATGTTACGGTTGCGCGGCTGTGCCGGAATATCGACGCGGTGCAGCCACTCGCCACGCTCGAGCCAGCTATTGTCGCCGCGATAGGATTGCACGCGAACGCGGCCATTGGAATCGCGAAAGCCGACCACGCGCACGAGCGCGGCCGAACCCGACGCGCCGGCCTGGCACCGGCTCATATCGTTCGACACGCGTGTGCCGGCATTGGCCGAACTGGCGATGGCCGCGACGGACAGGGCGGCGGCTGCGGTAACATATTTGCTTTTCAGCATCGAAAACTTACTCCAACAGGTTCTGCCATGCCTGTTTGCCCAGATCGGGCATGGCAAAATTCATACTAATCCCCTATTTCAGACAAATATCCCCAATGCTTGCGGCCAAATTATGGTCACGGAGCGTCTGAACTTTGCAAATCTTCACTGCCACCGACCGCTATATGTTCCGGCTGATCATCGTCCCGCTCGTGGCGACGCTGGTCATCGCGGCCATGCTGCTGGTGCTCGACAAGATGCTGCGGCTGTTCGATTTCGTCGCGCGCGAAGGCGGCCCGGTGAATGTCGTGTGGCAGATGCTGGCCAATCTGGTGCCCGAATATCTGTCGCTGGCGATCCCGGTCGGGCTCCTGCTCGGCATATTGCTCGCCTTCCGCAAGCTCGCTCTCTCGTCGGAACTCGACGTGTTCAAGGCCTGCGGGATCGGCTATCGGCGCCTGCTGTTCGTGCCCTATATCTTCACGGTCGGCTTTGTCCTGCTGAACCTCCTGATCGTCAGCTATTTCCAGCCGATCGCGCGCTATTCGTACGAAAATCTCCAGTTCGAGCTGCGCTCAGGCGCGCTCGGCGCGTCGATCAATGTCGGCGAATTCAACAATCTCGGCAGCAATATGACGCTGCGCGTCGAGGAAAGTACGAATGACGGGCGGGACTTGTCGGACATATTCGTCCGCACGACATCGCCCGAAGGCCGCGAGCTTTCCGTGTCGGCGGACCATGGCACGTTCATGGCGACCGACGAGGAGGATACGATCCTGCTCCGGCTGACCAATGGCCGATTGATCCATAACCAGGCCGATTTCGAAAGCCCGCGCGTGCTGAGCTTCGAAAGTCATGACCTGCCCATCGACCTGCCCCGTATCGAACAATTCAGGGGGCGTGGCGGCGAACATCGCGAACTCACCCTCTTCGAGCTGGTCCGCGTCGGCGGGGACGAAAGCGTTCCCGAAGATCTCCGGCTCGCGAGCCGGGCGAACTTTCATTATCGCCTGGCCGAAATCGCGATGATGTTCCTGCTGCCCTTACTGGCTGTGGCGCTCGCCGTGCCGCCGAAGCGATCGACTTCGGCGCTCGGGGTGTTCCTGTCGGTGGTGATGATCACGACTTACCATAAAATCTGCCAATATGGCGAAGACCTTGCCGCGCTGGGCCGCGTCGATCCGCTGATATCCTTATGGGTGCCGTTCGTCGTCTTCGCGGGGCTCATTATCTGGATGTATTATCATATCGCCTATGTGCCGGGCGGACAGCCGATCGGCGCGCTCGAAAAAGGCTTTTCCAAAATCGCGGGGGGCGTCAGAAAACTGTTCCTGCGCAGGCAAAGACCGATCGGAAACTGATCCGTGCGCGGACCGCAGTTCCAATTCTTCCCATCGCGGACGATCTCGTTGTACATGGCGAAGATATTCGTCACGCGCACATTCGCCGTATTGGGCGGGCTCGTCGTCATCCTGATGACGCTCGATCTGCTCGGCGAATCCGGACAGATTTTGGCGCCTGAGGGCAATGGCGAGGCCGAGCTCTGGTTCTATGTCTCGCTACGCGTGCCGCAACTGATCGAGCGCTTTCTGCCCTTCGCGGCCTTGCTCGGCACGCTGATCGCGCTGAGTTCGATGAACGCGAATAGCGAGATCATATCGATGAAGGCGGCGGGGGCTTCGGCGCACCAGATTCTCGCGCCGCTCATCTTGACCGGCTTCATTATCAGCATTGGCCTTTTCATCTTCAACGAGCGGGTCGTCGCGCCGGCTTATGCCACGCTCGCCGCCTGGGAATCGGTCGATTATGGCCCGATACCGGACCAAAGCGCCGGTGCGACCAATGTCTGGGTGCGCGACGGGAACGATCTGATCAACGCGCGCAGCGTGTCGGGGCGTGGAGACGACGCGGTTCTCGAAGGCGTGACCGTGTACGACCGGACGGGTGGCACGATCGAATATCTCGTGAGCGCCGAACGAGCGACCTATACCGGATCGGGCTGGCGGCTCGAAAATCCGCAGCAATTCGACGTTTCCGCAGTCGAGCAGGCCAATCCGGAAGAGATGATAATCGCCGAGAATGTGACACCCGATCAGTTCACGCTCGCCAATGTCGAAGCCGGCGCACTCA
The DNA here is from genome assembly GCF_028279465.1 of Parasphingopyxis sp. Taxonomy (GTDB): domain Bacteria; phylum Pseudomonadota; class Alphaproteobacteria; order Sphingomonadales; family Sphingomonadaceae; genus Parasphingopyxis. Next base: position 95,787 of record NZ_JANQNS010000018.1, read on the forward strand.
ATTTCTTCGAACTGCGCCAGGCGATCGCCGATCTAGAGGCCGCGGGCCGGTCCACCGTCGCGCTGGAGGCCGGCCTCTGGCATAAGATTTCCGGGCCCTTATCGACCATATTAATGCCGCTGCTCGGGGCAGTGGCCGGTTTCGGCCTTGCGCGCTCGGGCCAGCTTTTCATCCGCGCGATCATCGGGATGGCGCTGGGTTTCACCTATTTCGTCGCCGACAATTTCGCGCTCGCCATGGGCAACATCGGCGCCTATCCGCCGGTATTGGCGGCATGGGCGCCCTTCTTCCTCTTCTTGCTGATCGGCGAGGCCGTGCTGATCCGAACCGAGGAATGAAGCGATTAGTTTTGTTTGTCAGACTCGACCTATTAGTCGAGCGCCGCACCAGCCCTCACCCCCTCCCGACCTCCCATTCAGGGTACACTCGTGGGAGGTCGGGAGGGGGTGAGGGCTGGTGCCGCGACATTGCGATAGCAATGTTCTGACAAAATAACGCACAGCACTTCGACAAACCCAGCCTAAAACGAATAGGGATGGCGTATGGCCGAAACACCACCAGCCTCCCCGAAACCCGCCGCTGTGCGGCGCGGCGACGTCGCCCATGGCGCGGGGATGGCGGCGCTGGCGCGGCTTGGCGCACTGATCGAAGTGATCGCCCAGCCGATCTACACATGGCTGTTCGGCATCGCGACCTACGGGCTCTACATCGTCCTCTGGTCGGCCGTGAACATGGCCGAGAAGATCGTCGATCTGTCGCTGACCCAGGCCTTGCAGCGGATCGTACCTGTCGAGGGTGAAGAGGCGGCGCATGGGGCAGTGAAATTCGCGCTGCTCGTCACGGTAATCCCCGCCAGCCTGATCGCGGCCGCCGTCACCTTATTCTCGGCCGACATCGCACAATGGGTATCGGCCTCGCCTGAAGACGCGGCCCAGCTGCCGCAGATGATTGCCCTGTTCGCCTGGGCGCTCCCGCTTTGGACGTTCGTCGAGATCGCGACCTCGGCCGCACGGGCGCGGCGCGCCTTTGGCCCTGAGATCCGCCTGCGCATCTTTTGGGAGCAATGCGCGCGGCTCGTTTTCGCTATCGGCTTTTTCTTTGCCGGATTTGCGAGCAGCGGCCTGCTCTTCGCTCACCTCCTGTCGCTCGCGCTGGTCGCCATCCTCTCTCTACGACTGCTCGGCCGTTACTATGATCTCGGCCTGATGCTGCGGGTTCCGGTGCCGAAGCCGCTGCGCGCGAATGTGCTGATATCGGGCTTCGCCCTGTCGCCCAGCGCCATCGCCCGCCGGATATTGAACGACCTGCCGCCGATCATCCTCAATGTCATGCTGCCGGGAACCCAGGGCGCGACCGCAGCCGGCCTGTTCGGCATCGCGCGCAAAGTAGCCTCCGTCCCGCTGATCGTGCGGCAAGCCTTTCTCTACGTCCTCGCGCCACTCAGCTCCGCCCAGGCCGCACTCGATCGGAAAGACATCGCGCCGCTGTACGCCTTTTCATCGCGTCTTTCGGCGGCGCTCGTTCTGCCTCTAGGTGGCCTGCTGATCCTCCTCGCCTCGGACATTTTGAGCCTGTTCGGCCCGGGTGTAGACGCCGCGCTGATGGCGCTTGTGATCCTGACGGCCGGACGGATGGGCGAAGCGATTGTCGGGCCCGCCACGCCGATCGTCGAGATGATCGGCCATCGCCTCCTGCCGCTGGTCAACAGCCTGATCGGCATTGCCATCTGGACTGCTCTTGCGCTGCTTTTCGCGCCGGAACGCGGCGCGGCGGGCATGGCTATCGCGGTGAGTATCGGCGCGGTGGCGATCGCACTCGCGGCCGTCGTCGAACTCAAGATCAGCGACGATCTGCAGCCCTTCGACCTCCCCTTTCTACGTGGGCTTTTCGCGGGCGTGATTGGTGTCGCGCTGCTCGCATTGGCCGGCTCTGTACTCGAGCCGTTGGGCGCACCAGTGCGCGCCGTCGGTCTGATCCTGCTCTTTGCGCCCTTATGCTGGGTAACGCTACGGCTCGGGCTCGACCTAGACGATCGCGCCGCGCTAGGATCGTTCGCGAAGCGAGCAAGGCTGGTGTGAGTCGCGCCTCTTTTGCCCGAAAACACTACAAGAAGCGCACGATTTTCGTCGCAAAGCTGCCTCATTGCCTGTTCATATGGACAGGCTTACGGCAATGGGCCGTTTCGCTATCAGATTCGCAAGTTTAAAGATTAAAGGAAGTTAGACGTGAGAGCCGCAGCTACAGCGCGCCCCGGTATCTGGAATCGGTCGCACTATCTCGACAAGATGACGTTCAAGGAACTGGTCGTCGCCTATTTTCAGTATCCGGCGATCATCGCCTATCTGGCTTTGTCTGTCGTGATGCTCGGCATCTATGTCTGGCAGCCGGCGACCCTGTTACAGACCGCGGCGAGCCTCGCGGTCGCCGTGATGGCTTATCCGCTCGCCTGGTACATGCTGCACCGCTGGGTGCTGCACAGCCAGTGGATGTACAAGGTGAAGATTCTCGCTCCGGTCTGGAAGCGCATCCATTACGATCACCATCAGGACCCGAACCATCTCGAAGTGCTGTTCGGCTCGCTCACCACGACTCTGCCGACGATCGTCGTCATCCTCGCGCCCATCGGCTGGGCCATCGGCGGTGTCGGCGGCGCGGCCGCGGCGGTCGGCGCGGGCCTGTTGACGACATGCTTCTACGAATTCTGCCACTGTGTGCAGCATCTGAAGTACAAGCCGCGCAACAAATGGCTCGCACAGATGAAGGCCCGCCACATGGCCCATCATTTCCATGACGAGAGCGGCAATTTCGGGATCACCAACTTCTTCTGGGACAAGGTTTTCGGCACCTTCTACGAGCGGCCGGACCGCAAGGAGAAGAGCGAGACGGTGTTCAACCTCGGCTATACGCCCGAGACGGCCGAGCGCTATCCCTGGGTCGCGGAACTGTCGGGCGGCGTCGCCACCGGACACCCGACGCAGCGCGCCAAGGACTGACCGGAACTGTCACCCCGACCATGACCGCAGACATCGCCGTCCGCCCGGTCACCGGCAAGGCGGAGCTCAAGACGTTCGTCGACATCGCCTATCGGCTCAACAGCGGCGACCCGCATTGGGTCCCGCCGTTGCGCTCGGACGTGTACGAGCTGCTGAACCGCGACAAGAATCCCTTCTACGAACACGCCACCGTCCAGCTCTTCCTCGCCTGGCGCGGAAACGAGCCGGTCGGGCGCATCTCGGCGCATTACGATCATCTCGCGCTCGAACAGCCGGCCGATCAGGGCATGGGCCCCGGCACCGGCAATTGGGGCATGATGGAGGCAGCCGACGAAACGGTGATGCACGCGCTCATCGCAGCCGCGGAAGACTGGCTGAGAGGTCAGGACATGACCCGCGTCATCGCGCCGATGAGCCTGTCCGTATGGGACGAGCCGGGCCTCTTGACCAAGGGCCATGACCACCCGCCGACGATCATGATGGGCCATCACAATGCCGCCTATCAGGGCTGGATCGAGGCCGCCGGTTACAGCGAAGTCAAACAGCTACTCACCTATCGCGTGCCGATCGTCGATGGGTTCCCGAAAATCGTGAACCGGATCGTCGCCTCGGGCGAACGCAACGCGAAAATCGAAATCCGCCCGATCGACATGAACCGCTATGACGAAGAGGCCGAGCTGATCCTCTCGATCCTCAATCGCGCCTGGAGCAAGAATTGGGGCTTCGTCCCGATCACAGACCGCGAGGTCCAATATATCAAGGGCAAGCTCAAACCGGTCATCTACCCGCCGGTCAACCTGATCGCCTATTATGAGGGCAAGCCCGCGGCCTTCATGCTCGCCTTCCCCGATATCAACGAAGCGCTGATCGAGATGAACGGCTCGCTGCTGCCCTTCGGCTGGGCGAAGCTGCTCTGGAAGCTCAAACGCAAACGCTGGAAGATCGGCCGCGTCCCGCTGATGGGCGTGCTGCCCGAACATCAGAACAGCCGCCTCGCCAGCCAGCTCGCCTTCATGATGATCGAATATATCCGCCGCTGGGGCGTCGGGACGATGGACGCCGGCATCGCCGAAGTCGGCTGGATCCTCGAAGACAATCAGGGAATGGTGGCGATTGCGGACGCGATCGACGGGGATAATAACCGGGTCTATTCGGTGTATGAGAAGGGGCTGTAGAATATCTCCGGTTGACGTTGCGTCACCCCGGACTTGATCCGGGGTCCAGGGCAGCAAACGATATCGCTCTTGGCTCTGGATGCCGGATCAAGTCCGGCATGACGTGATTCTACCTTAAGATGAAAAACTCTAGCCTCTTGCAATGTAGGACAAAGCATGTGCCATTCTGATGGATGACACATCGGACGCCTACGTCACCGAAATCGGGCCTCGCCGCCTCGCCCTCCCCTCGTCACTCCCGCGAAAGCGGGAGTCCCGCTTTGCAGGAAAATGCGGGGAAGCAGCGGGATTCTCGCTTTCGCGGGAATGACGGAGGCGATTTGCGGTGTAGCGACCCTCTCGCCACCGCTATCGTCCGCAACCGCGCATCGGGCTGGACGGTGCGGCGGATGCGGTGTTTTCTGTCGCTGTTCGAGGCCAGCGGCCGGGTCGGGGCATCCTGCGCGGCGCTTGGGCTATCGCGGCGGTCGGTGACGAAGCTGCGCCGCCGCAATCCGGCCTTCGCCGCGGAATGGGCGGCGGCCGCGCGGCGGCGGGAGGCGCGGCGGGCCGCTTTTCTCGATATCGATACGATCCCGGGCCGCGCGCCCGATCATGCCAAACTGCCGAGTGGACAATTGCGCGCCGCGCTGTCCCACGCGGATGGCGTGCTCGGGCGGCGAAAAGCGGCGGGCGTCACACAGGCGGGAACTTTGCGCAGGCCCAACCCGGTTCCGTGTCAACCTAACGGGAACTTAAGGCGCAACGCGCTCACTCCGCCAGCTCGATCCATACCGGCGTATGGTCGGACGCCTTCTCCCGGCCGCGATACTCCTTGTCCACGCCCGCATCGACGAGCCGGTCGGCGGCCACCGGGCTCAGCATCAGATGGTCGATCCTGAGGCCCGCATCGCGCTGCCAGGCGCCGGCCTGATAGTCCCAATAGGTCCAGATTTTGGCGCTCGGGAAACGCGCGCGGATCGCATCGGTCCAGCCCATCGCGGCCAGCCGCCGGAAGGCCGCGCGGCTTTCGGGCTGGGTCAGCGCATCGTCTGCCATCGCGGCGGGGGAATGCACATCATTGTCGGTCGGGATGACGTTATAGTCGCCGGCAAGGACCACCGGCCGTTCGGTCGCGAACAGCGTTTCGGCGCGCGTCAGCAACCGTTCCATCCAAGCGAGCTTGTAGTCGAATTTGGGGCCGGGCTGCGGATTGCCATTGGGCAGATAGATGGAGGCGACGATCAGGTCGCCGATCTCGGCTTCGATATAGCGGCTCTGCTCGTCCGCATCGTCACCCGGCAGGCCGCGCTGATGTTCGATCGGCTCCGCGCCGCGCCGCAGGATCGCAACGCCGTTAAACCCCTTCTGACCCAGCCAGACGCCGGTATAGCCGGCCTCCTCGATCGCCTTGACGGGCAATCGGTCTCCATCGCCTTTCAACTCCTGCAGGCACACCACATCGGGTTTCTGCTCATCGAGCCATTCGACGAGCCGGGGCAGCCGGGCGTTGATGCCGTTCACATTATAGGTCGCGATCTTCATGGGAAGGCCTTATGCCCCGATAGCGGTGATGGTGCCAGCCGGGAGGCAAGATTTGATACGCTTGGCGCGCAAAGGGGAACTGGACGCGATCGGCGCGGTCGAAGAATCGGCCGATACGCTGTTTCGCGGCACGCATCTGGAATGGGCGATCGGCAAATGGCCACCGCCGCGCGATCGCTACGAACGAAGCCTCGGCGAGGACCGGCTATGGGTCTGGGAAGAGGCGGACCGGATTGCCGGTTTCGTCTGCGCCCATGCCGTGGACGATCTGATCTATATCGACCAGCTCGCCGTCGGCGCCGATTTTCAGGGTCGCGGTATCGGTCGCAAGCTTATGCAACACGCCATCGCCCATGCAGGCGAGCATGGTACAGCGCTCACACTGATCACCGACCGATTACTTCCCTGGAACATGCCCTTCTACGCATCGCTCGGTTTTGCGGAATGGCCGGATCCCTCGCCCGGCATCCAGGCCGAACTCGACGACGAATATGCGGACGGGTTCGATCCCGAAACACGCGTCGCGATGCTGTTAGAAGCGGATTAGACCGAAAAGCTGGTGCCGCAGCCACAGCCGGACTGGGCGTTCGGATTGTTGACTTGGAACGCCGCGCCGCCGAGATTTTCGACGAAATCGACAGAACAGCCGCGCACGAGATCGAGGCTGATCGTATCGACGACGAGCTTCACACCGTCGCGCTCGGCCAGCACATCGTCGTCCTCGACGCTATCGGCCAGTTCAAACCGGTACTGAAAGCCCGCACAGCCGCCGCCATCGACCGCCAGCCGCAAGATGGCGGGTTTGCCCTGTCGTTCGGCAATCGCAGCCACCCGCTCGGCGGCGGAGGGCGTCAGATCGATATCGATCACGTCTGTCATGCGATTAAGATAGGTGAGACTGGCACCGGCGACAAGTTAGCCGCCCGCAGGCGCGCAAATTTACTGGCTGCCGCCAACCCCGGCACCGGACGTTTCGGTGGCTGTATCGGCCGCCGCCATCTGCGCCAGATAATTGTCGGACGTCATAAACGGCATCGGGTTAACCGCGCGACCGGAAATGCGCACTTCGTAATGGAGATGGCTGCCCGTGGAGCGGCCTGTGGAGCCCATATGGCCGATCATCTGGCCGCGCGTCACCCGAGCACCCGGCTCGACGAGGATGCGAGAAAGATGGCCGTATCGCGTCTGGATTCCACCGCCATGATTGATCTCGACATATTTGCCGTAGCCGCCAAGCCATTGTGCGCGGCCAACGATACCATCGGCCGTTGCATAGATCGGCGTACCGATCGGAGCCGCCATATCGACGCCATTATGCATCCGCCGGCCGCCGAGTATCGGATGCGTGCGCATGCCGAAATTGCTGCTCAAGCGATAGCGATCTGTAACCGGTTCGACCGAAGGAATCGCCATAACACCGCGACGCTGCCGTTCGTCCTGACGCCAGTTCGCGAACAGCGCACGGACTTCGGACGTTTCCGAAGCTCCGGCATGGCTCTGCGCGGAAGCGGGAACCGCTACGGCAAATGTCGCGAAAATCGCGACAATTGCATATCCGAACGTCGAAACAAAATGCTTGGGAGCGTTAAGAATATTCGAAATCATAGCGGTTTTGCGACCCGTTATTGCCGATTTGCAGCCGAAAAATGCGCGCAAATCGAATGAAACCCTGTGCGGATGAGAGCAAAATCGCCTCTCACCCCCCGTTCTGAGCCGACATTGTTAATGAACTGTCTATCTCGCAAGCGTCATATAGAAATCTCGGGTCAAACCGGCTTGTCGACGCGCCGAGTCGTTGAATGGCGGCTTCAGACGACCGCCAAAATACCGTTCGACGAGCGTCTGCCAGGTTTGGTGCGGTGCAATATCGAGCGTTTTGCACCGGGATTCGAACCATTTGACGCCGAAAGCCACATGACGGACCTCATCGTCCATAATCCGCGCCAAAATCCGCGCCGAAGCGCTATCCCCTGCCCGCTCGAACCGCTCGATCGTCGCCGGCGTCACATCGAGGCCGCGCGCTTCCAGGACCATCGGCACGATGGCAAGCCGCGCGAGCGGATCGTGCGCAGTGGCTTCCGCCGACTCCCACAGGCCGTCATGGGCCGGCAATGCGCCGTAACCGGACCCAAGCGACGCGAGGCGCCGGTCGAGCAAAGCGAAATGCATCGCCTCTTCCGCACCGACGCGCATCCAGTCGTCGGTAAACTCCGACGGAAACGCGTCACCGAACCGCCCGACCATGTCGAAGGCGAGATCGATCGCGACGAACTCGATATGGGCAAGCGCATGCAACATCGCGATGCGCCCGCGCTCCGAACCGCCCTTGCCCCGGCGCGGCATCTGCGACGGCGGCAACAGTTCGGGCCGATCGGGCCGCGCGGGGCGGTCCGGCATCGCTTCATCGAAAACATGCGCGAGCCGCCCGAACCGCCAGTCCCGTACCGCGGTTCGGGCGGCAAATATCTTGTCGCGCGGCTGCGCCGCACGCAGCACGGCCGCAGCGGCAGAGGCGACGCTCGTCTGCGCCATCGGCTTATCCGAGCGCTTTCACTTCCTCGAGCACGGCTTCGGCATGACCGGCGACTTTCACCTTCGGCCACACCTTGGCGACCGTCCCGTCCGCGTCGATCAGGAAAGTGGCGCGCTGGATACCCATATATTTGCGGCCATACATATTCTTCTCGACCCAGACGCCGAATGCCTCGGTCACCGATCCATCGGCATCGGTGGCGAGATCGACCTTCAGATCGTGCTTGTCAGCGAATTTCACATGCTTCGCAGGCGGGTCCTTCGACACGCCAACGACCTTGGCGCCGGCCTTTTCGAAATCGCCGGCAAGATCAGTAAAGGCGATCGCCTCCTTGGTGCAGCCCGGTGTATCGTCCTTGGGATAGAAATAGAGCACAAGCGGCTTGCCGCGATAGTCGCTGAGTTGCGCCTCGCTCTCGTCGGGCAGTTGCAGCGTCACATCGGGCGCGGCCTGACCTTCCTCGATCATCATCATTCTCCTTCGTCCTGAATCGGCGCGAGCCTGCGCCATTCGCTGCTCACGCATTGCCGTGCCCCATCATAGTCTGCAACCAGCGCGTCCCAATTTTCCGCGCCGCATCGTTCGGCGACGAGCGCGAGGCTCGCCTCGGCAATGCTCTGCGACGACGGCGCGACGAGGCGCAGGGTCACGAGCATTCGCGTCAACAGGTCATGCGCGTCCGCGAAACCCGGATCGAGCAGCCCGGCCTCGACAAGTTCGGCAATCGCCGCGGGCAATTGCGGATGCAGCCCGATACGCTCACGCAGCTGCAACAGATGGACGCAGAATTCGAGATCGACGAGCCCGCCATCGACGAGTTTGACGTCATAGGGGCCTGCCGGCGGCTTATGTTCGGCCATTTCGGCGCGCATGGCCCAGACATCGGCGACGAGCTTCGCCGGATCGCGATCCCGGTGCAGGGCCTCGCCAATCATGTGGCGCAGCTCCTTCTGCGCCTCCTCCGGTCCGTAGACGGGCCTAGCGCGGGCGAGCGCCATATGCTCCCATGTCCAGGCGTTATCGCGGTAATAGGCCGCGAAGCTGTCGAACGAGACGGCCAGCAGGCCCTGCGCGCCCGATGGGCGCAGCCGCGTATCGATCTCGTACAGGGGACCGGCCGCCGTCGGGACGCTGAGCGCGGCCGTGACCCGCTGAGCGAGCCGCTGGAAATAGGTCGTCGCACCGAGCGGCCGATCCCCGTCCGACCGGACCGCATGATCGCCGGTGAAGAGATAGACGAGATCGAGATCGGACGCGTGGGTCAACGCCTCGCCGCCGAGCCTGCCGAGCGCGAGGATCACGAGATCACATCCGTCTATCGTGCCGTGCACCGCCTCGAATTCCGCAATCGCCGCATCGGTCAGCACCGTCAACGCCGCCTCGGCAACCCGCGCATATCCGCCAGCCACCTCTAGCGGATCGCCCCGCCCCTCGATCAGCTGGACTCCGAGCGCAAAACGTTCTTCGCCGACCAGCTGGCGCATCCGGTCGAGCATGATCTGATAATCGTCCGAAGCGCCGCGTGACCGCAGCAGCTCGACAAGTTCATCGAGCGGTTCGGGCGGGTCGAGCGCGCTTGCGTCGATCAGCCCGTCGAACAGCTCGGCATGTCGCGCAAGCTCGTCAGCCAGCGCCGGTGCGTGGCTCAGCACGGCAACGAGCATCCGCCCGAGACCGGGGCGCGCATCGAGCAGCGTGAAAAGGTTCACGGCGCTCGGCAGCCGGTCCAGCAGCACATCGAAGCGGTTGATCGCGCCGATCGGATCGGGCGAGCGGCCCATCTCAGTCATCAGCGCGGGCAGAACCGCTTCCAGCGCCTCGCGCGCGACCGCCGATTGCGTCGACCGCAGCCGGCCCGCGCGCCACCCCTCGATCCGGCGGCGCGCATCGTCCGGCGCCGTGAAACCGCACCGTTCCAGAATGTCCTCAAGTCGTTCCCGATCGGCCGGCAGCCGGCTCTCCTCCTCATCCTCAAGCTCGTCATAGACCGCGCCGACATAGGTGACCGGACCCGACAAGCTATCGAGCAGCGCGCCGCCATCCGCCATGCCGTGCAGGCGGGCGACCTGATCGAGCGCGGAGGCCTGTTCGGGCAGGCTGTGCGTCTGTTGATCCTCGATCATCTGCAGCCGGTGCTCAATCGTCCGGAACAATCGATAGGCATCGCCGAGCCGCTCGGCCTCCTCGGTGGCGATATGACCATGGGCGGCCAGCCCCGAGAGCGCATCCAGCGTCGCTGGCGCGCGCAACGCGGGCTCGCGCCCGCCATGAATGAGTTGATGAATCTGGGCGTAGAATTCGATTTCGCGAATGCCGCCACGACCGCGCTTCAAATCATAACCGGGGCCGAATTTTTGCCCCTGTGCATAATGATCGCGAATCCGGTGCGACATCGCCCGGATTGCCTTGATCGCGCCGAAATCGAGCGAACGACGCCAGACGAAGGGTTCGATGGCTTTCAAAAAACGGCGGCCAAGCTCGATGTCTCCGGCAACAGCGCGCGCGCGGATGAACACGGCGCGCTCCCAGCGTTCCGCGCTCGTCTCATAATGCGCGATCGCAGCGCCGAGGGAGAGCGCCATCGGCGTGATTTCTGGGGACGGCCGGAGCCGCAGGTCCACGCGAAACACATATCCGTCGCCGGTATGGTCATGCAGTATCTCGACCACGCGCCGACCGAGACGCAAGGCCGATTGCTGCGGATCCTCCCGTTCCCGACAGGGCAAAGTTTCCGGATCGAACAGGAAAATGAGATCGATATCGGACGAATAGTTGAGCTCGCGGCTGCCGTGTTTGCCGAGCGCGATCGCGGCGAAGCCCACGGGCTCCGCGTCCGGCAGACGCTCGGCAAAGGCCGCCCGGATCGCCGCTTCGAGGGCGTAATCGGCGAAGTCGGACAGCAGTGTAACGGTTTCGACGAGATCGAACGCGCCCGATAGATCGCCGATAGCGGCATAGAGCGCGAGTTTCTGCCGATCGCGCCTTAGCGCGCGGTCGATATCAGACCGGTCCGTCTCAAGGTAAGATGCAAAACCATCGAAATGTGCGGACAGCGAACCCTGCGCGATGCCCGATGCAAATTCGGGATGGCGGTCGATCAGTCTTTTGAGAAACGGCGCATTGGCACGGGCCCGGTCGAGCGCGGCGGCGATACGGCTTTTGTCATCAGCTTGCGTCATGGCCGCTCCCGCAAATCCGGCAAATCGCAATTTTATGCAACTTTTTGTGCCAACCCGGCGTTTTATCCGCATGAACGAACGCCCGTCTCTGGACAGCGCTGACACGCATAGCGGCTCGGACGGCCATCTCGATCTCGGGTTTGGCGCGAAAAGATCGGACGTCGTCAGTGTCTGTCTGCGCAAGGCTTTTCAGGACGATATCGACGAAGACGTGCCTGAAGAGTTTGCAAGACTGCTGAAGACGCTGGCTTAGGCTGCAACAGGCTCAGCGATTGCTGAGATCGTCCACCTCGTTCATGATTTCCTGCAACACCGTTTTTTCATCGTCGCTATCATGCTGCTCGCGCGGCTTGAGCTTCCCATCTTCCATGATCGCTTCAAGCGCCGCCCGGCCACGCGCGACGCGGCTCTTGATCGTGCCGACGGCGCAGCCGCAAATTTCGGCCGCTTCGTCATAAGCAAAGCCGCCAGCGCCGACGAGAATGAGCGCCTCGCGCTGGGTTTCGGGTAGCTCCATCAGCGCCCGCTGCATATCGCCCAGCTCGACATGACGATCCTGGCTCGCCGGCGCGGCGAGAAGCTTGTCGGCGGTCAGATCATCCCATTCGCCTTTGAATTTCGAGCGGCGCATCTGGGAGAGGAAGAGATTGCGCAGGATGATGAAAGTCCAAGCGCGCATATTGGTGCCCGCCTGGAAGCGCTCGCGCGCGGCCCATGCCTTGAGCAGGGTTTCCTGTACGAGGTCGTCGGCCGTATCGCGATTGCCGGACAGGGACCGGCCGAACGCACGCAAATGCGGAATCACCTGGGCGAGCTGATCCTTGAATTCGGCATCACTGAGCGGGCTCGGCGTCTCGTCCGTTTCGCGCGATTGCTTTGCCTCATTCGGCTTATCCGCCATTCATGCGCCCCTGCGCCAGTCGACCGACATCCGATGCGACTGGAATACCAACAACTTAGCCTATTCGTATCGGAAGGGCCATATAATCCGCAGGCAATTCTATCCGTTCCAGAACAACAGGCCGAATATAACAATGACCAGCAGCATCGACACGATCAGAATGACGCGCATCATCGGCACGGTTCTCCCGGCGCGCACGCGGTCCTCGGAGAGATTTGGTCGATCGTCGGTCATTCCATATCCTTCTTGTCCTGGCCGCTCGTTATCTGCGGCCGCATTCGAAATTCGTCCGGCGTCTAAGCCGGTACCGTGGTCTGATTGAAAAACAGCGCCTGCGCAATCGCCGTCTTCACCGTCGCATTCTGAAACGGCTTCGTGATCAGAAAGGCCGGCTCCGGACGTTCGCCGGTTAAGAGCCGTTCGGGAAACGCCGTGATGAAAATGACCGGAACGTCCATTTCGTTCAATATGTCCTGAACGGCATCTATGCCCGAACTGTCGTCGGCAAGCTGAATATCGGCGAGCACAAGGCCCGGAGCGCGCAGCTCGGCTTCCCGGACAGCTTCGTCCCGAGTCACCGCAATCCCCGTCACATCATGGCCGAGATCGCGAACGATGGCCTCCAAGTCCATGGCGATGATCGGCTCGTCTTCGATGATCAGCACGCCAGTCTTCAACTGACGTTCGATATCGGCGCGCGCCTCGGCGATCAGCGGTTCGATCGCATCGGCCGGACGCTCCAGCAGATAGCCGATATCGCGGCGATCAAAGCCTTCGACATCGGAGAGCAACAGCGCCTGGCGGGAGACTTTATCGATCATCGCGAGCCGCGCGCTGGCAATAGCCTCGCGCGCATGCTCATCGGCATGCCTAGGCGCTGCCACATCGGCGATGTCCGTGGACGTCCATACCTCCAGAAAATTCTTGTAGAGCGCCAAACGCGGATCGAAGTCGCTCGGAAAGCGCTCCGGCGCGGCGACGATCGATTCCAGGGTCAGCCGCACAAAGGCATCGCCCTGTTCCTGATTACCAGTCAGGGCGCGGGAAAAGCGCCGCAGCATCGCAAGATGCGGGGCAAGCTGTTCGCCCAGTGATGCCATGGTTATCGTCTCCTCGGACCTGCGTCATGTCTGCGTACGCGCTACAGGGAACATAACTCAAGACCAAAGCTGCGGTTCCCGTGCGCGGCCAGCAGAACTTCCCGGACGTAGCGCGCCGCATGGGGCGCTGCGCAGCGGTAGCCGGAATTTCAGAGTTGCGAAATCCGGCCATATGTGACTAGTAATGCCTTGGGTCGGGGGAATTTTCGAGGGAAACAGATTGGCTTCTGGCGGCAAGACACCGGGCAAGCCTGACGATCGGCCTCAAGGCGGTTCTGGCGATCCATCCAAATCCGATATCGGGGACGCATTGCGCTCCGCCTATGAGGACGCCGTCAAGGAAGATATCCCGGCGGAAATGCTCGACCTGCTCGGAAAGTTGGACTGAACGGACAGGGCCGTTTTCGAACGGAAAATGGCATGAGCGCTTCACAACCCGTGGAAAAACGCTTTCGCAAGCTCCCGACCGGACTCAAGACCTTAATGCTTCTAGGGCTGGCGCTGCTGCCGCTCGGGATCGTCGCCATATTCGATTCCATCGATCATGCGAACGATGCCCGCGAACATCGCCACGCCGAAGTCAATCTGCTCACCGAAGTCGGCGCCAATCATCTCGATCGGGCGATTTCGGAGCATAGCGAAGACCTGCAAACGGCGCTGACGCGTATCGCAGACACAAGCGCGCCAGAGGAGAATTGCGGGTCGGTTCTGGCCGATATTTTCGGCGCCGAACCGAATGTCGCCAGACTGACCATATCCGATCAGACAAACGAGATCCTGTGCGTAATCGGCGAAGAGAGCGCGAACGCGGTGTCGACGTCTGCAACCGCCCCGGGGGAGACGCAGATCGCATTCGATACCGAACGGCCCGCGCTGATCCTGTCCGCATCCGCTGAGCAGGGTAGCGTCACAGGATTGATGGAGCTCACCCGTGAATCGCTTGCCCCGTTGCCCCAGCCAGCGGCGCTCGCCAGAAATTATCAGATAACGCTCTCGCGCAATGACGAGACGATCATCGTGCGGCCATGGACCGATCATGTTCCGGACGATCGCGTCGTCGTCGCGGAAAAGCCCATCGGCCAGACCGGCCTCATACTCACCGCCCGTTTTGAAAATGCCCCGCTAACCGCAACCGAACTGTTCACGATAGCTCTGCCGGTGATCATGTGGGCGATTGCCGCCATTCTCGGCTGGATTGCTATCACACTCCTGTTGATCCGGCCGCTGCGTCAATTGCGCGAGGCGGTGGTCGCGCATGCCGATGGCGTTGCGACCTTCGCAACACCCGATCTTCCGGTGTCGGCGGTCGAGATTCAGCAGCTCGGCCATGCGTTCGAAGATGCGTTTGAAAAACTGCAAAGCCATGAGGAGCAGCTCGCCGAGGGCCTGAAGGAACAAACGCGCCTGACCCGCGAAGTCCATCACCGGGTCAAGAACAATCTGCAGATCATCGCCAGCCTCCTCAATCTGCATGCGCGGGCGGCCAAGTCCGACGATAGCGCCGCTGCCTATGCGTCCATCCAACGGCGCGTGGATGCGCTGGCAATCGTCCAGCGCAATCTGTTCGCCGAACTCGAAAAGGAGGCGGGGCTGCCGCTGCGCCCGGTTCTTGCCGAGCTCGCATCGGGCCTGCAACAAAGCGCGCCTGCGAGTGTCGAAATCGCGATTACGCTCGATATCGATCCGATCCGCGTCGGACAGGATATCGCCGCGCCGGCCTGTTTCCTCGTCACCGAACTGGTCGAACTCGCGATGCTCAGCGAGGAGCGCGCCGAAATCGCCATTGCCGTCACGGCGCTCGACGCGCAGTGCGCCCGGCTGTCGGTTCGCTCCGCCGCCCTGGCCGAGGCTTCGAAACGGGAGGAATTTTCCCGCTACCGGCGCGTCCTCACCGGCATGGCGCGGCAGTTACAATCCAGTCTCGACGAAGAGGAATCCGGCACATTATTCACCGTCGTGATCCCAACCCTGGAAAATCCCTAGTTTTTCGCACACACAAGTTACTGATTTAATTGGATTTCGCGATTTTTTTCGCTATCGGCGATTTTTTCGGGAACCAAATGCCCCGCCCGTCGTTTTGTAGTTCGGATAGCGACCTTTTTGCCCCCCGCTCTCGCTGTCCAAACATTTAGCCCGGAAACGTCTCCATCCCCCCGGAAGGCGTTTCCGGGCTTAATAATTTGGCACGCGCTCCGATCGCGCGATATTCTCATCTGCCGGCGGAACGCGGCGCCGTTTCAGCCATTATTCATCCTGTGCGCGGCATTGCCGCATTGTAATCATCGGAGACGCCCTATGCCGAAATTCATCATCGCATCGCTGGTCGTGGCGAGCTTCGCGCTGTCCGCCTGCAACACCGTCGCCGGGATTGGGCGCGATGTGCAGAGTGTTGGCGAAACGGTCGAAGAAGTCGCCGAATAGGCCAGACGATCGCCCGGGTTCTTCAGGCGGTTTTCTTCTCTGCGTCCTTCTTCTGACGCCGTTTGTCGGTGAACCAGATGATCACCAGCGTCAGCTCAAACAGCAGGCATAACGGTATGCCCAGCATGAGCTGGGTAACGGGATCGGGCGGGGTGAAGATCGCGGCGATGATGAATGCGCCGACGATAATATATTTGCGCGCCCGGACGAGTTGCGCGCGATCGACGAGCCCGGCCCGGTTCAAGAGCAGGATCAGCACGGGCAAAAGGAATGCGATCCCGAAAATGATGATGAAGCGCATGACCAGCGAGAGATAGCTGCCGACCGCCGGCAGCGCCTCCTGATCCAGCCCCCCGACTTCGCCCTGATATCCGAGGAAGAAGCGGAACGCGACGGGCATCACGATATAATAAGCGAGCGCCGCGCCGAGCGTGAAAAGCACCGGTGTCGCAAAGAGAAATGGCAGAAACGCGCCTTTTTCGTTCTTGTATAGCCCGGGCGCGACGAAAGCCCAGATCTGGTTTGCGATCAGCGGGAACGCGATAACGAATGCGCCGAAAACGGCCACCTTGATCTCGACAAAAAAGGCTTCGTACAGTTGCGTATAGATGAGCTGGCCCTGGCCGTCCCCGAATGCTTCGGTCAAAGGCTGGACAAGGAACTCGAAGATCTCGGTCGCGAAATAGAAGCAGACGCCGAAGGCAATCGCGAGACCCAGAAAACACCAAAGCAACCGGTTGCGCAGTTCGATCAGATGATCGATCAGCGGCGCGCTGCTTTCATCGATTTCGGTTTCCTTGTTCATGCCTTGCGATCCGGATCCGGTTCGTCGGGCAGCAGTGGCAGTTGGGATTCGGCTTCGTCCGTCTCATCGCGCGCAGCCGGCGTCTCAGGATTTGCGGTGCCCTCAGCCTCCGCTGCGGCCTCTGCGGCTTGCGGTTTTTCAAGCGGCTTCATCTGGGCGTCGTCGGAGTGCTCGCCGCCCGCCTTGTCCTGATATTTTTCCGGCGGATGATCGCGCATGATCTGGGCGTTTTTCTCGGCCCAAACCTTCTCCTGTTCCTCGATCTCGGCCTCGCGGATCATCGCGTCGATGCCGACCTTGAAATGCCCGGTCATGGCGCGCAACTGGCCGAGCCAGCGTCCCGCCGTGCGCATCGCGATCGGCAAATCCTTGGGACCGATAATGATGAGCGCCACGGCCGCGACAAGCAACAGCTCTATTGCACCGATATCGAACATAGGCGCCGACCACCCTCAAAGCGCGAAAAACATGACCGGCCGTTGCGGCCGGGCACGAAGATATTAGCTGGCGCTATCCTCGCGCTTCGCTTCGACCGTCGTGTCGGACGGCGGCGCGGGCGGCGCAGGCTGCGGCGCGATGCGCGGCGGTTCCGACGACGAAGACGATTGCTCGCCCTCATTCTCGTCGTCACGCAAGCCCTTTTTGAAGCTGGTGATCCCCTTGGCGAGATCGCCCATCATGTCGGAAATGCGCCCACGCCCGAAAAACAGGACGATGAGCAATACAATAATGACTATTTGCCACGGACCTAAAGCCATGAAATTTCTCCTTATCCGCGGCCTAGTTAGTCATCCTGTTCAGCGGATTCCAGTTCGAGCTCTTCGAGCGCGGTATCCACAGGATCGAGCAGCCCGGCAGCTTTGAGATCATCAAGACCGGGTAGGTCGCGCCGATTCTGTAACCCGAAATGCTGGAGAAAAACAGGGGTTGTGGCATAAATTAACGGTCTTCCTGGCGTTTCCCGGCGTCCGGCCGGGCGCACCCATCCCGCCTCCATCAGCACATCGAGCGTGCCCTTGGAGATTTGCACGCCGCGAATAGCCTCGATTTCCGCCCGGCTAACCGGTTCGTGATAGGCGATGATAGCCAGCGTTTCCGTCGCCGCCCGGCTCAGTTTGCGCGGCTCCTCGCGCTCGCGGCGCAGGACATGCGCCATGTCCGGCGCGGTCTGAAAATGCCAGCGCTTGCCCCGCTCGACGAGACCGATGCCGCGTCCGGCATAATGATCGGTGAGGTCCGTCAGGGCCGCGCGGACATCGACATCCTCGCCGACCGCCTGTGCGATATCGTTGAGCGTCAGCGGTTCTTCGGCCGCGAACAGCGCGGCCTCCACGGCGCGGACATCGTCGCTGATCTCGGTCATGTACCTGGTCTCACCAACAAATCGGAAAAATGCTCGTCCTGCTGCAACTCGGCCTTGCCCTGCCGGGCGAGTTCGAGCGCGGCGACGAAACTGGATGCCAGGGCCGATTTGCGATAGGCGCCATCCGCGCTGTTTGGCAGGAAGCTCTCCAGCGTCGCCCAATCGAGCGATTGCCCGACCAGTTTCTCGAGCCGCTCCAGCGCCTCTTCGAGCGTCATCACCGGCCGGTGCGCGATGATATGTACAGCCGGCTCTGTCCGCGCGCGCAATTGGCCATAAGCGGCGATCAGATCGTAAAGCTCGGCCTGCCATTTGCTTTTCCGGATTACGCGGATGCCCTCGGGCGCACCGCGCAGAAATATGTCCCGCCCGATCCGGTCGCGCGCCATCAACCGCGCGCCCGCCTCGCGCATCGCATTGAGCCGCTGCAACCTGAGCTGCAGCCGCAGCGCGAGTTCCTCGGGACTGGGATCCTCCTGCTCTTCCTTGGGCAGGAGTAGGCAGGATTTGAGATAGGCGAGCCAGGCCGCCATCACGAGATAATCGGCCGCAATCTCCAGCTTGAGCGCCTTGGCGTCGGCGATGAACGCCAGATATTGCTCAACCAGTTCGAGGATAGAGATTTCGCGCAGATCGACCTTCTGGGTGCGGGCGAGGCTGAGCAGCAGATCGAGCGGCCCTTCCCAGCCATCGAGATCGAGCGTCAGCCGTTCGGCCTCGGCGATCTCGGGCGCCTCTTCGAAGATATCCGTATCCGCCTCGTTCATGCCAGCGCCAGAAGCGTGTCGCGCTTCTCGATCAGCGCATCGAGCGCATCAGTGGTCGCGGCGGGCCGGATGTCCGCCATCGCGCGGTCGAGACGCGCGCGGGATACGTCCGAGATATCGTCGAGCTTCTCGACCGTCCGCTTCATCTCGTCCATCCGCCCCCAGCAATTGAGCGCGATATCGCAGCCGGCCGCGACGACATTGACCGCCCGGTCGGACGGATCGCCATCAAGCGCCTGCATGTCGAGATCGTCGGAAAAGAGCAGGCCATCGAACCCGATCTCGCTCCGAATGATCTCGTCGATCACCGTGGGCGAAAGGGTGGCGCAGCGGTCGGCGTCCCATGCCTCGAACACGATATGCGCGGTCATCGCCATCGACGCGCCGGAGAGTGTCTTGAACGGCGCGACATCGGTGGCGAGTTCCTCGGCCGACGCCGTAACGCGGGGCAGCGCTTTGTGCGTATCGACCATCGCCCGGCCATGGCCCGGAATATGCTTGATCACACCCGCGATGCCCGCCTCGGCAAGCCCGTCGAGCACCGCGCGGCCGAGCGCCGCGACGCGCATCGGTTCGAAGCCCAGTGCGCGGTCGCCGATCACGTCATGCGCGCCGGGCTGGCGGACATCGAGCAGCGGCAGGCAATCGACGGTGATCCCGCATTCGGCCAGCGTCAGGCCGATCGCATGGGCGTTGCTCCGCGCCGCCTCAATCGCCGAAATCGGCGCTTTCTCGTATAGCGCGTCGAATTTCGCCCAAGCCGGAAATTCGGGCCAGACAGGCGGTTTCATACGGGTGACGCGCCCGCCTTCCTGATCGATCAAGATCGGCACATTCTCGCGGCCGGAAATCTCGCGCAGCTCATCGGTCAGCGCGCGGAGCTGGTCGCGGTCGACGATATTGCGAGCGAAGAGGATATAGCCGGCCGGTTCGCTGTCGCGGAACAGGGCGCGTTCTTCGTCATTCAGCGTTTCCGCGGCAATGCCAAAGACGACGGGCTTCATCGCGCTCTCTTGTTTACACTTTCGTTTACGCCCGTGGGGCCGATATCAGTTCACGACCACGCTGCACGCTTGCCCCGCATTGCGCAAGCGGCTGCACAGCGAACGGGCCGCTTCGCGCGAGCTGGCGGCGGCGCGGAGGCGGTAAAGCGTGCGCCCGCCTGCCTGCACGGAAGAGACCGAATGGTCCAACGAATTCAATGTGTTATTCTGCCGCGCGATCTGCGCCCAGGCGCTGTTCGCGGCGGCTTCGCTCGAAAATGCGCCAAGCTGGATAAGTCGGCCGCTGGCGGCCGTCGCGGCTCCCGATGACGCCCCGCCGCTGCTACTTTCGGGCTGCGGCGCGGACTCGGCGAGCCGGCGGTTGTTGGCGGGTATTCGAGCACTCGACCCACTCGCCACGGGCTCATCTTCACCGGCGGCGACCCGGCGGCCGGCGACGGGCTCTTCGGGCGCGGCGCTGCGATCGATCCGGCCTTCTGGGCTGCCGCCCTCACTGGCGGCGAACGCGGCATCGCCCTCGCCTTCCACTTCCATGCCGCCCGCTTCGCTTGGCCGCACGCGATAATCGCCTTCGGGCGCGGCGATGAGCTCGGCGCCGTCCGGCGGCGCGGCGTCGCGATCGCGCAGCCAGAAGATGCCGCCAACCACCAGCGCGATGGCGATCAGCACGACGAGAACGCCGCCGATCAGTGTCAACAGGCCGACACCCTCTTCGTCATCTTCCTCGACCGCCTCGAGCCACGGCAGCCGCTCTTCGTCGCGGGCGTCCAGCGCGTCCTCGTTACTCATCACTCCATCTCCTCGGCGGCCTCAACCCCCATGATCGAGAGGCCATTTCGGATAATTTGCCCGATTCCGGCCGCCAATGCCAGCCGTGCGCGGGTCAAATCCGGGTCGTTAACCACCAATAGCCGTTTCTCCGCATGGTCATTGCCGCGATTCCAAAGCGCGTGAAATTCCGCAGCAATATCAAACAGGTAAAAGGCTATGCGGTGGGGTTCATAGGCGCTCGCCGCCGCCTCGACGATCCGCGGGAATTGCGCCGCGCGCTTCACCAGTGCGAGTTCCTCCGCGTCCAGCAGGTCCAGATCGGCATCCGCATCGAGCGCGATCCCCTCGACCGCCGCCTTGCGATGGACCGAACTGATCCGGGCATGCGCATATTGAACGTAGAAGACCGGATTATCCTTCGAGGCCTCGACGACTTTCGCGAAATCGAAGTCCATCTGCGCATCGGCCTTGCGCGTCAGCATCGTGAAGCGCACGACATCCTTGCCGACTTCCTCGACCATATCGGCGAGCGTGACGAAGCTACCCGAGCGTTTCGACATCTTCACCGGCTCGCCATCGCGCAGCAGCCGGACCATCTGGACGAGCTTCACATCGAATTCCGTCTCGCCGCCGGTCAGCGCTTCGACCGCCGCCTTGATCCGCTTGACCGTGCCGGCATGATCGGCGCCCCAGATATCGATAAGGATATCGGCCTTTTCCGCCTTCTGATAATGATAGGCCATGTCGTTGCCGAAATAGGTCCATGACCCGTCGGATTTCTTGATCGGCCGGTCCTGATCGTCGCCGAAATCGGTCGAGCGGAACAGCGGCAGCTCGACCGGCTCCCAATCCTCATCCGCCTTGCCCTTCGGCTTTTCGAGCATACCCTCATAGATCAGCCCGCGATTGCGCAGCTCCTCTTCTGCCGCCTGCGGTTTGCCCGCCGCGACCAGCTCGGCTTCCGACGAAAAGAGATCGTGATGAATGCCGATCAGCGCCAGATCCGCGCGGATCCGGTCCATCATCGCAGCCACCGCGCGTTCGCGGAACCGCATCAGCCAGACGGTTTCATGTTCGCGGGCATAGTCTTCGCTAAATTCTTCCGCCAGCGCCTCGCCCACGGGAATGAGATAATCGCCCGGATAGAGGCCTTCGGGTATCTCGCCGATATCCTCGCCCAGCGCCTCGCGATATCTGAGATGCACCGAGCGCGCGAGCGTATCGACCTGCCCGCCGGCATCGTTGACATAATATTCGCGGATAACGGCATGCCCCGCATATTCGAGCAGATTGGCGAGTGCGTCGCCGACGACCGCGCCGCGCACATGGCCCATATGCATCGGCCCGGTCGGATTGGCCGACACATATTCCACATTCGCCGTGCGCCCCGCGCCCATATCCGAGCGGCCATAATCCGCGCCAAGCTCGCCTATCCGGCGCAGCTCATCGCGCCAGGCCGCATCGTCGAGCCGGATATTGATGAAGCCCGGTCCCGCGATATCCGCCTCCGCTACGCCATCGACCTCGGCCAGCTTCGGCGCGATCAGTTCGGCCAGCGCGCGCGGATTCATGCGCGCCGGTTTGGCCAGCACCATCGCCGCATTGGTCGCCAGATCGCCATGCGCAGGATCGCGCGGCGGCTCGACCGCGACATTCTTGGGGTCTAGACCCGCAGGCAGTTTGCTGGCCGTTTCGAGCTTGTCGATGATATCGCCGAGAATGTCGGCAAACCGCTTGTAAATCGTCACGCTATCGCCACCCAATAGTGCAGAACGGGCGCTATAGGGGATAGCTCGACCGCTCGTCCATCAGCATATCCGTCAGCCGTACACCGGACGCGAAAAGACTAGCCTTGAATGTCCCAAAGTTCGTGCAGTTTGGCGCGGAAATCCGCCATCGGCATAGCCGGCTCACCGGCAGCGCCAAGCGAACCGCCGGGATCACTCTTTCGGGTGGGCGCGACCTCGTCATGGCCGAACACGCGGTCAAGACTGAAAACGTCCGGATTGCGGCGCTTGAGCCATAGCATGACGGCGAAGAGCGCCTCCATCTGTTCGGCAGTATAGGGAACATAATATCCAGTGCGCATATTGCCCGTCTGGCTGCCGATATGCCGAACCTGCGCGGCCGAATAGTGTTCGCCGCTATCATTGTCTGGAGTGGCGCGGCCCTGGCCATCGGTAATGACCTTGCCGTTGCTTTTCCGTTTGGCTTCGAACCAGGGAATGAAGAGGTCTGTGTCGGCAGTCGGATAGACCCAGCCCGGACAATTGACCTCAAAGCCGACATAGAATTGGCTGACCCAGTTGCGATTGGTTGCCGGGCATTTGCTTTTCCCAGCATGCGAGCCCCATTGCTCCCAGTCTATATTGGCCGGCAGATAGATGCGGCCCGACCGGCTGATTGTCGCATAGGCATAGCCAGCCTTCTGAGCGTATCGGAGCGTCCCGAGGGCGCCAAATTCCGGATCATCGGGGCCCCGTGTCGGCAATCTCCGCCCGGCATCGAAATGGACGATCGCGCCCTCCAGGCCGTTCGGCCGCTTGCCCTTGAATTTTTGCTTCACCGTCTTTTCGGTGATGAAAAGCGGATCGGCGATGCCGGCCGCATGTATGCCAGCCTCGATCTCGGCACGTGGCGGACGATCGACATCTTCCTTGGTTTCTACCGGCGCAGCGGGAACGCCAGTCTCAGCATCTTCGAGCAGCTGTTCCGCTTCCGGTAGTAGCTTCAAGACACGGCTCAGATAATGCGGATCGCCCGCATAGCCGCGGGATTTCAGAAAGCAGATATAGCCTGCGGGATCTTCGGCATAGGTTTGCCATCCCTCGTAAACCGAACGACCTATAAACCGCCAATACCCCTTGATGAATGCCTCGGGCGAGGCGAATGCACAATAATCGTCGGTTCCGTCATGCGCTTCGTACGAAACCGATTCCGCGAACCCTTCCATTTCGGGCCGCCATTTGAGGCCGGCATAATTATGATGATCTTTGGCGAGGCGAGAGGTCGCGCGACCGGATTCAAGCGCCCATTGCGCCAAGGTTATCGCGCGCAGCTTCGGTGCGGAGATATCCGCGTCTTTGGCCGCCACGATGAGATTTTCCCACTCTGCCATCGCCCACTCCCCTTTTGCCAAATCCCGAATCGGTATTAGCAGAGTTTCGGCGCGCAAGCGGAGATTGTGGTCCAGTTTGGTTCAAAACCCGTGCGGTAACTCCACCGGGCCGACCACAGCACGATATTGGGCGATCGCAAAACCGTCGGTCATCCCAGCGATGAAATCCGCGATATGCCGGGAGCGATCGGGGTCGGCTTTCGGCAGCGTTTTCCGCCAGTTCTCAGGCATAAGCGCCGGATCGCCGCTATAGGCGTCGAACAGGCGCGCGACGACCGTGCGCACCGCATCGGCTACCGCCTCCTGCTTGGGATGCTCATACATATTCGCGTACAGAAAGCGTTTCAGCCTGCGCTCGTGCGTCGCGACATCGGGCGAGAATGCCGCCATCGCTGTGCCAATCCGGCGCGCATCGTCGGGGCTGCCTATCCCGGCTTCGGCAATGCGGCGGCGTGTTTCGGCGATCAGATCGTTGACCATCAGACCGATCTGTTCGCGGATCAGCTCGGACGCCAGAAGATCGGGCCCGGCATCCGGAAAACGCGCAGCCGCGCTATCCCACATCTCGGCGATATGCGGCAGTTCGAGCAGTGCATCGCGAGTGAAGAGTCCGGCGCGCAGCCCATCGTCGATATCGTGATTATCATAGGCGATATCGTCGGCCAGCGCCGCGACCTGCGCTTCGATGCTCGGATAACTGCCCAGCTCCAGTGCATGATCGGCATCGACATCGGCCAGCGCCCAAGGCGGGTCGGTGACGGGGCCGTTATGTTTGGCCAAGCCCTCCAGCGTCTCCCAGCTCAGATTAAGGCCTGCAAAGCGCGGATAGCGGCGTTCGATCCGGGTCAGCATGCGCAGCGTTTGCGCATTGTGATCGAAGCCGCCCGCATCTGCGAGCGCGACCTTCAGCGCATCTTCCCCCGCATGGCCGAAGGGCGGATGGCCGATATCGTGCGCGAGGCACAGCGCCTCGGTCAGGTCTTCGTTGAGGCCCAGCGCCCGCGCGATCGTCCGGCCGATCTGGGCGACCTCCAGACTGTGCGTGAGGCGGACGCGGAAATGATCGCCGTCCGGCGCGACGAACACCTGCGTCTTGCCGCGCAGCCGCCGGAACGCGACCGAATGGATGATCCGGTCCCGATCGCGCTGAAACGCATCGCGCGGACCGCGGGTTTCGTCCCGCCCTTCATCATGCAGTCTGCCCCGCGAACGCGCCGGGTCCGAGGCGTAAGGCGCGCGGCTCATCGCGGATTGAGCGGGGTGATCTCTTGCCCCTCGGCGCTGCGATAGGTCAGGCCCTGAATATCGCCCTCTTCGGCGATGGCGTTGAGAAAGGCCCGGGCTTCGGCGCGGCTGTCGAACGGCCCGACGAGCAAGCGGTTCGTGGCGTTCAATGGCGTGAACCAGCCGGTCTTGCCTTCGAATGCCTGCGGTGCGCGGCGCGAAAATTGGCGATAGGTGAAGCGCAGCGCCGATTGCTGTTGGCCGATCGCAACCTGCGCCCAGTGCCGGGCGGGGTGCGAGGGCGCGGCCTCGGCGGCCGCTTCGGCCTCATCGGGTGGGGCCATCGTTGAGCCCGCTGCCATCGCCGCTGCGGTCGGCTGTGGCGACGCGCCTTCGCGATAAAGCCGCGTGATCGCCTGCCCGTCCGGGCTGCGCCAGCGCAGCGATTCGATGCCGGCCTCGGCGAGCGTGTTGATGAATTGCTGCGCCTCGGCACCGCTATCGAAGGGGCCGACCAGCAGGCGATTGGTCTGGCCGAGCGGCGTGTACCAGCCTTCCCGGTCGGCGAAGATCGCATTGGCGCGCGCATAGCGGCGATAGGTGAAGCGCAGCCCGTCCTGGGTCGGGCCGGTGGCGAGCTGCACCCAGTTGCGCGCGGGCTTGGCCTGTTCTTCGGCCGCGGGCTCTGGTGCTGCCGGTTCGGGCGCCGACGCTTGGGCTGCCGATGCTGAAGCCGGTGGCGGTGGCGGTGGCGGTGGCGGTGGCGGTTCAGGCGTGAGTGCAGCCAGCGCCGCTGGCAAGAGCGATTCCGGCTGTTCGGCCGGTTCGGTGGTGTCTTCCGCCTCGGCGGCTGTTTCCCGCGCGGCCCGCGCACGCAGATCGGCTTCGAGGTCCGCGAGCGAGAAACGGGACGGCATCACATCCAACTGCTCCTCCGCCGGTGATTGCTGTGCACCGGCGACAGGTCCGGCTGGCGGCTCGGAGAAGCCGGGCCGCGCCGCAACCGCCTCGCGCTCGGGTGTAGGCGGCGGTGGCGGCGGAGCAGGTGCCGGTGCGGGCGGCGACGGGGTGGGCGCTGGTGCTGGAGCCGGAGCGGGTGGCGGCGGAGGAGGGGGCGGAGGAGGCGGAGGTGGTTCGGCCTGTGCCACCTGGACAGGCTGGCTGCGCCCCGGACGCCGGCGCGATGCACCCTCGCGCGCGGCGACACGGCGGGCGATCGACTCGCGGCGTTCACGGCGGCGCTGCTCGCGGCGCGTTTCGCGGCGGCGCTGGGCCTCACTGCGCTGTCCCAGCGCCTCGCCCTGCGGCACGAGGCCCGCGCCCGGCGTACCGGCGGCGGCGAGATCGGGGAAATCGGACAGCGCATAGCGCGGGCCGCTGCCGCTGGCCGGGAAATTGCCGAAATGCACGGCCTGCGCCTTGCCCGCATCGCTAAGCTCAGGCAGCCGTCCGAGATAGGGAGTGAGGATTTCGAGTTCGCGGCGCGGCAGGGCAATGGCGGCCGCCTCGATGGTTTCGCGCACATCGGTGCCGGTCAGCCCGATCACGAAGGCGCGCGTCCGCCAGGCAGTCATATCCTGCGCGCGGAGGAGTGGATCGAGGACTTCCAGCGCTCCGGCCCGGTCGCCCGAAATGGCGAGGCTGAGCGCCAGTCTTTTGCGCAGCGCATCGGTCGGCTGGCGGCCGAGCGCGAGCCGGTAATCGGCCTGCGCCAGTGCCGGCTGACCGAGCAGATCGTAGGCGAAACCCCGGTCTCCGGCATATTCGATCAGCGGCACGCCGAGCCGTTCGGCCTCGCGAAACTGCTGCATCGCTTCGAGCGGCCGTTCGAGGCGCACGAGCGCACCGCCGAGCCCGGCCTTCACCCGCCCGTTACGCGGACTGAGCTCGTTGGCGCGCACGAAAAAGCCGAGCGCGGCCTGCGGATCGTCGAGCGCCAGCGCCGCCATGCCCGCGCCGACCAGCGCGCGCGCATCGTTCGGATTGTCGGCAAGCCGGGTGAGATAGCGGTTCAGCTGCTGGACCGCCGATTGCGTATTCTGCGCCCGCTCCATGAAGGGAAAGGCCTCGGCACTCTGCGCGGCCGCCGATGCCGGCATACCTGTGCCCGCCAGCAAGAGCGGAGCCAGAAGCAGGCGCGCGCGAAACTTTCTGCGGTCGGGGGAGGAAATACCGGACATCTATGGCGTTCATAGACGCCGGTTGTTCCGAAAGCACGGGCTAGATTGCGCGCCGACACGATAAAGCGCATCGCCCCGGCGGCGAAATGACGGCAAAAGGCCGCCCCGCCGGAAGCGGGCGCGGCCTTGATCGCCTATTGCCCGACTACTGGTTGTTCTGCCGGTTCAGGAAGCGCGGGATATCGAGCGAATCGCCGCTGCCCGAGCTACCACCCGAGGCCGCTTTCTTCTCTTCGCCCTCGACCTTGGCCGCGCCGCGCGCGATGTTGGACATCCGCTCGAACAGCGTGCCGCCGGCCCGGCCCGGTTTCGCGGCCGGTGTTTCTTCGGGCTTGGCATCTTCGGCAATCCATTTGCTCGCCGCGGCGGGCTTCGGTTCGGTATCGCCGGACGAGACGATATTGCCCGCATCGAGCAGCAACTCGTCTTCGTCATCGTCCACAGCGACCGGCTCGGGCGCGGAGATTTCCTTCGCGTCTTCGCCCGCCGAACGCACGGTAAAGGTCGGGCCTGCCGGACGCTCGGTTACCGTCGGTACCGGCGTCGTATCATCGAACATGCGTGTCACCGCCGGTTCCAGCTCGGCCGGCGCTTCGGTTTCTGCGACAGGCTCTTCCGCAACTTCTTCCGCTTCGGATTCTGCTGCAATTTCCGGTGCTTCGGGCGGGGTCAGCTCTTCGATTTCCGGCTCGTCCTTGGCGAGCGGCACGGCCTCTTCGACCGTTTCGTCCATCGCCTCGGCCGTCTCGGTTTCGGTTTCTTCAGCCTTGTCGCGGGCCGAGGGGAAGCTGAACACCTTGGCCGGCATCGGCTGCGCTTCGCCCGCCGCTTCGGCTTCGATCCCTGTCGCGACGACCGATACGCGCAGCTTGCCGTCGAGATCGTCGTTGAACGCCGAACCCCAGATGATGTTGGCATCGGGATCGACCAGTTCCTTGATGTGATTGGCTGCCTCGTCGACTTCCATCAGGCGCATATCTTCGCCGCCCGTGATCGAGATGATGACGCCCTTCGCGCCCTGCATCGACACACCGTCGAGCAGCGGATTGGCAATCGCCTTCTCGGCCGCCTCGCGGGCGCGATTGTCGCCCTCGGCTTCGCCGGTGCCCATCATTGCTTTGCCCATTTCCTCCATGACGGAGCGGACATCGGCAAAGTCGAGATTGATGAGGCCGGGCATGACCATCAGGTCGGTAATGCCGCGCACGCCCTGCTGCAGCACCTCGTCGGCCATCTTGAACGCGTCTTTGAACGTCGTGTCCGGATTGGCGATCAGGAAGAGATTCTGGTTGGGGATGACGATCAGCGTATCGACATGCTTCTGCAGTTCTTCGATGCCGGCATCGGCCGATTTGGCCCGGCGCGATCCTTCGAAGCTGAACGGCTTGGTCACGACGCCGACGGTGAGCACGCCCTTTTTCCGGGCCGCTTCGGCGATAACCGGCGCCGCGCCGGTACCCGTGCCGCCACCCATGCCGGCGGCGATGAAGCACATGTGAGACCCTTCGAGCGCATCGTCAATCGCGGCCAGCGTTTCCTCGGCGGCCGCGCGGCCGATCTCGGGACGCGAACCGGCACCCAGCCCTTCGGTGATCTTCGGACCGAGCTGAATCCGCGTATCGGCGGAGCTGTGATTAAGCGCCTGCGCATCGGTATTGGCGACGATGAAATCGACCCCCTGCACCTCGGCTTCGATCATGTTGGCAATCGCATTTCCGCCCGCGCCGCCGACACCGATCACAGTGATCTTGGGCCGCAATTCGCTGACTTCGGTACGGGTGAATTCGATGCTCATGACGTGGTCTCCCCTTGCGATTTCGCATCCTGTTCAAAGCATTAACAATTACTACACCAATATGACTCGCCGTTGCCAGCGAAAAAGTGCCGCGACTCGTGGATAAAGCTCGCTTTATCGCTCAATACTCACTCCTGAACGCAGCCATGAATCGGCTCCACAAACCGCCCTTTGCCGTGCGGTGCACAAGCTGCACCTGATCCTGCATGGCGCGCAGGTCCTGCGGCCCTTCCGCGGCGAAGCGGGCGAGCCCCGCGAGCGTCGCAAAAGCCGGTCCCGAATGCGCCTCGGGCAGCCCGGCCAGCGCGATCGGCCGGCCCGTGCGGACGGTGCGGCCGAGGGCGCCTTGCGCAAAATCGGCGATGCCTTTCAGCTCGGCCCCGCCGCCGGTCAGCACGACCTGCCGGCCGACCGGACCGGTAAAGCCCATCTCGTCCAGCGCATTGCCGACCTGCGCCATCAGATCTTCGAGCCGTTCGCGAATAACGGAGATCAATTGCGCGCGCGTGATGCGCGGCGCCTCGCCGCTATCCTCGTCGAGCTTGCTCGTGATATCGATCATGTCGTGATTGTCGCGCGGGCTCGTCGTCGCCGAGCCATGGAAACATTTGATCCGTTCGGCCTGGGCGCGGCGCATGGCGAACTCGGTCGCAACCGCATCGGTGATATCGGCCGCACCGATCGGGATCGATGTCAGCCCGACCAGCATGCCGCCGGCGAACAGCGAGACATTAGTGACACCTGCGCCAAGCTCGACCAGCGCGACGCCAAGCTCGCGTTCTTCCTGGCTGAGACAGGCATAGCCCGTGGCAACCGGCGAAGCGACGATCCCGTCCACGCCGAGATAGGCGCTGCGCACGCAATGATCGAGATTGCGCATTGGCGAGCGTTCGGTGAGTACGGCATGGATGTCGACGCCGAGCTGATCGGCATGCAGGCCGAGCGGATTTTTCACGCCCTCCAGTCCGTCCAGCGTGTAGAGCGTCGGATGGGCGTGCAGCACCTCCATATCTTCCGGGTCGATCGCATCGAGCCCGGCCAGGTGGAGATCGCGGATATGCGCGTCCTCGATCCGGTAACCACCGAGATCGGCCTCGATCGTCGTCACCTTGCTGACGAGCCCACCGGCCGAAAAGCCAACCCATGCGCTGTCGATATTGATGCCCGCGATGCGCTCGGCCTGTTCGACGGCTGCGCGGATCGCGGCCTCGGTCTGCTCCATATCGGCGATATAGCCGCGGCGGATGCCTTTGCTCTCGCGCTGGCCCGTCCCAAGCACCTGCAGATCGCTGCCGTCCGGATTGCGGACGATCATCGCGCAGATTTTCGACGACCCGATATCGAGTACGGTGATCAGATTATCGTTGCGGCTCTGTGGCATGTCCTCTCCCCTCTCCTCAGCCCGTTTCGGCTTCGCTGGCTTCGCCGCTTTCGACGGGCGCGGCCGGGCGCTCTTCGTCGCGGGCGACGCGCACGACGAACCGATCCGGCACGCGCATGTCGAAACGCCGGAAGCCTTCACCCAACAGGCCATTCTGGCTGTCCATCCGGGCGAAATTGAGCAGCGCGCGTCCCGCATCCTCCTCGCCTTCAGGCAGGGCGAGCGTTTCGCCCGACTGGAAGCGCAGGTCCCAGCGGCGATTGCCGACCCAGGTCGCCCCCGACAGCATCGGCCGGAGTGCGGGCGCGCGATCCATCAGCGCCTCGAAATTGGCGACCTGGCGATTGGCCTGCGGGCCGATGATCAGCGGCAGATCCGGCATCGCATCGAGCGCGACTTCTTCGAGCACTTCGCCCTCGGTGTCGACGAGATAGAGCTGCTGCTCATGCTGCCAGATCGCAACCGGCGTGCGCTCGGTGATCGCCACCACCAGCGTATCCGGCAGGCGACGCGAGACGCGCGCTTCCTGCACCCAGCTCAGCGCCTCAACCCGCTGCCGGATCGCCGCGATATCGACATTGGGCATCGCCATGGACGGCTGGTCGAGCGCCACGGCATAGACCGGCAGCCGTTCCATCTGATCGATGCCATTGATCTCGACCCGCTCGACGGTGAATCCGAGCTTTCCGATACCCTCGCCAATCTGCCAGGCCGCCATATGCGGCAGCCGCAGCATCATCGCGCCGGCCAGCACGGCGAGCCCGAGAACCGCGATCATCGTCCAGTTGATCGAGCGGCGGATAGTGTCTTCCTGCACCGGCAAGACGGTCGCGAGCTGGGCGGACATGGGCTGGCGCTGCGCCTTCTTTGCGGGCTTGCGCTTGACGGTCGCGCGCCGTTTCGGCGCGGCGGTCCGGCGGGATTTCCTCTGGCTCATAGCGCTTCCTCCACTATCCGCTGGACGAGCTCGGGATAGCTCATCCCCTTATGCTTGGCCTGTTCGGGAACGAGGCTGAGCGGCGTCATCCCGGGCTGGGTATTGACTTCCAGCAGGTAGAGCCCGGCCTCGCCCCGGCTTTCGTCCCATCGATAATCGGATCGGCTGGTGCCCCGGCAACCGAGCAACCGGTGCGCCATCAGGGCGAGTTCGACGCAGCGTTCGGCGATGTCCTCGGGGATATCGGCCGGGCAAATATGGTCGGTCATCCCGTCGGTATATTTGGCGTCGTAATCGTAGAAGCCGCTCTTTGGGACGAGCTCGGTGACGCCGAGCGCCTCGTCGCCGATCACGGCGGTCGTCAATTCGCGGCCCGGAATGAAAGGCTCGGCGAGAAGCGTTTCGAATTCTTGCCATGGGCCGGCTGTATCGCGGCCGATCGGCGATCCGTAATTGCCCTCTTCCGTGACGATAGCGACGCCAACCGAAGAGCCTTCATTGGCCGGTTTCAGCACATAGGGCCGGGGCATCGGATCGGCCGTGTAAAGGCTTTCGCTCTCGACGATCAGTCCGCCGGGCATCGGAATGCCGTGCGGCATCAGCACCTGTTTCGTCAGCACCTTGTCGATCGCGACGACCGAAGTCGCCATGCCCGAATGGGTATAAGGAATCTGCATCAGATCGAGCATGCCCTGCACCGAACCATCTTCGCCCGGCGTACCATGGAGCGCGTTGAACACGACATCGGGCTGAATGCCGGCGAGTATGCTTGCGACATTGCGATCCATATCGACGGGCATGACGGTATGGCCGAGGCTTTCGAGCGCCTCGGCGACGCCCTCGCCGCTCATCAGCGAGACCTCGCGCTCGGCCGACCAGCCGCCCATCAGCACAGCGATGGTAAGCGCTTCCGTCATTCCGGATCCCCCACGCGGCGGATTTCCCATTCGAGCTCGATGCCCGAATGTTCGAAGACGCGGCGGCGCACTTCATCGCCCAGCGCCTCGATATCGGCCGCGGTCGCGCCTCCAATGTTGAGCAGGAAATTGGTGTGCTTCTCGGAAACCTGCGCGCCGCCGATGGTGAGGCCGCGGCATCCGGCGGCATCGATCAGCTCCCAGGCCTTGTGGCCGGGCGGGTTTTTGAACGTCGATCCGCCGGTGCGCGAGCGTAGCGGCTGCGAGGCTTCGCGTTCGCCGGCGATCCGGTCCATTTCCGCGCCGATCTTTTCAGGGTCGCCGGGTTCGCCCTGGAACAGTGCATCGACGACGACCGCCCCCTGCGGCACCGCCGAATGGCGATAGCTATAGTCGAATTTTTCGAGCGGCCAGACTTCCACCGTCCCATCGCGGAGCACGAGCGTCGCCTCGATCAAGATGTCCTTTGCCTCGCAGCCATAAGCGCCGGCATTCATCCGCACCGCGCCACCGGTCGTGCCCGGAATGCCGCGCAGAAATTCGAGACCCGCGATCCCGGCATCGCGCGCCTTGCTCGCAACGGTAATGCCCATCGCCGCACCGCCTGCGCGGACGCGATGATCGTCCTCGATCTTGATATCGGCAAAGCTCTTGGGCAGCCGCACGACCACGCCGCGCACGCCGCCATCGCGGACGATCAGGTTCGACCCGACGCCGACGGGCAGTACCGGGATCGCCGGATCGAGCTGGCTGAGGAATTGCGACAGGTCTTCGATATCGCTCGGCTTAACCAGCCATTCGGCCGGGCCGCCGCAGCGGAACCAGGTGAAATCGGCGAGACTGCCGCCGCGCTTGACCGTGCCGTCCAGCGGGGGGAGCCCCGTCAGTGTATCGGACATGTTCATGCCCGCGCCTCCTTCAACCGTTGCGGCAGGCGCACAGCCCAGCCGGTGATGTCGCCCGCGCCGAGACAGATGATCATGTCGCCGCTTTCGATTTCGCCGGCGAGCGCACTCGCCAGGGCGTTTTCGTCGGCGACATTATGCGCCGCGCGATGCCCGCGTTCCTTGAGGCCGCCGACCAGCGTCTCGCCTGAAATCCCGTCGATAGGCTTTTCGCCGGCCGGATAGACGGGCGTCACATAGACTGCGTCCGCATCGTTGCAGGCGGTTTCGAAATCTTCGAGCAGGTCGCGGAGCCGGGTGTAACGATGCGGCTGAACGACAGCGAAAACCTTGCCGGCGGCCGCCTCCCGCGCGGCGGCCAGCGCGGCGCGGATTTCGACGGGGTGGTGCCCGTAATCGTCGATCACCGTCACGCCACCGACCTCGCCGACCTTGGTGAAGCGACGGTTCACGCCGCCAAATTCGGCGAACCCGCCGGCAATCACATCGTCAGCGATATCCAGTTCGAGCGCGGCGCCGATCGCGGCCAGCGCGTTCTGAACATTGTGACGCCCGGCCATCGGCAGCATGATCCCCTCGATCCGCCGCGTCTCGCCGTCGCGATCGCGGATCACGACATCGAACCGGTTGCCACCATCGACGGCCGCGACATTCTCCGCGCGGATATCGGCCTGCGCGCCAAACCCATAGGTAACGATCCGCCGGTCGCGGACGCGCGGGATTATCGCCTGCACTTCGGGATGGTCGAGGCAGAGCAGCGCCACGCCGTAAAAGGGCACATTCTCGACGAATTCTATGTACGCGTCCTTGACCTTCTCGAAGCTGCCATAATGATCGAGATGTTCGGGATCGATATTGGTGACGATCGCGATCGTGCCGTCGAGCTTCAGAAAACTGCCGTCGCTCTCATCGGCTTCGATGACCATCCAGTCGCCCTCGCCGACCCGGGCGTTCGCGCCATAGGCGTTGATCACGCCGCCATTGATAACCGTCGGGTCGAGCCCGCCTGCATCGAGCATCGCGGCGACGAGCGAGGTCGTCGTCGTCTTGCCATGGGTGCCGGCGATCGCGACCGTGGCCTTGAGCTTCATCAGCTCGGCCAGCATCTCCGCGCGCCGCACCACGGGAATGCGCCGTTCGAGCGCCGCTTCGACTTCCGGGTTCCCGCGCTGGATCGCGGTCGACGTCACGACCACCGCCGCATCGCCAAGATTGTCCGGATCATGGCCGACCGAGACCGCGATGCCGCGCTCGCGCAGCGCTTCGACAGCCGCGCCTTCGGCGATATCCGATCCCTGCACGCTATAGCCGAGATTGTGCATGACCCGGGCGATGCCGGACATGCCGATCCCGCCGATCCCGATGAAGTGGATCGTGCCGATATCGGTGCCGAACCCCTTCACGATGCCGTTCCCACCGCAGGTTTCAGCGCCTTGGGCGAACCGACAAGCATCGCCCCGTCGCCGCCCTGCCCGAGCCGTTCGACGAGATCGGCGAGATCGCGCGTGGCATTCGGGTAGCCGGCGCTGCGCGCGCGGCCGGCCGCATTCATCAGCGCTTCGGGTTCGAGGCCGAGCTTCTGCATCTGCTTGGCAAGTTCGGCCGGGGTGAATTGCGTTTGTTTGATGACGCGCGCGCCGCCGCTCGCCGCCATCTCTCGCGCATTGGCCGTCTGATGATCGTCGGTCGCGATCGGCAGCGGCACGAGGATCGCAGGCCGGCCCGCAGTGGTGAGTTCGGCGATGGTCGACGCACCCGCGCGCGCGATCACGATATGCGCCCAGCCCAGCCGCTCGGGCAAATCGGGCAGATAGGTGGCGAGATCGGCGGGGATGGCGAGATCGGCATAGCGATCCCGCACCCGCTCGATATCCTCTTCGCGGCATTGCTGGGTAACCTGCATCCGGCGGCGGAAGGAGAGCGGGAGCAGCGCCAGCCCATCCGGCACGATGTTCGACAGGATGCTGGCGCCCTGGCTGCCGCCCGTCACCAACACCCGGAAGATGCCGTCTTCGCTGAGCGCCGGAAAAGGCTGGGAGCGCAGGACCGCGACTTCCTCGCGCACCGGATTGCCGATCAGATGCGTCTTGCCGAGATGCTTGTCCTTGAGCCGTCCGACTTCCTTGTACGCGGCCGCGATCGCATTGACCCGCCCCGCCAGCAACCGGTTGACCCGGCCGAGCACGGCATTTTGTTCGTGGATCGCGCAGGGGATGTTTTCGGCCAGCGCGCCGAGCAGCGCGGGGAGCGCCGGATAGCCGCCAAAGCCAATGACCGCTTCGGGCGCGAAGCTCTCATAGAGCCGCCGCGCCATGGCCCGGCCGCGCCAGATATTCTTCGCCGCGCCGAACCAGCCCAGCGGGTTTTTCGTCACCCGGCCCGTGGGCAGGATATGCTTCTCTTCACCCTCGAACGTACCGGGAATCGCCGCGCCACGCTCGTCGGTAACGA
Organism: Parasphingopyxis sp.; assembly: GCF_028279465.1. GTDB lineage: Bacteria > Pseudomonadota > Alphaproteobacteria > Sphingomonadales > Sphingomonadaceae > Parasphingopyxis. Next base: position 131,231 of record NZ_JANQNS010000018.1, read on the forward strand.
GCGCGACATAATGGCCGCGCTTCTTGAGCTCGGTCGCGAGCGCGAAGGCCGGGATGATATGCCCGCCCGTACCGCCTGCGGCGAGAACGAAGTGCCGCGCACCCATCTAGAGCCGCCTTTCCAGCGCGGGCAGATGGGGATTACGCCGCGTGAAAGCGAGCAGCAGGCCGAAACCGATGGACAGCGCGATGAGCGACGAGCCGCCATAAGAGATGAAGGGCAACGTCATGCCCTTGGATGGTGCCATATCCAGATTTACTGCCATATTAATGAGCGCCTGGATCGCGAATTGCGTCGCCAGCCCGGCCGAGGCGAGCAGGTAGAAGATATTCTCCTCGTCGATCAGCTTCACGAACACCCGCACGACGATCGCGCCGAAAATCAGCGCGATGGCCATGCAAGCCATCAGACCAAACTCTTCGCCGATGACGGAGAAAATATAATCGGTATGCGGTTCGGGCAGCCGGTATTTCATTTCGCCATCGCCGGGGCCGACGCCGAGAAATCCGCCATTGGTCAGCGTGCGCATCGCATTGTCGACCTGGTAATTGTCGCCATCGGCGAAGAGGAAATTATTGATGCGCGTCGTCGCCACCGGATAGAAGAAATAGGCGGCGCCGATGCCGGTGACGCCAAGCGCCGTGATACCACCCAATATCTTCGTCGAAACGCCCGAAATCATCAGCATTACGATCCACACGCTACCGAAGATGACCGTCTGGCCGAAATCCGGCTGGCGCATCAGCAACAGCGCGATGACGCCGGTCAGGATCGCCGTCGCCCAGACGACTGGCAGGGTCGGGTCTTGCGTCACGCGCAGAGAGAGCAGCCAGGCCGTCGCGACAATGAAGAAGGGTTTCAAAAATTCGGACGGCTGGAGCGTCGCCACACCATAGCCGATCCAGCGCCGCGCGCCGTTTACCTCATTGCCGAGAAACGGCACGAGCAGCAGCAGGATGAAGAAACAGACGGCCCCGGCGAGCGCGAAGCGCTTGGCGAACTCCTTCGGCATCGTCGAGATCACCAGCATGATCGGAATACCCGCGCCGAGCCAGATCAGCTGACGGTAGAAGAAATAGAGTTGCGGCAGCTGGAACGAGTCGGCCGAATAGCGCTCGGCGGCCGCCGGCGATGCCGCGGCAACGCCGATCAGGCCGATCGCGATTAGGATCGTGACGAGCAGCAGCAGGACGCGATCGATCTCCCAGAACCATTCGCCGAGCGGCCCCTTGTGCGACCGGCTGATATAATCGCCCAGCGCCCGCCGCTGGGCAGCCGGCGCGGCGGTCTTGGCGATCGTGGACTCCATGGTCATCACAGGCTCCCCACTGCGGCGCGGAAATCGTCGCCCCGCTCTTCGAAATCGCGATACTGATCAAACGATGCGCAGGCCGGCGACAGCAGCACGGTCTCGCCCGACCGCGCGGCCTTTGCCGCCAGCACGGTCGCTTTGCGGATCGTTCCGCAATTGCGCACAGGCATCCACGGTTCGAGCAGGCTTTCGAACATGTCGGCGGTTTCGCCGACTGTGTACGCCGCACGGATGTTTCCGAAGTAAGGCTCGCAAGCGTCGAGATCGTCGGACTTGGCGCGCCCGCCCAATATCCAGTGGATCGCCGGATAGGCGGCAAGCGCCGGCGCGGTCGATGTCGGATTGGTCGCCTTGCTGTCATTGACGAACAGCACGCCATTTTTGTCCGCGACCCGCTCCATGCGGTGCGGCAGGCCGGGAAAAGTGCGCAGCCCCTCTTCGATCGCCTCTTCGCCTATGCCCAGCCGGCGCGCCACGCTCATCGCGGCGACGGCGTTTTGCGCATTGTGCGGGCCCTGTAGCGAGGGCCAGTTCGACTGATCCATGCAGCCGCCGGCCGACACTTGGATGACGACGCCATCGGTTTCGCTGGCGATCTTCCGGCTCGGCTCGTCGTCGATCGCTATGATGCTTGCATGATCGGCGGACTGCATCTCGAACAGCCGTGCCTTGGCCGCCGCATAGGCGTCAAAATTTTCGTAACGGTCAAGATGGTCGGGTGTGATGTTGAGCAGGACCGCAACTTCGCAGTCGAGACGCTGTGTCAGGTCGATCTGGAAGGAGGAGAGTTCGAGCACATAGACGCCGCCCTCTTCGAGCTCCTGCTCACCGAGGATCGGCTTGCCGATATTGCCGCCGAGTCGGGTCGGGATACCGGCCGTCTTGACGATATGATGGATCAGCGCTGTCGTCGTCGACTTGCCGTTGGTGCCGGTGATGCCGACAACGGTATGCGACGGCAGTTCGGACCTTGCCTGAGCAAACAGTTCGATATCGCCGATCAGCGGAACCTCGGCCTCGCGCGCCCTGTCGGCGATCGGGTGGCGGTTGATCGGGACGCCCGGCGATACGACCACGCCGTCGAATTTGGAGAGTTCGAGTTCCAGGGGATCGGCCAGCGTCGCCTTGTTCGCGACCTGCTCGCGCGCCTCTTCGCGATCGTCCCATGCCGTCACGCTCGCGCTCGAACACCACAGATAGTCGACGACCGAAATGCCGGTCCGCGCGAGACCGAGCACGGCATAGCGTTTTCCGGCAAAGGCGCGGGCAGGCGTCATCTCAGCTTCAACGTCGAGAGGCCGGCGAGCGCCAGCACAAAGGAGATGATCCAGAAGCGGATGACGACGGTCGGTTCGGACCAGCCCATCTGTTCGAAATGATGATGGATCGGCGCCATCTTGAAGACGCGCTTGCCGGTGCGCTTGTAGAAGAAGACCTGGATGATGACGGATAGCGCTTCGAGCACGAACAGCCCGCCGACGATGCCGAGCACGACTTCGTGATGCGCGGTCACGGCGATGGCGCCGAGCGCGCCGCCAAGCGCAAGGCTACCCGTATCGCCCATGAAGACGGCGGCCGGCGGTGCGTTGAACCAGAGAAAGGCGAGCCCCGCACCGACGATCGCAGCGCAGATGATCGCGAGATCGCCCGCGCCGGGCACGTGCGGAATGCCGAGATAGGTGGCATAATCCTCGCGACCCACGAGATAGATGATCATCATAAAGGCGACCGAGGCGATGATGACCGGCATGGTCGCGAGGCCGTCCAGCCCGTCGGTCAGGTTCACCGCGTTGCCCGCGCCGACGATCACGAGCATCGCGAAGATATAATAGGCATAGCCGATATCGGCGATGGGACCGTTGATGAAGGGCAGATAGAGATCGGTGCCGGTTTCGCCCAAGATGATCCAGCAGGCGAAACCCGCGATCGCGAATTCGGCGAACAGCCGGAGCTTGCCGGATATCCCGGCATGATGGCGCTTGGTGACCTTGTCATAGTCGTCGAGAAAACCGATCAGACCGAAACCGAGTGTCACGAACAGGCAGGCCCAGACCAGCTTGTTCGACAGGTCCATCCAGAGCAGCAGCGAGATGGTCACCGAGGCGAGGATCATCAGCCCGCCCATGGTCGGCGTGCCGGCTTTTTTGAGATGCGTGATCGGGCCATCGTCGCGGATCGGCTGGCCCTTGCCCTGCTTGATACGCAGCCAGCCGATAAAGCGCGGCCCGATCAGCAGGCCGATCAGCAAGGCTGTCGCCGTCGCGCCGCCTGCGCGAAAACTCAGATAGCGGAACAGGTTGAGCGGCCCGGCATAGTCGAAATAGGCGGCGATCAGTTCGAACATGGCGTCTTTCCACCGGCCAGCGCCTCAACGACGCGGGCCAGTCCAATATAGTTGCTCCCCTTGACGAGCAGCGCGTCGCCCGTGCGAATCTTCCCCTCGAGACTCTCGAGCGCCGCCGCCGCGTCGGGCACATGAACGATGTCGATGCTATTGCCAAGCGCGTCTGCCAACACCTGCATCGGTTCGCCGACGAGCACGGCCAAAGCGACGCCGGCATCGGTTATCGGACCGGCCAGCTCGGCATGATATCGTTCGCTATCCTCGCCCAATTCGCCCATCGCGCCGAGCACCGCGATCCGCCGCTCGACCGGTTCTTCCGCCAGCGTTTTCAGCGCCGCCTTCATCGACACCGGGTTGGCATTGTAGCTTTCGTCGATCAGCAGCGCTTCGCCGTCTTCAAGCGGAATCGCCGAGCGCGCGCCGCGGCCCGGCAGCCCGGCCAGTTCGGCGAGCGCGAGCCCGGCTTGCGCCAAATCCGCGCCGACCGCCTCGACCGCGCCGATCACGGCCAGCGAGTTCGACACCCAATGATCGCCGGGTAGGCCAACGGTATAGGTCAGTTCGCCCTCCGGTAGCACGGCACTGACGATCGTGCCGGTCGTCGCGCGCACAGCCTCGACGGCACGGATATCGGCACCCTCGCCTTTCCCGAAAGTCCAGATCGTTTCGGCATAGGGCTCTGCCCAGCCGATCAGCCGGTCGCGATGCGGGCTGTCGAACGGGACGAGCGCGACACCGCCCGGCTCCAGCCCTTGGAAGATCTCGCCCTTGGCGTCGGCGATCCCCTCGATACTGTCGAAGAATTCGATGTGCGCGGGCGCAATCGCCGTGATCATCGCGACATGCGGCCGGACGATCCGGGTGAGGGCAGAAAGTTCGCCGGCATGGTTCATGCCCATTTCGAACACGCCGTAGCGAGCGGCAGCCGGCATCCGCGCAAGACTGAGCGGCACGCCGGTATGGTTGTTATAGCTTTTGACTGAGCGATGCACCGAGCCTTGGGCAGACCGGTCGAGCGCGGCAAACAGCGCTTCTTTCACGCCCGTCTTGCCAACCGACCCCGTCACCCCGACGATCTTCGCATCGGTCCGCGCGCGCGACGTCGCGCCGAGTGCGTTGAGCGCCTCCATCGTGTCCGGAACCCGGATATGGGGATGGGCGCAATCCTGACTAACGATCGCTCCGGCCGCGCCATTCCCGAATGCCCCGTCGAGAAACTTGTGCCCGTCGGTCGTTTCGCCCTTCAGCGCGATAAAAAGATCGCCCGCGCCGACTTCGCGGCTATCGAACGCAACACCGTTTACGGCAAAATCGCCAGATGCGTCTCCGTCAATGGCGGCGGCGATCTCGCCCGAGGTCCAGAGCGCGCTCATGCCGCACACTCCCGCGCGACTGTGACATCGTCGAACGGCAGCATGCGATCACCGATTTCCTGACCCTGCTCATGGCCCTTGCCGGCGAGCAAGATGATATCGTCCGCGCCGGCTTCAGCGATGGCGGCCGCAATCGCTTCGCGCCGCCCGCCAATATCCCGCGCACCGGGCGCGCCGGCGAGGATGGCTGCGCGGATCACAGCCGGTTCCTCCGAACGCGGATTATCGTCGGTGACGATGACATGGTCGGACAGTTTCGCCGCGACTTCCCCCATCAGCATCCGCTTGCCCGCATCGCGGTCGCCGCCCGCGCCGAAGACCGTGATCAGCCGGCCCTTGGCGTGCCAGCGCAGCGCGTCGATCGCCGCTTCCAGCGCGTCGGGCGTATGCGCATAATCGACATAGACGGGCGCGCCGGCCTTGGTGATGACCGCGCGTTCGAGCCGCCCGCGCACGGGCTGGACACGCGAAAGATTGCCGAGCGTCTGGGCAAGATCGCCGCCCGTCGCCCAGACCAGACCCGCCGCGACGAGCGCATTGTTGGCTTGATAGGCGCCGATCAGCGGCAGCTCGATCGTGAAACTTTTGTCCTCGGCCTCCACCTCCAGCGTCTGGCCGAACTGGGTCGGCGTACGGCCGGTGAGCCGGATCGCCTCGCCTTTTCTACCGACCGACATGCCGCGCACGCCCCGCCCCTCAATCGCCGCGACGACCTTTTCGCTGACCGGATCGTCCGCCCAGACGATCGCCGTGCCGTCCTTGTCCACAACTTCGGTAAAGAGCCGCAGCTTGGCCGTGAGATAGGCCTCCATCGTGCCGTGATAATCGAGATGGTCGCGCGAGAGATTGGTGAAGGCGGCAGCGCCGACGGGCAGCCCTTCGGTGCGATATTGCGACAGCCCATGGCTTGAGGCTTCGAAGGCGAGATGGGTGACTCCCTCGCGCTTCAACCCCGCCGCATTGGAAAGGAAGGTGACGATATCGGGTGTCGTCAGGCCTGTTTTGGTTTGGTCGTCGGCCGTGGTCACGCCGAGCGTACCGATCGAGGCGGCATTATGCCCGGCCATGCGCCAAAGCTGGCGCGTCAGTTCGACCGTGGATGTCTTACCGTTGGTGCCGGTGACGGCCACGCTGATGTCGGGAAAGGGCGCGAAGAATTTGGCGGCGAGTTGGGCAAAGGCGCGGCGCGGCTCTTCGTCGGTAACGCGCGGTACGCCATCGACTTGTGCTTCAGGCCGGGAGACGATGGCGATAGCGCCGGACTCAATCGCATCGGGAATGAAGTCCTCGCCGTTGAACCGCGCGCCCTGAAACGCGCCGAAGATGGTGCCCGGCGCGACCTTGCGATGGTCGATCGCAAAGCCGGTGACCGTAGGACTGTCATGCGTGTCCGATCCGAGGAGCGCGGCGAGCTTCATGACCGCTCCGATGGCGCGCGCCAGAGCATGGCGCGCAGATGGGCGGTATCGATATCCTCGGTTTCGCTTGGAATGACGCCGAGCAGCGGGCCGATGCGGGCGACGACCTGACGCACAACAGGCGCGGCTGTCCAGCCGGCAGACGATGCGCCGCCCGTGCCCGCATCGCCGCGCGGTTCGTCCAGCATGACGAGGATGACATAACGCGGATCGTCCATCGGGAAGGCCGCAGCAAATGTCGTGATCAGCGCGTTTTCGCGATAACCGCCGCCGCCGGCTTTCTCGGCCGTGCCGGTCTTGCCGCCGACGCGATAGCCTTCGGCATCGGCATTGCGGCCCGTGCCTTCCTGCACGATCAGACGCAGCAGCCCGCGCATCTGGCGGCTGGTTTCCTCGCTAAACACGCGCTCGCCCGCGGGCACTTCGTCGGGCGACAGCCGCATCAGGGTCAGCGGGCGATAGAGCCCGCCATTGACGAGCGTCGCGTAGCTGTTGGCGAGATGCAGCGGCGTCACGGCGATGCCATGGCCATAGCCCGCGGTCATAATCGTCGTGCGTGCCCAATAGTCAGGCCAGATCGGGCGGCCGCGCACAGGCAGTTCGAAATCGATCGGATCGTCGAAGTGCAGATCGCGGAACACGGCCTGCATCCGCTCCGCGCCCAGTTCGTCGGCAATCCGCGCGGTGACGATGTTCGAGCTGTGGACCAGCGTTTCCGGCACATTGAGATAGCGGCGCTGCGGGTGATCGTCGTTGATCGTGTGGCGGCCGATCTGCAGCGGTTCCTCGGCATTATAGCGGCGGGAGATATCGGTGACGACACCCTCTTCGATCGCGGCGGCCATCGTGATCGGCTTGAAGGTCGAGCCGAGCTCGTAAAAGCCCATCGTCGCCTGGTTGAAGCGCGCGCGGTCGCTCGACTGGTTGGCGGCATTAGGGTTGAAATTGGGCAGCGAGGTCAGCGCCAGCAACTCGCCGGTATGCGCGTCGAGCACGATCCCGGCCGCGCCGATCGCATTGAAGCGGCGCATCGCGGCGGCAAGTTCGCTCTGCACCGCAGCCTGCACTCGGCTGTCGATCGAGAGCGCCACGGGTTCGTTGCGGCGCGCCGGATCCATCAGCCGCTCTTCGAGCACAGCCTCCATCCCGGTCACGCCTTCGCCGTCGAGATTGACCCAGCCCAGCACATGGGCGGCGAGATTGGTTTGCGGGTAAAGCCGTTCGGGCTCGCGCAGATATTCCATGGCGGGCTCGCCCAGCGCGTTCACCTGCGCGACGAGTTCGGGCAGCGCGCGGCGGCGCAGATAGGAGAAAGTCCGGCCCGAGGTCAGAATCTCGACATATTCTTCCGTCGTCCGCTCGGGCATGAGTTCGTGAAGACGGGGCGCCAGCTCTTCGGGATCGCTGAGGACCCGGTCAGGATGGACGGCGATCGACCAGGCGTCGATGGTGCGCGCAAGCGTCACGCCGTTGCGGTCGACGATATCGGCGCGCGGCGGCAGATTGGGATCGCCGCTCGCGGCATAGGCTTCGCCGCCACTGAACGCTGTCAGCCAGCCGATCCGCACCGACACGGCCACGACCCCGAACAGGAGCAGCAGCATGGCGATCATCAGCCGCTGCTGCACGATGGGCTGCATTTGCCGCCGCAGGCTTACCTTGCGCACTTCAGCCGGTTTGGCGACGGGCGGGTTCATCGATCCGCGTTGTCCCCCGCATCGCCCGCATCTTCGCGCGCGGCTTCGCTGGCGATCGCGCCGCGCAGCTCGTCATCGAGAAAGGCCGTCGGCTGACCATCCGGGCCTTCGGGAACCATATAGGCCACCTGCTGGATTTGTGGGCCGCCCGTCTCCGTATCAGGCGCGTCGAAGACATCCTCGTCTATGAGATTGCTCTCATCCTGCTCTTCAGCCACCGACGCCTGCTGGATCGGCGCTTCGGCAGCCGGTCCTTCAATCAGGCTGGCTAACTGGATCTCGCTAGCGAGAAACTGTTCCGGAGCAGGCGCCGACAGTATCAAATCGCGACGGTTCCAGACTTCGATCTGGCTCATCCGGCTGCGCGTCTGGAACTCGGTATTGAGCGAGAGGATGTCCTCGCGCGCCAGCTGGATGTCGCGTTCAACGGCCTCCAGCGCGTTGCGTTCGGCGGCAACGCGGTGTGAAATCAGATAGCAGCTGAGCGCCGCGGAAGAGACCGCGGCGGCCCAAGCGACCGAACGGAATTTGCGGGTGATGGTCATGCGGTGACCCTCCTTTCCATGGGCCAGGGCGGCGCTTCGTTGCGCCGGGCGCTGCGCAGCGTGGCGGACCGCGAACGGGGATTGCGCGCGACTTCTGCCTTATCGGCGCGTTGCGGTTTGGCGGGCTTGTCGAAACTGGGCGCCGGGGCGGTTTCGGCCGTGTCCGGCAGATGGCGCGAGCCGCCGGGCGTGCGGCCGCTCCGTTCGCGCAGAAACTGTTTCACTATCCGGTCTTCGAGGCTGTGAAAGGTGACGACGGCCAGCCGCCCGCCCGGAGCGAGCACGGCCTCTGCTGCCGCCAGCCCGTCGCGCAGTTCGTCCAGCTCGCGATTGAGATGGATGCGGATCGCCTGAAAGGTTTTCGTCGCCGGGTCTTTTGGCGCACCGGGCCGATGGCCGACGGCCTTACGGACCACGGCAGCGAGTTCGCCAGTCGTCTCAATCGGCCGCGCCGCGACGATCGCGCGCGCGATGCGGCGCGAGCGATGTTCCTCGCCATAGGCATAGAGCGTATCGGCGATCAGCGCTTCATCGGCACTGTTGACGAAATCGGCGGCGCTTTCGCCGTCCTGCTCCATCCGCATATCGAGCGGCCCATCCGCCTGAAAGGAAAAGCCGCGCTCGGCCCGGTCGAGTTGCATGGAGGACACGCCAATATCCATCGCGACGCCATCCACAGCATCCAAGCCGTGCTCTTTGAGCGCCTCGCGCATTTCGGAGAAGCGGCGCGGCACGAGATGGAGCCCGCCATCGCTCGCTTCGGCCAGCTCCGCACCCTCGGCAATGGCGTCCGGATCGCGATCGAAGGCGTAAACCTCAGCCCCCTCGGCGAGCATCGCGCGCGAATAACCGCCCGCACCGAACGTCGCATCGACGTGAATCTCGTCGGTCACGATATCGAGCGCGGCGATGACCTCTTCGAGCAGCACGGGTTCGTGGCGTGGATCGGGACGGGAGTCGGCGGCAACGCTCATAGCGACACCCCCTTCTCGCTACACAGATGTTCGAGGATGCGCAGGAGCCGCTTGTCGCCCATCGCCATGCAATGCGCATGGGCACGGGTCGGGGACCAGATATCGAAATAGGGCCCGTTGCCGGTGAAGAAGGCGAAATCCTCGATTCCCCCGGCCTTGCGCAGGAAGCTGGTCAGCACCATCCGGCCCGCCTTGTCGAACGTCACCGGCTGGAGCGGCGAGAAGGTCTCCGTGCCGCCACCGTCGCGCCGGATCAGGCTTTTGCGGCCGCTATGGGCTGTTTCGCGGGCGCGCTGCTCCCGCAATTGGCCGGCCAACGCAAAATACTCGGTCTCGTCGAAGCCCGTGAGGCAGGGCAGCTCTTCGTCTTCAGCGATATAGAGTAGCTTGTCGTCGACCGGCATGTTCGCGGCCTTGGCCTGCGCGGCGCGGCGTTCGACGGTGGCGCGCAGATCGGCCGGCAGGGACACGCGTCCCTTCCCGTCTACCGCGTTCAGCGCCTGTCCACCGAAAGGAATTGAAAATTCCACGCCGATCCTCTCCCTCGGCGCAAAGCGCTGCCCATCGCTGAATCATGAAAATTCAACGTCGAATCTTATGTGTTCGGGAGCGCCCTGCCCCTTACAGGACGATTTGCGTATCAAGGTTAACGATGGGTATCAATACCATTTCATGGGTATTTTAAGGGAATTTTGCCCACCTTGCGGTTTATGGATAGACGAAAGGCCCACAAAAGCAACGATGTTCTTCTTTTGTCTTGAAGCTGTTTGCCGATGCGTTTCGAACGCGCGAGAGACGTGCAATTCCCGCGCAGACGCGGGATAGGGGCTTGGTAAGCCGAATCGGCGAATCTCAACGGCTTGACCGGCCTGATTCGCGCCGTCTGATTCACATCGCCTAGTTTTCGGCAGGTTCGCCGTCGTCAAATTCGGGAACCGGTTCGACTTCGGTCTCTTCGACCGGCCCCGTTCCCGGCGCCACGCCGAGCTCGGCGAGCGGTTCCTGGGGCTGTTCCTCTTCGGCTGCGAGTTCGGTGTCCGCCTGCTCGGCCTGTTCGGCCATCGCTTCCGGCGTCAGCTCGGGCTCGTTGCTCGCGGTGCCCGAGAAGCTTGCCGCCAGCAGCACGATGACGACAATCGATGCAAGACCCGTCGCGCCGATACGGACGCGGTTCGCGTGCTCCTGACGCGTATCGTCGAAAGTCTCAACAGGCTCGTCGTTCACTGTCATTCTCCGTGGCCAGCCATGGCGGGACGGCAAGTCCCTTCTCGGCCAGCCAATCGGCATTATACAGCGTCGAAAGATAGCGCAAACCGCTGTCGCAAAGGATCGTCACGATCGTCTTGCCTGGGCCCATCTCTTTCGCCAGCGCCATCGCACCGGCGACATTGATGCCAGACGACAGGCCAAGGCACAGCCCCTCTTCCGACAACAGGCGATGGACCCATTCCAGACCCTCGGCATCGGAGATGCGGTATTGGGTATCGACGGGAGCGTCTTCGAGATTGGCAGTGACCCGGCCCTGACCGATACCCTCGGCCACCGAGGAGCCCTCGGACTTCAGCTCGCCATTGGCATAATATTCGTAGAGCGCGGCACCATGCGGATCGCTCAGCGCGATCCGGACATCCTCGGAAAATTCCTTGAGCCCCATGCCGACCCCGGCGAGCGTCCCGCCGGTTCCGACCGCACAGGTAAATCCGTCAACCTTGCCCTCGGTCTGCTCCCATATTTCCTTCGCCGTCGTTTTGATATGCGCGCGGCGGTTGGCAATATTGTCGAACTGATTGGCCCAGAGTGCGTTGTCGGTTTCTTCGGCAATACGCCGCGACTGGTGGACGAAATGGCAGGGCGACGAATAGGGCGCGGCGGGCACGAGCACGAGCTCGGCGCCGAGCGCGCGCAGGGTATCCATCTTCTCCTTGCTCTGCGTGTCCGGCATCACGATGATCGACTTGTAGCCTTTGGCATTGGCGACGAGCGCGAGGCCGATGCCGGTATTGCCGGCCGTGCCCTCGACGATCGTGCCGCCGGGCTTGAGCAGCCCCTGCTCCTCCGCCTCCTCGACAATGTAGAGCGCGGGCCGGTCTTTCACCGAGCCGCCCGGATTTGCGAATTCGCATTTGCCGAGAATCTCGCAGCCGCTGTCCTCCGACGGACCTTTCAGACGGACGAGTGGCGTATTGCCGATCAGCGCGAGCGGGTTGGGAACTATAGTCATGCCGCGCATCTACCCCAGCGGGCTTTCGCCGGGCAAGCAATCTTGGCTTGGAGGCGGCAAAGCTCGGGCTTGGCGGAATGGGGCCGGCGCGCCTATCGACGGGAGCCGTGACACGCAAATCCTCCTTCGCCCCGATCATCGACGACCGGGTCCGGCTGCTGATCCTCGGCAGCCTGCCCGGCGAGGAATCGCTGCGCCAGGCGCAATATTACGCCCATCCGCAAAACCGCTTCTGGGATCTTGTCGGCGCCGCCTTGGGCGTCGAGCTGCGCGAACGGGACTATACGGATCGGCTCGCCATATTGCTGCACCACAATATCGGCCTGTGGGACGTGATCGCCGATGCGCATCGGTCCGGCAGTCTGGACAGCGCGATCCGCGACGCACGCGAAAACGATCTGCGGGCGCTGGCGACTTCCCTGCCCGCTCTGTCGGCAATAGCTTTCAACGGAAAGAAGTCGGCAAAGACGGGACGCAAACAGCTGGGCGATGCCGGCGACGCTTACCGGCTGATCGACCTGCCCTCGTCGAGCCCGGCCTATGCTGCAATGCCGTTCGAAGAGAAATGCGCGCGCTGGTCGGTGATCGCGCATATTGTCCGGACAACTCGATAATTACGGCCCGAAACGGGCCCGGTACGATGCCGTTCGTCGAACTGGCTCGACCTGTCATCATTTCATTATAAAAATTCGGTTGACGAACCATGCTGCAGCCGCGAAAAGCCGCGCCATCATGAAAAAAGCCATATCCCCACTCGCGGTCGCCCCGCTCGCGGCCCTTATCGCTCTCGCTGGTTGCAGCGAGCCGGAACCCGAAGTCGTCGGCGAAATGTCCGACCCCGAAGCCGAGGAGATCGAAGAACTCACTCCGGAGGAGCTGCCGCCGATGCGCACGCGCGAAGCCAGCTTCCGCTGTGACGACAACAGCGTCGTCTATGTGAGCTTCTACACGAACGACAGCCAGGTTGGCGTCGCCATGGAGCAGGACGCGGTGCAGACCATCCTGCCGAACGAAGCGATGGCTGAACCGGCCGAAGGCGAAGAAGCAGCCGAACCGGCCGCCACGCCCACCTATTCCGGCGAAGGCTATACGCTGGTTGGCGCAAGCGATGCGGCAAGCATCCAGTTCGCCCGCGCCGGCGGCGGTCTGCAGACCTGCGACAGCTAAGCCAAGCAAATCCCATCAATTACGAGGGCCGGTAGCGCAGACGCTGCCGGCTCTTTTTTATCGTGCACCTTGCCTTTTCCCGGATCGGCATCATACGATCCCGGGCGAAACATAGGGGGCAGCTATGGGAAAGACTTTGGGCCGGGCAATCGCGCTGGCCTCGATCATCGCGGTGGGCGGATGCGCTTCTATGCAGACGCCGATGACGGAATTCGCGACCGATTATAATCGGGTGATCGCCGATACCCGAAACGAGATGATCTTGCTCAATATCGTGCGCGCGCGCTATCGCGAGCCGACCCATTATTCGACGCTGAGCCAGGTGAGCGGCAATATCTCGATCCGCAGTGGAGTCAGTGCCGATCTGGGCGGTATCATCGACGATATCGACGCCGATGCCGGGGTCTCGCTCAATATCAGCTCCTCGCCATCCTTTCAGATCGTGCCGCTCAATACGAACCAGTTCGCAGGTGGCATCTTGCGGCCGATCGAACCCAATGTCGTCGCCATCTTTCTCGGCCAGGGCTGGAACCAGCATCAACTCGCCGCGCTGCTGATCGAAAGCGTAACCTGTAACGGTGTCGAATATGCCAACGACCTGCGCAATGAGAGCGATGGTACGGCGGAGTCCGGCCTTCTCTCGCAGAGCGATGTGTTCGGTCTCGGCTTCCAGTCCGGCGCGGCGCGCGAAGCGAACGATGCGCCGATTGCGACGTTCACGCCTGCGCAGGCAAGCGCGGTCAATGCCGTACTCGAAAATCTCGACAGCAATTACCGGGTCACCGTTGGCGAGAATAGCGACGGCGAAGCGCAGTTCGAAATCCGCGAACGCGTCCCGCAGGAACTGCAGGTCACCACCGGTGCCAACGGCGTATGCGGCGGCGCAAGGCTGTCGCCCGATGATTACGAGCTGCGCTCGGTGGAAGGCGTAATCTATTATCTGGGCGAGATCGTGCGCTCGGGGCGCGGCCTGCGGGATGACCGCAATCGTCTGATCTTCGATGTGACGACCGGATCGCCGGGCACCCATTCCATCCATGTCGAGCATCGCGGGCAGGACTGGTATATCGGCGCATCGCCCGAACCGGGCGGCGACCGGTCGATCCAAGTGATCAGCCTGATCAGCCAGCTGATCGCCTTGCAGACGTCAAGCGATGCGCTGGAGCGCTCGCCGTCAACGCTGACGATCAACTGATTTGGGACGGGCGGGGCCGCAAACGGCGCGGTCATGCCCAGCTAAGGGCCGCAACACTCTAGCGGGAATGCGCCGCCACCGCTAAGGCGCTTCGCATGTCCGAAATCACGCCCGAAATCGTCGCGGAGCATGGCCTCAACGAAGAGGAATATGTCCGCATCCTCGCCGCACTCGACCGCGAGCCGAACCTTGTCGAGCTCGGCATTTTCTCGGTCATGTGGTCCGAGCATTGCAGCTACAAATCTTCGCGCCGGCACCTGAAGAAATTGCCCACGGAAGGCCCGCAGGTCATTCAGGGGCCGGGCGAAAATGCCGGCGTCATCGATATCGGCGACGGGCAGGCCGCGATCTTCAAGATGGAGAGCCATAACCACCCCTCATACATCGAGCCCTATCAGGGCGCGGCGACGGGCGTGGGCGGCATACTGCGCGACGTCTTCACCATGGGCGCGCGGCCGGTCGCCAATATGAACGCGCTGCGCTTCGGCCGACCCGATCATCCCAAGACGCGGCATCTGGTGTCGGGAGTCGTCGCGGGGATCGGCGGCTATGGCAATTGCGTCGGCGTGCCGACCGTCGGCGGCGAGGTGAATTTCCACTCGGCCTATGACACCAACATTCTCGTCAACGCGATGACGGTGGGCATCGCCGATACCGACAAGATCTTCTATTCGGCCGCCTCGGGCGTCGGCAATCCGATCGTCTATGTCGGCTCCAAGACGGGACGCGATGGCATCCACGGCGCGACCATGGCCTCCGCCGAGTTCGGCGAAGATAGCGAAGAGAAGCGCCCGACCGTGCAGGTCGGCGATCCGTTCACCGAGAAGCTGTTGATCGAGGCGTGTCTCGAACTGATGGCGTCGGATGCGATCGTCGCGATCCAGGATATGGGCGCCGCCGGGCTAACCTCCTCCTCGGTCGAGATGGCGACCAATGGCGAGGTCGGCATCATACTCGATATGGACAAGGTGCCGTGCCGCGAAGAGGGCATGACGCCCTATGAGATGATGCTGAGCGAGAGCCAAGAGCGGATGCTCATGGTGCTCAAACCCGGCCGCGAGGACATGGCGCGCGCGATCTTCGAGAAATGGGAGCTCGATTTCGCGGTGATCGGCGAGGTCACGGATACGCGGCACATGGTGCTCACGTTCCAGGGCGAAACCGTCTGCGATATTCCGCTCGGCCCCCTCGCCGCCGATGCGCCCAATTACGACCGGCCTCATGTCCCCACACCCACGCCCGAGCCGCTGACCGATATTCCCGAAAGTGACGATATCGGCGCGGACCTGCTGAAACTTATGGCCTGCCCCGACCTCGCCTCGCGCCGCTGGGTCTGGGAACAATATGATCACATGGTGATGGCCGACACTGTCCAGCGCCCGGGCGGCGATGCGGCGGTCGTCCGTGTCCATGGCACCAACAAGGCGCTCGCGATCAGCACCGATTGCACGCCGCGCTATTGCAAGGCCGATCCGGTCGAGGGTGGCAAACAGGCGATCGCCGAATGCTATCGCAATATCACCGCCGTCGGCGCGAAACCGCTGGCGACGACCGACTGCATGAATTTCGGCAATCCGGAAAAACCGGAGATCATGGGGCAGTTCGTCGGGTGCATCGAAGGCATGGCCGAAGCCTGCGCGGCGCTCGATATGCCGATCGTGAGCGGCAACGTCTCGCTCTACAACGAAACCACCGGCGCAGACGGCAAGGCGACGCCGGTACTGCCGACGCCCGCCATCGGCGGTGTCGGCCTGCTTGACGATATCGACAAGATGGCGACGCTCGCATTCAAGGCCGAGGGCGAGCATCTGGCCGTGATCGGCGCCAATTATGCGGAGCTCGGGCAGTCGCTCTGGCTGCGCGAAATCCACGGCCGCGAAGACGGGCCACCACCGCGCGTGGACCTGAAGGACGAAAAGCTTAACGGTGATATCGTCCGCCGCCTGATCCATGAGGGCGCGGTCACCGCCGTGCACGATATCTCCGATGGCGGGCTGCTCGTCGCGGTCGCGGAAATGGCGCTCGCTGGCAATCTCGGCGTCGATCTCGACGCGATGAACACGGAATTCGCGTTTAACGAAACGCAGGCCCGCTATCTGGTGACCTATCCCGCCGATGGGCCGCTCGACCGCGACGCGGTGCCGTTCACGAAGATCGGCACTGTCGACGGCGATGCTGTCCGCGTGAATGGCACGGATATCCCGCTCGCCGATCTCCGCGCGGCCAACGAACGCTTTTTCCCGGAACTGATGGGCCGCTAGAGCGCTCACCCATGCTCGACCTCCTCCAGCCGCTTTTGCATGTCAGCGGCCACGCTATCGCGCCCTTTATCCTGGGCTGGTTGTTCTGGCGCGACAGATGGTGGCGGGCCGGGCTGATCATGGCGGCGACGATAGCAATAGACGCGGATCACCTGCTCGCCGATCCGATCTACGACCCCGATCGCTGCAGCATCGGCTTCCACCCGCTCCATACGATGTGGGCGGGCTTCGCCTATCTGGCGATGCTGGCGATACCGAACTGGAAGATACGGGCCGTGGCCGTCGGCTGCCTGCTGCACCTCGCCACCGATGGCGGCGATTGCATCATGCAAGATCTCTAATTTGCGCTAGGCGGCCTGCGCGGCTTCGGTTCCGTTCTGCGCCGCATTCTTGCCGAGTATATCATAGGGATCGCGTCCCTCTTCGCGCAGAACGCGATGCGCCTCGTGATAATGGGTCGGCGCGCCGATATGGAGCCGCTCACGGGCCGCATCCAGCGGTTCGGCGAGAAGGTCGGTGATCGGCATCTCCCATATGCGCGGGCCGGCCTTGCCATGCCGCTTGGCCTGGTTGATGGCCCGGAAGATCGGCGCCTTGGTGCCTGTCACCTTCTTCATGTTCATGCCGCCCGCATAGGCGATGAATAGATGGGCGAGCGAAGGGTCCTGGCCATAGGTGAAGGCGAGCACACACTGTTCGCCGAGCCCGTCGCGGCCATAGCCGGTCAGGACGTGCAGCAGGTCGTGCGTGTCGCGGTTCCGGTTGCCATACCATTGGACGAGATCGTCATAGCGCCGCTTGCCCATCTTCTTGCCCTCTTCGACAAGCCCTTCGGCGGTCAGCCCTTCGGCCTCCATGAAATCGCAATAGGCATGGGCGACGCTGCCTTCGGGCATGGCGCGCAGCCGCTCATGATCGTCGAGAATGGCGGGCAGATAGCGTTCGCTGGCATAGATGGCGCGTCCCGCTTCGCTCTGACCGAACCGCACGGCATCGTCGCGGAAGGACTGGCGGGGCAGCGCCTCGAAGATCCAGAAAACCTGTTCGGTATCTTCCTTGTCTTTCAGCAGTTCGCGAAAATGATGCAGTGCCTTCATCGGCCGCTTGCGCAGCTTTGGCCGATCGGGATGTACCGGGATCGGCATGTCGATGGTTTCTGGTGCCGTAGCCATGTCGTGAAAATGCGCTTTGCTGACATTTATGTCAATATCCGGCCCGCCCCTATGCGGACCCGAAACGAGCGTCTAAGGCGCGAGGCCATGACAGAGCATGACACCGTCCCCTATTCAGAGCTGCCCGACTATTCCGAGGCCGAGCGGATTGCCCGGGCCGAAGCCTTTTATGCGGCTATCAAGACCCGGCGAACCTGCCGCCAGTTCAGCGATGCGCCGGTGGCGCGCGCAGTGATCGAGCAGGCAATCCTCGCGGCGGGCTCCGCGCCCAATGGCGCAAACCATCAGCCCTGGCACTTCGCCGTCGTCTCTTCGCCGGAAAAGAAGAAGGCAATCCGCGCGGCCGCGGAGGCGGAGGAGAAGACCTTCTACGAGACCAAGGCGAGCGACGAATGGCTCGAAGCGCTCGCCCCGCTCGGCACCGACGAGATAAAGCCCTATCTTGAGATCGCACCCTGGCTGATCGTCATCTTCGGGCAGCGGCGCGGCGGTCCCAATCCGGGGGACGACAAGCAGAACTATTATGTCACGGAATCGGTCGGTATCGCCAGCGGCTTCCTGATCGCCGCGCTTCACGATGCCGGACTCGCCACGCTGACCCATACGCCCAACCCGATGAAGTTTCTCAACGAGGTCTGCGAACGGCCGGCTAATGAAAAGCCGATGATGATCGTCGTCGCTGGAAAACCGGCGGAGGATGCAACCGTCCCCGTCCATGCGCTGAACAAGAAACCGCTCGACGCGATCAGTTCCTGGCTGTAGTATATAACTAATACACATAGGCTCAGTAGGGAGAGACTATGGGCAGCGCAGGTCCGATGGACAGCCGGTTTGTCAGCCTCGATGTCGTGCGCGGCATCGCGGTCATGGGCATATTGCTCATGAACATCGTCGCCTTCGCGATGCCACCGGGAGCCTATTTCACGCCCATCGCCTATGGCGGAGACAGTCCTGCCGATATCGCGGTCTGGGCGACCAATTTCGTTTTCTCCGACGGCAAGATGCGCGGACTCTTCTCGGTGCTGTTCGGCGCGTCCATGCTAATCGTAATCCAAAGCGCCGAGGCGAAGGACGAAAACCCGGCTCTGACCCATTATTCGCGCATGTCCTGGCTGCTCTTCTTCGGCGCGCTGCATGCCTATGCGATCTGGCATGGCGACATCCTGATGCTCTACGCGATCATCGGATCGATCGCCTTCTTCTTCCGCAAGATGGAAACGCACCGGCTGGTCGTATTGGGTCTCATCCTGATCGTCATGCACGCCATCCTGTTCGGATTGCTGACCTGGTCGCTCTGGATGTTGCGCGAGGCCGCTGCAGCGCCGGGCGCCGATGCAGAACTCATTCGGCAATGGACGGAATTCGAGGCGCAGTTCGGCCCGATACCACCCGACAAGCTCGCCGAAGATCTTGCGCGCTATCGCGGCGACTATGTCGGTATCCTGTCCTATCGGTTGGGGCCCGGAATCACCGAACCGATCATGGCGAATTTTACCGCCGCTATCGAGACGCTCGGCCTTATGTTGCTCGGCATGGCAGGGCTGAAAAGCGGCTTCCTGACCGGCCAGTGGGAGCGGGCCGCCTATGTCCGCTGCATAAAGATCGGCTATCTGATTGGCCTGCCGCTGATGATGGCTCTCGCATTCGGTATCATCGCAAGCGGTTTCGACCCGATCACGGCCTTCGCCCTCGACTTTACCGGGCAGGTGCTCGTCAATCCGGCGATCATCCTCGCCCATGCCGCGCTCATCCTCTATTGGGTGAAATCTTCGGCCGGCAGCGCTTTCATGGACCGTGTCGCCGCCGTCGGGCGGGCCGCCTTCACCAACTATCTGGGCACGAGCATCGTCTGCACGACGATCTTCTACGGCTATGGCTTCGGACTCTATGGCGAGCTGAGCCGGCCCGCGCTCTACATTGTCGTGCTCGGCGTCTGGGCGCTGATGCTGCTCTGGTCGAAGCCCTGGCTCGACCGGTTCCGCTACGGCCCGCTCGAATGGCTCTGGCGAACCCTCGCCCGGCGGGAAATACAGCCGATCCGAAAATAGTGCCGTAGCGCTGGACAAATTTGTGATTTGGCGTATTACTACAATAATACGCTAGGGCATATATGGCCACGACTTCTCCGATCGCCGATCGCTACATCACGATGGACGCCCTGCGCGGCTTTGGGGTGATGAGCATATTGCTGATCAATATCGTAGCCTTCGGCATGCCCGACATGGCCGTCGTGAGTCCCGCGGTGTATGGCGGCGAAACGTCCGGCGACGTGGCGGCCTGGCTTGCCGGCTTCATACTTGTCGACGGCAAGCTGCGGGCGCTTTTCACGCTGCTGTTCGGCGCCAGCATGACATTGATTGCGGAACGCGCCGAACGTGATGCGCAATCGCCGGCCGCCATCCATTATTCGCGCATGGCGTGGCTCGCCCTGTTCGGGCTCCTGCACTTCCTGTTTCTCTGGTGGGGCGACATTCTGTTTCTCTATGCGGGCGCCGGATGCATCGTCTTTCTCTGCCGCCGCTGGCAGGCAAAGACGCTGATAAAATGGGGTGTCATTATCTATGCGATCGGCGGTCTTCTTCTGACAATCGGGCTTAGCAGCCTGTTTGTCTTGCAGGCGGAAGCGACCTCGCCGGGTGCCAGCGCCGAGGCGCTCGCAGAATATGACATCGTGCTTACCGATATGGGCATCATCGGCGACGGCGTCGCGCGGGAGATCGCTGTCTATCTGGGTAGCTATAGCGAAATCCTTGCCGACAAGATCGAGAACCGATGGTGGATGCCGCTGCAGAATCTCATTCTTGCGCCGCTCGAGACGATTCCGCTGATGATGATCGGGATGGGGCTCTACAAGAACCGCTTTCTGCTCGGCGAATGGGATGCCGCCCGCTACAGAAAAATTGGCCTTTGGTTCACGGCTATCGGCCTGCCGATCAGCGCGGCGCTGGGCGCCATCGTCTACGCGAAGGGTTTCGACATCGTGTGGGCCTTGAACGTCACCCAAGGCTGGTCCGCCTTACCGCGATTGTTGCTGGCGATCGGCTACACATCGCTGCTCATTCTTGCGATCCGCGCATTTCGCGAAAGCAGGCTGATCGATCGGGTTGCAGCTGCTGGGCGAGCGGCATTTACCAACTATCTTGGTACCAGCATCGTCTGCACGACGATCTTCTACGGATACGGGCTGGCGCTGTTCGGCGAACTCGGCCGGCCCGCGCTCTATCTCGTCGTGCTTGGCGTCTGGGCGCTGATGCTGCTCTGGTCGAAACCCTGGCTTGACCGGTTCCGCTTCGGGCCGCTCGAATGGCTCTGGCGAACCCTCGCCCGCCGCGAAATCCAGCCGATCCGGAAATAACCGGACGTTCATTTTTACTATTGCGAATTAATCTCAATAGGCGTAGCAAACCCCCATGGTTGTTTGCATCTGCAACGCGATTCGCGAAAAAGATCTGCGGGACGCCGCCAAAAAAGGCGCGTCCACCCCATGCTCCGCCTATGCGCAAATGGGCTGCAAGGCGCGCTGTGGTCAATGCGTGTCGTTCGCAAGAGAGATTATTCGTTCCGAAGCTGCAACTGCCTAGCAGAATCATCTGAAACTATTGGAAAACCGGGGTTTTTGGGCTTCTCCAAAGCCTTCTGCATCGCTATATAGCCGGGATCGAAACAAGGAGATCCGGCATGAAGGGTGACGAAAAGGTCATCGAATTCCTCAACGAGGCGCTGAAGAACGAACTCACCGCGGTCAACCAATATTGGCTGCATTACCGGATGCTCGACAATTGGGGCATAAAGAAGCTCGCCGAGTTCGAACGCCATGAATCGATCGACGAAATGAAGCATGCGGACCAGTTGGCCGAACGCATCCTGTTTCTCGACGGCCTGCCCAATTTCCAGCTGCTCGGCCGCCTGCGCGTCGGCGAGAGCGTCGAAGAGATACTGAAGGCCGATCTTGCGCTCGAACATGACGCGATCCCGCTGCTGCGCGATGCGATCGAGCATTGCGAGAAGGTGCGCGACTATGTCAGCCGCGATCTCTTCGCAGCGATCCTCGACAGCGAGGAAGACCATGTCGACACGCTTGAGGAGCAGTTCGATATGATCGAGCGGATGGGGATCGAGAATTACTGCCAGCTTCAGTCGGAACCGGCACAAGAGGGCTGATTTAGGCGCTTTGGCGGGCTGGTAGGCCTAGAGCCGGCCGAACTTCTGATTGGCGACCGCCGGCTCTTCCTCCGCATGGCGGCGCTGAACCAGCGGGTTCGTCGCCTCTTCGAGGCTCGCCATCGTCGCTTCGAATACGGGGCGCAGCTGCGCGGCGTCCGGTACAAGCTCTTCCGGGGTCTGCTGGATTTCGACGAGATGGCGCGCCGTCATCTCGATCTTTTCGGCGATCTCGCTGAGCGGGCGGGCGCCGAACTGCAGCGCTTCGCCCTTCAGCGTATGGGCCGGCACGACGAGCGCCGCGCTTTCACGCTGGCGCATGGCCTGCTCGATCGCCTCGACCGATTTGACGCCGTCTTCGCGGAAATAACGCAGAATGCGCGCGAAATTCGCGCCCAATTGTTCGCGAACCGCGTTGAACTCGGTCCAGTCGACCAGATTGTCCTTTTCGAACGACACCATCTGCGCCCTTCATCACATACCCCGTACAGGCCATACAGAGCGAGCGTAAACAACTGGTTTATCGGGAGGTTTGAACGGCAGCAGACGGCCGATTATGCGGCCAAACGAGCGAAAAACGGGTTTGCTATCGCGAAACGCGCCAGCCGGGGCCGATCCTCGTCTCGATTGCGTCCACCGCCCAGCCCTGTTCGCCGGCCAGCGACGCAATCTCCGCCGGGGCTATGGGGTCGTCCGCGACGATTACCGCGCGATCGGTTTGCCGCATGGCGCGAGCGAGACGTAGCGCCGGCCATGGGCATTTCAGCCCGCGCGCATCGATATCGACCGCGCGGGCATCGGAACCGCCGCTATCGGCCATCGCTGCCGTCCTGATAGGGATTTTTCGGCGCGCGCACGGTCAGCCGCACCGGCACGGCGCCGAAGCCCAACTCGTTGCGGATGCCGTTCAACAGATAACGCTCATAGCTTTTCGGCAAATGATCGACGCGCGTCCCGAACAGCACGAAGCTGGGCGGCCGCGTGCGCGCCTGCGTCATGTAACGCAGCTTGATCCGGCGGCCCTTGGGCGCGGGCGGCGGATTGCGCTCAATCGCATCGCGAAACCAGCGGTTGAGTTCGCCCGTCGGCACGCGCCGTGACCAGGCTTCGCGCGTCGCAAAGGCGGTCTCTATCAGATGATCGATGCCCTTCCCCGTCACCGCCGATATCGAGACGAGCGGTACGCCGCGCACCTGCGCCAGCCCCTCGCCAAGCGCGGTCTCGATACCTTCGAACAGCCCTTTCCTGTCTTCCGCGACATCCCATTTGTTGATCGCGACGATGATCGCGCGGCCCTCGCTAATTACATGATCGGCGATCTTCAGGTCCTGCAGTTCCAGACCCTTTGTCGCATCCAGCAGCAGCACGACGACTTCGGCGAAATCGACCGCTCTCAGCCCATCGGCAACCGACAGTTTCTCAAGCTTGTCCTTCACTCGCGCACGCTTGCGCATACCGGCCGTATCGATAAGCTCGACCGGCCGCCCCTGCCATTCCCAGGGCACGGCGATGGAATCGCGCGTGATGCCCGCCTCGGGCCCGGTAATGAGCCGGTCGTCGTC
The DNA here is from genome assembly GCF_028279465.1 of Parasphingopyxis sp. GTDB lineage: Bacteria > Pseudomonadota > Alphaproteobacteria > Sphingomonadales > Sphingomonadaceae > Parasphingopyxis. Next base: position 154,633 of record NZ_JANQNS010000018.1, read on the forward strand.
CAACATCTTGTTGATCAGCGTCGATTTACCGGCATTGGGCCGGCCGACGATCGCCAGTTTGAGCGGTCCGCCCTCCTCCGGTTCGCCGTCCGCCTCGGCGCCAGCCTCGCGCTCGACATAAGGCTGCAGCCGCGCGAACAGATCGGCCATGCCTTCGCCATGCTCAGCGCTCAGCGCCACCGGATCGCCCAGGCCAAGGCCATAGCTTTCGTAAAGCCCTGCCTCGCCCGCATTGCCCTCAGCCTTGTTGCCGACCAGCACTACCGGCGTTTCCGTACCGCGGAGCCAGCGGGCGATTTCCTCGTCGAGCGGCGTCAGGCCCGCGCGCGCATCGAACAGGAACAGCGCCGCATCGGCTTCCGCGATCGCCCGTTCGGTCTGCTGGCGCATGCGCCCGGGCAGGCTTTTCGGGTCTTCGTCTTCATAGCCGGCCGTATCGATGACCCGGAAATCGAGGCCGAACAGATGCGCATCGCCCTCACGCCGGTCCCGGGTAACGCCGGGCCGATCATCGACCAGCGCCAGCTTCTTGCCGACGAGCCGGTTGAACAGGGTCGACTTGCCGACATTGGGGCGGCCGATAATCGCGATGACGGGCAGCCGCTCCATGGCGTATGAGCCTTTCCCGGCGGTTAGCGCCAGGCGCTCAGCTCGCCGTCATTGTCGAGCAGATACAGCGTGTTATTGGCGACGACCGGCGGCAAATCGACGCCCTCGTCGAGCTCTTCGATCCGATTCACCCCGCCGGTTGCCGGATCGATAAAGACCAGATGGCCGCGGCTCGATGCCAGAATGAGCTGACCACCGGCCAGCACGGGCCCGCGCCAGAAAATCGGGCCCTTGCGGTCTTCCTCGTCGCGATAGCGCTGCAACTGGCTGATCCAGCGGATGCGCCCATTGGCCCGCGCGACGGCTACCACCCGCGCATCGTCGGTCACGGCGAACATCCAGTCGCCCGCAATCCACGGGGTCGAAAGGCCGCCCGCATTAAGCTCCCAAAGACGTTCGCCGGTAATCAGCCGCAGCGCGACCATGCGCCCGCCCTGGCCCACCGCATAGACGAAACCGCCATCGATCACCGGGCTGGCGTCAATATCAGACAAGGTCGAGACGGAGGTCGAGATGCTCGTGCGATTGAGCCCGTCCTGCCAGACGATCTGGCCGTTCTCGTAGCGATAGGCGATCAGCTCGCCCGAGGAGAAACCCGCCACCAGCGTGCCCTGCGCCGAAGCGGGCGCGGCGACGCCGAACACGCCGGATACTTCGAGCGTGCCCGATACGCTCCAGCGTGTTTCGCCATTGGCCGGGTCGAGCGCGAAAATCTGATTGTCCTGCGTCAGCACGTAGACATTGTTGTTGGCGATCGTCGGCGAGCCGCGCAGCGGACCGCCGGGCCGCACTTTCCAGATCTGGCTGCCGTCGGCGATATTGAGCGCACCGGCATAGCCAACGCCGTTAGTGACGTAGAGCCGGTCACCCGACACGCTGACACCGCCGCCGAACAGCGCGGAATCGCCGTCGATTTCGGTCCCGAACCGCATCGACCAGACTTCGCCGCCCGTCTGCGCATCGAAGGCGCGGACCGTCGCTTCGGTATCAATCGTATAGACGCGACCGTTGCTCACGACCGGCGCCGCAGCGAGCCGCGCGCGCGAGCCGCCGCCATCGCCGATCGATACCGACCATGCCTGGGTCGGCGTGCTGCTGAGCGCCAGATGGCCGATCGACTTGCTGGCACTGCCGCCGGGCTGGACCCAGCCGGCATTGGGCGCGGGTGCCGGTATCACGACCGGCACCGTCGCGATCTGCGGATCAGCTTGCACGTCATTCTCGGACACGAGGATCGGCGTGCGGTTGCCGATCGTCGGCGTCGCATCGCCATCGCCGCGGAAAAGGCCGCAGCCGCTCAGCGCGAGCGCCGCGCAAATGGGAATTACAATACGCATCATGGGGTCGCTTCCTCCGCTGCAACCGGCGCCGCTAACGGGTCCGTCACAGCCTGTTCCTCTACCATTTCGACCGGCTCGTCCGGCACGGCATCCACGCCCAATACACCGGCCATCTGAACCGCACGTGTCCGAAGCGTCTGCGGCACCATTTCGTCATTCGCGATTTGCGCGAACATCGCACCAGCCTGGTCATTATTGCCCTGCCGCATCATGGCGACGGCCGTCAGTTCGCCGGCGCTGCCGAACCACGGATTGCCGGGCTGGGCGAGGCCCGCCATCCGGTCGATAACCGCCTGCGGCTCCATATCCTCGAACTCGATGGCCGTCTGCCGGATCAGCGCGAGATCGCGAAACTGCTGCGGCAACCCGTCATCGGCGGCGATGGCGCCAAACCGCTCGACCGCGGTCTCCTCATCGCCATTCTGAAGCGCGAGCGCCGCCTGAGTCAGCATCGCTTCGGCACGGATGATCGGCCGGCGCGATTCCGCCAGCGCAGCGAGCGTTTCGTCGACATCGTCGGGCGTGCCTTCGTTCAGATCTTCGAGCAGCTGGGCAAGCTGTTCGGTCTCGGCTTCGGCCGCCGCCGTCTGCTGGTTGGACCAGTAAAGCCAGCCGCCAAAGGCCGCGAGGCCGATGATCACCAGTCCCGCGATCCATTTGCCCCAGCGTTCCCAGAAAAAGACCGCCTGTTCCTTGCGGACTTCCTCGTCCACCTCGCGCATGAATGCGGTGTTATCTTGCGGCGCAATCGCCAACGTTCGTCTCCAGATCGTTATGGCGGCCGACCTTAGCGGCGCGCATTGCCAAGGGAAAGTAATTGTGAACCACGACGGTGCGCGGTTTTTCTATTTTTTGGGCTGGTAGGTTTGCGCCTCTTCGGGGAAGGCCCGGCTACGGACTTCGGCGGCATAGCGTTCGACGGCTTGCGTGACCTGCGCGGCCATATCGTCATATTTCTTCACGAAACGGGGCACACGATCGAACATCCCCAGCATGTCTTCGGTGACCAGCACCTGCCCGTCGCACGCCGCCGAAGCGCCGATGCCGATCGTCGGGCAGGATACGGCCCGGGTCGTTTCGATTGCGATCGGCTCAATCACCCCCTCGATGACGATGGAGAAGGCGCCGGCCTCGTCGATCGCTTTGGCATCGGCCAACACCTTGGCCGCCGTCGCTTCGTCGCGGCCCTGGACCTTATGCCCGCCCAGCACATTCACGGCCTGTGGGGTCAGCCCAACATGGCCCATCACGGGAATGCCGCGCTGCGAGAGAAACGCGACCGTTTCGGCCATCGCCTCGCCGCCTTCCATCTTGATCGCGGCGGCGCCGGTTTCCTTCATGACACGCGTCGCCGAGCGGATCGCATGGTCCGGGCTCTGCTCATAGGAGCCGAACGGCATGTCGACGATGACAAGGCTGTGATAGCTGCCGCGCACCACGGCCGAACCATGCGCGATCATCATGTCGAGGCTGACAGGAATCGTCGAATCGAGGCCGTAGATCACCTGCCCGAGCGAATCCCCGACGAGCAGCATATCGCAATGCGGATCGAGAAGCTGTGCCGTGCGCACCGTATAGGCGGTCAGCATCACCAACGGCTCGCCGCTTTCGCCGTCGGTCTTGCGGCCGCGGATTGCCGGCACCGTCAACCGCTTCATCGGCTTGGGCGTCGGATGCGCGCGATCGGTTTTCGTATCGAGAGTGTAGGTTGTCGACATGGCGGCGTTTTAGCCGTCCGTCAGGCGCTTGGCCAGCTATGCGAAACCAGGGGCATCGGCCTATTCCGGCTCCAGCCCCAGCGCCGTTTCATATTCGCCGCCCTTGAAGCCGACGATGAGCGGGCCTTCGCTTTCGAGCACCGGGCGCTTGATCATCGAGGGATGGGAGAGCATCAGCGCGACCGCGATATCCTCGTCGACATCGGCCTTCATCTCGTCCGGCAGCTCGCGGAATGTCGTCCCGCGCTTGTTGAGCAGCACTTCCCAGCCGACTTCGCCCGACCATTCGCGCAGCTTTTCCTCGGTAATCCCGGCCTTTTTATAGTCATGAAAGGCATAGTTGACGGCCCGCCGCTCGAGCCATTTGCGCGCTTTCTTGATGCTGTCGCAATTGGGAATGCCGTACAGGATCGGGTCCATCGTCATGCGTCTCCGTAACTAATCTTCACGCAGTCCGCAGCCTCGACCGCCGCCGCGCGCGCATCTTCGACAGAACCGTTATCGACCCGCGCCAGTGCAACGCCCATGCGCCGCCCGGGCCGGGTAACCGGCTTGCCGAACAATCGGACGTCGCTATGGCAGTCATCGCCCGCCTTGCCCAGCGCGTCGTCCACATCTGTGAAGGCGAAGTCTTCGGCCGCCCGATCCGCGAGAATCACGGCGCTGGCGGACGCGCCTTTCGCTTCTATCGTCGGGATCGGAAGCCCGAGTATCGCCCGGGCGTGCAAATCGAATTCGTTCAAATCCTGCGAGACCAAAGTCACCATGCCGGTATCGTGCGGACGCGGGGACAGTTCGGAAAAGATGACTTCATCGCCCTTCACGAAAAATTCCACGCCGAAAATGCCCCAGCCGCGCCCGTCGCCGGCGAGCGCGTCCACAACCTTGGCGGCCATCGCCTGAGCTTCGGCCAGCGCCGTGTCCGACATCGCCGCGGGCTGCCAGCTTTCGCGATAATCGCCATGCTCCTGGCGATGCCCGATGGGCGGGCAGAAATGGATCCCGTCTTTCGAGCGCACGGTCAGCAAGGTGATCTCATAATCGAAATCAACGAAGGCTTCGGCGATCACGCGCTTGCGGTCGCCGCGCATCCCATCGGCGGCGAAGTTCCAGGCGCCGTCGATCGCGCCCGCGACTTTCACCGTGCTCTGCCCCTTGCCCGACGAGGACATGACCGGCTTCACCACGAGCGGGAGGCCGATCTCGTCGACCGCCTTGCGCAGCTCTTCCCGGCTCTCAGCATAGAGATAGTTGGACGTCGTCAGACCGAGCTCCTCAGCCGCCAGATCGCGGATCGCATCGCGGTTCATCGTCATCTGCGCGGCCTTGGCCGAGGGCACGACGGCAAAGCCCTTCACCTCGTAATCGGCGAGCACTTCGGTCCGGATCGCCTCGATCTCGGGCACGATGAAATCGGGCGCGTGCTTCTCGATCACCGCACCCAGCGCTTCGCCATCGAGCATCGAGAAGACCTCGCGTTCATCCGCCACCTGCATCGCAGGCGCGCCATCGTATGAATCGCAGGCGACGACATGACAGCCGAGCCGCTGGCAGGAGATCACGAACTCCTTGCCGAGCTCGCCCGAACCGAGGAGCAAAATCTTCGCGGTGGCGCTCATACTAGTCCTTTTCGGCGAACTCGGAGACGATGCGGGAGCCACAATTCAGCAATTCGCCGCCGGCATGGTCGGCCAGAGCCTGTTCGGCCTCTTCGACGGTCGGGTATGTGCCGAGCGTCTTCCAGCCCCAGAATCCCTTATATTGCGCCAGATACCAGTCGGTCCAGGACCGGCCGCGGAGCAGCGCTTCCCAGATCGATTTGGTTTGATGCACGACGCGATATTTGACCTTCATGGCGGCTGATTACGCGGACAGCGGGACCGTCTCAAGCCCCGTCATCGTCCAATCGGCGGCCCAGCGTCGCGACGTCCTGCCGCTCCAGCCCCAGCGCCTCGTAAAAAGCGATCACGTCCGCATTGTCGCTGCGCACCATAAGCTGGATTTTGGGCGCATCGCGTGCGCGCAGCCACGCCTCGGCCGCATCCATCATCCGTTTCCCGAGCCCTTCCCGGCGGCGATCGGGATCGATGGCGAGATAATAGACCCAGCCGCGATGCCCGTCGAAACCGACCATGACAGTCGCGATGAGCACATCGTTCTCGGCAAGCAGCAGGATATCGGATGTCACATTGCCGATGGCCGCATCGAAATCGGCTACGGGATCGTTCCACGGCCGCGTCAGCCCGCATGCCTGCCACAGTGCGATCACGGCCTCGCGGTCGGCCGCAGCGGCTACGGCATACTCCTGTTGCCCGCTACCCATCGTCCGGCTCCGCACGATATTGGCACAGATCACTGACCGGGCAGCGTTCGCATTGCGGGCGGCGCGATCGGCAGATGCGCTTGCCGAGCTGGATCAGCCAGAAGTGACCCTCATCCTTGGCCCAATCCGGCGCGCGATCATCGAGCACCTCCGCAATCTTTGCCTCGGTCGGCCCGCGCGCCAGCCCGATCCGGTCGCAGACCGCCCGACATGCGTATCCACCGCGATCGTATCCTCGCCAAAGGTGAAGCTCAGCACGATATCGGCGCATTTGCGGCCGATCCCGTACATGCCGAGTAGCCCCTTGCGCGTATTCGGCACCACGCCGTCATGCTCGTCGAGCAGTTGGCGGCAGAATTTGCGGATCGCCCGCGCCTTGTTGTTATAGAGGCCGGCCGGCTTGATCGCTTCGATGATCGCCTCGTCGGAGAGAGCCAGCATCTCGGCCGGCGTCTGCGCCAGCGCGAAGAGTGCGCGGCTCGCCTTGGCTGTATTGCTGTCCAGCGACTGGGCCGAGAGCATACAGGAGATGCAGGAGCGAAACGCGTCCGGCTGGCCCTTCGGCCCCTTGGCGCGCTGCGAGCGGCCCGGCATCGCTTCCGAGAGTCGGCGGAACACCGTTTCGACATCTTTGGGCGGGAGCAGACCGGTTTCGTTCACTGGCCTGCCAGCGATCCGGTTGACACTGGTTGACAGGGGTCAAGGGGGATCCGCCCGCCTCGTTCATTTAAACGCCATCTAACCTGAATAAGTTGACAAACTTGACGCGTAGACGCCGGTTCGAACGGCTTCGGCTCTACGTTAATCGGCTGACTGGGTGGACGGACGACCATATCGCGTCACGCTATGCCCATCGATCCAACAAGGGAAGCGCAGGCAATACACCTCCCGATCAGAAGGCGTATTCGATCCCGATAATCGGCGCATGGCCGACTTCGTCCGGCGCATTGTCCTCGAAATCCTGATTGCGCAGATAGGCAACGCTCAGCGAAACGCGATCGCTGATATCGTAGCCAAAGCCGATCTGTGTGCGCAAAGTCGTCGCCCCGGTATCCCCGCCCCGATTATTGCTGCGCAGCGTGAAAAACAGCTCGGCATCGGTTTCGAAGCTCCAGCGCCCTTCCGGATCGATCGGTACAGCGATGCCGATACGCGGGCGAATCCGCAGACCCATCCGGTCGGCATTGTCTACGAAGCGCTCCTCGAGACGCAGGCGCGTCCGCAGGATGCCGTGGCGCGTGGAAAGCTGCTGCATCACGCGCGTCTCATCCGACCCGCCATCGTTGAGGCGGCGTTCGACGGCGCCCTGGATCGTGACGGAATCGCTGAGCGCCTGGTTCACCCAGAGCCGGAAGAAATAGGTATCCGGCCGGCCGTTGCCCGCATCGCGAAAGCGCTGCGCGGTTTCGAACTCCATGCTGGTATCCTCGTCGAGATCGAAGCCTACCGCAGGGTTCAGCCAGAATTCGAAATCATCGTCTGTCGCCAGCGCGGTGCCGGGCGTGACCAGCAAGCCCAGGCCAAGTGCTGCAACCAGTTTCTTCATCGTTACACTCCTAAACATTCGCCGTTCGTTTGCCGAAAAGGCGTTGTTTTGCAATCCCCTGTGCCATTATCGACAGCTTATGCGAAATTGCGGCAGGATCAGGCTGAGCTGGCTGCCTTTCGAATGTGCATGCTGTGAGCGAAATGGCATTCGGTGTTTCAGTAATAATGTTGCAGAACGGTTTCGGTTCCGGAACATGGCCTTGAAAACAGGTCGCGGCCTCAGATTTCGCGTTTTCGCGCCGTGCGGCACTCCGGGCGCGCCGGACATATGCCGCAATGCGTTTCCTTCGGCCGGCAGAAGCGCTGGCCGACGCGCTTCACCAGCAAATGATGTTCGTCGGCATCCTCCGCCGTCCAGTCTGCCGGCAGGATCGGCATCAGCGTGTCATAGGCGCGCGCCGTATCGGCTTTGGCGGGCACGAGCCCCATGCGCTGGATCACGCGGCGGTGATTGGTGTCGATGACGAGCGCGGCGCGTTTGAACGTGCTCGCGTTCATCACACCGGCGCTGACCTTGCGCGCGACACCCGGCAGGCTTTCGAGCCATTCCATCGCCTCTTCGGTCGGCAGGTTGGAGAGATGGCGCAGATCGACTTCGCCGCGCCGCGCGACGATCTCCGACAGGCACGCCTTGAGCCGCTCGGCCATAAGCTCGGGAAAGGTGGCGGTTTCGAGGAATGGCAGAAGCTCCGCCTCCGACGCCGCCGCAACCGCCTCCCACGTCCCGAAATGTGCGAGCATCTCGTCGGCCGAACGGTTCGAATGGATCGTCTTCGTCCGCGCCCCGATAACGCCCTGGACCAGAGTCCACACCGGATCGCGCCGCTTGTCCGGCGGACGGACGACGCGGCCGAAATGGGCGATCAGCAGGTCATGCGTGCGCTGGAGGATTTCCGTGCGCGGATCAGGGCCGAGGTCGAGCTGCACGCCGCAATCCCCATCCGCCCAGCGCCAGCGCCAGGCACGGCAACCACACCCACTTCATCTCCGACCAGAGCGTCACCAGCCCTCTTTCTGAAAAGAAATCCAGGCCAATCGGAGAGACCCGGACCGGAGTGTAGGGTGCGAAGATGCGCGCATTGTCCATCGGCCACAGCAGCGCCACGCCGAGCCCGCCATTGGTCACCGCATCGAGCAACCCGTTACTCGCTATTGCCAGCGCGAGGAAGAGAAAGCCTGTGATCGAACGCGCCTCTCGCCACAACAGCGAGACCACTCCGGCACCAAGAAATGCAAAAAGAAAAGAATGCGACGCCCCGCGATGCCCCCAATCGTCGCCATACTCTATCCCGAACCAAAACCCGATCACGTCGAAATCAGGCACAATCGCCATAAACGCACCCGCGACCGCCAACTTTGGGGAGATACGCTGAGGCCCCAGCGCCACCGCAACAGCCAGCGGCACAATCGCATGCGTGACGGTCGACGTCACGGTAGGGTTAGCGCTCGAATGTCAGTGAAAAGCTTACCGGAACCACCGGCGTGATCGAGGACAGTTCGACAATAGCCTGCAATTGCGCCAACCCGTCCAGCAGCTCGAACCGGCGGGCCTCGACGATGATCGGTGCATCGGAGACAACAAGCACGCGGTCCGGACCGATACGGGTCACGGTCACATCGCCCCGAACCGGCGCGTCGATGCCCGTGAGCGACAGCGTCCCCTCAATCGTCGTCCCAGTGCTCTCGCCCACGCCCAGCGTTTCGAACGAGGCAGGGTCGATCTGCGCTGTTACCGTCGCCGTCGGATGGTCCGTCACCACGAACAATATATCGCGCATCCGCTCATCGCGAATGTCGACGCCGGTGTTCACGGACGCGAGGTCGATCTCGATATTGGCCGCCCCGTCGGGCGACACCGAGCCGCTCAATTCCTCGAAAGAATTGAGCTCGGCAACCTCTTCCTCCTTGATCGTTACATAAGACAGTTCGGACGCCGCGTTGTCGAGTGCCCAGGCCCCTTCAGTCAGCGACGCCGGATCGGCAGGCGCCTGCGAACAGGCGGTAAGGGCAACGAGCGCGGTAGGCATGGCAGTGCGGAGAGTGGCAATCACGTCGGCAACCCTTTGTTGTTGAATCCGTTGCGTTATCAATTACCAGAACGCAGTAGGCGCGCAAAGGTCAGAAGGTTATCTCACTCAGCGACCTAGCGCCAAATCGAGCCGATAAACTCCGACCCAAATTCTCGCCCTGCAAACGCATATTGATCGGCATATATGTCCTTGAAGTAAGCGATGTCGTTTTCGGACAGAATGTTGGGGCTATCGCTGACATTCAATTTTCGATCGAAATTCGGTTGATGATGGTTGATGCCAATAATGTCGCACAGGCGCTTCGTTTCCGCATCCGAAAAGAGGGTTTCGTAGAACCCGACGAAGCAATTCTCACCGTAGACTTCTCTCATATTCTTATACGTGTCGCTGTAAGATGCTCGGACCTTCACCTCTTCAGATCGGCACAGCTTCTTCATCAGCTTGATCTCTTCTTCGTAGCTCGGGGTGATTCTTTTCTTCCGAAAATACATCTTCACTCGAGACTTCAGACGATCGACCGGATCGCGCATCAGAAATATCGGCCAAACTTCGATGCCCCGATCGAGAAAATTTTTATGGATGAGGTTCAGTACGCTTGCGGGCAGGCCCGAATACGTGGGCGTGAGGTCGCCGGTTACGGCCGTCTCGGGATTGCGCAGAATATTCTCAAAATACGAAAAATAGTAACTTGGATCGTTAAACCACGCCAGCTTATGCAATACTGTGGACTCGGATATGCTCTCGCTACCGTTCAACTTTCGCAGCGAGCTTGATATCAATCTCTTCTGTTTCGGCTTTAAGCTATCGATCGCGTACAGATCGAAAAAATGATACTCCTTGGCAAATCCGAATTCAGAATTGTCGTGATCGTTCAGATAGTCATGGACCCAGGTGGTACCAGCCTTTTGGGCACCCATGCCCAATATGAATTTCTTCATTATGAATCTTTCGCATCAGTCGTTTCTCCCTCTTTTTTCAAGATAAAAAACCGATACGAAAAGACAACCTCTAGGCGAAGACTTTTAGGCCGCTGCGATTCACTCCCACTCAATCGTCCCCGGCGGCTTCGACGTATAATCATATACCACCCGGTTGATCCCCCTCACCTCGTTGACGATCCGCGTTGCCACGCGCGTCAAAAAGCTTGCGTCGAAGGGATAGACGTCGGCGGTCATGCCGTCCGTCGAGGTCACCGCGCGCAGGCCGCAGACGCTGTCATAGGTCCGCCCGTCGCCCATAACGCCGACGGTTTTCACCGGGAGGAGTACTGCGAAGGCCTGCCAGATTGCGTCGTAGAGCCCGGCGTTGCGGATTTCCTCGAGGTAGATCGCATCGGCCTTGCGCAGGATATCGCAGCGTTCCTTGGTGACCTCGCCCGGGATGCGGATGGCGAGGCCGGGGCCAGGGAACGGGTGGCGGCCGACAAAGGCATCGGGCAGGCCAAGTTCGCGGCCGAGTTCGCGCACTTCATCTTTAAACAGCTCGCGCAGCGGCTCGACGAGCTGCATGTTCATACGTTCCGGCAGTCCGCCGACATTATGGTGCGATTTGATCGTGACGCTCGGCCCGCCCGTGAAGCTCACACTCTCGATCACATCGGGGTAGAGCGTGCCCTGGGCGAGGAAATCCGCGCCGCCGATCTTCTTTGCCTCATCCTCGAACACGTCGATAAAGGTCTTGCCGATGAATTTGCGCTTCTTTTCGGGATCGCTCTCGCCCTTGAGGCCGTTGAGGAACAGCGTCTCGGCGTTAACATGGACGAGCGGGATATTGTAATGGCCCTTGAACAGGCCGACGACCTGCTCGGCCTCGCCCAAACGCATCAGCCCGTGATCAACGAAGACACAAGTCAACTGCTCGCCGATCGCCTCGTGGATCAGCACCGCCGCGACCGCGCTGTCGACACCGCCCGATAGACCGCAAATGACCTTCCCATCGCCGACCTGTTCGCGAATCTCGGCGATCTTGGTCGCCCGATACTCGGCCATCGTCCAGTCGCCGCGGCAGCCGCAGACATGGCGGACGAAATTGGCGATCAGCTTCGCCCCGTCCGGCGTGTGGACGACCTCGGGGTGGAATTGCGTGCCATAGTAACGCCGCTCATCGTCGGCGATCAGCGCGAAGGGCGCACCCTCCGTCGTCGCGACGATCCGGAAGCCCTCGGCAAACTGCGTCACCTTGTCGCCATGGCTCATCCAGACCTGATGCGTCTCGCCGACCTTCCACAGCCCATCGAACAGCACGCATTCATCCGAAATCTCGATGAACGCACGCCCGAATTCGCCGCTCTCGCCGGACTCCACTGCCCCGCCGAGCTGGTGCGTCATCACCTGCTGGCCGTAACAGATGCCGAGGATCGGCAGGCCGCTCTCGAAGATCGCGTCCGGCGCGCGCGGACTCCCCTCCTCCGGCACGCCGGCCGGCGAGCCCGACAGGATCACGCCCTTGGGCTGCAAACGCTCGAAGGCTTCTTCGGCGCTGTTGAACGGCGCGATCTCGCTATAAACGCCCGCTTCGCGCACCCGCCGCGCGATAAGCTGCGTCACCTGGCTGCCGAAATCGACGATCAGGATAGTTTCGGAATGGGCCGGAGGCGCCGGCGAATCTGTGGGCTGGTCCGTCATAGGGCAGCGATAATGGCGTACCGGGATTGCGTCCAGCGGTCAGTGCAGGGCGGTGCTCGCCGCGCCCAAAAGCAAAAGGGCGCGGAGCCCATGCCTGCTCCGCGCCCTCGTCTGCGAACGGTCCCGGTTTAGCCGAGCCCGCTCACTCTCAGCCGATCGATCTGACCGTAACGGATCCGGCAGGAGAACCGGCCCCGGTCATACCCGGCTGTTCTATAGTAGCCGCGCCGGCCAAAGCGGTTTTCCTCGACCACCACGCGGCCTTCGACCCGATAGCCGCCACGTGCGCGATCGACATCGGTGATTTCGGTGATCTGCGCCCGGCCGTAGCGGGAGGCGCGCTGCTGGGCAGCGATTGCGCACCGGTTGATCGCCTGGCGGGGGCGCAGCCGTCCATGGCCATAATAGTGGCCGCGATGATTGCGCGCATAGGGCCCGTCATAGCGGCGGTCATAATGCTCGTAGCGATCATCGTCATCGTCCGACACGGCGGCGATCACGGCGGCGAGGCCACCGAGGACGAGCACGCCGGCGAGAATATCGCCACCATCGATTCCGTCATTGTTGCTGGCCTGGGCGGGAGCGGCGACGGCGAGTGCGGTCGCAGCGGTCGCGCCCATCAGGGTTTTTCCGATAATAGTCATTTCGCGGCTCCTTTACTGCACACGGTTCTCTGAAGAACCGGAAGCAGATGTAGAAGAGCCGCACTGAGCGGGGGCTGAACTCGTTCGTAGGGCGCTGTTAATCTAAAAGGCGATTAACATGAACGATAAAAATCCCGGAAATCCGGGCTATTCGCCCTCAGGAACGTCCAATCCCGTCCATCGGGCGGTGAAGGCCCAGAGGTCCGCATATTCAGCGATGAGCTGACTTGTCGGGCGTCCAGAACCGTGGCCGGCGCGCGTTTCGATGCGAATCAGGTGCGGCCGATCGCCGAGATCGGCATGCTGGAGCGCGGCCGCATATTTGAAACTATGGCCGGGCACGACGCGGTCGTCGGTATCGGCGGTCGTGACCATGATCGCCGGGAAATCGCCGCTGTCCGGAACATTATGATAGGGCGAATAGGCCAGCAGATTGCGGAAATCGGGCTCGCGGTTCGGATAGCCATAATCGTCGACCCAATAGCGACCCGCGGTGAACCGATCGAACCGCAACATATCCATCACGCCGACGGCCGGCAGGCCGACCGCGAACAGATCCGGCCGCTGGTTGACGACTGCACCGACGAGCGTTCCCCCGTTCGAGCGGCCCTGCACGGCAAGCTGGTCGGCCGTCGTGATGCCCTCGGCGATCAGATATTCGCCGGCCGCAATCATGTCGTCGAACACATTCTGCTTGTTCAGCAGCCGGCCCGCGTCATGCCATTCGGCACCATATTCGCCGCCGCCGCGCAGATTGGCGAGCGCGAACACGCCGCCCATCTCCATCCATTGCAGCCGTCCCGGGCTGAAGCCGGGCGTGATCGAGATGTTGAATCCGCCATAGCCATAAAGCAGCGTCGGGCGCGGCTCGGAATGATCGAGATCGGCGCGGTGCACGATGAACATCGGAACGCGGGTGCCGTCCCGCGATATGTAGAAACGCTGGGCGACCGTATAGTCTTCGGAATTGAACGGCACATCGGGCACCGCGAAGGGCGAAACTTCGCCGGTCGCGCTGTCATAGCGATAGATGGCCGTCGGGGTGGCGAAGCTCGTGAAGGAGAAGAAGGTCTCCGGATCGCCAAGCTCCCCGCTGAACCCGCCCGTGCTGCCGATACCGGGCAGTTCGACCGTTGCGACGCGGTTGCCGTCGCGATCGAAGACCCGGGCTTCGTTGCGCGCATCGACGAGATAGTTGGCGATCAGCCGGTCGCCGACAAGCGATGCGCCTTCGAGCGTCGCTTCGTCCTCCGGCACGATCTCGGTCAGCGTCGGGGTGTCGCCCGATACGTCCATCCGCACGATGCGCTCGCGCGGCGCATCGTTGTTCGTCACGAAATAGAGCTGATCGCCATTCGATCCGGCCAGATCCCAATTATAATCGAACCCGGTAACGATCGTGCGGGTCGGGATATCGTCTTGCGTCAGATCGCCGAGCGTCACCTCGTAGCGCGCATCGGTGCCCTCGGACGAATAGATAAGCAGCCAACGCTTATCGTCCGTTACTTCGGCGAAATTGTTGAGCTGCGGGCGATCCGGCGTCGCAAAGACGAGCCGATCCGCCGACTGCTCCGTGCCGATGGCGTGATAATAGACGGCCTGGTTTGTGTTCAGCGACTGGAATTCGCCTTCCGCATCGGGCGCGGGAAAACGCGAATAGAAGAAGCCGGCACCGCCTTCGGCCCAGCTGATATTGGTGAACTTCGCCCATTCGACGGTATCGGGCAGCGTCTCGCCGCTTTCGACATCGAGCACGCGGATCGTGCGCCAGTCCGTCCCGCCATCCTGCACGCCATAGGCGATATAGCGGCCGTCCGGCGAGGGCACCCATTGCGCCATCGCCGTCGCATCGTCATCCGACCATTCATTGGGATCGATCAGCAGCCGCGGCTCGCCGTCCAGCCCTTCGCGCATATAGAGCACGGACTGGTTCTGCAGCCCGTCATTGCGCGTGTAGAAATAGCGGTCCCCGCGTTTCACGGGGATGCCGATCCGCTCGTAATTCCACAGCTCGGTCAGCCGCGCCGCAATCGTGTCGCGCCCGGGTAGGGTTTCGAGATAGGCGTCGGTCACCGCATTCTGCGCGGTGACCCAGTCGCGGACATTCTGGTCGTTCCGGACGTCATTTTCGAGCCAGCGATAGGGGTCGGTGACGGCCACGCCGAACTGTTCCTCGACCACATCACCGCGCTCGGTTTCGGGATAGGCGAGCGGCGTTTCCATGGGCGCGGATCCTTGAGCGATGGCTATGGCCGGCATGGCGAGACAGGCGAGCGGGAGAAGCAGGCGGCGAGCGGTCATCGGATACCTCGAAATGCAAAGGGGACCGCAAGCCTAGCAGCCGCGATCCCCTTGGAAAATAGTCAAACGGTGTTTGCTCAAAGTCCGTTAGGCGACGACTTCGTCCGCGAAATCTTCGTCGAATTCGACCGGACCGGAATCCTGGCCCTTGGCGTCTTCGTCGCGATCGACGAATTCGATGACGGCCATCGGCGCCGCATCCGACGCGCGATAGCCGGCCTTGATGATCCGCGTATAGCCGCCCTCGCGGTCCGCATAGCGCTCGGCCAACACGTCGAAGAGCTTTTTAAGCTGCGTCTCGTCCATCAGGCGGGACATGGCGAGGCGGCGGTTCGAAAGACCGCCCTTCTTCGCGAGCGTCACCAGCTTCTCGACATAGGGGCGCAGTTCCTTCGCCTTGGGCAGGGTCGTCATGACCTGCTCATGCTTGATGAGGCCGGCCGCCAAGTTGCGGAGCATCGCCTTGCGATGGCTCGACGTGCGGTTGAGTTTACGATGGGCCTTTTTGTGGCGCATGATCTTCGTTCCTTCGTTCGTAAAGGGCCCGTATCAGGTAGCCCGATCCAGGTGGTGCTTGATGAGGCCACCGCCAGAAGCCCCTTTGCCAATCAGGCTAGCCCAGCAACTCCTGTTCGAGCTTCTTGGCCATTTCCTCGATATTCTCGGGCGGCCAGCCGGGGATGTCCATGCCGAGGCGCAGGCCCATGGTGGCGAGGACTTCCTTGATCTCATTGAGCGACTTGCGGCCGAAATTCGGCGTGCGCAGCATCTCGGCTTCGGTCTTCTGGACCAGATCGCCGATATAGATGATGTTGTCATTCTTGAGGCAGTTGGCCGAGCGCACCGACAGTTCCAGCTCGTCGACCTTTTTGAGCAGGTAGCGGTTGAGCTGGTTCGTATCGCCTTCGGCAGCAACGCCGCCGAGCATGCCCGGCGCGGCCGGTTCGCCGATCGTCTGCGTCGGGGCCGGAATTTCCTCGTCGAAATGCACGAACAGCTGGAGCTGGTCCTGCAGGATGCGCGCCGCATAAGCGAGCGCATCTTCCGGCGTCACCGTGCCGTCGGTTTCGATGGTCAGCGTCAGCTTGTCGTAATCGAGCTCCTGCCCGACGCGGGTGTTCTCGACCTTGTAGGCGACCTGGCTGACCGGCGAATAGAGGCTGTCGACCGGAATCAGGCCGATCGGCGCATCGGCCGGACGGTTCTGCGCGGCCGGCACATAGCCTTTGCCGGTGCTGGCGGTCAGCTCCATGTTGAGCGTCGCGCCCTCGTCGAGATGGCAGATAACGAGATCCGGGTTGCGGATTTCGATATCGCCCGAGGTCGTGATGTCGCCGGCTTTCACTTCGGCGGGGCCGGTTGCGGAAAGCTGGAGGCGCTTCGTGCCTTCCGATTCCATCGCGATCGCCACCTGCTTGATGTTGAGGACGATGTCAGTCACGTCCTCGCGCACGCCGGCGAGCGAGGAAAATTCGTGCAGGACATTCTCGATCTTGATCGAGGTGATCGCGGCGCCCTGCAGCGAGGACAGCAGCGTCCGGCGCAGCGCGTTGCCGAGCGTGAGGCCGAAACCGCGCTCGAGCGGTTCTGCAACGAAGGTCACCTTGCGCGACGCATCGCCACCCGGCTTCTTTTCCAGACCATTGGGCTTCTTCAGTTCTTGCCAGTTTTTCATGTTAACGGACACGGTATTCCCCTTGGCGGTGCGGCGGAGGCGGGGCTGGCCTCTGCCTGTAAAACAAAATCTGTTCGGGAGAGCGGAGCCCACCGCCTCCCGTTGCGCACTCAGACGCGGCGGCGCTTGGCCGGCCGGACGCCGTTATGCGGAATGGAGGTCACGTCGCGGATCGAAGTGATCGTGAAGCCGACGGCCTGCAGTGCGCGCAGTGCCGATTCCCGACCCGAACCCGGGCCCTTCACTTCGACTTCCAACGTACGCACGCCGTGCTCCTGCGCCTTGCGGCCGGCATCTTCGGCGGCGACCTGGGCGGCATAGGGCGTCGACTTGCGGCTACCCTTGAAGCCCATCATGCCGGCCGAAGACCAGCTGATGGCGTTGCCCTGCGCGTCCGTGATCGTGACGAGCGTGTTGTTGAACGTCGCATTCACATGGGCGACGCCCGATGTGATGTTCTTGCGCTGACGGCGCTTAACCCGTTGCGGTTCGCGTGCCATGTATCTTTCCTAACCTCTATGCGTTGAGCGGAAGCCTCTGAGGGCTCGCTAACTGAGGGCTGCCTCCGGCGGAGAAAAAGCCGAAACAGTCCCCCGGACTGTTTCTTACTTCTTCTTGCCGGCGATCGGCTTGGCCTTGCCCTTGCGGGTGCGCGCGTTGGTGTGCGTGCGCTGGCCGCGGACCGGCAGGCCCTTGCGATGGCGCAGCCCGCGATAGCAGGCGAGGTCCATCAGCCGCTTGACGTTCATCGCGGTTTCGCGGCGCAGATCGCCTTCCACCGTGAAGTCTGCGTCAATCGCCTCGCGGATCTGCACGACTTCGGCGTCGGTCAGGTCCTGAACGCGGCGCTCGGCGGGAATGCCGAGGCGTTCGGTCAGTTGCTTGGCCGTTGTCGGGCCAATACCATGGATATAGGTGAGCGCGATTTCGACGCGCTTATGGGTCGGAATATTGACCCCAGCGATACGTGCCACGTGTAGTGTCTCCTGCTCCACAGGCGGCATGGCGCGCCGCCCATCTCAAAGCTTCATGAACCGAAAACGAACGAACCCGACGGACGCACGAATCGCGCCGCCGGGTAGACCGGTGTCTTCGGAGTGACAGCGAAATAGGATTTCGACCGGGGCATGTCAAGCCTCATGCCGCGGAGAAAACGCCGGATTACAGTATGAAACGAAGGGGTCGCCAAACCCTTCCGAAACAATCGGCCTAATCCGGCGACGACGCCATATGCCGAACAATCGCATCGAGCGCCGGGTCCCGGCCCTCCAGATAATCTGTCCAGCCGAGATGCGCGGGTACATCGGGACGCAGTCCTTCGATATCGATGTCGAGGCAATATTCTTCGGTCGGGCACGGTCCGGGAGAATAGTTGTGTGCGCCGTTGGCGAAATGCGCCTCAATATCGGAATTGGGCAGGAACACCCCGCCGCCCTCGGCCCAATAGTCGATATCGTCGCCGACGGGTTCGCCCACGATGATCGCGCGTCCTGTGGCACGCCAACGCGCTGCTATGAGTATACCGGCGGAAAATGTCGCCCGACCGGTTATCACATAGCGGGGGATATCAGCCGTTTCGGCGTCAAGCGTCTCCATCAAATCCTCGACCAGCCCGCCATTGCCGCCCGTGTTGAACCGCAAGTCAACGACAAGAGCTCTCGCATCGGACGCGCGCAACGCGGCAAGAGCATCCTCGGCAAAATCGTTGATGCTCTGCTCTTCCATCGGTTCCGTACGACTGAGACTGAGATAAAAGATACCATGATCGGCCAGACGATCATGCCAATAGTGGGTGTCGGACCGGCTCAGATATAGCGGCCCGCCGCCTGCTTGATCGGCCAAAACATGGCGCCACCCTCCAGCGACCGTCCTTTCGGGCAATAGATCCCACCAAGCTTCCACGAGATCGCGCGAGCGCTGCAGCGGCAGCGGATCGAGCTGCACCGACTGCGGCGCCGCGCAATCGGCAAGCCTCAGCTCGACGCGCGCATCGGCCGGCGTGATTCCGAGCCCTCTCAACGCCTCCGGGCTCGTAAGATAATATGGCGATTTGTAATCGACCCATGACGGATTGCCGGCGAACGCGGTGCCGACGATATCTCGTGCCTGCCTGACTTCCAGCCCGGAAATCGTATCGACCCGGCAGCCCAGCAGCCCTGCATGATTTTCGTCGGAGCCGATGACGCGCAGCTCGCCGCCAAACCACCAAACCCGGATCGGAAGCCGGCTCAGTCGGGTATGTCTGCGCAGCAGATAAAGGCGCGTATGCGGATTGCCGCTGAGGCCGACCGCTTGGGCAAGCTGGAACAGCACTTCATCATCGGAAAGCACCGACAGCTGTTCGCGGATCGCGGTTGTCCGTTCGAGAAACAGTTGGCGCGATGCCGGACTGAAACTCCGGTCCAGGCGCAGGAAACGGTTCTGGAGCGCATCGATATCCTGGCTCCAAGCGGCCACCCTGTCGGTCGGCTCGGGATAATCGGGCACGGCGTCGACACGCAGCGGATATCGCCGGTCCTCTTCCTGCCATTCGCCGACAAGATTTTCGCCGTCGCGCCGCAGGTGGATTCGCGGCGTGATCGACCAGGGCCCGACGAGCGACACCGTCAGCGTTGAGCCTTCGATCTGCGGATCGCCGAGGTCGAATGTCTGGCCGACGGCCCTCAGAGTACCAGTTTCCGTTCCATCGAGCGCCAGCGATAAGTGGAGATAGGTCACCCAGCGCGGAGACTGCATCTCCCCCTCCCAAGCGCCGACGAAACTGACTATCGGCGCCGTGGCGTCGGTATCCTCCTGTGCGACAGCCTTCGTATGGCCAACGGCTGCGACAGCCAATCCAAGTCCGAGCAAGAAATACCTGATCATACCATCTCCCCAGCGCCAATTGGAACTATTACGACGCCTGTAGTTATAAGCGAGGTGAGGGTCAATCAGGCCACATCAGCTTCGCCCTTTCCCGAGCGTCCGCGCCTAGCCGGGCGTCTGATTCCTCTCGAAAAATTCGGCAATTGTTCTGCCAAAGTCCTCGCCGGTGGCGTTTTCGACACGCTCACGGCCGGATCGGCTTTTGGCCTCCGACATCGCCGGACCATGGTTCGAACGCAGCATATCGAGGTCCGCTACGTTCTGCCCCATCGCCCTGGCCGCGCAATCTCTTCGGCTTGATTCAGGGTCAGGAACCTAGTCGGCGGCCTGTTCCGCCGCCGCCGGCTCGCGCGCCTTCTTGATCAGCGACCAGACGCTGTAGAGGACGAGCAGCGCGATGATCGCATAGACCCACCAGGCCAGATTCTGCCCGGCGAAGATCAGATAGATATAGGCGGACATGGCAAGAAAGCCGGCGATGATCAGCTGAAAGGTGATCGGCTGACCGCGCCGCTTGCGCCTCACCATCCAGCCGACAGTCGCGAGGAAAAAGGGGATCGCGCCGACATAGATGCCGCCGAAAATATAGGGATTGACCCCATATTCCGCGCCCAGGCTCAAAAACCATTCATTGATCGCTTCGAACATCGCTGCCTCCCTGGCAGTTATCAGTCTGTACCTGCCTGTTCGCGCGGATTGGCGATCCGGTTACACCACCCCGAAGGCGAGCATCGCATCGGCGACTTTCTTGAAGCCGGCGATGTTCGCGCCCTTGACGTAATTGACGTAATCCTCGCCCTCGCCGCCGCCATATTCGGCGCATTTGTCGTGGATGTCGGTCATGATGTCGTGAAGCAGATCGCCGAGCCGCTCGGTATTCCACGCGACGCGCTCGGAATTTTGGCTCATCTCAAGACCTGACACGGCGACGCCGCCAGCATTGGCGGCTTTGCCCGGCGCGTACATGATATGCGCTTGATGGAAGACTTCGACGCCATCGAGCGTCGTCGGCATGTTTGCTCCTTCGGCTACCGCCATACAGCCATTATCGACCAGTTCCTTGGCCTCGTCGCCATTGAGCTCGTTCTGCGTCGCGCAGGGCAATGCGACATCGCAGGGCACGCCCCATGGCCGCGCGCCTTCATGGAAGCTCGCATTGGTGAAATGATCGGCATATTCGCTGATCCGCCCGCGCCGCGCATTCTTGAGCTCCTTGACCCAGTCGATCTTCTCCTGGTCGATCCCGTCAGGATCGTGGACGAAGCCGCCGCTATCGGAGAGCGTCAGCACCTTGCCGCCGAGCTGGGTGAATTTTTCGGCGGCATGGGTGGCTACATTGCCCGATCCCGAGATGACAGCCGTCCGGCCCTCGACATCTTCGCCCGCATGTTTGAGCATATTGTGGAGGAAGATCACCGCGCCATAGCCGGTCGCTTCGGGCCGCATCTGCGAGCCGCCATATTCCATCGCCTTGCCGGTCAGTACGCCCTCCCAGCGGTTGGTGATCCGTTTATATTGCCCGAACATATAGCCGATCTCGCGCGCACCGACGCCGATATCGCCGGCCGGGACGTCCGTGTCCGGCCCGATATGGCGATAGAGCTCGGTCATGAAGGACTGGCAGAATCGCATGACTTCGCTATCGGACTTGCCGCGCGGATTGAAGTTAGCGCCACCTTTGCCGCCGCCCATGGGAAGGCCGGTCAGCGAATTTTTGAACGTCTGCTCGAAGGCGAGGAATTTGAGCACACTCTCGGTGACGGTCGGGTGGAAGCGGATGCCGCCCTTATAGGGGCCGATGGCATTATTGTTCTGCACCCGCCAGCCGCGCTGGACGCGGATATTGTGATTATCGTCCTCCCAGCAGACGCGGAAGGAGACAACCCGGTCGGGCTCGGCGATGCGTCGGAGGATTTGCGCCTCGTGATATTCCTCCTTGTCGGCGATGAAGTCGAAAATATCCTGCGCGACCTCGCGCACCGCCTGGATGAATTCCACCTGCCCGGGATTGCGCTTTTCGACGCCCGCCATGAACTGTTCGAGATCTACATGATCGCTAACCGCCATTATCTTCTCTCCTGATAAGCCAAAGCGCCCGCCGCCCGGCCTTCCATCGAGTCGAGGCCGTGGCGCTTACGCTTCTATCAGATTGAAGTTCGCGAGACAGTCAGTCTTGGTTACCCGGAAAAAGCGCGACAAGGCCATCAAGCTGCTGGCGGACGACGCTATCGACCACGGGCGGGAAGCTCTCGCGATCGAACTGCATATGGCCGCCGACGCTCATCGTCTGGGTGATCCGCGTGCCGCCATCGACCGCTTCGAGCTGCCACGTCAGCGCGCCGGCCAGCCCTTCGCTCTGCAGCGGCCCGAGCGCGCCCGCGAGACGCAGGATCGAACCGGGCTGCACCATGACGACGCGCATATGTTCGACAGAATTGCCCTCGCCCCAAATTTCGCAGAAGCAGCCGCCGGCAACCGGTTCGAGCGAGAAATTGGCGGCATCGCCCGACCAGCTGTGATCGCCATTCCAGTAGCGCGAGGGTTCGATCAGCGCGGCCCAGACCTCGTCCGGCGTGGCGGACACGGTAGCGCTGTTGCTGGTGGCGAAACCATTATCGCCGACCTCGACCTCGGCATTTGCCGGCACAGCCACAGCCAGAGCCGCCAATACAGAAAGATAGCGCACCATCATCCCCTCCCCGAATAGTGAGCGGAGCATAGCAAAGTTTCGGGATGGAGCCAGCGCGCGTGGTATTCGCGCCCGCCGCCCGTCGACGCGGCTTTAGCCTTTGTCGAGTATCGCCGCAATCGCGTCGCTGACCGTTTCGATATCGGCCATGCCATCGACCCGGCGGACAAGGCCCTTGGGTTCGTAATGCGGAATGATCGGCGCGGTCTTGGTGCGATATTCCTGCATCCGCGTGCGCACGGTTTCGGCATTATCGTCCGGGCGGCGCTTGAAATTGGACGAGCCGCATACGTCGCAAATGCCCTCGACCTTCGGCCGCTTGAAGGTGTCGTGATAGCCTTCGCCGCAATTGGCGCAGGTGAAACGGCCCGTGATGCGTTCGACCAGCGCATCCTCGTCCACCTCCAGCTCGATCACATGATGGAGCTGCATGCCCTTTTCCGCGAGCAAGGCGTCGAGCGCGTGCGCCTGGGCTTCGGTGCGCGGATACCCATCGAGAATGAAACCCTCTTTGACATCGTCTTCGTCGAGGCGGTCGGAAAGAATGCCGGTCACGATTTCGTCGGACACGAGATCGCCGCGTTCCATCACGTCCTTGGCTTGAAGGCCGACCGGGGTTTCTGCGGCCACGGCCGCGCGGAGCATATCGCCTGTCGAGAGCTGTACCATGCCGCGCTCGTCTTCGAGCTTCGACGCCTGGGTCCCTTTACCCGCGCCCGGCGGGCCCAACAGAATGATGTTCACCGGCGCTGTCCCCCGCCCTTCAATTTCGCCTTCTTGATCAGATCACCATATTGGTGCGCGAGCAAGTGGCTTTGAATCTGGCTGACCGTATCGATCGTCACATTGACGACAATGAGCAGACTTGTCCCCCCGAGCACGAAGGCCTGAATACCCGCTTGCGTCGACAATATCTCCGGTATCAGACAGATAAGCGTCAGATAAATGGCGCCGACCACCGTGATGCGCGTCAGCACATAATCGAGATATTCGGCCGTCCGTTCGCCCGGCCGGATGCCCGGCACAAAGCCGCCATAGCGCTTCAGATTGTCCGCCGTTTCTTCCGGATTGAAGACAACCGCGGTGTAGAAGAAGCAGAAGAAGATGATCAGGCCCGCATAGAGCAGCAGATAGAGCGATCCGCCGCGGCCGAGCGCGTTGGTGATCGTCAGCAGCAGCTCGTTGCTGGTCGAGGCCGTATCGGTCACGCCGCCGGACATGAACTGGGCGATCGTCAGCGGCATCAGCAGCAGCGACGAGGCGAAAATCGGCGGGATGACGCCGGCCGTGTTGATCTTGAGCGGCAGGTGCGATTTTTCCTGCGTCATGCCGCCGCGCTGCTGCGCGCGTTTCGGATACTGGATCAGGACGCGGCGCTGGGCCCGCTCCATGAAGCAGATGCCGAAGATGAGGCCGACGAAGAGCAGCAGGAAGCCGACGACATAGCCGGTCGGGATCGCGCCCGTCTGGCCCGAGGCGAAGAGCTGGATCAGTTCGGTCGGCATCATCGCGACGATGCCGGCCATGATGATCAGCGATACGCCGTTGCCGACGCCGCGCGAGGTAATCTGTTCGCCCAGCCACATCAGGAACATCGTGCCGCCGACAAGGCTGATCACCGCGCCGATGCGGAACAGCATCACGCTGTCGCTGACGATGACCTGCTGGCCCTGCGCCGTGGCGAGGCTTTCGAGGCCGACCGCGAGGAACCAGCCCTGCACGGCGGTCAGGCCGACCGTGCCGTAACGCGTATATTGGTTCAGCTTCTTGCGGCCGCTTTCGCCCTCTTTCTTGATCGCGTTCAGCGTCGGGGAGAGCGCGGCGGCCATCTGCACGACGATCGACGCCGTGATGTATGGCATGACGCCGAGCGCGATGATGCTCATCCGCTCGAGCGAACCGCCCGAAAATGTGTTGAAGACGTTGAGGATGCCGCCGCCGCCGGTGTTATCCTGCGTCAGGTTGACGACTTCCTGCAGCGCGACGGGATCGATGCCCGGCAGCGGCACGAAGCTCAGTAGGCGGAAGATGATCAGCGCGCCGAGGGTAAACCATATCCGCTGGCGCAGCTCGGTCGCTTGGGCAAATTTGCCCAGATTCAGTCCTGCTCCAACATTGGCGTTGCTTGCCATCGACTATTCCATCCCCGCAGTCCTGGAAGACCGCTATATCGGGGCGCGGCTCGCCAACGGCAAGCCCCGCCCCGGGTAACGCTACTCGGTTTCGGCTTTTTCCGCCTTGGGCGCGGCGGCAATTTCCACCGTGCCACCGGCCTTTTCGACCGCTTCGACCGCGCTTTTCGACGCGCCGGCGACTGCGAACGTCACTTTTGCAGAAATCTCGCCCTTGCCCAGCAGGCGGACACCGTCCTTGCCGCCGCGCGTGAGGCCGGCCGCTTCGAGCGCCGCCTGATCGACGGTTTTCTTCGCATCGAGCTTTTTCTCGTCGATCGCCTTCTGGACTGCGCCGATATTGACGATCGCATGGTCCTTGCCGAACGGATTGTTGAAGCCGCGCTTCGGAATCCGCATGTGGAGCGGCATCTGGCCGCCCTCGAAACCGTTGATCGAGACGCCCGAACGGCTTTTCTGGCCCTTCATGCCGCGTCCGCCGGTCTTGCCCTTGCCCGAGCCGATACCCCGGCCCACGCGGGTGCGCAGCTTGCGGGCGCCCTTATTGTCTTTGAGTTCGTTGAGTTTCATGTCTGCACTCGCTTTCGCTTTGTTCGCGCTATCGCCTCCGGCTGGAGACGGGATTTAGCTGTCCTGCACCTCGACCATGTGCCGAACCTTGTGAAGCATGCCGCGGATCGCGGGCGTGTCTTCCAGTTCGACGGTCTTGCGCATCTTGCCCAGCCCGAGGCCGACCAGCGTCGCGCGCTGGCCTTTCTCGCGGCGGATCGGCGAACCCGTCTGGGTTACCGAAATGGTCTTTTTCCTCGCTGCGGCCATCATTCTACTCCGTCACCGCCTCGGCTTCCGCCTTGGCTTCTTCGGCGCCGATATCGCCGCGACGGCGCACGAGTTCGGCGATCTTGAGACCGCGCCGCGCCGCCACCGATTTCGGGCTCGACTGATCCTTGAGCGCCTCGAAGGTCGCCCGGATCATGTTGTAGGGGTTGGACGTACCGACCGACTTGGTCACGACGTCCGCAACGCCCAGGCTTTCGAACACGGCGCGCATCGGACCGCCAGCGATGATGCCGGTACCCGGAGGCGCCGAACGCACGGTGACATTGCCGGCGCCGAACCGGCCCTGGCCGTCATGATGGAGCGTGCGGCCGTCGCGCAGCGGCACGCGCATCATATTCTTCTTCGCAGCGGCCGTCGCCTTCTGGATGGCTTCGGGCACTTCGCGCGCCTTGCCATGGCCGAAGCCAACCCGGCCCTTGCCGTCGCCGACGATCATGAGGGCTGCGAAACCGAAGCGCTTGCCGCCCTTCACGGTCTTCGAGACGCGGTTGATATGGACGAGCTTCTCGACCAGATCCTCGCCATCATCGTCGCGGCGATTGTCGCGACCGCGACCACGGCCCCGGCCGCCACCACGTCCACCGCCGCGTCCGCCGCGCGGCGGACGGCTGGTTGCCGTCGTATTCTCGGCCGGCTGGGTGACAGCCTGGACGCTATTTTCTTCCGAAAGCTGCTTTTCCTCGACGAGGGGCGCGGGCACATCGCCTTCGGGCGCAGCGTCGGCGGCAGGCGCAGCCTCTTCAGCCGGCTTCTCTTCAGCTTTGGCGTCTTCAGCCGGAGCCTCCTCAGCCTTCGCCTCTTCGGCGGCCTCTTCAGCTTTGGCTTCGGTGGCTTCCGCCTCAGCCTTGGTTTCCTCGGCTTTAGCTTCTTCCTTCGGGGCTTCTTCCTTGGGGGCCTCTTTCGCCTTGTTTTCTTCGGGCGCGGCGTCCGTCTTCTTGTCGTCAGCCATGATTAAAACTCCAGTCCGCCGTCGCGGGCGGCATCGGCGAGCGCTTTCACGCGCCCGTGAAACAGAAAGGCGCCGCGATCGAACACGACGCGCTTGACGCCGGCCTTGACCGCACGCTCGGCGACCCGCTTGCCGACATCGGCAGCGGCTTCGACATTCGCGCCGGTCTTGCCCTTATGCTCGGAATCGAGCGTCGAGGCGGCGGCGAGCGTCGCGCCCGCTTTGTCGTCGATGACCTGCGCATAGATATGCCGGCCCGACCGGTGGATCGAGAGGCGCGGACGATCGCCAGCCTTGCGGCGGAGCGCCACGCGGACGCGCTGGCGGCGTTTTTCGAAGGGTGTCATGCGTTTCTTCATGGCTACTTCTTCTTGCCTTCTTTGCGGAACACATATTCGCCGCGATATTTGATGCCCTTGCCCTTGTACGGCTCGGGTTTCCGCCATTTGCGGATTTCGGCGGCCACCTGGCCGACCTGCTGCTTGTCGATCCCGCTGATCTCGACCGTGGTCTGATCGGGCGTCTTGATATCGATGCCTTCGGGAATGGCGTAATCGACATCGTGGCTGAAACCGAGCTGCAGCTTGAGCGTCTTGCCCTGCACCTGCGCGCGATAGCCGACGCCGCTGATTTCCAGCGTCTTCGAATAGCCCTCGGTCACGCCTTCGACGAGATTGGCCGCCAGCGTGCGCTGCATGCCCCAATAGGAGCGGGCGCGGCGCGTGTCATTGGCCGGCACGATCTGAATCTCGCCATCTTCAACCTTGCAATCGACATCGTCGGACACGGTCATCGACAGAGTGCCCTTGGGCCCTTTGACGCTGAGCTCGCTGCCCTGAATTTCAGCGGTGACGCCATCGGGAAGCGCAACCGGCTTTTTTCCGATCCGGCTCATTTTAGAATACCTCCGCCAGCACTTCGCCGCCGACATTCTGCTCGCGCGCTTCCGCATCGGAGAGCACGCCGCGCGGCGTCGAGACGATGGTGATGCCAAGGCCGTTGCGCACCCGCGGCAGATCTTTCGATCCGCTGTAGACGCGGCGGCCCGGGGTCGAGACGCGCGCCAGATGCTGGATGGCCGGCTGGCCTTCGAAATATTTGAGTTCGATCCGGAGGCCCTTGTGCTTGCCCAGCTCTTCTTCGCTGTAGCCGCGAATGAAACCTTCGCGCTGCAGCACTTCGAGAACGCGGGCACGCAGCTTCGAAGCCGGGCTCGTCACCGAGTCCTTCTTCGCCTGCTGGCCGTTACGGATGCGGGTGAGCATATCACCCAGGGGATCGGTCATCGACATATCCTATGCTCCCCCTACCAGCTCGACTTCGTCACGCCGGGGATCAGGCCCTTATTGGCCAGATCGCGGAGTGCGATGCGCGAGAGTTTGAACTTGCGGTAATAGCCGCGCGGACGGCCCGAGAGCTCGCACCGGTTACGGATGCGGGTCGGGTTCGCGTTGCGCGGAATTTCCGCCATTTTAAGGCGCGCCATCAGCCGCTCGTTATCGTCGAGCGACTTGTCGTTCGCTATTGCCTTCAGCTTGGCGTATTTGGCCGCATATTTCTTGGCCATACGCTTGCGCTTTTCATTCCGGTTGATGGAACTCAGTTTCGCCATGACTTAAGTTCTCGCTCCTTGTTGCGAGAAGGATTGGCTTACGCCGCTTCCTTCTGCTCTTCGTTATCGGTTTCCGTGTCGTCGCTTTCCGGCGGGAAAGGGAAGTTGAACAGCCGCAGCAGCTCGCGCGCTTCCTCATCCGTCTCCGCCGTCGTCGTCACGATCACGTCCATGCCGCGCACTTCGTCGACATCGTCATATTTGATCTCGGGGAACACCATCTGCTCTTTGAGACCCATCGCGAAATTGCCGCGCCCGTCGAAACTCTTCGGGTTCAGGCCGCGAAAGTCGCGCACCCGCGGCAGCGCAATTGTCACGAGCCGGTCGACAAATTCGAACATCCGGTCGCCGCGCAGCGTGACCTTGCAGCCGATCGGCATGCCTTCGCGCAGCTTGAAGCCGGCGATGGATTTCTTCGCGAGCGTGATCACGGGCTTCTGGCCGGCGATCTTCTCCATTTCCTCGACCGCCTTCTGAACGCGCTTCTTGTCGTCCACCGCCTTGCCGACACCCATATTGATGACGATCTTTTCCAGGCGCGGGACCTGCATCGGATTTTTGTAACCGAACTTGTCCGTCATCGCCTTGACGATGCGGTCCTTATATTCGGTGCGCATGCGTGGCGTATAATCAGCCATCGATAGTCTCCCCGGAACGCGTTGCGACGCGAACCTTCTTTCCGTCCTTGTCGGTCTCGAACCGGACCCGGGTCGGTTTGCCGGTCTTCGGGTCTTCGAGCGCGACGTTCGAAATGTGCAGCGGCGCTTCGGTGCGTTCGATGCCGCCCTGCGGGTTCTGCTGGGTCGGCTTGCGGTGACGCGCGTGAATATTCACGCCATCGACGACCACCTTGTCCGCCTTCGGCAGAACCTTGGTCACCTTGCCGTGCTGGCCCTTATTCTTGCCGGCCAGAATGACGACCGTGTCGCCCTTTTTGATCTTGGCTGCCATGACTAGAGAACCTCCGGTGCCAGGCTGACGATTTTCATGTGACGCGCAGCGCGCAGCTCGCGCACGACGGGTCCGAAGATACGCGTACCGATCGGCTCCTTGTTCGCGTTGACGAGTACCGCCGCATTGCTGTCGAAACGGATCGTCGAACCGTCGGGACGCTTCACATCCTTGCGGGTGCGCACGATCACGGCGCGATGAACATCGCCCTTCTTGACCTTGCCGCGCGGCGCCGCTTCCTTGATCGAGACGACGATAATGTCGCCCACGGTCGCAGTGCGGCGCTTCGAGCCGCCCAGCACCTTGATGCACTGAACGCGCTTGGCGCCGCTATTATCGGCGACGTCGAGAACTGACTGCATCTGGATCATCGATCCGTTCCTTCTTTAAATCCTCACCGAAGTGAGGGGCTAAACTTCAACTTCCGTCTGGGCTTCAGCGACCATAGGATGGTCGCTCACGAAGCCCTGCCCTTTTCTTCCGCTCCCTCTCAAAAAGAGAAGAACAACCCTTCGACAAGCTCAGGGTAAGCGGACGTATTTGTTACGCCTTTTCCTTGGCTTCCGCCTCGGCCTTCGGCTCTTCCTCGCGCGCCGCTTCGAGATCGACGGCATCGGTTTCGGCGATGTCGATCTTTTCGACATGCTTCGGCGCGGCGCCGGCTTCGACCCGATCGAGAACTTTCCAGGTCTTCAGCTTCGAAATCGGCTTTGTTTCCTCGATCCGCACCGTCTCGCCGATGCCGAACTCGTTCTTCTCGTCATGGGCGTGGTATTTTTTCGACCGCCGGATGATCTTGCCGTACAGAGGGTGTTTCACCTTCCGCTCGACTTTCACGACCACCGTCTTGTCGGTCTTGTCCGACACCACCATCCCGGTCAGCACGCGCTTGGGCATTGCAATAAACTCCTTAAGCCTGTTCGGCCGTCGCGCGCGCGCGCTCAGCCTGCAGGGTCTTGATACGGGCGATCGTCTTCCGGACCTCGGTCACCCGGGCCGGATTTTCGAGCTGGTTCGTCGCCGACTGGAAGCGCAGGTTGAACTGCTCGCGCTTCAGGTCGGCCAGATCCGCCGCCAGCTCGTCGTCATTCTTGACCCGAAGGTCTTCGATTGGCCGTGCCATCGCTCGTGCCTCCTAGTAAATCGACTCACCAAAGCGGGCGACCACCTTGGTTTTGATCGGCAGCTTCTCGGCCGCGCGCTCGAACGCCGTACGCGCGAGCGGGCCGGGAACGCCGTCCAGTTCAAACAGAATCCGGCCCGGCTTGACGCGGGCCGCCCAATATTCGGGCGAGCCCTTGCCCTTACCCTGGCGGACTTCGGCCGGCTTCTTCGAGACCGGCACATCCGGGAACACGCGGATCCACAACCGGCCCTGACGGCGGATGTGGCGCGTGATCGCACGGCGAGCCGCTTCGATCTGGCGCGCGGTGATCCGCTCCGGCTCCAGGGCCTTGAGGCCGAAAGCGCCGAAATTCAGGTCCGTGCCGCCGGGCGCATTGCCCTTGATCCGGCCCTTGAAAGCCTTGCGGAACTTGGTGCGTTTGGGTTGCAGCATCGTGCCGTACCTTCCTCAAAAACTCTTAGCGCTGCGCCGGGCGCACGCCCGAAGTCTGCGCTTCGACCATCAGCCGGTCCTGCGCCGTCGGATCATGGGCCATGATTTCGCCCTTGAAGATCCAGCATTTCACGCCGCACACGCCATAGGCGGTGTGGGCGGAAACCTCGGCATAATCGACATTGGCGCGCAGCGTGTGCAGCGGCACCCGGCCTTCGCGATACCATTCGACGCGCGCGATTTCCGCGCCGCCGAGACGGCCGCCACAAGTGATCTTGATGCCTTCCGCACCCAGGCGCAGCGCCGACTGAACGGCGCGCTTCATGGCGCGGCGGAACGCGATCCGGCGCTCGAGCTGATCGGCGACCGACTGGGCGACCAGACGGGCATCGACTTCGGGCTTGCGGATTTCGACGATGTTCAGCGAGACGTCGCTGTCCGTCATCTCGCCGAGCTTCTTGCGCAGCTTTTCGATGTCCGCGCCCTTCTTGCCGATGATGACACCGGGGCGGGCGGCATAGACCGAAATACGGCACAGTTTCGCCGGACGCTCGATCACGACCTTGGAAATCGCGGCCTGCGGCACCGTTTCCATGATGAACTTGCGGATCTTGAGATCTTCCATCAGCAGCCGGCCATATTCATGGCCTTCGGCGTACCAGCGGCTGTCCCAGGTCCGGTTGATCTGGAGGCGCATGCCTATCGGGTTGGATTTATGACCCATTACGCGTCTTCCTCTTCACGAACGACAATGCGGATGCGGCTGAACGGCTTGACGATCCGGGCCGAGCGGCCACGGGCGCGGGCGCGCCAGCGCTTCATCGTCATACGCTTGCCGACACTCGCCTCGCTAACGACCAGCGCGTCGATGTCGAGATTATGGTTGTTCTCCGCATTGGCGATCGCCGACTGCAGAACCTTCTTCACGTCGACCGCCATGGCACGCTTGGAGAAGGAGAGCACGTTCAACGCCTCTTCCGCCTTCTTGCCGCGGATCAGACCGGCGACGAGATTGAGCTTCTGCGCGGAGCCGCGGATCGAATTGCCGACCGCGAACGCCTCATTCTCTTCGACGCGACGGGGATTAGCCTGCTTACCCATGACTAGCGCCCTTTCTTGTCGGCCATATGGCCGGGGAAGTAGCGGGTCGGGGCGAACTCGCCGAGCTTGTGCCCGACCATGTCCTCATTCACCGAAACCGGCACGAACTTGCGGCCATTATAAACGTTGAAGGTCAGGCCGACGAACTGCGGCAGGATCGTCGAACGGCGCGACCAGGTCTTGATCGGCTTGTTCGAATTTTCTTCCTGCGCCGTTTCGGCTTTCTTCAGGAGATGCAGGTCTACAAACGGACCTTTCCATACGGACCGGGCCATGACTACCTCTTCTTCTTCTTGTGCCGCGAACGGATGATCATTTTGTTCGAGGCAGCCTTGGGATTGCGGGTGCGGGCGCCCTTGGTCGGCTTGCCGGTCGGCGACACCGGATGGCGGCCGCCCGACGTCTTGCCTTCACCACCGCCATGCGGGTGATCGACCGGGTTCTTGGCGACACCGCGGGTGAGCGGCTTCTTGCCGCGCCAGCGGTTGCGCCCGGCCTTGGCGAAATAGGTGTTCGCATTGTCCGGGTTCGAAACCGCGCCGACTGTGCCCATGCAATTGGCCGGAATATAGCGCTGTTCGCCTGACTTGAGACGCACCATCACCATGCCGCGATCACGGCCGACGATCTGCACGTACGTACCTGCGGCACGGGCGATCTGCCCGCCCTTACCCGGGCGCATCTCGATATTGTGGCAGATCGTGCCGACCGGCATCTGGCCGAGCAGCATGGCGTTGCCGGGCTTGGTATCGACCTTTTCGCCCGCGATGACAGTATCGCCGACATCGAGCCGCTGCGGCGCGATGATATAGGCGAGTTCGTCATCGGCATATTTGATGAGCGCGATGAACGCCGAGCGGTTCGGATCATATTCGATCCGCTCGACCGTCGCTTCCACGTCCCATTTGCGCCGCTTGAAATCGACCTTGCGATACTTCTGCTTGTGGCCGCCGCCGATGCCGCGCGAGGTGACATGGCCCATATTGTTGCGGCCGCCGGTCTTGCGCTTGCCTTCGACAAGCGACTTGACCGGACCGCCCTTATGCAAGCCCGACTTGTCGACGATGACGAGATGGCGCCGGCCAGGGCTCGTCGGTTTGGCTGATTTGAGTGCCATCGCTTAGATCCCCGTCGTCACATCAATGGAGTCGCCATCGGCAAGCGTGACGACCGCCTTTTTGAGGTCCGTGCGCCGATAGGGCAGACCCCGCCAGCGCTTCGACTTGCCCTTCTGGACCAGCGTGTTGACCTTCGTCACCTTGACGTCGAACAGGGCTTCCACCGCTGCTTTGATCGCCGGTTTCGTCGCGTCCTTGCTGACCTGGAACACAACTGCGTTATGCTCACCGAGCAGCGTCGATTTTTCGGTAATGTGCGGGCCCTTGATCACGTCATAATGCTCAAGAGCAACCACTGGTTTCTTTTTAGCCATTGAAGCGCGCCTCCAGCTGTTCGACCGCTGCGCGGGTCAGAACCAACGTTTCATGGTTCAGGATGTCGTACACATTCGCGCCCATCGCCGGCATCACGTCGACGCCAACGATATTGGCCGACGCCTTGCGGAAATTGTCATTCACGGCTTCGCCATCGATGACCAACGCCGACTTGCCGAGGCCGAGCTTGTCGAAATGGCCCTTGAGCGCTTTCGTCTTCGCGTCCTTGAGATCGATATTCTCGACGACGATCAGATTGTCGTTCTTGGCTTTGGCCGACAGCGCCATCTTCAGGCCGAGCGCGCGAACCTTCTTGTTCAGCGACGGATTGAAATCGCGCTTGCGGGGGCCGTGGGCCTTGCCGCCGCCGACGAAGATCGGGGCGCGCCGCGAGCCGTGACGGGCGGTGCCGCCGCCCTTCTGCTTGCCGTATTTCTTACCCGTGCGATTGACGTCCGAACGCTCCTGCGCGGCACGCGCCGTCGGCCGGCGCTTTTCGAGCTGCCAGTTGACGACACGGTGCAGGATGTCCGCGCGCGGATTGATACCGAAAATCTCGTCCTTGAGATCGATATCGCCTTTCGCTTTCGCGTCCAGGGTTTTGACCTTGAGCTTCATGGCTTAGCTTTCCTTCTGCTCGTCGTCGCCGCCATCGGACGCTTTGTCTTCGGCGGGCGCTTCGGTTTCAGCAGGGGTTTCAGCGGCGGCCGCTTCGATTTCGGCATCCGTCGGGCCGGTATCGACCTCCTGAACGGCGCCTTCTTCGATCATGCCGGCCGGCGCGTCTTCGGTCGCCGTTTCATCGGCGTTGCGGCGCAGGCCACCCGGGATCGGCGCATCTTCGTGCAGCGGAACTTTCACGGCGTCATTGACGATCAGCCACGCGCCCTTGTGACCCGGCACCGATCCCTTGATGAAGATCAGACCGCGGGCCGCATCGGTGCGGACGACTTCGAGATTCTGCTGGGTGCGCTGACGGTCGCCCATATGGCCGGCCATCTTCTTGTTCTTGAACACCTTGCCTGGGTCCTGACGGTTACCCGTCGAACCGTGCGAGCGGTGCGAGATCGAAACGCCGTGCGTCGCGCGCAGACCGCCAAAGCCGTGCCGCTTCATGGCGCCGGCAAATCCCTTACCCTGCGTCTGACCCGTCACGTCGACAATCTGACCGGCGACAAAATGATCGGCGGTCAGCGTCGCGCCGACCGGCAGAAGCGCATCTTCGTCGACGCGGAATTCCACGACCCGCGCCTTCGGTTCGACCTCATTCTTCGCGAAATGGCCCCGGACCGGCTTCGAAACATTCTTCGCCTTGCGAGCGCCCGCGCCGAGCTGGACAGCGGTATAGCCGTCACGCTCTTTCTCGCGGACCGACACGACCTGACAATCGTCCAGCTGCAGGACGGTAACCGGCACATGCCGACCGTCCGCCTGGAACAGGCGCGTCATTCCCATCTTCTTCGCGATAACGCCACTGCGCATCACTGTACGTCTCCTCAACAGAGGCCCACCGCACAATCGCAGCGGGCATGATCAACCCGAATTTTCCATGCATCGCCCCGTCCGGGCTGAGTGCTACACAGGCAAAAGCCTGCAGAGCTGACGGGGGACGCAGACCACAGCATTGCTGCGCGGTATCCCAATTTGTGGCCACCCCGATGGAGCGGCGCGCCGGCTAGGCCAGCTTGATCTCTACGTCGACACCGGCAGCGAGATCGAGCTTCATCAGCGCATCCACCGTCTGCGGCGTCGGCTGCACGATATCGAGCAGCCTTTTATACGTCCGAACCTCGAACTGCTCGCGCGACTTTTTATCGACATGCGGGCCACGGTTCACCGTAAATTTCTCAATTCTCGTCGGCATCGGAATGGGGCCGCGAATAAGCGCGCCGGTGCGGCGGGCCGTATCGGCGATGTCGCCGGTTGCCTGATCAAGCACACGATGATCGAATGCCTTCAGACGAATACGAATATTCTGCGTTTCCATGTCCAACTACCGATTAGAAAGAGCCAAAGCCCGGCCGGAACCGGGCTCGTAAACCAAACAAAACAAAAGCAAGCCGCCCGACTCCCAAAGGAATCGGGCGGACTATGCGCATTCTATACTATGCAGTGATGTCGCCGACAACCCCTGCGCCGACCGTACGGCCACCTTCGCGAATAGCGAAGCGCAGACCCTGGTCCATGGCGATCGGAGCGATCAGCTTGACACCGAGTTTAACGTTATCGCCCGGCATGACCATCTCGGTGCCCTCGGGCAGCGTGATCTCACCGGTGACGTCCGTCGTGCGGAAGTAGAACTGCGGACGATAATTGGCGAAGAACGGCGTGTGACGGCCACCTTCGTCTTTCGACAGCACATATACTTCGGCCGAGAATTCCGTGTGCGGAGTGATCGAGCCCGGCTTGGCCAGAACCTGACCACGCTCGACACCATCACGCTCGACACCGCGAAGCAGCGCGCCGATATTGTCGCCGGCACGACCTTCGTCGAGCAGCTTGCGGAACATCTCGACGCCCGTAACGGTCGTCTTCGACGTGTCGCGGATGCCGACGATTTCAACTTCGTCGCCCGTGTTGACGATACCCGTTTCGACACGACCGGTCACAACCGTACCGCGGCCCGAAATCGAGAACACGTCTTCGATCGGCATCAGGAACGGCTTGTCCAGCGGACGATCCGGCTGCGGGATATATTCGTCGACAGCAGCCATCAGTTCCTTGATCGAGTTTTCGCCGATTTCCGGATCGCGGCCTTCGAGAGCGGCCAGGGCCGAACCCTTGATGATCGGAATATCGTCGCCCGGGAACTCATAGCTCGAAAGCAGTTCGCGGATTTCCAGTTCGACGAGCTCAAGCAGCTCTTCATCGTCGACCTGATCGACCTTGTTCATGTAGACGACGAGCGCCGGCACGCCGACCTGACGGGCAAGCAGGATGTGCTCGCGGGTCTGCGGCATGGGGCCGTCCGCGGCGTTCACGACGAGGATCGCGCCGTCCATCTGCGCGGCGCCGGTGATCATGTTCTTCACATAGTCAGCATGGCCCGGGCAATCGACGTGCGCATAGTGGCGGTTTTCGGTCTCATATTCGACGTGCGCCGTCGAAATGGTGATCCCGCGCTCGCGCTCTTCGGGAGCCTTGTCGATATCGGCAAAATCAACTGCCGCATTCAGCACCTTCGTAATCGCGGCCGTCAGCGTCGTCTTGCCATGGTCGACGTGACCGATGGTGCCGACATTGACGTGCGGCTTATTCCGCTCAAATTTTTCCTTCGACATTGTTTGTTCCTCGTCTTTGTACGTCTTTTAAAAATTCAACTCTTCACGCTCAGGCCAGCTTCGCCTTTACCTCGTCGGCGACCTGCTGCGGCACTTCCTCATAGTGAGAGAACTGCATCGTATACTGGGCACGGCCCTGTGAGAACGAGCGCAGCTCATTAACGTAACCGAACATATTCGCAAGGGGCACGATGGCATCGACCGTCTGGGCGTTACCCCGGCTGTCTGTGCCCTGCACCTGACCACGGCGGCTGTTCAAGTCGCCGATCACGTCGCCCAGATAGTCTTCCGGGGTCACGACCTCAACCTTCATGACCGGCTCAAGCAGCTTGATGCCGGCTTTCTGCGCCACTTCTCGCATCGCGGCGCGGCCGGCAATTTCGAAGGCCAGCGCCGAGGAGTCGACGTCATGATATTTACCGTCGAGCAGTTCGATCGCGAAGTCGATGATCGGGAAGCCGATGAGCGAACCGGTTTCAGCCGTCTCGCGCATGCCCTTTTCGACCGAGGGAATATATTCCTTCGGCACGTTGCCACCCTTGACGGAGTCCGAAAACTCGATGCCCGAACCGCGCTCGCCCGGTGTGACCTGAATCTTCACCTCGGCGAACTGGCCCGAACCACCCGACTGCTTCTTGTGGGTGTAGGTCAGCTCGACAGGCTTGGCGAGGCTCTCGCGATAGGCGACCTGCGGCGCGCCGACATTGGCGTCCACCTTGAACTCGCGCTTCATGCGGTCGACGAGAATCTCGAGGTGGAGTTCGCCCATCCCCTTGATGATCGTCTGGCCCGATTCTTCGTCGGACGTGACACGGAAGCTCGGATCCTCGGCGGCGAGGCGATTGAGCGCGATACCCATCTTTTCCTGGTCTGCCTTGGTCTTCGGCTCCACTGCGACCTCGATAACCGGATCGGGAAATTCCATCCGCTCGAGAATAATCGGCGCGTTGGACGCGCACAGCGTATCACCCGTCGTGACGTTCTTCAGGCCCGCAATCGCGACGATATCGCCGGCATAGGCCGTTTCGATGTCTTCGCGGTCGTTCGCGTGCATAAGCAGCATGCGGCCGATCTTTTCTTTCGAGTCCTTGACCGAGTTCAGCACCTGATCAGAGCGATCGAGCTTACCCGAATAGACGCGGCAGAAGGTCAGTGTACCGACGAACGGATCGGTCATGATCTTGAACGCCAGCGCGGAGAAAGGCGCATCGTCGGAAGACTCACGCTTGTCCTCTTCCTCCTCCTCGCCCGGCTTCACGCCGCGAATGGAAGGAACGTCGGTCGGCGCCGGCAGATAATCGACGACGGCGTCGAGCAAAGGCTGTACGCCTTTGTTCTTGAACGCCGAGCCACACAGAACCGGGACGAAAGCCTGGCCCAGCGTACCCTTGCGGATCAGCGCCTTGAGCGTATCGGCGTCCGGAACGGTGCCTTCGAGATAGGCTTCCATGACATCGTCGTCCTGCTCGACGGCGAGTTCGATCATCGTCTCGCGCGCCGCGGCAGCTGCGTCGGCCATGTCGGCAGGAATGTCGGTGACTTCGAATTCCGCGCCCAGCGACTCATCCTTCCAGATGATCGCATTATTGTTCACCAGATCGACCACGCCCTTGAGATCGGCTTCGAGGCCGATCGGCAGCGTCAGCACCAGCGGCGTCGCGCCGAGCCGGTCAACGATCATTTCGACACACATGTCGAAATTCGCGCCCGTGCGGTCGAGCTTGTTGATGAAGCACATCCGCGGCACCTTGTACCGGTCGGCCTGGCGCCAGACGGTTTCGGACTGCGGCTCGACGCCGGCCACGCCGTCGAACACGGCGACCGCACCGTCGAGCACGCGCAGCGCACGCTCGACTTCGATCGTGAAGTCCACGTGACCCGGCGTGTCGATGATGTTGATCCGGTGATCGCGCCAGAAGGTCGTCGTCGCAGCCGAGGTGATCGTAATACCGCGCTCCTGCTCCTGCTCCATCCAGTCCATCGTCGCGGCGCCGTCATGGACTTCGCCGATCTTGTAGGACTTGCCGGTGTAATAGAGGATGCGTTCGGTCGTCGTCGTCTTACCGGCATCGATGTGGGCCATGATGCCGATATTGCGATACATTTCGATCGAAGTGTCGCGGGCCATTTGATTTGCTCCAGTACCGGGACGGTCCCGGCGGGTTTCAGTGTTTCGTGATTACCAGCGGTAGTGGCTGAATGCGCGGTTGGCTTCGGCCATCTTGTGTGTGTCTTCGCGCTTCTTGACAGCATTGCCGCGATTGTTCGCCGCATCCATCAGCTCACCTGACAGGCGCGCCGCCATCGTGTTCTCGCCACGGCCGCGCGCCGCGCCGATCAGCCAGCGAATGGCCAGCGCCTGGGCGCGCTCGGGGCGGACCTCGACCGGCACCTGATAGGTCGCGCCACCGACACGGCGGCTGCGGACCTCGACGCCCGGCTTGATGTTATTGAG
Organism: Parasphingopyxis sp.; assembly: GCF_028279465.1. Classification (GTDB taxonomy): domain Bacteria; phylum Pseudomonadota; class Alphaproteobacteria; order Sphingomonadales; family Sphingomonadaceae; genus Parasphingopyxis. The sequence goes on from NZ_JANQNS010000018.1 coordinate 193,311, forward strand.
TGCGTCATGGAACACCTGCATCGGATCGGCCTTGGACTTGGCTTCGACCTGATCGAGCGCGCCATAGACGATACCTTCGGCGACGGACTTCTTGCCGTCATACATCAGGTTGTTCATGAATTTGGACAGGACCACATCCCCGAATTTGGGATCCGGCAGAATTTCCCGCTTTTCGGGACGGCGACGACGAGACATATCGGTATACCTCTAAATCAATCAGTTATTTGGGACGCTTGGCGCCATATTTCGAACGGCTCTGCTTGCGGTCCTTCACGCCCTGCGTGTCGAGAACGCCGCGCAGCACATGATAGCGGACGCCCGGAAGGTCGCGCACACGACCGCCGCGGATCAGCACCACCGAGTGCTCCTGCAGATTATGCCCTTCGCCCGGAATGTAGCTGATGACTTCGCGCTGGTTGGTCAAGCGGACCTTAGCCACCTTGCGCAGAGCCGAGTTCGGCTTTTTCGGGGTCGTGGTATAGACGCGCGTGCAAACGCCCCGCTTCTGCGGGTTCGCCTCCATCGCGGGCACTTTCGATTTCGCCTTTTGCGGCGTGCGGCCCTTGCGAACCAGCTGATTGATCGTCGGCATGAAGCCCTTCACCTTTATTCAGTTACTTTGCCAAGGGCACGCCGCGCATTTCCCGGGTTCCAAATCGCGGAAGCCGGAAACGCACAAAGGCCTTCCGGTAACCGCGAACGGCTCCGCAAGGCCCCATACACGCCAATGGCAATGTTCAAGCTCTCGTACCTTAAGCGAATCGCGTCTGGGTTGAACCCCCACCACCGATCCTCGGCACGGGCGGCGGTATAGCGGCGGTCCGGCAGAGGGTCAATGGTGCAAGTCGGCCCGATGGACGCTGATATAATTCGCCTTCTGCCGAACGACGTCGTACACTTGAAAGATTGCAGCACATATGGAGTAGGGCCGATGAGAGCGATCTCCAGTCTCCTGACTTTGCTTGGCCTTTTCTTGAGCAGCCAGGCGCAAGCCATGGAGCCGCCGCCCACGCTTCAGTTCGACAATGGCAAATGGTTCAACGGCACCGGCTTCGATACGCGCACGGTTTATTCCATCGACGGCCGGCTGACCTCGGAAACCCCGCCGGACATTGATAGCGTGATCGATCTTGGCGGTGGCTTTGTGATCCCGCCGCTGTGCGAGGCGCATAACCATAATCTTGGCGGGGACGAAGACGAACAGGAGGTGATCGACCGGTATCTCAGCGCCGGCATCTATTATGTCGGCATCCTCAGCAACTTTCCGCAATATACGGGCGTCGCGCGGCGCAATTTCAATCGCCCCGACAGCGTCGATGTGCAATTCGCGAATGGCGGCATAACCGCGCCCCTCGCACACCCGATCCCCTTGCGCGAACGTTTGCTGGGCTTTGGGGCCTATCCGGGTTTTACGCGCGAGACGCTCGCCGATCATGCCTATTTTACGGTGGCAACGCAGGAGGATCTGGACCGCATCTGGCCGATTGCCCTCAGCTACCGGCCGGACTTCATCAAGATCTTCATCATGAACTCGCAAGATCATGACGCCCCGCCGGGCGAAACCGATTATGAAGGCGAACGCGGTCTGCATCCGGACCTTGTGTACGACCTGGTCGAGCGCAGCCATGATCACGGCCTGCGCATTTTCGCCCATATCGAAACAGCGGAGGATTTTCGCCTCGCGGTGCAAGCCGGCGTCGATGTCATCGCCCATCTTCCGGGCCGACGTTTGCCGGAACCAATCGCAGAGGACATCGCCAACCGCGCGGCGGAAAATGGCATCGCCGTGCACACGACCGCAGTGCTGGCGAACCGCCTCCGCGAACATAATCCCGAAGGCTTTGCCGCCGTTCGTTCCGTGCAGATCGCCAATCTTAATCTGCTGTATCGGGCGGGCGTCACGCTGGCGATTGGCAGCGACCTCTATAGCGCCGACAGCCGTGCAGAAGCAGAATATCTCAGAGAGCTGGACATTTTCTCTTCGCGTGAGTTGCTCGAAATGTGGACTGAGAATTGCGCGCGCACGGTTTTTCCGGACCGCAAGATCGGGGCGTTGAACGAAGGCTATGAGACGAGCTTTCTGGTGCTCGACGGCAACCCGCTCGAAGACTGGTCTGCGCTTGGCGCAATCAATCTGCGGGTGAAGGACGGTTATGTGCTGGAACTCGGCGAGAGCATCCACACTGAAGACTGAATTTGGCGCGCGGGCGTCTCCGTACGTCGCCAGATTGCCAATGTCCCAAAACCGACATTGCACTGCAACATAACCGCATCAATCCATGGCTAGGCATCGGTCTGCTCCAGGCGGCCCCGTCGCCCGATCCCTTGAGAAGAGAAAGCCATGCCCATGCCCCGAACCACATCGCTCGCCATCGCCACTATGCTGATCGGAACGTCCAGCACGGCCGCCCTCGCCCAGGGCACCGCCCCGGCCGATACCGTGTTCACGACGGCGCCGATCGTCGTGACCGCGCAAAAGCGCGAAGAAGCGATCACCGACGTCCCACTGACAGTCACTGCCTATTCGGGCGACACGCTCGAGAATATCGGCATCGACGAGTTCGACGAGCTTTCGGCTTTCGTGCCCGGCCTCAATATTCAGGAGCAGAGTGCCAACAACCCCGGCTTCGTGATCCGGGGTATCACGTCGGACTCCGGCAGCGCGCAGATCGCGCCGCGCGTCACCATTTACTACAACGGTATCGACGTATCGCGCTCGCGCGGTTCCTATTTCGATCTGTTCGACATCGAGCGGATCGAGGTCGTCAAGGGGCCGCAGGCGACGCTGTTCGGCACAGCCGCGACGATCGGCGCGATCTCGGTCGTCACCGCCCGGCCGACGCCCGATCTGAGCGCCGCCTTTTCCGCCTCCTACGGCAATTACGATGCGATCGAATTTAACGGCATGATCAATGGCGGGTCGGACGATATCGCCGGCCGTCTTGCCTTCGTCTACAAGGAGCGCGACGGCTATATCCGCAACATCGCCGGGGAGCCAGGCACCGCCAGCGAGCAGACGGTCGGCATCGACCAGGACGATCTCAACGGCATCGAGCAGTTCGGTATTCGCGGATCGCTCCGCATCTTTCCGACCGATGACAGCACGATCGACCTGATCCTGACCTATGAGCAGCAACGCAACAGCGGCACGGCGTTCAAGTCCGGATCGATCCCGCCGACCGGCGGCGATACCAGTCCGTTCAGCTTTGCCGAGCTCGGCGGTTCGCCGTTCAGCGAGACCGTACTCGGCATTCGCGAACTCGGGCTCGAACGCGAGGTGTTCGATGCCAATCTGACCTTCAACGCACCAATCACCGATACGCTCTCGATCACCTCGATCACCGGCTATCGCCGCTTCGACAGTCTCGAAACCTTCGATGCCGACGGATCGGCGCTCTTCTATCTCGAATTCGCCGAGGACGCCCAGGGCGAGCAGATGAGTCACGAAACCCGCGTCACCTACGATGGCGACATGTTCCGCGGTTTCGCCGGCTTCAACATCTTCCACGAGGAAGGGACGCAACGCGTACCCTTCTCGACCGATGAGGGCACGTACATCGCCTGCGCACCCTTCGGCGCTTTCGCCCCGATCCAGGCCAATCTCTCGGCCGCGCTGGGCGGTGCCAATCCGTGCGTGGCGGCAGACGGCACCTTGAACGCGGCCAATGCCACGGCTCTGTTGACGGGCGGGACGGCGACCGTGCTGCCCTATCAGAGCGTTTTCGAGAATGGCGGCAAAAATAGCAGCTATTCGGTCTTCGCCGATGGCACGCTCGACCTTGGCGATCTCGAGCTTACCGCGGGCCTGCGTTACGTCTATGAGGAACGTCGCTCGAGCTACAGCGCGACCCAGCCGGGCAGCGTAATCTTCGCGGGGCTCGGCGCGCCCGGTGTTTCATTGCTCGGTGCAGCGGATACCAATGGCGGGACATTCGCCGCCGAAGACGAGTTCGATGCCTGGCTGCCGCGCTTCAATGTCTTGTACCGCATCACCGACCAAGTGAATGTCTACGCGACCGTCTCGCGCGGCCGTCGCGCGCCGGTCATCGATTTGAGCGCGCTTGCTACGCCGGCCGGCATCGTGCCGGACGTCACGCTCGTCGCGGCCGAACGCGTCTGGAATTACGAAGGCGGCGTCAAAGCCGATATCGATGGCTTTTTCGGATCAATCGGCGTCTTCTACCAAGACTATTCGAACTTCCAGACGAGCTTCTTCGAGGAAGGCACGGGCCAGATCGTCCCGGTCAATGCCGGCGAGGCAAGCAATTTCGGTGTCGAGATCGAAGCGGCCTATCAGATCATCCCCGAAGTCCGGCTGTTTGCCAACTATGCCTATATCGATGCCGAGATCGATGCGCCTGCGACCGGCGGCGCAACCCAGTTCGTCGGCAGCCGGTTCCGGCTGCAGCCCGAACATTCGGCGTCAGGCGGCGCGCAGTTCAATGTCGGCATCGCCGACGGCACGGAATTCTTCCTGACGCCGACCGTCACCTATCAGAGCCGCGTTTTCTTCGAGGTACCGAACACGCCGCTGACCAGTGAAGACGGCTATGTGCTCGCCAATCTGCGCGGCGGGGTGAGCTTCGACGACGGCCGTTACGAAATCGTCGGCTTTGCGCGCAACCTGTTCGACGAGGAGTATCTGATCGATGCCGGCAATACCGGCGGCGCCTTCGGCACGCCGACCTTCATCGCCGGTGAGCCCGCGCTGTATGGAATCGAGGTCGGGATGCGGTTTTGATCCAGGATCGGAAAACTCGATCACTGTAAACGAAAAGCTTTACGGCCCCGGCGGTAACGTCGGGGCCGGATGTCGCGAACTCCTGTGTGACCGCGCCGATGCTTCGGCAGGCTCGCAACAGGAGACAGACGATGATCAAGCATATTCTTTTCGCCGCGGCCGCCGCTTCGGCTGCGGTCGGCGTTACCCTAGCGGCTACCGGGCCGGCGCTGGCGCAAACCAACGCCAACGCGACCGCGCAGCTCGGCGGCGCAATGCGTGGCGTTTCGCTCGGCGAAGCGATGGCGGATGCCGGGCGGCGCGCCGAGTTTGGCCTGGAGGAGCAGCCCGTGCACACGGTCCTCCCCGCCGGCGCGTCGATGGCGGCGCCTGCGGCCAATTTGACCACGCCGAGCCCCCGGCTTGGCATGCTCGACCGGTTCAGCATCGCCGAACAGAGCCTTGGCGACATCATGATTGGCGATGGTATCGATATCGTCCGCCCGCGCCGCATGACATCGCTCGCCGGGCTCGCCAGCGACGATCATGATTTCGGCAATACCGGTTTTTCCGAGGTGGATGTCTTTCATACCGATCCCTCCCCCTCGCAGATCGGCATCCGGTTCAGCTTCTGACTGCTCTCCCCTTGGCGGTCCCCTCGCGGCCTTCCTGCTCCCCAACGGGAAGGCCGCATTTTGCCCCCATCGATGCCGATCGGATAAGGTCCACGGATGACGCTGGACGCCCTGCTTTCTTCCGCGCGCAGTTGCCGGCTGTGTGCAGGCACGATACCCGGTCCGATCCGCCCGGTGCTGCAAGCGCACCGCTCGGCGCGCGTCCTGATCGCGGGGCAGGCGCCGGGCCGGAAGGTGCAGGAGAGCGGCGTGCCGTTCGACGATGCGAGCGGCGAGCGACTGCGCGACTGGATGGGCGTGGATCGGGAGACATTCTACGATCCCGAACGGGTGGCGATCCTGCCCATGGCCTTCTGCTATCCGGGCACGGGCACATCGGGTGACCTGCCGCCACCGCCGATCTGTGCTGAAACCTGGCGCGCGAAACTGCTCACCGAACTTTCCGCCCTCCGCCTGACGCTGGTGATCGGCCAATATGCGATAGGTTGGCATCTCGATACGCCGCACAAGACGCTAACCAAAACGGTGCGGCATTGGCGCGATTTCGGCCCGTCGACCATACCGCTTCCCCATCCCAGCCCGCGCAACAATATCTGGCTCTCCAAGAATTCCTGGTTTGCGGACAGTCTCCTTCCGGAACTGCGGAAAAGGATCGCCGCGGCACTATCGGACTAGCTTCACTTGACTCTCTTTGATTAACGTATATGTTAATTAACAGAAACACGAATCAATGAGGTTTCTGTGTCCGATCTTTCCGCCACTTTTGCCGCGCTGGGTGAACCGACACGTTTCGCCATCGTTGAACGGCTGCTGCGCGAAGGCGAACTGAACGCCGGCGCGCTGCAAAGCGGCACGTCCATATCCGCGCCGGCCATTTCGCGGCACCTGAAGGTGCTGCGCAAGGCCGGCATCGTCGTCCAGCGGATCGACAAGCAGCAGCGCATCTATGCGGTGCGCCCGGAGGCCGTGCAGGCGATCAGCGCCTGGACGATGAGCCACAAGGAATTCTGGCAGGCGAGCTTCGACCGCCTCGCCGCCATTCTCGATCAGGAGGCAAACAGAAAATGAGCGAATTGCGCATGGAGCGGACCTTTCCCGTCGCGCCCGAAACAGTGTTCGATCACGTCACCAAGACCGAATATCTGCTACAATGGTGGGGCCCGGAGGGCATGTCGATCTCCGAACATGATCTCGACCTGTCGCGGCCCGGCCCTTGGAACTCGACGATGACCAACGCCGAAGGTGCCAATTACAAGGTGTCGGGCGAAGTCGTGACCGTCGACGCACCACATGCGGTGGAGTTCACCTGGGCCTGGCATGACGAGAATGACGAACGCGGCCATGACAGCCGGGTCCGGTTCGAAATCGCGCCGGACGGCAATGGCGGCGCGCGGTTCACGATGATCCATTCGGGCCTCGCCGACGAGGAAAGCGCGGCCAACCACGAAGGCGGCTGGGGTTCGTCCTTCGTCAAGCTCGAACGGCTGCTCGGCTGATCGCAGACCACCCAAAACAAGGAGAGAGAATGATGCCGAAATATGTGTTCGCCTATCATGGCGGGAAAGCGCCGGAGAGCCCTGAGGAGGGCACCGAAGTAATGGCCAAATGGAATGCCTGGTTCGAAACCATGGGTGGTGCCGTGGTCGATGGCGGCAATCCGGTCGGGCCATCCAAGACCGTGTCGGCCGACGGCGTTGCGGACAATGGCGGCGCCAATCCGTTGTCCGGCTATTCGATCGTGCAGGCCGACACGATGGATGCCGCGGTCGAAATGGCGAAGGGCTGTCCGATTATGGGCCATGGCAGTGTCGAAGTCGCCGAAGCGATGGATATGTAGCCCGGTTTCGAAAACAGATCATCGCGGAGTTCCGGCCGCTGGGCTGGAGCTCCGTTTTCTTGTGCGCCCGCATCTTTGATCTGGACCGGCGGACTGCTGCGCTGCAAAGGGGGCGGCGTTACCATGAACCGGCTCGCCCTGCCCCTGACTCTGCTTTTCGTTGCGCTCGGCGTACTCGCGATGGCGCCGGTGCTGAGCGGGCCTTTTCCGTCTCAGGCGGTCAGCGAAGGTCTGTCGATCACGCTTGATGCGGCGGACCCGGAAGCTGCCGAACCGAGCGGCGAAATCATCGCGATCGATCCCCGGTCCGGCCTGATCGACTATAACGAGATCGACCGCCGGATCGGCGCGCTGATGGAAGATGAGACGATGGTCGGCCTCGCCGTGGCGGTCATGGAAAATGGCGAGATCACCTTTGCGCGCGGCTATGGCGAAACCGTGCACGAAAGCGGCGACGCGGTGACTGTGGATACGGCGTTCCGTTGGGCGTCGCTGTCCAAAGGCGTCGCCGCAACGATGATCGCGCTGCTCGAACGCGACGGCGCGCTGCGGCTCGACGCGCCGGTCTCCCGCTTCGCGCCGTCGCTGAGACTGCCGGGCTCCAGCCAGATGCAGGTCACTGTTGCCGACCTGCTCTCCCACCGCCTCGGCATCGAACGCAACGCACTCGACAACCGGCTCGAAGCGGATGAAGACCCCTATACGCTCCGCTCGCAGCTCGCCGGGCACCGGGTCGCGTGCCCGCCCGGCACCTGTTTCCGCTACCAAAACGTCGGTTTCGACGCATCCAGCGAGATCGTCGAGGGTATCACGGGGCAGAGCTATGAAGCGGCCGTGCAGCGCCGTCTGTTTCAGCCGCTCGGCATGCAGACGGCGACGATCTCCCGTCAGGGGCTGTTCGACAGCCCGAGCTGGGCGCTCAGCCATCGCGCGACGGGTGAGGAAGTCCCGGTCGTCGAGCCCTATTACCGCGTGCCCGCGGCAGGCGGCGTCAACGGATCGATCCGTGATCTTGCATTATGGATGCAAGCACAGGTCAATGGCGCGCCGGACATCATACCGCCCGCGGTGCTCGCCACCGTACACACTCCCGTCGTGCGCACCGAACGCGAGGACCGGCGCAACAGCCGTTATGCCGAGCGGATTTCGAACACGCGCTACGCGCTCGGCTGGCGAGTCTACGATTATGTCGGCCATACAGTCATCACACATCGCGGCGCGGTGCGCGGCTATCGGGCGATGATCATGATCGACCCGGCCCTGCGCAGCGGGGTCGCGATACTCTGGAATTCGGGAACGGGGCGTCCGTTCGGCATCCCGATGGACATATTCGATCAGCTGTACGGGCTGCCGGACGCCAACTGGATCGATCCGGATGGCGCGTCCCGCGATGCGGATACGCTGGACAGTGCGCGTTCAGCTGGCGCGCGATAGATGCCACCCCGATGAAGCGCTTCCATATATTTCTGCTGATCCTGCTCGGCTTCGGGATGCTCGCCCTGCAAGTCGGCTGCGCGCAGTTCGCGCGCGAGCAACTCTACGCGCCGCCCGTCGGACCGATCACAACGCCGGAATGGACGGGACCGGCGCCCGAGCGGATTACCGTCACCACCGCCGATGGGCTCGCGCTCACCGGCCTCTATTGGGCGCCGGACAATGGCAGCGAAGACATGATCCTCGTCCTTCATGGCCGGCGCGACAATGCCGGGCGGATGGCCGGCTATGTCCAGCGGCTTGCCGCGGGCGATAGTGGCATCGTCGTCGCCTCCTATCGCGGCTTCAGCGAAAATCCCGGATCGCCGGACGAGCGCGGGCTGATCGCGGACGCACGGGCCTTTTACGCCTTCGCGCAGGAACGGGCCGGCGAAGAAGGCCGACTCTATGCGTTCGGCCATTCGCTGGGCGGAGCGGTAGCGATCCAGCTGGCCGCGCGGGAAGAACTGGACGGGGTCGTCACCCTCGCAACATTCAGCGATCTGGCCGAGGCTGCGCCCTTCTACAGCGAGGTTCTGATCCCCGATGGCTGGGAGAGCATTGTCGCGCTGGCGGCCGTCGAGGAGCCGTTGCTGTTCATCCACGGGGCGGACGACGACTATGTCGAGCCGGCCAATTCACAGCGGCTCTATCGCGCGACCTGCTCGCTCGCCGCGCTGGCGATCATCGAAGGCGTGCGCCACCGGCCCAACTTCCGGCTGATACAGCCGATTATCGAAACATGGATCGGTGCGCTGGAAAGCGATCAGGTCGACGAGATGTCGCTCGAAGGCACGGCGAGCTGGGAGAGCAAGGCGGCGTGCGAAACTGGTTAACGGCTCTAAACGGTAAGCTTATAGCCGCGCAGCGCCTCATAATGCGGCCGGCAGCGCTCATAGAGCGCGCGATACTCGTCCGGTAGTTCGACATCACCGCGATCGTCGCCTTCGAACCGGGTACTCGCTTCCACCCGCCCATACCAATGCGGCGCCCAAATACCGTCCGTGTCCCGCCGGCCCGGCGCCCAGCTCAGCATCGCCGGGTCCCAGCTAATACCGAGCGCCGTGCACAGCGCCTCCAGCATCGGACGCGGCGCATTGAGTATATCCGCACCCTCCACGACTGGCGGCGCTTTGCCCAGCCGGTCCGCCTCCATGCGGAAATAGAGGTGCAGCCGTTCCAGCCCCATATCGTCGAACGTGACGGCCTGCATTTTCTTGGCATAGCTCGCGATCATGCGGGCGGGATCGCGGATCAGAAAGGCATGGGCGTGGCTGTCGAGATCGCCGACACCAACCGGCCCGACCATCTCGGACGGCATATGCTTCTGATACCAGACCGAACTGCCATCCGGCGGATCGCCGTTCAGCGTGGCGGTGATCGATCGCCAGTCGCAATCCATCGCCGCGACGATCGCGTCCGCCATCGGGTGATCGAAGCCAGTATCCTTGAGATAGGCGCCATAATAGGGCTCATCGCTAACGAAACAGTCCGCCCGGCTGCCAAAACTGCGCATCATCGCGGTCGAGATATTGCGCGGGCCCGACCACATCGCGATCCGGATCGTCATGGGTTTTCTTTGTCAGAACATTGCTGTCGCAATGTCGCGGTACCAGCCCGCTCCCCCTCCCGACCTCCCACAGGGTACAATGAATGGGCGGTCGGGAGGGGGAGCGGGCCGGCGCCGCGCCGAGGCGTAGCCAAGGTCTGACAAAAACAAACCCCGCTCACGGCCGACTCCGGGCCGCCACATCGGTTGCCAGACGCGCCGCATAGAGTTCCTGCAACCGCGCGACCATCGGCCCGCAACCGTCGGTCAGCACCCGCCCGTCGACTTCGGTCGCAGGGACGACGCCGGCGAACGTGCCGGTCACAAAAGCCTCATCCGCGCCATAGACATCGGTCAGCGAAAAGTTTTTCTCGAACACCGGAATTTCCGCCTCGCGGCACAGATCGATCACTGTTCCGCGCGTGATACCGCCCAGGCAATAGTCGCCGCTCGACGTCCAGACCTCGCCATTGCGCACGATGAAGAAATGCGTGGAATTGCAGGTCGCGACAAAGCCGTGCGGATCGAGCATCAGCGCTTCGTCCGCGCCCGCCTTGGCCGCCTGGATGCAGGCCGTGATGCAGTTGAGCTTACTGTGCGAATTGAGCTTCGGGTCCTGCACAGCCGGATCGCCACGCCGGACATGGACGGTGAAGAGCCGGATGCCCTTCTCGACCGTCGCGGGCAGCGGCTCCTTATATTCGGGAATGATCACGATCGTGGCAGGCGAGATTACGACGCGCGGGTCCTGATACGGCGTCGAACGGATGCCACGCGTGACCATCAACCGGATATGGACGCCCTCGCTATCGCCATTGGCGTCGAGCGTCTCGTACAGCCGCCGTTCGAGCGTTTCGCGGTCGATACCGATATCCATATCGATGGCTTTCGCGCCCTCGTAGAGCCGGTCCATATGCTGATCGAGAAAGGCGATCCGGCCCTGATGGACGCGCAGCCCTTCCCATACGCCGTCACCGAGCATGAAGCCGGAATCGAAGACCGAAACCATCGCCTCGGCGCGCGGCACGATATCGCCATTGACGTTGATGTGGATGTCTGCGTTGCGCGGATCCGCGCGATAATCATGTGTGCCCTTGCCCATAGCCGCGCTATAGGCAGCGCTCACCGGCGAAGCCATGAAAAACCGCACCTTTACGGGCGCGTTAACGGCGAATCCGTCGACTCGGCTCGACTCCCAAACGATTCATCGCGCGGCGGTTCGATAGATTCGCGATCTCAACACATTATTGCTAGCGCGCTTGCAGAAATTTCAATTTACAGGGTCGCACGTGTCGAAAACCGAAAAGGAAGGCCCGGGTCTATGGACCCGGTTCAAGAGCCTTTTTCCTGACCATGAGCTGCATATCCGCTCCGGCGGCAAGCTCCGTTTTTTCAGGATATCCAGCAAGTTACAGATAAGAGTCGTTTCGCTCGCCGCCATCGGCGCGTTCGCTTGGCTCACCTTCACGCTCGTGACGGTGGGCATGCAGGTAAAGGGCGCGAGCGAGCGAATCGCCCTCAATGAGCGCGCGCAGGAAGTGTCGGAGAGCGAAGCGCGTGTTGCGGCCTATCGCGGCTCGGTCGAGGAGCAGGTGGCCCGCGTCGAACGGCGCCAGGCCGTGCTCGATGCCTTGGTCCGCCGCCATTTCGGCAATCTCGATATTGAGGATGCCGAAGGCGAACCCGCCGACGAAAGCAGCGCCGTGATCCCCGAGGCCGCCGCGCTCGAGACGCTGGAGCGGGAACAGCTGGCATTCGCGCGCGCCCTGCGCGCAGCAGTCGAAGACCGCACGGCGCAGACGGCCCAGGCCATTCGGGAATTCGGGCTCGATCCGCGTATACTGAGCCGTCAGGCGCAGGGTGGTCCGCTCCAGCCGGTGCGGACAGCAATCAGCATGGCCAATGGGATTGACGGAGAAATCGCCGAACTCGAGATCGCGCTGAACCGCCTTGCGGTCATGGAATTGTCTTTGCGGGCCATTCCCTCAGCCGAACCGGCCCCTATGGGGTCGATGAGCAGCCCGTTCGGTCTGCGCCGCGATCCGTTCACCGGCGCGCGCGCCATGCATAACGGCATCGATTTTCGCGGCCCGCATGGCACGGGCATTCTCGCCACGGGGCCGGGCCGGGTTACCTTTACGGGCTGGAAGGGCGGCTATGGCCGGACGATCGAAATCGATCATGGCGCGGGCGTTGTGACGCTTTACGCGCATCTTTCTGGTATAGATGTACGAGTCGGGCAAGAAGTCGATCGGGGGGATCGTATCGGCCGGATGGGCAATACAGGCCGTTCGACCGGAACCCACCTGCACTATGAAGTGCGCATCAACGGCCGCGCGGTGAACCCCCGGCCCCTATTGGAGGCAGATCGCGATGTTCTCGAAATCCAATCCGTCGCAGAACGAAGAAATGGCAATTCCGTCGAGCGCGGATAACCGTTCGACCTTTTCGGTCATTGGGTCCGACGTCACCGTTACGGGCGACATCGACGCATCGGTCGATCTCCATGTCGATGGCCGGGTAGACGGCGACATTCGCTGCGCGACGCTTGTCCAGGCCGGCAACAGCACGGTCAAGGGCGCGATCAGCGCCGAACAGGCCCGCATCGCCGGGCGCGTCGAAGGATCGATCACCGCCAAGGAGCTGATTGTGGAAGCTTCGGCCAAGGTTGTCGGTGACGTCACCTACGAAAAGCTCAGCATCGAAACGGGTGGCCATGTTGAAGGCAGCTTCCGGCATAAAAGCGCCGGTACGCTGAAAAAGGACGAGCCCAAGGACCCAGCCCTTATGCTCGTCGACGAGGAGCCTGCCCCGGAGCCCGCGTCGAAAGCCTCTTCCGCCTCCATCGGGTAAGCCGGACCAGGTACTGAGAATCCGGGCAGCGGCGTCAGAAACGGCGGTACCGCTCTTCATGTCGACATTTACCCCATTCGCGCTCAGCCAAAGGCGATCTGGCCCGCAATCAGGGCGAGGCTGAATAGCAGGCCAGCCGCCGGCACGGCTGCCGGATAGCTGACAATGCCCTTGCCGGTTGCCTCGCCGGTCAGCTTGAGGCGCAGCAGCGCCGCGTTCACCGCGACGAACACCCAGAGGATGATGAAGCTCGTAATGCCCGCCAGTGTGCCGGTCGGGAAGAACAGGGCGAGCGCGAGGATCACCGCCCCGGCGAGTATCGTGGCGACGACCGGCGTGCGGGTTTTGACGTTAATGCGCGCAAGCCATTCCGGCGCGCCGCCGCGCCGTTTGCCGAGATCGTGCACGATGCGCGCCGCCATCACGATCTGGGCCAGCGCGCCATCGACAATCACGAGCAGGCCGAGCACGGCGAGGAAACTGCCGTCATAACCGCTCACGCGCACGACCTCGACCAGCGGCGCGCCTGTCGCACCGAGCGCTGTCGGGGTGAGTGTCGAGACCGCAACCATGGCGATCGCGACATAGAAGAACAGTGAAACGCCCAGCGCGATGATGATGGCACGCGGCAGGGCGCGCTCGACATCTTCGACCTCCTCGCCGAGCGTCACCAGATCCTCAAACCCGATAAAGGCGTAAAAGGCGAGAAAGCTGCCGAGCAGGACACCAAGCGCCCATCCGCCGCCCGCCGAAAATCCCTCGACGGCCAGCGCCGGATAGTCGACGAGATTGCCGCCGGCGACAAACAGTACGACCAGCAGGCCCAGCACGCCCGCGCCGGTGCATAGCAGCATGAACCAGACCGCTTCGCGGATGCCGATGGCAGCGATGGCGGTAAGCGCGGCGATCAATAGAGGAATCGAGATTTCCTTGGGGATCGGCGCAAAGGCCGTCAGATAGCCGGCAAAGCCCGTGGCGATCGTCGCCGCCGAGACCAGACCCGTGGCGATTATCGCCCAGCCGGTGATCCAGGTCAGCCAGCGCCGGTTGAAGGCGACATCGACATAGACGGCAGACCCGCCGCTTTGCGGGTAGCGCGCGCCAAGCTCGGCATAGCTGAGCGCGGTGAAGCCGGCCGCGATAGCGGCGAGCAGAAAGGCGAAGGGCGCAAGTACGCCCGCCTCGCCCGCAATTTCGCCGATAACCACATAAATGCCCGCACCCAAGATCGTCGCGAGGCTGTAGATCGCCAGCATGTTGGGCGACACCACGCGGGCCAGTTGTTGGTCAGTTTCTCCCGCCATTCCTCCTCCGGATCAGGCGTCAGATATGCATCACCCGATCATAGGCGTCGAGTACGCTCTCATGCATCATCTCGCTGAGCGTCGGATGCGGGAAGACGGTGTGCATGAGTTCGGCTTCGGTGGTTTCGAGCTGCCGCGCGACGGCATAGCCCTGGATCAGCTCGGTCACTTCCGCGCCGATCATATGCGCGCCCAATAGCTCGCCGGTCTTCGCATCGAACACGGTCTTGATGAAGCCGTCCGCCTCGCCCAGCGCGATCGCCTTGCCATTGCCGATAAAGGGGAAATTGCCGACGCGGACGTCATGCCCGGCTTCCTTGGCCCGAGCCTCGGTCAACCCAACCGAGGCGACCTGCGGGCGCGAATAGGTGCAGCCCGGAATATTGTCGGTCGTGAAGGGATGCGGGTCCTTGCCGGCCAGTTTTTCGACCGCGATCACGCCTTCGTGGCTCGCCTTGTGCGCGAGCCAGGGCGGGCCGGTCACATCGCCGATCGCGAGGATGCCGTCGACATTGGTGCGGCCAAAACCATCCACCTCGATATGGCCGTTCTTCGCTGTCTTCACGCCTAGCGCTTCGAGTCCGATATCCTCGGTATTGGGCACGATGCCGATGGCGACGATAGCATGGCTGAATTCGCTTTCCGTCACCTTGCCCTTGGCGTCCTTGATCGCCGCCTTCACCGATTTGGCGCCCGCTTCGAGCTTTTCGACGCCCGCGCCGGTCATGATCATCATGCCCTGCTTCTTGAGCGTTTTGAGCATATGTTTCGACACATCCTCGTCCTCGACGGGCAGAATGCGATCGAGCATTTCGACGACCGTCACCTCCGCGCCAAGATCGGAATAGAAGCTCGCGAACTCGATGCCGATCGCGCCCGACCCGATCACGAGGAGCTTGGACGGCACTTCCTCAGGCACCATCGCATGGCGATAGGTCCAGATGCGTTTGCCATCCGCCTTGGCGAAGGGCAGGTCGCGCGCCCGCGCGCCGGTCGCGATCATGATCGATTTCGCCGTCAGCTCGGTCGTCTTTCCGTCCTCGGACTTCACCGACAATTTGCCCTTGCCGGTGATCGTGCCGAAGCCCTCATGCACATCAACCTTGTTCTTCTTCATGAGGCCCGTGACGCCCCGGTTGAGCTGCCCGGCCACCTGGCGCGAGCGCGCGACGACCTTGGCGAGATCATAGCCCGGATTGTCCGCCTTCAGCCCATAGGCGTCCGCATGGCTCATATAATGATAAATCTCGCTCGTCCGGAGCAGCGCCTTGGTCGGGATGCAGCCCCAGTTGAGGCAAATACCGCCGAGCAGCTCCCGCTCGACGATCGCGACTTTCATTCCAAGCTGCGACGCCCGGATCGCCGCGACATAACCGCCGGGCCCGGAACCGAGAATGATGAGATCGTACTGATCGGCCATATTCTTCTTTCTAGATTATTAGATCGATTATCGAAATCGCCCCGGTTGCAAGCGCTGCCAATAGCGCAACGCCAAACCAAATACTTCCCACCATCACCAACCCGGGAGACGCTTGCCGCCTAGTCGCAAACGCTAAAACTATGGCGACAACAGCCCAAAGGACCGCCAGTGAAAGAAAGATGGCGTTTTCTGCAATCGGCATTCCAACCGACAACAGTAATGGTACGCTGAGCAGAACCGCCCCGCCCAGAAACAGGAGGCGCACACTCACTGCGAAACCAAGACTATCTTCGTGTGTCGTGTTTCTACGGCCCTCCATCGATTATATCGCAGCTCTCATATCATCTTCTGTCCGGTCAAATTCAGGCGTCATCTGCGAGCTTCAAAAAGTGCCACGCCGTTTCCGGGTCCATCCCGTGCTGGAACGCCTGGTCGATCCAGACCATGCCGAGCGGCTCCATCTTGCGGGCGTTCTTGATCCCGCCATAGTCGATGGGCTCGAAGCCAATGTCGCGGAGCAGGCTGCTAACCAGCGTTTTCGCCTCCGCATCCTCGCCCGCGACGAACTGGATCGGTCGGCTCGGGAAATCGTGCGCTTTCGCCATGACCGGCGAGCCGACCTGGTTCAGCGTCTTGACGAGCTTCGCGTCCGTCTGCACGGCGAGTATCTCGCCCGCCGAGGTGTCGAAGCCGAGCGCCAGTTCGAGGCCCGCCTCGCTCATCGTCAGCGGATTGGTGCAGTCGATCAGGATCTTGTCGCTCAGATCGCCGCATTGCGCGAGCGCGCTTTCCGCCGCACCCCAGTCGACGGCGAGAATGACGACCTCGCCCCATTGCGCCGCACCCTCGGTCGTGTCGTGGGGGATTTCGTCGCCATTATCATATTTCTCGTCCGCGGGATTGCGGACGCCATAGACGACCTCATGCCCCGCCTTGGCGAAGGCCGGCCCCAATACGCTGCCGACCCGGCCCTTGCCGATTACCGCTATCTTCATCGCCCATCTCCTTGCGCTATGCCAGCATTGCCAGCGGATTTTCCACCAGCTGCTGGAACGCCTGCATGAGCTGGGCGCCGTCCGCGCCATCGATCGCGCGATGGTCGAAGCTGCCAGTGGCACTCATTACCGTAGCGATCTGCAGGGACTCATCGATGACATAGGGCCGTTTTTCGCCCGCGCCGATCGCCATGATCATGCCCTGGGGCGGGTTGATGACGGCATCGAACTGCTTGATGCCGAACATGCCCATGTTGGAAATGCTCGCCGTGCCGCCCTGATATTCGTGCGGCTGCAGCTTGCCCTCCTTAGCGCGGCCAGCCAGCTCCTTCATTTCTTCCGAGATTACCGAGACCGGCTTGTTCGCCGCATCGACAACGATCGGGGTGATCAGGCCATTGGGCACACTGACTGCGACCGAGATGTCGGCGCGCTGGTAGCTGATCAGCTGATCGCCGGCGAAGGAGACATTGCATTTGGGCACCTGGATCAGGGCCTGGGCCAGCGCCTTGATCAGCAGATCGTTGACCGACAGCTTGATCTCGCGGGCTTCGAGCGAAGCGTTCAGCTCCTTGCGTAGATCGAGCAGCGCATCGAGCCGGATATCGACGGTCAGATAGATATGCGGCACGGTCTGCTTCGCCTCGGTGAGACGGCGCGCAATCGTCTTGCGCATATTGGAAAGCTTCTCCGCCTCATGCGGAATATCGGTATCGACGGGCGCGGCCGGTGCAGCGGCGGCTTCCTTGGCCGGCGCCTTGCCGGTGCCGCTTTCGAGTGCGGCCTCGATATCGGCCTTGACGATCCGGCCCTTGGGGCCGCTGCCCGAGAGCTGGGCCAGATCGAGTCCATTCTGTTCCGCAAGACGCCGGGCCAAGGGACTCGCGACTATGCGATCCGACCCCGATGGCGCAGGCGGCGGAGGCGGTGCGGGTGCGGCCGGAGCCGGGGCGGGCGGCGGTGGAGATGGGGGCGGAGGGGCAGCTGCGGCGGGCTCGGGATCGGCCTTTGCCGGAGCGGCTGACGGCGCCGGTGCGTCGATACTGGCGGGATCCTCGCCCTCTTCGGCAAGGATCGCAATTACCGCGCCGACCGCCACTTCGTCCGTGCCTTCGGGCACCAGAATCTTCGCCAGCACGCCCTCATCGACGGCCTCGAATTCCATCGTCGCCTTGTCGGTCTCGATCTCGGCCATGATATCGCCGGAACTGATCTCATCGCCTTCCTTCACCAGCCACTTCGCCAGCGTGCCTTCCTCCATCGTCGGCGAAAGCGCGGGCATTTTGAGTTCGATTGGCATGGCGGTTCCTCGGCTCCGAAACGCAGCGTCTAGCGCAATAACCCATGCCGCGCAGCCCAGCGCGCGTAAAGGGCCAAGGCGATCTGGATCGCGATCAGGATGACGGAGAAGATGACCCCGCCCGTGCCATAGGCCTGCATCCCGTTGCCGAAGGGCAAGTCATAGCCGAAAAAGCCGATCGCCATCAGCGCGGCCGTCGCCCAGAATACGCGTTCCGCCATCGGCTTGCGCAGGAGGAGCATCAGCGCGGCGATCACGCCCAGAAAGACGCTGGTCGTCCACATCAGGCGGCGCCATTCGGGGAAGTCTTCGATCATCGCGAGCATCTCGGGCGGAAACTGGGCGAGATAGTCCCGGTTCACGGTCAGCGTCATGTAGAGATCGTAAAGACCGAACCCGTTCCACAGGAGCGCCAATAGGGCGACCACCCAGAATATCGCGTTGCGCATGATGCCCTCCCCTTGGCCGCATCGACGGCAATCGCCTTAGCCGCCGAGCACCCGCGCGAACAGCCCAGACCATGCGCCCGGCTTGCCAGACCGGCGATATTCGATCAGTCTTCCACGCAAACAGGGGAACGGCCGACATGCGGACCTATCTGGTGGTCATCGACGAAACGCCCGAGGCGCGGGCGGCGCTGCACTATGCCGCCGTGCGCGCTATCAAGCTCGGCCGCACGGTGGAGATCGTATCGCTGATCCCGCAACAAGAATTCGTCAATTGGGCCGCCGTCGAGGCGACGTTCGAGGAAGAGGCCCGGTTGCGCGCCGAAGCCGCCGTCGCCCAGGCGGCGGGCGAGCTCGTCGAGACCACCGGGATGCAACCGGAAATCACCGTCAAGAAGGGCGATCCGATCAAGATGGTACGCGAAACGATTGACCAGAGCGAGAATATCGCCGGCATCATGCTCGGCGCGGCCGCCGAAGGCCCGCCCGGCCCGCTGGTCTCGCATTTCGCCGGGACCGTGGCCGGCCAACTGCCCTGCCCGGTGATCGTCGTGCCCGGCGCGCTCAGCTTCGAGGAGTTGGAGCGGCTCGGCTAAACGCCGCTACGGCTAACACATCGTCCATAAGAAAGGGCGGCGCGGGATTGCTCCCGGCCGCCCTCTTGCCCCCTCGCTCCCCTCCGAAGCGAAAGGCCGGTATCAGCAGTTGCAGCCGCGCGTGGATACCCGGCGATGGCCGCTCCGGCGCGCCGGCACATATTCGACTTCCTCTTCGATGAATGTCGTCGTGGTCGTCGTCGGCTGCGGATGGACGACGATATTGGTCGTCGCGCTCTGCGTTACGCCAGGAACATGCTGCGTCGCATGGGTCGTCACGCCGTTGACAGTGACATGCGTGCTGACGCTCGGCGCATGATGCGCGGGCGGCGAGACGACGCGCTCGTCATGGCGATAGTCATAATCATAGTCGGCCGTGTAGCCGGGCGCCGCGGGCGGATAATAATCGCCATTGCCGACATATTCGGGCACCGGCGCGCGTTCGTCATAATGGCCGCCATGCCGGCGATCCGAATAGCGGCTATCGCGATAATAGCGATCTTCGCGATACCGGTCAGACTGGCCTGCCGCACCGCCGATTGCGCCACCGGCTATCGCGCCCAGCGCGCCACCGATGATCGTGCCCTCGGTGCGGTTGCCGCGTCCGGCGATCCGGTTGCCGGCGATGCCGCCGATAATGCCGCCGGCGATCGCGCCGGCTGCCGCCGCGCCACCGTCGCCGCGCCGGTGATCGTCATAATAGCGGCGATCGTCATAGTAACGGTCATCGCGATACCGGTCGTCATAGCGGTAATCGCCACCATAATAGCCGCGGCCGTCATAGGAGACGCCGTAGCGCGTGTCGGAGATACGGCCATAGCCGTCGACAAGATAGGCGTCGTCATAATAGCGCACCCAACGATGGCCATAGGCCGGTCGGGCGAGGCCGTAGCGCGGATAATTTACGACATAATAGCGTGGCGTGAGGAAATAGCGTGGCAGGAAACCGCCAACGAAGAAGCGCGTCCCGCGATGGAAGCGAACGCCGCCCCGATGGCCATAGAAACGATGGCCCCCGCGATGTCCGTAGAAACGATGCCCGCCACCACGCACATAATGGCCGCCACCGCCGCGCCATACGCGCGTGCCGCCGCGATGCCCGCGCATGCCGCGCATCGCCTGCGTCGCGAGCGCCACGCCGGTATTGGTCGACGCGCCGGAGTCGGTTTGCGCCTGGGCTGTGCCCGGAATCATCGCTGCGGACATCAAAAGGCCCAGAAAAGCTAAGCTACGCATATTTTGCCCTTCCCACTGTGATCTCGGCCCGCAACGCACAGCGCGCAGGACGTTTACAGTTTCTTAACAGCTTTGACCGGGCCGCGCCACGGCACGCTAGGGGCCATTATGTCCCGATTTGAGGCAGTTCGGCGGGCCTAGGCAGCAACGCGCGGACCGATCAGCGCGACCAGCGCCTCGCATCCGGCCGCATCATCGGTATCGAAGCGGGCTTTGGACGGGCTATCGATATCGAGCACGCCGATCAGCGCGCCATCGACGACAATCGGCACGACGAGTTCCGAGGCCGATACGGCGTCGCATGGGATATGGCCGGGAAAGGCGTCGACATCCTCGACGACCTGCGTCTCGCGCGTCACCGCCGCCGTACCGCAAACGCCAGCGCCCATGGCAATGCGGATGCAGGCTGCCTTGCCCTGAAACGGCCCCAGCACGAGTTCGCCATCAATCGCGCGATAGAAACCCGCCCAATTGATGTCCGGCAGATATTCCCAGAGCAACGCCGCCGCGTTCGCCATATTGGCGATGGCATCGGGTTCGTCGGCAGTCAGCCCGTCCAGCGCTGAATGGAGGTCGGCATAGAGCGAGGGCTTGTCCGTGCTCTCGGAAATCGAAAATTCGTGCATGAGGTATACCTAATCCAGACGCGGTTTCGCGCGCGTTTTTTTGACCTGCCCGCGCACTTTCTTCTTGTCCACCCGGCGCGCCTTGGCGGCGCGGCTGGGCTTGGTCTTGATCCGGCGGGCGGGACGGTGATGGGCCTTTTCGATCAGCGCATCGAGCCGCGCCATCGCCTCGCGCCGGTTGGCCTCT
Source organism: Parasphingopyxis sp. (assembly GCF_028279465.1). GTDB lineage: Bacteria > Pseudomonadota > Alphaproteobacteria > Sphingomonadales > Sphingomonadaceae > Parasphingopyxis. Next base: position 214,488 of record NZ_JANQNS010000018.1, read on the forward strand.
TGGCTGCGATGGTTTCGCGCGGTGATCACGAGCGTGCCGTCCGCCGTCATCCGGTTGCCGGCAAGCGAGCGCAAGCGGCGATAGACATGGGCGGGAAGATCGAGCGCGAGTATATCGACGCGCAGCTGCACCGTTGTGGCGACCTTGTTGACATTCTGCCCGCCGGGACCGGTGCCCGCGAGATGACGCTCCTCGATTGCTTCGGCGGGGATTTCAGTTATCGGCATGATCGGCGATATCCCATAGCCCGAACGTGTCTGGCAATGGCGCCACGGCCTCTATCGGTGGCTTTCCGTCTCGCGGCACATGCAGCGCGCGAGCGTGAAGCAGCATCGGCCCCGCGCCGTCGCCATAGACGGGGTCTCCCGCAATCGCCGCGCCCAGTCCCTCGCGCGCATGCACGCGCAGCTGATGCGTCCGGCCGGTCTCGGGGCGAAACTCGAACAACGTCTTCCCGCCATCCGTTGCCAGCGTCCGCCAATGTGTTCGGGCCGCCTTGCCGTGTGGATCGGTTTCGATCCACCAGCCGCGTTCGCGCGTCGAGCGTTTTGCCAGCGGGAGATCGATCATTCCGTCCGCCCCGGCGACCTCGCCTTCGAGAACAGCCCAATAGGTCTTGCGCACCGCGCCCTCTTCGAACGCGCGGTTGAAGCGTTTGCGCGCCCTGGGGTTGCGCGCGAGCAGCAGACAGCCGCTCGTATCGCGATCCAGCCGGTGGACGATCATCGGATCGCGGGCAAAGCCCATGCGCAGCACGGCCAAGCGATCCTCGACGCAATCGCCGCCGCGTTTGGGCTTCGTCACCGGCAAGCCGGCCGGCTTGTCGATGACGATCGCTTCGGCGTCGGTGAAGAGGATGCGGTCGGCCAGCATGGCGCCGCAGTGACAGGCGGGCGCGATGCAGGCAAGCGCCGCGCTACACGGCCGCGTCTATCGCCGCCTTCGCCTCAGTCACCTTTTCCTCGCCATGCGCCATAAGCTGATCGGCGGAGAAAATCTCGACATCGTCGATCCCGAGAAAGCCCAGCATATGGGTCATATAGCCGCTCAGATGATCGATATCGCTGCCGATCTCGGTGCCGCCGGTGGCGATCGCGACATAGGCTTTCTTGTTCTCGAGCAGACCGACCGGCCCGTTCTCGGTATATGTGAAGGTTTTGCGGGCCCGCGCGACGAGATCGATCCAGGCCTTGAGCGATGCCGGCGCGGCGAAATTATACATTGGCGTGCCGATGACGATGATGTCGGCGGCCTGCAGCTCGGCGATCAGTGCGTCGGACTGGGCGAGCGCACCGCGATGCGTTTCGTCGCGATTTTCCTCGGGCGTGAAATTGGCGGTGATCCAGTCGGCATCGATAAAGGGCAGGCCCTTGGCGACATCGCGCGTGATGATATCGGCATCGGGATGCTCGGCCGTGAGGCGCGCCATCAGATGATCGGCCAGCGCGCGGGAGTTGGACCCCTCGTATCGGCCGCTGGCATCGATACGCAAAATGGTCGGCGTGTCAGTATCGGTCATTGGAATCTCCATGATTTGAAAAGGCTGCGGGGAAATCGGGAGGGAAAATGGGTGAGGGAATTGGGAAGAGCAAAAAAGAAAGAGGGGCCGCAAAGCCCCTCCTCCCTCAATGGGTGACGTCCGGCACCTCGGCGAGCAGAAACTCCGCATCGTCGAGCGCTTCGATGGTGAGTTCGGTCACGTCCGAGATCGCGCCCGCGTCGCGGGCGTCGAGCTCGACGCCGTTTACGCTGAGCTTGCCATCCGACACGACCAGATAGCCGCGAAAGCCCTCGGCCAGTTCATGCGCGATCGTATCACCCTTGCCGAGCGTCGCGCCGGACAGCCGGGCATCGGCCCGGATCCAGAGCGCGCCGTCCAGAATGTCCTGGTCGAACCCGCTGGCCAGCACTTCGAGAGAGCCGGCGCGATCGCCCTTGGGAAACGCCTTCGCGTCCCAGCGCGGCGTGCCGCCTTTTTCGCTCGGTTCGATCCAGATCTGGAACAGCCGGGTTTCCTCATCCTCCAGATTGAACTCGCTGTGCTGGATGCCAGTACCCGCGCTCATCACCTGAACATCGCCGGCATTGGTCCGGCCCTCATTGCCCATGGAATCGCGATGCGTGATCGCGCCCTGACGGACATAGGTGACGATTTCCATGTCGCGATGCGGATGGGCCGGAAAACCGCTTTTCGCGGCGATCTCGTCGTCATTCCAGACGCGCAAACTGCCCCAGCCCATCCGGGCCGGATCGTAATAATTGGCGAAGGAAAAATGATGGCGGGCATTCAGCCAGCCATGATCGGCATGGCCGAGGCTTGAAAAAGGCCGTTTCTCGATCATCGGAATGCTCCTTGGTTGATAGTTTCGTTGACACCCAGATAGGGGTTTGCGATCACACATAAATAGAAACATTGGAAAACTATCGTTTCGTATTTATGTCTAATCTACCCGATCTCGAAGCCTGGGCGATCTTCGCCAAAGTCGTCGAATTGCGTTCCTTCACGGCGGCCGCCGAGGACCTGGCGGTATCCAAGGCCACCGTGTCCAAGGCCGTTACGCGCCTCGAAAAATCGCTCGGCGTCCAGCTGCTCCATCGCAGCTCGCGCCATCTTTCGCTGACAGAGAGCGGCCGGGAACTGGCTGGACGCGCGCAGCAATTGCTGAGCCTCGGCGAAGAAGCTGAGGACGCCGCGCGCGATGACGCCGCCAATCCGCGCGGCCTGGTCCGCCTCGCCGCCCCGATGAGCTTCGGCATCACCCATGTCGGCGCGGCGCTGCCCGATTTTCTCGCCAGTTATCCTGATATTGCTGTCGATCTGCATCTGAGCGATGATGTGGTGGATATAATCGGCGGCGGTTTCGACGCGGCACTCAGGATCGGCGCCTTGCCCGATAGCAGCCTCAAAGCGCGCCGCCTGGGACCGATCGACCGGCATCTCGTCGCGTCATCCGCATATATTGAGCGTAAAGGCCGACCCGAGCACCCGGCCGATCTCAAAGATCATGATTGCCTCTGCTACGCTTATTTGCCCAATCCCGAGAGCTGGCGCTTCACGCACAAAGAGGGCGAAGAGGCGCAGGTGCGCCCCAGCGGCCCGCTGCGCGCCAATAACAGCGATGCGATGATGCCGGCGCTGATCGCCGGGCATGGGATCGCGCTCGTGCCCGATTTCATGCTCGCCCAGCATGACCCCGAAGGCAGCCTGATCACGCTCTTGCCTGACTGGTCGGCGCCCCCTGTGGCGTTGCATCTGGTCACGCCGCCGGGCCGCGAACGGCCGGCACGGGTCACCGTATTGCTCGATTATCTCGTCGGACGTTTCAGCAGGCAATGCCCGGCTGACTGACCCGCATCATCTTGTCGCGCGCCTGCCATTCTGCGATCTAGGTTGCTAGGGGGGACTGCGCGTGCTGCCGCAAATCCGGTCGAAATTCGGCGAAATGCTCGCCTGGCTTGGCCCGACGGCGAAGTTCCTGCTCGTCGCGGCCTTCTTCCTCGCGCTGTTCGTGTCGATACTGGGCTGGCAGACGCCCTTTGTCCGCAGCGCGGAAATGGCATTGTTCAATTTACGCTATCAGACGGTGATGGGCGTCGCCGACATAGACGAGCGCCTCGTCATGATCGTCTATAACGAAGAAACGGCCCTGGACACGGGCCGGCGCTCGCCCGTGGATCGCGCGTTGCTGGCGCGTGCACTGCCGGTAATCGATGCGATGCAGCCGCGCGCGATCGCCATCGACATCCTGTTCGACAGCACGACCGAGGGCGACGAGGCGTTGCTGGCCGCCCTCTCGGGCGTGCAAACGCCGACATATGTCGCCGGTGTCGATCCTGCGTTCGAGCCGTTCGCCGACACCCGACTTGCCTTCCTCGGTTCGCTCACCGCAACGCTCGGCGGCAGTAATGTAAGTTTTGCCGATGCAAGCCTGGAAACCGACAGCGACGGCGTCGTCAGACGCTGGCCGGTCGGCGAGGACCGGCCCCTGATTGCCGATTCCGTCGTTCGCGACGGCACGCCATTTGACGATTATGGCGGGCTGATCCGCTATCGAGCGCCGATGTATGCGGATACCGCGGTCTTCGACAAATTGCCCATCGACTTTTTCACCGACCCCGAAGTGGCGCTCTTCATGGATGCACTCGTCAGGGACCGCATAGTGCTGATCGGCGTAGATTATTTCGACCTCGATCGGTTCGACGTGCCCTTTATCGACCCGGCGACGGATACGACAACGGTATCAGGTATTGATATCCAGGCACATATGATTGCGCAGCGGCTCGACAATATTCGTTATGACGACCCGCCAGGCTGGCTTGCCGGTCTGGTGGTCATCTTCGCGATAGCATCGGCAATCGTCCTCGGCCTGTTCGTCCATAGCAAATGGCTGCATATCGCCGGCGTTATCGGCGTGCTGGCGATCTTGCTGATCCTGCCCTTCGGCCTGCAGATGATCATACCGACGCCAACCTACGGCTTTCCCGCCGCCGGGCCGGTGCTCGGCTGGGCGCTGATTATCCTGACACTCGTCACCGTGCGCCGTTCGATCGCATGGGAGCGCGGACGCGTCGCGCAGTTCGCGCTCGCGCGCTACCTGCCGCCCGATATCGCGACCGAAATACTGGCCCGGCCCTCCGATGCCGCGCTAAGCGGCGACCGCCGCATGATCTTCACCGTGTTTACCGACATGGAAGGCTTTACCGATCTGTGCCATCGTACCGATGCAGGCGATGTCGCCAGCCTGCTCAACGCTTATCTCGAAACGCTCTCGGCCGTGGTGATCGAACATGGCGGGACCATCGACAAATATGTCGGCGATGCGCTGGTCGCGATCTGGGGCGCGCCGATCGCGCGTGAAGATGACGGCTTGCGCGCCTATCGCGCCGCAATCGCGCTCCAACAGGCCGGCGAAGCTTTTCGCACCGATCCGCAATGGACCGACGCCAGAGTCGGCCGGACGCGCGTCGGCATGCATTATGGCGAGGCGATCGTCGGCAATTTCGGCGGCAAGGATCGCATTCAGTATACGGCGCTTGGCGATACGATGAACGTGGCGGCCCGGCTCGAGGCGGCGAACAAGGAGCTCGGCACTAAGATACTGGTCAGCGATGCCGCGATAGATCAGCTCCCGGGCAGCCAGTGCCGGACGATGGGGTCGATATTCCTTCGCGGCCGATCGACCCCGGTCATCGTGTTCGAACCGGTTCCCGACATGGATCCGGAACATTTCGATCGGCTGGAGGCGCTTCACCGCCGGGCTATGGAGGGCGATCCGAAGGCTATCGCAGAACTGCGCCAGCTCGCCCCCGAAGACGAAGCGCTGGCCTCTTTTGTCGAGCGAATGGGCCGGATCATCGAGCAACGAGAGGATACGGGTTAGCGTAATAACGGCTCAGAAACCCGCCTTTCCAGCGCAAAAAGCGAGTGAGTCCCAAATGTCACAGGTCCGCGACTCGTGGAGTTAACTGCCCTTTAACCTTTTACGTTCATACCTCCGATGGTTAATGAATTGCACTGAGCCGTTCGGGGCGGCGTCTCGTTCGGTGCCACAAACAAGGGGTGACCTGATGCGCGTGCTGCTGATCGAAGACGAGCCTACCACGGCAAAGAGCATCGAAATGATGCTGACCACCGAAGGCTTTAACGTATACACGACCGATCTTGGCGAAGAAGGCCTCGATCTGGGCAAGCTCTATGATTACGATATCATATTGCTCGACCTGAACCTGCCGGACATGCACGGCTATGACGTGCTCAAGAAGCTGCGCCTTTCGAAGGTGCAGACGCCGGTCCTGATCCTCTCCGGCATTGCCGAAATGGATAGCAAGGTCCGCAGCTTCGGCTTCGGCGCCGACGATTATGTCACCAAGCCCTTCCATCGCGAAGAGCTGGTCGCTCGCATCCATGCCGTGGTACGCCGCTCCAAGGGTCACAGCCAGTCGGTCATCAAGACGGGCAAGCTCGCCGTCAATCTCGACGCCAAGACCGTCGAAGTGGACGGCAACCGCGTCCATCTGACGGGCAAGGAATATGCGATGCTCGAGCTGCTTTCGCTGCGCAAGGGCACGACGCTCACGAAAGAAATGTTCCTCAACCATCTGTATGGGGGCATGGACGAGCCGGAACTCAAGATCATCGACGTTTTCATCTGCAAGCTGCGCAAGAAGCTCAGCCTTGCCTCGGGCGGCGAAAATTACATCGAAACGGTATGGGGCCGTGGCTATGTGCTACGCGACCCGGTGGAAGAAGAACAGGCGCAAGTCGCCTGACCTCCACCCGCCGACCCAGACTTCAGGGCGGGGTTTCCAAATCCTGGTAAAAGGGGCGAGGCCGCGGCAGGAAACTGCCGCGGCCTCTTTTTATTTGTTTTTGTTTGTCAGAATTTCCCTATCGGAAAATCGCGGCGCCGGGAGTTTGTTTGTCAGACTCAACCTGACGGTTGAGCGCGGCACCGAGGCGTAGCCGAGGTCTGACAAACTACGCGTTCTTGATCGTCAACCCGCCATCTACGGGGATCACAGCCCCGGTGAGGAAACTCGCCGCGGGCAGGACGCAGGAGAGCGTCATATGCGCGACTTCCTCGGGGATGCCGTAACGCCGCATCGGCACGCGGCGTTTCGCGTAGATCGTCTTATGCTCTTCGGGGATCGCATCGGTGATCCCGGTCCGGATCGGGCCGGGGCAGACGCAGTTCACGGTGATCCCCTCCCGCCCGAGATCGACGGCGAGACCGCGGGTGAGGCCGATCACGCCGTGCTTGGCGGCAACATAGGGGCTGTTGCCCGGCGTGGCGCCGAGCCCTTCGGTTGAGGCGATGTTGACGATGCGCGGGCTGTCCGACTGCCTCAGATGCGGGAGCGCGGCCCGGATCATCCGCTGATGCGCCGAGAGCATGACCGCGAGCGTTGGACCCCAGCTATCTTCGTAGCTTTGCTCGGCAATATCGGCGGGGATCGCGAAGCCGGCATTGTTGACGAGGATATCGATCCCACCGAACCGCTCGGCCGCTTCACCGACAACGCGCGTGATGGCATCCGGATCGGACACATCGAGCGCCCATGCCGCCGCTTCGCCCGAAACGTCTGCCTCGGCGATCTCTTCCGCCACCCTATCACAAGCGTCCTGCTTCAGATCGGTGACGGCAACCTTCGCACCTTCGGCCGCGAACAGATGCGCGGTTGCGCGCCCCATGCCGCTGGCGGCGCCGGTGACGATCGCGACTTTGCCGGCGATCGACCGGCTCAAGGACTGATAGGGTTCCATCGCTTACTCCCGGCTGTCGATATGGTGGCGGCTTACCCGCCGAGCGTGCCTTCGCGCGAGCGCTGGGTCACCTGATCGTAGAGATCATCGCCCCAGCCAGCGGCTTTCTCGCCGAACAGGAAATCGGGCGGCACGACTTCCGGCCCCTCGCCGGGCGGCAGGGGCGGCGTATAATAGCCGAGCGCGTAACTCCCCATCGCATAGCCGAGCAGCGCCTGCAGTTCGGGATCGAAATCCTTGGCGATGTCCGGCGGACAGGAGAGATACTGGTTTTCCTCCTGCCGCAGCCAGCCCAGCGCATAGGTGATGTTGAGGCCCATCCGGTCCGCGCCGGAATTGTTCGCGCCGCCGCCATGGATGACGCTGCCCGAATAGACGAGCACCGAGCCCGCATCCATCTCGGCCCAGGTCAGCTCGTCCTCGGTGGGGAGGCGCGTATCGTCTTCCCAGAGATTGCTGCCGGGCGCGACCTGCGTCGCGCCATTTTCGAAGGTGAAATCGGTGACCGCCCAGATCGTGTTGAGCTGCGGCTCGATCACGCGCTGCAGATAGCCGCCCCAGGCCAGCCGGTCGCGGTGGAGCGGCTGGACGCCCTGCCCGTCCCGGATGCGGATAAGCTGGGTTAGATGGAGCTGGAAGCGATCGCAAAAGGGCAGCAGGAATTTCTCGCAGGCGCCGAGGATCGTGCTGTTGGTGACCAGCTCCCGGCATGCCTGTGACCGCGCGACCAGCGCGCCGGTGCGCGTCGTCTTGCGCCCGGTAAAATCGTCGCGCCCGAGCTCGGTCGCCTCGACATAGGGCATAATCTCATCGGTCAGCCGCTTCAGCTGATCGCCCTGCATCAGCCCGTCAACAATTACCGCGCCCTGCTCGGCGAGCAATCGCGAAATTCCCTCCGGCGCCACACTGGCATCGACATGCGTGATTGCGGTCATCGATCCTCTCCTATCTGTGCTCATCCTAACCCAAATGGTCCGAAACCGAAATGCGTTCGGGGCAGCGGAACGCCTGTAGTTGAACCAAGGCGGCCGCTCGTGCATTGTTACATCACAGCATGTCAAAACGGTTTTTCGACGAGATTTGGGGGCATAGCCGCGGGCGCAAACCGCGGCCGGGTTTCGAGTCCATCGCCCGCTGGATCCGCGAAACGCCGAAAAAGGAGTTGCGCCGGCGGCAGGACTCCGCCGAGGCCGCGTTCCGCCAGCTCGGCATCACCTTCAACGTCTATAGCGAAGAGGAACAGGCCGAGCGGATCATCCCGTTCGATATCATCCCGCGCGTCTTTACCGCAGAGGAATGGCAATCGCTGTCCGAGGGACTGGAGCAGCGGGTCACGGCGCTCAACATGTTCCTCGACGATGTTTATGGCGAGCGCAAAATCCTCGCCGACGGCGTCGTCCCCTCCGATCTCGTCCTGTGCAATCCCGGCTTCACGCCCGTCGTCAACGGCCATCGCCCGCCGCACGGCGTTTATGCGCATATCTGCGGCATCGATATGGTGCGTACGGGGCCGGACGAGTTTCTCGTGCTCGAAGACAATGCCCGCACGCCGTCCGGCGTCTCTTACATGCTCGAGAACCGCGAGGCGATGCTCAGGCTCTGCCCCGAACTGTTCGAAGCCTTCGAGGTCGAGCCGGTGGACGGCTATACCGATGCCCTGCGCGCGATGATGCAGGCGGTCGCGCCGGAAAGCGCGCCGGGCAATCCGTGCTGCGTGCTGCTGACGCCCGGCCATTTCAACAGCGCCTTTTACGAACACAGCTTTCTCGCCGACAATGTCGGGATCGAACTGGTCGAGGCGGCGGACCTTGTTGTCGATGACGATATCGTCTGGATGCGGACGATCGAGGGCCGCAAGCGCGTCGACGTCATCTATCGGCGCATCGACGATGATTTTCTCGATCCGCTGATCTTCCGCCCCGATTCCATGCTCGGCGTGCCGGGGCTGATGGCGGCCTATTTCGCCGGCAATGTCACGCTGATCAACGCTCCGGGCGGCGGGATATCGGACGACAAGGCGATCTATTCCTTCATGCCCGAAATCGTAAAATATTATTCGGGCGAGGAGGCGAAACTGCCCAATGTCGAGACCTGGCGCTGCCGCGAGCCCGATGCGCTCCAATATACGCTCGACAATCTCGCCGACCTCGTCGTCAAGAAAGTCGACGGATCGGGCGGCTATGGCATGCTCGTCGGCCCGACCTCGACCAGCGAGGAGATCGAGGAGTTCCGCGCTGCGCTGAAGGACAATCCGGACGGCTATATCGCCCAGCCGACGCTCGACCTATCGACCGTCCCGACACTCACTGAGAAGGGTGCCAAGGGCCGCCATGTCGATTTCCGCCCCTTCGTGCTCTCCGACGGCCAGAAGGTGACGACCGTGCCGGGCGGGCTGACGCGTGTGGCGCTGCGCGAGGGCTCACTCGTCGTCAATTCGAGCCAAGGCGGCGGGACCAAGGACAGCCTCGTCCTGCGCCCCGAAAGCGAGCAACCCAGCTGATGCTCGCGCGTACCGCCTCCTATCTCTATTGGATCGGCCGCTATATGGAGCGCGCTGAATTCACCGCCCGGCTGATCGAGGCGACCGTGCGATTGGACGCCCTCTCCGCCCGGCCCGCCGGCGAAGGCGCCTGGTCCAGCGCGCTGGCAGTGGCGGCCGCAAGCCATGATTTCGAACAGACCGGCGAGACGATCACACCGAGCAATGTCGCCAATTATCTGACCTTTTCCGAGGACAATCCGAACTCGCTCCGCAACTGTCTTTACAATGCCCGGATGAATGCGCGCGCCGTGCGCACGGCGCTGACCCGGGAAGGCTGGGAGTCGATCAATCGCGCCTGGCTCAATATTGACGGGCGGAGCGCGGTCGGCAGCGCGCAGGGGACGATCAACCTGCTCGAAGCCCTGATCGCCGAAAATCGCGGCTTCGAAGGCGCGCTGCATCGCATGCTGCGGCAGGAAAGCTTCTATTTCCTGATGCTCGGCGAAAGTATCGAACGCACGGACAACACGGCCCGCCTGATCGACGTGAAATATCACATCATCCTGCCCGAGGGCGAAGAAGTGGGCGGGCTCGTCGATCGCGACCAATGGGGCACGATCCTGCAGACCGTTTCCGCAAACACGGCCTTTCGCTGGCTCTATCGCGACGGGCTTTCGGCCCGCAACGTGCTCGAAATGCTGATCCTGCGCCGCGAACTGCCACGCTCGATCGCCGCGACCGTCGACGATACCGTCGAGCTGCTCGCCGATCTCGGCCGGCTTACCGGTTTTCAGGGCGAGGCCGACCGCATGGCGCGGCTGCGGCAAAGACGGATCGCCGCGACGAACATCCGCGAGATTATCGGCGGCGGGCTGCACGAATATCTCGAAGCCTTTATCGAGGAAAACCGCTTGCTGAGTCAGGCGATCACCAAACAGTTCCGGTTCGACTGACGGCAATGGTCGTGTTGGCGATACCGCTTTGAACTTACCGTTAGTCCTGAGCCTGTCGAAGGACGTCTATCGGCGGAGAAGCGTCCTTCGACAGGCTCAGGACTAACGGATTGGAATTTGGAACCTCTAGCGCAACACTAAACATATTCTATTCGACGGATTTGCATCATGCATCTGAATATCGATCACCGCACCGATTATGCGTTCAGCGAGCCGCAGCGCCGGCTCGTCCAGCTGCTGCGGATGACGCCGGTGAATTTTGCCGCGCAGACCGTGATGAACTGGCATATCGATGTCGATTGCGACGCCCGGCTGCGCAGCCATCGCGACGGCTTCGGCAATCGGGTGACCATGCTCTACATCGACGGCCCGGTCGAAAATGTCGCGCTGACCGTATCGGGCGAGGTGCTGACCGACGACCGATCCGGCATGGTCGAAGACGCGCCGGAGCCCCTGCCCGCCCAGGCCTTTCTGCGCGCCACCCCGTTGAGCCGCGCCGACGACGCGATCCGCACCTTCGCCGCCGATGTCGCTTCGGCCAAGTCCGACCCGCTCGAACGCATGCACCTGCTGATGCAGCGCTTGCTCGAACAAATTCGCTTCGAGCCGACGCTCGACGCGGTCGAGCGCGACGCGGCAACGGCCTTCGCGGCGAACAAGGGCGTATGCCAGGATCATGCCCATATCTTCTGCGCGGCCGCCCGGTCGATGGGCATTCCGGCGCGCTATATCTCCGGCCATCTGTTCCGCCGCGACGGCGCCGAGGAGCAGGAAGCGAGCCATGCCTGGGCCGAGGCCTATCTGCCCGATATCGGCTGGACGGGTTTCGACCCGGCGAACGGGATCGGCCCCGACGATGCCTATATCCGCGTCGCCTGCGGCCTCGATTATCGCGATGCCGCGCCGGTCGCCGGCCTGCGTATCGGCGGCGGCGATGAGTCCCTTTCGGTCGATGTCCGGGTCACGCAGGCGCAAAGACAGAGCCAGAATTGACGGCCCGCCGGCGATTCTCCGATCCACATATCGGCGCAGATTGAGGCTATCCGAAACCGCTCTTCCCCGCTAACCGCTTATCGCTCGAACATGGCGGCCGGATTCGCATGACCTATTGCCTTGGAATGTTGCTGAAAGACGGGTTGGTGATGATCGCCGACACGCGCACCAATGCCGGCGTCGACAATATCTCCTCATACAAAAAGCTACATATCCTCGAACAGAGCGACGACCGCACGATCATCGCCTGCACGGCGGGCAATCTGTCGGTCACCCAATCGGCCTTCGCGCTGTTGAAAGAGGGGTTGGAAGAAGATGAGGACAGCAGCGGCCCGCGTTTCCCGGCCGATATGCCCAATATGCACCGGGTGGCGGGGCTTGTCGGCGAAGCGCTGCAGATATCGCGCGAAGAGATCAAGGAAACGGCCGGCGAAGACAGCCAATATAGTTTTTCCGGATCGATGCTGCTCGGCGGACGGTTCAAGGGCCGGCCCCTGCGGCTCTATCACATCTACAAGGAAGGCAATTTCATCAGTTGCCAGCCCGACCGGCCCTTCATGCAGATCGGCGAAACCAAATATGGGAAGCCCATTCTCGACCGCGCGCTCGAATTTGAAACCCCGCTCGACGATGCGGTGAAAACGGGGCTGGTCTCGTTCGATTCGACGATGCGCTCCAATCTCAGCGTCGGCCGGCCGCTCGACATCGCAATCCTGCCCACGGACGAACGCACGCCCGCCCTGTTCCGGCGGATCGAGCAGACCGACGAATATTTCAACATGCTGTCCGCGCAATGGGCCATTGCGATCGCCGAGGCGCGCGCCGCACTGCCCTTGCCGCCCTTTATGAAAGAGGTCGAATAGCCGCGACCGGCGCTAATCGGTGTTGGCCAACACCTTGTCCGACGTATTCGGGATTTTGGTCTTGCGCGCCAGCGGATCGGGCTCGAACGGCACCCAGCCTCTGGGCGTCAGTTTTTCGAGCGGCTTGTAGCGCGTCTTGTAGCGCATGCGCGGCGCGCCCTCGACCCAATAGCCAAGATAGACATAGGGCAGGCTTGCCTTGGCGGCATGCACGATATGATCGAGGATGATGGTATTGCCGAGCCCGTTCCGATCAGGATGTTCGGGATCGAAGAAGCTGTAGATCATCGACAGGCCGTCCGACTGACGGTCGGTCAGGCAGGCGCCAACGAGCCGGCCCGGACGCCCGCCTTGAGACGGCTCGCGATATTCGATCATATAAGTGTCGACCGGCGTCTGCTCGACCATGTCGGCGAAATCCATCTCGTCCATCTCATGCATCCCGCCATCGGGATGGCGCACGCTCAGATAGCGGCGCAGCAGTGAGAATTGCTCTTCGGTCGTCCAGGCTTCGCAGGCATTGACCTCAAGATCGCCGTTCCGGCGCAGCAGGCGGCGCTGGTTGGAATTGGGCTTGAACAGCGAGGCGACGACGCGCACCGAGATACAGGCCTGGCAGCCCACACAGCTCGGCCGATAGGCGACGGACTGGCTGCGCCGGAAACCGATCCGTCCGAGCGCTTCGTTGAGTTCCGCCGCGTGCGGGCCACGCAGCTCGGTGAACACTTTCCGCTCCATGCGACCCTTGAGATAGGGGCACGGGCTAGGCGCCGTTACAAAGAATCGTGGGAATCGAAAAGGTGCGCTCACCAAAAGGCCGCCTTCACATCGCTCGGGTTTGTTTGACTCTTTTATGACCGCGCACGGGTGGGTTGGAAAGGCCGTTCACCGTAAAAAAAGGGTTAAATCGGAGCGAGACGGCAATTTCCTGTGAAGATTAACCATGCCGGTTGACCGTGTTTGTGGATAACCGTTTTAGCCGTCCCGATTTGGTCCGGCGCGGCGCTCGGCTCGTCGCTCTTGGTTATTCGGCCGGAACCGACTCGGCTGGCAGAAAGCCCGCATGAATCGCAAAGTCGATCTGTCGCCGCATCAGCGCGCGATCCGCATCGGGGCCGCCCGAGCCGGCCAGCGATATAATATTATCTTGCGAAAACAATGGATTGCGCTGAAAATAACTGGTGTAGAGAGCGGCCACGCGCCGATGGAACCGCTGTTCGAGCGGCGACAGCATGGCGGGATCGAAATCCTCCGGCGACACCTGTTCGGGATCGGAAAATTGCGGATAGTCGCGGACCAGCGCGAAGAAGTCCGACACCGGCATGGGCGTACTCGCCACCAGATGGAAGGTCCGTCCCCGCGCCTCTTCGATCCGCTCGGCGATCGTTACCATACCCTTTACGGCATGATCGAGCGGGACGAAGTTGAGCGTCGCATCGGGCGTCGACGGGATCGTCCGGATCCGTCCCTCGGCGAGCAATTTGAACGCCATATAGATCGTATCGAAACCGGCGATCACGCCATCCGCGGCGCGCCCGACGACGACGCTTGGCCGGGCAATCGCCGCCGTCATCCCATCCGCCATCGCCTGGCGGACCTGCGCCTCGGCGGCAAATTTACTGGCCTCATAGGGGTTGGAAAAACGCGCGGGCCGGGAGGCATCGTCCTCGGCAATCGGGCCATCCCGCTCGCCGCACACATAGGCGGTGCTGACCTGCAGCAGCGCAGCCGGCGCGCCGGGCCGCGCGCGCGCCAGATCCAACACATGGCCGGTGCCGCGGATATTCACCGCTTCATAGATTGTTTCGTCGGCATCGAACTGCACGACGGCCGCGCAATGGACGATGCACTCCACCTGGTTCGCCAAACGGTTATAGGCTTCGGCCGTGAGTCCCAATTGCGGATCGCGGACATCGCACTGCAGCAGATGAACTTCGCCCGGCGGGGGCGGATCGCCTGTCCATTCGCCTGTTGGCATGCGTTCCCGGTCGCCATGCATGACGGCGCGGTTCTTGCGGACGAGGCCGATGACGCTGTGCCCCTTGCCGGCCAGCGCGGCCGCTATCTCGCCGCCGAGCAGCCCCGCCGCCCCGGTTACCAGAAAGCAGGTCAAATCAGCAGCAGCCCGACACCGCGTCGCCCGCCGGCGCCGCATCGAACGGCATCAGATCGCCGCAACCGGGGAAGATTCCATAATGGGTCGAAAAATCGCCGAAAAATTCGAAATGATCGGCGAAGCGCGTATCGGCCAGCATCCGCCATGTATTGCCGCACACGGCGAACATCCGGCCCTTTTCGATGACATGATGCTCGTCGAGCATGAAAGCGCGTTCATGGCCGGCAATCGTGCCCTTGTAGCGCACGGCCTGGCCATAATCCTCGCAACGCGGCTCAAGACCGTCGAGCTTGAACAGCCGATAAGTGGCGGAGAAGAAGCGAATGCCATCAACCTTCTCCGCAACCGCGGGATCGCCGATGACCAGCGGCCGATCGGTCACAAGGCGCGGATCGCGGAAGCCCGCTTCCTTGGCCAGCATATCGAAATCGCCCCAATAGAGCGCCCCCGACAGGCACTCGCCGTGGAGGACGGGATCGGCGCGCAGCGGCTCGGGCACGCGGCGTTCGGCATAGACGTCAGAGAAATAGAATTCGCCGCCCGGCTTCAAGAGCGCATGCGCGTCGCGAAACACCTTGGCCTTGTCCGCGACAAGATTGATCACGCAGTTGGAGACGATGATGTCGAAGCTCGCCGGCTCGAGGCCGAGCGTATCGAGCTGTTCGATATCGCCCTCGACGAACTCGACATTGCGATAACCGAACCGCTCGGCATGCCAATCGAGATGGTCGCGCGCGACGGCAAGCTGCTCGGGTGTCGTATCGACGCCGACAACGCTGCCGTCCCCGCCGGCGAGCTGCGCCAGCAAATAGGCATCCTGCCCCGACCCGCTGCCGAGATCGAGGATGCGCATGCCCCTGGCCGCCTCGGGCGCGATCAGGCCGCAGCCATAATAGCGCGCCTTCACATCGGGATGGACGTTGGCCAGGGCTTCAAGAATTTCCGGCGCCGGCGCTTCAATCGTGCAGCAGGCGTCCGTTTTCAGATCGGCCGAGCCTTGCAGCACCTGCCCATAATAGTCGCGGCTATTCTCGATATTCAAAGCGTATCTCCGGCGGGAATGTCTGTTGCAAAGGGTTTCGGAACAGGTTGAGGATCGGTTACACAAATGCACCGCGATTGTAACCTTTATCGCCACCTTCCCGAAAAGCCCGGTCGAGACATCGCGGCAACACGGCGCGACACACAGGGACGCGACAGAGACAGGGAACAGGCATCATGAAACGCACCCATGACGTAATCGTAATCGGCGCCGGCTCGGCGGGCCTCACGGCCGCAGGCGGCTGCGCCCAGTTCGGGCTGAAAGTCGCACTCATCGAGAAAGGCCCGATGGGCGGCGATTGCCTGAATACAGGCTGCGTGCCCTCCAAGGCGCTGATCACCGCCGCGCGGCGTGCGCAGGAAATGCGCGAGAACGCCAAATATGGCATCGCCGATGTGGAGCCGGAGATCGATTTCAAGGCCGTGCACGATCATGTGCAGGGCGCTATAGACGCCATCGCCGTCGACGATTCCCAGGAACGTTTCGAGGAGGAGTTCGGCGTCGAGGTCATCCGCGGCTATGCGAAGATGATCGACGGTTCGACGATCGAAGTGAACGGCGAGACGCTGAACGCGCCACGCATCGTGCTCGCCATTGGCTCCAAGCCGTTCATCCCGCCGGTCGAAGGCATCGAGAGCGTCGACTATCTGACCAACGAGACGATTTTCGGTCTGACCGAACGCCCCGATCATCTGGCGATCATGGGCGGCGGGCCGATCGGCATGGAGATGGCACAGAGTTTCCGGCGGCTCGGCAGCCAGGTCACGGTCATCCAGCGCGGTAAGGTGATGGACAAGGACGATCCGGAAGCCGCGAAGATCGTCGTCGACCGGTTCCGCGCCGAGGGCGTCGATATTCGCGAGAATACAAACGTCGTGCGCGTATCCAAAACCGGGGCCGGCATCCGCGTCGAGACCGACAACGGCGATCCGGTGGACGCGACCCATCTGCTGGTCGCGACGGGCCGTACCTGCGATTTCACCGGCTTCGGCCTCGAAAATGGCGGGATCGCATGGAGCCCACGCGGCATCGAGGTCGATGCGCGCCGCCGCACGACCAACAAGAAGGTCTACGCCATCGGCGATTGCCGGGTCGGCCCACGCTTCACCCATGCCTCGGGCTATGAAGGTTCGCTTGTCATTCTGCAGATCGCGCTCGGCCTGTCAGGCAAGGCCGATTATTCGGCGCTCCCCTGGGTCACCTATAGCGATCCCGAACTCGGCCATGTCGGTATGACCGAAGCGCAGGCGCGCGAGAAATATGGCGATAAGGTCGCGGTCACGAAGCAGGAATTCGCCGAGAATGACCGGGCCCGCGCGGAAAATGAATCCGAGGGTTTTCTGAAGATCATCCGCAAGGGCAAGAAAGTGCTGGGCGCGACCGTCGTCGGGCCGCATGCGGGCGAGTTCCTCCTCCCCTGGAGCCTCGCGATCGGCGGCAAGGCCAACGCCTTTGCCATCGGCGGCGCGATCGTCCCCTATCCGACGCGCTCGGACATTTCGAAACAGGCCGGTTTCGCCATCTGGGAGCCGACGATCTTCGGTGGCCTGCCGAAACGATGGGCGAAGTTCCGGGCCAAATATTTGCTTTAGCCGCGCCCGCGCGTTTATGGGCACATCAATCAGACAGGATATCCCGCCATTGCTACGCAGCCGCTAGAAGGCCCCTCGCCTTTCGAAATCGCCGATGCCGCGCCGCTCGATCCGGCCAAGTTCCGGGATCCGGCCGTTACGGCCAAGGGGGAAGCGCGCGCGACCGTCGCGCTCGAAAAGCTGGAGACGCTCTGGTTCAACACGGGCACGCTCTGCAACCTCGCCTGCAAGAGCTGTTACATCGAAAGTTCGCCGACCAATGATGCGCTCGTCTATCTGACGCTCGCCGAAGTCGAGACCTATCTCGACGAGATCGAACGCGAGGGACTGAGTACGCGCGAAATCGGCTTTACCGGCGGCGAGCCCTTCATGAACCGCGAGATGGTGCCGATGCTCGAAAGCTGCCTTGCACGCGGGTTCGACGTGCTGGTGCTCACCAATGCGATGCGGCCGATGCAGCGTTTCGAAGAGGCGCTGCTCGATCTGAACGCGCGTTACGGCGACCGGATGACATTCCGCGTCAGCCTTGATCATCACACGCAGGCCGCGCACGAAGCTGAACGCGGCCCCAATAGCTGGGACAAGGGCATGGCCGGGCTGCAATGGCTGTCCGACAATGGTTTTTCGATCGCTGTCGCCGGCCGCCATCTCGCGCATGAAGACGATGCGATGGCGCGCAGGGGCTATGCCGCGCTATTCGCCAAAACCGGCATTCGTATGGACGCGGCCGATCCCGCGCGGCTCGTCCTGTTTCCGGAAATGGATGCGAGCGCGGACGTGCCAGAGATCACCGCCGCCTGTTGGGGCATTCTCGACGTCGATCCGAAGAGCGTGATGTGCGCATCGAGCCGAATGGTAGTGAAGCACAAAGGCGCAGAGCGGCCCATGGTCACCGCCTGCACTTTGCTCCCCTATGGCGACGACTTCCAGTTGGGCGAGACGCTGGCTGAGGCGAGCCGCGATGTATCGCTCAACCACCCCCATTGCGCCCGCTTCTGCGTCCTCGGCGGCGCGAGCTGCACGGCCTGAACCTCCTCTCCCCTGCGGGAGAGGATATGGAGGCTTGTGAGCGCAGCGAACTAGTCGGAATTGGAGAGGGGAAAGCGGGTGGGGCGCGGCGCCTAACGATTTCAGTCCGTCCTATCCCCCTCTCCCTAACCCTCTCCCGCCAGGGGAGAGGGAATTATTGGCTTTCGAACACACGCTTCCCGACCGCATCGAGCTTTGCCAGCATCGCCGGATAGCGCGCATCAGGCGCGGTGATGATCGAGATGTCGAGCACCGTATCGAGCGGGTTGGTGGGCCGTGTATCGGGCAGCGCCTTGGCGAACTCGACGACCGTTTGCGCGGCCATATCGGCATTGGCCGAGAGGGTGGCGAGGATGTCGTGCACCTCGACATGGTCTTCACCGTCGCGCCAGCAATCGTAATCCGTCACCATCGCGACGAGCGCGTAGGGCAGCTCCGCCTCGCGCGCGAGCTTGGCCTCTGGCATCGCCGTCATGCCGATCACGTCACAGCCCCATGAGCGGTAGAGCTCGCTTTCCGCGCGCGACGAAAATTGCGGTCCTTCTATCGCGAGATAGGTTGCCCCGCGATGCACGTCGGCGCCTGCCGCTTTCGCCGCCGCCTCGGCCCGGTCCGAGAGGCTCGGACAGACCGGATCGGCCATCGAGACATGCGCGACGAGCCCGGCGCCGAAAAAGCTTTTCTCGCGCGCGAAGGTCCGGTCGATGAATTGGTCGACAATTACGAACTTGCCGGGCGGCAAATCCTCGCGCAGCGAACCGACTGCGGAAAGCGAGAGCATGTCGGTGCAGCCCGCGCGTTTCAGCACGTCGATATTGGCGCGAAAATTCAACTCGCTAGGCGGGATGCGATGACCCTTGCCGTGGCGCGGCAGGAAGACGAAGCGCTTACCGGCGATCTCCCCGATCACGAGTTCGTCCGATGCTTCGCCCCAGGGGCTCTCGACCCGGATCGACTGGGCATTCTCGAGCGCGTCCATCGCATAGAGCCCGGACCCGCCGATCACGCCGATCACCCACTCGTCTTCGCGCATTCTCGTCCTCTCCGTTCATCTTATATGCAAAGACAGCGCACTAGTGCAGGAAAGCGAAACAGGCTAGGCGCGATTCAGCTTCTGTCGATTCAAACCCTTGGAGATGCTGATGAAACTCTTTTCGCGCCTTGCCGGACTCTGCGTAGCGATGATGGCGGTCTCCGCCGTGCCCGCTTCGGCGCAATCGAGCATCATTGGCAATTGGCTGACCGAGGATAATCGCGCGATCATCGCGGTCGAGCGGTGCGGATCGAATATCTGCGGCCGGATCGCGCGCATCCTCGTCGATGTCGAAGAGGGCCAGCGCGACGTCAACAATCCCGACCCCAATCTGCGCGATCGCCCGATCCAGGGCGTGCGCGTGCTGACCGGGTTTCGCCGCGATGGCGGCCAATATCGGCACGGCCAGATCTACGATCCGGAGAACGGCCGCAGCTACAACGCGCGGCTTCGCTTGAATGCGAACGGCTCACTGCGCGTCACTGGTTGTGTGCTCGGCGGTATCATCTGCCAGTCGCAGACATGGACGCGGCGGTAGGGCCGATCAGCCTTTAGAAGAAGCTTCGATAATCAGTGCCGGTGATTATCGGACCGATATGATCCATGAACCGGTTGCCCCGCGAACCGTTGGTCATGATCACGATACCGCGCCGATTGGCCGTGTCGCCGAGCCCCATCGATATATATTGGCCCGCATTAAAACCCCAATGATCGTAGGCAACGCCGCCGTCGCGCGGCTCTAGCGCCCAGCCGTAACCGGCAGGCCGGTTTGGACCGTTTTCCGATGGCTCTGACTGCGTTGTGAGCATCATCCGCCGAAGCTCCTCGGAGATTTCCAACCGCCGCCGCTCGCGACCCGGCATCATCAAGGTGAGGAACTTCGCATAATCGCCCGCCGTCGTGCGCAGGCTGGATGCGCTGTCGATCACAGCCGATCCCGGCCGGTTCACGCGCCACAACGGGCGGTCGGCAAGACGCGGATGCGTGTGCGGCCGCATTACGGCATGCGCGGCCCTCAGGTCCGCCGAGGTCCAGCGCGTAATCGGCCTGTCCCAGCGCTGGGCGACCTCGTGCAGCCGCCAGCCCTGCTCGCGCGCGAATTGCAAATCCGAGAGCGCCGCTTCCCCGTCCTCGCTGACTACATGGCCATGGACTTCGCGCGCGTCGCGGCCCGGCAGCCAGGTCATCGCCATGTCCGAAAGCCCCGCAGGTGCGAACAGATATTCAGCGACCAGATCGTGCAATCCAAGGCCGGTAATCGTCTCGCACACCTGTTGGAGCCAATGGAACGCTTCGCCCGAATACGAATAAGCCGTACCCGGCGCGAACGCGGGCTGAAGGATGGCATTCTCGTCCTCCGCCGGCCGCCAGTTGGGCAGTCCGGTCCGGTGGGTCAGGACGTGCCGCACCGTGATCGCGGCGTTCCAGTCGCTCGCCACATAGTCGGCGGGCCGGAAGAAATCGGCAAGCCGGTCGTCAAACCCGATTCGGCCCTCGTCGACCAGTTTCATGACGACATAGACAAAGAGCGGCTTTGTGAGCGACGCCGCCTGAAACAGCGTCGCTTCGGTAACCGGGCTTTCGGTTTCAATATTCGTGACGCCATAGCCCTTCTGCCAGGCCAGTGCGCCGTCTTCGATGATCGCCAGACCCACACCGGGCACGCGATGTTCGCGCATTGCGGCAGTCAGCAACTCTTCGGTTTGCGCGTCCGGGACCCACGACGCCCTGGACTGCCCAAAGGCCGGTACGGGAGACGCGGTTGCGACCATCGTCGCGCCGGCCCATTTCAACGCTTGTCGTCGATTGAGTTCAAACTGCACGGACGGGACTCCTCGGATATGGTCTGGGAATGGAGGACCGGGATTACGCCTCCACAACCTCCTGCTCGATCGTGCCGAAAGTGGCGTGACCATGCTCGTCTTCCATCCAGATGCGCACGGTATCGCCGTGCGACAGGAAGGGTGTTTTCATTTCACCGTGGAGGATTTTTTCGACCATGCGGACTTCGGCGAGGCAGCTATAGCCGCGCCCGCCCTGATCGATCGGCTTGCCGGGGCCGCCATCTTCGTCGCGGTTGGACACCGTGCCCGAACCGATGATCGAGCCGGCGACGAGGCTGCGCGTCTTCGCGAGATGCGCAACCAGTGTCCCGAAATCGAATGTCATATCCTCGCCCGCATCGGCGCGGCCGAAGGGCTTGCCGTTGAGATCGACCATCAGCGGCCCGTTTAGCTTGCCCTCTTTCCAGTTGGGCAGTTCGCCGGGCGTTACGAACACCGGCGAAAAGGCGCTCGCCGGCTTGGACTGGACGAAACCGAACCCTTTGCCGAGCTCGGCCGGGATCAGGTTGCGCAGGCTCACATCGTTGACGAGCCCGACCAGCCGGATTGCGTTGAGCGCCTCATCCCGGCTCGCGCCCTGCGCGACATCGCCGGTGACGACCACGATCTCAGCTTCAAGATCACAGCCCCATTCTTCGTCCGGCAAGGGAATCGGATCGCGCGGACCGATAAAGCCGTCCGATCCGCCTTGGTACATCAGCGGGTCTTCCCAGAAACTGTCGGGAATCTCCGCGCCACGCGCCTTACGCACGAGCACTACGTGATTCACATAGGCCGAGCCGTCCGCCCATTGATAGGCGCGCGGCAGCGGCGAGGCGGCTTCGCGCTCGTGAAACCGTTCCTTCGGGATCACGTCATGCGCGAGATCGGTTGCGAGATTTTCAAGCTGCGGTGCAATCGCGTCCCAATCGTCGAGCGCGGCCTGCAGCGTCGGCGCGATATGCGCGGCATCCGCGCACCAGGCGAGATCATGGCTGACGACAACCAGTTTTCCGTCGCGTCCGCCTTTGAGCGATCCCAGTTTCATGCATTATCTCCTGACTTTTCGAGGCCGTCCATAACCGGCGAACGCGGCGGCGTCCAAAAGCGTTTCGGCTCTATTCGAAAATATCGGCGACATCTTCCTGCTTCAGGCCTTCCTTGGCAATGCGCAGGTTATGATAGGTCGCTGCAATGGCCGGATAGGCGATCACCAACGTCAACGAACCGAGAAACGCCTGAATTGCCATGATCGGCGTCAGGCCATCGAACGGCGATCCGGGATCGATATCGCCCATCATCATGAACGGCATCGTCGCGCCGCTGATCGCACTCGAAATGATCGTCGCGGCAAAGAAATAGATGATGATCATCGCGAACAACTTCCAGCGATGACCTTTAGTCAGTTCGATACTTCGCAATACGGCGCCAATCGGCCCGATTCCCTCGGCAATCGCCGCCGGAACGGCAACCAGCACGATAACCATCAGGAATAGAATTAGCGGAATAATCACAATCAGGAACAGTATCGCGGCCGTTCCGATAGCCCCTATGCCGAATACCAGCATGGCAGGAAGCGCTATGACCGCACCCAAAGCGATATAGACGATCAACGTTATCCCGAAAATCACGAGAAAGAACCGAAGACCGGCGTTCAGCGCGCCGCCGAACCCGGGTGTCTTGCCATCCAGGTCCTGCAGTACCGCCCAGATCATCGCGCCTTGCGTGAATATGGAAATGAAAATCGATCCAACCGTGCTGACGATAAAGCTTGTCCCAAACGCGCCGAACGCATCGAATGCCGAAGGCATGGCCTCCGCGGTTGCCGCATCGGCGAATAGCGACGTCATGTTTTCAAACAGGAAGATCGTGAAAAGCGCGGACGGAACGCCGTACAAAAGCAGCGCGAGACCGCACAGTAAAAGAAAATTTCTGCCGATCACGCCAAACATGTCGGTTACGGTCTTGCCGAAACTGAATCTTGGATATGCCTGCACTTCGGATGGCATGCCGACCCGCCCCTTTCGCTCGCACGTCTCAGCAACAGCAGATGGCAATATCGCAAAAAGTCCACTCTCGCCATGCCATTACGGCCAAGCTATGCAGGCCTATCGCGCGAGGGGAATGAGTTCGCATGACGGCTGTGGCACCGCCGACCGGGGATGACGGGAAGCAGGACTTCGAGTCCGCTTATCGCGAACTGATCGAGAGCGAGCGCATCCAGACCGAGATGACGCAATTCGAGATGCCCGAGCGGGAGCCAACGCCCAATTGGCTCGTCGAGTTGCTGCAATGGCTCGAAACGCTCGGCCCCTTCTGGCAGGCGCTGTTCTGGATCGCGGTTGCAGGGGTCGGCGGGTTGATCCTGTTCAGCATCGGGCGCGCGCTGTACCGGCGTTTTTCCGATCCTCCGATCACCGATGACGCAGACGACGAGATCGCCGAGAATTGGCGGCCGGAAGTCCGCACGGCGCAGGGCTTGCTCGGCGAGGCCGACGCGCTGGCGCAGCAGGGTCGCTATGCCGAGGCCGCGCATCTGCTGTTGTTCCGCAGCGTCGCCGATATCGAGGAACGGCTGCCCGATTTCCTGCGCCCGGCGCTGACCAGCCGGGACATCGCCCGGGCGCCCGCCCTGCCCGCGCCCGCCCGCTCCGCCTTTTCGTCGATCGCGCAAGTGGTCGAACGCGGGATATTCGCGGCCCGGCCGGTCGATGAATCCGGCTGGCGCGAAGCGCGGTCGGCCTATGAGGAATTCGCCTTCGGGAAGAGCTGGACATGACGGAGACCGGTTCGCCTTTCAGTGCGAAGACGGTGATCCTGCTCGTGATCGCCGGCGTTATCGGCTTCGCGGCATTCCTGCTGCTGACCGCCTATGCACCCGAAATTCGCAGCGGCCGGGATGGGCGCGCGCATGGCCTTTCGACATCGGCTGTCGGCTTTCGCGGTGTCTACACGCTGCTCGAGGAGACCGGCGCCGATGTCGGCTATATCCGGCAGGAAGACTCTTATCCCGATGCCGGACTGACAATCCTGACGCTGGAGCAGATCAGCAATCGCGAACGGGTCGAGGCGCTGATCGACAATGGTTGGGGTCCGCTGCTTATCGTGCTTCCGAAATGGGCGACGATGCCGGTTCCGCAAGAACGCGACCGGGTTCAATGGCTGGATTCGGGTATCGGCCGGAATGTGACGCCGATGCTTTCCCACCTCGTCGATATCGACGTGACGACGAGCAATACGGGAGCCGGCACGCGATTGCAGAGCGGTATGCTACAGAATGTCGCGTTCACGGCGCCCGAAAACCTTCAGACCATATCTGGCGAGGATCTGACATCGCTGATGGAAACCGAGAAGGACGAAATCGTCCTCGCCAATGTCTACAATACGCAGATCTATATACTTTCCGACCCGGACTTGCTGAACAATCAGGCACTGGCCGATCCGGAAAGGGCGCAGGCCGCACTGCTCCTGCTCGACGAACTAAACGATACCGATGGCCCGTACCGGTTCGAGCTTGTCGCCAACGGCTTTGGCGGCGCGCGGAACCTGCTCACGCTCGCCTTCGAACCGCCCTTCCTCGCGCTGACGCTCTGCCTGCTCGCCGCCGCGCTGCTCGCCGCTTTCCAGGCGATCTACCGCTTCGGGCCCGAACTCCGGCCCGGCCGGGCGATCGCCTTTGGGAAGCGCGCGCTCGTCGATAACAGCGCCGAATTGCTGCGCCTCGCCCGCCGCGAGCATTTGTCGAGCGAACGCTATGTCGGCATGGCGCGCGAAGCGGCGGTCGCGGCGATCGGCAACCCCCGCAAACTGGAGGGCGAAGCGCTGGATCGCTGGCTCGACGGGCTCGGCCCCGATAGCATGCCCCCATTCACATCGCTGGCCCGCGCCGCCGAGCGCGCGACGGGCCGGCACGAGATACTTGCCGCCGCACAGGCGCTTTACGACTGGAGAAAGGCCGTCACCCATGAAGGTTGAAGACATCAAGCCGCTTGGCGAGAGCATTCGCGGTGAAATCGCCAAAGCGATCGTCGGGCAGGAAGAGATTGTCGATCATCTGCTGATCGCGCTCTTCTCCTCCGGCCATTGCCTGCTCGAAGGCCCGCCCGGCACGGCGAAGACTTTCCTCGCCCAGTGCTTCTCGCGCGCACTCGGGCTCGATTTCGGGCGCATCCAGTTCACGCCGGACCTCATGCCGAGCGATATCATCGGCGCGAACCTGTTCAACTTCCAAACCAGCGAGTTCAAACTCACGCGCGGACCTATCTTCTGCGAGCTGCTGCTCGCCGACGAAATCAACCGCACGCCGCCCAAGAGCCAGGCGGCGCTGCTCGAGGCGATGCAGGAGCGGGCCGTCACCATCGACGGCGAGACACACCGGCTGTCGGACCGTTTCATGGTCGTGGCGACGCAGAACCCGATCGAGCAACAGGGCGTCTATCCGCTGCCCGAAGCGCAGCTCGACCGATTCCTGTTCAAGCTCGCCGTCGGCTATCCGAGCGAGGAGGAAGAACAGAAGATCGTCGCGGTCCATGGCAGCCGGTTCGGCGCGCCCAAGGCGAGTGATTTCGAGATTGAATGCCGCGCCGATGGCGATGCGATATCCGCGGCCATCGAAGCCGCGGCGACGGTGAAGCTCGTCCCCGATATCACCAACTATATCGTCGCGCTGATCCGCGCGACGCGCGAAACGGCCGATCTCGACGCCGGGGCCAGTCCGCGTGCGGCCGCGATGCTGGCGAGCGCCGCGCGGGCAGCGGCCGCGCTGGACGGACGCGACTATGTGATCCCCGACGATGTGAAGGCGCTGGCGCCCGCCGTGCTGCGCCACCGCGTGATCCTCTCGGCCGCGGCCGAAATCGACGGACGCGATGCCGACGGCATCGTCGCCAACCTGATCGATCAGGTCGAGGCGCCGCGGTGAGCGCCATAATGGCGGAACGCGCATGATCTATCCGACCGCCCGGTCCGTGATCCTGACCGCGCTCGGCGCGCCCGCCGCGCTCGTGATCGGCGTGGTCGTCCCGCAATATTGGTATCTGGGGCTGATCTGGATCGTGCTGATGGCGGCGCTGATCCTGCTCGATGCGGCGAGCGCCAAACGGCGCGAGCGACTCGACATCGAAATCGAGAAACCGGCGACGATTGGTGTGGGCGCACCCTTTACCGTGACGAGCCGATTGCGGTTTCTGGACGGCAAAGGCGGGGTCGACAGAGGCGGCTCGCCCCGGAGGATCGAAGTTGCGCTGAGCGTCGATGAAAAGCTCGACACAGGCGGCGGGCGCCGCGCACGCGCCAATATGATCGACGGACAGGCCGAGGTCGATACGCGCTTTACCGCCCATCGACGTGGGACGGCGATGATCGGCCATCTCTGGGCGCGCTGGACGGGCCCGCTTGGCCTCGCCTGGGTGCAAAAGCGCGACTATTTCGGCGCGGAAATCCTCGTCACGCCCAATATCGGCATGATCCATGACAAGGGCATCCAGCTCTATCTGCGCGATGCGGCGCATGGCCTGATCGCTCAGCTCGACCGGGGCGACGGCACGGAATTCGATTCCATGACCGAGTTCCAGCCCGGCATGGACCGGCGCACGATCGACTGGAAGCAATCGGCGCGGCACACGGAGTTGCTGGCGAAGGAATATCGCACCGAGCGCAACAACCATATCGTCTTCGCGCTCGATAGCGGGCGGACGATGTGTGAACCGATCGCCGGGTTGCCGCGCATCGACCGGGCGATCTCCGCCGCTCTGCTGACCGCCTATGTCGCGCTGAAGGCCGGGGACCGGGCGAGCCTGTTCGCCTTTGCCGGCCGCCCCCGCATCGCCAGCCCGACGGTCACAGGCACGCGCGGCTTTTCGACGCTCCAGCGCACAGCGGCGGACATCGACTATGCACCGGAGGAGAGCAATTACACGCTCGCGCTGACAACGCTCGCCGCACAACTCCATCGCCGATCGCTCGTCATCGTCTTCACCGATTTCGCCGACCCGACCAGCGCCGAGCTGATGCTGCGCGCGGCGGGGCGGATGCTCGACCGGCATCTCGTCCTGTTCGTCGTGTTGCGCGACGCCGAGCTGACGAGCCTCGCCCATGCCCGGCCCGAAGATACGGCCGATGTTTCGCGCGCCGTGACGGCGAGTGCGCTGCTCCGCGAGCGCGCCATCGTCATCGCCCGGCTGCAGCGGATGGGCGCGCATGTCCTCGAAGCGGATCACAACGAAGTCGGCACGCGGCTCGTCGCCAGCTATGTCGATCTCAAGCGCCGGAGTTTGCTGTAGATGGAACGCGCGGCCGAACAGGCGATCTTCAACAGCACCACGTTCCGGGCGGAACGCGAGGAAGACTGGGCACGGCTCGAGGAATTGCTCAAGCGCGCCGAAGGCGGATCGGTGCGCAAGCTGTCCGATACCGATCTGCTCGAACTGCCGGTGCTCTACCGCTCGGCGCTCTCATCGCTTTCCGTAGCGCGCGAAACCTCGCTCGATATGGCGCTCATCGCCTATCTGGAAGGGCTGTGCACGCGCGCTTATTTCTTCGTTTATGGCGTCCGAACGAGTCTCGGCCAGCGCGTCGCGAGTTTCTTCACCTATGACTGGCCTGTGGCCGTGCGCGGGCTATGGCGCGAGACGATCGCGGCCGCGGTCCTGATGATCGTCGGCACGCTCGCCGCCTATATGCTGGTGAGCAGTGATCCGAGCTGGTTCAACGCCATCGTGCCGGGCGGCCTGGCCGGCGATCGCGGGCCCGAAGCGACGACCGAGGCGCTGCGCTCCACCCTCTATCATGAGGGCGATAGCAACGGGCTCGGCGTGTTCGCCACCTATCTGTTCACGCATAATTCGCAGGTCTCGATCTTCGCCTTTGCCTTGGGCTTCGCTTTCGGCGTGCCGACGGCGCTGCTGATGGTCTATAATGGCGCGATCATTGGCGCGTTTGCGGCGATCTTTATCGAGCGCGGGCTCGGCTTCGAGCTGGGCGGCTGGCTATTGATCCACGGATCGACCGAGCTATTCGCGATAGTGTTGGCCGGCGCGGCGGGCCTCCATATCGGCATGCGGATCATGTTTCCGGGCATGGAAAGCCGACTCAACGCGGCGCGCAAGGCCGGGCGCAAGGCGGCGACAGCAATGATCGGCGTGATCGTCATGCTGATGTTCGCCGGGCTGCTCGAGGGTTTCGGCCGCCAGCTCATCACCGATGACTGGACGCGCTACGCGATCGCGGCGGGCATGTTTACGCTCTGGTGCGCCTATTTCTACGTCCCGAGGACCGAAGATGGCGAGCGTTAACCCCGCACCGCCCTCAAGCCCCGTTCGCACGCATGCCGAACGGACGCTGATCACGCCCGAAGGCGTCGATTTGCGCCTGAAACTCGGTACAGCCGGCCAGCGCGCCGGGGCGTTCCTGATCGATTTCTTCCTGCTCGTCGTCATCCTGGTGATCTTTTCGATCGTCGTCGTGGCGGCGGGGCTCGGAACGATCGGGGCGGGTACGATCGAAGGGGTCGAAGTCGTCGCGGTCATCTGGCTGCTTGGCTTCTTCCTGCTGCGCAATTTCTATTTCATCGCCTTCGAGATCGGGCGGCGCTCGGCGACACTCGGCAAGCGGGCGGTCGGGTTGCGGGTCGTGGCGCGCGACGGCGGCCGGCTGACCGCCGATGCCGTGATCGCGCGCAACCTGATGCGCGAGATCGAAATATTCCTGCCCATCTCCTTTCTCGCGGGCGGCGAGGGCGTGGACGGACTGATCGCGCTGATTGGCCTGTTATGGGCCGGGCTCTTTCTCTTCTTCCCGCTGTTCAACAAGGATCGGCTGCGCGCCGGCGATATCATCGCGGGCACCTGGGTGGTGCATGCGCCGCGCCGTAAGCTGGAGATCGACCTTGGCGGCGACAGCTTGGACGAGGCGACGCCCTATCGCTTCACTGACGAACAGCTCGACGCCTATGGCGAATATGAGTTGCAGACGCTCGAAAATGTGCTGCGCGCGGGCAATACCGAAACCCAATCGAACGTCGCGAGTACGATTCGCGGCAAAATCGGCTGGGAGTGGCAGGAAGGCGATGACGATTACGCGTTCCTCAGCACCTATTATGCCGCGCTCGGCAAACGGCTCGAACGCCGGATGCTCTTCGGTAATCGTAGGAGAGACAAGTTCGATACCGGGGAAGAGCGCGGCGAAGACTAGCTGCGGATATTTGTTTGTCAGACTCGACCTTTCGGTCGAGCGCGGCACCGG
>NZ_JANQNS010000019.1 GCF_028279465.1 Parasphingopyxis sp.
ACACCGCATGATCGCCGAAGCCGTCGACTATGCCAACGCCATCGAAGACTATGAACTCAGCAGACAAATCATCAACGATAACTGCGAATGGATGCGGGCCGAAAAATTTGGTGGCAGTAGCTATTTCAACCGTCTCCTGGCGAACATCCCGGAGGAAGAGATATTCAAAGACACGCGCATCCTTTTTTCGAAAGCCTATACTTCCATCTTGGCCGGCGATTTCAAACAAGCCCTGTATTATTATCATTCCGCGGAAGCATTGATCGAAAAAGTTGGCATCACGCCAGATACGCTTCGTGACAGACTAACCATCGGCACGGGTCTGCTATTTCGCACCGAGTTTAAGAGAGAACGAGGCGGCGGCTGGCTGAAAGAGCTCCTTGAACTGGTTGCGGGAGAGAAGGCAGCGTCATCGAATATGGACCCGAGGGTTCACGTTCTCTGTTGCCTGACCTTGCAGAGCCTCGCCTATGGCGATTTTAACGAGGCAAGAAATTATGCGCTTGCTGCAGAACCCGACCTTCAGCATGTGATTGGTATTTATTGTGAGCTCAACTTTGCTTTGATCGAGCTTTGGACCAACGCGCCCGACAAGGCCCGCGAGCACCTAGAGCGTGCGTCAGAGGCAGCAATCCGGATTGGCGGTGCGCAGAGCAACCTGAAATTCATGTCCGACATGTTTCTGACAGTCATCGACTATTGGGAAAGTGATCTCGATGCGGATCCGGACTACGATCTCGAACCCGCAGTTCTACGTACTCTAGACGGCGACGGTGGATATGATGTTTTCAGTATCGGTTTCGATGCGGTTCTCCACGATGCGCTTTGCCAAAAGAATTTCGACAAAGCGAAAAGCTACATCGAAAAGCTTGAAGAGGCGACGGACCGGCTAGCTATCGAGCGTCTCGTTCAGTTTGCCCAGATTCTGCGCTTGGATTGCGCGGCCGCGCAGCACAATTTGGCAGAGGCCGCACAACTTTTCGATGCGGTACAGAGTTGGCTCGACGTTGATGAAATGGCTCTGGAGAACCTAGGATGGTTTCTCCGAACCACAGCCGCCTACTCCTGTGCACGCTATTTGGCCGCTGTTGGGCATGAAGAAGAGGCGCTCATCCGTGTTGACGACGGTTTGGCCGAGGTGGATCAGCTCGATGTGGTGCTCATGCGCGTTAGAGGTAATGTCCTCAAGGCATCGCTGCTCGAACAGGCACAGCAACGAGACGGTGCTTTGGAAATTCTGACAGACGCAATCGAAGATGCAGCGCGAATCGGCTGTTCGAGACCATTTACCCGCGATGTTACACCCGATCTCGTGCGGGAGGCCGCCAACTGGATTGTTAGCGGAAACCAAAGCGTTGTTGTGAAGGATTTTGCCCGGAAGCTCTCAGCATCCTATTCTAAAGAGCTTTTCACGGTCCGTGAGAAAGAGGTCCTGCAGGGTTTGGCCGATGGGCAATCCAACAAGGAGATCGCGCGCGACCTTGATCTCACCGACAACACGGTCAAGTTTCACGTCCGGAATATCTACCGCAAGTTGGAGGTGACCAAGCGGGTCAATGGCGTAGCCAAAGCTCGCAACCTCGGGCTTATTTCGTAATCGGAATATGATTGAATATCCGAAGAGTGCAACATCAAAGCATTTGGTTTATCATTTTGCCGACGAGTGTTCCGCAAGGAATTTCTCGGCAACTTACTCCGATACATGAGACTATAGAGAATCCACAATTAGATTGCATGTCGGCAGTCTAGATGTCGCACGCTGCAAGTTGCCGTATCCACTATTGAACGGGAGCAATTCAAAGCTCGAGCCCATCCAAATGGGTAGTCCCAAAGATTGGAGTACCAGTTTTTTCATTCAGTTTACATGCGGTTACGAGTCTATGTCTATTGGTCGGACATGCTTCTGAAGAAAGGGCTTCATGATGCGACCGATCGCTTCTGTTGGTGTCGAAAATATCGGACTCGAGCAGATCGAAGGCGTTTTAGCGCAGCAGCGGGAATATGCTGAATTCCTCGAAAGACATGGGTTGACCAAAGCCGGCGGTGATATTCTGCTCCGGGTCGCCTGGTCGTTGGCAAATGGGAAAAAGCCGTGCGTTACCGATATATGTCTGCTTGTCGATTATCCGCGAACGACAGCTCTGCGGTATATTGCGATGCTTGAAGAACAAGCTCTCATTCAGCGTGAGAGGGACGTGCATGATAGACGACGGTGGCTTGTGAATCTCACGCCGAAGGGCTCGACAGCCATCCAACGCCATCTCCGCACATCGTGATGCGTGTCGCCAAAATCACCAGTGAGTGGGCCGAGGCACTCTGGCTTGGGCCAAAGGAACATGGAGGCCGCTCACTCAGCAGAACCAAGGCGTCGATCATTTGCCAAGCGAGAGGCAATCTAGAAGCGATCCAGTTGCCTTACTAACCGCGCCCTTTCCGAAACTCTTTCGGGCTCATTCCAAACCGTTTCCGGATTGCGGTAGAAAAATTGGATTGGTGCGAGAAGCCCGCTTGCTCGCAAATTTCGAGCAGGGAGAGATCGGTTGTTTTCAGCAGTTCATAGCCGCGCTCAAGGCGCAGATTTTGCAGGTACCGGGAGATCGTAACGCCATAAAAATTTCTGAAGCCATAGAATAATTTGTTGCGATTAATGCCAGACTCCTTGGCCAATGTGGCGATGCTCGGCGGGTCGGTGAATTCGGTGCGAAGGCGCTCGGCAATAGCGCGGATTGCCAACTCATCGTCAACGGTAAGATTGATGCCAGGCGCCGAACGCGGTGGCTCCAACAAAGAATGCAACGCCAAACACAGCAACTCGGTCGACCGCGCGCGCACATATTGCACCCGCAGATTATCTTCCAGCTCACACAAGAGAATGTCAGACACCGCCTCTGAAAGCCGTCGGTCACTGTCGAACGGAGAATGGAAGCTGTTGCCCGAATACCAATCCGGCAAAGGTTGTAGCATTTCCGGAAGGTCGGCAGCTTCCTTGCCTGCCAGGTCCGCAAGCAAGTCGGGCGGGCAATGAATCGTTACCCAGCTGTGGCGGTGGCTTGCTGCGAAGTGTTCCTTCATTTCAAGATCATTGCGCGTATTTATGACACGCCATGACTGGGTGAGGGCATGAGTCGGACGCGATGCACCCGCCTGCATCTGAACATCAAGCGCCAGCGCGAAATTGAAGCGCAGGTTTTTACCGTCTTCAACAATGGTGTCTCGCGGTTCATGGAACTGACAATCCATAACCAGAACATTGATGCCGTCTGAAAGCCGGAAATACTCCAGCCAACCCCTGCCTTCAGCAGGAGCGACAGCGAAGCGCCAGGCTTCACCTTGGCTGGAACGAAAATACCATTCTGGCTCCTCGGCGCCCAAGAGCTGGGCGGCTGTTTCCTCGATGTTATGCCAGTCGAAATGGATCAAGAGTGCAATCGCCACAAAAAATAATGCGATCCGCAAAAGACGTCGGCGGACCTCAAATGCAATCTTATTGTCACAATAGCGCTGATCGCGAAGATTGGGAGGGGTCCAATGAATATTTCAAGAAGCACCATTCGGATTGCGGTCTTGTGCGGCGTGAGCGGCTTTGCAGTCCATGCAGCCAACGCCTCGGCTCAGGTATCGACTGCCAATGCAGAGGAGCAAACCGAGCTGACCGGCGAAAACCCCATTGTCGTCACTGCCCGCAAGCGCGATGAGGATATTACGGACGTTCCGATTGCCGTGACAGCACTGGGTTCAGAACAGCTTGATGTAAGGGGGGTGAACAGCGTCGACGAAGTGCTCAGTTTCATCCCCAATGCGAGCCAGTCGGGTGGGATTGCAGGCGGCCTACAAGGGCTAGTCAGCATTCGTGGTATCTCGACATTGGTGCGGTTTGTCGGTCTGGAAACCGGCGTCGGATTTTATGTCGATGGTGTCTATATTGGCCGCCCTGAAAATTTTAATCAGGAGTTGATTGACGTTGAAAGGATCGAAGTCTTGCGTGGCCCGCAAGGCGCGCTATTCGGGAAAAACACCGTTGCCGGCGCCATCAACATCATCACCAGAGAACCGGACCTCAATCAATGGACCGGCGATTTCGAGCTGGGATACGGCAATTTCGATACTGTGCGGGCGCAGGGTTACGTCTCCGGCCCGCTGTCCGATCAGGTTGGAGTGTCGCTCACCGCAGGCTATCTGAACAGCTCAGGTTTTGTCGAGAATGTTTCTGGTATCCAGCCGGATCTCGATGCTGCTGACCTTGCAACATTTCGCACCCGGTTGCGGTTTGAGCCCTCTTCGGATTTCGACCTTACGATCAGTGGTGATGCGATTATCGATCGCGGACGCCCGTCTTTCTTCGAAGTCTCCGATGTCGCTTTTGTCGATGATCCGACCGAAAATACGCCCTTTACGGTCAACAATGATCAACCCAATGAGCTCGACCGGGATATCTATGGCCTTTCGGCTACAGCGAATGTGGCCGTCGGACCGGGAACCTGGACAACGATCCTAGCCTACCGCGAAAGCTCGTTCGACGCACGGCTGGATGATGACAAGGTCCCGTTTCGTTTTTTCGTAGATCGCTTTGGCAGCGATGTGAATTTCTGGTCGGTCGAGTCTCGATATGCTGCCGAAATCTTCGATGGCGTAAACCTGGTTGCCGGACTGTTCTATCTTGAGCAGGATGCGGATAATGTATCGAACTTTGCACTCGGCGATTTCCTGACGGGCGTGCCGGGTGTGGAGCCTCCGATCGATCTTATCAGCACGGTCGACACAGAAAGCATCGCTGCATTTTTTGACCTCGATATCGAACTAACAGATCGCTTAGCTCTCGAAGTGGGCGGCCGGTTCGTCAGCGAAAGCAAGGATGCGAGCCACGTCCAAAACGACAGTACTGGGCTTTTTGGAAGCCAGACATTCGCAGAAAGCCGGACCGATAACGATTTCGCGCCAACGGTTTCGCTGCGGTATGAGTTTACCGATGAACTCAATGGCTATGTGCGCTTTGCTCAGGGTTTCAAGAGCTCAGGCTTCAACACCGATTTCGTGAACGCCAACTCCAATTTCTCGGTCGATCCAGAACATGCAA
This sequence comes from Parasphingopyxis sp., assembly GCF_028279465.1. GTDB lineage: Bacteria > Pseudomonadota > Alphaproteobacteria > Sphingomonadales > Sphingomonadaceae > Parasphingopyxis. The sequence goes on from NZ_JANQNS010000019.1 coordinate 5,075, forward strand.
CCGCTTATGAAGTGGGGCTGAAAGGTAACTTTGCAGGTGGGACCGTGAGGAGCAATCTGGCGGTTTTCCTGACCGACTATGAGAACCTGCAATTATCACAGATTACGGGCTTTGGCGTCACACTCAACAACGCCGCAGAAGCAGAGATTTTCGGTATCGAGTTCGATATTGCTGCACAACTCACGGACACCTTCAGCGTGAATGCAGCGATCGGCTATCTCGATGCGACATATGAAGATTTTGCGGGCTGCCCTGTGCCCGGTGCGACCGATCCAGCCATCGCAGTTGCCAACTGTGCCGGAAATTTCCTCAATCTTGCACCTGAATGGAGCACAGCCGTGGGTGCGCAATGGAACGGTCCGGTGTTCGGTGATTGGGATGGCCTGGTCAGGGTCGATTGGCAGTATCGTTCGGAAATCTTCTTTGAGCCGCAAAATACGGCGCGTTTGAGCGGGGATGAAAGGCACCTTGTCAATCTGCGGGCTGGCCTTGATAACGGAACCTTCAGCGTCTTCGTTTGGGCCGAAAACCTTTTTGATGAAGTCTATGTCAATTTTGCCGATGACCGCAGCGCTATCTTCGTGAACACCACGCAATCTTTCGGTCCGCCAAGAACCTATGGCGTGACATTGGGCTTTAGCTTTTGAAGCGGCGCTTCTGATGACGGACAACGCGGCGGTAGAAGAGCCTTCCATTGCTTGGCGTGGCAGCGACCTTTCCGTTTCGCAGCGCGGTGACGGGGACAAGACACTGTTATTCATTCACGGAAACTCTTCGTGCAAAGAGGTCTTCGAAGCGCTTTGGGATCGCCCTGTACTACACCGGTTTCGGTGCGTCGGATTCGATCTGCCGGGTCACGGAGCAAGCGATGATGCGAACGATCCGGACGCATCGTACACCATTCCCGGATATGCTGCGGCCACTGCGCAGGTGATAGCCGAGTTAGGGCTTGGGCGGCCGATTTTGGTGGGCTGGTCTTTGGGTGGCCACGCCGCACTTGAACTGGCGCTATCCCAAGGAGATATTGCCGGCGTCCTGATCACAGGCACCCCACCGATCGGCCCAGGACCGGCGGTATTGCAAGGCGGCTTTACCCCCTTCACGTTCGAACAATCCACAGGCGATGAGAATGCAACAGAAGAGGCATTGGTCGCCTATGCGGGCCATATGTATGGGCTGCCAAGAGAAGAGTTCGCGCCATTTATGCCCGCACTCCTAAGAACCGCCGGGCGGGCGCGTTCTCGGATGACCGAACATTGGCTCAGCCACGATGGCGCGAGCCATCTGGAATTTGCCAAAACGGGTAAGGTGCCGCTGGCGATCGTGCACGGGGACAAAGACCCATTCGTCGATGCAGCATTTTTGGACACGCTTGAATCAAGCAGGCTGTGGGGTGGTCAGATTCATCATATGGAACAATCAGGGCATGCCCCTTTTCTTGATGCTCCGGACCTATTCGCATCATTGCTGAGCCAGTTCGCCACCGACGCCTTGGAGCACCACAAGGGGGTATGATGCGATTTCCCGTTCTTCGGTCGAACAAGATCTGAAGAAAGGACGGAGGCCTAGCTTGTCCCAAAAAGGTTCGGCTGACCGCGGCATCCCTCGGCACTAATCGCACCTAGGGGGAGATTGTTGATAAAGTACGGTGTATCGTATTCGAAGCTCGAGGTGATCTGATGATGCCAGAAACGGATATTCTGCCCTGTTTTTCGGCGAGCTATGCCGAAGCTCGCGAGAAATTCTTGAATGAGTGCAAAGCGCGATCACTCGCAGTCGATAGTCGCTTAAACCCCGATGCAAAGGGGGTTGGCGGCGAAGAACTCTATGCGGACATCGTTCGGATTGGGCGGTCAGACTCGTCGAGCGTGCTTCTGCTGATGAGCGGTACCCATGGCGTTGAGGGGTATTGCGGCTCTGGAGCGCAGATCGGCTTGTTGAGAAATGGGTTCTTCGAAGATCTGCCCGAAGATCTGAGTGTGGTCATGGTTCACGCGATGAATCCGTATGGTTTTTCACATGATCGACGGGTCAACGAAGACAATATCGATCTCAACCGGAATTTCCTGAATTTTGATGGGCCGGAGAGACCCCAAAGCGACTATTCCAAAATCCATGAGTTCATTCTGCCCACTGATTGGGGCGGCCCCGGGCACGAGTTCGCAAATAGCGAGCTGGCCAAGTACATTGAAAAAAATGGAATAAACGCGTTTCAGGCTGCCGTCTCTAGCGGCCAGTATCAATATCCGGATGGCTTGTTTTACGGCGGAGATAAGCCGAGCTGGTCGAATACAATGTTCCGATCGGTCTTGTCCGATTATCTGGCTGACGCGCAGAGCGTCGGAGTAATCGATTTTCACACCGGGCTCGGCCCCTATGGATATGGTGAGCTAATCACCGCTGGGTCTGAACTCCAGAAAGCGCGTGCGGTACAGTGGTACGGAGATCAGGTGACCGATCCCGAAGCCGGAACATCTACGTCCGCATCATTGGATGGAATGGTCGCGCATGGGATCGCCGAAACACTCGCAGATGCTCAAATCACGTTTATCACGATCGAGTTCGGGACCGAGGATATTAACACAGTTCTGACGGCGTTGCGTGGTGATAACTGGTTGTATCTAAGGGGTGATCTGAACAGCCAGCTTGGGAAGAAGATCAAGAAAGATATCCGAGATGCCTTCTATCCTGACAAAGACGACTGGAAGCTGAGCGTTTGGTCACGCACCCACGAGGTCATCGAACTGGCGATATCTGGAATTGGTCAGGCAGAAAATGACCGTCCAGTGCGAACTCGCCTTACATAACAGCACCGGCCTTCGCCTGTAGTGCGGTCGTGTTCCACCGATTGCCCACAGAACGTATTGGGTCAAAGCTCTAATCGCGAGCTGAATGACAGTTTCGAATGACATCTAACCGTAGGTGAACCGCCTGCAATCGGCCACAAGCGGACATTCACAGCATCGAGTGTTAGTTTTCAACGACCAGACTGAAATGAATCAAAGGTCGAATTCGACCTCGACCAACAAGAGCATCTCCACTGACATCGCAAAGACTCATCTTTGCAGGAGGTTGTGAACTTAGTTTTCAGCCCTAGCCGGACAATCCTTCTATTGACCTCGAATGCGGTCCGGCATAATTGACTAATATTATAATAAAGGGAAAGTGTCATGCGGTTTGCACATGGGCTTGGGATAACTCTCACAATCATCGTGGCTGCCCCGGTTCTTGCCCGGCCCGCTGTCGACTACGGCGCGCCCATATGTTCGATCATCGGCGATCCGGTTCGGCCGGACTTTGATCAGGCGGCGCGTGTCGAGCTGGAAACGACGCTGCGCGATATGGTGGATCGCGGGATTGCGCCGGGCGTGGTCATGATGGTCGAGCAGGGTGGCGAAACGGTTTTCTCTTTCGCCCATGGCGCGGCCGATCCCGAGCAGGGCGAGCCGATGGCCGAGGACACGCTGTTCCGCCTCTATTCGATGACCAAGCCGGTCACCTCGATCGTGGCGTTGCAGCTTGTCGCTGAGGGCCGGTTATCGCTCGACGATCCGGTTTCGGATTACATCCAGGAATTCGCCGATATTCGGATGATGCCTGAGGATGGTGAAAGCGAGCCGGTTGCGCCGGTCCGTCCGGTCACGATCGGGGATCTGCTGACGCATACGGCCGGCCTGACCTATCGCACCAATGTCGAGACCGTGGCGGGTCAGGCCTATTTCGCGCGCGGCATTCCGGCCGGACCGGGCGTGGACCAGCCGCCGATTGACGGCAGCGATCCCGTATCTTCCATTGCCGAACTCGTCCGGCGCGTGGCCGCGGTGCCGCTGCTCAGCCAACCGGGCACGGCCTTCACCTATGGCAACGCGACCGATGTGCTGGGCCGCGTGATCGAGATCGTTTCCGATGCGCCGCTTTCCGATGTCTTCGATGCGAGGATTCTGACACCGCTCGGTATGCCGTCGACAAGTTTTCACGTCGCGGAGGCCGATCTCCCCCGCCTGTCGAGCGCCTATGCGGCGCCGGCGCAGTTCCCTGACGAGGGCGAGGGTGTCGCGACCGGTGTGGCGATTGATCGGCTCGGCCCGGCAACGTTGACGCTTGCCGATCCGGCCGCGTCCAGCCTCTTCGCGAGCCCGCCGGCCATCGAATATGGCGGCGCGGGCCTGGTCGGCACGGCCGGCGATTATCTCCGCTTCACCACGGCGGTGCGCGAGATGGAAATGCCGGACGGCAGCGCGATGTTGCCCGCGTCTTTGGCAGAAGCGATGCGCAGCGATCAGCTGACGCCCGAGGCGCGGCTGGCGGCGGACAATCTTGACGGGCTGGGTTTCGGCTATGGTTTCGCCGTCCGGCTCAATCCGACGGCCGAAGCGCCCGTCTTCCCGCAATGCGGCTATTTCTGGGGCGGGGCCGCATCGACCTTTTTCTGGATAGACCCGGCCGGCGAGACCTCTGGCGTCATCATGACGCAGGTCTTTGGTGGCGATGTGCGCAGCTATTTCCTCGAAGCGATGCGCATCCTGTACGCCGCTGAATAGTTAGGTGGCCGGCAGCGGACCGGGCGTCGCCATCGCGCCATCGCCATCCGCCTTGCGCCGGTCGAGCGCGCCGATGATCGCGTCATGCTTGCTGCGGGTGAGATCGTAACGCGCGTAAAAGAGTATCGAGATAAAGGCGACGAAACCCATGACCGGCCCGGCGACGATGCCGAGCCGGAATACGACATCGCTATCGACTTCTCCCGGGACGGCCTCGAACGGCAGGACCACGATCAGGTCGAGCATCAGCCCGGCAAAGAGATGGCCGAGCGACACCGCCGCCTTGCCGATCAGCGCGCGGGCTGAATAGAAGAGGCCTTCTTGCCGCTTTCCCGTCTCCAGCTCGTTGGCGTCGATCACATCGCCGAGCATGGAGAGGATCGCAACCGCAGCCATACTGATCGTGAAGGTCTGAACGCAGAAGTTTGCAACGAGCAACGGCAGTAGCAGTGGCGAATCGTTCGCCGGAAACAGGCCGAACAGGCGCAGATCGACCGGCAGTTGGGCCGTCAAGAACATGGCGAGCAGCGCGCCGAGCAACACCGGTTTCCGGTCAAAGCGGCGCATCAGTATCGGTGCGGCGAGCGCGCCCGCCACCGCGCCGGGCGCGGCGAACAGGCCGAACCAGCGGATATCCTCGGGCGGCAGCTCCCAGAAATAGGTGTTCACGAAGACGGTGAAGGTCTCGTAGAGCCCGGTCGCGATCATAAAAAAGAACACGCCGCCGATCAGGAAGGCGTAGTTCCGGTTTTTCAGCGCGCCCAAGATGCTCCGATAGAAGATGGGGAGCGAAAAGCGTGGTTCGTCCGGCTCGGGCTGGCTCAGCCGCGACACCTGATCGAGCGTGCCGATCGCGCTCAGCCAGATCGCGCCGAGCAGGAAGCCGCAGGCGGTGAATACGAGTGGCGTATAAGCGTCGGGATCGAGATGGCGCGGGATTTCAAGCCCTTCCGCATTGAGCGTCGTGCCGGCAAGAAAATAACCCCAGGCCGAAAAGGCGAAGAGCGCGCCCATCGCATAGCCGAATATCGCGTTGATGCTGAACAGCCGGGACCGCTCGTTATGATCGCGCGTGAGTTCGCCGCCCAGCGCCAGATGCGGGACGATATAAAGGGTTATCGCCAGCCGGCTGACGATGGTGAAGATGGCCAGCCAGATAAAGAGCAAGGTCTGGTTCGCGCCCTCGGCGCTGGTGCCGGTCCAGGCGTCGGGCGGGTTGAAGATCAGATAGAGGGAGATCGCGAGCGGCACGGGCGCGATGAAGAGAAAGGGGTGGCGCCGCCCCCAGCGCGAGCGCCAGCGGTCCGACACCACGCCCATCACCGGATCGGAGATCGCGTCGACGAGTAGCGCGAGCATGATCGCAACACCGATCAGCGAATTCGAGAGTCCGACGGCCTGATTATAGTAGATGCCGATAAAGGTGTTGAACATGCCGAGATAGAAGATCTCGCCAATCGAGCCGACACCGAAAGCGAGCTTGGTGCGGAACGGCAGGATATCGCGCGGTGCTGTCATGGTCTCAGCCATAGAGCATCGGCGGGCAGGCGGGCAGGCCGAGCGATGCGCCCAAAAGAAGCGGGGAGAAGCGCCATGCGCCCCTCCCCGTCAGTTTGGCGACGAAGGCCTGCGGATGCGGAGAGAATCGCACCCGGCTAGAAGCCCACCTGCAAGCTGGCCCCGAAAACGCGCGGATCGAGCAGGAAGGCGCTGCGGAAGCTGCCGACCAGGTTCGAGTTGGTTTCGAGGAAGGTGATGCTGTCCTGATTGAACAGGTTCTTGACGAACAATGTCAGATCCCATTGCCGGTCTTCATTGGCGATCTGGATCGAGGCGTCGAACTGCTCCCAGGCGCCAACGCGATCCGCCGGCACGTTAAATTCGCGCGAGAAAAAGCCGGTCTGCGAATAGAAATCGATGCGCGGCCGGACGGTCCAGCCATCGCCGGCGTCGATCGTATATTCGCCGGCGAGCTTGAGCGTGCGTTCCGGCGCATTGGGCAGTTCGTTGCCCTGAATCTGGAAGAAGGCCTGGCCGCGCGCCGGATCGGACGAGAGGAAGCTCGAGCGAATCTCGGTATCGAGCAGGCCAAGCGCCGCCTCGAACCTGAGCTCGGGCACGGGCGTCCAGACCGTCTCGAGCTCGAAACCCTGAACGCGCGACGCGGGGATGTTGACGTTGGTCGCCAGCGTTCCGACGATATTGCCGACGATAAGATTGCTATAGTCGTAGCGGAACAGCGCCGCGTTCAGCGTCAAAGTATTGTCGAACAATTCGGTCTTGGCGCCGACCTCGTAGGAATCGATGAACTCGGAATCGAAGGTCGGGTTGACCGCATTGCCCGGGTTGAACCCGCCCGATTTGAAGCCGCGCGAATAGGATGCGTAGAGGTTCACATTATCGGCCGGCTCCCATTCGATCGCCGCGCGGCCCGTGACCGCATCGAATGACGCTTCGCCGTTGAAGGGCGGCGGCAGCGCGAAGCTGCCACTCGCGGTCGTGATTTCCTTGTCGTCCTGCGTATAGCGCAAACCGCCCAGGATGCTCAGATTGTCCGTGAGATCGATATAGACCTCGCCGAACACCGCATAGGAATCGACGATCGCATTGGTCGTGTTGCCGCTCGCGACAAAGCCGAAGGTGCGGTTCGCCGGCATATAGGTGTCGACGAAACCGCCACCCGTCGCATGCAGATAATAGCCACCAATCAGGAAGTTGAACGCGCCGTCCAAGTCCGTTGCGAGGCGCAGTTCCTGGCTGAACTGTTCGCGGAAGCCGCCCGCATATTGCGCCGAGCGCCAGTCCGTTGAGCTGATTTGCTGGCCCGGGCCGAGCAGATAGGTCAGCACGCCATTGCCCGCGCCATTGTCAGGTACGGTCAGCGGGCCGAACGGCGTTACGAAATCGCCCGGGTTGAACGCGTTGGGCCGTATGCCTTGGTCGAAATCGCGTTGCGAGCTGTTGCTGCCGTCGCGGTAACCGGTCACCGAGGTCAACGTGACCGCGCCGATTTCCTGGTTGATTTCGAGCGTCGCGAGGAAATCCTCGATATGTTGGGTCGGCAACACGTCGATATTCACCGTCCGAAGGTCCGTAGGGTTGGGACCGAACGTATCGGCGCGCACGATCCCGCCGATCAGCGCATTGTCGATCGGAAAGTTCGCTGCGGGAAAATCGGTATCGACCGAATTAGGCGAACAGCCAAAGGCCGGATCGGGCGTACACAGCGTCTTCACCGCGTTGGCGCGATTACTGTCCTCCTCGAAATAGGTGAGGACGAGGTCGATCGTCGTCGTATCGCTCGGTTCGAACCGCGTGCTCGAGCGCAACGTATATTGATCGCGTCCGTCGATCTGGCCGCCATCGAAGAGATTCTCGGTATAGCCGTCGCGCTTCAGATAATGGGCCGCGAAGCGCTGCGAGATCCCGTCGGCGATCGGAATATTGATCGCGCCCTCGGCCCGGATGCCCTCGAAGGATTCCAGCTGGAGGCTCACATAGCCCTCGAACTCGTCGGTCGGGCGCCGGCTGACAAAGTTGATGGCGCCGCCCGTCGTGTTGCGGCCGAACAAAGTGCCCTGCGGTCCGCGCAGCACCTCGATCCGTTCGAGATCGAAGAATTCGCCGAAGGTGCTGCCCTGTTGCAGGAACACGCCATTGATGAGGATGCCGATATTGGTGTCGTTGCTGCCGCCGAAGGACTGCGAGCCGACGCCGCGGATCGTGAGGTTGCGGTTCGCGGAGAGAATGACGTTCGGCGCGTTGAACTGCAGGTCGAGCGAATCCTCAATGCGCGCGGCGGCGAGGTCGTCCGATGTCAGCGCGGTGATCGCGATCGGAACGTCCTGAATATCTTCCTCGCGCAGCTGCGCTGTCACGATGATCGGCGCGTTGGTGAGATTTGCAGACGCCGTTTCCTGCTGGGCGTGAGCGACCCCCGCGGACCCTGCCCAGGCCAGCGCGCCGACCGACGCGAAACGGAATAAGGATGTGCGAAACCCATGAGTCATAATGTCCTCCCCGACATATATTTTTGCGCAGGGTTCGCACTAATTATAAAATTAGTCAATACTCTTATACAAAAGGTCAATAACGCGTTGCACAAAGGCATCACGATGCCGGCGGGGGAATCGATGGGATCGGAAATCTGGGGTGTAGCGCGCGGCCTTATTGCGCGCTGCCCAGTTTCTCCGCTGCGCCGACGATCATCTTGACCGTCATGTCGACGACCCGGTCATGGTCGCTTTCGTCGCGCATCAGTATCTGCGCAGCCGAGCGGGTTATGCCCATGCACAGTTCGGCGATAGTACCGCCGGTGCCCTTCGCGACATCGAACTCTGCTTCCATGAGATCGCCGAAAAATTTGACCGTGGCCTCGCGCCCCTTGGCCTGCTTCTTGAGCACATCAGCGGCGACCGACGGCTCGTTCAACAGCCGCTGGATGAGCATGCCTTTGGCGAGGTAACGGTCGATAAAGTCGAGCGTCGTGCGCCGGATAAGATCCTCGAAACTTTCATCGGCGTTGCGCTTGACCGGGGTCCCCTGAAACGCCGGATATTCGCGGATCAGCAAAGTGCTGAGCAGATTGGCGCGATTGTCGAAATAGTTATAGACGAGCGGTTTGGACACTTGGGCCTCGCGCGCGACCCGGTCCATGCTGGCGGCCGACACGCCTTCGTCGACGACGATCCGGGCCGCCGCATCCAGGATCAGGCTGCGCCGGTCTTCCGGCGCCATGCGGCGACGCGGGCGCGGCGCGGTTTTCGTGGAGGCCGAACTTTCCGTCATGAACGGGCATCTACCATGGAGCGCTCCGATTCCAACACCATTGTTCGGCAACTCGCCACAATTGACTATTTATATAATAAATTATAACCCTCCTGCAAACGCCATCGCGAAGGGGCTCGCACACAATGGAAAATACAGAGCCGCTGAAGGGCCAGATCGCGTTGGTCACGGGCGCCACGCAGGGGATCGGCCTCGCCGTCGTCACGCGTCTGGCGCGCGACGGGGCCGACATAATCGCGCTCGATCTGCCGCGCGGTGATCATGACGGGCTGGTGGCGAAAGTCGAAGCGGCAGGCCGGAAAATCCATTCGGTGAAAGGCAGCGTCGCCGATGCGGCAAGCTGGCGCGCGGCGCTGGAGATCATCGAAAAAACGGGGGGAAAGCTCGATATTCTCGTCAACAATGCGGGGATTTCCGGATATCTGGGACTGCTTGCCGACTATCCGGACGAGCAGTTCGACGAGATTATGGAAATCAACGTACGCGGCGTTTTCCTGGGTCTCAAATATTGTCTGCCAGCACTGATCGAAGCGCGGGGCAGCGCGGTCAACATCTCGTCGATCGCCGGAATACGCGGCGGCGCGAACATCTCCGGCTATGCGGCCAGCAAACATGCGGTGGTCGGGCTGACCCAGGCGGCAGCGTCGGAAAATGCGATGCGCGGCGTGCGCGTCAACGCCGTGTGCCCGGCGCCGATCCAGACCGATATGATCGACGAACTCGCGCGGACGCGCAGGCCCGACAATCCCGAGGCCTTTGCCGAGTCCTTCCGCAGCGGCTTGCCAATGGGCCGCTATGGTGAGCCCGAGGAAGTCGCCAATGTCATCGCCTTTCTCGTTGGCCCGGAAGCAAGCTTTGTGAACGGCGCGATCGTGCCGGTGGATGGCGGTGCAACGGCGCGCTGAATCAGCTGCGGCGGATGGCGGCCTGATCCGCGTCCGCAATGGCGACATCACCCTTGCCGTCGAAACGCTGGGCCGTCCGGACGCGCCGCCCATCCTCTTTCTGCACGGCTTTCCCGAACATCGCGGTGCCTGGCGCAAAGTGGCGCAGCATCTCGCCAAGGACTTTCACTGCCTGCTGCCCGACCTGCGCGGCTATGGCGATTCCAGCCGGCTGGCCCATGTCGAGGCCTATCACATCGACGCGCTGATCGGTGATGTCGATGCGCTGGTGTCGGCATGCGACGGACGCACGCCAATTCTCGCCGGCCATGACTGGGGCGGTGCGCTTGCCTGGTGGTATGCGGCGGCGCATGGCGACCGTCTGGATCGCCTCGTGATCGCCAACGCCCCGCATCCGGCGATTTTCCAGAAGCGGTTGATCGACGATCCCGCGCAGCGGGCCGCATCGGCTTACATCGGTCGCTTGCGCGCGCCGGGCACCGCAGCCGCGCTGATGGACGGCGGACCCGAAGGTCTGTGGGACCGGATGTTCGCCGCCAACCCCGCTTTCGATGAGGCTGCGCGCGCCGAATATGTGGCCGCTTGGTCGCGCCCGAACGCGATGGACAGCATGCTCAACTGGTACCGCGCATCGCCCTTCGTGCTGCCCGAAGCCGACGGCATGGCCGTTCCCGCATGGGCTGAGGATACAGCGCTGCGCGTCGATCTTCCGGTACTCATGCTATGGGGTATGGCCGACAGGGTTTTCCTGCCGCGCCTGCTCGACGGGCTCGATGCCGTCGCACCCGACCATCGGATCGCGCGGTTCGCCGATATAGGCCATGCCATTATTCACGAGATTCCGGCCCAGCTCGCCGATGCCATCAAGGAGTTCGCAAAACCATGACCATCCGCCTGCATCATATCGCCATCGCCAGCCCCACGCCCAATGCCACTGCCGCATTCTATCGCGAAACGGCCGATCTCGCGCCCGTCGATCTGCCGGAAGACGATGACGCGCAATGGCTGGCGGGCCCCAACTTCTATCTCGCGCTCTATGAAGCCAAAGACGGAGAGCCGCTTCCTGACAGGCAGGTTTGCGATCCGGGCATCGGGCATTTCTGCCTGCAATCGGGCGACGGCAACGGGCTGTGGCAGCGTCTCGCGGATGGCGGGATGCGGTTCAACGACAAGCCGGTGGCGCTCGGTACCGGTGCGATCTACGCCTATGGCCGCGATCGCGATGCGACGCTGATCGAGGTGGAGGGCGTACCCAATGCTGACCCCGAGACGCCGATCTGGTTCGCTCATGTCGCAATCGTCACGCCCGATATCGAAGCGCTATCGGGCTTCTACGCGCGGTTGATCGGGCGCGATCCGCACCGGACCGGGCGGTTCGACAATCCGCTATTTTCCAACGTGACCGGCATGCCCGATGTCGATGTCAGCGCCGCCTGGATAAAGACGCCGAGTATTCAGCTCGAAATGTGGCAATATCATCACCCGCCGACTGGCCCCGCTTCTCCGCCCGAAAAGGATACGACCGGCTATCGCCAGGTCGGCTTTTGCTGCGACGATCTCGACACGGAGCGGGATCGGCTCGAAAGCCTTGGGATAACGTTTGAGACGGGCGAGGACGTTGCGGGTCAGCCAACGCTCTGGACTCTCGATCCGGACGGTAACCGGGTCGCCGTGTTGGAAATCAGCGCCGACGCCGCGCTCGCGCTCGAGCGTCTGTCCGATCCCGATGTCGTCGCGCGCCGCCTCGCCGCCTGATCGCTAGAAATTGGCCGTTTTGATCAACCCGCCATCGATGCGGAGATTGGCGCCGGTCGTGAAGGACGATGCCGGGCTGGCGAGGAAGGCAGTGGCATTGGCGATTTCCTCCGGCACGCCGAGCCGGCCGAGTGCCGCCATGCCGGCGGCCCGCTGATAGGCTTCGGGCTGCGCCTGCTTGATCTGATCCCACCAGCCGCCTTCGAAATCGATCGGGCCGGGCGATATCGCATTGACCCGGATGCCCTGCGGCGCGAGCTGCACCGCCCATTGGCCGACAAGATTGACGAGACCGGCCTTCATCGCACCATAGGCCTCTTCATACGATGGTAACGCTGTCAGGATCGAGGCGATCGATGCGATAAAGATAAGCGCCGCATCATTGCTCTTGGCGAGATGCGGCACCGTCAACATCTTCAGCCGAACATGCTGCATCAAGTCCGTCTCGAACGTGTCCGGCCACCAGTCCGCGCTGGATGGATCGATCCGCGTCGATGCGTTGCTGACAACGATGTCTATCCCGCCCATCGCCTCGGCCGACCGGGCAACCCAGGCCTCGAACGCATCGGCGTCCCGCACGTCCAGTGCTTCGCCATGCGCATCGACACCGTGCGATCGATAGCCTTCGAGCGCGCGTTCGAGATCCTCCGCACCGCGCGCGCAGGTTGCGATTGCTGCGCCCTCGGCGGCCAGCGCCGTGCAGATGGCCGCGCCGATGCCGCGGCTGCCGCCGGTTACGAGCGCACGAGCGCCTTTCAGCCGTAAATCCATATATCTCGCTCCTTTGTCAGGCGACTGTCTGGGTGATCTCAGGAATATGCGCATAATCCGGCCGCTCCGGCGCATCGCGCAGAAGACGATATTCCGCGCGCACCTCTTCGAGCGGCCGTTCGAGCATTGTTTCGAACTTCACGAACTGGATCGAGCGCGACGCGCGGCCATAGCCCCAACCGTCCGTCAGCGCGTCCATGGCAGGGTTGATCAGCCACGGATCGATCAGCGTCATATGCGCCGTCACGGTCGCGATGATCATCGCCGAATAGGGATAGTTCATCTGGGCGAGCTGGAAACCCTGCAGCGCCAGCTCCCCGAACGGTGTAGCCGGATAGCCGGTCAGCACATGGTGGAGATCGTGCGTCTGGAAACCGCGCAGCACCTTATACTGCATGAGGGGCGGCATCGCATCGAGCTTGCCGTCGGCCGCGAACTTTTCGTGCAGCTCGCGATAACCCAGCGCGAGTTTCTCGGCGAGGTCGTTCGAGACCATGAAATCGCGATAGGCATGGCCGAGTGATCCGGGTGGATATTGGGCGAGATCGTTGAGATCAAGCGGCTCGGCATACCATTGCTCCTGCGCGAGCGCCGCCTGTTCGGGATGGTTCTCGATCGCGGCGACATATTTGTTAATCGCATCCTTCGGCGCGGTCGCCCACCATTCGTTGAACAGTTGATCGGTGCCATATTCATAGAAATTGTCGACACTGGTCAAAAACTTTTCACCGAAACTGCGATCGATCGGTTCGGTCATGCGGCTTTTCCTCGGCAGTCGTTCGCGATCCATGAGGATCGCCTTTGAATAGCCATTGAGTGCCAGTTATTATATTAATAGTCAATAAAGGACCCGCGTCGCGTTTCGGGCGGCTCAAGCCGTCACATAAACGAAATCATCGAAACGTTCCGGCGCACAGGACTCTATCGAATCAATGCCTCTAGGCTTGCGATCTACGGTCTCGCAGAATTACCGAGATCGCGGACGATCCGAAAGCCGATATGGCTGGCCGAGAAATCGCTTTCCTGCGGCTGGCGCGAGGCGGGGCGATAGCGGCGGCAGTAATTCTCGGCGCACAGATGCGATCCGCCCTTGATCGTATGACGGCCCGGGCCGAACGGCGTGTCGGTCCATTCCCAGACATTGCCGATCATATCGTAAAGCCCGGCTTCGCTCTCCGGAAAGCAGCCCGTGGCGGCCGTGGTCAGGAAGCCGTCAGTGGTGGTATTCTGATAGGGGAATATGCCCTGCCAGACATTGGCAATTGGCTGCCCGTCATCGTCGAAGGCACCGGAGAAGGGGTTGTCTGGATCGCGTAACCCCTGTGCGGCCGCATATTCCCATTCCACCTCGCTCGGCAGTCGCCCACCTGCCCAGTCCGCATAGGCGCGGGCATCGGCATGGCTTACATGGACGACCGGGTGGCCGCCGCGGCCTTCGATCGTTGATCCCGCGCCTTCCGGCGTGCGCCAGGTCGCATCATCGGCCAGCCGCCAATTGCTGTTCTCGAACAGCGCCGAACCGGCCCGCTCCGCATCGGTCACATAGCCTGTGGCTTCGACGAATGCCGCGAACTGGTCGTTGGTGACCTCATGGACTTGGATGGCGAACCCGTCGACCGCGCGCTGAGTCGATACGCCTTCTTCCGGATAGAGCGCATCCCGGCCCTTTTCGAAGGAACCGGCGGGGATCTCGACGAACGCGCCCTGTTGGTCGTCGGCGAGGCCGCAGGCGGCATCGGCGATCTCCTGTTTAACGGGGCGGTCGTCCGCACAGGCAGCGATCAGCGAAGCTATTGCGGCGATGGCGGCATATCGCCCTGTCATGATCGTGTTCGCGCTCCTTGCCGATGTGCGGCTATAATCGCGGTTTTTCCGGGCGGTACAAGTCGGTGCGTTCTTTGCCGGATTGCCGTCCGCTAGCCTACAGGTCCAGCTCGGCGGTCAAGAGCGCGCTATCGTCCGACGATCCGCCGACCGATATCCGGTACCGGCCGGCCTCGAGCCGCCACGCACTCGCCGTTTCGTCCCAATAGCGCAACTGCGCCTTATCGACGGAAAGGACGATCGTCTGCGTCTCGCCCGGCTCCAGCGCGACCCGGTCAAACGCCATAAGCAGTTTGGCCGGTCGATCGACAATCTCACCAGGCGCTCCGACGTAAAGCTGGACGATCTCGTCGGCCGGACTCTCGCCGCTGTTCGTGACGCTGACCCGGGCGATGATCGCGTCGTCCGTTTCTCGGAGCTGGAGGCCGCGATAGCCGAAGGTGGCATAGCTCAGCCCGTGACCGAACGGGTATCGGGGTTTCGTCCCATCCCGCTCGAACTTGGTATAGCCGTGCCAGAGGTCATAGGTGATCTCCATGGCCGTGCGGTCGAAAAACGGATAGTCGGCTCCGTCGCGCGCTACGGTGAACGGCAGCTTACCCGATGGCGATACGTCCCCGAACAGGAGGCGCGCCAGTGCATGGCCGCCCTCCATGCCTGCATAGAAAGTCTGCAGGATAGCGGCCGCGCCGCCCTGCCAACTTTCGACCATTACCGCCGATCCCGCGACGATCACGACGATCACCGGCTTGCCGCTTTCCGCCGCGGCGTCGATCAGCGCGATCTGGTCGTCGGGAAGGTCGAGAGTCGCGCGGTCGCCGCCGCGCGGCTGGTTGGGCCGATCGCGTCCGACCGCTTCGGCGATCTCGACCAACTGATCGGACATTCCGGACGGGACGAGATTGCCGGGAATGAACTCGCCTTCATCGTCCGCCGTATAGCCCACGACGACAACAACGGCGTTGGCTTCGCTCGCCGCCTGTCGCGCGGCGTCCAGCTCGCTCTCGACGCCGGTCACGATGGCGTTCTCACCCAGATAGTCCCGCAAACCCTGAAGCGGGGTCACGACATAGGGTGCGCGCACCCGGCTGGAGCCATGATCGCCAGTATTTTCGGTCGCGGCGAGGCGTCCGAGCACAGCGAGCTTGGCGGTCTGGTCTTTGTCGAGCGGTAAGACCTTGTCGTTCTTGAGCAGCACCGCGCTCTTCTCTGCAGCCTCACGGGCGAGCATGCGATGGCTTTCGCAGGCGACCATCGTTTCGGCATAGTTTTCAAGCGGGTCTTGGGCGGCCATGAAGCGATAGAGCGTCGTTAGGATACGCCGGCAGGCGCGGTCGATCACTTCGGGTTCGACATGGCCAGCCTCAACAGCCGCGATAAGCTTCTCGCCATAGACCATCGGCTCGGGATTCTCGACATCGAGGCCCGCGCTCGCGCCGTAAGGTTTGTAGACGCCGAGCATCCAGTCGGAATGGACGAAGCCGTCGAAGCCCCAATCGCCGCGCAGAATATCGGTGAGCAGAATGCGGTGCTGGCCGCAATATTCGCCGTTGAGCTTGTTATACGCGCTCATCACGCTCGCACACCCTGCATCGAGCACGCGCTTGAAATGCGGCAGATAGACTTCGTGCAAGGCCCGTTCGCCAATCGTCACATCAATCTGGAACCGGGTATTCTCGATCGAGTTGAGCGCGAAATGCTTAACCGTCGCGACGACATTATGGGTCTGGATACCGGTGGCGAGCGCCGCGCCCATTTCGCCGAGATGGTACGGGTCTTCGCCATAGGTTTCCTGCGCGCGGCCCCAGGCTGGGTGGCGCAGCAGGTTGATGCAGACCGCGCCGGACAGGTTGCAGTCCTGTGCGCGGATTTCGATCCCCATCGCCTCGCCGATCCGGCGTTCGAGATCGATATCGAAACTTGCGCCGCGCGCCATCGAGCAGGGAAAGGCGGTCGACTGGCCGCGCGCCACGCCGCGCGGTCCGTCGGTAAACCAGAGGCACGGGACGCCCAAACGCTCGATACCGCCGCCCGCACGATAGGGCCGCGCACCCCATACGCCCTCATCCTCGGCGATCTGCTTGAGAAACCCCCGGCCGGACATCATCCCGACCTTCTCTTCAAGCGTCGCCTCGGCGAGGATCGCGTCCACCGTGTCGGCGATCTCAGCGCCGGTCATACCCTTGCGGGGCGTATAGTCAGTCACAAATCGTCCTCCGAAGCTGCAAATTACCGGCCCGGCATGAGAAACGGCCTGAGAAGGGTCGCCCATTGTCGATAGGCGTCGCCGTTAAGATGGATGTCGTCATTGGAATAGCGGCTGTCCATGCTGCCGTCTGCCCGGGCGAACAATGGGTGTCCGTCGATGGCCGTGAAACCGCCGTCGGCCGCGCGGTCGATCAGATGGCGATTATAGCGCTCGATCGAATCCGCGAACCGCGCCTCGCGCGCGAACAGTGTGGCGACGAAGATTTCGGTCGTCGGCAAGGCATTGCGCAACCGGATGACGATCTCGTCGAAACGGGCCGTAGCCGCACCGACCGTGTCGTTCGACACGCTGAAATCGTTGCCGCCGATATAGAGCAGGATCTTGTCGGGGCTCAGTGCAATGACCTCGTCGAGACGGTTGAGGACGCCGGCGGTGGTATCCGCGCCGATACCGCGATTGACGACGGCGCTCTCCGGGAACAGCTCGGTCCAGGGTCCTTCTTCAATGATGCTCGAACCGAGAAAAACGATCTCGGCGCGCTGCGGAGGGAGGCTGCGCCATTGATCGACGCGGCGTTCCCAGCGGCGCTGGACATAGGTCGCCAGCGCCGCTGCCGGGATACAGTCCGCTTCGGCCGCCGCTGTTGGGTCAGATTCATCCGCGGCCGACGCCGGCGCCCCGGCCAGGGTAGCCAGCAGCGCCGCCGGCAACATCCAGGCTTTGGCTCCGCGCCGGAGCGTCGGGCGGAGCATCGCGATCAAAAACGCACGCGCACCGAACCGCCGAAATAGCGATCCGCGTCCCGCGGCGCATATTGGTTGAGGTTGATCTGCCCCGTCAGCACCGGATCCTGGAAGATGAAGTTGGTGTAATTGGTATCGAACAGGTTCCGCACGAACAGCGTGACTGTGTAGCGCCCGTCATCGGCGGTCAGCCCGACACTCGCATCGACGATCGCATAACCGTCCTGGATCGTGTTGGGATTTTGCGTGATCGAGAATTGCGTATCGCTCTGCCAGCGCATTCCGGCCTGGAGGAAGCCTGTCAGGCTGTCGCTCAGCGGCTGATCGTAACGGGCATTGAGGATGGCCCGCCAGGTCGGCGAATTGGGCAGCCGCGCACCCGCCAGATCCTTGACGCCGTTGACGCAGTCCGGATCGAGCGCGGCCGGCGTGAAGCACTGGCCATTCGGGAAGGAGCGCACCTCGGCATCGGTATAGGAAATGCCGCCGCTGAAGTTGAACCGGTCGCTCGGCTGCGCAGAGAATTCGATTTCCACGCCTTTCGTCCGGACCCGGCCGACATTGCTGAGCACGAACGTGGCCGCCGCCGCATCGAAGGATTGCGACTGGAAGTTGTTATAGTCGGCCAGAAACGCCGAGACGTTGAATGTAAACGCGCCGTCCAGCGCCTGCGAGCGGAAGCCGACTTCATAGGCGTTCGACGTTTCCGGCGCGACGGTGGGGAATATGCTGCGGTCACCGGGAACGAAATCCGGATCGAAGGCGACATCGGCCGTCGGCCCCTTATAGCCGCGCGAATAGCTCGCATAGATATTGGCGTCCGGCGAGAAATCATATTGGACCACGGCCCGCCCGGTCACGGCGGTATCGCGGATACTGCCATTCTGGACGATCGGGTCGAGATTGCCGTCACCATCTTCGTCGACGAAGATGTTTGCTGGCGCGATCTGTGCGTTGAGCACCGCGTCTCCGGGGAACAGCGGTTCGAGCGGCCGGACGAGACCGACATCCAATTCCTCGCGCAGAACGCGGATGCCGCCGATCACCCGAAAATTGTCTGCGATGTTGACCGTCACATCGGCAAAGGCCGCATAGTTGCGGTTCTCGACATCGCCGTTGAAGAAGCCCGATTGCGAGAGCGGCAATATGGGCGGGAAGCCTGGCGCAGGGGGAACGGAGATTTGTGGACAAGCCTCCGCCGACAGTCCGGCAAGGCACAATTTTCGCGTAAACAGTCGGTCGAGATTGAGATCGAAGTAGAAAGCCCCGAGGATATATTCGACGACCCCGCCACTCGGCGAAGTTAGGCGGATTTCCTGGGTGAACTGCTCGATATTGGTCTCGCCGTTGTTGATATCGAAGCCGGTAATGCCGGGCACGCCGAGCGACGGCGTTCCATCGACATCGATTGCATTGCGGAAATCCCATTCGCGATAGGCGGTGACCGATGTCAGCACATGTTCGCCGATATCGATATTCGCTTCCGCCGATACACCCCAACTTTCGGTTCGGTTGAACAGCGGGGCGTTGATATTGACTTCCCGGTTGGTCGGGCTCGGTGTGATGTTGGGATTGGCTACAAAGAAGGCCGGGTTGTTGAACTCTCGTGCTTGCCACATGCAGCAGGCGTCGTCGCTTTCGCGATAGTCGCCGATGAGCAGCAGGTTGACCGTCGGTGTGATGTCGAATTCGAGCTTGCCGCGCAGGCCCCAGCGTTCCGATCCGTTGAACTCGCGATTGTCGAACTGGTTGTCGATATGCCCACCGACATCGGTGTAGAAGCCGGTCAGGCGCGCACCGATTGTGTCGGTAATCGGGCCGGATACGCTCGCCCGGGCGCGATATTCGTCCATCTCAGCAATGGTGAAATCCGCCTGCAGCTCAAAATCGTTGCTCGGCCGCTGAGTCACGACATTGACCACGCCGGCCGATGCGTTCTTGCCGAACAACGTGCTCTGCGGGCCCCGCAGCACTTCGATCCGCTCGATATCGATGAGATCGGTAAAGGCCTGGCCCTGGCGCGACAGCACGACGCCATCGACAACGAAGGAGACGCTCGGCTCGACCGCCGAACTGAAGACCGATGTGCCGACGCCGCGAATCTGCACCGAACTGTTCAGCGCGTTGGTGCTCTGGGTGAAAGTGACAGACGGGGCGATCTGGGTCAGATTGGTGAGATCGCCCACCTGCCTGTCGAGCAGATCGCTACCCGAATAGGCGGATACCGAAATCGGCACGTCCTGAAGCTGCTGCTCGCGCCGTTGCGCGGTGACGATGATGGGCGCGCTGCCGCCTGTAGCCGCGCCTTCTGATGCGGTCTGCGCCGTTGCCGGCGAACTCAGAAGCGCTGCGACGATGGCGCCCGGTGCGACACCAGATAGAATCCGTTTGCCTGTCATGATCCCCGTTCCTCTCCCAATGGTCAGACCGGTGCCGGCTTTTGCCGTTCGTTATCCGGTCGGATAATGAACTACTCGCTCACCAATTGGAAAGTCAACTGTCGGGTTCGGAATCGGCCTCCTCGGGATCCGTTACGGGCAGCCGGAAGGGCGGGCGTTCGGGCACGTCGAACCGTTCGCGCGCCGCCACGAGACGGGTCTGCATCTTGGCCAGAATGTCCGGAAAACTATCGGCCAGACTATAGCGTTCGGCCGGATCGCGGCTCAGGTCGAACAGCAGGAACCAGCCGAATTGATCGAACGGCAGATCGAAAGTGCGGTAGTAATCCTGGACGACGAGCCGCCAGTTCCCGGCCCGGATGGCGGTCAGATAGGCATTGTCGAAAAAGTATAGTGCTTCATGCGGCGAATCGGCGCCGTCCTTCAGCACCGGCCATATGTCGCGGCCGTCGATCGGCCGGTCGTCGGGCATCGCCGATCCCGTCAGCGTCGCGAAGGTCGGCAGCAGATCGATCATCATTGCCGGTGCGTCCGATACCGCGCCCGCAGGCAACTGTCCCGGCCACCAGGCGATAAAGGGCACGCGATAGCCGGCATCCCAGCTGCCGCCCTTGCGCCCGCGATAGACGCCCGTGGAGCCTTCGAACCAGGGGCCATTGTCGCTGGTGAAGATAACTAGGGTGTTGTCGGCCTGACCCGAACGCCGCAGCGCATCGAGCAGCCTGCCCGTGTGCCAGTCCAGTTCTTCGACGACGTCGCCATAGAGGCCAGCCTGCGAGCGTCCGCGAAACTGCTCGGTCGCGTATAGCGGAATATGCGGCATCGGATGGGCGAGATAGATGAAGAAGGGGCGGTCGTCGTCCGCCTCGACGATTGCAATCGCGCGGTCGGTGAAGCGCTGCGTCATTGTCGCTTGCTCGACCGGCTGCTCGACCGCCATCTCGCCTTCGTACAGCGCGAGCGGATTCATGTCGTTGCTATAGGGAATGCCGAAAAATGTATCGAAGCCGTGCCGCAACGGGTGGTGTTCGGGTTGATGACCGAGATGCCATTTGCCGATCAGCGCCGTGCGATAGCCATTGGCGCCCAGCATCTCGGCGATGGTGATCTCCTCTCCGGGCAGGCCGTGCGTGCTCCAGGGTTGGATCACCTGTTCGGCGAGGCCCGAGCGGATCGCGTAGCGGCCGGTCAACAGGCTCGCGCGGGAGGGCGTGCAGACATTCGCGGCGGCGTAAAAGCTCGTGAGCCGCACACCTTCCGCCGCCATCCGGTCGAGCGCCGGCGTCGCGATCAGTTCGGTGCCGTAGGAGCCGAGATCGCCATAACCGAGATCGTCGGTGAGGATGACGATGATGTTGGGGCGCTGGGGTCCAGTCGATGCGGCTACGGGAATGGCTGCCACCAGACAGAACAGTATCAGCAACAGCCTCATAGGCGCCCCTTTTCGTCAGTCGTCTTCGACTTTGTGATTGAAAAACAGTTCGATCATCGCCTCGGCATGCGCGTCGACAACCTCCTCCGAGAGCGTGTCGACGCCGTAAAGCCGCCGAATTTCCGGCGCGAGCACGAAAATCATCTGGCTGGCGGCAACCAGGATATAGCTGATTGAGATATCCTGGACGTCGGGCCAGAGCCCCTCGCGCATGTGCCGCAGGAAAGCGGGCCGTGCATCGGCATGTTGCGGCCCGATAAAGTTTTCGACGGCCCAGTCGAGCCGCTTGCCGTCACGGATCGATTCCTGAACCATGATCCGCGCATGTTCGGGGTGACGGGCGCAATAACGGACATAACGCCTGAGCGCGTTCTTGAGCCGGTCCAGCTCGGTGAGTTTAGCTTCTTCTTTCGCGTCGACCGCAAGCTCCTCGTCCATCCGCTCGAACAGGAAGCGGACAGCCTCTTTCCAGAGATTGTCCTTACTGTTGAAATGATATTTGATCAGCGCGTGGTTGACGTCCGCGTCGGCCGCAATATCGCGCAGCGTCGCGCCCTCGAAGCCCTTGGCCGCGAATGTCGTCAAGGCGACGTCCAGTATCTTCGCGCGCGTCCGGATTCGCTGCTTGTCGCGCTGGTTCAGGTTGCGCTCGATCTTCGCTGCCTCGTTCATGGGGCCGTCCTCCTCGCGACGGTCCTTAGGCGGCATTCCCGCAAATTGTCCAATCCGGTGACCGCGCCCGTCATGCGCCGCTCGCGCGTCGTTCGCGACGCTCCAGCACCCGCCCGATCCGCCCGTGCAGCCGGGCATCGATCGGATAGGCGCGGATGAGCAGAAATGCGCACACGCCGAACAGGGCGGGCAGCAAAGTCATGATCGTCTTGATGCCGTCCATCGTCTCTGCACTCTGTTCGACATTGGCGCGATAGCCGACCAGATCGAGCAATATGCCGAGCAGCGCGGCCGCCAGACCGAAGCTGACTTTTTGGGCGAAAGACATGAGGCCGAAGACCAAGGATTCGCTGCGGACCCCGGTGCGCCATTGGCCGAACTCGACGGTGTCGGGCAGCGTGGACCAGAAGGAGAGCACGCCAGCCGCCGAACCGAGCGCACCGATGGCGAACAGGACGGTGACGACGGGCACGGTTTCGTACGGGTTGAAATAGAGCGCCAATGAGACGGCGATCGATATCGCGGTGCCTGTCGCCCAGACAAACCGTTTCGAGGTCTTGGCCGTGATCAGCGCCCAGATCGGCACGAACAGGGCCATACCGCCCGTCATGACAGCGAGCGCCGTCCCCGATGCCAGTTCGTCGCCCAGCGTATATTTATAGTAATAGATCAGAGTCTTGCTGGTCAGCACGCTGCCGCCCATGCCGAGCATCGTCGCGCCGAAGACGAGGAGGAACGGCCGGTTGGTCTTCAGGGTCGATAAAGCGTCGAGCAGCGAAGCCGGCCGCGTTTCAGCATCGACGGGCGGTTCCGGTTCGCGCGTGGTGAGGAAAACGAAGAGAAAGACGGGCAGCGAAAGCGCGGCGTAGAGCATCGCCGTCCAGTAAAACCCCGTCGCCGCATCGCCTTCGCCGAACCAGGCGACGAGACGCAGCGTGAAGAAAGCGACGAACAGGCCGCCCAGCGTGGCGGCGACCATCCGATAGGCGGCGAGTTCGTTGCGGACTTCGCTGCTGCGCGTCATCCGGGCCGACAGCGAGCTGAACGGGATGGAGAGGATCGTATAGATGGTGCGGAACAGCACATGGGTCGCGCCGGCATAAAGGGCGAGCGCCATGCCCTCGGTGCCCGGATCGGAGAACATAAGGACCAGCGTCACCGCGAGCGGCACGGCGCCGAGCAGGATATAGGGCCGATAACTGCCCCAGCGCGAACGGGTGCGTTCGGCGATATAGCCCATGATCGGATCGGTGATCCCGTCCCAGACCATGGCGATCAGGAAGATGAAGCCGGCCGTCTGGTTGGGCAGGCCGAGTACGTCGGTATAGAAATAGAGAAGGAAGAGGCTGGCGCTGGACCAATAGAGATTGAATCCGAAATCGCCGAAGCCGTAGCTTATCCGGCGCCAGCGCGGCAGGTCGGGCGTGTGGGGCTGCGTGATTGCATTTCTCTCCAAAGACTGCTTGTTACATTAACCCGATGGTTAGCGAATTGCCAAGTGCGAAGATAAGATGACCGGCCAGGCTGGGACGACCGAGGATTTGGCGGCCCTATCGCTGGCCACGGGTGACGCCCGGCTTCTCGTCGATCTCGATGGCGGCATCGTCGCGCGCTGGGTGGTTGCCGACCGCGAGATATTCCGCCCGCTATCGGAGAATGTAAGCAACGTTTTGGAGAAGCCATTGCAATCTGGCTGCTTCCCGCTTGCGCCCTATTGCAACCGGATCGCCGAGGGGCGCTTCGCATTTGCCGGGCAGCAACATCGGCTGCCGCTCAACTTCGGCGATCATCCGCATGCGATTCACGGTCTCGCCTGGCAGCGCCGCTGGACGCTTGAAGATCGGGGCGCAGACCATCTGACGATTGCGCTATCGGAACCCGCCGGCGACTGGCCCTGGGCGTTTGGCGTCCGGCAGACGTTCCGGCTTGGATCGAATTCGCTCGACATTGCGATCGACCTGACCAATCGCGACCATCGCGCAATGCCAGCCGGTCTCGGCCTCCACCCCTATTTCGCGGATCCGGACGGTGGCCGCGTTGAGGTCTCCGCTGATACAGTCTGGCTTACGGATCGCAGTGGGATCCCTACCGAAAAGGCGCGCTACCCGGATGGCTTGTCAACGCCGCCCGACAATTGTCTTGAAGGCTGGAACAGGCGGACGTCGATCATTTGGCCCGGCGGCCAGCTCTCACTCAGCGCTGACGGATCGCTCAATCACCTCCATTATTACCGGCCTGCGGATGCGGATTTCCTCTGCCTTGAGCCCGTCAGCCATGTGCCGAACGCGATCAACGGCGCTGGAGAGCCGATGGCCGTCCTCGATCCCGGCGAAACGCTGAGCGGCACCGTACATATGGAGGTACAGTGATGTGGCTGGGCATCGATATCGGGACGTCGTCGGTGAAGGCGCTGCTGATTGACAGCGACGGTGCGATTGCCGCGCAGGCCGAAGCGCCGCTTGCCGTATCCCGCCCTCAACCGCTTTGGTCGGAGCAAGACCCGGAGGACTGGTGGACCGCCACCGAGTGCGCGGCACTCGACCTGCCGGGAGCGCTTCGCAAATCCGTGCACGGGATCGGGCTCAGTGGTCAGATGCACGGCGCGACCGTGCTGGGTGCGGATGATGCGGTTTTGCGGCCCGCCATCCTGTGGAACGACGGACGCAGCGCCGCGCAGTGCGAAGCGCTGATGCGCCGCGTTCCGGATGCGACGAAAATCACCGCCAATCTCGTCATGCCCGGCTTTACCGCGCCCAAGCTGCTTTGGATCGCCGAGCACGAACCGGACGTCTTCGCGGCGATACGAACCGTCCTGCTGCCCAAGGATTTCGTGCGCCTGCGCATGACTGGCGACAAGGCGAGCGACATGAGCGATGCGGCCGGTACAAGCTGGCTCGATATCGCGGGGCGAAAATGGTCGGATGCGATGCTCGACGCGACCGGCCTTTCCGAAGGCCATATGCCGCGATTGTATGAGGGCTGCGATTCGACCGGCGCGTTGCTTTCGTCGGTTGCCGCGCGTTGGGGGATGGATGCGGTGCCGGTCGCGGCCGGGGCAGGGGACAATGCTGCCAGCGCGATCGGCCTTGGCGCCGTCGATCCCGGCGACGCCTTCATATCGCTCGGCACGTCAGGCGTCTTCTTCGTCGCCGATGAGAGTCCGCGCCCGAACCCGGATGCCGCCGTCCATTGCTACTGCCACGCTCTGCCAGTGCGATGGCATCGGATGGGCGTCATTCTGTCGGCGGCCGCGACGCTGGATTGGGCCGTGCGGTTTGGCGGTTTCGACAGCGTTGCCGACGCGCTAGCCGCTGCGGGCGGCGCTAAAGCCGGTCCCTATTTCCTGCCTTATCTCTCCGGCGAACGCACGCCGCACAACGATGCCGAAGCAACCGGTGCTTTTGTCGGCATCACGGCCGACACCGAACCCGGCGACCTCGTCCGCGCGGCGCTGGAGGGCGTCGCCTTCGCAATCGCTGATTGCCAGAATGCGCTGGGCGAAGCCGGAGATACGGTCGTCCATCTGGTCGGCGGCGGCAGCCGGTCGGACCTCTGGGTGCAGATGATCGCCGATGCGCTGCGCCGTCCCGTCGCCCAGGTCGCGGGTGGCGATGTGGGGGCCGCGCTCGGCGCCGCGCGGCTCGGCGCGTTGGCGGCCGGTGCGCCAAGGGATGCGATCCTCTCGTGGCCCGATCCCGGAAAAGTCATCGAACCCGCAACCGATCTTTCGGACCGCTACGCCGCTTGGTCCCGTCTCTACCCCGCGCTCAAGGGAGTCCGCGCATGACCGACTATTTCGACGATATTCCGCCCATCGCCTTCGAAGGCCCGGATAGCGGCAATCCGCTCGCATTCCGCGCCTATGAGGCCGAGCGCATGGTGCTCGGCAAGCCGATGCGCGAGCAGCTGCGGATGGCGGTCTGCCTCTGGCACAATTTCGCCTGGGGCGGGCATGACATTTTCGGCGACCCGGCTTTCGAGCGCCCTTGGTTGACCGGGCAATGGGATGCCGACAGCAATCGTGTCCGCCTCGACGCCGCCTTCGATTTCGTCGCCAGGCTCGGCGCGCCCTATTTCTGTTTTCACGATCTCGATGTGATGGAAGCGCCGGAATCGCTGCGCGATCATGAACGCAAACTCGCCGATGCCGAAGCGATTATCGCCGGGAAGATGGAAGAGACCGGGCTCGGCCTGTTATGGGGTACGGCCAATCTGTTTGGCCATCGCCGCTTCATGGCCGGGGCGGCGACCAATCCCGACCCCGATATCTTCGCCTATGCGGCGGCGCAGGTGAAACTCGCGCTCGAGACGACCCACCGGCTGGGCGGCGAGAATTACGTGCTCTGGGGCGGGCGCGAAGGCTATGATAGCCTCTTGAACACCGATATGCGGCGCGAACTCGACCAGCTCGGCCGCTTCTTGGCTCTCGTCGCCGAACACAAGCACAAGATCGGTTTCAAAGGCTTGCTCCTGATCGAACCCAAGCCGCAGGAACCGACCAAGCATCAATATGATTATGACGTATCGACCGTGGCCGGTTTCCTGCGCCGCTATGGTCTCGACAAGGAATATGCGGTCAATATCGAGGTCAATCACGCGACGCTCGCCGGGCACAGTTTCGAGCATGAAGTGGCGAGCGCCTATGCGCACGACATATTCGGTTCGATCGACATCAATCGCGGCGACCCGCAGAATGGCTGGGATACCGATCAATATCCGAACAATGCCGCGGACCTCGCCACGGCGATGACGCTCATCATGGAGCATGGCGGCTTTACGAGTGGCGGCTTCAATTTCGATACCAAGCTGCGCCGCCAGTCGATCGACGCCGAGGACATGTTCCACGCGCATATCGGCGGCATGGACACGCTGGCTCGCGCTCTGCTGATTGCAGAAAAGGTCATCGAAGACGGCCAGCTCGCCGCCTTCCGCGAACAGCGTTATGCCGGCTGGAGCGAGGACAGGGGACGGAGAATCCTGTCTGGCGACCTCAGCCTTGCCGATCTTGCCGAAGAGGCGCTGGCCGCCAATCGTGATCCACGGCCCGTTTCCGGCCGGCAGGAATATCTCGAAAATCTCGTGAACCGGCAGGCCGGGTGAATTAGCGCGTCACACCCGCCGCATCGTACAGCGCATCGATCAGCGCCATATTGGCCGTGGCATCGGTCCCGACTGTTTGCGGATCGGCGCTGCCCGTTACGACCTCCACAACGTGATCGAGCTGATGCCAATAGGTGGATTGGCCGTCGATGCTCTCGGTGCGTTCTCCGCTGTCCGTCGCTATTCGGATCTCGTGGCCCATATGGGGCGCCAATGGATTGGTGAAATCGATCCGTCCGGCCGTGCCTTCGACCGAAAGCCGCGCGGCGAAGCTGCAATCCATCGCCATCGAGCATGCGAGCGAACCAGTGACGCCCGAGGGGAATGCGAGATCGGCGGCCAGCGAGAGATCGACGCCCGTTTCGCTGAGCACCGCCTCGGCTTTGGTCACGCGCGGCTCCTCGCCGACCACGGTCCGCAGCCAATGGGCCGGATAGCAGCCCAGATCCATCAGCGCACCGCCGCCAAGCTTCGGATCGTGGCGCAGTTCGCCGGGATTGGCCGGGATCGGGACGGAAAATAGTCCGTCGACGGACACCGGATCGCCAATCGCGCCTTCGTTCAGCAGACCGAGTAAGTAGGCGAATGCCGGATGGAAGCGATAGTGAAAGGCCTCGATCAAATGCCGGCCGCTAGCCTCGGCCGCTTTCACCATTGCGCGCGCCTGATCCGCGTTCATCGCAAACGGCTTTTCGCACAAAACATGCTTGCCCGCTTCCAGCGCTGCGATCGAAAGATCGGCATGGCGCGACGGCGGCAGCGCATTGTAGATCAGATCGATATCCGCCCGGGCGATCAGCGCCGCATAATCGGCCCCGACATCGGCGATGCCATGCTTGTCGGCATAGGTTCGTGCCCGGTCCGCATTGCGGCTGGCGACGGCGACGATCTCGACATCCTTCCGCTCGGCGGCCGGCGCGATCAGCGCATATTCGGTAACCCGCGCCGCGCCCAATATGCCGATCCGGATCATGCGTCCGTCTTGCGCTCCTCGGCCATCGCGATCAACCGCTGGAACAGCAGCCCCGCCTGGGCCGGGTCTTCAGGCCGGACAAAGGGGAAGGTGATCTCCTCCTTGCCCTTCCAGTCATAAGGGTCCTCGCCCGCGACAAGCACGAAATCGCGCACATCGACATGCGGGGCGGGCGGCAATCCGAACGTCCAGGGCAGGTATGACCGCGCATTCATATAATGGTTGACGATCGCGCGCCGGAAGCCCTCGGTCCGTTTGTTCTCGAGCGATCGGTGCAGCACATAGCCATCGAAGAAGACGACGCTGCCCGCTGGCACCTCGACCGCCACGCCGCCCTCGCGCGCATAGGGAAAATCATAGGCCTCCTCGGAACTGTCGAAGCGCGGATCGCCATGCGGTTTCGTCGGCCATAAAATGCCGTGCTTATGGCTGCCCGGATGCATCCACAGACAGCCATTCTCGACCGTCGCATCGTCGAGCGCGATCCATACGCCGCACAGCGATCGGTCCCGCGTCGCGATATAGTGCTCGTCCTGGTGCCATGCCTGGCCCGGTTTGCCGGCGTTCTTCGCGAACAGCATCGATTGCATGCATTTGACGTCCGGCCCGATCAGCGCGGTCAACACCTCCGCGACCCGCGCGTCCTTCACCACGTCGAGCATGATCGGCGAAGCCTTGTGCGGGAAATGGATGGCGAGTACGTTCGAGATTGTCGGCCCGTCGCCTTCGATCAGATCGGTGCCCATAATCTCGCCCCGCTCGCCCTCGACGATCGCCGTTGCTTCGTCGCGCAACCGCTCGATTTCGTCGCTGCTGAACAACTTCTCGATCGCGATATAGCCGTCGCGGGCATAAGCCTCGCGCATTGCATCCCGGTCCATTGGCCTCTCCCATTGCCGACTCGCGCCAGAATAGGCTAACCAGTTGGAGAATGAAAAGGGGGTTGCGATGAGAGGTTCGACTATCGACCGTATCATGCTGTGCTTGGCTGCCATGTGGATGGCTTTGCTGGCCGCGCCCGCCGCCTGGGCGCAGACCGATGCGCGACCCAATATCATCCTGATCCTCACCGACGATCAGCGCTTCGATGCGATCGGCGCATTGACGCCCGGTCTCGAGACGCCGACGATGGACCGGTTGCTGCGTGAAGGGCTGCATTTCCGCAATGCGTTCGTCACGACCTCGCTCTGTTCGCCGAGCCGCGCTTCGCTCATCACGGGGATGACGATGCGCAACCATGGCGTGGTCGATAACAACAGTCCGACGCCCGACAATTTCCGCCCCTTTTCGGTGCAGCTCGACGAAGCCGGCTACGATACGGCGTTCATCGGCAAATGGCATATGGGCCATGCCGATGCCTCGCCCAAGCCGGGTTTCGATCGCTGGGTGAGCTTCGAAGGGCAGGGCAATTACGGCCCCGTCGACGCCTTTGGCCGACCGAGCCTGTTCAACGTCGATGGCGAGGAGGTGCCGCAGCGCGGCTATATCACGGACGAGCTCACGGACTACGCGCTCGACTGGCTCGAAGACCGGAGCGAGACGCCTTTCTTCCTCTATCTCTCGCACAAGGCCGCGCATCTGCCCTTCACGCCAGCCGCGCGCCATCGCGGCCAATATGCGGAGACCGAATTCGCCCGCCCGCCGAGCTGGTCGCTTGACGCACGGACTGGCCCGGTGCCGATGTGGCTGTCGATGCAGCGCAACAGCTGGTCGGGCGTCGATTTCACCTATTACAGCCACAGCCCGTTGATCGCCTTTCAGCGCGACTATTATGCCTCGCTCTCGGCAGTGGACGACAGTCTGGCGCGCATTCTCGCCTGGGTCGAGGCCAATCCCAACGGCCGCGACACGATCATTATCTTTACGAGCGACAATGGCTTCATGTTCGGCGAACAAGGGCTGATCGACAAGCGTACCGCCTATGAGGCCTCGATCCGCGTGCCGCTGATCGTTCACGCGCCCGCACGCTTCGGGGACGGGCGAGCGATCGAGGCGCTTGCGCGCAACATCGATATCGCGCCGACAATCCTCGATCTCGCTGGCCTTGCCGTGCCCGATCATTATGACGGCCGCAGCCTGCTTCCGGCGGTGTCCGGGGCGGAAGGCGAAGCTCCGGCGCTGGTTTACGAATATTTCTGGGAGTTCAACTATCCGCAGACCCCCTCGACCTTCGCGCTGCGCACGGACCGCTACAAATATATCCAGTATCACGGTGTCTGGGACACCGAGGAGCTGTTCGATCTCCACGCTGATCCGGACGAGCTTGTTAACCTGATCGGCGATCCCGATCATGCCGAGCGCGTTCGGGCCATGCGCGCGCAACTGCATCAGGCGCTTTCGCGCGGCGATGCGCGCCCGGCGATACCCTTTACGACGCGATTCAATCAGGGTGCGGTCTTCTGGTCGCCGGATGCGGCATCGTCGGTAGATTTCCCGCCCCATTGGCGCCGCACACCCAACGCGCCTGACCGCTATGAGCATATCCTGCCCGACGGCCCCGAAAAGGAACAGCAATTGCAAGCGATCACGCCCGCCGTCGGGCGTATCCTCAACCCCGGAGCGGACACCGGGGATGGGGCGGAGGGAGAGTAATTCGATGAACGCCGAGATCGAACAGCTGAAGGCGATGATCGCCACCGGCATGCCGGACGGCCCGCAAACTCTGGAACAGCGGCGCGCGGGCATGGAAGAAATGGCGCGTGCCTTCCCGGCGCCCGACGGCATAGAATATCAGGAAACCGAGATTGCCGGTGTATCCGTGCTTGAGGCGCAGCCCGAGGGTGGCGCGAGCGCCGGGCCGGTCATCCTCTATTTCCATGGTGGCGGCTATGTCAGCGGATCGATACGCACACATCGCAATTTTGCGGGCGAATTGGCGCTGCGGACGGGGCTCAAGCTGGTTTCGGTCGATTACGGGCTGGCGCCCGAACATCCTTTTCCCGCTGCGCTCGACGACGCGCTAGCCGTCTATGATGCGCTCGCCGGCGATACGCCGCTCGTGCTTGCCGGTGACAGTGCCGGCGGCGGGCTCGCGCTGTCGCTGGCGCTGGCCGCAAAGGCGGCAGGCGGACCTCAGCCGGAGCGGCTGGCGCTGCTCTGCCCCTGGGTCGATCTTTCCTGCACCAATGCGAGCTTCGCCGCAGTCGCCGAGCATGATCCGATTATCGATCAGGAGCGACTGGCCGAGGATGGACGACACTATCTAGGCGGTGCGGACGCGCGCGATCCCGGCCCGTCACCGTTGTTTGGCGATCTTGCCGGTCTGCCGCCGCTGCTGATCCAGGCGGCCGAGCATGATTCGCTGGTCGGCGAAGCGCGGGAGCTGGCCGAGAAAGCCAAAGCCGCGGGTGTCCCTGCCGCCTATCGCGAATATCCGGAGATGGTGCATGTTTTCCAACTGTTCCACGCGCTGCTGACGCCCGGCCGCGCGGCGCTCGACGAGGCGGCGGAGTTCTTGAAGAACGGCTAGCCGCGATCAGCCGCCGATCTCGAAGCGCACGACTTCGCTTTCGGCATAGCCATAGCGGATCGACTTGGCCCAAAGCGTCTGCCCGGCAGTGACCGTGACCGGCCCGGCGTAGATGTACCACGCGGTCGGCTCTTCATCGCCGAAGCCATAGGCGATCGAGGCGCCGTCGGTATCGCTGAGCAGCCGCGCCGCGCTGTCCTCCATCACGAGTTCGGGCGTCGCCGTAACCGGCTGCACGCCGCCCGGCCACATCGCTTCGATCATCTGCATTTCGGGCACGCGCGCCCAATCGCCGACGCGCGCGATCCACTCGTCCATCGCTGCGCGCATCCGCGCGAGCGTCGCGGCATGGGCCGGATCGTCGGCGAGATTGACGACTTCGTGCGGGTCGGCCGCGATATCGTAAAGTTCCTCGCGCGGACGGTTCGGATCGACGAGCCGCTGTTGGACGGGCGTCAACTCTCCGGCCGCCGCGAGCCGCCAGATCTCCTGCGTCGTCGGCATCGCGTCGCGAAATGGCACAGGGCGCAGATAGGCAAGCTCGGGCATATAGTTGCGGATATATTTGAAGCGGTCGTCGCGCACGGCGCGCGACCGGTCGGTCAGGTTGTCGACGCGGTCATGCGCGGCGAAGATATAGCGGCGCGCGACATCGGCGATGAAGTCCTGCCCCTGATGCCAGCTCATCGGTTGGCCGCCGGCCCAGCCGAGGATCGTCGGCGCCAGATCGACGAAGCTGATCAACCGCTCATCGACCGTTCCCGCGCCGCGCAGATCGGGAAAACGGATCATCATCGGTACGCGCAGGCCGCTGTCATAGACGCTGCGCTTCATCCGCGGCAGCCCGTCGCCATGATCGGTGGTGACGATAACGATCGTCTCGTCGAGCAATCCATCTTCCTCGAGCAGCGCGAGGATCGTTGTGAGCCGCTGTTCGGCAAAGGCAATATTGTCGTAGTGCCGGGCAATGTCGGCACGCACGACGGGCGTGTCTGGCAGATAGGGCGGCACCTCGACAGAGGCGGGATCGGTAATATGCGGCTTGTCGGCAAGATCGCGCCGGTTGCGCTCGGTAACGATGCGGATCAGCGGATTGTCGCTCTCGCGCTCCTCGGGCCAGATATAGCTTTCGTGCGTCAGCAATATGTTGAACATCGAGAAGAAGGGCTGGCCCGGCGCCCTGCCGCGCCAATTGGGTGTCTGGCTCGCCTCGGCGATCGACACGTCGTGGTCCCAGATCGTGAAGGGCTCGCCGAACTGATAATCGGTCTTGCCGTTATTGGTGGTGTAATAGCCAAGGCCACGCAGGAGCTCGGGAAAAGCGCGGATGCCGGGCGGCGGCACCGCTTCATATTCGATCGGCCCGCCCCCTGTCATGCCGGCGATCGGGGCGCGCGTACGCATGTGATGCGTACCCAGCGTCTGCTGGTGGACCCCGGTAATCAGCGAGGAACGGCTCGGCGCGCAGACACCTGAGGTCGTGAAGGTATTCGGGAAACGGATGGCCTCGCGCGCAAAACTATCGAGCACAGGCGTCTGCGCGACAGGATCGCCAAAAGCGCCGATCCGCGGACTCATATCCTCGAACACTATGAGGACGATGTTCGGCGTGGCGGTTACATCGCCCCGCGTATCGCCTGCTTCGGCCTGGCCGTGCCAGAGCGCGGCGCCGAGCAACACTATGCCGACGATAGCGGCGCGCAAACACCACAAGAAAGTCATTCGCCGCTCTCCCGTTATTTCATTAACCGATCGGATAGCAGAGAAGTGAGCAGCACGAAAGTCATGAGCGCCGACGCCCCGTTGCTGAGCGGCAGTCACCGATCTGTCCATAGTCGGAAAGCGAACGTCGGAGGATCAAGGGATGAATGGGCCCCACCCAACTGACGACGCCAATTGCGTTGCTCCATTCTTGACTGCGTATCCACAAGAAGTCGCAGCAACAGCCGAGAAGAATCGTCCATGCAAATTCTGGAAACTGGCGAATACTCCAGTGCCGACCCGATAAGTGGTGGCATATTCATCCGATTGAGAAGCTGAGGTCCGCTTTCAAACCGGTTTGCTAACTGTGCTGACTTCACCCCGAGCGAACACCACTTTCTTCTTTTTTATCGGCCACTGCGAGCGGCCATTGTCGGCATGATTTCCGCCGATGAAACTGCTGAGTAAAACGTCGCAGAGAGTCTGAGGTCAACGATAAATCGGTGCCACCACATATCCAATAGACTGGGTGGTGCACGACGCAGTCTGGAGCGAACCGGTCTCTGGCGGCGATTTCCCTGATATGCGCGAATTTGCAGGGAATTTTGTGTAATCTGGAGGATAATTGGCTCCAGGGGTCGCCACGGTCCCAAGAACTCTGCTGTTTTCGCCATGATTTCCCTGCACAGGAAAACAGGGAAATCTGCGAGCGGAACAGGGAAAGCGGGTTGAGAAACAGGGACTCAGCTAGCGGCTTGATAAAATGTCATCACGACCGCGCCGCTCAGACCCAGATTGTGCTGGAGGGCGATTCTTGCGTCGGGCACCTGTCGATCGCCAGCCGCGCCGCGGAGCTGCTGGACCAGTTCAAAACACTGCGCAAGGCCCGTCGCGCCGATCGGATGGCCCTTGGACATAAGGCCGCCGGACGGATTGACGACATATTGGCCGCCATAGCTGTTGTCGCCATCCTCTATGAATTTCGTGGCCTCACCTTCGGCGCACAGACCGATCGCCTCGTAGGTCACGACCTCATTCATCGTGAAACAATCATGCAGCTCGACGACCTGGGCCGCTTCCGGGCCGAAACCTGTTTGTTCGTAGAGCTGCCCAGATGCGCGCCGCGCCATGTCCGCACCGACGGCGTTCATCGGATTGTCCCAGGATGCCGGTGTATCGGTCGCCATGGTTTGCGCGACGATTTCGACACCGTGGCCTATGTCATGTTTCTTGGCGAAAGCCGGGCTAACGATGATAGCAGCCGCGGCGCCGCATGTCGGCGGGCAGGCCATGTAGCGGGTGATATAATCGAGATAGATAACCGGTGCGCCCATCACCTCGTCTACGGTCAGCGGTTTGGTGAAAAGCGAATAGGGATTGTGGATCGCATGGCTGCGAGTTTTCACCGCCACCTTCGCAAAGATGTCAGGCTTGGCGTCATATTTTTTGAGGTAATGATCTCCGGCGGCGGCAAAATAGGGAACCGCGCCCGGCCCGTCCGGATAACCGAACTTCTTGAGGACGTTGGCCGTATGCATGATCGGCGCTTCGCGATCTGTCCAGGCGGAATCAATCGCGCCGGGCTGCATTTCCTCGAAACCGAACGCCAGGGCACAATCGACCACACCAGACTCGACCGCCTGCCGCGCCATATAGATTGCAGTGGAGCCTGACGCACACGCATTGTTCACGTTGATCATCGGAATGCCGGTATCGATCGCGTCGTACATGGCCAGCTGACCGCAGGTGGAATCGCCGTAGATATAGCTGGCATAGGCCTGCTGGACATCGCCGGACTCCAGCCCGGCATCGGCCAGCGCGCCGCGAATGGCGTTGGCGGCCATAACGCGAAACGGCTCCTGCGTGCCGGGCTTGACGAACTTCACCATGTCCACGCCGGCGACAATTGCCTTATCCATTCTTTTCATCCTTTCGTCATAGTGCGGCGATCGCATCGATCGCGGCGTCGATCCCGAAGCGCAATGGATCGAAACAGGGCACGCCCAATTCCGTTTCGGCATCGGACGCTGCCTGCCGGGCGGCTTCATCCGACAGCTCCAATGTATTGAGGCTCACCGCCACGATCCGGGCGGCTGGGTTGGTCAATCGCGCCGCACAGACATAAGCCTTCGCGGCTTCGGCCAATGACGGCAGCGGGTAATCGGGGAAGCCCGTGACAGCGGCACGGGCGGGATCATGGCAGAGGATGATCGCGTCGGGCTGCGAGCCATGGACAAGACCGAGCGTCACCGGCGCATAGGCCGGATGGAACAGTGAGCCTTGCCCCTCGATAATGTCCCAATGGTCGTCGGCGGCATCGGGTGTCAGGGCTTCTGCGGCGCCGGAGAGAAAATCGGCGCCGACCGTGTCCATGGCTATACCTTCGCCAGCAATGATAATGCCGGTCTGCCCGGTCGCGCGAAAATCCGCCAGCATAGCGCGCTTCTGCATCGCTTGTGCAATGGCCAATGCGGTATATTTCTTGCCGAGCGCGCAGTCGGTCCCGACGGTCAACAACCGCTTGCCTGCGCGTTTCCGTCCTGACGCTATCGCGAAGCTGCGATCGTTATGCCGGACATCATGCAGCGCACGGCCCGTCCGTGCTGCCGCTTCGGCCAGCTCCGGAATATCACTCAGTCGATCATGCAACCCACTGACAATATCAAGCCCCGCTTCGACTGCAGTGACGAGATGGGCGCGCCATGATTCCGGCAGCTTACCGCCACGGGGGGCAACGCCGATCAGCAGCGACGCCGCACCATCCGCCCGGGCCTGCCCCGGCGTCATTTCGGGCAGGTCCAGATCGATGCCGCATCCCGGCAAGGACCATTGTCCGACGATATCGTCGGGGCACCACTGCCGGACGCCAAGCGCGGTCTTTGCCGTAACGCTCGATGGCGCATCACCCAGAAAAGCCAGATACGGCTTTCGCAGCATTCGGAACCCCTTGATGACGCGCGCTAGAATATTTCCAAATTAGAAAATATTTTCTATACATGCAATATCGAATCGATCGGCATCGGATGGCGTCGCAATATTATGAATCAGTTCGACAAGCGGTTGCAGGCTTTGGGCCTGTCCTTGCCTCCGGCCTCTCCACCCGCCGCCAACTACCGATCATTCATCCGGTCCGGGCCATTCGTCCATATCGCCGGTCAGATATCCAAAGGTCCGAACGACGATGTGCGCGGCATTGTCGGAGATACGCTATCGATAGAAACGAGCCAGCAGGCCGCCCGGCTCTGCGGGCTGAATATTGCTGCCCAGATCGGTGCTGCTTGCGAGGGCGATTTCGAACGGCTGGTCCAAATCGTCAAACTGGCCGGCTTTATGCAGTGTGCGGCCGATTTTGATAAACTGCCGCTTGTGATGGACGGCTGTTCGGATCTGATGGTCGCGCTGTTCGGCGATCGAGGGCGCCATGCCAGATCTACCGTGGGCGTGTATCGACTTCCGTCCGGTTATGCGGTCGAAGTCGACGCCGTGATAGAGGTCCGGGAATGACCGGCACCATGTGTCAGGTTGCGCTGGTTCAGCTGAGAACGCCCTACAGGATAATCGCCGCGCGTGATCATGCGCTGCCGCTCGTCGAAAAGGCAATGGCAACCGGTGCGGATCTGATCATATTGCCCGAAACCTGCAATATGATGGCGCGGGACAGCTTTATGCTGCGCGCTTCGGCATGTGCGGAAGTGGATGACTTATTTGTTGCTTCAATGCGCGAACGCGCGGCGCACCATGCGCGTTGGATATTGCTGGGTTCTGTAGTTGTCAGAACAACGGACGGGCGCTGCGCCAATCGCAGCCTTTTGATCGATCCGACAGGCGGCATCTCTGCACGATATGACAAGATTCATCTCTTCGATGTCCATCTGGACAATGGCGAGATGCATCGCGAATCCGATATCTATGTGCCCGGCTCAATTGCTACGGTCGCGGACACGCCATGGGGCGGGCTGGGGCTCAGCATCTGTTACGATATCCGCTTTCCCGAACTTTATCGCGATCTGGCGATGGCCGGTGCCGTCATGCATGCTGTGCCTGCAGCCTTTACTGCGCAGACCGGCAAGGCGCACTGGGAGACCTTGTTGCGCGCCCGGGCAATCGAGACCGGTTCCTATATTCTCGCCGCTGCGCAGGGCGGTGAGCATGCGGGAGGCGCCGTCACTTGGGGCCGTTCGATGATTGTCTCGCCTTGGGGCCATGTTGTCGCCATGGCAGTGGATGACAGCCCGGATGTCGTAATTGCGACGCTGGATTTGAGCGCGGTCGATCATGCGAGAGAGAAGATTGCAGCACTCGCGCACCGCCGCGCATATACCGTGCCGAAATCACCGGAAAAGGACCGTGTTCATGGCTGAACTACCGCCCTTTCACCTGGCTTTTCCAGTAAACGATCTCGCCGAGGCACGGCACTTTTACGGCGAGATACTGAACTGCCCGGAAGGACGCAGCGATCGCAATTGGATAGATTTCGATTTTTTTGGGCATCAAATCGTCACGCATCTGGACGAAGCGGAGCAGCCTAGACCGGCCTCGGGCACGGTCGATGGTCGGGATGTGCCTGTACCGCATTTCGGCGTAGTGCTGGATTGGGAGGCCTTTCACACGCTGTGCGAGCGGCTTGAGGCTGCGGGCATCGAGTGGAAAATCGCCCCGAATATTCGCTTCGCAGACGAACCCGGCGAACAGGCCACGATGTTCTTTACGGATCCCAGCGGCAATGCGCTGGAATTCAAGGCGTTTCGGAATCGCTCGCAGCTTTTTGCATGCGACTAGCGGCAATGTTCAGCAAGCGCCAAACCGTTACCGCGTGCGACCGTCCGACGAACAAATCGAAATCTTCCATTGCATTCCGGCACAACAGGACCGGAAGATCGTGAAAGCGCGTACGCGCTACGCTGCCGGGAGCGAAGCTGCGCGGCCGCAGATCGAGAATTGTTTCGGCGCTCAATAGCTCAACAGCATCGCCGCCCGTGATCGAAAACCATGCCGATCGATGTGACACATCGACCAGCGCATGGCCGTCTCGCATGAGGCGTTCGCCCAATTCGGCATGGTCCCGCGCACGCATCGGCTCCGACGATACGAGCAACCAGCGCGATGGGCGCACCCACAAAGCCCGCCAAACGTCGGACTGCGTAAAACTCAGCGGTTTTTCGGGAAGTGTGAGACCAAATGCTCCTTTGATACTATCCATCGAAGATGACCGTGCCTGATCAATGCACAGCTCGAACATGCTGTGCTCAGGCTTTGCCGAGAGGGATTTATGGGGCGCAGCTTCCCTGCTTTTGGCAGCGAGAACCGGCGCATAGCGAAACTCAGCCATTCTGGCGCTCCCCCTCGGGATCAAAGGCATGCGGTGCGACGACGCGCGCCTGCGTCCAGCGCCCGCTATCATAAACGCCGACCGTCTCACCCAGACGCGCCCGTCCACGAGCCAGCAAGCCCAGCGCGATCGGACGGCCCAGCGTCGGGCTGAATACGCTCGATGTGACATAGCCCTGCAGCTCAGCCGGCGATCGCATCGAAGCGCGATCGACAAGGCTCCCGCCGATCGGCAGCAGCGCACTATCCGATTCCAGCCCGACAAACTGGAACCTTGCCGGGTCTTGCGCGGCCTGAAATTCGAGGCTGCGTTTGCCGACAAAATCCGCCTTCTTCCGCCGAACCATCGCACCATAGCCGACATCGTCGGGCAGGGTTGTACCATCGGTATCCGCCCCAACATGCAGATAGCCCTTTTCGGTCCGCATCACCTGCAGGCTTTCGAAGCCGAAAGGGCTCACGCCGAGATCCTCTCCAGATCTTATCAGGCAATCCCATAAGGAAGCGGTGACACCCCAGGGTACGGCGATCTCGTAACTGATCTCGCCAGTGAAACTGGCGCGGTGGATGCGGATCGGCCGTCTCGATAGCTCGGCTGTTTGCACGGTCATGTGCGAAAAGGCCGCATTCGAAAGATCGATACAGAGCGGCAATCGTGCGATCAGCTCGCGCGCTTTAGGACCGCTGACCAGCACGATGCCCCAGGCATCCGACACATCAACGATATGCACGCGATCCGACGACCATTCGCATTGATGCCATTCCTCCAGATGGTGGAGGATACGCGTGCCCGCACCGCTGGTCGTATGGACCAGGAAATGCCGCTCGCCGAGCCGCGATATGATGCCGTCATCCATGATGACGCCCTGATCATTGAGCATCAGGTTATAGCGGCACCGCCCGACCTTCAGTGTTTCGAGATTGGTCGCCGCCAGCCGGTTGAGAAAATGCGCCGCATCCGGGCCGATGAGCTCGATTTTTCCGAGCGAGGAATAGTCCATAATGCCGACACTATTCCGCACAGCCCTAACTTCGCGATTGATCGCCACGGCCTCGGTTTCGCCCTTGCGCGCCAGGACCGCTGGCCTTGTCCAGGGGCCGTAATCGTCGAAGATGGCGCCGGCTTCAGCTTGACGGTCATGGGTCGGCACCTTTCGCGCCGGCATGAAATCCGCACCCCGATGCGTGCCTGCAATTGCCGCAAAGTCGAGCGGGACATAAGGCGGCCGGAAGGTCGTCGTGCCGATCTCGCCGGGCTTGCGTCCGATGGCATCTGCCAGCACGGAAAGCCCGTTCATATTGGAAACCTTGCCCTGATCGGGGGCCATACCGAGCGTCGTATAGCGTTTGACATGCTCAACCGAGACGAAGTTTTCGCGCACCGCAAGCGCAATATCCTTCACCGTCACATCATTCTGGAAATCCACCCATTGGCGGCGCTGGGACGGGGCGATTTCTGTTGCGCGACCGGGCCAGAGCGCGGCATCGCCTGCGCCGGCTGCGCGGCCGACTACCGCAACTTTGCTTGCCGATGCTACAGGCAGGAAGCGATCCCTCGCCTCATCATAGGTGAGCGTACCACCCGCTTGCGAATAGAGCTGCACATTGGGCGATAGGCCGCCGGACATCAGCAGCGCATCGCAATGGAGCATCCGGGCGGGCCTGCCTGCAATGGAAAATTTGACGCTTTTGATGCGATGGCGGCCATAGGTGCGCAGGATGCGAACATCTGCCAGCAATTCTATGCCAAGGGCAGTTGCAGCCTCGCCGATAGTTTGAGATGGCTCGAGCCGCATATCGAGTATGGCGGCAACTGTTGCTCCGGCGCGAGCTAGCTCCAGTGCATCTTCGCAGGCCGCATCATTATTTGCCGCAAGAACGATGCGCGCGCCGGGCAGCACCGCATAGTCTTCAAGATAGCGCCGCGCAGCGCCGGCCAGCATAATGCCGGGCCGGTCATTGTCCGGAAAAACCAGCGCGCGTTCCGTGGCGCCGGTGGCGAGGATCGTCCGGCCCACACGAATTTTGAGCAATTGCCCGCCGGATAATCCGATCAGGAAACCATCGTCGAACCGGCCGATAATCATCGTACCGGTCAGGATCTGTGCACCCAGTGACCGCAGTTCATTCAACGCTTCATCATGACCGTCGCCGATCCGGTCGCGCATTTCGACGACCAGTGTTTCAGCGCCATCGCGAGCCGTGCCAAGCGCCGCCAGCAAGCCGGACGCCCCGGCACCGACAACCAGCACATCGCAATGCAGATGGCGATGGCCATGGACCTGAGCGGTCGCGCACTCCGGCGCTTGTCCGATTCCGGCGGCACGGCGGATCGGCCTTTCGAACAGCATCCAGCTCGGCCGCATGAAAGTCTTGTAATAGAAGCCCGCCGGCATCAGCGCGCGAAAACGGTCGGCCAAGGCCGCGATGTCGAAGCGCAGCGACGGCCAGGCGTTTGGGCTGGACGCCACGAGACCGGCCTTCAGTGGGACACATGTAGCGAGTTCGGTCGTGTTCGAGCCGTCCCGATGCGCGACCGTGACATAGGCATTGGGATCTTCCGGCCCCGCTGCGAATATCCCGCGCGGACGATGACATTTGAAGCTGCGTCCGATGAAATGCACGCCATTCGCGAGCAGGGCCGAGGCCAGCGTATCTCCAGCAAAACCCTGATAGTTTTGTCCATTGAAGCGGAAGTCGATCAGCCGGTTACGATCGATATGGCCACCCTCGGCAAGGCGAAACTGACCACCGCTCATCCCTCCTCTCCAGGCGGGTCGATTCTGTGCGCGGAGAGGCACTCGTTGGTCGCGGTATCGCGCTCGAGCACGAACCATTGGAAACAGCCGTCACGGTGAAACCACAGCTCGCGATTCTTGCCGCGCGGATTGTCCCGCACATAGAGATATTCCGCCCAAGCTGCGTCGCTCACCTCAGCAGGGGGACGGACGATATCCGCCTCGCCGCCATAGGCGAACTCGCTTTCGTCGCGCGCGCCGCACCAGGGGCAGGGAATGATCAGCATCGCCCGGTCCTAATGCGCGACGCCGGCTGCGGCGCCCTCATCGATCAATATGCCGCGGGCGAAGCGGCCGAGCCCAAACGGGGCAGATAGCGCATGATGCTCGCCGGTGGCCATGAGGTGGGCCGTCGCCCAACCACCGGCCGGAATCGCCTTGAAGCCGCCGGTTCCCCAGCCGCAATTGATGTAGAGGTTGTCGATCGGCGTGCGGTCGATGATCGCGCTGCGGTCAGGCGAAATATCCACGATCCCACCCCATTGCCGCATCATCTTGAGCGCACTGAAAGACGGAAATAGCGTCAGCATCGCGGCCACGGTCTGCTCGACCGAGGGGTAGCTGCCACGCTGCGTGAAGGAAGGATAGGCGTCGGTCCCGCCACCGATCACCAGTTCGCCCTTGTCGGACTGGGATAGATAGACATGGACATGCCCGGCCATGATCACAAGGTCGAGCACGGGCTTGATCGGCTCGGAGACGAAAGCCTGCAATGTCACGCTCTCCAGCGGCAGGCGGAAACCCGCCAACTCGGCCAGACGCGAACTGTGACCGGCAACAGCAATCGCAACCTTCTTCGCTCGGATCGCGCCACGGCTGGTTTCGACTCCGGTTACGCGTCCGCTTTTCGAGGCGATGCCTGTCACTTCGCAATTCTGGATGATATCGACGCCGAGTGCATCCGCCGCCCGCGCATAAGCCCAGGCCACTGCATCATGGCGCGCGATGCCGCCGCGCTTCTGTAAGAAACCGCCGCGCACCGGAAAACGCCCGCCTTCTATCGCCATGGCGGGAACGCACCGGCCGATTTGCGCAGGCGTCAACCACTCGGAATCGACGCCGGTCATCTGAATGGCGTTCACCCAGCGGCGCTGAAACTCGATATCGTGGCGCGTGAAGGCCAGCGTCAGAACGCCGCGCGGGCTGAACATGATATTGTAATTCAGTTCATGCGCGAGATTTTCATAGAGCCTGAGCGCCAGATCGTAGAAGCGTGTGCTTTCAGGAAAGAAATAGTTTGATCGGATAATCGTCGTGTTGCGGCCCGTGTTACCACCGCCGAGCCAGCCCTTTTCGAGAACCGCGACGTTCGACAGGCCATGGTTCTTCGCGAGATAATAGGCGGTCGCGAGGCCGTGACCGCCACCGCCAATCACGATCGCGTCATAGGCTGCTTTGGGCTCAGGAGAGCGCCATTGCGCCTGCCAGTTGCGATGGCCGGTGAGAGCGTTGCGGGCCAACGCAAAGGCCGAAAAGCGGGATCGAAACGTCATATATGCACGGCGCGCCGGGCCATCCGCCTAGGGCGCTGCCCATGGCGTGGACAGCACAGCGCGCACCTTATCCTCGAACGCATCAAGAGGTAGCGTCGGATAGCCCGGGTCGAAGGAGCTTTGATCGTAGAGTTCGCAAAACTCAGCCGTAGCATCGAAACAGGGATGGTCGCGAAACCGCTCCCGGGCGTGGCGATCTCGGCCAAGGCCATCGAGATGGAAGTAATAGTAGCCCTGGAAAATGCCGTGATGCCGGACGATCCAGTGATAATCCTCGGGCAGATAGGGTTCCAATATGGCCGCGGCGACAGCGTCATGGTTATGCGGCGCGAGCACATCCCCGATGTCGTGCAGCAAGGCCATGACGACATAGTGATCGTCCCTGCCGTCGCGCATCGCGCGCGAAGCGGTCTGGAGGCTGTGGGTCAGCCTGTCCACCTTGTAACCGAACGTATGGCCGGAGAGTAGCTTGAGATGATCGAGCAGGCGGACCGGAAAATCGGTCAGGACCGTCGATTTCTGGATCAGCTCTTCGGACAGGCGATAATCTTCTTCATCCCCGTCCGCCATTGCGGTGAATTTCACGGTCCGGATTTCAATCGTCGCCATGGGCCAATATCCTGTCGGAGGTGGGAGCGCGGCCGACTTCGCGCAACGCCGATACGTCCTGTAGGGCGCGAAAATGGGCGAACGCATTACGCTCACGAACGCTTTCGATCTGCTCGGCTGTCTTGGCTAGCGTTTCGTCCTGCAGCACGATTGCGGGTGAACCCAGGCCGGCGGCAATGGCCTGGAGCCGGCAAGCACGATCGAGATAATAAAGATCGTCGAACGCCACTTCGATGCCGGATCCAGTTACGATAACGCCATGATTCTGGAGAAACACAATGGGCGCCTGAGACACCGCTTCGGCGATGCGCTCGCCTTCCTCCTGCGGAAAGGCGACCCCGGAATAGGCGCGGTCGTAGTGAATACGGTCCGCGAAACGCGCCGAATTCTGATGAATCATTTCGACCGTGCCGCCTTCAATACAGGCAATGGCGGTAGCATGCAGCATGTGAGAGTGGAGCACCG
Source organism: Parasphingopyxis sp. (assembly GCF_028279465.1). Classification (GTDB taxonomy): domain Bacteria; phylum Pseudomonadota; class Alphaproteobacteria; order Sphingomonadales; family Sphingomonadaceae; genus Parasphingopyxis. The sequence goes on from NZ_JANQNS010000019.1 coordinate 49,050, forward strand.
CGCCGGTATCCGAGTGGCGGAGGTAGATCGCACCGTGGATGCAGGCGGCGGATCGCTCGAGTTCATACGCCCCGCTTATGACCGAACCGTCAAATCGTGCTTCGATCAGATAGTCTGGCTGCATGGCCGACCAGTGCACGCCGAACGGCGTTACCAGCATCGTTTCGGCGCTGGCGCGTACGCTTAGATGAGTGTCGATGCCCTCGCTAAAACCGAATTCGGCCGCCCATCTGTGTGCTGTGGCGAGCTTGTCACGAAGACTGTCGAGGCTGCTCATTACGGCTCTTCCGAATAGGCCGACCGGTCCGCTCATCCAAAAATGAAGACCGCCTAGCAAGATCAGAAATATTCAATAATGGATAATTTTTTCCAATCAAGAAAAAATTGGAAAAGCCAGCAGGCCCTGCTATTATCCGATCCGACGGTCGGTGGACCGGAGCAACATCAGGTGGAGGCGTGATTGGGCGTGTCTAAAGTCGAAGATATCGGACCACAGATCAAACGGCATAGGCTCGCGGGCAAGATGAGCTTACAGGATGTAGCCGACCGCACTGGAATATCCGTCTCGACGCTCTCCAAGATCGAGAACAATATCGTCAAACTCAGCTATTCGCGGATGATCACTATCAGCGAAGCCATCGGCATCAATCTGACCGAGCTGGTTTCCGGCAGTCAAGACGTCGACTCCCAGCCTGTCGTCACCGCGCGCCGCAGCGTTACATGGGCCGGACAGGGTGCGATCACAGAGACCAAAAACTATATCTACGAGTATCTGAACACCGACATTTCCAACAAGCATATGGTGCCGACCATCGCGACGGTAAAACCACGGTCGCTTGAGGAATATGGCGAGCTTGCCGTACACCGCGGCGAGGAGTTTGTGATTATCCTCGAAGGCGTGGCCGAACTTCACACCGAACATTACGAACCGTTACGGATGGAGAAAGGCGACTCCGTCTATATCGACAGCACCATGCCGCATGCGATGATCTCACTGAGCGACGAGCCGGCGCGCATCCTGTTCGTCTGCACCCATGCCATTCGCAAGGATGCTTGGGAAAGCAGTGCGGTAGAAACGCAGGCGAAACCCAAGAGGCGCGGCAAGAAACCCAATGGCAAGGTCGGTAAAGAGGCCGCACCAAGCCGGTGACCGTACACACCCGGACTGTGGATTTTGACACATAAGATGGCGGACGATGTTCGCATCGAACGCAGCGTGTTGGTGCCGATGCGCGATGGGATTCGCCTGTCCACCGACCTCTACTTCCCCCCTGAGAGCGCAGGGCCGTTCGGTACGGTCCTTGTCCGCACACCTTATGACAAGCGCAAATGGCGCAAGGAACTACCGAACAAGCCGGGCCCGCTCGCTTTTGCCCGCAAGGGGTTTGCAGTCGCGGTGCAGGACAAGCGCGGCAAGTTCGAATCCGAAGACGATTATCTGTTCGGCGGCGGCGATGTGCTGGATACCGAAGACACGGTGAACTGGCTGATCGGGCAATCCTGGTCGAGCGGCAAGGTCGCGATGTTCGGCTGTTCCTATCTCGGCGAAATCCAGATCCGCCACGCGCCGATGCGCAACCCGAATGTCGTCGCCTACTGCCCCCATGCCGCCGGCGGCGCACTAGGCAAGGCGGGCGGACGATACGCTTATGCAGCGACGCGCAATGGCGGCGCCATGGAGCTCGCTCAGATGGCTGGCTGGATGTATACGTCGGGTTCGAAGGCCTATTATCATCCGCGTGGTGAGTTGACCTCGGAAAAGCTCCGTATCGGCGCGGGCCTGTTCCGGCTGGAGCCCGATCCGCTACCGATCGATCTCAATGCGCTATGCGCACATCTGCCAACAAAGACGCTGATGGAAGCCGCCGGCGGACCGCCCACCGACTGGGTCGATGTGATGACACGGCCGCTCGACGATCCCTGGTGGGATCAGTTCGGCTATCTGAAGGGTGATGAGAAGATCGACACGCCGTGCCTGCATATCAATTCCTGGTATGATTATGGCGTCGCTGAGACGCTCGATACGTTCAACCTGTTCCTAGACAATGCGGTGTCGGACGAGGCGCGGGACAACCAGTTCGTGGTGATTTCGCCATCGGACCATTGCAAGTTCGAGATGATCGGCAAACAGGCCGTTATCGGCGAACGCGCATTCGACAATGCCTATTTCCCGTTTGAGGCGCTTTACGACAAATGGTTCGACCGCTGGTTGAACGGGCAGCGTGACGCACTCGATGATCTGCCGCCCGTGCAATATTATCTGATGGGCCGGGAGGCATGGGAAAGCGCCGATAACTGGCCGCCCGACGGCGTGACCTTTGTCAATTGGTATCTGCACAGCGGTGGAGGGGCCAATTCACGTCACGGCGATGGCTGCCTTTCCCGTGATCCGCCGGGCGAAGAAGCGCCGGATTCCTTCGTCTATGATCCAGCCGATCCGGTACCGTCCCATGGCGGCCCCGTAGCCTGTATGATGGAAAGCAAACTGGAGGGCGCATTCGATCAGCGGTTAATCGAATCGCGGCAGGATGTTCTAGTCTATTCCACTCCGCCTTTGGAGCAGGGCATCAGCGTGGTCGGGCCGATTAAGGCACGCCTTTACGTCTCGTCCTCAGCGCCCGATACCGATGTCACCGTGAAACTGGTCGATGTCTATCCTGACGGTCGGGCGTTCAACGTACTGGAAGGCATATTGCGGCTGCGCTATCGCGAGGGCTTCGAACGGGAGGTATTCCTGTCGTCCGAAGAGATATGCTTGGCCGAAGTCGATCTCCAGGCTACGGCCAATCATTTCGGCCCGGGGCATCGGATTCGGATCGAAGTGTCGAGCAGCAACTTCCCGCGCTTCGATCGCAACATGAATACAGGCGGGCGGAATTTCGACGAAACCCACTTCGAGGTCGCGTACAACATGGTCCACCATAGCGACCGCTATCCCTCACATATCCTGTTGCCGATTATGCAGTAGCGTCGGACACTTTACGAGCGACGCCAAAACCGGCGGCAAAAAGCGCAGGCCCCTGATCATCCGAAAAGAAGCGCACCCGCATACCATCTCTCGCCAATGCCTGCATTCCGGAGAAGCGGAACGGGCCGCGGAAGAGATTTTCCTGGGCCGGCTCCAAAACGCAGTCGTAAACCCAGCCATCGCGCAACCGCATGTCGATTCCATTCTCGCCTTGGCTGATATCGATGACGCCATTGGCAGGATGGAAATAGCTGCCGAGTATATCGGAGATTTCAGGGGTGTCCTGGACGTATTCCGCCAGCTGGTTCTCGTAATATGCGCTCACGCCATCGCGTTCCTGCTTTACCAGCGTGTCGAACAATGACGACCAGTCTCGCGGTTCGCGCTCGGCCAGCCTGTCGATCATGGTATAGGTACTCGCTTTCACGGCCGCGCTGCTGTTGAGATTGGCGTACACGGCTACGCCATTGTCACGCAGTGGATCGAGCATGGTGAAGGTGGATACGCCGAACTCGCCGCCTTCGTGCAGCAATACCGGGCCGTTGGGCGTATCGCGGCATTGCCAACCCATCCCATAGGAAAGAAAATGATTATCGAGCGCGGGCACGGAAGGTGCGTAGACATGGGGTCTGTGCATTTCCGCCATCGCCTCTGCCGAAACGATGCGCTTTCCATCGGCCTCCCCCTTGCCGAGATGGAAGGCCATCCAGCGCGCCGCGTCGTTGGCGGTCGAATAGACACAACTCTCACCGATTTGGCCGCCGCATTGCGCCATGCCGATCGGTGCGACGCCATCGTCGAATTCACCATGCGGAAAAGCGTGAGATTTGTCCGGCACATAGCAACCTTCGTGAATGAAGGTTCTGTTCTGGCCCAGCGGATCGCTGATCGCTTCTTTCAGATATTCGGCAAAGGGTTTACCGCTGACCCGCGCGATCACTTCGGACATCAGCGTGTATGCCGGGTTGAGGTAGGTGAAGAGTTCGCGAAAGCCGGCGATCGGCTCAAGATAGCGCATACGTTCGAAGATCGTATCGACGCCGAGTTCCAGATTGCGACCCCAGTTCAAGATGCCTTCGCCGCGATAGCCAAGACGCATGGACAGGAGATCGCGCAAAGTTGCAAGGCTGGTTAATCGCTCGTCATGCAGTTGGAATTCAGGCAGATGTTGACGCACCGGATCATCGAAGGTCATCGCCCCCGCATCGACAAGGATTGCTGCGGCCGTCGCCGTATAGGCCTTGCTGCAAGAGGCGAGCTGGAAACTGGTATCGGGACCGACGGTGCCCCCTTTTTCCAGATCGCACACGCCAAGCCCCAGCGCTTCGCGCTTTTCGCCGGAAAACACCGCTACCGCCATGCCCGGTACGGCGAACTTTTCCATGATCGGCGACAGGGTCGACCGGACTTCATCGCTATCGGGCATTGGCATCGGCGCGCTCCAATTTCTTAGCCTGCAAATGTGGCTTCGGGATCGAGCGGCCAGATCGGCCGCGGTACGTTTTTATATGTGAAGGTGGTGAGATCGAGGCTTGTGACCCCGGGGGCCACGGCATAGATAATCCGGTCCGCCAAGGGACTGAACTTGGCATGGAAATGTTGTGCCGATTTCAACACCAGCAATCGCTTGGTCGTTGGATTAATGCCCAAACCGGTGAAGCATTCGGGGCTGTGCGTCTGTTCGCGCGCCGCGGACAACACGACATCTATGCCGTGCAGGCGGACCGCCGCCGCGCGACCCAAGGGTTGTTCATAACCGAAAGAAATCTGCGAAAGCGCCGGGTTAAGTGCTGTAACCGTCACCTCGGCATCCACGGGATCACCGGAATATCGACCAACCTTGCCGCCGATCCGTAAGGGCAAGTTGGCACCGACACCGGCGGTAAAGGCGAAATCCACGGCCACGGGATCCCAGATCATGCCGAGCGCCGCATTCTCTGTTTTTCGGTCGATCAGTTCGCGCAGTAAATGGGTCGAGTCGCTGCCGGCTCCGCCGCCAGCATTGTCCGCCGTATCGGCAATTATCGTCAGGCCGTCCTCATGCGCGGCAGCCTCGTCGAAGGCATCCGCGACCGACGTCGTCGGCGCAGCGACTTGATCGCGCAGAGCGAAAAATTCAGAGCCGATCTCGCGGCACAGCGCTTCGGCGCGAGGCATGTCATTATCGGTCACCGCGATCACGGCGGCGCCGACATGCGGCGTATCGGCAAAGAAGAAGCCATGCGCGATTGACAGCGAGAGTATGCCGGCTTCTTTTTCCATCTCCATCAGCCGGTCGACCAGCCCGCGCATCGGCTCGCGCGTTGTGTGAAAAAGCCCCATCATTGGCAGCTTGCAGTAGGCGGCCGTCGGCTTCGTATCGCCCGCGACCGTTGCTTCGAGAATATCGAGCAACTCATCAGCGCGCTCGAGGAAATCGGTATGCGGATATTCCTTGCAGGCGATGATCAGCGTCGCGTGGGCCATCATCGCTTCAGTGATATTGCCATGCAAATCGATCTCGGCGCCGATCGGCACCTCTGGCCCGACAATCTCGCGTACGGCCCGCAATATCTCGCCTTCGCAATCGTCATAGCCTTCGGCGAGCTGAGCGCCATGCAGGAACAGGGCGACCGCATCCACCGGCATCGCCTTGCGCAGATCGCTCAGCAGTTCGTCGCGAAGCGCTTCGAAATCGGCACGGATTGTCGGCCCGCTCGGTGTCGCCGCCGCCCCGATGCTTTCAACGACATCATAACCGCGCTCTGTCGCTTTTGCGGTCAATGCGCATTCGATCGCTTGCAGACGTATCGGCACCAGCTCTCCGCGTGAAGGACGGTGTAGCAACCCCTCGCGGAAATTCTCGATGCTGGTCGGGATCGGCGAAAAGGCGCTCGATTCATGGGCGAAGCAGGCAGTGAAAATCCTCATCATGCACTCCAGTTCCGGCCAAACGCATCGAAGGGAGGCTCGTCCAGCGGGTAGATGGGTCGCGGAATCCGTTCGAACTGCATGGCGCGATAATCCATGCTCACTGCGCCGGGCGGTGTCGCGTAGATGATGCGCGCTGCGAAGGGCGCGAAAGCCTCGTGGAAATGCTGCTGACCCTTAACTACGACAATCTTCTGCGTACGCGGATCGATGCCGAACGCCTCGAAACAGGCGGGATCGAAAACCTGGTTGCGCAGACTGTTGAGGACGATGGAGATGCCATCCACTTTGATCAGCACTGCATCGCCAAGCGGCATATCCATGCCTTGGGCCAATTGCGTGGCATCGGTGCGGCCGGCGACGATCTCCGCCTCGACATCGAGCGGAGCGCCTGATCCGGGACCGCATTTGCCGCCGATGCGTAATGCCATCCGTGCGCCCGGCCCAGCGCGCAGTGCGAATCTCACTGCCATGGGATCCCAAAGCATGCCCAGCGCGGCATCGCTGGCTCCGGCATCGAGCAGAGCGCGCAGCAGGAAGGTCGAATCCCCGGCCGCGCCGCCGCCCGGATTGTCGGTCGTATCGGCAATAATGACCGGCCCATCTTCAGTGCGCATCGCCTCGGCAATCGCGTCCTCGGCGCTCATCCGCTCCGCCCGGATCGTATCGCGCATGGCAAAATAGCGGTTGGCGATATCCTCCAGCACTGCCTTGGCTTTTGGCGTTTCACCATCCGTGCACAGGATCACATTCGCGCTGCAATCCGCAACGTCGGACCAGGCAAAGCCGTGGGTCAGGCTGACGGCCAATATATTGTCTTCGCCTTCCAGCGATCTTACCGCATCGACCAATTCGCGCATCGCCGGTTCTGTCGTGTAATATGTGCCGAGCATCGGTACGCGCTGGCGCGTCAGCACAGGGTTGATCTCGCCGGCCACGGTGCGCTCCAACAGGCCGGCAAGCTGCTCCGCCCGATCGCCAAAATCGATATGCGGATATTCGAGACAGGCCAGCGCGATATCGGCACTCTCGATCATCGTATCGGACACATTGCCATGCAGATCGAAGCTCACGCCAATGGGCACGGACGGGCCGACGACATCCCGGATCGCCGCCAGCAGATCGCCTTCGCAATCGTCGGTTCCCTCTGCGACTTGCGCGCCGTGAAGGAAAAGCGCGACGGCATCGAGCGGCATGGCCGCCGCAACCGCGTCGAGCATTTCCGTCCTGAGCCTGGCATAGTTTTCGCGCCCCATCGGGCGGCTCGGTTGGGCGCCTGCCAGCAAGCCGAACGCCGGCTTATGTCCGCGCGCTTCCCATATCTCCGCCCAGTTTACGCCATCGAGCGTTTGGCTGCGCCAATCGCTACCCTCACCGGTAGAAGGCAGATACAGAAATGCCTCACGGAAATTCTCAAGGCCGGTCGGGATCGGCGAAAAGCGGCTCGTCTCGTGGATCATGACAGCGCAAAAGACTTTCATGACGCAGCCTCGCCGGTTCGACGCGCCATCCGTTCGATAACGAAAAAGAGCTGCGGAACGCCGGAATCGTCGAATTCATGAAAGGAGAGCCAGGTCGGCGCGCCAAGTTCACCGACCCGCGTTTCGAAGATCGAACGGTCGAGCGGTTCCAGGACCAGCCCGTCAAGAACCGGCGGCGTTGCATCGCCATCGGCGCGCAGCAAAAGCGTGGATTCTTCGCCGACTGTGATGCGAAACCGCATGCCATGACGCCGGTAACAGCCCTCATAGATGGAGAGATCGGTTGGGGCTTCGCCCGCAGGGCGGCGGTCCGGAGCGGAGCCGACTGCACATGCCTCGCGCAGCAGTGGTTCGAGTTCACGATAGACGGCGAGCACGGCATCGCCTGTAGCGGCGAAGGCCCAGGCAGTTTTCTGCTCGGGGGCGATCCTGAGGAAGCTGCTGGTGCCCTCGGTACCGCCATCATGACCGAATAACCGGCTGCCCATCCCGTCCAGCAAGATCGCGCCATAGCCCCAGCCTTCGAAGCGATAATTGTGCGGCAATGCAATGACTGGCGTCGTCAGCCCTTCAACCAGCTCTGCATTGTCCAGCAGGCCAACGCCCCAGCGCGCAAGATCGGGCATACTCATCGCCAAAACCGCGCCCGAAGCGATGTTCGAATTCGGTCCGAACGTGCTGGGCACCAGTTCGCCATCGATCGTCGAGAAGTGCACCGCCGTGCGCATCCGAATCTTGTCTTCAGGCAGAATAGCTATGTGTGCGAGACCACAATCCTCCCGCAAATGCCGGCCGAGCGCATCCTGGTAAACCTTGCCGCCGCGTACCTCGAGAATGCGGCCGAGAATATTGTAAGCGACATTGGCGTAGGAAAACCGGTCGCCAGGCGTAAAGAGTGATCCGATTTCGTCGATTTCCGCCATGAACTTGCGCAGCACGTCGGGACCCCGGCCGACTTCGAATATCACATCGCCATCGAGCCCGCCGGTATGGCTGAGCAGCTGGCCGATGGTGATTGCGCTATCCCGGAGCGTTTCGATATGGGCAAGTTCCGGCGCGGCCTCGATCACCGGCATTTCGAGCGTGAGCGCGCCGTCAACTATCATCCGCCAGATCAGTTCCGCGGTGATCAGCTTGGTGATCGAGCCGATATGGAGGACTGTATCGGTCGTCGCGGCGATATCCTCGGGGACATTGGCACGACCAGCGACACAGGCATGTTCGCCACTCTGCCCTGCAATCGCCAGACAGCCGGCATCGATCCGGCCATCCGCGCAGGCCGCGTCCAGCACCGCCTGCAGCTCTTCGGCACTGTTTCGCGCGATCATACAACGGCTCCGTCGACACGGCGATGCAGGCGGCCCGCGTAAAAGAGCGCTGGCCTGCCCTGTTCGTCAGGATCGAAAAACGCGTTGACGATCTTGTCGTTGCCGTACAGCTCACAACGGAAACGTCCCTCCCCGATCGGGTGGAGAGGAAAAACGACATCGTCGAAACCGAAGAATTTCGATTTTGCGACCACCTTCAGTCGATCGCTTTCGGCCGTGACATGCATCGTCACGCCGATATTGTCGTAGACACCCACATAGCGGGACAGGTCGGCGACATTCTTGACGGGTTCCGGAATGTCCGGCTCGGGCACACCGCCGCAAACCTCTTGGAAAATCGGATAGGCCAGGTCTTGCCAGGCATGCTGCGTATCGCCGCCATTGGCGCACATGGCGATGGCCAGTTCGTGCTCCGGCACAAACCAGAGAGCGGCAGCCTGTCCGATCGTTCCGCCATCATGGCCGACAAAGCGCGTGCCACCGTTGCGGATCGCTTTCCAGCCGAGTCCCCATTCGCTGCCATCCGGCAGTTCGGTCTGGACCGCGCGCATCGCCTCTGCGGACGCCCTGTTGAGTACGTCATGTCCGAAAATATGCACATTCGCGTAGGCGATCAGTTCTTCGACGGTCGAGAAGAGCGACAGCCCGGCAGCTCCCATGGCGCGCGGCAGCAGGGTGAGTGACACCACCCTGGCTTTCCCGTCCTCATCGACTTCATGGCCTACGGACGTGCGGCAAAACGCGGCGTTCTCGGCAAAGCATGTCGAGCGAGTGGCCTCTATCGGATCGAGAAGCCGGTCCTTGAGTATCTGCTCGTAGCTCTGGCCGTACACAACCTCCAGCATCCGGCCAAGAATGGCATAGCCAGCGCTGGAGTAACTGTAGTAACGGCCGGGCGCGGTCAGGAAATCGAGATCCTTGCAAAGCACCATCAGCCGTGCAAGCGCATCGTCATCCCGCCCGGTATCGATAAAGAGATCGCCGTCCAGACCGCTGATATGCGCCATCAGCTGCCGTGCAGTGAATGGTCCTGCCTCAGGCCCCCTTCCCAGTTGTATGGGAATATACTGGCTGACCGGCGCGTCGATATCGATTAGCCCGTCTTCCGCCGCCTGCATGGCTAACGTTGCTGTGTGGCTCTTCGTGATCGACCCTATCTGGAATAGGCTGTCGGGAAGCACTTCGACGCCGGTTTCGATATTTACCACACCGGTTGCCGCCGAAACCATCTCGCCCGTCAGACTTACGGCGAATGCCAGGCCCGGAACGTGAGCGGTTTTCGCAGCAAGCTCGATGCGTACCTGAAGGTCGGCCGCGTCTGGCTGTGTCATGAGACGGTTGCCGCCAATGCGCGTTTCTTTCGTTGTTCGAGCCGCTTGGCGATAGTGGCCTGACGCCGGCGATCGATTGGGAAATACCAGGATATGACGGCCGCAATCATTTGCAGAAAGAATGGTATGACGGCTAGCGGGATCAGCAGTGCCCATGCCTCAGGGGAATCGGTATTGGGAATATATCCAAGCGCACCGCTAATCAGCAGCGCCAGCGAGGAGCCGACGGCAGCCGTGACCTTGGCCATGAGCACAAGGATCGCAAAATAATTGCCCGTGGCGTTGGTGTTTTCCTTCCACGCCTCATAATCCGCGACATCACCCAATATCGATGGCGGCAGCGGAATAAGGGCGCCCTGCATCACCGCCGACACGCCGGTCAGCACAAGCAATGGAATTAAGGCCTGTGGACCCGGCTCGAGCAGCAATATGAAAAGCCCGAGACTGCCGCTTATGCCCATCCCGACAGACCACGCTTTGTGCTTGCTGTACCGACGGCTCACCCGCAGCCAGAACGGCACGGAGATGATCGCCACGACCGGCGCCAATACGCCGATAACAAAGAAGTAGGCGCCCAGTTGCATATAGTCCTGGATGTAGAGGAACGACAGTGTCGAGGTCATGCCTACGGCGATGCCCGAGATTGTTGAGACGGCGAAGAAATTGACGAACGGTTTGTTTGTCTTGAATGAGCGAAATACCGTCCATAGCGACGAAGGCGGCATCGAAGCCTTCGTCTCGGTGCTTTTGATTGGAGCCTTGAAAGATGCCCAAACAACCGAGAGTGGAATCAACACGGCCAAGACGATGACAAAGGCCAGCATGACCGAGCCTTCGATCTCTGTCGTTCCGGTAAAGGGCGCAAGGATCGGCGGCAGCAGGAAGAAGGCGAAACCGCCCAATGTCGCCATGGCGTTCTTGATGCCGAAGATCCGCGATCGCTCGTCATAGTCATCGGTCAACTCTGCCGCCCAGGCATTGTGCGGGATGCTGAGCAACGTCCAGGCGGACATCGCCAAGAACGACCAGATGAAGAAATAGATCGCCGTGGCATTACCCGGCGGCAGGAACAGCAGGAAAGCTGACGGAACGGCCATGACCGCCCCGGCTATCATCCAGGGCAGGCGAGCGCCGAGCCGAGACCGGGTCCTATCCGACAGTACGCCAACCAGCGGATCGGTGAAAGCATCGGCGATGCGGGCAACGAGGAAGACGACACCGATCTGCGCCAACGTGACGTTCGTATTCATCGCATAATAGGTGGGTAATATACTGTAGACCGGTGAGATCAGCAGTGTCGCAGCGACGCCCGGACTGCCAAAAGCGATGAGCGACCAGATTGTCGGGCCGCTCCTGCTGTGTGTTCGAGTTTCAGTGTGGGCGTCAGCCATTCATCGGGTCACCTTGCAGAAGAGCGGAAGGCAGAAGCGGGCGATGCGCCCGCTTTGCCGCTTCCACTCCAGCCGCGCTGTATCAAAAACGAAGACCCAGCTGCATTCCTACAGTTCGCGGTTGTAGATAATAGAGAGGTTGCCCGAACGTCGGAAGGAAATTGTCGTTCGCGATAACCGCGTCCTCGTTCCAGATATTGTTAACATACAGCGCAGCGGACCATGTGTCGTTCCTAAGCTCAGCCCGCAATGTGCCTGTCGCATAGGATGGGATGCTGCTGCCGATCACGAACATGTTGCCGAACAGCGGATCGGTTGCGACACCGCCCTCCTCCAGCTTGGATTCCTGATCATCTGTATAGGTGACGCCTGCTGAAAGGCCGAGCGTTAGATCAGAGGAAATATCGAAGTCGTAACCGACGATCGCACTGAGGCGCAGGCTTGGAACAGCGGGCAGTTCACGGCCTTCAGGAATGACGCCGGTAAGACCACCAAACACATCCGACTCCAGCTGGGCGTCGGTGTAATTGCCGCCAGCGCGCACCCAGAAACCAGAGTCGGAGCGATAATCGACCTCAAGCTCGATGCCGGTGCTCGACGCCTCGTTGGCATTGCCGACAAAGGTGAAAAAACCGCCCGCATCGAGCTGGATGAACTGCATGTCGTCCCATTGGATATGGTAGATTGCACCGCCGATGCTGAGGCTTCCATCTGCCGATGTGTACCGTCCGCCGATTTCGAAATTCTCTGTCGTATCAGGCGCGAAGGTCGGCGGCCCTGCGAAGGCATTGAAGCCGCCGGACCGATAGCCTTCCGAATAGGTGGCGTAGGTCATAAATTCTTCGGTGGGGAAGAAGCGTATGGTGAATCTTGGCGTAAAACCGCTCGCATTGCGGGCGGAAGTATTGTTGAGCTCTTCGCGCTCGTGGAACCAGCGCCCGCCGGCGATCACGGTGAGCGCATCGGTGATGTCGAATTCCGCTTCACCGAAAAGCGCAAAGGTTTCGAAGTCCGAGCGATTGGCAAAGGAAAAGAATTCCGTGGTGCCACCGAGTAGCGGCACAAAACCCGTCGAAACGAAACTTTCCTGCACCTTGCCGTCACGATAATAGCCGCCGATCGTCCAGCGGAAGCGGTTTTCGGGGGATGAAACGATGCGCAGTTCCTGGGTCAGGCTCTCGCTCATCGACTGCTGATCGATAAAGTTCGATGTCACCAAAGGCGAACCCAGCAGGAACGGCTCTTGCGGGTCTCTTTGTGTGGTATCACGATCCGTAAACGACGTGGCGGACGTCACGGAAAAGGCCTCGAAGTCGTAGTTGATCGTGATATTGAACAACTCGGTATCGCTCGTGCTCGGACGCAATCCGAGATCCCGGTGGTTACGCTGATCGATATTGGCGATGTTCGATGTGTCGACATCGAGTTCGTCATAGATGTAGGTCAGATCGATCGTCAGATCGGAAACCGGCGTAAACCGAAGCGCCGCCCGAACCGATGTGTTGGTCGAGCTGTTTGCGTCCTCGATTGTCCGGTCGGTTGAATAGCGGTCCGGCGGCGGCAAAAACGAATTGGTGATCGTCAACAGTTCATTGTCAATCCAACCCGGCGTTTCGCGCGTCTGGACCACAACCCGTGCCGCAAATACGTCCTGCGCGATCGGCACATTGACCATGCCGTTCAGAATCCAGCCGAACTCACCGCCATCAACGAAATGACCATCGGCCAGCATTGAGGCTTCGAAATCATTGGTATCGGGCTTGTTGGTGATGATCCGGATCGTGCCGCCCATCGCTCCCTCGCCATAAAGCGTGCCCTGGGGTCCTCGCAGGACTTCGATACGCTCGATATCGTAGAGACGCACGGTCGTCTGACTGCGCTGGCCAGCGGCAGTCAATGGAATTTCGTCGAGATAGTAGCTGATGGTGGTGACGCCGGTTTGCTCATCGGGCGAGATGCCTCGAATTGTGATCCGGTTGCGGCCTGGCGAAAAGGCTTGCGTTTCCAATCCGGGAACGTAGGCGGCAAATCCTGATAGGTCGTCAACATTCACATCCTCGAGCACGTTATCGCCGAGCACGCTGATCGCTTGTGGGATTTCCGCCAGCGTTTCATCGCGGCGCGAGGCCGTTACGATAATCGGAGGATTGTTCGATTGAGAGTTGGTCGTGACATCCGCGCTGCCTCCGCTATCGACCTGCGCCCATAGCGGCTGGGACGTCAGGAGCCCTCCCATGGCCGTTGTGACAAACGCCGCGCGCCGAATCAGTTTCCGCCCTTGTTTTCTCGCGGTCATGGACTGTTCCTCCCCGTCTCGATTTCCCGTCTCAGAGCGCAGCCCAGCCCCGCCGTCGCCAAGAGGATTGCAGCAATACGGCGGTCTGCTTGCGACCCCTTCAATTTCATGATCTGACAATATTGACTAATTAGCAATAGTTTTCTTAAATGGAAAAACTTGGTGCCCTCCGGAGTGTCTCATGAGCGCAACACATTTGCGATGGCTATCGGGGGGCTTTCACCTAATACCGGTTTATTATCAGAATGATACTGGAGAATCGACTGTATTCCAGCGGTTTCGTGCCTTGCTCTCGCGTAGCGCCAAAATCTCCATGAGCAGCTCTGAGATGCATGAACGCGCGTTCCTGAGATTGGATCGCTTAATCGGAAAATTTTCCAATTTGGCGAATTCTGAAGTGCGAAGTGCGCCGCGGCGATGAATGGCATGGGCCGATCTTTGCCTCGCAGTTCCGCGGAGCTCGCTGCGCGGGCAGCAAATATCCTGCCCGGTGGAGCAAGCCATGACGGTAGGCAGTTGGAGCCGCATGGCATCTTCGTTCGCAGTGGAAGTGGCGCGTACAAGGCCGATGAAGAGGGGCGGAGCTATATCGATCTGCAATGCGGTAACGGTGCCCTGTTGCTGGGCCACGGTCATCCCGATGTGCTGAATGCAACAAGCGAAGCGCTAGCTGCCGGCGTCAATTTTAGCGCAACGTCAGTCATGGAGATTCGCTGGGCGGAAACGATCCGCCGACTGATGCCCGCTGCCGAACAGATTGTCTTCACGGCTTCCGGCAATGAGGCGGTCGCGCTCGCCTTCGCTGTCGCAAGGACGGTGACAGGCCGCAACGCCATCCTAGTTCCAAAAGGGCATTATTACGGATGGATCGCTCCCGCGTTGCTCCAATGTCTTCCGATCCGGGAGATTCTAAGCGCATCCAAGCAAACGGAAAAAACGGTCATTGGCGAGGCGGAGTCGCTCGACGAGATTATCGATGCGCTAGCAACGCAACGATTTGCCGCTGTAATCATGGAGCCTACGGGCGCCGGCTTTGGCAAGATCCCGATGCGTGAGGCCGATTTGCGCGCCATTACCGACGCGGCGGTTGATGCTGGAAGCCTGTCCATCTTTGACGAGACGATTACCGGTTTCCGATTTGCGCCAGGCGGCGCCCAGGGTGCTTACGGCATCGCGCCCGATCTGACCATCCTCGGGAAAATTTTGGGCGGCGGTTTGCCTTGCGGTGCGCTTGCCGGACGGCGTAGCCATCTTGATAGCCTGGACAACCGGCCACGAGACAACGCGGATCGCCCAAGCGTTTCCCATATGGGCACAGGCAACGGCAATCCCGTGGCAGCGGCAGCCGGCCTTGCGACTTTGGAGCTTGTCGCAGACGGCCGCGCGATCGATTCCGCCAATGCTGCGGCGGCCCGGCTTCGCGATGGCCTAAATCGGATATTCTGCTCTCGGGAAATCGCCTGGGCTGCTTATGGCGAAGACTCGGACTTGCACATCTTCCTGAACCCTCAGGGTCAGCCGATCGATCAGTTCGGTTTCGATGCCGCGCTAACATCGCCCGACGATCTGCTGATGCGCAATCCGGAACTCATCAACGCGCTAAGGATCCGCCTGCTGGAAAATGGCATTGATGCCAATCCCTGGCCGGGCGGCTTGCTGAGCTCTGTTCATGACGACGCCATTGTGGACGAGGCGATTGCCGCGTTCGATGCCGCGTTGGCGGAACTGAAGAAACAGGGCGTCCGCCTGACTGGATGGGGGCAGGCATGACTTATCTGCCAATCGAAACGCCCTGTCCGCAGCCTGAGCCTTGGGAGGAACCGTTCTGGCGTCATTGCTCTGAGCGGCGCTTATGTTTCCAGTCATGTGCCGATTGCGGAACTGTGCGCCATCCCCCCATGCCGGTTTGCGCGCGTTGTCAGAGCGATAGCATCGCCTGGGTCGAGGCGAGCGATGATCCCGAAATCTACAGCTACACGATCATCCATCAGGCGAACCATGAGGCGCTTGCGGACGTCACACCCTACAATGCCGCAATCGTAATCTTCCCGGCGACGCAATCGGTCCGACTGGTCAGTAACATCATCGATTGCGCGCCCGACGATCTGGCGATCGGGATGCAACTGTCGCTGGTCTGGGAGGAAGTTCGGCCGGATTTCATCGTTCCGCGCTTCCGCCCTAGTAGGGATGCGCGCACATGAAGGCCGATACGCCCATGATCGTCGGTATCGGACAGTCTGAGTATACCAAATGGAACGACCCCGCACACGATAGCGAACTCGGCCTTGCCTGCACGGCGATTATGGCTGCGGCCGCGGACGCCGGGATCGACGTAACGCACATCGATGGCATTACTTCGTTCGGCGAGGATGCGAACGAACCGCCGCTGATCCAGGCGGCGCTCGGTATCGAAGAATTGCGCATGAGCGCGATGCTGTGGTCCGGCGGCGGCGGCGGCTCATGCGGTGCGGTTGATCTGGCGGCGATGGCGGTCAAGAGCGGGCAGGCGCATTACGTCGTCGCGATGCGGTCTCTGGCGCAGGGTCATGCCGGCCGTTTCGGTCAATATGATCCGAACTGGCGGCACGCGAGCTTCATCCATCCGTTCGGACTGTTCGCTGCCCCGCAACTGCTGGCGCTCGCCGTCCGTCGCCACATGCACGAATATGGAACGACAGCGGAGCAGATGGGAGCCTTTGCCATTGCGTGTCGGACTCATGCCCAGCGCAATCCGGCCGCCATTATGCGGAGCCGTCCGATGGACATGGCGTCCTATCTCGCATCGCGAATGATCGCCGATCCGTTCCGATTGTTCGACTGCTGCCTTGAAACTAACGGCGCCTGCGCCGTGATCGTTACCAGCTGGGAGCGGGCACGGGATCTTCCCGGCGTCGCAGTTCCAATCTTGTCGTCCGTACATGGCAGCAGCGATGGCTGGTCGTCGGGCCCATTGGGCAGCTTCAATATGCCGCTCGAAAGTTTCGCCAGTGTCGGAGCGGCGCAGCTATCCGAAGCGCTATATGGCAAGGCCGGCCTCTCACCGAGCGATATCGATGTCGCTCAGATTTACGACAATTTCACAGGCGTCGCGATGATGGCGATGGAGGATTTCGGCCTGTGCGAACGCGGCGGGAGCGGGCCCTTCTGCGCCAGTGGAGCGATCGCGTGGCCGAACGGCGAAATACCCGTCAACACCCATGGCGGCAATCTTTCCGAGGCATATGCCCATGGCCTAAACCATGTCGTCGAAGGTGTGCGCCAGATGCGCGGCACATCGACCTGCCAAGTCGAGAATGCGGCGCTTTGCCTGGTCACCGGCGGTCCCGGCCCCGCGCCGACCTCGGCCCTTATATTGGGGCGGGCCTGATGGTTGGCACACCGTCATCGGCCACTCTGGCGGACAGGCTCTATGAGCATGGCGTGGAGCGCGCGGGCGAACTGGCGCTGGAAGATACTGCAGCCCGCATCGACTGGCAGGAACTGGATCGACGGACGAACCGGATTGCCAATGCTCTGTTGGCCAATGGTACATGCAAGGGCGACCGCGTTGCCGTGCTCTCCGATCAAAGCATATTTGGCGTGCTGGCGATCTTAGGCATTCTCAAGGCGGGCGCATCGACCATCCCGATTCCGACACTGGTCGGCGCCGATGCTATTGCACGGATCATCGTCGATAGTGGCGCGCGCAGTCTGTTCATCTCAAAGATGTGTCTGGATCTCTTGCCGCCAAGGCTGGCCGAAAATGATGTGAGCATAGTGGCGCTGGATTTTGACGTGTCGCCGTTTTTGAGCATGGCGGATTATCTGCGCGACCATGCGGAAACGCCACCGGGCATCGCCATCAACCGGGCCGACGAATTCAACATCATCTACAGCTCCGGCACGACAGGGCATCCGAAGGGGATCGTGCACAGCCACGGGTTGCGAGCTGGTGCGGCCGAAATGCTTGGGCCGATCGCATTCCCTACTGGCGTTCGCACGCTCGTGACAACGGCGCTCTATTCCAACTGGACCCTTGGCGCGATTATCTACACGCTCTGGGCGGGAGGCAGCATCTGCCTGTCGGGCAAGTTCGCCCCTGCGTCTTTGATTGACAAATGCCGAGCCTTCGAGCCCGATAACGTCTATCTGGTGCCAACCCAGATTGCGCGCCTGTTGGGCGATCCCGATGCGGCAGCAGAGCTCGCCACATTGTCGCCCGCGCTGAAGTGGAGCGCAGGGTCCTATCTGTCACCGGAACTCAAGCGCGCACTGCTGGACCAATGGCCCGGCGGGCTGCTGGAGATTTACGGCATGACGGAAGGCGCTCCGTTCACGATGCTGCTTGCGCATGCACATCCCGACAAGCTGCACACGGTTGGCCGGGCCGACCCGCCTGACCACATCCGGATCATTGACGATGATGGCGCCGTGTTGCCGACCGGCGAGCGGGGCGAAGTAGTGGGCCGCGCGACCAACGTCATGAAGGGTTACAATAACGACCCCGAGGCCAGCAAAGCGTTGCTCTGGCGAGATGCGGAGGGCCAGTCCTATTTCCGCTCGGGCGATATCGGATGCCTGGACGAAGACGGTTTCCTGCAGATCACCGACCGCAAGAAAGACATGATCATCTCCGGCGGCTTCAATATCTACGCGTCGGATCTTGAACAGGTTTTGTCCGGCCATCCCGATATCGCCGAAGCTGCCGTATTCGGACTGCCAAGCGCCGACTGGGGGGAAACGCCTGCTGCGGCCGTGGTGCTGCGCGAGGGCGTGGCGACGGAAGACACAGCACTGCTCGAATGGGCCAATGCGCGTCTCGGCAAACTTCAGCGCATCAGCGCGGTCTTCATCGAGACAGAACTGCCGCGCGGCAGTCTCGACAAGGTGCTGAAAAGGACGCTGCGCGAAAAATATTCCAACACCGGCACTGCGATGGGAGCGCGATATGCGGGAGATTGAGCGGATTGAATCTCCCTATCTCCTGTTCCTGGGCAATGCCCAAGACGTTATCATGGCCAAGACCGCTTTCGGTCTGGTGGAGTGGCGACCCAGCGATTGCGCCGGACAGCTGCGCCTGCCGGGATGCGGGGTCGATATTGGCCTGCCGGATATGTCAATCGGCGAAGCAGCACAGAGTGGCGTCAATACGCTGGTCATCGGCTTTGCACCACCGGGGGGTGCTTTGCCTGAAGCGTACGTCGTACCGCTTATCCAAGCGCTGGATGCTGGCCTTGATATCGCCAGTGGCCTGCACGTCCGCCTTGCCGATAACCCGGCGCTTGCCGAGGCGGCTGCCCGTACAGGCCGTCGCCTGATCGATGTCCGACATCCGCGCGAGAACTTCGCTGTCGCCACTGGCGCCCGGCGCACGGGCAAGCGGCTTTTGACCGTCGGAACGGATTGCGCCGTGGGCAAGAAGTTTACCGCTCTGGCAATCCATTCGGCCCTTTTGCGCCGCGGTGTTGCGGCCACTTTTCGTGCGACCGGTCAAACCGGAATTCTGATCGATGGTCATGGCGTGGCGATGGATGCGGTGGTGTCGGACTTCATCGCCGGCGCCGCAGAAGCCCAATCACCGGCCGCCGCGGTGGACCATTGGGACATTATCGAAGGGCAGGGATCGCTCATGCATCCGGCTTTTGCCGCAGTTTCACTCGGCGTGTTGCACGGTTTCCAACCTGATCTGTTCATCGTGTGTCACGAACCCACACGCAAGACGATGACGGCGGTATCGGCGCCGCTTCCCAATATCGCGGAGATAATCGAACTGACTGAGCGGTTGGGCCGGGCCACAAGTCCAGACATTCGGTGTGCGGGTCTTTCGATCAATACGGCGAATCTCGACGACGCTGCTGGCCGAACTCTTATCGAAGACCTGCAATCGCAATTTAACCTGCCCTGCGTCGATCCGATCCGGACCGGTGTGGAACCAATAGTGGAGGCTTTTCTGTGACCCGTTATCGCACCCTCGAGGTCTCCGTCGAAGACTGGCCGCTCGAACAACCTTTCACCATTTCCCGCGGCGTTTCGCACAGCGCGGAGGTTGTGGTCGTCCGTTTGACCCAGGACGGTGCGGAAGGACGCGGGGAATCGACACCGACCGATCATTATGGAGAAAGCTGCGAAGGAGTGGTCGCTGCTATCGAAGCCTGTCGGGATCGTCTTGAGGGCGAAGAAAAGCCGTCGGCGCCGGGCATGGACCTGCGAGGAGCCGCGGCCAATGCGGTGGATTGCGCACTGGTCGATCTGGCGTGCAAACAAGCCGGGAAGCGGGCTTGGGATATACTGGGCGAACCAGAACCAGGGCCGGTACAGACAACTAAGACCGTTCCGCTCGACACACCGGACAAGATGGCGGCGGACGCGCGAAAATGGCCGACCTATAATCTGTTGAAGATCAAGCTCGGGATGCCGGACGGGGATCTCGGCCGGGTAGCGGCCGTCCGCGCCGCACGGCCCGATGCACGCCTCATCTGCGATGCCAACGAGGGATGGAGCATCGATCAGCTACGCGACTATGTAGGATCCCTGCGGGACGCTGGCCTGGAAATGATCGAGCAGCCATTACCGGCCGGACAGGATGACGCCTTGCGTGACTTCACGAGCCCGATCCCGCTATGCGCCGATGAATCCTGTCACGTCGCGGCTGACGTGGAGGCCCTGGTCGGCAAATATGATCTGGTGAACATCAAGCTCGACAAGACAGGCGGCTTACGGCCTGGGCTTGAACTGGCAACGGCGGCCCGGGCTCATGACATGAAGATCATGGTCGGCTGCATGCTGGGCACATCTCTTGCGATGGCGCCGGGCCTGCTGGTTGCCCAATACGCGAAATTCGTCGATCTTGATGGACCGTTGGCTTTGGTGGGCGACCGCAATCCCGGGCTAAGCTATCGCGACGGCTTCGTCAGCGTGCCGGATGCGGCGCTTTGGGGCTGAACATCCGCGATTTCTCGCCTCATTCCACTACGAAGTCGCGTATCACGGTTTCAAAACCCTCGGGATCGTCCCAATTGATACCATGACCGCAATTTTCGAAGCGTCGATAGCTACAAAGCGCGGCCGGCAGGGCAGCGGCGATGTCATCGCTGTCAGCAATGGGGCAGATCGGATCTTCGACTCCGCCAAGCACGAGCGTTGGCGATCTAACGGTGCGTAGTTCAGTACGGAAATCGAAACGATGTCCCTCGCCGCCCAACTGGTAGAAATGGGTGAGAACATCCGGCGTCACGATCCCCCAATTGCGCGTCAGGGCGAGATCGCGCGGAACGGTATTGTAGAGCGGCATACAGATTTCCAGATACGGCTCGAGTAACGCCGGATCGCCGGGATCGCTCCAAAGTGCTTCGGCAATAGCGCGGGCCTTCGGGCCTCCCAGTTCTTCGAACTGGGCTGCAATCCGATCGAGCGCAAAACGCGGCGTCGTCGTATGCAGGATCAGCTTGGCGGCATGTCCCGGATGCCGGATCGCATAGGCTTGCGCTACAATGCCGCCGAAGGACGAGCCAAGAACCACAGGCTCCGAAATTTCCAGCGCATCGCACAGACGAACTATGTCGTCGGCCCAATCGTCAAGCGTCCAGCTTTCGGGGCCTGCACGATCAGAACGGCCGTGGCCGCGCTGATCGTAGCAGATAACCTGCGCGAAACGGGCAAGCCGCGAGGCGAAACTCTTCTGGATGCTATGATCGAAGCCCGGCCCGCCATGCACGAGCAGCAACGTTGGACGCTCTCGCAGGACCGGACCATCGGGAACGAGCGCAAAACCGCCGATATCGACGAATAGGCGGATGCCTCCGATATCAATCCTCATCCTGCGGGCAATAGCTGTTTGAGCCGTTCTTGCGCGTCTATCAACGCGCGCATATTCGCCACCTCGAAACGGCTATGGCCGGCATCGGGAACGGTGATCAATTCGGCTTCCGGCCACGCGTGGTGGAGTTCGACGGCGGAGCGATAGGCCGTCGCCAGATCATAGCGGCCATGGACGAGCAACGCGGGCAGATGGCGGATACGATCGATCCGGCTGAGGATCGGCGCGTCGTCCAGAAAACAGCCATTCGCAAAATAGTGAATGTTCATCCGTGCATAGGCCAGTGCAAAATCGGGATCCTGAAACGTATCGAGCACAGCCGGTTTGGGTATGAGCGAGGCAATCGACCCCTCATATGCCGACCAGGCGAGCGTAGCCAGGCGATGGACAGCCGGATCGTCGTCCATAATCCGCCGCGCATAAGCGGAAAAATAGTCCGCGCGCTCGCTTTCAGGCAGGAAATCGCTGAACGCTTGCCAGGCCTCAGGGAAGAAATCCCGTGCCCCGCGGAAGAACCAGTCAATATCCTCACGGCGACCGAGAAATATCCCGCATATCAGCAAAGCCAGGCAGGAATCTGGATGCGCTTGGGCATAAGCCAGCGCAAGCGTCGATCCCCAAGACCCGCCCGTAACAACCCATTGTTCGACATTGCGCGCGACCCTGAACTGTTCGAGATCCGAAATCAGAAATTGTGTCGTATTCTGTCGTGTTTCGCCCAGCGGCCGGGACTGCCCTGCGCCGCGCTGATGGATGTAGAGGATGCGGTAGAAGGTCGGATCATAGAAGCGGCGAATATCGGAGCCGAACGCACCGCCGGGCCCACCATGCAGAAATATCAGTGGAACACCGTCGGCCGCCCCGCTCTCTTCCCAGTAAAGCGTGTGAATATCGTCGACCGCCAGAGTGCCGGTTTCCCGAGCCTCGATCGGCGGAAAAAGAATGTCTTTCGTATCGCCGGCATGGTCCGCCATTATGCCGGTGACCCCAGCGCCAGCCATACGGTCTTGAGTTCGGTATATTTGTCGAAAGCGTGCAAGGACCGATCACGACCGATTCCGGATTGTTTGAAGCCGCCGAATGGCGTGGTGATATCGCTCTCGTCCCAGCAATTCAGCCAGACTGTGCCAGCTCGCACAGTTCGTACCGCACGGTGGGCCTTGTCGATATCGCGCGTCCAGACACCGGCGGCCAGGCCGTATGCACTATCATTCGCGAGCTTCATCGCTTCATCGAAGTTGCGGAACGTAAACGTAGAAAGCACTGGACCGAAAATTTCCTCGCGCGCGATCGTCATCGATGGGTCGACCCCGCCAAAGACTGTCGGCTCCAGATAATATCCGCCGGTTTCCGCTAGGGCACGACCGCCTCGGCTAACTGTTACGGCTCCTTCCTGCTCACCCGCATCAACATAGTCGAGGATCGTATTCATCTGCTCGGCATCGACAATTGCCCCGAAAACCGTGTCCTCATCGAGTGGATTGCCGGGTGCAATTCCGGCGACAATGCTGGCAACCTGGGCCAAAAAATCTTCGCTGATGGTCTCTTCTACCAGCAATCGGGAACCGGCTGTGCAATTCTGGCCCTGATCGTAGAGAAACCCCCAAGCCGCCGCTTCGGCGGCCGCGTCAAGGTCGAGACAATCGGCAAATATGATTTGCGGACTTTTGCCGCCGCATTCCAACGCCACGCGCTTGAGATTAGACTGCCCCGCATAGCCCATAACCTGCTTGCCGACTGTGGTCGAACCGGTGAACGCCACACCGTCTACATCATCGTGCAAACACAGCGCTTTTCCGACCACTTCGCCATCGCCAGGCAGCACTCCAAACACGCCGTCGGGAATGCCTGCCAGTGCCGCAAGTTCGCCGAGCCACAAGGCCGTCAGGCTGGCCTGTTCGGCCGGTTTCAGGATGACGCTATTGCCCGCGGCCAGGGCCGGCGCGATTTTCCAGGCCGCCAGCATCAGCGGATAATTCCAGGGCGTGATCGCAGCAACCACACCCAAAGGCTCGCGTACGATCATCGAAACGGCATCGGCCGGCGAGGAACCGATCTCGTCGTAAATCTTGTCCAGAGCTTCGGCATAGTAACGGAATGTTTTCACCGTTTCTGGCAGATCCACGGCGCGCACATTGCGGATGGGTTTGCCCATATCGAGCGTTTCCAGCCGCGAAAGCTCTTCCGACCGGCTCTCGATTTCTTCGGCAAAAGCCATCAGCCGTAACTTGCGTTCGCTCGGCGGAAGATTTCTCCAGATGCCGGATTCGAATGCCCTGCGAGCGACCGCAACTGCTTCTTCTACATCTTCGGGCCCGCAAGCCGCGATGACGGCGATACGCGAACCGTCGATCGGCGAATGACATGACATGGTCTGTCCGGACTGAGCTTTACGATGTTGACCGCCCCAGAAAGCATCACAGCGTATGACGGTTTCATCTAAACTGGCATGTACGGCGGCAGAAAAATCTATTGGCACAAGCCCTCGCCTCCCGTTTGACGACCATGCACTGCTTAAGAGATCGCCCGAGCCTAATGTTACAAAAGAGATAATCCAAGAAAAATTTTCTATTTTGGAAAAATTTGGCTTAGCCTATCACCAACGCGGCAATCGTCTATCGCTTAACGGCCTCGATAGACGTCATAAAGACTGACTATCTAAAGGTGCTTCGTATATTCGGCCACTCTTGTTTCGGTTCTATCTAAGCGGAAATTATCGGGATTTGGCGTTGCCTGCCGCGCTTTCCATCCAGGTGCATTTGACTCGATCAGCCAGAGCAATGGCCGAGTAGAATCGACCATGCTTATTCTGGAAGCTGATGAATGCGTGCGGGTCAGCCCTGTAAATGGAGGCAACACCATCCGATTGAGAAACTGAAGCCCGCTTTCAAACCGACTTGCTAACTGTGCTGACTTCGCCCCGAGCGAACGCCACTCTCTTCTTTTTTATCAGCGATTCCGAGCGGCCGTTGTCGGCGTGATTTCCGCCGATGAGACGGCTCAGAAAAACGTCGCAGAGAGGTTGAAATTTCCGGGTTGAGAGTCTGAGGTCAACGATAAATCGGTGCCACCACATATCCAATAGACTGGGTGGTGCCGCTTGCGTGACTCGAACACGCGACCCCATCATTACGAATGATGTGCTCTACCAGCTGAGCTAAAGCGGCCCATGACCTGAACGGGCGGTGGGCCTTACCAAGGGTGGCGCGGCGAAACAAGCGGGTTTTGCGCCGGTGTCAAGCGCGTCCGGCCCCGCGCCTATTTACCATTCATAAACCATCCCGGTGCATAAGGCTTCTGTAAACCATTTGCGCAAGGGCAAAACGCTATGGAAAACCCTCGGCCTTTCGACACCGAAGAGCCCGGTATCGCCGATGCGGAAAACGATGCCGCGATCGAAGCGCCGCCGGAAATCGGCACCGACGAACGGCGGATGCATGTGCGCGCCTACAATCACTGGGCGTCTTTACTGCGCGATCGCGCCTACCCCTCTATCGAAGATCTCGACCCCGCATCGATCAGCGATTTCGGACCCAATAGCGTCTTGCTCGATTTCACCGGCGGCGTCGGCAATCCGTCCATCGCCTGGCTCGGCGGCGCGCTGCGCGCCGAATGCGATATCGAGGACGGTATCGAAAATATCGCCGATGTGCCGCCGCGCTCGCTGCTGTCGCGGCTGACCGACCATTATATGCAGATCATCGCCAACCAGGCGCCGGTTGGCTTCGAGGCCGAATTCGAAAATCACCATGGCGCGAACACGCTGTATCGCGGTATCCTCATGCCCTTCTCTTCGGACGACGATACGATCGACTTCATCTACGGCGTCATCAACTGGAAAGAGGTGGCCGCCGCCGATGTCGAGGCCGATCTGCACGAGGCCGTCGACCGGGCGTTAACGGCCAATCTGCCACCCGTCGACGATATGGCCCCCGTCTGGGCGGACGGCCCGGTACCCGGTTTCGAACCCGATACCGGGCCGCTGGCCGATCCTTCCGAGGGCGCCTTCATAGCGCCGGACAGCGTGGACGAAATTAGTGTGGACGAACCCGAAAGCCTGGCGGACCATCTGGTCGCGGCGCGTGAAAGCGCCGAACAGGCCAAGGCCGCCGACCAACGCAGCCGCGCTGCGCTCTACGAAGCGCTGGGCCGCGCCTATGATTTCGCGCTGACCGCCGAAGCCGAACCGGAAGATTATCAGGACATTCTTGAAGACGCCGGTATCACGGTTCAGGATCGTGCGCCGATGACGCCGATCGTGAAGCTTGTTTTCGGAATCGATTATGACAAGACACGACTGACCGAGTTCGCCACCGCCCTGTCGCACGCGAAACGCGAGCATATCGCCGCCGGCGCATTCGGGGACTATCTGAAACGTCATAAGGGTGGCCTGAAAGCTATCGTGGCAGCCGAGCGCGCAGCGCGCCGTCCGGCGTCGAAACCCGACACGCTGGAGGTGGCTCGCGAAGCGCTCCGCAATGCCCCGGTCCAGGCCTATGTCGAACTGGATGGCGAAACCGATAGCGACGAGGAATTCGCACTATTGATGGCGCGGCGTCTGCCTGACGGACGGCTGGCCGTGATCGGATCTGTGCCGCATGATCGGGCGCTGACCGACAAGGCGATCCGCAAGATCGCGGGATAGATTGCCAGCGGCCGAAACGGCCGATTGCAATTGAAAACGCACCGTCACTCAAAGCTTGAGTAGGCCGGTTTTGGGGCGCATATGCGGCCCATGAACCAGGTGCCGAACGACTCGCAAAGCGAGCAGACCGAAGCCCCTATCGCAGCCATCGCCGAAGCCCTTGTCGATGGCGCGCTGCCCGGGGAAACCGACAATTTCAGCGATACCGAGGCCATGGAAGCCGCGCGCTTCGTCGCCGCGACCGCGGCCGAGCGTTTGCCCGGCATGGCGCAGGTCAGCCTGGAGTCGATCACTGACGAGATGGGCCGTCGCTTCATGCGCATGGCGATCGTCAATGACGACATGCCGTTTATCGTGGATTCGATCACCGGTGCGGTCGGCGCGCACGGCCTTACCGTCTTGCGGCTGCTCCATCCGATTGTCGGAATCCTGCGCGACGATCGGCACCATATCGTCGAATTCGCTTCCGAAAGCGACACGGCGGTTCGCGAGTCCTTCGTCTATCTGGAAATCGACCGGGCCGACGCGCGAACGCGGCATGAACTGCTCGGCGATATCCACCAGGTCTTGCTCGACGTCCGCGCGGCCGTGCGCGATTGGCCGGCGATGCAGGACCGGCTGAAGGCGGACGGCGCGGACATCGATAATGACGAAGGCCGGGCGCTGCTCACCTGGTTTGCCGACCATCATTTCACGCAGATCGGCCATTATACTGAAGATCGCGACGGCGAACGCGGCCATGGCCTCGGTATATTCCGCACGCCCGGCCCGTCCTGCTGGAACCCGCGCACGCGCCAGGCGGCTTTCGGCTATTTCGAGAAAGGCGGCGCCGCGCCCTTGCTGTCCAAAGCCGACCGTATCTCGACCGTGCACCGCCGGGTCCCGCTCGATCTCGCCATCGTGCCGATTTACAAAGATGGCGAACTGACCGAACTCTCGGTCCATGCCGGGCTCTGGACGAGCGCCGCGCTCAATGCGCCGGCAGATCAGATCCCGGTGCTACGCAAGCGGCTCGAAGCGCTGGAGACCGATCTCGGCTTCGCGCCGAACAGCCATGCGGGCAAGGCGCTCGAACATGCGCTGTCGCGCCTGCCGCACGACATCCTGATCGCCTTCGATGCAGAATCGATGAAACAGGCCGCGCTCACGGCCATGTCCTTGGCCGACCGGCCGCGCCCCAAGCTGCTCTTGGTCAAGGGCCCGATGGGCCGCCATCTGTTCGCCTTTGTCTGGATGCCACGCGACGAGATGTCGACGAAACGGCGCGTGACCATCGGACGGCGTCTGGAAGAGGCGACCGGCGCGATGATGTCGAGCTGGTCGATCGAGCTTGGCGACGGCGATCTCGCTTTCATTCGTTATACGCTCGATATCGGCGAACAGCCAATCGAAGCGGACGCGGAAGCGCTCGATGCGGAAATCGAGCAGATGGTCCGGGGCTGGTCGCCAGCCGTCGAGGCCGAACTCAACGAACGACTGCCATCGGCGCGCGCGGCGCGTCTGACGCTCGCCTATGCCAACGCCTTTCCGAACGGCTATCGCAGCGAATATGGCGCGACCGAGGCCGCCAAGGATATATTGCGGCTGCGTGGCCTCACCGAACATCAGCGCGGCGTTCGTCTCTACCGGCTGGAAGGCGACAAGGGTTCGCAGCTCCGGCTCAAACTGTACCGGCTCGGCCAGTCCATGCCGCTGTCGGAAACGGTGCCCGTGCTCGAGAATTTCGGCTTCCGGGTTCTCGAGGAAATCCCCACGCGGCTCGATGGCGGCGCGCTTGGCTATATCCACGATTTCCTGCTCGAGATCGACGATGTCCCTGACCTCAACGAGCTGATCGAAAAGGCGGGGATCAAGGAAGGCGCGCTATCGGCCGTGCTCGAAGGCCGCGCGGAAAATGACGAGTTCAACCAGCTGATCGTATCGGTCGGCTTGAACCCACGCGATGTGACGCTGCTGCGCGCATGGTTCCGCTATCTGCGGCAGACTGGCCTGAGCTACGGCCTCGCGACGGTCGTCGAGACGCTACGCGACGAGCCCGATATCACCCGCGCAATCATTGCTCTGTTCGATACGCTGCATAATCCGGATTTCGAGGGCGACCGGGGGACGGAAATCGAGACGATCAATCGGCGGATCGATAGCGCTCTGACCAGCGTCGCTGCCATCGACGACGATACGATCCTGCGTGCGATTCGCGCTGTTGTCTCCGCGTGTCTGCGGACCAACGCATTCTCGTCGGCGGCCAACGAGGCGCTGGCATTCAAGCTCGACAGCGCGAGCATTCCCGGCCTTCCTGCGCCGATCCCCTGGCGCGAAATCTGGGTCTACAGCCCGCGGGTCGAAGGCATTCACTTGCGCGGCGGGCCGATCGCACGCGGCGGCCTGCGCTGGTCCGACCGACGCGACGATTTCCGGACGGAGATTCTCGGCCTCATGAAAGCTCAACTCGTCAAGAATGCCGTGATCGTTCCGACCGGAGCCAAGGGCGGCTTCTTCCCGAAAGCGCTGCCCAATCCGGCCGAGGATCGGGATGCCTGGATCGCGGAAGGCACGGAGAGCTATCGCATCTTCATCCGCACGCTGCTGTCGGTCACCGACAATCTCGTCGAAAATGACGTCGTCCATCCCGACCGCGTCGTCGTACGCGATGGCGAAGACCCCTATTTCGTGGTCGCTGCGGACAAGGGCACGGCCAGCTTCTCAGATGTCGCCAACGCGATCGCGCAGGAGCGCAAATTCTGGCTCGGCGACGCCTTCGCGAGCGGCGGCGGCTATGGCTATGACCATAAAGCGATGGGCATTACCGCCAAGGGTGCCTGGATTTCGGTCCAGCGCCATTTCCTCGAAATGGGCATCGATGTGCAGACGGACCCGATCCGGGTCGCCGGCTGCGGCGATATGTCGGGCGATGTGTTCGGCAACGGCATGCTGCTCTCCAAGGCGATCAAGCTCGTCGCCGCCTTCGACCATCGCCATATCTTCCTCGATCCCGATCCTGACCCGACCAAGAGCTGGGGCGAACGCGCGCGCATGTTCGCACTGCCCCGGTCGAGTTGGGAGGATTATGACGCGGCGCTGATTTCCGAAGGCGGCGGTGTGTACGCGCGGAGCATGAAGGAAATTCCGCTCTCACCCGAAGTACAGGAAATGCTGGGCGTGAGCGAAGAAGTCATGCGCCCTTCGGAGTTGATCTCGGCGATCCTCAAGGCGGAGATCGATCTGATCTGGTTCGGCGGCATCGGCACATATGTCAAAGCCTCAAGCGAGGCGCATATCGAGGTCGGCGATCCAGCCAATGATAAGCTCCGCGTCAATGGCAAACAGGTGCGCGCGAAGGCGATCGGCGAAGGCGCTAATCTCGGCCTGACCCAAGCCGGCCGCATCGAATTCGCGACATATGGCGGCCGGATCAATACCGACTTTATCGACAACAGCGCGGGCGTCGATTGCTCGGACAATGAGGTCAATATCAAGATTCCGCTCAACCGGCTGATGCTCGAAGGCGGGCTGGAGTTCGAGGATCGCAACGCGCTGCTCGTGTCGATGACCGACGAGGTTGCCGATATCGTACTCGAGGATAACCGGCTGCAAACGCTCGCTTTATCGCTTGCGGAGAATGATGGGCATGACGCTTTGCCGAGTCAGGTGCGGGTCATAGAGATTTTGGAGGCCAATGGCCGGATCGACCGGGATGTCGAGGGGCTGGACACCAACGAAGAGCTTCTGCGCCGCAGCCAGGACAATCGCGGATTGACCCGTCCCGAGCTTTCCGTGCTGCTCGCGCACAGCAAGCTGAATCTGCAGGATGCGGTCGAAAAAACCGAACTACCCGAAGATCCGATCCTCGAGCCGTTGCTGCGCCAAGCCTTCCCGACCGCAATGCGTGAACGGTTCGGCGATGCGATCGAGCATCATCGGCTACGACGCGAAATCATCTCCACCAAGATCGCGAACCGCGTGATCAACCGGATCGGCATCGTTGCGCCATTCGAACTCGCCGAGGAAGAAGGCGTCAGCCTGTCCCAGGTCGCAAATGCCTATTTTGCCGCTGACACGCTGTTCGAACTGGAATCGCTTTGGGAGGCCATCGAAGAAGCCCAGATCAGCGAGGCCGAACGCTTCCGCTTGTTCTCGAGCGCACGGATGAGCCTGCGCCTTCATCTCTCGGACATCATCCGCAACAGCGAAGCAACGACTATGCCGAGCGCGATCGCCGAGATGCTGGCCCCGGGCATCGCCCGGCTCGACGAAGCCGCGGACGATCTGCTCAAGGAAGAAGCGCGCCACCAGTCAGCGGCCATGCGCGAACGGCTCGCCGATATCGATGTCGATCCGGCGCTCATCGACCGGATCGTGCGGCTCTACGATCTCGACGGTGCGATAGGCACCTCCGCTCTCGCCGCGCGGCTCGAGGTCAGCGAAATGGATGTGACGCGCGCCTATACGCGGCTCGGCGAAGCGCTCGGGCTCGATTGGGCCAAGGCGGCCGCGGTCCGCTTCGGGACCAGCGACCCATGGGAACGCCTGTTGGCAGCCGGGCTGAGCCGGGATTTCGAACAGCTGCGGCTCGATTTTCTCGCGCGGAATCGGACGACCGACCCGGTGGCCGATGTCGAAAGTTGGCTCGTGCGCCAGCGACCCCGCATCCGCCAGTTTACCGAAGTGATCGACCGGGCGCGGCTCGCGCCGGCGCCGAGCGCGGCGATGCTCGCGCAGATTGCCGCGCAGGCTCGTATCTTGCTCAAGCGCGAAGGCTAGAGCTTAGCCCCCAATTGCGTTGGCGTAGAGCCAACTGCGCAGGGCGCTGGCGAGATTGGGTGGATGCTCGGCCTCCAGCCGGTCAGCGTCGATTTTGGCGACGAGGGCGTTCAGCGGAAGTTTCGCCTTGGCGGCGGCGTTCTCCAGCGCGTTCCAGAACAGAGGCTCGAGCGTGATCGAGGTCTGGTGCCCGGCAATGGTGATGCTGCGCTTTACCGGCGGCCGATAGATATCGTACCGGCCCGGAGCCTGATCGCCCAACTGCATTAATACATATGCTGACCGCCATTGATCGACATGGTCGATCCGGTGACGAATCCCGCTTCCTCCGAACACAGGAACGCGACGCCGCGCGCAATCTCTTCCGCCTGCCCCAGTCTTCCGACCGGGATCTTTGCGACGATCTTCTCCAACACCGGCTCGGGTACGGCGGCGACCATATCCGTATCGATATAGCCGGGCGCGAGTGCGTTGACCGTTACACCGGCTTTCGCGCCTTCCTGCGCGAGCGCCTTGGTGAAGCCGTGAATACCGGACTTGGCCGCGGCATAATTGACCTGACCATATTGACCGCCCTGCCCGTTGATCGAACCGATATTGACGATCCGGCCCCAGCTGCGCTCGCGCATGCCCGGGAAGCAGGCCTTAGCCATGTTGAAGCAACCCCCGAGATTGACGCGCATCACTTCGTGCCAATCGTCATAGCTCATCTTCGCGAGCGTGCCGTCGCGGGTAATCCCGGCATTGTTGACGAGCACATCGACGGGGCCGACTTCCTCGGCCACTTTAGTGCAACCCTCCTGGCACGCATCGAAATCGCCGACATCCCATTTATGGGCCGCAATCCCGGTCCGATCCGTAAAGGCGCGCGCTTTCTCATCGTTACCGCCATAATTGGCGACGACCGTCATGCCCTGATCCTTAAGGGCGACGCTGATCGCTTCGCCGATACCGCGGGTTCCGCCCGTTACAATCGCAACACGCTCCATATCCAATCCTCTTCCTGTTCTGGCTGCTTTTCGCACCGTTTAGGATAGCGGTTCACCATGGCGCAAGCGCTAACCCAGTTTCGCCAATTCACAGGCCCGAAACAGCGATTCCGTCAGCGCCGCGTTAACCATAGGCCGCAAGCGAAAGGTCACCAATATTCGTTACCTCAAGCCCATGGATTTGCGAACGATCGTCAGCGAAACCGAAGATAATCGGCGGCCGAGCTGGGCGGTAAGCCTCGGGCTTGCCGCCTCCGAGAGTCCGTTCGAAATCGAAAACCAGTTGCGCAAGGTGCAACGGGCCACCGCCCTGTGGCCGGCGGCCATCTACGCTCAGCTGGCGGCCATAGCCGTTACATTGACCGTTACAATCGCTGGCGGCGCCTATCATCTTGCCGCGCCGGCGGGCATTTACGCCGGCATACTCTTCGGTTTCAGCCTCACCATGTTGCTGGTCAGCCGCAGCCGCATCTTCAAACGCGCCAAGCCGCATCTGGTCATTCTGTCCTCCTTGCCGGTCGGCGTCATATTGGGCGCGAGTCTGGCCTTGCTGAGCTGGCAGATCGCACCGCTGATGGATACGATGACGGGTTGGGTGTGCTTCGTCGCATTGAGCCTCAGCGCGATCCTCATGCTCACGGCGCTGATGCCCTTGCAGGCGACCGCGCTCATGTTCTTCGGTTCGACAATCATTACCGGGGCCGCACATTCGGGCGATTATCAGATCGTGGTCGTCAGTATCGTGATCTTCATGTGCTTCTGGATCGCGAGTCTCGTTAATGCCGGATTCGATATTCGCGAAAGCGCGATGCGCGAAAAGACCGACCGCAAGGCGCTGCGCGCGAACCGGCTGCTCGAAGAATTCGAAGCCAATGGCAATGGCTGGTTCTGGGAAACCGATCGTAGCGGCACGCTGGTCTATCTGTCGCCCCGGCTGGTCAGCGCGCTCAGCCGTCCGGGTCATGAACTGATCGGCAAACCCTTTACCTCTCTGATCCGTACTGACGGTGGTTCGCTGGACGGCGAGCGTACTTTGGGTTTCCATCTGTCAACACGCAGCGCATTCACAGACGTAACGGTTCAGGCGAATTTCGACGACGAAGAATTGTGGTGGTCGATCTCGGGCCGCCCGATCATCGACCAGATCGGCCAATTCCGCGGCTATGCCGGTAGCGGCACCGATCTTACCGAAAAACGCCGGTCCGAGGCAGAAGCCAATCGGTTGGCGCGGTACGATGCGTTAACCGGTCTCGCCAATCGCCAGGAAATGCGGCTCGCCCTGGATAAAGCGCTGGGCGACAAGGAGGACACGTCGGACGAGGTTGCTTTGTTCCTTCTCGATCTCGATCGGTTCAAGGCCGTCAACGATACCATGGGGCACCCAGTTGGCGACGAATTGTTGAAACAGGTGTCGAAGCGCCTGTTCCGCGTCGTCGGCGATCTCGGTATGGTTGGCCGGCTTGGCGGCGACGAATTCGAGGTCGTACTGCCGGAATATACCCATCCCAAGAAAACGGCCCAACTGGCCCAACGGATCATATCGGAGCTGTCGCAACCCTATATGATCGACGGCGTGACGCTGACGATCGGTTGCTCCATTGGCGTTGCGATCGCGCCGTATAACGGGACGACATCGGAGGAACTGGTTCGTAATGCCGATCTGGCGCTCTATGCTGCGAAGGCCGACGGACGCGGCGTCCATCGCTTCTACGAAACGGAAATGCATGCGGGCGCGAAGAAGCGCAAACGGGTCGAAGACGATCTGCGCATCGCGCTGTCCAAAGACGAACTCCATGTCGCCTATCAGCCGCAGGTCAGCACGACGACCGAGAAGATCGTCGGTTATGAAGCGCTGGTCCGCTGGAACCATCCGAGCCGCGGCGCGATTTCGCCGGAGGATTTCGTTCCCGTGGCCGAGGATATCCGCCTGATCGAACAGATCGGCGAGTGGATTTTGCGTAAATCCTGCGAGGATGCAGCCAAATGGCCGGGCAATGCGCGGGTCGCCGTGAACGTGTCGCCGATCCAGTTTGCCAACCCAAATTTCCCGAAAGTCGTAACGAGCGCCCTGGCGAATTCCAATCTCGCGCCCGAACGGCTCGAACTCGAACTGACAGAATCGGTGTTCCTCGACGAAAGCGCCGATCCGATCACCATGTTCAAAACGCTGAAACGGATCGGCGTACGCCTCGCGCTCGACGATTTCGGAACCGGTTACTCAGCACTCGGCTATCTGAAAACCGCGCCGTTCGACAAGATCAAGATCGACCAATCCTTCATCCGCGGCGCCGCCGTCGTCGGCAATCGCAACGCGGCGATTATCAAGGCGATCGTCTCGCTCGCCGAAACGCTGTACATGGAAACCACCGCCGAAGGCGTGGAAATGGAAGACGAGATCGAACTCGTCAAACAGCTCGGCTGCTCGCATATCCAGGGCTATATTTACGGCAAGCCGATGGCGCATGAAGACGTGCTCAAACAACTGGGCGACGACAAGGGTATCGCCACGGCTCAAGGCCATCGCGCCAGCCGCAGCCCGCGCCGGCGGATTCTGCGGACGGCCAATCTTGAAGTTGACGGCGGCAGCCGGAAAGGCGTCATTCGTAACATCTCAGCGACCGGCGCCATGATCGAAGGGCTCGGCGATATCGAAGACGGCACAGACATCCTTATCGAGATTATCGAAGGTCAGATGTTCAAGAGCACCGTGCGCTGGTCGGACAAGGAACGGATCGGCATCGAATTCGCCCGTAATTTCGATCTCGAGCGCCTGAAGGAACCGACGGAGAAATCGAAACCGAAAGTGCTCCGCGCCGCCTCTGGCTAGTCTAGCCAGCCGGACAGTTCGCGACGGATAATCGTTTCGAGCATCTTCATGCCCGGCTCGCTCGCGTTAAGACAGGGAATATAGGCGAAATCGGTGCCGCCAGCCTCGCGAAACTGATCGCGTCCTTCCATCGCTAGTTCTTCCAGCGTTTCGAGGCAGTCAACCGAAAAGCCGGGCGCGAAAATCGCAACCTTGCGAATGTCCTTTTCGGGCAAGGCTTCAAGCAGATCAGCCGTGGCCGGTTCGAGCCACTTCGCATTGCCGAAACGGGACTGGAAGCTGGTGAATAGCGGCCGACCCAGCTTTTCACTCAGCAAGCGGGACGTTTTCTGGCACTGGCAATGGTAGGGATCGCCCAGCTCGAGCGTCCGGCGTGGCATGCCGTGAAAACTCGCGATCAGCGCCCGCGGCTCGAAATCGAGCGCCGCGAGACCAGCACGTACAGACTCAGCCAGCGCATCGATATAGGCGGGGTGGTCATGATAGGGCGGCAATGTCCGGAGCGCCGGTTGCCAGCGCATCTCGGAAATCTCGTCGCCCGCTTCGTCGACGGCGGTCGCCGTCGTCGCGCCGCAATATTGTGGATAGAGTGGCGCGAGCAATATCCGCTCGCACCCCATTTGCTTCATCTGTTCGAGACGGAAGCCGATGCCCGGCCGACCGTAGCGCATGGCATAGCTGACATGCACGGTGTCGCCGAGGCTCTGCTGCAATCCTTCCATCTGCTGCTTTGTGTAGACTGCGAGCGGCGAGCCTTCCTCCATCCAGACCTTTGCATAGGCGGCTGCGGACCGGCGCGGCCGCGTGCTCAGCACCAGCCCATAAAGAACCGGCTTCCAGATGATGTCGGGAATTTCGATAACCCGCTTGTCGGACAGAAATTCAGCGAGATAACGCCGCACGGCCGGGACTGTCGGCTCGTCCGGCGTGCCGAGATTGACGAGCAGCACACCGACCTTGGGCGGCGCGATATCCGGATGAAAATCGGGTTTCTCGGTCATGCCACCCCGCCTACGACGAAGGGGATCGAGCGGAGCCGTTGGCCGGTTGCAGCAAAAATCGCGTTGCCGATCGCCGGCGCGATCGGCGGTACGGCTATCTCGCCAACGCCGCCCGGCTCCTCGTCGCTGTCGATCAGCTCAATCTCGATGTCCGGAATATCGGCCAGGACCGGCAAGCCGAGATCGGGGAAGTTCATCGCGGTCGGCTCGTCATCGGTATAGCCGATCGCGCGCCCCAACGCCTGCGACATGCCGAATATGATACCGCCCTCGATCTGCTGACGAACGATCTCGGGATTGACCATGCGGCCGCAATCCACGGCCGCCGCAATATTCTGCAGCACCGGGCGCTGATCGTCGCCGATACTGAGCCGGACGACGATCGCGACATGGCTGCCGAAAGAGCTATGCGCGGCAAGCCCCATACCGCCGCCCTGTTCGCCGCCGTCCCAGCCGCCCAGCGTCGCCGCGATCGTCAGGCACCGGGCCAGCCGCGGCGCATCGCCGAGCATGGCGATGCGGAAAGACAAGGGCTCGATGCCTGCCCTGACCGCCAGTTCGTCGATAAAGCATTCGGTGAAGAAGGCGGTGTAGCTATGCCCGACGGACCGCCAAATGCCGGTTTCGACGCCGATATCGACAGGCATATGTTCAACCGCGATATTGGGGATGGCATAGGCCGGGCGCGCGCCTTCGACCGCGCCGGCCTCCGGTTCATCGACATCGCCCATGAACATATTCGGCATGATCCGCGCGAACATCTGGTTATTCGTAGACGGCACGGCTATGCGGCTGTGCCAGGCCGCTATCGAATTGTCCGGCGCGAGCTTGGCGGTCAGCCGCCCGCGCGCGGCGGGGCGGAAATAATCGCTGCGTGTTTCCTCCTCGCGCGACCAGGTCAGCTGTACCGGCCGATTCATCCGCCGCGCTATGATGGCGACCTGCACCGCAGCGTCATGCTCGATCTTGCGCCCGAACGCGCCGCCTAGGAGCATCGGATAGATGGTCACCTGATTCTCGCTATAGCCGATCGCTTCGGCGACGGCCGTGCGCATCAGGCCCGGTGCCTGGGTCGGCGCCCAGACTTCGATACGTTCATCCTCGACACGTGCGGTGGCGGTAAGCGGTTCGATCGCCGCATGCGGCGCGAGGCCGACATCATAGGTCGCGCGATGGGCGCCCGATGTACCGAACGCGGCCGACAGATCGCCTTCGCTGACAAAGCGGCGCCCGCCATCGCCGTCGAGCGCCGTCTGCAGCGCTGTGTCGATGCTCGCATCGTCGACGACGCCATCGCGCTCGCTTTCCCATTCCGGCGCAAGCGCCTCGACACCGCGATTGGCGGCCCACCAGTTGGTCGCGACACAGGCCGCGAAACGGGGATTTTCAACGATTGCGGTAACGCCGAACACATTATTGGCGGCGTCCCGATTCACCGCCGCGAGCCGATGCTGACGGGACGGCGCCTGTCGCGCGGCCGCAAAGACCATTTCGGGCAGGCGCACATCGCCCGCATAACGCGCCGAGCCGTCGACTTTCGACGGGAGATCGATACGCGGCATGGACTGGCCGGTGATCGGGCGGCCGGACGGTGGCCGCAAGGTCAGCGTGCCCGGCGGCGAATAGTCGGCAGCCTCGGCGGCCAGTTCGCCGAAGCGCAGGCGCTGCTCGCCCAGCACCACGAAACCGTCTGCCGTATCGCAGGCCTCCCAATCCGCGTCCCAGCGCGCGGCGGCCGCCTTGCAGAGCACAGCGCGGGCGGCTGCTCCGGCCTCGCGGAACCGTTGTTCGAAACCGCGTACCGAGGTCGATCCTCCCGTGATCATCAGCGCGTTGCGCACCGCATATTCGCGTACCGCCCATTGCCCGACCGAGCCGAAGAACCCATCCGCGGATTCGCCTGTCGCGAGAAAATCATTGGCGTAGAGCGGATTGATCGGCGCCGTTTCCACCCCAACCGTGCGCCAGTCCGCGCCCAATTCGTCGGCCAGCGCCTGCGGTAGCGCGGTCCAGACGCCCTGCCCCATCTCGGCCTGCGGCACGACGACGCTCACATTGCCGTCCTCGCCAATCTTGAGGAACGCGTTGAAGATCGTCTCGCCCTCATTGGCGATGAGGTTATGGACATAATGACGCGGCCAGACGGCCCAGGCGATAGCGAGGCCGGCACCGACCCCGCCCCCGATCAGGACGCGGCGGCGCGTGATTCCAAAGCGGGACTTCTCCGACATGCAAGGCTCTGTAGAGACTGGCGCACGATGACGCTAGCCGCCCCGGAGAACAGGGCAGGAAACGGGTTACGCATCGCGGGTACGGCCGCGCGGGATCACGCCTTTTGCGCCGCCTCGACTTTCACAAAGGCCAGAAATGCGAGGCCGATGGCGAAGAGTATGGCGATCGATGCCATGCCGATCCGCTGGCTGTTGAACGCCGTCGTGAAGACCTGGACGAGCAGCGGGCCGAGCCACACCGTTATCGTACCGGCAATAGCGTACAGCCCGAAAAACTCGCCGGCGCGGCCGGGCGGCGCCAGCGTCACCAGCATCGTGCGGCTTGAGGAGATGCTCGCCGTCGCGGTCACTGCCAGCACGGCGGCAAGACCGAGATAAACGAGATCGGACAAGTCCTGAAATACGAGCCCCTCCCAGACCTGATAATTGTCGACCAAGCCGAAGAAGAGCGTCTCGTTGGTGACTGAAAGCTGCAGCGCAAGCACCGCGACCATGCCGAGAATCTCGATAATCAGCGCCATCTTCACGCCGACCTTATTGTCGAGCCAGCCGCCAACCAGCCCGCCGAGGAAGGCCCAGGCCGACGCGAAAATCGCATAGCCGGTCATTTCCAGAAATCCCCAGCCGAGGAACAGCGAGACATAGACCGCACCGAGCGCGAGCAAAGCCGCCATGGCATCGGCGTAGAACATCCGAGCGATCAGGAATTTCATCAGCTGCGCATATTTCGCCGCCTCACGCACGGTCCGTACGACGCTCTTTGCGCCATCGATCGTCGCCATCGTCCAGCTTGCGCCGGGCCGCCCCGGATCCTTGGCGTAGGCAAAGAATGGAATGGCGAAGAGCGCGAGCCAGACGGCGCATAGCGGGCCGGCAATGCGCATATGCTCGTAGCGCTCCAGATCGAAGCCGAATTGCGGCTCGGCAAACGGCCAGCCGATGGACCCGGGCAGCGCGAACAGCCCGACCAGCGCGATGAACATCAGCGTCGCCGCGAGATTGCCGAGACCGAGGCCCAGCCCGCTGATCATCGGCAGCGCTTCGGGCCGCCCGGCCGCCGGCAGCATCGAATTATGGGTCACCTCGGAATAGGTGTAGCTGACATAGGCGACGACGAGGATCGCCATCACCATACCGGTCGGCAGGCCCTCCTCGCCCGGAATCGCATACCAGAGCAGCCAGGACATGACGGCGATCGTGCCGAGCATGACGGCGAGGATCGGCTTGCGCCGCCCACCGCGATCGAGCGCGGCGCCGAGAAAGGGCGCGGTCAGCGCGGCGATCAGCCCGGCCCATTTGGTGACGGAGGCGATGGCCGCCTGCCCCCGGGCATTGGCCGTCTGCTGCGCGGTTTCGGCGTCCATCCCGTCCAGTTCGCCGCTCGCCAATATATCCGCGCCGACGATATCGCGCGCGAAATAGGGCGCGAAGATGTAGATGACGATCAGGATATAATAGGGATTGCGCGCCCATTCGAAGATCGCCCAGGCAAAGCCGGTCTTGCCCATCGCGCCGCCTTCACCGTGATGCGCCGCAGGCCGGGCGGCAACTGGCGAGGCTATATCCCCGCCGACCGGCGCTTCGGTCGCTATGTCAGCTATCCTCTATAAAATATTGCCCGTTATGCAGGCAGCGGCGCGGATAGCCCCGGACGACCGGATTGCCGGCCGCGGCGCAGCTGGCGAAATCGGTGACATAGCCGCGCTCAAGCTGCGCGGCCGTAGGGGTGGTCTGGCACGCGGCGAGCATTAAGAGGCCTGCTGCGCAACTGACGGCAATGGCAAAGTTGGACATACTGCTACCCCCTTGATCATCGCCGAGACTGCCGGAGCCTCGCACGATGCAGTCCGATCTGCGTCACATCATTTTCGGTGTGCCGAAGACCCGCATGATTTCGGGTTCGAAGCTCTCCAGACTATCCACCTCGAAATCGGGATCGAAAGCCGGAGCGTCCCATTCGTCGACGAGCTTGCAAGCGAGCGGATACCAGCTTTTGTCCTTGTGATCCTCGCGCAGCGTCGTCGACCGCCCAAGATAGTTGTAATAATAGGCGCCTTGGAAATCCTGGTGATATTTGATCACGTTGTAGAGATCGTCGCTCACATAGGGTTTCAGGATTTCCGCGGCGATCGCGCCATGATTGGGCACCGACATCGTCTTGCCGATATCGTGGCAGAGCGCGGCCACGACTTCCTCGTCGCTCGCGCCGGAGCGCCGGGCGAGCGTCGCCGTCATCAGGCTGTGCTGGAGTTGATCGCAACCGAAGCCGAGCGTCAGTTCGCCCAAATCTTCGAGATGCTTGAGAATGCGCTTGGGCGCATCGCTCTTATAGTGATCCTGATGCTCTTTCGCGATCACCATCCAATGTTCGGGCTTGCCGTCCTGCATCCGGGTAAAGGATTTGGCCGGTGCTTCCACTTCGGGTGCCTGGGTTGCCATTTTACTCTCTCCCGCGCCGATTGCCGACGGCGCTTTCCGTTTTCGTCCGCCACCATTATGAGGGCAAAAACGCAAGGGGGAAAGCCTTGGACTTTCTGGCACCGATACTCGCCGCAACACCGACACTGACGAACGACTATCTGAGGTTCGAGGATCTCGGGCTTTCACCGATCGCGCTCGACCTCGGTTTCTTCCAGCTCAGATGGTACAGCCTCGCCTATATTGCGGGCATCATC
Source organism: Parasphingopyxis sp. (assembly GCF_028279465.1). Taxonomy (GTDB): domain Bacteria; phylum Pseudomonadota; class Alphaproteobacteria; order Sphingomonadales; family Sphingomonadaceae; genus Parasphingopyxis. Next base: position 89,676 of record NZ_JANQNS010000019.1, read on the forward strand.
GTCGGCTGGTGGTATCTGCTCAAGCTGATCGCCCAGCCCGGCGCGCCGATGGCCAAGCGCCATGCCGACGATCTCGTCTTCTACGCAACGCTCGGCATCCTGCTCGGCGGGCGGCTCGGCTATGTGATCTTCTACAAGCCTATGGAATATCTGGAAAATCCGGCCGATATCATCCGGGTCTGGGACGGCGGGATGTCCTTCCATGGCGGGGTGATCGGGGTCAGCCTTGCTATCCTCTTCATGGCCCGCCGGAACAATCTGAGCTGGCTGCGCATCCATGATTATGTCGCCTGTACGATCCCCTTCGGCATATTTTTCGGACGCATGGCGAACTTCGTAAACGGCGAGTTATGGGGTCGCGAAACGACGGTGTCCTGGGCGATGCGTTTCGTGGAGGTGCAGAATGGCAATGCCGTGCTGGGTCCGCCCCGGCACCCGAGCCAGCTCTATCAGGCCGGGCTCGAGGGAATAGGCATTTTTTTGCTGTTCTGGTTCCTGTTCTGGAAGACGGATGCGCGCCGCTACCCAGGCATGCTGGTCGGCGCGTTCCTGACGAGCCTTGGCGCCGCGCGGTTCATCGTCGAGTTCTTCCGCCAGCCCGACGACCATCTCGGTCTGCTCAGCCTCGGTCTCTCCATGGGGCAATGGCTCACGATCCCGATGCTGATCGCCGGCATCTGGCTGATCGCGACCGCAAAAGGCCGCGCCGAAACCGTCAAGCCCGTGCCCGCGGCAGATGCCGACTGAGGCCAAACCGCTCGCCGAACGGCTGACAAGGCTGATCGCCGCCAACGGGCCGATCTCGCTCGCGCAATATATGGCCGAGGCCAATGCGCATTATTATGCAACGCGCGACCCGCTGGGCGCGGACGGCGATTTCGTGACCGCGCCCGAGATCAGCCAGATGTTCGGCGAGCTGGCCGGGCTGTGGCTCGCCGATCTCTGGACGCGCGCAGGATCGTCACAGAACGCGCACTATGTGGAACTTGGCCCTGGTCGCGGCACGCTAGCCGAGGACGCCCTGAGGGCCATGCGCGCCGCGCGGTTCGAGCCGCCGATCCATCTGATCGAAACGAGCCCTGTGCTCCGGCAAAATCAGGCGACGCGCCTCCCCACCGCGCGCTGGCATGACGATATCGACAGCCTCCCTGAATTGGGCCCATTGCTGGTCGTCGCCAACGAGTTTTTCGATGCGCTGCCGATCCGGCAGGTGATGCGCACCGATGGCGGATGGCATGAGGTGATGGTCGATTACCGGGACGGGAATTTCACGCCCGTCACATCCGGCCCCGCCCTCGACGATCTCGTGCCCGAACCATTGCGCGACGCGCCAGAGGGCAGCTTGATCGAGACCTCGCCGGCCATCGAAAGCGCCGCCCGCGCGCTGGCCGAACGCATCGCCAAACAGGGCGGCGGCGCACTGATCGTCGATTATGGCTATGAGGGACTCGCGACGGGCGACACGCTGCAGGCCGTATCGCGCCATGCGCATGCCGATATCTTCGCCGAACCGGGCGAACGCGATCTGACGGCCCATGTGAATTTTGCCGTATTGGAAACGATCGGACGCTCGGCAGGCGCAACCGTCCACGGTCCGATCGGGCAGGGCCAATGGCTCGAATCGCTCGGCATCGGCGCGCGGACGGCGGCGCTGGTCAAAGCCGCCCCGCATCGGCAGGCGGAACTCGTCGCGGCCCGCGATCGCCTGACCCGGCCCGATGAAATGGGCACGCTTTTCAAGGCGCTGGCGATGATCGGTCCGGACTGGCCCGCACCCGCCGCTTTCTGAATCCGCGCGTTGCAACGGCGGGAAACGCCGCTAAGAAGACCGGCCCGATCCATAGCGGGCAGGAGATTCATGGCCGCAAAAATCGAAGTCGTTCGCGCCGAGGCGCTCGATGGCGTCGCCCATGGCTTTCTGACGCGCACGGGCGGCGCATCCGCGGGTATCTACGAAAGCCTGAATGTCGGGCTGGGATCGGACGATATCAAATCGGATGTCGATACGAATCGGCGGCGCGCCGTCGAAGCCGTTGCGCCCGATGCGACACTGGTGACGCTGCATCAGGTCCATTCGTCCGATGCGGTCCATGTGACCCATGCCTTCCCGGACGATGACCGGCCCGAGGCCGATGCGATGGTCACCGATAAACCGGGCCTCGCGCTCGGCATATTGACCGCCGATTGCGCACCGATCCTGCTTGCCGACAAGCATGCCGGCGTGATCGGCGCAGCGCATGCCGGCTGGAAAGGCGCAATGACGGGTGTCGCCAAATCGGTCGTCGATGCAATGGAGGAACTGGGCGCCGAGCGGAGCCGGATCGCGGCGGCAATCGGCCCGTGTATCGGGCGCGGTTCTTATGAAGTGGACGATGATTTCCGCAAGCGCTTCGAAACCATCGAACCCGAGAATGAGCAATATTTTCGCGACGGCGCGCCCGGCCATCATTATTTCGATCTCGAAGCTTATGTCGCGGCTTGGCTCGCCTTTACCGGCGTGCAAACGGTCGAAGCGCTGAGCCTCGACACCTATGCCGATGAGGACCGTTTCTTCAGCTATCGCCGCGCGACGCACCGGAACGAACCCGATTATGGCCGGCAATTGTCGGTGATCGCGCTGTAAGCCTGTGCCGTTCGCGCTTTTGCGAACGGCATGAACAATGGTAGGCGATCGACGACGGAGGGCCGGATGACAGCGAAACGAGCGGGATTTTTCGGCGGCCTGACGCTGTTTACGATCCTACTGATGCTTCCGGCGCCCAGCGGCATGCCCGTCGAAGCGTGGCGCGTGACCGCACTGGTCGTTCTCATGGCGAGTTGGTGGATGACCGAGGCGCTGCCGCTGACGGCTACTGCGCTGCTGCCCTTCGTTAGCCTCCCTTTTATGGGTGTGATGACCACCGGCGAGGTAGCGAGCGCCTATTATTCGCCGATATTGTTCCTGATCCTGGGCGGCGCGTTTCTTGCGCTGGCCATCGAGCGCACCGGGCTCCATCGCCGCCTCGCGCTCGCGATTATCGGACGCGCGGGGAAGACGGCTTGGGGCCTGCTCTTCGCCTTCATGGCCGCGACGGCGATCCTCTCGATGATCGTATCCAACACCTCGACGACTTTGATCATGGTACCGATTGCCATCGCCGTACTGGCGGCGGGCGGCGTGGCAGAGGGCGAGACGAAAGGGTTCGCGGGCGCGCTGCTCATGGGGATCGCCTTTTCGGCATCGATCGGCGGGATCGGGACGCTCGTCGGTTCGCCGACCAACGCCATCGCCGCGGGCCTCATGAACCGCACCATCGGAACGGAAATCGATTTCCTGACCTGGGCGATGTTCGGCCTGCCGGTGGTCGCTATCGGCATCCCGCTATGCCTGTTCATCCTTATCCGCATGCAGCGCGTCGGCCGGGCGGCATTCGATACGGCGTCCGCGCAAGCCGCCATCGGCGATCCTGGAGAATGGTCAGGCGCGGAGAAGCGGCTGATGCCGGTGATCATGCTCGTGGTCGCGGGCTGGGTCGCACTGCCCCTGATCAAGGATTACCTGCCCGACGGCGCGATCCATGACGGCACGATCGCTATTCTCGGCGGGTTGCTGCTCTTCGTGCTGCCCGACGGCAGCGGACGGCCGATGCTCAACTGGCCGGAAGCCAATCGCGCACCATGGGACGTGATCATGCTGTTCGGCGGCGGCCTCGCGCTCGCCTCGGGCATCATGGCGTCCGGGCTCGGCGGCTGGCTAGGCGAGGCGCTGGAGCCGCTTCAGGCAGTGGACGTCATTATCATCGCGCTGGCCGTCACCGCACTCGTCGTGCTCGTCACCGAATTCGCCTCCAATGTCGCGACCGCCAGCGCCGTCATCCCGGTCGTCGCCGCGCTGATCGTGGCGACCGGGGCGGACCCGATGCTGCTCGCCATGCCTGCCGCGATGGCGGCGAGCTGGGGCTTCATGCTGCCATCGGGCACCGGGCCCAACGCCATCGCCTGGGCCTCCAATCACATCGCGCTGCCGAGCATGTTGAAATCCGGATTTCTGCTCGATATTTGCGGTATACCGATGATCGTCCTCGTGACATGGGGCGTAGTCGCTATGGCCGGTTGAGGGAGATGCGCGCCTGCGGAGGTTAGGCGCCCGGGCCCCGACCGCCCGAAAACCGAGCTCCTGCCTTCCTGGGAGCGTAAACTGGAAGGCCACTCCGCATGACCGACGGACCCGAAACCAATCCGCGCGACCTCACCGGCACGACCCCGCGCCGCAAGCCCAAGCCCGAGATCGAGAAGATCGGCAACCGCAAGCTGAAACCCGCCACGCTGATGATGGGCCATGGCTTCGATCCCGTGCTCTCCGAAGGCTCGCTCAAGCCGCCCATCTTCCTCACCTCGACCTTTGCATTCGAGAACGCCGCGGCCGGCAAGCGGCATTTCGAGGGGATTACCGGCAAGCGCCCGGGCGGCGCAGAGGGCCTTGTCTATTCGCGCTTCAACGGGCCGAACCAGGAAATCTGCGAAGACCGGCTCTCGGTCTGGGAAGAGGCCGAGGAAGCGCTCGTCTTTTCGAGCGGCATGTCGGCCATCGCCACCGTGCTGCTCGCCAACGTCCATCAGGGCGACGTCGTCGTCCATTCCGGCCCGCTCTATGCGGCGACCGAAACCTTGATCAACCGGGTGCTCGGCCGGTTCGGCATTACCTTTCTCGATTTTCCCGCCGGCGCCAGCCGCGAAGAGGTCGATGCGATCCTCGAAAAAGCCAAGAGCATGACGACGGGATCGGGCAAGGTCGCGATCGTCTATCTCGAAAGCCCGGCCAACCCGACCAATGCGCTCGTCGATATCGAGATGGTGAAAGAGGCGCGCGACACGGCCTTTGGCGCAGACGGCCCGCCGATCGCGATGGACAACACGTTCCTCGGACCCTTGTGGCAGCAGCCGCTCAAGCATGGCGCGGACATCACCATCTACAGCCTCACTAAATATGTCGGCGGGCATAGCGATCTCGTCGCGGGCGGCGTGATGGGATCCAAGGCGCATCTCGATCCGATCCGCGCGATGCGCAACACAATCGGCACGATCACCGATCCCAACACCGCCTGGATGCTGCTCCGCAGCCTCGAAACGGTCGAACTGCGCATGACACGGGCCGGCGAGAATGCCGAAAAGGTCTGCGAATTCCTGCGCGATCATCCCAAAGTCGAAGGCGTCGGCTATCTCGGATTTCTTGAGGAAGGCACAAGCCAGCGCGATATCTATGATCGCCACTGTACGGGTGCCGGCTCAACATTCTCGCTGTTCATCAAGGGCGGCGAAGAGGCGAGCTTCCGCTTCCTCGACGCCATGAAGATCGCCAAGCTCGCCGTCAGCCTCGGCGGCACCGAGACGCTGGCCAGCCACCCGGCGGCGATGACGCACCTGTCCGTGCCCGACGAACGCAAGGCCGCGCTCGGTATCACCGATAACCTCGTGCGTATCTCTATCGGCGTGGAAGATGCTGACGACCTGATCGCCGACTTCACACAGGCATTAGCGGAGGTTTAGGGGCCCAAGCCGGTCAGTCGGCCTCGCCCGTCCGATAACGGTTAAACCACGCCAATATCGCCGACGCCTTGGCCGCGCTTTGCGACGGGCGGGCGGTGAGGCCGCTATGGCTGGCACCCGGCACGCGGATCAGCGTCGTCGGCACACCTTCCATCCGCAGCGCCATATAATATTGCTCCGCCTCGCTGACTGGGGTCCGCTCATCCTCGCCGCCGACCAGCACCAGAGTCGGCGTTTCGACATTGCCAACGAGCGATAGCGGCGAGCGCGCCCAATAGGATTGCTGATCCTCCCATGGCAATGCGCCGAACCAATATTGGGCGACGAAGACCGGAATGTCGGAAACCAGCGCCTGGGTCGTCCAGTTGATCACGGGTTTTTGGGTCGCGGCGGCACGGAAACGGTTGGTGTTGCCGACGATCCAGGACGTCAGCACCCCGCCACCCGAACCGCCGGTCACGAACAGTTGATCCGGATCGACATAGCCATCGGCGATCACGCCATCCACGGCGCTCATCAGGTCATGATAATCGTCGCCCGGATAGGCATGGTGGATGAGGTTCGCGAATTCGGCACCATAGGAGGTCGAGCCGCGCGGGTTGACCGACAGCACGGCATAGCCGGCCGCGGCATAGAGCTGATTGTCGGTCGAGAAATGCGGGCCATAGGCGGCGAACGGCCCGCCATGGATTTCGAGGATCAGCGGGTGGCGTTGGCCCTCGACATGGGTCGGCGGCAGCGTCAGCCAGGATTCGATCCTGCGCCCGTCCACCGAAGACGTCGTCTCGACGCGGCGGACTTCGCCCATCGTCTTGGTTTCGAGCAGATTCGCATTGAGCCGCGTCAATTGCCGGCTGTTGCCGCCGCGCACGAGCACCACGTCCGCCGGGCGAGTCGCCGGGCCGCCCGTAATCACCAGCGTGCCATTGTCCGACACGCTGAACGCGCCGCCCGAATAGGGCCGGTCGAGCGTCGCACCGGTCAGCCCTTCAGCGACCGTGCGGATGCCGCCGGACAGAGAGACGCGCGCGACCTTCGTCTCGCCGAGATCGTCATAGGCGATATAGATAGACCGGCTGTCGGCCGACCAGGTCGCCGCATCGACGCTGCGGTCAAGCGATCCGGTGAGCACGCGCCGGTTCGATCCGTCGCGGTTCATCACATGCAAGAGCGTATTGTGATAGCCGAGCCGCTGATCGTCAAAACCGAGCCAAGCGATATAGCGCCCGTCCGGGGAAACGATGGGGCTAAAGTCCGGCCCGTCGCGATCCGTGAGCGCGCTGATCGTACTCGTCGCGACGTCGAGCGTATAGATTTCGCTCTCGATCGGATCGAGCTCCCAGTCCGCTGACCGGTTGCCGCTGAACAGGATCGTCCCGCCATCCGCCGTCCAAGATAGCGGGCCGCCATGGTGGAAATCGCCGAAACTCAATTGCCGCGCCGCGCCGCCATCGGCGGGAATGACAAAGATCTGGCTGTATCCGGGCTGGAGATAGCCGGCCCCGTCGGCCCGGTAGCGGATCGCGCTCGTCACTTCGAGCGGCTCGGCCCATTCCGCGCCCTCGGGCGTATCGGGCGCCGATCCGATTTGCTCCGGCGCGCCGGGAACTAGCATGTCATAGGCTATCCGGCTGCCATCCGGCGACCATGCGATGCTGCCGGGCGCGTTCGCAAGACCCGTGAGTCGCACCGCTTCCCCGCTTGCCATCCAGCGCACGAAGAGCTGCGAGGCTCCACCCTCGGCCGATGAGATATAGGCGAGGCGGCTGCCGTCCGGCGACCAGCGCGGGCTGCTATGAGAGCCCGGCCCGGCGGCAATCGGCATCTGATCGCCCGAGCGCGTATCGATCATCCAGATGGTCGGCCGGAACCGGTCTGTCGTGATATCGCCCGAGCGACGAACATAGGCGACCCAGCGCCCGTCCGGGCTGATCTGCGGATCGGCCGCGATTTCGAGCGAGAACAGATCCGCGCCGGTGAAAATGCGTTCCGGACCCGTATCCTGCATCGCCAATGCGGGTGCGGCGAAGAACAGCAGAACGGCCGCAAAAAATCGCTTGAACATTGGCATCCCCATTTTCCGTTTGCCGGACCGTAAAGCATATCGCGGCGCGACCCGCCATAGTGGCCGCTGCGAACCGCAACCGGCTTCGACTAACCGTCTTTCCGGAACGGGGTCATTTCGCCGAGAAATGCGATTTCGCGTTCGACAGCATGGCGTTCGGCGGCGAGGAAATCCGAAACAGCGTTGCGGAAACCGACATCCGGGAAATAATGGGCGGACCAGGTCGCGACGGGGCGATAGCCGCGCGCGAGCTTGTGTGAGCCCTGCGCTCCGGCCTCCACCCGTTTCAGCCCGCGCGCAATCGCAACGTCGATCGCCTGATAATAGCAGAGTTCGAAATGCAGGAACGGCACGTCGGCGAGGCAGCCCCAATAGCGGCCATAGAGCGTATCCGCGCCGATCAGGTTAAGCGCGCCCGCGATTGGTGCGCCGTCGCGCCGGGCGATCATCAGCAGCGTCCGCTCGCCCATCCGCTCGCCGAGCAGCGAGAAGAAGGCGCGCGTCAGATATGGCCGCCCCCATTTGCGCATGCCGGTATCCTGGTAGAAATCCCAGAAAATATCCCAATGGTCTTCGGTGAGATCGGCGCCGGTGACATGCTCGATCTCCAGCCCTTCGACGGCCCGCCGTCGTTCCTTGCGGATCGTCTTGCGTTTGCGCGAGGAGAGCGCGCCGAGAAACGCGTCGAAATCGGCATAGCCGTCATTTTCCCAGTGAAACTGGGTGCCCTCGCGGATCAGCCAGCCGGCATTTTTGAACCAGATGATCTCGTCTTCGGTGATGAAGGTCGCGTGGGCCGACGACATGCCATTGTCGCGCGTGATGGTTTCGAGCGCCGCGATCAGCGCCGGAATGCGGCCCGTATCTTTCGCCAGCAGCCGCCGCCCTGGCACCGGCGTAAACGGCACCGCGACTTGCAGCTTGGGATAATAGCGTCCGCCCGCCCGCTCCCAGGCGTCGGCCCAGGCATGGTCGAACACATATTCGCCCTGGCTATGGCCCTTGGCATAGGCGGGCGCGACGGCGTCGAGCGTTCCATCCGCACCCGCAATCGACACCGGCAGCGCCTGCCAGCCCGTGCCCGGCGCGACGCTGCCCGATTCTTCGAGGATGGAGAGGAAAGCGTGGCTGAGAAACGGATTGTCTTCGCCCGCACAGGCATCCCATTGGGCGGCGTCCAGCGACCGGACGCCATCGGCGATCCGCGCGACAAGCGGTTCGGGATCGCCCTCGCTCATGGATTCTCGTAGATGATCTGGTCGGCGCCCTCGGCCGCGCAGGCCCGTTCGCCCTCTGTCCGCACCGTCCAGGTGACTACGGGCACGCCCTTCTCACGCAATGAATCAGCGAAAGCCGAAGGCAGGTCGCGGATGTCATAGGCGAGGAAATGCGGTTCGGCCCGAAACACGGAGAGCGACCGCTGCATCGCGCCTTTCAGCCGGGCCGCAAGCGCGATCTCGTCATGCTCGGTAATCACAAGGCCACGCACGATGTCGGGCGCATTGCGCGCGAACCAGCGACCGACTTCGGGGTTGAACGACATGACCGCCGCCTCGCCGTCATAGTCGGCCAGCGCTTCGGCCACCGAGCGGCACAGCTTCTTCACCTTGCGACTCTTCGCCTTGAGTTCGATCAGTATCGGCGCGCGGCCGTCGATCAGCGCCAGCATCTCGGTCAGGCGCGGGATCGTCTCGTCACTGTCCTTGAACTTTATCTTTTGGAGCTTCGCGGCCTTGCGCTCGATGACCGGGCCAGATTTTCGCGTCAGGCGATCCAGCTCGTAATCGTGGAACACCATCGCGACGCCATCCTTGCTGACCTGGACATCGGTTTCGACACCATGGCCAGCAGCGATGGCCGCCTCGAACGCCGCACGGCTATTCTCCACCACGTCCGGCCCGTGCAGCCCGCGATGGGCATGCGGCGTGCGCGTGAGGAAGCCAAGATCAGCCATCGGTCACCGCAACGATCGCGTCGATCTCGACCGCAACACCCAATGGCAGCACCGGCACGCCGACCGCGCTGCGCGCATGGCGACCCGATTCGCCGAATATCTCCTGCATGAATTCCGACGCACCGTTCGCGACCTGCGCCTGATCGGTGAAGCGGGGATCGGAGTTCACGAACACGCCGAGCTTTACGATCCGTTCGACCCGGTCGAGATCGCCAAGCGCGGCCTTCATCTGGGCGACCAGCATCATAGCGCAGGCGCGCGCCGCCAGCTGGCCGAATGCAATGTCGCGATCCTCGCCAAGCCGGCCGCGCATCAGTTCGCCGGCATCGTCGAACGGCAACTGGCCGGAAATGTGCAAGAAACCGTTCTGCTCGACGGCGGACACATAGGCGGCAACGGGCGCTGCCGGCTTGGGCAGCGTCACGCCGATTTCGGCCAGCCGCGCTTCGATGGTGCCGCTCATGCCGATTCTCCTTCCGTAATCCGATCGATAATCCAGTGCCGGGCCTCGTGCCAGTCGTCGATCCGCGCATGGGCATGGTCGGCGGGCGGCACGTTCGGCGCGAGCGATGGCTCGGCGATCATGTGCAGCCGCCATACGCCCGGCGCGGTCCGTGCGACCGACTCATGATGCACGCCCAGATCGTCGACGAATAAGGCGACCGAAGGATCATGGTCGGCCAGCAATTGTTCGACCTTGTCGCCCTTACCGCCCTGGTTGGTGTGGACCGGGAATTCGATCCCGAAGCGGCGGAGCTGTTTGGCGCGCGCGGTGCGAAACTCGTCCTGTAGGTTTGTCAGGATGACGACCTCGGCATATTCGGAAATCGAGACCAATGCCTCGCTCGCTCCCGGAACGATCGTCTGGCGGTGCATCTCAGTATCGAAAAAGCCGTTGAGCAGCGGCCAGATTTCCTCACCCTGCAATGGCGGACTGCCGTCGCGCGGGCGGACCGCATCGATGAAGTTACCGCCCTCGAGCACGAAGTCGAGATCATGCGCCTCATCCAGCCAGTCGCCGAAATGGCTGACCATGTGCAGTAGCACCTCGTCGCAATCGCAGATGACGAGCGGACGGTTCATACTTCCAGTTTCCTTCGGGCCGTTACCAGCGCCTCAGGTGGCGATCCGATGGCCTCCGCGCAAGCGACGAGATCGGGTTCATGGGCTTCGAGGAAGCGCAGGATCGCGGCCAGCGTCGCTGGTTCGCCGAGCGCGCCGCGCAGATGATCGGCGGTCAGCCCGGTCAGCGCAAGCAGTCGCTGCGCCCGATCTTCCTCGCCCAGCGTCCAGGCCAGCGCGCGCAGGGCCAGCGCTGCAGCATCGCTATCTGCGTTTGTATCGCCCTGCGTCATCGCCTAGACATTTTCCCGAACAATCGATCGGGGTGGGACGTGGCGAAAAAGGTGCTGGTTGTCGAGGATAACGACCTCAACCGAAAACTTTTCTGCGATCTGCTGCGCGCGCATGATTATGAGCCCGAACCGCTGAGCGACGGCCGCGAGGCGCTGGCAACGGCCAAGGCGAAAGCGCCGGACCTGATTATCATGGATATCCAGATGCCGCATGTCAGCGGGCTCGACCTGATCGGCGCGCTCAAAAGCGATGCCGGGCTGAAGACGATTCCGATCATGGCCGTCACCGCCTATGCGGCCAAGGGCGACGAAGAGCGGATACGCGAAGCGGGCGCGGAGAGCTACGTCTCCAAGCCGATATCGGTCGTCAAATTTATCGAGGAAGTGAAAACGCTGGCCTGAATACCGATCTGAGCGCCGACAGGGTTCGCCGGGAAGGCAAGCCTATTTGATCTTGGCTTCCTTGAACTCGACATGCTTGCGCGCGATCGGATCATATTTCCGCATCACCATCTTTTCCGTCAGGTTGCGCGGATTCTTCTTCGTTACGTAGAAGAAGCCCGTACCTTCCGAGCTGACAAGTTTGATTTTCACGGTCGCCGGTTTGGCCATGACCCTTACCTTTTCAACAAAATCGATGTCGGGGGCGCGCGGATGGAGATTCTGCCATCGTCTGCCCGAAGCGCGGCCATCTGCCCGCAAGAGGCGCGATTGTCAAGGCGATCGGGCGGTTTTCGTGATGAATCAGGCGCGAAAGAGCGGATGAAGCACGGCACCCGACCGCCTGCTCAGCACGCCGAAATCCAATCCCGTTAACGATTGGATAACCATAAGGGCGCAGAAAGGGCTTCGGGACATAAAGGAGCGATAGCGATGCAGCTTCACAATGACGCACAGATGCCGATCGGCGCCGATCTTTACGCGCAGATCGAACAGCTCGAACGCGATTGCCGGTCGATGACGCTGCCCGCGCTGCATGAAGCCATCGACGAGATCCGCGCACAGGCCGTCGCCCATCGCCTCGTCGCGCTAGAGGGCATCGCTCATGCGTTCGAACGGTCCATCGCCCGCAACCGCAACGCGACCGCCTTCGGCCTCTATTTTGACCAGCTCAAACTGGCGACCGGCTGTATCGAAGCGGATAGCGACAAGGCGCGCGATGCGATGCTCGCGGCGATTTCGGTGCGCCTCACCGGCTAGACCAGCCCCGCGATGGACATATTTTTCCTTCCCCTGCTCGCCGCGGCGCTCGCCGAATGGGGAGACAAGACCCAGATTCTCGCGATGCTGCTGGCGGCCCGCTTTGCGCGGCCGATCCCGGTCTTCATCGGCGTCGGCGCGGCCATAATCGTGCATATGAGCCTGGCCGCATTCGGCGGGTCGCTGCTCACCGCGATGATCACGCCGGACGCGATCCAACTCTTTCTCGGGCTTGGTTTCCTCTTCGCCGGAGTCGCGGCCTTTCTGCCATTTTCCGATCCGGATGCCGATGGTTATTGGAATCTCGGCGCCGTGCTGACGAGCTTTTTCGCCTTTCTCACCGTCGAATTCGGCGACAAGACGCAGTTCATCACCGCCGGTTTCGGCGGCACCTCGCCGAGCTGGCACTTTACGGCCGCGGGCGCCAGCCTTGGTGTCATGATCGGCATCGCACCCGCCATCCTGCTCGGCACGGCGCTGCGCGAGACACTGCCCCTGACGCTGATCCGCCGCACCATTGGCGCGCTGTTCCTGTTCATATCATCGATTATTGCGATCAATGTTTTTGCATTGATCTAATCAGTCGATCACTGCCAGAAAGAGATTTGCCCCAAAAGACACGGGTTTTGACGGACCTGAATGCCTATATGAGCGTTGAAGATACCGAGTATCGAAAACGCATATCAACAGGAGGCAAATCATGGGCGAAGCCAATCTCGCGACACCGACCGATCTCAACGACAACAAGCTGCGAGACGTCGCCAGTGCGTTGAACCGCATTCTTGCGGACAGCTATGCGCTGTATCTGAAAACGAAGAATTTCCACTGGCACGTCTCGGGCCCGCATTTCCGCGACTATCATTTGATGCTCGACGACCAGGCGGCCGCGATCCTCGCCACGACCGACGACATCGCCGAGCGCGTGCGCAAGACCGGCGGCACGACGCTGCGTTCGATCGGCGACATCGCGCGGCACCAGACGATCGCCGATAATGACGAAGATTATGTCAGCCCCGGCGATATGCTGACCGAGCTGCGCGAAGACAATCTGAAGTTGGTCGAAGCGCTACGCGAAGCCAAGGCAGCAGCCGAGGCGGCCGGCGACAATGCGACCGACGGTTTACTCGACGACTGGACGGATCAGGCCGAAGAACGCGCCTGGTTCCTGTTCGAAGCCGGCCGCGCCGCCTGAACCGGCGGATCACCGAGAACCGAGGGGCTGGTCCTGTTGGACTGGCCCCTTTTTCGTTGCCCGGACCGCAGCCCCAGCATAAAGGTGAGGTATAAAAACAAGACCGAGGGGAGTGTGGATCATGAAAAAGCTTATCGTCCTGATGGCGCTGCTGCTGCCGTCGTCGCTGCTGGCCGAAAATGTGCGATCGCTGGGCGACGGCGCGTCGCCGCCCGCCACGCTGGATCAGATCGCCTGGCTTGAGGGGCGTTGGCAGGGCACGGGGCTGGGTGGCGAGAGTCATGAGGCGTGGCTGCCCGCCGTTAACGGCCAGATGGCCGGCGTCTTCCATCAGAGCAGTAACGGCGAACTGCAATTCTATGAAATCCTACAGTTCGTGGAGCGCGACGGCTCGCTCGTGCTGCGGCTCAAACATTTCAACCGGGATCTGTCGGGCTGGGAGGACAATAGCGCGGAATCGGCCGTCGAATTCCCGCTCGTCGCGATCGAGGGCGACACCGCCTATTTCTCCAGCCTGACCTATGAGCGCGTCGGCGAGGACGGGCTGAATATCTATCTGCGGCTGCGCAGCGGCGACGAAACGCGGGTGGAAACCTTTACGCTGACGCGGATCGACTAGCCCTGCCCTAGCGGATCGCGTTCGGCCGGTCCTATATGATCGGTCATGCGCCGTTTTGCCCAGCTTCTCGACCGGCTCGTCTATACGCGATCGCGCAACGCCAAATTGCGACTGATCGGCGATTATCTGGGATCCACGCCCGATCCGGACCGGGGCTGGGCGCTGGCCGCGCTGACCGGCGCAGTCGACATACCCGGCGTCAAACGCGCGGCGGTCAACGCCATTGTCAGCGAGCGTGTCGATCCCGTCCTGTTCAAGATGAGTCGCGATTATGTCGGCGATACGGCCGAGACGGTGTCGCTGATCTGGCCGGCGCGCGAACCGGCAGAGGGCGACGGCGCCGATCTGGGTCTTGCGGCGGTGATCGAAAGGCTGCTCGCACTTGGTCGCGCCGATGCGCCCGCCGCGCTCGCCGATATGCTCGACCGCCTCGATCCGCCGGGCCGCTATGCGCTGCTCAAGCTGGCGATGGGCGGTCTACGCGTCGGCGTCTCGGCGCGGCTCGCCAAGACCGCCTTCGCCCAGGCTTTCGATCTCGATGTCGAAGCCGTGGAGGAGGTGTGGCACGGGCTGAAGCCGCCCTACCCCGAACTGTTCGAATGGGCCGAGGACGGCGCGCAACCTTCCATCGAAGACATTCCGGTATTCCGGCCCTTCATGCTCGCGCATCCGCTGGGCGAGACGACGGTGTCGATGGACGAGTTCGCCGCCGAATGGAAATGGGACGGCATTCGTATCCAGCTCGTCCATGTCGCGGGCGAGACACGCCTGTTCAGCCGCACGGGCGATGATATCTCACACAGCTTTCCCGATATCGCCCAGGCTTTTCGCGAGACCGGCGCGCTGGACGGCGAGCTGCTGGTCCGCGGTGAGGCACAAGGCGGCGCCGAGGGCGGGGCAGCGAGCTTCAACGCGCTGCAGCAGCGGCTCGGGCGGAAGAATGTCTCGGCAAAGATGCAGGCGGATTATCCGGCCTTTGTCCGGCTCTACGATATTCTCTTCGACGGCGGCGAGGATCTCCGCGCCCTGCCCTGGACGGAGCGGCGCGAGCGGCTCGAAGCCTTTATGCCGCGCCTGCCCGACGACCGGTTCGATCTCTCCTCGACGATCGAGGCCGATGATTTCGCAGCGCTGGCGGCCTTGCGCGAGGGCGCGCGCGATGCGGCGATCGAGGGCGTCATGCTCAAGCGGCGGGACAGCAAGTATCTAGCGGGCCGCAAGATCGGGCTCTGGTATAAATGGAAGCGCGATCCGCTGATCACCGACTGCGTGATCATGTATGCGCAGCGCGGTTCGGGCAAACGCTCGAGCTTCTATTCCGACTATACTTTCGGCTGCTGGACGGATGACGGAGAGCTCTATCCGGTCGGCAAAGCCTATTCGGGCTTTTCCGACACGGAGCTCAAATGGCTCGACCGGTTCGTGCGGAC
>NZ_JANQNS010000003.1 GCF_028279465.1 Parasphingopyxis sp.
TGGAGCGGGCGAGGCGATTCGAACGCCCGACCCCAACCTTGGCAAGGTTGTGCTCTACCCCTGAGCTACGCCCGCTTAAGCGCTCTTCTGTTATGGCGGCAAACTGTTGCCATCCGGTGAAGAGGCGGCGCAGCTAGCATGCGCCGTCGTGTCGGGCAAGGGAAAATCGCGCGTCAAAGGCGCGCCCCTTGGGTTTGCAGCGCGCTTCCCCCATATATGGCGAAACCCCCGAACAGGAGTCGAATGAAGTGGCCACGCAATTGGGACTGACCGAAGATCAGAAGGCCGAGGTCGAGAAATTCCGGGCCGAGGTCGTCGAACCGTCGATGTCGAAGCTCGTTATCCTCGATTTCTGGGCCGAATGGTGCGGCCCCTGCAAACAGCTGACCCCGATCCTCGAAAAGGTCGCCGCCGATTATGCCGACAAGGGCGTCGTCCTCAAAAAGGTGAATGTCGACGAGGACAAGTTCATCGCCTCGCAATTCCAGATCCAGTCGATCCCGACCGTCTATGCGATGTTCCAGGGCAAACCGGTCGCCGATCTCGGCCAGGCGCGGACCGAGGGTTCGCTCAAACAGATGCTCGACCAGATTCTCTCCCAGCTGCCGATCGAGAGCGATGAGAAACAGCAGCAAGCCGAGATCGAGCCGCTGATCGAGATGGGCGAACAGGTGCTTGCCGATGGCGATGGCGAGCGCGCGCTTTCTATCTTCGGCCAGATCATGGAGATGGCGCCGACCGAGCCCAAGGCGGTTTCCGGCTTCGTCCGCGCGCTCGTCGCAATGGGCAAGATTGATGAAGCCAAGGAAATGCTCGCGCAGATTCCCGAAGAGGCGGCGAAGAACCCGGCCATCGCCCGCGCGCAATCGGCCGTGGATCTCGCCAGCGAAGCGAGCGAAGCGGAAGATACCGGCCCGCTCCGCGCCAAGGTCGAGGCGAATCCCGGCGATCACGAAGCGCGACTGGAGCTGGCGACCGCACTGATGGCGAACGACGATCGCGACGCGGCGGCCGAGCATCTCTTCCACATCATCGAAGTCGACAAGGAATGGAACGAAGGCGCGGCGCGGCAGAAGCTGCTGCAGCTGTTCGAAGTCGTCGGGCTCGAAGACGAATGGGTCGCCGCCCAGCGCCGTCGGCTTTCCGCGATATTGTTCGGCTGATGAGCGAAAGCCCCGTCCGACTCTCCATCTTCCCGCTGGCCGGTGCGATCCTGCTACCGCGCGCGCAGCTGCCGCTGCACATTTTCGAGCCGCGCTATCAGGCTTTGGTGCAGGATTCGATGGCGCGCGACCGGCGGATCGCGATGATCCAGCCGCGTGGCGACGGCGATCGGCCGGAGCTGTTCGATATCGGCTGCATCGGCAAAATCTCCGAAGTCGAGGCAATGGAAGACGGCCGGTACAATCTGATCCTCGACGGGCTCAGCCGTTTCCGCCTCGTCCGCGAACTCGATGTGGCAACGCCGTTCCGGCAGGTCGAAGCGGTCACCGCGGAATTTGGCGACGATGACGCCGTCGAACCTCTGTCGATCGCGATGCGCGGCGGGCTGATCGACGAATCGAAGAAATTCGCGGCCGCGCTCGGCTATGCGGTGGACTGGGAAGCTGTCGAAACGCTCGACGATGAGACGCTCGTCAACATGGTGAGCCAAGTATCGCCCTTCGACACTGTCGCCAAACAGGCGTTGGTCGAAGCGGCGACGATCGACGATCGCTCCGAATTGCTGATCCAGTTCATGCAATTCTTCCGCATGCACCAACAGGCTGGCGGCGACGATCGCGCGACGCTGCAATAGGTCGCGCCGATGGGTGCCGCCGCCGAACCCGATCTCGCACTGCTCGACATTCTCGTCTGCCCGGTGACGCGCACCGAACTGCGCTACGATGCGGAGGCGCAAGAGCTGGTGTCCGAAGCGGCCGGGCTCGCCTTTCCGATACGCGACAGCGTTCCGGTGATGCTGGTCGAGGAAGCGCGGCCGATCGGCGATCCGGACAAGACCGCCTGAGCGACTGGAACCATCGCCGTGTCGGATACGCCGAACATCGATGCCGGGCTCGTACGCCGCCTGATCGCGGCGCAGTTCCCGCAATGGGCGGACCTCGCAGTCACGCCGATCCTGCCCGGCGGCTGGGACAATCGCAGTTTTCGACTCGGTGACGACATGGTCGTGCGGCTGCCCAGCGCTCAGCGTTACGCGCCGCAGGTGGAGAAAGAGCAATATTGGCTGCCGAAGCTCGCGCGCGAATTGCCGGTCGCTATCCCAAGCCCGCTCGCAAAGGGCGAACCCGGCATAGGCTATCCCTGGCACTGGTCGATATATGGCTGGCTGGATGGCGAAACAGCGCAGGCAGATAGGATTGCCGACCCGGAACGATTCGCGATTTCGCTGGCCGAGTTTCTGAACGCGCTACAGCAGATAGACGGCACGGATGGACCGCCACCGGGCGCGCATAATTTTCACCGGGGCGGGCCTTTGACCGCTTACGATGCCGAAACGCGGACCGCGCTTGCCGATCTCGATGGCAAGATCGACAGCCGGGCAGCTATTGCAATCTGGGAGGCCGCGCGCGCCACATCATGGACTGGCGCGCCGCGCTGGCTGCACGGCGATTTCGCGCCCAGCAACCTGCTGGTCAAAGATGGCGCATTGTCCGCCGTCATCGATTTCGGCTGTTGCGGCGGCGGCGATCCAGCCTGCGACCTCGCGATCGGCTGGACGTTCTTCGAGGCCGATACGCGCCGCGCGTTCCGGGCCGCGATCGACATCGACGATGCGACATGGCTGCGCGGCGGGGGCTGGGCGCTCTGGAAGGCCGCGATCGTTCTGGCGGGCCGCCCCGGCACCAATGCTGCCGAGCGCGATCGATCTGAAACAACGCTGCGCCGGTTACTGGCGGACGATGCGCTGATCACCGGCTGAGACGCCTACTGGTAAGCAACCATAACCCAATCTCACCGTACTGACGTCGCGACGCGGTAATATTGCGGCCAGTGCGGTACGGCACCCGCGTTATGCAAATCTGCATAACGCATATGCAATATCGATGTTAGTTGCAAATCGCAACCTATGTTAGTTCGATTCTCGTCAACGCAACCCCTCACCCCTCCCAAGGAGCCTGACGATGAAAAACATTACCGCCCTTCTGATCCCGACCGCCCTCGTTTTCGGCGCCGCCGTTGCGCAACCGGCTGTTGCCCATGCCGCACCGGCTGGCAATTCGATCGCCGTCAGCCATGCCGATCTGAACCTCGCCAATGCGGCGGACCGCAACACGCTGCAGCGCCGCATCAATTCGGCGGTCCGCGAAGTCTGCGGCACCGGCTACAGCTTCGATCCGCGCAGCCGCAATTCGGCCCGCGAATGCCAGGAGCGCACGCTCGAAAGCATCACGATCCCGATGCCCGGCGTAGTCGCTTCGGCCGAATAGCCCCTTCGGGACACTCTCCAGTCCCGCCCATTGCCGCCGCTCCGACACAACGGGGCGGCGGTTTTTTTGCGGCTAGACGGTCATGCCCTGCAGCAGGAGCGGCAGCTTTCCGCTGCTGCCGCGCGCTTCGTCGATGAAGCGGCGCTTGAGCGGCGGGATGCGGTCGACGGCCGTCATGCCGAAGCGGCGAATCTTCGATGCCGTCTTGCCCTTTATGCCGAACAGCCGGGTAAGCCCGTCGGTCGCCATCGCGACCATCAGCGTATCGAGGCTGCGCCAGGTCTCATAGCGTTTGAGCAGCTGGGCATCGCCGGGATCCATGCCGAGACGCACGCCCTCGACCAGCACCTGCGCGAGGGCAGCGACATCGCGGAAACCGAGATTGAGGCCCTGCCCAGCGATCGGATGGATGCCGTGTGCGCTGTCGCCGACCAGCGCCAGCCGCTCGCCCGTGATCTTCGCCGCATGGTGAAAGCCGAGCGGATAGGAGCCACGCGGCCCGGCCAGCGCCAGATCGCCCAGAAAGCCGCCCATGCGCTTTCGCGCCTCGGCCAGGAAGGCGCGCTCGGACAGGCCGAGCATCGCCGGGCCGTCCTGTTCGTCCACCGTCCAGACCAGCGCCGAGCGATGGCCATTCGCATCGTCGAGCATCGGCAGCAACGCGAACGGTCCCGCCGGATAGAAAATCTCGTATGCGATCGCGCCATGCGGCTTTTCGTGATTGATCGTCGCCACGATTGCATGATGCTTGTAGCGCCACCGCGCAATCCGGATGCCCGCAGCCTCGCGCGTCGGCGATCCGCGGCCTTCCGCGCCGATCAGCAACGACCCCCGAAGTATGGTTCCGTCATCCAGCGTGACCGTGACGCCGGCCGGTTCGCGCGCCACATCCGTCGCGCTCTTCGCCATGTGCAGCGCGATAAGCTCTGCCTTTTGTGATGCCGCGAACAGCGTCGCGCGCAGGAGGCGGTTTTCGAACATGATGCCGAGCGGGCCTTCGCCCTCGCCGGGCTCGAAATCGAGGCGGCCCGGCTCCAGCCCGTCGCTGGCGCGGATCGAGCCGATTGCACAGCCTTTGCCGTCCAGTTCGGCACCGAGCCCAATCGCTTCAAGCATGTTCCAGCTCGCGCTCGCGACCGCCGAAACCCTCCCGTCATAGCTGCTGTCGAGCAAGGCTTCGGTCGGCATCCGGTCGATAACGGCGCTCGGAAGCCCATGCGCATCGAGCGCCAGCGCCAGTGTCTGGCCGACCAGACCCCCGCCGAGAATGATGATATCTGTATGATTTTCGCCGTTCGTCGCCATAGGGACTCGCTTTAACGCAGCCGGACCGAGCCGCATAGACGCTAATGCTTGACGGCGAGTCCGCGGCAAGCGCATTAGGGGAGTAATACGGAACATTTGGCGCACAAACGGGGAGGCGCAGATGGCTCAAACTGGATTGGCGGCGCAAATGCCGGCCTGGCGCGAAGCGATGCGGCGCGCAGCATCGCGCTCGACCGCGCTCCTCGTTTCGCTCGGTCTGCTGGCCCTCACGACGCTGACAGCCTTGGCCCTGGTCAGCTATCGCCCGAGCGATCCGGCGATGAATACGGCCGCTGCGGGCCCGGCGCAAAACTGGCTGGGCGGGATCGGCGCCTATGTGTCCGAGGCACTGTTGCTGCTGTTCGGACCATTGGCCGGGCTGCTTCTGCCGCTCGTTATACTCGTCGCGCTCCGGCTCTGGCGCGATGCGCCGCTCGGGCGCTGGCCGCGGTCGGCGTTGCTGATCGCGCTGGCGATCATGCTGATCGGGTCGGCGCTGACACTCTTGGCCGGTCCCGGCGTCCGGGGACTACCGCTCGGTTGGGGCGGCGTGCTCGGCTATGGCGGCGGCGCGGCCTCTGGCGGCCTGCTCGGGCTGATCGGCAATCCGGATCTGGCGCGCTATCTCGGCTGGGCCGTGGCAGCATTGCTGGGCGGCGGCGGCCTCTATCTCTGGTATCGCGGCCTCAATCTGGACGAGACCGAGCGCGCCTTCCTTTTCCGCCGCGCGGACCGCCCGCACCCGGTCAAGATATCCGATCCCAAGCAGGAGGCGAAGAAGAAGCCGCAGCCGCGCAAGAAGGTCGCGCCGCCCGAGCCGGAAAGCCGCGCGCCCGTGATCGCCGATCGCAAGGCGGCGCGGACGCCCGCAAATACGAAACCGCGCCAGCGCACGCTCAACCTCAACTACGAGCTGCCGACCGTGGAATTGCTGAACCCGCCGTCGGACGATGGCGGCCAGGCGCTCGACAAGGCGGCGCTTGAGCGCAACGCGCGGCTGCTCGAATCCGTGCTCGACGATTTTCACGTCAAGGGCGAGATTGTCGAGGTTCGTCCCGGCCCTGTCGTCACGATGTATGAGTTGGAACCGGCGAGCGGGATCAAGGCAAGCCGCGTCATTCAGCTTGCCGACGATATTGCGCGCAACATGTCGGCCATCTCGGCGCGCGTCGCCGTCATTCCCGGCCGCAGCGTGATCGGTATCGAGCTGCCGAACCAGCATCGCGAGATGGTCGTGCTCTCCGAAATGATTGCGAGCGCCGCGTTCGAAGACCATTCAGCCAAGCTGCCGATCATTCTCGGCAAGAATATCGCGGGCGACCCAGTCATCGCCGATCTCGCGCCGATGCCGCATCTGCTCGTCGCGGGCACAACCGGTTCGGGCAAGTCGGTCGGCCTCAACTGCATGATCCTGTCGCTGCTCTACCGGCTGACGCCCGAAGAATGTAAGTTGATCCTGATCGATCCGAAGATGCTGGAATTGTCGATCTACGACGATATCCCGCACCTCCTGTCGCCCGTCGTGACGGAACCGGCCAAGGCCGTCCGCGCGCTCAAATGGGCGGTCGAGCAGATGGAGGAGCGCTACCGGATGCTCGCCTCGCTCTCGGTGCGCTCGCTGCAAGGGTTCAACGACAAGGTCCGCGCCGCCAAGGCCAAGGGCAAACCGCTCGGCCGCCGCGTCCAGACGGGCTATGACGCAGACACCGGCCAGCCGGTCTATGAGGAAGAGGAGCTCGAATATGAGCCGCTGCCCCAGATCGTCGTGGTGGTCGACGAGCTGGCCGACCTGATGATGACGGCGGGGAAGGAAGTCGAGTTCCTGATTCAGCGGCTGGCGCAAAAGGCACGCGCCGCCGGCATCCATCTGATCATGGCAACGCAGCGCCCGTCGGTCGACGTCATCACGGGTGTTATCAAGGCCAACCTCCCCACGCGCATTTCGTTCAGCGTGACGTCCAAGATCGATTCGCGCACAATCCTCGGCGAGCAGGGCGCCGAGCAGCTGCTCGGCAAGGGCGACATGCTCTATATGCCTGGCGGCAAGCAGATCGCCCGCGTCCATTGCCCGTTCGTCTCCGACGAGGAGGTCCGCCGCGTCGCCGATCACTGGCGCGACCAGGGTCAGCCCGAATATGTGCAAGCCGTCACTGAAGAACCCGAAGATGGCGGTTACACATTCGATGGCCAGCCGACCGGCGAGGATTCGGCCGAAGACCAGCTCTACCGCAAGGCCTGCCAGATCGTCGCCGAAAGCCAGAAGGCCTCGACCAGCTATATCCAGCGCCAGCTGCGTGTCGGCTATAACAACGCCGCGCGGCTGATCGAGCGGATGGAGGCCGAGGGCAAGGTGAGCGCCGCCAATCATGTCGGCCGCCGCGAAGTGCTGATCGATCAGGAGGGCAACCCGATCTAACGGCTAGACTCATTTTTGAGTCGGTTCGTCGCGTTTAAATTCAGTCCGCTCGGACGAGCATGCTGGTATCGGCTATGCTGAAACGCAGCCAAGGAGGGCTTTATGGCTAGTTCCGCACAAGAGCGAGAGGTCGATCAAAATTACGATTTTTTCCAGCGAAACCTCAGCAAATTCATCGACGATCATCGTGGCGAGTTTGCACTTCTAAAGTCATGCGAGATCATTGAGTTCTTTGCGACCCCTGGCGAAGCATATCGAAACGCAAAGGCAAAATTCGCTGACGGCGTTTTCTCAATCCAAGAGGTGACTGACGAACCGATTGATCTCGGTTTCTTCTCACATGCCTAGCATCCGCTTCCGGCACGACAATCGACGAGTTATCATTCCAATAACGATATTGCCGCCTTGGCCTCCCGATAGCCTAGATGGCGCAGAAACAACTGCTTTGCTCGATACAGGAGCGACGACAACCGGTATTACGCCTCGGATCGTCGACCAGCTCAACTTGGAAAGCCTGGGTAAGCGCCCTTTGGGCTCGGCGCGCGGCGATGAGCAAGCGGAGCGATATCTGGTGCGCGTCGGTTTAGTTGATCAGGACGGTGACCCGAACGAACCACGCTTCCCATACATATTCCCCGAAAAGATGGTCTTCGCACTGAAAAATTCGTTCCGATTGGATGCTCTTGTCGGCATGGACATTTTGTCTGAATGCGACTTCGAGATGAATCGCGACGGGAATTGTGTGTTGCGGTTTGGCTGATTCGGAACCGCAAAGGTTCAGTTTGCATTCAACGGACGAAATCCATTACTCGCGTCCGACCGAAGAACGGATAGCTTATGTATCGCCTTGCCGCCCTTGCCCTCGCCGCTGCACCCCTGGCTCTATCGACGGCCGCAATCGTCGCGCCCGAACCCGCAGCGGCGCAGCAGGATACACTCGCTCAGGTGCAGCGGCATCTGCGCGCCGTGAATACGATGCGCGCCGATTTCATCGAAACGAACCGCGCCGGCCAATCGGTGCGCGGCGAGATGTTTTTGAAGCGCCCCGGCAAAATCCGCTTTTCCTACGAGGAAGGCGTCAACATGCTCGTCGTGTCGGATGGGCGGGCGCTGACATTCGTGGATTATGACGTCCGCCAGGTGCAGCGCTGGCCGATCGGCGATTCTCCGCTTTCGGTGCTGCTCAACCCGGATCGCGATCTGTCGCGCTACGCCCGGGTGATCGATTCGGGCCGCAACAGCGAAGTGCGCGTCCGCGCGCGCGATCCCGAGCATCCCGAATATGGCACGATCACGATCACCTTCCTGCGCAACCCATCCGCGCCCGGCGGGCTGATGCTGCAGGGCTGGACCGTGCTCGATTCGCAGAACAATCTGACGACGATCAACCTTGCCAATCAGCGGTTCGGCATGGCGATTTCCGACCGGACGTTCCGGTTCCGCGATCCGCGTCCACGCAACCGCCGCCGCTAGACCCGCAAAGCATCTCTGTCCGCCGCACGTGAAGCGCGCTCCGGCGTTCGCCTGTGCGTTTCTGGAGATGGATTGCCGCTTTTCATTCATCCGCGCGTCAGGAAAGGGCCGTTAAAACTACATGCATGGAAGCGCCTGATGGCCATGCGGAATTCCCCTGTTGTCCGCATCCGCCGCGTTTCCGTACCTAGCGTGACGAACGACTAGGTTTGGCCCCTGCTCCAAATGCCCCCGGAGCGGGGGCCATCTATTTTAGCTTGGTAGAAAATCGCCGCACCGGGATTTGTTTGTCAGAACGTTGCTCGCGCAACGTCGCCGCACCGACCCACTCCCCCTCCCGGCCTCCCACAGGGTATGCTTATTGGGAGGTCGGGAGGGGGAGTGGGCCGGTGCGGCGCTCGACCGATAGGTCGAGTCTGACAAATAATAGCCCCCCAGTGGCGCTTCGCCTCAAGCCCCGCTAGAGGCTTCTGCCATGGCGTCTACCCTCAAGATCGCGACCTGGAACATCAATTCGGTCCGCTTCCGCATCGGCATCGTCGAACGCTTTCTCACCGAAGAAGCGCCCGACATATTATGCCTGCAGGAAACGAAAACGGTCGACGAGACCTTCCCGGCCGACGCGCTCGCGGCGCTCGGTTATGAGCATCAGGCGCTGAACGGCCAGAAGATGCACCACGGCGTCGCCATCGTCAGCAAGCTACCGCTGCACGAAGAGCAACGGCTCGACTGGCAGGCCAATGGCGAAGCGCGGCATGTCGGCGTCCGGCTCGATTGCGGCTTTCATCTCGAAAATGTCTATGTCCCCGCTGGGGGCGATGTTCCGGATCGTGAGCAAAATCCCAAATTCGGCCAGAAGCTCGATTTTCTGGAGCGTATGACCGATTGGTCGAATGCGCTGAACCGGCCGACCCTGCTCGTTGGCGATTTCAATGTCGCACCGCTTGAATCTGACGTCTGGAGCCACAAGCAACTACTCAAGGTCGTCAGCCACACGCCGATCGAAGTCGAGCATCTGGACCGGCTGCAAGAAGCGAATGACTGGGTCGATCTCGGCCGACACTTCGTACCGCCGCCCGAACGCTATTACAGCTGGTGGAGCTATCGCGCGAAGGATTGGGCCGCCTCGGATCGCGGCCGGCGGCTCGATCATATGTGGGCGAGCCCCGATCTGGCCGAAAAGGCCGTCGCGCATACCGTCCACGAACCGAGCCGCGGTTGGTACAAGCCGTCCGATCATATTCCGCTGGTCACCGAATTCCGTGTCTGACGCACCGCTTTCTGGCGGCGACAGCCGCAAGGTCGCACGCGCCATCGACGCACTCCGGCGCGGATGGCCGGTTATGTGCGGCGATACGAGCGGCGCCGTGCGGATTCTCGCCGTCGAAACCGCCCATACACAAGGACTGGATGCGTTCGATGCCGACGGTCCAGCGGATATACTGATTGGCGCAGGCCGCGCCGAAACGCTGAAACTCGTCAACCAGCGCGAGGCCGCCACACCCGGCGCGCCCGTCCGCATACGACGCGAAAATTGGCACGATCTTGCCGCGGCGATCGCCATCGCCGACCCCGCCTTCGATTTGAGGACGCCGCTCAAAGGTCCGTTTCACGCGGTGTCACTTGCGAATCCCGAGGCCTGTACGGCCGCTCTGAAACTGGCGCGGCTGGCGAATTTGCTGCCGGCTCTGTTTGTATCGAAAGGGGATGGCGGCGATGTGGTAACGCTCGCGGATATCGATGCCTATGACGACCCGAACGATCTTGTTATCGCGGCGCGCGCCCGGCTGCCGGTGGCCGCTGCAGAGCAAGCCGAGATCGTCGCATTCCGCCATCGCGCCGATTCGGCTGAACATATTGCGCTGATCATCGGCGCACCCAACGGCACGCCGCCGCTGGTCCGCCTGCATAGCGAATGCCTGACCGGCGATGCGCTGGGTTCACTCAAATGCGATTGCGGGCCGCAATTGGCGCAGGCGTTGGCCGGGATGGCCACCGAAGGCTGGGGCATATTGATCTATCTGCGACAGGAGGGGCGCGGCATCGGGCTCGTCAACAAACTGCGCGCCTATGCGCTGCAAGATCAGGGTTTCGACACGGTCGACGCGAATACCCGTCTCGGTTTCGCCGTCGACGAACGCGATTTCGGCGTCGCCGCACGCATGCTGGGTCTACTCGGCCAGCTCGAGATTCGCCTGCTCACCAACAATCCGGAGAAAGTCGCGGGGCTCGAAGCTGCCGGCATTACCGTTCGTGAACGCGTCGGCCATATCTATGGCGAGAACCCGCATAATGAGCGCTATCTCGCAACCAAGCGCGACCGGACCGGCCACCAGCTCTGAGATCGGCGCTTTACGCCTCGATCGCGGCGAGGAGCGATCCCAGTTCGCGATAATCTGAAACGATGTGATGTGCGCCGGCGGCTTTCAGCTTCTCATCATGCCCATCGCGGATATGGCCGCCAGCGAGCAAACCGACGACCGTCATTCCGGCGGCGGAACCCGCCGCGGCTCCCGTAGGACTATCCTCGATGACGAGGGCCTTTTCGGGCGCAACCGACAATTGCTGCGCGACGTGCAGATAGATGTCGGGATACGGCTTCCCGCGCGCAAATCCCGCTGCACTATAGACATGCTCGCCGAAATGATGGTCGAGGCGAAACCGCTCCAAACACCGGTCGAGCCAGTCACGGGCGCTGGAAGAGGCGATCGCGCGGTTGCGATGCGCCTGGGTTTCCACGAAACCGGCCACGCCATCGATCGTCTTGATTTGATCGGCCAGCGTCTCGACGGCCTCGTCGACAAGCCGCTCGACCGTGCCTTCCGGAAAGGTCCTGCCGCACTGCTCTTCGATCAGTGGCAAGCAGTCGCTCCACCGTTTGCCGCAATAGCGGTCGAGCGCCTGATCAAGCGTCGTCGGGCTGCCATTTTGCGACAGAAACTCGGCGAGAGCGACATTGGCAATGACTTCGCTGTCGGCGATCACCCCATCGAAATCGAAGATGATGGCCTTGAACCTCATCCGGCAAATCTCAATTGCGCGCGCCGAACAGCGCGGTACCCACGCGCACATGCGTGGCGCCGCACATGACCGCAGTCTCATAATCAGACGACATGCCCATGCTCAGCGCGCTGAGGCCGTTTTCCTCCGCCAGCTTCGCAAGCAGGGCAAAATAGGGCGCCGGCTCGAGACCATATGGTGGGATGCACATAAGGCCGGCGATATCGAGTCCCGCATCGCGCGACCGGGCAAGCAGATCGGGCAGGTTGGCAATCGCGCAGCCGCCCTTCTGATCTTCGTCGCCGATATTCACCTGCACGAACAGCGACGGGCGTCGGTCCGTCTTGGCGAACGTCTTGGCCAGCGCCTTGACGAGCGACGGGCGGTCGACGCTGTGAATCGCATCGAACAGCGCGACCGCGTCCTCCGTCTTGTTCGATTGCAGCTGGCCGACAAGGTGCAATTCGATATCGGGCGTTTCGGCCTTGAGCGCCGGCCATTTGTCCTGCGCTTCCTGCACACGATTTTCGCCGAAGACGCGTTGGCCGGCGGCGATCACCGGGCGGATTGCCGCTGCATCGTGCGTCTTGGAGATCGCTATGAGGGCGATATCGGCCGGTTCGCGCCCCGCACGCTTTGCCGCGCGCGCGATGGCGTCCTCGACGGCCGATAGCCGGTCTTCGGGAGCGGAGGGATTATCGCCTGTGGCCATGACGCCTGCTATAGGAAGCCGCGTGCGACGCGGCCACCCACTTCCCCGGCTCTGGATGATGACTGACGAACGGCAGGGCGAGTCGCTATGGCCGGCGCTCAAGGCCCTGCCGCGCGGCAGCGGCGTGATCGCACGACACTACAGCCTCGCCCCGCGCCAACGGCGTCGGCTGATCGCGCGTATCCGAAAGATTGCGCGCGCGCGGCGGCTCGTTCTGATCGTGGCTGGGTCAGCGAAACTGGCCCGCTCGGTTCGCGCGGACGGTTTTCATCGCCGAACAGGTCACCGCACGCCGCGCGACCTGCTGCGCACGGTTGCGGTCCATAACCAAATCGAGCTGCGGCTCGCCGAGCGGATCGGCGCCAATCTCGTCTTTCTATCACCCATATTTCCGACAGACTCGCATCCGGGTGGTCGAACGCTGGGCCGTGTGCATTTCGGTCAGCTCGCAACGCGATCGCATATCCCGGTCATCGCATTGGGCGGAATGGATGCGGCTCGCGCGCGCAGCTTGCGAACGCTCGGACTATATGGATGGGCGGCGATCGGCGCGCTTACGCCGGCGCGAAACTAGAAGCGGAAGGCCGTTCCGACATAGACAGCCTGGCTGTCGCGGCGTTCGACATCGGGCTGTTCGAGCCGATGCTGGCGCTGATAGCGGACACCGCCGGTGATCGCGACATTGCGGGCAATGCTGTACGACCCGCCGACATCGACCGCGAGACGTTCTTCATTGTCGATCAGGCTTGGCCCGGATTCTGCGGCCGGTCGATCGGCCGAAACCTGAACCCGGGTGCTCCAGCGCCGGCCGGAATAGCTGACGCCGACATCCGCCGATTCGCGGGCCCGGCCCGGAATAACGCCATTATCGACCCGGGCGACATCGCCGGAAATGGCGAATCGCCGCCAGCCGACCGAGACGCCGAGATTATAGGCCGATGGCGTGATCGCCGTAACGCCGGTCGAGGAGGTCTGCGCCATCGCGATTTCCGCGTTGCGTTCTGCTTGCGCCGTGGTCGTGGCGCGGGCGCGCACAGCCACCGTGACCGGGCGATCGCCCTGCCGCGAGGAAGAAGGCGTAAACCGCATGCCGCGGCTGGAAATGCCGGCGCGGCGCAGAGCGCGGGCCATCGCGGGATCGCCAGAGGCCGGCGTAAAGGTGCCCATGGCGCCTGGGGCACTGAGAGACAGCGAACGGGCCTGCGATTCGGCCGCATCGGGCATAGCCGTCAAACCGGCGACAAACAGCGCCGATCCCGCCAAAGCTGCCAATGTGACGCGCCCGTACATAATCCTGTTATTCTCCCTCCGACATTGCCCTAGCATGAAGCTTGCGAGTCTTTCCACAGGCCGGAGTCGAATCCGGCCCAGTGTTGCGCAAGCTCCACAACCCGCTTTTTCGCGACTCGGAAGAGCGCGCTTGCGGGGGTTGCCCAAGCGGCTATAACCGGGCTTTGTTTCGCTTTCATTTCCTCGCAGGTAAGTATCATGTTCCGTATGCGCAATGCCGCCTTTGCCGCCCTTCTGCCGCTGACTCTGATGGCCTGTGGCGGCGGCGATCGCCCCAGTCAGGAACTCGCTCCGGCGCAGATCTCGACGATCGGGGTTAACAGCTATCTCTGGCGCGCAAGCCTCGAAACCCTGTCCTTCATGCCTATGGCGCAGGTCGATTCGGCCGGCGGCGTGATCGTGACCGACTGGTATGCGAATCCGGCCGCGCCCACGGAGCGCATGAAACTGACGGTGACGATACTCGATCGCGACCTGCGCGCCGATGCGCTGACCGTCGCCGCCTCGCGCCAGCTCTACAACGGTGCGCAATGGCTCGAAGCGCCGGTTCAGGCCGCCACTGTCCAGCGGCTCGAGGAGATTATTCTCACCCGGGCCCGCGAATTGCGCCGCAATACCGTGATCGGCTGAGGCCGGTCATGGCCACAGCGCCGCACTAGACGAAAGTTTTGACAATGCCGTCTCGCTTCAATCCGCAAGCGGTGGACCAACGATGGCAGAAAGCCTGGGAAGAGGCCGGTACTTTCGCCGCCGATTCCGCAGCCGCCAAGCCGAAAAGCTATGTGCTGGAGATGTTCCCCTACCCGTCGGGGCGCATCCATATGGGCCATGTCCGCAACTATACGATGGGCGATGTGCTCGCCCGCTATCGGCGGATGACGGGGTATGAAGTGTTGCACCCGATGGGCTGGGACGCATTCGGCATGCCGGCCGAGAACGCGGCGATGGAAAAGAAGGTTCATCCCGGCGCATGGACGCGCGCCAATATCGAGGCGATGCGCGGCCAGCTCAAGCGGCTCGGCTTCGCGCTCGACTGGACGCGCGAGCTTTCGACCTGCGAACCTGAATATTATGGCCATGAACAGGCGCTGTTCCTTGATCTGTTCGCGGCGGGCCTCGTCTATCGCAAGGAAAGCGTGGTAAACTGGGATCCGGTCGACATGACCGTGCTCGCCAACGAGCAGGTGATCGACGGCAAGGGCTGGCGCTCGGGCGCGCCGGTCGAACGCCGCAAGCTCAGCCAATGGTTCCTGAAGATTACGGATTTTGCCGAGGACCTGCTCGCCGGTCTCGACGAGCTCGACGACTGGCCGGACAAGGTGAAACTGATGCAGGAAAACTGGATCGGCAAGAGCCGCGGCCTGCGCTTTCGCTTTACGCTCAGCGAGCCGGTCAACGGGCAGAGCCAGCTCCAGGTTTTCACGACCCGGCCCGATACGATTTTCGGCGCGAGCTTCGTGGCCGTCGCCGCCGATCATCCGCTCGCCGACGCCGTGGCGGCGAAGAACCCGGATGCGGCCGCCTTTGTCGCGCAATGTCAGTCCGGCGGTACGTCGGCGGCCGATATCGAAAGCGCGGAAAAGCTGGGCTTCGATACGGGCCTGAGCGCCGCGCATCCCTTTGAGCCGGAATGGGAACTGCCCGTCTATATCGCGAATTTCGTGCTCATGGATTATGGCACGGGGGCGATATTCGGCGTACCGGCGCACGACCAGCGCGACATGGATTTCGCGCGTAAATATGGCCTGCCCGTCCGCCGTGTAGTCGCAGACGGCAACACAACGGATTCCGAATTCGACGGCGACGAGGCCTTTTCGGGCGACGGCCCCCTCGTCAATTCACGCTTTCTCGACGGCATGGACGTCGAGACGGCGAAGAGCGCCGTTATCGCCCGCGCCGAAGAGGGTGGATGGGGCGAGGGCACGACCGAATGGCGGCTGCGCGACTGGGGCGTCTCGCGCCAGCGCTATTGGGGCACTCCGATCCCAATCATCCACTGCCCCGAATGCGGCGCGGTGCCGGTGCCACGCGACCAACTGCCGGTCGCCCTGCCCGATGACATCGATTTCGAAAAACCCGGCAACCCGCTCGACCGGCACCCGACCTGGAAACATGTCGATTGCCCGCAATGCGGAGAAGCGGCGCTGCGCGAAACCGATACGCTCGACACCTTCGTCAACAGCAGCTGGTATTTCATCCGCTTTGCGAGCCAGCCCGACGACAAAGCGTTCGACCGGGCCGAAGCCGAGGCCTGGCTGCCGGTCGGCCAGTATATCGGCGGCGTCGAACATGCGATCCTGCATTTGCTCTATGCACGCTTCTGGACGCGGGCCCTGAACCGGACCGGCATGCTCGACGTGAAAGAGCCGTTTGCAGGCCTTTTCACGCAGGGCATGGTCACGCACGAAACCTATCAGCACGGCGATGGCAGCTGGCTATCGCCGGACGAAGTGCAGCGCGACGGCGAAGACTGGGTGCATGTCGAAGACGGCACGCCCGTGACGACGGGCCGTATCGAGAAGATGTCGAAATCGAAGAAGAACGTCGTCGATCCCGATCCCATCGTCGACCAATATGGCGCAGACGCGGTGCGCTGGTTCATGCTGTCGGACAGCCCGCCCGAGCGCGACCTGCCCTGGACCGAAGCCGGCATCGAAGGTGCCTGGCGCTTTACGCAGCGGCTCTGGCGGCTGATCGAGGGCAATGCACGCGGTGAAGGTGTCGATGAAAGCCTCGACCGCAAGCTGCACCAGACGATTGCCGGGATCGGCGAAGATATCGAGGCGTTGTCCTTCAACAAGGCCGTCGCCAAAATCTACGAACTCACCAACGCGATCGAAAAGGCCCAGCCGAGCGCAAGCCGCGACACCGCGATCCGCACCATCGTGCGCCTCGTCGCGCCGATGGCGCCGCATCTGGCCGAAGAAAGTTGGCAGGCGCTGGGCGAGACCGGGATGGTCGCCGATGCGCCCTGGCCCGAGGCCGATCCGGCGCTGCTGGTCGAAGACGAAGTGACGATCGCCGTGCAGGTGAACGGAAAACTGCGCGATACGCTGTCCGCCGCCAAAGGCACGTCGAAAGCCGATCTCGAAGCATTGGCGCTCGGATCGGAGAAGATCGCGCGACAGCTTGATGGTGGAACGCCCAAAAAGATTATCGTCGTGCCCGATCGTCTGGTAAATATCGTCGCGTGATACGGATCGCCGCCCTTGGCCTGGTTTTGATGACGCTGCTCTCGGCATGTGGTTTGCGACCGCTCTATGGCGGCGCGGAATCGCCGGCGCGGCAAACGCTGGGCGCAGTCGAAATCGGCGGAATACCGGGCCGTGCCGGTTATCTGATGCGCGGCGCGCTCGCCCAGCGGCTGGGCGCGGTGGGGAGCGAAACGCCGCGCTACCGGCTCGAAGTGACGCTCGACGACCGCATCGAAGGGTTCGGTGTGCGCGCCGACAATGCCGTGACTCGCGAACGGCGGACGCTGCGCGCGCGCTTCCAACTCGTCACCATCGACCGCGGCACGGTATTACTTGACGCGACGGCGGGCTCGGACGCGGGCGTCGATGTTGTTTCGTCCGAATACGCGACGATCGCGGCCGAGGATTCGGCGCTGGAGCGACTGACGGAGCAGGTCGCTGATCAGATCGTGGCCCGTATCGCGCTGTACGCGACACGGCGGGCCGAACAGCAGGCGGGTAATCCAGCACCGGAACCCGTGGCCGATACGGAACTGCCCTAGATGAAGGCCAATCGCGGCCAGATCAGCCGGGCGCTCGCGGCGCCAACGGCCGATATTCGCTTCTACCTGCTTTACGGCCCGGATCGATCCGGTTCGGAATCGCTCGCGGCCAGCCTAGCGGACGCGATGGGCGAGGATGCCGAACGCGTCGATCTGACAGGCCCCGAACTCAAGTCCGACCCGGCGAAGCTGGCCGACGAGGCCGCGGCGATCTCCCTGTTCGGCGGCGCACGTTTTATCCGGATCGATTCGGCCGGCGATGAGATTTTCGCGGCGGTTGAGGCGCTGCTCGAAGCGGAAACGGCCGGCAATCCGGTCGTGGCGATCGCCGGAGCCTTGCGGGCGACGAACAAGCTTGTGAAACTGGCGTTCGCCGACGAGGCCGCCATGGCCTTTGCCAGCTATGCGCCGGAAGGCCGCGACGCCGACCGGCTGGTGATCGAAATGGCGCAGGAAACCGGTCTGCAGATTGCGCCCGATGTCGCCGGGCGACTCGCGCGCGGATGTCATGGCGACCGAGCCATTCTCGGCAGCGAGCTCACCAAATTGGCGCTGTACCTAGACGCGGCACCCGACCGGCCCCGCCGTGTCGATCATGATGCGCTGGATGCGCTTGCGGCCAATAGCGACGAAGGCGATCTGTCGCGGCTCGCCAATCTCGTGCTGTCGGGCGATCTGGCGGCGCTTGACCGGGAACTCACGCAACTCGCCAGCGAAGGCCTGACCGGCATTCCGCTGCTGCGCGCCGTGCTGCGCCGCCTGATGCTGCTGGCCAAGCTCCGCGCCGATGTCGAGCGGGGCAATAGCGCACAGTCGGTCATCGCCAAGGCCGGGCGCGCGATTTTCTGGAAAGACAAGGCGGTGGTCACGGACCAGCTCGAGCGGTGGCGCAGCGATGCGTTGGCGATCGCCATCAATCGCGCAAGCGATACCGAGCGCGCGCTGAAGAGTTCGGGTGGCCCCGGCCTGATCGCGGCAGACGAAGAGCTTTTCGCGATCGCCCGAAAGGCCCGATCCCTACGCTAAATTACTGATTGTTAGATATTTTCTCCGGAAAGCCGCTGGCATATCAGATCGAGCTGGTCGAGCGATTTATACGCGATGCCGACGACGCCCGTTTTCCCGTTATAGTCGATGGCGACCTTGAGACCGATGGCATCGCTGAGCTGGCGTTCGAGCGCGACGATATCCGCATCGCGTTCTTTTGCAGCCTTGCGGGGCCGGTCGCCGCCGCCCGGCTTGGCGCGGCGCGCCAGCTCCTCCGCTTCGCGCACGGAAAGCCCCTGCGCGGCGATCAGCCGGGCCAGCGCTTCGGCATCGGGCGCGGAAATAATCGCCCGCGCATGGCCCATATCGAGTTCGCCGGACACGACCATCGCCCGCACGGCTTCGGGAAGATCCAGCAACCGCAAGAGATTGGCGACATGGCTGCGCGATTTGTGCACGAGCCGGGCGAGCGCGGCCTGGCTGTGCCCGAAATCGTCGATCAGCCGCTTATAGGCTTCGGCTTCCTCGATCGCGTTCAGGTCTTCGCGCTGGATATTCTCGACCAGCGCGATCTCCAGCGTTTCGGCGTCGTCGAAGTCCCGGACGATGACCGGCACCTGATGCAGCTGCGCTTTTTGCGCGGCCCGCCAGCGCCGCTCGCCCGCTACGATCTGAAATCCCATGCCTTGCGGCCGGACCACAATGGGCTGGATCATGCCGCGCGCCTCGATCGAGCGCGCGAGCTCGCCCAGCGCCTCCTCGTCGAAATGCCGGCGCGGCTGATCGGGATGCGGCGCGATTTTGCCAACCGGCAGCATCTGGACGGCGCCCTCGTCCGGCGCGGCGTTGACGGGGGCCTCTTTCTCGACCTCGCCCATCAGGGCCGAGAGGCCGCGACCCAACCCGCTCGGCCGCTTTTTGGCCGGCGCTTTTTTCGAAGATTTTCCGTTGCTCATGCTTATGTCTTTCAGGCGGCTGCCGCTTTTTTGGGCAAGCGGGCGATCGTTTCGCGCGCCAGCGCCATATAGGCTTCGGAGCCGGGGCAGCGATAATCGTAGATCAGGGCCGGCATGCCATGGCTCGGCGCCTCGGACAGCCGCACATTGCGCGGAATGACGGTGTCGAACACAAGCTTGCCGAGCACGGCGCGCACATCCTCGGCCACCTGGCCCGACAGGTTATTGCGCCGATCATACATGGTCAGAACCACGCCGAAGATCGAA
Organism: Parasphingopyxis sp.; assembly: GCF_028279465.1. Taxonomy (GTDB): domain Bacteria; phylum Pseudomonadota; class Alphaproteobacteria; order Sphingomonadales; family Sphingomonadaceae; genus Parasphingopyxis. The sequence goes on from NZ_JANQNS010000003.1 coordinate 19,574, forward strand.
ATATCCGGATTGAACCGCTCACGAACCCGCTCAACTGTCTGTAAAAGTTGGCTTAATCCTTCCAGTGCGAAAAATTCGCATTGCAGCGGCACGAGCAGCGACGGGGCTGCGACAAGCGCATTGATCGTGAGCAGGCCCAGCGATGGCGGACAGTCGATAAGGCAGATATCCCAACGCGAAGCGGGTGCGTCGGACAGCGCCCTATCGAGACGCTCGGTGCGCGCTTCATAATCGACAAGCTCGATTTCGGCGCCGGACAGATCGACCGTTGCGGGTACGACATCAAGGCGCGGAACGCGGGACGCGGTCGCGGAGTCTTCCACAGTGGCCTGGCCGGTCAGCAGATCATAGCTCGACAGCGCGCGCTGCTCATGCGTGATTCCGAGACCGGTCGAGGCATTACCCTGGGGATCAAGGTCCAGAAGCAGCACCTTCCAACCCGAGGCCGCGAGCGCGGTTGCGAGATTAATCGCCGTCGTCGTCTTGCCCACACCGCCCTTCTGGTTGGCAATCGCGATGCGGATCATGAACGTCTCCTCGGCTTCACTTTATGCGCCACAATGATGAATGCGTCGCTATCGGTCAGACTCGGCTCAAGCGAGAAATCACCCTGCCATGTTCCGCGCGCCGCTTCCAGTTCTTCTTGCGCCCGCCGCCCCTTTGGCAGGATCCATTGCGTATGGGCATGCGAAAAGCGGTGCGCCAAGGCGAAAAGTTGAGGCAGCGCAGCAAAAGCCCGCGCCGTGATCACATCCATGGGCCGCGTCTCGACCCGCTCAAGCTTTCGACCCTCGACGCGCACGCGATGGCCGAGCTGCAAACGCTCGATCGCGCTCTGCAGAAATTCGACGCGTCTTTTGCGGACCTCGACCAGCGTCATCGCCATATCGCCGATCAGTGCGAGGACTATGCCGGGCAATCCCGGCCCTGAACCCAGGTCGATCCAACGGCCCGAGCGCAATGCAGGGTCGGCGAGCATCAGCAGTTGCGCAGAGTCGCGTAAATGGCGCTCCCACACGATCTCCATCGTCGACTTGGCGATGAGATTCTGATTGCGGGACTCGACTTCCAACAGGGATACGAAAAGGTCCAGCTTTTCGAATGTTTCACGTGAAACATCGAGCTCTTCGGCGAGCCATTGGCGGACGGCGCGTTCGTCCATGCGGTCACGCAGCGCGTTGACGCGTATGGACCAATATGGCGGCCAAGGCGGCCGGCGTTATCCCGCGAATACGCACCGCTTCAGCGAGCGTCGACGGGCGCGCCATTTCCAGCCGCTCGACCATCTCATTGGATAGGCCGGCGATATCGCGATAGCGGAGACCCTGCGGTATCCGGATATTTTCGTCCGTGCCGAGCCGCGCAACTTCGGCAGCCTGCCGCTCCAGATAGGGCGCGTAGCGGATATCTTCGATGACCTCGCTCACGACATCGTCATCATGCGCTGCGCAGCCCGGCGCCAGCGCCTTGATGCCCACAACATTGGCGCCCGGCAGTGTGAGCCAATCGGCCAGCGACCGGGTTTCGCGATGCTGCCCAACCGCTATGCCGGCATCCTCGGCCTGTGCCGCCGTTACTGATTGCTCCATCGCGACTCTGACGTCATGGAGCTGCGTATTGCGGCGCGCGATCACGGCCTTATGGGCATCGCCGAGACAGTTCCATGTCAGCGCCTTTTCGCTGAGTCGCGTCGCCGCGTTGTCCGCGCGCAGACGCAGCCGATATTCGGCACGCGCGGTCAACATCCGATAGGGCTCGGTGACACCCTGCAGGACGAGATCGTCGATCATCACCCCGATATAGCTGGTCTCGCGATCGAAGGTTGCGACGGATTCACCGCGCGCGAACCGGGCCGCATTGATGCCCGCAACCAAGCCCTGCGCCGCCGCTTCCTCATAGCCGGTCGTGCCATTGATCTGCCCGGCAAGATACAGGCCCGGCATCGATCGTACTCCGAGATCATGCCCGAGAATGCGCGGATCGACATGATCATATTCCACCGCATAGCCGAGCTGCGCGATCTCGACCTTTTCGAGACCCGCGATCGTGCGCAGAAAATCGCGCTGCACATCGGCCGGCAAGGATGTCGAGATGCCGTTGGGATAGACCGCCGGGTCGTCCAAGCCCTCGGGCTCGAGAAAAATCTGATGCCCGTCGCGATCGCCGAAGCGATGGATTTTATCCTCGATAGACGGGCAGTAGCGCGGACCTTCGCCCTGGATCTCGCCAGAGAAAAGCGGCGACCTGTCGAGCGCGTTCCGGATGATGTCATGGGTTCGCCGGTTGGTCCGCGTAATCGCACAGAATAGCGCCGGATTCCGCCGCTCCTCGGTCCGCAGCGCCATCGTCCAGCCATCCTCATCCGATGGTTGAACATCGAGAGCCGCCCAATCGATCGTGCGCCCGTCGAGCCGCGGCGGCGTCCCGGTCTTCAACCGCGCCATTGGCAGTTTCGCCGCATAAAGCTGTTCCGCCAGCGCCGTCGCTGCCCGCTCACCAACGCGCCCGCCCGCTTCGTTTTCGAGGCCGAAATGCAGTTTCGCGCCCAAAAAGGTACCGGTCGCGAGAATGACGGATGTGCCCGCGAGAGTCTGATGACCGTCTACGACAAGCCCACGCACGGTCCGTCCGTTTTCCGCCAGATCGAGTGCCGTGGCTTCCGCTTCGACGATATCGAGCAGCGGTGTCTCATTCAGCATCTCATGGATCGCGGCCCGGTAGAGTTTGCGGTCCGCCTGAATGCGCGGCCCGCGCACTGCCGCGCCCTTGCTGCGGTTGAGCATCCGATAATGGATGGCGGCCGCATCAGATGCGCGGCCGATCAGGCCGTCAAACGCATCGACTTCGCGTACGAGATGGCCCTTGCCCAATCCTCCAATTGCGGGATTGCAGGACATGGCGCCGATCATATCCTTGCGCATCGAAACGAGTGCCGTGCGCGCGCCAACCCGCGCCGCAGCGGCAGCCGCCTCACAGCCGGCATGGCCGCCGCCCACGACAATCACGTCATAGCGCTCAGGAATCGCGTTTTTCGCCATGGCGCGCCTGTATCAGCGCGTCGCACGGACTCCAAGATGTTTCACGTGAAACAGGACTCACTTGCCAATGCAGAACCGCCCGAACAGCGCATCGAGCATATCCTCGACGCCGCCACGGCCCGTCAATCGATCAAGCACAGCGCGCGCCTGGCGGAGCGTCTCTACCAGAACAACCCAATCGCCCGGCGCAGCGGTCGCCAAAAGCCCCGCCGCCTCCCGAAGCGCCTGTCGTTGCCGCTGGTAAAGCGCAATCTGGCCTTGCTGCGGCAATAGCGCCCGCGCCCTTTGCAACAACTCGCTCCGCAATTGATCCATGCCCTCGCCGGTTTTCGCGGAGATCGTGATTATCCCGGGATCGCTGCTTTCCGACCGCCCCTGCTCGTCTACACGCGGGTGAAGCTTCAGCACATTGCCCTGGGAAGGCGCCTCACCCGCATCGCCAAGCCACAGGATGATATCGGCCTGCTCCGAGGTCGATATCGCCCGTTTGACACCCTCGTCTTCGATGGCGTCCCCGCTGTCCCGCAACCCGGCCGTATCGCTGAACAGAAACGCGATACCGTCAATCTCGACCGGCGCCTCGATCACGTCGCGCGTGGTCCCCGCCGTCGCCGAGACAATCGCCGCCTCGCGCGCGATCAGCGCGTTGAACAAAGTCGACTTGCCGGCATTGGGTGGGCCGGCTAGCGCAACCCGCACGCCATCCCGTATTCGCTCGGCCGGCGGCCGTTCCAGTAGCTCCAAAATTTCATTGTGAACGCTCTGCGCCTGCTCCAGCGCAAAACGCTCGTCACCCTCTTCGACATCCCCTTCGTCCGAGAAGTTGAGGACGGCCTCGAGCCGCGCCTCCGCCATCAGCAATGCCTCGCGCCAAGCGGCAATATGTCGCGCCAATCCGCCCTCGGCCATCGCCAGTGCCTGGCGCCGCTGGCTCTCGGTCTCGGCCGCGAGCAAATCGCCCAGACCTTCGACCGCGGAGAGGTCCATCCGCTGATTCAAAAAAGCTCTGCGCGTGAATTCCCCGGCTTCGGCGACGCGCAAACCCGGCATATTTCCCAAAACATTCAGTAATTTAGCGGCAACCGCCTTGCTACCATGAACGTGAAATTCGGCCAGATCTTCGCCGGTCGCGCTGTCCGGTCCGGGAAACCACAAAACAAGACCGCGGTCGATCGGTTCGCCATCCGCCGGATCGCGCAAGAGTGTCAGCGACGCCCGGCGCGGCTCCGGCAAACGCCCGCTAAGCGTTTCGAGCGCCGGTCCGCTCTTCGGGCCGCTAACCCGGATAACGGCTATCGCGCTCGGCAGCCCGGCCGTCGACAGCGCAAAGATCGTCGCGCTGTCGTCCCCGGCTACCGCCATGGCGGCCGGATCACTTTTTCGTCCCGCTGATCTGATCGAAGAAGCGTGTCCACATCGAGAGTCCGGCCTCGCTCATCGGCCCCCAGCTGCGCATGAGCTTTTCGATCGTGTCCGGTGTAATCCCCTCCTCCATCGTCTCCTTCATCCTGTCGAGATAGAGATCGTGGACCGGAGTCAGGTCGGGAAGCCCGAGAAAGCGGCGGGCTTCTTCGGGCGAACAATCGACATCGACGGTGACTTTCATGCGCGGACTCCTCAAAATGCTGGCCTTTCCATAGGCAATGCGCGAAACCGCGTCCATGACCTGTCATATTATCGCAAGCCCGATCGGGGCGATCTCGATTTCCGCCAGCGGCGATGCGCTGGTTTCGGTCGATATGCTCGGCGCCTCGGCAAAACCCGATACCAGCGATCATCCGCTGCTGCGGGAAGCACGCAAGCAAATCGACGCCTATTTCGCCGGCGCGCTCCGGCAGTTCGATCTGCCGCTGGAACCGGCATCGACGGCGCGCGGCAATGAGTTGCGCCAGGCCGTCATGGCGATCCCCTATGGCGAAACGCAAAGCTATGGCGAGGTGGCGCGGCGCACCGGTTCGGGGCCGCGCGCCATCGGCCGCGTGTGCAGCCACAATCCGCTGCCGTTGATCGTTCCCTGCCATCGGGTCGTCGCCGCAGGCGGTAAAATCGGGTATTATTCGGGCGGGGACGGTATACCGACCAAGCGATTCCTTTTGACGCATGAGAACAAGCAGGAGGCCGGCCAATGGGCAGCATGATTACCATTCCGACGCTAAGCGGAGACGAAAGCTTTCCCGTCTATCGCGCAGCGCCGAACGGCGACGCCAAGGCGGCGATTATCGTCATTCAGGAGATTTTCGGCGTAAATCCGGGCATTCGCGCGAAATGCGACCATTGGGCCGCGCATGGCTATCTCGCGCTGGCGCCCGATCTCTTCTGGCGGATCAACAGCGATACGGATCTCGACCCCGATGTCGAAGCCGAATTCCAGGAAGCGCTCGACCTCATGGGTAAGTTCGATCAGGATCAGGGCGTCCGCGATATCGAAGCGACGATCCATGCGGCGCGCGAAGAGATTGGTGGCGAGAGCCGCGCCAAGGTCGGATGCGTCGGCTATTGCCTGGGCGGCCGGCTCGCTTTCATGACCGCCGCGCGCACGGATATCGACGCCAGCGTCGGCTATTATGGTGTGGGCATCGACGGGCTGCTCGGCGAGAAAAACGCGATTGCGCATCCCGTCTTGCTGCACATCCCGACCGCCGACGGCTTCGTCCCCGCCGAGGCCCAGGCCGCCATGCACGAAGGCCTGGATGAACACCCGAAGGTTACGCTGCATGACTATGACGGGCTAGATCATGGCTTTGCGACCGAGTTTGGCGATCGCCGGGATGACGAAGCGGCCAAACTGGCGGATAGCCGGACCGAAGCCTTTTTTGCCGAGCATCTCGGATGACAAGCGATCCGCGACTGCAGCGCTGGTTCGATCATATGGAGGGCGACCGGAGCGCGGAAAGCCTCCGCCCGCTACTTGCCGACAATGCGACCTTCCACTCGCCCGTCGTCCACACGCCGCAACGCGGCATCGATCTTACGCTCGCCTATCTGACGGCCGCCGACACCGTGTTCGGTAATGGCAGTTTCGAATATGTCCGGACGCTCGTCGATGGCGACAATGCGATGCTGGAGTTCACCGCCGAGATCGACGGTATTCACATCAATGGCATCGACCTTATCCATTGGAATGCGAACGGCCAGATCGACGATTTCAAGGTCATGGTGCGGCCATTGAAGGCGATCAACATGCTCTGGAAGATGATGGGTGCGCAGCTCGAAAAACAGGCCGGCTAGGCATTAACCCTCTTTCTTGAAACGAATTTTACCGTAAGGGCGCCGCCTGCGCTACGGTGCGGCGATGGCATCGCTCCGCAGATTCCTCTTCATCCTGCTGCTTGCGCTTGGCACAGCGACCCATGCGCAACGCGGCGCAAGTCTTGCGCTTGAGGCGCCGTGGCACGGATTGCCGCAAATCCCGGTCACGCTTAACGACGCGGTCGAGGGGCGTTTCATCGTCGATACGGCGGCGAGCAAAACGATGCTCTCCCGCGAAACAGTCCGCAGGCTCGGCCTCGCCGGTCGCGGCGCGCCGGCCCGCCTCAGCGGTTCGACCGGCCGGACCGCAACGCACTATCACAGGCTTGCCAGCTTACGCCTCGGTACGCGCGACTATCGCCAGCTTACGGCGTTCGAATTCCCGCGCAGTGCCGATATCGGGCCAGTGGATGGCTTGGTCGGCGCGGACATTTTGCGCGATCACGTCCTGGAATTCGACAACCGCCATGGCCGATTTCGGCTGCTCGACCCGAGACTCGATCCTGCGCACGGCGAGGACCGATGGGCCATCATCCCGTTTCACGAACGGGATGATGGCTTGCTGATTCTCGAGGTGACGATCGGGCGGGCGCGCATGCCGGCGCTGTTCGATACCGGCGCGGCGCAGAATATCGTCAACCCGGCAGCTGCCCGCGCGATCGGATTGCGGCTGTTTCCGGACAGTGCGTCCCGCTCGGCCATCGGCGGCGCGTCCGGCCATGTCCAGGAGATGCATCAGATCGATATCAGCCGCCTGTCGATCGGCGATCTCGCTTTCGGCTGGACGCGGATTGGCGTGACCGATCTCGCGATCTTCGATGCGCTCGGTATCGGCGATGGTCCGGCGATGCTGCTGAGCGCGGCAATGCTCTCGGACCGCCGCTTCATCGTCGATTATCCGCGCGATCGATTGCTTGTCGAACGCGCCTCGGATTAGGCGAAGAGAGTCATCAACCCGACTTCGGGATCGATCGTGCCCTCATAGATCATCCGTACCGCGACCCAGAGAATGACAAGCAGGCCGATATAGGCGATCCATTTGTAGCGCTCGATATAGCGGGCGATGATATTCGCCGCGAGGCCCATCAGGGCGACCGAAAGCAACAGCCCGATGACGAGAATGCCTGGATGATCGCGCGCCGCGCCCGCGACGCCGAGCACATTGTCGAGGCTCATCGAGACATCGGCCGCCGTCACGGCCCAGACGGCGCCCCAGAAGCTGCGCGCGGGTTTCAGGCCGGAATGCTCGTCGCCGGCAATCTCCGCTGACCCCGGCGATTCTCCCTCATGTCGCAATTCGCGCCAGAATTTCCACGCGACCCAGAGAAGCAGCAGCCCGCCCGCGAGGATCAGGCCGACGATCCCAAGCAACACGCTAACGATCAGCGCGAAGAAGATACGCATGACCAGCGCGGCGGTAATGCCGATGATGATCACCTTGCGGCGCTGATCGGCCGGCAGTCCGCCCGCCAGCGCGCCGACGACGATTGCGTTATCGGCGGCGAAGACGAGATCGATCAGCACGACCTGACCGAAGGCCGCCATCGCCGACGGCGAATTCAGATTGCTGAAATCATGGACGATCGCCTGCCAGATATCCGACAGCGAACCGAGACCCGGCTCGGCTGCGGAAACCAAAGAGAGCAGGTCGATCATCGAATGTGCGCCGTCTTACTGATTCATCGAATCGAAGAAATCCTCGTTGGTCTTCGAATCCTTCATCTTGTCGAGCAGGAACTCCATCGCATCGACGGTGCCCATCTGCATGAGGATACGGCGTAGCACATACATTTTCGAGAGCGTATCGGCTTCGACGAGCAGCTCTTCCTTACGTGTGCCCGATTTGCCGACATCGAGCGCCGGGAAGATGCGCTTGTCGGACACCTTGCGGTCGAGCACGATTTCCGAGTTGCCCGTGCCCTTGAACTCTTCGAAGATCACCTCGTCCATGCGGCTGCCCGTATCGATCAGCGCGGTCGCGATGATCGAGAGGCTGCCGCCTTCCTCGATATTGCGCGCGGCGCCGAAGAACCGCTTCGGGCGCTGCAGCGCATTGGCATCGACACCGCCCGTCAGCACTTTACCCGAGCTCGGCACGACCGTGTTATAAGCGCGGCCGAGGCGCGTAATCGAGTCGAGCAGGATCACGACGTCCTTCTTGTGCTCGACGAGGCGCTTGGCCTTTTCGATCACCATCTCGGCGACCTGCACGTGGCGCTGGGCAGGTTCGTCGAAGGTCGAGGAGATGACCTCGCCATTCACCGAGCGCTGCATATCGGTCACTTCTTCCGGCCGCTCGTCGATCAGCAGGACGAGCAGATAGACTTCGGGATGATTGTCGGTGATCGCCTTGGCGATATTCTGCAGCAGCACCGTCTTACCCGTGCGCGGCGGCGCAACGATCAAGGCGCGCTGGCCCTTGCCCTGCGGACTGACGACATCGATGACCCGCGCCGATTTGTCCTTCACCGTCGGATCGGCGCTGTCGAGCGTCAGCTTCTCGTCCGGATAGAGCGGCGTGAGATTGTCGAAATTGACGCGCGTACGCAGATATTCAGGATCATCGAAATTGATCTCGGTGACCTTGGTCAGCGCGAAATAGCGTTCGCCATCCTTCGGCCCGCGGATTTCGCCCTCGACCGTATCGCCCGTGCGCAGGCCGAACTTACGGACCTGATTGGGCGAGACATAGATATCGTCGGGGCCAGCGAGATAATTGGCTTCGGGACTGCGCAGGAAGCCGAACCCGTCGGGCAGCACTTCGATCGTGCCCATGCCCATAATCTGTTCGCCATTTTCGCTCTCGGCTTTGAGGATGCCGAAGAGCAGATCCTGCTTGCGCAGCGTGGACGCGCCTTCGACGCCGAGATCTTCGGCCATCTTGACGAGCTCGGCCGGCTTTTTCTGTTTCAAGTCTTTGAGATGCATAATGGATTCCTGGCGGAAAATAGAATGTGGAGAAGCGTCGGTGCCTGAGAAAGATGCGCCGGAAACATATCGCGCCGCACAAGGAGAGGCGGCGGTTGCTTGGCTTGCGAATTAGGTGGCGCGGCGGATCAAGTCAAGCGCAACGCGATGTGCGACGCCTAGCTAAAATGGCCGGACAATGACCAATATGACGATCACGGCCGCGGCGATCCCCGGTATCTCGTTCAGCATACGCAATCGCTTGCCCGACAAGGGCCGCTCGCCCCGGGCGAGTTTCTTGCGATAGGCCATCAGCCAGCCCTGATATCCCGATAAGGCGACGACGAAGAGCAGCTTGGCGTGAAACCAGGGCTGCGCCCAGATATTGAGATAATAGGCGAGCGCGAGGCCGAGAACCCATACGATCAGCATCGACGGATTCATGATGATCGTCGATAATTTATCCTCGCGCTCGACCCAAGCCGTCGCCTCGGCCGATCCTTCCGGCGCCTCCTGATGATAAACGAAAAAGCGCGGCAGCATGAACAGCCCGGCCATCCAGAAGATGACGAAGATGATATGCGCGGCCTTGAGCCAGGGATAGGCGAGAGCAAGAACTTCCATCATCGCTCAGCCTCCGCGCAGCCGCGCGAGCAGATGCTCGACATGGGCGATCGGCGTATCGGGCAGAATGCCATGGCCGAGATTGAACACATGTGGCCGCCCGGCGAAAGCCCTGAGGATCCGGTCCATCGCATGATCGAGCCGGTCGCCGCCCGCGATCAGCGCCAGCGGATCGAGATTCCCCTGCACCGGCAGTGTGTCCGGCAACGCATCGGCGGCCCATTCGGGATTGATCGTTTCATCGATGCCGAGCGCATCCACCATCGTTTCGCGCGCATAGGCGGGCAGCTTCTCGCCCGCGCCTTTCGGAAAGCCGATGATCGGCGTGTCGGGATACCGGTCCCGCAGTTCGGCGACGATTTTCGCATTGGGCGCGATGACCCATTGCTCGAACTGCGCCGGCGACAGGCTGCCCGACCAGCTGTCGAACAACTGCACGGCATCGACGCCCGCTTCGATCTGCTTCCCGAGATACTCGATGGTGCTGTTCGCAATCGCATCGATGATCGCGCCGAACGCTTGCGGATCGCCATAGGCCATGCGCCGCGTCTCGGCCTGGTCCCGGCTGCCTTGCCCGGCAACCATATAGGTCGCCACGGTCCATGGACTACCCGCAAAGCCGAGAAAGGTCGTCTCCGGCGGCAAGGCCTCTGCGACTAACGCAACCGTCCTGTAGACCGGGTCCAGGCGCTCCGGCACCGGTTCGAGTGCATCCAGCGCGCTATCGACAAGCGGCGGCGAGAGGCGCGGTCCTTCTCCGGCGACAAAGCGCAAGTCCTGACCCAGCGCGTGCGGGATCACGAGAATATCGGAAAAGAGGATCGCCCCGTCAAAACCGAACCGGTGAATCGGTTGCAGCGTAACCTCAGCTGCGGCTTCGCTGTCATGCACGAGATCGAGAAAGCCGCCCTTTTCCGCTCGTAGCGCGCGATATTCGGGAAGGTAGCGTCCGGCCTGGCGCATGAGCCAAACGGGTGGTGGGTCGCGCCGCTCGCCCCGCAAAACGGCGAGTAGGGGACGGTCAGTCTGTTGGGTGTCCGGCGTCTCGGAAGGTTCGTCTATCACTATATATACTTATATAATTATAAAATTGATGGAGTCAGTTGCAGGCTTGGCAACGGGGTTTAGTCGGCACTGTCGATAATGCCAACAGCTTGACGCGGAACAGAGTCCCGAAAGTGGCCGGAGTCGATTCCCTTATCCCGGCAACTCACATCCTGTGTGCGGATTCCATTCCCTGTTGATAGACTATGGCATGAAAACGCGCTGTGCGGTGACGGTTTCATCGCTTGCCTCTATCCCGGCATTTCCGCTAGCGCCATCGTCAGGCTTTTCCACATGGTTGTCCGATACGGACTGCGCTACACAGGTGCTGCATGATCCGGCTCCATCTTCATCTGATTTCGGACTCGACCGGAGAGACGCTCGAAAATATCGCCAAGGCGGGGCTCGCCCAATTCGACGATGTCGAGACGATCAAGCATTTCTGGCCGATGGTGCGCAGCGAAGGCCATGTCGATCGCGTGCTCGACGATATCGGTAAGCAGCCGGGCCTCGTGCTCTACACATTGGTCGATCATCATGTGCGGCGCAAACTCGAAACGCGCTGTCGGGCGATGGGCCTGCCCGCCGTCTCCGCGCTCGATCCCGTGATCGACGCACTCTCCCGGCTGCTCGGCATGGAAGCCAAGGAACGGCCCGGGCGGCAGCATGCGCTGGATGCGGCTTATTTCCAGCGGGTCGAAGCCATTCAATATACGATCGCGCATGATGACGGGGTGGGGCCCGACGATTGGGATCGTGCTGATATCGTGCTTGCCGGCGTGTCGCGGACATCGAAAACGCCAACGAGCATCTATCTTGCCAATCGCGGTTATAAGGTCGCGAATGTTCCGCTCGTGCCGGAATCACCGCCACCCGATACGCTCTACCGACTCAAACATCCGGTTATAGTCGGTCTGACGACCAGCCCCGACCGGCTCGTCCAGGTCCGCCGCAACCGGCTGCTCAGTCTCAATCAAACGCCCGAAACCGATTATGTCGACCGGGATCGGGTCAAGGCCGAAGTCGGTTTCGCGCGGCGGATCTTCGCGGACAATGACTGGCCGGTCATCGATGTCACCCGCAGATCGATCGAGGAGAGCGCAGCGGCGATCCTCAACATCGTCAGCGACCGGTCCAACAAGGATGGCCATATCCAGCCGGACGAAACGACATCGCCAGCCTGATCCTTGCCTCGCAAAGCAGCACGCGGCGCGCCATGCTTGGAGCCGCGGGCGTACCGTTCGAGGCGATGGCGGCCGGCGTCGACGAGGAGGCGGCCAAACAATCGCTGCGCGCGGATGGAATCTCGCCGCGCAATCTCGCTGACGCGTTGGCCGAACTCAAGGCGGTCAAACTCTCGCGCCGTTTTCCCGATGCGCTGGTTCTCGGTTGCGACCAGGTCGCGTCGCTCGGCGCCCGGATATTCGACAAGGCCGGTTCGCGGGACGAAGCGCGGGCGCATCTCGAGGCGCTGCGCGGCGAAACGCACAGCCAGACGAGTGCGGCCGTAATCTGCGAAGCGGGCAAACCCGTGTGGCGGCATATCGATGTCGCGAAACTGGCTATTCGCGATTTTTCGGATGCGTTTCTCGAATCCTATCTCGATGCCGAATGGCCAGCCATCGGCGGTTGCGCGGGCGGGTACCGGCTGGAAGGGCGCGGCGCGCAGCTCTTCGCGCGTATCGATGGCAGCCATTTCACCATCTTGGGTCTGCCGCTGCTTCCGCTGCTCGACTATCTGCGCGTGCGTGGAGTCATGCCGGCATGAGCATTCCTCCTTCGACTGCGCTCAGGACAGGCTATGCCGAAGTGATCGGCGATCCGATCGCGCACAGCAAATCGCCGCTGATCCATGGTTTCTGGCTCGGAAAGCTCGGCATCGACGCCGACTATCGGGCGACGCATATCGAACAGGATGCGCTCGCCGACTATTTCACCCGCCGGAAGGCTGATCCCGACTGGCGCGGCTGCAACATCACTATCCCGCACAAGGAAAAGGCGCTCGACCATGTCGCGGATCGCGGCGGCCTGCGCGAGAGTATCGGTGCAATCAACACCGTGTTGCGCGACGAAGACGGGGTGTTGATCGGAACCAATACCGACGCCGCGGGCTTCTATGCGCCGATCTCGGCCATGGATTTGCAGGACGTATCAGTCGCGGTGATCGGTGCGGGCGGGGCCGCCCGGGCGGTGTTGTTCGCATTGAAGCGCGCCGATGTTGGCTCGGTCATGCTGTTCAATCGCACGCCGATGAAAGGTGCCGCGCTGTTGGCCGCATTTGGGCTGAAAGGCGAGGCATTGCCGCTCGACGCGCCACTGCCGCCGGCTTCGCTGCTCGTCAATGCGAGCCCGTTGGGGATGGTCGGGCAGGACGCATATGTGCCTGATCTCGAGAGTCTCCCCGAAGCGGCGGTGGTCTATGATCTTGTCTATGCGCCGCTCGAAACCGAACTGCTCGCCGCAGCGCGCGATCGGAACCTTGCGACGATCGATGGTCTCGAAATGCTGATCGGTCAGGCGGCCATTGCGTTTGAGCTGTTTTTCGGCGAACCGGCGCCGCGCGAGGATGACGACGAACTGCGGGAGCTGCTCATCGCATGAAGACGCTCGGACTTACCGGTTCCATCGGCATGGGAAAGTCGACTGTCGCGCGGATGTTCGCGGACCGGGGCGTGCCCGTCTTCGATGCCGATGCCGAGGTGCACCGGCTGCAAGGTCCGGGCGGCGAATTGGTGCCGGAAATCGAAAAACGGTTTCCGGGTACGACGGGTCCGGACGGCGTCGATCGGGCGAAGCTGTCCCAGGCGGTGCTTGGCAACCCCGAAGAGCTGCAGGCGCTCGAAGCGATTATTCACCCCGTGGTCGGCCGCAATCGCGCGGCTTTTCTGGAGGCGAACCGCGATGCGCCGATGGTGTTGTTCGATATTCCGCTGCTGTATGAGAAAACCGGCGATGCGGGGCTCGACGCGGTGATCGTCGTTTCCGCGCCGGCCGAAGCCCAGCGCGAGCGCGTGCTGAAGCGGCCCGGTATGACGGTCGAGAAATTCGAGCATATATTGGGCCTTCAGATGCCCGATGCCGAAAAGCGCGACCGCGCCGATTTCGTGATCGACACGGGCGGGCCGCTGGACGAGACCCGTGCGCAGGTTGACGCGCTCGTCACTTGCCTAAGCGATCATGACGTCCGATATTGTCAGCAATGCGTGAAATAGTTTTCGATACAGAAACCACCGGACTCAGCCCGTCAGACGGGCACAGGCTGGTGGAAATCGGTGCGCTCGAATTGGTCAACCGGGTCGAAACCGGGCGCAGCTTCCATGTCTATTGCAATCCGGAACGGGAGATGCCGAGCGACGCCTTTGCCGTGCACGGCCTGTCGGATGCATTTCTCGCGAACAAACCGCTTTTTTCGGTCGAGGCGCAGAATTTTCTCGACTTTATCGAGGACAGCCCGCTCGTCGCCCATAATGCGCAATTCGATTTCGGTTTTCTGAATGCTGAACTGGAACGCGCCGGCCGTGCCGCTGTCGCGATGGAGCGGATGATCGATACGCTGGCCATAGCGCGGACCAAACATCCCGGCGCGAAACATAGTCTCGACGCGTTATGCACGCGCTATGGTATCGACCGCAGTCAGCGCGTGCTGCACGGTGCCCTGCTCGACGCGCAATTGCTTTCCCAGGTTTATGTCGAACTGACCGGCGGTCGGCAGATCGGCCTGACTCTGGGCGCGGAAACGGAATCGGCATCCCGCGAACGCGCGCCGACGGAAAGAGCGGCCCGGGCGCCGCGCCGGCCGGTGCGCGAGCCGCGGCCGCATAGCGCTTCGCCCGAGGAACAACAGCGCCACGCGGCCTTTATCGCCGATCTGACCGATCCGTTATGGCCGGCCGACCGGTTCGGGACTTGAAGACAGCGCGGATTTCCGTTTGGGAATCCGCAAGTTGGTGAAGGAATGAAGCAATGGATATTCGTGTATCGGGTCATCAGGTCGAAACCGGCGATGCGCTGAAGGACCATGTCGAAGAGCGGATGACGGCCATTGCGGACAAATATTTTGCCCGCGCCATTTCGGCCAATGTGACGTTCGGCAAGGGACCGCGCGATCACGGCTTCCGCTGCTCGATCGTCGCCCATGTCATGCAGGGCGTGATCCTGAAAGGCGAGGCCGACAATCCGGGCGATGCGCATGCGGCCTTTGAAGAAGCGGCCGGCCATGTCGAGAAGCAGCTGCGCCGCCATATGGATCGGCTGAAAGACCATCACAAACATTCCAACGGCGAAATGCCGCCGGTCATGCCCGAAGCGAATGCCGGATATACGGTGTTTCATGGCGGCGAAGAATCGGAAGACGTGCCGGACAATCCGCCGATCATCGCGGAAACCAGTGTGGATATCCCTGACGCGAGCGTTTCGAACGCCGTATGGATGCTGGATCTGCGCAATACCAACGCATTGCTCTTCAAAAACAGCGATACCGGGGTATATAATATGGTCTACCGACGCCGCGATGGTTCCATCGGCTGGGTAGAACCCGAGCGTACGGCCTAGAGCATATTGTCCCCTCCGACCGTGGCGTTCGCCCGGTCTTCACTGTGCAACCAAGGTGTTCCATGTCAGAGTTTGAGTTTCCGAGCCCCGCTTTCGTCGTGTTTGTCGATGCGGTGGACAGTAAATCGGCGCTATTCCGCCTGATTGCGCAGCATGCGGCCGAAATCGCCGATGCGGACGCGCCGGCGCTCGAACGCCAGCTCATCGCGCGCGAAAAGCTGGGATCGACGGGTTTTGGCGATGGCGTCGCAATCCCGCACGGGAGGATCGAGAGCCTCGAAAAGCCGTTCGGCATTTTCTTCCGTCTCGAAAAGTCGGTCGACTATGATTCGGTCGACGATCTGCCTGTCGATTGTGTGTTCGCGCTCTTCTCGCCGGAAGCCGATGGCGCGGCCCATCTGCGCGCGCTGGCCCGGATCAGCCGGCGGCTGCGCGACGGTAATTTCGTCGCGAAATTGCGCGGTGCGCGCTCTACCGATGCGGTATTTGCGCTCATGACCAGTTTCGAGGCGGCGGACGCTGCCTGAGGAAGCGCCGCTCGCCGGCGCGGAGGCGCATTTCCGCGCGCTGGAATCGCTATACGATTCCGCGCCGATCAACGAAATCTGGCAATCCAAGCTCGAGATCGTCGAAAGCGGCTTGGCGCGCATCCGTTTCGATCTCGACGAGCGCTATAATCATGCGGCAGGCGCGATTCACGGCACCAGCTATTTCAAGATGCTCGACGATGCGGCGTTTTACGCGGCAAACAGCCTCGTATCCGATCGCTTCCTGCTGACCACCGGGTTCAACCTGCTGTTCACGCGCCCGATGACGGGCGGCACGGTGACGGCCGAAGGGCGATGGGTCAGCGGGCAGCGCCGCGTGTTCGTGGCCGAGGCGCGGCTGATCGATGCCGAGGGCGAGGAGGCCGCGCGCGGCACCGGCACCTTCATGAAATCGCGCATCCCGCTTTCCTCGCTCGACGGATATCGCCTGCCCGGATGAGTGCCCGGATTACCAGCAAGACATTGGTGTCGGCATTGCGGCGGCGAGTCGAGGCGGCGGGCGGCCATGCCATGGTCCTGACCAAGGGCGACGAGATATCCGGCGCCGTCCTGCTCGCGCTCGCCAATCGCGGTGTCGTGAGCGGCCTGCGGGAGCGCGGCATGGCGCCCGATGGCAGTTATCGCTGGGTCGCGGCGGGTCCGGAGGATGCGTCCGATCCGCAGGCATTGAGCGCCTATCTCGAACGGCGGCGCAAGTTCGATCCCGATATCTGGGTCGTCGAGATCGATCTCGATGAGCCTGAGGCCTGGCTCGCGGACTTTATCGGCGCGGAATAGCCGCTTTCATTCGTTCGGTCTTTGTTCTACCAAAACCCATGGCCGATATGCAGTCGATCCCGTCCGATACCGCGCTGAGCGCCGGCGATGTCGTGCGCGGCGCGGCGCGGTTGTTGTTCCGACATGGACTGATCGCCGTGCCGGAGGTGACGCTGGGCAATGGCCGCCGGGCCGACATGATGGCGGTCGACACCAAGGGGCAGATCGTTATCGTCGAAATCAAAATCAGCCGTGCCGATCTGCTCGGCGATCGAAAATGGCCGGACTATCTCGACTATTGTGATCGCTTTTTCTGGGCGGTGCCTGCCGGATTCGATCTCAGCCTGTGCGAACGGAAGGAATTGCAGCCGGAGGTCTCGGGCCTCATCGTCGCCGATGCCTATGATGCGGCAATCGTGCGCGAGGCGGCCGAGACGCCATTGGCCGCGCCGCGCCGGCGCGCCGAAACCTTGCGCTTTGCGCGGCGCGCGGCGGCGCGCCTATTGGCGGTCGAAGACCCGCATATCGACGGCCTTGACTGACCGACCTTAGGGTTCGGCCCCTAGTTGGGGCTGGGTCCGAAAACCGCGCTATCTTCCGGCTGCTCTTCGGCTGAATCGAGAATCTCCAATATGGCCGAAGCGCGCGGATCGCGGGCGGCATAATCGCGTGCCGACAATCCGACGACGCTGTCCGCGATATCGGGATTCGCGCCCGCATCGACGAGCTGCCGGACTATCGCGCCGTTACGCTGGTGGACGGCCAGGATCAGCGGCGTTTCGCCCCGGTTGTTCCGCGCATTGAGATCGGCATTGACGATCCGCAGCCAGTTGACGGCGTCGGGGAAACCGATCTGCGCGGCGATATGGAGCGGCGTATTGCCTTCCCGGTCGCGGATATTCGGATTGGCGTTCTGCTGCAGCAAATAGAGAACCCATTGCGGATCGCGCTCGCGGGTCACGATGTGCAAGGCCGCCTCGCCCGAAGACCGGTCGCGGACGTTGATGACCGTTGAGCTCGGCGCTTCGACGAGATCGCGGACGGTTGCGAAATCGCGATCACGCACGCCGCGCAGGAAATTATAGGTATCGGAAAACTGGGCCGAGGCGGGGATGGGCATGAGAATCGCGCCTAGCGCGGCAACGAGAACCGCAATCGCTTTGGCGGATGGTCGGGATGCATTGATCCGGTGCATGGAGTTCCTACCTTTAAACAGGGTCTCGAACCTACTTGTCTCTCGCCCCTTAGCAAAGCATGAATGGGCCCGCCATGAACGATCGCAAACCCGTGAAAACCGTTTTTTCGACATTGCTTCTGACCGGCCTTTTGGCCGCCTGTGCAGCTGGTTCCGAGGGTTCTGCCCCACCGCCACTCGAAGGCGCGGCGATCGGCGGGGCCTTCGAGCTTGTCGACGAAAATGGCGAAACCGTGCGCGACACCGATTTCGCCGGGCAGAATCGCGTGATCTATTTCGGCTATGCCTTCTGCCCGGACGTCTGCCCGGTCGATATGCAGAAACTCGGTCAGGCGATGCGCGTACTTGAAGAGCGCGATGCGGAGCTTGCGGAAACCATCACGCCGATCTTCATAAGCGTCGACCCCGCGCGCGATACGCCGGAGGTGCTTGAAGAATTCACCAACAGCTTCCATCCGCGCATGGTCGGCCTGTCCGGGTCGCGCGAAGCGATTGACTCCGCGGTCGAGCGCTATGGCGTCTATTATCAGCTCGGTGAGGATGACGGGTCAGGCAACTATCTCGTCGACCATAGCAACAATGCGATCCTGTTCGGGCCGGAAGGCGAGCCGCTGGTGATCCTGCCGATTCAGGACAGCCCCGAGGCGATCGCCGATTCCCTGGCGGCCTGGGCGCGATAGGCCGGTCCGTTGGCAGGCAATTTCTGGGAGACCAAAACGCTCGATCAGATGACGCGGACCGAATGGGAAGCGCTGTGCGATGGGTGCGGGAAATGCTGCCTCCACAAATTGCAGGATGAGGAAACCGGCGCGCTGCAACCGACCAATGTCGCGTGCAAATTGCTCGATCTCGAAACCGCGCGCTGCACCGATTACAAACATCGCCGGATTCATGTGCCCGATTGTCTGCGGTTGTCGGCACGCAAGATGAAAGACTTTCCCTGGCTACCGAGCACCTGCGCCTATCGCCTGCTGGCGCGCGGCGAGCCGCTGCCCGAATGGCACTATCTGGTCTGCGGCGACCGTGAGGCCGTGCACGCGGCGGGCGAATCCATCCGCGGGTGGACGGTTTCGGAGACCGAGGCCGGAGACCTTGAGCATCATTGTGTCGACCGCGCGCTCTGAGCTGCTGTTTGAAGGCGGTGGGCATCGCCGCGCGCTGACCGTCAAACGTTATCCGCGCGCGCGATCCTTCCGGCTGCGAGTCGATCCGCGCGACGGGCGGGTGCTGCTCAGCATGCCGCAACGCGGCAGCATGGCCAAGGCGCGTCGATGGGCCGAAAGCCAGCGCGACTGGATCGAAGAACGGCTGGCGCAGCTGCCGCGCCCGCGCCCGATCGAAGCCAATGCACGGCTCCCCTATCGCGGCCGCGATGTCCATGTCGATTGGTCGCACGACTATCCGCGTAAACCGGTGCTCGATGAGGATCGGTTGCAGCTCGGTGGGTCGCAAGAGGCGATTACGCGGCGCACACTGAACTGGCTTAAGGATGAGGCGCGCCGCATCCTGACCGAGGAAACCAATCTTTATGCAAAGCGGGCCGGGGTCGATGTTGCGCGTATCAGCATCGGCGATCCGCGCAGCCGCTGGGGCAGCTGCGCGTCATCCGGCAATATCCGCTACAGCTGGCGGCTTGTCATGGCGCCCGAGGCGGTGCTTTCCGCGACGGTCGCGCATGAGGTCGCGCATCGCGTCCATATGGACCACAGTCCACAGTTTCATGCATTGGTTGCGGAGCTTTTCGGCCGCGATCCGGCGCCCGAACGCGCCTGGCTGCGCGATCATGGCACGGCGCTTTATTGGGTCGGCTGCTCTTCCTGAGACCGGATGGCCGGCGCGGGTTCGCGATCGTCACGCGACGGTGCGTTGTCGCGCTCCCGCTCCGCACGCCGGTCGCCCTCGCTGCGGCGTAGCACCTCGTCGAGCCATTCCTCGTCCATATTGCCGGGCCCGCTGCCGTCTTCATAGCGCCGGTCCTCGCCGTAAATGTCGGGCGCCGGGATCGGCATGCCATTCTCATCGACAAATATCTCGTCGGCATAGGGATCGCCGAAATAGGCGTCATCCTCGCCTTCGAGCCGCCATTCGGGGAGCGTGACCTCGGTGTCGAATTCCTCGACCGGCCGGTTGGATACCGCATAGCGCATGAAATCGGCAAAAGCGCGGGCCGGCGCGCGTCCACCCTGCAGCCCGGCGACGCGGCGGGCATCGTCGCGCCCCATCCAGACGGCCGTGGTGAGGCCTGATGAAAAGCCGACGAACCAGCCATCGCGATTGGAGCTTGTCGTCCCTGTCTTGCCGGCAACCGGCCGGCCGATTTGCGCGGCGCGGCCCGTGCCCGTTGCAACCGCCGTTTGCAGAAGGTCTGTCATCTCGGCCGCGACATAGGGTGCGACGAGCACGCGCGATTGATCGATTTCGGCGCGGTACAGCTCCACCTCTTCGCGCGTGTCGGGATCCTCCATCGTTACCCGAACGATGCCATAGGGTTCGACTGCCGTGCCGCCCGCATGCACGGACGCGAAGGCGCGCGCCATGTCGATGACGCGCACGTCGGACGTGCCGAGCACCATGGAGGGGTGCGTGTTGATCGGCGTCGTTATCCCGAAACGCTGCGCCATATTCGCGACCGTATGCAGCCCGACTTCCGCGCCGAGTTGCGCCGCGACCGTATTGACCGAATAGGCGAAGGCCGAGCGGACATCCATTTCCCCGGAAAAGCGCCCGGAGCTGTTACGCGGCTGCCAGCCGTTCCAGTCGATCGGCTCGTCCACCACCCGATCGCTCGGCGTATAGCCATTTTCGAGCGCGGCCAGATAGACGAACAGCTTCCAGGCCGAGCCTGGCTGGCGTACGGCCGTAACGGCCCGATTATAGTTGGAGGTGACGTAATCCGTCCCGCCGACCATGGCGCGCACCGCGCCGTCGCGATCCAGCGACACAAGAGCGGCCTGCGCGCCTTCGGGCGTATGGGCGCGCACTGAGTTTACCGCCTGCGCCTGCATATCGAGATCGAGCGTCGTCCAGACATCGATCGGCGCACGCGTCTCGTCGATCAACAGGTCGAGCTGGTTGAGCGTCCAGTCGGTGAAATAGCGTACCGAATTGCGGCGTGGCTGCGGCGCGAGGGCGACATCGTTCGGTGCGGCTGCGGCGGCTTCGCTCGCCCCGATCCGGCCGGTTTCGACCATCAGATCGAGCACGACGCCGGCCCGGCCGATCGCCGCCTGCGCATCGGCGGTCGGCGAATAGCGAGACGGCGCTTTCACCAGGCCCGCGATCACGGCGGCTTCCGACAGATCGAGGTCGCGCGCCGTATGGCCGAAAAAGCGCCGCGAGGCCGCGTCGATGCCATAGGCGCCGCCGCCGAAATAGACGCGGTTCAGATAGAGTTCGAGTATCTGGTCCTTCGTAAAAGTGCGCTCCATCGCGAGCGCGAGGATGATCTCGCGTATCTTGCGGCCGAAGGTGCGCGTATTGGTGAGGAACAGGTTACGCGCGAGCTGCTGCGTGATGGTCGAGCCGCCCTGCACCCAACTGCCACGCTCGATCCGCACGCGTACGGAGCGCGCAATCCCGATCGGATCGACGCCGATATGGCTTTCGAAGCGCCGGTCCTCGACCGAGATCATCGCATCGCGCATGATCTCCGGAATCTCGTCGTGACGCAGCCATTGGCCGTAGCTCGGACCCATCGCGAAAATTACCGTGCCGTCAGCGGCATGCACACGCACGGTTTGCCCGTTGGGCGATGATTGCAAAGTCTCGAAATCGGGCAGCGAGGACATGGCGATGCCGACCGCCACCGCGAGCGCGACAATGCCCAGAAATGTCGCATACAGGCCGAACTTGATCAGCCCGATCGTGATGCGCCAGACTGGCCCGCGCGTCTTTGCTCGAGATGCCGCCATGTCGATTGTCAGCCCTATGCGCGAACCCAGCCCGTCACAAGCGCCCAATGCGGCTGAATGTGGGCTGAATCAGCCGGATTCTAGCCGGTCGCTACTCAGGCTGCTAAAGCGTCAATCCGTATCGGACGGACGGAACTCGAGCGCCAGGCTGTTCATGCAGTAACGCAGTCCGGTCGGCGGTGGGCCGTCCGGGAAGACATGGCCGAGATGGCCGCCGCAGCGCGCGCAGCGGCATTCGGTCCGCACCATGCCGTGGCTCATATCGCGATGGTCGGTAACAACCTCGTCGTTCACCGGCTGGGTAAAGCTCGGCCAGCCCGATCCGCTGTCATACTTGGTTTTGCTCTCGAACAATTTGAGACCGCAGCCCGCGCACAGATAATCGCCGGCCTCGTGATTATCGTAGAGATCGCCGGCAAAGGCGGGTTCCGTGCCGCCCTCACGCAACACATGATAGCGTTCGGGCGTCAGACGGTCGCGCCATTCGGCGTCGCTAAGTTCGAGCTTTTCCATGGGCCAGATATGGGCGGCGGACTGTGCCCGATCAAGCGCGAATACGGGTCGCCGCGCCGAGCATATCGACAAAACCGGGCACCGCGCCCAGCCGGAGTGCATGACGGGCAAGGCGCGGTCGGTCGGCCAGCGTCTTGAGAGCCGAGGCGAACGCGATCGGCCGTTTCGCGGTGCGTGCGAAATCCCGCTGGAACGCAATTGCACCCTTTGGGCCTTTTTCGAGATAGGCGTCGGCCGCAGCTCTTCCGCTGGCCAGCGCAATGCCGATGCCTTCGCCGGCCAGCGACGGGATGACGGCGGCCTGATCGCCGATCCGGAACACGCCCGCCATCCCCTCGCGCATCCGCCAACCATAGGGCACGCGGCTGATGGCATCGGCCGTATCCGGCAGAGCTTCGCCGTCCAGTCGCCTCCCCAAAAACGGCGATTCCAAGCCAATTTCTTTCAGCAACTGCATTGGATCACCGTCCGCATCGCGCAGCCGCGAGCGGCGCACCGCCACGCACAAATTGGCGCTGCCATCCTCTTGCAGCAAAAGGCCGGCATAGCCGTGCCGGAACAGATGCATTTCGATGATGCCGTTGATTGTTGCGGACAAGCGCTCGGACGGAACGATCCGATAACGCAGACCCATCCATGGGTCGGCGTCACGCTTCGCAACCGGACGCTTCAATCCGCGCAGCTCATATTTGCCTGTGGCAAGAAACAGGGCGTCGGAGGCCATGTCTTCGCCATTGGCAAGTTTGACTGTGCCAGCCGCATCGGCGCTTCTGAGCGCCACGCCGCGCCGGATATCGGCTCCCGCCGCTTCCGCAGCGCTCAGCAACACGCTGTCTAGCCGGTACCGGGAGAGGCCGATGCCGGAGCGCGGCAGGCGCACGATGCGGGATTGCCCACCGGCATAGAGTCCGACCCGGTTGATCGGATGGCCGCCCAGACGATCCCGATCGATTCCGATGGCATCGAGCGTATCCAGCGTCTGCCAGCTCAGAAAACCGCCGCACAATAGGTCCGGCGTCTCTGCATGGCGCTCGATGAGAATCGGCTCGCCGCCGCCGCGCGCCAGCGTCAGCGCGGCGGTCAGTCCCGCCGGGCCGCCACCTGCGATCAATGCAGCCGTTCGACGCATAGCCTGAACGGAAAGCGACGTACGACGCTGGCAGCGCCATCCGCGATTCCGGCTTCTTCGAGGATGGGTGCCCATTCGCCCGGGCGATAGCTGCGCGCGATGGAAAGCTGGCCGTCGGCGCGGACGATCGGATGCCAGCCCATCAGCCGTGCGAGCAGTGGATAACCGAAATGGGAGAGTGGATGACGATGCAGATCGTTTACCAGCCAGCCGGTCCGCGCATGCGTTTCCATATAGTAGAGAAAGGCGATCAGCTCGTCATGCGTCATATGATGCGCGACGAGATTGGAAATAACGAAATCCGCGGGTTCGCAATCCGCATAGTCTCCCGTGCGATACTCGATATCCAATTCCGCGGGCGTCAGCGCCTCGGCCGCGGCCTTGCTCTTGGGGTTGAGATCGATGCCTGTGAGCCGCGCCTCGCGCCCGGTCTTCGCCGCCCATCGCGCGATAGCGCGCAACATGCCGCCGCCGCCATAGCCGACATCGAGCAGGGTGAAGCGGTCGCGGCCGCGTATCGCGCGTTTCAGAAAGGCGAGGGTCGGGCGCGCCGACAAGGTCCAGTAATTCGCTTTTTCGAGGTCTGTGAGCACTGCGGCGTAAATGTCCGGCGCCAGGCCAGGCGCATCCATTTGCTCTTCGGCAATCGCGCGTTGTGCCAGATTCGCCATCACGCGCTGCTGTAGCGGAAGCCCTCGGCCGCAAGCCCGGGTCCGAAGGCGATGGCTATCCCATTATCGACGGGCGGCCCCTGCATGACCCGCTGGAGCGCGAACATCAGCGTCGCTGACGACATATTGCCTTTCTCGCGCAAAATGGTGCGTGAATGATTCAGCGCATCCGGGCCGATATCCAGCCCCTTCTCGACCGCGTCGAGGATCGAACGCCCGCCGCCATGCACCGCCCAGCTATCGATGCCATCGAGACCGGCGCCATTGCAGATCGCAGATCGTAGATCGGACTGCGCCAGCGCGTCGCCGAGCCGGCCCGGCACTTCGCCGGAAAGATGCATGGCGAAACCGGTATCGCCGACATGCCATTGAATCAGGGCTTCGGAATCGGGGAGCGTCGCCGCAAATTGGCCGTCTATGGCTAGGCCTTGTGCATCGGCGCTGACGATTGCCGCAGCGGCGCCATCGCCAAAGAGCAGCATTGCGAGGAGCGGCTCGAGCGAATCCTCGGGCTGGAGATGGAGTGTCGAGAGCTCCGTGGCGATCACGAGAACCCGGGCTTCGGGCTCGGAGCGCACGATATGATAGGCGGTGCGCAAGGCCGTGACCGCGCCATAACAGCCCATGAAACCGACCAAAACTCGTTCGACCGCGCCGGAAAGGCCCAGTTTCCGGGCGACGAGCTGATCCAGCCCCGGGGCGGTAAAACCGGTGCAGCTTGCGACGACGAGATGCGAGATAGAAGCCGGATCGAGCGTTTCAGGCAGGTTTCCAACGGCTTTCAGGGCGAGTTCAGGCGCGGCCTGCGCATAATGCTGCATTCGCGCCGATGTTGGCGGCATGCCTTGGGCGTAAAACCCTTCCGGACTGACCGGTGAGCCGCCATTCGCGCCGCGCGGCAGCACGGACCAGCGATGATCGATGCCCGAGCGCTCCACCATTCGCGAGAAAACCGCCTGTTCGCGCGGATCGGACAATTGCTCCCCGGCCCATCCGATAAAGGCTTCATGGATGTCATGATCGGGCGTTGCCGCGCCGATGGCGTTGATATGGGGCGTGGGTATCGGCACAGGGTCCATCCCTCGTAATCGACGCCGCGCCGATGGGGAAGCCATGACCGGGCGATTTGAATGTTAACGATATATTGATTGGTTAACGGCGAAAAAGGGGTATGGCTCGCCCATATTTCATTTTGCCGCTGCTTTTGGGCGGAATAGGGGTTTTCGCGGCGCCGATGGACGCTGCAGCGCAAGGCGTTTGCCGGCTCTGCGACGATGCCGACCCTATCATGGCGCGCGACAGGCCGTCGCGCCCGCTCCACATTGATATCGATACGGGGCTCGATTTCGATCGCATGGCGCTGATCGATTATCGGGGCGGCCAGGCCGAGATCGATCCGCAGACAGGTCAGCGGCGGCTGACGCGCCTGCTCGATCTGGGCGGCATGGCGATGCGCGGCACCGTAACGATCCGCGGCGAGCCGGGCCGGGCGATTCGCGTCGACTTGCCCGAAGAGGTCATTTTGCGCGCACCGGGCGGGCGCCGGGTGGAGTTGCGCGATATGCACAGCGATCTGCCGGCGCAGCCGCGCATCGGCAGCGACGGATATCTGCGCTTTTCCTTTGGCGGCCGGATCGATGTCGATGGCACGGATGTCGGCCGTTTCCGCGGCCGCATGCGGATCAGTGCCGAATATGAGTGATCGGCGCGCAAAGCGTTAAAGCGCCTTTAACCATAAGCCTTTGCCTTATCTGAAACATGTCTCGCCAAAAGGGATGCTGAATGGCGCGGGGGACACGTTCCGTTCAAGACATTTCGGAAAGTGGAAAAGGGACTATCTAATGAAAAAGCTTATCACCGTTTTCGCGGCTGGCGCCGCGATGGCTTCGTTCGGTTCGGCCGCTAACGCCGCGACCGCTACGGCCGATGCGACCGCTGAAATCCTGCAGCAGGTGCAGATCAGCAAAACCGCTGACCTCAACTTTGGCACGATCGTTCCGGACGATACGAACGCTGCGACGGTTTCGGTGGCGGCTAACTCGGCTGGTACGCGCAACTGCGGCGGTCTGACCTGTGCTGGTGCCGCTTCCGTGTCGTCGGCTGCGTTCGACGTAACCGGTGCCAACGGCCTCAATGTCGATGTCGCGCTGAGCGGCCTGACGTCGCTGACCAGCGGTTCGAACAGCATGCCGATTTCGCTCAACGCCTCGTCGACGACGCTGGCGATGACCGGTTCGGCTGTTGCTCTCTATGTGGGTGGCGATCTGACGGTTGCGGCGAACCAGCCGGCCGGCACCTATGACGGTACCTTCACGGTGACCGCCGACTATCAGTAAAATCGAATAGCCCGCGCCAGGCGGGCATCGATCTGAACCTCGCCCGGCAGCGCTTCTGCGCTGCCGGGTTTTTCTTTGGAAAACCGCCAATCCTTGACGGAAAAGTAACCAGTTTTTGCAAGATTCGCTGAGGATTTCCGGGGGGACTTCGCATCGCTGCGACACCCTCGGTCTGTGCTCAGACGGAGAAGGTTATGATCCTCGAAAATTTGTCGTCCCGCGTCCGCACCGGCGTCGCCGCGCTAGCGCTCGCTACCGCTACGGTCGCGGCGCCTGCGCCGGTTCATGCCAATGACCTGCTGGTTGCGCCGACCC
This sequence comes from Parasphingopyxis sp., assembly GCF_028279465.1. GTDB lineage: Bacteria > Pseudomonadota > Alphaproteobacteria > Sphingomonadales > Sphingomonadaceae > Parasphingopyxis. Next base: position 46,361 of record NZ_JANQNS010000003.1, read on the forward strand.
GGGTCGTGCTCAACGGCTCGCGCGGTACGGAGGTCATCCTCAACAATATCGGGACCGAAGAAGCGACCTATCGGATTTCCCTGGAGCTGCGCCGTATGACGCCCGATGGCGGGCTAGAAGAGGTTGAAATACCTAACGAAATCGAAGAATCGGCGCTGGCCATGATCCGCTATGCGCCGCGCCGGGTCGTGCTGCCGCCTAACCAGCCCCAGGCGATCCGCATCGGCGTGCGCGCGCCCGAGGGTTTGGTCGATGGCGAATATCGCGTCCATATGCTGTTCCGCGCCATTCCGCGCCCGCGGCCGGCCGCGTCAGAGGCTGAATCGGCTGGCGAAGGTTTCCAGATCCGGCTGATTCCGGTCTATGGCGTCACAATTCCGATCATCGTGCGGCACGGCAACCTCACCGCTACCGCTGCGATTGCCAATCCCCGTATCGTCGAGGAAGACGGTGTACGCGCCGTGGCCTTCGATATGAGCCGGCAGGGCGAACGCTCGGTCTATGGCGAAGTCACCGTAACTCGCCCGGGTGTCGACGTGCCGATCGCGCGGGCGCGCGGCGTCGCCGTCTACCCCGAAATCACTGGACGGACCGTCATTCTGCCGGTTTCCGAGGAGTTTCAGGGCGCGCTCGCCGGTCCGGTGCGCATCCAGTATCGCGAACCGGATAGCAGCGGCGGCGGTCTGATCGCCGAAACCGAAGCGGTGCTGCGGTAACGCGGCATCGGGGAGCGGGGCATCATGCTTCGCTGGGGGCATCACGCAAAACTCTTCCTGACGGGCCTCGCCGCTCTGTTCGGGGCGGCGAGCGCATCCGCGCAGGCCGAATGGGAGGCGCATCCCGACGATTCCCTGCTGTTTGACGTCAGACTGGGCGAGTATCGGCTCGGAGACGGGGTTCGCGGCTATCAGACGCCGGGCAGCGTGTGCCTTGACCTGGCCGATACGATCGCGGCCCTCGATGCGCCCATCTCTATCGATGAAGATGCCAACCGCGCTCAGGGCTGGGCATTTAACGAAGAAAATCAGATTGTTATCGATCGCCAACGGCAGCGTGTGCGGTTCGGTGAGAACTCCGAACGCCTGCCTTCCGGGATCGTGTTCGACACGCCCGAAGGCTGGTGCGTCGCGACCCAGGCGCTGGCCACCTGGCTTGGCGTCACGATGGAGGCCGATCTGCGCAATGCCGTGCTTTTGTTGAGTTCGGAGCAGCCTCTGCCGGTCGAACGCGCGCTGCAGCGCCGCGCCCGCGCTGCCTCGCTGCGGCCGCGTCTCGAATTCGATCTTTCGGACCTACCCCAGGCCAATACGCCCTATCGCATGTGGCGGACGCCGGCGGTCGATGTCGTTGTTTCCATTGGCGGATTGCGTGATCGGCAGCGGGGCGACAACGGCTTCGAGCGGCGCTACGAGATTTACGCCGCCGGCGAGATACTGACCGCGTCTTTCGACGCCCGGCTCGCCTCGGATAATCGCGGAATCCCGCAATCGCTGCGCATGCGCGCGTTTCGCAGCTCGAACGAGCCCAATCTCTTGGGTCCGCTCGGCGCGACGCATTTCGCAATCGGCGATGTGTCGAGCCAGACCTCGCCGATTGCCGCCCAGCCGACGCCCGGCCGCGGGTTCGTCGTCACCAACCGGCCGCTGGATCGGCCGGATAGCTTCGATCGGCGCACTTTTCGTGGCGAATTGCCCGAAGGCTGGGAGGCCGAGCTGTACCGCAACGGTCAATTGCTGGCCTTTTCGCTAGATCGCGGCGATGGCCGCTATGAATTTATCGATGTCGAGCTGCGCTACGGCATCAACCGGTTCGAAATCGTGCTGTATGGCCCGCAGGGGCAGATCCGGCGGGAAACCGAGGTCATCAATGTTGGCGCGGCGAGCATTCCGCCGCGGCAAACCTGGTATTGGGCCGGCGCGAGCCAGGACGATCGCGATCTGGTCAACCTCGATAGCGACAATTTGCGGCGCGGCGGCCATTGGCGGGCGGGTTTCGGCCTCGAACGCGGGCTCGATCCGCGCACATCGCTGGCGTTTCAGCTCAACAATCTCGTCATCGCGGACGAGAGGGTGACGGTTCTCGAAGGATCGGTTCGCCGGGCGATTGGCCCGGCCTTGGTCGAAATCACGGCAGCTTGGGCGGATAACGGGGGTTATGCCGCCCGTGCGCAATTATTGGGCCGGTTCGGCCGCGCCTATGTCAGTGCGGAATCGGTTATCGCCAGGGATTTCCAGACCGAACGCTACAGCATCGATACGACCGGCCGGCATACGCTGGCCGTCGACCATAGCTTGAATATCGGGCGCATCGTGATGCCGGTGCGCGTGCAGGCGAGCTATCAAACGCGCCGGAACGGGGCGGATCAGATCGACGTTGCGGCGCGGATTTCCGCCAATTTCCGTCGTTTCGCCCTAACCGGCGAGGTTGGTTACCGGCGTCAAGGCGTCGCCAATGATTTTGCCGATCTCATTGGCCCGCCGTCCGATACGAATGCTGGGATCCTGGCCAATGGCCGGATCGGGCGCGTCCGTTTGCGCGGGGAAGCGCGTTGGCGGCTCTCGCCGAACAGCCGTTTCGAAAGCGCATCGCTAACCGCGGACTGGGCGAGCGGCGAAAACAGCGCCTGGCGGGCCGAACTTGGCTATCAGGCGACGCTGAACCGCGTCCGGGCGAGTGTCGGCTATGTCCGGCGCTTCAATCGGTTCGCGCTGACGGCCTCCGCCGAAGCCGCGACCGACGGTTCGGTGGCGGCCGGGCTCAATCTTGCGTTCAGCATCGGTCCCAATCCGCGCGGCGGCATCCATATGACGGCGGACAAGCTTGCGAGCACCGGCCAAACGGTCGCTCGCGTCTTCCGCGATCTCAACAATGACGGCGTACGCCAGCCGAACGAGCCCTATGAAGAAGGCGTGCAGATTACGACCGGCCGCGCGCCTGCGAACGAGCCGACCGACGAGAATGGCACGGCCGTCGTCACTGGCCTCACACCCTATCGCCCGATTCTCGTAGGTATCGACACCTCCTCGCTCGCCGATCCGTTCGTTCAGCCGCGCGGGCCGGGCGTGGTCGTGACGCCCCGCCCCGGCGTTGCCGCGATGGTCGAACTGCCGCTGGTCAGTGCCGGCGAGATCGACGGCGTGCTGGTGCGCGCGGGGGGCGGGGCGCTGGAGGGCGTGGATCTCGAGCTCGTCGATATCGAGGGCCGGGTCGTGAAAACCATCCGCACCGATTTCGACGGCTTCTTCGTCTTTGAAGGTGTGCCCTATGGCGAATATTCGATCCGCATGGCCGAACTCTCCGCCCAGGCCGTCGGCGCGCCCGCGGCACTCGGCCGCCGCGCTTTCGTGACCGACGAGAGTGACAGCATAAGGCTAGGCACGATCGCGGTCGGCGGGAACGCGGCTGCCCTTTCTGAATAAGGGTTTTTGATTGTCAGACTCGACCTAGCGGTCGAGCGCGGCACCGGCCCTCTCCCCCTCCCGGCCTCCCACAAGTGTACCCTGTGGGAGGCCGGGAGGGGGAGAGGGCCGGTGCCGCGCCAGAGGCGAAGCCGAAGGTCTGACAAAAAGTCGCGCCGCGCGACTTTTCGCCACGCTAAAGCATTGAAATATGGGAAAATGGTGCGGTCGAGAAGACTCGAACTTCCACGGGCGTTAGCCCACAACGACCTCAACGTTGCGCGTCTACCAGTTCCGCCACGACCGCACATTTTCAAGTAGGCCGGACCATCGCCCGGCATCTGGCAGGCGCGAGCCTCTAGCAAAGCGCGCGGATAGGCGCAATGCCCCAAAGGCACCGAATCCGGCGGCAATCGCGAATAATCGCGCCGCGTGCCGCATTAACGCTCTTTTCCGGTCGCTTTAACCATTTGTTTACCTGTTCGGTCGTGATTCCAGCGCGTAGCGCGCGGGCATGGCTTTGCTTTCCGCTCTGTTTCTAACTGCGGGCGCGCAGGACCCCGGCGCGGTCGTTCAGGCGCGCGCCACCGCGCGCATCGTTCATGCTGAAACCATTGATTTCTCGCAGCTGGATGCATCGGCCCAGCAATGGCCGGCGCCGATCCGTCGCTTCGAACGTAGCGAGATTGACCCGGAGACCGGCCAAATGGTCCGCCGCGACTATCGGCTGATCGAATTTCGCTAGAGCAGACCTCAATAGAGGAACATCGGCATACCCTCGATGCGCGGGAATTTCGGGCGATACGCATCGCGATCATAGAGATTCGCGACGTCCACCGACTTCTGTTGTTCGAGGAGCGTCGCGATCGGGACATGGCAGTAATTGCCATCGGTCAGCGCAACCATCCGGCCGGCCCGGCCATCGCGCAGCAACTGAATCGCCAGGCCGCCAAAGGCGAATCCGACCATCCGGTCCATCGCGTCGGGTTCGCCGGAGCGCATCAGATAGGCAAGCTCCTGCACGACAGTACCGATTCCGGCTTCGGCTTCGACGATATGCGCAAGGCGCTGGCCGATGCCGCCGTCCGCGCGTTGCGAGGCGGATTTCGCCAGATCGGCATTTCCGCCTTCACCCAGAATGTGTGCGCCCTCGGATATCACACACATGGCGTAATTTTCACCGCTGCGCCGCCGGTCCTCGACCAGCAGCGGCACAAGCGTGGCGGGATCGGCCGGGACTTCGGCGATTACCGTGCGCGCAACCTGCGCCAGAAAGCCTGAGAGGAGTGCGGTTTCGCCCGAACGCCTGCCGAACAGCTCGATAATGCCGATCCGCTCGTGGCTGCGGGTCGTCGTGCGCAAGGCGTTGATTGCGGCGACCGAGCGGGTGATGGCGGTCGAGAATCCGATGCAATAATCGGTGCCGTGAACGTCATTATCCATCGTCTTGGGGACGGAAATAACGTCTACGCCTCGCTCCGAAAGATGCGCGGAGAAGCGCAGCGTGCCGTCGCCGCCCAGCGTGATCATCGCGTCGATACCGAGCCTGTCGAGCACGTGAAGGACATGGTCGGTTCGGTCGCCCTCGCTTTGTGTACGGGGGTCGGTGCGCGAGGTGTGCAAAATCGTGCCACCGACCCGATCGATGCCGCGCACCCGATCGCGATCCAGATTCCAGGTTTGCGCGGCTATGGTGGCAGGATCATCCGGATCGATCAGCAGGCAGCCTTTCCAGCCGCGCCGAAAACCGGTGACCCGCCAGCCCCGTTCGAGTGCACCGAGCGTGATCGCGCGAATACAGGCGTTCAAACCCGGCACATCGCCGCCGCCCGTCAATATCCCGATATGGATGATCGCCTCCTCGCTTCGTGCGGAGTGGGAAGCATAGGGCGGTTTTCGAGCGAGGGAAGAGAGTCGTTGGTCAGAATTTTCCTGACGGAGAATCGCGGCACGGGGATTTGTTTATCAGAACAATGCTCTCGCAATGTCGCGGCACCGGCCCGCGCCCCCTCCCGGCCGCCCAATCAGGGTATACTCATGGGAGGCCGGGAGGGGGCGCGGGCCGGTGCCGCGAACTTCCGTCAGGAAGTTTCTGACCAAGAATCCGTCACGCCTGAGGCGAAGCCGAAGGTCTGGCGAGTTACGCCCCTTCGAAGGGTATGAATTTGAGATTTAGCTCTTCGGCATTGCGCGGGATATCTATTTCGGCCGAGTTGAACTCTACCATCTCGCGCGGCGGCAGCGTGCGCTGCGGTGCCTGGATCGTCCAGTCATATACCACCGCGCCCTGGGCGTTGCGCAGTTCGGCGCGGATATCCGGCACGCGCTGTTCCTCGTCGGTCATGTTCACGATCCGACCGGAAATCGACAGCAGTTCGTGTCCGCTGGCCAATGTGCGCCGTTCCGGACTGCGAACGAGCTGCACATCGAGCGCGCCATCGCTCGCATTGCCGCCAATGCCGGCGATAAAGCCCGGCGGGCCGAACCAGGCGACCGCGCCGATCCCGGCGGCGAGCAGGAGAAACAGCCCAGCGGCGATGGCCGTCCACATCTTTGCGGGATTGCGGCGCGGCTTGAACGGGGGTTCGTGCGCGAACGGGTCGGTTTCGCCGCTTTCTCGAGGCACTTTGTCCGAATGCGGCTTTTCGACCGGCTCTTCGGCGACCGGCGGCTCCGGCGTGGGCGGTTCGGAAAATTCATGCTGGACGGGCGCAGGCGGGGCTGGCGGTTCAGGAGCAGGGGGCGTTTCAACGGTTGGCTCCGGCGCGGGCTCGGGCACGGTGCTCGGTCCTTCGGCGAACCAGCTATGCTTGCAATTGGCGCAGCGGACCTGCCGCCCGTCCACGCCGATCGCCGTATCGGGCACCAGATACCGGGTCGAGCAGGCGGGACAAACGAGGATCATGCGCGAGGAACGCCAACTTGTTGCAAATCAAGCCGTGATCTACGCGGGCAGGGGGCCGGCTGGCAAGGTCGCCGCGATGTGTGTTGTGTGCTTTACGCCGGATAGCGCGCTGTGCCATGGCTGCGCCGATGGCCACGACGATCGCCCAGTTCGAAAATGTCGGGCTGCGCTACGGAACGGGCGCAGAGACGCTTTCGGATATCAGTTTTTCGTTAGACGGCGGCGGCTTCTATTTTCTCACCGGACCGTCGGGCGCGGGAAAGACCTCGCTGCTCAAATTGCTCTATCTGGCGCTCCGGCCGAGCCGCGGGCTGATCCGGCTGTTTGACGAAGATGTCGTGACCCTGCCGCGCGACCGGCTGCCCGGTTTCCGGCGGCGGATCGGCGTCGTGTTTCAGGATTTCCGGCTCGTCCCGCATCTGTCGGCGTTCGACAATATCGCGCTGCCGCTGCGCGTGGCGGGTGTCGAGGAGACGGAGCTCGCAACGCCGGTCAACGAGATGCTCGCCTGGGTTGGCCTGTCGGACCGTGCGAGCGCGCGGCCGGCGACACTGTCGGGCGGCGAGCAACAGCGCGTCGCAATTGCGCGCGCGGTGATCGGGCGGCCGGAGATCCTGATCGCCGACGAGCCGACCGGTAATGTCGATCCCGAAATGGCGGCCCGGCTGCTTCATCTGTTCGATGCGCTGAACAAGCTGGGCACGACTCTGGTGGTCGCCACACATGACATTCATCTGCTCAGTCGCGTGTCCGCGGCACAGATGATGCGGCTCGAGGGCGGGCGCCTCTCGGACCCGACGGGCGCGCTCAAAAATCCGCCGCGCGAACCGCGTGGCACGCGTTCCGGGAAATCGGCCAAGTGAGCCTGCCCTTTGCCGCCAGTCCGGCCGAGCGCCGGCTGCTCACCGAGGGCCGCCTGTCGGGCCCGATGCCTTGGGTCATCGCGATCATGATGTTCCTGACGGTGCTTGCCGCGGCGGGCGGCCTCGCGCTCAATCATGCCGCCAGCAATGTAACCGGCAGCATCGCGCAACGGATCACGGTCCAGATCGTTGAAGCCAATCCAGACCTGCGGGAAGCACAAACCCGTGCGGCCATGGCGGCATTGGGCGATATGGAGGGTGTGACCGAAGTCGTGCGCGTGTCGGATGAGGAGATCGATGCTTTGATCGAGCCCTGGATCGGCGCGGCGGGGGACGAAGAGGGTATTCCTGTGCCCACGATGATCGACGCGGCACTGACCGAGGCGGCGCATAACGATCTGGAGCGTATCGAGGCGGCGGTTGTCGATGCGGCGCCTGCAGCACGCGTCGACGATCATGCGCAGTTTCTCGCGCCACTGGCCGGCCTGATCGGATCGCTCACATGGCTCGCCTTTGCGCTCGTGCTGCTGACGGCAAGCGCCTTGGCGGCGTCGGTCATTCTGGCCGTGCGCGCCGCACTCAACACACATCGCAGCACGATCGAAGTGTTGCATCTTATGGGCGCGACTGACGTGCAGATTGCGCGGCTGTTTCAGCGCCGGATCGCGCTCGATGCACTGTTTGGCGGCCTGGTCGGTTTTCTGGTCGCTGTGGTTGTGTTGCTGTTGCTGGGCCAGCGGATCGGGGCAGTGGGCTCGGAACTGCTCGGATCGGCGACCCTCCCGCTTTCGGCCTGGATCATTCTCGCCCTTTTGCCGCTGGCGGGCGCGGCCGTATCGACCCTCGTCGCGCGCTATACCGTGATTGGCGTCCTCAAAAAGCTGTTATAAGCCTGTTCCATGGTGCGGCGTATCTTATCTCTGTTGGTGCTGCTTTGGGCGCTGGGTTTTGCGGTTTTCGCGATCAGATTGCCGGGGCCGGCCGAGCTCGAGCGGACCGATGCGATCATCGTCCTGACGGGCGGCGAATACCGGATCGATCGCGGCATCGAGCTTCTGGAGGCCGGACAGGCCGATCGCATGCTGATTTCCGGCGTGAACCGCACGGTCCGCCCGGTCGAGCTGGCCGAGGAGATCGGCAAGCCCGAAGCGCTGTTCGATTGCTGCATCGATCTCGGCCAGGAGGCCGTCGATACGCGGAGCAACGGCGCGGAAGCGGCGCGCTGGATGCGCGAAAACCGCTTCACCAGCGTGCGGCTGGTCACCACCGACTGGCATATGCCCCGCGCGCGCTTCGAATTCGATCGCGAGCTGGACGATGGCGTCACTCTGCTGCCCGATGCCGTGGTCAGCGAGCCAAGCTTCATGCAACTCTTTCTGGAATATAACAAATATCTGTTGCGCCGGTTGAGCGCGATGATCGGGCTATAGCCTTCATGGCGGCAATACGGACGATAATTTTTGCGCTCGTATTTTACGGCATGACGATTCCCTGGGTGGTCGCCGCATTGATCGGCGCTGTGCTCGGCGAGCGGGCGATGCATGGCGTAATATATGCCTGGGTGCGCTTCCATCGCTGGTGCGCGCGCTGGATTCTCGGCATCACCGTCCGTATCGAGGGCGAGATTCCCGACGGGCAATATCTGTTCGCCGCCAAGCATCAGGCGATGTTCGAAACGCTCGATTTCCTGAACCTGCTCGATACGCCGGCGCCTGTGCTTAAGAAGGAGCTGACTAATATTCCGGGCTGGGGCTGGCTCTCGGTTCGCTATGGCGGGATTGCGGTCGATCGCTCGGGCGGCGCGAAGACGATGCGGGCGATGCTGAAGCGGACGCGTGAGATTTTGGCGACCGGCCGTTCCGTCGTGATCTTTCCCGAAGGGACGCGCGTCGCGCCCGGCGAAACCCCGCCGCTACAGGCTGGCTTTGCGGGGCTCTATAAAATGGTCGGGCTACCCGTGGTGCCGATCGCGATCGAAAGCGGCCATGTCTGGCCGCGCGATAGCTGGATCAAGCGGCCGGGCGTCGTAACCTATCGGTTTTTCGACCCGATCCCGACCGGCCTGCCGCGCGAAGAGGTCGAGGCGCGAGTCCATCGCCTGATCAACGACCTAGAGGTGCGCGGCGACTAGTTCCTCGAGCGCCGCCGCGACGCCGCGCGTTTCGTCTTCGGTGCCGATCGTGATCCTGAGCGCGTGCGGGAGTTGCTGTCCCGGCAGCCAGCGGGTGATGAAATCGCGCTCCATCAGCCCTTCATAGGCCTGTTCGGCGGTCAACTTGCCCTCGAACAGGATCAGCAGGAAATTGGCCTCCGAGGGTATCGCGCGCAGCCCGGCATTGCCCATGGCCGCGATTCGGTTCGTCAGCCAGCTGCGCCATTTTCGGTTATGCGCCCGGCTTTTCGCGACGAAACCCTGATCCGCCAGCGCGGCCATAGCGGCCGCTTGTCCGGCCGTGGTGACGTTGAATGGCGCGCGTATGCGGTTCAACGCATCGATCACCGGGGCGGGCCCGTACCCCCAGCCGATCCGCTCCGCCGCCAGTCCGTAAATCTTGGAAAATGTCCGCGTTATCAGTATATTAGAAGCGTTATGCGCCAGTTCCAGTGGCGCTTGCGCCTCGTCCGGTTCGAGATATTCGGCATAGGCCTGATCGATCACGAGCAGACAATCCGGCGGCATGGCGTCATGCAGCCGCTGGATTTCGGTCATCGGTGTGTAGGTTCCGGTCGGATTGTTCGGATTGGCGAGGAATATCACCCGGGTCTTGGGCGTGATCGCTGCAAGCAGCGCGTCGATATCGGTCGCATAATCCGTGTCGGCGGCCTCGACCGGTGTCGCGCCGACCCGCTGTGCGGACAGTGGATAGACGGTGAAGCCGTAGCGGACATAGAGGATTTCGTCTCCGGCGCTCGCATAGGCGCCAGCAGCCAAATGCAGAATCTCGTCCGATCCCGTCCCGCAGATGATCCGCTCCGCTTCGATCTCGTTCAGTTCGGCAATCGCTTCGCGCAGCGCGGTCGATGCGGGATCGGGATAACGCGCCAGACTGCCCCGCGCTTCGCTCAGCGCCCGTTCCGCATCTACACTCGTTCCCAGCGGATTCTCGTTGGACGAGAGCTTGACGACCGGACCACCGGACGCCGTTTTCGCGCGCCCCGCCTTGTACGGCGTCATCGCAGCGATCCAGGGTTTCGGGGTCGGTCCGGTCATGCGGGTATCGCTAGAGCGGTTTTTGGTGCGGTTAAACCCAAAAAGCCGTTTGCCCTGAGCTTGTCGAAGGGCCGCGTTTTCTTTGGTAAGATTCAAGAGAAAAGACAGGGCTTCGACAGGCTCAGCCCGAACGGGGCCGGGTTTCCGCGTTGACAATGTTCGCCTCTCCGCCTTAGCGCCGCCTTTCCATGGTGTACGATACGTCTCTCTTCGGCGCCGCGCGCACCGTCACCCTGCCCGGGCCGTTGACGCTCGATGGCGGCGCTGTGCTCGCGCCCGTTGATTTTGCCTATGAAACCTATGGCGCTCTCAATGCCGACAGATCGAACGCCATCCTGATCTGCCATGCGCTGACGATGGATCAATATGTCGCGTCGGCGCATCCGCTGACCGGCAAGCCCGGCTGGTGGACGGCGATGGTCGGGCCCGGCAAGCCGATCGATACCGATCGCCATTTCGCCATCTGCATCAATGTGCTCGGCAGCTGTATGGGCAGCGCCGGACCGGCCAGCTCGGCGGATGACAGCAAGCCCTATGCGATGCGCTTTCCGGTTATCACGATCCGCGACATGGTCCGCGCCCAGGCGATGCTGCTCGATCATCTCGGAATCGATACGCTGCAGTCCGTGATCGGCGGCTCGATGGGCGGGATGCAGGTGCTCGAATGGGCGGCCTGCTATCCCGAGCGCGTCCGCTCGGCGATCGCCATCGCCACGGCGGCCAAGCATTCGGCGCAAAATATCGCCTTTCACGAAGTCGGGCGGCAGGCGATCATGGCCGATCCGAACTGGCGCGGCGGCGATTATTATGCGGATGGCGAGCCGCCGACCAAGGGCCTCGCCGTGGCCCGGATGGCCGCGCACATCACTTATCTCTCCGAAGAAGGGCTCACGGAAAAGTTTGGCCGCCGCTTACAGGCCAAGCCGGGGCAGGAAACGGGCGCGAAAAGCTTCGGCTTCGACGCCGATTTCCAGATCGAAAGCTATTTACGGCATCAGGGGATCAGCTTCGTCGACCGGTTCGATGCGAACAGCTATCTCTATATCACGCGCGCGATGGATTATTTCGATCTGGCCGAGGAGCATGGCGGCCTGCTCGCCAACGCGTTCAAGGGTACGAAGACGCGCTTTTGTGTGATCAGCTTCGATAGCGACTGGCTCTATCCGACCAGCGAAGCGAAAACGATCGTCCGCGCACTCAATGCCAGCGGTGCCGAAGTCAGCTTCGTCGAACTCTCCTCGCCCTTCGGTCATGACGCCTTCCTGCTCGATACGCCCGGCATGAATGCGACGGTCGACGGGTTTCTGAAAGCGGGGGAGGGGAAGTGAGCGTTTTGTTTGTCAGAAAATTCCTTGTGGAAATTCGCCGCACCGGCTCGCACCCCCTCCCGGCCTCCCAACACGGTACACTCAAGTGGGAGGTCGGGAGGGGGTGCGGGCCGGTGCGGCGCCTGAGCGAAGCGAAGGCCTGACAGATGAATCAGCTCCGCCCCGACCTTGCGATTATCGCCGATCATGTGCCCGCAGGCGCGCGGGTGCTCGATATCGGCTGCGGCGACGGTGGCCTGATGGCGGCCATCCGGGATGCGAAAGGCGCGGATGCGCGAGGGCTGGAGCTTGATGCGGACAATGTCGCCCAGGCGATGGCCAAGGGCCTGTCGGTGGTGCAGGGCGATGCCGATACCGATCTCGCCGACTATCCCGACGACGCGTTCGACTATGCGATCCTGAGCCAGACGCTGCAGACGACGCGCGCGCCCGACGCGATCCTCGCCGAGCTGCTGCGCATCGCGCCGCGCGCTTTCGTCAGCTTCCCCAATTTCGCCTATTGGCGCGTGCGCGCGAGCCTGATGTTCGGCGGCCGGATGCCGGTCACCGGCGCGCTGCCCTTAAGCTGGTACGCGACCGAGAATATCCACCACGTCACCATCGACGATTTCCGCGCGCTGGTCGGCGAGCAGGGCCTCGCGGTGGAACGCGCCTGGTATCTGAGCGGCAATACGCAGCGCGGCGCGGGCGCGGCAAACTTGCTGGCGGAGCAAGCGGTGTTTTTGTTAGGGCGTTAGCCCCTGAGCTCTCCGCCAGCCTTCTCCGCCGCTTTCACCACCTTCTCCGAAATCGCTTTCAGATCGTCTTCGGTGAAGCTCCTCTCGGCCGGTTGCAGCGTCACTTCGATCGCAACCGATTTCCTGCCCTCCGGAACGCCCTCACCGGTGAACACATCGAAGATACGCGCATCGACCAGATGCTGCTTGTCTGCGCCCTTGACCGCGCGGAGCAGGTCGCCGGCCGGCGTGTCGGCGTCGAGCAGGAAGGCGAAGTCGCGGGTGACGACTTGCAGCGCGGGCGGGGTGAAGGCCTTGCGCATATGGCCCGAACTGCGCGGTATCGGGATCGCGTCGAGATAGATTTCGCCGGCCATCACTGGGCCGTCGAGATCGAGCGCCTTCAGCGTATTCGGGTGCAGCTCGCCGAATTCGGCTAGCATGTTCTTCGGGCCAAGACACAAGCGGCCGGAGCGGCCCGGATGATAGAGCGCGCTCGCATCGCCGAAGAGTTGCAGATTGGCGGTCGGCGCGCCGGCCGCCTCGAGCAGCGTGACAATCTCGGCCTTGACGTCATAGGCGTCGAACGGCGCGCCGCCGCCTTGCCAGTGGCGGCCATCCTTTGCGCCCGCGAGGATCAGGCCGAGCGTCGGGCGCTCTTCTTCCTCAAGGTAACGCCGGCCGATCTCGAACAGCCTTATGCTGTGCGCGCCGCGATCCGCATTGCGTTTTGCTGCGGCGGCGAGACCCGGGATCATCGAGGTGCGCATGACCTTCATATCCTCGCTGATCGGGTTGGCGAGGATCCAGGGCGCGTCGCCCGACAGCGCGGCCTCGGCTTCGGGAATGAAGCTCCAGGTTACCGCCTCGTTCAGCCCGCGCGCGGCGGCGGCACGGCGCACCGTGCGTTCGCGCTTCTGTTCGGGCGAGGCGGTCGGCGTCGCGACGCCCTCGGCGCGCGGCAGCGGTGTCGAGGGTATGGCGTCATAGCTTTCGAGCCGCAGCACTTCCTCGACCAGATCGGGCGCGCCATCGACATCGCGCCGCCAGGTCGGCGCCGTGACCTCGAACGGACCGTCGCCGGTGACGGTGAAACCGAGCGCCTCGAGCGATGCGCGCTGTTTGTCGGCCGGGATGGCGAGCCCGCCGAGCGTTTCGGCGAGCTGTGGGTCGTAGCTAACGGTTTTCGTGTCGAGCGGCGGCTGGCCCGCGCGCACGACTTCGGACGGCGTACCGCCGCACAGCGCCTGAACGAGCAGCGTCGCGACGGTCAGCCCGTCATCGAGAAAGGCCGGATCGACCCCGCGTTCGAAGCGCGCGCGCGCATCGGACATCAGGCCGAGTTTCTGCCCGGTCCGGGAGATGCGTGGCGGATCGAAATAGGCGCATTCGATCACGATATCGGTCGTGCCGTCCTGCACGCCCGAATGCTCGCCGCCCATGATGCCGCCGATATCGTGGACACCATGCTCGTCGGCGATCACGGTCATCGTGTCGTCGAGCACATATTCCTTGCCGTTAAGCGCAACGACCTTTTCGCCATTCTCGGCCCGGCGCGCGAAGATCGCATCGCCCAGCGTCGCGCGGTCGTAAACGTGCAGCGGCCGGCCGAGATCGATCATCACGAAATTGGTGATGTCGACGAGCGCCGAAATCGGCTTCTGGCCAATCGCGCGCAGCCGCTTGGCCATCCAGTCCGGCGATGTGCCGTTGGCGACGCCTGCAACGGTGCGCCCGAAAAAGGCCGGACATCCGTCGGGATCGTCGGTGCGGATCTCGATGGACGGCGCGCCTTCGCCGGCAATCGGTTTCACGGCTTCGCACTGCCCAGTCGTCGCATCGTTGACGCCGGCGCCTGCTTCCGCGCCGGCGGGCGCATAGGCTTCGGCCAGCGGCTTGAGCCGCCCGAGGCCGGCGGCTGCCAGATCGCGCGCCACGCCGCGCACGCCCATGCAATCCTGCCGGTTGGGCGTGATCGCGATGTCGATCACCGGATCGTCGAGCCCTGCCCATTGCGCATAGGTTTCGCCGACATGCTCGGCGGCCGCAGCGTCGAGATCGATAACCCCCTCATGCGCGTCCGACATTTCGAGTTCGCGCTCGGAGCACATCATGCCGAAGCTCTCGATGTCGCGAATCTTCGCCGGTTTCAGGGTAACGTCGATCCCGGGCACATAGGTGCCGGGCGCGGCGAAGACGCCGACCATGCCCTCGCGCGCATTGGGCGCGCCGCATACGACCTGCACGGGAATCCCGTCTCCGGTATCGACCTGCAGCAGCTGCAGCTTGTCGGCATTGGGATGTTTGTCCGCCGAGACGACGCGCGCGATCTTGAAATCGGCGAGCGTTTCGCCGGGATTTTCGACGCCTTCGACCTCGAGTCCGATCGCGGTCAGCGTCTCGAGTACGGTATCGAGATCGGCATCCGTATCGAGATGCTCTTTGAGCCAGCCCAGGGTGAACTTCATGCGCCCACTCCCGCGCTCAGCGTCGGCACATCGAGCGCTGAAAAGCCATAATGCTCGATCCAGCGCAGATCGCCGTCGAAAAAGGCGCGCAGATCGTCCATCCCATATTTGAGCATGGCGAGCCGGTCGATGCCGCAGCCGAAGGCGAAGCCCTGCCACTCATCGGGGTCGAGATTGCAGGCGGCGATCACATGGCGGTTGACCATGCCGCTGCCGCCCAGCTCCATCCAGCCGCCATCCGGGCCGTTCGGATCGCCGCCGACGATGCGCCGGCCGTTCTCGACCGAGAACCCCATATCGATCTCGGCCGATGGCTCGGTGAAGGGGAAATAGCTGGGGCGGAAGCGCAGGACGATATCGTCGCGCTCGAAAAAGGCCTTCACGAAGGTTTCGAGCGTCCATTTCAGATGCCCCATCGTGATGTCGCGATCGATCACCAATCCCTCAACCTGATGGAACATCGGCGTATGTGTCGCATCGGAATCCGAACGGTATGTGCGTCCCGGCGCGATAATGCGAAACGGCGGCTCGCCCGATGTCATCGTCCGGATCTGCACGGGCGAGGTATGCGTGCGCAGCATCATCGGCATGCCGTCGCGCATCTGGTTTTCGCCGAAATAGAAAGTGTCGTGCATCGCGCGCGCTGGATGGCTTTCGGGAATGTTGAGCGCGGTGAAGTTGTGCCAATCATCCTCGATTTCCGGCCCGGTCGCGACGGCGAAACCGAGATCGGCGAAAATTTCGGCAAGCTCGTCCATCACCTGGCTCACCGGGTGAACCGAGCCTTTGGGTGTGTCCTTCGGTGGCAGCGATAGGTCGAGCGTTTCGGAGGCCATGCGTTCGGCCAGTTCCTCTGCCGCGAGCGCGTCCTTCTTCGCTTCGATGGCGCCGGCGATCTCGCTGCGCAGTCCGTTGATCCGCGGACCTTCCACCTTGCGTTCTTCGGGCGACATGCCGCCCAGCGTCTTGAGCAGATTGGTCACCACGCCATTCTTGCCGAGCGCATGCACGCGCACCGCGTCGAGCGTGTCGAGCCCCGTGGCGACATCGATCGCTGCGGATAAATCCTGTTTCAGCTGTTCCAGATCCGGCTTTTGCTGGTCCATCATTCCGTCCGTTTCGAAGAGCATAATGCAAAAGGGCGCGTGGAGCCGTTCCGCTCCCCGCGCCCTTTACTTTGGATTTGCCGGTCTAGCTACCGGCGATTGCTGTCGCTGCCTCAGGCCTTTGCGAGCGCGTCCTTGCTCTGGGCAACGACGGCGCTAAACGCCTCCGGCTCGTTCATCGCGAGATCGGCCAGAACCTTGCGGTCCAACTCGACGCCGGCGAGCTTCAGGCCGTGCATGAAGCGGGCATAGGTCAGGTCTTCGGCGCGCACCGCCGCGTTGATCCGCTGAATCCACAGCGCGCGGAATTTCCGCTTTTTGACCTTGCGATCGCGATAGGCGTACTGGCCGGCCTTTTCGACCGCCTGACGTGCGACGCCGATCGTATTCTTGCGACGGCCCCAATAGCCTTTGGCTTCTTTTAGAAGCCGCTTGTGGCGAGCCTTGCTCGTCGTTCCGCGTTTTACTCGTGCCATGGTCTATTTCCTCAGTCCGTAGGGCGCCCATTTCTTGACGACCTTGGCATCGGCGGCAGACAGTTCGTCGGTGCCGCGATTCTGGCGGATATATTTTGCGTTATGGCTGATCAGCCGGTGGCGCTTGCCTGCGACGCCGTGCATGACCTTGCCGGTGGCGGTGATTTTGAAGCGTTTCTTCACACCGCTCTTGGTCTTCAGCTTGGGCATTTTCGTCTCCTTGCATTTGACGATTTGCGAACGGCCTCGGCAGCCCATTCCGGCCGGACAGTTCCTCACATCGTTTGGAAGATGGCGGACATAGCGACGTGCGGCCGGGAAAGCAAGATTATTGCTTGGGTGGAGTCTTTTGTCAGACCTCGCCTTAGGCTCGGCGCGGCACCGGCCCGCTCCCCCTCCCGACCCCCCAAACAGGGAACAGTCAATGGGAGGGCGGGAGGGGGAGCGGCCCGGTGCCGCGATTTCCCGCTAGGGAAATTCTGAAAAAAGAATCTGCAGCGCTCGGTCGACAGGTCGAGTCTGACAAATCAATTCCCATGCAGCGCTTCCAGCACATCGTCGAGTCGCGCCGGATCGCCGAGTGCGATCACATTGCCGTCGCTCGACCCGGATAGCGGCTCCCCGAACCAGTCGGTCATATGGCCGCCTGCACCTTCGACGACCGGGATCAGCGCGGCGAAATCGTGGATCGCGAGGCCTGCCTCGATGACGATGTCGATATGGCCGGAGGCGAGCAGGCCATAGCTATAGCAATCGCCGCCATAGATCGGGCCCTGCCGTTTCTGTGCCTGCGCCTTGGCGACGACGCGGAGAAAGGCGTTGCTCTCTTCTCCGGAGAAACAGTGCGGACTCGTCGTCGCGACCATTGCGCCGGCTAGTGCTCGGCAGCGACGGGTTTCCGCCGGTGCGCCGTTGAATTCGGTCGCCTGCCCCATCGCGCCGACCCAGCGTTCACCCGCGATTGGCTGATCAATCACGCCGAGCACGGGCCAGCCATCCTGCATCAGCGCGATCAGCGTGCCAAAAGTCGGCCGGCCGGCGATAAAGCTTACCGTGCCATCGATCGGATCGAGCACCCATTGGCGCGATGCGCCTTGGCGCTCTCGGCCGAATTCCTCGCCGATAACGCCGTCCTCGGGGCGTTCCGTTTTGAGGATCGCGCGGATCGCACTTTCTGCGGCCCGGTCTGCTTCGGTGACTGGCGAGGAATCGGCTTTGTCCTCGCGTTCGAACTCGGCGCGGAAAAAGGGGCGGATCGCTTCGCCGGCCGCATCGGCAAGGCGTTGCGCAAGGGCGAGATCATCATTCAGTGTCGGCATGGTGGCTGCCTGTTAGCGCGGCCGATGTTCGGTGCCCATGCCTGCAGTGATAAAAAGTGCGGATGCCTCGCTATCGATATCGGCCGTGTGCCAGCAGCCGGGTGGATTTACCGCATATTCGCCGGGGGTGAGGGTGACACTTTTCTTCGTTCCATCCGCCATTTCCTGATGCAGTGTCATCTCGCCCGACAGGCAGATAACGGCCTCATCGCCCTTGGGATGCATTTCCCACATATCCCAGTCTTCCGTGAACCGGTGCGCGCTGACGAGGCGGCCTTCGGCGCCATCGGCAGCCGTGCGCTCACCATAGTCTTCATACCAGGGCAGACCGGTAAATTCGGGTTGGGGGATCGCCGTCGCGCCAAGTCCGAGATGCATCGGATGGGTGAAGATATCGGCTTTGGCCATGCGTGGACAAATACCGGACGCGCGAAACCCGGTCAAACGCGCGCTGGTCGGATCAGCTCAGGAAATCCCACTCGAAATCGACCAGTTTTTCGCTCTCCTCCCACAACCATTGCGCGCGCTCGGCATTGCGGCCGCGCATGGCAACGAAGGAATCGCCGACCGGGCCGCGTGCATCGCCCCAGCCTGTCGGCCCATAATAGGCGCCCGATTGCGCCTCCTCACCGGCCGCCGCGAGCACGGTTGGAATGGCGCCGAGCGCCGAGGGTTGGGCCAAGAGCGGATTGAGAAACTTGTAAGCGAAGTTGAGCAGACCCGACGGCCCCGTGTCCTGCAGCGCGGTATTGGAATAGCCGGGATGGCAGACGATCGATTGGACGGTGCTGCCCTTGGCAGCGAGCCGGCGATGCAGCTCTAGCCCGAACAGCATATTGGCGAGTTTGGACTGGCCATAGGCCTGGGTCGGCGAATAGCTCTTCTCCAACATCAGATCGTCGGTGAAGATCGTGCCGAACTTATGGGCGATGCTCGATACCGTCACGATGCGGCCGTCCGCGTGTTCGACGAGATCGAAGAGCAGTCCGGCCCAGAGGAAATGGCCGAGATGATTGGTCGCCAGTTGCAGCTCATAGCCATCGACCGTGCGGGTTTCCGGGGTCTGCATGATCCCGGCATTGTTGATCAGCCCGTCGATCTTGTCGTAGCGCGCGCGCACGGTTTCGGCGGCCTTGCGGACGTTGGATAGATTGGACAGGTCGAGCTGAACCGTATCGATCTCGCCAGTCGCGCTGCTCTGTAGGGATGCTGCGGCGGCATTGATCTTCTGCTCGCTGCGCCCGGCAATCACGACATCGCCGCCCTTGTCCGCCAGCATCTTCGCGGCGTCGAAGCCGATCCCGCTATTGCCGCCGGTGATGATGTAGCGCTTGCCGGTCAGATCGGGCAGCGCATCGGGTTTCCAGTTGCGAATGCCGGTTTTGGTCACGTCGAGCATGGGTTTCTCCCTTGCCGCTTAGCGCGGCGTATCAATGTAGCGAATCGGTGTCTTGACATAGTTGACAAAAAAGAACAAAAATGTCAATTTCGTAATCATGAGCCAGAACGATACGCTCCATGCCGTACTGCGCGTTTTCGCGCTCTATGGCTTTCGGAAGACATCCATGGGGGACCTTGCCCATGCGATGGGGATTTCGCGCCAGGCGCTCTACAACCGCTTTTCATCCAAGGAAGGCGTGTTCGGCTGGGCGACGAAGACGCTGATCGAGCAATCGGCCGCCGAAACGCTGGCCATGCTGGAAGATGATGGGCTGGATATTCCGGACCGGCTGATGGCGGCCTATGACATCTGGGCCGGGCAACATGTTGAGACGCTTCGCGCATCGCCGCATGCCGCCGAGATTCTCACGATGGTGCACGGCGAGGCGGCTGAACTGTCGGAACAGGCCGAACGCTATATCAACGCAAAAGTGGCCAAGCTGTTCGCCGGGCAATCGGCCGGGATTTCGGACGCCCGCGCCGTCGATATGGCGCATACGCTCTATTGGGCCTCGAAAGGCCTGCTTCACACGGCCAAGGATCATGCCGCCTATCGCGACGGGCTTGCCCGGGTGATTTCCGCGCTGGTGCCGGCTTAGTCGAACAGGCTGGAGACCGAGCTCTCGTCGGCGATGCGCCGGATCGCTTCTGCGAAAAGCGGCGCGATAGGCAGGTGCCGGATTTTCTCGGCCTCGGCGATAGCATCGTGATTGCCGATCGAATCGGTGATCACCAGCTCCTTCATCACCGAACCGTCGACCCGCGCGACTGCGCCGCCCGAGAGCACGCCATGCGTGCAATAGGCCATCACCTCTTCCGCGCCCGATTCCTTCATCGCCGCAGCGGCGTTGCACAGCGTGCCGGCGGAATCGACGATATCGTCGACGATAATGCAGAAACGGCCTTCGACCGTGCCGATGATGTTCATCACTTCGGATTCGCCCGGCTTCTCCCGCCGTTTGTCGATGATCGCGAGCGGCGCATTGTCGAGCCGCTTGGCGAGCGCGCGGGCGCGCACCACGCCGCCCACGTCCGGCGAAACCACGGTGATGTCTTTCTTCGAGAAACGCGCGGAAATATCCGCCGCCATCACCGGCGCGCCATAGAGATTGTCGGTCGGGATATCGAAAAAGCCCTGAATCTGGCCGGCGTGCAGGTCCATGGTCAGCACGCGATTGGCGCCGGCGGTGGTAATGAGATTGGCAACGAGCTTGGCCGAGATCGGCGTGCGCGGGCCAGGCTTCCGGTCCTGCCGGGCATAGCCGAAATAGGGGAGGACCGCCGTGATCCGCTTCGCCGAGGCGCGTTTCAGCGCATCGATGATGATCAGAAGCTCCATCAGATTGTCGTTCGCCGGATAGCTGGTCGACTGGACGACGAACACATCTTCGCCGCGGACATTTTCGAGGATTTCGACGAAAATCTCTTCGTCCGCAAAGCGCCGGACATTGGCTTCGGTGAGCGGGATTTCGAGATATTGGGAGATCGCGCTCGCCAGCGGCAGATTGGAATTACCCGACAGCAATTTCATGAGCACACTCCCCTTTGCGGTAGCGTTTTACGCCGTGGCCGGAAAAAATAAACCGGTCGCCCGCGCTTTTCTGGGGAGTGTGGCGTACGCCGCGATATCGGACCGTCAGAGCCAGCCCTCGGCGCGCAATTTTTCCTGCCGGCTCCGCGCGACCGGGGCGAGCAGGCCGTTAGCGAGCTCGAGCTTGATCGCGCGCCCCTCGCGCCGGATCGCGCGCACCTGATCGCGCGCCACCCACCAGCTGCGATGCACCTGCATCCCTTCGACCCCGTCCAGCTCGGCCATCGCATCGCGCAGCCGCATCAGCAGCATTTCGCTGCCCGCCAGCGTATGCGCCTTCACATAATGGTCCTGCATTTCGAGGCAGACGAGATGATCGCCGAGCTCGGGCGGGAGGCGCTTGAAAAAAGGCGCGTCGGGCCGCTCGGGCATGGCGATATCCCGCACGTCGAGCGGTTTCGGCGCGGCCACGGCTTCCGGCGCGGCATCGCTTTCGTCACGACCCGCGAACAACGTCCCCATGATGATCTGGACGCCAAGCCCGATGCCGAAGACCTGCAGATAGAGCAGCGGAAAACCGGGGCCGTAATAATGATCGTCGATCGCGAAGCCAGCGATGGCATAGGCGATCAGCAGGGTCAGCGGCAGCGCCGCCAGCGCGGCGGCAATCAGCAGCGCGGCCCATAGCGGCACCGGCGTTTCTTCGGACAGCCACAAGGCGACGACATAGACAGGCCGGTACAGCGCATAGCCGATCAGGATGAAGCCGACCCAATAGGCGAGCCGCAAAGCCGGCGGCATTTCATAGGTACCGAATGGCCCGAGCAGCCCGAGCACAAGCCCGATCGCGGCAATGATGAAAATCTCGATGGCCAATTGGCGCATTTGCATGATTTCGGACTGTCCCGTTCGCGCTTCGTGAATGGGCGAATAGCCTACTTCCGCGGGGTTGGCGAAATATTTGCGCGCCTCACGCAGCTTTGCTTGCCGGCGAACGGGCCTCTGCCAGTCTTGCCGCACAGCCATGAGGAACACGACCATGACCACCGCCAACCGGCCCCTGCCAAAGCGATCGAGCCTGGGCACGATCCTCCTTATCGCGCTCGGCACGATCATACTCACCCTCACTCTGACCGCATTGAGCTTCGGCGGCGCGGCGGAACCTGAATCGGTGAGGTCCATGGAGAATTTGCCGTTGCCGCTGATCCTCCATATCGCCACCGTCGTGCCGGCCTTGCCGCTTGGCGCCTGGGTCCTGTTCCGCCGCAAGGGCGATGCGCTCCACAGGCTGCTCGGGCGAATCTGGGCGGCATTGATGCTGACGACGGCGGTGGTGAGCCTGTGGGTCGGCGAGAGCTTCTCCTTCATCCACATTTTCTCCGCGATCGTTATCGTCTCGATCCCCTATGCCGTCTGGCAGGCGCGGCGCGGCAATATCGAGGCGCATTACAAGGCGATGGAAGGCGTCTATATCGGCATCATCATCGCCGGCGCCTTCACCTTCATTCCGGGCCGGCTGTTCGGGACGATGCTGTTCGGCTGAACGGCACGCAGTTTCGATTTGCGGCGCGCGCGGCCCGCGCCTAAGAGCGGCGCATGACGGATCGGCTGGCCATAGCATTCGCGCAGCTCAATCAGGTGATGGGCGATCTCGCCGGCAATGCCGATGCGATGCTCGGCGCGCGGGCCGACTGCCCCGAGGCCGATCTGATCGTCTTTCCGGAATTGCAGCTGATCGGCTATCCGCCGGAAGATCTGGTCCTTAAACCCGCGCTGATCGAACGGGCGAGGGCCGAACTGGAGCGGATGGCCGCGGCCACGGCTTCCGGCGGCCCGGCGATGCTTGTCGGCACGGCGATGGTCGAGGAGGGCAGGCTCCATAACGTTATGGCGCTGCTCGATGGCGGCGAGATCGCGGCGGTCGTCCGCAAGCATCGCCTCCCCAACTACGGCACGTTTGACGAACTGCGCCTCTTCAAGCCCGGGCCTTTGCCCGATCCGATCGATTTTCGCGGTGTAAAGATCGGCGTGCCGATCTGCGAGGATATCTGGGTCGATGGTGTCTGTGCGCATCTCGCGTCGCGCGGCGCGGAGCTGTTCATCGTGCCCAATGGCAGCCCCTATGAGGTGGAGAAAGACGATATCCGGCTGGCGCTGGCGCGCGGTCGCGCCGCCGATACGGGCCTGCCGCTCGCCTATCTCAACCGGGTCGGCGGGCAGGACGAGATTGTGTTCGACGGCTCCTCCTTCATCCTCAACAAGGATGGCGAGATCGCGTGGCAGTATGCCGATTGGGAAGAGGAAGTCGCGACGACGGTGTGGGAGAAGCAGGCAGATGGCTGGGCCTGCACCGACGGACCGCAGCATCAGCTCGACGATCATCCGGCGGACATTTACCATGCGATGCTGATCGGCCTGCGCGACTATGTGAACCGCAACCGCTTCCCGGGCGTCGTGCTCGGCCTGTCCGGCGGGATCGACAGCGCGCTCTCCGCGGCCGTCGCCGTCGATGCGCTGGGCGCGGACCGGGTCTGGTGCGTGATGATGCCGTCGCGCTTCACGTCGCAAGAGAGCCTCGATGATGCGGCGGGCTGCGCGGAAATGCTCAGCTGCAAGCTCGATACGATCCCGATTCACCCAGCGGTAGAGGGTTTCGACGCGATGCTCGAAGACAGTTTCGCGGACGCTGAAGTCGATATCACCGAGGAGAACATCCAGTCGCGCATCCGCGGCGTGACGCTGATGGCGCTCTCCAACAAGTTCGGCCATATGCTGCTGACGACCGGCAACAAGTCCGAAATGGCGGTCGGCTATGCGACCATCTATGGGGATATGGCCGGCGGTTATTCGGTGCTGAAGGACGCCTACAAGACGACCGTCTTCGCGCTGTCGCGCTTCCGCAACGATACCCGGCCGAGCCTTGCCATGGGCCCGGATGGGCCGGTCATGCCCGAAAGCGTCATCACCAAACCGCCGACGGCAGAATTGCGCCCCGATCAGAAGGACAGCGATTCGCTGCCGCCTTATGACGTACTCGATCCGATCCTGATGGGGCTGGTAGAAGAGGAGGTCGGTATCGACGCGCTGGTCGAACGCGGCTTCGAGCGGGAGACCGTCGCGCGGATCGAACGGCTGCTTTACATCGCCGAATATAAACGCCGCCAGGCCCCGCCGGGCGTGAAGATCGGTGTCCGCAATTTCGGCCGCGACCGCCGCTATCCGATCACCAATGCGTTCCGGACGCACTGAGCCATGACCATCACCCGTTTCGCCCCCGCGCCGACCGGCCGCCTGCATGTCGGCAATATCCGCACCGCGCTGCACAACTGGCTCTTTACGCGCAAGCTTGGCGGGCGTTTCCTGCTGCGGCTTGACGATACGGATGCGGAACGCAGCAACGAGGACTATGTCGAAGCGATCCGCGCCGATCTCGCCTGGCTCGGACTCGATATCGATGGCGAGGAGCGGCAGTCCGAACGCTTCCACCGCTACGAGGCGGCGTTCGCGCGACTGCGCGATGCGGGGCGTATCTATCCGGCCTATGAAACCGCGCAGGAACTCGAGCTCAAGCGCAAGATTCTGCTTGGGCGGGGCAAGCCGCCAATCTATGATCGCGCGGCGCTTGATCTGACCAAGCAGCATATCGCCGATTTCGAAGCCGAGGGCCGGACGCCGCATTGGCGCTTCAAGCTCGATCATGATGCGCCGATCGAGTGGGACGATCTCATTCGCGGCCCGCAGCATTTCGATCCGGCGCTGCTCTCAGACCCGGTCATCCGGCGCGAGGACGGGAGCTGGCTCTATATGCTGCCGAGCGCCGTCGACGATGCCGAGATGGGCGTGACCCATGTCGTACGCGGCGAGGATCATGTGACGAATACGGGCCTGCAACTGCAGATGTTCGACGCGATGGGTGTGGCGGCCCCTACCTTTGCGCACGAGGCTTTGTTGGTCGGTAGCGAGGGCAAGCTTTCCAAGCGGCTGGGATCGCTAGGAGTCGAGGTGTTTCGCGAACAGGGGATCGAGCCGATGGCGGTCGTCTCGCTGCTCGCGCGGATCGGCACCAGCGACCCGGTCGAGCCCTTCACCGATGTTGCGCCGCTGATTGAGAGTTTCGATTTTGCGCGCTTCGGGCGGGCCCTGGCTCGGTTCGACAGCGAGGAGCTCGCCGCGCTCAACGCCAAGATCGTGCATCAGCTCGATTTCGCCGTGGTGACGGATCGCCTGCCGGACGGCATGGGCGCCGAGGGCTGGGAAGCGATCCGGCCCAATCTCGCCACCGTCGCCGAAGCCGCCGACTGGTGGCATGTCGTCGAAGGGCCAGTCGATTCGGTCGATTTCGATAAAGAGACGGCGGCCTTTCTCGATCAGGCAGCCGGACATGCT
The DNA here is from genome assembly GCF_028279465.1 of Parasphingopyxis sp. GTDB lineage: Bacteria > Pseudomonadota > Alphaproteobacteria > Sphingomonadales > Sphingomonadaceae > Parasphingopyxis. The sequence continues at coordinate 71,508 of NZ_JANQNS010000003.1, forward strand.
GCCGAACTCGATTGGTCGGACGCGGCATGGAAGAATCTCACCGGGCAACTCAAAGAGCAGACCGGCCGCAAGGGCAAGGCGCTGTTCCTGCCGCTCCGTCAGGCGCTGACCGGCCGCGATCATGGGCCGGAGATGGCCGCCCTGCTGCCGCTGATCGGCAAGGACCGTGCGATCGCGAGACTCAAGCGCGCACCTTAACCCGCGCGCTTGCGAAAATCGTGCGGTCTGGCAAAGCTCTTTCCGCAAAAAACTGAGGGGGAATCGGTATGGGCGCGATCCGGATGGACCGGCGGCAATTGTTGGGGGGTATCGGTGCGGGGCTCGCGCTCACGACATTGCCGGGCCGCGCGCTCGCCGCGTTGGATGGCGGCCCCAGCTGGCCAACGGTAGCCTCTTTCATACCGCGCTTCGTGTCCGAGCATTTCATCCCCGGCGCGCTGATCGCCTTGGGCAGGGGAGAGGAGGCCCCAGCCTATTTCGCCGACGGCACGGTGGCGCTGGATAGCGAAACGGCGGTGGATGCGGACACGCTGTGGCGCATCTATTCGATGACCAAGCCGATCACGGGCATCGCGACGATGATGCTGATCGAGGATGGCGTAATTGGCCTCGATCAGAATATCGCCGACTTCATTCCGGGCTTTGCCGAGCCGCGCGTGCTGACCGATCCCGACAACAGCCTCGACACGCGCGCCGCAAGCGGGCCGATCACGATCCGGCACCTGCTCACCCACACGGCCGGGCTCGGCTATACGATCGTCACCACCGGCCCGCTGCTCGCCGAATATCAGAGACTCGGGCTGGAGCCGGGCGTGATCATGCATGAAGCGCCCGAGGCCGTGGCGCATCGTCCGGATAGCCTCGAGGAGTTTGCGAACCGCCTCGCCACCCTGCCGATCATCGCTGATCCGGGCACCAAATGGAGCTATTCGGTATCCATCGACCTATTGGGGCGGATCATCGAGATCGCCTCTGGCGTGCCGTTCGAAGATTTTCTCACCCAGCGCCTGTTCGTGCCGCTCGGCATGACCGATACATTCTTTCAGGTGCCGGCGGAGAAAGAGAACCGGATGACGGCCAGCTACACGCTGCGAGAGGGTGATCTGGTGCAGGTCGATCCGGCTGAGAGCTCGGTCTATGCACTGCCGCCCCGCTATCCCTATGGCGGCGCCGGCCTCGTATCGAGCGCGCACGATTATGACCGCTTCCTCGCCATGCTGCTCGGCGAAGGCGCGCTCGGCGATGTGCGCGTGATGGAGACCGAAACCGCGCGGCTCGCCATGTCGGACCTGCTGCCGCCCGATATCGACAAGACGGCCATGTATTATGAATCGGGCTTCGGCGCGGGCGGGCGCGTGACGATCGAACCCGGTGCCGCCGGCGAGGGCGTCGGTACCTTTGGCTGGGGCGGCGCTGCCGGCACGGTCGCCTGGGTCGACCGCGCGAACAATCTGCGCGCATCGGGTTATGTCCAGAACCTGCCGAGCGAGATCACGCCGTTCCGCGCCGGGGTGCTCGGTTCGGTCTATGCGGATCTGCACGGCGCGCCGTAGCACGCGACCGCCGGGGTTGATCTGGCCGCCGCACTGAAGGATGAGGGCAGCGGATACCGCATCGCACAACGCAAAAGGACAGAGCGTGGCAGATAGCGACGACGAACATGGCCGGACCCTGAAGACGCCCGAAGAGCTGATCGGCAAATTGTGCGACCTGCTCACGGTCGAGGAGCTTGATACCGATCTCTATCGCGGCCCGCGCCTGCCGGGCGGTGTCGGGCGGGTGTTCGGCGGGCAGGTGATCGCCCAGGCGCTCGTCGCGGCCAATCATTCGGTCGATGACGAGCTCTGGGCCCATTCGCTCCACGCCTATTTCATGCGGCCCGGCAACGAGAATTACCCGATCATCTACCGGATCGAGAGGGACCGGGACGGGCGAAGTTTTTCGACGCGCCGGATCATCGCGCTGCAGCGTGGCAAGCCGATCCTCAATATGGCGGCCAATTATCAGCGCCCCGAAGAGGGGCTCGCGCATCAGTTCGACATGCCCGACGTGCCGGGTCCGGACGCGCTGCAGAGCGAGGCCGACTATTGGCGCGAGAATATCGAGCTGATCCCCGAGCCGTTCCGCAAGCGCATGCTGCGCCAGCGCTCGATCGAATTGCGCCCGGTCGAACGGCGCAATCCGGCCAAGCCGGAAAAGTCCGAACCGCGCAGCTATACCTGGTTCCGCGCCGTTGCGCCTATCGGCGACGATCACCGGCTGCATCAGGCGATCCTCGCCTATGCGTCGGACATGAGCCTGTTGGGCACGAGCACGCTCAAGCACGGGATCAGCTGGATGAAAGACCCGCTGCAAATGGCGAGCCTCGATCATTCGCTTTGGCTGCACGAGGAATTCCGAGCTGACGAATGGCTGCTCTACGCAACCGACTCGCCCTGGACGGGCCATGCGCGCGGCTTCAATCGCGGCCAGATTTTCACGCAGGATGGCCGGCTTGTCGCGAGTGCCGCGCAAGAAGGGCTGATGCGTCTGCGACGGCGGTAACACCCCGGAAACCGCAGTTTTCAACGGCTGCGGCGTGCGTCAGCTGACGCACCAACAGGCCCTCACCTACACTTTTGGCCCGAATTGGTGTATCTTCCTGAGATCGTTCACGTTCTTGGGAGAGAAGAAATGGGCGGCCATAACACACAAAAATCGGGTTATCTGAACCAGTCCCGGCACAGTTCGTCGGGGCTTGCCATCGTCATCGCATTGCACGGCGCGGCCTTGGCGGCGGCCTTTCTGGTCAAATCGGGCGTCGTGCCCGCGATTGTCGAGCCTGGGCCTATCGAGGTCGTCAATGTCGTCCCGTCCGCACCGCCGCCGGCGCAGCAGACTGATCCGATGGAGCCTGAAGTGAGACTGCCGAACACGCCGACGGTGAGCGATCCGATCGTCGATGTGCCGACATACTCATTGCCGCCGCTCGACATACCGCGCACGCCGGAAATTCCGCGCGGAGAAACCTTGCCGACCACGCCCGAAGCGATGCCCGATCCCGTAATCCGCACCGCGCGCTTTGCAAGCAGGGCCAATGTGCAGCCGCGCTATCCAAGCAGTCTGCTGCGGCAGGATGTCGAGGGCAGTTGTACGATCCGGGTGCGGATCGCGCCCAGCGGCCGGGTCGTCGAGGCCCGCCCGGTCAGCGCGACACATCCGGCCTTTTGCGATGCGACCGAACGGCAGGCGCTGCGCAACTGGCGGTTCGAACCGGCGACGCGGGACGGCGTCCCGATCGAGAGCTGGCAGGAGCATACCGTGGAGTTCAGGATCAGCTGAGCCGCTGAATCCGCTCGGCCTCTGGCGCTGGCGGCCAAGCTGCCCTATCTTGGACCGATGGTCATGCTTCCGCCCAAGCCGCGCATTATCGCCCGCGACGTCGCCTCCTTCTTCCGGCGGCGCGAGCGGCACAACTGGATCGCTCTGTTTTTCGCCGTCGCGATCCCCGTGGTGCTGATCGGCACTTTCGCGATGAGCAGCGAGACCGATGCCGAGCCGACCGGGCCCACCGTCATCTATGCCGAAGTCTGGGGATCGAACCGCACGGACGAGGAAATCATCGAGCGTCAGCGCGTCCTGGCGCTCGAAGAGAATGAACGCCGGGCGATATCGCGCCAACGCTTTCAGGAACTGGCCGAAGGCAGCGGCGTAGACTATGATCGCGAGGCGGCCGCCGAGGCGGATCGCATCACCGAGGAAAACCGCCGCAATCTGCTCCGCCCCGGCGAGCGGATGGACGGCATGACGCTGGAGACCGCAACTGACGAGCGTTGACGCGCGGTTCATGGCGTCCGCGATCGCGCTGTCCTGGCGCGGCCGGGGCCGCACGGCTCCCAACCCCAATGTCGGTTGTGTGATCGTCCGCGACGGGCGCGTCCTGTCGCGCGGCTGGACGCAGCCCGGTGGCCGGCCGCACGCCGAAGCGATGGCGCTGGAAGGCGTCGAAGCGACCGGCGCGGACGTTTATGTGACGCTCGAACCCTGCGCGCATGAAAGCAATCGCGGTCCGGCCTGTTCCGATCTGCTGGTTGACGCGCGGCCGGCCCGGGTCATTATCGCCGCGCGCGATCCCGACCCGCGCACCAACGGCAAAGGGATCGACCGGCTGCGCGCTGGGGGCATGGAGGTTATCGAAGATATGCTCGCCGAGGATGCGCGGCGGGCCATGGCGGGGTTCTTTATGCGCCAACAAAAGGGCCGCCCGCATGTCACGCTGAAACTCGCCACATCTCTGGATGGGCAGGTGGCGTTGCCCGACGGTTCGAGCCAGTGGATCACCGGCCCCGAAGCGCGCGCGCATGCGCATATCGAGCGCGCCATGGCCGATATGATCGTTGCCGGCCGGAGGACAGTCGAGGCCGACTCCCCGACACTCAATGTCCGCATCGAAGGGCTGGGCAACCGCGCTCCGAGCCGTGCGGTGTTGACCAGCGATGTCAGCAAGTTCGCGCAGTTGCGGCTGCAGGCGGAAACGCCGGCCTGGCGCCATCTCGAAAGCCCCGAGGCGATTGCGAACATGGAGGGCGTCGACCATGTCCTGGTCGAAGGCGGCGCGGGCGCGGCGGCAGCCTTTATCGCCGCCGGTCTCGTCGATCGGCTCCTACTGTACCGTGCGCCGATCCTGATCGGCACCGGCCTAAGCGCGCTCGGCGATATCGGACTGGCGCGGCTCGAAGATGCGCACGATCAATGGCAGCTCATCGAAACGCGCATGCTTGGCAAGGACCGGCTGGAGGTTTACGAGCGCGCCTGATGTTTACCGGAATCATCACCGATATCGGCACGATCGCGAAGGCCGAGCAGCGCGGCGATCTGAGGCTTGCCGTCCGCTGCGGCTACGATATGGTGACCGTCGATCTCGGCGCCTCGATAGCGTGCTCGGGCGTGTGCCTGACAGTGGTCGATAAGGGCGAAGACTGGTTCGCCGTCGATCTGTCGGCCGAGACCGTGTCGCGGACGGCGCAGGGCCAGTGGAACGAGGGCGGACGGCTCAATCTCGAACGCTCGCTCAAGCTCGGCGACGAAATGGGCGGCCATATCGTGACCGGCCATGTCGACGGGATCGGCGAAATCGTCTCAGCCGAGCCGGTCGGCGATTCGACGGAACTCGTGATCTGCGCGCCGGATGATCTGGCGAATCTGATCGCGCCGAAAGGATCGATCACGCTGGACGGCGTATCGCTGACGGTCAACGAAGTGCGCCATACTGGCGATGGCTGTCACTTCACGATCAACCTGATCCCGCATACCGCCGAGGTCACGACCTTCGATACGGTGGCCGCTGGCCGGCCGGTCAATATCGAGATCGATATATTGGCGCGCTATCTGGCGCGAATGACAGGAAGATAACATGCTCATGTGATTTTCGTGTTGTAAATCACACTACAGTGTGAAATACGGGGTGCATGTCTACACCGCTTATCGATAATATCCGCAGCCTCGTCACCTCGGGCGAGGCCAGCAAGGCCGGCTTGGCGCGCGCCGCCGGGCTCCACCCCAACTCCTTGCGCAAGCTCGATGACGATGACTGGAATCCGACCGCCGAGACGCTGCTCAAGCTCGAACGCTATCTGGTGACCGGCGGCGGGCAGGCGCTGGCGACGCCCGAAGAGATTATCGAAACGGCGCGCAACGGGCGCATGTTTATCCTGGTCGATGACGAGGACCGCGAAAATGAGGGCGATCTCGTGATTCCGGCGCAGATGGCGACGCCCGATGCGATCAACTTCATGGCCAAATATGGCCGCGGCCTGATCTGCCTCGCGCTGACCAAGGAACGCACCGAGGCTTTGGGCCTCGACCTCATGAGCCGCCACAACGGCACGCGGCATGAGACAGCTTTCACCGTGTCGATCGAGGCGAAGGACGGGGTAACGACCGGCATCTCGGCGGCGGACCGGGCGCGCACCGTATCGGTCGCGATCGATGGATCGAAGGGCAAGGAGGAGATCGTCACGCCCGGCCACGTCTTCCCGCTCGTCGCGCGACCCGGCGGTGTGCTTGTGCGCGCAGGCCATACCGAGGCGGCGGTCGATATCGCGCGGCTCGCCGGCCTCAATCCGAGCGGTGTGATTTGCGAGATCATGAACGAGGACGGCACGATGGCCCGGATGCCGGACCTGATGGCCTTCGCCCAGCTCCACAACCTGAAGATCGGCACGATCCGGGATCTGATCGCCTATCGCCGCAAGCATGACCATCTGGTCGAGAAAAAGGCCGAGGCGCCGTTCACGAGCCGCTGGGGCGGCGACTGGAAGGCGATGACTTTCTTCAATAAAGCAACGGGCACCGAGCAGGTCGCGCTGGTGAAGGGTCGCGTCGATCCGGAAAAGCCGACGCTTGTGCGCATGCACGCGCTCTCCGCCTTCACCGATGTGTTCGGCGAAGAGGGCGCGCGCGGCCAGATGCTCTCGCGCTCGATGGAGATTATCGGCGAGGAGGGCGCGGGCGTCGTCGTCGTGATCAATCGGACGATGCAGGGGGCGTTTACCAAGGCGTTGCTGCTCAAGACCGGCGAGGAGCGGCCGGACATGGAGGAGCTGCGCGACTATGGTGTCGGCGCGCAAATCCTTACCGAGCTCGGCGTGCATGAGATGATCCTCTTGACCAACACGCATCACAGTCTTGTAGGGCTCGACGCTTATGGGCTGTCGATCGTCGGCGAACGCGCCATCGATGTGGAGGGCGCATAATGGCGCATTTCCTGATCGTCGAAGCGCGCTTCTATGACCAGTTCAATGACTGGCTGATCGAGGGCGCTACGGCGGCGCTCGAGGCGGCGGGTCACATTCATGAGACGATCACCGTACCCGGCGCGCTCGAAATTCCGGGCGCCGTCGCGATGGCGGCGGAGACCGGCCGCTATGACGGCTTCGTCGCGATCGGCGTCGTCATCCGTGGCGAAACATATCATTTCGAAATCGTCGCCGGCGAAAGCGCGCGCGGCCTGATGGCGTTGACCATGGATGGGCTCGCCATCGGCAACGGTATCTTGACGGTCGAGAATGATGCGCAGGCGGAAGTCCGTGCGCGGCCCGACAAGAAGGACAAGGGCGGCGAAGCGGCCCAGGCGGCGATCGCGCTTCACGATCTTGGCCAGCGTTTCGCGTCCCGATGAAGGCGTTGCGTATCGTCGGTGTGCTGCTCGCGTTGTCGCTGATGCTGGGCGAGGCCTATCGCAGCTGGGGCGCGGGGCGGCCGGTCATGTTCTGGATGGACGATCAAATCATGGGCGCGATGCTGATCGCCGGTGCCCTGATGATGGCCCGGCCGACGCCGCTCCGTCACGCCTTTTTCGCCGCCGGCTGGGGCGTCAATGCGGGAATGCTCTACGGCAGTTTCTTCGGCAAGGTGTTCGCCCCCGAAACCAGCAATCCCGGCAATTTCGACATGGGCCTGCTGACGGCGTTGATCGGCCTTGCCTTTGTCACCGCGGTTGTCGGGATGATCGCGACCATCATGCTGGCGCGGACACGCCCACGCGCAAATTAGCGCATCAACGCTGCTATCGGACCTTGCCGACGCCCGGGATCACGGCGCCGACGCGTTTGCGATATTCGACATAGTGCTCACCGATATGCGCGATCAGGTCCTTCTCCTCATAACGCACTCCAATCGCGACATAGATAGACATGCCCACCGCAAACAGCAGATGGCCCTGGCTCATGTCCGGTGTCGCCCAGAAGGCCAGCAATATGCCGGTATAGATCGGATGGCGCACCAGCTTGTAGAAGAGCGGTGTGCGGAATTGCATTTCCGGCACGACCTTTCCGCGGAAATCGGCCCAGGCCTGATGCAGCCCGAACAGTTCGAAATGGCTGAGCAGCCAGGTCGCGATGAAGAGGATGACCCAGCCCGCGACGAACAGCGCCCACAACAATATCCGCAACCACTCTGCCTCTGCCGACCAGACCAACGGCGTGATGGGCCGCCATAACACGAAGATCGCGACGAGCACCGCCACCGTCGCCAGGACATAGAGGCTGCGTTCGATCGCGGCCGGCCAGAAGCGTGTCAGCCAGCTCTTGAACGCCGGGCGCGCCATGACGCTGTGCTGAATGCCGAACAGCGCGATGACGGCAAGATTGATGGCGATCGCCGTGCCGAGCGCGGCATCGGGTCCGACATCGATGCTGGGTAAGGCGGCGAGGCTGCCCAACCCGGTGAGGACGGCGGCTTCATCGAAGAGATTGCCGGTAAATCCGATCAGGTAGAGGAAGGAGAGGAAGAACAGCAGATAGCTGCCCACAGCAAAGCCCAGGCGCATAAGTCCCATGATTCCCTCCCCGGATTGTCGCGCCAGCGTATCATGCGGACGCTGGTGCAGCAATTCGAGGCGGCCGCGCCTCTACTCGGCGGCGACGCTTTCTTCCGCCTTGGGATAGTCGGTATAGCCCTTGGGCCCCGGCATGTACCAGGTCGGCGCATAGTCCCAGGCGCCCTTGTCCTCGGCGACGCCCTGCAACGGAATATCCTTGCGGAAACGCTCGACGAGGTCGGGGTTCGAGATAAACGGCCGGCCGAACGCGATCGCATCGGCCTTGCCCGTATCAAGATCGGCCTGGGCTTCGGCCTTGCCATAATCGGAGTTGAGCACGAGCGGCCCGTCGAACGCCTTGCGAATGACCGGCGATACTTTGGGCTGGTCGGTCTGACCGAACGTTCCGTTCGGGCCGGGTTCGCGCAGCTCCAGAAAAGCGATGCCGATATCGGAGAGCTTTTCGGCGGCGAGTCCGAACACCGTATCGGGATCGCTGTCAAAGGCGCCCTGGGTTTCGCCATTGGGGGAGAGGCGCACGGCGGTCCGACCCGCGCCGATCTCGGCGGCGATGGCGCGTGCAATCTCGTCCAGAAGGCGCGTGCGGTTGTCGGGCGATCCGCCATACTCATCATCGCGCAGATTGGTGTTTTCGCGCAGGAACTGATCGATCAGATAGCCATTGGCGCTGTGGATCTGCACGCCGTCGAAGCCGGCGGCCATCGCGTTGGCGGCGGCCTTGCGATAATCGTCGATAATGTCCGGGATTTCGCCGATATCGAGCGCGCGGGCTTCGGCATACTCCTTCTTGCTGCCATCGGGCGCATAGGCGTGCCCTGGGGCGGTTGTTGCCGATGCAGACACCGGCTGTTCGCCATCCAGATAATCGGGGTGGACGAGGCGGCCCATATGCCAGAGCTGCAGGATGATGCGCCCGCCCGCGTCATGCACGCCGCCGGTCACCTCTTTCCAGCCTTCGACCTGCTCTTCGCTCCAAACGCCGGGCGCCGCCGGCCAGCCCAAGCCTTGCCGGCTGATGCCCGTCGCCTCGGTGATGATCAGCCCGGCGCCGGCGCGCTGCGTATAATATTCCGCCATCAACGCGTTCGGCACACTGTCGCCGGTCGCGCGACCGCGGGTCAGCGGCGCCATGAGAATGCGATTGGGCGCTTCGATGGCGCCGAGCGTGATGGGATCGAAGAGTGAAGGCATGGATGCAATATCCCCTGATGGTTGGCCGGTATTTTGTCGCGATAGACATAAGGCCTGGAGCGTATTCGGCCAGAGGCGGGCAGCCAAACTTTTCTAGACGCCCGTAAAGTTTCGCGGGCGCATACCCCGGCATTGGCGTTGGTCGGCAATCACCCTATATCGGCGACCATGGCCGAAGCATTACGATCAGACCCGACGCTCGACGAAATCCGCAGCCATCTCGCGCCGGTAGTCGCCGGTCATGCGGCATTCGATGGGTGGACGGACGAGGCGGTCGAACGCGCAGCAAGCGAGTTCGATATCGACCCCGGCGCCGCCCGCCTCGCCTTTCCCGATGGTGCGACCGATATGATCGATGCCTGGTTCGCGTATGTCGATGCGGAGATGGCCGCATCCTTCACGGCCGAAGAGCTGGAGGCGATGCCGGTGCACAAGCGGATTCGCGCCGCGATCCTCAAGCGCCTCGATATCGTGCGGCCGCATAAAGAGGCGTTGCGCCGGGCTATCGCGATACTTGCGATGCCGCAGAATGTACCGCTCGCGGGCCGGCTCGGCTGGCGATCGGCGGATGCGATGTGGCGGCTGGCCGGCGATACGGCGACCGATTTCAACCATTATTCGAAGCGCACCATTCTTGGCGGCGTTTACGGTTCGACGATCCTCGCCTGGATGGACGATGAGAGCGAGGAGGATGCCGATACGACCGCCTTTCTCGATCGCCGCCTTGGCAATGTCGCCCAGTTCGAGAAGCTGAAGAAGAAGTTCCGCGGCGATCCGGACCGCCGGTTCAGTGTCAGCCGGTTCCTCGGGCGGCTGCGCTATCCGGGCCGCTGACAGGACGCGCGAATAACACCCAGTTCGCGTGCGGCCCACGCTTGTCGTAGCCCGGCCTCTTTTCTAAGCCATACGCAAACAACCGCCGTGAGACTCGGCGATACCGCATTCACAGGAGACGAAGACATGGCGGGCAGCGTCAACAAGGTAATCCTGATCGGCAATCTCGGGCGCGATCCCGAGACGCGTACGTTCAACAATGGCGGCAAGGTCTGCAATCTGCGGATCGCGACCTCGGAAAGCTGGAAGGACAGGCAGACCGGCGAACGCCGCGAACGGACCGAATGGCACAGCGTGGCGATCTTTTCGGAGGGACTGGCCGGCGTCGCCGAACGCTATCTGCGCAAAGGCAGCAAGGTCTATATCGAAGGCCAGCTCCGCACCCGCAAATGGCAGGACCAGTCCGGCAACGACCGTTATTCGACCGAGGTCGTCATCGACGGCTTCAACGGCAGCATGACGATGCTCGACGGTCGTGGTGACAGCGGTGGTGGTGGTTCGGGCGGCGATAACTGGGGCGGTTCGGGCGGTAATGACGGCGGCTATGGTGGTGGCCAGTCTTCGGGTTCGAGCCCGGCGGGCGGCGCGTTCGACGACGATCTCGACGACGACGTTCCGTTTTAAAAGCAGGCTATATTTGTCAGACTCAACCTGTCGGTTGAGCGCGGCACAAGCCCACTCCCCCTCCCGGCCTCCCACAGGGTACGATGAAAGGGAGGCCGGGAGGGGGAGTGGGCTGGTGCCGCGACGTAGCGATAGCAACATTCTGACAGATAAATCCCGGCCGACCTATTCGCCCTTGGCCGCGAGCTGATCGCGCAGGCCTTTCAGCGCACCGAACGGTCCAGCCTCTTCTTCGCTGAGTACGCCCGCCTCGCGTAGCGCTTCGTCCGCATTGGCGCCGCGCGGAAACGGGTCGAGCGCGAGCGCCATGGTCTGCGCCGCTGCCTCGCCGAGATCGATCGCGCCGTCCGAATAGGTGAGCGTCTCGCACTCTTCCGAACTGAGTTCGATTTCTTCCTCATCCGCCGGTGCGTGCTCAGGAATGAAGCGCAGCTCGAAGGCTTCGGCGATCGTCTCCCGTACGGCATCGCCCGTCACGACGCAGCTTTGCACGATCTCGGCATCGACCGTGCCTTTCGCGAAGATCGCATTGCCGTCCCTATGGACGTCCGCATGTGCCGAGAGGCGCGCGATCGATTGCAAGGCGAAGCGCTCGGCGAGCGCAGCGCATTCCGCATCGCTGGCGGCGATGTCATGGCGCGCCGCGCCGTTGCCAATCGAGTCGATGGCGATGCGCCGCGAAAATTCCGGTTCCGCCGTCATGCAAGGTCCGGCAACGCGCCGCTGGCGACAGCCGCGGCTGGCTCATCCGCCAACGCCGCAATGAAGCGTCGCAGCCGGTTGACTGTATAGTCGACTTCGCCATCCGCCGGATCAACGCCGCGATAGAGATTGCGGCGCAACGCGCCATGGGCGTCGCCATCACCGCCGAAACCGTCCCGATAGGCGGTTAGGCGGCCGCCCAGTGCGCCCATCATCTTGCCGATATGCTTGCCGACAACGATATCGCCAATGCCGAGTTCGCGCAGCTGGCCGTCCATATCCTCGATGAACAATTCCGCGAGCAGGGCGCTCTCCGAGGCATGCGTCTCCCCCTCGCTTTCCAGGCGCAGCAAGACGGCGGAAAGAATCGCGGCGATCATGTCGAACCGGCCATCCTGCGTGTCGGGCACGCCGCCCTGCGCATACCATTGCGGATCGCGCCCGTGCGTCACGATGGCGCGATACAGTGGAACCATCGTGTCGCGCGGTCGGCTGCTGCTGAAAAACCGGCTGAATATTGACATGGCGTTCGTCTGTCGTTCCTGCGATGTGGCCTTGCTATCATGGGCCCCTTCCGCATATTGAGAGCCGGACATGAAGTTGCAATGCCGGCTGTACGGGTATTGCGCGTAAGGAGACTGAAATGCCCCGGAAAACCCGGCGCCTGCCTGCCCTTGCAAGCGTTGCCGCGCTGTTCGCGACCGGCATGCTCGCCAGCGGCTGTGCGCAAATCCGCACCCATCAGGGCTATCTTGGCGAGGCGATTCTGATCCAGTCGATACAGCCCGGCGTCGACAATCGCGCTTCGGTGCAGGCGACTCTAGGTCGTCCGACATTCACTAGCCAGTTTACCGGCGCCAACGAAACGCCGACTTGGTACTATATTTCGCGCGATTCACGGCAGCTGGCCTTTGCCCGTCCGCGCCCGGTCGATCAGATGATCCTGGCCGTGCGCTTTGCTGGAGACGGCAATGTGGCGTCTGTCGACGTCATGGGGATGGAGCAGGTCGCTTCGATCAGCCCGTCGGGCGACGAAACCCCGACCCTGGGCCGCAACCGCGGCTTCTTCGACGAGCTTTTCGGCAATATCGGCCGCGTAGGCAGCGTCAGCCAGGGCGGCGGCACGGCGGATAATCCGGGCGGATAGGTTCTTCGTCAGAATTTTCCTTGCAGAAAATCGCGGCACCACCGGCCCACTCCCCCTCCCGGCCTCCCATTCATTGTACCTTATGGGAGGCCGGGAGGGGGAGTGGGCCGGTGCCGCGCCTGAGCGAAGCGAAGGTCTGATAGATCAGCGCGCGATTCCGCCTGCAGCGAGGACCGCGAGCGTGACCAGTTCGCTGGCTGTGGCGGACATCGTCGCGATCTGGACCGGGCTCGCCATGCCGACGAGCATCGGCCCGACCACCGCATCGCCGCCCAGTTCGCGCAGCAGTTTCGCCGACAGGTTCGCCGATTGCAGGCCGGGCATGACAAGCACGTTGGCCGGCTCGGACAGGCGGCTGAACGGATAGCTTTTCATGAGCTGCGGATTGAGGGCGACATCGGGCGCCATCTCGCCCTCATATTCGAAGCTCACGCCGCGCGCGTCGAGCAGCGCGACAGCGGCCCGGATATTTTCGAGCCAGTTGCCTGGAGGATTGCCGAAGGTTGAATAGGAGAGAAAGGCGACGCGCGGTTCATGGCCCATGCGGCGGGCGACGGCAGCGGTCTGCTCGGCGATATCGGCGAGCAATTCGGGCGAGGGGCGCTCGTTGATCGTCGTATCCGCCATGAAAACGTTGTGATTGCGCCCCACCAGCATATGGATGCCGAACGGCCGGCGCCCGGCGACCGGATCGATCACCTTCATGACCTGGCTGAGGGACTGGCTGAACTGCCGTGTGACGCCGGTGATCATCACATCGGCCTCGCCGAGCGCGAGCAGCAGCGCGCCGAAGATATTGCGGTCGTTATTGACGAGGCGCTCGCAGTCGCGGCGCAAAAAGCCGCGTCGCTGCAGCCGGTCGTAGAGGAAATCCACCATCTGCGGCACGAGCGGCGACTTGCGGCTATTGTGATATTCGAAGCTTTCGGGCTCATCGACGCCCAGTTCGCGCAACCGGTCCGGCACATCGTCGCGGCCGACCAGCACCGGAATACCGTAGCCGCCATCGTGGAACTGGATAGCGGCGCGCAGCACGACCTCTTCCTCGCCCTCGGCGAAAACCACGCGTCGCGGCTGGGCTCGCGCCTGCTCATAGGCGAGCGTCAGGACCGAATTGGTAGGATTGAGCCGTGATTTCAGGGAGTGGCGATAATCCTCCATGTCGAGGATCGGCTGCCGGGCAACGCCTGAGTCCATCGCCGCCTTGGCGACGGCCGGCGACACGATCTCCATGAGGCGCGGATCGAAGGGCGCGGGGATAATGTAATCCGGCCCGAAACTGTGCGATTTGCCATAGGCGGCCGCGACCTCTTCGGGCACCTGCTGGCGCGCCAACGCGGCCAGGGCTTCCGCTGCCGCGATCTTCATCTCGTCATTGATCGTCGTCGCGCGGACATCGAGCGCACCGCGGAAGATGAAGGGAAAGCCGAGCACATTGTTGACCTGGTTCGGATAGTCGGAGCGGCCCGTGGCGATGATTGCGTCGGGCCGGACGGCCTTGGCGTCTTCAGGCGTGATCTCGGGATCGGGATTGGCCATGGCGAAAATGATCGGCTTCTCGCCCATCGATTTCACCATCTCCTGATCGACGACGCCGGCGACAGACAGGCCGAGAAAGATGTCGGCACCCTCCATCGCCTCGCGCAGCGTGCGTTTGTCGGTCGGTGCGGCATGGGCGGATTTCCACTGGTCCATCGCCTCTTCGCGGCCCTGATAGATAACGCCCTTGGAATCGCACATGAGTACGCGATCGCTCGGTGCGCCCATCGCCTTGATCAGTTCGGTGCAGGCGATGGCGGCAGCGCCGGCGCCGGACACGACCATATCGACATCGGTAATATCGCGCCCGGTGAGGTGTAGCGCGTTGATCACGCCAGCAGCGGCGATGATCGCTGTGCCGTGCTGATCGTCGTGGAAGACCGGGATGTTCATCCGTTCGCGCAGCGTCTGCTCGATAATGAAACAGGCCGGCGCGCCGATATCTTCGAGGTTTATGCCGCCAAAGCTCGGTTCCATGATCTCGACCGCGCTGATGAACTTGTCGACATCCTCGGTGGCGAGCTCGATATCGATCGAATCGACATCGGCGAAGCGTTTGAAGAGTACGGCCTTACCTTCCATCACGGGCTTGGAAGCGAGCGCGCCGAGATTACCGAGGCCGAGAATCGCCGTGCCGTTCGACACGACAGCGACGAGATTGCCTTTGGCGGTATAATCATAGGCCGTGGCCGGATCCTCGGCGATCGCTTTCACGGGAACCGCGACGCCGGGCGAGTAAGCCAGGCTCAGGTCGCGCTGCGTCGCCATCGGCTTGGTCGCGACGATCTCGATCTTGCCGGGCCGCTCATGCGCATGGAACAGCAGCGCCTCGCGTTCCGAAAATTCGACATTGCTGTGGTCGCTCATCGCTTTCCTCTGTGGATGATCCAGTGGATAAATGGGCGCGCCTGCCCGATCGCCTTTTGAGGCATGGCGGCGGCTGCGGCAAGACGCTATCCCGGTATTCGACATGGCGACCAAGGCGAAAAAGAAACAGGCGGCGAAGGGCGGTCCGACCCCGATGATGGCGCAATATCTGGCGCTCAAGGAGAGCGTGCCGGATTGCCTCCTCTTCTACCGCATGGGCGATTTCTTCGAGCTGTTTTTCGACGACGCCAAAGCGGCCGCCGCAACGCTCGATATCGCGCTGACATCGCGCGGCGAACATGAGGGCGAGCCGATCCCGATGTGCGGCGTCCCGGCGCACAGCCATGAGGCCTATCTCGCGCGGCTGATCAAGGCCGGCCATCGCGTCGCCATCGCCGAGCAGACCGAGTCGCCGGAGGAGGCGAAGAAGCGCGCCAAGGAAGAGGGAAGGGCGTCGAAAGCGCTGGTCGGGCGCGCCATCGTGCGCGTCGTTACGGCCGGCACGCTGACCGAGGAAACGCTGCTCGATGCGAGAGCGGAGAATTGGCTGGTCGCGGCGACCGAGACCGGCGACAAGATCGGCATCGCGGCGGCCGATATTTCGACCGGCCGCTTCGTCCTGTCGGCTGCCGCCCCCGATATGCTCGACGCAGAGCTCGCGCGATTGTCGGCGGCCGAACTGATCGTGCCGGAGAATTTTTCGAACGCGCCGGAACATGCGCAGCTTTGCCCGAAGAGCGATTTCAGCAGCATCGCTGCGGAGAAACGGCTGAAATCCCTGTTCGGCGTGGCGACGCTCGACGGGTTCGGCGATTTCGACCGGGCGGAGCTTGCCGCGGCGGGCGGGCTGCTCGCCTATCTCGAAACCGCCGGACAGGGCGATTTGCCGTTCCTGCAGCCGCCGCAGCGCCATCGCACCGGCGATCATATGCTGATCGATTCCGCGACGCGCGAAAGCCTCGAACTGACCCAGGCGACGAGCGGCGGGCGCGCGGGCAGCTTGCTCGGTTGTATCGACCAGACGGTGAGCGGTGCGGGCGCGCGCTTACTCGCTGCCGATATCGCCGCGCCGCTTACTGCGCGGGAGGCGATTACCGCCCGTCTCGATCTGGTTGCACTGTTCGAACGTGATGCAGGACAGCGGGAGGAGTTGCGCGTCGCGCTCAAGGCACTGCCCGATATCGGGCGGGCGCTTGGCCGCCTCGTGGCAGGACGCAGCACGCCGCGCGATCTCGGCCTGTTGCGCGACGGGCTTTCCGCGGCGCGCGATCTCCATATGCGCCTGTCGCAGACCGAAGAGGCGCCTGCGTTGCTCACTAAGCTGCTCCCCGCGCTGACCGGCCATGGCCGGCTAACCGACCATCTCTTCCGCGCGCTCGTTCCGGAACCGCCGATCGACGCCGCGAAGGGCGGCTATATCGCAGAAGGCTATGACGCGGCGCTCGACGATTTGCGCGAAACAGCGGGTGCCGGGCGTAAGGCCATTGCCGCCCTCGAAGCGCGCTATCGCGAGACCACCGGCATTCAGAGCCTCAAAATCAAGCACAATAATGTGCTCGGCTATCATATCGAAGTGCCGTCGAAACATGCCGATCCGCTGATGAGCGCCGATTCAGGCTTTACCCATCGCCAGACTCTTGCCGGCGTTGTGCGCTTCAACGCGCCCGATCTCCACGACGAGGCCCAGCGGGTCATTCAGGCCGGCGCGCATGCGCTGGCGGCCGAAGCCGCGCATCTTGAAGACCTGATCGCGACAACGTTGGCGGACAAGGACCGGATCGCTGCAACGGCCGATGCGCTCGCGCGGCTCGATGTTGCCTCGGCGCTGGCCGAGCAGGCGGCGCTGGGCGGCTGGACGCGGCCCAAGCTCGCCGATCATGCCTGTTTCCGGATCGAAGGCGGCCGCCACCCGGTCGTCGAACGCGCCGTCGAACAGCAAGGCGAGCGGTTCGTCGCCAATGATTGTAGCCTTTCGCCAGAAAAACGGCTCTGGCTCGTGACCGGCCCGAATATGGGCGGCAAGTCGACTTTTCTCCGCCAGAATGCGTTGATCGCCGTGCTTGCGCAGGCGGGCAGCTATGTGCCCGCCGCGTCGGCGGAACTCGGGATCGTTGATAAGCTCTTTTCGCGCGTCGGCGCTTCGGACAATCTGGCGCGCGGCCGGTCGACCTTCATGGTGGAAATGGTCGAGACCGCCGCGATCCTCGCCCAGGCGACCGAAAACAGCCTTGTCATCCTCGACGAAGTCGGGCGCGGCACGTCCACCTATGACGGTCTCGCCATCGCATGGGCCGTGGTCGAAACCGTCCATGATGCGAACCGCTGCCGCTGCCTGTTTGCGACGCACTATCATGAGCTGACGCGTCTCGCCGAAAGGCTCGACGCGCTCTCCCTGCATCATGTCCGGGCGCGCGAATGGAAGGGCGATCTCGTATTGCTGCACGAACTGGCCGATGGACCGGCGGACCGCAGCTATGGGCTGGCCGTTGCCAAGCTCGCCGGACTGCCGAAAGACACGGTCGCGCGTGCCAAATCGGTTCTGAGCAAGCTTGAAGCCGGGCGCGCATCGACCGGCGGGCTGGCCGCGGGCCTTGACGACCTGCCGCTGTTCACCGCGGACGTCGCGCAGGAAGAGGATTTGGTTGACCCGCTGCGCGAGGCGCTGGAGGCCATTCACGCCGACGATCTCAGCCCGCGCGAGGCGCTCGATCTCGTCTATGGGCTCAAACGGCTGGCGGACGAAGCTGACGACGCCTAGATTGGGCTCATGCCGAACAGCTCCATCCCCAAACGGCGCGCAATTATCGACCGGCGCGAGGTCGCGGCCCGGCTGCATGCGCTCGAGGCCGAGGGCACGGCGGCATTGCGGCAAGCGGCCGTTGCCGAGCTGCGCACGACGATGGAAGCCGGCTGCGCGGAGATTGCCGCCCGGCTGGAGGCGAAACCGTCGCGCGGATCGATCATCGCGCGCAGCTATTCCTTTCTCTACGATCAGCTCTTGCGGCTGATCTACGATTTCACGGTCCAGCGGCTCTATTCGAACAGCAATCCGTCAGATGCGGAGCGGCTGACCCTGATTGCCGTTGGCGGCTATGGCCGCAGCGAACTCGCGCCCTTCTCCGATCTCGATATCGGTTTCCTGACCCCCTACAAGCAGCCGCCCTGGTGCGAGCAGGTCATCGAATCGATCCTCTACACGCTCTGGGACCTCGGCCTAAAAGTCGGCCATTCGAGCCGGTCGCTCGACGATATGGTCCGCATGGCGAAAAGCGATATGACTATCCGCACCGCTCTGCTCGAGGCCCGCTATCTCTGGGGTGATGAGGGCATTTATGACGAGGCGACGCGGCGCTTTTATGCCGAAGTCGTGGAGGGTACGGCGCAGGCCTTTACCGCCGAGAAACTGGCCGAACGCGACCGCCGGCATGAGCGGATGGGCGACAGCCGCTATGTCGTCGAACCCAATGTGAAGGACGGGAAGGGCGGTCTCAGGGATCTCCATACGCTGTTCTGGATCGGGCGCTACGTCCACAAGGTGCGCGATCTCGGCGAACTGGTCGAGCATGGCCTGCTGACGTCTGACGAGCTCAAGCAGTTCCGCAAGGCGCGCGACTTTCTGCTCGCCGTGCGTTGCCATCTGCATCTGATCGCCAATCGCCCGGAAGAGCGGCTGACCTTCGACGTCCAGCCCGAAATCGCCAGGCGGATGAGTTATGCCGAGCGTACCGGCAAATCGGCGGTCGAACGTTTCATGCAGCATTATTTCCTGATGGCAAAACAGGTCGGCGATCTCACCGGCGTGTTCCTCGCGCATCTCGACGAGCAATATGGGCCGCGCGGGCGCCGCTTCGTGATGCCGACGCTGCGCCGCAAGCCCCGCAAGCTCAACGGTTTCACGCTCGATCGCGGCCGGCTCTCGATCCCCGGCGAGGATTTCTTCGCCAAAGACCCGGTCCGCCTGATCGAGCTGTTTGCGTTGGCCGATCAGCATGAGCTCGAAATTCACCCCGTCGCGATGCGTCAGGCCGGCCGCGATGAAAAGCTGGTCGCGAAGATTCGCAAGAACGCGCGCGCCAATGCACTGTTCCTCGATGTGCTGACCAGCCCGCGCGATCCCGAGACTGTGCTGCGATGGATGAACGAGGCGGGTATTTTCGGCCGTTTCGTGCCCGATTTCGGCCGCGTCGTCGCGCAGATGCAGTTCGACATGTACCATCATTATACCGTCGATGAGCATACGATCCGGGCGATCGGCCTCTTGGCCAAGATCGAGAATGGACGGCTCAAGGACGATCATCCGCTCGCACATGCGCTTATGGGCAAGCTGGTTTCGCGCCGCGTCCTTTATGTCGCCGTCCTGCTTCACGATATCGCTAAGGGCCGAGGCGGGGACCATTCGATTCTCGGTGCGGAAGTGGCGGAGAAGCTATGCCCACGCCTCGGTCTCGATGCCGGCGAGACGCAGACCGTGGCCTGGCTCGTGCGCTGGCATCTGCTGATGTCGGCAACGGCGTTCAAGCGCGATCTCGCCGATCCCAAGACGATCGAAGATTTCGTGCTGGCGGTGAAGAGCCCGGAACGGCTCAAGCTGCTGCTTGCGCTTACCGTCGTGGATATTCGCGCGGTGGGCCCGGGCGTCTGGAACGACTGGAAAGGCCAGCTCCTTTCCGATCTGTATGAGCTGGCGGAGGAAACGCTGCGGCTCGGCCACAAACATCATGGCCGCCGCACGCGTATCGCCGAGGCGCAGGAGGCTCTCGCCAAAACACTCGATTGGCCCGAGGCGGACCTTGCACATCTCTTCAAGCGGATGCCCAAGGCCTATTGGATCGCGGAAAACGAGGATACGGCTGCTGCCAATGCCCGGCAAATGGCGGACGCCAGAGCGCAGGATGACAAGCTTTCAATTGCGACGCAGCCCGATCCCGATCGCGGCGCGACGCTGGTTACCGTCTATACCGCCGACCACCCCGGGCTCTTCTATCGGCTCGCCGGCGCCGTCGACATGGCCGGGGCGAATGTCATCGACGCGCGCATCTACACGACGCGCGACGGCATGGCGCTCGACAATATTCTCGTACAGGACCCGCTGGGCGGCACGTTCGACGATCCGGGCCAGCTTCAGCGCTTGGAAACCGCTATCCGCGACGCGCTGGCGAACAAGCACAAGATGCGCGAGCGGCTCGAGGCCCGCCCGCTGCCCCGGACCCGGGCCGAGGCGTTCCATATTCAGCCGCTGGTGCTCATCGATAACAAGGCGTCGAACCGCTACACGGTGATCGAAGTCAACGCGCTGGACCGGCCAGCCTTACTGAACAGCCTGACCCATGCGCTGTTCCAGTCCAAGGCGACGATCCGGTCAGCCCATATCGCCACCTATGGTGAACGCGCTGTCGATACCTTCTACCTGACCGACCTGTTCGGCGAAAAAATCGTCGATCCGTCGCGCCTGAAGGCCTTGCAGAAACGGTTGCTGAAAGCCGCATCGGCGCCGAAGGGCAAGAAGCAAGCCGCCTAGGCCGGTTCGGCCGCCGGTGGCGTGTTTGGCCGTTCGCGCTTTTCCAGCTGTTCGCGCGGCGTTTCGGGCGGGGCGTAGCTGACAACGATATCGCCGGGCTCGACGACGGGCCGGGCGTCGGTCGAATAGAAGAGCAGACGCTCGTCGGGCTTCAGCACGCAGATCAGCAGAGCCTGAGGGTCGAGATTTTTCTTCAGATCTTCGACGCCGAACTTCTCGGTAATCTTGGTGCGCGTGAAGACCCAGTCGGCATCTTCGCATTTGAGCAGATCGTCTATTGTCGGGCCGGACTGTATGAGCACGCGGCCGCGTGAGTGATAGGGTGCCCGGTCCCTGTCCGTGCCGATCTGACTCACCGAATCATAGCCCATTTCGGGACCCAGATCGTCGCAGATCAGCGCGTTATAGGCGTCGTTATCGGTGGCCGCGATCAGCTCCTGAAACTGGCCGAGATCGAGATTTTCCTGGGTGACTTCGTCGAGGATATCGCCGCGATAGACGTCCAACTCCCGTCTTCGTGCCGCGCGCAGCGCATATTGCGAGGGGTCTGCTATGGTGACGGGGATATCCATCTTTTTCAGCAATTCGCCGAAATCGATCGTCCAGCGATTGGCGCCCACAAGCAACACGCCATTGGCCGGGCCCTGGTCCAGCCCAAGCCGCTGCGCCCACCATCGCGCCGAAAAGCCGTGGGCGAATATTGTCGCGATGACGACGCCGAACGATAGAGGAATCAGCGCTTCGGCATCTTCTATGCCATAATCGATCAACCGGATTGCAAAGAGGCCGGTGATGGCGACGGCGACGATCCCGCGTGGCGCGATCCAGGCGATGAACAGCCGCTCGTTCCACGGCACGCTCGAAAAGAGCAGCGAAATGAGGATCGTCAGCGGCCGGACGACGAACAGCAGCAGCACCAGGAAGCCGGCGAAACGCAACACGCCCTCGATAGGATCGGGCGAGGTCGTCTGGAAACTCGCGATGACTTCCCAGTCGAGCGTCGCCGACAGCATGATGAAGACGCCGGAGATCAGCAGCACCGCAAGGTCTTCCTTGAACCGGCGCAGGGCCTGGCTCGAGAACATCGGCCGGTTTGCCATCACCACGCCCATCACGGTGACGGTCACCAGCCCGGTCTCATGCTGGATGATATCCGCCACGACGAAGCCGCTAATGACGATGATGAGCAGTATGGGCGCCTTTAGATATTCGGGTACATAGCCGCGCGGAAAGAACCAGGTGACGCCCCAGCCGAGCGCGGCGCCGAGCAGGGCTGCGATAAAAGTCGATCCGATCACATCGAAGCTGATCGCGGCGATGCTCGTCCCCGATCCGCCATAGGTGATGTACGCGAAGATGAAGACCGCGAGCAGCGCGCCTATCGGATCGTTGACGATACCTTCCCATTTCAGAATGTTCGATGCGCGTTGTCCCACGCGCAACGTGCGCAGCATCGGACCGATCACCGTCGGGCCGGTGACGACCAATATACCGCCGAACAGTGCCGAGACCTCCCAGCTAAGCCCCGCGCCATAATGGCAGGCGAGCGTGCCGAGGAACCATCCGACCGGTACGCCGATCACGACGACGCGCATCACGGCCCAGCCGGCCTGGCGCAATTCGCGGAAATTGAGGCTCAGCCCTCCCTCGAACAGGATCACCGCCACTGCCAGTTTGATGATGGGCTCCTGCAGAGCCCCAAAATCTCTTTCGGGATTTATGAGGCCTCCGCGGAAAAACTCGTGCGGGATCATCGCGCTCACCGGGCCGACCAATATGCCGACGATCAGCATCAGCGCGATGGCGGGCCGTCCCGTGCGCCAGGCGATCCATTGTGCTCCGACCCCGGCGACCCCGATCACCGCGATCTTCACCATGAGGGAGTCCAGCGCCATCACCCGTCCATGCCGGGGAACGCGGGCCGCTTCAACTTATTGTTACGGCCACACGAGAAGAGCCCGCGCCGTTTGACGGGCGCGGGCTCCTTGAGTTTCGCGAAGGTACGCGGCGTTTAGAAGCGCGTGCGAACCGTTACGCCATATGTCCGCGGTTCGGCGAGGAATGCCGAATAGGTCTGCTGCGGCGCAATGAACGGCGTGTTGAAAGCGACCTGGGTATAATCCTCGTCGAAGAGGTTCTGTGCCCAGACTTCCAGGGACCAGCGATTGTCCGGCCCGCGGACTCCGATGCGGCCGTTTACGACGATGAAGGACTCCTGCTCCTTGCCGAACAGCAGGTCGGAGCCGGTATTGTAGCCGCTCGACATGCGCGTGTTCAGATAGAAGAGACCGCTGAGGCCGCTATTGCCTATCGGCGGTGTCCAGCTCATCGCGCCGGTGACCACGAGATCAGGTGCGTTGGAGAGCTGATCGCCGGGCAGCAGGCGCAGTGCCGGATCGAGCGGCGTGCCATTGTCGCGGCCGATCAGATCGTTTTCATAGGCCGTATCGACATAGGTGAAGCCGGCATTGAAGGCGAGATAATCGGTCGGGTTCAGCGTCGCTTCGACCTCGATACCCTGCGAGATCACGCCGGGTTCGACATCGTCCGGAGCGCAGGCGCCGGTCAGGCCGCCCGTATCCCGATCCGCGCCACCCAGATCGGTGCCGCAGCTATTGATATTCTGCACGAGGAACACGGTGCCGTTGAAGGTGTTCAGCTGGAAATTGCTGAACTCCTGCCGGAAGGCAGCGGCGCTGATCGTAAAGTCACGACCCGTATATTTCGCGCCGATTTCGAACGCGTCGACGGTTTCTTCGTCGAACTGCAGATTGGCCGGATTGTTGAGGACCGCCGGACCGACGATGACGGACAGGTTCGTCTGACCCGTAATATCGGCCGGATTGTAGAACGCACCGGTCAATGCGGACCGGTCCAGGTTGAAGCCGCCGGCCTTATAGCCGCGCGAATAGCTGGCATAGAGCAGCAGGTCGTCGACCGGACGATAGGAGAGGACAACCGTACCCGTGAACTCTTCTTCGTTGCGCTCGTCACTGATGTTGAGGGCGTTCAATTCGGTTGTAGAGTTGCCCTGACAGGTCAGCGAAATGAGCGCCCCGGCAAGCCCGGAGAGCGGTGTCGTGAGAAGCGGAGTCTGCAAGGCGCGCTGCGTCGGGCAGAAACCGTTCGTATTGTTGAAATCGATATCGAGCGTCTTCGTCTCATTCGTGTATCGCGCGCCGATCGTCAGATCGAGATTATCGGTGATGTGGATGATATTATGCGTGAAAAAAGCGAAGTTTTCGCTGTTCTGCATATATTGCGTGCCGTTCGAACCGACGCTGTTGACCTGCGACAGGATGTCGAGGCCGCCGAGGATTGCCGGTGTGGCCGCGCCGAATGCCGGCATTGTGCCGGGCGCCGTCCCATCGAGGATTGCCCGGCCGGTTGCACTCAGACAGGCTTGATCGCCCGGCGACGCAAGCGCCGGGTTGACGGCGAGAATTACGCGGCACGGCGCGAAGGCGCCATACTGGCTGCCGAACTGCAGATTGTCGGTAACCGTCAAATCTTCGTTCGCATAATAGGCACCGATCAGCCAGTCGAGCACACCGTCAAAGGCCTCGCCTTGCAAGCGCAGCTCCTGACTGAAAGTTTCGAAGCGCCGGGCGCCGGCATCGTCGCCGGGCGCACGGAACAGGATGTCGACGCCGGTATAGTCGGTGTCGGACGCCTGGTTGTTGTCATATTCGCGATAGGCGGTGATCGAGGTCAGCTGGGCGCCGCCGAAATCCCAGTCCATCTGCAGCGAAATGCCCCAGTCTTCCGTCTCGCCGGCATAGGAGCGGCCCGCGGTCGGATAGATGTTCCGGTCATAGGGATCGTCGGTCAGGGCGCGCGGATCCTGGCCCAAACCGAGTAGAATCGGAATGATCGGATTCTGCGTGCTGAGCAGCGAACCGCTGCCGCCCGGCCCGGCAAACGGGTCCAGGGCCGCATTACGCGTTGCGCCCGGCGCGATTTCCGGCGTTACGAAGACTGCCGCGCAGCACTCCTCGTCCTTGCTCGAATAATCGCCGATCAGGCGGAAGCTGAGATCGGGCGTCGCTTCCCAGAGCAGCTGTCCGCGGAGCAGATAGCGGTCCTGATCGTTGACCGTGCCGCCATTGACTTGGTCGGTGTAGAAACCGTCGCGCTCCAGATACACGCCGTCGACACGCGCCGCGACCGTGTTGCTGATCGGGAAGTTCAGACCGCCTTCAAGCCGGATGGTGTCGAAATTGCCGTACGTGGCGGCCGCATAGCCCTCCATGTCGAAGCTCGGGCCTTGGGTCACGATATTGATCAGACCGGCCGATGCGTTGCGGCCGAACAGCGTTCCCTGCGGTCCGCGCAACACTTCGACGCGCTCGATCGGGCCGAGTTCGTTGAGGCCGGCGCCGGAGCGCGATCGATAGACGCCGTCGATAAACACAGCGACTGAGCTTTCGAGGCCGGGGTTATCACCGACCGTGCCGATACCGCGGATACGCGCCGAGCCGTTCGCTTCGTTGCCCGTCGAAGAGACGAGCAGCGAAGGCGCGAGCTGGTTGAGCTGGCGAATATCGTTTGCGCCCGAATTCTGGAGGCTTTCCGCGTTGACCGCGCTGACCGCGATCGGAACATCCTGCAGCCGCTGTTCGCGGCCTTGGGCGACGACGACGATGACATTGTCGTTGGTCGATGCATCGGCGACTTCGGTGGCGCCGCCAGTGTCCTGAGCGATGGCGGGAGAAGCGATCGCCGCAAGTCCGGCGGTCGCAAGCAAGAGGGATTTACGCATGGGTTCGTCTCCAGTTCACGAATTTTCTTTTGTTATGACCCGCGTCTTTCCAGGATTTCGCCGGGAAACGCCAGCAAATCCAACGCTCCGCACAAGCAAGCGCGCATCAGTGATGCCTTTGGGCAACACAGTCGAATCTGGCCGTATCGGGCCATTTGCCGTACCAAAGCGCGTCAGGACTCACGCAGGGCAGGGAGAGACATAATGGCGGTAACGGGTATGGGCGGGCTCTTTTTCCGGGCGCACGACCCCGACGCGCTCACCCAATGGTATCGGGAGCATTTCGATCTTGGCGGCGGCGACAGCTGGTGGCAGCAACAGGCCGGCCCGACCGTATTCGCGCCGTTCAAGCAGGACAGCGACTATTTCGCCGAAGACAAGGCCTTCATGATCAATCTACGCGTCGACGATCTCGCTGGAATGATTGAAAAACTGGAAGCCGCCGGGATCGCGGTGCTGCGCAAGGACGAGTGGGATATGGATGGCAGTTACGGCCGTTTCGCGCGGATTCACGATCCCGAAGGCAATGCCATCGAACTGTGGGAGCCGCCGGCCGAACTGCCGGAAGAATAGGCGGCCCCGCCAGCCGCACTGCCGGAAGAATAGGCGGCCCCGCCAGCCGCGCTAATTGTTTTGGCCGAAGCGGATGATGGCGCGGATCATCCCATACCAGTTCCACATATCCTCGGTCTGCAATTCGGTGGTCCGGCCGTCGAAGAATACCTGGTCGCCCGAATTGGGATTGAAGATCGCCCCAACGTCGGAAAGATAGTCGATGCCGCCGCCGATGCCGATGGTGAAATTATCGGCGACATTGACGTCGATCCCGGCGCTCGCCGAACCGGCGAAGCCGACGCCCGAGCGGCTGTCTTCGATCGTCACGGTGAAGGCTTGGTCCGCCGCGGGCCCGAAATTGCTGCTATTGTTTTCGACCGAATCCAAGTCGGTGTCGTAATAATAGGCGCCAACTCTGCCGCGCACCCAGGGTGAGAATGTTCCGCGTGGGTTGAACTGAGTCTGCGCCATTATGCCGAGTAACGCCCGGAAATCGTCAACATCCTGTACCCTGTCCTGTTGGAACGAAAAGGTCGTGCCGCCGCTCACACCGCTGCCTCGGGCCATGCTCACATAGTCGCGATCGGCGAACATCGCACTGAACTCGGCGCTCAGGCGGAACAGAAGGTTGAGGCTCTCTTCGGAGAGCACTGTGTGACCGCCGCGCACGCCGATCGTTTCGATATCCGTCTCGATCTCGCTATCGAGTCCGAACGGCGTCGCGATGCCCGAGCTTCCGCCGGGCGATAGCTCGCCATAGACGATACCGGAATCCACACCGGAGTTACCGGGGATGCTGCTGGAAGCGCGGCTGTCACCATCGCCATAGATCATGTCCGCATACCAGTTGGGGGATCGGACACTGACTTCGAACTGGCTATAGCCGAAATTGTCGCTGCCTTCGGTGGCGAAGCGTTCGGGCGCTGTGCCCGGTGCGCCATCGCGCTGGAACCCTATTCCCGTTGACGGATGTTCTACCTCGCCCAAGCCAAAGCCAATGCTGACTGTCGTGCCGCCATCGTCGCGCCCACTGGTAAGCGATCCGGTATCTTCTGCTGATTCATCTTCTGCTGATTCGGGGCAGAATTCAGAGGGATGTGGGAATTCTTCCAGAATCTCGTCATAGTTTCTTGCAGCATCGCCCAGTTCTTCGCGATCTGATGCGTTGTCTGCGGAAATGGCTTGTTCCCGATATGTGTCTCGAATGGCGCGCAGCGCGCGATAATCCCGGCCATAGCGGTCAATGAGTATCTGCCGCTCGCCCGGCGATAGCGGTTGTTCGCCTGCCCAAGTGTTTGGGCACAAGTTCAGCGCGCCTCGCAGCTCGGAAATAAGGCTTTGCGCGTCGCGGCGATTGGTTTGCGGCGTGTCGGCAAGGCTGACAAGGTCCATACCCGCCGCTGAGTCAATGCTCAGATCCTGCTCTTCGGAGGGATTGATCGTCTGGCAACCCGCCAGTGCGCCTGACAGAATCAACACCAGGACCAGTTTTTCCGATTTCCGCATGATGCCCCCTTGCCGTGAGACCTGAATATTCAGCTTTCCAGACAAGGTAGCGACGGCGCGAAGAGGTGCGCATCATGCATTTGTATTATGGCATTTGTATTATGGCATTTGTATTATGTGATTGTTCTGTTCGGGCTTGCGGGCCGGCAGAAGCGTGTTTCAGCTGGTCAGGACGAGGCGTAGCAGGTCTGTCTGGCGTCTGGCCCCGGTCTTTTCCAAAACCCGTTGCATATGGACGCGTGCGGTATTTACCGAAATGCCATTGGCGGCGGCATGGTCGGGGACGGAAAGGCCTTCCGCTATGCTTTCGACTATCTTCACTTCAGCGGCAGTCAGGCCGTATCTCTGGCCGAAGTTTTTGAAATCAGTGATTTCTGACCCCCTGCCTTGTATGAGCCGCGCGTTTATGTCGGGGACGAGATCGTCGGGCAGAATATCAAAAATCTCTGCAACGCGGTCACTCCAAACCGGTTCGGAGCCGATCTTCTCGCCATCGATCCGAAGCTGGTCGCGCAACCATTCCACTGGGCTATTGCCGTCCGTGGAGCGTTTCGCCTCCCTGTCACCGTTGCCCATGCCTGCTCCTTTGCCTAGGATACGTACGATCTTTAGCATATTTTTGCGGGAGCGGGGATGCGGGTCGGAACTGCGCTAATGCCATCGGAAATCGATTTCCGGTTATCGCAGCTGGAAGCCGATGAGATAGCATCGCTGGTCCGTGTCCGAACAAGCTCGGCATACAAGATGATCTCCGATGCCGGCGCGCGCGTTGAAAATTGGATTATCGGCCGATTATTGTTGCGCGCTGTAAAATCGGGAACCGCAGCCGGCGGCAATGATGCACAAGGGCTGGAAAAACTATCACGCATCAGGTCCGCAACCGCCGCAGGACGGTTCGGAATCTTCTCACCAATGGCCATGATAACGCCCGATCCGGGAGCGGCCGCAACCGATGAAATGGCGGTCGATCACGATTTGAATGCTTGGGAGGATGAGGTCGATCCGGATGATCCTATCCTGATGTATATTCCCGGCGGCGGTTTTATCCTGCCACCATCGCCCAAACAGGTTGCGCTGGCGTTCAGGCTTGCCGAAAGCTGTGGATGCGAAGCGATCATCGGGAAGCATCGCCTTGCGCCTGAAAACCCGTTTCCGGCACCCGTTAAGGACCTCGTCGATCAATATGCACGCCTGCTGAGTTCGGGAATATCGGCCAAACGGATCATCATATCGGGGGATAGCGCGGGCGCCACGTTGGCGCTCTCCATGCTGATCGAGCTACGCGCGCGCAAACTGCCGATGCCCGCCGGCGCCATGCTGTTTTCGCCCTGGGCCGATCTCTCGCTCAGCGGATGGTCTTACATCACGAAAAGCCTGTCCAGCGAAAGCCCCTTCCGGATGGAAACCGCGGCTTTTAGTGCGAGGCTTTATCTCGGTGATACCCTGCCGACCGATCCGCGTGCGTCTCCTGCCTTTGCCGCGCTCACCGGTTTCCCGCCGCTGGCCATTCACTGCAGCCGGCATGACATGCACTTCGATGACGCCGTAACGTTGGCCGAAAAGGCCAAGGATGCGGGTGTGCCAATCCGGATGAACTATTGGAACAGTCCCCGGCACCACCTTGAGCGCTTTCGCTCGAAAGATGCCGAGAAGAGCTTCAAGCTGGCGGCTGAATTCACCCAGGGCTTACTCCGCGACGCAGCCTGATCCGCCGCTAAAACGACGTCCAACTCTGCCTGATCACTCCTGACGCGCTTCGAGCCAGGCTTCCATCTGCGCGATTTCGGCGCTCTGGCTTTCTATGATCGCTTCGGCGAGTGCGCGTCTCTTCGTCCGTGCCACTCAATTTCGGACACCGTCAGTCGAAATACCAACCTCTATTCAGCTAGCTGGCATTTGCCATAACTCTAAGAACGACTTATGTCGTAAATTTGGGACTACTGGGGGAGGAGCAATGCTTCGCCACGTGCATTTCGTCAAGCTGCTGTTGGTTGTCGCGAGCATCGCTCCGATTTCGACCGTTGCGAGCAACCCGTGGACCGAGATCACAGAGCGCGATCTCGAAACTATTGCCGAGGCCATCCGTGTCAGTCATCCCGGCCCTGTCGACACGTTGAATCCGCGTTTCGGAACCTTTTTGGAGGCCGGTCTGGCCGACGCGCGTGAACGGGCGCAAAATGTCGAAAACTTTCAGGACTATAAACGCGTGCTGATGCGGTTTGCGAACGGGTTTCGCGACGGACATCTGCGTTTGTCGTGGCCGGTCGATGTCGCCTATTATCGCTGGCCGGGGTTTCTACCGCAACTTGGACCCGATGGCGCTGTCCGGGTCGGCCTCAGCGAAACCGCGTCCGCAGAGGAAGGCGAGGTCATTCATTCATGCGATGGCCGTCCGCTCACCGCGCATTTCGATGAGAATGTCGCCCCATATTATGTCAATGTAGATATTCCGCAGAAGCGAAACTACTATTTTTCCTATGCGCTGCTCGCGGACAGTGCTGATGCGGAATTCTCGCAATGCTCAATCGGCGAGGGGCAAGCGCGCCGGCAGGTTGACCTGCAGTGGCGCCGGATCGATCGGCGGCAGGCACTCGACAAACGCTGGGCGGCTGTGGGGCTGGCACGCGGCGAACTCGGTCTGCATCGCCATGGTGACATCTGGATGCTGTCGATCCCGACGTTCAACTATTGGTCGTCGGATTCGATCGATCAGTATCGTGCGCTGCTCGATGACGTACGCGTCAATGCCGATGCGATCCGCCAAGCGCGAGCCTTTGTCATCGATGTGCGAGGCAATACGGGCGGCGTCAGTGTCTGGGGTGATCGCATGGCGGCCGCGTTATGGGATAGCGACTTCGTTACCGCTGTGCGCGAACACACCGATGCTAGCGCCTATGCCGATTGGCGCGTTTCCGAGACTGCCTTCAACCACAACCGGACGCTGGCCGAACGTCTTGCAGGCGACGACGCCGAAACGGCCGCTCAAGTTGCGGCGATAGCGGATGGCATCGCCGAGGCGATGCGTGCCGGCGAGGAATATTACCAGCAAGGCGAGGGCGGCGCAGGCCAGCCGCTCCCGCAAGGCGAATCGCCCTTCTCGGGCGATGTCTATTTTCTCACCGACTATGTCTGTGCGAGCGCGTGCCTCGATTTCGCCGACCTGATCCTGCGCCTGCCCGGCGTCACCCATATCGGTCTGTCGACCTCGGGCGACACCGTCTATATCGACAATACCGCTGTGGTTTTGCCTAGCGGTTTGGCCAGTCTGTCGCTCTCGATGAAAGTTTGGCGCGATCGGTTGCGCGGCAACAATGAATTCTACACGCCTGCCCATGTCTGGCCCGGCGGCCGGATGACCGACGACGCCCTTATCGAGTGGGTTCGGGAACTGTCCGCAGACAACCAGCCGGGATTTGCAAACGGAGGTTAATTTGCCTCGTATCGTTCGAGCCAGGCTTGCATCTGCGCGATTTCGGCGCTCTGGCTTTCGATGATCGTTTCGGCGAGCGCGCGCGTTTCCGGGTCTGTTCCATGTTCGAGCACGATTTCCGCCATGTCGATCGCGCCCTGATGATGCGGGATCATCATGCGCATGAAGGTTTCGTCCGGATCGTCCGACGCCGTGCCCATGTCGTGATGCATGCGCTGCATCGATTCATTGAAAGCGGCCGCAGACACGCTTTCCGGATCGCCGCCCTCGGGCATGCTCATATGCGCATCCATCTCGGGCATCGGCTCTTCGGTTTCGGGCGCCGTCTCCATGCATCCGGCCAAGAGAATTGCGCTGGCCGGAACCATGAACCGCACAATTTTCAGCCGGATCATTTGGGCGCCAGCACCATAAGCATCTGTCGCCCTTCCATCTTCGGATGGGCTTCGGTCTTGGCGGTTTCCTTGGTGTCTTCTTGCACGCGGCGGAGGAGATCCATGCCGAGTTCGCGGTGGGAAAGCTCGCGGCCGCGGAAGCGCAGCGTCACCTTCACTTTGTCGCCATCGTCGATGAACTGGTGCACCTTCTTCATCTTCACGTCATAATCGTGATCGTCGATGTTCGGGCGCATCTTGATCTCTTTGATGTCCTGCGTCTTTTGCGATTTCCGCGCAGCATTGGCCTTTTTCTGGGCCTCATATTTGTATTTGCCGACATCGAGGAACTTCGCGACGGGCGGATCGGCATTCGGGGAGACTTCGACAAGATCGAGGCCGACATCGGCGGCTTGCTCGATCGCTTCATTGGTCAGCAATACGCCCAGATTTTCGCCATTTTCGTCGATCACGCGGACCTTTGGCGATTGAATGAACTGATTATAGCGGGGGCCGTTCATCGGCGGCGCCGCAGGGCGGCGGGAAAGTGGCTGGCGTATGTCTATGTCTCCTGCTCGGTCATGTTGCTGAGCCCATAATATATGACGCGTGCGGCGAGAATCAAAGTGAATTCAGAGACAGCGATCGGTGGCCATGTTTTCGCGCATCGCCAAGGTCCGCTAAACGTCCGGCATGCATGACGCCCGACCGGCGTTCGATTTCCGGAAAGCCAACACGCCATCCGAGCGACATCGCGCGGCTTTAACAATTTTTAAGACATATTCCGTAGCGCTTTCTTAACAAGAGAGGTGTCGATGTCGGACGAGGTTGGCGAAAAAGCTGTTTCCGAAAGGCGCGGTTTGGGCAGATATGTCCATATCGGCGCGTGGTTTGTCCTGGGCGGTCTACTCGGCGCGCTGGGATCATTCCCTTTCGGCATGCTCGAACGTGGATTCAATTCCACCGTGTTTATGTTCGCTGAGCTCACGCGAAGCCGCTCCGATATCCTTGCTCCGATCACACGCCCAGGCGATGGCCTTGTCACATCGTCTCCCGGGGACGTGCAGCCCGGTATCACGCTCATTCAAGGTACGATGCCTGGCGGAACGCAGATCCGGCTGATCGACATCGCTGGCGAAGAATTGCACCGCTGGAATGCAGATTTTTTCGAAGCCTGGCCGGATGCCGATGATGTCTTTCCGGCAAACAGGGTGCCCAAATCGCGTTTCAATTACTTCATTCAGGGTATGCATCCGTTGCGCGACGGCTCGATCATCATGAATTTCGGCGATCTCGGGGCAATCCGCCTTGATGCCTGTTCAAATGTCGTCTGGCGGTCGGATCGCCCGATGCACCATTCCGTGACCCCAACCGGCGATGGCCGCTTCTGGATACCGGGGCACATCTCGGTTTTCGATACACCAGCCGAGTATCTGCCGCGCGGCTATACCGCCGAAGACATTCAGGAAATGCTGACAGAGGATGGATATAATAATTCCCTCCTCCTAGTGACGGCCGATGGCGAGGTGGAACGGGAAATATCTGTGCTGGAATCCGTTTTCGATGCCGGTCTGGAGCATGCCCTCTATTCGTCACTGCAAGAAACCGCGTCCGATCCCACGCATGTAAACGATATCGAGATCGTGACGCCTGAGCTTGCCGCACGCATTGACGGTGTGGAGGAAGGCGACCTGCTCATTTCGATCCGCGAAATGCATATGCTGGCCATTTTGGACGAGCATGATGGCAGGCTGAAATGGTACCAGCAGGGCCCGTGGGTGCGTCAGCACGACCCGGACATCACGCCTGCTGGCATGATCGACGTCTTCAACAATCGCTCAAGGCTGATCGGTGCCACTGTGCGGGATAGCCAGATCGTCCGTCTTGATCCCGCCACCGGAGAAACCGTGACGCTGCACCCTGTGGCCGAAGATGATCGCTTCTACACGCGGATAATGGGCGAGCATCAATTACTTGGTAACGGAAATCGTTTAATTATTGAATCGCTTGCCGGACGGGTGTTCGAAACCACCCCCGAAGGCGAGGTCGTGTGGGATTATCGCCTGCAATATGACGATGAATACGCGTCGCTATTTTCATATGCGATGCGCCTGCCGGAAAACTATTTTGAAGAGGAGGATTGGACATGTCCGCCCCAAGCCGAATGAAGAAAGCCATACTGTTGGCGGCTGCGCCGGTGTTACTGCTCAATGCCAGCCCAGCTTTCGCCTATCTTGGGCCGGGATTGGGCCTGAGCGCAATCGGATCGGCGCTGAGCTTTATCGGCGTCATCCTGCTGATGATCGTCGGTTTCGTCTGGTATCCGTTGAAGCGGCTCATTGCGAAAATGCGCGGAAAGGGCACGCCGGCTGAACCGGCGGAGGACCGGAACAACCAATGATCTTGGCCTATGCCGCCAGCTGTCTGCTCTTCGCGCTGGCATTTCATAATCTTCGCATAATCGACAAGACGCGTGAACTGCTCGCCAGTCTCAACGCATCTTTCCGCGTCATCTCCGATCGCACGATGAGCGATCTCGAAAAGGAAGTCGCGATACGGCGCGGCGCCTTGCGATCCGGGGGCGATGCGGTGAAGCTCGCCTTCTTTTTCCTGGTGACGGCTGCTGCGGGCGCACTACCGGTGGCTGCCGGGCTCTATGCGAATCTGTACACGTTCGAGGCCTTTTTATGGTTTTCGCTCGAACCGCTGGTCCTGATCGGGACATGCGTGATTTTCGGCGGATATGCCTGGGCCATCGCGCGGTTGAGGACCAGCTGAGCCGATGGCGCTGGAAGATTATGGCTGGCTGGACCGGTCCATTCACCGGATCGCTTTCGGCACGAAGGTGCCCCAGGATTTTCTGCTCGACATGGAAGAGCGCCGCTACGGCGACCATATCGCGCGGCAAGAGATCGTTTCGCCGATATTCGTCACCGGGCTCGCCCGGGCGGGAACGACGCTGGTGCTCGAAACGCTCGCGCGGCACCCGCAACTCGCCACCCATCGCTATCGGGATATGCCTTTCGTAATATCGCCGATTATCTGGCGCGACCTGTCCGGCCGGTTCCAGGTCGCGCAGGAAAAGAAGGAGCGCGCGCACAAGGACGGGCTGGAGGTGAACACCGATAGCGCCGAAGCCTTTGAAGAGGTGTTGTGGATGCGCGCCTTTCCCGATCACTTTGGCAAGGATGGCATCAAGCTTTGGGACACGCTTCCGAGCGCGTTTGTCAAAGATTTCCGTCGTCATATGCAGCGCGTGATTGTCGCGCGGGACGCCAAGGGCAGTGCGCAGCCGCGCTATCTTTCCAAAAATAACGGCAACATTTCCCGGCTGCCGGCGCTCAAAAACGCCTTTCCCGATGCCAGGGTCGTTGTGCCGCTACGGCATCCGCTCGATCATGCGCGCTCGCTTTTGAAACAGCACCAGCTCGCATCGCAATCGCATGCGGAAAGCGGCTTTGCGCGCAGTTACGTTTCCGATATCGGGCATTTCGAATTTGGCGATGTTCATCGCCCTTTTTTGTTCGAAGGCATGTCCGAGATCGTTCGGGATTATAGCCCCGATGACTATGCCTATTGGCTTCATTACTGGATCGCAGCCCACCGGCATCTGGCGGGGCAAAGCGATATCGAGATCGTCGATATGGAGCGGTTTACGAACGAACGGCATATCGCAGACCTGCTCGCGCGCCTCGAACTCGATCCCTGCGCCGATGTTGTCCGGAGCGCGCAGGAGCAGATCAGACCGATAAAGCGCTATGACGGATCGCCTGATGCGGACGCTGAAACGGTAGAGGCGGCGATGGCGATCTATGAACAGATGCGCAACCGCAAAGACTGCCTGCTTTAGGACGGCGATCGGCCATAGGGTCGCTAACCCGTCCTTAACCGTAAATCTCTAGTTTCTTCGGCGAAACTTCGTTCGAGGCCCCATGTTCGCATCACTCTCAATGGGGCCATTTGGCCCACCGAATACGGCTTCGCGGCAGCTGTCGCAAATAGGCCTGTTCGTGCCCGCGATCGCCCTTTTCGTGGTCGTCAACCTGCTCAATCCCAGCGGCTATCGTGGTGCCGGCGGCGATGACTGGTATTATCTGGAGGCGGCGCGATGCTTGGCAGAGGGTGGGGCGTGCCTGCCGACGACGCATTGGGAAACCCGCTGGCCGGTCACGGCCCCGCTAGGCTGGAGCCTCGCGCTTTTCGGCGAAAGCCGCCTTTCGGTATCGCTGGTGCCGCTTCTCTACTCACTAACGGCGCTCGGGCTGTTCGCCGTGCTGATGGTGCGGCAGTTTGGTCGTGCCGCTGCGGGCATCGGCCTGTTCTGCCTCATCGCGACCCCTGCGCTCGCGCAGAGTTTTTTGCGCCCCAATCCGGGCCTGCCTGAGTTATGTTTCGCCCTCGCCTCGCTCCTGGCTATCCAGGGCGCGGCACGCGCGGGGAACGATCGGTGGATGATGGTGTTGCTGTCATTGGCCGGTGCGTCGCTCGCCATCGCGATTGCCTGCCGCGCGACATCCATCGTGCTGCTGCCGCCTGCCGCTTTGCTCGTAATCATCGTCGCCGGGTTTTCGACACGCGCGATGATGGCGTTTGTGGGCGGCATATTGGCGCCGCTATTGCTACAATCCTGCTTCTACCTGTTGGCGACCGGCGATCCGCTTTTCAATTGGCGCCTCGCGCTCGGCCATACCCGCATTGCGTCCACCGAATTATTGCCGGGTACGGATACAAGCCGATCGCCGCTCTTCAATCCAGACTTTATTGACGGATGGCGTCCGGCCAGTGGCATTGAGGTGCACTGGACCCTCGATCCGTTGCTGAACCTTCTCGCCCATCCCCATGTTGCGCTTGCTCTTGTCCTGCCGGTGATTTTCGCGCTGATCTGGAAAGCGCAGGCCGGCCGGTTCCATCCTCTTACGCCGGTGGTGGCCGGCCTGTTCCTGTTCGGCGCCTATTATTTCGCCGCTCTCGCCTATGGGCTGGCCGTTGATCCAAAACCCCGCATGTTCTTCCCCGTGGCCGCCGCGGGCGCCGCGATCATGGGCGCGGTGGGCAGTGCCTCGTGGCGCAGCAGGGGTAAGCTACCATTGCTTGGCGCCATGGCGCTTTTCGGGGCGAATGCGCTGTTGATATCCGCACAGTATCTCGACATCCGGCCGCTGGAACGCGAGGCGCGTCACTGGGCGGCGCAGGGCCGGAACAGCCTGGCAACCGACGAAATGACATGGCGCATCCTGACACTGGAGCCCGCCGTTCATGCGCTCACACATACCGATGCCGATCGTGCGGCGCGGCTAATTGCCGTGTTCGAAGGGCAGTGTGATGCGCAGTCCGGCCGCCTGCCTAACGGGCGCTGGCATGTGACGCGTGAAACCGTGCACCGTTCCAGCCCTGCCATGCAGCTGGGCGATCTCGTGCCGGCTGGACGGCGCCCGCTGGTGCTGTGCCTTTTTGAGAGGGTTTCGACCTAGCGCAAGTCTGGCGGTGTTGCCTCTCCGCCAATCATCTCCACCGCCTCATCGAGCGGCATCACCTTCTGGTGCTTGTCGGAGCCCAGCTGACGTAGCGCGATTGTACCCTCTTCCGCCTCGCGCTTGCCGACAACGAGGAGATTTGGCACTTTGGCATGGCTGTGTTCGCGCACCTTATAGTTGATCTTCTCGTTCCGAAGATCGGATTCGACGCGGATACCCGCGGCCTTGAGCGTGGCAACAACCTCTTGCGCATAGTCATCGGCGTCCGAGACGATAGTGGCAACCACCGCCTGCACTGGTGCCAGCCACAGAGGCAATTTTCCGGCATAGTGCTCGATCAGAATGCCGATAAACCGTTCCAGCGAACCGAAGAGCGCGCGGTGCAGCATGACCGGGCGATGGCGCTCGCCATCCTCGCCGATATAGCCGATGTCGAAGGCTTCGGGCAGGTTCATATCGACCTGCAGCGTGCCGCACTGCCAATCGCGGCCAATCGCATCGCGCAACACGAACTCCAGCTTTGGTCCGTAAAACGCGCCTTCGCCCTCATTGATTGAATATTCGAGGTCCATAGCGTCGAGTGTATCGATCAGCGAGCCTTCAAGCACGTCCCAGACTGCGTCTGAACCCATGCGGTTTTCCGGTCGCGTCGAAAGCTTGAGCCGCACATCCTCAAAACCAAACTCGCGATAGATATCGAGTACGAGCGCAACCACGTCTCGGTTCTCATCATTGAGCTGCTCGGGTGTGCAAAAGATATGCGCATCATCTTGCGTAAAATGCCGTACCCGCATGAGACCATGCAGCGCTCCTGACGGTTCATAGCGGTGCACCTTGCCGAATTCGGCCATGCGCAGCGGCAGATCGCGATAGCTTTTCAGGCCATGGGCGAATAGCGACACGCCGCCGGGGCAGTTCATCGGTTTCAAGGCAAAGACGCGGTCATCTTCGGTTTGCGTCGTGAACATATGCTCATGATAGTTGAACCAATGGCCCGAGGTTTCCCACAAGCTACGGTCCATCACGTCGGGCGTGTTCACCTCGACATAACCGGCGCGCTCCTGCCGGCGGCGCATATAGGCGATCAAACCCCGGAACAGGTGCCAGCCATTGGGGTGCCAGAAGACCGCGCCGGGCGCGAATTCCTCGAAATGGAACAGGTCGAGCTCGCGGCCCAGTTTGCGATGGTCGCGCTTGGCGGCTTCCTCGAGCCGGTGGAGATGCGCCTTGAGCTGTTTCTTGTTGAGCCAGGCGGTGCCATAGACACGGCTCAGCATCGCGTTCTTCTGATCGCCGCGCCAATAGGCCCCGGCCACGCGCATGAGCTTGAAGGCCTGCGGGTCGAGCTTGCCGGTACTGGCCAGATGCGGCCCGCGACACATGTCCATCCAGTCATCACCCGACCAATAGACGGTGATCTCCTCGCCCTCGGGCAATTCCTTGGCCCATTCGGCCTTGAAGCTTTCGCCGTCCTTTTCCCAGCGCTCGATCAGCGCGTCGTGCTCCCAGACTTCGCGGCGCAACGGTTTGTCGGCCTTGATGATCCGCCGCATCTCTTCCTCGATTGCGGGCAGGTCTTCCTCAGTCAGCGGCTCTTTCGGCGCGAAATCGTAATAGAAGCCATCCTCGGTCGCGGGGCCGAAGGTAATCTGCGTGCCGGGAAAGAGGTTTTGCACGGCCTCGGCCAGCACATGGGCGAAGTCATGCCGGACGAGTTCGAGCGCATCGGCCTCGTCGCGCGAGGTAATCAGTTCCAGCGCGGCATCGCCATCGAAGGGCCGGCCGATATCGCGCACTTCTCCATCGACGCGCGCGGCCAGCGCGGCCTTGGCGAGCCCGGGGCCGATCGCGGCGGCAACATCGGCCGGCGTGGCCCCGGCTTCCATCTCGCGCACCGATCCATCGGGCAGGCTGATCTTGAACATCTCGCTCATGACATTTTCTCGTCCTGTTTGCGCGCCGCCATGGCACAGCATGGCCCGCGCTTGAAGAGCGGTGTGAAGCTTGGTTGCCGATTTTCGGGAGGACACCGCACCACCCGAAACCGGGTGGCGAATGCTGCGACCTAGGCCGCGACCATCCGTCCCCGGGGATCCGAGGTCGTAGTGGTCGTGCGCGTGGTCAGCAAAATGGCCATGCGCGTCATATAGCGATGCTATGTTGCGATGTCACTAACGGCCAAGATTAGGCCGTTGGCGGTGGCTTGTCGGTCATCTACCGATGGGGCACCATGGTGGGATGACCGACAGCCATCATCGCGCGCGTTTTAGCGAGAGAAGGCCCTGGAAGGAGGATTGGTAGACATGAGCACCACCGTCGATTTCATTTTCGATTTCGCGAGCCCCAACGCCTATCTCGTCCATCGCGTGCTGCCGGGCATTGCGGAGCGGACGGGTGCGACGTTCAACTATATCCCCTGTCTCTTGGGCGGAATTTTCAAGGCGACGGGGAACAAGGCGCCGATGGTCGCCTATGCGCCGATCCCCAACAAGCTCGCCTACGAGCAGCTCGAATTCGGACGCTTCATTGCCAAACACCAACTGTCCGACTTCACCTTCAATCCGCACTTCCCCGTCAACACGGTGCTGCTCCAGCGCGGGGCTCTCGTCGCCGAGCGCGACGGGCGGCTGATGGACTATGTCGAGGCCGGCCTCCACCATATGTGGGAAGCGCCGAAGAAGATGGACGATCCGGAAGCCTATGCGGCGGCGATGGACGAATCCGGTTTCGATGGCACGGCGCTCGTCGAAGGCGCGCAGGATGCCGGAATCAAGCAGAAGTTGATCGACAATACGAGCACGGCGGTTGAGCGCGGCGCTTTCGGCATCCCGACCTTCTATGTCGGCGACGACATGTTCTTCGGCAAGGAACGGCTCGGCCAGCTCGAAGAGGCGATAGTAGCCGCTAGCTGAGCGGCGCGGTCTTAGCTCAGCGGCGCGCTGGCGAAGAGGACGCCGAAGGCGCGGCACCAGATCACGACGGAACGGTGATTGCCGTCGAGCGCGCCGGCCGGGATCACATAGCTCTGATTGCCGCGACTGCGCTGCAAACGGCCGAGATCGACATGGTTGGCGCGGCGCGCATGGCGTTCGCTGCGGACGCTGGCGGCATCGGTCACCCAGACGCGCAGGTCCGGACCGCCGGTCA
Source organism: Parasphingopyxis sp. (assembly GCF_028279465.1). GTDB lineage: Bacteria > Pseudomonadota > Alphaproteobacteria > Sphingomonadales > Sphingomonadaceae > Parasphingopyxis. The sequence goes on from NZ_JANQNS010000003.1 coordinate 111,498, forward strand.
CCGAAAAATCTTCGAGTTGCACGACGAGATCGCCATTCGCCCGGCGGACGAGACGCGCGGTTCCGCTGGACCGGTGCGATCGGCCGACACCGCGGAACTGGCCGGACGCGACGGTCTCGGCGCCGCTCTGCGCGATTGCGGCAGATGGAGACGCGCCGGTGGAGAGCGGAACCGCAAGGGCCGCCAATGCGATGGCTGAGGCGGCACCATAAGAGAATGTGCGAAACAGGGGCATGGTCGGTCCTTTGTTAGCGCCGCCAAAATTGCGGACTGACCGGGCTTCGCATCGGGGCTGTTGGAGGTTACAGCCATGCGCGAATCGCCTGCACCGGGAGAGGCTGCCGAATGACCGAACTGCGCTATCATGAGCGGGCCGACCGGCCGCGCCTTGCCTATCGTCATCGCGAGGGAATAGGGCCGACGCTCGTCTTCCTGCCCGGCTATATGTCCGACATGACGGGCTCCAAGGCGAGTGCGATCATGGCCTATGCCGAAGCGGAGAACCGGGCCTGCCTGCTGCTCGACTATGCCGGATGCGGATCGAGCGACGGCGATTTCGAAGCGCAGAAACTCACCGACTGGCGCGACGATGTGATGGATCTCGTAAATGCGCTGGTGCTCGGGCCGGTCGTGCTGATCGGCTCGTCAATGGGCGGCTGGCTGATGCTGCTCTGCGCGCTTGCGCATCCTGAACGGGTGTCGGCGCTGGTCGGAATCGCGGCGGCGCCCGATTTCACGGACTGGGGCTTCACGCAGGACGAGAAGCTAACGATCCTGCGCGACGGCCGGCTCGAACAGCCATCCGATTATGACGATTCCCCCTATGTCACCACGCGCACCTTTTTCGAAAGCGGCGAAGCGAGCCGGTTGCTCGGCACGGAAATCGCCATCGATTGCCCGGTGCGGCTGATCCATGGCCAGCAGGATCGCGATGTCCCATGGGAATATTCGGTCCGGCTCGCCCGGCAGCTGCGTTCAGCCGACGTCCATGTCACGCTCGTCAAGGATGCCGATCACCGGCTGTCGCGCATCGAAGATGTCGCACGGCTATTGGCCCAGATCGAATGGCTGCTCGAAAGCCTGAAAGCGTCCTGACTTGAGTTTCGCCCTGTTCCTTGCCGCGTTCCAGGCGGCGCCGCCACCCGTCGATCCGATCCTCATTCCGCCGCGCGAAGAGGCACAGCAGGGCGATCAGACGCTGGCCATGGCCTCGGCCCAGCGATTGCTCAATTGCATGCGGCTGGCTGAGAGCGATCCCGGCGCGGCGATTGCCGAGGGCGCGCGTTGGGCGCTGACCGATGGCGGCATCGAGGCCGAGCTTTGTCTCGGCGTCGGCCATGAATATAGCGGCGACTGGGATAGCGCCGAAACCGCCTATCTGCGGGCGCACGGTCTCGCGGAGTCGGCGGACGACACGCGCGCTATCGGTATCCTCGCCAATGCCGCGCGCATGACGCTGCGCAAGGGCGATGCGGCGACGGCGCGCACGCGTTTCGATACCGTGCTTGCCGATACCGAGCTGAGCGATGAAGTACGCGGCAATGTGCTGCTCGAACGGGCGCAGGCGCATGTGGAACTGGAGAACGGAACCGCCGCGCAGACAGACCTGATCGCGGCACAGGCACTGCTCCCGAACGACAGTATCGTCTGGCTATTGTCCGCTACGTTGGCGCGGCGTCAGGGTGATTTCGATACCGCGGGCGATTTCATCGATCGCGCGCTCGAGCTCGATCAGACCGATCCGGCGATCCTGCTCGAGGCCGGCAATATCGCGATCGGACTCAACGCTTATGCTATTGCGCGCGAAGCCTGGGGTCAGGCGGTTGCGGCCGAGCCCGAAAGCCCGGCCGGCCAAACGGCCGCACGCAACATTGAACGGCTCGATGCACTGCTGGCCGCAGCTCCAGGGGTGCCGGTGGAGCTTCCGGAGGCGGATGATGTGGAACCCGCCTCTTCGGCACCTGATGCTCCTCAGCCCTAACCCAGATAGAAATCGATCGTCGTGACGACGCGGACCAGCTTGTAGGGCGTGTCCGCGACGCCATAGCCGCCGGCATCACCGTCCCGCGCGGAGATCGAGAAATAGCCCTGCGTCGCGCTGCGAATGCTGCCGACATTGGTGCCGCTATCCTCGGCGAACTGGTTGGCCGATGCGCGCGCATCCTGCGTCGCTTCGGCGACCATTTCGGGCTTGATCTCATTCAATCGCGTGAAGGTGAAGCTCATGCCCGACCCCTCTTCGAGCACCACGCCGCGGCGCACGAGATCGAACTGACGGGCGACGGCGTTTTGCGCACGCTCGATATCGGTGGTGCGGAGCTGCAGCCGCTGCCGGATCGTATAAGTCTGCTGGCCCATATTGTTGGAGTATTGCGAGACGTTGACGCCCGATGGCTGCAGCGCCTCGGCCTCAAAGCCCAGTTCGCCGAAAAAAGCGCGGATCGCTTCGGTATCGCGATCGATATCGTTTTGCGCTTCGGCGAGGTTCGACGAGCGGGCCGAATAGGAAATGGTCCAGGTCGCGAGATCGGCGGTGACTTCGCGCTCGGCGAGGCCGCGGACCGTAACCGAGCGTTCGGCCATTTGCGCGCGCAGCAGTCCGTCGCCGAGCAGATAGCCGCCCGCGATAATGCTGAGGCCCAGCATGCCGCTTGCGATCAGGATGGTGCGCGTCGGGGGGTTACGCCATGTCCAGTTCGGTGTGTCGTTTGTGTCTTCGGTCATCGGTCTCACCCCTTATTGGGCGCATGCCGGCGCTTTTCCTCGTACCGGCCTGCGGCTATCGTGCGACCCGATATCGAAAACCGCTATGCAGCGTCAGAGATGAACCGTTGCTGACTTGCGACGAACCGTTGATCGAATAGAGGGCATATGCCGATGAAATATCTCCACACGATGATCCGGGTATCGGATATCGACGCGACGCTCGCCTTTTTCGATCTGCTCGGATTGAAGGAGCTGAAGCGCTATGACGTCGAAGCCGGCCGGTTCACGCTGGTGTTCCTTGCCGCGCCCGGCGACGAGGATGCGCAAATCGAGCTGACCTACAATTGGCCGCCTGAAGATGGCGAACCGGAAGACTATGACGGCGGTCGCAATTTCGGCCATCTCGCCTATGCGGTCGACGATATCTACGACATTTGCCAGCGGCTGATGGACGGCGGCGTCACGATCAATCGCCCGCCGCGCGACGGGCGCATGGCCTTTGTCCGCACGCCCGATTCGATATCGATAGAGCTTTTGCAGAAGGGGTCGGCGAAAGCGCCGGCCGAGCCCTGGGCGTCGATGGAGAATGTCGGCGAGTGGTAACGGGCCTCAGGCGGCGGCGCGCGATTTGCTGCCGATCTTCGGCGCCTTCCAGAGCGAGATGACGCGATCCCGGCCCTGTTCCTTGGCTTCGTACAGGCAGCTATCGGCGGCGCGATAGGCCTGGTTGAAGGTCTGGCCGGGCAGGATCGATACGAGGCCGATACTGACGGTCACGGGATCGCTGAGTTCCGGAACGCTTTCGTGAACGCTTTCGCGGATCGCCGTGCACAACCGCTCGGCCGTGTCGCGCGGGTCCGCGCTATGGATCAGCGCGACAAATTCCTCGCCGCCGATACGCCCGGCGGTCAGGCTGCTCCAGTTGCGCATGATCTGGGCCACGGCCTGCAGCACACGGTCTCCGACGTCATGGCCATATTCGTCATTGACCCGCTTGAAGTTATCGAGATCGAGCAGGGCGAAGCCGCGCGCGCCGAACGAGCCGGTCGCTTCGTTGAATTGCGTGATGATGGCGCGGCGATTGCTGAGACCGGTGAGATAGTCGGTTTGCGCGAGCTTCTCGAACGCCGCCTCGCTTTCGCGCGCGCTGTCCCGCTGTCGCCGGATGATCATCAGCCGGTCCGCGATGCCGAGGGCCGTCACGACCATTTCGAAGGCAAGCGTGCCGTAGATGATGAAATCGAGCCAGGCCGGGCCTTCGTAGAAATCCATGCCGCGCAAGACGCGCTCGCCCATCGAAAGGATGAGCGCGCAGCAGGCGACGAATACGAACCGCGCCGCCCGGCTGCCGCGGCCGAGAGCCTGGGCGATGCCGAGCGTGAAACAGACGAGCGCGGGGACAAAGCCGAGGAGAAAGATATCCTGGCCGATCGGTCGGATCGCCTCGCCGCCAAGTGTGATGATCAGCGTGATGGCCGGAATGATGCCGGCCGACAGGACCAGCCCTTTGCGCAGCGCCGTCGAAAGCTTGTCGGGCTCGATAAAGCTGCGGAAGAACATGCAGGCCGAGGATATCGCGAGCGCGATGCTCCACAGGTTAAGCGACCAGCGCAGATCGAGCGGCATCGCGGGAAAGAGAAAGTGAATGAAGCCGCCTGAGCACATCGTGTAGCCGAGCGCGCCCGAAACCATGCCGATATGCCAGAGCGTGAACTTCTCGCGCAGGACGATGAAGAAAGCGAGATTGTAGACCACGGGCAGCAGGAGGACGCCGATGAAGATCGCATAGAACAGGCTCGTATAATAATGCTGCGTCTCGGTTTCGGTGGCGCTCTCGATCGCGAGGTTGGAGATATTGGCGGACAGCTGCGGCCGGTCGAACGATATCGCCATACGCGCGATCGCCTCGCCGCCGGTGTCGATCGGGAGGGCGAAGCGCATCCCGGCGCGCCAGTTCTCGGTTGCGACTTCGGGACCGTACCGGCGGCCCGACCAGTTGCCGTCCGCGTCCTGCAAGTAAAGGGCGAAGCTGTCGAAGCTGGACGGGTCGACGATCAGCATCTGATTTTCAGCGGGGTCGACGATGTCCGCGACATCGACGAATGCCCAGATGCGTGGCCCCGCAATGGAGTCGTCGGCGATTCGGCACTCCGACTCCGCCCGAAGCGCGGCTTCGAGATCGATGTCGGTGCCTGTCGCTACCGTACAGACACGCGGCCCGAGAGCCGTCGCCGACGCTGGTGCTGCGACAAGGACGAACGCCGCCAATGCTGCCGCAAGGGCGCAAAACCAGGTCAGAAGGCGCGGGGACACCATGATAGACGGAGATGCTAGCGCTAGCGTCTTGAATTGCGGTTAATATTCGACTTGCACGCCAGAAAACGGTACATCCCGGAAATGCTCGAAATCGTCCGTATTCCCGTCCTTTCCGATAATTATGTCTGGCTCGTGCATGAGCCGGACTGCGGCGAGACGATGGTCGTCGACCCGGCCGTCGCCGATCCCGTGCTCGCCGAAGCCGAAAAACGCGGCTGGCGCATCACGCAGATATGGAACACGCATTGGCATCCCGATCACACGGGTGGCAATGCCGATATCAAGGCGGCGAGTGGCTGCACGATTACCGGCCCGGAGGCCGAGCAGGCGCGCATCCCGACGCTCGACCGGCTGGTGAAGGAGGGCGATACGGCGCGGCTCGGGGACGTCGAAGCCGAGGTGATAGATGTGCCCGCACATACGGCGGGGCATATCGCCTATCATTTTCCGACAGAGAAAGCGGCTTTTGTCGGCGATACGTTGTTCGCCATGGGCTGCGGGCGGCTGTTCGAGGGTACGCCGGAGCAGATGTACGCCAATATGCGCAAGCTCGAAGCGCTGCCCGACGACACGCGCGTTTATTGCGCGCATGAATATACCGAGGCCAATGGCCGTTATGCGGTGACGGCGGAACCTGACAATGCAGCGCTCGCGGAGCGGATGGATCAGGTGGTTGCGATGCGCGCAAAAGGCGAGGCGACCGTGCCGACCACGATCGGCGAGGAACGGGCGACCAATCCGTTCATGCGCGCCGCTTCGGCCGAAGAACTGGCCGAGCGCCGTGCCGCGAAAGATGCGTTTTAGGCGCTTTTGTGATATTGCTGAAATTTCGGGGGCGAAAAGCGAAAGGAACTGTGATGGTTCGACTGATACCGATGGCGTTTGCCATTCCCCTGCTGGCCGGATGCACGGCCAATGCGATGGAAACCCATGAAGCCGGCGCTGAGTCCCTCTCCGAGCGCGACCAGCGCCGGATGGCGGCCCTGCTGGACGGAAAGACGCCCGGCGATCCTCAACCCTGCATCAACACGCGCCCCAATACCCAATCGTCGATCATCGGCAATCAGATGATCCTCTATCGGGTCGGCAGCACCGTATACCGGAACGACCTCAATGGGATTTGCCCGACTTTACGTTCGACGAGCACGATCGTCAGCCAGCGTTACGGCTCGAGCCAGCTTTGCAGCGGCGAGCTCGTTCAGGTGCGCGATCCGTTGAGCGGAGCTGGATTTGGCAGTTGTGCGTTGGGCGAGTTTGTGCCGTATCGGGAAGAATAAGTAAGCTCGCCGGCTGCCGGTCGTTCGGCAGCGTTCTTATTGGTCGTGATACGCCTAATGGCGATAAAGCGCGTTGAGCCGTTCGCCATAGATTTCGCGCAGCACATGTCGGCGGATTTTCATTGACGGCGTCATCTGGTCATTCTCGACCGTAAATGCTTCGTCGGCGAGGATCGTCCGGCGGACTTTCTCGACCGCCGCCAGGCCCTTGTTGACCCTGTCAACGGCAGCGGACACGGCGCGATGGAAATCGGGATTGTCGCGCAGCGCAACCTCGTCATTCGGCACGCCATTTGCCTGCGCCCATTCGCGCACCCATTCGGGATCGGGCACGATCAGGCCGACCAGATGCGGCCGCTGATCGCCGACGACCATGGCCTGCGAGATTTCCGGTTCGAGCGTTAGCATGCCCTCGACCCGCTGTGGCGCGACATTGTCGCCCTTGTCGTTGACGATCAGATCCTTTTTGCGGTCGGTGATCGCGATCCGTCCAGCTTCGTCGATATGGCCGATATCGCCCGTATGCAGCCAGCCATCTTTAAGAACGCGCGCCGTTTCCTCCTCGTTGCGCCAGTAACCGTGCATGACGAGTTCGCCCTTGACGAGGATCTCGCCATCCTCGGCGATCTTCACTTCCGTCTTGGGAAGCGGCGGGCCGACCGTATCCATCTTGAGGCCCGTTTTCGGCCGGTTGCAGGAGATGACGGGCGCCGCTTCGGTCTGGCCATACCCCTGTAGCAGCGTCAGGCCGAGCGAGTGGAAGAAGATGCCGATTTCCGGATTGAGCGGCGCGCCGCCCGATACCAGCGCCTTGAGCCGTCCGCCGAAGCGTTTGCGGATTTTGGGGCGCAGGATGACGTCGAGCAGAACGTCCATCGGCTTGTCCCTGAGCGGCACCGAACCCGCATAATCCTTCTCGCCAATATCGAGCGCTTTTTGCAGCATATAGTTGGGAAACTTGCCCTGTTTCTCGATCGTCTTGAGCAAGCGCTGGCGCAGCACTTCGAACAGGCGCGGCACCACGACCATGATCGTCGGCTTGGTCTCGAGAATATCGGCGGCGAGCTTGTCGAGCCCACGCGAATAATAGATCTGCCCGCCAAGGCCGATCGGGAAGAACTGCCCGGCGCTATGCTCATAGGCGTGGCTCAAGGGCAGGAAGGAGAGGAACACCTCGTCTTTCCAGCCGAAATCCTCGGAAATGACGGCGGCGCAGCCCTCGCAATTGTGCAGGATCGCGCCATGATGCTGCATCACACCGCGCGGCGCGCCGCCCGTGCCGCTCGTATAGATGATGCAGGCGGTGTCTTCGCGCGCGAAATCGCACGCTTCGGCGCGCGCCTCGATATCCGGCGTTTCCGCGCCGAGCAGCGAGGACCAGTCGTGAAACTGCACGTCGCCACCTTGCGCCATGCGCATCGGTTCGATGCCGATGATCGATTTGCAGTGGGTCGCGTTGAGCGCCGCGCTGGTGACAGTTTTCGCGAGCTTCTGCGTCGAGACGATCACGGCCTTTGCGCGACTGTCTTCCAGGATATGCGTATGATCGCGTTCGGTATTGGTCGTATAGGTGGGGACGGCGATGCAGCCCGCGGCCATGATGCCGAGATCGGCGATGCAAAATTCCGGCCGGTTCTCAGAGACTAGCACGACGCGGTCGCCGCGCTGCAGGCCAAGCCGCTGCAGCGCATCGGCGAGCGCGCAAGCCTGTTCGGCGACCTCGCGCCAGCTCATCGATTCCCAGCCATTTTCGCCATGCCGCCAGAGGAAGGGTTGGTCGCCCTTCTCGCGCACGCGCGTGAAAAACATCGTCAGAAGATTGGGGAAGATTTCGAGTTGGCGCATGGTTTAGCGGTTCCTGGGGATGGGTTTATTCGGTGAGCGCGATGCCCGGGCTGCGCGGATCGGCCGCACCGAGCCAGCCATCGCCGGTCCATTGGATGGCATTGACCTTGGACGTGAGGTTTGAGGCGACGACCAGGCCGCTGCGCTGGGAGAGTTCGGTTTGCATCTCGGCAAGATAGCTATCCTGCTCGATCCGCAAACTGTCGCCGCCAAAATAGATATTGGGGAGCGCGATGGCTTCGTCGACGGGCAGGCCCCAATCGAGAACGCCGATCAGGGTCTTGGTGACGTGCATGATGATGCGCCGCCCGCCGGCGGAGCCGAGCGCGAGCACGAGATTACCGTCTGCGTCATAGACGAGCGTTGGCGACATGGAAGAAAGCGGCCGCTTGCCCGGGGCTACGGCATTGGCGACGGGCGCGCCGTCGCGTTCGGGCGTGAAATCGAAATCGGTGAGCTCGTTGTTGAGGAAATAGCCATTGGCGACGAGCTGGCTGCCGAACGGCCCTTCGATCGTGGATGTCATGGTCACGACATTACCGCTGCTGTCGGCGGCGACGAAATGGGTGGTGCCGGCAATTTCGCCGTCGAGCCCGGCCGTGCGCGCCTCGCTGCCGGGCGGCGTGCCGGCTTCGTAAGTGCCGATCGCTGAATCGCTGGAAATCAGCGCCGAGCGCTCTGCGATATAGCTGTCTGCAAGCAGGCCTTCGACCGGCACGGACACGAAATCCATATCGCCGAGATACATGGCGCGATCGGCATAGGCGAGGCGCATCGCTTCGCCGATCAGATGCCAGGCTTCGGGGCTCTGAGCGCCGAGCGCGCCCATGTCGAACCGTTCGAGCATGCCAAGGATCTGCAGCACGGTCGTCGCCCCCGAAGAGGGCGGGCCCATGCCGCAGATGCGGTAAACGCGATATTCCCGGCAGACCGGGGCGCGTTCGATCGCGCGGTAGTTGGTGAAGTCTTCTGTCGGAATGACCGTCGGGTTATGAACGCTGTTCCCTGCCGCCGCCTGGATCGCCGCAACATTCTCGCCGCTGTAGAACGCGTCCGCGCCTTCGTCTGCGAGACGGCGGAGCAGGGCGGCGAGCGCCGGGTTGCGCACGATATCGCCCTCTTCCTTGGGCGCGCCGTCTTCCCAATAGATGGCGCGGGTATCGGGAAAGTCGTTCCAGATTTCCGAGAAGAAGCCGAGGAAGCGCGCCATGCGGGCGTTGACCGTATAGCCTTCTTCCGCGTGCCGGATCGCGGGCGCGAAGATTTGCGCCCAGTCGAGCCGGCCCCAGCGCCGATGCGCTTCGGCCATCAGCCGCATATTGCCCGGAATGCCGATCGAGCGCCCGCCCGGCACCGCCTGACGGAATCCCATCTCTTCGCCATCCTCGGTCAGGAAAAGCGCGGCAGTCGCGGTCGAAGGCGCCGTTTCGCGTCCATCGATCGTCGTCGCAGTGCCGCTTTCCGCATCATGGCGCACGAAAAAGCCGCCGCCGCCGATGCCCGAGCTTTGTGGCTCGACGACGGTAAGCACCAGCATCATCGCCATGGCCGCATCCGTTGCCGATCCCCCGGCCCGCAAAATCTCCTGTCCGGCTTCGGCCGCGCGCGGATCGGCCGCCGACACGACGCCCGGAATGCGCTGCGATTCTGCATTGTGCGAAACACTTGCCGGGGCGGTATCGGGTTGCGCGCATGCACTGACTGGCAACATGAGCAGTGCGAAGGCAAGAACAATGGAACGTTTCATGCGCCGCTTTCTAACCTTGGAATCCGGGACCGCCTAGTCCGTTCGTCTTTCACTGCCGATGGCTTCGGCGATCGATGCAAAGCCATCGCACTTTCGCAGCCTTTCGAGGCCGCGCACGATATCGCGGCCGAGGCTAGGTCCCTGATAGGCTAATGCGGTGTAGAGCTGCACAAGCGAGGCCCCGGCCCGAATGCGCGCCCAGGCTTCTTTCGCGCTATCGATTCCGCCGACGGCGATAATCGGCATCTCGCCGCCCGTCGCGTCTCGGAAATCGCCGAGTCTTTGTCGCGCGAGCCGGGCGAGCGGGCGGCCGGACAGCCCGCCGGTTTCCGCGGCATGGCGGGATGTAAGTTCGGGCCGGGTGATCGTCGTGTTGCCGACGATTAGCGCATCGATGCTTCGGTCCATTGCGATCCGGGAGATTGCGTCGATATCGGCCGGCTCGAGGTCGGGCGCGACTTTGAGAAAGATGGGCGGGCCGTCCGGAGCGCGCGCGGCAATCGCCCGTTCGAGCAGCGCGTCGAGCGCGCCTTCGTCCTGCAATGCGCGCAATCCCGGCGTATTGGGCGAGGAGATGTTGATCGTCAGATAATCGGCCAGCGGCGCCATAACCCTTACGCCGGTCTCGTAATCGGCGATCCGGTCTTCGCTATCCTTGTTCGCGCCGATATTGATGCCGACGATTCCGCGGGTCCGGTCCCGCTTCGCCAGCCGTTTGGCCGCCACCGCCTGGCCGTTATTGTTGAAGCCTAGCCGATTGATGACGCCATGTTCGATGACGAGCCGGAACATGCGCGGTTTCGGATTTCCGGACTGAGGCAAAGGCGTCAGCGTACCGACTTCGGCGAAACCGAAACCCAGCGCCAATATCTTGTCAGCCACTTCGGCATTCTTGTCGAAGCCTGCGGCGAGCCCGACGGGATTGGGGAAATCGAGACCGGCGACGCGGATCGCGAGCGCCCGGGGCGATGCTGGCGGCGGGCCCAATGGCGCAGCTTTCAGGCCGGCAATCGTCAGGCTGTGCGCTCGCTCCGCATCGAGCAGGAACACCATCGGCCGGATAATGGGGTAGATCGCCATGCGCGGCGCTATGGCAGCGCCGGACCGGCTGGTCAAAAGCGCGAACATCGTCCAGATATGGCACCAAACAGCCAAAACGGAGTTCGCTCATGCGCCATCTATTCTTGTTGTCCACCGGCGCCATGATTGCCGGCTTGGGTGCCGTCGCCGTGGCTCCACCAACCGCTTGGGCGCAGGCCGCCGAAGTCGAAGCGGCAGAGGACGCCGATGCAGCGCTCGCGGAGTTTTTCGAGGCCTTCGATCAGGCCGAACTGGAATTTTCGCCGCTGACGAAATCCTTTCGCGGCATTCGCGACGAGGATTATGGCGAATGGGGCGATTTCAGCGACGCCAATGCGGTCGCCGAGCAGGAGCGGCTGCTCGCTGCGCGCGATCAGATGCGCGCGCGCTTTGCCGATGCCGATCTCACCGAACAGTCGCGGCTGTCCTACCGGCTCTTCGAACGCATGGCCGAGCGCAGCACGGCCGCGTTCCAGTTTCGCGGCAATGATTACATCTTCGACCAGATGAATGGTGCGCAGAGCCAGTTGCCAGCGTTCCTCATCAACATCCATCGCGTGTCCGAACCCGAGCATGCAGAGGCCTATATCAGCCGGCTTCAGGGGCTTGGTCCGGCGATGGATCAGCTGATCGCAGAAGCCGAAGCGCGCGAAGCCAATGGCGTGCTCCCGCCGGACTGGGTGTTTCCTTACGTGATATCGGATGCGCGCAACGTCATCACCGGTGCGCCCTTTACCGAAGGCGAGGACACACCGCTCTATGCCGATCTGCAGAGCAAGGTGAACAGCCTTGAGATCAGCGACGAAGCGAAAGCCGATCTGATCGCGCGGGGCCGCGCGGCACTGCTCGAATCCGTCGGCCCGGCCTATGAGCGGCTGATTGCCATGCTTGAACGCCAGCAGGCGAACGCGCCCGAAGAGGACGGCATATGGCGGTTCGACAATGGCGCGGACTATTATGCCGAACGGCTGCACTACTATACCACCACCGATCTGACAGCCGAGCAGATCCACCAGCTCGGCCTCGACGAGGTCGAGCGCATCCATGGCGAGATGCAGGCGATCATGGATCAGGTCGAGTTCGAGGGGACGTTGCAGGAATTCTTCACGCATGTGCGGACCAGCGACGAATTTTTCTACCCGACGCGCGAAGCCTATCTGGCGGATGCGCGGGCGACGATGGCGGCAATGGAAGAACGGCTGCCCGAATTTTTCGGTCGCCTGCCCCGGGCCGATGTGGTGATCCAGCCGGTCGAAGCGTTTCGCGAGCAATCGGCGGGCAAGGCGTTCTATCAAAGCCCGACGCCTGACGGGTCCCGCCCCGGCACCTATTATGTGAACCTCTACAATCTGCGCGATATGTCCCGCACCGAAATGGAGGCGCTCGCCTATCACGAGGCCGCTCCGGGCCATCACCTGCAGCGCGGGCTGCAGGTCGAGACCGAGGGCATCCCGTCCTTCCGGCGTTTCGGCGGCTTTACCGCCTATACCGAGGGTTGGGGCCTGTATGCGGAGGAACTCGGCAAGGATATGGGTTTCTATACCGACCCCTATTCCGATTTCGGCCGGCTGGGGATGGAGCTGTGGCGCGCCTGCCGGCTCGTCGTGGATACGGGCCTGCATCACCTGCGCTGGTCGCGCGAGGATGCGATTGTCTATCTGCGCGAGAACACGCCCAATCCCGATGGCGATATCCGCAAGGCGATCGAGCGCTATATCGTCTATCCCGGCCAGGCGACGGCCTATACGATCGGTAAAATCAAGATCATGGAATTGCGGCAGCGCGCGATGGATACGCTCGGCGAGAATTTCGACTGGCGCGGTTTCCATGATTCGGTGCTCGCGCCCGGCCCCGTGCCGCTCGATATTCTCGAGGAACAGGTTGATGCCTGGATCGGGAGCGTGAATGCCGGAGATTGATTCGGCCCATGTCGATTCTGTCCAATACTGGCGGGCCGATCCCACCTAATGAGGTGGTGCGACCCGAAGCTTCCCCACCCGGGGAGGCTTAAGACTAGCGGCCCCGACAGGAAACTGTCGTGGGCCGCTTTTTTTTGTCGATAAATTGCGCTAGTCCCTGTGCCAGAAGCAAAAAACAAACAGCTTCGGGGCGCACAACTTGACCGATTTGTCGAAATTCTCGCTGGAATTCGCACCGCCACCTGACGATCTTCAGGATCTGGTTTCCTCTTTTTATCATTTCGCGACCGAGGTCGAAGAGAGCAAGCCGACCGAACGCGCCGATCGCGCGCAGATACGGTTCCTGTTGCGCGGCAGCGGCGGTTATGAATTCTGCACCGGTGAATATTTCGATGCGGCACCGGTGAGCATCATAGGCCCCACGACAGGACCGACGGTTGGTCATATCAAGGGCGCGCCGGAGATATTCGGCATCGGACTGCAGCCGGCCGGCTGGGGTAGCCTGATGGGCGCCGACGCGGAGAGCCATATCAATCGCCTGATCGATGCGGCGTCCATGCTCGGCGATGGGGTAATGGACACGCATGCGGCGATCGGCGCCGCGGAAACGTTGGCCGAGAAAGTCGAAATCGCTTCGGACTTTGCCCGCGAACTGATGAAGGATGCCGAATCCTCGCCGATCTGGTTTACCCGGGTGGTCGATGAATGGCTCACCGCAAGCGCCTCTCCCGACATTAACGATCTGATCGAACAGTCCGGCCTCTCGAAGCGTCAGGTCGAGCGGATGACCAAACGCTTCTACGGCGCGCCGCCGAAGCTGCTGGCCCGCAAATATCGGGCGCTGCGTGCGGCGGCGCTACTCGTACGCGAGGATGGCGACGAAGAGGGGGAAGCGCCGGAAGACGCCTTTTACGATCAGTCGCACCTGATCCGGGAGATCAAGGAATTCACCGGCGTTACGCCCGGCAAGATGAAGAAGACGCCCGAAACGCTGACCAAGGATATTCAGGAACGGCGCAAGAAACTCGCGGGCAAGGTCAGCAAGATCGTCTCCGACACATAGATTGCACGCCAATACAGCCTTGATTTACAGCCGCTTTGCGCCCAAATGCCTAATCGGAACGAATCACTCCGATTAAGGATTGGGCATGCGCTTATCCAGTATGGCAGATTATGCCGTCGTCACGATGCAGGCGGCCGCACAGCATTGCGGCGGCGCGCGCACGAGCGCGACCCAGCTTGCCGCAGAGACCGGTATTCCCCTGCCGACGACGCAGAAGCTCGTGCATCTGCTGTCGCGCAGCGGCCTGCTCAAATCGATCCGCGGCGCGGGCGGCGGCATTCAGCTTGCCCGCCCTGCTGCGGCCATCACCCTCGCCGATATCATCGAGGCCGTGGAAGGGCCGATCGCGATGACGGCCTGTGTCGAGCAGGGCAGCCATGATTGCGCGCTCGAACCGACCTGTCAGGTCAAACCGCATTGGGGCGTGGTGAACAACGCCGTTCGCGGTGCGCTCGACAATGTCAGCCTGGCGAGCCTCGCCCATTCTTCACCCGCTCCCGTGACCGAAGGCGCCACAGCATGACCGATGAAACCCAGACCAAAGACGTCGAGGACGAAAAATTCCGCAACGAGGAGGCTTTCGAGGCCGCGAAAAAGGCGGAAACCTATGAATGGGGTTTCTCGTCCGATGTCGAGCAGGATTTCGCGCCCAAGGGGCTGAACGAGGACACGGTTCGCTTCATTTCGGCCAAGAAGAAAGAGCCCGAATGGATGCTCGAATGGCGGCTGAAGGCGTTTTGCCGTTGGCAGCAGATGGAAAGCCCGGACTGGGCGAAGCTCAACATTCCGCCGATCGATTATCAGGATGCGTATTACTATGCCGAGCCGAAGAAGAAGCCGACGCTGAAAAGCCTCGACGAACTCGATCCGGAAATCCGGCGGACCTATGAAAAGCTTGGCATTCCGATTGAGGAGCAGAAGGTGCTCGCCGGGGTCGAGGGCGCGCGCAAGGTGGCGGTCGATGCGGTGTTCGATTCCGTCTCCGTCGCGACCACGTTCCGCGAGGAACTGTCCAAGGCCGGCGTTATCTTTCTGTCGATCTCCGAAGCGATCCGCGAGCATCCCGAACTCGTCCGCAAATGGCTGGCCAAGGTCGTGCCCGTTCACGACAATTACTTTGCCGCGCTCAACTCGGCGGTCTTTTCGGACGGCACCTTCGTCTACATTCCCGAAGGCGTGCGCTGTCCGATGGAGCTTTCCACCTATTTCCGGATCAACGCCGAAAATACCGGCCAGTTCGAACGGACGCTGATCGTCGCGGAGAAGGGCTCCTACGTCTCCTATCTCGAAGGCTGTACCGCGCCGATGCGCGACGAGAACCAGCTCCACGCGGCGGTTGTGGAGCTCGTCGCGCTCGACGATGCGGAGATCAAATATTCGACCGTGCAGAACTGGTATCCGGGCGATGCCGAGGGCAAGGGCGGCATCTATAATTTCGTCACGAAGCGCGGGCTGTGCCAAGGCAGGAATTCGAAGATCAGCTGGACCCAGGTCGAAACGGGCAGTGCGATCACCTGGAAATATCCAAGCTGCGTGCTGAATGGCGAGAACAGCATCGGCGAATTCTATTCGGTGGCGCTCACCAATAACTATCAACAGGCCGATACGGGCACGAAGATGATCCACAATGCGCTAGGCACCCGCTCGACGATCATCTCCAAGGGCATCAGCGCGGGCAAGTCCGACAACACCTATCGCGGCCTCGTCCGCGTCGGGCCCAAGGCAGAAGGCGTGCGCAACTTTACGCAATGCGATTCATTGCTGCTCGGTGACCAGTGTGGCGCGCATACAGTTCCGTACATCGAGGTCAAGAATCCGAGCGCGCAGATCGAACATGAGGCGACGACGTCCAAGATTTCGGACGACCAGATGTTCTACGCCCAGCAGCGCGGCCTTGATGAAGAGGAGGCGGTGGCGCTGATCGTCAATGGCTTTGCGAAAGAGGTGCTGCAGCAGCTTCCGATGGAGTTCGCCGTGGAGGCGCAGAAGCTGCTCGGCATCAGCCTTGAGGGGAGTGTCGGCTGATGCGGCGCTTTGCCTCTCTTGCCGCGTGCGTCGCTTTGGCTGCGCCGTCGGCGCTGTACGCGCAAACCGCGGATGAGGCGGATGGCGAAGTCAATCTTGACGCCATCGACGCGCTGCTCGGCGATCAGGAGGTGACCGGCGACGACGATGCCGATACCGCGGAGGAAGAGACGGAAGACGCGGACGAAGCGTCTGAAGATGAGGACGCGGAAGACGGTAGCGAAGAGGCGGCCACAAACGAGGAAGACGCGCCCGAGCCGTCCGATCTTACGGTCGCCTTCAACGCCTATTCGCTCTGCTCGTCCGAAGCCGGCGCGGCGCTCGAGGAACAGGGCTTTGCGCTGGACCAGATCGGCGAGGAAGCATTGCTGCGTTGTTCGGGCCAGCGCGCCGCCTATGTGAACGCCTTCTATTTCAGTCTGTTGCCGCGCTATCCCGATGCACCGGAGGCGACGGTCCGCGCCAGCGCCGAGCGGCTGGTCGCGCAGTCCGATACGGCGTTGGCAGCGCTGGTTACCGGTGAGGTGACGGTCCTGCGTGCCGAACGCGAAGCGGAAGCCGAAACCGAAACCGCAGAAGATGCCGAACCGTCCGAAGACGATGATTCCGCGGACGAAGCAACCGAAGAAGAAACGGAAACTGATGCTTAAGATAGACAATCTCCACGCCGAAATCGGCGGAACCGAAATTCTCAAGGGCCTGAGCCTCGAAATCGCGGCTGGCGAAATCCACGCGATCATGGGGCCCAATGGTGCGGGCAAATCGACGCTCGCCTATGTGCTGGGCGGCCGCGACGGCTATGAGGTCACCCAGGGTTCGGCCACTTATGATGGCGAAGACCTGCTCGATATGGACCCGCACGAGCGGGCAGCGGCCGGGCTCTTCCTCGGCTTTCAATATCCGGTCGAGATTCCGGGCGTTTCCAACGTCCAGTTTCTGCGCACGGCGCTCAATGCCCAGCGCAAGGCGCGGGGGCAGGAGGAGCTGTCCGGCGGCGATTTTCTGAAGCTCGCGCGCGAACAGGCGAGCGCGCTCAAGATGAATGCCGAGATGCTGAAGCGCGCCGTCAATGTCGGCTTTTCGGGTGGCGAGAAGAAGCGCAACGAGATGGTCCAGATGGGCATCATCGACCCGAAGCTCGCGATCCTCGACGAAACCGATAGCGGCCTCGATATCGACGCGCTGCGCACCGTGGGCGAGGGGATCAACACGATTATGAGAAAGCCCGAAAAGGCCGTGCTGCTGATCACGCACTATCAGCGCCTGCTCGACGTGGTGAAGCCTGATTATGTGCATGTGCTGGTCGATGGCCGCATCGTCCGCACGGGCGGCGCGGACCTCGCGCACCAGCTCGAAGAGCAGGGCTATGAGGCGATAGCGGAAGCGGCATGACCGAGACTCTCCAGCTTCCCACCCGTCGCGACGAGGCGTGGCGCTATGCCGATCTTGATGCGCTCGCGCCGGTCTGGCCCGATATCGCCGGCAAACGAGAGGAGATTCTCGTTTCCGCTGGCGAGTCCGCGAGCCGCCAGCTCATCCTCGAAGCCAGCGACCCCAATGTCGCGGTCGAGACGCTTGCGATCAGGCTGGAGAAGAATGCGCGCTTTGCACTGCACTGCTTGGCCATTGGTGCCGACTATGGCCGCATTGCCGTTGAAGTGACCTTGGCCAAAGGCGCGCATTTCGAGCTGGGCGGGGCGATCCTCGGCACTGGCGACCAGACGCTCGAAATCGTGACAGACGTTCGCCATATCGAGCCCGGCGGCACGAGCAATCAGGTCGTGCGCAGCGTGCTCGGCGAAACCGCGACCGGCTCGTTCCTTGGCAAAGTGTCGGTCGCGCGCGATGCGCAGAAGATCGATGCATCGCAATCGGTGAAAGCCATGCTGCTCGACCGGACGGCGACAGCGAATGCCAAGCCTGAGCTCGAAATCTTCGCCGACGATGTGAAATGCGCGCATGGCGCAACGGTCGGCGAGCTTGATAAGCAGGCGCTCTTCTATCTCGCCTCGCGCGGCATCCCGCCCGCTGAAGCGCGGCGGCTGATGCTCCAGGCCTTCATCGCAGACGCCTTTGTCAGCCTCGAAGACGAAGCCGCGCATGATGCGATCGAAGCCAAGGCGCTGGCCGTGCTGGAGGCGATCACATGAACGTTATGACCGCCCCTGCACCGATAGACGTACGCGCCCATTTCCCGGGGCTCGGCGATAGCTGGCGCTATCTGGATACGGCGGCGACGGCGCAGAAGCCGCAAGCCGTTATCGACGCGATCGCATCCGGCTATGGCGAGAAATATGCGACCGTCCATCGCGGCGTCTATGCGCGTTCCGCCGATATGACACTGGCCTATGAAGCCGCGCGACGGCGGGTTGCCGACTTTATTGGTGCGGCGTCCGACAGCGAGATCGTTTTCACGCGGGGCGCGACCGAGGCGATCAATCTCGTCGCGCATAGCTGGGGAAACCTGAACGTTCGCGCAGGCGATCGGATCATGCTGTCGCAGCTCGAACATCATTCTAACATCGTGCCTTGGCAGCTGCTCGCCGAGCGTGTCGGCGCGGAGATCGACGTTGCGCCGCTGACCGAAGATGGCCGGATCGATCTCGAAGCCATGGCAGACATGCTGACCGAGCAGCACAAACTCGTCGCGCTCGCCCATGTCTCCAACGTGCTCGGCTCGGTGCTCGATGTGCGCCGTGCGGCGGACCTCGCCCATGGCGTCGGCGCGAAGCTGCTGCTCGACGGGTGCCAGGCCGTGCCGCGCCTCCCCGTCGATGTGCAGGCGCTGGGCTGCGATTTCTACGTCTTTTCCGCGCACAAGCTGTACGGCCCGACCGGGATCGGCGCGCTTTGGGCGCGCGGCGAGATACTGGACGCGATGCCGCCGTGGGAAGGCGGCGGATCTATGATCGACAAGGTTGCTTTCACCGGCACGACCTATGCGCCGCCGCCCCAGCGCTTCGAGGCGGGTACCCCGCATATCGTCGGCGCGCTCGGCCTGCATGCGGCGATCGACTATGTATCGGACATCGGCCTCGATGCGATCCACGCGACCGAGGCGACGCTCGTTGCCGAAACACGCGATGCGCTGTCGCAGATCAACTCGGTGCGCCTGTTCGGGCCGGACGACAGCGCGGGCATCGTCAGCTTCGGGATTGAGGGCGTTCATCCGCACGATATCGGCACGATCCTCGACGAAGAGGGCGTGGCGATCCGCGCCGGTCATCATTGCGCGCAACCGCTGATGGCCTATCTCGGGGTCGACGCGACCGCGCGGGCGAGCTTCGGCGTTTACAACAGCAGCGAGGATGTGACGGCGCTCGTTTCGGGCGTCAAACGCGTCACGCGGATATTCGGGTAAGGAGTCTTCGAATGGACGAAGAACGCAAAATCATGGTCGAGGAGGTCGATGCGGTCGATAAGCCCGCCAAGGCTCGCGTCGACGATGCAGCGGACGAGAAAGCCTATGTCGCCGCGCCGTCTCCGGCCGAGGCGGAAAGCGATGCTTCCAAGCTCGAACGCAAGAAGGATTATCTCGAAGGCTTTCTCGCTGGCCAGTCGTCGGACGAGAGCGACGCGGATACCGGTAGCGGCGATCTGCGCGCCGATATCATCGAAGCGTTGAAGGAAATTTACGACCCTGAAATCCCGGTCAATATCTACGATCTCGGCCTGATCTACGGCGTCGAGGTTACGGACAATGGCGAGGCGGCGGTGGCGATGACGCTGACGACGCCGCATTGCCCGGTCGCCGAAACCATGCCGGGCGAGGTCGAGCTGCGCGTCGGCTCGGTGCCCGGGGTCGGCCATGCCGAGGTCAATCTGGTCTGGGACCCGCCCTGGGACCCGGGTAAGATGACCGACGAAGCGAAACTCGAACTGGGGATGCTGTGATGACGACTACTGTCCGTGAAATTCCCACTGCGCTGACACTCACCGAGTCCGCCGAGGCGCGGATTGCGGAGCTGATGGCGAAAGCCCCCGAAAGCGCGATCGGCGTCAAACTCTCGACCCCGCGCCGCGGCTGTTCGGGCCTCGCCTATTCGGTCGATTATGTCGAAACGGCCAATCCGATGGATGAGAAGATCGCGACGCCCGGTGGCGATTTCTATGTCGACGGCGCATCGGTGCTCTATCTCGTGGGCTCGACGATGGACTGGAAGGAAGACGATTTCACCGCCGGTTTCGTCTTCGACAACCCCAATGCGACCGGAAGCTGCGGCTGCGGCGAGAGCTTCACCGTCTAGTCGGAGCGTTGCAAAAGCTGCTAATGCGCTGGGCATGAAATATGGTCTGATCCCATTCGCCACGCTGGCTCTTGCCATCGCCTCCCCCGCCTTCGCCAATGACAGTACCGCCGAGCTGACGGCCGGCGGGCTCGTGCTGCGTCAGAGCGACACGATCGATATGCGCTCGGAAGACCTGTACATTTCGACCGAGCAAATCCGCGTCCGCTACACTTTTCATAATACGGCCGATGCGGATGTGACGACCATTGTCGCCTTTCCGCTGCCCGAACTCGCCCTCGACTATGAGGGCGATTACACCTTCCCCTCAGACTTCGAGACCGAAGTCGCCGGCCAGACGGTCGAGATGTCTGTCGAGCGCAAGGCGATGCTCGGGGAGACGGACCACAGCGCGATACTTGCCGAATATGGTTTGCCGCTCTCGCCCGAAGCGGATTGGGAGGCGTTCGAACAGGCACTCGAGCGGCTCAGCGATCCGCAGGCCGATCGTCTCCAAGCGCTGGGCCTGGTCGAGGTAAACCGCTATGAACGGAACGGCGAAACCCGGCGCTACATCCGCCCGCTCTGGACTGTGCGGCAGACCTATTATTGGGAGCAGGTCTTTCCGGCGGGAGAGAATCTCGAGATCGAACATCGCTATCGCCCTTCGGTTGGCGGAACGGCGGGGTCGGCCATCGGCAATCCCGATTTCATCGCCAGCGAATGGGGCCAGGAGATGGTCGCAGAATATTGCATGGACGCGAACTTCCTCGCCGGCGCGCGTCGGATGATGCAGCGCTCGGACTATGGCTATGTCGTCGAACGCACGCTCGGCTATGTGCTGACGACCGGCGCCAATTGGCGCGCACCGATCGGCGAATTCCGGCTGGTCGTCGACAAGGGCGATCCGCGCAATATCGTCAGCTTCTGCGGCAGCGGCCTCAACCGCCTCTCCCCCACCCAGTTCGAGATGCGCCGCACGAACTGGCGGCCCGAGCAAGACTTGAGAGTCCTGCTCCTGTCGCCGGCGGAGTGAGGATGGCCCGGAAGGCCTGATGCAAGAAAGGGCGCGGCATCGCTACCGCGCCCTTCCCCATTTGCGCCGCGCTATGCGGCCTCGTCGTCCGACAGCTTGACGATATCATTCATCAAGCCGCTGGTGCCGTTGGTGACCGTCAGGCGGTCGACCTTCCCGGCGATGGTCTCCAGAGCTTCGAGCTCCTTCAACCGCAGCATCACCGGATTCTCCGACATCACCTTCGCGGTGTTCAGAAGCGAACGCGTGGCATTCGTTTCCTCACGCCGGCGGATGACATTGGCCTCGGCTTCTTTCTGCGCGGAAACCACCTGGTTGAGCAGTTCCCGCATATCGCCCGGCAGGACCACGTCCTTGAGCGAGATTTCAGAGACCTCCAAGCCGATTTCGGCCATGTCAGCACGCACCTTCTCGGCCGCTTCGGCATTCACCGTCACCTTCTGTTTGAGGATCTGGTCAAGCGTCATCGCGCCGAGTGTCTTGCGGAAGGCGTACTGCAAGGCCCGGTACAAGGCATCGGTGAAATCCTTCACCTCGGTGGTCGCCTTGACCGGGTCGGTCACGCGATACTCGGCGGAAATGTTGATCCGCAAAGTCACACGATCCCGCGTCAGCACTTCCTGACCGGTTACGTCGAGCGGCTGACGGGTCACATCGACCAGCTTGTGGCTGATCTTGCGGCCCGCCTTCCAATAGCCGTAAATTCCCGGTCCAAGCTGCCCGACAAGTACGCCGTCGATGCTGAGGATCGCGACCTTGTCCCGATCCACCTCGATCACCGCGACGTCCGCCAGCAAGCCGGACTTCTGCAGTCGCTTCAGCAGCGTACCGTCGACGGCAGCGTCTTCGCCGATGTCGATGGTCTCTGCCTTCCACGGTCCCGCGTCGGTCCAGAGCGCGAGCTTACGGTCCGGAGCAAGAACGGCGTACGGAACGCCGTCGCGCTCGATGACAGCAATCTCGGTGGCGGACGTGCGCAGCATCGTGAGATGCGCGGCTACGTCTTCCGGTGCTTTCTCGAACAGAATCTGCTCATAGTCCGAATAGAGTTCCGGACGGACCAGATTGTGCCATTCGAGCTTCAGCATACCGCGCCGGTTCGGGAGAACATGCTCCCCCGGCCCCAATATGCCGCGCACTTCACCCTTGTGCAGGTAAATCGCCCGTTCGTTTGCGTCGATGAGAACGCGCTTGCGCCCCATCAGGCTGTCAATCAATCGCAACATCATTCTTACTCCATCTTAAAACTAGCTCACGCTCGTTTTCCTTTCATTGGTTTCACGTCACATTTCCCCGAATCAAAAAAGATCCGGGGACCGGTGGCATGCCGCATGGCGGGCGGGCCGGAGCGGGTGTTGCAGTATCCGGGGCGGATCGGGACGGTTCGAAAACCAGGTCCGTCTCGACCCCGGAACGGCGCAACCTTCACGGCCAACCGAGCCAGTTGGCATGGTGGCGGACGCATCGCCCTTGCCCGTCCATCGCCCGCAGGCGATTTCGAGGCGCAGGTTTTGCGCCTTTCACATGCCGATCCCCGAACCCGTTAAGTTGCAAAACAGATTTTCAGTCTGTCTGGTCTTCGCAGGACCAATTTGGAGCAGGAGTCGAACCTGCGACAGCAAGATTAACAATCTTGTGCTCTACCCACTGAGCTATCCAAGTCTGAGACGGGATTCGAACCCGTTCCTCTAGCACCCGAAGCTAGCGCTCTATCCAAATGAGCTACAAAGCAACCGAACACGACAAGACAGCATCCGTACATAGCGGCATCAGCGATGCCTTATGCGGGCGGGCGGGTAAGCCCTGACCGTTGATGTCTGACCCGTCACTTGATCGGGGGACGCGGCTGATAGGAGCGGTTTTCGTTGTTGGCAAGCCCCGCGGCGAATATTTTCAAGCCCTTGGTCGCCTAGAAAACCAGCGTGAAGCGGATCGCGCCGCCCATATCGTCGCCGATCGTGGCAAAATGGCCGGGGTCGCGGCGATAAAAGAGATGGGCGGCGAGCCAACCGGCGCCGAGCGTGCGCGAATAGGCGGCTTCCATGTCGATCTGTCGGCCCTCGGGGGCGAGATTGAAGAAGCGGTTCTCGTAGCGCGTTTCGAGCGTGGCATAATCGTAAGCAGCCGGCAGGTTGAGGCTCAGCCCGCCGCGATAGACGCGCAGCGGCTGGGCGATGCGTAGCGAAAGCCGGTCGGTGTCGGTCATCACGCCTGATTTCGAGATATCGGCCGACGCGGCGAAGGTCCGCAGCGTACCGCCGCGCATTATGGCGTTCGATCCGTTGGCGAAGCTCCAGCCATGGCGCATATCGCCGCCAACCGACCAGCCATTGGGTCCGCTCCAGCGTAGCGCGATATCCGCGAAGAGCGACTGGCCGCCCTGCCCACCGCCCAGCGCCTCGCTGAACCGCGCGCCGAGAAAGGTCGCGCTTTCATCGAGCAGGCTCAGCCCGCCGTCGAGCCGCACGCTGCCCCATTGCCGGTCGGCGGCGATGCCGATGCGCGTGTAGCGTGATTCCAGCCAGTCATCGCGCGCAACAAAGAGTTCCGGATCGTGCCGGGACAGCGCCTGGCCGCGCTCGGCCATGATCGTGACGCCAAGCCCGTTCCACTGCCGGTGCATGGCGAAGCTCGTATCGGCCTGGCTTGCAAATCCGCTATCGCCGATCGCTGGCCGCGCGATCAGGAAAGCGGGCTGCACCCGGCCGTTGAGCCGCGCGCCGACGCTGTCGCCATCCTGCGAGAAAGCGAAGACGACGCGCGTATCGGCGTCGATCTGCGCAGCGACCATCCCGGCCGCGACGCGGGCGCGCTCGGCATCTTCGCCGCGCAGTGCGAGCCGGGCGATTCGCGTCTGGGTCGCCCGGGCATCGATGTTGAAGGCGAGAATTGTGTTGCTGCCGGCCGCTGTTGCGAAACTGCCGCCACGATTGACGGCGAGGCTGTCGGCGAGTTGCGTCTGCGGTGCCGTGCGGCGCACGGTCTGGGCGAGATCGATCGCGAAGGCCCGGTCGAACCCGTCGAGAATCACGACGCCGACGCCCTGCTGCCGGGCATCGCCCATCGGCGCTGAGAGAGTCATGCTGTTCGCCATACTGATCGGTTCGCTGGTTCCGGCGAGGCTCATCTGGCCCTGCGGTCGGAAAGCTTCGGCGAGATCGAGAATGCCTTGACCATAGACATCGTCATCGCCCGCCGCGCCGCCATCTCGCGCGCTTCGGAAGAGCAGGGAGACGATCTCCGCGCCGGTTAGATTGGGGAAAGCCGACGCGAGCAACGCAACCGCAGCCGTGATCTGCGGCGCGGAATAGGAGGTGCCGCTATAGAGGAAATTCTGCCCGCGTTCGTCGAAACTGCGGACCCGCTCGCCGAGCGCGGCGAGATAGAAATCTTCGCCGACACCCGCGCGGTTCGAAAAGCTGCTGATCGCATCGTTCCGGTCCACCGAGCCGGCGATGATCACATGGCCATTGGCTTCCGCGGTCATCGCGACCTGGGCCAGCGCATCGGGATTGGCGCCATCGGCTGTATCGCCGTCATTGCCCGCCGATATCACGATCACGATTCCGGCATTGGCGGCGCGGGCGACGGCTTCGCGAAAGCTGCGGCTGGTTCCGCTGCCGCCGAGCGAGATATTGATCGCCCGCGCATTATTCTGGACGGCGATGTCGATCGCTTCCGCAAGATCGCCCGTGTTGTGCGTACAGCCTTCATCGCCGCCTGCCGCGCAGCTACCCGGTTCGTCGGTGCGCAGGACGAGAAGGGTCGAGTCGAACGCCATGCCGACGATCGAACTGTCGTTCCGGTTGGCCGCGATCACCGCGCCGACGGATGTTCCGTGGCCGCCCTCGTCGTCGATGCCGCGATTGCCGGCAACGTCACGGGAGGCCGCGCTGATCCGGCCGGCAAATTCGGCGTTGTCGCGGTCGATGCCGCTATCGAGCAGGGCGACAGTCACGCCTTCGCCCGTAGCGCCTTCTGCATAGGCAGTTTGTGCGTTGGCGTGGGCAATCCCGTCGGACCGGCCGAACTCCATCGTGTTCGCACTGATCGTGGGTGCTGTTGGCGCAGGCGACGGGGGTGATGGCGGTGCCGGAGGCGTCGGCGCGTTCGCCGTCGGCGGTGCCGGGGTCGAGTTGACGCCGGCCCCTCCGCCACCGCCGCCTCCGCATGCCGCAAGGGTCAAAAATACAGGAAGGCTGGTGGCAATGAGGAGGGGCGTCTTGGTTGGCATGTTGGCGAATCACCTGATCAGGCGCCCCACGCCGACTCGGTCAGTAGGCGCTCCGCGCTTGAAATAACTTTAAGCCCAAATTCATTTTGCGCTAACCGTAAGGTCGGTTAGGGCGTGTACCTACAGCTGAGACAGCTTCGGCGCCCAAATGGCGAACCTGTCGGGCCGAAAGGCGCGCAGCGAAGGCTGGTTGCCTTTGCAAGCGTCTTTCGGTTCGAGAGGGAAGCCATTTGGGCGTCCCTCTGGGATTTGATCGAAATGGCCCATTGCTGCGTCGGAGAGACTTGAAATATTGACATATTCCTGCGCCTCTCCTTCTTGCACTGAGCCATTTCGCTTCAAACCGCAGCTGTCTCAGCTGTAGGTACACGCCCTAGGACCGCCAAATGCCGCCGATTCTGTCCCATATCGAGACCTGGATCTTCGATCTCGACAATACGCTCTATCCGGCGAGCGCCCGGCTCTTCGAACAGATCGACGTGAAGATGGGCGATTATATCGCCGGGCTGCTCGATGTGGACCGGGTCGAGGCGCGGCGCATCCAGAAGCATTTCTTCCATACGCACGGCACGACGCTATCGGGGCTGATGGAGGCGCATGGCGTCGAGCCTTCGCATTTCCTCGATTATGTGCACGATATCGATCTTGAAGTAATCGACGAGGATCGCGCTTTGGTCGAAGCGATCGGCACGCTGCCGGGGCGCAAATTCGTCTTCACCAATGGTGACGAGCCTTATGCGCGGCGCGTGCTCGACAAGCTCGGTCTCGGCGAAAGCTTCGAAGCCGTCCACGACATTCATGCCTGCGATTATGTGCCCAAACCGCAGGTGAGCGGCTATGAATCCATGTGCCGCACATTCGATATTGCGCCGGATAAGGCGCTGTTCGTCGAGGACATGGCCCGCAACCTGATACCGGCCAAGACTATGGGTATGGTAACGGTTTGGGTGAATAACGGATCGGAAAGCGGGTCACATGACCATGATTCGGCCTATATCGACTATGAAATAGCGGCAGTGA
The DNA here is from genome assembly GCF_028279465.1 of Parasphingopyxis sp. Classification (GTDB taxonomy): domain Bacteria; phylum Pseudomonadota; class Alphaproteobacteria; order Sphingomonadales; family Sphingomonadaceae; genus Parasphingopyxis. The sequence continues at coordinate 137,992 of NZ_JANQNS010000003.1, forward strand.
CGCCGTGGCTGAACGACCTGGTGGAGGCGGCATGAGCAAGAAGCTAGAAAAAATTATCGAAGAGGGTTGGGATCGGCGCGAGAGCGTCGATGCGGATACCGGCGGCGAATTGCGTGAGGCGGTCGAAGCGGCGCTCGCCATGCTCGACAATGGCGAAGCGCGTGTCGCGACCAGGGCGGGCGGCGAAGGCTGGGTCGTCCATCAATGGCTGAAGAAAGCCGTGCTGCTCTCCTTCCGCCTCAATGATATGCAGCTGATCGAAGGATCGCATGGCGGCGGGCATTGGTGGGATAAAGTGCCGTCCAAGTTCGCCGACTGGGACGAAGAGGCGTTTCGCGCGGCGGGATTTCGCGCGGTGCCGGGGTCGATCGTCCGGCAGGGCGCGCATATTGGCAAGGATGTCGTGCTGATGCCGAGCTTCGTGAATATCGGCGCGCATGTCGGCGACGGCACGATGGTCGATACCTGGGCCTCGATCGGCAGCTGCGCGCAGATCGGCGAGCATTGTCATATTTCCGCCGGCGCCGGGATTGGCGGTGTGCTCGAACCGCTGCAGGCGAACCCGACGATCATCGAGGATAATTGCTTTATCGGCGCGCGCTCCGAAGTCGTCGAGGGCGTGATCGTCGAGGAGGGCTCGGTGCTCGGTATGGGCGTCTTCATCACCGCCTCGACGAAAATCATCGACCGCTATACAGGCGAGGCCTTTACCGGCCGCGTACCCGCCTATTCGGTCGTTGTCTCCGGCTCGACGCCCAATCGCACCACTGTGGATGGCGATGCCGCGCCAAGCCTCTATTGCGCTGTGATCATCAAGCGCGTGGACGAAAAAACGCGGTCGAAGACGAGCGTCAACGAATTGCTACGCGGCTAGCCGCTGAGGCTGACCACGGTCCAGGCGACAACCGCTACGAGCAGGATCACCCAGAATATGCGCCGCAGCGGGCGCGGCAGTTTTGCCCAGCCGCGCGTAATGCGCTCGCCGAACAACCAGATCAGACCACCCAGTATCGCGAAGCGCAGAAAGCGGCTGGCCGTGAAGAGGGTCAGAAATTCCGCGAACGGATAGCCGCTCGCGCCGGCAACGAAGTTGACGAGGTAGCTCGGCAGCGGCGTTGTCCCGGCGAGGAAGATCAGCGATGCGCCGCGCTCGGCGAAATTCGCCCGGTAAGCCTCGACCGTATCGGCGACGCCGAGCCATTCGCTCACCGGCGCGGCGAAATAGGCGCCGAGGCTATACATGATCGCGCCGGCGACCGCGCTGCCAAGCACCGTGATAAGTGTGAAGAGCCAGATCCGCTTGCGCGCGGCGAGGCACAAGGCGATGAACACCGCCTCATAGGGAAAGGGCACGAAAGTCGTCTCGGCGATTTCGAGCAGAAAAAGCGCGGGCAACACCCAGACGGAATGGGCGAGGGCGACGACGCGGTCGGTGAACCGCTGCGGCTGCGCGCTCTCCGTCACTCTTCGCCGAGCGCGCCGGAAATCAGCGTCTCGGCGCGCTCGCCGGCCCAGTCCATGCCACCGATCACGCGGAACAGTTCTTGGCCGTCTGCATCATAGAGTATGGTGATCGGCAGCGTATCGGCGGCCAGCGCCATCATCATCGCGTTTTCCTCGTCGAGCCATTGTTCGAGATTGTCGAAATCATTCTCCGCGAAAAAGGGTTCGACAACCTCTGCGCCTTGCAGATCCTGGCTGATGGTTAGCACCTTGAGCGCATCCCCTTCGCGTTCGGCGAGTGCGTCGAGCGTCGGCATTTCACGGATGCAGGGCGGACACCAGGTCGCCCAGAGGTTGATGAGCAGCGGCCGGCCTTCGAAATCGGAGAGGCGGATCGTGTCGCCATCGGGATCGGAGAAGGCGAGATCGGGCGCTGGCGTGCCGCGATATTCGACGCTCACGCGCCCCATTTCCTCCGAGCCGCCATAGCTCTCCATCTGCGCGCCGTTCATCCCGGGCGCGGATACAGCTTCTTGCGAGGCATCGCCGCTTTGCCTATCGCAGGCGGCGAAAAGCGGCGCGGAGCCAAGGAGCAGGGCGATCAACAAGCGCACAGGCAATTCCAATCAGATGTGGGGCGGGCGCTTCGCCGAAGGCCCGGCCGCGGTCATGCGCGAGATAAATGCGTCGATACCGTTCGACAAGCGCTTGTGGCGGCAGGATATCGCCGCGAGCCGCGCCCATATCGCGATGCTGGGGGCGCAGGGGATCGTCGCAGCCGAGGATGTGCAGGCTATCGACGAAGGATTGCAGGCGATCGCCGCTGAATATGAAGCCGATGGTGTGCCGGAAAATCTCGATCTCGAAGATATCCATATGCATGTCGAGAACCGGCTGGCCGAACTGATCGGCCCGGCGGCCGGGCGGCTGCACACGGCCCGCTCGCGCAACGATCAGGTGGCAACCGATTTCCGGCTCTGGGTGCGCGATGCGATCGACGCGGTCGATGCCGGGCTCGCGGCGTTCCAACAGGCACTCGTCACACGGGCTGAAGAGCATGCCGAGACGATCATGCCGGGCTTCACGCATCTCCAGTCCGCCCAGCCCGTTACACTCGGCCACCACCTCATGGCCTATTATGAGATGGCGCGGCGGGACCGCAGCCGCTTCGCCGATGCGCGGGCGCGGCTCAACGAGAGTCCGCTGGGCAGCGCGGCGCTGGCAGGGACGGGTTTCGGGATCGACCGCGAGGCAACGGCCGAAGCGCTCGGTTTCGACCGGCCGACGGACAATTCGCTCGACGCCGTGTCCGATCGCGATTTCGCGCTCGACTATCTGATGGCCGCGACGCAATGCGCGCTCCATCTTTCGCGGCTAGCCGAAGAATTCGTGATCTGGGCGAGCCAGCCTTTCGGTTTCGTGACGCTGCCTGACGCCTATTCGACCGGTTCGTCGATCATGCCGCAAAAGCGCAATCCGGATGCCGCCGAACTGGTCCGCGGCCATGCCGGTAGGATCGCCGGGTGCATGACCGCGCTCGTGATGACGATGAAGGGCCTGCCGCTCGCTTATGCGAAGGACACGCAGGATGACAAGCCGCCGGTGTTCGAGGCGCATGACCTGCTCGCTTTGTCGCTCGCCGCGATGACCGGGATGGTGGAGACGACGGTATTCGTACCGGAGCGGATGCGCGCGCTGGCCGAAAGCGGTCACGCCACGGCGACCGACCTGGCCGACTGGCTCGTGCGCGAGGCGGACGTGCCGTTTCGCGAGGCGCATCACATCGTCGGCAGCGCGGTCAAGCTGGCCGATGCGCGCGGCGTGGCGCTGGCTGACCTGTCGCTCGCGGAGCTGCAGGACATCGACAGCCGGATCGACGAAAGCGTATATGATGTGCTGACCGTCGACGCATCGGTTGCCAGTCGATCGAGCCATGGCGGCACGGCGCCCGATCAGGTCCGGGCGCGGATCGCCGAGGCAAAGGCGCAGTTGGAGCAAGGCGCATGAGACAAGCGATACTCATCGGTGCGGCGGCCCTCCTGCTTGCTGCCTGTGGCGGGCGCGAGCCGCTCCAACCGGCGCAGGGTGAAGGCATGCCGGTGGCGCCGGCCATGGCGCAGAACGAGCCGACCACGGACGACCTGCTCGAGCCGACGACCCAGCAGCGCCCCGAACGCGTCGACGAATTGCTCCGCCGCTCGCAGGAGCGCGAAGACGATCCGTTCGATCTGCCGCCGCCGGGCTGAGCGATGGACCACTTCCAGCTCCGTGACGGCACCCTGCATGCCGAAGATGTGCCGCTGACGCGTATCGCCGAAGAGGTCGGTACGCCTGTCTATGTCTATTCGCGGGCGACGCTGGAGCGGCATGCGCGCGTGTTCCGCGAGGCGCTGCGCGGCCTGCCGCGCGTGCATATCGCCTTTGCGATCAAGGCCAATCCCAATCTCGCCGTGCTGAATGTGCTGTCGCGCCAGGGCTTCGGCGCCGACATCGTGTCAGTTGGTGAGATGAAACGCGCATTGGCGGCCGGCGTTCCGGCGCCGGATATCGTGTTCTCCGGCGTTGGCAAGACGCGTGCCGAGCTGAGTGAAGCGCTGGACGCTGGTATCGGCCAGTTCAATATCGAGCTGGAAGAGGAGGGCGTGGCGCTGGCCGAATTCGCGCGCGCCAACGGCAAGACTGCGACCGCGGTGTTGCGCATCAACCCTGATGTCGATGCCGGTACGCATGCGAAAATCTCGACCGGCATGAAGGAAAACAAGTTCGGTGTCCCGATCGACGAGGCGCCGGCGATATACACCCGCCTCGCCGCGCTGGACGGGCTCGATATGCAGGGGCTGGCGCTTCACATCGGCAGTCAGATTTTCGATCTCGGGCCGATCGAGCGGGCCTATGCCAAGGTCGGCGGGCTGGTTGGCGATCTGCGCGGCGCGGGGCACAAGATCGATCGCGTCGATCTCGGCGGCGGGCTCGGCGTACCCTATGAACGCGGCAAGGTGCCGCCCACGCCCGCCGATTATGGCGAAATGGTCGCGCGCGTGACGAAAGACTGGGACGTAACCCTGATGTTCGAGCCCGGCCGCGTCATCGTCGGCAATGCCGGCGTGCTGCTGACGCGCGTCATCTGGGTGAAGCCAGGCGTTGTCCGGCCGTTCGTGATTGTCGATGCGGCGATGAACGATCTCGCCCGCCCGGCGCTCTACGATGCGTATCATGATTTCGAGGCGGTCGAACCGGACGGAGACCGCATGGAGGCCAATATCGCGGGGCCGGTCTGCGAAAGCGGCGATACCTTCGCCATGGGCCGCGATATCGACGCGGTGCAGGCGGGCGATCTCGCCATATTCCGCACCGCCGGCGCTTACGGTGCGACGATGGCCAGCACCTATAACAGCCGCGCGCTTGTGCCCGAGGTGATGGTCGATGGCGATCGTTTTGCGGTCGTCGCCGAGCGCGTCATGCCCGAACGGCTGATCGACGCCGAGCATGTGCCGGATTTTCTGAACGACTGAGCTTTTTGAGCGGCAAAGTCGGCATTCGATGGGGCGAATGCCGACAGCACGGTTTTGTTTCCGTTGGAACTTCGCTAGCGCATTTTCGTCACGCCGGGTCTTGTAATCGCTTGACGCTCGAACAGTATCGAATTTCGAAGGGACACCCTATGAAAGCCGTTCGCAAGGCCGTTTTCCCCGTTGGCGGGCTCGGCACCCGATTTCTCCCCGCGACCAAGGCGATTCCGAAGGAAATGCTGCCCGTCGTCGACAAGCCGTTGATCCAGTACGCGGTCGAAGAGGCGCGCGAGGCAGGCATAGAAGAAATGATCTTCGTCACCGGCCGCGGCAAATCCGCGATCGAGGATCATTTCGATATCGCGCATGAGCTCGAAACCACGATGGCGAACCGCGGCAAATCGCTCGACGCCATCGAAGGCACCCGGTTCCGCCCCGGCGATGTCGCCTATGTCCGTCAGCAGGAGCCGATTGGTCTCGGCCATGCGATCTGGTGCGCGCGCTATATTATCGGCGACGAACCGTTCGCGATCTTCCTGCCCGACGAGCTGATGATCGGCGAACCGGGCTGCATGAAACAGATGGTGGATGCCTATCACGAAGTCGGCGGCAATGTGGTGTGCGGCTATGAAGTGCCCGACGATCAGACGCACAATTATGGCGTGGTCGATCCCGGCGCGGAAAAGGGCGCGCTGGTCGAGGTGAAGGGCTTGGTCGAAAAGCCGCCTCAAGGTACGGCGCCGTCGAACCTTATGATCCCGGGCCGCTATATCCTGCAGCCCGAAGTGATGCGGGTGCTCGAAAATCAGGAGCGCGGTGCGGGCAACGAAATCCAGCTCACCGACGCGATGGCGCAGATGATCGGCGACCAGCCGTTCCACGCCTATCGATTCGGCGGACGGCGCTTCGACTGCGGCAGCAAATCGGGTTTCATCAACGCCAATATCGCGCTGGCGCTGGACCATGCCGATATCGCCGACGATGTTCGGGCGTTTATCGGCGGGATTTGATTTGTCAGACCTTCGCTTCGCTCAGGCGTCGCACCGGCCCGCTCCCCCTCCCGACCTCCCACAGGGTACACTTACTGGGAGGCCGGGACGGGGAGCGGGCCGGTGCCGCGATTTTCCGCTAGGAAAATTCTGAAAAACAAAACCTTCCCCAACAAACCCTCAACGCGGCGCGACAAAGCGCTTCGCCCCGCCCGATCGGCCTGCTATGGTTCGCGCCCATGCAGAATTTGCCTGTCTTTATCCGCCTGCAGAACCGCCCGGTTATCCTGCTCGGCGACGGAGATGCGGCCGATGCCAAGCGCCGGATTCTCGAGCGGGCGGGTGCGGAAATCGTGGATGAAGACGAAACGGCCGCACTGGCGGTCGTCGCGCTCGACGATGGAGAAGCGGCGAAAGCGGCGGTCGAACGACTGAAGGCCCGCGGCATTCTGGTCAATGCGGTCGACCGCCCGTCACTGTGCGATTTCACTTTACCGGCCATTGTCGATCGCGATCCGGTGATCGTCGCCATCGGCACGGGAGGCGCATCGGCCGGCATGGCCAAATCGCTGCGCCAGCGGCTCGAACAGATGCTACCCGCGCGGCTCGGCGCCATCGCCCGGCGGCTGCGCGACAAACGGCCCGACATCAAGGCGAAATGGCCGGACGGCGATGCGCGGCGGCGCGCCATCGATGCGGCGCTCGACGAAGGCGGGCCGCTCGATCCGCTGGTTCCGCATGTCCCGCGCGACGTCGATAGCTGGATTGAGGGGGATGACGATGCTCCGGCCGGCAAGGACCAGTTCGAGATCGTCCAGCTGCGCTCCGCCGACCCGCATGACCTCACGATCGGCGAGACCCTGCTGCTCGGACGCGCCGATACCCTCTATCTGGCGCCCGGCGTACCCCAGACCATCTCCAATCGCGGCCGGGCTGACGCACAGCGTGTCAATGTCAGCGATGTGCCGGACGATCCTGCGCCCGGGCTGTCCGTCTATGTCACGGTGACGCCGGTCGAGTGAGCGAAGCGGTATGACGGAAGAGCCAGGGCGCTGCTTCCTGTGCGAGCGACCGCTCGGCCGCCGGGTCGAATGGCACCATCCGGTTCCCAAATCCAAGGGCGGGCGCGACCGCGTGCCCGTGCATCCAATCTGTCATCGTACGATCCATCGCCATTTCACCAATGCCGAGCTGACGCGCTGCGGCGCGGATTCCGAAGCGCTGAGAACGCATCCCGAAATCGCAAAATTTGTGGACTGGCTGGCGAACAAACCGCCCGATTTTCACGCGGCGACGCGCCGGGCGCGCGGGCGCTAACTACGCCTCGAGCTCGACATCCCAATACAGCCAGTCCCGCCATGTCTCATGCAGATAGTTGGGCGGGAACTGCTTGCCGTGCTGCTGTAGCTGCCAGGTCGTCGGTCTATGGGGCGCTACCGTCAGGCGCATATTGGCTTGTTTGGGCGTGCGGCCGCCTTTCTTCAGATTGCATGGCGCGCAGGCGGTTGCGACATTCTGCCAGGTCGTCTTGCCGCCGAGACGCCGCGGGATGACGTGATCGAAGGTCAGATCTTCTGTGCTGCCACAATATTGGCAGGTAAAATGATCGCGCAGGAACAGATTGAACCGGGTAAAGGCCGGATATTCGGATGGCCGCACATATTGTTTAAGCGCAATGACGCTGGGGATTTTCATCGTCAGCGAAGCGCTGTGTACCTCGCGTTCGTAGCTCTCGACGACGTTCACCCGTTCGAGGAACATCGCCTTGATCGCCGTCTGCCAAGGCCACAGGCTCAGCGGATAATAGGAAAGCGGCGTATAGTCGGCGTTCAACACAAGCGCCGGGCAGCTATCCGGATGGCGGATAAGATCGGGATGATACATGGGCCGACTTGTCTCCAGCTCTGCAAACCGCAAAGCCAGCGCCCTTCGACCTGTCGCACTCAGGACGAAAGAAACCGGCATTCCGGCTCTTCCATCTGTTGCCACGCCATTAGACAGATTAACGTGACGGCATGATGACAACACTAGCCGCGACTCGCGGTCAAGAGCCGGATGCAGGAATTTGCGGATGAGCGGCGTTTTCACGACACGTTTTGCCCCCAGCCCGACCGGGCGGCTCCATCTCGGCCATGCCTATTCGGCGCTGATGGCGTTCGATGCCGCACGCGCGGAGGGCGGGAAGTTTCTGCTGCGGTTCGAAGATATCGATACCGGCCGGGTGCGCGACGAATATTATGCTGCGATCGAAGAAGACCTGCACTGGCTCGGCATCACATGGGACGAGGAGCCGATACGCCAGTCCGAGCGGTTCGATATCTATGCGAAGGCGCTGGAAGATCTGCGGGCGGGAGACGTCGTCTATCCCTGTTTCTGCACGCGCAAGGATATTGCTACCGAGATCGCTGCGAGCGCGAGCGCGCCGCATGGCCCGGATGGCCCTCTATACCCCGGTACATGCCGCCGGCTTGATGCCGGGGAGCGCGCGCACCGTCTGGCCAACGAACCGCATGCCTGGCGCATCGATATGACGCGCGCGGCTGCGCTGACCGGGCCGCTTTATTGGACCGATGCCGAGGCCGGGGAAGTCGAGGCGCAGCCCGAAATCCATGGCGATGTCGTACTGGCGCGCAAAGATGTGCCTACATCCTATCATCTCGCTGTCACCATCGACGACGCGGCGCAGGGTATCACCGATGTGATCCGCGGGTCCGACCTGATCGCCGCGACGCATGTGCACCGGCTGCTACAACATCTGCTGGACCTGCCGGTGCCGCGCTATCGGCATCACGAGCTTATCGCGGACGAGACGGGCAAACGGCTCGCCAAGCGCGACGATGCTCGTTCGCTGGCGGCCTTGCGTGATGCGGGCTGGTCAGGTGAAAAGGTCGCCGAAATGTTGAAAGGCGATGGCGTTGGCCTTGCCGCCGGGCTTCAGTCGAAAAGGGGGTGATCGCGCCTCAGGAAAACCACGTCATAATAGGTAGGCCGGCGCTTGAGCTTCCCGATGATATTGAAGAATTCCAGACCTCGCTCATGCATCGCGGCGACCAGTTCGCTGAACACATATCCGCCTATAAAGCGCTTCCGTATGCTCGCTTCGCAGATAACGAAAGAAATGCGGTGTGCGTGCTCGTTCAACCCTTTGATTATCTGCTCCTCAAAGCCTTCTGTATCGATCTTCAGGCCAATCCACCCCGTCGGCGCATATTGTTCGATGAGCGAATCCAGCGTCACGACCTCGACGTCATATTCATCCCTGAGTACGCCCTGACTGAGTTTTGTGCGCTCGACGAAACCCGTCTTCGGTCCCATTTCGTGCAGCAGCATAGAGCCTGGTTGAGCCCCCAGCGCCTTATTGACGAAAATCGAATTTTCAGGCGGGTCAAGAGCATGGATTCGGTCGTTCTTTATCGGGTCGACAAGAACAAATTTGCTTTCAGTGAACACGGTATAGAGCTCGGGCGTGCCTCGAAAAACGCCGATATCGAATACCGTCGCTATATCCTCAAATTTTTTGAGCATAGCGAGCCCGAACAGTTGTTGTGGGCGTGCTCCTATATTTGGGTCCGTTAGGCCGGGCTCTTGTTCCTCTGTATCACTCATTGCGTAACTTCCGTGTATTCAGGCCCCCTTTTGTGCCGGCCAATGATCGTATCGTATATAGCCCAGCATTTCTTCCAAACGCCAAGCAGGCTGGCTTTCGCGCGTATCGCCACTATATTCAAGCCATGCAGATATTCCTCACCATCCTCCTGATCGCGGCCATGGCCGCGACCGTATTCTTCCTCATCCGCGGCATCGTCGCTTTCCTCAAGACGACCGAGGAAGACCTGATGGGCGAGGGGATCAATCAGTCGGGCGTCAAGCAGAACAAGGCGATGCAGGGCCGCATCATCATGCAGGGCGTGGCGGTCGCGATCGTCGTGCTGCTGCTGTTGCTGACGCGTTGATAGGAGTTTCGTTTGTCAGACCTTCGCTACGCTCAGGCGCGGCACCGGCCCGCTCCCCCTCCCGACCTCCCACAGGGTATACTTAATGGGAGGCCGGGAGGGGGAGCGGGCCGGTGCCGCGCTCGACCACAAGGTCGAGTCTGACGGACAATGGTCAAGCTCACCAAAATCTACACGCGCACGGGCGATGACGGCCTGACTGGGCTCGTCGACGGTTCGCGCGTGTCAAAGGCCGATGCACGCATGGCGGCGATCGGCGATGTCGACGAGGCGAACAGCGCAATCGGCGTCGTGATGGCGCAGGGGCCGGCGGAGCCCTATCGCGCGATGCTGGCGCGCATCCAGAATGAGCTCTTCGATCTGGGTGCCGATCTGGCGACGCCCGCCGCCGAGGATGATGATTTCGCGCCCTCGGAGATGGTGCTGCGGATCACCGCGGGTCAGGTGACGCGGCTCGAGACCGAAATCGACGACATGAACGAGGTGCTGGAGCCGCTGACCAGCTTTATCCTGCCGGGTGGCGATGCCGTGGCTGCCGGCGTTATGCTCGCCCGGGCCGTGGTCCGCCGTGCCGAGCGCATGGCGGTTGCGGCGGCTGGCGAGAACCGGCTCAACCCGCAGGCGCTCGCCTATATCAACCGGCTATCCGATCATCTATTCGTTATGGCCCGCGCGATCAATGCGGCGGGCAGTGGCGATATCCTGTGGGAACCCGGTGCGACGAGTTGATTAGCCATGGCACGCCAGATACATAAGCCGCTCTTGCCATAGTCAGAAGCGCCCATGCCGACCTCCGATACCACGCTTCTGCTCGCCGATATCGCCATCGCCAGAAATGCGGTCGAAGCGCGCTATCGGATCGCCGATCTCTCCTTCAGCACCGCCATCTGGTATGACAGCGTCGATTTCGACGATCTGCGCGCGCGGTTCGGTGCGGATTTCGTCGAACGGCTCGGCTTTCACATTGCCGCCTTTGAGATGAACAAAGTTGCGAGCCTCAAGCCCGCGCGAATCGATTGGGGCAAATATGGCCATTTCGCCGATGCCGATTTCAACCGGCTCTGGGCGAGTATTTTTGAGAACGTCTGGGCGCAATGGCGCTATGAAAACCGGATCACCGACTATCGCGTGCCCGAGCTGCCCGAGCCCGCCGCTCCGACCGCCGAACCCGTAGCGCGCGACCTGCCCGACGATTGCTATCTCGCCTTTTGCGGGGGCGGGAAGGACAGCCTGCTTACGCTGAGTCTGCTGGGTGAACTCGGCGTGTCCTATGACAGTCTCGCCTATTCGGCCTCCTTTTACGGCACGGCGCCGAAACAACATGCGCTGATTGACCGGCTGCTCGATCATGGCGCGCCGAGGCGGCGCCATAAACAATGGGTCAGCGATCAGTTTCTCGATGTGCCGGTCACCGAGCTTCGCCCCGATTTCGGCGTCGAACACATAACTGCGGCCGAGACGCCGAGTTCGATCTTCGCCGCGCTGCCGATCGTGCTGGCGCACGGCCATCGCTATATCTGCCTTGCGCATGAGCGCAGCGCCGATACCGGGCAGGTCGAGTGGAATGGCGAGGACATCAACCATCAATGGGGCAAATCCTTCGCCGCCGAGGCGCTGCTCAACGGCTATATCCGCGACCATCTGATTGCCGATTTCGATTATTTCAGCATCCTGAAGCCGGTCTATGACGTGACGATCTTTGCTGCGCTGACCGGCGTCGAAGATGCGGTGCCCGCCACGCATAGCTGCAACATCTCCAAGCCCTGGTGTCTCGCCTGCCCCAAATGCCTCTATGTCTGGCTCGGCTATGCGGCCTTCCTCGATCGCGAAACGATGATCGCGACCTTTGGCGATGTGAACCTGCTCGATCGCGAAGAGAATATCTTCACCTATCGTCAGCTTGTCGGGCTCGAAGACCAGCTGCCCTTCGAATGTATCGGCCAGGCGCGCGAGGCGGCTCTGTTCATGCGGCTCGCCGAGCGGCGCGGCTGGTCCGGCTGCGCGATTGAAGCCTGCCGCGACGCGCTGGACGTGCTCGATCTGGAGCAAGTGGCGAGCGACTATACGGCACTCGATTTCGACTGCCCCAATATTCCCGCATCGATCCGCGATGGGCTCGAGAGCCTGCTCGAACGATCGGCCGCTATCGCGCGCGAGCGGATTGCCGTACTTTCCGGTAGTGAAACTCCTGCCCCTCAAAGCGGAGGCGTTTATGAGCCCGTCCATGCTCGACGATAGCCTATCACACGGCGATGCAACGCAAGACGATCTGGCGTCTTCCTATAATTCCGTCCGGCAACTGAGCGCAGACCTCGCCGCCCCGCTCTCCGATGCCGACGCCACGGTTCAGTCGATGACTGATGCGTCGCCCGCCAAATGGCACCTCGCGCATGAAAGCTGGTTCTTCGAAACTTTCGTGCTGCGCGATCATGTCGATAGCTATAAACTGTTCGACGCCGAATGGCCGTTCCTGTTCAACAGCTATTACGAGGCCGAGGGCGAACGGCAGTTGCGCGCGCGGCGCGGCATGATCACGCGGCCGTCGCTTGAAGAGGTCCGCGCCTATCGTGCGTATGTTGATGAAGCACTGCTCGCCGCGCTGCCCAGTCTGGACGGCGAGACGCGGGCGCTGATCGAACTGGGACTCAATCACGAACAGCAGCATCAGGAATTGCTGCTGATGGATATCCAGCATCTCTTCGCGGAAAACCCGCTGGAGCCTGCCATGTTCGCCGCGCGGCCAGCCGATCCGGTGGATGCGGCGGGCGAACTGGGCTGGATCGAGGGCCGTAGCGGCGAGGCCGAAATCGGTTGCGATGGCACCGGTTTCGCGTTCGACTGCGAGGGGCCGCGGCACAAAGTCTATCTCAACCCCCACGCATTGGCCGACCGGCCGGTCACGAATGGGGAGTGGATCGCGTTTATCGAGGATGGTGGCTATGCGGACCCCGCGCTTTGGCTCTCCGATGGTTGGACCTGGGTGCAGGACAACCGGATCGCTGCCCCGCTCTACTGGCGCACGCGCGACGACGGGGAATGGTATCGCTTTGGCCTTGCCGGCGCGCAGCCGATCGATCCGCACGCGCCGGTCTGTCATGTCAGCTATTATGAGGCCGACGCCTTTGCCCGCTGGACGGGATATCGCTTGCCGACAGAAGCGGAATGGGAAGCCGCCGCCGCGCCGCTCGATAGCCTTGCGGGCAATCAGCTCGATGCGGCTATGGAGCCGCGGCCCGCGGCGGTCCGTCCCGCCAAGGGGCTGCGTCAGATGTTCGGCGATGTGTGGGAATGGACGGCAAGCGCCTATCAGCCGCATCCGGGTTTCCGCGCGGCCAAAGGCGCGGTCGGCGAATATAATGGCAAGTTCATGGTCGGGCAGTATGTGCTGAAAGGCGCGAGCTGCGCCACGCCACGCGGCCATAGCCGGGCCAGCTACCGTAATTTCTTCTACCCGCATATGCGCTGGCAATTTGCGGGTCTGCGTCTCGCACGGGATCTCTGACATGGCCGATACCGAAACCGATGCGGGCGTCGACCCCGCCTTTCGCCGCGACGTGCTCGCCGGACTCGAGGCGCGGCCGCGGGCCATTCCGGCGCGCTGGTTTTACGATCTGCGCGGTTCGGAACTGTTCGAGGAGATCACCGATCTGCCCGAATATTATCCCACGCGCGTCGAACGTTCGATCCTGGACGGACAGTCGGCGGCGATTGGCGACGCGATCGGCGCGGGGCAGGCGGTGGTCGAATTCGGGTCTGGTTCGTCGGCGAAGACGCCGTTGTTGCTCAACGCGATTTCCCCCGCCGCCTATGTGCCGATCGATATTTCGGGAGAGTTTCTGCGCGAATCCGCGGACGCGTTGAGCGCCGATTTTCCCGATCTGCCCGTCCATCCGGTCGAGGCGGATTTCACCCACCCGGTGTCGCTGCCCGCGGCGATTGCCGATTTGCCCAAGCTCGGCTTTTTCCCTGGCTCGACGATCGGCAATTTCACCCCGCCCCATGCTGTCGATTTCCTGCGCGCAATGAAGGAGACGCTGGGCGAAGGCGCGCTACTCCTGATCGGCATGGACCGGATCAAGGGCGAGGATGTGCTCGTCCGCGCCTATGACGATGCGGCGGGCGTAACGGCGGCGTTCAATCTCAATCTGCTTGAACGGATCAATCGGGAACTCGACGGCGATATTCCTTTGGACACATTTCGCCACAAGGCTGTGTGGAACGACATGCTCGCCCGGATCGAGATGCATATCGAGGCGGCGCGCGACGTCGAATTTTCGGTGTCCGGGCGCGATTTCGCGATGGCCGAAGGCGAGACGATCCATACCGAGAACAGCCACAAATACGGCCCGCGCGATGCCCGCATCCTGCTGCGTGCGGGCGGCTGGACGGTGACGCATGAATGGACGGACGACGCGGATCAGTTCGCGCTGCTACTGGCCGAAGCGCGGCCCGAGGTCACGGCGCCTTAGTTCGTCAGAATTTTCCTAGCAGAAAATCGCGGCGTCAGCCCGCTCCCCCTCCCGGCCTCCCACGAGTGTACCCTGAATGGGAGGCCGGGAGGGGGAGCGGGCTGGTGCCGCGCCTGAGGCGAAGCCGAAGGTCTGACAGATTAAGGCTCAACCCACTCGACATTCGCCCGGTACACCGTGATCCAGTGCGGGCTGCCGCGGCAGCTGTTCATTTCGCGGCGCTCGACGAGGCGGAACATCGCGCCGTCCCAGACGAAGCGTTCGGCGGTCCCGCAATCGCCGATCCCGCGGCCCTTGGCATAGGTGCTGAGTTCGTTCGCGTCCGCGTTCCAATAGACATTGACGAGCAGCGGAATCTCCCGGTTCTCGCCCCAAGAGAAGGCCCGGTCGAACTGCGCTGGCGTCACCGCGCCGTCCGCGTCGCGGACATAGGCGACATCGCTGAAGTTATAAGCGCCCCGGCTGCAGGAAATCAGGATCAGATCGCGCGCGTCTGAGAGAACCATCGCCTCGTTGCGGCGTAGTTCCTCGTCGAACCCGTCGCATTCGCGCGCCTCGTGCAGCCGCATCGCCTGATCGGCGGGCAGGGCCATGGCGGTGTCGCCGGATCGGTCGGCGATGGGCATGGCGCGGATGGTGGTAACGGACGGCGGCTCGGGGACCAACGATGCGGGCTGGTCGCCGACGGCCGCCGACGCGGTCACCGTCCCGGCGCGTTGCTGGCGGTCTTCGATGAAGAGTATCGCCGCATAGGACCCGTCAAGCGATATGCTTTCGATCATCCCGCCATCGGGATCGCGCAGCTCGGCCTCGCCGCCCCGCGCCATGAGCCCGGCCAGACGCTGCGCACTCGCCGGATCGAAATGATAGAGTTCGTCGCCCTCGTTGCGTGTCGCCGTGCCCGCAAATTCGCCGTCCACGAGGAGCGTCATCGTCGACGGCGCCTCGTCCTCGAAGGCGCGAATGCCGATACGGTGATAGCCGTCCGCGCCGCCCGCCCGGCGGACGGTAATCGAATAGCCATTGCCGATTTCCCAGTCTTCGGTCGGCAGCGAGATCGCTTCGCAGGCCCAACCATTGTCGCAGCCCACGGCCCAGTCGCCGAACAAGCGGACGGTGCCGGGTTCGGGCGTCAGCGGTAGGGGGTGTGCATGGGCGGGGCTTTGCGCGGCGGCGGCGAGCGCGAGGAGCGTTTGGATCATGCGCAAAACTCTAGCCGATCCTGCGCCTGCGCGGTAGTGACCGGCGTCACATAGAAGGAAGGATAATCATGCAGGCAGTCGGTGTTATCGGGGCGGGGCAGATGGGTGCGGGGATCGCGCAGGTTTCGGCGCAGGCCGGCTATCGCGTCTATCTGTCGGATGTCAGCCTCGAGGTCGCGGAGAAGGCGCGCGATGGGATCGCCCGGCAGCTCGGCAGGCTGGTCGAGAAGGAGAAGCTCGAAGCCCAGGCGCGCGACGTGGCGCTCGAGCGGATCGAGCCGGTCGGCGAGTTCGCGCCGATGGCGAATGCAGGCCTGATCATCGAGGCGGCGACTGAACGCGAGGATATCAAGCGGAAAATCTTCGAAGAAGTCGGCAAGATATTGGGGCATGACGCAATCCTCGCTTCCAACACCTCGTCGATTTCGATCACCCGCCTCGCTCAGGCGTCCACCGATGCCGAACGCTTTATTGGCGTGCATTTCTTCAACCCCGTCCCGCTGATGGGGCTGATCGAAGTGATCCGCGGGCTAGCGACATCGGACAAGACGGTCGAGCGGGTCGAGCACTATGCAACCGCGCTCGGCAAGCGCACAGTCCATGCCAACGATGCGCCGGGCTTTATCGTCAACCGCGTGTTGCTGCCGATGCTCAACGAAGCCTGTTTCGCGTTGGGCGAGAGTGTGGCTGGGATCGAAGATATCGATGCGGCCTGCCAGCTCGGCCTCAACCATCCGATGGGGCCGCTGACGCTTGCAGACTTTATCGGCCTCGATACCTGCCTGCACATCACCAATGTGCTCTATGCGGGGACCGGCGATCCCAAATTCCGGGCCGCACCGCTGCTCGTCAAATATGTCGAAGCCGGCTGGCTTGGGCGGAAGACGGGTAAGGGCTTTTACGATTATTCGGGCGATACGCCGCAGCCGACGCGGTGAGCGAAACGCCAAGAGATACATACGATCTGGAAACGCTGGCTTTCTATGAGAAAGAGGCTCCCGTTTATGCGGCGAGCGGCGACCAGGGCGCGAGCCGGCACCTGCCAGACTTTCTCGCCGCCCTGTCACCGGGCGCGCACATTCTCGAGCTGGGCTGTGGCGGCGGGCGCGATTCCGCGGCGATGATTGCAGCCGGGTTCGATGTCGAGGCGACTGACGGTTGTGTGGCGCTTGCCGCCAAGGCCGAAGCGCGGATCGGACGGCCGGTGCGCGTCATGCGCTTCGCGGAACTCGATGTGATCGAGGGCTATGACGGCGTGTTCGCCAATGCCTGCCTGCTGCATGTGCCGCGTGCGGGCCTCGCCGATATCCTCGGCCGCATCCATCGCGCGCTGCGCCGGGGCGGGGTGTTCGTCGCGAGTTACAAGGGCGGCGGCGAGGAGGGGCGCGACCGGTTCGGCCGCTATTTTAACTTCCCGCATGCCGACTGGCTCGAAGGCACTACCGCACGGCTGCCGAATGGGCCGATCTCGCCATCGCCAGCGGACCGGGCGGGGGTTATGACGGGATCGAACGCGAATGGCATGTAGTGACAGCGATAAAGGGGAAATGAGCATGGAAACCGGCCCGATCCGCTATTTCACGATCGATATTCCGCAAGCCGAACTGGACGATCTCAAGGACCGCCTCGCCTGCACGCGCTTTCCCGAGAAAGAAACGGTCGAGGATTGGGACCAAGGCATCCCGCTCGCCTATGTCGAGGAACTCGTCGGCTATTGGCGGGACAGTTATGACTGGCGGCGCTGCGAGGCGGCGCTCAACGCCTATCCCAACCATCTGGTCGAGATCGATGGCGTCGATATCCATTTCCTGCATATCCGCTCGCCTGAAGCCGATGCCCGCCCGCTGATCCTCACCCATGGCTGGCCGGGATCGGTGGTCGAGTTTCTCGATTGCATCGGACCGCTCACCGATCCCGTGGCCCATGGCGGCAAGACTGAAGACGCGTTTCACCTCGTGATCCCCTCGTTGCCCGGTTACGGCTTTTCCGGCAAACCGGCCGAGACCGGCTGGTCAGTCGAGAAGGTCGCCGAGAGCTGGCACTCGCTGATGACGGCTGTCGGCTATGATGCCTGGTACGCCCAGGGCGGCGACTGGGGCGCGATGGTGACATCGGCGATCGGCGCGCAAAATAAGGGTGGCTGTAAGGGCATCCACGTCAACATGGTCGTCGCCGCCCCGCCAAAAGAGGTAATGCAAAGCCCGACCGAAGAAGAGCAGGCGGCAATGGCGCGCCTCGCGCTCTACCGCGCAAAGGGGGCGGGCTATTCGAAACAGCAAAGCACCAAGCCGCAGACGCTTGGCTATGCGTTGGCCGATTCCCCGGCGGGCCAGATGGCGTGGATCGTCGAAAAATTCCACGACTGGTCGGATTGCGACGATGGCGATGGCGCGCATCCGGAAAATGTCTTCTCGCGCGACCGGCTGCTCGACAATGTCATGCTCTACTGGCTGAACAATGCCGGCGCCTCTTCGGGCCGGCTCTATTGGCACAGTTTCGGCAGTCCCAATCTCGATCCCGTAGAGATACCGATGGGCGCGAGCCTGTTCCCGCACGAGATCATGCGCGCCTCGCGCCGCTGGGCGGAGACGCGGTTTAAAAATATCGTCTATTTCAACAGCGTCGAGCGCGGCGGCCATTTCGCCGCGATGGAACGGCCGGACCTGTTCGTCGCCGAATTGCGGGCGGCGTTCAGCGAAATGCAATAGGGCTGCGCTAAAGGCGGGATCATGAGCGAACCGCGCCCCGCCCCTGAACATCCGCTTGGCGATGTGCTGGACGAGGCTTTGGCATCGAGCAATGGTGATACGATCCGGTTGCGCGATCTGCTCGATGAATTCGGCACGCGCAGCTTCGGTCCGGTGCTCATAGTTCTTGCGCTCGTCATTATTTCGCCGATCGGTTCGATTCCCGGCCTGCCAGCGGTGCTTGGCGCGGCGATTGTGCTGATGGCGGTGCAGATCGTTATCGGCCGCGATCATCCCTGGCTGCCGAAACGGCTGCTCGATACGGGCTTCGATCGGGCCAAGGCCGCCCGCTTTCGCGAAAAGGCGCGCGGCGTGCTCGACAGGATCGACCGGCAGATCGGCCCGCGCCTCGAATGGGCGGCGGGACGGATCGGCATGATCGGCGCGGCGGGCTGCCTCGTCTTTCTCGCGGCGACGATGATCCCGCTCGAGCTGATCCCTTTTGCCGTCGCGCTGCCGGGCGCGACGGTCCTGCTGTTCGGTGTCGGCCTCACCGCGCGCGATGGGTTGGTCATGCTGATCGCCTTTGCGCTCACCTTTTCGAGTATCGCGCTGGCCATCTATCTCTGGCCTTTCTGATTGCGCAAAGGCCGGTTCGGCCTTTAGAGGTGCGATCCATGACCGAAGATCATGCCCCCGATCCGGCGCAACTCGCCAAAGCGGAGACCCTCGTCGAGGCGCTGCCCTATATGCAGCGCTTTGCCGGCGCGACCTTCGTCGTCAAATATGGCGGCCATGCGATGGGCGATGCCAAGGCCGCGCGCGAATTCGCGATGGATATCGTGCTTTTGAAGGCGGTCGGTATCAATCCGATCGTCGTCCATGGCGGCGGGCCGCAGATCGGCGCAATGCTCGAAAAGCTCGGCGTGGAGAGCGAATTCGTCGAAGGGCTGCGCGTCACCGATGCGGAAACCGCGAACATCGCCGAGATGGTTCTGTCCGGCGCGATCAACAAGGAGCTGGTGAGCTGGATCGATCAGGCCGGCGGCCGGGCGATCGGCATATCGGGCAAGGATGGCGGTTTCGTCCGCGCCGAAAAGGTGACGCGCACGGTGCGCGATCCCGAAAGCCTGATCGAAAAGGCCGTCGATCTCGGCTTTGTCGGCGAGCCGGCGGTGATCGACCGCACGGTGATCGATACGATTTCGGATGCCAGGATGATTCCGGTCATCGCCCCGGTCGGCGTCGATGCGGACGGTCAGACCTACAATATCAATGCCGATACGATGGCGGGCGCGGTGGCGAGCGCGATGAACGCGGCGCGCCTGTTCCTGCTGACCGATGTGCCCGGCGTGCTCGACAAAGAGGGCGCGTTGCTCACCGATCTGTCGCCCGACATGATCGGCCAATTGCAGGCGGACGGCACGGTATCGGGCGGCATGATCCCCAAGCTCGAAACCTGTGTGAAGGCGGTCGAGGGCGGGGTGGATGCGGCCGTCATCCTCGACGGGCGCGTGCCGCACGCGATGCTGCTCGAAATCTTCACCCGGCGTGGCGCGGGCACGATGGTACGGGCGATTTAGGACTCTCCAGTAAATGATTTGCGCATGTTCCCCTACCCTTGATGGGGAGGGGCTAGGGGTGGGGTGATGTCGCCGCTAACGAAATCGCTAGCTGATGGATCACCCCCACCCAAACCCTCCCCCATCAAAGGGGGAGGGCTCTTTGGCAATCACTGTCCTGTTCCGGGAGTCGACAAACACCGAAAGGCAGGTGTGTTGAATCGGTAAGGCACAATCGCTATCTGGCCCAAGGGTTCGTAAGGGAAAACTCGAATGTCTAATTTTGCTCACGCATTACTGAGTATCGCCGGTTTTGCGGTTTGGGCGCTGATGATTGTGATTTTCGTCCAGATCATTTTGAGCTGGTTGATTCTGTTTAACGTGATCAACACCCACAATGGCTTCATTAGTCAATTATTCGAGTTTCTTGATCGCATCACCGAGCCTTTCTATCGCCCCATAAGAAGGTTCTTGCCCGATTTCGGCGGCATAGATTTTTCGCCCCTTATCGTACTCCTGTTGCTGAACTTGCTGCTAAGCCTGATAGGTGATCTGCAATATCAGGCGCTTTTGGCGTAAAACCGCGCAAACGGGGGCGCACATGACGGCTGAGATTATCGACGGCAAGGCTTTCGCCGCGAAACTGCGCGAACGTGTTGCCACCCATGTGCCGGATTTTGTCGCAGCGGTGGGACGTAAGCCGGGCCTTGCGGTCGTGCTGGTCGGCGAGGATCCGGCAAGCCAGGTCTATGTCGGCTCCAAGGGCAAGGCGACGGTTGCGGCGGGCATGGAGAGTTTCGAGCATCGCCTGCCAGATACGACGTCCGAGGACGACCTGATCGCGCTCGTCGAAAAACTGAACGCGGACGATGCCGTGGACGGGATTCTCGTGCAGTTACCGCTTCCCGATCATGTCGACGACAAGGCCGTAATCGCGGCCATCGATCCGGCCAAGGATGTCGATGGGTTCCATGTCGTCAATGCCGGGCGGCTGGCGGTCGGCGAGGATGCGCTGGTTCCCTGCACGCCCTTGGGCTGTCTGATGCTCTTGAAGGACAAGCTTGGCGATCTTTCGGGGCTCGATGCGATAGTGGTGGGTCGCTCCAACATCGTCGGCAAGCCGATGGCGCAGCTGCTGCTTCGCGAAAACTGCACAGTGACGCTCGCGCACAGCCGGACGCGCGATCTGCCCGACGTCGTGCGCCGCGCCGATATCGTGGTCGCGGCGGTCGGCCGGGCCGAGATGGTGAAGGGCGACTGGCTGAAGCCAGGCGCCGTGGTCATCGATGTCGGCATCAACCGGCTGCCGCCCGCTGAAGAGGGCAAGAAGGGCAAGCTCGTTGGCGATGTCGCCTTTGCCGAGGCCGATCATGTGAAGGCGATCACGCCGGTGCCGGGCGGCGTCGGGCCGATGACGATCGCGGTACTGCTGCGCAACACGCTAGTCGCGGCCCGCGCCCGGGCCGGGCTCGATCCGGTGGCGGGTCTGTGACCGAACTGTTCATCTCGGCGCTGATCACCTTTTTCGTGGTGATCGACCCGCCGGGCTGTGCGCCGATCTTCGCAAGCCTGACGACCGGCGCGACGCCGAAGCAGCGGCGCGGCATGGCCTATCGCGCGATTCTCATCGCGACACTGATCCTGGTTTTCTTTGCGTTGCTCGGCGAGCAGCTTTTGAGCGCGCTCGGCATCACGCTCGATGCGTTCCGGATCGCGGGCGGGATCATGCTGTTCCTCATCGCGCTCGAAATGGTGTTCGAGAAACGCACCCAGCGCCGCGAGGACCGCGCGCAGAAGATTATCGACACACCGGAGATCGAGGATGTCTCGGCCTTTCCGATGGCGATCCCGATGATCGCCGGGCCGGGTACGATCGCGGCGGTGATGCTGCTCCAGGCGCACAGCACGGGCATTGAGGAAACGCTGGTCGTGCTTGGCGCACTGGCCACGATATTGCTGATGACTCTGCTCGCGCTGCTCGCGGCGGGCCCGATGATGCGGCTCTTGGGTCAGCGGACCGAAGCGGTGATTACGCGGCTGCTCGGCGTGATCCTTGGAGCGCTCGCCGCGCAATTCATCATCACCGGCACGATCGGCGCGTTCGGGATCAGCGTACCCGCCACATCCTGAACGGCGAATCCTCCGGCAATTCGATTCGTTCGAGCCAATCGGGCGGCGTATCTGCCATCAGCTGCGCATACATGCTCTCCGGATCGTCCGAACCGTAAAGCTTCTGGCCCGAAATACCCGGGCAGAGCAGGACATAATCGACATCATAGCGCGCGACCGTTTCGGCCATCCGCTCCGCATCCTCGCGAAAGGCGTGGAAGATATCGAGCATCGCCGGGCCGTTGCGATGATAGGGGCCCGCGATCGCGTCATGGTGCGTCATCACGATCAGGCGCGGGCCGAGATCGACGGGCGCGAGCACCGTGCCGCGCGGCAAGTCTCCGATCGGCGCGTGCGCGGCTGCAGATGGACAATCTTGCCCGTCCACGCCGTTCGCGACGACGGCGAGATCGTCTTCCGTCTCGGCGGCCTCGAGGACCATCGCGGAAGGCACGACGATCCATAGCCCGGTCATTACGGCGACGGCCGCCAGCGATCCGCCGACGCGCAGGAGCATGATCCCGGAGCGCCGCCAGCGTGGCAGCAGATGCCAGCCGATGACCGCCGCACCGGGCACGGCGAGAAGCTGCGCCGCCGGCGCGACGCGGACCTGCCAGAAGAGCAGCAGGATCGCGATACCCATGATGCCGGTCAGCGCGAGCAGCGGGAAAAGCCGTTCGGCCGCGCCGCGCGCTTGCCATGCAGCCACCACATAGCCGGCAAGGCCGGACAACGGCAGCGCCACGATGATCAGCGCGCGGCCGAGCGACTGCTGATAGAGCGGCCGGGCTTCGCGGACATTGTCGAGCCAGATCGCTTGCAGCTCCGCGCTCACGCCTTCGGGCCGGCTCAGGCAGTCGGGCCAGATCAGCGCGAACGCGATGGCGAGCACGCCGCCGGCCACTGCGCCGGCCCCGAGCCGGGCGCGCCAGTCAGGAAGCGGCAGAACGGCGAGCAGCACGAGCAGCGCGCCCGCGCCCGCCACCGCCGACAACCAGACCGGGGAGAGCGCATCGCAGACGGGCAGGCGGTTGGCGTTCGAGGCGAAGAGCGCGAAGCCGAGTGCCGCGCCGCCGCCCAGCGATGCGCCATAGGCCGCAATGCGCGCGCTCTCGGCCCGGTCGCGCACCCAGTAGAGCGCGGTCGCGGCCCCGATCAATGCGAGGAAGACCAGCATCTCGAGCCCGATGGTCAGCGAGACGGCGGTTGCGATGCCGCTGGTCACGCCGCCGCGCGCGCGTTTCGGATCGACGAGCCCGGCCAGCGCCACGGCGAGCATCGCGAGCTGCCAGCCATGATGATCGATCCGGAGTGGCATCCACATCGGTACGAGCACGCCCGCGCAGAGCGCCGCCAGCAGCGCCAGCGGCCAGGCGACCGGATCGATGATCCGCCGCGCAACCGCCGCCAGCGCGAAAAGCCCGATGGCGAAGGGCAAGAGCGGCGCCAGCGCGACGGCCCAGCGCTCGGCCCAAGCGCTGCCCAGCATCGGTTCGAGCAGCAGGAACAGTGCCGCGATCGGCAGGTCGGGCAGATGCGACCAGTGGATGTTCGCACCGTCGGGCGGGGCGAGGCGATATTGGGTGAGATCGTACCAGGCCTGCCCGCCGAGCAGCGCGCGGACCTGGGCCAGCCGCAAATTATCGTCGGTATCGCCGAGCGCGAGCGCGGCAATGTCGGGCAGTTTCGCGAAAATCATCAATATGGCGACGGCAAGCCATACGGCCAACACGCCGGCTTTCCAGCGTTTCGCCAGCCAGCCATCTTCTGAAAATTCGGTCATTCGCCCCTCGATATTGGTCAGTCCGTTAGTCCTGAGCCTGTCGAAGGACGTCTATCGGCGGAGAAGCGCCCTTCGACAAGCTCAGGACTAACGGCTTCTCGGGAAAGCACAGTTCTTCGTGGCTGATGAGGTCATAGTGAAGAAAGGTTAACCATCTTGTCTTAAGGCGCATGGTCATGATGTCGAACGGCATGATGTTTTCCAGCGACCTCGGCCGCCAGATCGTCCGCTATGCGATCAGCGGCGGCGGGCTCACGCTCTTCTATTCGGGCGTCTATTGGGTGGCCGCCGTGCCGATGGGCATCGATCCGTTGATCGCGAACACGGCCGCCTTTCTGGCAACCGTCGTCATCGGCTTTTTCGTCCATTCGCGCTGGAGCTTTGCCGGCCATGGGCGGCGCGACCGGCCGGTGCGCGCGTCGATCCTCTTTCTGCTCGTCAATCTGGCGGGCTTCGCGCTCAACAGTTTCTGGGTATGGCTGATCGCCATACACTGGGCGCTGTCGCCCTCGCTGCCACTGATCCCGATCATCTTAGTGACGCCCTGGGTCAGCTTCTACCTCAACCGGCGCTGGACGTTCGGTAACTAGCCGATTTCCGGTTGGGCGACCGGCGTAACGCGTGCGCGCTTGGCTGCGGGCTTGTCCAGCGCATCGGCGATCCGGCCCGCGACCTTCCAGAAGATCACGACCGCGATCGCCGAGACGATGCCGTCCGATCCGTAATGCCAGCCGAGATAGACCGAGCCGACCCAGATAAGCACGGCATAGGCGGCCATCACATAGCCGAAGATACGGTTGATCCGATAGGCGCCGAGCGCGAAGAGCACGGCCAGCGCATTATGGACAGACGGCATCGCCGAGATACCGCCGCCGATCACCAGCCCCTCCGCATTGCGGGCGCTGAGCAGCACGTCCATGCTGTGCAGTGCGGTGAGGTTGCCGCCGCCCGCGCCGAGCATTTCGTCATGCGCGCGGATGATCGCCATCAGATCGGCATAGCTTTCATGTGGCCCGACCAGTGGATTGTAAAAACACGGACCCGCCGAGGGCAGCAGGAAGGCAAGGAATGTGCCGAGCCCGATCCAGACGAAGACATAGGTCAGCAGATATTGGGTGCGCAGGCGATAGCTGTTCGGTCCAAGAAAGGCGCAGGCGATCACGCCGATCGACATCGGCACGAACCAGGCATGGTAGGAGAGGTCGATTAACCAGGTAGCGGTGGGCGATCCGAACCAGTTGTGGAACAGCACCCAACCATCCTGTCCGAAAAACAGCCAGCGATCGGCCTCAGCCAGCCAGGGGTCGTGGGCGAAGGGCTGGGTCGCGAGGATTTTCTGTTTGAAGGCGTTGAACGCCGATATCAGCAGCGCGAACAGTAGCGGCGGCCAGAAAAGCACGACAACACGCTCGCCGTGCAGGCGCTTGGCAAGGCCTTCGCGGAGCACTGTAAACGCCGAACGCGTCACGCCGTTCCGGGGCCGGCCTTCCCACAAGATGATCGGGAAGACCGGGCACACTATGAACAGCCAGAGTGCCGTGGCGCCGAACAGATAGACGCTGAACAGCTGCAGCTGTTCGCGCGGATCGACGAGGCCGCTGCCGAGTACTGCGAGAAAATTGGCGGCCGTGATGCCCATCGCCCATGCGGCGACACGACTTTCTCTGCCGAAAATGGGAAAAGCGCTAAGCAAGGGCCTTAACCGACTGCCAGTGACTTCCCGCGCCCCAAGCCGCGCCAGGAATTGTAGAAGGCATAGGTCAATTTGTAACAGGCCCAAGCGGCCGCACCGCCAACGATGCCGTCGACCGCATAGTGCCAGCCCAGCGCTATCGACAGCAGGAAAATAAGGAAACCCGCCGCCGCAATCGGCACATTCCAGCGCGGTGCGATCTGCTGGACCGCCACAATCATCCACACGGTCGTCGTGATGTGCAGAGAGGGCATGGCGGAGATCCCCGCGCCAGCGCCGAAACCCTGGACCGAATACAGGCTCCACAGATAGGCGGCGACTTCGCGGGTTTGAGATACGGCGCCAAGATCGGCGAACCTGTCCCCATAGCCCATATCCGCGTAAAATATCGGGCCCGTCGCGGGCAGCATTATGTGAATGACCGGGCCGATGACCGACCACATGAGGAAATAGGTCAGCATAAGCGCCGATTTCTGCGGCGAGGGCCGCGCGGTCAGCACGAGCAGCAGTACGATGAGCATCATCACGAACCAGCCGCGATGATAGAAAAAGGCCATCGGCATGGTGTTGAGCCAGGTCAGGAAAACCCACGGATCGTTGCCGAAAAACAGCCAATAGTCGATATCGGCGAGGAGCGGATCGGCCCAGAAGGGTACGAGATAGTTGAGCAGCGGCTTCGTCCACATGAAGGTAGTCATGTTCAGGCCGGCGATTACGATCCCAAGGGCTGGAATGCTGTAGCTGCGCCAGTTCAGGGCAATCGTCTCGCGGACATGCGCGACCGGGCTGTCAACGCCGGCCCGCATCATGGAGACAAGGCCGTAACCGCCGACCAGGACGCAAGCCGCCAGAACCCAGATCGGCAAGACTGCTATGGCAGGAAGAATGCCCGAATAGCTTGGAATGAGCAGAATAGCGATCAGACCGGACATAATGGTCAGTGCTATGCTGGGCACCAGCCAGTCGAAATCACGCATCGATCATTCCCCAACGATTGCCCTGAAATCGGAGCTTAGCCTGTGATTTGTACCGATTTTCCGTCTTCGAGACGGTCTTAGGGGAATCGTGGAAAAATTTGGTTAACGACTTGATGTCGCTCGGCCGGGATTCTCTGCGAACAGCCATCCGCAGACGAACCCGGCCGCCAGTGCGCCCGCGAACTGGGCGATCAGGAACGGGCCGATATCGGCCGGCGCGATGCCGGCGAAGGTGTCGGAGAGGCCGCGCGCGACCGTGATCGCCGGATTGGCGAAACTCGTCGAACTCGTGAACCAGTAACCGGCGCTGATATAGAGGCCGACGGCGGGGGCGACCCAGCTCGGGCGGAAGCGGACCGCGCCGAGGATCGTGAAGATCAGGCCGAAGGTCGCGATCGCCTCGCCAGCCCATTGGCCGGTCCCCGTGCGCGTTTTCGTTGAGAATTGTAGGATGTCGAGATCGAACATCAGATGCGCGGCCCATACGCCAATGATCCCGCCCACAAGCTGGGCGAGGACGTACAGCAAGGCCTCGCTCGCCGGCAGTTCGCGGCGGATGAAGGCGACGAGCGTGACCGCCGGGTTGAAATGCGCGCCGGAGAGCGGCGCGAGCGCGAGGATGATGACGAACAGGATCGCGCCGGTCGCGAGCGTGTTGCCGAGCAGCGCGATGGCGACGTTCCCGCCGGACAGCGTGTCGCCCATGATGCCCGAGCCGATCACCGTGCAGAACAGGAAGAAAGAGCCGATGGCTTCAGCGGCGAGGCGGCGCGGCAGACCGGGATGGTCCGTGGCGCGCGGCTGCTCGTCGCGGATCATGTCTTCAGACAATGGTCGATCCTTCGCTCTTGCCGATATCGGCGAGTTTCCCGGTCAGCGCGTCGCGGTCGAGGCTATCATGCGGCAGCGCGAGAAAAGCGTCGATGCGCATTTCGAGAAGGCGCAGGGCCTCTTCGAATGCGGCGCGCTGGCCATCGCCTTCGATCGCCGCTGGGTCGGCGATCCCCCAATGGGCGCTCGCTGGATGGCCGGGCCAGACCGGGCAGGCCTCGCCTGCGGCATTGTCGCAAACGGTGAAGATGAAATCGAGCTGCGGCGCGCCGGGTTCGGCGAATTCGTCCCAGCTTTTGGGCCGCAGGCCCGCGGTGGAGAAGCCATGGCGCTCCAGCGTTTCGAGCGCCATCGGATGGGGCGCGCCCTTGGGCTGGCTGCCCGCCGAAAGCCCACGGAAACTGTCGCCGCCCTTATGATTGAGCAGCGCCTCGGCAAGGATTGAGCGGGCGGAGTTGCCCGTGCACAGGAAGAGCACGCTGCGCGGCGTGTCGGACATCGCTCAACCTCGCTTCAGCAGCAGGTCGGCGCGGGGCGGTACGCCTCGAGCGCGGCGACCTCTTCGGGCGACGGGCCGCTGCCATAATGGGTCGCTTCGCCATGGGTCAGGAAGGTCTCCCAGGCAATGCCGTCTGGATCGGCGACCCAGCTTTTTTCCGATTGCGCATAGCAGCAGGTCGTCTCGCCCTCTTCGAGGATCGGGCGGCCCGCCTTTTCGAGGCGCGCATAAACGTCGCGCAGTTCGTTCGCATTCTCGGCCTGGATCCCGAGATGGCTGATGCCGGTTTGCGCATGCTGGCCGGTCGAGATGGCGAAATTGACGCGCGGATCGTCGAGCATCCATTTGGCGTAGTCGGGCTTGGTGACGCTCGGTTCGGCATCGAACAGCGCCGAATAAAAGGCGATCGAGGCATCGAGATCGGCGACGCCGACATGGAGGTGGAGCCGTTTCATGAGGCGATCCTTTCAAGTGTATCGGTGAGTTCGCTGACGCAGCCATCGCCGCCGCAGCAATTTTCCATGAGATAGCCGACGAGCCCGTTCATCGCGCCATAATCGGCGCGGTAGATGAGCGAGCGGCCGTCGCGGGTGCGGCTGATAAGCCCGGCGCGTTCGAGATGGGCGAGATGGAAGGAGAGCGAGGAGTTGGGCACGCCGAGCCGCTCCGCAATCTCGCCGGCGGTCATGCCGCTCTCGCCGCGCTGGACGAGGAGGCGAAACAGCGCAAGCCGGTTCGCCTGGGCCAGCGCCCCCAGCGCATCGAGCGCTTGTTGTTCGCGGAGAGAGTCGGTTTTCCGTTCCATATTTCGATATTTCCAGAATTATCGAAATATGTCAAGGGAGGGGAGCTTTTCTGTGGCTCCCTGTGTAAACGAAACTGTTAACGAGTGCGGCGTCCAAGCAGCCTGAGGCGCAGCGCGTTGAGCTTGATAAAGCCCTCCGCATCGCGTTGATCATACGCGCCGGCATCGTCCTCGAATGTCACCACATCCTGGCTGTAGAGATTGAACGCGACATCCGCCTTGCGGCCGACGACATCGGCGGAGCCCTTGTAGAGCTTGAGCCGCACTGTGCCCGTTACATCCTGCTGGCTATGGTCGATCGCCGCTTGGAGCATCTCGCGCTCGGGGCTGAACCACAGGCCGTTATAGATGAGTTCGGCATAGCGCGGCATCAGCTCGTCTTTCAGGTGCATCGCGCCGCGATCGAGCGTCAGCTGTTCGATCCCGCGATGCGCGGCGAGCAGGATCGTGCCGCCCGGCGTTTCGTACATGCCGCGCGATTTCATGCCGACGAAGCGATTCTCGACGAGATCGAGCCGGCCGATGCCGTGCGTCTTGCCGAGATCGTTCAGTTTCGCGAGCAGGCCGGCCGGCGACAGGGCTTCGCCATCGATCGCCACCGGATCGCCATGCTCGAAATCGATCGTAACATATTGGGGCGTATCCGGCGCGTCCTCGGGATTATCGGTACGCGAATAGACATAATCGGGCGTCTCTTCCCATGGATCCTCGAGCACCTTGCCCTCCGAGGAGGTATGCAGAAGATTCGCATCGGTCGAGAAGGGCGCTTCGCCGCGCTTGTCCTTGGCGACCGGGATCTGGTGCGCTTCGGCGAACTCGATCAGCTTGGTGCGGCTGGTCAGGTCCCATTCGCGCCACGGCGCAATCACCTTGATGTCCGGGTCGAGCGCGTAATAGCCGAGTTCGAAACGCACTTGGTCATTGCCCTTGCCGGTCGCGCCATGGGCGACGGCGTCCGCACCGACCTGATGCGCGATCTCGATCTGACGTTTCGAGATAAGCGGCCGGGCGATCGAAGTGCCGAGCAGGTACAATCCTTCATAGACCGCATTGGCCCGGAACATCGGAAAGACATAATCGCGGACGAACTCCTCGCGCAGATCGTCGATAAAGATATGCTCGTCCTTGACGCCGGCCATCTGCGCCTTGCCGCGCACCGGCTCCAGTTCCTCGCCTTGCCCGAGATCGGCGGTGAAGGTCACGACCTCGCAGCCATATTCGACCTGCAGCCATTTCAGGATGACGCTCGTGTCGAGGCCGCCCGAATAGGCGAGCACGACACGCTTGACATCGGATGGGGTGATTTTCTCGGCCATCGGTACGCTTCCCATATTGCGTTATGAAACAGACCGACGCGGCCTATGCGCTATGCGGGATTCGCGCAACTGGAGAGGATGTCCGATGGCGGAGAACAAGACCAAGCCGACCGAGAAAAGCCCGGCGGATTTCATCGCGGCGGTGGAACCCGACTGGAAACGGGAGGATGCGAAAACGATCTGCGCGCTGATGGAGCGCCTGTCGGGCGAGCCACCGAAAATGTGGGGGCCTTCGATCATCGGCTTCGGCCAATATCACTATAAATATGAAAGCGGCCGCGAGGGCGATTTTCTGCTGACCGGCTTCAGCCCGCGCAAGACTGCGCTCACGCTCTACATCATGGGCGGCTTTCCCCGCCACGAGGAGATCATGGCGCGGCTCGGCACCTACAAGACGGGAAAATCCTGCCTCTATGTCAAACGGCTCAGCGATATCGACATGGACGTCCTTGAGGAACTCGTGACGGCTTCGCTCGCCTATATGCGGGAAACGTACGACACGGCGTGAGATTTCGTCGACGAAATTTCGACGCCGTTAAACAGACATACAGAGATTTAACCCTATATCGCCTGCATCAAGATTTACCGGTCCATCTTCACGGTCGGTTTGCAGGAGTGTGCGGGTGGACCGTTCAATTGCCATTGGCCTCATATCCTTCGCCGTGACGGCATCCTTGCTGGCGATCCCGACGATTGCGAACGCGCAAGATGTGCAACACTGGGACGAACCGGTGACGCGCGCCCAGATGGAGGCGCGCATCGCCGAGCGCTTTGCCGCCGCCGATACCGATGGCAACGGCTTGCTGAGTCGTGAAGAGGCGGAGCGCTACAGCGCAGCGCGCCGGGCAGAGCGCCAGTCGCGCCGCTTTGCGCGCATGGATAGAGACGGCGATGGCGAGATCAGCATCGCCGAACGCAATGCCGCCCATATGCGGCGGCTCGAACGGCGCGGCGTGCGGCGCAGCGATATGATCGTCGAAAACGGCAATATGCGCGCTCGACTGTCCGAGCTGGAACTGGCCCCGCTGCGGCATGGCACAGTGCGGCGGCAGGATTCTGAAGGTGCAGGGCAGCAAACATCTCGCGTCGATCAGGCTTGGGCCGCGGCCGACAGCGACGGAAACGGCGCTCTCAATGCCGCCGAGTTCGCAGCGCTGCAGGACGCGCGCCATGTGTATCGGGCTGAGCGCCGCGCGATGCGGTTCGACCGCGTCGATAGCGATAATGATGGCGCACTGACCCTGGCCGAAGTTTCCGCGCGATCGCTGGCGCGTTTCGACCGCGCCGATGCCGATAGTGACGGCACTGTCACGCCCGAGGAACGCCGCGCGGCGCGTCACGCGATGCGCGCGGAACGCCGGACCGAACGCGAAAGCAGCATGCAATAGTTCCCGCTCCCATAGCGGAAAGTGCGAAGGGCCGGGGCAGCGATGCGCCGGCTCTTTTTCGTCGAACGGCATTTCCGCTCCGCCGAACGCCTTGTCCGACCATCAAAAAGACAATAGTCGTAATTCATCGATACGCGACGGAGAATGAGAATGCGGCAAAGTTTCAGAGCGGTCTTTGCGGCACCCCTCATCGCCATGTCGCTGGCCGTCTCTGGCTGCAGCAGCCCTGCGGAATATGACGCCGGACTGACAGCGGAAGAGGTGATTGCACGTCATGTCGAGGCGATCGGGGGCGCGGAAGCGATCGAAGCGCTGCGCAATATCCGCGTCCAACCCGAAGTGATCGAGCCGGACTTCATGGTCCTCGGCGATTACCGCGCAACCCGCGATGGACGCATGCGGGTCGATATCTATGCCGGCGGAGCACGTGTCTTCAGTGAAGGCATCGATGGCGATGGCGGTTGGCAGCAGGCAGGCGCGGGAGCGGAATTCGCAGAGACCACGCCGCTGGCCCGGGCCGCACTGGAGCGCGGCATCGAATTCAACCTGTTCGGGCTCCACGATTTGGCCGCGCGCGGCCATCGGGCGTCGCTATTCGGTCGCGAGGAGATCGAGGGCGTGAACTATTATGTCCTTCATATTACGATGGAAGACGGGTTCGAGCGGTTCGCCTTCGTCAATCCCGAGAACTGGATGGTCGAACGCTATCGGGAGACGAGTGCTTTGCACCCCGATATCGACGACGAAGCGCGGCCGGAGGAGACGATACACAGCAGTTTTGCCGAACATTGCGGCGTGCTGCGCGCCACTGAAACCCGGAAGATCGACCGCGAAACGGGAAACGAGATTCAGCGCACGCGCGCATTGTCGATCGACTGCAATATAGATCCCGACGTGTTGAACATCGGCCGCAATGAACCAGCGCCGCCTGCGCCCGGATAAGGGTCGCGGACGATGGATAGCCTGGCATCATCATGTTTTTGCTACCGAGGCCGCTTCATGGGGCGCCAGCCTTCGCATCTGGGGTAGCCGCTCGACGATCCGGATGGAACGCCCGGACGGAGCAGGTGCATGCGAAAAGTGCTAAGCGCATGACCGACCCGATTGAGAAGGAATTTCAGCATGACCGACAAAGCCGAAGTCATCACCATCGAACCCGATCCCCTTGCGCCTTATGCGATCGCACCGGGCTGGCGGGTTGGCGATCTGCTCTTCTTGTCCGGTCAGGCGGCGATCGACGAGAGCGGCGCTATCGTCGGCGCGGGCGATTTCGAGACGCAGCTCGCCCAGACCTTCGCCAATATCGATCGCGTGCTGGCGGCGGGCGGCAGCAGCCGGGGAAATATCGTCAAGGTCACGATCTACCTGACTGATATGACGAACTTCCCGGCGATGGTGGAGGCGCGCAAACGCTATTTCGCGCCGCCCTGGCCGGCCGATACGATCGTCGAGGTCAAGGCGCTGGCGCTGCCTGAACTGATGGTTGAAATCGATGTGATCGCGGTTGCGGACTAGCCCAGCGCGGCCTGTTTCTCGGCGGCCAGTCGATCCAGTTCGACGCGGCTCTTCTTTTCGGAAGCCGATTTGAGCTGCCCGCAGGCGGCCATGATATCGCGGCCGCGCGGCGTGCGGATCGGGGCGCTGATGCCTGCGTCGAAAATGATTTCGGAAAAGCGCGCGATGCGATCCGGGTCCGAGCATTCATAGGGCGCGCCGGGCCAGGGGTTGAACGGGATCAGGTTGACCTTGGCCGGCAGCTTGTAGTGCCGGATCAGGCGGACCAGCTCGCGCGCGTCTGCGTCGCTGTCATTCTTGTCCTTGAGCATCACATATTCGAACGTGATCCGCCGCGCATTGTTGGCGCCCGGATAATCGGCGCAGGCCTGAAGCAGCTCCTCGATCCCGTACTTGCGGTTGAGCGGCACGATCTCGTCACGCACGTCCTTGGTCACCGCATGGAGCGAGACGGCGAGATTGACGCTGATCTCCGCGCCCGTCCGCTCGATCATCGGGACGACGCCCGAGGTGGAGAGCGTGATCCGGCGGCGCGACAAAGCGAGGCCTTCGGCATCCATCACGATCTTCATCGCGTCGCGGACATTGTCGAAATTATAGAGCGGCTCGCCCATGCCCATCAGCACGATATTGGTGAGCATGCGGCCGTGCGGATCGTAATTGCTCGATTCGCCCGGCCCCGGCCATTCTTCCAGCGTATCGCGCGCCAGCATCACTTGACCGACAATCTCGCCGGGCACGAGATTGCGCACGAGCCGCATCGTGCCCGTGTGGCAGAAGCGGCAGTTGAGCGTGCAACCGATCTGGCTCGAGATGCAAAGCGTGCCCCGGTCCGCGTCCGGGATGAAGACCATTTCATAGTCCTGCCCGTCGACCGTCCGCAGCAGCCATTTGCGCGTGCCGTCTTCGGAAACGAGATGCTCGACGATCTCGGGCCGGCCGATCACGAAATGCTTCTCGAACCAGGGATGCTGCGCTTTAGCGATATCGCTCATTTCGGCGAAATCGGTCTTCCCGCGATGGTAGATCTGGTGCCAGACTTGCTTGGCCCGAAGCTTGGCCTGCTTCGGCGCGAGCCCCGCCGCTTCGAACGCGGCGCGTATTTCGGCGCGCGGCAGGCCGAGCAGGTCGATACGCCCGTCTGCGCGCTGCGGCAGGTTGCGCGGCACGGGGACGGGATCGACCGTTCCCGGCCGGTTCATGGGGGCGGACGATGCGCTCATGCGGCGCCATGTAAGGGGATTGGCGGCGTTTTGCGAGTCGCGAGCCTAGCCGGCGCACCCCAGCGCAGCCGCATCGATCGCGCTTGCCGCGCCACGCAGGCTGTAATTGTCGACGAAGCGGCCGGTCCGCCGTGATCGCGCCTCGATCCGCATCGAGGCGCCGTTGCGCATAGCGGCAACGATGGCCGCGTCGTCCTGGCTCGATTCCGCCCAAGCGTCGGGGCCACGCCCGACCAGTTCGAAGCGGCGCTCGCCGATGGTGAGCACGGGTTGCGTATCCTCACCGATTTCGCGCCGGAGCCGGAAATGGACCTGACCGCGCCGGTCGCGCTGCGGCCAGGTGCCGACCGAAGCGAAGGGTTCCCATTCACCGCGCCGCTCCCGGTCCGGCCGGGCGATGGCATAACAGCGCGGCACTTCGGGATCGCGAAACGCGCCCCAATTGCTGTAGATGCCAAGGGATTCGCGCGCGGCCGCACTCGCCGGAAGTATGAGCAGAACAATGGCCAACAGGGCGAACGGTTTCGTCATGCCCGCTCCCCGCCATCGCCTTCGACGATCAGTGTTTCTACGCCGTCTTCGATAACCACCACCGAGCCCTGAGGCAGCCCAGCCGCCACCGGCACGCCATAGTCCGGCAACGGATCGAGTCCGCGCAACACGCCGCGAAAGACCCGGCTCGATATGCCGTGCATGATGACAAGCTTGTCGCCAGGCCCATTGCCATGCTCGTCGAACCAGTCTGTCACACGTTCGGCGATTTCGGCATAGCTTTCGCCATCGGGCGCGGGCTTCAACAGGCGCGTATCCATATCGACGATCGGCCCATATTCCTCGGCGACATCGGCATAGTAGCGGCCGCCCCAGCAGCCCATGCCGATCTCCACAAGCCGGTCGTCATGCCGGGCATCGTGCCAGTCCAGCCCGAGATGTTCGGCAATAAGGGCGAGCGTCTGCGAGGCGCGACCTGCGCTCGATGACCACAATGCAAGATCTGGCTTGGGGCCGAGCCGGTGTCTCAGCACCGCGCCCATCTGGTCGACCTGTTCGAAGCCGGCGCGCGTCAGCGGCGTATGGACATGGTCGCCCTGCAGCCGCGCCGCGGCGTTGAACACGGTCTCGCCATGCCGGGCGATAAAGAGGCGGCCGGGGCTGCTCACCGGAGCGCTGATCGCCAATCCGCGGCCCGAAAGCAACCGTGCAGAGCAAGAGTCCGTGCCGATCCGCCGTGTCGCTTGGGCTATCCACAGGAAAGTGCCGAAAACCGGGTGTCAGGGCTTGCGTTTTTCGCCGTTTTCCTTGCCAAGTTCTGCGATAAAGGGCAGGACCTTTCTCCCGAAAACGACTATGCCGCGGGCAGGGGATGACAATGAAAGCGACGATTGAACGGGCAGTGCTTTTGAAGAGCCTTGGCCATGTGCAATCGGTGGTCGAGCGCCGCAACACGATTCCGATCCTCTCCAACGTCCTGATCGAGGCCGTTGAGGGCGGCGGGCTGAAGCTGATGGCGACCGATCTCGATCTGCAGATCGTCGAGACCGTCGAAGCGCAGGTCGAGCAGGCGGGCGCGACAACGGTATCGGCGCATACCTTGTTCGATATCGCCCGCAAGCTGCCTGAGGGCAGCCAGGTGTCGCTCGAAGCGGCCGAGGGCAAAATGGCGGTCAATGCGGGCCGGGCGCGTTTCAACCTTGCTACACTGCCGCGCGACGACTTCCCCGTGATCGCCGAGGGCGATTTGCCGACGACCTTCGAATTGCCGGCTGCATCGCTGCGCGAGATTATCGACAAGACACGTTTTGCGATCTCGACCGAGGAAACGCGCTACTATCTCAACGGTATCTTTTTCCATGTAACCGATGACGACCAGCCGGTGCTGAAAGCGGCGGCGACGGACGGCCATCGGCTGGCCCGCTTCACCCTGCCGCGCCCGGATGGGGCCGATGGCATGCCCGACGTGATCGTGCCGCGCAAATGCGTCGGTGAACTCCGCAAGATGCTCGACGAACTTGATGGCACCGTGGAAGTTGCGCTGTCCGACAGCAAGATCCGTTTCGGGCTGGGTACGGCGGTAATGACGTCCAAGCTCATCGACGGCACTTTTCCCGATTATAGCCGTGTTATCCCGACCGGAAACGACAAGCTGCTCAAGATCGATCCTCGCAGTTTCGAGGAGGGCGTCGATCGCGTCGCGACGATTGCGACGGAAAAGACCCGCGCGGTGAAGATGGCGCTCGACGCGGACAAGATAACGCTGTCGGTGACCTCGCCTGAAAACGGTACGGCGTCCGAGGAAGTGGCCGGCCAGTACGGCTCGGATGGGTTTGAGATCGGCTTCAACGCGCGTTACCTGCTCGATATTCTCGGCCAGGTGCAGGGCGATGCGATCGAGGTCCATCTCGCCGATGCCGCCGCGCCGACATTGATCCGCGAGAATGACAAGGCCAGCGCGCTCTATGTGCTGATGCCGATGCGGGTGTGAACCTTTAGCGCAATGCCCCATAGAGGCGGCCGATGACGATCCGCCGCCTCAGCCTTACGGATTTCCGCTCCTATGAAAGCGCCCTGATCGAACCAGGAGCCGGTTTCGTCGTGCTGACCGGCGAAAATGGTGCGGGCAAGACCAATATCCTTGAAGCCGTTTCGCTATTTGCGCCTGGGCGCGGGCTGAGGCGAGCGAAACTGTCGGAAATGGCGCGCGCCGACGGCCCGGGCGGTTTTTCTGTCGCGGCCGTGCTCGACGCGCCGGGCGGCGATGTCGATCTGGGTACGGGAACATTGCCCGCGACGCCCGATCGCCGCCGGGTGCGGATCAATGGCGCGACAGCGTCCGCTACGGCCTTCACCGAATGGCTGTCGATTCTCTGGCTTACCCCGGCGATGGATCGGCTGTTCACCGACGCGCCAAGCGGCCGCCGAGCCTTTCTGGACCGGCTCGTGCTTGCGCTCGAGCCCGGCCACGCGCGGCATGCGTCGCGCTATGAGGCCGCGATGCGCGCGCGCAATCGGTTGCTGGGTGACGAGGCGCTGCTCGATATCGAATGGTGCGCGGCGCTCGAAGTGCAGATGGCCGAGCATGGCGGCGCTGTTGCGGGCGCCCGGGAGCGGACAATCGATGCGCTTAACGCGCAACTGAGTGCGCAGCCTGATGGGCCCTTCGCCAAGGCGCATCTCGCGCTCGAAGGCTGGCAGCCGGTCGCTGATTTCCGCGCGGCGCTCGCAAATGGGCGCGACCGGGATCGTGCCGCCGGACGGTCGCTCACAGGCCCGCACAGAAGCGATCTGGCTGTCACGCACCTCGGCAAGGGGCAGGCCGCCGATCGCTGCTCTACGGGCGAGCAGAAGGCGCTGCTGCTGGCAATCGTGCTCGCCCATGCCGATCTCGTCGCCGAGCGCGCCGGGCGGCACCCGCTGATCCTGCTCGACGAGGTCGCCGCGCATCTGGACCCGGTTCGCCGCGTTGCGTTGTTCGAGCGGCTCGCGGCCGGGAAAGGTCAAGTCTGGATGACGGGCACCGAGCCTGCATTATTTGACGCGGTTGCCGATCCCGCCGCGCATTTTCGGGTTGCCGATGGCCGCGTAAACCGAGCCTGAAACGTGATCGCCTGATCCCCAGAAACATGGCCGTTTCGCTTGGGTTTTGCGCCAAAAAGGCCTATATATGACAGATGACTGACGAACCCGAAGATCCGACTTCCGAAGACGAAAAATCCGCTCCGGAAAAAGGCGATTACGGCGCCGATTCCATCAAGGTTTTGAAGGGGCTGGATGCCGTCCGCAAACGGCCCGGCATGTATATCGGGGATACCGATGACGGATCGGGCCTCCATCACATGGTGTTCGAAGTCTCCGACAATGCGATTGACGAGGCGCTCGCCGGCCATTGCGATCGGATTCTGATCCAATTGAACGCGGACGGGTCTGTTACAGTCGAGGATAATGGCCGCGGCATTCCGGTCGATATCCATAAGGAAGAAGGCGTGTCGGCAGCCGAAGTCATCATGACCCAGCTGCACGCCGGCGGGAAGTTCGAGAACACGTCCGATGATAACGCGTACAAGGTGTCGGGCGGTCTGCATGGCGTTGGCGTGTCTGTCGTCAACGCGCTCTCGGACTGGCTCGAATTGCGCGTCTGGCGCGATGGCAAGGAGCATTTCGTCCGGTTCCGGCAAGGCGTTGCCGAGGCACCGCTCGAAGTGGTCGGCGACGCCGATGGCAGAAAGGGCACGCAGGTCACCTTCATGCCCTCGGCCGACACCTTCAAGATCACCGAATTCGATTTCGAGAAGCTCGAGCATCGCTATCGCGAACTGGCGTTCCTCAACTCGGGCGTACGGCTGTTTATTGCGGATGCGCGGCATGCGGACCGCGAAGAAGTCGAGCTCTATTATGAGGGCGGCACCTCGGCCTTCGTTCAGTATCTCGACCGCCACAAACAGGCGATCATCGGCGATCCGATCGCGATTTCGGGCGAGCGCGACGACATCGGCATCGATGTCGCGCTCGAATGGAATGACAGCTATCACGAGAATGTCCTCGCCTTCACGAACAACATTCCGCAGCGCGACGGAGGCACGCACATCGCGGCCTTCCGCTCGGCGCTGACGCGCACGCTCAACAATTATGCCGAAAGCTCGGGCGCGCTGAAGAAATCGAAAGTGAAGCCGACCGGCGACGATATGCGCGAAGGTCTGACGGCGATCGTCTCGGTCAAGTTGCCCGATCCGAAATTCTCCTCACAGACCAAGGACAAGCTGGTTTCGAGCGAAGTGCGCCAGCCGCTCGAAAGCCTGATCGCCGACAAGCTCGCCGAATGGCTCGAGGAAAATCCGCAATATGCGCAGGCGGTTATCCAGAAGGTGATCGATGCCGCCGCCGCTCGCGAGGCGGCGAAGAAAGCGCGCGAGATGACGCGCAAGGGATCGATGGCTGTCGCCTCGCTGCCCGGCAAGCTTGCCGATTGCCAGGAACGCGATCCGGCGAAATCGGAACTCTTCCTCGTCGAGGGTGACAGCGCCGGCGGTTCGGCCAAGCAGGGCCGCGACCGGCATTATCAGGCGATCCTGCCCCTGAAGGGCAAGATCCTTAATGTCGAGCGCGCGCGGTTCGACCGGATGCTGTCGTCCAAGGAAGTCGGCACGCTGATCCAGGCGATGGGCACCGGCATCGGCCGCGACGATTTCGATATCGAGAAGCTGCGCTATCACAAGATCGTGATCATGACGGACGCGGATGTCGACGGCGCGCATATCCGTACTCTGCTCCTGACCTTCTTCTACCGGCAGATGCCTGAAATCGTGGAGCGCGGTCATCTCTACATCGCCCAGCCGCCCCTCTACAAAGTCTCCAAGGGCCGCAGCGAGGTCTATCTGAAGGACGATGGCGCGCTCGATGCCTATCTGATCGATGCGGGCCTCGATACAATGCTGCTCGAAACCGGCGACGGGTCACAGCGCATGGGTGAAGACCTGCGCATCCTCATCGATCATGCGCGACGGATGCGCTCGCTGATGAACTATGTGCCGAAACGTTATGACCCGGCGATTGTCGAGGCCTTCGCGCTGATGGGCGCGCTCGACGAGGCGCTGACGCCGGAGCAGCAGGAACAGGCCGTTGCGCTCGTCGCGCAATGGCTGAGCGGTCACGATCCGGAGGCGCAATGGACGGGCCAGATCAACGCAGATGGCAGTTTCGAGCTGCACCGGCGCTGGCGCGGCGTGACGGATGTCCATCTGATCGACGCGGCGTTCGTGCGTTCGGCCGAGGCCCGCAAGCTGCAGCGCGTCGCGGCCGAACAGGCCGAGAATTATGGACTTGTCAGCCATCTGGT
Organism: Parasphingopyxis sp.; assembly: GCF_028279465.1. GTDB lineage: Bacteria > Pseudomonadota > Alphaproteobacteria > Sphingomonadales > Sphingomonadaceae > Parasphingopyxis. The sequence continues at coordinate 177,775 of NZ_JANQNS010000003.1, forward strand.
CAGCATGAAGGCCGCCGAGGCCGCAGACGAGGACGATGGTGCGCCGGCCAAGGGCCGCGTCGCCATCACCCGCCCGTCCGAGCTGCTCGCGGCGATCCTCGAAGCCGGCCGCAAGGGCCTATCAATCCAGCGCTATAAGGGCCTGGGCGAAATGAACGCCGACCAGCTCTGGGAAACGACGCTAGACCCGGAAAACCGCTCGCTACTGCAGGTCGAGGTCGACCAGGCGGACGTGGCCGACGAGATTTTCACTCAGCTGATGGGCGATGTCGTCGAACCGCGGCGGGAGTTTATACAGGACAATGCGCTGAACGTTGCGAATCTCGACGTCTGATCCGTGCACCATACCGGCGTTCTGACCATTGAAACGAGCGGACGGTCGCTCACAGAGTTCACTCGCGACGCTGCGTCATGGATTGCCGATGGCGGCGTATCGCAGGGCCTCCTCTCCCTATTCGTCCGCCACACCTCGGCCTCGCTGTTGATTCAGGAGAATGCCGCGCCCGAGGTTCAGGACGATCTGATCGCCTTTTTTGACCGGCTTGCGCCCGAAGGGTCGCACTACCTTCACGATAGCGAGGGGCCGGACGATATGCCCGCGCATCTCAAATCCGCGCTGACCCAGACACATCTCGCCATTCCTGTCATCGACGGGCGGCTGGCGCTCGGGACATGGCAAGGCATCTACCTGTTCGAACATCGCCGCCGCCCGCACCGGCGCGAGGTCGTGCTGCATCTGGCGGGCGAATAACGCGGCGCGCCCGTCATTCCGGATAGCGCCAGCACCCCTTCACATGATCGTTCACGACGCCGACGGCCTGCAGATAGGCGTAGATGATCGTCGTGCCGACAAAGCTCATGCCGCGCTTCTTCAGCGCTTTCGAGATCGTATCGGACAGCGGCGTCGAGACCGGGACGTCTGCGAAGCTTTGCGGGCGGTTGATCAGCGGCTCGCCATCGACATGATCCCATAGCCAGGCGGCGAACGAGCCATATTCCTGCTGCATCGCGATAAAGGCCCGCGAATTCTTGCGGGCGCTGTAGATTTTGAGCCTGTTGCGCACGATGCCTTCGTCTTCGCGCAGCGCTTCCAGCTCGGCGTCGCTCATTGCCGCGACGCGTTCGACATCGAATTCATGGAATGCCGCGCGATAGCCGTCGCGCTTGCGCAAGATAGTCTCCCAGCTCAACCCGGCCTGCGCGCCTTCGAGGATCAGGAACTCGAACAGTATTCGGTCGTCATGCACAGGCACGCCCCATTCCTCGTCATGATAGCGCGCGTAGAATTCCTTGCTCGGCTGCCTGCCGAAACAGCGCTTCTTGCCGTCGGTGCCTGTCACCAATTCCATCGCGCCTGTCTCCCGATAGGGCGTGTACGCCGGTCTAGCCGAGCTTACCGAACTTCGCTTCGAACGCGGCGATATCGCCGGCGGCGAGCAGGCCGGCCTGTTCGACCCAGCGGTCGCGTGCGATGCGTTGCGCCATGTCGCCGAGTTCCGCGCCGATAGTTTCGACATCAGAGTCCGTCCAGCTCGCGATCTGGTCGAACTGATTTATGCCGAGTGCATTGAGCTTGGCCTCTGCCTTTGATCCTAGCCCCTTAATCTGGGTGAGCGGCTCGCTTTCGTCGCTGTTGGGATCGTCGGACGGTGCGGCTGCAGGGCTGGAATCGGGCGATTCGGGACCAACCTCCCGGACCGATTCTTCCGGTGTCGTGTCCGAGATCGGCGTGTCAGCAACGCTCGGGGGTGTCGGTGTTTCGCCGGCGTCGACCGGGTCTGCCGGCGTATCTTTCTTGCCACCCATAAGGCGCAAAAGAATGATCGCCGCGACGAGCACGGCAAGGGCAATCAGGACGTAGAGCAGCGTATCGGACAACGGGGCCTCCGGGATCGGATATCCGGCGGCCTATGCCGGGCGCGGGCCGCCCATGCAAGATTGCATGAACGACCCTTGCGGATCGACTTGTGTTCGCTTAGCGGCTGCCGCCTTCGCGCGTGCCGCCGGGCGCGCTGCGCGCTTCGGCGAGCTCCGTCAGCGTGACGAATTCGCCGCGCCAATAATCGCTGGTTCGGCCGCCGGTCTGGGCCAGTCGCCTTATATCAGCAAAGTCGAATTCGCCGAGATAGGTGTCGCCGCGGAGCCGCTGGCCGAAGGCCGCGACAGCGGTCACGAACGCCATATCGCCGCTCGGCGCCCGGGCGTTGAGCATCGCGCTGCGGCCGATCGGCTGTTCGATCAGGCGCGATTCGTCTTCGCCCGGCAGCTTGTAGCGCAATCGGAGATGCGCGAGTTCTGCGCCCTCGCCGCCGCGCGCTTCCGGCCGGTTGCCCGAATAGCGCCGCTCCGGGAGCCAGCCGCGCGATCCCGCCGGCACGATCTCGTAGAGAGCGGTCACCTGGTGACCGGCGCCGATCTCGCCGGCATCGACGGTATCGTTATCGAAATCCTCCTCGGCGAGCAGGCGGTTTTCATAGCCGATCAACCGGTATTCGCGGACATGCATCGGATTGAACTCGATCTGGATCTTCACGTCCGCCGCGATGGTGAACAGCGTCGAGGAGAGCTCCTGCACGAGCGCGCGATGCGCCTCCATCGCGCTGTCGATATAGGCGTAATTGCCGTTACCGTGATTGGCGATCTGCTCCATCATCGCTTCGTTGTAATTGCCGGTGCCATAGCCGAGCGTGGTAAGCGAAATCCCCGCTTCGCGCTCGCGTTCGACCATCTCGATCAGCTGGTCGCGATTGGTCGTGCCGACGTTGAAATCGCCGTCGGTCGCCAGGATGATGCGGTTGATGCCGCCCTCGATCATATTGGCGCGGGCCGCGTCATAGGCGAGGCTGATGCCTGCCGCGCCGGCCGTCGATCCGCCTGAGCGCAGGCGGCCGAGCGCCGCGATGATCTCGTCACGATCGTTCGAGCCGGTCAGGATCGTCTTGGTCGATCCGGCATAGGTGACGATCGACACGCGGTCGCGCGGATTTAGCTGTTCGGCCATCATCGCCATCGAGCACTGGACGAGCGGCAGCTTGTTGCGCGAATGCATCGAGCCCGAGACATCGACAAGGAAAACGAGATTGGCCGCGGGACGTTCGCCGCGCTCGATGTCATAGCCACGCAGGCCGATGCGCAGAAGCCGTGTATTCTCATTCCACGGCGTCGTTGCCATATCGGTTGTGATGCTGAACGGCCGCGTCCGGTCGGCGGGCCGAGCGTAATCGTAGCGGAAATAGTTGACCATTTCCTCGGTGCGCACAGCGGCCTGTGGTGGCACCCGCCCCTGGTTCAGGAAGCGGCGGACATTGGCATAGCTGCCCGTGTCGACATCCACGGCGAAGGTGGAGACGGGCTCGTCAGCAACGGCCATGATGCTAGCGACGGCCTCGCCATCATAGCGCTCGCGGTTCTGTGGCATTACAGCTGCGCGGTTGACGCTGTGGCTTGCTATCCCGCCGACTGCTTGGACTGGCATTGATTGTTCGCGGTTAGGACTAGCTACACGCGAACCGGATACCACTATCGATCCATCAGCGGCTTGGCTCGGAGGGGGCGGCGGAGGTGGAGGCGGAGCGGGTGGCGGCGGAGCGCTGGCCACGGTGCCGCTACCGCGATAGCGGCGCCGCTCATATTCGGCGTCATCGGCGACGAGGAACGGCGCGCAGATTTCGTCCGCGGTCGCGGGTGTCATCGGCCGCTGCGTCGCTTCGCTCGGTTGTACGGAATAGACGAGTCCGGTCAGGACGAGCGCCGCGATGGGCGCGAAAGACAATAGGCGCATCGGATTCCTCCCTCTGCAACCGACCCGTGCGCCATAATCCGGTGCCCGCCTGAATGGGCCGTTAATGATGGTGAGGGGGCCGCGATGCCGGCTAGAGCGGACCGTTCATCTTGCCGAATTCCCGCTCGAACGCGGCGACGTTGCGGGCGTTCAGGAGGCGGGCCTGATCGACCCAGCGGTCCCGCTCGATCCGGCCCCGGAAGCTGCCGAGCTGCGAATCGACTTCGGTGACCTGATGCTCGCCCCAGTCGGCGATCTGCGCGAAATGGAACACGCCGAGATCGTGGAGCATATCGGCGAGCTTGGGCCCAACGCCTTTGATCAGGGTTAGGTTGTCCGGGTCGCCGTCGGGTTCGGTCAGAAAGGGCGATGGCGGTGTGTCTGGCTCGGGCTCCGTTTCCAACTCGGGCTCCGCTTCCGCCGATTCCGGTTCAGCCGGTGCGGCTTCCGGTTCGGGTTCTGGGTCCGGCTGTGGTTCCTCGGCTGCCTCCGCTGCTTGTGGCTCGGATGCGGCAACCGACGAACCGGCCGCCGGATAGACCAGATCGGCGGCCGATGCAGCCTGGGCTGGCCGGCGCCAGACCCATGCGCCGGTCGCCATGCCGATCACGGCCGAAAGGAGCATGGGAAGCCAGAAAGAAGCGATCAGATAGCCCATAACCTATGCCTCTCCCCGCCCCCAAAGGAACCAGGCGATGGCGATTCCGATTCCGAAGGCAACCAGGTTGAGCAGCAGGACTTCGATCCATAATGCAAACATCAGCCGGCCTCCCCGTCAGCGAGGCTGACCTCGAAGTCGACGCGCCGGTTCTCCGGATCGGCCGGGTTGCCGCCGAGCGGTTCGCCCGATCCCCGGCCCGCCGTTGTCAGCATCTCCGCGGGCAAACCGCGCTCGACCAGCGCGTCGCGCACCGTCGTCGCGCGGAAGGCGGACATCTCGTTATTGACGTTTGCTCGCCCGCTGCTGTTCGCGTGGCCGGTAATCGCGATGCGGATGCCCTCGCAGCCGTCTGCCGCTTCGGCGATCCGGTCGAGCAAACGATGCGCGGCAGGATTGAGATAGGGCGATCCGCTGCGGAACTGAATCCGTTCGCCGCCGATCGCGGTTTCGACCGTTTCGCGGCAATCTTGCGCCGCGCTATTCTCGATCGCCGCAGCCTGTTCGATCTCGGCCGGATCGGCTTCGGGCCATACGACATCGGAGACGCCCGATAGCGCCATCACCGCATCGCGCAATTCGCCACGTTCGGAATTGCCAATTTCGCCGTCAAGTTCGATCACTCGCCGCACCGGATCGGACTGGACAGCAATGTCGACATTTGCGGCACCGTGGGATGCCAGCGTTTCGCTGGCGCGCTGCTCCAGATCCTCGGCGATGGCCGCGGCTTGCCCGAATGGCTGTAGCCACAGCCATGTCACCACGATCGTTGCCAACAGCCCGATCAGCAATTTTGCCTGCGCCGGCATATAATGCTCCCCAACCCCCTTTATTGCGGAATTGTGTCGCCCAACGCAGGTTTTGGCAAATCGTTAACCACGTTCGAGTTCGCGCCAGCCGATATCGCTGCGATAGAAGCCGTCGGCAAAGTCGATCGCGTCGATTCCGGCATAGGCTGTGTCTTTGGCGTCTCGCAGCGTATCGCCGAGAGCTGTTACATTCAGCACGCGTCCGCCGCTGGCGACGAGCTGGCCGTCTTCATCGGACGTTCCTGCATGGAATATCTTCACACCATCGGCCTCGGCGGCTTCGATCCCGGAAATCGGGCATCCCTTTTCCGGCGTGCCCGGATAGCCTTTGGCCGCCATGACGACGGTCATCGCGCTCTGCTTGCCGAGATCGGGCGGTGCGATCTCGCTCAAACGGCCCTCGGCGGTCGCCACCATCAGCGCCAGCAGATCGTCTTCGAGCCGCATCATGAGCACCTGGCATTCCGGGTCGCCGAACCGGACATTATATTCGATCAGCTGCGGCCCGGTTTCCGTGAGCATCAGCCCGGCGAACAGCACGCCACTATAGGGCGTGCCGCGCTTGGCGAGCGTCTCGACGGTCGGCTTCACGATCTCGTCCATCACGCGCCCTGTCAGTGTCTCGTCGAGAACCGGGGCGGGGCTGTATGCGCCCATGCCGCCGGTATTGAGTCCCGTATCGCCCTCGCCGACACGCTTGTGATCCTGCGCCGAACCGAGGGGAAGTACGGTTTCGCCATCGATGAAGGCAAAGAAGCTCGCCTCCTCGCCTTCGAGAAACTCCTCGATCACGATTTCGGCGCCGGCCTTGCCGAAATCGCCGTCGAACATACCCTCGATTGCTGCTTCGGTGTCTTCAGCCGTTTCCGCGATGATCACGCCTTTGCCGGCGGCCAGTCCGTCCGCCTTGATAACGACCGGCAGCCCGAATTCCTTGAGCGCCGATAATGCGGCTTCAGCCGAGCTGAAACGCGCATAGCGGGCTGTCGGGATGTTTGCCTCGGCGCACAGGTCTTTCGTAAAGCCTTTCGATCCTTCGAGCCGTGCGGCCTCCTTGTCCGGGCCGAATACGGCGAAACCCATTGTCCGCAGATTATCCGCAAGGCCGTCGACCAGCGGTGCTTCGGGTCCGATCACGACGAGTTCGATCGATTTTTTCAGGCAGAAATCGATGGTTCCGCGATGGTCGCCATCCTTGATCTCGACGAGTTCCGCATGCTCGGCTATCCCCGGATTGCCGGGCGAGGCATATAATTTGGTCAGGTCTGGCGATTGTGCCAGCTTCCAGGCCAGCGCATGCTCGCGGCCACCCGACCCCAGCAACAGGACATTCATGCAGTCTTCCTCTTCAGAACATGGCCGTAACGAACCCGCCGCTGCGCTCCTAGCCGAGAGCGCTGAAGGCGACAATGCGCAGCCGCTATCGGTTTCGGAAATATCGCAGGCACTTAAGCGCGCGGTGGAACAGCGCTTCGGCCATGTCCGTATCCGGGGCGAGATTTCCGGGTTCAAGCGGGCGGCCTCGGGCCATTGTTATCTCGGCCTCAAGGACGACAAGGCGGTGATCGACGGGGTGATCTGGAAAGGCCAGGCCGCCCGCCTCGCTTTTGCGCCGGAAGACGGCATCGAAGTCGTCGCGAGCGGCAAGCTGACCACCTATCCGGGCCGGTCCAAATATCAGATCGTTATCGAAAGTCTGGAAGTCGCGGGCGAAGGCGCGCTGATGCAGCTGCTCGAGCAACGCCGCAAGGCGCTGGCGGCGGAGGGGCTGTTCGCCGAAGAGCGCAAGCGGCATTTGCCCTTTCTGCCCCGCACCATCGGTGTGGTGACATCGCCGACCGGCGCGGTCATCCGCGATATCCTGCATCGCCTTGCGGATCGTATGCCGAGCCATGTCGTCCTCTGGCCGGTCATCGTCCAGGGCGAAGGCGCGGCGGAGCAGATCGCGCGGGCCGTGCGCGGATTCGATTCGATGGATGCGGACGGGCCCGTTTCGCGGCCCGATCTCATCATTGTTGCGCGCGGTGGCGGATCGATCGAAGACCTCTGGGCCTTTAACGAGGAAATCGTCGTTCGGGCCATAGCCGATTGCAAAATTCCGATCATTTCGGCGGTCGGGCATGAAACGGACACAACGCTGGCTGATTTCGCGGCCGATCGCCGTGCGCCGACGCCGACGGCCGCGGCCGAACTGGCCGTGCCGGTGCGGTCGGAACTGCTCGCGATGCTCTCGCAAAGCGGGACCCGGGCAATGGGTGCGATACGGCGGCATGCCGGTCGGTTGGCCGAGCGCCTCAGCGCCATTGCGCGGCTCCTGCCACGGCGCGAAACGCTGTTCACGGCACAGGCCCAGCGGGTCGACGAACTGGTGGAACGGCTGCCGCGCGTGCTGGAGGGACGGCTCGATCTTGCCCGGATTGCGCTTGCCCGGCGCACTGACCGGCTGAGACCGGGACTTGTCGAGGCGCGCCTGGCCGATAGACTGACTCGGCTGGATGGCCTTTCCCGCCTGCTGGAACAGCTCCATCCCGAACGGCCGCTCGAACGTGGCTATGCGCGGGTGACGGATCGCGATGGCGGTACGCTGGTCAGCGCGGCGGCGGTTCGGAAGGCCGGTGCCTTCACGGTCCGATTGGCCGACGGGACTGTCGATGCCCGGGTTGAGGATGGCCGCAAGCGCGCCTATTCTAAGCGCCGCAAGCCCATGGCCGAATCCGGCCAGGGCGGATTGTTCGATTAGAGGCGCAGGGAAATGTTGACGATGAGTGGCGGGCGGACCGCCAAGCTCCATTATATGGCGAACAATTACCGGATGATCGCGCCCGGCGACCATGTGCTGTGTGGGGTAACCGGCGAAGCGATTCATCTCGACGATCTGCGGTATTGGAGCGTCGAGAAGCAGGAAGCCTATGCCAGCGCCGAGATTGCCGTGCGTGCGGCAGAGGCCGCGCGATGATCAAGGGGTTGGTTGGGGCGGCCCTGCTGTTTTTAGTCGCCTGTGTTTGCGCGATTGCCTATGTTCCGCCGGGCTACGCAAATGGTGCGGATAGCGCCCAGCAAGGCGTTGCTTTAGCCCAGACCGATGACCGATCCGCCCGCACAGGCTTTAGCCTGCACGGCGTTTTCCGGCAGGGCGGACTCGTGCACGGTCAGGCGCCGGCGGGCACGCGGCGGCTGCAGCTGGGCGATACTGAGATTCCGATGACCGAAACAGGGCGCTTCCTGATCGGTTTCGGGCGCGATCACGGACCTTCGGCGCGGCTTGTCGCATTTCTGGAGAACGGTGAAACGGTGAGCGAAAACCTCACCATCGCTGCGACCAATTGGCCAGTCCAGCATGTCAATGTCGCGCGACGGGGTGGCTACTCTTCGGCTGCATTTCAGCGCCGGCGCGCGCCCGAACTCGCGCAGATCGTGGCGGCGCGCGAAATTCAGTCCGATACCAATGGCTGGCAACAGGAATTTCTCTGGCCGGTGACCGGACGAATCAGTGGCGTGTTCGGGTCGCAGCGCATCTATCGCGGCGAGCCGGGTTCCTATCATTCCGGTGTCGATATCGCCCGTCCTACTGGGACTCGGGTTGTGTCCCCGGCCGACGGTGTTGTCGTGCTGGCGACGGAGACGCCGTTCACGCTTGAAGGCCATCTGCTCATCATCGATCATGGAATGGGGCTCAACAGCGCATTTCTGCACCTGTCGCGTATCGACGTTGAAGAGGGAGACCGGGTCGAGCGTGGCCAGAATATCGCGGCAATCGGGTCGACCGGCCGGTCGACCGGCCCGCATCTCCATTGGGGGATGAAATGGGGCACCGAGCGAATCGATCCGCAATTCCTTGTCGGGCCGATGCCGCGTTCCGGTGCCGGAAACCGCTAAAAGCCTGATTAATTTCCAAAGATCGGCGTAACCAAGCGCTTTGGCCAATGGATTGTGCGGGCCGCCCCAACAAACTGTTGCATTTTGGCGACATATCCTCGCGAACCCGCCTAGGAGGCCGAACCGATGCTTTACAGGCCGCCAATCTCCATGCAGTGACGCTGCAAGCCTATGGGTGAGCTGCGCGGGTCGCATGCTTGGACCAACCCAGCAAAGGCTAGAATTTAGGCCGCGATTTTGCGGTATCTAACTCCAGAATAAGGGGCTGGAAACGTGACCAAGACTTCCAAATTTACTCAACTGAAGGCGGGTGCCGCACCTGTCGTGATCGGCGTCGCGATGATGTCGACTCCTGCGTTCGCGCAGGATAGCGATGAGCTCGCGTCCGCAAGCACCTCGGGCCAGCCGGCCATCGTTGTCACGGGTTCGCGCATTACGAACCCGAACCTCGAACAGTCGAGCCCGATCCAGGTTGTAAGCCAGGACGAAATCGATTTTCGCCAGGCTACCAACGCTGAGGAGCTGATTGGCGATCTTCCCGGTATTTCGCCCGGCATCAACAACAGTGTTAACAACGGCAGCGGCGGTTTCGCCTCGTTGAACCTGCGTAACCTGGGCACGAACCGTAACCTCGTGCTGCTTGACGGTACGCGTCTCGTGCCTTCGAGCATCGCGTCGGTGACCGACCTTAACATCATTCCGGTTGCGCTCGTCGAGCGGGTCGAAATCGTTACAGGCGGCGCTTCGTCGGTTTATGGTGCCGACGCTATCGCGGGTGTTGCAAACTTCGTGACGAAGCGCGATTTCGAGGGCCTCGAAGCTGCTACCACGTTCGGTATCACCGAGCGCGGCGACGGTGAACGTTTCCGTGCCGACCTCACGCTGGGCGCCAACTTCGACGACGGTCGCGGTAACGCGGTTCTCAGCGTTGGTTATCAGGAAGTCGATGACGTTCTGCAGGCCAACCGTCAGATTTCGCAGCAGGCATTGTTCGCGAATGTTAACAGCGTCATCGGTTCGGGTACGTCGGTGCCTACTACGATCAACAGCACGTTGCAGAACGCGACCGACGGCCAGACTTTTGTGCCGGTGTTCAACACGTTCAACTTCGCGCCGTTCAACTTCTTCCAGACGCCGCTTGAACGCTACAATATCTTCGGTTCGGCTCGTTACGAAGTGACTCCGGAAATCGAAGTCTATTCACGCGGCATGTTCACAAAGAGCGTTGTTGACTTGCAGCTGGCTCCGTCCGGTCTGTTCGGCGACCCGTTCCGCTTCCCGCTGAACAATCCATTCCTAACGGATACCCAGCTTCAGCAAATTTGCGCAACGACGTTCTTGCCCGGCGCGATAGACCCGATCGATCCGGCGACCTGTACAGCTGCTGGTGCGGCGACTGGTCCGGAAGATCCCAACTATCTTGCGCCTGACGTGATTATCAATCGCCGTCTGGTCGAGCAGGGCCCCCGTCAGACCAACATCACGACGAACCAGTTCCAGGTATGGGCTGGTGTTCGCGGTGATCTGAGCCCGACGCTCAGCTACGATGTGTATGCCACATATGGTGAATCGGATCGTACGACGACGCGGCGCGGCTGGGGTCTCAAGTCCCGTATTGAGCAAGCGCTCGATGCGACGAGCCCGACCACCTGTGCGGATCCGAGCAATGGCTGTTTCCCGATCAACCTGTTCGGCGGCGGCGTTGGCACGAACATCGACCCGCGTGCCGTGGCCTTCTTTAACCAGCCGTCGAGCTTCACGGTTAACGTGACGCAAGCGCAGGTGAACGCTTCGCTTGCGGGCACCTTCGGAGAGACCGGTTTCTTCACCGAAACGCCGGTCGGTTTCGCTGTCGGTGTTGAATATCGTGACCTCACAGTGGCGCAGAATCCGGGCGTCGCGGCCGGCACCCAAGACGAGGTGCTTGGTACCGGTGCGCCGGCAGCTGCATTCAGCGGCGGGTTCGACGTTATCGAAGGCTTTGCCGAGTTGATCATTCCGATCATCGAAGACGTTCCGGGCTTTTACAATCTGACGATAGAGGGCGGTATCCGTGTTTCGGATTACTCCAACACGGGTACGAGCGTTACGTGGAAAGCGGGCGGCACCTGGGAGCCTTTCCAGGGCTTCGCGATCCGTGGCATCTATCAGCGGTCGGTACGTTCGCCGAACATCGCCGAACTGTTCCAGCCCGCGGTTGTTACGCTAACGCCTCTGGCAGTTGATCCGTGCGCGGGTGCGAACCCGACCATGGATGCAACGCTGAGATCGATCTGTATTGCACAGGGTGCGCCCGCACCGTTCGTCGATGGCGGCCTTATTCCTCAACCTTCCGCTGGTCAGATCAACTCGACCCAGGCCGGTAACGCCAACTTGGACGTTGAGACAGCCGACAGTCTCACAATCGGTCTTGTCATAACACCGCCTCAGATTCCTGGACTTGCGGTGACGATTGACTACTACAATATCGAGGTCACGGACGCGATCACGCAGCCGACGATTGACGATATTCTGGATCCGTGCTTCGGCCCGGACCGGGCAAATCCGACACCGAATCCGGCTGCGCCGGAATGTGCTGCGGTTGGTCGTAATCCGATCAACGGTTCACTGAACGGTGGCGGCGAGACCGCTGGTGCGATCTTCCTGCTGGACAACTTGGGTACGCTTGAGACGTCAGGCATCGATTTGCGTGTTGTCTACAACTTGCCGGTCAGCTTTGGTTCGATCAACTGGGACTTCACTGGTACCTGGGTTGACGAGCAGTTGCAGCAGCCTACGCCAACATCGGTGAATCGCGATTGTGTCGGCTTGTTCAGCGGAAACTGTTTCCCGATCACGCCGGAATTCGCGTTCAACTTCCGCACCACGGTGAGCATCGACGATCTCGTTGACATCTCGCTGCTGTGGCGGTGGATCGACAGCATCGCGCTCGAAGGCGCTGCGACGAACGCCACGTTCAGCGAAGAGTTCAAATACTTCGATGATGCGAGTTATTTCGACTTGTCCTTCCGGTCGAATGTGAGCGAGAATTTCGACGTGACGTTCGCGATCCAGAACCTGCTTGATCGTGACGCGCCGATCTCGAGTTCGTTCATCGGACCGAGCACGTTCAACTCGGGTAACACATGGCCGACAACGTACGACACGCTTGGCCGTCGTTATTCGGTTACCGGACGCCTTCGCTTCTAGTAGCGAGCTCCGGAACAAGAAATGGGCGGTGAGGGAAACCTTGCCGCCCTTTTCTTTGCACTTGCCGGATACGCGCATGAGCCGGTATCAAAACCTTTTTGGCTAAAGCTATCGAGGTATTGCGCACGAAATGGCCGAACGGAGCCGCGGGCAACAGTCAGACGGGCCGGACCCGAAGGCCATAATCGCTGAAGCCATGCGCAAACGCGATGCCGGTACGCCGAGGGCGGCCATTCCGGCGATAAGGGCAGCGCTCGAAACGCATCCCGACCATCTGCGTTTGTGGCACGTCCTGGGTCTGATGTATCGCGCCGACGAGGACTCGGCGAATGCGATCGAGGCTTTTACGCGCGCGGTCGCGATTGCGCCCCGCGATCCGAAAGTTACCCACGCGCTAGCGCGGGTGACGATGGAAGCAGGCCGACCGGCAACGGACCTGTTCGACAAGGCTAGGCAGTATTCGCCTGCCGATGGGTCTGTTATAATGGGGCGCGCCGCTGCCCAGTCGGCCGTCGGCGACATAGAAGCGGCGATTGCCGATCTGGACGATCTGCTTGGGAGCAATCCGCTCTGGATCGAAGGGCAGGAACTGCTCGCCAATCTGCGCTGGATGAACGGCGAGCGCGACCATTTCACGGCGGGCTTTGAACGCGCTCTCGCAACACATCCCAGCAATCAAGGCCTATGGTTCAAGCTGATCAATGCGTTGTGCCAGGTTGGTCGCTTCAACGCTGCCGATACGGTCGTCGAACGCGCTCGGAAGTATGTCACCGATGTTCGTGTGCTCGATATTAGTGAGGCGATTTGCGCGTCCGAGGTTGGCGATCCTGACCGTGCTGATCGGCTGTTCGATCGTGTTGTGCCCTACACGGAAATGCCGCTGGCAGTGCGGTACATGCGGCACATGCTAAGAACCGGAAGGCCGGAACAGGCCGCAAAATGCGGCGAGGAGCGGATGCAGGATGCCGATGCGAACGAGATGTGGCCATATCTCGGCCTCGCCTGGCGCATGACGGACGACCCCCGTTGGGACTGGCTCGAACGCGACGAGCGATTGATCAAGACCTACGACATCGGAGAACGGGTCGATATGACCGCCTTTGCCGAACATCTGCGGACGCTTCATGTGCTCAAGGCCGACATGGCTGGCCAATCGGTGCGGGGTGGCACGCAAACCGACGGGCCGCTATTCGCCCGCGCCGATCCCGAAATTCGGGAGCTGCGCGCGGCCATCGTCGATACCGTGACCGCGCATATGCATACCCTTGCGCCTATCGATTCCGATCATCCGGTCCTGCGACACAGCCCAGGCCCTTTTCAGTTCGGAGGCTCCTGGTCCGTGCGACTGGCGGGGGCCGGCCGGCATACAAACCATATCCATCCCCGGGGCTGGTACAGCTCCGCCCTCTATGTAAGCCTCCCGTTGCAGGAGGATTTCGGCGAACCGCCGGCCGGCTGGTTGGCGTTCGGGAAACCGCCCGAGGAGCTCGGCCTAGACCTCGAACCGTTCGAGATAGTGGAGCCGAAAGTCGGTACCCTCGCGCTCTTCCCGTCGATCATGTGGCACGGCACGATCCCGTTCGATGCCGGCGAGCGGCTGACCGTTGCCTTCGACGTGCAGGCGCCGATCAGCCCATGATACTGCCGCTGGGCCGGATCGGGATGTTCAGGCCTTCGGCAACCGTCTCGACCCAGACCGCGACCTTTTCAATCTCGTCGGCATGCGCGGATTCGCCGGCAGCCTGTTCCTCGCGCCGTTTTGAAGCATCGAAATCGTCGCCGAACTTGGAATGGCGCCGAAATACGGCGCTATCGGCGATCGCCTGCGCGCGCGCCTCGTCCATGTCGAGCGCGAAGAGCCGCCCGATTCGCGCAAGGCTCTCGGCGCCGCGGGCGAGGAAGGTCTCGCTATCGAGAGAGGCAATGCGATCGCCGCCATGTTCGGTGAGCAAATCCTCATAAATCCGGTTTTGCGCCAGCCAGGCGAGTCCGGCGATCTGTAGATCGGTCTGCCCGAAAAGTTGCTCGTCATCGAAGCCGAGATCAACATGCGCGGTTTTCTGGGTCGTGATGAAAAGCTCGCGGCCCCATAGGCGTCCGGTGATGCCTTTGCGCGCGATTGAGTTCAGGAATAGCCGAAGCGGCGCGTATAGAAATAACGCCCGGCTATTGTTGCGCACCGCTAGCAGAGTGTCGGCCAGCCCATTGACGGTGCAAGACGGCTTGGCGATTACTGCTTCGCCGGCTTCGAATGGTCGCGCGAGCAAATTCAGCGTCTGCTCGAGAACTGCGATTGCGCGATCCTTGTCCAGACTGCGCTGCCGATAACCGCTCATATCGCGCAAAACCATGGGCTCGCTGAGACCGGTGCTCATGTCTGTTTGATCCAGAGCCCGCGCAAGCAGAGTCGAGCAACAAAACCCCGAATGGAAGATGTAATGCAGCGGAGAGCCTGCATATTGTTTCAACGTGACATCTTTTCGAGCGACGACGACCGGCGTCTGATCGCCCGGCAGATTTTCTTCGGACAGGAATGTCGTCTTGCGCCGCGTATCCCGATCGAGCCGGATGAAATGGAATGCATCTGCACTTTCATCGTAACGGTGCACCAGTACTGCGGGATCATCCAGCGATAGAGAGAAGGTTTTGACCATAAACAGTGAGGGCTCCGCAATATTGAGTCTGGTGTCGACGTTTAGCGGCCGGTTGGCAATCACGCCATGGACCCACCCTTGTCCATATCCAGTTTAGAGAGTAGACACTCGATTAGATACACTGGGAGGGTGTTTATCGTTATTTTCGAATAATAGTTGCGGAGTTTTGCAATGAAGATAGTCGTGCCCGTTGTGGCCGCCACAATAATCGCGTTCAGTACGCCAGCTATGGCCATGATCCAGGAAGAAGCGCCTGGCGTGGAGGAAGCCGAAGAGGATCCGGATCAGCGCGTACGTTGCCAAACGCGCCGGGTGACCGGTTCGAACGCTCGGCGCATACGCACATGTCTGACCATTGCAGAATGGCGCGAACTCGCGCAATCCGGCAATCGCGACGCTCGCCGGATACTGGACGATACAACCCGGGACTCGATGCAACGCAACTAGCGTTCATGAGCCGGTTTGCTATCGATTGCCCGTAAGTTGGCGTGGCCAATCAATTGGAAAGACAGCCTCTTTGCGGGCGCTATAGCCCGGTCGGTTATCGAATGCGCGATACCGAGATAAATCCAGTACGGCCCTCGACGCGCAGCCGATAGCCGCCGATCCCACCGCGCGAGATGGTTGCGCTTGATCCGACACGAATCCGGCCGCGCAAGCTGCTATTGCTGCCCTCTCGCCACATTTGGCCATTCTCTAACAGGAATACACGCCGGCGCGTGCTGTCCGTGAAAGTCTCGACGATATTCGATGTGACTTCCGTCGGTTCGGGTGGCGCTAAATCCGCGACGTCTTCCGCGTCGCCACCGCTTTCGCGCGCGCGCTCTACTTCGCGGTCGTAGCGCTCTTCGATCTGCGTGGCTGACAGGCCGAAATCCTCTACCGTGCGCCGTCGCCGCCGTTCCTGGCGCGCCTCGAGCGCGGCATCGGCGCCGGCAAGGGCGGCATCGAAACAGGCAAGCCGCGCTGGTCCTTCGGTGATCGTTCCGCATTCGCGAAACGGCTCGAGCGCTTCTTCGCCGTCATCGGCATGGGCCGGCGAAGCAAGAAAAAGGGGAGCGGCGGTAAGGCAGACAAGGGAAGATCGGAAGATACGCATTATCCAGACTCCGATATGGACGGCCGGGCGGCCGGAGAATCGGCTCCTTCATTACCGATAATCGCGCCCATGGCTAGCCTGAGGGCGTTACGCCTTGCGCCGGGCCGAGATTGACCAGGCGATCGGTCGAGCAAGCCCCTGAATTTGGATCGGTCGCGCAGCATCAGAGTCAAAATGCGCGGCGAGGCTTGCCGTGAATTCCGCCACACCGCTACTGCCGAGCGCGACATCCAGCAATGCGCTCAATACGGCGATCTCCTGTTCCAGGCTGGCCTCGATCCGGTCGAGTTCTTTGTCAGCCCCCGCACCGCCGAAGCGAACCGCATGGTCGATCGCCGCCGCGATTTCCCGCACGACAGGTTGATCGGGATGGCTGCGCGCGATCAGCGAAAAGGTCTGGCTTAACATTGCGGTATCGCTGCCGGGCTGGCTGGTCGCTCTGCGCGCCATGTCGCGAATGGAAGAGCGCGCGATAGCGTTTAGCGCCGCATGCCTGTTGCGATTCTGTTCTACGATTGGACTGTCCGCGTGATGGACGATGAACTGCACCATAGCGTCGGCTTTCGCGACGCGCGCGATTTCGGGGGCAGCCGCGGCAACATCGGCATATTCGATGCCGAACTGGCTGGTCAGGCCATCGAAGCGTTCGTCATCGAATGGCAGGTTGGCGATGTCCGTCGAACCGACGAGTTTGGTCTTCTTAGATCGGCTTTTCGGCAGCTCGGCATAGTCGACGCCCGTCAGATCCAGATCGCCATTGCCGCGCAGCAGCGCGCGCATCACCGCGCCCGTACCGCAGGCGAGGTCGAGCAGCTTGGCACCACGATCGAATCGCCGGGCAAACTGCGTCCATAACTCGGTCAGCTGCGCGTCGACGGCGGGCGGCGCACCCGGCAGGCAGCCCCCCGCTTCGCCCATCTGCTTCCAATAGGCGCTCCACGCCTGTGCTTTGCTCATGCCGCTCGGCTTAGCCGAATGTCATCGATAGCGCACCCTCGCCTTCATCGACATTGACGGTCATGCCGTCGGCGATATCGCCGCGCAGGATCGCATCGGCCAATGGGTCCTGCAGATATTTCTGCACGGCGCGTTTCAGCGGTCGCGCGCCGTAGACCGGATCGTAGCCGACCCGGCCCAGCCATTCGCGGGCCTTATCCGACAGTTCGATTTCGACCTTGCGATCATCTAGCAGCTTCTGGACGCGCGCGACCTGTATATCGACGATCGGCGCCATATGCGCCTGGCTCAGGCGATGGAAGAGGATGATCTCGTCGAGGCGATTGAGGAATTCGGGGCGGAAATGGCCGCGCACCGTTTCCATGACCTGCGGCTCGACCTCATCGACCGTCTGCTCGTCGCCGAGCGATGACAGATACTGGCTGCCGAGATTGCTGGTGAGGATGATCAGCGTGTTCGAGAAATCGACTGTACGGCCCTGGCCGTCCGTCAGCCGCCCGTCGTCGAGCACCTGCAGAAGGACGTTGAACACGTCATTATGCGCTTTCTCGACCTCGTCGAACAGTATGACCTGATAGGGCCGCCGCCGCACTGACTCGGTCAGCACGCCACCCTCGTCATAACCGACATAGCCGGGAGGCGCGCCGATCAGCCGGGCCACCGAATGCTTCTCCATGAATTCGCTCATGTCGATGCGAACCATCGCGTTCTGATCGTCGAACAGGAATTCGGCGAGCGCTTTCGTCAGCTCGGTTTTGCCGACGCCGGTGGGGCCCAGGAACAGGAAGCTGCCGAGCGGCCGGTTCGGATCCTGCAATCCGGCGCGCGAGCGGCGGACAGCGGTTGACACGGCCTTGACCGCATCTTCCTGCCCGATGACGCGCTTGCCGAGATGCTCTTCCATCGCGAGCAGCTTTTCGCGCTCGCCCTCGAGCATCTTGTCGACCTGAATGCCGGTCCAACGCGACACGACCGAAGCGATATCCTCGCTCGTCACTTCTTCGCGCAGCATCGCGCCCTCTGTGGCTTCGCCGGCCTCTTCGAGCTTCTTCTCGAGATCGGGAATCGTGCCGTAGGAAAGCTCTCCCGCTTTCGCGAGATCGCCCGCGCGCTCCGCTTGCTCGAGCGCGATGCGCGCCGCGTCCAGTTCTTCCTTGAGCTTCGCTTCGGACTGAATTTTCTCGCGTTCCGCCTGCCAGCGCTGGGTGAGTTCGGCCAATTCCTGTTCGAGATTGGCGAGTTCTTCCTCGATGACCGCGAGACGCTCCTTCGAGGCGTCGTCATTTTCCTTGGTCAGCGCTTCGCGCTCGATCTTGAGCTGGATCGCGCGGCGGTCGAGCGTCTCGATCTCCTCGGGCTTCGACTCCACCTCCATGCGGATGCGCGAGGCGGCCTCGTCCATCAGGTCGATCGCCTTGTCGGGCAGGAAGCGGTCCGTGATATAGCGTTCGGACAGCGTCGCCGCGGACACCAGCGCGCCGTCGGTAATACGCACGCCGTGGTGCAGTTCGTATTTTTCCTTGATGCCGCGCAGGATTGAGATCGTATCCTCGACGCTCGGCTCTTCGATATAAACGGGCTGGAAGCGCCGCTGCAGCGCCGGGTCCTTCTCGACATGCTTACGATACTCGTCGAGCGTCGTCGCGCCGATGCAATGCAGTTCGCCGCGCGCGAGCGCTGGCTTCAACAGGTTCGACGCATCCATCGCGCCTTCGGAGGCACCCGCGCCGACCAGCGTGTGCATTTCATCGATGAACAGGATGATCTCGCCATCGGCGCCCTTCACCTCATCGAGCACGCCTTTGAGCCGCTCCTCGAACTCCCCGCGATATTTGGCGCCGGCGATCAGCGATCCCATATCGAGCGAGAGCAGGTTGCGATTCTTGATGCCGTCCGGCACATCGCCATTGGCGATACGCAGCGCGAGGCCTTCGGCGATCGCCGTCTTGCCGACGCCGGCCTCGCCGATCAGGACGGGATTGTTCTTGGTGCGTCGCGCGAGAATCTGGATCGTCCGGCGGATTTCCTCGTCGCGCCCGATGATCGGATCGATCTTACCCTCGCGGGCGCGTTCGGTGAGGTCGGTCGCGAATTTCTTGAGCGCGTCATAGCGATCTTCGGCACTCGCCGTGTCGGCGGTCCGGCCGCCGCGCAGCTCGTTGATCGCGCCGTTGAGCGCTTCGGGCTTCACCCCGGCATTGTCGAACGCGTCGCCGACCGGCGTGCCCTTGGCCATGACCATGGCGAGCAACAGGCGCTCGACGGTGACATAGGAATCGCCGGCCTTGGTTGCGATCTGCTCCGCCGTATCGAGCACGCGCACGGCATCGTTGTCGAGCTGCGGCGTCTGCTGCGCGCCACCGCCGGAAACCTGGGGTATCTTCGCAAGCGCCTCGTCGATTTCGCGTATGGCCGCTTCGGCGCTACCGCCGGAACGCCCGATAAGTCCGGCCGCCATGCCTTGCTCGTCCTCGAGCAGCGCTTTTGCGAGGTGCTCGGCGCGCACCTGCTGATGGTTCATGCGGATCGCTACCGTCTGTGCGGATTGCAAAAAGCCTTTGGCCCGGTCGGTAAATTTCTCGAGATTCATCTGTCCATCCCTGTTCCTGTCTCCGGCCCGATATAGTGTTGCAAAAATACAACACAAGGCGTTGCGCACTTTATCTTTGTCGACAGATTTAGGCGTTCGTCGAGCGACCGCAACCGCTGCTTGCACGGCGCTTTCCCGCCGCTATGGTCTGTCGCGATTTTCCGGGAGAAGATGCGATGCATTTCCTGAAACTGTGCCTGCTTGCGCCGCTGGCGCTGCTCGCCACGCCAGCGCTTGCGCTGGATGATCACGGCGAAGCGCCTGCCGGTCCGCAGCCCAATGTCTCGGCCGCCGATCTCGTCGGCGAGGTATCGATCCCTTACGAACGCTTCACGCTCGATAACGGCCTGCGCGTTATCGTCCATGAAGACCGCAAGGCGCCGGTCGTCGCCGTTTCGGTCTGGTATCATGTCGGATCGCGGCACGAACCGGAAGGCCAGACGGGCTTTGCCCATCTTTTCGAGCATCTGATGTTCAACGGGTCTGAGAACGCGCCGGGCATCTATTTCGAACCGCTGCGCGAAATGGGTGCAACCGATCTCAATGGTACGACCTGGTACGATCGGACCAACTATTTCCAGACCGTCCCGACCCAGGGCCTCGAGCTGGCCTTGTATCTGGAGTCGGATCGCATGGGTTACTTGCTGGGAGCGATCGACCAGCAAAAGCTCGATGACGAGCGCGGCGTCGTCCAGAATGAAAAACGGCAAGGCGACAACCAACCCTATGGGCTCGTAAGTTACGCGCAGATCGACGCACTGTTCGGCCCCGACCACCCCTATGGCCATTCGACGATCGGCTCGATGGCCGATATCGACGCGGCGAGCCTCGACGATGTACGCGCCTGGTTTCGGGCGCATTACGGCCCGAACAATGCGGTGCTCGTCCTTGCCGGCGACATCGACGCGGCCACCGCGCGGCCGCTCGTCGAGCGCTATTTCGGCGATATTCCGCGCGGGCCCGATACCGAACAGATTGATCCCGGCATCCCGACGCTCGATGCGCGCCGCGAAATCGTCATGCAGGACGATGTTGCGACGACGCGACTCTATCGCAGCTGGGCCGTGCCCGGACTCAACGATCCGGTGACGGCCGATCTCGATGTTGGCGCGGCGGTGTTCGGCGGGCTCTCGAGCTCGCGGCTCGACAACAGCCTGGTCCGCGAAGAGCAGGTCGCGGTGCGCGTATCTGCGGGCGTTCTCGACTTCGAATATGTCGGCATTTTCGAGATTCAAGTCGATGTCGCGCCCACGGCCGATGCGGATGCGGTGTCCGCGCGGCTTGATGCGTTGATCGCCGATTATATTGCCAACGGCCCCACGCAGGACGAGGTCGATCGCGTGGCGATGCGCCAGGTCGCAGCGCGTCTAGCCGGTCTCGAACGGGTTGGCGGTTTCAGCGGCAAGGCAGCCGTGCTGGCGAGCGGCGAACTCTATTCCGGCGATCCGGCTTTTTACCGCACGCAGCTCGCCCGGCTCGGCGCGGCGACGCCGGAGTCCGTTCGCGCCGCCATGCAGCAATGGCTGACCCGGCCGGTCCTCGCGACCCGCGTCGATCCCGGCGAACGCGGCGATTATGAAGAAAGCCTGTCGATTATAGGCGCGCAAACCGGCGGGCTGGAAAGCCCCGCGCACTATCTGCAGCCCGGCGAGGAACCGGATGTTTCTGAACAAGCCGTAGAGGAGCCAACAGGTACGCGCAGCGTCCCGCGTCCGGAAGTCGGCGCGATCGGCGATCTCGATTTCCCCGATGTCGAGCGCGGAACACTCTCTAACGGCGTCGAGATTCGCTTCGTCCGCCGTGCGGCGGTGCCGACGATCCAGATACTGCTGAGCTTCGATGCCGGAAACGCCGCCGACCGTGCAGACCAGCTCGGAACGCAGGCGCTGATGCTGTCGCTGATGCCCGAAGGCACGACCAGCCTCAATTCGACGCAGATCGCGGAAGCAGAGGAGCGACTCGGCGCATCGATCACGCCGAGCAAGAGCCGCGACCGCACGGGGTTTGGATTGTTCGCCCTGGCGGCCAATTTCGGTCCGGCGCTCGATCTGCTCGCGGATGTCGTCCGCAACCCGGCATTCGAACCGGCCGAAATCGAGCGATTGCGCGCAACACAACTCACCCAGATCGTGGCGGAAGGCACATCGCCGCCGAGCCTTGCAAGCCGGACGCTCTGGCCAGCTTTGTTCGGGGATGCGCACCCCTATGGCCGCCCGGGTAGCGGGCTCGGCACGGCGGAGTCCGTTGCGGCGATCACGCGCGAAGACCTTTTCGCCTTTCACCGCCAATGGATCCGCCCCGACAGGCTCAGCATAATCGTGGTTGGCGATTCGACGCTGGAAGATGTGATTGCCGCGCTTGAACCGCGCTTCGGCGACTGGGAGCCGAGCGGCGAAGCGGGCACGAAGTCGATGGATGCCGCTATTCCGGCTGCGAATCCGCGGATCATTCTGGTCGACCGTCCGAATTCCCTGCAATCCTATATCTATGGCGGGCAGGTGCTCGGGCTCGAAGGCACCGACGAACTGTTGCCGCTCTTGACCGCCAATGACGCGCTGGGCGGGAGCTTCCTCTCCCGGCTCAATCTGGATCTGCGCGAGGCGCGGGGTTGGACCTATGGCGTGAGCGGCGCGATCAATCGCTTCGCCGGGCCTGTCAGCTATACCGTCCGCGCGCCGGTGCAGGCGGACCGGACGGGCGACTCCATCGCCGCGCTGCAGGAACAGATTACAACCTTCCTGACGAGCGAAGGCATCCGGCAGGACGAATTCGACCGCGCGATCAATGGCAGCATTCGCAGCCTCCCGGGCAGCTTCGAAACGTCCGGCGGGATCATCGTCGGGATGACGCGCAACATGCTCTATGAGCGGTCCGACGATTATTATGACGGGCTTGCCGCCATGTATCGGTCGTTCGACCGGGCGGAGCTCGATGCAGCGGCGCGTGCGGCCATCGACCCGGACGCATTTACGTGGATCGTCGTCGGCGATGCATCTCTCGTCCGGGAACAGCTTGACGCGCTGGGCCTGCCTGTGGAAACAGTCGGGACGGATTAACTGACATAACTGTAAGGAAGGATTCGCATATGACAGACGTATCAGGAACCTGGGATTCGGTCGTGAACTCCCCGATGGGCGAGCAGAAATCGACGATGACGCTGAGCCAGGATGGCGACACCGTCACGGGCACCAATGCCGGCGCGACCGGATCGGCCGAAGTCAAGGACGGCAAAATCGACGGCAACACACTGACCTGGAAGATGGACATCACGGTTCCGATGCCGATGACGCTGGAAGGCACGGCGACTGTCGAAGGCGACAAGATGGCTGGCAACATCAAGGCCGGCGCGTTTGGCGAAATGCCGTTCTCGGCAACCAAGACCGGCTAAATCGTTTCGGCATGCGCGGCGACTAGAAGAGCTGCGTCACATGCCCCATTTTGCGGCCCGGGCGCGCTTCCCCTTTATTGTAAAGGTGGAGGTGCGCCCGGTCTTTTTTCAGCCATGACATCCAGTCATCGGCGTCCGCGCCGATCAGATTGTGCATCTCGATGCGGGCCGCGGTCAGCGCCGTATTGCCGAGCGGCAATCCGCAGATCGCCCGGATATGATTCTCGAATTGCGAGGTCGTGGCGCCCTCGATCGTCCAATGGCCGCTGTTATGGACGCGCGGCGCCATTTCGTTGAAGACCGGCCCGGCCGCGCTGGCGAAAAATTCGCAGGTGAGCACGCCGACATAATCGAGCGCTTCGGCAATACCGCGCGCGAGATCGCCGGCTGCCGCCTTTTGCTCGCCAATAATCCCGTCTCCCGGCGCGATGGAATGGGCGAGAATGCCATCCGCGTGACGGTTTTGCGGCGCATCCCAGATCCGCGTTTCGCCGCTTGTGCCACGCGCGAGCAGGATGGAAAATTCCTTCTCGAAATCGACGAAGCTTTCGAGAACGGATGGCTGTCCGCCGATCTCCGTCCAGGCTGATGTAGCGGCCCCGGCGTCCATGATCCGAACCTGTCCCTTGCCGTCATAGCCGAAGCGGCGTGTCTTCAGGATGGCCGGCGTACCGATATCCGCTATGGCCGTCTCCAGATCGGCGAGCGAGGACACGGCCCGATAATCGGCCGGGCGGCCGCCATGCCCGACGACATAGTCTTTCTCCGAAAGCCGGTCTTGCGCCAGCTCCAGCGCATCGACATTCGGGTGGAGCGGCGCTTCGTCCGCGATCGCGCGCAGCGGTTCGGCGGGCACATTTTCGAATTCGTAGGTCAACACATCGACGTTGCGGACGAAGTCCCGCAATGCGGACTCATCGGTATAGTCGGCGCAAATATGCAGCGCTGCGACATCGGCGGCACAGGGTGTGTCTTCCGGCGCATAGATATGGCAGCGATAGCCGAGTTGCGCGGCTGCGATGCTCAGCATCCGGCCGAGCTGCCCGCCGCCGATAATGCCGATGGTCGCGCCGGGCGCGAGCGGCGTGGTCATCCGGCCGGGTCTTCGCCGACCGCGTCGGTCTGGGCCTGCCGCCAGGCGTCGAGACGCCCCGCGACCGCGTCGTCATGCGTCGCGATGATTGCGGCGCCGAGCAGCGCCGCGTTTTTGGCGCCCGCCACGCCGATGGCGAGCGTGCCGACTGGAATGCCGGCGGGCATCTGCGCGATCGACAAGAGGCTGTCCATGCCCTTGAGCGCCTTCGATTCCACCGGCACGCCGAGTACCGGCAATCGCGTCATCGACGCCGCCATGCCCGGCAGATGCGCCGCACCGCCCGCGCCCGCGATGATCGCCTTGAGCCCGCGATCGGCGGCGCTTTTGGCGTAATCGTAAAGCCGGTCGGGCGTGCGGTGCGCGGAGACGACCTTGCACTCATGCGCGATGCCCAGTTCGGTCAGGATTTCGGCGCCATGGCGCATCGTGTCCCAGTCGGAACTACTGCCCATGATAATGCCGATAAGCGGCGTGTCGGTCATGCTTCGTCCTGCGCTTTGAGCCAGAAGAAGCGATTTCTTCTAGTGCGAAGCCGGGCGGCGCGCAATGGCGGCGCGCTCTAGCGCTCGGACAGGTAGTAGCGCTCATTTGCGCTTAGATCATCGGCGAGATCGTAGACGATCGGCTGGCCGGTCGGGATTTCGAGGCCGGTGATCTCGTCGTCGGGAATTTCGGACAGATGTTTGACCAGCGCGCGCAGCGAATTGCCATGAGCCGAGATCAGGACGCGCTGCCCCGCCTTGAGCACGGGCGCGATCCGCGCCTCCCAATAGGGTAGCACGCGTTGAATCGTATTCTTCAGGCTCTCGCTTTTCGGCACATCGACGCCGTTGTAGCGGCGGTCCGTGCTTAGATCGTATTCGCTGCCATCCTCCATCGGCGGCGGCGGCGTATCGAAGCTGCGCCGCCAGATATGAACCTGCTCGTCGCCATGCTTGTCGCGCATCTCCTGTTTGTTGAGCCCAGTCAGCCCGCCATAATGGCGCTCGTTCAGCTGCCAGTTCTTCTCGACGGGCAGCCAGAGCCGATCCATCTCGGCGAGGGCGAGGTTGAGCGTCTTGATCGCGCGCGTCTGGAAGCTTGTGAAGCACAGATCGTGATCGACACCCTTTTCGCGCATCAACACGCCCGCCGCCTTGGCTTCGGCAATGCCTTTGTCCGTGAGATCGACATCCCACCAGCCGGTGAAGCGGTTCTGCAGATTCCACTCGGATTGGCCGTGGCGGACAAGGACGAGTTGGGGCATCGGGAAACTCCTGTAGCGATCCGCGCTTTCCTTAGCGCGGCTGGGCGGCGATACAAGCGGACGAACGGCAATTATCGAGAAGAGTCGGACCATGGCGATAGAGCGCAGCGTGACAGTATATGACGGCCCCGACGGGCCGTTTGAAGGCATGGCGGTGGCCGATACGGATTGGGACGCGCCGCGCCCGGGCGTGATGGTCGTACCCAATGTGCTGGGCACCAAGGAAGCGGATTTCCAGACGGCGGAGCGGGTCGTCGGGCTCGGCTATGCCGCGTTCGTCGCCGATCTCTATGGCCAGGGCAATCGGGCGACGCGCGAGGATGACGATCCGGCCCGCTTCATGAACGATCTGAACGCGGATCGCGCGCTATTGCGGGACCGGCTGCACGCCTCGCTGGCGGCAATGCAGGCGCTCGATAGTGTGGATGCCGAACGACTGGCCGCCATCGGCTTCTGTTTCGGCGGGAAATCCGTTCTCGATCTGGCGCGTAGTGGGGCCGAGGTCCGCGGCGTTGTGAGCTTTCACGGCATCTACGATCCGCCGCCCTTCGCCAATGCGGATACCATCCCTGCAAAAATTCTCGTCTGCCACGGCTGGGACGATCCGCTCGCGCCGCCCGAAGCGGTGACGACGCTGGCCGTCGAATTGACGGGCGCGGGCGTCGATTGGCAGATTCACGCCTATGGCCATACCGGTCATGCTTTCACCGACAAGAGCGCCAAGATGCCGGAGCGCGGTCTCGCCTATCAGCCCGATGCCGATCGCCGCAGCTGGAGGGCGATGACGGATTTTCTCGGTGAAGTTCTCAGCTAGTCGCGCAGATCGTCGATCACATCGAGCAGGGCCGATAGACAGGCGCGGCCGAGCAGGGCGCAGCGCTCGGGCGACCAGCCGAACTCGTCGTCCGGCAGTTCGTGATTATCCTTGAACGGCATTTCGAGCGTCATCGCGACGCAATCGAACCGCTCGGCGACCTGATTGGTGGACATGGAGAGATTGCCCTTGCGCGGTTTGGCGATCGGATAGCCGAGTTTCGTCTGGAAATCGGGTGAGGCTTTGAGCAGCGCGGTGAGATAGGCGTCGTAGAGCTTCCCCTGCCGCTCGGTCCAGCTCGGAATGCCCTCGAAACCGGCGATGAAATTGGCCGGGATCGCCTCGTCGCCATGTACGTCCATCGCGAAATCGACGCCGGTCTTGTCCATATGATTGCGCACCCACAGCACTTCCGGGCTCTTCTCCGGCGTCGGCTCGTGCCATTCGCGGTTGAGGTTCGTGCCCACTGCGTTGGTTCGCAGGTGGCCGCGAAATGAACCATCTGGGTTCATATTCGGAATGACGTGGAACGTCGCCTTGTCGCGCAGCACCCGGGCGACGGGATCGGCGGGATCAGTCAGCCGGTCGAGCGCACCCTCCATCCACCATTCGGCCATCGTCTCGCCCGGATGCTGCCGGGCGTAGAGCCAGATAGAGAGGTCTCCCGTCCCCATCGCGAAATAGTCGAGCTCGCGACCGTCCAGGGTGAGCCCGAGCGAGCTGTGGCAAACGCCATCGCGGCCCGCAATCTCGGTCACGAGATCGTAATGGCGCTCCATCGTATACGGCGCGAAATAGGCGAACCACAGGCTATCCGCTTCGGCCTTGTGCCGGATCGTTAGCGTGCCATCGGCATAATCGGTGTCGGCCAGCCGCCACTGTTCGCGATCCGTCGATACGCGGGCCTGGTAATTGTCCCAGCCTTGGGGATAGGCGCTGCCGCCGGCATTGGCGATTGTCAGCGTGAGGCTCTTGCCCGCGCATCCCGTGACGCGGAAATAGAACCATTGGTAGAAATCGGACTCGTTGTCCTTGACGATTTCCAGTTCCGCCGTGTCGCCAGTGGCGGACAGGACTGCGATATTGCCGCCATCGAAGGCGCTCGTAATGCTGAGTGTCATTCCACCGTGATAGTGCGGCCCGACTCTCCTGGGAAGCCTTGAAACAGTGCGGATGCGAGTGTCTGAACGATTGTCGCCGGGTCCTCCTCGCCGGGCCGCGTAACGCGCGTCGCGGTGCCCTCCCAGACGATCGTGCCCTCCGAACGGCGTTTCAGCGCGACCGATAACTCGGTGACATTCACTTCGCCGCCGCGCGATCCGCCGATACCTACGCTCGTACCGATGCCGACGCCCGTGCGGCTGCCGAAGGAGCCGCCGCCGATGCCAATGCTAAAGGGCGAGCGCCGGGCGACTTCCTGTCGCGTGCCGCGTTGAACGTCAATCACGGCAATCATCTCGGCCTCTTCGAGCGCGGTTTCGGTAAAGCCGATGGCGCCGAGCTGCTGCGCGACGATCGCCGCATATTGGCGATGTTCGATGCTGCCCTCGCGTTCCGGATCGGCGGGCTCGATATTGATCGCCTGCGCCGGGACGGGCTGGCCGAGATGGAAACGTGTCACTTCCGTGCCGCGCTGCGATGGCGTCGCACAGGCTGCGACCAGCGCGAGCGTTGCGATGGCGGTGGAACGGATGAGTGTCTTGTGCATGGGCTATCTCCCTAACGCGACCCAAAGCGCTATAGACAATTCAACGTTTGTGGCACGAAAAGGATGCAAAAGGGAGTCAGGCAGGGGTGAGCACAACGCAAACGGGCGGAAAACCGGCAGTTCTGGTGACCGGCGGTGCGGGCTATATCGGTAGTCACGCGGCCTTGGCGCTGCTTGACGCCGGTTGGCCGGTCGTCGTGCTCGATAATCTCGTTACGGGATTCCGCTGGGCTGTGCCGGACGATGCGGTCTTCGTCGAAGGCGATGTCGGCGATGTGCCGCTCGTCGCGTCGGTCATCGCGGAGCATGGCATCGGCGCGATCATGCATTTTGCAGGATCGGTCGTGGTGCCCGAGTCGGTCGAAAACCCGCTCAAATATTACGACAACAATACCGCGCGCAGCCGCACGCTGATCGAGACGGCGATTGCCGGTGGCGTGGCGCATTTCCTCTTTTCTTCAACCGCCGCGACCTATGGCATTCCCGAGACGATCCCGGTCACCGAAGACATGCCGGCTATACCGATCAATCCCTATGGCCGCTCCAAGCTGATGACCGAATATATGCTGGCCGATGCGGCGGCGGCGCATCCAGTCAACTATTGCGCGTTGCGCTATTTCAACGTGGCGGGCGCCGATCCGGAGGGCCGGTCGGGGCAATCGACGGCGGGTGCGACACATCTGATCAAGGTTGCGGTCGAGGCCGCGCTCGGCAAGCGCGACGGCGTGGCCGTTTTCGGCACGGATTATGACACGCATGACGGTACCGGCGTGCGCGATTACATCCATGTCACGGACCTTGTGGCGGCCCATATCGATGCGCTGGAAAAGCTCATCGCCGCACCGGAGGAGAGCCATATCCTCAATTGCGGTTATGGGCGCGGCTTTTCGGTGCTTGAGGTGCTCGACAGCGTCGACCGGGTGGCCGGCGTCACGCTGAACCGCACCATCGCGCCGCGCCGCGCAGGCGATCCCGATGCGCTGATCGCCGACAATAGCGCGATATTGGAGGCTCTGCCCTGGCGGCCGCGCCATGCTGATCTCGACGGGATCGTTGCGGACGCGCTGGCCTGGGAGGCAAAGCTCGGCGAGCAGGGTTAGTCGGCCGGCGTGATCGTCGTTATGCCCAGCCCGTCGCTATCCTCGCCCGCGGCATAATGCCGCACCACCTCGCCACGCTCCATATCGACCGTCGCGATCCGGTTGCGGCCGGTTTCCGCGACATAGAGCGTTCGCCCGTCGTCTGAAAACAGGATCGTCACCTGCCGCGTACCGGCCGAGCTCGATACCGGAATTGTCCGGTTCAGAGTCCGGCTCTCGGCGTCGATCAGGCTGAGATTGCCGCTCATCAGATTGGAGGTGACGACCGTCGCACCATCGGGGCTGATCGCGACGCGGATCGGAAACTGGCCGACCGCGATTTCGGCGATCCGTTCGCCGCTCGTCGTGTCGAACGCAAACAGCGTCGCATTGGCGCGGTCGGCCACCCAGAGCGTCGTGCCGTCTGACGAAACCGCGAGTCCTTCCGGCATCTCGCCGGCTTCCCAGGTCGCGAGCAGCGCGCCCGTTGCGAGCTCGAGCACGCTGACCGTCCCGCTGCGCATATTGGCGACATAGGCCCGGCTGGTGTCCGGGCTGACGGCGACCATGTGCGAGCCTTCCCCGCCCGTCGGCATGGCCGATACACCGGCATCGTCCATATCGACGATGGTCAGCGTATCGCTGCCCTCGGTGGTCGCGACGAGCCGATTGTCCACGAGCCAGAGCAGGCCGTGCGGGCGGCTGTTTGGCGCGATATCGATGGTCTGAGAAATGGCGGCCGCAGCCACGTCGATAATGTCGATGCTCGTCCCGCCATAGGCGACCACGGCCGCGCGCTGCCCGTCCGGCGAGATCGCGATCTCATGCGGCTGACTGCCGGTTTCGAGGCGGGCCAGCTCCGTCCCGCTGTCGAGGTCTATTAGGCTGACCGTGTCCTCGCCCTTGTTGCCGGTCAGCAGGATGTTGCCGGAAATCGGGCCGTCTGCCTCGAAAGACGTGCTGCCGGCAGCCGAACCGCACGAGGCGAGCAACAGGATAAGCGGGACGAGCAGTTTCACGAGGTCGGTTCTCCCTTGCTTTGGATGAACCAGCGCTCGCCGGCTTCGAGGCCGAGCGCGGTCAAGGTGTGGCTGAAATAGGCGCCCGTATCGATGCCGATCCGGTTGTGCCGGTGTTCGGGCTGCGGCGTGATCGAATGGCCATGGACGATAACGGCACCATGATCCGCTTCGCTGTCGAGAAACTCGGATCGAATCCATAACAGGTCTTTGGGCTTCTGATCGCTGAGTTTGCGGCCGGGCCGGATACCGGCATGGGCGAAGAGATAGCCGCCGCGGCGGATCGAAAGCGGCCGGTCTTTCAGCCATGCCGCGTGCGTATCGGGCACATAGGCCTGCACGGCCTCGGCAATTTCCGCGAGGCTGCCGCGCCTCAGCAGGTCCGCCGGAACGTCATAGCTGAGCAGCGTTTCCCGGCCGCCATAGCCGAGCCAGCTCTCGAGCCATTGCGTGTCGCCATCCAGCACCGAAAGCAGCGAGGCCTCATGATTGCCGAGGATCGCGTCGACTGCGGCGAAATCCGCGTTCCAGGATCGCACATATTCGACCACGCCGGCGGAATCATCGCCTCGGTCGATCAGGTCGCCGAGCAGGAGAATCCGGGTATCCGCCGCCTCGCGCCGGGTATTATCGGCTTCGATCTTCCCGATTATCGCTTCGAGCAGATCAAGCCGGCCGTGAATGTCGCCGATGGCGTACACCCGTTCTCCGGCGGGCAGCATTCCCGATTCGTCCTTGCGGAATGGCAAATTCAACACACACTCCCTGCCGCTCTCCGGCGGCCAAATGCTTGACTTTCACGCGGTTCGACCATAGGTGCACCGTTCGTTTCCGACAATCGAGATAGCAAAAAGGCCGGGCAGCGCCATGAAAGTCCGTAACTCACTGAAATCACTCAAGGGCCGCCATCGCGACAACCGCGTGATTCGCCGCCGCGGTCGCACCTATGTGATCAACAAGACCAATCGCAGGTTCAAAGCTCGCCAGGGCTAATGGCAGTGCACGCCGTCGTCTTCGATGTCGGCAATGTCTTGTATCGCTGGGATCCGCGCTTTCTGTTCGAAAAACTGATCCCGGACCCTGAGGAGCGGGACTGGTTTCTCGACAATGTGGTCACCCTGGACTGGCATGTTCAGCATGATGCCGGTCGGCCGCTCGCGGCCATGGTCGCCGAACGCAAAGCCGAATTTCCGGAACATGCGCCGCTGATCGATGCTTATGTCGATCGCTGGCTCGAAACGATCCCCGGGCCGGTGCCCGGCGTACATGCGCTGGTGGACGCACTGGCGCGGCGGAACGTTCCGCTTTTCGCGATCACCAATTTCGGCACAGAGTTCTGGGACATTTTCCGGCCGACGGCGCCGGTAATCGATCATTTTGCCGATATCGTGATTTCCGGTGAAGAGAAGGTGATAAAGCCCGACCCCGCGATCTATCGCTTGGCGCTGGACCGATTTGGGTTGGAGCCGGGCACGGCAATCTTCATCGACGATCGCGAGGAGAATGTCCGCGCCAGCGAAGGCGAAGGTTTTGTCGGCCATCATTTCCGCGATGCCGACACGCTTGCCGAGGATTTACACGAGAAAGGCCTGTTGAACTCGGCTTAGCGGTCCCGAGCGATCTCGGCCTGTGTGTGGCGCTGCAATTCATCGCCGAGCAGCCGCACGATATGCAGCACATTGGTCGATCCCGGCGTTCCGAAGGGCACGCCTGCCATAACGATAACACGATCCCCGCCATTGGCGATGCGCGCGCGCAGCGCCATGCGCT
The DNA here is from genome assembly GCF_028279465.1 of Parasphingopyxis sp. Taxonomy (GTDB): domain Bacteria; phylum Pseudomonadota; class Alphaproteobacteria; order Sphingomonadales; family Sphingomonadaceae; genus Parasphingopyxis. The sequence continues at coordinate 209,508 of NZ_JANQNS010000003.1, forward strand.
TCGACTTCGCGACCATCTGCTCGAAATTATTGACGTCGCGCGTATGCACCGAATGCGCGCCCCATAAAAGGCCGAGCCGCCGGGCGGTTTTGAGCTTCGGTGTCAGCACGAGCAGCGGCACCGACGGCCGCTCGCGCGAAACGCGCCGCGCCGTGGACCCCGATGTCGTGAAACAGATGATCGCGCTGGCCGATACGGTCTCGGCGATGCCGTTCGAGGCTTCAGCCAGCGCGTCTGCGCTCGTCGAATCGGGCATGGTCTCAGTAAAATGCACGCGCGCCCAATGGCTGGGATCGGCCTCCACAGCCGTTGCGATCTTGTCCATCATCGCAACCGATTCTTCTGGCCAATCGCCGGCCGCGCTCTCCGCAGAGAGCATGATCGCATCGGCCCCGTCATAAACGGCCGTTGCGACATCGGAGACTTCGGCCCGGGTCGGGCTCGGCGAGCGGACCATGGACTCCAGCATCTGCGTCGCAACGACCACCGGCCGGCCGAGCATCCGCGCCTTTTCGATAATCTGCTTCTGAAGCGGCGGCACTTCTTCCGGCGGGATTTCCACGCCGAGATCGCCGCGCGCGACCATCACCGCATCGACGGCTTCGAGTATCTCGTCGATGCGCCGCACGGCGGACGGTTTCTCGATCTTGGCGAGCAGGGCGGCGCGCCCATGGATGAGTTTCCGCGCTTCGGCCGCGTCTTCGGGTTTCTGCACGAAAGACAGCGCGATCCAGTCGACGCCCTGGTCCAGCGCAAAGGCGAGATCGCTCCGGTCCTTGTCGGTCAACGCCGCCATCGGGATCACAACGTCCGGGACGTTAAGCCCCTTATTGTTCGTGAGCGGACCGCCCACTTCAACGACCGTTTCGATCCGGTCCGGTTCGGCGGCGGTGACCTTTAAGGCCACCTTGCCGTCGTCGAGCAGCAACCGGGCGCCTTCTTCGATCGCCGCGAAAATTTCCGGATGCGGCAGCGATACGCGGCTCCGGTCGCCAGGGCTCTCGTCGCGGTCCAGCGTGAAAATACTGTCTTTTTCGAGCTGGACGAGCCCGTCCGCGAATTCGCCGATCCGCAATTTGGGTCCCTGAAGATCGGCGAGGATCGTCATCGGCCGGCGCGCGTCTTTCTCCAGCTTGCGGATCGCGGCGATCACCTTTTTGTGATCGGCATGGCTGCCATGGCTCATATTCAGCCGGAACGCATCGGCACCCGCCAGATAGAGTTTGCGGATCATCTCCGGGTCGTCGCTGGACGGACCGAGGGTTGCGAGAATTCGCACCTTGCGCTGGCGAGGATCTGTATCCGAAACCACAATGCTTCCTAGACTTATGATCTTGGCTCTATAGCCTTAACGTTACAGTGCAACTGCAATGGAGGCGAAACGATGCCCGATTCCGCAATCATGCCCGAAATCGACGATGCTGTGGCAGCGGCTGCATTCCGCAGGCTTGTCGCCCATCTCCGGCACCGGACCGATGCGGAGAATATCGATCTTATGGGGCTTTCGGGTTTTTGCCGCAATTGTCTGGCCGACTGGATCATGGACGCCGCGGACGGCTCGCTGACCAAGGAACAGGCGCGCGCGGCGATCTACGGCATGCCCTATGCGGTATGGAAAGACCGCTATCAGGGCGATGCGACGCCGGAGCAATTGCAGCGGATGAAAGAAAGCGTTGCGAAGAACGCTTGAGGCTTGCCGCGCGCTCGCCTAGAGCCTCGCGCTTTCCATACTCACGCAGAAAGAGATGACCATGGCGGACGGCGCAATTCAGGCGGACAGGCTCAAGCTCCTGATCGAGCGGATCGAACGGCTCGAGGAAGAAAAGAAGGGCATCGCTGACGATATCAAGGACGTCTATGCCGAGGCGAAGGCGGTCGGCTATGACCCGAAAATCATGCGCAAGGTCGTTAGCCTCAGGAAGATGGATACCAACGATCGCCGCGAACAGGACGATCTTCTCGAAACCTACAAATCCGCGCTCGGCATGGACTGACACCGGGCTGGCATAATCGAACCGATCGGCTAGGGTGATCCGCGCACAGACAGGGAGCCCGGCATGATCATCACCACCACGCCTGAGGTCGAAGGCCGGCCGATCACGCGCTATTGCGGCGTTGTGACCGGCGAAGCTATTATCGGCGCCAATGTGTTTTCCGACATGTTCGCCAAGGTGCGCGATATCGTCGGCGGCCGGGCAGGCGCGTATGAGAAGGCGCTCAAGACCGCGCGGCGCGAGGCTTTCGCCGATCTCGAACATGAGGCCGAGGATGCGGACGCGGATGCCGTGGTTGGGGTCGATCTCGATTATGAAGTGATCGGCGAGACGGGATCGATGCTCATGGTCTCGGTATCGGGCACGGCGGTGAAACTCGGTTGAAGCGGGCGTGACGGTGAAGGTCCGCCCCGGCGGCATCGAAGATGCCGAAGCGTGTCAGGCGATCTATGCGCCATTCGTCGAAGAGACCTGGGTCAGTTTCGAAGAAGAAGTACCGTCGGTGCGTGAGATGGCACGGCGGATCGATGGGTTCCGCGCATCGCATGGCTGGGTCGTGGCCGAGCTGGACGGGGCGGTCGCCGGCTATGCCTATGGCTCGCCGCACCGGCTGCGCCACGCCTATCGCTTCTCTTGCGACGTCGCGATCTATGTGCCGGATGCGCATACGGGCAAAGGCGTCGGCACGGCCCTATACGAGGCGCTCTTCCCGATCCTCGCGGCGCATGACATTCACGCCGCCTATGCCGGTATCGCGCTGCCCAACGACGCTAGCGAGGGGCTGCACAAATCGGTCGGCTTCACGCCGGTCGGCATCTATCGCGAAGTCGGCTGGAAATTCGGCGCCTGGCGCGATGTGGCCTGGCAGCGGATTGTCGATGCCTGATCCGCTTTTCGGCGGAAGCGTTGCGCGGGGCCACACTGCTACGCTAAGGCCTCGCCAGATACACAGCTAGACAGACGAGACCGATGGCAGGCCATAGTAAATTCGCAAATATCAAGCATCGCAAGGGCGCGCAGGACAAGAAGCGCTCGGCGCTTTTCTCCAAACTCAGCCGCGAAATCACGGTCGCGGCCAAGATGGGTACGCCCGATCCCGACATGAACCCCCGCCTGCGGCTCGCCGTGCAGACGGCGCGTGCGCAATCGATGCCCAAGGACAATATCCAGCGCGCGATCGACAAGGCGAGCGGAGGCGATGCCGAGGATTATGAGGAAATCACGTTCGAAGGCTTCGGGCCGGGCGGCGTCAGCCTGATCGTCGAAACGCTGAGCGACAATCGCAACCGCACCGTCTCCGACGTCCGCTCGATCTTCGCGAAGAATGGCGGCAATATGGGCGAGAGCGGCTCGGTCGCGCACGGTTTCGAGCGGCTCGGGCTGATCACCTATAAATCCGATGCGGGCGATGAGGAGAAAGTGCTCGAAGCCGCGATGGAGGCCGGCGCCGAGGACATTTCATCCGACGATGAGAGTCATGAAATCTGGACAGCGGCCGACGATCTCCACGCGGTCGCCAGCGCGCTGGAAAAATCGCTCGGCGAGCCGGACGGCGCAAAACTCGCCTGGCGGCCCAGTATCGAGGTGACGGTCGATGAAAAGGATGCGCAGACGCTGCTCAACCTGATCGACACGCTTGACGATAATGACGACGTTCAGACCGTCTGGGGCAATTACGATGTCTCGGACGAGATTATGGAGAAGCTCAACTGAAGCTGATCGGCCTCGATCCGGGGCTCGGCTGCACCGGCTGGGGCGTCATTACGGCGAAGGGCAACAGCCTGTCGCATATCGCGAACGGGCAAATCCGGACCGATGCGAAGGCGTCGATGTCGGAGCGGCTGGCGACGCTGGCCGAAGGATTGCGCGCTATACTCGCCGAACACGCACCCGATGAAGCCGGGATTGAGGAAGTGTTCGTCAACACCAATGCGCAATCCACGCTGAAGCTCGGCCAGGCGCGCGGCGCGCTGATGCTCGTGCTCGCGGATACCGGCGTGCCGATCGGCGAATATGCGGCGCGCTTCGTAAAGAAGGCCGTTGTCGGTACGGGCGGCGCGGACAAGGCGCAGATCCATGCGATGGTGTCCGTCCTGCTGCCCGGCGCGAAGATCGCGGGCGCAGACGCGGCTGACGCACTGGCGATTGCAATCACCCACGCCCATCACCGGGCCAGTGCGCGAGCGGTTGGGGCAGCGGCATGATCGCCAAGCTCAAAGGGGTGCTCGAGGCAAGCGCCGCCGATCATGCGGTGATCGATGTGCAAGGCGTCGGCTATCAGGTTGCGGCATCGACGCGGACATTGGAAGCGCTCGGCCCGGTCGGCGGCGATGTGACGATCCATACCGAGATGCTGGTCGGCGACGATTTCATCCGGCTTGTCGGCTTTGCGAGCGCCGGCGAGCGCGACTGGTTCCGGATGCTCGGCAGCGTGCAGGGCGTCGGTAGCAAGGTCGCGCTGGCGATCCTCTCGACGCTGGAGACGGCGGAGATTCAGACGGCGATCGCGGCGGGCGATGCCGCGATGCTCGCGCGCACGCCGGGCGTCGGCCCGAAACTCGCCAGCCGCATCGCGAACGAGCTGAAGGACAAGGTCGGCGCTATTCCGGCAGCAGCGGGTGGTAGCGCTGCGTCCGCACCGTCCGGCCCCTCCGCCGACGCTGTGTCTGCGCTCCTCAATCTCGGCTTCAAGCCTGCGGAAGCGAGCGCGGCCGTGGCGGCCGCGCAGGGCGAGCTTGGCGCGGATGCGGGGCTGGATGCGCTCGTCCGCGTCGCGCTAAAAAGGGCAGCGAAGTGAGGACGGCACCAAAACGTCTCCCGCTATCGACCGAGTACGGCCGGACAGGTGCCGCTCTTTTGCTGAGCCTATTTCTATTTTGCTTGTCCTTTGTCATCGCCGCATTTGAGACTGTGCCATTTGATGTCGTCATGGTTTTGTTCTGCGCAGCATTTGTAGCATATGCGCTCACGGTCGCATTTGCCGGGTGCCCCTCATGTGGGAAATCGCCGCTCCGGACTGAGGATGAAAACGGGCGTATTGGTCCTTTTGTTGGTGGAAACCGACTATGGCCGAAGCGTGTATGTAGCGAATGTGGAACGCATCTCGACGAGGCAGCGAATGACTGACCGGACCGCTTCATGCCGCTGCGGTCAGCTTTCCGCGACCTGCGAGGGCGAGCCCATCCGCGTTTCCGTCTGCCATTGCTTCGCCTGCCAGCAGCGCAGCGGGTCGCCGTTCGGCGAACAGGCGCGCTGGCCGAAGGACAAGGTCGTTATCGAAGGCGAGAGCACCCTTTGGGAACGCACGACCGATGCGGGCAATGTCACGCGCTATCATTTCTGCCCGGTCTGCGGCACGACGGTCTGGTATACTGGCGGGCCGATGCCGGACGCGATCGCCATTCCCGTCGGGCTGTTCACGAATCCCGATTTCCCGCCGCCGAAATTTTCGGTCTGGGAAGCGCGCAAGCATAGCTGGGTGACCATCCCGGGCGACGAGGTCGAGCATTATGACTGATAGCGACGACCGGCAGAATCGCGCGGATGGCGATACGCCCGATCCGCGGATCGCCTATCGGCGGCCGCTGACGCTGCTGCCCTTGCTCACCATTGCGCTTTTCATCTGCATCATCATCGTGGCGATTGTCCGATGACCGATACTGATCGCCATGTTTCGCCAGAGCGAAAGCCGGAGGACGCCGATGCGGCACTGCGGCCCAAGACGCTTGCCGAATTTATCGGGCAGAAATCGGCCTGCGACAATCTGCGCGTCTTTATCGAGGCCGCGAAAGGGCGGTCGGATGCGCTTGACCATGTCATGCTGTTCGGTCCGCCGGGGCTCGGCAAGACGACGCTGGCGCAGATCGTCGCGCGCGAGCTCGGCGTTGGGTTTCGTGCCACATCCGGTCCGGTGATCGCCAAGGCTGGCGATCTCGCGGCGCTGCTGACGAACCTTGAGGATGGCGATGTGCTGTTCATCGACGAGATTCACCGGCTCAATCCTGCAGTCGAGGAGATCCTCTATCCGGCGATGGAGGACCGCGCGCTTGATCTCATCATCGGTGAAGGGCCTTCGGCCCGCTCAGTGCGGATCGACTTGCCGCAATTCACTTTGGTCGGCGCGACGACGCGGCAGGGGCTGATCACGACGCCGCTCCGGGATCGCTTCGGTATACCGGTGCGGCTCAATTTCTACAGCGTTGACGAACTCGAACAGGTGGTGCGGCGCGCGGCGAGCCTGCTCGATCTCGCGATCACCGAAGATGGCGCGCGCGAGATCGCGGCCCGGGCGCGCGGTACACCGCGGATCGCCGGGCGGCTGCTGCGGCGGGTTCGCGATTTCGCCAATGTCGACGGCGTTGGCGAGGTCGATGCGAAGACGGCCGACGCCGCGCTCAACCGGCTCGAAGTCGATGCGCTGGGGCTCGACCTGATGGACCGGCGCTATCTCACCATGATCGCGGACATATACAAAGGCGGCCCGGTTGGCGTCGAAACGCTGGCCGCGGGCCTCTCCGAACCGCGCGATACGATCGAGGAAGTGATCGAACCCTATCTGATCCAGCTCGGCCTCGTCGCGCGGACGGCGCGCGGGCGGCAGTTGAACGGGCGTGGCTGGAAACATCTGGGCCTCAATCCGCCGCAGGGTGCGGAAGACGGGCTGTTCGATTAGCACGCTCGCCCGTTCCCCCGCAGCGACAACCCGAAAATCCGTGCTTTTCCGGCGAGTCCCGCCCCGCTAAGGCTGGAGATATGAGCGACGAAACGCGCGATCGGCCGGTATCCGGCTATTTTGACGGCAAGCAGCATCGCTTTCCCGTGCGCGTCTATTTCGAGGATACGGACCTTTCCGGAATCGTCTATCATGCCAATTATCTGCGCTTCATGGAGCGCGCCCGGTCTGACATGCTGCGGCTCGCCGGCGTCGATCAGCGCGCGCGGATGGAGGCGGGCGAGGGCGCCTATGCGGTGGTCGATCTCGCGATCAAATACCGTGCTCCGGCCAAGCTCGATGATAATCTGGTCGTGCTCAGCCATGTGACCGGCGTGCGCGCCGCAAGCTGCGCCATTCATCAGCGAGTCATGCGCGGGCGCGACATATTGACGCAAGGTGACGTGACGGCAGCTTTGCTTGCCGCAAACGGACGGCCGAAACGCCAGCCGCGCGAATGGATCGATGCGTTCAAGCGTTTGGAAATGGGAGACTAATAACCGCTATGGGAGGATTCGAATTCGGCGCGAGCGAATCGCTGATGAACCCGCTGACGCTGTTCATGCAGGCCGATATCGTCGTGAAGCTCGTGATGACCGGGCTGCTGCTTGCCAGTATCTGGACCTGGGCGATCATCATCAGCCATGGCCGCAAGATCGGCGGGATGCGCAAGCGGAGCGAGCGGTTCGAGCGTGATTTCTGGCGCGCCGAGGATATCGATCGCTTCTATGACGCGCGCGGCGGCGACGAAAACTCCGCAGCCAAGGTATTCAGTGCCGGACTCGCCGAATGGCGGCGTTCGACCAAGAATGGCACGATCGACCGGCCCGGCACGCGTCAGCGGCTGGCGACGGCGATGGGTGCGGCGGTGGCAGCCGAAATGGACAAGCTGACCGACCGGCTCAACATCCTGGCGACCGTAGGTTCGGTCGCCCCCTTTGTCGGCCTGTTCGGGACGGTCTGGGGCATCATGCGCGCCTTTACCGATATCGCGGGCCAGGCGTCGACCAGCCTCGATGTGGTCGCCCCGGGTATCGCCGAAGCGCTGTTCGCGACGGCGCTCGGCCTGTTTGCGGCCATACCGGCTGTGATCGCCTATAACCGTCTGACGCACGGCCTGAACCGGCTCGAAGCCCGATTGACGCGCTATGCGGATGGCCTGCACGCAACGCTGAGCCACGAGCTGGAGGCGACGCGTTAGGCCATGGCGATGCAGCTTCCCTCCGAGTCCGTGCGTGGCCGGCGCGTGCCGATGTCCGAGATCAATGTGACGCCCTTCGTCGACGTGATGCTGGTGCTGCTGATCATCTTTATGGTGACGGCACCGCTGCTCGCGTCCGGCGTGCCGGTACAATTGCCCGAAAGCCGGGCGGGTGCGCTCGACCAGGAAAGCGAGCCGACCCAGATCGCGATCGACGAGAGTGGCCAGATTTTCGTCGACGATATTGCGGTCACCGATCTTGAACTGGCGTCGACCTTTGCCGCGATTGCCGAACAGCCGGCCGGGCCGGAAGGCCATGCGGTGTTCCTGCGCGCGGACACACGGCTCGATTATGGCCGGGTGATGCTCGTCATGGGCGAGCTCAACCGGGCGGGGCTTAATCGGATTTCGCTGCTCACGACCGCGCCCGGAGAGAGCAGCGTGCCGGATGCGGCAGAAAGTACCGACGACGATGCGCCTCAGGCTGACGATGTCGAGTTGCTCGACCCCGCCGATGTGGAGCCGATCTAGTGGATCGGGCGGAGCGCATTGCGCTCGGCGCGGCGGCCATCGGCCATGTCGCGCTCTTCGCGATCCTGTCCGTCACCCTGCTGACGCGCGAGGAGCTGCCCCGCCGGGAGGCGGTTGCGGTCACGCTGAGCGACGATATCGGCGCCTTCGCGTCCGCCGCCGACCGGCCTGCTCCAGCTGCCGAGCGCCGCGATCTCGCGGACGAAATCGATGTTATGGATCCGCCGGATATCGAACCGCTCCCGCAACCCAGCATCACGCCGACGCCCGCCCCGCCTCGCCCGGCGGAGCGCCGTACCGAACGGCGACCCGAGACCCGCCCCGAACGCCGCCCGCCACGCGAACAGCGCCGCACGTCGCGCATTGCCGGAATCACGGATGGGATCGGCTCGACAAATGATAGCGGCACGTCCCGTTCGCAGGCGCCTGTCAGTGGGGCGGACCGGTCCAACCTCATCAGCCGGATCGTGAATGCGGTACGGCCCTGTTACAATCTCGGCTCGTTGAGCGGGACATCGGCCGAGGACATTGTCGTCCGCCTGCGTATCCAGCCGTCGCGCGACGGTTCGCTCAGCCGCAGCCAAGTTAGCGTGCTCGGCGCACGGGGCGTGAACGGTTCGAACCGACAATATGAGTCGCAGATGGTGGAAGCGGCGCGCAGTGCGGTGCTCAATCCGCGCTGTCCGATGCCGCCGCTGCCCGACGCGCTCTATGAGAATGGCTGGAGCGATGTGGTTCTGAACTTCATTCCGGCGCAATTGACCTGAGGAGCATGCGCATCATGGCTATTTCCCTTCCCACGATTTCCACCCTGCGGCGGTTCGCGCTGGGTCTGTGCCTCGCCATGCTGGGCAGCGCGGCTGTGGCACAGGAGGCCGGGATATCGGGCCCGATCGAGGGCGATGTCATCGGTGGTATCTCCAACCCGACCGCGATTGCTGTGCCGGATATGCCGACGCCCCGTGCCGTAGATACGCCGGCGGGCAATACAGCGGACCTCGGGCGGCAGGTGGCACGCGTCATCGAGGATAATCTGCGCAATTCCGGCTTTTTCAATCCGGTCGAGCGCCAGTTCCTCCGCGATGTCGATATGCCGCAGGTGACCGCGCCCGATTATCCGGCCTGGAGCCAGGTTGGCGCGCAAAATCTGGTTCAGGGCTATGTGCAGGCCGGCAGCAACGGCCGGCTGACGGTCGGCTGCTATCTCTACGATGTGTTCGCCCAGGCGCCGCTGGAGCGTGCGGGTTACGAAGTCGATTACGCCGATTGGCGCCGCGCCGCGCATCGCTGTGCCGATATGGTCTATGCGCGGCTGACCGGCGAGGGCGCCTATTTCGACAGCCGCATCGTCTATGTTGCCGAGAGCGGCCCCAAGGATAACCGCGTGCGCCGCATCGCGGTCATGGATACCGATGGCGCCAATCACCGCTTCCTCACCAACGGACAGTCGATCGTGCTGACGCCGCGCTTCGCACCGGACGGCCGAACGATCACCTATATGAGCTATCTGAACGACGAGCCGCGCGTCTATATCTATGACGTGGAGAGCGGGCGGCAGCGGCTGCTCGTCAATGCGCCCTATATGACCTTCGCGCCGCGCTATTCACCGGACAGCCGCTATGTCGTCTTCTCGATGGCGGTGAACGGCAATAGCGACATCTACCGTGTGGCCGTGTCGGGCGGGCAGCCGGTGCGGCTGACCAATACGCCGGGCATCGATACGAGCGCCAGCTATTCGCCCGACGGCCGCCGGATCGTGTTCGAAAGCGATCGCTCTGGCGGGCAGCAGCTATACGTGATGAATGCCGACGGTTCGAACCAGCGGCGGATCAGCTTTGGCGGCGGGCGCTATGCGACGCCTGAATGGAGCCCGCGCGGCAATCTGATCGCCTTTACGCGATTGGGCGGCGGTTTCCGGATCGGCGTGATGCGCCCCGATGGATCGGGCGAGCGCATCCTCACGAACAGCTGGCAGGATGAAGGACCGAGCTGGGCGCCCAATGGCCGCGTCATCCATTTCTTCCGGACGCCGCGCGGCAATGCCCTGCCGACCCTCTGGTCGGTCGATGTGACGGGGCGGATGATCCGCCGCCTACCGACGCCGGTCGGCGCGTCCGACCCCTCCTGGTCGCCGCTCAGGAACTGATCGGCGCGCTGCATACTTGACTCCCGCTCGATATATGGCGGCATAAGGCGGGGCCGCATCGCAAGAAGAAGAGGACATGATCATGACCCAGTTTTCCAGAACCGCGATTTTTCTCGCTGCGGGCTCTGCGCTCGCGCTGGGTGCCTGCTCGCGCGAAGCGCCCGACGATCTGCCGCCGCCACCCGTCGGCACGACGACGCCGGACACCGGCCCCACGGGCCCGACCGGTCCCGCGCCGGGCAGCCGCGCGGACTTCCTCGCCCAGGCCGCGAGCGATACGATCTTCTTCGAGACCGATTCCTACGATATCGACCCGGAGGATCGTGCGATCCTCGACTCGCAAGCCGCCTGGCTGCTCGCCAATCCGAGCGTGCGCGTCACGATCGAGGGGCATTGCGACGAGCGCGGCACGCGCGAATATAATCTCGCGCTTGGCGAACGCCGCGCCAATGCCGCAGCCAACTATCTCTCCGCGCGCGGCGTCGATGCTTCGCGAATGACCGTCATCAGCTATGGCAAGGAACGCCCCGTCGCGCTCGGATCCGACCCGGCAAGCTGGGCGCAGAACCGGCGCGCGGTAACAGTTGTACCGATCGGCTAGCGCCGTCTTCATAATTGCCTGTCGACGGGGCCGGAGCAGCCGCTTTTTCGGCACCGCCATTGGGGGAGGGGCATGAACGCCGAAGCCGATCGCATCATCCTCGAGCCTATCGAGCTCATCCAGTCGAAGACCGAAGCCATTGTCGACGGCTTCTATTTTCAGCTGCCCAATATTATCGCGGCGATCCTGCTGCTGGTCTTCGCCTGGCTGTTCGGCAAGCTGCTGGCGCGCGTCGTCCGCATGTTCGCGGAGCGGCGGGACCGGCCTGATCTCGGCGCGCTGCTCGGCTCGCTCGCCAAGGTCATCCTCTATCTGCTGGCGCTGCTCGCTGCGGCGGCCATCGTCTTCCCCACCGTCAACCCGGGCGACATTTTGGCGATGCTCGGCATCGGTTCGGTGGCCATCGGCTTTGCGTTCAAGGATATTCTGCAAAACCTGCTTGCCGGGCTGCTGCTCCTGATCCGCCGTCCCTATCTGCGCGGCGATCATATCATCGTCGACGGCTATGAGGGCGAGGTCGAGCATATCGAAAGCCGCGCGACCGTGATCCGCACCTATGACGGCCGGCGTGTGATCATTCCGAACAGCGATGTCTATACCTCTCCGGTCACGGTCAACACGGCCCATAGCGAGCGGCGGGACGAGGTCGATATCGGGATCGGCTATGGCGACGAACCGCGGGCGGCGCGGGCTGCCTTTCTCGCCGCGATCGCCAATGTGCCCGGCGTGCTCACCGATCCGCCGCCGCAGGTCATTCCCTGGGCGCTTGGCGATTCGACGATCGATCTGAAGGCGCGCTGGTGGACCGACTGGCGGCACTCGCACATGGGCCGGGTGCGGGCGGACGTGCTGCTGGCGATCTTCGAAACGGCCAAGGCGAAAGGTATCGATCTACCCTTTCCGACCCAGGTCATGCTGTTCCACGACCAGACCGAAGAGTCCGATGGTGACCGCACGCGACAGCGCGAAGGCTGGCCGCCCGGGCACAATCCGCCTGCGCCGCGCTGGATCAAGATGCGCGACGATAAGGACGCGGACGAAACGCGCTAGTCTTCGTCTCCATAGATCGCGACGTTGGCGTCCATCTCGCTCGCTGCCATGCCGCGATACATGCCCGGCGTGTTGAAGGAATAGGTGGCCGTGCCCCAGGGCGTTGTCACGATGACGCCGCCCGTGCCGCCCAGCGCGCCCATTTCGGCGATCACGCTATCGGCGATCTCCTGGACTTGATTCGGCTGCAGGCCGAATTCGCTCGCATCGACATAATATTCGGGCATGCCGTCTTCTGCCATCGGCACGGATGCGCGCGCATGGGCAAGCTCCTGCTCGAAGCGAAACCGAATCTGCGCGCAAATCTCATGCGCCACGCCGACGCGGATGAAATATTCGCCTGTGCCGGTTGCCGAAACCGCGCAGGCCCGATTATCGGCATAGGTGCCGGCGCCGATCACCGGTGAATCGCCGATCCGGCCCCAGCGCTTTCCCGTCATGCCGCCGGTCGACGTCCCGGCTGCGACATTGCCGTCCATATCAACGGCGACAGCACCGACCGTGCCATATTTCATATCGATATCGTACGCGCTCACTTCCCCGACTTCGCGAGCGAGAAACTCGTCGAGCTGCTCCCGGCGGCGATCCGTTGCGAACCAGCTATTCTCGACCTGCTCCAGTCCCTGCTCGGCAGAGAATTGATCGGCCCCGCTGCCGCGCAGAAAGACATGCGGCGACTCCGTCATGACCCGGCGTGCGAGAGTGATGGGATAGCGGGTCTGGGATGTGCCGGTTACGGCGCCGGCAGAACGGTTGCGCCCGTCCATGATAGACGCGTCATGCTCGATCGTGCCGTCATAGGTGAAAACCGCACCGCGCCCTGCATTGAAGTTCGGATCATCCTCCAGCACGCGAATGGCGGCTTCGACCGCGTCCAGAGACGCCCCGCCTTCGCGCAGGACCGCGCTGCCGCTTTCGAGCGCTGCGTTCAGCGCGGCGCGGATCGCCGCATCCTGTTCGGGCGTGAGGCGGTCCCGTTCGATCACGCCCGCGCCACCGTGGATTACGAGCGTCCAACGGCCCTGAACGGCGGCAGGCTGCGCCGATAGCTGACTTGCCGTAAAAAGGGTCGCGATGGCCAACGCTATTGCTACACGCATGTCACTCTCCTCTGCTGTCCGCCTGTCCCGCTTGTAATTTCCGCCACGCCAGATCCGCGAACTCGCAGAGCAGCGGCCGTGTGTCGCGCGGGTCGATAATATCCTCGACGCTGAACTTCTCGGCCGTGCGGAAGGGCGATGTCACGGCCTCCAGCTTCGCCTTGATCTCCGCGAGCCGGGCCGCCGGGTCCTCAGCGGCTTCGATGTCGGACTTGTAGGCCGCCTCGAGCCCACCGGCGATGGGCAACGACCCCCAATCGCCGCTCGGCCAGGCGAAACGGTACTGGAAGCGCTCGGCATTGCTCATTGCGCTGCCCGCAATCCCGTATGCCCGCCGCACGATCACGCTGGCCCAGGGCACGGTCGCCTTATAGACGGCGTTCATCGCTTCCACGCCGTACCGGATCGTACCCGTCCGCTCCGCCTCGACGCCGACCATGAAGCCCGGATTGTCGACAAGGTGGACGACCGGCAGGCGGAACTGCTCGGCCAGCTCGCAAAAGCGCTTCACCTTCTGGCTCGTCAGCGCTTCCCAGGAGCCGCCGAGATAGCTGGGGTCGTTGGCGAGCACCGCGACCGGCCAGCCATCGAGCCGTGCGAAAGCCGTGATCGCCGCGCGGCCCCAGCGCCGGCCCATTTCGAACAGGCTGTGCCGGTCGAAAACGGCCTCCATCACGGCGCGCATCGAATAGACCTGCTTGTCGTCGCGCGGGACGATGGAGAGCAAAGCCTCTTCGCGCCGGTCGACGGGGTCGTCGTTCGACCAGCGCGCCGCGCGTTCGTTCACATTGCTCGGCAGGTAAGAGAGGAAGCGCCGGGCCGCGGCAAATGCCTCGTCCTCATCTGCAACCTCGTCGTCGACCACGCCGTTGCGGGTATGGATATCGCTGCCGCCCAACCCCTCCTTATCGACATCTTCGCCGATCGCCTGCGCGACGACCGGGCCGGCCGCGAAAATCTGGGACAGGCCGCGCACCATGACCGAATAATGGCTGGCGACGGTCCGCGCTGCGCCCATGCCCGCAGTCGGGCCGAGCGCCAGCGCAACGACCGGCACGGTTTCCTGATTGCGCATGATGTCGTCCCAGCCGGGCACGGCGGGGACATAGGTGAAGCCCATGGTCTCCAGTGTTTTGACCGAACCGCCGCCGCCCGTGCCGTCGATCATGCGGATGAGGGGAATGCCGAGTTCATGCGCCATCTTCTCGCACTGGACGAATTTACGGTGGAGCGCTGCATCGGCCGCGCCGCCGCGCACGGTAAAGTCGTCGGCAGAAGCGACGACCGGCCGCCCGTCGATATCGCCGCGGCCGAAGATCAGGTTGCTCGGCGCGGCATGGACGAGAGTGTCGGCTTCGTCATAGTCCCCGCGCCCGGCAATCTTGCCGATCTCGCGAAAACTGTCTGCATCGACAAGCCGTTTGATCCGTTCCCGTGCATCGAGTTTGCCGCGATTATGCTGGCGCGCGACTTTCTCCGCGCCGCCCATCTCCTCGGCGAACGCTTCGCGCTGCCGGAGCTCCTCGATTTCCTCCTTCCAGCTCATGCGGACCGGTTTACACCGAGCGGCGTTTTTCTTTTGTGTGACCTTTGCCGCACATCCCCGGAAAACTGGGAATTCGAGCGGCCCAATGCGGCTTCGACTGTGACCTTCCGGCGGCGCGTGTGAAGTCGGGTAATGCTGTAACCATCCATTGCGAGCCGGACCTTAGCGCGAAGCGGGCCCCGTAGGACAGTGTGAATTGGAAGGCGGTCGACGCAGCCGCCCGATTACCAGGGAATTTCGCTCCCATCATAGGCGGTGAAGCGGCCGCTCGTCTGCAACGACAGTGCGTCGATCACCGCGCGGAGACCCGACACGCTCGTCTCGACATCGATCAGTGCGTTGGGCCCGCCCATATCGGTCTGGACCCAGCCGGGGTGCAGGATCACGACGGCGATACCCGCATCGGCGAAATCGATGGCCAGCGATTTCCAGGCCGCATTTACTGCCGCCTTGGACGAGCGATAGATGATCGCGCCACCGCGCCCATTATCGGCGATAGACCCCATCTTGCTGGTGATCACCGCCATCTTCTTGTGCTCGGACGCTGCGACATTGGGCTTGAGTCGTGCAGCAAGCAGGGTCGGCGCGACGCTGTTGATTTCGAGCGTCTTCAGCCAGTCTTCGCGGTCGAGATCCCTGCTGCCATAGACCCCGGCATTGTTGACGAAGAGATCTATCGGGCGGTCGCCCAGCGCTGCGACAAAGGCGTCGATGCTGTCCGCATCCGCGACATCGAGCTGCTTCACCTCTACCCCGCCAATGGCCGTGAGTTCCGTCGCCGCCTCGGGCTTTCGCGCCGTAGCGATCACCGACCATCCGTCGGCCGCATATTGTCTGGCGAATTCTAGTCCGATGCCGCGATTGGCGCCGGTGACGAGCATGGCGGGCATTGTTTCTATCCCTTTCGACTCAATTATGTGTGACTGGACGAAATCGCTGCTGCCGCACGGGTTTTGCATGCTAGATCGCCACAACACGCCATTCCAGTCTTAACACTCTTTTCACCATAGAAATCTAGGCAGGAAAATCGTGGTTATGGAGGGTGGTTTTGGCGGGATTTTCGGGCAGTTATGGTGCACCGACCTTGCTACGGGCGGCCGGTGGCGGTGCGTTGCCCGGTGATGTGACGCAGCGCATCCGGTCCGTACAGATCGAACGTGCGCTCGAACATGTTCCGATGATCTATGCGGTGGCGCTATTCAACATCACTTTGATCTTGGTGCTGTGTTTTCACAAGGGGTTGGCCGTTTCGAGCTATGCCTGGATGGGCGTGGTGGCGATTGCGGCGTTTTTGCGGATGATCCAGTGGATCTGGCGTGCGCATTCGGCTCAACCGATGCGCAATCCGGAGAAAACGCTGCGCGGCCTTACCCTTGTTTCAGTTGGCGGAATCTCGGGGTTGAGTGCATGGTCGGTCTATGCGCTGACGACGCCCACATTCGCCGATATGATACTCATTCCGGTGTCGCTGGTTTTCGGGTCAACCTGCATCGCCCATTGTCTGGCGCCGATCCGGCGGACGGCGATCGGTGTGCTGATAGCCGGCATCATGCCTGCGGCACTCTATCTGCTGTTGTTCGGCGATTTCGAAGGCGCGATCCTCGGTGCCAGCATGATCTCGATCGCCGTGCTGATGATCATATTTCTCATGGAGAGCTATCAGCGGATCGTTGATGGCATCGTGATGGCGGAAGAGATTCGGCGGCTGGCGCATACCGACGCGCTGACAAGCCTCGCCAATCGCCGCGCGATCATGGATGCGCTGGATGAAGCCGATGCTGAAGCCCGGGACGGGACGGGCTATGCGATCGCGATTCTCGATCTCAACGGCTTCAAACAGATCAATGATACGCTCGGCCATCATGTCGGCGATACATTGCTGCAGCGTGTTGCGCACAGGCTGCGCGACGCGGCGCAACCTGGCGAGCTCGTCGGTAGGCTGGGCGGCGATGAATTCCTCATCCTGATGAACGCGGTGACCGATGAGGGCGTGGCCTCGGCCCGCACCACCGCTTTCCTGGCAGCCTTGTCGCGCCCGGCCGAAGTCGATGGCCATCGCATCCCGGTTACCGGCAGTATCGGTCATGCGCTTTCAGGACGCGACGGCGAGAGCGCCGATGCTGTCATGATGATCGCCGACAAAGCGCTCTACGCGTTGAAAAGAGGGCAAGAGGGCCGGTCTTCCGGCATAAATGACCGCAGGCGCAGTCACGCGGCATAAAGCCGCGCAACCGGCCGCACAAAAATTTAGGGGCCCGACTGCATCTGCCGCCGGGCCCCTTGGGAGCTATCCAGATACGCCCGGTCCGGACGCGCTGGAACGTCAGAAACGGAAGCCGAGGCCCGCGCTCACGACCCAGGGATCGAGATCGTGATCGGTGCGGATTAATTCGGTGCCGCCGGCCGAGAAGGTCGCCGTCGTACCGATGAAATAGCGCTTCACGTCGATGCCGAAGACGAGGCCGTTATCGTTGAGGGTGAAGTCCGCACCGGCCTGCAGCGCCACGCCGAATTCGTTCGACAGATTGACATCGTCGATGCCGAGCGCTGCGGCGCCTGTGCCGACATTTTCGCTGAAGATGAAGAAGAGGGCCGGTCCCGCGCCGATATAGGGCCGGACGGAATCGCCGATCGGGAAGTGCACCTTGGCGGTGACGGTGGCCGGCAGCACGATCGCGTCGTCGATCAGCTCGACGCCGGCAAGCGCATTGGTGCCTTCCACGTCATGCGGCGAGATGCAGCAGATGGTTTCGATCGAGAAAGTGTCGGAGATGAAATATTCCGCGGCGATTGTCGGCACGATGCTGTCGGTCACGCGCGTTTGCGATCCGGCCGGCAGGCCGAAATCGTCGCGTTCCACTTCGTCGATATCGCCGCTGGGGAGGATACCCGTGGCGAAAACGCGCAGTTGCACGTCGCCCGCCTGCTGGGCGGCGGCCGGTGCCGAAACCATGAATGTGGTGGCCGCGAGCGCGGCGGCGATAGAACGGAATTTCATGTTGATGCCTCGTTGGTTAGCGAATTGAACTGTCGTCTAGCGGACAAATGCGAATTGCGCGTATCGAAAGAAAGGGTATCCATCGATAGCTTTTCGCTATGACGATATATTTCCGCGTTGGTTGGAAGGGGTTTTTCGCAGCGCGAATTGCCCGCGAGCGCGTGAGGCCGGGAGAATGCCTTTTATTGGTAACGGTCAGGCTCTATAGAAACCCCATGTCTATACGCCCCTGGAGAGATATTGCGCGCCGCGAGACGCGGCAGATCATGGTCGGCAATGTGCCGGTCGGCGGCGATGCGCCGATCACCGTGCAGACCATGACGAACACGCCGACCTCGGACGCCAAGGCGACGATCGACCAGATCCGCCGGTGCGAGGAAGCCGGGGTCGATATCATTCGCGTCTCTTGCCCGGACGTAGAATCGACGACCGCCTTCAAACAGATCACGCGCGCCGCCAAGGTGCCCGTCGTCGCCGATATCCATTTTCACTATAAGCGCGCGCTCGAAGCCGCGGATGGCGGCGCGGCCTGCCTCAGGATCAATCCGGGCAATATCGGCAGCGAGAGCCGCGTGAAGGAAGTGATTGCGGCGGCCAAGGCCAATGGCTGCGCGATCCGCATCGGCGTCAACGCCGGGAGCCTCGAAAAGCACCTGCTCGAAAAATATGGCGAGCCCTGCCCCGAGGCGCTGGTCGAAAGCGCGCTCGACCATATCAAGATTCTGCAGGATCACGATTTCCACGAGTTCAAGGTCGCGGTGAAAGCGAGCGACGTCTTCCTTGCTGTCGCCGCTTACATGCAGCTCGGCGAGGCTGTCGACTGCCCCTTCCATGTCGGAATTACCGAGGCCGGCGGGCTGATCGGCGGCACTGTGAAATCGGCGATCGGCATCGGCAACCTGCTATGGGCGGGCATAGGTGATACGATCCGCGTCTCGCTGTCGGCGGAGCCGGAAGACGAGGTGCGCGTCGGCTATGAGATCCTCAAGAGCCTCGGCGTCCGCACACGCGGCGTCCGGGTCGTCTCCTGCCCGTCCTGCGCGCGGCAGGGATTCGATGTCATCCGCACAGTCCAGACGCTCGAAGAGCGGCTCCAGCATATCCATACGCCGCTCTCGCTCTCGGTGCTGGGTTGCGTGGTCAACGGGCCGGGCGAGGCGCGCGAAACCGATATCGGCATCACCGGCGGCGGCGCGGGCAAACATATGGTCTATCTCTCCGGCGTCACCGATCATCACGTCCAGGATGCGGACATGATCGACCATATCGTCGAGCTGGTCGAAGCGAAGGCGGCTGAAATCGAGGCCGCCGAAGAAGATCGTGTCGAGGCGGCGGAATAGTCCCGCCGAAACGGCCGAGCGGCCCCTTGCAAAGCAGCGCCGTATTTCGTCTGCGCGCGCACTCGGCGCGGCGGCGGTCGGTGCATTGGCGGTCGGTGCCACCGCGATCGGCGCGCTGGCAATCGGCCGCCTTGCTGTCGGCTCGATACGCGCCGGCAATGCGAAGATCGACCGGCTGCGGATCAAACGCCTCGAAGTCGACGAGCTCGTCGTGCACAAGACGGTGGGACCGGAGGCGGAATCCAAAGAATAGCCCTGTACGCGGTCGGCTTTAGACGCTTTAAGGCGTTCGCGCGGCTATGGCGCCGCCTGAGCGGGGGAGCCTTATGGCCGATTTTGAAACCGATTATTTGATCATTGGCGCGGGCGCGGTCGGGATGGCCTTTGCCGATACGCTGCTCGATGAAACCGACGCGCATATCACCTTTGTCGATCGCCACGCTAAGCCGGGCGGCCACTGGAACGACGCCTATTCGTTCGTCGCGCTGCACCAGCCGTCCGCCTTTTACGGGGTGAACTCGACGCAGCTGGGCCCGCAGGAAAAGGACACGGTCGGCCTCAACGCCGGCTATTACAGCCTCGCCACAGGCTCCGAAGTCTGCGCCTATTATGAGAGCGTAATGGCTCGGCGCTTCCTACCCAGCGGGCGCGTGTCCTATTTCCCGCTCTCCGATTATCTGGGCGACGGAAAGTTCGAATCGATCCTCACAGGCAAGCAGACCGAAGTCGCAATCCGCAAGAAAACCGTCGACGCGACGTACTACGGCACGTCTGTCCCTTCGACGCACACGCCCAAATTCGAGACTGCCGAGGGCGTCCGCATGGTGCCGCCCAATGCGCTGCCGCAGCTCTGGCAGACGCCCGACGCCGTGCCCTCGCAATTTGTGATCCTCGGTGCAGGCAAGACGGCGATGGATGTCGGTGTGTGGCTGCAGCAGGCGGGCGTCGATCCTGCCGATATCGTCTGGGTCCGTCCGCGCGACACCTGGATGCTCAATCGCGGGAAGACCCAGCCCGGCATCGAGTTTTTCGACGATACGATCGGCGGGCAGGCCGATATCATGGACGCGCTCGCCAAGGCGGAAGACGCTGACGATCTATTCGCGCGGCTGGAAAAATCGGGCGTCATGCTGCGGCTCGACCTCGATGTGTGGCCGACCATGTTCCACTATCCGACGATTTCGGAAGGCGAGGTCGAGATCCTGCGCAAGATCGAGAATATCGTCCGCATGGGCCATGTTCGCCGGATCGAGCCGGGCAGGATGATCTTCGATGGCGGTGACACCGAAACGGCGGACGACGCGCTGTTTATCGATTGCACGGCGACGGCGGTCGAGCGCCGACCGGTCGTCCCGCAATTCCAGGGCGACCTGATCACGCTCCAGATGATCCGCGTGCCCCAGCCTGCCTTCAGCGCGGCGCTCACCGCGTTCATCGAAGCGCATTATGACGACGATGCGACGAAAAACAGCCTTGGCCAGCCCGTACCGCTGCCCGACGGGATCGATACCTATCCGCGCGCCAATCTCGTCAATATGATGAACCAGTTCCAATGGTCGCAGCGGCTCGAACTGCAGGAGTGGATGGTCAAGGCGCGGCTCGACGGCTTCGGAAAAACGCTTTTCTCGGTGGCGCCCGACGACACCGAAAAGCAGGCCACGCTCCAGCGCTTCCGCGACAACGCCCAGGCCGCGATTGCCAACCTGCCCAAGCTGATAGCGCAAGAGACCAAAGAACAGGTCAAGGCGGACGCCGCCTGACGATGGGCCTTGGCCGTTTTCTCGGGCTCCTGCTGATCGCGATAGCGATGCCGCTAGCGGTTGCCGCGCCCGCCCATGCCGCCGAGGCCGATCACCCCGAAGCGCGGCCCTTTGACGAAACGCGTCCGGCGCTCGCCGATGTCGCACTGGCGCTGGCCCGCGCCGCGATCAACCGCAAACGCGTCATTCTCGTGATGGGCGCCAACTGGTGTCACGACAGCCGCGGTCTTGCCGGCTGGTTCGCCACGCGGCGTTTCACGGACATGCTCGGGCCGCGCTACGAGATCGCCTATGTCGACGTCGGCCATCCGCAGGAGGGCGAGGGCCGCAACCTCGATATCGCACAGCGCTTCGGCATCGAAGAGATTGTCGGCACCCCCACCGTGCTGGTTCTCTCACCCGAAGGTACTCTGCTCAATCGCGAAACCGCGCCGACCTGGCGCAACGCGGCGAGCCGCAGCGAAGCGGAAATCTTCGACTATTTCGACGCGTTCGAGCCTGAACTGTAGGACGCTGTCAGGTTTTCAGCTCAAGGAAACCGCTTCTTTCTCAAGCCAGTTTCCGACATCGCGCAAATGTTCACTCGGCGACTCGGCGACAACGCCCGCTGCGATCTCCACCAGCGACACGCCTTGTAGGCTCTCGCGAAACTCGGCTTCGGCAGTGTGAAAGGCGGCCGCTATCGCGCATTTCTGCAGGCATTTCTCGGGTTTTGCGCCGCACGGCCCGTTCTGCCGAATTTCTGTGCAGCGAAAGGCCGGCGCGCTGCCCTCTATGGCGGCCATGATGTCCCACAGCGTGATCGCATCGGCCGATCTGGCGAGCCGATAGCCACCATGCTTGCCGCGCGCCGTATGCACAATGCCGGCCTTGCTTAGCGCCTGCATCTGCTTGGCCATATAAGCCCCGGGCACCTCGTGATAGCGGGCCAGCGCTTCGGCCTTGAGTCCCTTGCCCGGTGGCAGGCCGCACATCAGTGCGCAGGCATGGGCGGCCCATTCGACACCTTTCGAAATCTGCATGAGTATTCCGCCTACAGTTATCACGACAGGAGATATCCGAATATAATCAGGCGTAACGATTTGGCCATATTGACAGCCGCTTTTTATTCGGACAATGATTATCCGAAAAAAGAGGTGCTCCATGTCCGGTCCCTATGACGTGCTCGATCGCATTGCCCAGCTCGTCGTCATGCTCGTCGCGCTGTTCGCATTCGCCAATGGCGCGTTCATGCTGCTCGCGCCGATGGACTGGTATTATGCGGTGCCGACGGTCCCCGCGACCGGGCCGGCGAATACGCACTTCATCGCCGATATCGGCATCGCCTATCTGAGTTCCGGTGCGATGCTGTTTTATGCTGCGATGAATCTGAAATTGCGCTGGATGGCGGCGCTCGCGGGCACGGTGTGGCTGCTCGCGCATGGCGTTCTTCACATCTATGAGCTGATCGTCGGCATCTGTTCGCCCGACCGGTTCCTGCAGGATGCGCCCGGCGTGCTCGGCCCGCCGCTGCTCGTGCTGCTGGCGGTCGGCACGATGATCGGGCGTCAGCGGGTATCGCCGGCCGGCATTCCCGCATGGCTGTTCATCAAGGCGGCTGGCCAGAAGATGGAGAAGAGCGAAGCCCAATATCTGCGCAAGCTGGTCGCGGCGCCGGGCCGGGCGTTCGAAAAGTTCACCCATTTCATGCCGGCCTCGATGCACCGCCATGCCGCGTCAGCGGAGATGCTCCATGTCGCCCGTATCGGCGCGACTTTGGCCGAGGATTGCGGCCCCTGCGCGCTGACGGCCGCGCAATGGGCGCTTGTCGAACATGTGCCGCGCGATGTCGCCAATGCGGCGCTGGCGGGCGGCGAGGCGCTAAACGAGGACGAACGGCTGGCGTTCCGCTTCGGCGAGGCCATCGCGACTCAATCGCCCGAAGCTTTTGCGCTTGGCGATGCGATCGAAGAAAAGTTCGGCGATACCGTCCGCTTCGAACTGGCGATGGCGGCGGCCTTGGTGCGCAGCTACCCCGCAATGAAGCGCGGGCTCGGGCTTACCAAGGCCTGTTCGGCTGTGCAGCTCGCGGTTTAGGCGAGAACCCGGAAGGTTGCTCCAGCCAGCGCGCAGACCTCGCCATCGGCGGTCACTCTGCCCTGCGCGCTGTCGATGCTGTTGCCCGGTTTCAGGAAGGTCGTCTCGAATTCCAGCCATTGGCCGATCTTGGCCGGGCGGACGAAATCGAGATGAAGGCTGATCGTGACGAGGCCGGATACTGTCTCGTGTTGCGCAGCGCAGGAGAGGCCCATTGCGTTGTCCGCGAGCGCGGAGATCAATCCGCCATGGACGAAACCGCGTGAGTTGCAATGCTGGGTATCGGCCTCGAGCCCGATGATGACCGCGTCGCCTGCGCGCTTCGAGTAAAGCGGCTCCCACGGATCGGTTAGCGGGCTCTTGCGAAAATGCGGCTCAAAGCCGGGCGGCGCCGACATCTGCGTTTCCTGAGTGTCTCTGGATCAGAAATAGATGTCGATATAGTCGGTCAGGCTATCACACCATTCGAATTCGCGCATGCGCCAATAGCGGCGGTTTTGCGTTATCGCGAAGCGCGAGCGGCCAGTCTTGATGCATTGGCGGTCGGCATCGGGCGCGCCGCTGATCACGATACGGCCGTCGAGGATGAAATAGTCGCTGCCGATTTCGGCGATATCGCCCGTGACCGACACATAGCCCTCGCCATCGGCGGTGAACTGGACGCCGCTGATATGCACGGTGTTGCCTCTGTCGGCGACTGACACATGGCCGCGCCGCGCGCCTGCGCTTCCATCGGAATAGGTGAAGTTGATCCATTGCAGCGTGATGCCGCTATTGCCGCGCAGCCGAGCCAGCGCCGACTGATCGTTGACGACGGTTTGCGCAACCGGCCGCGATTGTGCTTCCTCGGCGGCGGGCTGCGCCATAGCAGTTGCCGGGATAGCCGCCAGAGCGATTGCCCATGCTAAACATGTCCGCATCTTCCAGTCCCCTCGCAGTTTTCATTCGCGCCCCGTCCTCGCCCTTTCTATAGGAATCGGTTGTGACCGGCCATATCGCATCCGACAAAGGTTCGATCCTTCTTCCCGCGCTGGCGGTGCTCGCCGGCCTCGCCTTTTTCTCGGCGATGGACGCGGTGATGAAGGACCTGTCGATTGCGCTCGGCGCGTACAATGCGGTCCTTTGGCGCTATGCGGCGGGGGTCGTGCTGGTCTCGGCAATCTATTTCAGCCGGCGGCGCAAGCGGCCGAGCCGGGCGGCGATGCGGCTCTATCTGATCCGCGGCGTGCTGATCGCCGTGATGGCCTTTCTCTTCTTCTGGGGGCTCGTGCGGGTGCCGCTCGCCGAAGGCGTGGCGCTCTCCTTCATCGCGCCGCTGATCGCGCTCTATCTGGCTGCCGTGTTGCTCAAGGAAAGCATCGGCAGGAACGCGATCTTCGCCTCGCTGCTCGGCATCGCCGGCGTGGTCGTGATCGTGCTCGGCAAGATGGGCAGCGAATTCGGGCCGGAGGCGCAATGGGGCGTCGCCGCGATCCTGCTCTCGGCCAGCGCCTACGCCTACAACCTCGTGTTGCAGCGGCAGATGGCGCTGATCGCCGGGCCGATGGAGATCGCCTTTTTCCAGAATATCATCGTCTTTATCTGCCTGCTCTTGGTCGCGCCCTTTTTCGCGGTCGTTCCCGCTATCGGCCATTGGCCTGCCCTGACCGGCGCGGCCGCGCTGGCGATCGTCTCGCTGCTCCTCGTGACCTGGGGCTATGCACGCGCCGAGGCGCAATATCTGGTGAGTCTGGAATATAGCGCCTTCATCTGGGCGGCGATCTTCGGCTGGTATTTCTTCGGCGAGGCCGTCACCTGGATGACGGTGGCCGGCACGGTGCTGATCGTGGCAGGGTGTTTGCTGGTCGCCATGCGGCGGCCGAAAAAGGCGAAGACAGTGGAGGCAGCAGTTGGGTGAGATTGGCGGATGAGCGTGGACGAGGGACTGGTCGAATGGGTCGCGGAATGCCTGGAGCCGATGGGGCGGGTCACGATGCGCAAGATGATGGGCGGCGCGGTTCTCTATTGCGAGGGCATCGTATTTGCGCTGGTCGACGAGGGCGACCTCTATTTCAAGAGCGATACCGTCAACGAGGACGCGTTTGAAGCCGAGGGACTCGGCAAGTTCGAATTCACCGGCAAGGACGGCAAGATCGCAACGATGAATTATCGCCGCGCGCCGCTCGACGTCTATGACGATCCCGATGCGATGCGCGAATGGGCGCGGCTGGGTATCGACGCGGGCGAACGCGCGCCGAAGAAGAAATCGCGCAAGAAGAAGACTTAGTCGGCGGACTGCACATCCGCGACCAGCGCGCGCGGATTGATGCGGATAATGGCGTAAAGGAAAGCGACAACGAACAGCGCCAGCCAAGCGATCGCCGATCCCTGGATGGTCAGCTGGCCATATGCATCATCCGCGATCAGCGCCATCGTCGCGACGCCGCCAAGCGCAACCACGGCGCCGAAAATATAGCCGATGCCGCGATGCCGGGTGAGCAACACGCCGATATAGATCGCGCCGATGCCGAGCAAAGCAAACTTTGCGCGCACAGCCGGAATCAGCCAGTTGATCTGGCCTTGCGTGCCCGGCAGATCGCCCATGATCATAAACAGCCAGAAGCCCTCGACCTGATCGAACAGCGCAGCGGCGGCCACGGCTGCGATCCCGATCGATGCCAGCGATCCGCCATAGCCGCGCAAGGCGAGCAGGGCACAGATCAGGAAGGCCGAATAGGCCGGGATGAAGACCAGCGCATCGACCCAGGTCGCGTGGCGCATCGCGGCGGTGAACGGTTCGGTGCAGGGCGGCGCGCCGAACAGCGCGCTCACATCGGCGGGCGTACGCACCAGTTCGAACGCGATGATCGACCCGAGTTGCTGCGCATCGACATCGGCAGAACAGCCTTCGATATTCGGGATCATGCCGAAATAGAG
Organism: Parasphingopyxis sp.; assembly: GCF_028279465.1. Lineage (GTDB taxonomy): Bacteria > Pseudomonadota > Alphaproteobacteria > Sphingomonadales > Sphingomonadaceae > Parasphingopyxis. The sequence goes on from NZ_JANQNS010000003.1 coordinate 235,478, forward strand.
GCTGACGGCGATCACGATCAGCCCTGCGCCCGCGCAACGCCACCACCAGCTGCGCTCGGTGGCGGGCATCATTTGGCGGTACCTGCCCGCTCGATGCTTTCGACGACGACCGTGCGCGCCTCTTCGGCATCGCCCCATTTGCCGATCCGGACCCATTTCTCGGTCTCGAGATCTTTGTAATGGGTGAAGAAATGCTCGATCTGCTGCATCACGATTTCAGGGAGATCGACCCCCTCGCCGACTTTACGATAATAGGGGAAGGTCGAATCGATCGGCACGCAGAGTAGCTTTTCGTCACCGCCATGTTCGTCCTCGAGATTGAGCACGGCGATCGGGCGTGAGCGGACCACCGAACCCGGCATGAAGGGCGAGCGGGCGATGACGAGCGCATCGAGCGGATCGCCATCGGGCGACAAAGTGTGCGGGATGAAGCCATAATTGGCCGGATAGCGCATCGGCGTGTGCAATATGCGATCGACGAATAGGGCGCCTGATGCCTTGTCGAACTCATATTTCACCGGTTCGCCGCCGACCGGCACCTCGATGATGACGTTGAGGCTGTCGGGCGGATTATCGCCGGTCGGGATGAGATCGATATTCATGCGCTTCTCCAGTTCCCCTATTCCCCTAGCGCGTCAAAATGCTCTAGGGGAGCCGCCCATGGGAAATAAAGCGCGAAAAGACACGCCCCACGCCATTCGCGGCACGCAGGATATGCTCGGCGAAGAGGCCGAGCGGTTCCAATATGTCGTCGATACGTTCGACCGCGTCCGGCGGCTCTACGGCTTCGGCCGTATCGAAGTGCCGGTGTTCGAGGCGACTTCCGTGTTCGCGCGCTCGCTCGGCGAAACCACCGATGTCGTGTCGAAAGAAATGTACACGTTCGAGGATCGCGGCGGCGATTCGCTGACGCTGCGGCCCGAATTCACGGCCGGTATTGCGCGGGCGTACTTGACGAACGGCTGGCAGCAATATGTGCCGCTCAAGGTCGCGACGCATGGCCCGCTATTCCGCTACGAGCGGCCGCAAAAGGGCCGGTTCCGGCAGTTTCATCAGCTCGATGCCGAGATTATCGGCGCGGGCGAATCGACGGCCGATGTCGAACTGCTGGTGATGGCGGATCAGTTGCTGAAGGAGTTGGGCGTTTCCGACGGCGTGACGCTGCAGCTCAATACGCTCGGCGACAGCGCGACGCGCGAAGCCTGGCGCGATGCGCTGGTCGCGCATTTCGCGGCGCATAAGGACGGTCTGTCGGAAGACAGTCAGGAGCGCCTGGAACGCAATCCGCTGCGCATCCTCGATTCCAAAGACAAGCGCGACCGTCCGATCGCCGACGCCGCGCCCTCCATCGACGATGTGATGAGCGACGAGGCGGGAGCGTTTTTCGCAGCTGTGACAGCGGGCCTCGATGCGGCAGGCGTGGCCTGGGAACGCAACGCCCGGCTCGTGCGCGGCCTCGACTATTATCGCCACACGGCCTTCGAGTTCGTCACCGACCGATTGGGCGCGCAGGGCACGGTGCTCGGTGGCGGACGCTATGACGGGCTGATCGAGGCGCTGGGCGGACCCGAGACGCCGGCCGTCGGCTGGGCCGCCGGTATCGAGCGGCTGGCTATGTTGGTTGATGCGCCGTCCCGTCCGAAGATCGACGCTGCGATCATTCCGCTCGGCGAGCGCGCAGAACAAGCCGCGCTTGGTCTGGCGACCAGCCTTCGGGGAGCCGGATTGGCGTGCGAGATGGCGTTCAAAGGCAACATGAAGAAGCGCATGCAGAAAGCCGATGCGAGCGGTGCGCGCTATGCGGTGATAATTGGCGATGACGAACTAGATCGCGGTGAGGTTGCTCTAAAGGTTTTAACGAGCGGGGAACAGGAGAACATCGCCATTGATCAAATCGTAGCGACAATTGGAGCGGTCAAATCCCCCGCGCAGAACCCATGGCTAACGCGAACTGCAAAAACGATAGTTGATCTGGTTTTCGAATGCTTCCCTGTCGATTGGGAGTTTCAAACTCTAGTAGGTCTCACCTACGAAGAGTTTCAGCAACTTCGTTCAAGTGTGATGGGAGGGGGTGCCCTCACTGACGATCAGCTCGCCGTTCTTCGTGAAGCAGGCGACATGCTAATGATCTACCCTCATGGGAAGGGAGAGAAAGTTCTAAAGCGCCTAGATGATGTAGATTTTTCGACCTTTCGCAAACTATCTGTAAATCCACAGTCTAACTCATGACCACCATCTCCTCCGACCGTATCGACGCGATCCTGTCGCGGCATGAAGAGCTACAGGGGCAGATGGCGGCGGGCGATCTGGCGCCGGATAAGTTTGTCGCGCTTTCCAAGGAATATGCCGAGCTGGAGCCGGTCGCCGAGTCCGCACGCGAGCTGCGGCGGTTGCGCGAGGAGCTGGCGGCGCTCGACGAGATGCTCGCCGATCCCGAGATGAAGGAGATGGCGGAGCTTGAGGCGGAAGAGCTTAAGGCCGCGATCCCCGATGCCGAGCGCGCGCTCGCAGTGAAACTGCTGCCCAAGGATGCAGCTGATGACCGGCCGGCCATGCTCGAGGTCCGCGCTGGCACGGGCGGCGACGAGGCGGCGCTGTTCGCAGGCGATCTGCTGCGCATGTACCAGCGCTATGCAGAGGAGCAGGGCTGGGGCTTCGAACTGATCTCGGCGAGCGCGGCCGATGTCGGCGGCTACAAGGAAGTGGTCGCCAACGTTACCGGCAAAGGCGTGTTCGCTAAGCTCAAATTCGAAAGCGGCGTGCATCGCGTCCAGCGCGTGCCGGTCACGGAAAGCGGCGGGCGGATCCATACCTCGGCAGCGACCGTCGCCGTCCTGCCCGAGCCCGAAGAGGTCGATATCCAGATCGACGAATCGGATTTGCGCATCGATGTGTTCCGCGCCTCGGGCCCCGGCGGCCAGTCCGTCAACACGACGGATAGTGCGGTGCGGATCACCCATATCCCGACCGGCATCGTCGTGAGCCAGCAGGACGAGAAATCCCAGCACAAGAACCGGCAAAAAGGCATGAAGGTGCTGCGCGCGCGGCTCTATGAGCATGAGCGCGCGAAGGCCGAGGCCGAATATGCGGGCGCGCGCAAGTCGATGGTCGGCTCGGGCGACCGATCCGAGCGCATCCGCACCTATAATTTCCCGCAAGGCCGCGTGACCGATCACCGGATCAACCTGACGCTGCATGCGCTGCCGCAGATTCTCGAAGGCCAGCTTGGCGAGCTGGTCGGCGCATTGATCGCCGAGGACGAGGCCGAGCGGCTCGCCCATATCGAGGAATGAGCGGTATGACCGTGCGCGACGCGCTGCGCGCGGCGACGGCGACACTATCTGCCATGAGTGAAAGCGCGCGGCTCGATGCGGAGCTATTGATGGCGCATGTGCTGGGTACGGAAAGGGAAGCGATGCTGCTGGAGCATCTCGATGCGGCAGTGCCCGAAGCCTTCGATGCGCTCGTCGCCCGCCGCGCCGCTCATGAGCCGCTCGCCTATATCGTCGGCCATCGCGAGTTCTGGAGTCTCGATTTCGCCGTCGGCCCCGGCGTCCTGATTCCGCGCCCCGAGAGCGAGACACTGATCGAGGCCGCCATAAAGGCACGGGTCGACAATCCGCCCGCCGCGATTCTCGATCTGGGGACCGGCTCGGGCGCGCTGCTGCTCGCGGCGCTTTCCGAATGGCCGGATGCGCGGGGCCTCGGCATAGATCGCTCAGAGGCGGCCCTTGGCTATGCCCGGAAAAATGCCGAACGGCTGGGATTCGCCGATCGCGCCAGCTTCCGCGCGGGGAATTGGGGGGACGGCGAAACCGGCCGTTACGATCTGGTCCTGTGCAACCCGCCTTACGTTGCGTCCGACGCCGAGCTCAGTCCGGATATCGCCAATTTCGAGCCGGAGGCCGCGCTGTTTGCCGCGGATGCCGGGCTGGCCGCCTATCGCGCAATCGTGCCGCAACTGAAGGGCCTGCTGGCGGAAGGCGGTGTCGCGTGCCTCGAACTGGGCGCGGGCCAATCGGTGGCAGTGTCCCGCCTGTGCGCCGAACAGGGGTTAGAAACCGCGATTAGCCGCGACTTGGCGGGGCATGACCGCTGCCTGATTATCCACAACTAGGCCAGACGCCTCCTATTATTTTGCTTGCAATTGGCAAAACGTAGCGGATATGGCCGGTGATGGAACGAAGGTTCCGGCAGCATACAGCGTTGAAACCTTCACTCCACGATCCCCATCGTCATACCGCTGATGTCCGGCGGTGCTGGCACCAGGACCGGTTCGTCCGGTCCGTTAGGGATATGTATCCGAGCGGCCGGGATGGGCCCGGCTGACTGAGCCGCGCGCGGGGGCGCGCTTGTTGCGGAAACAAAGGACTGAGGATTTTTTACCTTGATGAATAATCGTAGCTCAGGCCGCAGGCGCAGCCGCGGTGGTCGCTCCAGCAATCGCGGGCCGAACGACGGAAACCGTCTCGACAATCGGGCGCGCGGAAATGCCAACCAGCTCTGCGAAAAATATAAGTCGATGGCGCGCGATGCCCATCAGCAGGGCGACCGGGTGATGAACGAATATTATCTGCAGTTCGCGGATCATTATTTCCGGGTGCTCACCGAAACGAACCTGCGCAAGGAAGAGCAGAAGCGCGAGCGCGAGCAGAACAAGGCGAAGCGGTATCAGGACAATAAGCCGGACAACAACAAGTCCGACGATCGCTCGGACGACGGAAAGCCGAAAAAGCGCCAATCGAGCAAGAGCCAGTCGAGCAAGAGTCAATCGGGCAAGAAAAGCGACAGCGCCGGTTCCGAGAGTGAAGCACCGAGCATCGAGGCAGACCGGCTGCCCGCCGCAATCTCCGTCGATACGAGCGAGAGCGGGGACGCGAAGGACGGCTCCGAAACGGTGAACGGCAGCGGCGAGAAGAAGGCGAGCCGGAGCAGCCGTTCGCGCAAACCGACTCAGGATGAAGACGGCAAGGGCGCCGGCGCGGAAGCCTAGGTCCTGACCCTAGCGTCGCCTATTCGCGGTGATTGAGGCTGTCCTGGCCTTGTGCATCGACGACATCGTCATGGCCTTGTGCATCGACGACATCGTCATGGCCTGAGCCCGAGCTCAGAAAAATCAGGCCCATCAGCGCGGCGGCCATGAAAACCGTCAGCGCGACTCCGAATGCCGTCGTCAGCGCTACGGCAATGGTCAGTCCGCCGCCATAATAATGCATCCAGACCAGCGCGATCGCCGCGGTCGCGACCGATGCGAGGCCCATCCATTTCAGCATGGCGCGAAAGCGATTCCAGACCAAGCGGGAATATTCGGCATCGTCGAGCGTCGGTTTGGGGTCGGTCATGCCGCCTATCTGGCCATAGCTGCCCGCATCATCAAGCCATAGATGCAGGCGAAATCCGCTCAACTTCCCTTTTCGGCCGAAAAGGCGCATCATCCCGCCGGTTCATGGGTCGATCGGGAGAGTCGCTATGACAATCAGCCTCATCTTGGAGAATCGCGGGCAGGACACCATAACCGCCAGTCCGGATATGAAGGTCCATGAGGTCGTGCGCATTTTTGCGGAGAAACGGATCGGGGCCGTGCCGATAATCGATGGTATCGAAGTCGTCGGCATCATGTCCGAACGCGATCTTGTCCATCTCGTCGCCGAACATGGCAAGGACGGTCTCGAGAAACCGGTTTCCGACGTGATGACCTCGCCCCCGATTACCGTCGACCCCAATTACAAAATTCTCTCGGCGCTCGGCCTGATGACGCGCCGCCGCGTGCGCCATCTACCTGTCGTCGAGGGCGGCAAGCTGGTCGGCTTCGTCTCGATCGGCGATCTCGTAAAGCACCGGATGGATCGGATCGAACAGGATGCGCGCGCAATGCGCGATTATATCCAGGCGGTCTGACGATCAGGCCGGAGCGGTCTGGCGCCGGACGATAAGGTCCCACATCTCTGCAACGAGGCTCCGGGCGAACATCAATAGCAGCGCGGCATAGGCAGCCATGCCAGCGCCTGCCAGCACCAGCAGACGCATCAGCGGCGAAAGTGGCGGCAGCAGCGCATCGATTGCGACCACAATAATCGCCATCGCCAGCGAGGCGGATAGCCCCGGCGCGACGGCGCCCGCCAGTTGGCGCAGCGAGACGCCGATTGTCGGCATGGACATAAACATCGTGACCGCCGTCAGGATCGGCATGGCGATAAGCCACGCCCAGGCGAGGCCGATAATGCCGTAATTCACTGCCACCAAAAAGCCGGTCGCCATGATCGCCGCGCCACATATATTGACGCGCACGGCTATGCCCGGACGACCGAGCGCGTTGGTCGCCGGGCCGAACAATATCTGCAGCGTCATAAATGGCATGGCGAGCGCGAGCAGCGAGACGATAGGGATAATCTCGAGCCATTGCTGGCCGAGTATCGCTTCGACGAGCGGCGCGGCCGTGATGGCGAGTCCGAAATAGAAAGGCAGCGTTGCGGTCAGGATCAGCCGCGCCGAATTGGCGAAGGCGGAGCCGATGGGCCGCTTCTCGCGATGCATGCGCGAATAGGCGGCGAACGCGACGTCGTTGAGCGGCGGCACGAATTTGGACACCAGGATCTGCGCGAGAAACAGCGAGGTCGTGTAGAGGCCGATATTATAGGCGTCGTAGATGCGACCGGCGATAAAGATGTCCGACTGGCTCTGCAGGAACCAGAAGAACTGGGTCAGGGTCAGCGCGCCGCCGAACCCGATGATCGCCCGCGCGCCGCGGAAGGAAAAGCTCGGCCAGATCAGGGACCGCGCGGCAAAGGTCATGCAGGTGGCGCGCACGGCGAACATCACGATCGGGCTGAAGACGAGCGTCCAGACGCCATAGTCCATCACCGCCATGGTCAGCGCTGTCCCCGCGCCCGCGATCGAGCCGATGAGATTCGCGATCGCCAATTTGCGATATTCGAGCTCGCGGCTGAGAATGGCGAACGGCAAAGCAAGAAACGGCGTGATAAAATAGAGCAGGGTCTGGACGCGCAATATCTCGACCAGTTCGGGCTGATTGAAATAGGCAGCGGCGAGCGGGGCGATGAGGAACTGGATGCCGGCCAGCGTCACGTTGATGAGAATCAGCAGGCCGAATACCTGACGCAATTCTTTCCTGCTGACCGACTCGCGCTGGATCAGCGAACTGGCGAATCCGAACCCCTCCATCAGGCTCAAAAAGATGACGACGAGCGCGGCCATCGCGACGAGCCCGTAATCTTCCGGGCTGAGCATCCGGATGACGAGAAAGGTAGTCGCCCAGGTAATCATCTGCGCGACGATCTGGCTGCCCGAGCGCCAGAACACGGCGCTGCGGACGCGATCCCGCAGAGATGCAGGAATTTCCTGTTTCGCGATATCGACCAAGCCGGGCCTGTCCCTTGCGGTTAGCAGTTGATTAAGGCCCTAGCGGAACAAGGTGTATGAGGCGTAAACCGGCGTTCGGGAAATCGGTGCAAAATATTTGAAATAAAATTGCACAGAGGGTGTTGACCGAATCCTACAGCCCGCATATATGGCTGCTTCCCGACGCGGTAACGGGCACTGCCCCGCGACCCCACTGGGGACATTTCTTGTAAACGGTACCACCGTCTCCCCCTGCTCATGGTAGGGGACAGGAATTGTCGGCTCTTTGACATTGTTAGTTTGAATGAAGGGACATGTGGGCGGCGGCCCCGGTCCGGAGAGCTCAAGGCTCCGGTAACCGGTAAAGCTAAGTCGTTCTATGCATGTCCTATTCACGTATCCATTACGTAATTAAGATTTGTGCAGGAACGGCTCCTAGAGATCGTCCTGGATGTGCGCGGCCTTTGGCACGTGGCGTCTTGGATGAACATCAACTTGAGAGTTTGATCCTGGCTCAGAACGAACGCTGGCGGCAGGCCTAACACATGCAAGTCGAACGAGACCTTCGGGTCTAGTGGCGCACGGGTGCGTAACGCGTGGGAATCTACCCTTAGGTGCGGAATAACTCAGAGAAATTTGAGCTAATACCGCATAATGACTCCGGTCCAAAGATTTATCGCCTAGGGATGAGCCCGCGTTAGATTAGGTAGTTGGTGAGGTAAAAGCTCACCAAGCCGACGATCTATAGCTGGTCTGAGAGGACGACCAGCCACACTGGGACTGAGACACGGCCCAGACTCCTACGGGAGGCAGCAGTGGGGAATTTTCCGCAATGGGCGAAAGCCTGACGGAGCAATACCGCGTGCGGGAGGAAGGCCTTTGGGTCGTAAACCGCTTTTAACAGGGAAGAAGATCTGACGGTACCTGTTGAATAAGCCTCGGCTAACTCCGTGCCAGCAGCCGCGGTAAGACGGAGGAGGCAAGCGTTATCCGGAATTATTGGGCGTAAAGCGTCCGCAGGTGGCCTTTCAAGTCTGCTGTTAAAGCCCAGGGCTCAACTCTGGATCAGCAGTGGAAACTGAAAGGCTAGAGTACGGTAGGGGTAGAGGGAATTCCCAGTGTAGCGGTGAAATGCGTAGATATTGGGAAGAACACCAGTGGCGAAGGCGCTCTGCTGGGCCGTAACTGACACTCATGGACGAAAGCTAGGGGAGCGAAAGGGATTAGATACCCCTGTAGTCCTAGCTGTAAACGATGGACACTAGGTGTTGGCCGTATCGACCCGGTCAGTGCCGTAGCCAACGCGTTAAGTGTCCCGCCTGGGGAGTACGCACGCAAGTGTGAAACTCAAAGGAATTGACGGGGGCCCGCACAAGCGGTGGAGTATGTGGTTTAATTCGATGCAACGCGAAGAACCTTACCAGGGCTTGACATGTCGCGAACCTTGTGGAAACACGAGGGTGCCTTCGGGAACGCGAACACAGGTGGTGCATGGCTGTCGTCAGCTCGTGTCGTGAGATGTTGGGTTAAGTCCCGCAACGAGCGCAACCCACGTCTTTAGTTGCCATCATTTAGTTGGGCACTCTAGAGAGACTGCCGGTGACAAACCGGAGGAAGGTGTGGATGACGTCAAGTCAGCATGCCCCTTACGCTCTGGGCTACACACGTACTACAATGGTTGGGACAAAGAGCTGCCAACTCGCGAGAGTGCGCTAATCTCATAAACCCAGCCTCAGTTCAGATTGCAGGCTGCAACTCGCCTGCATGAAGGAGGAATCGCTAGTAATCGCAGGTCAGCATACTGCGGTGAATACGTTCCCGGGCCTTGTACA
>NZ_JANQNS010000012.1 GCF_028279465.1 Parasphingopyxis sp.
AACTTCCGACAGGAAGTTTCTGACAAAGAATCCGCCGCGCCTGAGCGATAGCGAAGGTCAGACAAACCAAAACCCAACTTCCGGCGAAGGGTTTCCGCCCGTCATACGTTGATAGAGATGCGGGCGTTTCGCCGGTTCGGCATCATAAGGAGACCCGTACCCATGTATTCCCCGCTCGCCTTAACCCTCGCCCTGATCGCCGCGTCGCCGGCGGCGGCAACACCCGCCGGCGTTTCAGCCGGATCGCCGGCAGCCAATCTTGTGAGCGCCGCAGCCATGCAATCGGCGCGCCGGCAATATCGCGCCGCGCCGCGCGTGCGGCCGGTTCGGCCTGTCCGCCCGCGCGAGCGACCGCACATCAATCCAGCCCGGATCCGCAATGCGATCGCCAATGGCGCGACCCCGGCGCGCATCCGCAAAAAGATTCAGGAGCATCACGGCCAGTAGGCGCGGGAGACGCTGGGCGGCCAGGCGCGGTCAGGAAACCTCGCGCGCGAACGCCTCGATATCGGCGAGCGAGGGCGGCGTACCGCGCGTCCAGCGCGACAGGGCCGTCATGATCCGGATATGGCCGATGTCCTCATAAACGATATGGCGCACCGGCACGCCCGCCGCCTCCAGCCGCTCGGCGAGCCCGCTGCTGTGGCGCGGCCGCACGACAGTATCGAGCGCGCCATGGAGGAGCAACGCGGGCGGATCGCCTTCACCGGCGAAATTGATCGGCTGGGTTGCATCGAGATCGGGCGCGCGGCTGAACGCGCCGCGCGTGCTCGGTGTATCGAGCGGCAGGAAATCATAGGGCCCGGCCATGCCGACCCAGCCGGCGATGCCATCGCGGTCTGCGCCGAGCCAGCTTTCGTCCATCGCGAGCAAGGCCGCGATATGCGCGCCCGCGCTATGGCCGACCATTACGATCCGGTTCGGATCGCCGCCGCTCTCGGCAATATTCTCCCGCACCCAGCGGATTGCTGCCGCACCGTCCTCGACGAAATCGGGGAAATGGCCCTCCGGTGACAGCCGGTAATTGGGAACGACCGTCACGAAGCCGCGCGACGCGAAGGCGCGGCCGGCAAATTCATAACCCGCCTTGTCCCCGGCCCGCCAGCCGCCGCCATGGATGAAGACGATCACGGGATGCGCCGCATCCGCCCCGCCGCCCGTCGGCGCATAGACATCCAGCCGCTGGCGCACGCCATCGCCAAAGGCGATATCCGCGGCGATCCGCGCCGACCCCGCATCCTTGGGCACGAGCCGGTTGAACAGCATGAGCCGATCGGCCGTATAGACATAGACGGCCGCCGCGATGAGCAGCAGGACGAGCGCGATGAGCGTGTAGCGAAGCATCGGGCGGGGTTAGGGAAGCGGCCTAGGTTTGTCGATATCGGGGATTTGTTCGTGAGACTCTCTTTGTCAGAATTTCCTTTGCAGGAAATCGCCGCACCAGCCCTCACCCCCTCCCGACCTCCCAAACAGGGTATACTCATGGGAGGCCGGGAGGGGGTGAGGGCTGGTGCGGCGCTCAACCGATAGGTTGAGTCTGACCAAAAATCCCGGTGCCGCGCTCGACCGATAGGGCGAGTCTGACAACGCTCTACTATAATCAACCAATATGGTTATATTTCACTAATCAATCTAACCGCTCGACATTCACCATCTGGTTCTGCAAATCCGCCCGGCCGAAGATCGTCATAAAGGCGATGTCGGTTGCATCGCGCCCCGTGATGATCGGGACGAGGCCTTCGATGGGTGCCATCCGCGTCGCGTCGATCATGTGCCAGCCATCTTCGAGCCAGATTTCGGCGACCGCGTGAAAATCCTGCGGCTCGAGGTTCCAGGCATAGGCGGACACCATGCGCGCGGGGATGCCGGCGGCGCGCGCGAAGCTGATCAGCAGATGCGCATAATCGCGACAAATGCCTTCGCGCGAGATAAACGTATCGGCCGCGCCCGTATCGCCGTCGCTCGCGCCGATGACATAATCGAGCTGATCGTGCACCCAGTCCGCCATCGCCAGTATCTTCGCGCCGCCCTCCAGATCGCCAAACTGTTTGGCGACGAAGCTCGCGAACCGGTCCGACTGGCAATAGCGGCTCGGCCATATATAGGGCACGGCCTCGCCCGGCAGATCGGCATAGGGCGTAACGCCGAGCCCGGCGATATCCTGGACCGTGCGCTCGACGTCGACCGTCGCGCGATATTCGACCCGGAACGGCCCCGATCCGCGCGTCCATGTCCGCCGCCCGAGACCCGCATCGACCGGCACCGGGTGCAGCTCCGATCCCGTGGCGACTGTCATGCGACCCTCGATCACGCGCTGCGTCGGCTCGTTCGCCGCCGCTTCGATCTGCAGCAGGATATCGGCTTCGGCATCGATCCGGTAATCGAGCAGGGTGTGAATCGAAAGGTGCATGGAGCGCTTCCCATAGCCGCCGGCGAAGGCGCGCGCAGCCCCTATCGATCCCGTCTGGCCACACGCCTGGCTACAGATTGTCTTCGAACAGCGCGCTCATCCGGGCCCAGGCGCGTTCGGCCTCGGCCTCGTCGTAGACCGGCGTGTCGAGCACCGTCCAGCCATGATCGGCGTTATAGATTTCGATCTCGGCCGGCCGCCCGGCGGCGTCGGCGACGTCGCGCAGCACGATCTTCGCCTCCGGATCGCGTTCGTCGTCATCCTGTCCATAGGCGATAAGATAGCTGGCCTGCGTGTCAGGGAGCAGGTTATGCGGGCTTTGCGGATCGCCCTCGCGCACCAGCCCGCCGCCATGCAGCGAGGCCGCCGCGCGCACCCGGTCCGGCACGGCAGCGGCCGTCCAGACGGTGAACGGCCCGCCCATGCAATAACCATGCGTGCCGACGCCGCGCGCCGAATCGACTTCTTCGCGCGCATCGAGCCAGCCGATCACAGCTACCGCATCGCGCATAATGGCATCCGCCGTCAGCTGCTCGCGCCATGGCCGGACGGCCTGAAACCCGTCATTGGCCATGAAGTCGGCAAAATCCTCGAACTGCGAGGCGGGACGATCGCGATAATAGGGATTGGCGACGAGCACCGCATAGCCCTGCCCGGCCAGCCGCCGCGCCATCACCCGCTTCGCCTCGCGCAGCCCGGCAATATCGGGCCAGGTAAGGATGGCGGGGTGGGCGCCCGTGGCGGGGCGAACGAAAAAGGCGTCCATCGTGCCGTCCGGGGTGGCGATGGTGACGGCGTCTTCGGCCAGCCCGTTCTCGCTATCCCCGGCCTGCTCGCCACTCTCCCCACGCACCGCCGGCGCACAGGCAGCAATCGCGCCCACCGCCCCGAGCGCCGCAAACTGGCGGCGGTTCAACGACCAATCCGTGCGGCCACTGCGGGCCCATTTTTTAAGGTTTTTGGTGTCGCACATACGGATTCTCCCTACCTTCTTGGGTCTAATGTTCTGCAACGCAGACGTCACCAACTTGTTATCGAGCGGTGGACTCGACTTGATCAATGGAAGCAATAGTATGTGAGGATGAGTGGCGACGAAACAGAGCGTTCTTATTTTTGGAGCACGAAGCCGGGAAAGGCAGTTTACAGCAAGGCGATAGACTCTTTCGCCGGCAAGAAAATTCGAATTGTCTCTGAGATCATCGAAGGAACCGAAGGCCTTCGTTTTGCCGTCGTAAAGGACGACCTTGTCCTCCGAACAACCCCTGCTGGGCGATACAAGCTAAAAGCTACCTTCGTAGAAGACGACCGCGAAATCAGATCGCTCGTCTTTCAGCGGTATCTCAACACCAAAGGACCGCTTGAGCGCGATCAGTTTACCTTGGTTCACAAGGAGGTCGATACACTAATTCAATTCCTCCACGGCATCCGGACCGTCGACTTCGAGAGCGACGGCAAAAAGCACGTAACTGACGAACAACTTCGCAACATAAAACTCAACGAGGCAAAAGCCCGAGGGTTATTCGAGGGTAATGAAGACCTGTTTATCAAAATCGCGGAGAACGAAGAACTACAACGAGATCTCGTCGCCATCGGTTATCGGCGCAAGCAACTAGAACGATTTGAAAAACTCCTCAACGATCCGGACTACTTTAATGCTGCGCAGGCGACAGCTAAAGCTAAGCGCCCCGAGGACCTTTGGCAGCTCTTCTTTGAAGCTAACACTTGGATTTTTGGGTACGGACTATCCTTCCAATTCGTGACAGAACTGGATGACGCAAAGCTTGAACAGATCGTCCGCGGTGCAGATGTAACTGGCCCCGGCAAACGCACTGATGCACTCATGAAAACTCGCGCACGAGTAAACTCCCTGTGCTTCGTGGAGATAAAGCGCCACGATAAAGGTCTGCTTGGCACGGAGTATCGATCAGGGGCGTGGTCGCCTTCGAGAGATTTGAGCGGGGGCGTGTCGCAAGTGCAGGCTACAGTTCAAGATTCAGTAGAAAGGCTCGGTCGAAGTTTGAGGCCAACGCGACAGGGCGGCGATCCGACCGGCGAGACATTGTTCAACATTAATCCTCGTGCCTTTTTGGTGATTGGAAACCTTGATGAGTTTATGACGGAACAAGGCGTCAACGAGGAGAAGTTTCGGTCATTCGAGATGTATCGCAGAAACATGCGACAACCTGAGATCATCACTTTTGACGAGTTGCTTCATCGCGCTCGGTTCATTGTCGAGCACGGCGAAGATATCACCGAAGACGCAGACAGTGCTCGCGAAGAAGACGTTCCATTCTAGATCGCACAGTTGAACGCATCTGCCTTATCTGCCACTAGCTTCCCTCAAAGAACATAATTAGAACGTCAAACCATGTCCCTCACCAAAATTTCCGTCAAAGGCGCGCGCGAGCATAATCTTAAGGGCGTCGATATCGATCTGCCGCGCGACAAGCTGATCGTGATTACCGGGCTTTCGGGCAGCGGAAAATCCTCACTCGCTTTCGATACCATCTATGCCGAGGGGCAGCGGCGTTATGTCGAGAGTCTCAGCGCCTATGCGCGGCAGTTTCTCGAGATGATGCAGAAGCCCGATGTCGAGCATATCGAGGGGCTCTCGCCCGCGATCTCGATCGAGCAGAAGACGACGAGCCGCAACCCGCGCTCCACCGTCGCGACGGTGACCGAGATCTACGATTACATGCGGCTGTTATGGGCGCGGGCCGGGGTGCCCTATTCGCCGGCGACGGGCGAGCCGATCGCGGCGCAGACGGTCAGCCAGATGGTCGACCGGGTGATGCAGCTCGAAGAGGGCACGCGCTTCTATCTGCTCGCGCCCGTGGTGCGCGGACGGAAGGGCGAGTATCGCAAGGAGCTGGCCGAGTGGCAGAAGGCGGGTTTTACGCGCGTCCGTGTCGATGGCGAATTCTATGACATTGAGGACGCGCCGGCGCTCGACAAGAAATTCAAGCATGACATCGAGGTGGTGGTGGACCGGCTCGTTGTACGCGAGGGCATGGAGACGCGGCTGGCGGACAGCTTCGAGACGGCGATCCGGCTGGCCGATGGGCTGGCTTATGTCGATCTGGCGGACGGTGTTGTGCCGGGGCGCGAAGATGGCGATGCCGATGGCGGGAAGATGAAGGGCACGGGCCTGCCCGACAACCGAATCGTCTTCTCCGAAAAATTCGCCTGCCCGGTCTCCGGTTTTACGATCGAGGAGATCGAGCCGCGGCTGTTTTCGTTTAACGCGCCGCAGGGGGCGTGTCCGGCTTGCGACGGGCTCGGTGAGAAGCTGGAGTTCGACGAGGATCTTGTCGTCCCCAATGGCGAGCTGTCCCTGAAGAAGGGCGCGGTCGTGCCCTGGGCCAAGTCCAACCCGCCGAGCCCCTATTATATGCAGGTGCTGGGCAGCGTCGCGAAGCATTTTGAATTTTCGCTCGATACGCCGTGGAACGAACTCTCCGAACATCATCGCGATGTCGTGCTGCACGGGACGCAGGGCCTGCCGATCACGCTCAGCTTCAAGGACGGGCGTAAAAGCTATGACGTGAAGAAGCCGTTCGAGGGCGTGATCGGCAATCTCAACCGCCGGATGATGCAGACCGAGAGCGCCTGGATGCGCGAGGAGCTCGGCAAGTTCCAGACCGCCGCGCCCTGCGAGGTGTGCGGCGGCGCGCGGCTGAAGCCCGAGGCGCTGGCGGTTAAGCTTGGCGGTGAGGATATCTCGATGAGCGCGCGCCGCCCGGTCGGCCAGGCGCTGGCCTGGTTCGAGGCGCTGCCGGAAAAGCTCAGCGACACCCAGCTCCAGATCGCGACCCCCATCCTCAAGGAAATCGTCGAGCGGCTGGGCTTTCTGAATAACGTCGGCCTCGATTACCTCAATCTCGACCGCAGCTCTGGCACGCTGTCCGGCGGGGAGAGCCAGCGCATCCGCCTTGCGAGCCAAATAGGTTCAGGACTGTCCGGCGTTTTGTACGTATTGGATGAGCCGAGCATCGGCCTTCACCAGCGCGACAACGACCGGCTCCTCGCCACGCTCAAGCGCCTCCGCGATCTCGGCAATACGGTCATCGTCGTCGAGCATGACGAGGATGCGATCCGCAGCGCCGATCATATCGTCGATATGGGGCCGGGCGCCGGCGTCCATGGCGGGGAGGTCGTCACCGCGGGCACGCTCAAGCAGATCCTGCGATCGAAGAAATCCCTCACCGCGGATTATCTGAATGGCCGCAAGGAAATCGCCGTCCCCGCCAAACGCCGCAAGGGCACGGGCAAAAAGCTGACCCTCAAGGGCGCGACCGCCAACAACCTCCAATCGGTCACCGCCTCCATCCCCCTCGGCACCTTCACCTGCATCACCGGCCTCTCCGGCTCCGGCAAATCCACCTTCACCATCGACACGCTCTACGCCGCCGCCGCGCGGGCGCTGAACGGCGCGCGCATCGTCGCAGGAAAACACGAAAAACTCGAAGGCCTCGAATATCTCGATAAAGTCATCGATATCGATCAGTCGCCGATCGGCCGCACGCCCCGCTCCAACCCCGCCACCTATACCGGCGCCTTCACCGCGATCCGCGATTGGTTTGCCGGCCTCCCTGAGGCGCAGGCGCGCGGCTACAAGCCCGGGCGCTTCTCGTTCAACGTCAAGGGCGGCCGCTGCGAGGCCTGCCAGGGCGATGGCGTGCTCAAGATCGAGATGCACTTCCTGCCGGACGTCTATGTCACCTGCGACGTCTGCCACGGCGCGCGCTACAATCGCGAGACGCTGGAGGTGAAGTTCAAGGGCAAGAGCATCGCCGATGTGCTCGACATGACGGTCGAGGATGCGCATGAATTCTTCAAAGCCGTCCCCCCGATCCGCGACCGGATGGCGATGCTCGAACGCGTGGGGCTCGGCTATATCAAGGTCGGCCAGCAGGCGACGACGCTATCGGGCGGCGAAGCGCAGCGCGTGAAGCTCTCCAAAGAACTATCGAAACGCGCGACCGGCCAGACGCTCTACATCCTCGACGAGCCGACCAC
This sequence comes from Parasphingopyxis sp., assembly GCF_028279465.1. GTDB lineage: Bacteria > Pseudomonadota > Alphaproteobacteria > Sphingomonadales > Sphingomonadaceae > Parasphingopyxis. The sequence continues at coordinate 7,430 of NZ_JANQNS010000012.1, forward strand.
GGGGCTTCACTTTGAGGACGTCCGCAAACTGCTCGAAGTGCTCCACGCGCTGGTCGAGCAGGGGAATACGGTCGTGGTGATCGAGCATAATCTCGATGTGATCAAAACGGCCGATCATATTCTCGACCTCGGCCCCGAAGGCGGCGACAAGGGCGGGACGATTGTCGCGCAGGGCACGCCCGAAGAGGTGGCGGCAACCAAGGGCAGCTATACCGGCGCCTATCTGAAGGATATGCTCGGGAAGGTGGCCGAGGCGGCGGAGTGATCGGTATCACAGCGCCCGGCTCTCCCATGCTATAGCAAGTGGGGGAGAGGAGGACGCACGCGATGAGGGGATTGCAAAGCAGGCATGCGCGCGTCGTGCGGCCCTATGGGAAGGTGCTGCTGAAAACGGTGCTGCCGATCTGTTTCTGGATCGGCTTCCTTGTGGCAATGCTCGCGCCGCTCATCTACCCGGCCGCGCTAACGCTCGCCTCTCCGCTGCTGTGCGGTGGCACGCTGGAACAGGTCAACACCCCCTATTCCTTGCCCGCTGAATCGGGGGTCGCATCGAGCTTTTTCTGCGTTACGGAGAGCGCGCGCACCGAGCTTTCGACGCTCGCGCTGATCGCCGCGAATGTCGCCGCCTATATGGCCATCGCGCTTGCCGTCATCGCGCCGATCGGGCTGATCGTGCGCCGCAATCTCGGGGCGCGGACGGGCGAACCGGTGCCGGCGATCATGCGCGGCCATTTCGCGCAGAATATCGAAGCCGATGGGGCCCGGCGGAGCGTGACCCTGGAAGGGCGCGATGCGGACGAGTTTCTCGAAGGGCTGTCGGGGCTGATCGACGGGGCCGACATTACGGCACGGAGCAGCGAGACGATCGACCTCCGCGATGCCGATCTCGATACCAGGCTGCGCACGGTTGCCGGGCTGCGCGCACAGGGGCTGATCGATGACGAGGCCTATCAGGCGATCGTCGCGAAGATCCGCGAAAAGGGATAGGGGAGCGGGGCAGGCGATGCCGAAGAATATCAACCTTGAAACGGGCACAATGATCGCCGGTCCGCTCTGGGTCGGCGCGCTGATCTTCGGGATACCGATTGCGCTGTTCTTCGCCATGATTGTCTATATTCCGATCGGCCTTTTCATGCCGTCATCGCTGGAGCTTGTCGCGCCGCTCTATTGCGACGGCGCGGTCGAGGCGACGGTCATCCGGTCGAACCCGACGCCCGGCGAAACGAGCTGGTCCACCGAAACCTATTGCACCGAGGGCGGCGTGACGCGCTCGATCGGCTGGCCAGTCACGCTGACGATGATCGGCATCATATCCGTGCCGATCTGGGTGGTGTGGACCTGGTCGCGCGTAGCCCGGCGGCGGCGGCTCGGCATCGTGGCCGGCCAGCCGATCCCGGCCGGCGCGCGATTGCTGGAACGCGCCCACAAGCACCGCAGGCGGGCATCGGGCGACACGCGGGACAGCCCGGCCGACCCCGCAACCCGCCTCGCCGAACTCCGCCGCCTCCGCGACCGCGGCCTGATCGACGCCGAGGATTATGCGACGAAGAAAGCGGCGATATTGGAGGAGCTGTAGGGGCGGGGGACGCCGGAGGTTTGGCGTAGGCGGAGGTTATGTGGGGAGTATTTAAAGGGGATGCTGGGAAACATGGCTGAGGCGGCGAAGTGATTGTTAGTTTCTCTGTGCAATGGCCTGCAATACGCTCTCGCCTTTTCCAGTGATGAACCAAAGTCCGTTCGAATTTTGATGGGCCATTCTTTCCTTTGAAAGTTTGGTCAGCGCGTGCGTCACAGAACTCGGCGAGCGTTTCACAAGTTTGCCGATTGATCGCCTCGAAACGCCTTCTGGATGACTATCAATAATTAGAAGCGTTTCTAAGTGTGCGGGCATTTCAGCGGTCACCACGAACTGTCCACCGACGTGCTCGACATGCGGCATAGTTCTACGCATTACGGTCGATATCGTAGAGTCTAGCTCGTAACCTTCCAAATCGCCGTACAGTGAAAGCAACTCTGCCAACGTCCATGCCATAGAACCAAGAGCCTGAGTAGCATCCCGTTTTCGCGGATTGACTCCCTTCACGTGAACCGCCCCTCGCTTGGACCTCATGTCATATGCTGAGGATGCCAAGATTCTGGGGATCAAGATTCGGGCCGACTCAGGCAAGTTTACGGCCTTCGACAACGTCTGAACTGCCTGCGAGAAATTTTTAATTTCGTCTGGAAGGGAAGATGTCGATTCAAGGATCAGGGCACGGATCACGTGTTCAGAAAACAGTCCCGCCTTCACCAAGCAAGTATCAAAGTCTCCAGCATTGTGCTTCTCAACTGCACTGTTGAAGGTGCTCAAAAGGTCATCAACCAAAGCTTCTGGAAAACTTGATAGAAGCGCGGCCCTGACCCGATCATTGCCCCACACTACGCCTCTCCAACCTCAGCCTTGATCTTGCTCAGATTGGCAGGGACGATGCGATAGTCGGATTTGTCCTTTCTCAATAAATTTTCTTTTTGGAGGGCTTTTAGAGTAGGGCGCAGTGATCCCGGCTTTATCCCCAACGGCAGCTCCAAGTCTTTTGGCGCGGTTTTCACCCGGTATTCTGGCTCGTCTAGATACGGCCAGCCTTCATTGGCTGTCAGGTAGACAAGTATCTTTCCCCTGTTCGACAGGTCACCTGCATCCGGCGTCAAAACAATGGATTTTTCGTCGATATCGTAGCGCACGAAATCCTGTACGATTTGTTCTATAACCTCTTCGTTGACAGAGGAAGCAGACGCAGCGAGATCTTTCAGAGCCATGATTATTCCTCGAGTTCAGCGAGTTTCCGCCCAGTGCGAGTCACGTAAAAGCTGTTTCTGTCACCTTTGATGGGTGCCAAGTAGCCCTTTGAAATCGCGGTCGAGAAATCTCTTGGGAAATTAGCCGGTGGTGGCAAACGCGCTTCTTGATAGCGATCACGCACGTCTTGACGGCTAATTGACTCCTTGCCTTCGGTTTCCATCACCCAAAGGGCAATTAACGCGATTGTTTCAGCACTCGTTTTGGGGTCTATCTCGTTTATCAACTCGCTTAAGGCAAGGTCGAATACGCCTCCGCCTGCGCCACCGCTCTCTTGGGATTCGGCGACACGCGGCACTGCATCGGGATCGAGGGACGCTACACGCAACATTTCTATGGCTTGCTGCAAAGTCACCTTTCCTGTAAATTTGAGCCCTAATCCGTCGATCGAGACATCGATATCTTTATCTTCAGCCACCGCTGTTCTCCGTATTTCTCCATACATATAAGTATGAATAGCGCCTGTGTCAAGCGCTGGTCGCGTTAACTATCTCACGGGTGAGCGTAGACATAGAGTGATTTTTCGACGCACCGGCCGCAAAATCCGCTTTAGCGCGGACGTGAAGCGGCAGAATATTCAATGTTGAATCTGCTATCCATTGAGAGAACAAGGCGTGAATATCGTTTCAATTTTTTGTCCGCGTTAGTATGAGGATATACGGATAACTAATTTATTATAATTTATCAGCATCTTGTATTGTTTTGTGGTATATGCTTGATAGACGCTACAGTAATATAGTTTGAATGAATGTTCAGTCCAGAAACGATCAACGGGTAGCAGATTCAACATTGATGTCACCGACGGCTTACCGCTACAGCTACAGAGGCGCCTAGCCAATCACTCTGATCTTCCCGAACCATATCCCCTTGCAATGTAGGATATCATCTGACCTATCCTGTCGGATGACGGACAACGAAAACCCCCACACCCTCCCCGCCCGCGCTACCCCCGCCGATCCCGGATGGACGCCGAAGCGCCAACGCTATTTCCTCTCCCGCCTCGCGGACACGGGCAATGTGCTCGGCGTGTGCCGGGAGATGGATATGTCGCGGCAATCGGTTTACGCGCTGCGCGCGCGGGACGCGGCTTTTGCGCGGGCCTGGCAGGGGGCGATGCTGCGCCATCGCGATGCGCTGGTCGATATCTGCATGGAGCGGGCGACGATGGGCGTGACCGAGGAGATCGTCGTCGATGGCGAACTGGTCGAGCGGACCAAGCCCGACGGCGCGATGCTGCGCCATATGCTGAACCGGGCGGACCGGCTGTGCGACGATGACAGCCTCGCCGCCCGGCCCGCACATCAGAGCGAGCTGCATTTCGAAGCTTTGCTCGATTGCGTCGATCCCGACGAGATCGTGCAGGCCGAGGGCGGGCCGCCGGATCGCGCGATGCTGCTCGCCGATATCGCGGCCAGCGCGCGGTGGGACTGGAAGGGCGATGAGGATATCGGCGCCTTCGATGTCAGCGCCGCCGGGGATGCGGACCGGGCGCGCCTGTCGCACCAGGACTATCTGGCGCAGACCGACCCCGCGCCCGATATCGGCCCCGGCATCCGGACCGGGAAGGTGGCCGGGCCGATGGGCTTTGCGAGCGACGAGGAAGCCGTGGAGGCGCTGCTCGACTATAAACGCATAATGGCCACGCCGCCGGGAGAGATTGACACTTCCGATCTCGATCCTGCCGAAGCGGACGAGTGGACCGACGAACAATGGCTGCGCGCGCAACGCAGCGGGCTAACGGAGCGGATGTTCGCCGAGGAGGAGGATTGCGGCGCGTGGGAGTATGATGATGCAGATGGCGCGGACGCGCCGGACCGGGACCGGGAGGACGGGGGCGACCCCTGACCAGTGTCAACCAGTGTCAACCGGGATGGGGGTGGGGATTCTGTTTGTCAGGGGTTTTGTTTGTCAAAATTTTTCCTCAGCGGAAAAATCGCCGCACCAGCCCGCACCCCCTCCCGACCTCCCA
>NZ_JANQNS010000014.1 GCF_028279465.1 Parasphingopyxis sp.
GCTTGCTACCGTCCGGGTGCCGATCGCCACGGCATGAATTTCCGTCGCCGCCGCATCCGAGCCGATCGCTACCGACTGACCTGCCGTCGCTTGTGCGCCCTCCGTGCCTGCATCGCCACCATCAACACCGATCGCCACGGACGAATTGCCCGTCGCTTCAGAGTTCGAGCCCAGCGCCAGCGAGTTAATGCCCGAAGCGACTGCGCCGCGGCCCACCGCCATCGTCCGCACATTGGTCGCTTGCGCGCCATTGCCGATCGCTGTCGAATTACCGCCAGAGGCCGTCGCCGCCCGTCCCACAGCCGCCGTAAACACGCCGCTCGCCTCGGTATCCGCGCCCAGCGCCACCGCGCCTTCTGCTGTCGCCTGCGCGCCGTCGGTGTCGCCGTCGCCGCCATCGCCGCCAATCGCAATGGCGCTGTCCTCGCTCGCAACCGTTTCATTGCCGAGCGCGATTGCGTTGTTCGACTGCGCATCGGCATTTTCGCCGACCGCTACCGAACGGACGCCCTGTGCTGTCGCGAGATGGCCGAGCGCCGTGGCGCGTTCCGCCGAGGCGACCGATTGCCAGCCAAAGGTCGTCGCGCCGGTGCCGGCCGCTTCGCTCTCGCCGCCGACAGCCGTCGTCGAATTGCCATTTGCAAAAGCGCCGGTGCCGCCGTCATCGCCGCCGATGGCGATCGAATCGATGCCACTGGCACGACTGTCATTGCCCATCGCGACCGAGCCGGCGCTCTGCGCGAGAGACGAGTTGCCTACAGCCGTCGCGTCGGCGGCACTGGCATTGGCCGATCCGCCGACCGCCGTCGCGCCGGTTCCGCCGCCCGATGCAAGGGCGCCGACGGCAACCGCATTGGCGGCTGCCGTCGTATTTCTGCCAAAGGCGGCGCCTGCTTCGCCGGTAGCATCCGCATTATGACCAACCGCGGTGCCGCCTTGCGCGAGCGCGGACGCCTGACCGCCGACCACCGTGGTGTTGGCCTGACTGGCCGACGCATCTGCGCCGATCGCCACGGCTTCCGTCCCCGATGCAGCTGCGCCGACAATCGTGTCGGCGTCGGCGCCGTCACCGCCAATCGCTATCGCACCGGCACCTGACGAGTCGGTCAGCCCGCCCAGCGCGATGGCATTTGCGCTCACCGCAGCGGATGTTTCACCGATCGCGATGGCTTGGGACTGATTAGCCAGGGCGTTGCTGCCGACTGAGACTGCGCTGGCCCCGCTTGCCGTGGAGTCGGCGCCCAGCGCCGTCGCGGCGGTGCCGGTGGCGTCAGAATCCGCGCCGAGCGCGGTGGCGTTGGTCTGGTCCGCAAAGGCCGATGCGCCGACCGCTGTCGACTGGGCCCCATCTGCCCTGGCGCCGAAACTGGCACCGAGCGCGCTATTGCCGCCCACGGCAACCGAAGCATCTCCCAGCGCCGTCGCCCGCGCGCCGAGCGCAACCGCGCTGGTCCGGCTTGCCAGTGCGGCATCGCCGAGCGCCGTCGACCGCCCGGCGAGCGCATTCGCATCCTGGCCGATCGATGTCGAGTTGACCGCCGCAATCGCATTCTGGCCGACCGCTGTGCCGCCATCGCCGGTAACGCTCGTGTCAGCGCCGAGCGCCGTGCCGAAATCGAATGCGCCGACCGTGGCGCCGCCACCGAGCGCAATCGTTCCACGATCCGCCGCCGACGCGCCGACGCCGATAGCGATCGCTTCGGACCCGCTGGCCACGGCATCGCCGCCAATTGCAATGCTGCTGGTTGCCGTTGCTTGTGCACCATCAATGTCTGCATCACTGGAATCACCGCCGATCGCAATCGTTCCGGGCTGTGTGGCATCCGATCCCTGACCGATCGAAACCGCGACAATTCCCGCCGCATTTGCCGCCAGACCAACAGCCGTGGAAGAACTACCAGCAGCAGATGCGCTATTCCCGAGTGCCGTCGAGCCAATGCCGGTTGCTGTCGTGATCACACCCAACGCAACCGCGTTATCGGCTGTTGCCTGAGCACCGACACCCACTGCGGTCGAGAAGTCGCCGGTGGCATCTGTTCCGGCGCCCAACCCGGTGCTGAAAGTACCGGAAGCGACGGTATCTGCACCAATGGCGACATTGCCCGCCGAGCTGGCTTGCGCGCCTAGCGTGTCCGCATCATCGCCATCCCCACCAATTGCTACGGTGGCCTCGGCCGTCGCACCGCTTTGTCCGCCGATCGAGATCGCACTCAGCGCATCGGCATTCGCATCCGCGCCGAGCGCGATAGCCGCTATACCGCCAACATCGGCGCTCTGTCCGATCGCAATGCTGTCGGTAAAGTCGGCGGTCACGCCTTGGCCGACCGCAACCGACTGCCCAGCGGAAGCCGTGCTGAATGCGCCTATGGAAGTTGAGTCCACGCCCGAAGCATTGGCGGCGCTGCCCAGTGCCGTTGCCTCACTGGCAGTCGCTCGGCTCCCTTCACCAATAGCAGTAGCCTGTAAAGCAGTTGCTTGGGCATCTTCGCCGATAGCAGTCGACTCTTCTCCGGCTATTGCACCTCTTCCAACGGCAGTGCCGTCAAAAGCTCCCGTCGCAGTTGCGCCTATTCCTATCGCCGTATTGGAGCTGTTGGCTCCTGAAGACGAACCCGATCCACATTCGAGACCCGGACTTTCCTCGCAGGCGGCACCCGCGCCCTGTGGTTGATCGATGGGCGCACCGGCAAGCGCCAGACTACCGTTCAGCGGCGCTGGTGCCGAGGCTCCGGCTGGCGGCGCGGAGGCCGACAGCATGCCGCTATCGTTGACCGTGACATTCCAGACCTCACCGCCTGGGACGAGCGCGCCAAGGCCTGCCAGCGTGTAGGTCGCGCCCAAATTGCCAATGGCGATATTGTTGACGCCATTGCTCGCCGCGCCGAAGCCGATCGCCATCGAGTTGTTGTGCGTCGCCTGCGCCAAGGGGCCCAAGGCCAGCGAAGACGGTGCACTCGCTATCGATAGGCGGCCCACCGCAATCGAACCCGATCCGCTCGCCGTCGAATCCCGGCCCATCGCCACCGATGTCGTGCCGCTCGCCTCCGAGCGTGTACCGATCGCGACCGCATGGATTTGCGTCGCCGTCGCATCCGGGCCGATCGCAACCGCATGGCTCGCCGTCGCCTGTGCGCCCAGAGTATCAGCATCATTGCCGTCGACGCCGATTGCCACAGACGATCTGGCCCTCGCCTCGGTACCCGATCCAAGGGCCAACGAATCTGTTCCCAATGCGCTCGCCGATCGCCCAAGTGCCGCGCTCTGCGGACCGGTTGATCGAGCATCGACACCGATCGCGACGGCATTGTCGGCAGTCGCTCGCGCACCGATCTCTCCGGCATCTTCGCCATCACCACCAATTGCTATCGAGCCAGCGCCAGCCGACAAAACAGCCGTTCCGATTGCAATCGAATCACCACCATTCGCAGTCGTTTCCGACGAGCCAACGCCATCGACAAAAAGGCTAGAGCTGCCAATGGCGATGTTGCCATTTGTTTCCGCAGAGAGATTTTGTGTTGTCGCGGCCGCACCTATCGCGATGGAGCCGTCTCCTTCACTTTCCGCACCATAGCCAATTGCCTGACTGAGAAATCCTCTTGCCTCAGCCGAAAATCCGATCGCAGCGGAGCCTCCGCCAGTTGCACTGCTGAAAGCACCGATCGCCATTCCCGTGTTGCCGGTGGCCTGACTGTTCGCGCCAATTGCAGTCGTATTGATGTCGGACGCCACCGAGTCTGCGCCCAGTGCAGTGGACCTGACTCCTCTTGCCTGTGCGCCGTCCGCATCGCCATCGTCGCCGTCGCTGCCTATGGCGATTGCTCCGGTCTGTGTTGCGTCAGAGAAAGCGCCAAGAGATATGCTTTCTTGTCCAGTCGCATTTGCCGAAGCGCCTATTGCGATGCTTCGGCTGTTTGTCGCTTGGGCTAACGTGCCCACCGCCGTGCTGAAGTCGAAGGCGTTGGTAAAATTTCCGACCGCTGTACTGTTGACACCCGTCGCTTGGGCAAAGTTGCCTAACGACGTGCTGCTGGTGCCGCCCGCCCGAGCGGAGTTACCCACTGCCGTGCTGCCACGTCCGCTTGCAATGGCGCTATCTCCCAACGCTGTACCTCTGTTGCCGGTCGCTTCGGCAAAGGTACCCAACGCGGTAGAGCCATTCGTTCCGGTCGCATTAGTGTTCTTACCGATGGCAGTAGCCCTACTGTCCCCGGTGTTCGACAACGTCCCGCATTCAAGGCCCGGACTCTCTTCACATGCCGCGCCCGCACCCTGCGGCTGATCGACCGGCGCGCCAGCGAGCGCCAAGCCACCAGCTCCTGGGGCCGGTGCCGAAAACGGCGCGGGCGGCGCTGCCGCCGACAGCATGCCGCTATCGTTGACTGTGACATTCCAGACCTCACCGCCCGGTACGAGGGCACCAAGGCCGGCCAGCGTGTAGGTCGCATCAGCATTGCCAATCGCGATGTTGTTGACGCCGTTGCTCGCGGCTTGGAAGCCGATTGCCATCGAGAAATTATGCGTCGCTGACGCCTGATTGCCGATCGCCACCGAGGATGTGCCAAACGCATCCGTGCCGCGGCCAATCGCCACCGCACCGGCCCGGCTCGCCGTCGACTGGTTGCCGATGGCTACCGCATGAATGTTGCTCGCCGTCGAATCCGGACCGATAGCTGTCGAGAAATCACCCGTCGCAGCGGCGCTGCGTCCTAATGCTGAGCTCCTGTTGCCCGTGGCTCGCGAACCCGAACCAATCGCCGTCGCACTGGCTCGATTGGCCAGCGCATTGTTGCCAAGCGCCACGGAATTGCCGGCTGTCGCCTGCGCGCCCTGCCCCAATGCCGTCGAGGACTGTTCGGTGGCGCTCGCATCGGCCCCAAGGGCCACCGCACCTTCGTCGCTAGCTTCGGAATCCGCACCAACTGCAATAGATCTAACGCCCGTCGCTTGTGCGCCGGCAACTCCCGCGTCAGTGCTGTCACCACCTATGGCGATGCTGCCGGCTTGGGTAGCATCTGCGTCATGCCCAACTGCAATCGCGTTAGTGCCTCTAGCGCTGGCAATAGCACCAAGAGCCGTTGCGCCTATTTCGTTCGCAAACGCATCGCGGCCTAGGCTTGTGGCATTCACACCGCTCGCGGTGGAAAGAGAGCCGATTGCAGTCGCATTTGTTTGGTTGGTGTTGGCGCCACGGCCGACGCTTGTCGAATCGCTTCCTAGTGCTTGGGCAGAACTGCCGAGCGCTACGGCCCCTGTGCTGTTAGCAAGAGCAGATCCTCCGATTGCGGTGGTGTTGGTGCTAGTCGCGGTCGCGAACCGACCGAACGCCGATGCGCCGGTCGCGTTGGCGCTCGCGCTCGTGCCGACTGCCGTCGCCAGCGTAGCGGAGCCGGTACTCGATCCGTTACCGCATTCGAGCGTCGTCGTGCCGCCGCTGCCATTGACGCATGCCGCACCAGCGCCCTGCGGCTGATCGATCGGCGCGCCTGCTAATTGCAGGCTGCTGGTCGATGCCGAGAGCGGCGCTGGCGGCGCGGAGGCCGACAGCATGCCGCTGTCGTTGACCGTGACATTCCACACTTCGCCGCCCGGCACGAGTGCGCCGAGGCCGGCCAGCGTATAGGTAGCATTGGCGTTGCCGATCGCGAAATTGTTCGCGCCGGTGCTGGTCGCGCCGAAGCCCAGAGCGACCGAATTGCTGTGCTGCGCGCTCGCATTGCGGCCGATTGCAATCGCGGTCGGCCCGTCGGCATCGGCTCCCGCGCCGACCGCAACCGCGAATATATCGCTGGCCTGCGCATCCGCGCCGACCGCAACCGAATGGCCAGCCGTCGCGCGCGCTCCGCTCATATTACCATCATTGCCATCGCCGCCGATCGCGACCGACGAGTTGCCGAACGCATCCGCATCCGCGCCCATAGCGAGCGCATTGTTGCCCGACGCATCCGAGCTGCGGCCGAATGCCGCGCTACGCTCGCCCGTCGCCCGGGATCCCACGCCGGCGGCAGTCGCACTGCCGCGGCTTGCAACCGCCTGATGGCCGAGCGCCGTGGTGTTTCCGCGCGTGGATTGCGCATCGCGACCCAAGGCTGTCGCATTGGCGCCACTCGCATCCGCGAGCGAGCCGATTGCCGTCGTGTTATTCTGCGTGGCCGTGGCCGCCCGTCCTAGGCTGGTCGAGCCATTGCCGAACGCCTGCGCGGCGGCGCCGACAGCTGTCGCACTGTCCTGCGTCGCGTTTGAGAACCAGCCAAGCGCGGTTGCGCTTGGCCCCGATGCCATGGCCTGTAGACCGAAGGCCGAAGCGTTTACATTTCCTGTCGCTTCGGCTGCCGTGCCCACGGCAGTCGAACTGCTTCCGCTGGCGATGCTGCGCGCCCCGATGGCGACTCCAGCTGGTCCGCTCGCGACCGCATCGGCGCCGATGGCCGTCGCGGAGTTTCCGATTGCCTGTGCGCCGAGCGTATCGCCGTCACTGCTATCACCGCCAATCGCGACATTACCGGGTTGCGTAGCATCGCTGAAAGCGCCGACCGTGATTGATTCCGTTGCGCTCGAATCCGAGCCTCGGCCAATCGCCACCGCATTAGCAGCGGTTGCGTCAGCGTCGTGCCCAAGGGCCGTCGCCCCTGTGCCGCTTGCCGTGGCGGTGGCACCAATCGCCGTACTATCGGTCTGGTTCGCAAAGGAAGAACGACCGACTGCCGTAGAATCCGTGCCGGTCGCCGTTGCGAAGAAGCCGACTGCTACGGCCGCCGGGCCTTGAGCATCGCTGTCGACGCCGATCGCTGTCGATTCTGAAGACGTACCCGTGGACGATCGCGTACCGCATTCAAGCGTATCGGTGCCGTTCCCATCGACACATCCTGCTCCCGCACCCTGCGGCTGATCGATGGGGCCGCTCAGCTCGATCGAGCTGCTCAGCGCGGGGGCTATCGTGCGCGTCGCAACATGATCGACCATTTCATCGCATTCTTCCCGGGCATCGGCCTCGAGGGGCAAATCGCCGGCCTGCGCATTGGCATCGCATTCGAGAACAGTCTCCGCTCGCGCGGCGTCTATCGGGACCAGAGCAGTCGCGCTGAAGGTTGCGGCTATGGCCAACGAGACCACGCCGGGAACGAGACGGAAAATTCGCATGATAAGCCCCCAAAAAACCGCGCGTGAAGCACGATTACGCCGAGCCGGTCCGGGGCTGACTATTTGTTGTCAGCGCGACACCGACTCACATAGCAATGTTGCGCACTGTCAAATCAACCTGACAGGGAGTCAAGCCAAGCGATATTACACTTTTGTTTACCTTGGAGTTTTCGGAGGGTCTTAACGCCGGTTAACCGCGCTTTGCGCGCGCGGCGCTTGACCTTGACGAGCCGCCGTGTTGGAGCATGCCGCAAGGTAGTTGCGCATGACAGACACAATCAGTTCCATCAATCCGGCAACCGGCGACTCGATCTGGGAAGCGCCGGTGGGCGATGCGGATGCGGAAGTGGGCGTAGCGCGAGGCGGCTGGGCGCAATGGGCCGCGCAATCGCACAGTTTCCGGATCGAAACGATGCGCCGCTTCGCCAATATCGTGCGTGGTAAGCTCGACGAATTCGCCGATCTAATATCGCGCGAAACCGGCAAACCTCTGTGGGAAGCGCGCACCGAAGTCGAAGCCGTGGTGAACAAAGTCGATATCTCGGCCGAGGCCTATTTCGAGCGCACGCCATCGCGTAACAAGCAGGGCGAACTCCGCGAACAGAATGCGCTGCGCCACAAGCCGCATGGCGTGCTGGCGGTGCTCGGCCCGTTCAACTTTCCCGCGCATCTGCCTAACGGCCATATCGTGCCGGCGCTGATCGCGGGCAATGCGGTGGTGTTCAAACCGTCGGAGAAGACACCGGCGACCGGCGAATTTCTCGTCAACTGCTATCTGGAGGCCGGGGTTCCGGAGAATGTTATCCGGTTGCTCGTCGGCGGGCCCGAAGAGGGCAAGGCGCTGGCCGCGCATGAGGGCATAGACGGATTGCTCTTTACCGGATCTGCGCGCGCGGGACTCGCCTTGCACAAACAGTTCGGAAAGCGGCCCGATAAAATCCTTGCGCTCGAGCTTGGCGGCAATAATCCGCTGGTCGTATGGGATTCGCCGGACGCGGACGCAGCGGCGGCAATCATTGTCCAGTCGGCCTATATGACGGCCGGGCAGCGCTGCACGGCGGCCCGCCGGCTGATCGTCAAAGACGGCGAACACCAGCCGCTGATCGACGCAATCCGCAAAATTATCGATCGTATCATCGTCGGCCCACCGGATGCAGACCCCGCGCCTTTCATGGGTTGCCTGATCGACAATCGCTCGGCCGAGGCGGTGACCGACGGTTTTCTCGATCTGATGATGAAGGGCGGCAGTCCGATCGCGCATCTGCGCCGGATCGATGACGACAAGCCCTTTCTCACGCCGGGCCTGATCGACGTGACGGCCATCGAGAAGCGCGACGACGAAGAGATTTTCGGCCCGTTGCTGCAGGTCATCCGCGTCCCCGACTTCGCGAGCGCGATGCAGGAAGCCAACAACACCCGGTTCGGCCTGTCCGCCTCACTGCTCAGCGGATCACCCGATCTCTACAACCGCTTCTGGGCGCAAAGCCGCGCGGGCATCGTCAACTGGAACAAGCCGACCAACGGCGCTTCCTCGGCTGCGCCGTTCGGCGGGATCGGTATGTCGGGCAATCATCGACCCAGCGCCTATTATGCTGCGGATTATTGCGCCTATCCCGTCGCATCGGCCGAAGCGCCTTCTGCGCGTGCGGCGATCAAGATCGGCCTCAAGGATCCGGAGATGGAGCGCACGGCATCCGACGAAAGCTGAGCTAAACCCGCGACAAGCAACCATGCTTTGTTTGGCCGCACGGTTTTGACCATGTTGCGGCCATGGAAAGAGCGAGCCAAAACTTTACTGGGAAAGACACCGGGAAGGTCTTGCTGGTCGGCGCGGGCCCCGGCGACCCTGATCTGCTGACCATGCGCGCCTATAACGCGATCCGTACAGCCGATATCGTCGTGCATGACGGATTGGTCGATGCGCGCATCCTGAAGCTCATTCCGGACAAAACCCCGCGCATTTCGGTCGCAAAGAAACGCAGTCGCCACACAGTGCCGCAGCCGGGAATCAATGCCTTGCTGGTCGAGAAAGCCAGCGAAGGGCTGACCGTGCTGCGCCTCAAAGGCGGCGACCCATTCATTTTCGGACGGGGCGGCGAAGAAGCCGAATCCCTCCGCAAGGCCGGGATCGCAGTCGATATCGTCCCCGGCATATCAGCCGCGCTCGGCGCCGCCGCGGAGGCAGTGCTCCCCCTCACCCATCGCGAGGCGTCGAGCGCGGTTACCTTTGTCGCGGGTCAGTGCAAGGGCCTGTCCGATCAGAATTGGTCGGGTCTTGCGGGCACGGGCCGCACGCTCGTCATCTATATGGGCGTGGCGACGGCCGCCGATATTGCCGACAAGCTGATCGCGGACGGCGTGTCGCCGGCCATGCCGGTCGCCATTGTCGAGCGCGCCACGCTGCCCGGTGCCCGCGCGATGCGCAGCCTGCTCGCCGATCTCGGCGGACTGGTCGAGCGCGAAAACATTAAAAGCCCGGCGGTCATCATCGTCGGCGAGGTCGTGGATCGATCGCTGGCCGAAGACCGATTGGTCGCGCTCGCCGAAAATGCGGAGAAGATGGCATGAAGATTCTGACCGGCAACGATCTCAGAACCGGCGATGTCGTGTGGTGGACGGGCTATGACTGGTCTCGCCACGTGTCCGACGCCGCCGAAATGGGCGACAATGCGCCGGACGTCATGGCGCGCGAAGTCGCCAAGCGCGTCGTTAACGACTGTTATCTCGTCGATGCCGAGCGCACCGAGAACGGCATCCTCCCGGTCCATATCAAGGAAAAGGTCCGCGCCACCGGCCCGACCGTCCGCCCCGACCTCAAAATCGCGCCGCCGGACCCGGCCGCCGGAAACTGGGTAATCTGACATGTACAAATATGACACGTACGACCAGGAAATGGTCGATACCCGCGTTGCGGAATTTCGCGATCAGGTCGAGCGCCGCCTTGCCGGCAAGCTGACCGAGGAACAGTTCCGCCCATTGCGCCTGAAAAACGGCCTCTATCAGCAGCTGCACGCCTATATGCTGCGCGTTGCCATTCCTTATGGCACGCTTTCCAGCAAGCAGATGCGCATGCTCGCCGAAATCGCGCGCAAATATGATCGCGATTACGGCCATTTCACGACCCGGCAGAATATCCAGTATAACTGGATCAAGCTTGAAGACATGCCCGACCTGCTCGCCGATCTCGCTTCGGTCGAGATGCACGCGATCCAGACCAGCGGCAACTGCATCCGCAATATCAGTTCGGACCAGTTCGCCGGCGCCGCGGCGGACGAGGTGGCCGATCCGCGCCCCTATGCCGAACTGTTGCGCCAATGGTCGAGCTTCCACCCGGAATTCAGCCACTTGCCCCGCAAGTTCAAGATCGCCGTGATCGCGTCCGACGAAGATCGCGCCGCCATGCGCCTCCACGATATCGGTATCCAGATCGTGAAGAACGATGCTGGCGAGATCGGTGCGCGCTACTATGCAGGCGGCGGTATGGGCCGGACACCGATGATCGCGCCGCTGATCCGCGATTTCGTGCCGGCCGAAGAGCTGGTGAGTTACGCCGAAGCCATCATGCGCGTCTACAACCGCTACGGACGGCGCGATAATAAGTACAAGGCACGGATCAAGATACTCGTTCACGAGATGGGCGCGGAGCAGTTTATCGAGGAAGTCGACGCCGAGTTCGAGCATCTCCAGGGCCAGAATATCGATGCACCGGCCGCCGAGCTCGAACGCATCATCGGCTATTTCGAGGACCCAGCCTATGAGACCGGGCTCAGCGACGAGATCGACCGCTCCGACCCCGATTTCGCGGTCTGGCTCGATCAGAATGTCCATGCCCACAAGCAGCCCGGCTATGCGATCGCGACGATCAGCCTGAAGCCGGTCGGCGGCATTCCGGGCGATGCCAGTTCGGCGCAGATGGACGTGATGGCGGACCTGATGGAGCAATATAGCTTCGACGAGTGCCGCGTGACGCATGCGCAGAACATCGTGCTCCCGCATATCCGCAAGCAGGATCTCTATGCGGTCTGGCAGAAGCTCGTCGACGCCGACCTCGCCAGCCCCAATCTCGATCTCATCAGCGACATCATCGCATGCCCGGGCCTCGATTATTGCAGCCTCGCCAATGCGCGCTCGATTCCGGTCGCGCAGAAGATCGCAAAACGCTTTGCCGATATCGACCGGCAGAAGGAGCTGGGCGAGCTCAAGCTCAAAATATCGGGCTGCATCAACGCCTGCGGTCATCACCATGCCGGCCATATCGGCATTCTCGGTGTCGACCGGAAAGGTGTGGAGAATTATCAGCTACTGCTCGGCGGGTCGGGCGCAGAAGATGTGAGCCTCGCCAAGATCACGGGCCCCGGCTTCGACGAGGACGGCATCGTCGACGCGGTAGAAAAGGTCACGGACGTCTATGTCGCGGAGCGCGAGGACGGCGAACGCTTCGTCGATACCTATCGCCGCCTCGGCATGGAACCGTTCAAGGAGGCGCTTTATGGCTGATGTGCTGAGCTTCCGTGACGACGAGCCGCTCGAGGAACCGGCGGTGACGCTCGATGCCTTTCTCGATCAGTCGAACGCGACGGCAGTGCGCCTCGAAGATGGCGAAGATGCGCGCCAGCTCCTCCCCTATCTTGATCGGCTCGCGCTGATCGAAATCGGCTTTTCGACCTTCGGCGACGGACGCGGCTATTCGGCCGCCCGCATTCTGCGCGAACACGGTTACACCGGCGAATTGCGCGCCCAAGGCGATGTGCTGGTGGATCAGCTCGATTTTCTGCGTCGCTGCGGCTTCGACAGTTTTGCGCCCGAAACGCCGCTCGATCCCGCGGATACGGAGATCGCGCTGACCCGCTGGAAGCATGTGTATCAGGAGGCGGCCGATGACAGACACCCCATCTGGAGCAAGCGACATGGCTAGCTCGGCCGCCCGGAAACTGGACGTGATCGATGCCCGGCCGGCTTACACGCAGGCCGATGCCGATGCGCTGAACACGCGCTTCGAGGGTGTGGACGCGCAGACCATGCTGCGTGCGCTATTCGCCGAAGACGAGCTGGGCGAGATCGCCGTCGTATCCTCGTTCGGCACGGAAAGCGCGGTACTGTTGCATCTCGTCGCCAAAGCAGATCCGGCGATTCCGGTCATCTTCGTCGACACGCTGAAGATGTTTCCCGAAACGCTCGACTATCGGGACACGTTGATCGAAGCGTTCGGCATCAAGAATGCGTCGATCGTGACACCCGCTCCCGAAACGCTCACCGAGAAGGACGAAAATGGCCTGCGCTGGTCTTTCGATCCCGATGGCTGTTGCGCGATCCGCAAAGTTGAGCCCCTGGCCCGCGCGAAGCACGGCCTCGATGCCTGGATTTCGGGGCGCAAGGCGTTCCAGTCGGTCACGCGCGAAAATATCGCGCGCTTCGAAGTCGAGGACGGCCGGCTCAAGCTCAATCCGCTCGGCGACTGGGTAAAGGCCGATCTCGACGCCTATTTCGAGGAACACAACCTTCCGCGTCACCCGCTCGAAGCCGAAGGCTATCTCTCGGTCGGCTGCGCGCCGTGCACGAGCAAGGTGCTCCCCGGCGAAGATCCGCGCGCAGGCCGCTGGCGTGGCTGGGACAAGACGGAATGCGGTATCCACACGCCAATCGACGGCGCGGACGACGACGAGGCGAACCAGCCGGTTTTCTAGAACGCCCCTAAACGGGTTTTACGATCTGCCCGAGGCGCGGGAAGTGGACATGGACTTCGCCGGTCCGCTCATGCTCGCGCGATAGCACGATCCGGCTGTCGTCGAGACCCTCCAGCGCGCCTTCCGGGGCTGCGGGATCGGGCGATTCTGTCGTCACGGAAACCATTTGACCGGCCGAGAAGCCGCTATCCTCCGCAACTGACCATCCGCCCACGGGATCGCTCTCGCCCGCATGTTCGATGGCTTGTTCGGCCGACCAGGCTTCGCGATTGCCATCGCCGAGTGCAGCCACCCGATCAAGCCAGTTTGCCACATTCGATCCGAAATCACCGGGCTGCACGCCCGCAAACTCGACGAATTTCATGTTCACATAGAGCGCGAAATCGGCATGGCCGGGATGGTCGCCGCCGATAAAGGCGCGGCCATCGGCGAGGGCGTCTTTGACAAGCTGCGCGCCACCGCGGAACTGGCTCTGCAGATGCGGCACCATCGGCAGGAAGGTCTCGCGCTGCATGCCGAAGCGGCGGCCGCGATCCTCCCAGAACGCATCCGGCAAGGCGTCAGGGTTGGTCCCTAGCGCGACACCGACGGCGGGCATGAACCAGCTGTTCGCCGACCAGAGCGCGATCATCTTCGCCGCCACCCCGAACGGTGCGGGATAGAGGCTCGGTTCGGGCATATGATCTTCGAGCGCGGCCGTGATGATGGCCGTATCGCAATAGATATCGGCACCGATCTGCAGGACGGGAATGCGCTCATAGCCGCCGGTCAGCACGCTGAGATCGGGCTTCGGCACGACCACCGGTGCCTCGACAGACTTCCACGCGAGACGTTTGTGCGCGAGGCACAGCCGGATGATCTGGCCGAACGGCGAATTGTCATAATGGTGGAGGATGATTTCGGGCATGGCGCGACCGTACTCCTGCGCAGGCAAGAGTCCAGTCCAACGGTCGGGACTGGGCTCCGGCTTTCGACGGAGCACGCAGTTACCGTTAGTGCAGTCGTCATTCCAGCGAAGACTGGAAACTATCCCAGACCTCAGTCTTGCGATTTCCAATCTGGAATAGACCCCGGCCTTCGCTGGGTGGCGACCGGCACCTAACCCAGCGTCTTCCTCAGCAGCTCATTCACCACCTGTGAGTTTCTCTCGCCTGCGTTACCCGCCAAATCGTTCGCTCCGGCAGCATTCGAGCAATTTGCCGAACGAAACGGTCCACAATTGCTTTTTGCGTTGCAATTCAGGCAAATCCGGGCATATCAGCTTTCTGGCTGAGAGCGGATGGCTGCTTGGTTTCTGCACTACCGGCCGTTTTTTGGAGGGGGCGCACATGAAATTTTCGAAGACAGTATTTGGCCTTGGCCTCACCGCATCGCTCACATCCCCTTTGCTGGCGCAGGATGCCGACGCTCCGGCGGAGGCACAAGACACAGTAGTCGAAGCAGTTGCAGAGGCGGAAGCAGTTGCCGAGGATGCAGATGACGGCGTCATCACCGCAGCGGAAGCAGCAGTTGCCGAGGATGCAGCTGGAGGCGCCATCGCTGCAGAGGAAACAACAGCGATGGAAGTCGAGGAAGTGCCTCCTGTATGCGAGTTGCACGTCTTCCCGACGCTCGAAGGCCAGGCGCAGACAACCACCCTGCTGTCGGGCTTTGGTGTCATTGGTGCAGTTGCCGATGCAGCTGGAAACGAGGACGAGAATGTGTCCGACGCAGAGTATCTGCGCGATGCGCTCAGCCCGCGCTTTCAGGTTGAGGCGTTCCAGACCATCGACCTGCCCGCCCAGCTGGGAATGCCCGAGGGTACCGAAGTAATCTTCCAGACCCCGATTGCCGACCGTGACATCACCACCGAAGTCCGTACCCGACTGACCGAGAGCACGCATGAATGCTATGCCGAGCTGATCGTCACGCAGAACCTCTATCTCAAGCGCGCGATCTATGGCCGCTCGCTCAACAACCGCTTCATCTTCAAGGATTTCCGTGACGGCGTTGAAGAAGCGCGCATGCGGCGCGGGCGCGGCGGCAACGGGCTTTCCCATTTCCCGCCTGAAACACCCGAAGAGCGTGATGCAGCCGATGCCGATTTACGCGAGGCATTTCTCGAAAACTTCGAGGAGTACTCGCGTCGTTTCCGGAGGTAAGCCCGTGCGACTGGCGAGCCGTTTGCTGGCGGCGGGGGTGACACTAACTCTGTTGCCCATTCCCGCCTTCGCCGATCCGAATAACTATGTGCCGGTTGAGGCGCGCGAGGTTGAGCCTGCTCGTCCCGTGGCCGTGCTGCTGCCGCAGTCGCGGATTGCCAGCAGTATCGAACTGGGGCGGATCATGTTCCCGGGCGGCGGCGGTGGCGCGCTGGGGGCGATATTGGTCCATGGCCAGAACAGCATTCCCGAGCGGCTGGCCGAAGGTGCTCTAGAGCGCGCCGAAACGCGAATTGTGCCACTGCTCGAAGCGCTTGACAGTTTCGACGTGGCTCCGCTGGCAACTGGCGCGACACAGGTCGTGCTGGAAAACACCCCGTGGCTGGGCGCAGGTCCGCCCGAATTACTCTCTCGTGCACCGGAGCAACCCGACGGCGAAGGGGCGAGCACAGGCGTCAGCTTTTCGAACCCGCGCAGCGGCGGGCTGTTCGAGTACGAGTCAAACCAGACCGAAGCCGCGGAGGCATGGGTCGCCAACACCAGTTATTTGCAACGTGAATTCAACGCCGCGCATGCCGACGCGGAGGAAGTCGCGCAATTCCTGTGGCGCTACCAGATGTCGCCCGATTTCACGCAGGTGCAGGTGGTTGCCGACGTGTCCCTGTTCCGGCCCGGCGAGAGCGAAGCCTTCTACACCCAGCAACTCATCAGCTCGGTACGCCTTCGGCGACCATCCTTCGTCGAAGAGGAGAATGTCGCTATTTGGGCCGCCAATGACGGGGCCCTCGCGAAGACGGCAATCGCCCGCGCCTTCGCACGGGCGGGGGACATGCTGCCGCATATCCTGGCGCAGGACGAAGCCGGGTTCGAGCAAGCGACCGATCTTGATCGCGAAAGCGTAACCGCGGCTGGCTATCACGGCCCCGTTCTGTTTCACGACGAAGCTGGCCCGCTGTTCTGGGCCCGCGACGACGACCAGAATCTCGCCGCCTTTGTGGCGACGCAGGTGGTGCGAAACTAAGCCCTACCCCAGCTTGTCCTTCAAAATCTGGTTGACCACCGCCGGGTTGGCCTTGCCCTGCATCGCCTTCATCGTCTGGCCGATGAAGAAGCCGAACAGCTTGTCCTTGCCGCCCTTATATTCCTCGACCTTGTCGGCATTGTTTTCGAGGATCTCGGCAATCGCCGCCTCGATTGCGCCCGTGTCGGAGGTTTGCTTCAGCCCCTTCTCCTCGACGATCTTCTCCGGATCGTCGCCGGTTTCGAACATGATCTCGAACACCTGTTTCGCCAGCGGGCCGGAAAGCGTACCATCGGCGACGAGCGCCAGCAGTTCCGCACCCTGCGCCGCGCTGATCGGCGATTCCTCGAGCGTGACGCCAGCCTTGTTGAGACCGCCGAACAAGTCGGAAATCAGCCAGTTGGACGCCGCTTTGGCGACGTCGCTTTCGGGCTTGTCCTGCTTCTTGGCGCTCTCGGCCAGCAGCGCCTCAAACCAGCGCGCCGTCTCCGCCTCGGCGGTCAGCACGGCGGCGTTATAGGCGCTAAGGCCCAGTTCGTTCTCGTAACGGTGGCGCTTGTCATCCGGCAATTCGGGAAGACTCGCGCGGGCGTCCGCGACGAATTCCTCGGAAAGCTCGATCGGCAGCAGGTCGGGATCGGGAAAGTAGCGATAATCGTGCGCATCTTCCTTGGACCGCATCGAGCGGGTTTCGCCGCGATCGGGATCGAACAGCCGCGTTTCCTGCACGACCGTCCCGCCATCCTCGATCAGATCGACCTGGCGGCGCGCTTCGGTCTCGACGACTTGCTGAATGAAGCGGATCGAATTGACGTTCTTCGTCTCGGTGCGAATACCGAATTCATCCCCAGGCTTGCGCACGGAAACATTCACATCGGCGCGCATCGAGCCCTGTTCCATATTGCCGTCGCACGAGCCAACGTACCTGAGTATCGATCTCAGCTTCCGCACATAAGCACCTGCTTCGGCGGGCGATCGCATATCGGGCCGCGAAACGATCTCCATCAACGCGACGCCCGAG
The DNA here is from genome assembly GCF_028279465.1 of Parasphingopyxis sp. Classification (GTDB taxonomy): domain Bacteria; phylum Pseudomonadota; class Alphaproteobacteria; order Sphingomonadales; family Sphingomonadaceae; genus Parasphingopyxis. The sequence continues at coordinate 17,005 of NZ_JANQNS010000014.1, forward strand.
CGGTTGAGATCGACATAGCTCATCGTCGGATGCTGATCGTGCATCAGCTTGCCCGCATCCTGCTCGACATGGATGCGTTCGATACCGATCTTCTTGACCGTGCCCTCGGGATCTTTTTCGTCGAGCGACACCTCGATCTCGCCCTCGCCGACGATAGGGTGGAACAGTTGCGAAATCTGGTAGCCCTGCGGCAAGTCCGCGTAGAAATAATTCTTGCGATCGAAGCGCGACCAGCGGTTGATCTGCGCGTTGAGCGCGAGCCCCGTCCGCACTGCCTGACGAATGCACTCGCCATTCATGACCGGCAACATCCCGGGCATCGCCGCATCGACTAGCGACACATTGCAGTTGGGCTCCGCACCGAATTCGGTCGAAGCGCCGGAAAAGAGCTTGGCGTTGGATGTGATCTGAGCATGGACCTCAAGGCCGATCACGACCTCCCAGTCTCCCGTTGCGCCCTGTATGCGATATTCACTCACCACCATTTCTCCGCCCGATGCGTGAAGCCGGCGCGTTCCTCCAGCGCTAGCCCGGCGTTCATCACACCCTGCTCGTCCAGCGCCTTGCCGATTACCTGCAGACCCAGCGGCAGGCCCTGGCCATTCAGCCCGCCCGGAACGGCGATCGCTGGCAGCCCGGCCAGCGAACTCGGCACGGTGAAGACGTCGTTTAGATACATGGCGATCGGATCGTCGCTCAGATCGCCGAGTCCGAAGGCGGCGGAGGGCGCGGTCGGAGTCAGCAGATAGTCGCAGCTCTCCCAGGCAGCATCGAAATCCCGCACGATGAGCGTGCGCACCTTTGCAGCCTGCGTATAATAGGCGTCGTAGAAGCCGGCGCTCAGGACGTAGGTGCCGATCATGATCCGGCGCTTCACCTCGTCGCCGAACCCGGCTGCGCGGGTCGCGGCGTACATTTCCTGCAGGTTCGCGCCCTCGGGCAGCTCGCGCTGGCCGTAGCGCACGCCATCGTATCGCGCGAGATTGGCCGAGGCCTCAGCCGGCGCGATGATGTAATAGGCGGGCAGCGCGTACTTCGTGTGCGGTAGCGAGACTTCGACAATCTCCGCCCCAGCATCGCGCAACCATTCCTCGCCCTGTTTCCACAGCGCATCGATTTCCTCGGGCATATCGTCGACGCGATATTCCTTGGGAATGCCTATCTTCTTGCCCTTAAGGTCGCTGCTAAGTCCGGCCTCCCAGTTCGGCACGGGCTCGTCCAGCGACGTCGCATCGTGCAGATCGTATCCGGCCATCGCCTCGAGCAGGATCGCGCAATCCTTTACGCTGCGCGCCATCGGCCCGGCCTGGTCGAGCGAACTCGCAAAGGCCACGATGCCGAAGCGCGAACAGCGGCCATAGGTCGGCTTCACGCCCACAATGCCGGTGAAAGCGGCAGGCTGGCGGATCGAACCGCCTGTATCCGTGCCGGTCGCCGCGGGCACGATATGCGCGGCGATCGCCGCCGAGGTCCCGCCCGAACTGCCGCCTGGCGAGAGCGGCGCATTGCCGCCATCGTTGCGCTTCCAGGGCGAAATCACATTGCCGAAATAGCTCGTCTCGTTGGAGGAGCCCATCGCGAACTGGTCCATGTTGAGCTTGCCGAGCATCCCCGCGCCCGCCGCGAGCAGCTTGCCCGACACGGTCGATTCATAGGGCGGGACAAAGCCCTCGAGTATGTGGCTCGCCGCCGTCGACTGGACGCCCTTCGTGCAGAACAGGTCCTTGATGCCGAGCGGCACGCCGGACAGCGCGGCCACATCGCCCGCCGCGAGCGCGCGGTCCGCTTCTTCCGCCGCCTTGATCGCCTTTTCCGGCGTCGTCACGATGAAGCAGTTGAGCGCCTCCGCACCGGCAACGGCATCGTTGAACGCATCGGCGACTTCGCGCGCGGAAAACTGACCGCCGCGAAACCCGTCGCGGATCTCCGCAACGCCAAGATCGATAATGTCCGCCACTATTCGATCACCTTCGGCACGCCGAAAAAGCCATGTTCGGCCACCGGCGCATTGGCGAGGATATCGTCGCGTTTGTCGCCATCCGTGACCACGTCCTCGCGCATGCGGGTGTGGTTCTCGATGACGACCGACAGCGGCTCGACGCCGGACGTATCGACTTCGCCCAGTTGCTCGACAAAGCCGAGGATATCGTTGAGATCGGGCTTGAGGCGCTCGGCCTCCTCTTCGCTCATCGCAATGCGAGCGAGGCTCGCGATGCGGAGCACGGTTTCGGTATCGACGGACATGGCCGCGCGGCTAGCATCGCCCTGCCCCTGCTGCAAGCGCGTATGACGCAGCCGAGCCCGCCCGGCGTTGGCCTTTGGGACAGCTTGGCCTATGGCGCGCGCCAGACCAAAACTTAGCGCTTTGAAAAGTGACGCAATGGCCGCCCGAATTTTCCTCTATCTGATCGCGATCATCATCGTGCTGATCCTGATGGCCGGCATCGCGTGGACGTTGTTTCAGGACGAACTGCTCGAGATGGTGCTCGTGCCCAGCGCCGAGGTCGAAGTGCTCGAAGAGGTCGAGGAAAGCGCCTATGCGGACCGGGCGATGTGGCTGATCCGGCCCGATATCGCGGACCCGCCGAGCGACTGGCTGCCCGAGGGTTTCGGCGAGGAACCAGCCCAAGAGGCTGACGGCGAAACCGAATTGCCCGAAGAGGAAACGATGGGCGACACGGCCCCGCCGCCTGCTGCGCCTGCCGAAGACGCCGACACCCCCCGCATCCCCGTCTTCTATGTCCTCCCGACCACCTATCTGGACCGGGACCGCTGGAACGCGCCGATCGACAGCCCGGCCGCGCGCCCGCGCCAGGAGCTGTTCGCCGCAAGCCAGGCGAGCATCTTCAACGGCGTCGGCGAAATCTGGGCGCCGCTCTACCGCCAGGCCGTAATCGGCGCATTTCTCACAGATCACGGCAATGCCGAAGTGGCGCTGCGCTACGCGTACAATGACGTCGAGGCGGCGTTCGACTATTTCCTCTCTGAAATTGGCGAGGACCAACCCTTCATCCTTGCCGGCCACAGCCAGGGCGGGCTGCATGTCACGACGCTGCTCCATGAGCGGATCGCGGGAACAGACCTCGCCGGGCGGATCGCGGCGGCCTATATCATCGGCTGGCCGATCTCGGTCGAGGCGGACCTGCCCGCCCTGCCCCTGCAACCCTGCACCGCGCCGGACGCCGTGAACTGCATCATCGCTTTCCAGAGTTTCGGCGAACCCGCCGACGCGAACCAGATCACGCGCATCTATAACGGCAGCACCGGCTATACCGGCGATCTCCGTGGCGACACGGCGATGCTCTGCGTCAACCCGCTGACCGGCGACCGCGACGGCGCGGCCGATGCCGACGCCAATAGCGGTTCGCTGCTCCCCAACGAGGATATGAACGACGCATCGCTCGTGCCCGGGCTGATCCCGGCGCGCTGCGACCATCAAGGCCTGTTGCTGGTCGGCCAGCCGCCGGAAGACTATGGCCGCTACGTCCTGCCCGGCAATAACTATCACGTCTTCGATTTTATGCTCTTCTGGAGCAATCTGCGCGCCGATGTGGAGCGGCGCGTGGCGGCCTATCGGGCGGCGACGCGGTGAGCGATCTCGAACGGCATGTGTTCCCCTCCCCTCGATGGGGAGGGGCTAGGGGTGGGGTGACCTACCAGTCAGGCGATTGTTTCCGGATAGCTCACCCCCACCCAACCCTCCCCCATCAAGGGGGAGGGCTTAGTGCGTCCGATCCTCGAAAGCGGAACCTGCCTCAATGATCACCACTGCCCCCGCCGATTTCCGCGCAGCGCTGCCCGATGGCGGGCGGCTGGCCGGGCTCGATGTCGGCAGCAAGACGATCGGCGTGGCGCTGTGCGACGCCGAATGGACCTTTGCGAGCGCGGCCGAGACGGTGAAGCGCCGCAAATTCTCGGTTGATCTTGAACGACTGAAGACGATTTTCGCCGAGCAGCAGGTCGCCGGCCTCGTCATCGGCCTCCCGCTCAATCTCGACGGCACGGACAGCCCGCAAACCCAATCCACCCGCGCCTTCGCCCGGAACCTCGATCAAGCCCTCGACCTCCCCATCCTCCTCTGGGACGAACGCTGGTCCACGCAAGCCGTGGAACGCGCGATGATCGACGCCGATATGACGCGGAAGAAACGGGCGGAACGGGTGGATGCGGCGGCGGCGGCGTTTATCCTGCAGGGGGCGATTGATGCGCTTACCCGATAAGAGTTGGTCGTAGACGTACCGCGATGCTATTCCACAATGATGAGCGCTGTTGCCTTACAGTCGAGACGTTACCTGACCCGGACCGTTTCCGCCGCGATTTTGCTCGTTGTTTCTGTTGCCTGCTCTCCTGAAACAGCCGCCACGCAACTGGTCGAAACACCGCAGCGGATCACTTCTGTTGAAGGGCATTTGAGCAGACTACAAGAAATTGACGCTGAGAGCATAACCAGCAGCGACTGCGAATCTCAGTTTTCGCGCGCCGAGCAGCTCAATGCTAGTGACCTATTCTATGCGTCAGCCGTATGTTTCGCGGTCGAAAACCCATTACGGGGCAACTTTCTGCTGGCTGCTGGCTGCTGGCTGCTGGCTGCTGGCTGCTGGCTGCTGGCTGCTGGCTGCTGGCTGCTGGCTGCTGGCCAAGTCAGAGCCACGGCGGATTTGTCAATCCTAGAACCAATGACCGAGTCTGATGAAGATGCCGCAGCTTCGATTTATGGCCTAATATTCTTTCACTTAGGCGGCCCTGGCGAAGAAGTGATTTATAGGAATGAAAGCCAGTTCGAAGAATTGACGCAAATGATCGAGGATTGGCGACCGCAGTTCGACAGCGCATATGATCCGGGTTGGGAGGTTGCCGATTATCCAGATCAGGAATCGTATCGAAATGTGCTTGCCGAGTTTAAGGCTCATCGGCTCGTTCAACTCAATAATGTGAGGACCGTTTTTTCCGACGATCAGTATTATGCGTTGCATAGGCGGTTTGCAGAGCTTCAAGCCCGTGTTGGAATGTTCACCGAAGGATCGCCTGAATACGAACAATCCGAAGACCTTCAGCGCCGAATGAACGAGCGCGCGGAAGAACTTGGAGTTGATTGGGTCCAATAGAGCAAATGCGTTGTACCTGTTTGCTCGCGCCCATATTGCCCCCGCCCCCGCCCGCGTCTAAAGCACCCCTTTAATGCAAAACGCGATTCCCACTGCTGCGGCCACACCTGAGGGCGCGCATCCGTTTCCGCACAGGCATCTCACCGGTATTTTCGGGCTCCAGCCTTGGGAGATCACCTTCCTGCTCGACGAGGCCGAGCAATGGGTCGATTTGAACCGCCAATCTTCGAAGCATGACGACCGGCTCGCGGGCCTGACGCAGATGAACGCCTTTTTCGAGGCCTCGACGCGCACTTTGCTCTCGTTCGAGATTGCGGGCAAGCGGCTCGGGGCGGATGTCGTCAACATGCATGCCGCGCAATCAAGCGTGAAAAAGGGCGAGACGCTGATCGATACGGCGGTGACGCTCAATGCGATGCGCGCGGACGTCATCGTGATCCGGCACCAGGCGTCGGGCGCGGTGCAGCTGATTGCCGACAAGGTCGATTGCCCGGTGCTCAACGCCGGGGACGGCTGGCACGAGCATCCGACACAGGCGCTGCTCGACGCGCTGACCATCCGGCGGCGGCGAGGGGCTTTCGAAAAGCTGCGCATCGCGATCTGCGGCGATATACTCCATTCGCGCGTGGCGCGCTCGAACATCCTCGCGCTGACGGCGCTCGGCGCGGAAGTGCATGTGATCGCGCCGCCGACGCTCATGCCGCCGGCCATCGAGCGGCTTGGCGTGATCCCCTTCACCGATTTCGATGCGGGGCTCGAAGGCGCGGATGTCGTGATGATGCTGCGCCTCCAGAATGAGCGGATGCAGGGCGGCTTCATCCCTTCCCCGCGCGAATATTTCGCGCTCTACGGTCTGACGCGCGAGCGGCTGGACCGCGCCGCGCCGGACGCGCTCGTCATGCATCCGGGGCCGATGAACCGCGGCGTGGAGATCGCCAGCGACATTGCCGATGATCTGGAGCGTTCGGCGATCACGGAGCAGGTCGAGATGGGCGTTGCCGTCCGCATGGCCTGTCTCGACATACTGACCCGCAAGCAGCGCGGCGTGGAGGGCTGGGCATGAGCGGCCTGACGATCACAGGCAGCACGGTCGTCGATCCAGCAACCGGGGGCGTGACGGAGCGCGATATCGCCTGTGCCAACGGCCTGATCGCCGAGACACCGGCGGACGATGCCGCACAAATCGACGCCAGCGGCCTGCATGTGGCGCCTGGCATCGTCGATCTCGGCGTCTTCGCGGTCGATATGCCAGCCTTCGTGGCAGGCGGCATCACGCGGGTTGCGCTGATGCCGGATCAGGTTCCGGTCATCGACGAGCCGTCCATGGTTCAGCATGCGGCCACCGCGGGTAAGCCGTCCGTCTGGGTCCATCCTCTCGCTGCAGCGACGCAGGACCTGGCCGGCAAGGAACTGACGGAGCTTGGCCTGATGCAGCGGGCCGGCGCGGTCGCCGTGTCCACGGGCCGCACACGGATCGCCAATGCCGGGATCATGCTGCGCCTGCTCCGCTATGCCAATGCGCTCGATCTACCGGTGATTACCCATGCCGAGGACGAAAGCCTGTCCGGCCATGCCGTCGCCACCGATGGCGAGACGGCAACGCGGCTCGGCCTTGCAAGCGCTCCGGCCGTTTCGGAGGCGATGGCTATCGCGCGCGACATCATGCTTGCCGAGGAAAGCAGCGGGCATGTCCATTTCCGCATCGTGACGACAGCCCACGGGTTCGATCTGATCCGCAGCGCCAAGGCGCGCGGCCTCCGGGTTACGTGCGGCACGACGCCGGCGCATCTGCTGCTATGCGACGTCGATATCGGTCCCTATCGCACCTTTGCAAAACTCTCCCCGCCATTGCGCAGCGCAGAAGATCGCGATGCCGCGTTGGCGGCTCTGGCGGATGGCACGATTGATGTGATTTGCTCAGGCCACGACCCGCAAGGCCCCGAGGCCAAACGCCTGCCCTATGCCGATGCGGAAGCGGGCATGTCCGGCGCGGAAACGTTGCTGACTCTATCGCTCAATCTCGTGCGCGACGGCCATATCGATATGGCGCGGTTGTTTGCCCTGCTCTCGGCCAATCCGGCAAAGCTGCTTGGCGTGGACGGCGGATCGCTTTCGCCGGGGTCGGCCGCCGACCTGATCGTCTTCGATCCGGAAGCGCCCTGGAAGATCGATACCGCCGCCATGGCTTCACGCGCCGGCAATACGCCGTTCGACGAGCTGCCGGTCCAGGGCAAGGTCGTCCATACGATAAAGGGCGGCCAATCTCTCGATCGACCGCCCTTCTAATATCGAGTTGGCCTCGTTCTAGCGGAGTCCTGCGGCTCCCGCACCGTTGCGAGCGGCCATCTGCAGCGGTGCATCGCCCGCGCGGGTCCGCACAAAACATTCCTGACCGCGTGACCGAAGCGTCCGGCACATGCGCGCCGCTTCGCGCCGGCTTTCGAAACCGCCGAACGACAGGCGGTACAGCGTGCGGCCCTGCTCAAAGGTCGCGTGCGACGGTGTGTAATCAGCCAGCGCGCCATGACGGCGCACCGCGCGATCCCAGGCGACTTCGACGTTAGAACGCGTCGCGAAAGCGCCGAGCTGGATAACATAGCGGCCGTCATTGCTGCCCGCCTGACGTTGCGGTGCCTCGGGTTGCGCGACGGGAGCTGCCGGCGTGACGGGCTGTGCAGTGCGCTCCGGCGCACGAGCCGCACGCAGAACCGCCAGCCATTCTTCTTCGGCTGGCGCCTCAGCGGAGACCACGGGCGCCGTCAGCGCGACGATAACTTCTTCGGACGGCGCGGCAGCCGCGGCAATCGCCTCGTCGGCCTCGACGATCTCGAATTCATCCTCTTCCTCGACGATGAACGCATCCGCGGCCGGCGCGGTATAATCTTCGGTTTCAGCAACCGCGACACGCATCGGCTCTTCATCGGCTTCGATAACCGGCGGATTTTCTTCTTCGACCAGCGCGGTGAAGGCGACGACGACATCTTCTTCGACTGTTTCGTCGACGGCCGGCGTTTCAACTGGCGCTTCGGCAACGGCGACCGGCGCCGGAGTGGTCACCAGCGCAAGCCGGACCGGCTGACCCGGATCATTAACGTCGGCGGTGACGCCAAGCAGGCTCGCCACCTGATCCCAATCATGCTCGGGCGACGCAAAGCGTGTCCAATCCTGCATGCGCGAGTCGAGATCGGCCATGCTGATATCCTGCGCCGCCGTAACGCGTGCTTCGGCCCAGCGGCCTGCCATCGCATATGTCAGCGCGAGATTCTGCCGGGCGCGCGGATCGCCGCCATTGGCGCGCGCGGCCTGCTGAAGGATTTCGATAGCACGGTCGTGATTGCCGGCCAGCGCCATGGCGAGACCGAGATCGGACGCGCCCATCCGGCCTTCGAGATTGTTGAGTTCAACCAGCGCATCGGCGCGATCGCCCTGCGCGATCTGCGAGAGCGCCAGATTAAACGCCGTCCGATTGAGATCGGGATTGATCGACAGCGCATCGTGAAAGCTCGTTTCGGCCGATGCAAAACGCCCGGCGGCCAGATAGGCCCGGCCCAGCAGATGCCGATATTCGGCGCTGTTCGGAACGTGCTGTACCGCGCGCTCGGCATGGCGAATTGCCGCCACGCTGTCATTCGCGGAAAGCGCCTGGCGCGCGTCGGAAGCAGCGCGCGCGGCTTCCTGCGAAGCCCGGCTGTCGACCTCGGTTGCCCCCGTCGAGAACGCCCCGTTCGCAAGCGGCGTAAACCCGGCGATAGATGCGCCGACGGCAAGCGTCGAAGCGGCGAGTTTGATGATGCTAGGCTTCATTATACCCCTCCTCAATCAGTGCGTCTTGCCGTCAGCCGACTGGCTGGCGATGGACTGCACGTCAGGATGCTCTTCGAGAAACCGGTCGAGCGCTTCGGTGACGAGACGCTGCGCCGATTGATTGGTGATCGCCGAAGCGAGCCGCAATTTGAGATGCCGTTCCTTGTCGAGGCGCAGCGTAAAGGCAACCTTCTCGCGCGCCGGCACTGAGTCCGCTTTGGGTTTTTCGGCAGACTTGAGCGTTTCGCGCTGTGCTGGCTTCGCAGCGGCAGGAACAGCCGATTTGCTCGACAGCGGCGAGTCATCGTGCGGCTCGACGCTTTCGGACGCGTCAGCAGCAATTTCAGCCTGCTGTTCGTCTTCGCTAACGATTTCAGTTTCGACGTCCGGCTCGGCCTCGACGGCGGCTTCGATATCTTCGTCCTCGCCATCGTCCGTTTCAGCGTCTTCTGGCTCCATCGGGCTCAGCCCGCTGCGGCCACTTGGCGTGTATGGCTCGAAGGCATGGTGTTCGACCATATGGTCGGCAATGTCCGGATACTCACCCTCGGCGGTCTCGTCTGTCTCTTCGGAAGAACCGTTCAGTCCCTTTTCGAGCTGCTCGCGCTGCTCATGTACAGCAGGCCGCGGCGTTTCGCCGGCCTGATCGTCGTCGCCGTCGAACGCGCGCGACGGTTCGAAGCCCATATCGTTCCAGCCGAGATCTTCGGTGACGTCACCCTGCGGATTGATGAAGCCCTGACGCCGCATGGCGGGCTTGGCCGCGCCCTTGCGCGCAAGCAGACCCGAGGAAAGCGACGCGAATTTTTCTTCGCCCATCATGTCGCTCCTACTGGCCTGTCACCCGGCGGCCGAAACCACCTGTGGCGGGCCGCTGAACCGTTCCGGGCTGGGTCGAAAATTTGGGTCCGCTGAAAACTGTGCGCCGGAAATTCTTTTCGAGGCGGTCGGAAATATAACCCCAAAGCTCCTGTACTTCGGCGGCCGATTTGCCGTCCGGATCGATTTCCATGACGGTGCGGCCGTCGATCATCGATGCGGCGAAATCGGTGCGGTGATGGAGCGTTACGGGCGCAACGGTGCCGTGCTGGGACAGCGCGACCGCCGCTTCATAGGTGATCTTGGCCTTGGGCGTCGCCGCGTTGACGACGAAGATCAGCGGTTTGCCCGCGCGTTCGCACAAATCAACAGTTGCGCCGACGGCGCGCAGATCGTGCGGGCTCGGGCGGGTTGGAATGACGATGAGTTCGGCGACCTGAATGACGCTCTGGATCGCCATGGTGATGGCGGGCGGCGTATCGAGGATGGCGAGTTTAAAACCCTGCTGCCGCAACACTTCGAGATCGGCGGCCAGCCGGGCGACGGTCGTCTGCGCGAAGGCAGGCATATCGTCTTCGCGTTCGTTCCACCAATCGGCGAGCGAACCCTGGGGATCGATATCGATCAGAACCACCGGTCCCGCGCCGCTGCGCTGCGCCTCGACGGCAAGATGGCCGGAAAGCGTCGTCTTGCCCGAGCCGCCTTTCTGCGATGCTAATGCCAGTACCCGCATGATTTCCCCTTTGATGGCGGTATTTCATGGGAGGCATTGCCACTCGGGTGCCTAAAATCTGGTTAACGGCCGGCGTTAAATTTCGATTGATGTCCCGGAAATGGACGGTTCAACTTTGCTAATCCGGCTTTAACCCTGCTATTATTCCCGATAGTGAAAGTGGCGTGATTGTAGGGAGATGGGTAAATGGCTATGAGGCATAGCGTGGCGATGGCCACCGCATTGGCCGCCATGGCGCTACCGTGGAGCGTTCATGCCAGCGTGCAGGACGGTGTCGAAGCCTGGCGCGGCGGCGATTATGCTCGCGCGGTTGCCGAATGGCAGCCGCTGGCGCAGACCGGCGATCCCGATGCGCAATTCAATCTTGGACAGGCCTATAAGCTGGGCCGCGGCGTCCCGCAGGATATGGAGCGTGCCCGTGATTTGTTCGGCCAGGCCGCCCAGCGTGGCCATCTGCAGGCCGAAGCGAATTACGGCCTGATCCTTTTTCAGGACGGCAATCGCGAGGACGCCATGCCCTACATCATCCGGGCGGCCAATCGCGGCGAACCGCGCGCACAATATATTTACGGTACGGCGCTGTTTAACGGGGACCATGCGCCGCGCGACTGGCCGCGCGCCTATGCGATGATGACAAATGCGGCCGAGGCCGGACTGCCTCAGGCAACGGCAAGTCTCGAGCAGATGAACAGCTATATTCCGCTTGAACAGCGCGAAGAGGGCATCGCCATGGCGGAACGCATGGCGGCCGACAGTGCGGCGACACAGGTGGCAGTCGCCAGCCCGCCGGCTGCCCCGGTACCTGCTCCTGCTCCAGCTCCCACGCCACCGAGTACGTTCACGCCGGTCCCCGTACCGGCGCCGGCGGCCAATCCGCCCGCTTCGCCGCCACCGGCATCGCCGCCACAGACCCAACCTGCGCCGACGATGACGACGGCAGCACCGCCTCCGCCACCACCGCCTGCTCCCGCGCCGGCCGCGCGCAGCGGCGATTGGCGGATCCAGCTCGGTTCGTTCCGGGAGCGCGCACGCGCCGAAACGCTGTGGCGGACGGTCAGTGGAAGATCGTCGACACTGGCAGGCTTGCAACCCTATCTCGTTCGCGCCGGACCCTATACACGGCTTCAGGCGGGCCCCTTCCAGACCCGCGCGGAAGCGCAGCGGGCCTGCGGTGCCGCGAGCCGGGCCGGTTCGGAGTGTTTCACTGTCCGCCGGCGCTAGGATCGCGCCCGCTTAACCGAATTTTTGCCGATACTGTCTAACTGCTGTCTCCGACAGGGGAGCAGCCATGGCGCGTCAATATCGAGTGCAGAATGCCGGATCGATGGCATCGCCATGGCGAAGGAGGCGCATGTGCGTACTCCATGCGGACGGGCCCGCACCCGCTGCTTTGGACAGTGTATCGGGCCGTGGAGCGACCGTGCGCAGCAATATTGCCGCCCGATGCGGTGCGCGCGTGACCCTAGTCCATCCCTCCGCGGGCGAGATTGCTGCTGAGGTCCACGCTATATCGGAGTCCGGAATTGAGCTCAGTTTCGCGGGCGACGAACAATCGGTGGCCTTTGCGCTTACCGCGATTGCCTCCGACATGACCCGGACAGGTTAAGCGTCAACCCAGTCCTTCCGCGCATAGCCCTGCGCATAGAGTAAAGCGGTCAAATCGCCATGATCGATGCGTGCATCGGCCGCGTCCCGTAGCGTCGGCTTGCCGCGATAGGCGACACCCAGCCCTGCCCGCTCGACCATCGCTTTATCGTTAGCGCCGTCGCCGATCGCCAGTGTTTCGGCGGGCTGCAAACCGCGCTTTTCTGCCTCCTCGCGCAACAGTTTTTCCTTCATGCCGCCATCCACGATCGGCCGGATCACGCGGCCCGTCAGCCTCCCGGCTTCGATCTCCAACCGGTTGGCGACGGCGCGGTCGAAGCCAATTTCCGCCGCGACGCGATCCGCGAACAGGGTGAAACCACCTGAGACGAGCAGGCAATAGGTGCCATGTTTGCGCATCGTGCGCACCAGCGTCGTCGCACCGGGCGAAATCTCCACGCGTTCTTCATGGCAGCGCGTAACGATTTCAGCGTCCATATCGGCGAGCAAAGCGACACGCTCGTCCAGCGCTTCAACGAAATCGAGTTCCCCGCGCATCGCCCGTTCCGTTATCGCGGAGACGTGATCCTTGAACCCCGCATAATCGGCCAACTCGTCCAGACATTCGACGGTAATCATCGTTGAATCCATATCGGCCACGAAAAGCGCCTTGGCTCGACCTTTTTCAGGCTGGACGATTGCATCGACGGCACCATCGAACGCCGCCATCGCCTGCCGGGCGTTCGCGATGTCGCCTGAAAAGCGGATATCGGCGGCCTTGTCCGGCTCAATCCAGTCGCTGCCTGCAACCTCACCGCCCGCCGAAGCCAACATGTCCGATGCCCGCGAAATATCGCCTGCGGGCAGCCGATCTGCTGCTATGAGCGTTGCAATGAGCATGTCGGAAAACTCCATGGACGAACTGCGCGGGGCCAGGGTCGCGCTTATTACCGGGCCGACGGCCAGCGGCAAGTCGTCTCTCGCCATGCGGATCGCCGAACGCACAAATGGCGTGATCGTCAACGCCGACAGCGCGCAGGTGTATCGCGATCTGAGGATTGTCACGGCGCGGCCGAGCGCAGAAGATGAAGCTGCGCTGCCCCACCGCCTGTTCGGCTATATCGACGGGTCGGAAGCCTGCTCGGCCGCCCGCTGGGCCGGTGACGCCAAGGCGTCAATCGCCGAGGCGCTCGGCGCGGGCCAGCCTGCGATACTCGTCGGCGGGACCGGTCTCTATCATCGCACGTTGCTGGAAGGTTTGGCCCCGATTCCGGAGATCGATCCCACCATTCGCGAGGATGTTCGCGCCAATCCGGTCGCGGAAAACTACACGGCGCTCGAACGCGAAGACCCGGCATCGGCCGAGCGGCTCAGCGCAACGGATACGACACGCGTCGCCCGCGCGCTTGAAGTGATCCGCTCGACCGGACGCACAATCGATGCATGGCAGAAGGAGAAACGCGGCGGAATTGCAGGTGCTGTCGAGTTGGCTCCGCTGATCCTGTTGCCAGACAGGGACTGGCTCTATGCCCGCTGCGATGCGCGGTTCGCGGACATGTTCGACAGCGGGGCGGTGGACGAGGTGCGCGCTCTGCTGGATCGCAAGCTCGACCCATCTCTTCCGATCATGCGGGCCATCGGGGTGCCGGAAATTGCAGCGTTTCTCGCCGACGATCTCGACCGCGACGAAGCGATCACCGCCGCCGCACAGGCCACGCGCCGCTATGCCAAGCGCCAATATACCTGGTTCGCCAATCAGCCGCCTGCCGATTGGGCGCGCATCGATGAATCAGAATATGAGAAATATGAAAGCGAAATTGTAACTAAATTACTCCAATAACCGTTGACATGGAATATATCCCTGTCTAGCAGCCCGGTTCCCGCGCTGCTATTGCAGCGCAATACGGGTAATGGATGAAGATCATGGCAAGCGAAAAAGCCGGAGCAGATATATTGGTCGAAGCGCTGTTGGATTGCGGCGTGGACGTCATTTTCGGCTATCCGGGCGGCGCGGTGCTGCCGATCTACGATTCCCTGTTCAAACAGAAGCGCATCCGCCACATTCTATGCCGCCACGAGCAAGGCGCGGCCCATGCCGCTGAAGGCTATGCGCGGGCCACGGGCAAGCCCGGTGTTGTACTCGTCACGTCCGGCCCGGGCGCAACCAATGCGGTTACCGGCATCACCGATGCGCTGATGGACTCGATCCCGATGGTCGTGATCACCGGGCAGGTTCCCTCAACGCTGATCGGCACGGACGCCTTTCAGGAAGCCGATACGGTGGGCATCACGCGCCACTGCACCAAGCATAATTATCTGGTCAAAGACCCGGACAAGCTGGGCAGCGTGATGCAGGAAGCCTTCTTTATCGCGACGACCGGCCGCCCCGGCCCCGTCGTCGTCGATATACCGAAAGATGTGCAGGTCGCGACCGGCCGCTACCGCAAATCGGGCCCGATGCCGCACAAAGCCTATGTTCCGCGGGACAAGCCCGACCCGAAAAACGTCGAAGCAGCGGCCGAAATGATCGCCGCGGCCGAACGGCCGATCTTCTATACCGGCGGCGGGGTCATAAATTCCGGGCCCGGCGCCAGCATGATCCTGCGCGAGCTCGCCCGGATCACGGGCGCGCCGGTCACTTCGACACTGATGGGCTTGGGCGCTTTCCCGGCGTCCAATGAACAGTGGCTCGGCATGCTGGGCATGCACGGTACATTCGAAGCCAATATGGCGATGAACAAGGCGGACCTGATCATCGCGATCGGCGCGCGTTTCGACGACCGGGTAACCGGCCGTCTAGACGCTTTTTCGCCTAATTCCAGGAAGATACATATCGATATCGACCGCAGCTCGATCAACAAAATCGTGCCGGTCGACCTCGCCATAAATGCCGATGCCGGCCGCGCGATGGAAGATATCGTCAAAATCTGGAAGGCGCGGCAGCATAAAAAGGCCGATCTGCAGGATTGGTGGGCGCGGATCGACGGATGGCGCGCGACCCAATGCCTCGCCTTCCCCGAGAACAAAGAGGAAATCATGCCGCAAGCCGCCATTCAGGCGCTGTGGCAGGCGACGCACAAGCGCGACCCGATCATCACGACGGAAGTCGGCCAGCACCAGATGTGGGCGGCCCAGCATTATGGCTTCGAGCAACCCAATAAATGGCTGACATCCGGGGGTCTCGGCACGATGGGCTATGGCCTGCCGGCCGCAATCGGCGCGCAAATCGGCAATCCCAACGCGCTCGTCATCGATATCGCCGGAGAAGCCTCGATCCAGATGAACATCCAGGAGCTCGGAACGGCGAGCCAATATCGCCTGCCGGTCAAGATATTCGTGCTCAATAACGAATATATGGGCATGGTGCGCCAATGGCAGGAACTAACATATTCCGGTCGCTATGCAGAGAGTTACAGCGACTCTCTACCAGATTTTGTGAAACTGGCTGAATCCTATGGCTGGAAAGGCATCCGGATCGAGGAGCCCGGCGATCTGGAGAGCGGGATAGAAGCGATGATCGCGCATGACGGGCCGGTATTCGTCGACTGCTGTGTCGCCAAGCTCGCCAATTGCTTCCCGATGATCCCGTCGGGCGCGGCGCATACCGAAATGATCCTCGAATCCGACACGGTATCGGGGACGATGGATGACGAAGCCAAGGCGCTGGTCTGATGAAAATCCATGCCGAAGCCGCAGAGCGCCATACGCTCTCTGTTCTCGTCGATAACGAACCGGGCATTTTGGCGCGTATTGCCGGCATGTTCACGGCGCGCGGCTACAATATCGAGAGCCTGACCGTGACGGACGTCAGCGAGGATGAAGCGATCAGCCGGATCACCATCGTCACAAACGGGTCCGCGCGCGTCATCGATCAGATTATCGCGCAGACCGAGCGCATGCCGCCCGTCTACAAGGTTACCGACCTCACCGAAATCGGCCCGCATGTCGAACGCGACATGGCCCTCGTCAAAGTGGCGGGCACCGGTGACCATCGCATCGAGGCACTGCGTCTCGCCGATGTCTATCGTGCCCGGGTCGTGGACTCGACCACCGGCAGCTTTGTGTTCGAGGTGACCGGCAACAGCGAAAAGGTCGACAGCTTCATCGAGCTGATGCGCGAAGTCGGGCTGGTCGAAGTCGCCCGCACCGGCGTCGTCGCCATTGGCCGCGGCAAGGAAGCAAGCTAAGGCCGCCGGAATGCGCGAAATCATCAGCATATCGGCGATCATCCTCGCCTTTTTCTACTTTCTGGCCTTCGGCTCGGCGATATTCATGGCGCTTGAGGATCAGATGCACTGGGTGCTCGCCGCTTTCGCGATGACCTGGATAATCATCCTGCGTCTCTGGCCTTTGCTGCCGATCCTCGCGGTAGTCGGCGCGGTCAATGTCTGGGGGTGGCAATGGTATGAAGGCATAGCGCTGGGCCTGCCCGTCTCCATCTATGTGGTTTCCTATTACTGGACGCGGATCTTCGACTATTTCCGTCGTCCGGCGCAAAAACAGGGAGTGTGAACTTATGCGCGTCTATTACGATGCCGACGCCGATCTGGGACTCGTTACAGGCAAGAAGATCGCGATCATCGGCTATGGCAGCCAGGGCCATGCCCATGCGCAAAATCTGCGCGACAGCGGCGTCAGCGATGTCGCGATCGCACTCCGGGAGGGTTCCGCGACGCGCAAAAAGGCCGAAGCCGCGGGTTTCTCCGTGATGACGAATGCTGAGGCCGCCGCCTGGGCCGATATCGTCATGATGCTCGCGCCGGATGAGCATCAGGCGGAGATCTATGCTGGCGATCTCGCGCCGAACATGAAGGAGGGGGCCGCCCTCGCCTTCGCCCATGGCCTCAACGTCCATTTTGGGCTGATCGAGCCGCGCGCGGATCTCGATGTCATCATGATCGCACCCAAAGGTCCGGGCCACACGGTCCGCGCCGAATATGAACGCGGCGGTGGCGTCCCTTGCCTCATGGCTATCGCCCAGGATGCTACGGGCAATGCGCATGACGTCACGCTCGCCTATGCGAGCGGCGTCGGGGGCGGCCGCTCCGGCATTATCGAAACGACCTTCCGCGAGGAATGCGAGACCGACCTGTTCGGCGAACAGGCGGTGCTGTGCGGCGGTCTCACGAGTCTCGTCATGGCCGGTTTCGAGACGCTGACCGAGGCCGGTTACGCGCCCGAAATGGCCTATTTCGAATGTCTGCACGAGGTGAAACTGATCGTGGACCTCATGTATGAAGGCGGCATCGCCAATATGCGCTACTCGATCTCGAACACGGCGGAATATGGTGATTATCACACCGGCCCACGCGTTATCACCGACGAAACCAAGGCCGAGATGAAACGCGTGCTCGACGACATCCAGCGTGGCAAATTCGTCCAGCGTTTCATCGCCGACAACCGCGCCGGCAACCCCGAAATGAAGGCGGCCCGCAAGCTGCAGGCCGAGCATCCAATCGAAAAGACAGGCGCGGAACTGCGCGCAATGATGCCCTGGATCGGTGCCAATAAACTTGTCGATAAAGAGAAAAACTAGGAGATGATGGAGGCGGCTTGGGAGCGTGCCGCCTCCATATTCCAAGGGCTTAGCTAAGCGAATCGCCCTCGGTCGCATCAGCGGCGAATTGCGGGTAATTCTCGTCGGCGCTCTCGATAAAGCCTTCGATATCCTGCTCCCAACGCGACTGGATCAGCCCGTTGAAGTTCAGATAGAGCCGGCCGTCGACGACGCGGTAGTTTTCTGGATTGCCGGCAGCGAGATCGCCGCGCGCGGCCGCCCAAGCGCAGAAACCGCCATAAGCCGGAGCATAGCGGACCGGATCGGCCTGAAACGTTTCCGCATTTTCGGCATTCGCGAAGTGATACTGCACGCCGTTATAACTGACGGCGAATTCTTCATTGCCCTGCTGCGGCGTACCGTCACCGACTTGATAGGATACGGCGTCATATCCGCTGAGGCCGATATTGCGGCCGGAGCTCAGATAGACGGGCCCGCTGGCATCGTCATTCACTTCGGCGAGCAGTTCGTCCTGTGCAACCTCTTCGGTCACGGTTTCGGGGGCGCTGCAAGCGGCCGGGATAAGAGCGGCGGCGGCAAGCGCGAGAGCGATGGTGCGCATGATAATAATCTCCTGTTGAACCTCATGCCGGCCGCCCGGATGCGGGCGCTTGATCGAACCGTCATGGTCGCGACGAGCTTCGCGCGCCCTCGACGATCGGTTACGCACTATGATTTTTCCGGTCGGAAAGTTTATCTTTTGTCGCCTCAAGTAGTGCGAAATCCAATCTCGTCATTCCAGCGAAAACTGGAATCTCCGGCCGCAAAGCCATGCCTATCCGCCTGAGATCCCAGCTTTCGCTGGGATGACGAGTGTCTCCTGTTTGAAAGGGATAATCACCAACTTTATTTCGGGACTCCTCGCAATGACGGATAAAGTAGCTGGACTTGTTAACCATTTGCCGTCACACAATGCGGCCATGACAGCGCAACGCGCCCTGCTTATTCTTCGACTTACACGCCCTTAGGCGTGCCCCTCGTGCTGAACACAGCACACACGGCCTAAGGGCTTCCCTCCAAAGACCAGCAAACCGAAGAAGATACAGGCTATCGTCATGCCCATGCTCAGCGATCCGTCGCAAAAATACCGACCCTTTCCGCAGATCGACCTGCCCGACCGGCAATGGCCGACGCGCACGATTACCGCGCCGCCGCGCTGGCTCTCCACCGACCTGCGCGATGGCAACCAGGCGCTGATCGACCCGATGGACAGCGAGAAGAAGCGGCGCTTTTTCGATCTGCTCGTCAAAGTCGGCCTCAAGGAGATCGAGGTCGGCTTTCCCGCATCCGGCGCGACCGATTTCGATTTCATCCGCGGGCTGGTCGACAACAATGCGATCCCCGATGACGTCATCATCCAGGGCCTGACCCAGTCGCGCCGCGACCTGATCGAGACGACCTTCGCCAGTATGGCGGGCGCGAAAAAGGCCATCGTGCATCTCTACAACGCCATTTCTCCCGCGTGGCGGAAGATCGTCTTCCAGATGGACGAAGACGGCGTAATCGATATCGCCAAACAGGGCGCGGACATCCTGATGGAGCAGGCCGCGAAATATCCGGAAACCGACTGGCATTTCGAATATTCGCCCGAAACCTTCAGCACGGCCGAGATCGATCTGAGTGTCCGCATCTGCGACGCCGTGATCGCGATTGCCGATCCAACGCCCGAAAAGCCGCTGATCCTCAACCTGCCAGCGACGGTCGAGGCGGCAACACCCAATATCTATGCCGACCAGATCGAATATTTCGGCCGCCACATCTCGCGCCGCGACAGCGTCGTCATCTCACTACACACGCATAACGACCGCGGCACGGGCATCGCCGCCGCCGAGCTCGGTTTAATGGCGGGCGCCGACCGGATTGAGGGCTGCCTGTTCGGCAATGGCGAGCGCACCGGCAATTGCGATCTCGTGACCATGGGACTCAATATGTACAGCCAGGGCGTGCATCCCGGCCTCGATTTTTCGGATATCGAGGAGATCAAACGCACCGTCGAATATTGCAACCAGATCCCCGTGCATCCGCGTCACCCCTATGGCGGAGAACTGGTCTTCACCGCCTTTTCCGGCTCGCATCAGGACGCAATAAAAAAGGGTTTCGCGGCGCAGGAAAGCCGCAACGACGAACTCTGGGAAGTGCCCTATCTCCCCCTCGATCCGCGCGATATCGGCAGCGATTATGAGGCGGTGATCCGGGTCAACAGCCAATCCGGCAAGGGCGGCGTCGCCTGGGTGCTCGAACAGGATCAGGGGCTCAAACTGCCCAAACGCCTGCAGGCGCATTTCAGTCTTGTGGTGCAGGAACTGGCCGACGCGACGAGCCGTGAGCTCAATGCCGACGATATCTGGCAGGCATTTCAAAAACGCTATGGCCTGACCGGCGAACAGCGCTTCACGCTGATCGACTATGAAGAAGGCCGGGCCGGCTCGGACCGCATTTTCACCGGCACGGTCGGCCATGACGGCGAAGAACGGTCTGTAAGCGGCCGCGGCAACGGGCTTATCTCGTCCGTCATCGCCGCGCTGCGAGACGAATGGGGCATCGCCCTCGACGTCGTGAACTATAACGAGCACGCGATCGGCCACGGTTCGGACGCACAGGCGGCCGCCTATATCGAGTGTGTGGATGGCGATGGAAACACGGTCTTCGGCGTGGGCATCAGCCGGGACGTCGCGACAGCTAGTGTGCGGGCCGTGCTGAGCGCGGCAAACGGGATCGATTAAACCGGTTCCAGCGCGCGCCGTTCGCCTTCGGGCAGTGTTGCGACTATCGTATCCCCCGCCCGCACATCTCCACTGTCGAGGACAATGCCCATAACGCCGGCTTTGCGGATCAGCGCCCCATCCTCGCCTCGATCCAGCACGGCATTCATCAGGCCCGGCGCATGACCGTTCAACTGTTTGCAGGGATTGCGAAGCCCGGTGATCCGGATTCGCGCGGCCTCGCCCAACGCCAGTTCGGCTCCCGCAGGTAGCGCCAGCAAGTCAATGGCGCGCGTCGTGATATTTTCGCCCATATCGCCGGGCGAGACGGAGAACCCCTTCGCTTCCAGCTCATCGAACAGTTCGGCATGGATCAGATGCACCTGGCGCAGATTGAGCTGATCCGGGTTCTGCGCAACGCGAGAACGATGCTGAACCGTCGTGCCATAATGCGCATCGCCTTCGATACCATAACCGGCGATCAGGCGGATGACATCCACATTGGGTTTGGCGATCCCGTGCGCGGCTTTTCGGCTGACAGCGATGACGTTCATGGGCGATGGCCTTGAGCAGACAGGACAGGGATGCGCAGCATCTTCGCTTCCGTTTTCCGCACCGATCGCGTTAACCCGCCGATCACCGGCGCACCGCTATTGTACAGCGCCCGAGGAGCAAGACCATATGAAATGGCTAATTGCGGCATGGCTGGTCTTATACGGGTTTTCCGGCGCCACGCATGCGCAATCCGTGGACGGAATATCGGTGCGCGAATCCGCGGTGCTTGCCGAAATGAACCGGGCGCGCGCCGATCCAGCCGCCTACGCCGATATGCTCCGCGAATATCGTACCTATTTCAATGGCCGGATCATGCGGCGACCGGGCGACCGCGACGGTATCCTGACGAACGAGGGCGTCTCCGTGGTCGACGAAGCGATCGCCTTTCTCGAACTGCAGGCGCCGCTGCCGCCATTCGCTGCCAGCAGGCTCCTCGCGCGAGCGGCCGACGATCATGTCGACGAGCAGGGACCGCGCGGCGCGCTCGGCCATGCGTCGCGCGACGGCGCACGAGCCGGCGACCGGGCACAGCGGCGCGGCGGTGGCCGCTATGTCGCCGAAGCGATATCCTATGGCCCGTCGGAGGGCGCGGAAGTGGTGCGTCAGTTGATTGTCGACGATGGCGTCCCCGATCGCGGCCACCGCCACCTGATCTTCACCGACGAATTTCGTTACGCCGGGGTAGGCTGTGGCGACCATGCGCGTTTCGAACATATGTGCGCGATCAGCTTCGGCACGACGACGACCGGGCATTATCGTAACGGGTCGCCGGACTGACGCGCGATCACTTCCGCCCGAACAGTTTCTCGATATCGCCATGGCCGAGCTTTACCCAGGTCGGGCGGCCGTGATTGCATTGACCGCTATGCGGCGTCACTTCCATTTCGCGGAGCAACGCGTTCATCTCGGCCACATTGAGAATCCGCCCGGCGCGCACTGATCCGTGGCAGGCCATCGTCGCGGCGACATGATCGAGCTTCTCTTTCAGGCTCAGATGCTGATCATAGGCGGCGATCTCGTCAGCGAGGTCGGTGACCAGCCCTTTGATATCGCCGGCGCCGAGCATGGCAGGCGTCGCACGGACCAGCATCGCCTTGGGGCCGAAGCGTTCGAGTTCGAGGCCGAGTTCGATCAGCTCGCCGATCCGTTCTTCGAGCGCATCGCAGGCGCTTTCGTCGAGCTCGACGACCTCGGGGACGAGCAAGCCCTGGGACGCGACCCCGCCCTCCGCCATGGCGCGGTTCATGCGCTCCAGCACCAGCCGTTCATGGGCGGCATGCTGATCGACGATCACGAGGCCGTCTTCGGCTTCGGCAACAATATAGGTTTCCGCGACTTGTCCGCGCGCGATGCCGAGCGGATGATCGGCGGCTTCGGGCACCGGTGCTTCGGCGGCTTCTGCCCGGCCTTCCGGCGCGGGTCGATAATCCGGCGATCGGTCCCAGACGCTGGATTGTCCGGGCGCTGGCTCGGAACCGGGTGACGGGGCGAAAAAGGCGCCTCGCTGTCCATAATCCTGTTGATAAGCCTGTGGAGAAGCCGTGGGCACGCCGGCGGATGCCGCACCGACCGGCTCCGTCTGCCAATTGCCGAGCGCGCCCGCCGACGGCCGCTGCACGCTCCGAAAACCGGCCTCGTCCAGCGCATGGCGCAGCCCGCCGACGATCAGCCCGCGGATATTGCCGGGCTCGCGAAAGCGCACTTCGGTCTTTGCCGGGTGGACATTCACATCGACCTCGCCCGGCGGCACGGTCAGGAACAGGGCGAGCACCGGATGCCGGTCCCGCGCCAACAAATCCTGATAGGCCCCGCGCACAGCGCCGATCAGCAAGCGATCCTTCACCGGTCGGCCATTGACGAACAGATATTGATGATCGGCGACGCCGCGATTGAAGGTGGGCAGACTCGCCACGCCTTCGAGCTTCGCCGTGCCACGCTCATAATCGACGGCAACGCTGTTCTCGGTAAGCTGCCGGTCGGTCAGCGCGGCCACGCGTTCCGCGCGCGTTTCGCCGGGCTGGACGGAAATGTTGCGCCGCCCGTCATGCTCAAGCGTGAAGCCGATATCGGGTCGCGCCATCGCGAGCCGCCTAATCGTATCGGCCGCCGCACCATATTCGGATCGCGGCGTACGCAGAAATTTGCGCCGCGCCGGTACCTTGGCAAAGAGGTTTTCGACGACCACGCGCGTGCCGGGCGGCAGCGCCGCCAGTCCCTCCTCAGCCAGCTCGCCATTATCGACGATCCGCGACCATCCCTCGGCGCCGCGCACGCGGCTTTCGATCGTCAGTCTCGCGACGCTCGCAATCGAAGGCAGCGCTTCGCCCCGAAAACCGAGCGTTTCGACGTTCTCGATATCGTCGTCCGGCAGCTTGGATGTCGCATGCCGCTCCAGCGCAAGCGCCATCTCCTCCGGACTCATCCCGCACCCATCGTCGATCACTTCGATCCGGTCGATACCGCCGGATCTGAGGCGCACCGTTATCCGCGTCGCGCCAGCATCCACGGCGTTTTCGACCAGTTCCTTGAGCGCGCTCGCCGGCCGTTCAACGACTTCGCCGGCTGCGATCCGGTTGACTAGGTGTTCGGGGAGACGGCGGATTGCCATAAAAAGTCTTTACCGCATGTGCCGCCATCGTACGAGCGGACGATCCACAGCGATTCGCGGAAAATATTAGTGCAAAAGCGCCGATAAGCGCTATGGGGGTGTCAAGGCCTGTCAAGCGCCGATTCCCCAAGCTTTAAACCCTTTGTACGAGACAGTTCCAAACATGTGGTTCCAACGTTTTTTCAAGATCATGTCCCATGACATGGCGATCGACCTAGGTACGGCGAACACCGTCGTCTATGTCCGCGGCCGTGGCGTCGTCCTTAACGAGCCCTCGGTGGTCGCCATCGAGACCGAAAACGGCATCCAGAAGGTCAAGGCCGTAGGTGAGGACGCCAAAGTCATGATGGGCAAGACGCCCGACGCGATCGAAGCCATCCGCCCGCTGCGCGACGGCGTGATCGCAGACATCGATGTCGCCGAACAGATGATCAAGCATTTCATCCAGAAAGTGCACGGCGCGCGCCGTTTTCCGCGCTGGCCGCAGATCGTGATCTGCGTGCCCTCCGGCTCGACCAAGGTCGAGCGCCGCGCGATCCGCGACGCCGCCTCCAATGCCGGTGCCAGTCAGGTGTTCCTGATCGAGGAACCGATGGCCGCCGCGATCGGCGCCGACATGCCGGTGACCGAACCGATCGGATCGATGGTCGTCGATATCGGCGGTGGCACGACCGAGGTCGCGGTGCTTTCGCTGCGCGGCCTTGCCTACACGACGTCGGTCCGCACGGGCGGCGACAAGATGGACGAGGCGATTTCTTCCTACGTCCGCCGCAACCATAACCTACTGATCGGCGAAGCAACGGCCGAGCGGATCAAGAAGGAAGTTGGTGTCGCGCTGATGCCGGCCGACGGCAAGGGTCAGACGATCCACATCAAGGGCCGCGACCTCGTGAATGGCGTGCCCAAGGAAATCTCGATCAATCAGGGCCAGCTCGCCGAAGCTTTGAGCGAACCGGTCGGCACGATCACCGAGGGTGTGCGCATCGCGCTGGAAAACACGGCACCCGAACTTGCCGCCGATATCGTCGATCAGGGAATCGTGCTCACAGGCGGCGGCGCGCTGCTCGAAGGCATAGACGAGGTATTGCGGCGCGAGACGGGCCTCCCGGTCACCATCGCCGAAGACCCGCTGACCTGCGTCGCGCTTGGCACGGGCCGCGCACTCGAAGAGGAAGTTTTCCGCGGCGTGCTCAGCACCGGATAATCGGGCCGGATAAGCCAAGGGAGACGGCCAGTGGCCTCACAAGGATCGAAGCGCCCCGGTTTTTCCCGCCGCGCGCGCTTCGGCCTGTTCGCCGGTTATGTGGTTGCCATCACGGGCGCGCTTGTCGGCGCAGGGCTTATCATTGTCGCGATATTCGATCCGCAAGGCTTCGCCTCGATCCGCGGAGCGGTGAGCAGCGCGACGGCGCCCGTTTCCGCCTCCGGACGCGGCGCAGTGCAGAGCGGCGGGAGAATCGACGATTATATTGCGAATTGGTGGAACGCCGGGCGGCAAAATGCGGAACTGCGGGCCGAACTCGATATCGCCCGGCGGCAGCTTATCGAGGCGCGCGCGACGGATTTGGAAAACCGCCGCCTGCGTCAACTCGTCAACCTGATCGAGGGCGAGAGCGAAATCATCGTCACGGCCCGGCTCGTCAATTCCAGCCTGACCAGCGCCCGGCGCACGGCGACCCTGTTCGCCGGCCGCAATCAGGGAGTCCGCTCGGGCCAGCCGGTGAGCGCCGCCGATGGCCTGGTCGGGCGCATCATCGATAGCGGCCCCTCCGCGTCGCGCGTGTTGCTGCTGACCGATCGCTCCAATATCGTCCCTGTCCGGCTGACGCGAGACGGAACGCCTGCCTTCACAACGGGCCGCGGCGACGGACAGATTGAAGTGCGCGCCCTCGAAGCGGGCCGAAGCCCGTTCGAAGAAGGCGATGTCCTCATCACCAGCGGCACCGGCGGCATCTACCCGCCCAATGTACCGGTCGCCGTGATCGTCGAGGTGTTCGGTGACTCCGCCATGGCCACGCCGCTCGCCAACCCGGCATCGCTCGATTTCGCGATTGTGCAGCCCGCCTATGAGCCGGTTGTCGAAGAGGATGACGCGGCAGAAAGCGACGAAGAGGCGGAGACGGCGGCTGCGCCCGGATTTTCGGAAATGCCATGAGCCGGTTACGCGCGGCAGACGAGAATATCGCGGTAATCCGGGCGCAGCTGAGCCTGATACCGGCGGCCAGCGTCATCGCCGGCTCGCTGATTTGCCTGATGCCGATCGTCGCCCAGGCGCCGCTTTTGCCGCCTTTCGCTTTGATGATCTTTCTCGCCTGGCGCTTTCTGCGGCCCGAAATCTGGCCGATCTGGGCGGGCTTGCCCTTCGGTCTTTTCGACGATCTTCTCTCCGGCAATCCGATCGGAAGCGGCATGCTGCTCTGGACGGCGATCCTACTCGCGCTCGACTTCGCTGAGAACCGGGCGATGTGGCGCGACTATTGGATCGACTGGCTGGTCGCGACAGGCGCGCTGACTTCCTATATCATCGGCACCATGGTGTTGAACGCGTTGACAGGCGGTGGCTGGATATTCTGGCCGCTGCTGCCACAAATTGCTGCGACGATATTGCTCTTTCCGCTTGCCTTGCGCCTGTGCGCGCGGCTCGACCGGCGGAGGCTGATGCTATGAAACGCCGCCGCCCGTCGCTGTCGATCAACGACAATATGCGCAAGACCATGTATTCGCGGCGCGCGATCATATTGGGCGGCGCACAGCTCGGTGTCGCCGGGCTGCTCGGTGCGCGGATGGCCTGGATATCGATCGCCGAGAATGAGCAATGGCAATTGCTGTCCGAAAGCAATCGCGTTCAGCTCAGCCTGATCCCGCCGCGCCGGGGCTGGATCGTCGACCGGGACGGCCAGCCCATCGCGATGAACCGGTCCGATTTCCGCGTCGACCTGATCCCGGACCGGCTGCATGACCGCGAACCCGTGCTCGCTGCGCTGACCGAGCTGCTCGATCTGCCAAGCGATGAGATCGCCCGCATCAATGAAGAGCTCGATACGGTTCCGGGCGCGCAACCCGTCCAAGTCGCGGCCGGGCTGGAATGGGAGCAGTTCGCCGCCGTTAACGTCCGGCTGCCCGAACTGCCGGGCGTCGCGCCGGTGCAGGGCTTTGCGCGTTACTATCCGGCAGGCGCGGCTGTCGGTCATCTGGTCGGCTATGTCGGCGCACCGACCCGCGAACAATATCTGGAGGAAGACGAGGACCCCCTGCTCCTCTTCCCGGGCTTCAAGGTGGGTAAGGACGGCCTGGAAAAGACATTCGAGGACAGTTTGCGCGGCGAACCGGGCGCGCGCCGCGCCGAGGTTACCGCGCGCGGTCAGCTTGTCCGCGAACTCGATACCCGACCCGATCGTCCCGGCGAAACGCTCCAGCTGACGGTGGATGCGGGCCTGCAGGAATATATCGGGCGCAGGCTCGGCAATGAATCGGGTGCGGCCATCGTCATGAACTGCCAGACTGGCGATGTGCTGGCGATGGCGAGCATGCCTTGCTTCGATCCCAATAGTTTTTCCGATGGGATCAGTCATCCAGAATATAACATGCTGTCCGAGGACGAGCGCGTGCCGCTGCGCAACAAATCGTTGCTCGGCATGTATCCGCCCGGATCGACCTTCAAGCCTGCGGCAGCCCTTGCGTTGTTGGAAGCCGGGGTAGATCCGGAGGAAAGCATCTACTGCGATGGCGGCTATACACTTGGCAATCGCCGCTTTCGCTGCCTTGGCGTGCATGGGTGGGTGAACATGCACCAAGCCATAGCGCGCAGTTGCAATACCTATTTCTATGCGATGAGTCGGCGTGTTGGCATCCAAAGGATCGCAGAGGCCGCCCGCAGATTGGGTCTCGGCGCAGAATATCCGATTCCCGTCGCCAACCAGAATTATGGCACGGTGCCCGATGATGAATGGATCGTAGGTCGGCACAATCGCGAATGGACCGAGGCCGACACGCTCAACACGTCTATCGGTCAGGGCTATCTGTTGACGACGCCGCTGCAGCTGACCGTCATGTCCGCGCGGATTGCATCGGGACGCGATGTAAATCCCCGCTTCCTGCAGAATGACCGCGGACTGGCCAACCGCCTCACCGGTGTTTCGGCGGAAAATCTGCAGCTCGTCCGCGCCGCCATGGACGAGGTCGTAAATGGTGCGGGCACCGCGCCCCGTGCGCGCCTGCCGCTCGACGATGTGCGGCTCGCCGGCAAGACGGGCACGGCGCAGGTCGTCAACCTCTCGGCCGGACGCGGCGGGCGCGGTGTACCCTGGCGGTTCCGCGATCACGGCCTGTTCGTGTCCTTCGCGCCGGCCGACGATCCGCTCTACGCCTGCGCCGTCGTTGTCGAACACGGCATGTCGGGCGGCCGGGCGGCCTCACCCGTCGCGCGCGACGCGATCACCTATCTCTACGATCCAGACCGGGCGATGGAAGAGCTGGAGCGGCTGGAAGAGGGCTGGGGCGGCGATATCTTCACCCGGATGGCGCGGCAGGAAGCCGAATATCGCCGCGACCAGGGGCTGGCGCCGCGCGAGGGACTGCCGATCGTCCCCGCGCGCACCAACAGCGAAGACGAGGATGGCGGGTGGCAGACTACCTGATGGCGTCCAATCCCGACTCCCTCGTCCCTGAACCGCTGGCCCAGCTGCCCTGGCGGCTGATCTTGCTGGTGCTTGCCATATTCGGCCTAGGCCTTGCGGTCCTCTACTCCGCGGCCGGCGGCGATCTCCAGCCATGGGCCTCGAACCACGCTATTCGGTTTGCTCTGTTCTTCGCTTTTGCGATCATCTTGTCACGCTTCCGCGAGGAGCATTGGAAATTCTTCGCCTTCCCGCTCTACGGCGCAACATTGCTCGGGCTGCTGGGCGTCGAGATCATGGGCCAGGTCAGCGGCGGCAGCCAGCGCTGGCTCGACCTCGGCTTCATGCGCATCCAGCCGTCCGAAATCATGAAACCGGTGCTGATCCTGGCGCTCGCGAAATTCTACGACACGCTCCCTTCGGGCGAGCTTCGCCGTTTTATAGCAATATGGCCGGCGCTGCTTATCATCGGCATGCCCGCCGCGCTTGTCGTTATCCAGCCCGATCTCGGTACGACGCTAGTGCTGGTCGCTGCTGGGGTGACCGTCATGTTTCTGGCAGGTCTTCCGATGCGGATTTTCGTCGGCGGCGCGCTCGCCATGGCGGCGGCGATCCCCCTCGCCTTCCAGTTTCTACTGCAACCCTACCAACAGAATCGCGTGCTGACGTTCCTCAACCCCGAAAATGATCCACTCGGGACGGGCTATCATATCACCCAATCCAAGATCGCAATCGGATCGGGAGGATTGTTTGGCAAAGGCTTTTTGAACGGCACGCAGAGCCACCTCGCCTATCTGCCCGAAGGCCATACGGATTTCGTCTTCGCGACGATGGCCGAGGAATTCGGACTGCTTGGCGGGCTATTGCTCATACTCGGCTTCGCGCTGCTGATCCGCTGGGGGATCCGGGTCGGCCGCCGCTCGGAATCGACCTTCGCCAAACTGACCGCAGCGGGCCTCGCGACCACCATCTTCTTCTATTTCGCGATCAACCTGATGATGGTGATGGGTCTCGCGCCGGTGGTCGGCATTCCGCTGCCGCTCGTATCCTATGGCGGGTCGGCGATGCTGACTGTGCTGATCTGTATCGGCATATTGATGTCGATCGATCGCGAGAACCGGATGCGCCGCCGCTGATCGGGTACAGCTTCGCGCTTGCGGAAAGATAATCCCCATGCTAACCGCCCCGCCTTCCCGACAGGCAGAGGCCGTGCGGGACGCCGAAACGGTATGGACGCATAGCTCAGTTGGCAGAGCAGCTGACTCTTAATCAGCGGGTCCCAGGTTCGAGCCCTGGTGCGTCCACCATTTTCTCCCATATTTTCAATTAATTATGGCACTCGTTTGACAGCCGGATAGGCTGGAAATACCCTTACACACTCCTTTCACACTCTTGCATACAAAGGGGTGGCAGTAAGTCTCAGTGACCAAACACACGATCCTCGGTGGGAAAGTTCATCTCTATCAGCGCGAGCGCAGCAGCCGTTGGCAATGCTCGACCTACCTCAACGGCAAAAATCATCGTGCCAGTACGAAAGAGGACAGCTTGGCTCGCGCCAAGGACTTTGCGGAAGATTGGTATTTAGAGTTACGCGGCAAGCAACATCGCGGGGAACTGACCAACGAAAAGACCTTCCGCGACGCGGCCAAAAAGTTCGTCGCCGAATCGGCCGCCATTCTGGCGGAAGAACGAAGCCATAAATGGCTTAGGGATCACGAAAGTCGAATACGGCTACACCTCAATCCGTATTTCGGGAAAGAACCGTTATCAGAGGTGACGTCCGGCAAGGTACAGGACTATCGAGCGCACCGCTTGCAGTCTGATCGCCCACCGTCGCGGAGCACCTTACACTCGGAAATCGTCACGTTGCGGCAAGTTATGAAAACCGCGCAGCGGCACGGTTGGATTAAACACCTGCCTGATTTTTCCGCCCCTTATAAAACCAATGGAAAAATCACCCATCGCGGTTGGTTTTCACATGACGAGTACAAGCAGCTCTACGAAGCCACGCGCAAATATGCGCGGGAGCAGCGAGGCAAGCAACATCAATGGAATGCCGAGCAACTGCACGACAAAGTGCTGTTCTTAGCTAACACCGGTATTCGCCCTGATGAGGCCAACGGCCTGCAATACCGTGATGTCGAGATCGTCGTAGATGACGCCACCGGCGAGACGATCCTCGAAATAGAAGTGCGCGGCAAGCGCGGCGTGGGATATTGTAAAAGCACCACCGGCGCTGTTCGTCCCTTTGAACGGATGGTTGAACGCAACCAACCGGAACCGACCGACCGTCTCTTTCCGGTAGATCACAAGAAGAAGTTCAACCAAATTCTCGATGAGTTAGGATTGAAGATTGACCGGCTCGGCAACCGCCGCACGCTCTACTCGCTACGCCACAGCTACATATCTTTCCGGTTGCTCGAAGGCGCAGACATCTATCAGATTGCCAAGAACTGCCGCACGAGTGTCGAGATGATCGAGAAGCACTATGCAGTGCACCTCAAGAATAGTCTGGATGCAGCGGCGATAAACGTGCGCCGAAGCCGAAATGAATAAGCCTAAATTGCCCTGATTGATCTATTGAACTCAGTTCGGTTCTATTGGCGCTGTCTGCTGGATTTTGCGAGAAATTCGGTTAGTTATTACCAATGGATTGGGGGCAGTGGGACAATAAGCGTGTTGCCAAGATGCTGGCCGGCGTAGCGGTCTTGCTGCTGATCATGTATTGGTATCGGCTAGCAAACGTGGGCGAATTCCACCTTTCTATCGGAGAATGGGAAGAAATCGAAACAGCCGGTTGGATGGAAAGCCATCAGACGATCATTGCGCCAAACCAGCCAGTTACTGTAACCTTCGGACTTCAACGCCGGTACAATTTTGGCACCGTATTGTCCTACGAAGCAGAACACGGACCAGATTCCCTTTCAGTGCGGTCCGAGTTCTCCCCAACCGTGACACGCGACGGCGAGGGAAATTGGCAACCAATCAATTTCGAAGAGATCGTTCAAATCCAGGGGCGATCTACGCCCGGTTTTGTCAGGCTGACGTTCACGAGCGACCGCTTGCAGATGATCCGAACTGGCTTCGGTACGTATCGATACGGCATCAGCATACCCCCCTCGCACGGGTATCAAGAAAACCTGTGTTACGGCAGTCAATGCCAACCGCCGATCCAACGTCTATCGTCATTGGATTCTAGCGCAGATATAGTCGCCGGAGCTCGCTGGGGATTATTCTGGGCATTCTTGATCGGCGCACTCGCAGTCGTCGTCTACATCGGTCCGATAAAGGTATTGGTGACCGTGTTTCCGTCCGAAACAGTCCGAAGAGTCAGAGCTGGCCTTAACACTGGCAATGCTTTCTTCAGTCCAGCCAGCAATCCCATTAGGCGCGAACAAGACCTCGAAGAGCTGCAGCGTTTGCTAAACGAAGCTAAGGCCGAGAAGGATCGTTTGGCCGACATCGAGCAACGCCAGAAGGCCGAGCAATCGAAAGACGATGTCCTGATGGAAGAATATGAAGCTGCTGTCGCGAGGGTAACGGAACTC
The DNA here is from genome assembly GCF_028279465.1 of Parasphingopyxis sp. Classification (GTDB taxonomy): domain Bacteria; phylum Pseudomonadota; class Alphaproteobacteria; order Sphingomonadales; family Sphingomonadaceae; genus Parasphingopyxis. Next base: position 48,636 of record NZ_JANQNS010000014.1, read on the forward strand.
TCCGAAGAGGTTGAACGATCAATGCAAGAAAAGAGCGATCGATGAACGAAGCGTTGCTGCACCGGATTCAATTGCGCGCAGCGCAGATTTGCGGTGTTCTATTCCTTGTTACCGTGGCGCCTCTGCTTGCGGATTGGCTTCAGTCTGACGTCCAGTCGTTTCCCTTCCTTGTTAAGCTGCTTCTATTCCCAGTGATGATCGCCATACTCATCCTCTCATTCATATGCGTCTGGTATCTGAAACTCGTCTTCGCGTTCCTTCCATTCCTCGATACCGGAGACTATCTCTCAACGGTTCCTGTTCACGTCGCCGAACCGCACGCCGTATTCTGGTTCTTGATGCTCCTGTTAACTGGCGTTCCGGTCTTCATCCGGTTTCTCCTTCGCGTGAAAGCGGCATTGACCGCTAGATTCCAACAAGAACCGGATGAGTTTGGCTTTGACGATGAGTTTGGCCCGGACATGCCACGATCACCGTCGGCTCGACGCAAAGAGGTCCGGCGGGCGTCAATGGCCGCCGAGCTAGAAGAAACGCTCGCCGACATCAAATCCATGGAAGAGCGGATCAAAGCCCGAGAAGAAGGCGACTAGTCCACAATCGCCATGAGTTGTGATGGGAACGGTTGTTGGAAACTTGCTGCATCCTCGCCGCTCAGCCAACGGTCATAGTCATCAGGTTCGAGAACTACCGGCATCGCTTTGGGATGAATTGGCTTCACCAGCGGATTCGGCTCGCAGGTCAAAAACGCGAACACGTTTCCTACGACTTTGTCGGGACGCCAGATCCCAGCAAAAGCCGATATTTCTGCTTCGGTAACAGTGAACCACACCTCCTCGCGCCCGGCTTTCGGTTTCGGCTCGGCAAATTCTGTGAAAGGAACCAAACACCGATTTTCTGGGCTATTGATGATCCCCCGAAACAATGGGCTCTTGAGATTGCGCACATTAGTGGTGTTCATCTTCTTAGTGGTGCCGGGTCGCTTGCCCTTAGTCACCCACGGAAAACCCCAGTGCATCGTTTCCGCGACATTGCCCTCATCGGTTGCGCGAACCACCACCGCCTGTCTTTTGGGATAAACCTCTTCCGGTGGGTCATCATATCTGAAGTGACTTACGTACTCGCGCCAGCTTTCGACGGTTGCAAGAGCTTCCGGCAGGTTGCGAAAGTGATTGCACATCAGGAGCTATCAACATCCTCCCAACACGCGTCCGGGTCTAACGTATCGACGACGTCGCCGGTTAAGTGTGCCCGACGTTTCGATACGTCCCGCTGTACGTCCGCCGGCCGTTTGGCGCTTGGTTCACGACGGCGCACGGTGTCATAAAAGTATTGGTTTTGCTCAGCCGTTGGACGAGCCGGATGTACGTCAGCCGTGGCAAACTGGAGCGCAAGACGATCATCGGCTCGATAGGCAAATGCCTGTCGCTTTTGCAACAAACGAATGGCAACCGCTGCCTCATGTTTCAGCTCTTCGAGCGAATAGACACCCCCCGGCAAGTCTTCGAGGATCGGCACCAGCGCTTCATGCCACGACCGCGATTGAATCCGTGACGTGCCTGAATTGCTTGAATTGCTATCGCCGCTCGATTCCGTTTCGAACATCACCGGAATCGCATTTTCAATATCAAGGGCACTGGTGCCCGTCGCCACGCCGGACATCGAACCACTGGTTTCAGCTTCGAATTTACCGAACGCCTCACCCTCCGCTTCCAGCCATTCGCGACTGTAGCCAACGACGGTTGGCTTAATGAGCACCTCTTTGGGGCGCTCCAAATCGAATGTCTTGCCAAACAGCAATTCACCAAGCTCTCCGGTCGTTTCGCGATCTTCTTGGAGGAAAACAATTTTCGATTGGGCTCCGTTCATCACACCGTTGCGGATCGGGTGATTGGGACTATCACCGAGATGAGCCAATCGCTGGTGAGATAGAATATAATGCAAACCGTATTTGCGAGTTTGATCGAGGCCGTGAATCACGGTCTCATTCAGATACTCGCCGCATTCATCGATGTAGCAATAGAATGGCGCCTCCCCGGCGCGATCAACATCTCGCTGTTTTGCTGCCCGGAATAAGTCGGCCGTAATCAATGCCCCGACTGTCTGTGCCACCTGAGGCGGAACACGACCTTGATCGTTCAAATTCACCAAGATCACATCGCCACGATCCATGCATAGTTTGAAATCGATCACGTCTTCAGTTTGACCCAACATTTCCGCCACGCCGGGACTGCCTGTCAGAGCTCGCATGCGATTGGTGACAGCGCTGAAGATCGTGACGAACTCATTGGTCTTCAAAAAATCGAGTTCGTTCCACTTATCGATCAGCCCAGCGTCACCAGTCGCTTCGACTAGCCGCTGCCGCGTCTCGCGATGTTGGAGCGAGGTTAACAGCGGCGCTTCCATTAAGCTGAGTTTGTGAAAGGCGAGCGTCGTGAACACCATCTCAAGCAGGTTTGCGAGCGTCTTGTGACCAGTGCTTTCTTCGTCTCCCCAAACCTTCTGACAGCCCTCAATCATCGCTCCCACTCGGGCGGGGATGTATGGATCATCCAACGACAACGGATTGAAACCGATGGACCAATGACCGTCGGCCGGGTTTATTAGGTGGATTCGGCGCGTCCGGTGCCATTCGCCCGCCGATAGCCAGTCACACATATGCCGGTACACTTCGCCGTGCGGATCAATCAAACATACCCCAGCGCCGTTCTCGATGTCCTGGCGCATCATATGCTCGATCAGGTAGCTCTTGCCCTGACCCGACAATCCAATCAGATGCAGGTGGGTGTCTCGGGCCTTTTTGGACAGCGACACCGGGCCGTCGGCCCCTTGACCGAGCGAAACGCTGAAACCATCTCCCACCGCTAGAAGCTCAGCTCCGCTAGCTGTTTATCGATTTCCGCCAGCCGCGCCCTGAGATCGCGAATCTCGGCTTCCAGCGCTCGCTTAGTGGCAATGCTCGCCTCATCGTCCGCCGTGTTCAATTCTTCGACTTCGGCCGCCTTTGACTCGATAGCCAGTTCGACCTGTTCTTTCTCGGCTTCGAGTTCAGCTATATCGTCCTCGATCTTAGCTTTCTTCGCTGCCTTGATTTGCTTTTTCAGATTGATGTTCGCCAGTCGGGCCTCGTTCTTGCGTTGTTTCGCTTCTTCCGCGAGAGCTTCAAATTCTCCGGCGATCTGCTTGCCTTGAGCGACCGCCATCTTTCGTTCCGTTTTGGCTGTGGCTCGATCCGCCTTTACCCTTTCTCGGTCGCGCTTAATCTCTTCCTGTAAGTTCTTCGGATCATTCCTCGCCAAAGCACGAGCATAATCGGCCCTAGAATTTTCATAAGCAACGCCAAGTTCCCCCGCTCTGACCTGTTCCGATCGTCGCGCGTTCTTGGCTCGTTCAAGCTTCGCCGCCGACTCTTCGTGAAGACGCTCAACATAATTGCCTGCAATACTCCGCTTCTCGCGCACCGCAGGCGGTTTATTTGACTTAATTTCAATTGGACTGTTTTTCTTTTCGCTCACGATGCCCTCCGTCGCGAGCACACTATAACACCGGTCAAAATTTGCAATTTTTGCGATCTATGACATAATCAATCGCGAGGTTCCCGTGTGCCATCTGACCCACGAATAGTCGTCGGTCAGTAGCGCACAGGAACACAACATGTCCTTTCTTAACTTGAAAAGTGGCTCTCGCGGCACCCATACTGGCGATCCGTTCGACCGGCCATTTTGGGAACCCAGTCCTGAAACCCCCGAGCAGTCCGAACGACGGCTTCGCAGGGAGGCACTTCTGCGTGAAGCAACTGCTTTCTGGCAGGAGCAGCTAACAAAGCTCGCTGATCATCACGCCGCCGCCATCACCGAAACCGTGGGCGCAGTCCACAGTTTTAGCGAATGCGCGCTTGAGCAGAAGACCACTGAGCATAAACGCAAGCTCAAATTCGCCTATCGTCTCTTGCTGCAACAGAGCGACACGCGATGGGGCGTTGAAATCACTGATGATGCGCTTGAAGCGCTCTATCATGATGCTGACGATTTTCGTCTCGAAGCAGGCGTCTAACGCCACCCACACCGAACCCGGCACCACCATATGCCGGGTTCTTTTCCTACGTAGGTCTACAATTCGGGCCGTACGCCTGCCTCAATCGCGGCGCGACTCCTCGCCTCATTCATGGCCGCCATCCGGTTTCTAATATAACGGTTGAATGGTCGGCTTTCGATTTTGACTGACATTCGTCTAACAATCGGTGTCACCCTGTTTCTGGTACGAGCGACTATTCCAACGGCTATTTCCGCATCAAAATCAAATTCATCGATGGTCACACTTGCAGTTCCGGCATAGCGTCTGCCGTACTGGTTCGAACCTTGGTGTGAAACGCCATACGTCGAAACGACACTGTCAATCGCATTTTGCAATGGGATCACTTCGTCGCGATACTCTACTTCGCGCCGAATTCTCCACACGCGCGGAATTGCTCCTCCAACAAGATAAAATCGAATTCGCTCGCGAGTTGTGCCGAGCCGTTTCTCACCATAAATTTGGCTTCTCATTGCATTCAGGCGCGACCGATTGACGCGATATCCGCCCTCGCATTGAAACCACCTCATTACGTCGTCTTCCCATGCGCCGATGGTGATGCCTTGGACGGCAAGTTGGCCGGACGTCGCATTTCCACAACGGTCCCTTAGACTCATGGTCTCAATTTCCGCGTTATCGCCGGCTCGCTGCAGTTCGGTGGCCGCCAGTTCGCCCTCGCTCACCTGAGCGTCTTCTTCCAGCAGTCTAACAGATTCCGCCGCCACGCCTCCTTCGGAAGTTGGCTCAATCGGTGCGTCATTGTTGCAACCGGCGATTGGCAGACACAGGCTAGCAATCGCAATGTGTACCAAAGTTCTCATACTGATCACCCTCCCCAACTTCCAACTCGCAACACTCGAAAACGAGCCAATATAACTGTTTGGAATATATGACAATAGGAATTTAGCTGCGCCGGGGAAGGAAACCGGTGCCAAATGCGATTTGATTTGTACCAGCGGGAAAACTGGTTGCTTCGTAAGATTATGAAGCGCAAGCGCGAAGAGGCCGGCCTGCGTCAAAGCGATTTGGCCGAACAGACAAACCGCTCTCAGGCCTATATTTCAAAATTCGAAAATGGATCGCTTCGATTGGATGTTGTCGATTTTCTTGCCTTTTGCAGAGTTATCGGTTGCAATCCACACGATGTGATCGACGAAATGACCACCTTGATAACCAGCGGCGAGGACGTGAGGCTTCACAAGTCGTTTCCTGACCGAGTGGAAATCCTGACGTACGAAGAATATCGCGAGTTGGAGGCTTCACAGAAAAAAGGCAGCTCTTAGTGCTGCCTTTTTTTCGGCCCATACGGGCTACCGCTCGGTCGCCGCTGCGCGACCAATCGGCCCCTCCTTGACGCTCTCGGCTAAGGCGACAGCTTCAAAGACAACTGTCGCGCGAGGTTCATCATCAAATACCCGTCGCGGCTTTAGCTTGATCCGCGCTAAGTGGGGGTGGCGCTCGGCCAGCGCGGCCGCCTCTTTGTACTTGTTTCTATGTCTTTGCCGCCGCTCAATCGCGACGCTGAGCATAGGACTGTCATCAGCGACGTTTGTTAGCGTCGTGATGATCGCTTTGGTTCTTGCCCCTTTGCGCCGGGCTTGATCCGCGCGCTCCGTCACGATGACGTCAGGCTGCCAGCGTTTGATCATTCGCTTCGCAAATTTCTCGGCGAATGCGTGATCTATGCCCGCGTAGGTGGACATCTGCCAAAATAGCAATCGATTGCCCTCAAGATAGACAACCCCAACCCGCTTGCTTGCCGCGGCAAAGGCCAGAACGCTAAGCCTCGCCATTACGCTTGGTTAGGTCTGCAACCAGGCGCTTCTCTAGGCGTTTCAGCGTATTATCACGGGTAAATTTGTTGACGAGACCCTGCCTCGTCTCAGGCAGTGACGGCAGTTGTTGGAATAACTCCCGTTTCGCTGTCGGGAAGATCATCGCGTACAGGCTTTGGAAATTGCGTTGGAAGATGATCGCCAGCTTTGTGAGTTGGACAATCGATGGTAGCCGCTTTCCGGCTTCGAGCGCCGACACGTCCTTGATGCTCGTATCGAGCAGAATGGAAATGTCCTGTTGTGTCAGCGCGGCCCGCCGGCGCGCTACCCGCAGATCATGTGCGAACAGTGTTTTCATGTTTTGAATGCTTAAGCTGATAAAGCCCGCCCAGTTTAGAGCCCGGCTCCAGCGGGCAGTAGCGGGGCAATTCTATTTTTTCTTTAGAAGCCCACCACCATGACCACGAGGCCCGGCCGACCAACGGGACGGAACGGTAGAACCGTTCCGGCTTGTCTCCGGACCTCGTGGTCATGCTGCGTTAGTCTCAAGGTGTACGGACAGGATATGAAAACTCTGGCGCGTGAAGCTAGAGGGATAACCGCCCCCTAGTCCCTGATTGCTCCGGGTGAGACGATCATTGCATGTCTCTCCCACAACAGTCGGTTTCCCACATAGGGTTAGCCTATCATCGCTACGGCGATCGACCGTTCGGCATCAAACAAGCCGACCGACTGCATCACTGCTACCTCATCGGCCAGACCGGCACGGGGAAATCCACGCTACTCGCTAACCTTGCCCGGCAAGACGCTAACCATGGGCGCGGTCTGATCTTCGTCGATCCGCACGGCGATACGGCCGAGCGATTGTCTCGGTCGTTGTCGGTCGAGCACGTCTATTGGGACGTGGCCGACGAACACAGCCCCTACGGGTACAATCCGCTCGCCCGCGTCCCACGACACTTACGACCGCTGGTAGCGTCAGGCTTCATTGATGCGCTGAAGAAGCAGTGGGCCAATAGCTGGGGTGCTCGCATGGAGCATATGCTGCGCTACGCGGTCTTGGCCCTACTTGATTTACCGCACGCCGATATGCGCGACATTATCCGACTCTATCTCGAGAAGGATTTTCGGCGCGAGGTGATAGCCCGTGTTCGGGATCCCCAAGTCCGCGCGTTTTGGACGGTGGAAATTGCAAAGCTGAATTACGTGAGGACAATCGACGGGCTGCCCCCGATTACGAACAAGCTGGGTGCATTCTTGGCGAACCCAGTTGTTCGTAATGCGGTGTGCCAGCCCTCCCACCCCCTCCGGTTCCGCCGGGCTATGGATGAGGGGCAGATAATCATTATCAATCTGGCGAAGGGACGCACCGGAGCCGACATCGCCAACGTCCTCGGTGGGCTATTGATAAGCAATGTGATGAACGCTGCGTTTTCGCGGAGCGGACAGGCCGAAACGGAACGAAGGCCATTCTTTCTATATGCCGACGAATTCCACAATTTCACAACGGCTGTCTTTGCCGACATGCTGGCAGAGGCCCGCAAATATGCGCTTGGCGCTATTCTGTGCCAGCAACACACGGCGCAGACCGACAAGCCGATCCTAGACGCCATATTGGGGAATGTCGGAACGCTCCTGGCCTTGCGGCTAGGGGCGACTGACGCGCCGAAGATCGCTCGGCAACTAGGCGATCTTGATTCCAGCTTTCTCGTATCGCTGCCGAACTATCACGGCTTTGCGCAGCTTATGATTGACGGTCGAAAGTCCGCTCCATTCTCGTTCCAAACTCGGCCGCCGTTTCCATGATTGAAACTGTCGGTACAGGCTCAATCTCGAAGACATTAGAACTTCTCGCGAGCGCTGCTCATGATCTCTAACCAAAGCATGTTACTATGAAACACAAACGTAGATCGCTTCAAAAATCAGCTCGGGCCCCCTTTCCCAAAGAGACACTTGAAGCACTGGAACAGCTCGGTCTCGTGCTGCGAACGATCCATTTAGAAATGAAACGAGCGGGCTACGCCGTGATCGACGGCAAGCCCGTTAAGCTCACCGATAAAAATGAAGAATCGAAAAAAGACAGCGGAGCAAGTGCTTCGCGAAATTAGGCGTGGCAAGTATCAGGATTGCTACCTCAAGTACCAACGGAAGAGTTCTGACGAGGCAGACAGCCAAGTAAATTCCATTGAATATCAGGATGAAATCAATGGGCAGTTCATGGCGAAAGAGAACCTACCCATTGCCGACGTAACGCTTGAAGGCTTTTGCGAGAATGGCATTATCAACGAGCGCCATTCCGGCTTCAAGGAGGACGGCGAGATTTCCTTCTCCAAAGACGGAAAGGTGCAATACCACATCGACCGCCCAAAATTTTTGCAGGCAGCGCAGTTCCTTTCTGCTGGCTACTTCAAGGGTATCGTTTTTCTGTGTTGGGATCGCGCCAGTCGGAATGACGGTGACGATACTGTCCTCAAAAAACTAAAACGTAATCGCGTCGATATTCGGTTTGCGCTCGCCACATATGACAACAGCAGCGCAGGCGATCTGCACATGGATATTGACGGCATGTACGCTCGCTCACACTCCCGTATTACGAGCGAGAAAGTCAAAATTGCGATCCACCGCAACCGGAAAAATGGCCTTTGGACACATCGCGCTCCAGTTGGATATCTCAACCCTGGAACAATGGAGCACAAGCCAATCGACCCCGAACGAGGGCCGATCATCAAGGAACTATTCGAGCTGTACGCCACCGGCACCTACAGCCTGTCTGATCTCGCGCGGATCGCCAATGACAAGGGGCTGACAATACCGCCGCTCCGTACTCCGCGCACAAAAGAACAGATGCTGGCGCAAGAGGAGATCAGGCTACCGAAAAAGACCAAGCCGATCAGAACCAACTATGTCAGTCACATTCTTCGCAATCCGTTTTACACGGGTCGCGTACTCGATCCGGAACGAAACTGGATCATGAGCAACTGCCACGATCCGCTTGTCGATGATGAGACTTTCGCCCGTGTGCAAGAACTGCTCGGGAAACGTACCGTCAGCATTCACTACGAGAAACTGATAAACCACCCGCTGCGCGGCAAAGTGCGCTGCACCTCATGCAATCGAGTGTACACGCCATATACCAAAAAGGGCATTTTGTATTTCTATTCGCGCTGCGTTCCTGGCTGCACCAATCCGGTCAAAAGCTACAGCCTGACACAGATTACCGACGAAATTCGCAAGCGGATCGAAGGGCTGCAATTCTCGGACGAAGAATTGTCCGCAATCGAAGCGCAAATTGGAACCGAAATCGCATTGTTGGAAAAAAGGCGTGACGGTGAAATTCGAAGCTTCGAGGGCCGCAAAAAACAACTCCGCGAAGAACTGGCGTTCCTGCGCTCCAACAAACTCAGTCTGATAAAATCCGGGGCCTACTCAGCTGAGGAAATTGTCGAGCAGCAGAAAGAGCTGGAACGGAAGTATGATGACTTATTGGAAAAGGAGACCATTTCCGAACGAGCCATGCGGGATATGATGAAAGACGTAACCACCCTTTCAGAACTCCTAAAAGGCGTTGTGGGCTATTACGATTTTGCTGATCCGTACAAAAAAGAGGAGATCATTCAGATTATCTTTTCAGAACTCTATCTCTCGGAAAATGGGCTTGAATATAAGGTTCAAAAGGGATTTGAACCGTTTGCAGATCGAATATCTGCCATGGGCTCCCCCATGTCTTGGCTTTCAGAACATCTCCATGGCCGAGAGCAGATGCGATTGAGTATCGCTGCGCTTCGATCTCTGATCGAGGCGTAGCGGAAAGGCCTTACTTCTCGCCTTCAGCAAGCCGTCCTTCGAGATTTTTCAACCGTTCAAGGAACTCGTCGTAAAGAATGAGATCGATATTTTTGAGAGCGTCGCCAAGCAGTCGAAAATCATCTCTCATCTTCTCGTCGGTCAGTTGCTCGCTTCGACCAGCAATTATGAACCCTCGCGGGCGAACAACCTTGATCTCAAGATTGTGTCGTTTGCGCATCTCGTTGCAGAACGCGTCCGCATTTTGTTGCAAGCTGTTAATATAATTTTCCGTCTGCGAGATCGCTTTCGCAATCTCCGGATCCCAGAAATAGTTGTCACGGCTCTTATCATAACGGAGCAGTTGGGTCGTAGGCTTCTTTATCTCGAATATATCAAGGTAGCCGAACGTGTTTAGCAGCAGGAAATCTGGATATTTCCCACCTAACGACACGCTTAGCTTTTCAATCGACTTCACATAATTGGTATTGAACAGCAGAATGTATGTGCGGAGAAATTTCTGCCAATCATTCTCCGAAAGGTTGGCGCGTCCGATCTTGTTCTCAAACTCTTTGAGCACCTTTGAGAGATAAACCCGTTCCGTTCGGCTCTTGGTCTTCCCAGCCATATCGAGCAGCGCAATCGTGCGAACGCCGGTAGATTCCTTTTTGACAAACTTGGGATAGAACTCGGCCAGCGCTTCGACATCGGATTTCGACAGTGATTTTAGCACTTTCGGGTCGCGAAGAATCTCGGCCAATTGATCGCCCTGGTATTCCGGAACCAGCTCTGTCGTTGTTTTGAGCGACCGGAATGTGTTGGGGAATTGCGATTTGAGGAAGGCATTGGTGTTGTCGCCGATCTCATCGTTCCGCTCCTTCCGTATACGTCGAATCGTCTTTTGCAGAGTGTCGAACTGGTTGAAATTGATCGTGACTTTAGTTTTCGTTTTGAGCTTCTGGACACCGCTTTTTTTGATCTTATCAAAATGCAGTTCCAGCTTCTTTCCATATTTCTCGTGCAGGGCCTTTAGAACGGCATATCCAGTGGTGAAGCCGTAGCCGTCTCGGTAAAAACCGCTCGGCAATTTGTCGAACCCATGAAAGTAGATCACCGAAGCCAATTCATGTTGCTCAGTCCGACCCGTCGGTTCGTCAGGGACGTGCAGCCGATAAATTATCTTTCTTTGATCAGCGTAGATTTGCTGGACGACCTGACCGGTCTTCTCGCTCGTTACTATTTCTGGTCTTTTTGCCATGACTGAAATGGTACACGAACAGACAGTATTGCCAAAGCCACCAATCCCGTTTCCGCACGTGAACGGGGCCGGCCAAATTCCCCATGTCTCGACTTTCAGAACATATAGATCGCCGAGAATACATAAGATCGAATATCGAAACGCTTCAAAATCTGATTGCCCCCTAAGATCGACTGGCCTTCACAATATCCGTCGCGCTTTTGAGCACTGTTTCGAGAACGTGTTCGTTGACCGTGTTTTCGTCACTGCCCTCCAATTCACCGCGCTGGCCAAACAGCTTTTCGCTCAGCCTCTTCTTAAGTTCCGTTTGTTCTTCCGGCGACAATGACGCAATGAATGGGTCAATAGCTTTGACCTCCAGTGCCAACCACCTCGTTCGCTGCTCGCTAATACGATGCAGATTTGATTGCTTGGACGCATAGACGGCACCGAACAGCAAAACAGCAGCTACCGAAAGCGCTTTGAGCGCCTGTCCCCAGTAACTCAAATTCGAGCTATCGGTGGAATCGGCCACCGTCAGATAGGCGAAGATTGTCCAACCAGCAGTAGCAACGATGAAGAGGATTGAAGCCCAGCGCCAAAAGTTTGCTTGAACTTTTTCGTCCTTCGCATTCTTCATGTAGCCCGCCGAAACACTATCGCTCGCTACAATTTCGTGCAGCTCCAAAATTTCCTTGTGCTTTTGCTTGGCTTCATCGAGCAACCGTTGCGATTCGGTCGAAAACGATTTTTGCTTGCTCGCAAGCGCGGTCGATTGTGTTTCAATGAGTTCTCTGACCTGGGTTCGCGCGTCTTCTTCGTGCGCTTTTCGCCACTCCTCGTAGGCGCTATCCCGTTCGGTCTCACTCTCTTGGAACTGTCTCGAAAAATCAGAAACAATCTGATCGTTCTCTTCTCGCTTGTCGCGGATTTGCTGCGTCAATGCTTCAAGGTCGGATTCAAAAGACGTTTTCGCCTTGGCGAGTTTGCCTAGATCGCCTGCAAGCTCCTCTTTGCGCTCAGCTAGACTCTCAATAAACGAATCGACCGAACGTTCGACCGATTTTGTGAGCTTCTTGACGTCAGGTGGCAAAACCAAACCTTCAAGCTGCGCGAGTGTCGGCAGGTGGGACGCCATATGATTGTTCGCATTGGTTAGGTGGGCACCGTTCCCGTTGCTGGCGTACGATTCGAGTTCGTTCCAAACATTTTGGTGTCGAATTCCGTTGTTGATTCCGTCGAGGAAGCTAAACGGAAAGGTGTCGGGATCAATCTGAGAAATCGCGGCTTCGATCTTCTCCAAGATTTTCAAGAATCTCAGCTTCTCGCGCTCGGTTTCTGCCGTCACATCTTTGTGTTTTGCTTCCAGAAGCTCTTTTGCTTCGCGCAGGGTTTCATGGATTTGGTGATTTGTGAGTTGTTCTTGCCAGCGGTTCATGGTTTCATTTTCCATTGATTAGATTTTATCACCGTACACTTCTTTTTGCATGGCAGGGAGAGAGCAAGCCCGCGTCCGGACAACACTCTTGCAGCCGCAAACAACTCTTCCAATTTTGTTCCTGTTGTGTTCTTTTAGTCATGATGGGTCTATCGAAGCAACAGCTCACATTCAAGGCGCTCGTCGCTTTGACTGAGATTGTGGAACAAAGCCGCCAAAAACCAGTCTCGCCTTCCGCCGGACTGCGATTTATTTTGGCGTGGCTGTTCACGATGAGCGGCGTATCGGATCGCTCCGCTTACGATGAATTCTGGCGCGTAGTGCAAGACCCGATGGAGAACGCGTATAGCGATCACCATGCACGGTATATTCGGGGGACCAGCGCTCAGACGGCGCTTAACGTCATCGCCAGAAATGCGGGGATTGAACTAACATCAGATATGCTGTGTCAGATGTCGCAAGCTCGAATGACTCAGGCTGAGCGGGAGAAATATCGTCAATCAGCACATCACAGATTCTCTGAGCAGCGCAACAACCCACCGCATCCCTGAATCGGCGTTTATTTCTATATAGGATCAGGCAGGCCCCCGTGAGCGAGCGAAGCCTATCCTGCGCCCAAGACCAAACATTGAACGGCCCCGAGTTTACACCCCCGAGGCCGTCCAATCGCCGCATCAAAAAGCGGCTTACTTCTTGCTTCCACGGTTTCCGTCAAACAGATTTGACGAAACGGAAGAATCATATTCGTAGGCAGTTGTTGTGCCGTCATCGTGATGATCAGCTACCTCGACGCATTTTGACGAGGGAACAATGCTGCCGGTTTCTTCATACAGCCAGCTCGTCGTTCCGCTGTCATTCGTCACGCGATAGTGATTATCATCAACTCTACTCTTCGTGCCCATGCTGGGCCTCCTTTCTCGGTTAGCATTCAATGACAACCGACGGAGGCTACTTTCTTGACACAAATTCCCTTCCGTAATAGTCTATCTATAGTACTAGAACTGTGCCAAACAGTTTGCCTAGTCGGTCCCTCAGAATTTGACCGGTTAGGATTTGTTCTGGGGGACCATTTATTATAATGTGTTTGGGCCGCGTTTAGAAAACGCGGCTTTGTTTTTTGGCGTGAAGCGTTCCATTGGCGTGACGAGTCGTTGGAATCGTCATTTATCCTGAGCGCCGAACCGGCTTATTGCTTCCCGTAGGTTACACTAATGATCGGCGTTTCCCGTCGCCCGTAACCCAAATATCTGCCAGCGGCCCATTCGCCTCAAGCTCGGCTGTTGTCGTGTACCAGAACACGCCCTTAGGCGCGTCCGATACGACCCGGTCGCAAACCTCCCGCATTTTTGCGACCCGACCGCCCGCGCCGTTGACCACAAACAGCACCCGGAAATATCTGAAGCCATACAGTTCAGAGTGTAGCTTGCGCTTAAAGGCGTCGGCATAGCAGCGGTGCTTTTGAGCTATAGACGAGGCCAGACGATTAGCCTTGATGAAGTCCTCGCTACTGTTATCCCATTCAAGAAAGCACAGGCTTTGTTGCCGCCGACCGGATACGGTGCGGCCAATAACAAAGGTGTAGTCAGGGTCGGTCGCCCGATCGATCACGCGGCCTTGCTGCTTAACCCTTGTTGGCAACCGATACGGCTTGAGTTCAGCCGGCCAATCGCGCGACGCCAGCAATTCGTCTTGGTGCGTTAGATCGAGTTCGGCGCGCTCACTAATCGCCCGCTCAAAGTGGAGTACCGTATCGACGACGCCGATCTGGTGCACCAAGCGCTCAGCACTCTTGAGGTTATTAGCGGTGCGCCACCCCTTCCCTTTGGGAAACTCTGCACCGTCATGCTCAGCCAACCACTTCGCCCCGCGCTGACCCAGCGCATGGACGGTATGTCGTTTCTTGGCGTAGCCGAAGGCCGCCCGCTGTATAGCGGGCCGGTCAAGATAGTCGTGTGCCATAAGTTGGCGCAGCCGTTTATTGATCTTGTCACGGCTCTTAGAACCGCACAGCAATTGTGCCTGGTCGGTAGTGATGAAGCGGAAGCGGTGCACGGCTCTGATCCAGAGTTTATCACGCTCGGTTAGCCGGATGTTACCCGCGACTATCGGCTTTTGCAGTGCCCGGCTCATGCCATGTCAGCCTCTAGGATATGGCCCAAACCGAAACAAGACCTCGCCCCTGCGTCCCGCAGAGCGCCGATTAGCTCGCGCCCGTTGGCGAGTGTTTCAGGTTATCTTGATAAAGTTTCGGACTACGGGTCGCTCTTCAAGACCGACTCTTGATAGAGAAACACAAACCTACAGCTGTTCCACGTTGACGATATCGTCTTCGGTCAGGTGCGGCGTCTCCGTGCGATAGCCCGCGCGTTGCCGAACATCGCCCAATAGGTCGACGAGCCTCGCTACAGTTTCCCACGCATATTGAAGTGCGTCGATACTTTGGGAGACGATATTCTGATATTCTCGAATCGCAGCCTTGAACGCCCCAGCGTCGTCATAGTCGATCGACGAATCCAATATTTCCAAGATGCTACCATCATCGCCCAACAACGGATAATGCAGAGTGGGTATGTCTGGGATGTCACCAATATTTCGTTTCCGAGCTTCACAGAAGTGAAGGGCGTGACCGCGACCCACTGGGGCAACGTGAGTGATATGATTTCGGAGATCAGTTAGTTGCTTAATCCAGCCGCCATTTTGGCCTTCTGCAACGATTTCCGAAACCAACGGATCTTGGTTGTCGCGATTTCGCTTCAAAAAAGTTCCAAGCGTTCTAACTTCCTCGACTTCCCCTTGCACATCGCGCCAGACCAACTCAGCAATTAGGTCTCTCAAGGAGGCTGCGTCAGCTGCAAAAGCGTGAATCGCAGCATCAATATTCCGAACAAAGCCGTTTTCGAAGAAGGTTCCGTTTGGGTCACCCGCTCCCAAATGCCATGCGCGCAGACACCCATTGTATTCTCCGCTGAGCTGGAAGATTCTAACTGCCAAAAGATCGACATAGGTCTTCGCTCGAGCCGCACCGTCTGCGATTTCGGGATTGCGGTCTTGAATTGCTGCGTGTCGCACATCAGCCCAAGCATGTCGTTCCAAGCGCATCGAAAACTGACCGCTCGGCGCGGCACACTGCCAATCCGGTGTATCGAGGCCTTGATAGCTGTGGTCGTTCACAAATTCGGCGCCGACGGTTTCAAGCTTTAGCGCGCGAAGCGCGGCGTATAGCTTGGCGTAGTTTGGCACAGGAAATTCGCAAAATTTGCAGTCTCTCCCGGCTTGAACGAAAACTTTGCCCTGCCGGTCATCCACTGCTCGCAGACCTCCCAAGAGGTGAACAATTCTTGGCGGCATTGCTGACTCATCCAATTCAGTTAGTGCCATTTTTGCAGTCTACTCAATGGTTCTGGCAATCGAAGTTTCATATCCTATTTGGTCTGATGACGAGACGGAAGTGAATTGGTCGGAAACGGATTGCCAAAATGCCTAGCGAAGAAACAGACCAAACCACGTTGGCTGTCATCGCCGACACCAATCTCTTTTTGGAGTGCCAACCACTGGACGAGTTGCCGTGGTCAGAGCTTGGCGTTGATCACGTTCGGATTATTGTAACTCGGGCAGCTCAGCGCGAGCTCGACAATCACAAGAAGAACCGAAATGGCCGGACATTCAAAAAGGCTCTTAAGGCAGTCCAGTTACTTCGAACTCTGGTTACTGACGATGTAGACGAGCTGGTTATTCAAAAAGAAACCCCGCGTGTAACGCTGTCTCTTGCTCCATTGTTGAAGCCGGTCGGAGAAATCGTAGACAGTCTTGATCTAGCCGTGCCCGACGACGTGATTGTTGGTTGTGTGCCGGCGTATGCGACTCAGAATCCCACAGAGTCGGTAGTCTTGCTCACACACGACAGTGGCCCAATGGCAACCGCCAAAGCACTGAACATCGAGTACAAAGCCATTCCGGATCATTGGCTTCTGCCACCGCAAAACGATCCGGTTGCGCGGGAAAACATCCGTCTTCGGGACGAACTGAAGACACTACAACGGCAAGAGCCAGATTTTTCACTCGTGGCAATCGACAAAAACGGCGAAACTATTGAAGGGCTTGAAGCATCGATTGAAGTCTACGAAGAGCTGAGTGAAACTGAAATCGAAGAGTTGATCGAACGGCTAAAGACTTTGCATCCGCGAGTCACAGATTACGGTTCGCCAGAAACAACCCCAAAACCTGAACTGCCGGTTTCCTTCGCACCCTTCAGCGTTCTCACATTTGAGCCGGCTGACCCCAAACAGGTTCGGGATTACAATGATCGGAAGTATCCAGAGTGGATCGATAAGACTCGCATCAGCCTTCGAAGGCTTCATAGTGAGCTAAATCGTCGCACTGAGCGTCCTGCAATAGGGTTTAAGGCGCAAAATCATGGCATCAGACCAGCAAAAGGTTGTCTGATTCAGTTTGATTTCAATGGTCCGATATTCGGTTGTCTTCCCAAATCTGAGGGCGATGATACCGACGAAGCAGCATCCGAGAAGCCGCTCAGGCTACCACGGCCCCCGACAGCGCCAAGCGGTCGCTGGGTATCTCAAGAGCGCGGCGCACGACAGGCGATTGACAACTTGTTGTCAGGGCTGTCGCACCAAGATGTGGCCAGGCAAATTGATCGGGCACTCTATGCCGACCAAGTCACCGATCATATTGGGCCGCTGCTGCCACACATGCCAAAACCTCATAACCCGGACGGATTTTACTGGAAAGACGTTAAGCCAATTTCTCCGCAGGACACGGTAGCGCTAACATGCGACAACTGGCGACACGGTATCGATCCTGAGTTCTTCGATTTTGTCCTGTATGCTGATGGTGACGATCCACATGCTGAAGGAGCTGTGACCTGCGAAATACATGCAGAGAACGTCTCTTCGCCGGTCAAATTGACTGTTCCAGTAAGTCTGCATTTTGTGACAGTATCGACATTCGATAGCGCAATCGAGCTAATTGAGCGCCGGTAGTTAGCCCGCAACAAACCTAGTCACCGTAACGCCTCCCCAGTTTCCGCCAAGATTGACAAAGGGGACACAAACTCTGAACTATCACCAAGTGTCACAGTCACGGGATAGTAAACGAGGATCGCGCTGGCTCTCTTTTCTGTTCGGCCTTGGAGCCATCGGAGCGTTTGGGCTGGCTTGCTACTCAATTGTGCTGGATCGAACAGCGACCGCGGCAGTGGCGGCAGCGTTAAGTCTCGCGTTAATCGTTCTCGAAAAATTGCCGATTCTCGAAAGCTTCAAAGCCTTTTCAATGGAAGCGCGCTTCAACCGCCGGATTGAGGAGTTCGATCGGTTGTTTAACGATCTCCAGTTTAGCTTCCGCGCTTCCGCAAGATTCCAGTTCGCGCATATGGCTTGGATGAACAGGCTTGGCAGTATGAGTTGGGAATCTAAGCGGGACATGATCGCCGATCTTGATGCAGTGCTCGAACGATTAGAGATCGACGCCGATCAAGCTACGGCATTGAAAGGGCCATTTCTTTCCCTTCTGGCCTTCGACCTCTTCAATGTGTTTGACTCCGTTGTCGCCTCGAGAATGCGCAAACACCAGGCTCTGGCCAACGAGGCGCTGTCCCAATATCACGCTGGAAAACCAATAGATCCCTCGGACGACGAGTATCAAAGACTTCGAGGCGTTGCCCAAAGATACAGATTTCAAAACGTCGAATGGTCTAGCGACCCTTCGAACGACCCTCGCTTGGCCGATATGGCGACACTTACTCGTGATCGGCTTCAAGATATGCCGCTGCCGGACGAGGAAAAAGAGAAAATTGAGGCTGTTCGTAGAGAGGTAGTGACACTTGCGAACGATTGTTGGGAACAAGGGACGATAACACCCGATGCCCAACAATATCTCGACAAATACCGTGGGCAAAAAATGGAGCGAACGACTGAACTTTTCGGCGACGAATAACCAATGGTGGCGCATCGAAGCCTCCCTTTGCCCGGCCGGGCAAAGACCGCCACGATGGCCTGCCATCGTGCACCGCCATAGGCGGTATCTGAACCCCTCACCATGATGAGGGGTTCGCGCACCGGCGATTAGCCGTGCCGCAAAACTCTCTCCAGAATTGTTGCCTGCCGCTTTGCCCCATGAGCGCTGAGCCGTCAGGCGAAGGAAATCATGGCCCGGCAAATCGAGCGAGGCGACCAAACGGCCGCCGCCGGTGCGCCCTGCCCTAGCGCAATTCAGCTACCGTCATGGGGTGACGGAAGAACTGAATAGGCTAGGCGGACGTTTGGTCGCCTCGCGAGAGGCGGCAACAATTCTGGAAAACCTGTTTGTTTTCCGTAGGAAACCGAACAGGCTGGGGGGCGTTCCTAGGAACGACCTCTTCAAGACCCCCTACGGTAATAACCGTTGGGCTTCTATGCCGGGTAGTCTTGGACGGGTTGCATATCGTCTTCTGTGGATATTCACCGTCCAAAAATGACCGTCAACTTGCCCCTTACTTACACACTTTGTTTCACACTGTGTAAGTTGGATGATTTTAATCTCTTTATTTCAGATAGATGGAACAGGCCCTATCTGACTCTTAATCAGCGGGTCCCAGGTTCGAGCCTTGGTGCGCCCACCATTTTTCTTCCATATTTCATATATTTATCAAAATTGAACACACGTAGGATAAATTGGACGTCACCGAGCGACGAAATTGACTATCTTCGCACAAACCAGTCCAGAGCGGCGGGATTGACCCAGGTCATGTGTTTAAATTTTTTCTCTGAGTTTCTCGACACGGAGACTGTCTCGGTCCCGTCCGTGCAAAAGACCGCTCGATTATCAATCAAGAAGTATTTGAATTTTGACTTGTTGTTGCGGTAGTCAACCGTGCCATCGTTTGTGACATTGTAGATAGTCAATTTGGTCGCCAGACCAACATGATCACTCTTCTCGTCGATTAATACGCGGTCACCAGTGATTGTTTGGCGTACGCCGTGAAATAGCCTCACTTTGAGGTCCGCTCCGTTCAACGCGGCGTCCCTCAAGTCGGACAATTCGCCATACGTCGAGTTTCCACTTGCGTCGTGCGCATAGATTCTTTCCCATGTCATGGCAGCCATCTCTCTTTTTCAGTTATCGTTCGTCTTGAGTCTGCTCCGCCGTCGTCATTTTGGCTACCCCCATTTGATCTTGTTCCGCATCTGATCTCATAATCGCGTGCCCTGATTCGCTGCGAAATCTGAGCTAAGTGATTGAGCTCCAATGTCAATCAATCGCTTAGAGACTTCTCCCGCCACGGGCAGGACATCGAGACTGTCTGCGCGTGCGGCCAATCCGAATGTCCGCTTTCGGCCATACATCAAAGTCCGCTTTGCGCTCTACCCAGTCGTTCAATTGCGCTTCCAAGAGGGGATATCAAAGCCCGCTGGCTTATGCAGGATTGCGATCCATTTGCACTGCCTTGGCACATTCCGGTTAGATTGTGCCAAGAATCTTGCTATTTAGGCAGACATTGATGCTGAGGGATTTGTGATGGAAGACAATTCATATGCGCTAATCGTCGAAGGTCTGGATAGGATTGACGCTCTCGAACTGGTTGAGGGCCTGGGCGAGGATCACTTCGCGGCCGAAACGCTGGGTGACGATGATCAGCGGCTAGGCGAACCTGGGACGATTGCTATCATCGCCGCGATTGGCACCGTCGCGATGCCGCCGTTATTGGTCTGGCTGGCTAGACGCAAGAAGTGGTTCCGCTCCTCCGACGTCCAAGAAGTGACGCTGCCCGACGGAACTACATTTAGGCGGGTGGTCAAGATCTCGGTCGGCGCGGCCAAGCCGCCGAGCGCAGCCGAACTCAACGAACTCGCCGGTATGACCGGGACCTCCGCGTCGGATCTGGCTAAACTGCTGGCGCCAGCTGAGGACCAGTGACCCGCGCGAGCATTGATCCGCTCGCAAACCTCATTCGGCCGCGGCGGCTCGACTTGCGGCACAACATCAGGGGTTTCATCGTTGGACCCTGGCCACAGGAGCACGCGCAGAGCTTCCTCCACGAGCTCACGCACCATTGGTGTTTCCATTCGCCGCTCGGCACCGTTCTGTCGCTCATCCGCGGCGAAGCGCTCGCGCATGTCTTCCATGACGAAGAAGGTCCGATCGACGACGCGGAGGCGTCCGAACTCTTCTTCGGCCTGGCAACCGTGGATTCGATCCTGCGCTTTCTGCGTCCCCTGTCAGAGGGCCTCGCGCTCTTCGCAGAATATGACATGAACCCTGGCGCTTCGCGCATCGCCACGACACCGATGACATGGGCGAGCCTGATGTTCGCGCCGGATCAGACCATGTTCAACATCAATGATCCCGCTGACGCAAAGGTACTGGCCGAGCGACTGGTCAACATGCGGCTCGCACGGACATCGCTTCGGCGAAAAATGGGTTTTCTGTCGCGCTCGTTCACGCCGCTCGATGATACATATTATGAAGGTTATCTGGTCGTCAAACGCATCTATTTCGACCTCCTGGCTCAGTGTGACCTGTTGGACGACACCGACCTCTTCCTAGGTTACCTCAGAGCTTACTTGTTCGAGGACCCCGGCCTCATCGCGATCCTCACGTCACAAGAGCCGCTAAACAAACTTCTGCTTCAGCTTTTGCTGCGATTTCGCCAACGGCTCGAAGTTTTGCGCAACGACGATTTCTCGGCCGATATCGCTGCGTTCAACAATGGGTGCGATAAGCCGCCTGGCTTTCGGCACGATTTCGCCATTCCCGGGATCAGGGCAACGCAGACCGACATCGACAGCGCGCGTGCCGGACTTGCGCGCATGTTGACGCGACTCCACGACGACTCGAACTTGTCCGCGTCCCGCCGACAGTTTCTCGATCTACGGCGCGGTTGGCTCGCGCGGCGTTCTATTGCAACGGTCCTATCAGAACCGGTGCTCGTCAAAATCGGCCCTAGCAGCGTGACGGTCTGGCCTGACCCACACGACGAAGAGCATTTTCTTGCTGTGATAGGCACGAACATCGACCATGGCCTGCCACAGTCGCCGGACCTCCACCCTGGCTGGTATTCGCTAGTTCTGCTCCCGCATGTGCCTACGATCGCTACGGTCGTCGGCGTTGGTAATACGGTGGTTGCGATAAGGTGGCGTTCAGAAGGGGAAGAGCCGGAACCGGGCTTAACTCGCTGGCTATGCGATCCGATCAACACGGCACCTTATATCGAGCGTGAGGCTGAGGGCATCGGCAACTATCTGCGCGATTATTTTGAGAATGCGCCGCCATCGGCGCGCGAGGTTCTGGAGCGCTTCCATACCGCGGTCGATGCCGAATGGGGGGACCAGTGCCGCGCATTCCTACGTCGCTGGTCGCATCCTGCAAGCGACGCCGCTGCCGACGCACTTTTGCAGCCCGATCGCCTACGCGGCCTCTATCGGCGCGATGGACAGCTGTTCGAAACGGCGATTGCGCTCAGCATGTTGCGCAGGATGAATGTCGTCCTGCCATCGAATCAGGCAGTCTTAGCCCAGGAGGGTTGGGATGTCGGCATGGCGCTAATCCGCGCGATGGAGATATTTGAAGAGACCGGCCTGATGCTGCTACATAACGACGACGGTGTGCTCGAATGGGCTGTCTGATACTTCACTGTTCTTTTCCGAAAGCCGTCCATCCGAAGTCGGCCAGTATCGGACATCGCGACGAACCGACAAATTCGGCCTTTGCCTTTGCGCAAAGTCCATCACGATGGCTTGCCATCGTGCGCCGCCTCCGGCGGGATCTGAATCCCTCACCTTGAGTGAGGGGTTCGCGCACCGGCGATTAGCCAAGCGCAAAATACCGAAATTGTTGCCCGCCGCTTTGTCCCAGAGGAGCGGAGCCGTCAGGCGAACGGTCATATGGAAGACAAATCGAGTGAGGCGACCAAACGGCTTTCGCCGGTGCACCGCCGGTAAAGGCGTAATTCGATACCATAGTCATGGGGTGACTATGGTATCGAATAGGAGAAAGACGTTTGGTCGCCTCGCGAGAGGCGGCAACAATTTCGGGAAACCTGTTTGTTTTCTGTAGGAAAGCGAACAGGCTGGGGGTCGTTCTTAGGAACGACCCCTTAACGACCCCCTACGACCTCTCGCAGGGTCGGTTGTGGTCTGGCGACATTTGGACTCACAATAGAGTCAGCCCACCGCATATCGAGCGCTATTTCCGGTCAGATTGAGCCAGAAATCGAGTCGAAACTTACACACTTTTTTACACACTGTGTAAGTCGGTTGTTTTTAATCAAGTCATTTCAAAAAGATATAGAAGGCGCTATCTGACTCTTAATCAGCGGGTCCCAGGTTCGAGCCCTGGTGCGTCCACCACTCCCCTCTCCGCAGCTCCGGCATAGCACGCGATATTGTGCCACCGGCGAGCAGCGCATAAAAAGCGCGGATGTTCGCCCAGATTGCCATCGGTTCGATCCTGATAACTTTGACTATTCTTGTCACCGCCGGGTTTATCGGCGTCGCGATTGCGGCCGGGCACCGCATTGGCGATCGATTGCTGAAAGGCCACCGGATGCTGCGGCTCGTCGCCTTTATTACCGCAATGACGTTGTGGATGGTCGCGGCGCTGAGCATCGCCGTCTGGCTGTGGGCGGTTGCTTTCATGCTTATCGGCGTGTTCAAAACACCCGAGGGCGCGCTCTATTTCTCGGCCGTATCCTTCACGACGCTCGGCTTCGGAGATGTATTGCTGGATAAACCGTGGCGCCTTCTATCCGGTTTCATCGCGGCCAACGGGCTGATCCTGTTCAGCCTTATCACCGCCTTCCTGATCGAGGCCGTCCGCCGCGTCCATCAGGCGCCGGAATAGGGGGCGCAGCCTAGCTTCGCGCGGGTCGCAGCATCGGTGTAACGACGGGCGATGTTCCGCGCTGTATCTCGCCCATCACCGCGAAACCGTGGCGCTCGTAAAGCGAAATATTGCGCGGATTGGACGATTCCAGATAGGCGGGCAGCCCATCCTCATCGACGCGGCGCAGCGCATGTTTCATTAGCATGCCACCGAGCCCGCGCCCCAACCATGCAGGGTCAGCCGCAATCAACGGTAGATACCAGCACGGTTCGTCATGCGGGTGATACGCCTCCATCTCCTCGAACACCGCAACAACCTCGTCGAGCATGTCGGGCGCTATATTCTCGCCCATCAACTGTTCCATCCGCTCATCGTCGGGACTTTCTCCAGGCGGCAACCACAAGGCAACCGCATTGCCCTCGTCCGCTACATAGGCAGATCCCGCCGCGATCGCACCGCCGCCGAAAGCATCGATGATTTCCGGAAAAACGCGCAAATAAGACACCGCATCGGGCAACATCCAGCGCACAAGTGGATCGTTGGCGAAACCGAGTGTCATAGTGTCAATTGCCCGTGTGCGATCATCGTCTCCCGCGACGCGAATCTCTGGCATTGTCACTGCATTATCCCCCTTGCGACGGCTTCAGCTTATGAGGCCATACCAGCGCCACAACAAGCGCGCGGCCACATAGAGAATCAGCACCGCCGTAAGCCGCTTGACCAACAATGGCGGGATTCGCGTGCTGCCGAGCCGCGAACCGATCTGACCGCCGATCAGCACAGCGGGAAAGAGCAGCCAATAGTCGTTCAGCAAATCGGTTGCGCTAGCGATTCCATATTCGGCTTCCAGCTTGGTCAATTGCCCGGCAAGGCCCGCTACCGAATTGACAAGAATGAAGATGCTCGCGGTCCCCGCGATCTCGCGCGGCCCGCCCCAACGCAGGAGATAGAGCAACGGCGCCAGGAATATCCCGCCGCCTATCCCGACGATGCCGGACAGAAAGCCGATGCCGCCGCCCGCCGCATAGCTGACCGGTCTTGCGACATGTCGTTGTTCTGCGTTTTCCGTCTGCTTGGTATCGCGCAGCAGTTGCGCGCCCGCGAGCAATAGCGACCCGCCGAGCAGACCGACGAACAGCGTTTCGGATACGGGTAGCCGTCCGCCAAGCCATGCCGCCGGAACCGACAGGACCATCCAGGGCAGCATCCGGGAGAAGCGCACGTGCCCGGCTCGCCAAAAGCGCCAGCTTCCACCTGCCACCACGATAATGTTGCAGATCAGCGCGATCGCCGGGAGTATCCGGTAATCAGTACCGTCGAGCACGAGCAACGCATTATAGGTCGAGCCGCCCCCAAACCCGACCGAAGCGTAGAGCAAAGCGGTCAGTGCGAAGAGGGCAGCGAGCTGCGGCATCGCAATGGCCTAGCCGCTTTGCCGCGGATGGCAAAAGCGCAAATCGCGGCCCTGTCCCAAATATCGGGTGGACAGCAAAATCCGTTTCGCTAGGAAACCGAAATGACTTTGCCCAGCCCGCTTTTCGATACGCTGCGCCTGCCGCTGGTCGGCGCGCCTCTTTTCATCATTTCGGGTCCGGAACTCGTGATCGCGCAATGCAAGGCCGGGATTGTCGGCTCTTTCCCGGCGCTGAATGCCCGGCCACAGACGATGCTCGACGAGTGGCTGCACCAGATCACCGAGGAGCTGGCCGCGCACAATCGCGACAATCCCGAGCGCCCGGCCGCGCCCTTCGCGGTCAATCAGATCGTGCACAGATCGAACAACCGCCTCGAAGACGATCTGGCGACCTGCGAAAAGTGGCAGGTGCCGATCACGATCACGTCGCTGGGCGCGAGGGTCGAGCTCAACGATGCTGTCCATAATTGGGGCGGAATCACGCTGCACGATATCATCAACGACCGCTTCGCGCGCAAAGCCGTCGAAAAAGGCGCGGACGGGATCATCGCGGTGGCGGCGGGCGCAGGTGGCCATGCCGGCACGATCTCGCCCTTCGCGCTGGTGACGGAAATCCGCGAATGGTTCGACGGTCCGCTGTTGCTTTCGGGATCGATGGCCACGGGCGGGGCCATTCTCGGTGCGCAGGCGATGGGTGCCGACCTCGCTTATATCGGTTCGGCCTTCATCGCGACCGAGGAAGCCAATGCGGTGGACGGTTACAAACAGGGCGTCGTCGAAGGCCGCGCCGCCGACATCGTCTATTCAGACCTCTTTACGGGGGTGAAAGGCAATTATCTGCGCCAGTCGATCGAAAATGCTGGTCTCGATCCCGACAATCTGCCCGACGGCGATATTTCGACCATGAATTTCGGTTCTGGCGGAAACCAGGAGAAAAAGGCCTGGAAAGATATCTGGGGTGCGGGCCAAGGCGTCGGCGCGGTCGAAAAGGTGGAGAGTATCGCCGATCGCGTGGACCGGCTTGAAGCTGAGTATCGGGCGGCAAAGGAGAGCCTGCTCGACCGGCTTTACTGATTTGTCAGACCTTCGCTTTGCTCAGGCGCGGCACCGGCCCGCACCCCCCTCCCGGCCTCCCACAGGGTAAACTTATTGGGAAGCCGGGAGGGGGGTGCGGGCCGGTGCCGCGATTTTTCCGCTAAGGAAAAATTCTGACGATCAAAAAGCGCGCTCCAGCCGCCCGATCAGGCTGCGGGCGGGGCTGGGCTGCGGAGCTTCCGACGGATTGAGAAGATCCTGCTCCAATCGGCTGACGCGCTTGTAGAGTTCCTCGCTCGCCGCGATCAATTTCTGCGCGCCTTCGGGGAGTTGATCGACGACCGTGCGGTCACTCTTCCCGGTCAGCCCGAGACGGCGATCCGGATGGCGAGCCGCATCTGCCGTAATCTCACCCTTCGCCTCGCCGCGCCAAGTCAACAGCCAGGCGATGACGTGCATCATCCGCGTGGTGACCTTGAGCGATTCGACCGCATAACCCACGCGCACGGACGGCGGCAGTTTGTCCCGCGCCTCGACGCCATGATCTTCGAAATAAGCGCGCGCCTCGTCCGCCAGCACCATCGCTTCGACATAGAGCGAATCCACCAGCTTTCGAGCAAGCCCAGCTTGCGCAACAATTGTCGACATAATTTCCCTCTGCCGCCCCCTTGGCACAGGCCCGTCCCGACGCAAAGTCCAAACAAGGTGAGCGTTGCTGGTTAACCGCCAATGTCCCGTTACGGGGCGGCGTTCGACCTCTTGAAATGCGGCGCTGAAATCCCATCTCATTGCTGTCGATGCCGTCGCCGATTTCGGGACAGCTTAAGACAGGCCGCGCGGACGATCCGCGGGCCCACAACACTCTTAAATCGCTTACTGAAAGGATTTTTGACCATGCGTACTATTGATTTTACCCCCCTCCTCCGCTCTTCGGTCGGATTCGAGAATCTGAACCGGCTTATGGATGCTGCGACCCGCGGCGAAGGCAATGCCTATCCGCCTTACAATATCGAGAAGCTCGGCGATGACGCCTACCGCATTTCGATGGCGGTTGCTGGCTTTGCCGAAGACGAGCTCGACGTGACGGTGCATGAAAATGTGCTGATCATCAGCGGCCGTGTCGCCGAGCGCGAAGAGGAAGAGACCCGCGAATTCCTGCATCGTGGCATCGGCACGCGCGCATTCGAACGCCGCTTCGAGCTGGCCGACACCATCAAGGTGACGGGTGCGAACTACGCGAACGGCCTGCTCAACATCGAGCTGGCGCGCGAAATTCCCGAAGAGAAGAAGCCGCGCAAGATTGCAATCGGTGGCGACAATGCCCCGAAGACTATCGATGCGCACAACGATGAGGATCGCGCTGCCGCCTAAGCGGCCTTAAGGTCCGAATATGGGGTCGGTCCGGATCGCCGGGCCGGCCCTTTTGCTTTTCAAAAACTCGCGTTCAGGCGATGATGTCCGGCAGCAACCGGTCCTCGATCCCGGCGATCTCGTCCTTCAGGCGTAGTTTACGTTTTTTCAGACGGGCAAGCTGCAGCTGGTCCTTGGCCGGCGCTTCGAGCAGGGCTTCGATCGCACCGTCAAGATCGCGATGCTCGGACTTGAGCGCCGCCAGCTTCACTCTCAATATCGCCTCTTCCATGACAATATCCGATGTCATCAACGCCTTACGGTTGCAAGGCCACGATCCGCCGCGCTTGGCGATTTTGGGGGCAGACAAGACCCATCGAAATAGGTAGCTTGTTTCTCCAAATTGAGGAGAGAGTGATGGATAATGCTCGTGAGTCCGCCCTTGAAGCCAAGCATGCCGGCCTGGATGCAAAGATAGCAGCGGAAATGCAGCGCCCCTCACCCGACCAGATCAAGATCGCCGAACTCAAAAAACAGAAACTGAAGATCAAGGAGCGGCTGGTCACGCACTAGCGCGCCGAAACAGCTTGGCGATTATTCGTCGCGGGTGATCCGCTCATTGCGCTCGTGGCGCTCTTGCGCCTCGATCGTCATGGTTGCAATCGGCCGGGCATCCAATCGGGCAAGCGAAATCGGCTCCCCGGTCACGATGCAATAGCCGAATTCCCCTTCATCGAGGCGACGCAGCGCCGCGTCGATCTTGGCGACAAGCTTCCGTTGGCGGTCCCGGCGGCGCAGTTCGATGGACCAATCCGTCTCGCTTGATGCACGGTCCGTGGCATCCGGTTCGCGGATCGGCCCCTCGCGCAGCTGTTCGCGCGTCCCGTCGACATCGCGCAATATGCTCGCCTTCCAGTCGAGAAGCTTTTCGCGGAAATAGACCTGATGCGCGTCTCCCATGAACGGCGCATCGTGATCGAGTTCGAGGGCGGTGCCAGATGGCGCGCCTTCGCCGGCTTCGTCGGCAACACCCTCTCCGGTATCGCGCTTTTCGGATGATCGCGCGGCTGTTGCCATATGACGTTCCCCCACCACTAGACCGAACTCAGATATTGCGGCGCGAAAACGCTGACGAATCAATGGGTGATCCGGCGCACTGCCATCGCGCGGGCCTATACTCACAGGCCGCAGCGCACACAAGCGCGATTCGGCGGGAATCGTACTGGATCGTCATCCGCGATACAGACGGCGCGCAGCCGATGGAGGCGATCCAACAGCGTGCGGCGGTCAAAACTGTCCCTCAATGGGTCATTAACCGCGAATGTTCGGAATGGGACAGCGCAAATCCCTGATTAACCATCGTAAACATGGTTAACGATATTGCGATTAATCTTTCGTTGATGCCTTGTGCCGGTGTTGAGCACCGGAATTTGACCGCGAAACGGCGTCGATCCGATGTTCTGAACAACAGGAAAGAGAAAGCCAATGTCTGTCAGAATGGCTCTAGCAAAGTTATCGGCCTGCGCATGCGGAGGGGCTATCGTCGGCGGCGGGGCGGTGCATGTCGCCGAAGCGCCCGCAGGCGGTCCGGCTGAAATCCGCACCGAACAGCCGCGCATGGCGGCGCGCAGCATTGGCAACCGCCCGCGCGTGCATCGCAAGGCGCGCCAGGTGCGCACGATCACGCGGACGACGACATGCGCGCCGGCGCCCACGGTCGTCAGCGTAACGAACCAGGTCGCAGCTCCTGCTCCAGCGGTGTTTGATATTCCGCCGCCCGCGCCGATCATCAACGAGATTCCGGCTTTTGGGGGCGGCGGTGATGTCGGCCTGATCGGCGGCGGTGGCTTCATCGGCGGAGGCGGCTTTGTCGGCGGCGGTTTCTTCGGCGGCGGCGGTTCGTCCGGCGGCGGCGGGTTCTTCGTTCGCGAAGGCGATATCGTTATCAAGAATGATAATAGCGGCTCCACCTCAACGGGTGGCAGCTCAACCTCGACCGGCGGCAGTTCCACATCGACTGGCGGTAGTTCGACCTCCACCGGCGGGATCAGCTCGACCACGTCGACCGGCGGGATCAGCAGCACGTCGACCTCTTCGACAGGGGGTTCGTCGAGTTCGTCCAGCTCGAGTTCTTCGAGCAGCTCTTCCAGTTCGTCCAGCTCGAGCTCAAGCTCGTCGGGCGGCGGATCGAATGGCAGCACCGGCTCGACCGGCGGCCATCCGGGCAGCACCGGCAGCACGGGCGGTGGCTCCACAGGATCGAGTGGCTCTTCCGGTTCGAGCGGTTCGTCTGGTTCCAGCGGGTCTTCGGGGTCGTCTGGTTCAAGCAGCTCCAGCAGTTCCTCATCGTCGAGCAGCAGCTCTTCAAGTTCGGGCGGTTCGTCTTCGTCCACATCTTCGGGTGCGACGGGCGGCTCCAGCAGCTTCGGTAGCAGCGGCTCGTCAAGCAGCAGCTCTTCTTCGAGTTCCAGCTCGTCCAGCAGCTCCTCCTCGTCTTCGAGCGGAGGCAGCAGTTCGACAGGCGGCACCGAAGTGCCCGCTCCGCCGATGCTCCTGCTCTTTGGCGGCGGCGTGGCAGCACTCGTTGCCCGCAGGCGTTGGAAGAAAAAGAAAGACGCTGCGGCTTAGCAGTACCGTCTGACAGACGGGAAGCGGCGCGATCCAGCCCCTTGGATCGCGCCGCTTCTGTTTGTGGGTTGCGCCAAAAGACTGTGCCAGCCATAGCGCCGGTCATGCATGACCTGAAACAGATACGCGAAAATCCGGACGCGTTCGACGCCGCTATGGCGAAACGCGGCGGTGCACCGGTCGCGGCGGAAATCCTCGCGCTTGACGAACAGAATCGTGCTCTGCTGACCGAGGTACAAACTGCACAGGCGTGCCGTAACGAAGCGTCCAAGGCCATCGGTCAGGCCAAAGCGCAGGGCGACGAGGAGCAGGCGCAGGCGCTGATGACCGAAGTCGGCGAACTCAAGACCAAGCTGCCTGAACTCGAGGACCGCCAAAAGGCGCTCGCCGCCGAGATCGAAGCACACCTGTCCGGCCTGCCCAACCTTCCGGCCGACGATGTGCCGATGGGCGAGGACGAGGACGACAATGTCGAACTGAAGCGCGTTGGCGATCCGCCGTCCTTCGATTTCGAGATCAAGGATCATGCCGATCTCGGCCCGCCGCTCGGTCTCGACTTCGAAACCGGCGCGAAGATTTCCGGCGCGCGGTTTACGCTGGTGCGCGGGCCGATCGCGAAACTGCACCGCGCGCTCGGCCAGTTCGGGCTCGATATCCTGACGCGCGAGCATGGCTATGAAGAGGTCTTCCCGCCGATGCTCGTGAATGACGAGACGATGTATGGCGCGGACAAGCTGCCGAAATTCGCGGACGATCTTTTCCGTACGACCGACGATCGCTGGCTGATACCGACCGCCGAGGTCAGCCTCGCCAATATCGTGCGCGGCGATATCGTGGCCGAAGCCGAACTGCCGATGCGCTTTGTTGCATTGACCTCCTGCTTCCGCTCCGAAGCCGGGGCGGCAGGCAAGGATACGCGCGGCTATATTCGCCAGCATCAGTTCGAAAAGGTCGAGATGGTCTCGATCACGACGCCCGAGGAATCCGAAGCCGAACATGCGCGCATGACCGACTGTGCCGAAGACGTTCTGACCCGGCTCGAGCTGCCGTTCCGGCGGATGAATCTCTCGACCGGCGATCTCGGTTTCGGCGCGGCACGGACCTACGATATCGAAGTCTGGCTGCCCGGACAGGATACCTATCGCGAGATTTCGAGCTGTTCGACCTGCCGGGATTTTCAGGCGCGCCGGATGAATGCGCGTTACCGGCCCGATGGTGAGACCAAGGGCACGCGCTTCGTCCATACGCTGAACGGTTCCGGACTCGTCGTCGGGCGGACTCTGGTCGCCATTCTCGAAAATTATCAGCAGGCTAACGGGTCTGTCATCGTTCCGGACGCATTACGCCCCTATATGAACGGCATGGACAGGTTGGAGGCGGCAGGTTGATGCGTATTCTGTTGACCAATGACGATGGCATCAATGCCCCGGGGTTCGCGGTGCTCGAAGCGATCGCCGTGACGCTGAGCGACGATATCTGGGTGGTAGCCCCGGCCGAAGAACAATCGGGCGCCGGCCATTCGCTAACCCTCACAGCGCCATTGCGCCTGCGCGAACATAATGACCGCCGCTTTTCGGTCACCGGCACGCCGACCGATGCCGTCATGCTCGGCATCAATCGCGTGATGAAGGACAATCCGCCCGATCTGCTGCTCTCCGGCGTCAATCGCGGCGCCAATCTCGCTGAGGACGTCACCTATTCGGGCACGGTGTCCGCCGCGATGGAAGGTGCGCTGGCCGGCGTCCCCTCGATCGCGCTAAGCCAGACTTACGGCCCGGACGCCAAAGGCGACGATGTCCCTTTCGCTGCCGCGCGCGAATGGGGCGGTAAAGTGCTGGAAAAGCTGCTCGCCTACGATTTTCCAGCGCGTACGCTCATCAACATCAACTTCCCGGCCCGTCCGCCCGATCAGGTAAAGGGCATCCGCACCGTCAGCCAGGGTATGCGCGATTATGGCCGGCTGCAGATTATCGAGAATAGGGACCCACGCGGCTATCCCTATTACTGGTTTGGCCTCGGCCCGATGGTCGGCACGCCTGAACATTTGACCGATCTGGAAGCCATCGAAGACGGCTATATCGCCGTCTCGCCGCTCCATCTCGATATGACCCATCATGAATCACTGAAGGCCCTGAGTGCCATTTTCGACTAGTTTCGCGGGCAAAAGTTGTTCCATCCTGATGGCTCTTGAACGCTGGAAAGCCGCGAATTTCGTGGTAAGAGCGCTGCATGCGCGCGCAACGCCCATGGATGCAGCCGCCCGTCTTGGCGTTCACCATTCCGGCACTCATGCTTAGCGCCTGTATTCCCGCTCCGTCCGGTCCGCGCAGTACGCCGCAACCGCCTGTCGCGCGCCCTACTCCCCCGCCAACCGATCTGACACCATGGGAGCGCCAGACGGTCGCTGCCAACGCGGTTGAGATCGATGCCACTGTCTACACCGTCCGATCAGGCGACACGCTGAGCGCTATCGCGCGGCGAACCGGCGCCAGCGTGGATGCTATTGCCAATGCCAATGCGATCGACCCGCCCTATCTCATTCGCCCAGGGCAGCGGCTCGAAATCCCGGCGGGCCGTTATCATGAAGTGCAGCGCGGCGAGACCGGCATCGGGATCGCGCGCACCTATGGCGTCGACTGGTCGGACGTGGCCACGCTGAACAGACTCGAGGAACCGTTTATCTTGCGCGCCGGGCAACGCATCTTGCTGCCGGGAACCGTCGCTGTTTCAGAGATGACTCTGCAGCAGCGCGCGGCCGCTTTCGACATCGATATCGACGATATCGTAACCGGTGGCGAACCGGCGCTGGCCGAAAACGAAGCCCCGACGCCGCCTACCCGGACCGCCGAGCGCGTATTGCCCGCCGATGCCGCTGTGCGATCACCAGCCAATTTCACCGGGCGTTTCGGATGGCCGCTGACAGGCCGCATCCTCGCACCGTTCGGACAGGGCGGTGAAGGCCAGGTCAATAACGGCATCGATATCGCGGCGGAGCGCGGAACACCGGTCCTCGCAGCCGCAGACGGCGTGGTGCTCTATGCCGGGAACGAAATCCAGGTCCATGGCGGGCTCGTCCTGCTCAATCATGGCGATGGCTGGATCACGGCCTATGCCAATATGGACGATCTGCAGGTCGCGCGCGGCCAGCGCGTCGAGCGCGGCCAGATGATCGCGCGGGCCAGCGACACCGGTCAGGTCGCGCAACCGCAACTCCATTTCGAAATCCGCCGTAATCGGCAACCGGTCGATCCGGCCCAACATTTGCCGGATCTGAGCTGATGGCCCGTCTTCCCCAGGCCCCGTCAGACCGCACGGGCGAGTTGCGGCGCAAGACTGGTCTGTCGCGCTGGGGCTCGCTCTGGCTTCGGGTGAGCGCAGTCGTCGGACTGATCGGTATTGCGGTGGCCGTACACTGGTTCGACCGCGAAGGACTCGTAGATTCGGTGGACGGCCATGTCAGCTTCAGCGACGTCGTCTATTTCACGATGATCAGTATCACGACGACGGGCTATGGCGATATTACGCCTGTGACCGATCGCGCACGCATGTTCGATGCACTGATCGTCACGCCGCTCCGGATTTTCGTGATCCTGATATTTGTCGGCACGGCCTATGATTTCGTGCTGAAGAGAACTTGGGAAAGGTGGCGCATGAGCATCATCCAGAAAAACCTTCACAACCATATCGTCGTCGCCGGTTTCGGGATCAGCGGATCGGAAGCCGTGGACGAACTGCTCGAGCGCGGCATCGACCCGTCCGAGATCGTCGTCATCGATCAGGATCATGGCCGGCTTGAAGCAGCCGAAAAGCGGGGCTGCAACGTTATGGAGGGCGATGCGTCGCGCGATAAGACCCTGAATCAGGTGCGCGTGTCCCGTGCGCGCTCCATGATCGTCTCAGCCGGGCGTGATGACACGTCGATCCTCGTCGTCCTGACGGCGCGGGCGCTGGCGCCGAAGCTCGCAATCAGCGTCCTCGTACGTGCATCGGACAACGAACAGCTGGCCCGTCAGGCTGGCGCCAGCAACGTGATCAACCCGGTCAGCTTCGCCGGACTGCTGCTTGCGGGCTCCTGCCACGGGCCGCATATTTCCGACTATATGGCCGATCTCGCCTCCGCGACAGGCCGTGTTGCCCTTAGAGAGCGTATGGCGACGCATATGGAGGAAGGCCTGCCCTTGGGCGCAATTCAGACCGGCCTCGGCGTCCGCATCTACCGCAACGGCAAGCCTTATGGCTTCTGGGAAGAAGAGGCCAAGCAAATCCTCGAAGGCGACCTCATCGTCGAGATTGTCGGCAAGCCCGACGACGAGGAATAGATCGCCCTACAAAAGCGCGTGGACGAGCCCCATCGCCGCGTAGAATAGCAGCCAATAGGTCGCATCGATCAGGAACAGCGTCCGGCTTTTCTGCGAAAACAGATAGTTTGTCCCGATCGCGGGCACGATGAAGCCCGCAGCCACGCCGACCGCGATCAGCAGCGCCGTGCTCAGTCCCGCATCGGGAAAATAGGTGAGCAAATGCGCAAGCGTCGTCGACGCGACGAGGCTCAACACGAAAGTCGTGCCGTAGATCAGCCCCATATTGCCGGACTGCACATCCTCTTCGGTCAGGCCAACCGCGCCCATCCACTTCTTGCCCATAACCGGACCATACCAGATGCCGCCGACCACAAAGCCCGCGGCAGCAGCCGCGATGATCGCCAGCCAGTTGTCAGCATAGAATTCCATGACACATCCCCCCTTTTCTGCGCGACACGCCTTACACTACCAGACCAGCGTGATCGACTGCCCTGTCGACAGATTGCGCCAGTCATCGGCGAATGTCCGCAGCCGCAAAAATAGCGCAAGAATCGCGTCGCTGGAAAGATCGGGCATCGGCACGTGCGAAGACTCGCAGGCTGCTCGGTAAGTATCTAGAAACGCGTCAAAATCCAGCTCATCGGCCCATAAAGCGGCTTCGAAACACTCGACCAGCCGTTCCGCCTGGAGCAGCTGCACGATATCCGCGTCCGGCGTGACCGCGCGTTTCGCGCTGGCATGGCCGGCCTGTTTCGCCATCTCCTGGATCGAATCCGGATCGCGGCCCGCCGCTACCGAACCCCAAAATCCGGCATCGAAACCAAGCGCTTTCTCAGCGAAGAAATGCACCGCATCATGCGGGATATGGCCCTTCTTCGGGAAGGTCAGCCGCGCCTCGGAACCGTCATCGCGCGTGACGGTCAGCCAGTCTCGATCTGTCCCCTTGGCTATGACGATATCCATGCAACCCTCCTCGGGCGCGCGCTAACCGAGGACAATGGAGATGACAATCTCCGCCACAATCCCTATGTCGCGGCGCACCATGGCAACGCGTCTCCCCTCCCCGCCCAAGGTCGGCATGGTCTCGCTCGGCTGTCCCAAGGCCCTGGTGGACAGCGAACGCATCCTGACCAAGCTGCGCTCGGACGGCTATGGCTTGTCGCCCGATTATGACGATGCCGATGTCGTGCTCGTCAACACCTGCGGATTCCTCGACAGCGCCAAGGAGGAAAGCCTCGAGGCGATCGGCGAAGCCATCGCCGAAAATGGTCGGGTGATCGTCACCGGATGCATGGGCAAGGAAGCAGATATCATCCGCGAACGTTTCCCAAGCGTGCTCGCCATATCGGGACCGCAGCAATATGAGGAAGTCGTCGGCGCGGTGCATGAAGCCGCGCCCATGCCACCCTCGCCCTATATCGACCTCGTGCCCGAGACCGGACTCAAGCTCACACCGCGCCACTATAGCTATGTGAAGATATCGGAGGGCTGCAACCATCGCTGCGCCTTCTGCATCATCCCCTCGATCCGCGGCGATCTGATTAGCCGGCGACCCGATGCGATCCTGCGCGAAGCGGAGAAACTGGTCGCGGCCGGCACGAAGGAATTGCTGATCATCAGCCAGGACACATCGGCCTATGGCGTCGATATCCGCAAGGAAGAGCGCGAGTGGAAAGGCCGCACCGTCCAGCCGCATATGACGGATCTGGCGCGCGAGCTGGGCCAGTTCGGTGCCTGGGTGCGGCTCCATTACGTCTACCCCTATCCGCATGTGGATCAGGTCATCCCGCTCATGGCAGACGGGCTCATCACGCCTTACCTCGACATCCCGTTCCAGCATGCGAGCCCGCGCATCCTGAAAGCGATGCGTCGCCCGGCCAATGAAGCGAAAGTGCTCGAGCGCATCGCCGCCTGGCGCGAAATCTGCCCGGACATCACGATCCGCTCGACCTTCATCACCGGTTTTCCCGGTGAAACCGAAGAGGATTTCCAATATCTGCTCGACTGGCTCGAGGAAGCACAGCTCGACCGCGTCGGCGCATTCCGCTTCGAGCCGGTAGAAGGCGCGCGTGCGAACGCGCTGCCCGACCCGGTGCCCGAAGAGCTTAAGGAAGAGCGCTACAAGCGGCTGATGGACAAATGCGCGGCGATTTCGGCCGCCAAGCTGCAGGCAAAGATCGGGACGACGCAAAAGGTCATTATCGACCTTGTGGACGAAGATGGCGGCGCTACCGGCCGCTCACAGGCAGATGCACCGGAAATTGATGGCGAAGTGCATCTGCGTGACACGCAGGGCCTCGCGCCGGGCGATATCGTATCCGTTGAGATCGAAGACGCCGATGCACACGACCTGTTCGGTGTGGTCAGCGGCTCGGCCTAGCTGATCCCGGCACGTTCCTGGCTTTTGCGCCGCGAACGCCGCACCAGCCAGATGATCAGCACCACGATCCCGACAAAAAACACGAGCGCGATAATCCCCGCCCACATAAAGACACTACCCACCGTCTCCATGACTTCGAGATCGGCGGGCGGCTCGCTGGAACCGTCCACGCTCCATGAAACGATCACTGGATCGCCGCCTTCCTGAAGCGTCGAAAAACGCGTGGTCGTCCAGTGCTGATCGTCGGTCGTGACGAGGGTGAAATCCTTTTCCGTGCGCGCGCCCTCGCCCAGCCCATCGCTATTCATGCTGTAGGCGATAATCCGGGTTTCTACGTCACCACGGGGGAACAGATCGGCTGCCTGGTCGAACTGCCCGGCGCTATTCCGCCATACTTCGGGATCGACCATCGGCTCGATATCGGCACTGTTGCCAGTCCGGATATTGTCCACAAACTCCTGCGCCATCGCCCGATCCTCTTCCGAGGTCATCGTCTCGATCATATTGTCCATCGAGCAGGCGGTGAGCGCGCCAAGCGCGAGCAACGCCATCAGATACCGGATTATCGAAAGCCCCATCATTCCTCCCCCTACCCGTCGCCGGCCTTGGCCTTTGTCATCACTTCTGGCTAAGGCTCGGATTATGACCGATTATGACACCATGCTCCAGCCCGACAAGGGCCAAACCGCCCATACGCTTCATCCCGTCAGCACGGACAGTTTCGACGACTGGCTCAAAGACCTGCCGGATCGCGAACGTCAGTCGGTAAAGGCACAGGGGTTTTCCGGCAAAGAGGGCGAAATCGCGATCGTCGCCGGCGAAGATGCGGACAGCTGGTCTGTCGCGGTCGGCGTAGTCAATCCCGACAAACTCACGAGTTGGTGCCTCGCCAAGGCCGCCGAAGCGTTGCCGACATCGGAATACCGTCTGGCGGATGGCAATCGCGGCCAGGCCGCGTTCGGCTGGCTATGCGCGCAATATCGTTTCGACCGGTACAAAAAAGAACCGAATGGCGATGGCCCCAAAGTCCTGCTGACCGACAAGCCGGGCGCGATCGAGGAGATGATCGCACTGGCCGAAGCGACTGACATGGTGCGGACACTGGTCAACGTCCCGGCGGGCGATATGGGCCCCGCCGAACTGCAGCAGGCTGCCGAAGAGCTTGCGACGCGCCATGGCGCCGAGGTTTCGATCACGCACGGCACGGAGCTCGTAGAGGGCTATCCGATGGTCGAGGCCGTGGGCCGGGCGGCGACGACCGATCGCGCGCCGCGCCTGATCGAGCTGGAATGGGGCGAAGCGGATCATCCGCGTATCGCCATCGTCGGCAAGGGCGTGTGCTTCGATTCCGGAGGGCTCGACATCAAAAGCGCCACCGGCATGCGCTGGATGAAGAAGGATATGGGCGGCGCGGCGCACGCGCTGGCGCTCGCGGGGCTCGTCATGAGCCAAAAGCTGCCGGTGCGGCTCCATCTGCTGGTCCCGGCCGTCGAAAACGCGATTGCCGGCAATGCCTTTCGCCCCGGCGATATTCTCGCCAGCCGCAAGGGTTTGAGCGTTGAAATCGGCAACACGGACGCCGAAGGCCGGTTGATCCTTGGCGATGCTCTATGGCGGGCATGCGAAGACGATCCCGAGTTGATCGTCGATTTCGCCACGCTCACCGGCGCGGCGCGGGTCGCACTCGGGCCCGATCTCCCCGCCCTCTTCACCGATGACGAAGACCTTGCTGATGAGATTGCCGAGGCTGGCCTTGCGATCGACGATCCGGTCTGGCGGCTCCCGCTTTGGGACGGGTATGACGAATGGATGAAATCGCCGGTGGCCGATCTCAGCAATACGTCGTCAGTCCCCATGGCCGGCGCAACCACGGCGGCGCTGTTCCTGCGCAATTTCGTGAACAAGGATATCGCCTGGACGCATCTCGACACCTTTGCCTGGCGCAACCAGCCCAAACCGGGCCGGCCGAAGGGCGGGGAAGCGCTGGGTTTACGGGCGCATTGGGAAATGTTGAAAAATCGCTATTCCGCTTCCTGAATATCGTTACCATCTCCACAAGCTGATGATTCTGGATACAAATCTTCAGAATCTTGAAACCAAGCGCGCGCGGCATGCGTTGGCTTGTTGAGGATTGGGCTGAAGCCAGCCCGATAGCTAGGGAGTTTTGGGATGCCGAGCGACGCGCTTGGAGACTGGATGAACGCACTCATCGGATATGTGCAATCCGGCGAGCCCGATCTCAGCAACCGCCAGATGGCGCTGCTCCTGCTGATCTACGCCTCACCGGGCCCGCATACAGTGCGCGGACTGGCCGAAAAACTCCAGGTTTCCAAGCCGGTTGTTACACGTGCCTTGAATACTCTCTCCGCACTCGGCTATCTGCGGCGCGAACGCGATGAAAGCGATCGCCGCAACATCTTCATCGCGCAAACATCTAGTGGGGCGCGTTTTCTTGAACGGTTTGAAAAACTCATCGGCCAAAAGCGGCCATCCCAATTCGACGGCCGAAGTCCCGACATCCAAAGGACCCATACGGGCTAGCGTGCAGCTGGGCGAGACCGCGGACGGTCTCGATCCGCGCATCCACGCATTCCGGCACGAAATCGCCGATATTGCGCTCGCCGACAAAATCGCCCTCCCCCATTATGTCGAACCCGTTATGCGGACGATCGGGAGTGTGATCGCGGACCTGCGCGCCGAGCCGTCCGACGATTCCGAACTCGGATCACAGCTACTCTACGGCGAGGGCTTCGCTCTGCTCGACTTCGAGGATGGCTGGGCCTGGGGCTATGGGCTTCATGATCATTTCGTCGGCTTTGTTCGCCAGGAGACGCTCGCGCCGCACGCAACCGCCACGCATATCGTTTCCACGCCGAAAACAGCTTTGGTCAATGGTTCGGATTCGGCCGCACTCTACCTGGGCAGCCGGATCATCGGAGAACCGGACGGCGATCATTTGATGACCGAGCGCGGACAGGTCCCGATTAGCGATGTCAGCGCAATTGACCACATCGCCGAGGATCCAGTGGCCGTCGCCGAGCTATTCATCGGCGCTCCCTATCTGCTTGGCGGGCGCAGCATAGATGGCATGGACTGTTCCGGTCTCGTCCAGCTGGCTTTCGCTCTTGGCGGCCACGCATTTCAGCGGGATTCCGACCTGCAGCGCGCCACTGCTGGCATCGAACTCGATGCCGATACAGCGTTGCAGCGCGGCGATCTTATCTTCTTCCCCGAGCATGTCGGCGTCATGACTAACGCGGAGACGCTGCTTCATGCCAGCGGCCATCGCGGCGCGGTCTGCACCGAAGCGTTGGCCGATGTCGCCGCGCGGATATCGGAAGAGCATGACACGCCTATTCTCGCCCGTCGCCGGCCAAGCTGATGGTGCTTTCGGTGTTCATCGATGGCGGCCATGGCACGACTGGCCTCGAAATCCGCGAACGGCTGTCGGGCCGTTCCGAGATAAGCCTGATCACGCTTGATGATGCCAGCCGGAAGGATGATGACGCGCGCACAGAAGCGCTGCGCAGTGCGGACATTGCTATCCTGTGTCTCCCCGATGCGGCGGCGCGTGAGGCCGTGGCGATGGCTGGCGACAGCGACACCCGCTTGATCGACGCATCGACCGCGCATCGGGTGTCGCCCGACTGGGCATATGGTTTTCCCGAATGGGAACCCGGACACCGCGCCACGATTGCCGCGAGCCGCCATGCCGCCAATCCGGGCTGCTACGCCCAGACATTCGTGGCGCTCGTCCATCCACTGATTGCGTCGTCCATTCTGCCCGGTGACGCCAAGCTGACCGTCAATGCTACTTCAGGCTATTCGGGCGGTGGCCGGGCGATGATCGAAGAGTTTGAACAGGCCGAAGCGCCCACCGCGTTCCGCAACTATGCGCTGGCGCTGGCGCACAAGCATTTGCCGGAGATGCAGGAGCATAGCGGCCTTGCAAGCCGCCCGCTCTTTTCGCCATCGGTGGCTAATGTCTATCGGGGAATGCTCGTCGAAATCCCACTGCATATCAGCCAGTTACGCGAAAATACGACTGTCGAAGAAGTGCGTTCCGTCCTCCGGGAGCACTATGCCGACTGCGCGCTCATTACCGTGCACAACGTAGCAGACATGGCAGCGCTCGAAACGCTGACCATCGAACGCTGCGCCGATACCGACCGGATGGAGATTTTCGTTTTCGCGAGCCCCGATGGTGAACACATCCGGCTCTGTGCGACACTCGACAATCTCGGAAAAGGCGCGGCAGGTTCTGCCGTTCAGAATCTCAATCTGATGGCGGGGTTCAACGAATATGAAGGCCTGAAATTCTAGCCCGGACTTATCCACACTTTGTTAACAATCGATGTGAAATAGAGTATGTGAGTCGCTGAATAGGCGGGGTCGCAGTGAACAAGGTCTTGGCGAGGAAGCCGCCCGGTTCTTTCTGGGCGATATCCATTCTTTTACTGATCTGGAACGGCATGGGCGTGTTCGCCTATTTGGCGCAAGCCACCGCCGATAGCGATCAACTCGCCCAAAATTATCCGCCCGAAGAAATCGCTATCATCGCGTCCATGCCCGGATGGGTAACAGGCGCTTTCGCGATCGCGGTATTCGCCGGCCTCTCCGGCGTGATCGCCCTCCTCGCGAAGAAAAGCTGGGCGCGCCTGATGTTCGGAATCTCGCTGATCGCCGTTTTAGCCCAGCATTTCTGGACATTCTTTCTCAGCGGATTGCTCGATATCGTTGGCCTCGACCGGGCGATCATGCCGATCATCGTCGTGCTGATTTGTATCTTCCAGATCTGGTACGCCAATCAGAGCACGAAGCGCGGCTGGCTGCGCTAATCCATTTCGCCGCGCTGACGGCGCAGATCGTACCAGCGCTCCACATTTTCCCGATGCTCGGCATAGGTTTCGGCGAACGCATGCCCGCCCGTCCCGTCGGCCACGAAGAATAGCGCTTCGGTTTCCGCCGGGTTCAGTACCGCCTCGATTGCGTCCCGTCCGACATTGGCGATCGGCCCGCGTGGCAAACCCGCCATTGCGTAAGTGTTGTAATCGTTGCGATCGTTGATCTCTGAGCGCCGAATGCGGCGACCGAGCGCCCTGCCCCGCGTGATCGGATAGATGATCGTCGGGTCGGCCTGGAGCCGCATCCCGATCCGTAACCGGTTGGAATAAACACCGGCGATCAAAGGGCGCTCGGACGGTTCGGCCGTTTCCTTTTCGACGATGGAAGCGAGAATAATCGCCTCCTCGGGCGTTGAAACAGCCGTGTCTGAACTCCTCGCTGCCCATAGCGCCGATAGCTCTTCGTCTAGTGCCAGCTGCATTCGGGCCAGGACGTCAGCGCGGCTCTCGCCACGCTCATACGCATAGCTGTCCGCCAGCACCGAGCCTTCTTCCGGAACCGGTATCTCGCCAGTCAGCAACTCCGTCGCCATCAGCCGCTCATGCACCAGCACGGCCGGCATACCTTCCGGGATCGTCACGAAACGCTGAACTGCGGGCTCTTCCTGCAGGATACGTAAGGCCTCTGACTGGCTGACCTCAGCCGGCATCTCATATTCCCCGGCCCGGATCGGCGCATCGCTGCCCAGGATACGAGCAAAGAAGAGGAACCGGCTTTGCGAGCGGATCACGCCCTGATCTTCGAGCATCCCGGCCGCATCGGTGAGCGTCGCGCCGTCCGGAATGCTGACAGCGACGGGCTCCTCGAGCGGGCCGGCGCCACCCCAATCGCGCAGCGCGGCGACCAGCCCGATTGCCAGCAGGATCGCGACAATCAGACCCAGACAACCGAGCTTACGCATGGCCTTCTTCCTTTGAAACCTGGACCCTAGACTGCCTGCATCACGAGGCTGGCGTTGGTGCCGCCAAAGCCGAAACTGTTATTGAGCACCGCCTTAACCTCGCGTTGCCTGGCTTCATGCGGGACAAGGTCCATGCCTTCTGTGCCGTCTTCCGGATTATCGAGATTGAGCGTCGGTGGAACGACCTGGTCGCGCAATGCAAGAATGCAGAAGATGGATTCCACCGCACCAGCCCCACCCAGCAGATGGCCGATCGCCGATTTGGTCGAACTCATCGACAGGGAGTTGGCCGCATCGCCGAACAAGCGTTTGACGGCGTCCAACTCGATCAGATCGGCCATCGTCGACGTGCCATGGGCGTTGATATAATCGATATCACCGAGGCTGAGACCTGATTTGGCGACCGCCATCTCCATCGAGCGATAGGCGCCGACGCCGTCCGGATGCGGCGCGGTGACGTGGTAGGCATCGCCGGAGAGACCATAGCCGGTCACTTCGGCATAGATGGTCGCACCACGCGCCTTCGCCCGCTCATATTCCTCAAGCACAACGACACCCGCGCCCTCGCCCATCACGAAGCCGCTGCGATCCTTGTCGTAGGGACGGCTCGCCTTTTCCGGTTCGTCGTTGCGATTGGTGCAGAGCGCTTTGGCCTGCGCGAAGCCCGCTATGCCGATCGGGCAGACCGCGCCTTCCGCGCCGCCCGCCAGCATGACGTCCGCATCGTCCAGCGCGATCATCCGCGCCGCATCGCCGATCGAATGCGCGCCGGTCGAACAGGCGGTGACGACCGCGTGGTTGGGGCCCATCAGGCCATATTTGATGCTGACTTGGCCCGAGATCAGGTTGATCAGGCGGCCATGCACGAAGTGCGGGCTGACCCGCCCCGGTCCGCGCCGGTCGAGCACCAGCGATTCGCTCTCGATCCCCGGAAGGCCACCGATACCAGAACCGATCGAACAACCCGCGCGCAGCTTCTCTTCGTCGCTCATATCGGTAAGGCCGGCATCTTCCAGCGCCTGTCCAGCCGCATCGATGCCGTAAACAATGAACGGATCAACCTGCCGCTGCACCTTGTGATCGACCCGCAGCGCTGGATCGAAGCCATATTCATGATCCGGCGACTTCACTTCGCACGCGATCGTGCATTTCTGGTCCGAGGTATCGAATCGTTCGATCTGGCCCGCGCCCGATTTGGATGCGAGCAGGTTCTTCCAACTGGTATCCACATCGCCGCCCAACGGCGTTACGAGTCCCAGTCCGGTGACAACTACGCGGCGCATGTAACAGCTCCCTAACTTGCGGCCCGATTATACGTCAAAACGGCCCCCCGGGTTTCGAACCGGGGAGCCGTTCCAATCCTTTTTGGCTCGGCCGACCGGCCGGGCTCCCGTATCGCGAACGCGATCAGGCGGTTTGCTTGTCGATATAGGAGATCGCGTCCTTGACGGTCGTGATATCCTCGGCAGCATCGTCGGGGATTTCGACGCCGAATTCCTCTTCGAAGGCCATAACCAGCTCGACGATATCGAGGCTGTCCGCGCCCAGATCGTCGATAAAGGCCGCATCTTCGGTGACCTTGTCGGCTTCTACGCCCAGATGCTCGGTGACGATCTTTTTCACCCGATCGGCAGTATCGCTCATGGAATATCCTTTACTTTTATGATTCCCGGTTTTCCTAAAGGGCAGCGCTTTCTGGCGCAAGCCCGTTCATCTTGAGGCAAGCTGTAACATCGGAACTCCGGCGCCATTGCGCAAGAGCCACGAAATCCGGTCCGCCCATGGCTCGTCAAATTTCCGGACCTGCGCCTAGCTTTCCGCGAATTGCAGTGCCGCTACCTCGGTCATGGCCCGAAACATCATGAACTGGCCGATCGTCTCGTAGAATGGCTCCGGATCGGGATGCCCGCTAACTGCTTCTTCTATAAGCGGAAGATGTCGGTTCACCATCGCGTCGATCGCAGCGTCGGACATATCCCTCGAACGGATGGCAGCGAAAAATTCGGCATCGTTCAGCACCGCTTGTTCGATTTGCGACATATCGATATCGTTCGCCGCCAATATCCGTTCGGTTCCTGTCTGGCCGACCACGCTTAGCGTAAACATCGTTACCAACTCGCCTTGTTCGACCGACCAGCCATGGCGGGCGGCACAGTCCCCATAGGCGCGGGAAAGCGGTTCGGCGCGCGGATCGTCACGATCGCCCTGTTCGACGACATAATCGACAAGGCCGGCGACCTCGATATCGGTCATGCCTTCCAGCGGGCAATTGATGGTTGCAAGGTCGGCGGCCCGTAGTGGTGCCGAAGCCATGAGCAGCGTCGCTGCGATGACAAGTAGATGTTTCATGGTCACAGCATCGCCATTCCGCCGTTCACATGCAAGGTTTCGCCGGTGATATAGGCAGCTTCGTCCGATGCGAGGTAGACCACGGCCGCGGCGATATCGTCGCCCTCTCCCAGCTTTCCAGCTGGAATCCGCGTCATCAGCGCGTCTTTCTGCGCCTCGGGCAGCTCGTCCGTCATGGCCGAGCGGATGAAGCCCGGCGCAACGCAGTTGACCGTGATTCCGCGGCTGGCGACTTCCTGCGCCAGGGCTTTTGACATGCCTACCAGCCCCGCTTTCGACGCCGCATAATTGGCCTGGCCCGGATTGCCGGTGGCACCGACCACTGACGTAATCGATATGATCCGCCCGCCCTTGGCCCGCATCATCG
Source organism: Parasphingopyxis sp. (assembly GCF_028279465.1). Classification (GTDB taxonomy): domain Bacteria; phylum Pseudomonadota; class Alphaproteobacteria; order Sphingomonadales; family Sphingomonadaceae; genus Parasphingopyxis. Next base: position 93,385 of record NZ_JANQNS010000014.1, read on the forward strand.
GCCGCAGCGACGCGCGCGCCAGCCGGAAAGCGGCTTCGAGGTTCACGCGGATCACCTGATCCCATTCCTCGTCCTTCATGCGCATCGCGAGATTGTCCCGTGTCACCCCGGCGTTGTTGACGAGGATATCGAGTTGCCCCAGCGCCTCGACCGCGGACGGGATCAGCGCATCGACGGCTTCCGCGTCGGACAGATTGCACGGCAGAATGACGGTTTCGCCCTGGATTTCACCGGCAACGGCCTTGAGCGCGTCTTCCCGGGTGCCGGACAACGCAACCTTGGCCCCCTGGGCCGCCAGCCCTTTCGCTATCGCGGATCCGATACCGCCCGAAGCGCCGGTCACCAGCGCGGTTTTGCCTGAAAGATCGAACATGGTTGCTCCCTACAAGTCTTTCGCCAATGCCTCGATATCGTCCATCGAAACGACGCTCTTCTGATCTGCCTGAGGCGCGATACGCTTGACCATCGGCGCGACAACCTTGCCGCCAAATTCGATGAATTCGCTCACGCCCTCGTCCGCCATCGCCGCGATACTCTCGCGCCAGCGGACCATCGCGGTCACCTGCTCCACGAGCAGCCCACGGATCGCCTCATGTTCGCCAACCGCCGTCGCCGTCACATTGGCATAGAGCATCGCAGACAATGGATGGATTTCGACGTTGCTCAGCGCTTCCTCCATTGCATCGGCCGCCGGCTTCATGAGCGGGCAGTGGAACGGCGCGGATACGGCCAGCGGCATGGCGCGGCGCGCGCCCTTCTCCTTGCCCAGTTCGCACGCCCGGTCGACCGCCGCCGCATGGCCCGAAATCACGATCTGACCCGGCGCATTGTCGTTTGCGATCACACAAACCTCGCCCTGGGCAGCCTCTTCGACGATTTCGGACGCTGGATCGAAATCGAGGCCCAGAAACACGGCCATTGTCCCCTCGCCCACCGGCACCGCCGCCTGCATCGCCTGTCCGCGCCGTTTCAGCAACCGCGCCGTGGTCGCCAGATCGAAACCGCCGGCCGCGCACAGCGCCGTATATTCGCCGAGGCTGTGCCCCGCCACAAAATCGGCCTTATCGGCCAGCGTTACGCCGCCCTCTTTTTCGAGCACGCGCAGCGTGGCAATGGCGTTTGCCATGATAGCAGGCTGCGCGTTTTCGGTGAGCGTCAGTTCGTCTTCGGGCCCCTCACGCATCAGCCGCGAAAGACTCTGTTCGAGTGCCTCGTCGACCTCTTCGAAAGTTTCGCGCGCGACAGGGCTCGCTTCGGCGAGCGCCGCGCCCATGCCGACCGCCTGACTGCCCTGTCCCGGAAAGATGAATGCCCGCATGTCCGACCCCTGTTGTTGCGGTTTCCGACTAGGCAGCGCGGCATCGCGATGCAAGCGTTGAAGGGTGCTACGCTTGCCGCTAGCGTCAACTTATGTCCGACACCGATTTCCAGCCCGAGCTCGCCGCCTTTTGCCTGCGCGTGCTTGGCGAGGATGGGGAAATAGCGGGACTGCGGAGGCTGACCGGCGGCGCCAATATGGAAAGCTGGGGCTTCAATTATGGCGCGCACGCACTGGTCCTGCGGCGCGCGCCAGGTAGCGGCGAGCGCAGCGAGGAGCTGGCGCGGATATCGATGGAAAGCGAGGCGCGGCTGATCGCGCTGGCGTGCGAGCACGACATCACGGCCCCGCCGATGCTCGGCATTCTCGAACCCGATGATGGGCTCGGTCAAGGCTATCTGATGCAGCGGATCGGGGGTGAAACGCTGCCCCACAAGATTTTGGGCAATCCCGATTTCGCCGACGCGGAAACGGCGCTGACCGGCCAGTGCGCGCGCGAGCTCGCCAAAATCCATGCGATTCCGCTGGACACGCTACCTGACGACATACCGCGCGAAGATGCGGCTACTCTGCTCGACGGGCTCGGCCAGCGATACCGCGAATCCGGTGCGAAGATCCCGCTGTTCGACTACACGCTGCGCTGGCTTGCTGATCATCTACCCGAACCCGCGGAGCCGCGCCTGCTGCACGGCGATTTCCGCATGGGCAATCTGATGATCGACAGCCAAGGTATCGCCGCCATTCTCGACTGGGAGCTCGTCCATATCGGCGATCCGGCGCAGGATCTTGCCTATATCTGCACGCCAAGCTGGCGTTTCATCCGGCACGACCGGCCGGTCGGCGGATTCGGCGATATCGACGCGTTTCTCGATGCCTATGCCGAGGCCAGCGGCGCAGCGGTCGATCACCCGCGGTTCGATTTCTGGCTCATCTATTCGACGCTGTGGTGGGGCGTCTGCTGCCTCGGCATGACGCAAATCTGGCGCTCGGGCGCCGACCGGACACTCGAGCGTATCGTGATCGGGCGCCGGGTCAGCGAAGTCGAAGTCGATTTGCTACTGCTCTTCGATCCGTTACTGGGCGACAGCGCGGCGCGGCGCATCGACTGGCACGCACCGGATCGGCCGAAACATGACGGCGAAACGCATGCCGGCGAATTGCTCGAAGCGCTGATCGGCTGGGACAGCGAGGACGTTATTCCCGATGCCAAGGGCCGTGACCTCTTCCAGGCCCGCGTGGCGAAAAACGCAATGGGCATGCTGCAGCGGGAGGCTGAGCTCGACCCGATCTTCGCGGACCGCCAAGCCGCTCGGCTCGATGCGCTCGGGCTTTCGGACGACGAACTGCGCGGCGGACTCGCGGACGGCAGCCTCTCCCTCGTAGACCCCGCCTTGCTCGATCATCTGCGCCTGACCGCGCTCGAACGCCTGTCGATCGACCAGCCCAAATATCCTGGCCTTGCTGCCGCCCTCGAAAAATGGAGCCGCTCATGAGTTTCGAAATCCCGCAGGACATCGAGGACTATCTCGCCGAACTGGATGCGTTCATCGAGGCCGAGATCAAGCCGCTCGAGCAGCAAGACGACAATATCCGCTTTTTCGACCATCGCCGCGAACATGCGCGCACCGATTGGGAGAATGACGGCCTGCCGAACGAAGAGTGGGAGGGGCTCCTGCGCGAAATGCGCCGCCGCGCGGACGCCGCCGGGCATTTTCGTTTTGCGCTGCCGAAGGAATTTGGCGGCAAGGACGGCTCCAACCTCGCCATGGCGCGCATCCGCGAGCATCTCGCCGCGAAGGGGCTCGGTCTCCACAACGATTTGCAGAATGAAAGCTCGATCGTCGGCAATCTCGTCCAGCCGCTGATGGTCCGCGATTTCGGTACGGAGGAGCAGCGGCGCGATTTCATCCCGGCCATGCTCGAAGGCAAGATGATCTGGACGTTCGGGCTGACGGAAGAAGATCACGGGTCGGATGCGACCTGGATGGATACCCGGGCCGTCAAAGAGACGCGCGACGGCAAGCCGGGCTGGCTGATTAACGGTAATAAGATGTGGACCACGGGCAGCCATATCGCGACGCATTGCATGTGCTTCGCGCGCCATGCGGGTGAGGATGGCGATGCGCGCGGGATTGGCTGTTTCCTCGTCCCCTATGATGCGGAAGGCGTCGAAATCGGCGAATATCTGTGGACCTTCAACATGCCGACCGATCATCCGAAGGTGAAGTTCACCGATGTCTGGATCCCGGAAGGCGCGGTGCTCGGCGATCCCGATCTTGGCCTCGCCTGCGCCCAGCATTTCGTGCACGAAAACCGGATCCGGCAGGCCGCCAGCTCGCTGGGCGCGGCGCAATATTGCATCGACGAGGCGGTCCAATATGCACGCGAACGCAAGCCCTTCGGCAAACCACTATCCGCAAACCAGGCGATCCAGTTCCCGCTCGTCGAACTCCACACCGAGGCCGCTATGCTGCGTCAGCTGATCTACAGCGTCGCGGCAGCAATGGACACGATGCCCAAGCCGGAAGTCGCCAAGCGGCTCTCCGACAAGGTCAGCATGTGCAATTATCGCGCGAACCGGCTGGTCTGCGACGCCGCGGACCGGGCCATGCAGGTCCATGGCGGCATCGGTTATTCGCGTCACAAGCCGTTCGAACATATCTACCGCCACCACCGCCGCTACCGGATCACCGAGGGTGCGGAGGAAATCCAGATGCGCAAGATCGGCGGGCATCTGTTTGGCTATATCTAGGCGTTGCACTTCAGTCTGGGCCGGTACGCCGAACGATTGACTGCTGCGGGCGTGAGGAGAACGATCATGACGTTAATCAGCGATTTTATCGCCGGTAGGTCCCCGCCCGAGCTCTACGAAACCTATCTCGCGCCGGGCCTGTTCTCGCCTTTTGCCGATGATCTGTTGGCTAGACTGCCGCCCTCAGGGACATGCCTCGATATCGCGTGCGGTACAGGGGTAATATCGCGGAAGCTTGCACGAAATGGTGCGGTGAAACGCATATCCGCCATCGACATCGCGGAACCGATGATCGCGCACGCGACAGCGCTGGCCGCGAACGAAGACCTAGCTGATCGAATCGAATATTCTGTCGCCAGCGCCCTGGATTTGCCCTTCGCCAAAGATGAATTCGAAACCGCCTATTGCCAGCAAGGCGTCCAGTTCTTCCCCGATCGATTGCAGGCGCTGCGCGAAGCGCGCCGCGTGCTGAAACCGGGCGGTCGTTTCGCAGCGGCAGTCTGGACCGCCGCTTCGGATGGCAACCCGGTTTTCGGAACATTCGAAGAGGCTCTGGCCCGCCGGTTCGGGGAAGATCTTGTTCCGCTCGGGCCGTTCGCATTCGGGGACAAGGACGCGTTGCAGTCCCTCTTCGAGGAATCCGGCTTCACCCTGCAATCGCTCGAGCGGCGCGAGGCCAATGCCAGGCTCCCGGACATCCGATCCTTCATCCTTTTCGACCTGATCTTCATCGGAAGACCCGGCGCTGACGGTGCGCTTCAGCCGATCGTTGCGCCTGACGATCCCGCAGCTGACGAACCCATTCGGGAGATGATCGCGGAGATGGAAGAAGCGCTGAGCGACTACGTCCAGGACGACAACTCGCTGCTGGCGCCGATGACGACACATATCGCGATTGCAAAAGCCTGATACCAAGTACTGAACACTCCTGACACCAGGCTGTCAGGAGGGGTGTGGCAATAAAGGCGTGGTCCCATAGCAAAAGGAACACGCAGATGACCCAAGCCTCCAACCGTCTCGTCTGGACGGAAATCCCCGTCACCGATCTGGATCGCGCCATGGCATTCTATGAGAAAGTTCTCGGCGAACCGCTAAAGCGCGACGATACCGGCCCCAATCCCATGGCGATGCTGCCCTATTCCGGTGAACTCGGCGCGGCCTCCGGCCATCTCTATCCCGGCAAGCCTGCCCCGAAGGGCGAAGGCACGACAGTCCATCTGGCCGTGCCGTTCGAACTGGACGATGCCATGGCGCGGATCGGCGAGGCCGGTGGCGAAATCGTGTCGGATGTTATCACGATTCCCGCAGGGTCGTTCTTCTATGCCATCGATACCGAAGGCAATTCGCTCGGCATCTTCAAGATCTGACGTTACCATCCTACCCATGCGACGCGCCGACCGCCTGTTTCAGATCGTGCAATATCTGCGCGGTGGTCGGCTCGTCACCGCCGCGATGCTTGCCGAACGGCTCGAAGTGTCCGAGCGCACCATCTATCGCGATATCGCCGATCTCCAGTCGACCGGCGTCCCGATCGATGGCGAAGCCGGCGTCGGCTATGTCATGCGGAGCGGTTTCGATCTCCCACCCCTGATGTTCACCCATGACGAAATTGTCGCGCTCGTCGCCGGCGCGCGCGTCGTGCGCTCCTGGGGCGGTATCGCGATGGCGCGCGCTGCGGAGGAAGCGCTCGTGAAGATAGAGGCGATTCTCCCCGAAGCGGAACGCGACCGTGTGGCGAATGCCAAGATATTCGCGCCCTATATGGGAATCAGCAACGCCGTGCGCGCCTTGATCGACCGTTGCGAGGCGGCGGTGGAGGCACGGAAGGTGTTGACCTTCGACTATCGCGACGAAGGCGGAGCGGCGACCAGCCGCGACATCCAGCCGCTTGGCCTCTGGTTCTGGGGCAAGGTCTGGACCGTGATGGCCTGGTGCGAGTTACGGGAGGATTTCCGCATGTTCCGGCTCGACCGGATGGCGAACGTCCGGGCCGCCGGTCGCACTTATCGCCCCTCACCTGAACGCTCACTCGCAGAGTGTCTGCGCCAGATCGAAGCGAAATATGGGCCGCAGCGCTGATCAGCGAGCGTCGGTTCCCATCAGTCGTATCGGATGCAGGCTTCCGCTAAACATAGGCAATGAACGATTCACCGGCATCGGCAACGCTTCGACAGTCCACAGAACCACGCCGTATCTTCATGCTCGGCGCAACCGGGACCATCGGGCGCGCCACAGTCCGCAAGCTCCTGGAACGTGGCCACCATGTTACCTGTTTCGCGCGGACGCGCGGCGCGGACGCGGCCAATCTCTCCATCCCCGACGAAGCGGAGTTGCGATTCGGCGATGTTACCGATCCCCAATCCATTGCGCGGGACGGCTTTCGCGGCGAACGGTTCGATGTGTTGCTGTCCTGCATGGCGTCACGCACGGGCGTGCCGGACGACGCCTGGGCGATCGATCATGCTGCACATCTCAAAGCGCTGGCCGCAGCCAAAAATGCTGGCGTTTCGCATATGATCTTGCTGTCGGCGATTTGCGTGCAGAAACCGTTGCTCGCCTTTCAGCATGCCAAGCTTGCCTTCGAACAAGCGCTGATCGAGTCCGGCCTTACCTATTCCATCGTCCGTCCGACGGCGTTTTTCAAATCATTGTCGGGGCAAGTGGAGCGCGTGAGGGCCGGAAAACCGTACCTGCTATTTGGCGATGGCGAACTGACCGCCTGCAAGCCGATCAGCGATGGCGATCTCGCGGCCTATCTCGCCGACTGTATCGATGATCCCGCTAAGCATAACCGCATATTGCCGATCGGCGGGCCGAGCGCCGCGATTACCCCAAGACAACAGGGCGAACATCTCTTCGCCTTGCTCGGGCAGGAACCGCACTTCCGGCATGTGCCGGTACGGATGCTCGATGCCATTGCGGGAACGCTGGGCTTTGTCGGCAAGATCGTGCCCGCAGCCGCGCGCAAGGCCGAACTTGCCCGCATAGGCCACTATTACGCGACAGAATCGATGCTTGTGCTGAACACGGATACCGGCCGCTACGACGCCGACGCTACACCCTCCACCGGCACCGAAACACTGTTCGACTATTATACAAAGCTGGTCGCTGGCGAGGTTTCGGCCGAGCGCGGCGACCATGCGGTTTTCTGATTAGCTGCCCGGCGAGTCTATCGTCGCAAGATACTCCGCGCGATCAGGCATGGCCGCGATCGTCTGCGTAAAACGATCGGTCATTTGTTTCAGGGCGGGCGCGATGCGGCGCATATCCATGGCATCGACCTGAGAATCGTAGCGGCACGGAACGACACCGAAGCCGATCATCAGATCGATCCAGGTCTGGCGATCGAACTGTTCGCTATCGAAAGTCACGAAGCGGCCGCGGCTGCGAAACTGTTCGAGCCGGATTGCGAGACTCTGGGGTAAGCTCGCACCCCGAACGCTGGCCCATGGCATTTCGTCCCGCGCATTGAGGAGGAACGGGATGGCCAAAAAGTCCCGCAACTGTCGCGCGACATTGAGCTGTTTGGCGTTGAATTCCGCCGCTTCGACGGTCATCCGCCCGACAGCAGGCAGATGGCGGACCAGCAGCAGGGCCTGTTCATGCAACAGCCGCATATCAGGCGAAAGATAGGGACCGAAGCGAGCCGACGCCGGACCGAGCCTGACAAGATTGCCGGTCCATGGCGTACGGGCGAAATGGGCGGAAAAAGGCACGGAATCGTTGTCCGAACCAACACGGGTGCGCGCATGGTCTTCCACCATGTCGCGCGCCGAAAACAGCAATTCGGAGAAGTGGCGACCGCGTACCGGCGTTTCGACCAATAGCCCGCCGGCAATCGCACGCGCACTCGCATGGCCGCCATCTTCGCGCGCGCTGCGGCTTCCGGAAATATATAGATCGAATGCCAGAATATCGGCAAGCGATTGTCGGCCCGGATCGAGACTGACCGGCGCAAGCTCTGACAGGCACCCGGAAACATCGACAAAGAGATTCGCATCGATCTGCCGACCATCCGTCAGCGTCACGCTATCAATCCTGCTGCGGTCGGAATCGAGGCTGACACTCGCAACGGTGCCGCGATCGATCGTTGCGGCGGAGTCGGTAAATCTCTCGCGCAGCATCGCGCCATAAGCGGCGCTTTCGAACTGGACGGTCGGCCCGAGCATCGCGAGAGGCGATTGCGGATCGCCTGCCGCTTCGGAAAACTTGCAGGCCGCGGCTGCGCGCGCGGCAAAACGGAACGGTTGGAGCAGGTAGTCGAGCCGTTCGGGCTCCTCATACATAGAGGCGGCGCGCAGCATAACATGGTGAAGCGCCACTCCGTTGATCGCGGGCAACGTACCCGAAGGCGCGGAAAAGAAGTGGCTGCCATCGCCCCGCCAATCGTGAAGATCCACGCCCAGGCCGAAAACGCCGTTACAATGTTCGGCAAGGTCGTGCGCGGTGACATCAATCGCATCGTGCAAAGGGCTTTCCCAAGGCAGCGTCAGCGCAACCGGCTCAGCCGGATCGCCATCGTCCTCGATCACGGCGAGGCGCATGCCTTCGGGCAGGTTCTTCGCGAGCAACGTCGCGGCGGGCCAGAGACAATGGTTGTGGCCGAAGATCGCGATGCGCGAAACCGGTGTCGTGTCCGCCATCAGCTGCCGCCTGTTTGTGCGCCGCCATATGCGGCACCATAGCTTGCGATGAAATCCAGATGGCCGGTCGTCCGGTCGACATGCGCGGCAATATCCGCCTCGATGCGGCCAAGCGCCGCAGCGCGCGCGCCATCATCCAGCCGCTCGACACGCGGATCGCAGTGTTCAGGAATGATATTCTGCCCGATAAACACAGACAGCCAGCTCGGCGGCTGAAACAGGCCGCTTTCATATTCGGGCACGATCCCGCGCAGGCGGAAGGCCTCGATCTTGTGCGCAAGACTGTCGGGCCATTCCATCTCGCGCATATCCTGCCACAGCGGCGTATCGCGCTCTGTGGCGACATAATGCAGCATCAGGAAATCCCGGATACGCGTAAACTCCAGGTCCATCAGCCGGTTATACTCGTCCGCATCGCTGGCCGCGCAATCGCGTTGCGGCCAGAGTTCGAGCAAATTTGTGATGCCGCTTTGGATCAGATCGATGCTCGTTGATTCCAACGGCTCGAGAAATCCGCCGGAGAGGCCGATTGCAATGCAGTTCCGATTCCACAGCTTCCGCCGTTTACCCGTTTTGAAGAAAAGCTGTTTGGGATCGGCAAGCGGCTCGCCTTCCAGATTCGTCATCAGCTGATCGACCGCGTCCTGGTCGCTGATGTACCGATCGCAATAGACATGGCCGTTACCCACGCGGTGCTGGAGCGGAATGCGCCACTGCCAGCCACCGCTGCGCGCCGTTGCACGCGTATACGGGCCGACAGCATCTTCAGTTGTACAGGGAACGGCATAGGCGCGATTGCAGGGGAGATAGGCGCTCCAGTCTTTGTAACCGGTTTCCAGCTCCTGCTCGATCAGCAGGCCGCGAAATCCCGAACAGTCGATGAAAAGATCGCCGGCTATCTCCGCGTCGGATTCAAGCGTGACAGTCTCGATAAAGCCGCTCTCGCCGTTCGATTGGACGCTGACGACCTTCCCTTCCACGCGCTCGGCGCCGCGTTTCTGCGCATAGTCGGCCAGAAAGGCGCCATAGAGGCTCGCATCGAACTGGAAAGCATAAGAGAAAGCCGAAAGCGGAGACACCGGATCGTCCTCCGGCAGCGCGAACCGATCGTTCCAGGCCGCCACGATCGGGTAGCAATATCGCCCGAAAGCCGCAGCATCTCCCGCCTTGTGCTGCTTTACCCAATAATGGTGAAAATCCGCTGGGCCGATACGCTCGCCATGCGCGCCGAACGGATGAATGTAACGGTCGCCCGGACTGCCCCAGTCGCGAAACTCGATACCCAGCTTTATCGTTGCGGCAGTCCGACGCATCATCTCGGCCTCGTCGATGCCGAGTGCGCTGTTGAAATAGCGCATTTGCGGCAAGGTCGCCTCGCCAACACCGACGGTCCCGATTTCAGCCGACTCTACCAGCGTGATCGTCACGCCTGTCGGGCCGAGCCGATGCGCGAGCGCCGCCGCGGTCATCCAGCCCGCCGTGCCGCCGCCGATAATCACTACACGGCGCACCATCCGATCGTTCGCGCTATCCAACGCAACTCTCATGGGCAAAACACAACCGGATACGGGAGCGATGCAGCGTGAAAGACAATTTCTGATGCATGAACGCCGGAAAGCTAGTCGCTAATATGGCAAGAGCACAATCCCATTTCCCTCTGGCCGTAACCTTTTGCTAGTGCAGACCGAAGCTCGGCCATCACATCTCTCCAGCAGGGGCAATTTCATGGACTCAACAACTCGTCGCGCCGCCACCTTCGTTGCGGTCGCCCTCATCCTCAGTGTCGTTACGCAAATCATCTATATGCTCGCGCTCGGCGGGCCTTCGGCATCCGATCCCAGCGTGGGCGTCACCAATGCCGATCGCGCGGCCTATTTCACGGATCGCTGGGCCGAAATCGCAATGGTCTGGACCATTGAGCTGGCGCTTTTCACTGGCCTCGCCGCCGCCGCGTTCGTCGCCCTTGCGCGGGGTAATACGCTGCCAACCACTTGGGCGGCGCTCGCGCTGGCAGGCATTTTCAACGTCGTTCAGCTTGGCATTGGACTAACGATGTTCGCGCCCGCCGCGACCGCCGGCGAGGCCCTTTCCCCGCTGCTCACTACCGTTCTGGCTGGCGCCTTTTTCTTCTATTTCCTCGCCAAGGTTCTGATCGGGCTAGCGGGAATCGGTTTCGGATTCGCGCTGGTCGCGCAGGGCAACACGGCGATAAAGGCGGTCGGGCTGTTGAGCATAGTGGTCGGTCTTGGCGCGGCGGTAATCAATATTCTCGCCATTCCACAGGGCCTGGCGATGGTGTTCATGGCCGGCGCAGCCGGCACCGTGGCCGCTGTAACGACGGGCATTGCGATCTGGCTGCACGCACGGGCAAAGGGCTGAGCGTGCCACTGCGTGACTTCCGCTGAATCTGGATCACCGGCTCGCCTGACGACATAAAGCGCTGTAAAGGGAGCGCGAGACGTTTGGCGAAAGGGAAAAGAATAAATGTCTGCCGGATTTTACGCGCGGGTCGACGACACGTTGCAGGATATCGCGGATCAAGGGCTGACCAAGCCCGAACGGATATTGGCGTCGCATCAGAGCGCCGAGATTATGGTGCAACAGGACGGCGAGACCCGTTCCGTCGTCAATTTCTGCGCGAATAATTATCTTGGCCTCGCTGATCATCCCGCGCTGAAGGAGGCTGCCGCGCAGGCGATGGACAGCCGCGGTTTCGGCATGGCATCCGTGCGCTTCATTTGCGGGACGCAGGACCTGCACCGCGAACTCGAACAGCGGATCGCCGGCTTTTTCGGCTATGATGATGCCGTCACTTTCGCCGCCTGTTTCGACGCCAACGCCGCCGTGTTCGAGCCCCTGCTTGGCCCGGACGACGCGATTATTTCCGACAGCCTCAACCATGCCTCGATCATCGACGGCGTCCGGCTGTGCAAGGCGGCGCGTTATCGCTTCGCCAATAACGATATGGACGATCTGAAAGCCAAGCTCGATGAAGCCCGGTCGAACGGCGCGCGCACGATCCTGATCGTTACGGACGGCGTGTTCTCGATGGACGGCACGATCGCGAACCTGCCCGCGATCTGTGATCTCGCCGAGGAGCACGACGCGCTGACGATGATCGACGATTGCCATGCGAGCGGCTTTCTCGGGACGAACGGTCGTGGCTCTGCCGAATATCGCGGCGTCGAAGGCCGGATCGATATCCTGACGGGCACGCTCGGCAAGGCGCTGGGCGGCGGCATGGGCGGCTTTATCTGCGCGCGGCAGAATGTCATCGACTTGCTCAAGCAGCGTGCGCGGCCCTATCTTTTCTCCAACGCGATCGCCCCGCCCCTCGTCGCGGCTTCGATCAAGGTGTTCGATCTCGTCGAACAGGGTGACGATCTGCGCGCAAAGCTGATCCGCAATTCGCAGCACTTCCGGGCCGGCATGGAAGCGGCCGGTTTCACCCTACTGCCCGGTGAGCATCCGATCATCCCGGTCATGCTCGGCGATGCGAAACTCGCACAGGATATAGCCGCGCGGCTACTCGAAGAAGGCATCTATGTGATCGGCTTTTCCTTCCCCGTCGTGCCCAAGGGCGAGGCGCGCATCCGCACGCAGATGTCTGCCGCGCACACGGACGAACAAATCGACCGCGCGATCGCTGCCTTCACCAAGGTGGGCGAGGAACTCGGCCTTGTGCCGGAAGGAGCAGCCGCATGAAGTCCCTCGTCAAAGCGAAGAACGAGCCGGGCCTTTGGATGGAAGACAGCCCCATGCCGACGGCCGGGCCCAACGACGTTCTGATCCGCGTGAAGAAAACCGCGATCTGCGGCACCGACATGCACATTTATAACTGGGACGAATGGGCGCAGCGCACGATCCCCGTTCCGATGATCGTCGGCCATGAGTTTATGGGTGAGATTGTCGAGATGGGATCGGAGGTGCGCGGCTTCGCCATTGGCGACCGTGTGTCGGCGGAGGGCCATATCACCTGCGGCCATTGCCGGAACTGCCGGGCCGGCAACCGGCATCTGTGCCGCAACACCGAAGGCATCGGCGTCAACCGGACGGGCGCGTTCGCCGAATATATCTCGGTTCCGGCCTTCAACGCCTACAAGCTGCCCGACCAAGTGTCCGACGATATCGCCGCACTGTTCGATCCGTACGGCAATGCCGTGCATACGGCGCTGGCGCAGGACATGGTCGGTGAAGATGTGCTGATCACAGGTGCCGGCCCAATCGGGGCGATGGCGGCTGCGGTTTCGAAGCATGTCGGGGCGCAGAATGTCGTAGTCACCGACGTCAACGACTACCGGCTCGATCTCGCGAGTACGCTCGGGGCGACGCGGACGGTCAACGTGGCGAACGAAGACCTGCGCAATGTGATGGCCGAGCTAGGCATGACCGAAGGCTTCGATGTCGGCCTCGAAATGTCGGGCGCCCCGTCCGGCTTCGAACAGATGCTCGATGTCATGAACCATGGCGGCAGGATCGCGCTGCTCGGCCTGTTGCCCGAAGGCACGGGCATCAACTGGGATCATGTGATCTTCAAAGGTCTGGAAATCCGCGGCATTTACGGCCGCCGGATGTTCGAAACCTGGTACAAGATGAGCGCGATGATCAAGAGCGGTCTCAATATCGATCCGATCATCACGCATCGGATGGGTGCCGACGATTTCCAGACCGGCTTCGAGACGATCAATACGGGCAAGTCCGGCAAGGTCATTCTGGACTGGGCGGCCTGACCCGGCGGCTCATGCAGCTTCGCGATTTCGACAGCGATAGCTTTCTGCGCGATCATTGGCAGAAGGCCCCGGCGCTGATCCGCAATCCCTGGGCGGCTTGGGAGAATCCACTCGCTCCCGAGGAACTGGCGGGGCTGGCCTGTGAAGAGGAAATCGAATCGCGACTTGTCGTGCAGACGAACGGTGGTTGGGCGGTCGAGCACAGCCCTCTGCCCGAAACACGGTTCGAGGCATTGGGCGAAAACCCTTGGACCCTGCTTGTCCAGGCCGTCGATCATCATATGCCGGCCGTCGCGGCGCTGATCGAACCATTCCGCTTCGTGCCCAATTGGCGGATCGACGATGTGATGGTCAGCTATGCGAGCGACGGCGGCGGGGTCGGGCCGCATTTCGACCAATATGATGTTTTCCTGGTCCAAGGGCTGGGAAAGCGCCGCTGGCGGATCGGCCAGCGTTGCGACGAGACGACCGCGCTGCGCCCCCATGATGAGCTCCGCCTGCTCGCCGATTTCGAAGCGACAGACGAATGGGTGCTGGAACCGGGCGATATCCTATACGTGCCGCCCGGCATCGCGCATGACGGCGTGGCGGTCGGCGACGATTGCATGACCTATTCCGTCGGTTTCCGCGCACCATCCCGCAGCGAGCTGATCGCGCATTGGGTCGATCACCGGCTTACGGACCTGTCGGACGACGATCGCTATGCCGACCCGGATCTCACCGCTCCGGACAATCCGGGCGAGATTTCCACCGCCGCAATCGACCGGCTTCACGCCATGGTCACCGAAACGCTGGCCGACCGCGACGATTTCGCCCGCTGGTTCGGCGAATATAGTTCGGCGCCCAAATATCCGGAAATCGACTGGCGGCCGGAGGAGCCGATCAATGCCGAGATCGTCCACGCGAGGATAGGCGAAGGCGTGCCGCTACGTCGCAACCCGGCCAGCCGTTTCTCCTTCATCCGGCAAAACGCAGATACGCTGTTGCTGTTCGTCGATGGCGAATGCTTCACGTGCAGCGGTCAAATCATCGAATTCGCCGCGCGGATTTGCGCAAACGAGACGATGGCGTTGGAAAACGAGGTCGGCCTGTCGAACGATTTCATCGCGCTCATTGTCGATCTCGTTAACAGTGGGAGCGTTGCTTTCGGCGACGAATAGGACGTGTCACAGTGCCTGCGCGGCCGCCCAGCCGCTGGCCCAGGCCCATTGGAAATTATAGCCGCCGAGCCAGCCGGTGACGTCGACGGCTTCGCCGATCGCATACAGGCCGGGCGCGCGCTTTGATTCCATCGTTTTCGACGACAGCTCCGCCGTGCTGATCCCGCCGATCGTGACCTCAGCCTTGGCGAAACCTTCCGTGCCGTTCGGGCGGAAACGCCAGTCGGCCAAACGTGCTTCAGCCGCCGACAGGGCTTTGTCCGGTAGGTTGCCAAGATCGCCGTCCGCGCCCAGCCGCTCCGCCAGCGTCGTCGCCAGCCGGTCGGGAAGCGCATCGCGCAATAGCGTGCGCACCGTGCCGGACGGATGGTTTCGCTTCGCCTCGGTCAGCCAGCCTTGCTCCTGCTCCGGCAGGAAATCGATACCGATCTCCTCGCCATGCCGCCAATAAGACGAAATTTGCAGGATCGCCGGGCCGGAAAGCCCGCGATGGGTGAACAGCGCCGCCTCGCGAAAGGTGGTCTTGCCGCATCGCGCCTCGACATCGGCGGCAACGCCAGAGAGCTCGCGGAACAAGACATCCTCGCCGCCCAGCGTGAGCGGTACGAGCGCAGGGCGCGGCTCGACGACTTTCAGCCCGAACTGGCGCGCGAGATCATAGGCGAAACCGGTCGCGCCCATTTTCGGGATGGACGGTCCACCCGTAGCAATCACCAGCGCAGCCGCTTCCGCCATCCGCCGATCCGCAGTCACCCGGAAGCGGCCATCGGCGCGCACAACATCGGTGATGTCCGCGCCAAGCACCATTTCCACCCCGCCCTTCGCGCCCTCGTCGCGCAGCATCGCGACGATCTGCTTCGCCGAGCCATCGCAGAATAGCTGACCTAGCGTCTTTTCGTGCCAGGCGATGCCGTGGCGTTCGACAAGATCGATGAAATCCTGCGCCGTATACCGGCTAAGCGCGGATTTCGCGAAATGCGGATTGGCCGAGAGATAGCGATCCGGTGCGGTATGGATATTCGTGAAATTGCAACGGCCGCCGCCCGATATCAGGATCTTTTTGCCTGGCGCCTCAGCGCGTTCGATCAGCAGCACACGCCGCCCCCGCTGGCCGGCCAACGCCGCGCAAAACATGCCTGCCGCGCCCGCACCCAGCACGATAACGTCATAGGAATCAGCCATCAGCGTCGCGCCATTCGCCGAGCGGGATACCGTCCACCGTCCACTCGCCGATCCGCCAGCGCACGAGCCGCAGCGTCGGGTAGCCGATCGCCGCCGTCATCCGCCGCACCTGCCGGTTGCGGCCTTCGCGGATCGTGAGCCTGAGCCAGCTATCGGGAACGGTCTTGCGCACACGGATCGGCGGATCGCGGGGCCAGAGATCGGGCGCGGCGACACGTTCCACTTCGGCCGGACGTGTCATGCCGTCCTTCAGCCGGACGCCTTTTCGCAACCGTACAAGGCTCGCTTCGTCCGGTTCGCCCTCGACCTGCGCAAGATAAGTCTTCGCCATCTTGTGCTTCGGATCGGCGATCCGGGCCTGCAGCTTTCCGTCGTCGGTCAGCAGCAACAGCCCTTCGCTGTCCCGGTCCAGCCGCCCGGCCGGGTAGACGCGCGGCACGTCGATATAGTCCGACAGCGTCCGGCGCGCGGTTTGTGTCCCCCGGTCGGTGAACTGGGAGAGCACGCCATAGGGTTTGTTGAACAGGATCAGCCGCGCCATGGCCGCCCGACCGATTTCAGCGTGCCGTCCGGCTTGGCCTCAATAATCGAAACCGGGGTTGGTGCGGTTCAGCTTCCGGATCAGCCCCGGCCAGATGAGATTGTCGCCGAGTCCTTTGGTGAAGGCCGGCGCTGCCTGCTGGAACACACGATGCGCCATGTCTTCGCTTTCCTCGTGCAGATGCTCCGTCCCGCCGATCGACTGCGCCAGGATCTGCGTCTTGCAGCTGTTTTCGAGCAGATACATGCGCAGGAACGCGATCGGACAATTCTCGCCGATGGTCAGCGTCCCATGGTTGCGCAGCATGAGCAGATTCTTCTCGCCGATATCCGCGATCAGCCGCTCGCGTTCGTCGAGATCGAGCGCGATGCCTTCATAATCGTGATAGGCGAGATCGTCGTAAACCTGCATCGAGAATTGGGTGTAGCGCCGCAGCCCCTCCTTCTGCACCGAGACGGCCACGCCATAGGGCGTATGCACATGGATGACGCAGCCCGCATCCTCGCGCGCGCTGTGCACGGCGCTGTGGATAGTGAACCCGGCGGCGTTCACGAAATATGGCGTTTCCTCTTTGGGATTGCCGTCCAGGCCGATCTTCACAAGCGATGAGGCCGTCATTTCGTCGAACATCACGCCATAGGGATTGATCAGGAAGCGCTCTTCGCCATCCTCATCCGGCAGGCGGACGGAAATGTGCGTGAAGACGAGATCGGTCCAGCCATAGACGGCGCACAGCCGATAGGTGGCCGCCAGATCGCAGCGCAGCTTCCATTCGATATCCGATACCTTGCCCTCGAGCCGGTCGATCTCGGTCGGATCGGGGATGTTGAAGCCCTGTTCCACTTCCAGAGCCGTTGCCGTTTCCTTCACTGCCGTCGCCATTGCCAATCTCCTCACTATTTCGCCCTGTCTTAGCGCCAAATGGGCCCTGCTGTCATCGCCATATTTGGCGAAACTCCGGTCGGCGCGCGCAATTTCATTACCTGCTGGGTAATTGGTTTTGGCGCAGCGATGTCCGAACTACGCGCAGTGCAGCGGATCGGAGAAGAGGCATGACGCAGGACTTTCACAAATTCTGGCTCAAGGTCACGGCCATCGTCGTCGGCTCGTTCGGCCCGGTCTTCTTTCTCGGTACAATGGAAGCGACCTTGGAACCGGCGCGCTGGAGCCTCGACCTGCTGGCCTGGCCAGTCGACGGTGCGCAAACCTTCGCGTCCGGCGATACGCGCTTTCTCTCGGCGTTGACGGGCGGATTCCTGTTCGGTTGGGGCGTGATGATTTGGTGCCTGTCGGGCACCGTGTACGACGCCGCACCTGAAGCTGTACGCAAAGTGGTGCTGACAGGCCTGCTCGCCTGGTTCGTCCTCGACAGCGCCGGATCGATAGCATCCGGCAATGCGATCAACGCATTGTTCAATGTGATTGTGCTGCTGATTGCGGTCGGTCCCTTGTGGCGACCGGCCAAGGCGTGAGGCTTGCCATTGGTGCGCAAAACCCCTAAATGGCGCGCTTCCGGGGTGAGACGCTAAGCGTCTTGCCCCTGATTTTTGAAGAAAGCCGGAGGGGCGTTTGCATGGTGCGGCGTCAGCGATCGGCCAGAAAGGTAAAATGAAGCATGGCTCTTTACGAGCATGTCTTCCTCGCGCGTCAGGACCTGGCTCAGGCCCAGGTGGACGGTCTTGCCGAGGAAGCAACCAAAATCATCGAAGCCAATGACGGCAAGGTCACGCGGACCGAGACCTGGGGTCTCAAGTCCCTCGCCTACCCGATCCAGAAGAATCGCAAGGCGCATTATGTGATGCTCCATGTCGATGCTCCGGGCACTGTCGTCGAGGAACTCGAACGCCAGACGCGCATCAACGAAGACGTCATCCGCTATATGACGATCCGCGTCGACGAGCATGAAGAAGGCCCGTCGATCATGATGCGCAAGAATGAGCGCGATTCGAAGCGGCGCAGCCGCGACGACGACTAGACCGGCGACAAGGAGACACAGATCATGGCACGCCCATTTTTCCGCCGCCGCAAGAGCTGCCCCTTTTCGGGCAACGACGCGCCGGTCATCGATTACAAGGACGTCAAGCTGCTGCAGGGGTTCCTCTCCGAGCGCGGCAAGATCGTCCCGTCCCGCATCACCGCCGTTTCGGCGAAGAAGCAGCGCGAGCTGGCCAAGGCGATCAAACGCGCCCGGCATATCGGCCTCTTGCCCTACATCGTGAAATAGGAGCGGACACATGGATATCATTCTGCTCGAACGCGTCGGCAATCTCGGCACCATCGGCGATGTCGTGACCGTGAAAGACGGTTATGCGCGCAACTTCCTGCTGCCGAACAAGAAGGCCCTGCGCGCCAACAAGGCGAACAAGGAAATCTTCGAAGCCAATCGCGAACGCCTCGAAAAAGAGAACGAAGAGCGCCGCGCGGCCGCCGCAACGGAAGGCGAGAAGATCGACGGCATGACGATCGAACTGATCCGTCAGGCCTCGCAGACCGGCCAGCTCTATGGCTCGGTTTCGGTACGCGATATCGTCGCCGATCTCGAAGAACGCGGCGAAGCGATCACCAAGAAGCAGGTCATCCTCGAACGGCCGATCAAGGAGATCGGCATGCACGAGGTGACGATCGTTCTGCACGCCGAGGTCGAAGCGACGATCAAGGTCAATGTGGCCCGCTCGCCCGAAGAGGCAGAGCGTCAGGCCGAGGGCATCGACGTCATCGCCGAGATGTTCGAGAAGGAACAGGCCGAGATCGCTGCTGCCGAAATCGGTGCGGAAGAAGAAGCCGAAACCGAAGCGGACGCCGAAGAGGCGGCCGCGGACGCGGCTGACGAAGCCAGCGATGAAGACGCGGAAGCCTCTGACGAGGACGGCGCGGAAACTGACGCGGAAGCCGAAGCAACGGCCGATGCCGAAGCGGCACCAGAAGGCGAAGAGAGCGAAGACAAGGCGTAAGTCTTCGCGAGACGCGAGTATCGAGGCGGGCGCGGCGCAATAGTCTTCCGGACTGGCGCCGCGCCCGCTTCTTTTTTAGGGGTAGCGGCGTAATGAACGACGGCCCTCCCCTCTCCCCCTTGGCCCAGGCATTCGCACAGGGTCCCGGCTGGTTTCCGCAACAGATGGATGCCGCCACGGACCGGGTCCTGCTCGTCCGAATGAGCGAAGAGGCGTATCGCACGGCGAGCTTTCTCGATCAGCGCATGCTCACCCAGCAAAGCCAGGCCCAATGGGCGAGTTGGAGCGAATTGGGAGCTGCCGATCAGGCGACGCGGCGCGATGCGCACTTCATCTTCCATATCGGCCATGTCGGCTCGACGCTGATCGCACGGCTGCTGGGCGAACTGGATGGCGTCTTTGCGCTGCGCGAACCGCAGATCCTGCGCAACTTCGCCGATCTCGCAGCGGATTATGGACAGCCGCATGCAGTCTGGTCCCCGGAAGTTTTCGATGCACGCCTTGAAACGGTGATCGGCTGGCTATCCCGCACCTTCGCGCCGAACGACCGTGCGCAGATCAAGGCCAGCAGTTTCGTCAGCGAGATTGCCGAGCAGTTGATTGGCCCCGATCTCAAGGCGCTGATGCTGCGCGTATCGCCGCAGCGCTATATCGAAACGATCCTTGCCGGCGATAACTCCCGGCAAGAACTCGCCATGCTCGCCTCGCAGCGATTGCGCAGGTTGCACGTGCGGTTGGGCAGCGAGAGCTGGCGGCTCTGGGAGCTGCCCGAAGCTACCCGCGCGGCCATGAGCTGGTTGAGCGAGATGATGGCGATGGACGCGGCCGCAACGGCCACGCCTAATGGTCATATCCATTGGCTCGATTTCGACGACTTTCTCGGAAATCCCGTGGATCGTCTCGCCGAAACGGCCGCGTTCTTCGGCATCGCCGCTGACAAGCCGACGATAACGTCGCTAACCGGCGGCCCGATCATGACGCAATATTCCAAGGCGCCCGAACATGGCTATAGTCGCGACATGCGGGAATCGCTGCTTGCCGAGGCGCGCGCGACGCATGCGGACGGCATCGCCGAGGCCTTGACCTGGCTCAATGACGCGGCGGACCGACATCCGCCAATTGCCGCGATGATGGCGCGGCATGCGAGTCGAGATACGGAGACGTAAGAATGTTCAAGATGATTTACGGCCTGCTCAACGGGCAGGATATCAAGGAACTGCGCGAGATCATCGAAACCGCCACCTTTGTCGACGGCAAGATCAGCAATCCGCATTCGCTGGTAAAGAACAATCTGCATCTCAACGACGAGAAGGCCTATGAGCGATCCTCGACCATCATGTCGAACGCCCTTGTGCGCAACGAGGAGTTCCGCAACTTTGCCTTTCCGCGCAAGATCGCCCCGCCGCTGATCACGCGCTACGAGAAGGGCATGCATTACGGGCTCCATCCCGACATGGCCTTCATGCAATCGGTCGACGGCCCGGTGCGCTCCGATGTCAGCTGCACCATCTTTCTCGCCGATCCGAGCACCTATGAAGGCGGCTCGCTGCACGTGAAGCAGGCGGACGGCCATATGCGCTTCAAGGGCGAACTCGGCTCGGCAATCGTCTATCCGTCAACGACCCTGCATGAGGTCGAAGAGGTGACGAAGGGCGAGCGGATCGTCGGCATCACCTTTATCGAGAGCCAGGTCGCCGATCCGGCCAAGCGCGAAATTCTCCACGAACTCAACGACGTCGCGGCGCTCGAAGGCGCGAACATGTCCGCCGACAATTTCACGCGTATACAGACGGTTCAGCAAAACCTCTTCCGCCGCTGGGGCGAGTGCTAAGCTCCCTTTAAGCCCCGCAATGCCATTCGGCGCGCATTTCGGTTTCGCCCTCCTGGCCCTCTTCGCGCACTACGACCGTCGCCGGTTTCACATTGACCGTTTCGACCATCTCACCGTCGCCCTCTTCCGGCGTCACTTCGATCGCGATCGCGCCAGCGGTGAAGGTGCCGCCATCCCATAGCGTATCGGCCTCGCCGCCGAACTCGAAATGGCGCATCGTGCCGTTCGGCAGCGCGATCGCATCGCCTTCGACGGCGACGAGCAGCGCTTTGCCATCCTCGACGACGCTGCAGCCTGCGCCCGGCTCCAGTTCGGCCTCGATAATGGCGTAGGAGATCGGCGCGAGCACTGGCTCCTGGGGTTCTTCAGGCGGCGCATCGACGGGTGTCAGCAGCGGCTGTTCGTCCTCGACACCCTCATCCGTCACACCATTGGTCGTGACTTCGGTTTCGCTGAGCTGGCCGTCACCACAGGCCGCCAACGCCAAGGCGCCGGCCATGACGACCCAGCTCCTGCCGGAGATACGCAACACTCGCCTCATATGTTCGTTCGCTTCCCTAGTAGCCCATCAATGAGAGGACTTCCTTACGGCTTCTGTCGTCGTCAAGAAAGCATCCGAGCAACCGACTTGTGGTCATTCCAACGCCTGGCGTGCGCACGCCCCGCGCCGTCATGCAGCTATGGCTGGCCTCGATGACAACAGCGACGCCATGCGGCTCGAGATTATCCCAGATGCACTTGGCAACCTCTGCGGTCAGCCGTTCCTGCACCTGCAGCCGCCGTGCGAAGCCGTTCAACACCCGCGCCAGCTTCGAAATCCCGACGACGCGGTTCGTTGGCATATAGGCAATCGACGCCTTGCCGATGATCGGCGCCATATGATGTTCGCAATGCGATTGAAACGGAATGTCTTTCAACAGCACAAGCTCGTCATAGCCGCCCACTTCCTCGAAGGTGCGCGCGAGATGCGTGGCCGGATCTTCCTCATAACCCTGGCAATATTCGCGCCAGGCCCGCGCCACGCGCTTGGGCGTATCGATCAGCCCCTCGCGCTCCGGATCGTCGCCGGCCCAGCGAATCAATGTGCGGATCGCGTCCTGCACATCGTCCGGCACGGGAATCTTGCCCGGCGCCTCGACGATATCGCCGTCCACCAATGGATCATAATCGCTCATAATGTCTCTTTTCCCAGAAATAGCGCTTTCATACCAGAGCTAGGTACTCTTGACGCGAACGTAAAGCTGGCCGAACGTACAGTGGCAAAGGAGGATGCCATGACCGCAATCACCGTCACCCCCTGCACCGGCCCCGGCGCCGAGATCGGCAATGTCGACCTGTCGCAGCCGCTCAGCGATGAAGATTTCGCCACGATCCGTCAGGCCTTTGCCGATCACGGCCTCATTTTCTTCCGCGATCAGACGATCACCCCGGAACAGCATATCGCCTTTGCCGAGCGCTGGGGCGATATCAACGTCAACCGCTTCTTCACGCCCGTCGATGGCTATCCTGAGATCGCGGAGGTCCGCAAAGAGCCCGATCAGAAGACCAATATCGGCGGCGGCTGGCACACCGATCATAGCTATGATCAGGAACCCGCCATGGGCTCCATTCTCGTCGCGCGCGAGCTGCCGCCTGCAGGCGGCGACACGATGTTCGCCGATATGGCTGCCGCCTATGACGCTCTGGACGCGGAGACCAAGGCCAAGCTCGACGGGCTCGAGGCCGTGCATTCGAGCAAGCATATTTTCGGCGGCGAATCGGCCTATAAGGATAGCGGCGATGTCGGCGAGCGGCTGCACAATGCCGATGCCGCCGATGCGCTCGACGATGTCGTCCACCCGGTCGTCATCACCCACCCGCTCTCGGGCAAGAAAATACTGTATGTGAACCCGGCCTTCACGCTGCGGATCAAGGGCTGGACTCCCGAAGCCAGCCTCGCGCTGCTCGGCCCGCTTTACGGGCATGCGATGCAAGACGAATTCGTCACCCGCTTCGAGTGGAAGCCCGGTTCGATCGCCTTCTGGGACAATCGGGCGACCTGGCATTATGCGCTCAACGATTATCAGGGCGAACGCCGCCTGATGCATCGGATCACACTCGAAGGCTGCGCGCTGGCGGCGTGATTTGTCAGACTCGACCTGTCGGTCGAGCGCCGCACCGGCCCGCTCCCCCTCCCGACCTCCCACAGGGTACACTTAATGGGAGGTCGGGAGGGGGAGCGGGCCGGTGCCGCGATTTTTCCGCCGAGGAAAAATTCTGACAAACAAACGCCCATAACTTCACACCGCTTCACACACCCCATGGCGCAAATTTCAGCGATACGCGCACCACGCCTCTCCTCACCGCCGATCCGCCTCGTCGCGTTCGTCGATAATCTGAAACTGCCTGGAGCGCTCGGCGCGGGCCCAGTCGAGGTCTGTCCAGCTCTCGCTCTGCTCCGGATCGAGATCGGAAATGTGGATATCGGCCGGGTCGGTGCGTGCGATGCGCAGCAGCTCGCGCGCCTTGTCGAACTGCGCGATCAAGGCTTTTTCATCGAGCGCCGCAACGAGCTCCCTGTGATCCATGGGTTCGTCGACTATGGCCAGCATCGCCTCTGCATCTTCCGGCCCCGCGCCCAGCGCATCGGCCAGCGCATCGAAGGCCGAGGCCGCGCGCCGCGCCGGCGCCATGGTCTCCTCGAAACGCGAAAGTTCGCGGTCGAGCCGCGACAGCGTCCATTGCAGATGGCGATTGTCATGGCGCAGCCGGTGGCCCGTCTCCTCGCCATGATAGACGATCGTTTCGGTCGTGCCGTTCATCGCCCGCTCCATCGCCTCGTCGGCCAGCCGGTCCCGCGCGATCAGACGCGCCGCATCCCAAAGCCTTGCGAAAAGCCGCCCCTCGGGCTTGCGGCGCAGATGATAGGCGGATTCGCGCGACAGCCCGACCTCGTCCGCGGCCGCCTTCACCGAACCCGTCGGCGAAAGCATAACGACGAACGCCCGCTGCCGCTCCGGCGTCCACCCGTCCGTCCGCCACCTGAGCTTCGCCTCATCCTCGGGCGACACCCCGCCGGCCGAGCGGACGCCATGGGTGACGCCATCCCAAAAGGCCTGGGTCTCGGCGTCGGTCGCGTAATCGGGGGTTGGAAGCTCGGGCGGCGCCGCGGACGCGTTATCGACGGGTTGAAGGGCGGATACGGATTCGGTTTTCTCAGTCATGCGACCGGAATAACCTATTTGGTTATGTGTAGGACAGTAGCATCGTCATTGCGAGGGCCGCAGGACTGCGGCAATCCAGAGCCGCAGGCGATATCGCGACGCGTCAATCGTTCAAATTCAGCAGGCTACGGGTCCCGGCATCCAGGCCATCGGCCCGGGTGATGCAGACGATCCTGTCGGGAAAATGCTCGACGATCCGGACCTTCAGATCCTCGAAATGCTCGACAATCTGGACTGCCATATCGGGCGACGAGGAGCATGTGCCGACCACCTGCCAGCGTTCGTCTTCGAAATGATCGACGATCCTGATCTGGGTATCCGGAAAATGATCGACGATCTCGACCGCAATATCCGCTATCTGCGCATGCGCCGTGCTGGAGATGATGGAAGCAGCCGCCGCCAGAACCAGATATTTCATGCCATTTACCCCCCAATAGTCTCTCGCTCCACCGGCCTACACTATCCGCGACCGACAGGACATGAACAGCTTTCCTTGGTAAAACCGGCATGGCGAGAGAGACCGCTCCGGCCCAAAGTATACCGAGCGCAGCGAGGGACTTTGGGACGAAACTCTGGTGCGCCCGACAGGATTCGAACCTGTGGCCCCCGGATTAGGAATCCGATGCTCTATCCGACTGAGCTACGGGCGCTTCCGAGGCGCTGTTAGGCCTGCCCCGCCAGCGGGTCAATTGTCGCTTTTGGGCGGCCGGACAGGTAAGGGGAGCGGAGCGACTGGCACGCCGTCTTCGACCAGGGATTTGGCGTCCTCGATCGTCGTCTGGCCGTGGATCGGGCGTTCGTCGATTTCGCCATCATGCATGGCGCGCGCCTCGTCCGCGAACTTGTCGCCGACATAATCTGAATTTTCGAGCGCCTTGGCCTGCTCTTTGGCGAGACTTTCCAGCACGGCCTTCATCTGCGCCGGGTCGGGGTTCGTGTTAGAGACGGAAACGGCTTTGTCCCCTGCCACGCCGGAACCGTCCTTTTTGCGATTACCCTTCGTGCCGACCGCCGGGGCCATCAGCGCTTTGGAGATATCGCCCGAACCGCAGATCGGGCAACTGACCAGCCCTTTCTCGCGCTGCTCCTCATAGTCCGCGCTCGAGCCGAACCAGGCTTCGAAGACATGGTTGTCGCCGCATTGCAGGTCGAACACGATCATACCGCAGGCTCCGGCACGGCAAAGGCGCGGCGGTGGCGAAGGACCGGGATACGCTTGCGAACCTCGTCGAGGAGAGCCAGGTCGATCTCGGCAAAGCCGACGCCCGTCCCCTCGCCCATGTCGAGCACTATCTCGCCCCAGGGATCGACGACGAGGCTATGGCCGAACGTATCGCGGCCATCCTCGTGATGCCCATATTGCGCGGCGGCGATCACGAAGCCCGCGGACTCGATGGCGCGGGCGCGCATCAGCACATGCCAGTGCGCTTTTCCCGTCGGCACGGTGAAGGCGGCGGGGATGGCGAGCATGGTCGCCCCGCCGTCGCTCAGCGCGCGATAGAGATCGGCGAAGCGCAGATCGTAACACACCGAGAGGCCGAGTGGCCCGAGCGGCGTATCGGCGATCACGGCCCGTTCGCCCGCATCATAGGTGGAGGATTCGCGCCAGCTCTCGCCGGTATCGAGATCGACATCGAACAGATGGATCTTGTCATAGCGCGCGCGGATTGCGCCGGTATCGTCGATCACAAAGCCGCGATTGACGAGGCGGGCCGGGTCGTTATCCGCGCGCAGGGCCAGCGAACCGAGATGCATCCAGATGCCCTGCTCCGCCGCCGCCTCGCGAACGGCCGCGAGCACCATGTCGTCGCTCTCGGTTGCGAGATGCGCCGCGGCGCGCTTGCGCTTCTGGTCGAGCAGCCCGCTCATTTCGGGCGTGAACAGCATGGCCGCGCCGCCCGCCTTGGCCTCGGCGATACCGTCCACCAGCGTTGCAGCGTTCGCGTCGGGATCGATCCCGCCATTCATCTGAAGGAGCGCGATACGCATATAAGGGTCAGAACCTATCAATCACACCGGCGTGGCGTCCAAATGGCGAACATATCGGGCCGAAGGACGCGCCGCGAAGGCTTAATGCCTTTGCAAGCGTTCTTCGGTTCGAGATGAAAGCCATTTGGACGTCCCTACGGGATTTGACCGAAATGGCCCATTGCGGCGTCAAAAAGTCTTGAAATATCGACATATTCCTACGCCTTTCTTCCTTGCACTGGGCCATTTCGCCTCAAACCACGCCGGTGTGATTGATAGGTTCTGACCCTTAGCCCGCGAGCAGCGGGTCCAGCTCCCCGGCCGCGTCGAGCGCGGCGAGATCGTCCGACCCGCCGATATGCCGGTCGTCGATGAAAATCTGTGGCACGGTGCGCGCGCCATTGCTGCGGCCGAGCATCTCGTCGCGCTTGGCCGCGTTCATGGTGATGTCGGTTTCCTCAAACTCGACGCCTTTCGACGCGAGCAAATTCTTCGCGCGCGCGCAGTAGCCGCAAAGAAATTTCGTATAGATTTCGACCTTCGCCATGTCCGCAATGTGTGGAGTGCGGCGGTACGCGTCAATAGTCGGCCTCTTCCGCCGTGCAGACCCGCGCCCAGCAGCGGACGTGCACTTCAGCCGCGCCCGCCTTTTTCAACGCCTTCGCACAGGCCGATGCGGTCGCCCCGCTCGTATAGACATCGTCGACCAAAACCACGGCTTTGCCGTCCAGCGCGTCGCGATGCCGGGGATTGACGGCAAAGGCACCGCGCACCGTTTTTGCCCGCTCTTTCGCCCCCATCGCTCGTAAATAGGGCGTCGCGCGTGTCCGCTCCAGCGCATTGAGATGCAGCCTGCCCCGGTCTTCTCCGGCCAGCGCCCGGGCGATCAGCGCCGACTGGTTGAACCCGCGCCGCCAGAGCCGGCCGCGATGCAGTGGCACGGGCACGATCGGCGCATGCTCCAACTCGTCCATATGTCGCTGCATCGATCCGGCTATGAGCCTGGCCAGCCCGATCCGCCCGCCATATTTGAGCCGCAGGGCAATCGTTCGCTCGACATCGCCATAGCGGACCGCTGCCCGCATCGTATCAAAAGGTGGCGGGTCGGCGAGGCACGCGCCGCAGATCACACCATCGCCGGCCGGCGTCGCCAGCGGAACGCCGCACTGATGGCAGCCCTGGTCCAGATGCTCGAGCTGGCTCCAGCAATCGATACAGAAGCGATCCGCGCCATCGACGATCACACCGCAGGACGGGCAACGCGTCGGCAGCGCGAAATCGAGCACGGGTTTGGCAATTCGGGTGACCATCTCGGGCAGAAGGTGCGAAGGGGCCGCCATGACCATCTTGTCCCGCACTGTGCGGCCGGGCACAAGCCCCGCCATGGATTCCGCGCCCGCCGATACGCCCTTCGACCGCGCGCTGCGCCGCGTGCGCCGGGATCGCGCGGCGGCGCGCTGGGCGGAGCATGCCTTTCTGCAAGCGCACATGGCGGCGGAATTGCTCGAGCGGCTGGCGATGGTCCAGCGGGATTTTTCGCGTGCGCTGATCCTCGGTTATGCGGGCGAGGAATTGCCCGAAAGACTCTCGGCGATGGGGATCGATACCGTCACCGCCGATCCCGGCTATCGGCTCGCCCGGGGCGCGGGCGGCGTTCAGTGCGATGAAGACCGCCTGCCCTTCGCCGATGCGAGCTTCGATCTCGTCCTCTCGGCAGGCACGCTCGACACGGTCAACGATCTGCCCGGCGCGCTCGCGCTGATTCGGCGATCGTTGAAGCCCGACGGCCTGTTTCTCGGCGCGTTTCTGGGCTCGGGCAGCCTGCCTATGCTGCGCCGGGCAATGATGGAGGGCGATCTCACTGGCGATATCAGCGCGCCGCGCATCCATCCGCAGATCGATATCCGGGCGGCCGGCGATCTGCTCGGGCGAGCCGGATTCGCACTGCAGGTGGCCGATGGCGAGACGCTGACCGTGCGCTATCCGGGATTAATGCGTCTGGTGTCCGATCTACGCGGCTCGGCAAGTTCGAGCCTGTTACGCGGACCGCCACCCACGCGCATGGCGCTCGCAGCCGCCCATGCCGTTTTCGAAGCACAGCAAAGTGAGGGCAAGACGGCCGAAACCTTCGAAATCGTCTATCTGACAGGTTGGGCGCCAGCGCCCGATCAACCCAAGCCCGCCGCGCGGGGCAGCGGCACCGCTTCGCTGGCCAATGTCCTTAAAAAGCGCGGCTAGCGGGTCGGTGATTTGATAGAATCGTCATTGCGAGGAGCAAAGCGACGAAGCAATCCAGAGCCGCAGACGCTGCCGCTAGCTGCTCTGGATTGCTTCGCTGCGCTCGCAATGACGGTTTTCAGCCTGATAGCATCATGCTCTAAAGCAGCGCCTCCAGCAGGCCGATCAATGGCTTGTCCGCCGGTGGCATATCGAGCCCGTGCAGCTCGTGCGGATAGACCCATTTGAGTTCGGGTGCCTCTTTCGGCTGCGGTATCCCGGTCCATTTGCGGCAGACATATATGAGCAATAACAGATGCTTATCGCCGAGCGGCTCACTCGCAAAACAGGCCGGCGCAAGGCAGGATTGCTCGGTTTCGACGCCGAGCTCCTCCTTCAGTTCGCGGATCAGCGCGGTCTCTGGTGTTTCGCCGGGTTCGCATTTCCCGCCCGGAAACTCCCACAGCCCGGCCATCGGCCTCCCCTCGGGCCGTTTCTGGACGAGAATGCGGCCATCCCGATCGACCAAAGCGGCTGCGGCAACGTTGAGAAAGCTGGGATTCATGTGAGTTGTTATCACTTTCTTAAACCGGGCATGCGATGCCTCACAGCGGGTATGGAAAAACGGGGTATGACGCCATGAAAAAATGGCTTGGCAGAATTGTATCTGATGAACGCGGCGCCACCGCGGTTGAGTATGGGCTGATCATATCTTTGGTCGTGCTCGCGATGCTCGCCGCGCTGACGAATGTCGCCAATTCGACGACCGGCATGTGGAACAATGTGTCGGACAATGTGTCGGAAAGCTCCTGATCCGTCGAGAAACAGGGTTTTGCGCCGCTCGCAAAGGTTAATTGCACGAAAAGTGCCGACTTTAAGGGTTTCGCAAGACCTGCCGCCTAAAACCCCTTCAGTCGGTTCGAACAAGTTGGACTGGCGGGGTATTTGGAAACCTGCATTTGGAACCTAAGGAGACCAGAAATGAAAAATTTCCGTAAGATGCTGAAAGACAGCAAGGGCGCCACGGCTATTGAATATGGCCTGATCGCTGCTCTGATCGCTGTTGCTGCCATCACCGCGATGAGCACGCTGGGTAACACGCTCGGCAATACGTTCAACAACGTATCGGATGAAATGGAGTAAACTCCGCTTCATCGTAAAAAGGAGACGGGCGGCGAAGCAATTCGCCGCCCGTTTTCTTTTGTCCGCGTTACATGCGCCTAACGGCGGCCGTAGACGACGAGCTTGACCCGCTGCCCGGCGCGCAACGTGTCGCCGGAGCCCAGCGCGTTGAGCACCCGGAACCGTTCTTCCCGATAATTGCTATAGGCCATGCGCGAAGCGAGGCCGCTGATCGTATCGCCGCGCTGCACCGTGACGACATCGATCACGCGCGGCCGGATCTCCGCGGCTTCGCTGGCCGAGAGCCGCGAGACCGATCCCAGCATCGATACGAACGGCCCGATGCCCTGCCCGGCCCGCGTGACCGTGAGGAAATGATATTTGCGGTTGCCGCCGAAATCATAGGCGGTGACGGTGACATCGACCTGGTTCGAGCCGCTGTTGACCCGGGCGCTGGCCTGCGCGCTCGGCAAGCCATTGATCGTGCCAGAGCGTATATTGCCATAATTGATCCGCTGATTATTGCCGCCGAGCTGACGGAAGACCTGGCCAAGATAGGCTTCCAGGCTGGCCGAAGACTGGCCGCCGCCGAACTGCGCCTGACCGTTGGGGCCGGTGACGACAACCGCACTCGTGCCGTTCTGCATGGTGTAACCCCGCGGTACGGTGAATTGCAGGCGCAGATCCGGGTGCCGGAAGGTGTTGCCTTCGATTATGCCCTGCGCCGGATCCTCGCCATAGAGCATGCCGTCGATGGCGTTCAGAAACGTATCGCTGTTGGTGATGCCGGTTCCGGGCCGTGGAGCATATTGGGCTGCGAGAGTGCGCGCCCGCGAGACGCGTTCGGCGGTATTGGGGTGGGTGCTCGCCCATTCCGGCAGCGCGCGTGCATTGCGCCCCTGGATCGAGGCCTGGAGATTCGTCTGTGCGGCAAGCGAGGCGAGGATCGACGCGGACGCATAGGGGTCGTAGCCGGCACCGCTCAGATAGCGGACTCCGACCTGGTCGGCTTCATATTCCTGTTCGCGTGAGTAGCTGAGCGTGTAGAGCTGCGCCGCCTGTCCGGCGAGATTTGTGATCTCACCCGATCCGGTCAGGATACCGAGCCCGACGGCGAGAATCTGGCCAATCGTATTGCGCGACTGGCGGGCGGCCGAATGACGCAGGGCAACATGCGCGACTTCGTGCCCCAGCACCGAGGCCAGTTCGGCCTCGCTGTTCATCAGCCCGACCAGGTTGCGCGTGATATAGATATAGCCGCCGGGCACTGCGAAGGCATTGTGCACGGGGGAATTGAGGAGCGTCACCGTAAAATCGGTTTGTGCGTTGGAAAGCCCGGACTGTAAGGCGATATTCCGGCCGACCCGCACGACATAGGCCGATTGCGGCCCGGAATAGGAATCGCCGAACTGCTGGAGCAATTGGGCATGGACTTGCGCGCCCTGCTGGCGTTCGCGCTCGGTAATCGCATCGCCGGGGCCGGGCCCCGAGCCCGGGAACGGGAGCCCCGCGCAGCTGCCGGCCAGCGCGGCCGTCGAAATCAGAAATGCCAGTCTGAGCTTCACGATTCGCCTCCACTGCTTGTCCATGCCGGTATAACCGTGTCGCAGGCGATTTCGTTCCGCAACTATCTGCCGCCGCTTATTTTCCCATATCGAGGAATTTGGCGCGGCGGGCGAGACGCAATTTTTCAGCCGGTACACCCGATAATTTCCTCAACTCGTCAGCCAGCGCCTTGCCGAGCGCTTCGATCGCGACCTCCGGCTGGCGATGCGCGCCGCCGACCGGCTCGCCGATCACCTTGTCGATCACGCCAAGTTTTTTCAGTTCGCTGGCGCTGATCCGCATCGCTTCGGCGGCATCGGCCGCCTTGTCTGCAGTGCGCCACAGGATTGAGGCGCAGCCTTCGGGCGAAATCACCGAATAGATGGCGTGTTCGAACATCAGCACCGAGTTTGCGCTGGAGAGCGCGATCGCGCCGCCCGACCCACCTTCGCCAACGATTGCCGCGATAATGGGAACATTCAATTGCAGACACGCCTGGGTCGAGCGCGCGATCGCTTCGGCCTGAGCACGCTCCTCGGCCTGAATGCCCGGGAAAGCGCCGGGCGTATCGACCAGGGTGACGACCGGCAGGCCGAACCGGTCGGCGAGTTTCATCAGCCGGATCGCCTTGCGATAGCCCTCGGGCTTGGCCATCCCGAAATTGTGCCGCAGCCGGCTCTCGGTATCGTCACCCTTTTCATGACCCATGACGAGCACGCGATGGCCGTGGATGCGGCCGAAACCGCCCATGATCGCCAGATCGTCCGAAAAGGCGCGGTCGCCGGCGAGCGGCATGAAATCCTCCACGAAACCAGCGACATAATCTTTGAAATGCGGCCGGTCCGGATGGCGGGCGACCTGCGTCTTCTGCCAGGGCGTCAAACGCTCATAGGTCTCGCGCAGCATCTTTTCCGACTTTTTCTCGAGCCGCTTGATCTCCGTATCGATATTGAGATCGCCGGAATTCGCCATGTCGCGCAACTCGGCGAGCTGGGCCTGCAGATCGGCGATAGGTTTTTCGAAGTCGAGAAAATGCTGCATAGCCGCGCGGTTAAGCCTCCCGAGAGGGCGCGTCAACGAGAGGATGGCGCGCATTGACGAGCGCGACGAGCCGCGCGCTCTCGACATGGGTATAAATCTGCGTCGTCGCGATATCGGCATGGCCGAGCAAGGTCTGCAGTGTCCGCAAGTCCGCGCCCCCTTCGAGCAGATGCGTGGCAAAGGCATGGCGCAGCACATGGGGGCTCACGCGATCAGGTGGGACGCCGGCCTTGGCGGCAAGTTCCTTGACGAGCTGATAGAGGCGAATGCGGCTCAGATGGCTGGTGCGCGAGGGGAAGAGCCAGCGGCTGTCGGACGGCACATGCTCGCGCCAGCGCGCAACGGCCGCCTGCGCCCGGTCCGAAATCGGCACAAGCCGCTCGCGTCCGCCCTTCCCGCGCAGTATCAGAAATGGGGATTCCGGGCGAACCGAGGATCGCGGCAGCGCCACAAGCTCACTGGCGCGCATACCCGATCCGTAGAGCAGCTCGACCAAAGCCGCCATGCGCAAGGCCAGCGGCTTGTCCGTCGCGACATCCCGGTCGAGCGTTTCGAAAATCCGTTCGATATCGGCATGGCTCAGCGATTTGGGCAGGCTGCGCGCCGAACCCGGCCGCGGCAGAGCGGCGGAGGGGTCATCCGCGCGCAGCCCCTCATCGGCGAGAAAGCCGAAAAAGCGCCGTAACGCTGCGGATTTACGGGCCACAGTGGCGCGCGCCAGATCGCGCCAGCTTTCGCCAAGCGTTTCGAGTTCCGCCCGCCCCGCGCTCGCCAGCTCGCCCTCCAATGTCACCGACGATCCGCGCAAATCGGTCTCGTAGGCGGTTAATGTGTTGCGCGAGGCCCCGGCTTCGGCGGCGAGCATTTCGAGAAAGCGCGCGATCAGCAGCGCATCCTCTCCGGGCGCTGGAGCGGGGCGCGGTTCGGCCACGCGATCAGGCGCGCGTGACCGCCTCCGCGGCGATCATCCGGGCTTCGGGTTCGCGGCCCGCCAGGCGATAGGCGCGCACGATATGGTAAAGATGATTGGGCGGGATGCCAGCCCAGCTATCGGCCTGCATGCCGATCGCCGAAATCAGCGCGACGAGCCCGACCCGTCGGCCGCGCGCGACCCGCTCAAGCTGCCGGGTCCAGATATTCTCTCGGTCGAGGCGGAGATCGAACGCCCCATCTGCCTGCTGAATATCGCCCGCATCGAGACGGCCAAGACCCGCCAGAGCCGCAGCCAACAGGCGCGCGCGATGGCGGCCGTCCGCGCCGGCATTATCGGCATAGTCGTCGAGCCGCCCGTAATCGATATCGACCACGGGCCGGGGCGCACCGACGGCCAGCAGGGCCCAAGCCTGATCATTGTCGGCATCGTCGACCAGCGCCGACCAGCGCGCCGCCTGAATGTCGAGCCCGGCCGTCATCATCGCCGCGATCAACCCGTCCGCGGAATCGACGAGATCGGCATTGGGCTGGATACGGGCCGCGGCGCGGGCTGTAAGAATCTGCCCGGCATAGCGGCCGTCTGCGCTATCGCCCTCGGTCCACAATGTCTCCATCGCCGCGATCCGCTCGCCCGGGTCCGCCTCGACATAGGCGGTGCGCAGAATGTCGGTCGTCGATCCCGGAATGGCCGACGGATCGAGCTCGGCCAGCAAGGCGCTATACATCGACACGAGCGCCTGGTTGGACAGCACGCCGATCACCGCCGCCGTCCGCGCGGGCGCGATCCGGTCGGCCAGATCGACGGTGGGCGAGCGCGCACGCCAGGCTTGCACTTGCCGCCCTGAATTTTCGTACAGCTCATCCGGTATCTCGACGCCGGTGGCGTGCGAGACACCGAAGCGCCAGGCGTTAAGCCGCTCCACGCCCTCCCACTCGACAGGGACGGCCCGGGCGCTGCCGCCGGCATTCACCGCGCGGTCGCCGAGCAACATGTCGAAACCGTTGGTGAGTTCGGCGTTGCGAATACTGGCCATCTGGGCCGTCGCCCGCGCGCTTTCCCCGGCAAGCCCTGCGCAAATCGCGTCCGCCATCACCCAGGCCGGGGATTCCGCGGTCTGTCGCGCGCCCGTGACCAAAGGGCAGAAACCGGCAAGGTCACCGCTAGCGAGATTGGTCTGCATCGCGACCGCATAGAGTTTGGGCGTATGACGATCGCTGTCGACGCGCTGGGCCAGCATCTGCGCGCCATCGACTTCGCCCATGCGCAAGAGCAGCCAGGCGCGTTCGGCGACCCAATCCGGCGCGACGACGCCCTCGGGCGTCGGCACCCGGCTCAGCAGCGCACGCCGCAAGCTGATATGCAGCCAGCGCGACGGCCCCGGCGCATCCAGCTCGCGCATCAGGCGCGAAATGTAGCGGCCATCGGCCCCCGCAAAGGCGTCTTCGCCATAGCCGCCAATATCCGGCGTCAGCGGGCCTATCTCCGCCAGCGAGCGCCGCGCCTGGGCCGGCAGCTCATATTCGGTCGGGATAGTTTCGAAACCGAGATCGATATCGCCAATGTCGAACTCGTCAAATCCCTCTTCGTCTCCAACGACGATATCGCTGCTCGCGCGCGGCGCGGCCGGGGACGGAGATGGCGCGGCGGACGGCGCTGTCGGCGCGGCGGGAGCGGGAGCCGCCGGCGGCGGAGGTGGCGGCGGCGGCGCGGCCGGCACGGGGTCGCCGAATCCTTCCGGCAGCAACGATTCCGGCGCGTCCTGCCCGAATGCGGGGACGATCAGCGCATAGGCACTGGCCCCGATTCCCAAAGCTATCAGAGACTTAGTTTTCCAATACTTCATCGGCCACGGGCTCTTCGATCGTCTGCGTTTCGACCTCGGTGTCGATGGTGGAGAGATAATAGATGAAAATCGCCAAACCCACTATAAACACGAGAAAAAGCAGTAGCGAACGCGACATATTCGACAGTTACCTCGTTAAGACCAGCTCTTTTTGAGCTTTTGCTGCGACCGGGCGTCTGTTTATACCGCTATTCCCATGACGCCTACCCCATCCCGAAAAACCCCGGTGACGGCCGGAAAAACCCCTATCGACAAGCCGATAGTGCTGGTCGGGTTGATGGGTGTGGGCAAATCGACGATCGGCCGGCGGCTCGCAAACCGGCTCGGCCTGCCTTTTGTCGACTCGGACGACGAGATCGAGGCCGCCGCCGGCATGCAGGTCGGCGAACTTTTCGAAAATTACGGCGAGGACTATTTCCGCGATGGCGAGCGTCGCGTGATCGCGCGGCTGATCGACGGCTCGGTCAAGGTCATCGCGACGGGTGGCGGTGCGTTCGTCAATGACGAAACCCGCTCGCTGATCCTCAAGGACGCGATGGCGATCTGGCTGGATGCCGATATCGACGTGCTGGCCGAACGGGTGTCGCGGCGCGATACGCGCCCGCTCGTGCGCGATACCGATCCGAAGATGGTGCTCAGCGAACTCGCGGCGAAGCGCAACCAATATTACGCCCAGGCCCCCATCCATGTGCAGAGCGGCGAAGGCGCGCATGAGGATACGGTCGACCGGATCATGGAGGCGCTCGCCCAATGAATGCTGGTGCTAACAATCGAGTCACCGTCGCGCTCGGAGCGCGCAGCTATGCAATCGCGATTGCCGATGGGCTGCTCGACACGGCGATGGACAGCCTTGCGGATTATGCCGGCCGCGACCGGATGATCGTCGTTACCGACGAGAATGTGGCGAAGCTCCAGCTACCCCGGCTTACCGAGACGGCGGGGGCGGCGGGCGTCACACTGCATCCCATCATCCTGCCACCGGGCGAAGCGACGAAGAATTGGATACAGCTCGAAACGCTCACGGATCAGCTCCTTGCACTGGGTGTCGAGCGCGGTGATCATATTGTCGCGCTGGGCGGCGGCGTGATCGGCGATCTCACGGGCTTTGCCGCGGCAATCGTCAAGCGCGGCTGCGGCTTTGTGCAGATCCCGACCACCCTGCTCGCCCAGGTCGACAGTTCGGTCGGTGGCAAGACGGCGATTAACAGCCGCGCGGGCAAGAATCTGATCGGCGCGTTCCACCAGCCGGGCTTCGTACTCATCGACCCCTCCGTCCTCGATACGCTGCCGCCACGCGAATTGCGGGCCGGCTATGCCGAGGTCGTGAAATATGGCCTGATCGACGATGCGGATTTCTTCGCATGGTGCGAGGCGCATGGCGCGGACCTGCTCGCCGGAGACCGCGCTGCGCAGACTGAAGCCATCCGCCGCAGCGTGACCGCCAAGGCACGGATCGTCGCCGAGGACGAAACCGAACGCAGCGGCCGCCGGGCATTGCTCAATCTCGGCCATACCTTCGGCCATGCGCTGGAGGCCGAAACGGGTTTTTCCGATGCACTGCTGCATGGCGAAGCCGTGGCGGCCGGCATCTGCCTCGCCTTCGCCTATTCCGCACGGCGCGACCTGTGCAGCGCGGCGGACGCCGAACGCGTCGCCGCGCATTTCTCCGACGCCGGACTGCCAAACGGACTCGCCGCAGCGGGCGTGCAGACCGACGGCGCAACGCTCACCGCCCATATGATGCACGACAAGAAGATGGAGGGCGGCACCCTGCCCTTCCTGCTCGCGCGCGGCATTGGCGAGACGTTTCTGGCGCGCGATGTCGATCTAAGCGATGTGGCGGCGTTTCTGGACGAGGTCGACTAGCGCCGAATGTGATTAGCCGAAACGTCATTGCCAGGAGGTCCGAACTCGGTTCGGGCCGACGCGGCAATCCAGAGCTGCAAGCGACATCTTTTGCAGCTCTGGATTGCTTCGCTCCGCTCGCAATGACGTTACTTGGCACTCAGCAACCAGGCCCTGCTTAACGCGGCTCGGCCCCATCGAAGTCCAGCGATTCCGGGCCGCCGAAGCTCATCTCCGCGCCCGCATGCATATCGCCTTCCTCGCGCTGCATCGCCAGCCGGTCGCAATCGCGCTTGCGAAATTCCTCCTCGACCCGATCGATCAAAGTCTCGTCGAGATCGACCAGCTCCATCGCCTTGCGCGCCATGGCGATCGCCGACTCCAGAACTTCCCGGAACGCGCCGTCCAGCTCGCCCTCGCCCATCGCGAGCAGATGGCGGCGGTCGAATGCGCGGCCGAGGATCTTCGTCTTGGGGAAGGCCATGCGGATCGCTTCGAGCCGCTCCTCGTCGAGTCCCGTGCCATCGTTGCAAAACAGGATAGCGCGCGCTTCGTCCCCGCCCGCCTCGCGCAGCAGATCGACGCGTAGCCCGTCGCCATAATAGACTTTGCGCCCGAATTCGCCCGAGAGATCAATCTGGTCGGGTTTGGAGTCGATGAGCGTGACCGGGATGTTCGCGCCCATCAGCATCTGCGAGACCGTCTGACCGAAACGGCCATGGCCGACAACTATCGCGCCAGCCGGCGGCGCGGCATCAGGACCATCCAGATCGTCGCGGGTTGATGCCTTCACGCCGCCAAAGCGCTTCGCCAGCGCCATCAGGAACGGCGTCGTCGCCATGGACAGGGTGACTACCGCGCCGAACAGGCTGGTCGCGGTTTCGGTCACGAGCAGCGCGCGCTCCGCTTCGGCAAAGAGGACAAAGGCGAATTCGCCGCCCTGACTGAGCAGCAGGCCCATGACGAAGGCGGCCCGCGCTTTGACCCCGAACAGCATCGCCAGCCCGAAGATGACAGCTACCTTGGTCGCCACCAGCGCTGCGGCCATACCGATCACGAAGAGCGGTTCGGCAAGCACAACGCCAACATCGAGCATCATGCCGACCGCAAGGAAGAACAGGCCGAGCAGGATCGAGCGAAACGGATCGACATCGGCTTCGAGCTCATGCCGATAGGGCGAGTTGGCGAGCATCACGCCCGCGACGAAAGCCCCGAGCGCCATGGACAGGCCCAGCGCGTCCATCAAGGCGGCAGCGGCGAATACCGTGAACAGGCCTGTGACGATGAACAGCTCGCGCTCGGCAAACCGGCCGACCAGGTTGAGCAAGGGGCTGAGCACGAAGCGTCCCGCGGCGACCAGCCCAACAATCGCGACGACGGCATAGATTGCGAGCAGCCAGCCCGGCGGCGCGCCCGGATCGGCCGGCGCGCGCGAAAGCACGGCAACGAGCGTCAGCAAGGGAACGATGGACAGATCCTGAAAGAGCAGTACG
Source organism: Parasphingopyxis sp. (assembly GCF_028279465.1). Taxonomy (GTDB): domain Bacteria; phylum Pseudomonadota; class Alphaproteobacteria; order Sphingomonadales; family Sphingomonadaceae; genus Parasphingopyxis. The sequence continues at coordinate 131,704 of NZ_JANQNS010000014.1, forward strand.
GAAAAGGCGCGCTCGCCGAGCGGCGTGTTGAGCCGTCCCTCTGACTGGAGCAGCGGCAACACCTGTGCGGTCGAGGAGAGCGCCAGCGCCATGCCGATCGCGATCGCCGCGGCAACCGTAAAGCTCGTGCCTGCCAGCACCAGCCCGGTAATCGCGACGCCACTCACCACGACCTGCAACAGGCCGAGCCCGAAAATGTCGCGGCGCAAGCGCCAGAGCCGGGCCGGCGCGAGTTCCAGCCCGACAAGAAACAGCAGCAACACGATGCCGATTTCGGCGACGGCCAATATCGATTCGCCGCTCTCTATGAGCCCAAGCCCGAACGGACCGACGACGATGCCGGCGATCAGATAGCCAAGAACCGCGCCGAGGCCGATCCGGCGAAACAGCAAAACGAAGGCGAGCGCCGCGCCGAGCAGGATAAACCCGTCGAGCAGCAATTCACCGGTCAGGCCGTGACCGCCGCCATGCTCCTCCGCGCTTTCCCCGGCCATCAGGCGGCGATCCGGGCCTGAGCGGCGGCATCCGCGACAGCCTCAAAGGCGAGCCGGATCGAGGCGTGACGCGCCTTGTGCGGCAGTGCGGGCGCCAAAATATCAAGCCCCGGCCAATCACCGGGATCGTCGCGCTCGCCGGCGAGATAGGCGGTCAGCGCATCGCGCGCCGCGGCAAGTTCGATGGCGCTGCGACCCAAAGCATGGCGCGCCATCAACGCCGCCGACGCCTGACCGAGCGCGCAAGCGCGCACCTCTTGACCCAGCGCGGCGATCCGGCCCTCGCTATCCACGCACACATCGACGATCACCCGGCTGCCACAGACCGGCGAGCGTTTCTCAACGCTGGCATGGGGCGCATCGAGCCGCGCCTGATGCGGGATCTCGGTCGCGAGCCTCAGGATTTCGGCATTGTAGAGCGCGGCGGACATAGGCCCGATGTAGCTGCTTCGCCGGCAATTGCCAGTAAGCGGTGCGCTACTCGGCCTCTTCGCCCGTGTCCTGACGCATCTCGACGAAATCGACGATCGCGCGGCTGCTGGCGTTGAGGAGCGGATAAGTTGCGGAATCTTCCATCCATGCCGGGCGATCAGCCCGGCCGCCATAGACGATGTCCACGGCCAGATTGGCGAGCAGGAACAGCAATGTGATTGCGATAAGCCCCTTGATCGCGCCGAACCCGATCCCGAGCAGCCGATCGAACGGACCGATGATCGATTCACGCACGCCGATGCCGAGCTTGCGGCCGATGAAACGACTGCCGAAAAAGAAACCGCCGAACACGAGCGCGAAGGCCAGGATCGGCGCCGCGCCGCCGGGGCCGGTCAGCGCCTCGAACAGGATTGTCGCATCGCCATGGAAGAGCCGGAGCGCAATCACGGCGATCAGCCAGGAAAGCAGCGTCATCACTTCGAAGGTGAAACCGCGCATAAAGCCGCGGATCGCGCCGCCGCCGGCCAGAATCAGAACAATCGCATCAAGCGCGGTCATGATGTCGTCCGCTAGGCGCGGTCCAACAGATGGTCAACCAGCGCGCGAAGTGTGGAGAAGCCGTTGAGCGCCGTGCCGCTCTCCCGGCTATCGACGGCCGACGGCAGAAGCGCCTTGGCAAAACCGAGCTTGGAGGCCTCGCGCAGCCGCAATCCGGCATGGGCGACCGTCCGCACCTCGCCCGACAGAGATATCTCGCCGAACGCGACCGTATCGGCATCGACCGGCCGCTCGGCCAACGCCGAAATCAGCGCCGCCGCCACCGCGAGATCAGCGGCCGGATCGGCAACGCGATAGCCGCCGGCGACGTTCAGATAGACTTCCGATGTCGCAAAACTCAGACCACAGCGCGCCTCCAACACGGCGAGGATCATCGCCAGCCGCCCCGAATCCCATCCGACGACGGCGCGGCGCGGCGTCGCCCCGCTCGCCAGCCGCACGACCAAGGCCTGTATCTCGACCAGCACCGGCCGTGTCCCTTCAAGTGCCGGGAAGACGACCGCGCCGCTGACATCGTCCTGCCGGTTGGTCAGGAACAGCGAGGAGGGATTGGCGACCTCTTCAAGCCCCTGCTCGGCCATCGCGAAGACGCCGATCTCGTCGGTGCCGCCGAACCGGTTCTTGATCGCGCGCAGGATGCGATATTGATGGCTGCGCTCGCCTTCGAAGCTCAGCACCGTATCGACCATATGTTCGAGCACGCGCGGGCCCGCGATCGCACCGTCCTTGGTGACATGCCCGACCAGCACCATGGCCGTGCCGCGCTCCTTGGCGAAACGGATCAGCTCCTGCGCCGAGGCGCGCACCTGGCTCACCGTGCCCGGCGCGCCTTCGATCAGGTCGCTGTGCATGGTCTGGATCGAATCGATCACGAGCAGCGCCGGCGGCTTCGCACCGCCCTCGCCAAGCGTTGTCAGGATATCGCGCACCGATGTGGCTGCGGCGAGCTTCATCGGCGCTTCGCCAAGCCCCAGCCGCCGGGCGCGCAGCCGGATCTGATCCGCCGCTTCCTCGCCCGAAATATAGGTGACGTCATGGCCCCGTTTGGCAATAATCGCGCTTGCCTGGAGGAGCAGCGTCGATTTGCCGATACCCGGATCGCCGCCGAGCAAAGTTGCGGAGCCTTCGACCAGCCCCCCGCCGAGCGCGCGATCGAGTTCGGCAATGCCGGTCGTGATCCGCTCCGGCAGCGCGATATCGGCGTCGAGGCCGACGAGATCGACGGCTTTCCCGCCCGATTGCAGGTTATGTTTGGCCTGGAACGGTGTCACCACGCCGCCTGCATCCTCGACCAGCGTATTCCATTCCCCGCAGTCCGCGCACTGGCCCTGCCATTTGGACGCAACGGCCCCGCAGGACTGGCAGACATAGCGTTTTTTCGGTTTGGCCATGGCGATTCCATAGCGAGAACAAAAGGGGAATACTAGAGGGTGTGCGTATCGGTGTGTATGTCATTCCCGCGAAGGCGGGAATCCAGATCGGACGTTGGAACTGGATTCCCGCCTTCGCGGGAATGACGAAGTCAGGATTTGATCCAGCCCAGCAAATCCGCCGCGAATGACGACAATGTATCGTCGCGCGCGCCCATCACGATAATCCGATCCCCCGGCCGCGCCAGTTCGGTCAGCCGCACGCCACAGTCCTTGCGATCCGGGATATGCGCCGCCTGCCGCCCGGCCCGCACCACGCCGTCGACGATGACGTCACTGCCTATACTGCGATCTGTCGTACCTCCAAAATAGACAGGATTACATAGGATTAAGTGATCTTCTTCAGAAATATTATCAGCAAAACAGGCGATCAGCTCGGTGCCCATCTGCTTGAGCGGGCCATAGCCGTGCGGCTGGAAAAAGACGAGCAGCCGGCCAGGAAAGGCGTGGAGCGTCTTGAGGGTCGCGGCGATCTTGTCCGGATTATGCCCGAAATCGTCGATCACGGTGACGTCATGCGCCGTGCCGACAATCTCGAACCGCCGCCGGAGCCCCAGAAAACGGCCGATCGAGGCGGCCGCGTCCGCCAGCGGGATATCGCAAGCGCGCGCCGCGGCAATCGCCGCCAGCGCGTTCGCCGCATTGTGCAGGCCGGGGACGGCCAGCTCGACATGGCGGCTTTCCGCGCCCTCGATGACGTCGAACGTCACCGACAACGGCCGCTCGACGACATTGGCGCCCCGGATATCGGCTCTCTCGCCGAAACCGACGCGGCACAACCGATCCGGCGCGACCGTTTCGGCCAGCGCGGCGCTTTCGGCATCGTCGATATTGACGATCGCGCGACCCGCGCGCTCGAGAAACCCGCCGAACAGCGTGCGCAATTCCTCCATCGATTTATGATCGAGCGAGATATTGTTGAGGATCGCGATATCCGGCGCGTACAAGGCGATGGAACCGTCACTCTCGTCCACCTCGCTGACAAACGCATCGCCCTGCCCCACCAGCGCACTGGCGAAGGGCGTTTCGTCGGAAATGAAATTCTTCATGACCGCGCCGTTCATGACGGTGGGGTCGCGCCCGCAATCGTGCAGGATCCAGCCGATCATGCCGGTGACCGTCGATTTCCCGCTGGTGCCCGCGACGCCGATGCTGCGCGACGCTGCATTGAACAGGCTGGCGAGCAGCTCCGGGCGAGTCATCCGGTCCAGCCCGAGTGCGCGTGACGCCATGACGTCAGGCACCGTGTCTTCCACGGCGGCGGACGCCACAAGTATCTGATTCTTATCGGTCAATCCGCTGCCATCCTGCGGGAACAGATCGATGCCCTGCCCCCGCAACCAGTCGAATTTGTCCGCCGTCCGCCCCTGGTCGAGCGCCCGGTCCGATCCTGCGACCGTGAAACCGCGCCCGCTCAGGATGCTTGCGAGCGGCAGCATCCCGCTGCCGCCGATTCCGCAGAAGAAATAGGATTTGTCCTCGGTCATCCCGCCTCGCTATGGGGAGCGGCGCAGTTTTTCAATTTCGGAGATGCGGGCGATGGGAATAAATGCGATGCGCATCGGCATTGTCGCGGCCGGTTCGCCGTTCGATCCTGACATCGCGGATCGTGTGAAGGCCCTGGCCGCATCGCTGTTCCCCGGGAATCCGCCCGAGCTTATCGTCCATCCCAACAGTTTCCTGCGACACGGCCATTTCGCGGGGCCCGATAGAGCGCGCACCGAAGCTTTCCTCGATATCGCTAACGATCCTGGTATCGATGCGCTCTGGTTCGCCCGGGGCGGTTATGGGGCGTGCCGGGTCGCCGAGGCGGCACTGGCCGGGCTTGAACCAGCGGCGCGCAATAAAGTCTATCTCGGCTATAGCGATGCCGGCGTGATGCTCGCCGCGCTTTATCGAGAGGGCTATCGTGTCGCGCATGGGCCGATGTGCCAGGACATCGTGCGCGACGGTGGCGAAGCGGCAATCGCGCGAGCCCTGCGCTGGCTTGTGGATAAGGACCCGACCGCGCTCGAACCCTCGCTGGACGGCGCCACGCCCGCCGCGGCCTTCAACATGATCACGCTGAGCCAGATCCTCGGCACGCCGCTCCAGCCAGACTTCGCAAATCATGTGATAATGATTGAAGAAATATCTGAATATCTGTATAAAATTGACAGAACCATGTACCATATCACGGCCAATCCGGGCATCCGAAAAGCGGCCGGCATTCGCCTCGGCCGGTGCAGCGATATGATCCAGAATGACACGGATTTCGGCATGACCGCCGAAGAGATTGTCCACCATTGGTGCGAGCGGTCCGGAATCCCCTTTCTGGGCTCCGCCGATATCGGTCATGACGCCGCCAACCGCATCGTCCCCTTTGGCATTTGAAAAATTGGCGAAATCAGCCCGAATTTTACCGAAAATTAACCATGTGCCGCGAGAAGCGATGCTAGGGACAAGAGCTATTCAGCCGGGGGTACATCAATGGCGGATTTGTCAGCCGAGGCGACGCTCGACACGGCGCGGCACAAGGCCTTGCGCCGGATGTACGCCGAAACCCAGAGTTTCGTCTGCCGCTTTACCGCCGATGTCGGCTTCGACGAGGCGCAGCCCGACTGGGCCGCGCTGACCGGCCAGGCCCGGCCCGAATATGACGGCCATGGCTGGATGGACGCGATCCACCCCGACGATATCGAGATCACGAAACGCGAATGGGAGATAGCGCGCGACGGCGGGTATCAGATGCTGCGCACGCACCGGATCCGCAGCCGCGACGGCGAGTGGCGGCGTTTCGCGGTGAAAGCCGTACCGCAGATCGATGACGACGGTGCAATCCTCTCATGGACGGCAATCCATTCCGACATCACCGACCTCCGGCCGAACAGCCGCGAAAAGGTCGTACCGCTCGAAACCGCCGAACTGCCGCCGCTCGAATCCTCAACGATCATGAACCAGCTCGGCGAAGGTGTGATCGTCACCGATGCACTCGGCCAGATCGTGTTCGTCAACGACAAGGCTGTCGAACTGCATGGCGTCAAAAGCCTCAATGTCGAGCCGGAAAACTATACGGACAGCTATCGCCTGTTCACCGTCGACGGCGCCCCCTACCCGCCGCTCGAACTACCGCTCTCCCGGGCCGTCCTTCGAGGCGAAACGGTCGAAGATACCCGCTGGCGCATCCAGCGGCCCGACGGTACCGAAATTCTCGCGATAGGCACGGCGCGGCCGCTTTACGATTCGGAGGGCAATCAGCAGGGTGGCGTCCTGACGATGCGTGACGACACCGCACGCCATGGCGCGGAAGAACAGCTTGCGTTGCTCAACGAGACGCTCGAGACGCGCGTCACAGAAGCGATAGAAGAACGCGCCATCGCGGAGGAGGCGCTCGTTCAGGCGCAGAAGATGGAAGCCGTTGGCCAACTGACCGGCGGCATCGCGCATGATTTCAACAATCTGCTGACAGTGATCTCGGGCAGCATACAGCTGCTCGAATTGCGGTTGAAAGATACGGACGATGAAAAGGTCCACCGGCATCTCGACGGCATTTCCGGCGCCACGCAACGCGCGGCCGCCCTGACTCAGAGGCTGCTCGCCTTTTCGCGTCGCCAGTCGCTCGCGCCAAAACCAACAAACCTCAGCGCACTGATCGATGAACTCGGCGATATGATCCGGCGCACCATCGGCGAGGCGATCGTCTTCAACACGGAACTGACCGCGGACATGCGCGCCATATTCGTCGATCGCAATCAGCTCGAAAATGTGCTGCTCAATCTCTCGCTCAACGCCCGCGACGCCATGCCGCAGGGCGGACAGCTATGGCTAAAAACCGAAGAGACACGGATCGGCGACGCCGATGCCAATCTCGCAGCGGGCGACTATGCCGTTATCTCCGTCATCGATACGGGCATCGGCATGGACGAAGACACCATCGCCCACGCTTTCGAACCCTTTTTCACGACCAAGGATGTCGGCAAGGGCACGGGCCTCGGCCTCTCGATGATCTACGGTTTTCTGAAACAATCTGGCGGCCATGCCGAGATCAGCTCGGAGCCCGGCGTCGGGACGACGATCAAACTCTATCTGCCAACCTGCGCCGATCGCGGCGACGCATAGCGCGCTCGACAAACCCAGCCTCTCCTGTCACCTAACCGCGCATGCGCGAGAAAGAGCTGCGCCTGGCCCTGGTCTGTTATGGCGGCATCAGCCTCGCAATCTACATGCACGGCATCACCAAGGAGATCTGGCGGCTGCTGCGCGCCAGCCGCGCCTTTCACGACGATCTTGCGCCAGCCGATACTTCGCAGCGCCTCTACCGGGAACTCTTCGAGACAATCGAGCGGGAATGCGGCGTCAAGCTGCGCGCGATGGTCGACATCATCGCCGGCGCGAGCGCAGGCGGGATCAACGGCGTATTTCTCGCCGAGGCGATAACCTCGGGCAAATCGCTCGATCCGCTGACCCAGCTCTGGCTCGACAAGGCCGATGTCGACGTCTTGCTGGCGCCTGACAAACGGCCGATCTCGCGCTTCTCGAAATTCTGGGCGACGCCGATCGCCTGGGCCGTGGCGCGGCGGCGTGGTGGCGCGGTGGCGACGACCGTCGACCCCGAAGCGCAGGACGAGGTCAGCGCAAAGCTCTCGCGCTTCGTGCGCGCCAAATGGTTTCAGCCACCCTTTGGCGGCAAGGGCTTTGCCAATCTCGCCCTCGATGCGCTGGAATCGATGGAAACGATGACGGCGGGCGCGCCGCTGCTGCCGGACGGGCAGCCGCTCGATCTGTTCGTCACCGTCACCGATTTTCACGGCCATCCGCAGAAACTCCGGCTGAACTCGCCGCCCGAGATTACCGAGACCGAGCACCGGCTGACCCTGTCCTTCACCGACCATGGCAGCGAAGAGCGCGATCTGGGCAGCATCGCCGAACTCGCCTTTGCCGTGCGCGCGACGGCCAGTTTTCCCGGCGCCTTTCCGCCCTTCACCGTGCAGGAACTCGATACGGTGCTGGAGGAGCGCGGCATTGCCTGGCCGGGCCGCGATGCGTTTCTGAAGCGCGTATTGCCCAAGCAGTTCGCGGCCGGCACGGCGGAAACGACGGCGCTGATCGACGGGTCGGTGCTCGCCAATGCACCGTTCGGCCCGGCAATCGACGCCTTGCGAGACCGGCCCGCGCATCGCGAGGTCGACCGCCGCTTCGTTTATATCGACCCCAAGCCCGGCATACGCAGCATCCGCATGGGCGAGGATAGCGAGGAGCCGCCCGGCTTTTTCCGCGCGATTTTCGGCGCCCTGTCCGACATCCCGCGCGAACAGCCGATCCGCGACAATCTCGAGGCGATCGAGGAACATTCGCGCCGGATCATGCGCATGCGGCGGATTGTCGAGGCAATCCGGCCGCAGGTCGAAACCGCGATTGCCGACGATTTCGGCCGGACGCTATTCCTCAACCGGCCGACACCGCAACGGCTCGCCGGATGGCGCGCCAAGGCGCAGAATTTCGCGGTGAAGGAGGCCGGCTATGCCTATGCCTCCTATGCCCAGCTCAAACTGTCCGGCATCGTCGAGGAACTGGCCGAAATCCTCGCCGCTCTCGCCGAAGACAGCATAAAGCCGCACGAGATACGGCGCGCGATATGGGAAGATATCGGCAAGCAAGGACTGGGCAAAGCCGATGCGATCACGCTCGACAGCACGAATGAGGAGGCCATCGCCTTTTTCCGCGCGCATGATCTGCTGTTCCGCACGCGCCGCCTGCGCTTCCTGCTGCGTACGCTCCACCAGATCGAGGAAGGCGGGCAGTGTGAACCCGAAGCGATCAACGCGGCGCGCAATGCGATCTACGATACGCTCGGCGACTATCTCGATCGCGAACGGCCCGAATATTATGATGACGCCATGGCGGACGCGGCGCGCGACGCAATGGCGGAACCGGGCGAAGCGCTGGAGCGGCTGGCCACGGCGCGCGATCTGCAGGCCGCCGATGCACGCGGCGAGGAGCTGTTGGCCGAAGCACTGAGCGCCCTGCCCAAGGCCGAGCGGCGCACGATGCTCTTCGCCTATCTGGGCTTTCCTTTTTACGATGTCGCGACGCTGCCGCTGTTGCAGGGCGAAGGGTTGGACGAGTTCGATCCGGTCAAGGTCGACCGGATCGCCCCCGAGGATGCGCAATCGATCCGCGAAGGCGGGGCCGAGGCGACGCTCAAGGGCCTCGAATTCAACAGCTTCGGCGCCTTTTTCAGCCGCAGCTATCGCGAGAATGATTTTCTCTGGGGGCGGCTCCATGGCGCGGAGCGGCTGATCGACATCCTGCTCTCGGCGATACCCGAGGGCGAAGGCCTATCCGAACTCGACGTCGCAGAATTCAAGAAACGCGCCTTTCGCGCCGTGCTCGAAGAGGAACGCCCCCGCCTCACCTATATCCAGCCGCTGATGGATCAGATCGAAACGGAAATCGGCTAGCGAGCGAACAATTTCGAATAAATCGTCATTGCGAGGAGGCCCAAACTTGTTTCGGGGCGACGAAGCAATCCAGAGCGGCTAGCGACATCGCCTGCAGCTCTGGATTGCTTCGCTGCGCTCGCAATGACGGTGTTTCAGTCTGAAATAATCATGCTCTATTCGGCCGCCCGCAAGCGCTTGGCGAACGCGACCATGCGGTCGAAACTGCTGAGCGCCGTAACGAGCGCGCGATTGGCCGGCGTTCTCCGCAACAGTAGCAGATCTGCGCAATCGAGCTTGCCGGTCGCGAAACGGCGCTTCTGCTGCCCATCGCCCTCGGTAAAGTCGAACCGGCGGAAGCGGCTTTCTTCGATGATCTGCCGCAGCGCTTCCATCAGGAGTACCGTGCCCGGCGAATGGCGCGACCATGCGGGATCGTAGCCGAGATAGGCGTAGATCAACGTATCGCCGCCCGCCGGCGCATAGAGATAGCTGACCGGCTTGCCCTCCGCGAACAGCAGCCAGCCGCGCACCTGATCCCGCGCCGCCGCGCGGTTCATATCGGCCACGAACTCCGCATCCTCGGGCAGGCCGTAATCGAGCAACTTCTCCTGATAGGTTTTCGCCGAAAGCCGCCGGGCGAGATCGTGAAATTCGACCATCTCGTCCGGCGTGCGATAGGTACGAAAATCGAGCGTACCGCCGAAGAGCTTGGCGAATTTGCGGACCTTGCGGCGCAGCGTCGAGCGGCTCTTGCCGGAGAAGGTCGCGAGATAATCGTCGAAACTGCCCGACAGGTCGGCATAGCGGCGCGCATAGCGCTGGCGGACGAGCGCGATCGTGTCGTCATCGCGGGCCATCAGCGCAGCAAGCTGCGCCTCGGGCAGCGATGTGACGAAATAGCCATCGGCAGCGGCAGGCAAGACCGGCAGGTCGATCCCCTCCCCGGCCATCGCCTCGTCGAGCGAAAGGCCGACGCGGACCAGCTTGCGCCGCACCGAAAACATGGTGCGGGCGCCAATACGAAAGCGCAGGGGCAGAGAGATCGCGGTCGTCATGCCGCACGCCGTTCGATGAGGTTCGCCCAGAGCTGGCCAATCATGCGGCCGGCGACCAAAGATGCCGACGCCGGTACAGGCTCGATCTCGCAATCCAGCGGGACGTCGTGCAGCACGGAGAAACGCGCGGTCGGCGCATCGGACGCCCGGCGCTCAAGCAACGCGCACAGACCATCGAAGCGGTTCTTGACGACCGGGTTCGGTCGCGCGCCGCCGCGTGTGGCAAGCTCGAAGCTGTGGCCAACGATGGTGACGACCGGATGGGCATTGGCGACGGCATGATCGAGCGCATGCTCCATCTCGGCCAGCGAGACCGCGCAAATCTGCAAATGCCGCAACCCGCCATTACCGAGCCGTATCTGCGATACCGGAATTTCGATCACGCCTTCATGCGCAACCGGTGCGACCTGATCGAGTGGCAGCGACAATGCGCTCGGCCATGGCCCCTCGCAGCCATTATGGCTGGAATCGATGGCGATGCCGATATCGGTCAGCGCCTTCAGACTATCGTCATTCACCGCATAGCTGCCCGAACGGAAGGCAGTCGGTTCGGGCGCGCCGGCGGCAACGAGCAAATCGCGTGCTTCGGCGATTAAATCGCGCTGTTTCTCATAGGAATGATCGATCAGCTCGAACACCGTATCGGGCGCGACCGTGCCGTCGGCCCGCGCCTGCTCCCACATCGGATGGAGATGGAGCTGCACCTCTTGCCCCGCCGATAGCACAGTATCGACCATGCGCTTGACCGGATCGAGGCCGTAGAGCTTCGCGGGCATCGGATCGATAAAGAAACAGGCCTTCAGGCCGTGCCGGTTCACGACGTCTAACTGATAGCTAAGGCCGACTCCGGCGGATTCGATACTGTGCGCGTAATTCTCCTCCCAGCCCGAACCGGCCAGATGATGCCGCCAGGTCAGCTCCGTATCGATCGTCAGAAGCACGCGCGTGTTCATGACTATCGCATAGCCTCAGGCCGATAACATTCGGTAAACCATTGGCGCGCCCGCGCGCCTAAACACCATATTAAGCCTGATCGGCTATGCCCCTGCGAACCAAAGACAAGCATGTGCGGAGACGCGCCATTTTCATGCAGCGCATAAAGGACGGCCAGGCGATTGGCGGCGGCTGGGTACGGCCGGAGCGTGCGGCGCTGGAGCGGCTGACCGAAGCGGCCGATCCGCTGCACGTCTTTCTGCGGCCGCGCTGGTATGAAGCCTCACATGCCGATGTCGTGTTTCACGGTTTCGAGAGCAGCGGACGGCTGATCGCCGCCTTTCCGCTGACACCGCGCAAAATGGGACCGTTCACAGTCCAGGAAGTCGCCGGACCCTATTGGCCATTCCGCAGCATCCCGCTCGCCCAAGACGCTTCGGACACCGAGATATCCGCAATGCTGTCCGGAAGCGCTGCGCGCGATGCACTGGGCAGTGCTTGGCGGCTCGGCCCGGTTCAGGATAACGATCCCGCGCTGACGCGCCTGCTGCCAGCCGCGCGCAAGGGCGGATGGACGATGTTCCGCCGTTCCATTGCCCACAGCTTCGATATCGATGTTGCGACGCTGCAGGCGAAAAAGCCGTGGCCGAGCAAATCTGCGATCCGGCAAAGCCGCAACTATGCGAACCGGCTCGCGCGCATCGGCGAGGTCGACTATCGCCACGCGACCGGCGCCGACTGGACCGCCGAGGATCGCGATGCGATGGCCGAAATCGAGGCGAAGAGCTGGCTCGCCGATCAGGGCGACGATGCGGATACGAAGTTCCGCGATCCGGCCGCGCGCGCGATGTGGGAAGCGGTGGCCGACGATCCGGCTCTCGCGCCGTTCGTTTTCTGCAGCATCATGCGGGTCGACGGCATACCAGCGGCCTTCACCTTCGGCCTCGAGATCGGCTCGATCCGCTATCAGATCGCGAATAATTTCAACGAAGCATTCAAGGAATGCAGTCCCGGCCGGATCATCCTGACGATGAACTATGCCGATGCGGCCGAGCGCGGCGTCCCCGTCATCAACTGGGGCGCGGGCGATGCCGGGTACAAGTCGCGCTACGGCGCGGAGCCCGGGCCGGAGATCGTCGATCAGCTCTTCCTCGACAAGGCCAGTTGGATCGAACCGCTGGCGAGCACGATTCTCTCGCGGCGCGGCTGGCGGCGATTCCGCTGATCACAGTCTTAACAAGGGTTTAGCTAAACCGCCGACCCCGTTAATCATGAATGTTCGCGACAATAGGTGCATTCCCATGCATTAATATTGTCATGCTTTTGCAACACGTTAACAGAAATGGTTACCGCGACGTCCGGATATCGGACGGCGCCGATGCGGACATCGACACACTCGCCTCCGCATCGCCGCCCGCTCGTCGCTTCTTGCGAGCGGGCTGGTTTCGCGCTGCGTCGCCAAACCTGCAGATCCTGTCCGCCGAGCGGCCGGACGGCAGCCCGATCCTCGCCCTGCCCTATGGCCATCGCCGGATCGGCCCGCTGCGGCTGCGCGAAGTCGCTGGCGGCTATTGGCCATTTCGCAGTTTCGCTCTTTCAAGCGATGCGAGCATGACCGAGCTCAAGGCAGTCCTCGAAAACAAACAGACTGCGAAAGAGCTCGGCCGTATCTGGCGTCTGGGACCGGTCTATAGCGACGATCCGACCGCGCGGCGGTTGCTCAAGGCAGCGCCCGAAGCCGGGTGGAATGTCATCCAACGGCCGACGGCCAGGGTGTACGAACTCGATCTGCAGGCGCAACGGCAGGACGGCCCTTGGCCGCGCACCAAGACGCTGCGGAAGAATCGCTGGCGCGAGCGCCGATTGGCGAGCGACGGCGAGGTGCGGTACGAATTTCTGACCGGCCGCGATCTGACCGCCGAATGCTGCGATGCGATGGCCGAGATCGAGAAAAATTCCTGGCTCGCCGATCTCAATGACGGCGGCGACACCAAATTCCTCAATCCGGCGATACGGGAGGTCTGGCAGCGTATAGCCGCGGACGACGACCTCGCGCCGATGCTGTTCGGCAGCCTGATGTGGATCGGCGACCGGCCGGCCGCCTTCGCCTTCGGCGTCGAGGCCGGTGACACGCGCTACTATATCGCCAACAATTATGACGCGCATTTTTCGAAATTCGGACCCGGCAAGCTGCTTCTTTACGCCGATTTCGAGCGTGCGGCGGATGCTGGAATACGCCTCATAAGCTGGGGCGCGGGCGATGCCGGTTACAAGTCCGAGATGGGCGCCGAACCCGGCCCCGAAATCAGCGATCTGTTTTTCGTACGCGGCCGACCGCTCGCCGCGCTGCTCCGCCCGCTGCTGATGCGCGGCGCGCACCATGATGAGGAGACCCGGTCATGACGTCTCATACACATATTGCTCACGATCGCGCGCTCGGCGCGACCCTGCCGATCCCAATCTGGACGGCCGCGATCTTCGCCGGCGCGATGCTCGTCGCGCTGAGCCTCTATGAATATGTTGCATTGGACTGGCATCCGGCGCGCGAAGAGCCCGCGCTCTACACCGTGTATCACTGGATGCGCATGGCGATAACGCTCGCCCTTGCCGCGATGCTGGCGCGCGCAGTCGGCGCGCAGCCCGAACTCGACGATACGCCATCGCTGACCGATCGCGAACGCCAGATGGGTACGGTCAGCCTCGCCATGGCGATCGGTGTTATCGCGCTGCTCGCCGCCAACCGCCCGCTGTTCCACGCCATGGCGGCGGAAGATCTGGCGCTCGAATGGGCGTCGGCCTTGCTGATCTTCGCCGGCGGCGCGCTATTCCTCGCCGCTGCTGCCAATGGCTGGAAGACCGGAAGAAACCGCTTCGATCTGCTCGTCATGCTCGGCTTTGGCGGCCTGTTCCTGCTGATCGCTATGGAAGAGATTTCCTGGGGTCAGCGCGTGATCGGTTTTGCCACGCCCGAAGCAATGGCCGAGGCGAACTGGCAGAATGAGTTCAACTTCCACAATCTCCAGACCGATATTTCGGAACTCGGCTATTATGCGGGCGCGGGTATCCTGCTCATCGTCCTGCCGCTGGTTCGCGATGCGATGCCGAACTGGGCCCCGATCCGTCGATTTGCGGCTTTCATACCCGACCGCATGACCGCACTCGTCAGCGCGCCGATGCTGTTTCTCAGCTATGGGCATTGGAACCTCCTGCCGATCCAGTGGCTCGCCTTTTTCGGGATCATGACCATGGTGATCTTCGCCCGATCGGCTTGGCGACGCGGCAAGCGTGACGAAGCCACGCTGTTCGCGACGATGGGAGCGGCGGTCGCGATCGGACAGCTTGCGGTGCTCACCTTTGGCCCGTCGATGATCGAGATTTTCGACGCCACCGAATATCGCGAATTCTTCATCGCGCTCGGCCTTGCCTGTTTCGCCTGGCAATTTCATCGCGCGCAGAAAACGGCGGCGGCTGACGCCTAGCTCGCGTTGTCAGCCGCTGGCGTGGAAATGATCGTAAATCGTCTGCGCCATCGTCTTGGACACGCCGGGCACACGCGCCAGATCGTCAAGGCCTGCAGATTTGACTGCGCGCGCCGTGCCGAAATGGAGGAGTAGCGCGCGTTTGCGTGCCGGGCCGATCCCAGGCACCTGATCGAGCGGGCTTGTGCCCATCGCCTTGGCGCGTTTCTGCCGATGCGCGCCGATCGCGAAACGGTGCGCCTCGTCGCGCAGGCGCTGCAGGTAAAAGAGCAACGGGCTGTTCGTCGGCAGCATCTGTTCGCGCCCGTCGGGGAAATGGAAATGCTCGCGTCCGGCATTGCGGTCCGGGCCTTTCGAAATACCGATCAGCGCAACATCGCCGATCCCCATTTCCTCCAGCGTCTCGGCTGCCGCGCTGACCTGCCCCCTGCCGCCGTCGATCAGCACGAGATCGGGCCATTCGCCCTTGCGGCGCTCCGGGTCTTCCTTTTCGGCGCGGGCGAAGCGGCGCTGAAACACTTCGCGCATCATCGCGAAATCGTCGCCCGGCGCGGTTTCCGGGTTCTTGATGTTGAACTTGCGATAGTTGGATTTGCGATAGCCCTCCGGTCCCGCGACCACCATCGCGCCGACCGCATTGGTGCCGGAAACATGGCTGTTGTCGTATATCTCGATCCGGTCGGGCGGCTCGTCCAGTTCGAACAGCTCGGCCATCTGTCGCATGATCTTCGCCTGGGATGAAGATTCCGCCAGCCGCCGTTCGAGCGCCTCTTCGGCATTGCGCGCGGCCTGATCGCGCAGTTTCCGCTGATCCCCGCGCTGCGGAATTTTGATCGTCACCTTGCGGTTCGCGCGTTCGGCCAGCGCCTCGGCGAGCAGCTCGGTCTCGGGCAACTCTCTATCGACCAGCACCAGCTTGGGTGGCGGCACTTCCTCGTAAAATTGCATGAGAAAGGCCTGCAGCGCCTCCTCTTCCGGCACATCTTTGACATGCGCGGGGAAAAAGCTGCGATGGCCCCAATTCTGGCCGCCGCGAATGAAAAAGGCCTGGATACCGACCGTGCCGCCCTTGCTCGCCAGCGCGAAAACATCGGCATCGGAGACGCCTTGGGCCGTGATCGCCTGGCTGCCCTGGATAAAGGTCAGTGCTTTAAGCCGGTCGCGATAGATGGCGGCCATCTCGAAATCGAGTTCCTCCGACGCCTTCTCCATCTGCGCACCGAGCTTCTGCTGCACGCGCGTGCTCTTGCCCGAGAGAAACGCCTTCGCGTCCTCGACCAGCTCGTCATAGTCGGCCTCACTGATGCGTCCGACGCAGGGCGCCGAGCACCGGCGGATCTGGTAGAGCAGACAGGGCCGGTCGCGATTGGCGAAAAAGCTGTCCGTGCAGTTGCGGATCAGGAACATCTTCTGCAGCGCGTTGATCGTCCGGTTGACCGAACCGGCGCTGGCGAACGGGCCGAAATATTGGCCCTTGGCGCGGCGCGCGCCGCGATGCTTCATGATGCGCGGAAAGTCGTGATCCTCGCGCAGCAGGATGAACGGGAAGCTTTTGTCGTCGCGCAGCAGGACGTTGTAGGGCGGACGATAGCGCTTGATCAGCTGCGCCTCGAGCAGCAGCGCCTCGGCCTCGGTCTCGGTCGTGACAATCGTCATCGCCCGGGTCTGCGCGACCATACGCTGGAGCCGCTTCGGCAGCTGGGCGATCTGCGTATAGTTGGGCACGCGCGATTTGAGGCTTGCCGCCTTGCCGACATAGAGGACATCGCTGCGCGCATCGAGCATCCGATAGACGCCCGGCCGCGCGGGCAGTGTCTTCACGACATCGCGGATCGCCGCGACCCCGGCCTCGAGATCCGGCGCATCGGCGCCCTTCACCGTGTAGGCCGCCTTTTCCTCGTTGAAGCGCTCGGCAGCGCGCGGATGATCGGGACGGTCGGCTTTGCTCACGGGGAGGATTTAGGCGCTGGAGGTGCGCACGGCAAACCTTCTCCTTTGATGGGAGAAGGATACGAAAACTTGCTGATCCTGAGCTTGTCGAAGGAGAAGCTAGTTGAAGTTGGATGAGGGTGATCTATCGGCAAGCGATACGGCTGGCGGTTGGATCACCCTCATCCAACTCCGCCTAGGCTCGTACCTCGCGAAGGCTCCATATCCTTCTCCCATCAAGGGAGAAGGAAGAAAGGCTAATTCAGCCGCGCGTCCATGCTGGAGATCGTGCGGTCGATCAGCGCCTTGTCTGCATCCGCATCATGCTTCTGCTCGATCAGCGCGGCGGCGGCGGCGGTTGCGGCGCTCGCGGCCTTGGCGCGGACTTCGGCGACCGCGCTGCGTTCGGCGGCGGCGATCTTTTCTTCGGCCAGCCGCTGGCGGCGCTCGATCAGGTCGTTGGCGTCGGATTCGGCCTGGGCGACGATCTGGTCGGCCTCCTCGCGCGCCCGGTCGAGCATCGTAGCGGCTTCCTTGTCAGCATTGGCCGTCTTGGCCTCATATTCGGCCTTCAGCGCCTCGGCTTCCGACCGCAGCTTCGCGGCCTCGTCAATCTCGCCGCGGATTTCGGCGATCCGCCTGTCCATCGCACCGGCAATAATGCTGGGCACCTTGCGCCACAGCATGATGAGGATGACGACGATCATCGCGACCGCGACCCAGCCATAGGTATCGAGGCCGAAGGCGGTCTCGTACCCGCCCGCCTGCGCATCGTCCTGCGCCGCGGTCTCGGCCGTTACCGGCTCGGTGTCCTCGTTAATTACGGGTTCGAGCTCTTCATCCATGGGCCATCGCCTCTTTCACCGCCGACCGCGCTTCGCTTTCCGAGACGGAGCCGCCCGAAACCTTGGTCACGATATCCTGCGTCGCATCCACGGCCACGCCTTCGATCTCGGCCAGCGCGGCCTTGCGAGCGTCTGCCAGAGCGGTTTCGGCCTCGGCCAGCTTCGCCGCGATCTTCTCATCCTCGGCGGCAACCCGCTGTTCGCGGTCGGCATTGGCCTTCGCTTTGGCCTCGGTCGTCACCGTTCCGGCTTCGGACCGGGCTTCGTTCATCTGCTGACGATAATCCTCCTCGATCTCGTCAGCCCGTTCATGGGCCTTGTCCGCCGCGGCAAGATCGTCGGACACGCGTTTCGCGCGCGCCTCGATCGTGCCCTGCACCTTGGGCACCATCGTCCGGGCGATGCCGAAATAGATGATGGCGAGAACGCCGACCAGCCACACGATCTGCGACGCATAGCTGATGGCAATCTGATCGAGCTGTGGCATGGCCTCAGCCTCCCTTGCCTGTGAGCGGAACCGGCCGGTCCGGAATTAACCGAACAGCAGAATGAAGCCGATAACGGCCGCGATCAGACCGAGCAGCTCGGTCACGGCAAAGCCGATATAGAGGCGGGCCTGTTCGCCATCGGCGGCTTCCGGATTGCGCAGGGCGCCCTGAAGGAACGAACCCCAGATATAGCCCACACCCGCAGCAGCGGCGCCTGCGCCGATTGCAGCGAGACCGGCACCGATCAAACGTGCAGCTTCGACTTCCATTGAAAAAACTCCCTTGTGAAAATTAGTGTTGGTGAGAAATTCGGATTAATGCAGATTTTCCGCATCGTTGATGTAGAGCGCCGACAGGAGCGCGAAGACATAGGCCTGGATGGCGCAGATCAGCAGTTCGAGCGCGCTGACGAAGAGCATCAGAAGGAAACTCGGCACGGCGACCAGCAGGCCGATTTCAGGGCCGGCATTGATGCCGGAAATCACGAAGCTCGCGAACACCTTGAGCAGCACATGGCCGGCGGTCATCGCGATAAACAGTCGCAGCGCGAGACTGAACGGGCGGACCATGAACGATACCAGTTCGATCACGAACAGCAGCGGCACCATCGGCAGCGGCGTGCCATGCGGCACGAACAGGGTGAAGAATTTGAGCTTGTGCTTCCAGAAACCGACGGCGAGGACGATGGAGAAGCTCATCACGGCCATCACGCCGGTAATCAGGATATGGCTGGTGACCGTGAACGGATGGATGCCGGTAAAGCCGATCGGCAAAAGGCCTAGCAGGTTGGCGAACAAGATGAAGATGAAGATCGTGAAGATATAGGGCACATATTTCTTGCCCGCCGGCCCGATATTGCTGGTCAGCATATTATCGATAAAGCCGGTCACGCTCTCGACGGCGAGCTGCCAGCGGCCGGGCACGAGCTCGCGCTTCATGCCGCCGATCATGAAGAGCCAGACGAGCGCGAGCGTCAGCAGCATCCAGATCGAGCTGTTGGTGAACGCAATCTGGCCCTGCTCAAGAGTGCCGGCTATCGGCTCGATCTTGAACTGGGACATCGGATCGATGCCGCCGCCTTCCGCTTCCGCCACAGTAAAATCCCGTCTCTTCCTGAGCAAAGCGCCCCTAATCGGGGCGCTTACTCGTCATCACATATACATTCCGCACCGCGACGATGAACCCGAGGAACATCATCGACAGCATCAGCCAAGGGTAGGTGCCGAACAGCCAGTCGAAAAACCAGCCGACAACGGCGCCACCGACAGGACCTCCGATCAGCTCGCTCACCGCGCGATGGGCGTAATTTGCGCCGCCACTCCGCCGGTTCCGCTTGGCCGATTTGAGAGCCTCTGTGCGCTTTGCCGCTTCCAGTCGCTCTTCCAGCGCCTGAAGCCGCGCATCTTCCGCGACAGAGGATTCCCGCCCGGTGTCTTTCTCCGCCATGCCTGCTCCTGTTGGCCCAAAAGCCGGACGCGCGCATGGTGGCGATCGACCCCGCCAAGGCACGGCCCGTTTAGTGAGCGCCCCTATCCAAGTCAACCGCATATGATGCAGTGCGGCATGGCATTTGGGGATTGTTTGCGCGGCCCAAATCGGCGAGAAAAACAATCATCGGAAAACCGCCGGAGGAGACGGATATGAAGGCCAGAATTCAAACAGTTGGACGGTCGATGGCTGCCACCGGCGCAATCATGCTCGGCCTTGCTGCGGGGCTGTCCGCCTCACCCGCTCAGGCGGCACAGCAAGAGGCCGAAACCAGCGGGTTTACATATGAACTGCCGGCCCTGCCAGAAACCGTTCCGTTACTCGCGAGACACCTCGAATCGCGACGGGCGCAGGCGCGCGCTGCGTATGACGCGGGCCGCGCGCAACTCGCCGAAATGATGCCCGAAGGCTCGGCAATGGTCGCCGGCTATCAGCATAGTCAGCAATGGACGATCGCCGGACAGACAGACGCGCTGATCGGCCTCGGCAGCGAAACCTACAGCTATACGGGCGGCGCGCACGGCAACAGCTTTTTCAACGCACTGGTCTGGGACGTGGCGAGCGACCGCCTGATCGGCGTGCTCGGGCTTTTCACGAACCGCTATCTCGGCCTGTCGATGATCGACCAGCCTTTCTGCGAAGGCCTGCGTGAACAGCAGATCGAGCGGATGGGCGATATTTCGAGTGACGATTTCTGGGCCGACTGCCCGCCGTTCGACCAGGTCGCGATCGCACCCATGGGAAGCGACACAGGCCTGTTCACATCGTTCCGCGTACGCGTTCCGCCCTATATCGCCGGCCCTTACGCGGCCGGTAGCTTTGATGTCGACGTAGCGGTGACAACCGAGATGCTCGGAGCGCTCAAACCCGAATATCGGAGCAGTTTTGCTCTGGCGGCTAACTAACGAACTGGTACCGACAGCAGCGATCTTACCCCATATCTGCGAGCCTGCATCACAGGTTGCTCACCATTACACTATGTCGCTATTTTCAGTTCGCGGTAACCTGAAGTCCCGGTCACTGCAAACCGGACGCGCTGCCTAGTCCGACGCCTGGGCTTCTGCCTCCGCGTCTTCCGGAACGAGGCCAAGATATTCGAGCATGTAGCGCACATCCGGATCGCGGCCGGCGAAATTGCGGTAGACCTCGTGATAATCCATCGTCCCGCCCCGGCTCAACACGGTTTCGCGAAGCCGGGTGCCGTTGGCCCGCGTCAGACCGCCATTCTGGATGATATAGTCGCGGCTGTCATGGTCCAGCATCTGCGTCCACAGATAGCTGTAATAGCCGGCCGAATAGCCGGACGGGCTGGAGAAGATGTGGTTGAAATAGGTACTGTAATAGCGCGGCGGCACCAGTTCGACCTCGAGACCCAGTTCGGACAGGGCGCCCTGCTCGAAGGCTATGACCTCTTCGGGCGTATCGATCTCGGCGGCTTCCTCGGCGGACAGCGAATGCCAGCGCATGTCGAGCAGCGCGGCTTCCATGACCTCGCCGAAATCATAGCCCTGGTTCCAGCGTGAGGCTGCCTGGATACGCTCGAACAGCTCCATCGGCATGGGCTCGCCCGTCTCGACATGAGCCGTATAATTTTGCAGGACTTGGGGATATTCCCGCCACATTTCATGGACCTGGGCCGGATATTCGACGAAATCGCGCGGTGTCGCTGTGCCCGCAAGGCTGGCAAATTCCTGTTCAGCGAACATGCCATGCAGGGCATGGCCGAATTCGTGGAAGATCGTGTTCACCCAGTAGAAACTGACAAGCTGCGTCTCGCCCTCATTGGTCTTGGGGATGTTGAGCACGTTATAGATGACCGGCCGCTGATCGAGCAGATAGGACTGTGGAACGAAGCTGCCCATCCACGCGCCACCGCGCTTGGACGGCCGCTGGAACGGATCGAAATAGAATAACGCGAGCTCCGTGCCATCCTCTTCGCGGATCGTATAGACCCACACATCCTCGTGATAGGTCGGGATGTCGGTGCGCCGCTCGAAGGTGAGGCCATAGAGTTCATTCGCCATGTAGAAGACGCCGCCTTCCAGCACCCTTTCGAGCTGGAGATACTCGGTCACCTCATCTTCGCTATACTGGAAACGCTCTTCGCGGACCTGGTTGGCAAAACGGTACCAATCATGCGGCTGCACGGTGAAATCGCCACCGCTCTCGGCGATTTCGGCGTTGAGGATCGCGGCTTCGCGCCTCTGCGTTGCGGCAAGCGCGGGGACCATCTGTTCCATAAAATCGAGCGCGAGCTGCGGCTCGTCCGCCATGTTGCGATACATGCTATAGCTCGCCCAGTTGGGCTCGCCGAACAGCGCCGCCTTTTCCGCGCGCAGCACCGAAATCTGCGCGACGATCATCCGCGTGTCATATTCCGGATTGGTCCCGTCAGCGCGGTGCAGGCTGAGGGCGAGGAAGCGTTCGCGTATCTCGCGATTTTCGAGCTTCGGGATCAACGGCTGCTGCGTCGTGTTCTGCAGGACGAGCGCGTATTGGCCGTCCATCCCCATCTCGGTCGCGGCGGCGGCAGCGGCGGCGATTTCGCTTTCCGACAGGCCGGCCAGCTCTTCGCGCGTCTCGACGATCAACGGCTGCTGGTTGGTCGCGGCGCGCACCGTCTGGCTGAACTCGGTGGTCAGCGCGCTGATCTCGCTATTGATCACCATGACGCGTTCGCGCTCGGCCTCTGTGAGCTCGGCGCCGGCATGGACCATGCCCGTATAGGTGTTGTGAAGCAGGCGTGCGCGCTCGACCGACAGGTCCAGCGCGTCGCGCTGTTCATAGACAGCACTGACGCGCGCAAACAGGTCGGGGTTCAGGCTGATGGCGGTATAATGATCGGAAAGCTGCGGGCTGATTTCGGTGTTGATCTCGTCCAGCCGGTCCGTGGTGTTGGCGCTGGTCAACGCAAAGAATACGCGGCTCACCCGGCTGAGCATACGCCCGCTGCGCTCCAGCGCGACAATTGTGTTGTCGAAGGTCGGTTCTGCCGGGTCGTCGATAATGGCCTGCACTTCGGCGTTGTGGATCGCCATGCCCTGCGCAAAGGCGGGAAGATAATCGTCTTCGGAAATCTGGGTGAAGTCCGGCGCCATGAAGGGCAGCGAACTGTTGGACGCGAAATAGCCTGTGCCTTCCGGCATCGCAGCGGCAGACGCCTGCTCTTGCGAAGCGCTTGGCTGCGCCGCGTGGGATATGGTTGCTCCGCCAGCCAGCAGGGCCAATGCGCAGACGGAAGACAGGACGGGGGTGAGCGCTCGGGCGCTGAAGAGATGATTTTTCATGTCATTCTTCTCGCCAACTGGGGCGCTAAGGTCAATCCAAAAGCCATTGGACCCCGGATCAAGACTCTTTCAGATTTGCTCCTGAAATCCGCCATTGTGTCGACAGTATCTGTCGGCCCGGACTCGATCCGACGTACCGAAATCGTCGCGAACTAGATCCGCTCAGCAATAAGGCGGCGTCGGGATCGGGGCGGAGCCGCGGGTGCGCCACACGCCGTCGCGCAGCTGATAGGCTTCGCCCGGATCGACTCTGGAGAGGCGGTTGCAGGCGGTTTCCTCGGCGACTTGCTGGCGCGTCGTGCCGCGCTGCTGGGCGAGATCGGCGAAGGCGGAACGCCGACCGAGATTGATCGCATCGACTTGCGCGCGCAATTGCGGTGACGGCGTCTGCGCGAAACCGAGATAGCCGGTCGCCGTTTCGCCGACGACGCCCTGGGCGATCGCCTGCTGGACTGCACTGTTCTGGGCGGGCGCCATGGTCGCGATGCCGCCCAATGCGACGGCGAAAATGGCGGCGATGCTGGCTTTACGCTTGATCATTCTGGAAACAGCTCCGGATTATTCTCGATCAGATTTTCGACATCTTCCTGCAAATTCACGTCGACAGTCTGCTGCACATTAATGTTCAATTCGATCACGATGGGCTCTTCGGGCGCCGAAACCTGAACGCAACCACTTGTCATCGCGGCAAATATCGCCGCTGCGAGTAGCTGTGTCCGTCTCATCCATCCGTCGGTCGCATCATGCTCCTTCTTCGTCAATATTGCAGTCTTCATGGCATAATATCGCTTTCGGGAGGCTGAACATCCTGTTCGGCCTGGGTTCGGTTTATCCGTGCGCGGATCGCCTGGTTGACGAGGAAACCGGGGTCGTCGAGCAGGCGGAAGGAATAAAGCATCCGGTTGAACGGCGCGTTCATGGTGATGTCGAAGCGGATCGGGATTTCGGCGAGTTCGCGAGTGAAGCCGCCGATAATCAGCCCCTGCCCTTCACGAGCGAGATTGGGTGAGACGCCGGTAAATTCGATACTCGTGACCATTTCGCCGTCGATCGCACCGTCGAACGCGATCGCGAGTTCGCTGTAGCGGATCAGCTCGAGCGCGTTAAAGGCGAGACTGCCGAACATGCCGAGATTTACGTCGCTGATCTCGCCCTCGTACGAGAACGTCCCGCCGCCTGCCCGCGAGACCAGCAAACCGCCCTCGATCCGTCCGCCATTCCGGTCGAAGATCATTGGGAGCTTCCCGTCGAACGTGCCGGTCGCGATGATATTTTCGAACTCCCGCGCTTCGAGAAACTGCAACGCATCGACGCCGCGCACCATGAAGACGAGCTTGCGCTCCTGATCGACGCGGAAGTCGAGGATCGTCGGCTGAAGGATCAGTTGGCCGCCCGCGAACGGCCAGGTCGCGCCTTCCACCTGCACCCGGTTGGCGGAAAGAAACTGGTAGCGCACCGTTCCATTCGGCACGAGCACGCCGGGATTGATCTCGCGCACACTCGCCACCTGCCCCGGCTCGGTATTCATGCCGAGCAGATCGGTGAAGTGAATCTCTGTGCTCAGTCCGCGCACCGGCCCGAACGGCGCGGCGAGGTCGATATCGGTCAGCTGGTAGACGCCATCGCTGGTAACGCCCGCTGCGTCCCAACGGATCGTGCCCGTGCCGCTGACCAGCCCCCTGACGTCGGCCACGATACCGAGCACGAGACGGGTCAGGTCGGTCGGCTGAATGCGGTCGTTAAAAGCGAGATTGTCGGTGTCGAGCACCACCGCGCCCGTGCCGTCGCGCAGATCATGCATGAGATTGACATCCGCGACGCGGACATCGCTTGCCGGCGCGCGCAATTCGGCGGTCGCACCGATAATGCTGTTTTCGAGGCGCATCGCTATCTCGCGCACCGCCAGCGGCTCGAACTGGGGATCGGGCGAAGTGTTGGTCAGCCCGGCCGCACCATCGACAGTCAACACGCCGTTCGTGAAACGCCAGCCCCCCGATCCCTCGCTAAGCCGCAGCGGTACATTGGCAAGCTGCCCCGCGGCGCCCGCATAGTCCCCATCCACGCCGCCCGATACGAAATCGGCGGAGAGCCGGGCTATGTCGAGTTCGGACTGCGCGCCTTGCGGACCGAGCCGGACCGCAACACCGTTGGTGACGAAGGATGGCCGGGCGAGCGGCAGCCGGAAATCGGCGGCGGTGATCGTCAGCGGGGAGTCTCCGATACGCCCACGCAGCCGCGGCTGGATCAGCCGCCCGCCGCCGCTCACCCCTGCACCCGGCGTGTAGCGGACCAGCGCACCACCGGTAATCGGGCAGAAGGGCAGTTCGGTCGGCCCCAGCACCATCCCGGCGACCATCATCCTGTCCCAGCGGACCGGCGTGCAGCCCTCGCCGACGGTCAGGCGACCACCCTGCCCCAATAGTCCGGCAATCGGCAGGCGCAGGCGCTCGACCCGCCCATCGGCCAGCGGCCCGCTCATCTCGACTTGGGTCGCGATCCGGGTCGCGTCTCCAGCTGCCGTGAAGCGCACGGGCTCGAGGTACAGCAGCGCATCGCCGGCGCGGATCGGTGCGATCTCCGCCAGGCCTTCGAGCGGAGCGCCCGCACGCGGTTGATCGATGGTGATATAGCTTTGCGGAAAACCGCCGCCTGCGAGCCGCATCGCGCCGGCGAAGCGAAAACCGCGATCGGGCCAGCCATATTGCACACCCTCTCCGCGCTCCAATGTCAGCCGCGCGCCGCTCTCGCTCGTCCCGCGAACTTCGGCAAAGCGGATCGCGCCACCGCGCTCACCATAGGCAGCCGTCATCGCAAACTGCGCATCGAAATCGCGGCCGGCCGCCTGGACCGCGCGGGCGAGCATTGCGCCGACTGGACCGAGCGGTGTGCCCTCTGCCCCGCGCAGTGTTTCTGTGATTCCCGCAAGCCGTGTCGCCCCCAGCCGTGCATCGCGCAGCTCGACATCGCCATCGAATCCGATAGTGCCGCCGCCATCGCGGACGCGGTAATGGCCGATCATCCGCACGCCTTGAGCGTCGATATCGAAGCCCCGCGCGTCGGCCAAGCGCAGCCGCATCGTGCCGGCTGTCTGACCGCCAGCCTCGCCGTCGAAGGTCATGGCCAGCCGGGCATTTCCAGCCTGCCCGCTTTCATGTGTCAGCGATGCCGCCGTCAGCAGCGCGTCCCCGCCCCAGCGATCGAAGCTCTCCGAGAATATGGCGCTAATCGCGACCTCGGGCGCGGCGAGCGCCATGTCCTGATCGGGGCAAGCGACGCGCGCGGCGCGAAGCGGCCCTTCGACAATCGGGCGCCGGTCTTCGGTCCGGATCGCGACGTCTAATCGCGGTGCGCCGGCCGTGCAGCCCTGATAGACTAGGCCCGGACTGGCCGCAGCGAGATAGCCGCTAAAGCCGTTATGCAGCGGCCCCGATCCGGTCGCCGCCAGCGCCACCGGCCCATAGGGCGTCTCCAGCCGCATCACGGCGTCACGCAGTTCGAGGTCCAGTTCGGGCAGGACAAAAGGTTCGCCGGTCGGCTCCGGCAAAAAACCGCCGAGCTGTCCGAAATCGAACGCGCCATCGACCAGCCGCCCGTCGAGCCGCACGCCCCGCACCGAGACGCTGCTGACTTCGGGATAGCCGAAACCGAAATCGAGATAGATATCCGCCTGTTCGACCGTCAGGTCCGGACTGCCCGGATCGCCGATCACGAGATTGCGTATACGCTGCCGCCCGAGACCGATCTCGACGATCTCATAGCTGCCCTGCGCTTCGGCCGCGTCGAGCAGTCCGTCGATATAGCGGGTCGCGAGGTCTTCGCGCTGGATCCAGGCGATACCGAGGCCGAGCGCCACAGTGCCGGCCAATCCGCCCAGCCAGTAGCGCCGCCGTTTCCAGCCGGATTTCCGAACAGGCGCCGTTTCCTCCATGCTAGGGTCAGAACCTATTAGTGGCACCGGAACGGCGTCCAAATGGCGAACATATCGGGCCGAAAGACGCGCTGCAGGGGCTGGTTGCCCCTGCAAGCGTTTTTCGGTTCGAGATGGAAGCCATTTGGGCGTCCCTTTCGGGATTTGACCGAAATGGCCCATTGCTGCGTCGGAGAGGCTTGAAATATTGACATATTCCTGCGCCTCTCCTCCTTGCACTGAGCCATTTCACTTCAAACCGTGCCGGTGCCACTAATAGGTTCTGACCCTGACTAGCGCGATTGCACCCGTGCCGCCATCCCGATAGCGTCCGCCGCATGACGAAGGCACCGACAGACGGGACAGGGCACCGGGCCCGGCTGCGCAAGCGCCTGATCGAGGGCGGGCATGACGCGCTGCTCGATCATGAGCTTGTCGAATATCTGTTGGCGCTGGCCATTCCGCGGCGCGATACGAAACCGCTCGCCAAGCGGCTGATCGGCGAGTTTGGCGGGCTCGGCGCGCTGCTCTCGGCGGAACCCGAGGCGCTCGCGCGGATCGGTGGACTGAGCGAGGGCGCGATCGCGGCGCTGATGATCGCCAAGGCTTCGGCGCTCCGGCTGCTTTCCGAAGAGGTCCGCGAGAAGCCGATCCTGTCTAACTGGCAGGCGCTGATCGATTATCTGCACGCCGATATGGCGCATGAGCCGATCGAACGCGTCCGCGTGCTGCATCTCGACAGCAAGAATGTGCTGATCCGCGACGAGATCGTGACCGAGGGCTCGATCGACCAGGCGGCAATTTACGTCCGCGAGATCATCCGCCGCGCGATTGATCTCCACGCGAGCGGGATGATCCTCGTGCATAATCACCCGTCCGGCGACCCCTCCCCCAGCAAGGCCGATATCCGCCTGACCCGCGAAGTGGTGGAGGCAGCGCGGCCGCTGGGCATTGCCGTGCACGATCATCTGATTGTCGGCACCAAGGGGCAGACGAGCCTCAGAAGCCAGGGACTGATTTGATATGAGCCTGCAGAAGACGATGCGCGCCCTTCAAGTGGCCGATCTCGCGCCCGATTTCGCCGGGTGTACGGTTGCCGATGTTCCGGTGCCGGAGCCCGGTCCGGGTCAGGCACTGCTTCGCGTACGCGCGGCGGCGCTCGGTTTTCCAGACTTGCTGATGACGGAGGGGAAATATCAGCATCGCCCCGAACTGCCGTTCACGCCCGGGAACGATATCGCGGGCGAGATTGTCGCGCTCGGCGAGGAGCACACGGATTTCGCTATCGGCGATGCGGTCGTCGCGACGCTCGGCACCGGCGGTTTCGCGGACTATGCGCTCTGCCCCGTTGCAGCGCTGCGCCGCAAGCCGGACGGCATGGATTTCGACGCGGCGGCCGCCTTCGGCGTTGCCTATCTGACCGCCTATGTCTCGCTCGTGCGCCGGGCCGACATCCAGCCGGGCGAATGGCTGCTGGTGCATGGCGCGGCGGGCGGTGTTGGACTGGCGGCAGTCGATCTCGGCAAGGCGCTGGGCGCAAAGGTGATCGCCGCCTCGGCGTCCGACGAGAAGCTTGCCGTGATCGCGGAGAAATACGCGCCCGAGGCGACGATCAACGTCACCGACGGCTTTCGCGAAAAGGTCAAGGAACTGACCGGCGGCAGAGCCGACGTCATCTACGATCCGGTCGGCGGCGATATTTTCGACGAGAGTACGCGCTGCATCGCCTTCGGCGGCCGGCTGCTCGTCGTCGGCTTCACCTCGGGCCGGATCGCGACCGTTCCGACCAATATCCCGCTGATCAAGGGCTTCTCGGTCGTCGGCGTGCGCGCCGGCGAATATGGCCGCCGCTATCCGGAACGCGGCGAAGAGAATTTCAATGCGATCTGGGCATTGGCCGAAGCGGGCAAGGTCACGCCCCATGTCCATGCCGCGCTATCGCTCGATCACTGGCGCGACGCATTCGAGATGATGCGCAATCGCGAAGTCGTCGGGCGCGTCGTGATCGCGCCCTAGCCTGGAACGTCCGGGCGCGCCGTCAGGCGCTGCCGCGACGCAATTCCGGATGCAGCGATGTTCCCAAAATGTGATCGGCTCTGTGGATCACATGATGCGCCTGCCCCACGATCAGCGGGTCGGGCTTTCTTGCTATGCTCTTATCCTTGTCCGGATAATCGATGCTGTCGAGAAAGTGCATCATGCAGTTTATCCGCGCGCGTTTTTTGTCGTTCGACTTTACAATCGTCCAGGGCGCGTCGGCGGTATCGGAGTAGAAGAACATCGCCTCCTTGGCTTCGGTATAGTCGTCCCACTTGCTGAGGCTGGCCTGATCGATCGGTGACAGCTTCCAGCGTTTCAGGGGATCGGTCTTGCGCGATTCGAACCGGTTGAACTGCTCGTCCTGCGTGACCGAAAACCAGTATTTGAACAGGCGGATACCAGACCGGACGAGCATCCGCTCGACTTCAGGCACCTGGCGCATAAATTCGAGATATTCGTTCGGCGAGCAGAACCCCATGACCCGCTCGACGCCCGCGCGATTATACCAGCTCCGGTCGAAAAACGCCATTTCGCCAGCCGTCGGCAGGTGCTGAAGATAACGCTGGAAGAACCATTGGCCGCGCTCGCGATCGTCGGGCTTGGCCAGCGCCACAACGTTCATCGTGCGCGGATTGAGATGTTCGGTGAAACGCTTGATCGTGCCGCCCTTGCCGGCCGCATCGCGCCCCTCGAACAACAACACGAACTTTTCGCCCATGTCCTGCGCCCAGAGCTGAACTTTGAGCAATTCCGCCTGAAGCCTCGCTTTCTGCCGTTCATAGCGTCTCCGCGACATTTTCGTATCGTACGGATAGCGCCCGGTCTCAAAAGCTTCGCGGATTCTATCCGGTGTTACCTTGGGCAGCACGGTTTTCGCATTGCGCGGCTCACCCGGCTGATCGGCCGCAATATCGGGCGTTTCCGGTGCCGGCGCGACGATATCGGCCGCCAATCCGTTGCTTGCTACGCCGTTCGGCGGCGGTGCCGTTTCTTGTGAATCGGCTGCGCCATCGATGGCTGCACTATTGCGTTCTGTCATGAGTTCCCCCTCGGATCTGACAGTTATTGTCGAGGCTGCCTTAGCGAGTCGGCAGAATCATCCCTTGATCTGCATCAAAGCCCGAAAAATTGTGAAATCGGGCGCTCAACGGTGGATGATCGCATTTGTCCCCCGCCAGTTCCGCTGCTAATCGCCCGGCTCCGCTGTCGAAGGATGAGAGACCAAGAATGATTCCGCGCTACGCCCGGCCCGAAATGACCACCATCTGGGAACCGGAATCGAAGTTCCGTATCTGGTTCGAGATCGAGGCGCATGCGACAGAGGCGCTGGCCGATCTCGGCGTAGTGCCGGAAAGCGCGGCCAAAGCGCTGTGGGACTGGTGGGCGACCGAGCCCGAGATCGACGTGCTGGCCATCGATGCGATCGAGGCCGTCACCAAGCATGATGTAATCGCCTTCCTGACCTGGGTGGCCGAGCAGGTCGGCGAAGAAGCGCGTTTCATGCATCAGGGGATGACGAGTTCCGATGTGCTCGACACCTGCCTCGCCGTGCAGCTCGCCCGCGCCTCGGACATATTGCTCGCCGATCTCGATACGCTGCTCGACGCGCTGAAACGCCGCGCGATGGAGCACAAACTGACGCCCACGATCGGCCGCAGCCATGGCATCCATGCCGAACCGGTAACGTTCGGGCTGAAGCTCGCCCAGGCCTATGCCGAGTTCGATCGCTGCAAGGACCGGCTCGTCGCGGCACGCGCCGAGATCGCGACCTGCGCCATTTCCGGCGCGGTCGGCACCTTCGCCAATATCGATCCGCGCGTCGAAGCGCATGTCGCAGAAAAGATGGGGCTGACCGTCGAACCGATCTCGACCCAGGTCATCCCGCGCGACCGCCATGCGATGTTCTTCGCGACACTCGGCGTTATCGCCTCATCGGTCGAGCGGCTGGCGGTCGAAATCCGCCATCTCCAGCGCACGGAGGTCTTGGAAGCCGAGGAATATTTCTCGCCGGGCCAGAAGGGTTCGTCGGCAATGCCGCACAAGCGCAACCCGATCCTGACCGAAAATCTCACCGGCCTCGCCCGCATGGTGCGCGGCTATGCCGTGCCGGCGATGGAGAATGTCGCGCTGTGGCACGAGCGGGATATCAGCCATTCCTCGGTCGAGCGCTATATCGCGCCGGACGCGACCATCACGCTCGATTTCGCGCTGGGCCGTCTCAACGGCGTCGTCGATAAGCTGCTCGTCTATCCCGAGCGGATGCAGAAGAATCTCGACCGGATGGGCGGGCTCGTCCATTCGCAGCGCGTCCTGCTCGCGCTCACCCAGGCCGGGGTCAGCCGCGAAGATGCCTATCGGCTCGTCCAACGCAATGCGATGAAAGTCTGGGAGTCGGACGGCCAGCTATCGCTGATGGAACTGCTCAAGGCCGATGCAGAGGTGACCGCCGCGCTCAGCGATAGCGAGATCGAGGAGAAGTTCGATCTCGACTATCATTTCAAACATATCGACACGATTTTCACGCGGGTTTTCGGCGAAAAATAGCCGAAAAATACGATTGCAAAACATGCAACCGTAGGTGCGTACTGGGCGATGGAAGCCCGGTTTTCCGACCCCATTTCAGTGCCGGAACGAATGACCGTTCCATGACGAAGGGAAGGAATTCACCATGTCCGTATTCGCAAGAATTACGAGCCTTGCCGCCGTTATTGCCGCTCAACTGCTTTTTGTAGAAGCCGTTTTCGGCAGCTAGCAAGGATCGAAACGGAGGCGCTGACGCATCGTCGGCGCCTCTTTCGTATCTGCTTGCCGAGACCTTTCAAGCAGGTGCAATATCGAAGGCGACGGACATCCTCTCCCCGGCGGAAAAGGGCCGGGTGCCGTGATAAAGATAGCTCGGAAACAGGACAAGACGGCCGGGTTTCGGCCCGAAGGCCGTGAACGGCCCGAGATCGAGCTGTAAATCGTCCGGTGGGCGGCCCAGCTCGATCCAACCTTCGCGCGTTTTGGCATCGAGCGTATCCGGTACCGCGACATAGAATGCCGAGCTAAGCACACCGCCCGGATGGATATGGCTGACATGGAAACCGCCGCCCAGGATACGGATCGACCAGCCGGTAACGAAGCGCGGCGTAGCATCGCGATGCCGCAGCAGGGGATGCGCGGGATCGATCTGCGGCAGGCCGCTCCAGAATTCGGCAACGGCCGCTTTAAGCCGTTTCCGCAACTCGGCAATTGGCGGTTCCATGCGCTTGAAGATGTCACCGCGCGTCTGTGTGCCGCTGCGCACGCTCTGGCCGATGGGCGCCGCGCCCGATGCGTGCAGATCGCGCAGGCAATCGGCGAGCGCGGACAGGTCGGTTTCGGCTGGGCCCAGATCCAGCGGCCCGGCGAGTTTACCCTCGCCGACCAGCCAGTCATGCCGTTCGTCTTCGGTCAGCCGCCAGGCAATCTCGGTAAGCGCCCAGTTGGAGATATCGTCCGGGTGACGGCGGCGTGCCTCGTCCAGTTCGACAACAGCCGCGTCTGCTTCGCCCGTGCGGAGCAAATGCCGCGCGAGCTGTTGCGGCAGATCGGGAATCTCGCGTGGCAAGTCCGCCAGCAGCGCCTCGGCCCGATCCAGATCGCCGCCCGCGCCGCTGTGCATCGCCTCGATCAGGCGCAGCATCGGCATATCGAAACCCTTTTGGCGCGCCATCCGGGCCGCATCCGCCGCCGCGATCAGCTTGCCGCTTCCGGCGAGCAGCGAGATATAGGATTTCCAGAGCCCTGCATGGCGCGGCAGCTTCGCGAGTGCCGTTTCTATGCCGGAAAGGTAACCATCGGTATCGCCGCTTTCCCAGCGAAAACCGGCCAGTGCAACCTGCCCGTCTACCCAATCGGGAGCTTGCGCAATCATCCGCTCCATTCTGGACAGCGCATCGGGTTCGCCGCGCGAGAGGCGCAGCGCTGCGTCGCTGATCAGCAGACCGCCATCATGCGGATTTCGCGCGAGCGCGTCGGAAATCAGCGATAGCGCATTTGCTTCGCCGCGATGATAGGCTTCGATAGCAGCATTGCGTTGGGCCTGCGCGTCATCCGAGCCTGCCCCCGCCATGCAACCCGCCTATTCGCCGAACATCGTTTTCAGCTTGTCGAAGAAGCCTGCGCTTTGGGGGCATTCCTCGCCGGTTTCCGTTTCGCGAAACTCGCGGAGCAATTCTTTCTGTTTGGCTGACAGCTTGGTCGGCGTTTCGACGTCGAATTGGGCAACGAGATCGCCAAAGCCCCTGCCCTGCAGGACCGGCATGCCCGCGCCGCGTTTGCGCAGCTGCTTGCCGCTCTGCATCCCGGCCGGGATTTGGAATGTGTGCACTTCGCCATCGAGGCCCGGGACATCGATCGAGCCGCCCAGAGTCGCGGTGGTGAAGGAAATCGGGCAGCGCGCGAACAGCGTCGTGCCTTCGCGCTGGAACAGTTCGTGCCGCTCGAGATGGATGAAGATGTAGAGATCGCCGGCCGGACCGCCGCGCGCGCCTGCCTCGCCTTCACCCGATACGCGGATACGCGTGCCGTCATCGACGCCGGGCGGGATTTTCACTTCGATAGTCTTGGTCGTATCGACCCGTCCCTCGCCATGGCAATGCTCGCAGGGATCGGTGATAATCTGACCCATGCCATGGCATGTCGGGCAGGTCTGCTCGACGAGAAACAGTCCTTGCTGCGCGCGCACTTTCCCATGGCCATGACAGGTTGGGCAGGTTTGCGCGCTGGTGCCCGGTTTGGCGCCAGACCCTTCGCAGACCTCGCAGATGGTCGAAACATCGAGGGTTAGCTCGGCTTCCTTGCCGTTGAACGCCTCTTCGAGCGTGATCTCATAATCGTAACGCAGATCCGCTCCGCGGCGGACGTCCCGACTACGGCCCCGGCCGCGTCCGGCGCCCATGAAATCCTCGCCGAAGATATTCTCGAATATATCTGAAAAGGCGCTGAAGCCATCCTGCTGGTGACCGCCGCCGGCCCCGTTCTGGAAGGCGGCATGACCGAACCGGTCATAGGCCGCGCGCTTTTGCGGGTCCTTCAGACATTCATAGGCTTCGTTGATCGATTTGAACTTTGCCTCGCAATCGGCATCGCCCGGATTGCGGTCCGGATGATATTGCATGGCGAGCTTGCGATAGGCGGATTTCAGGGTCGCGCCATCGGCGCCCCGGTCCACCTGCAAGACTTCGTAATAATCGACTTCGGTCATGCGACCATTGCCCCCGACAAACAGCGTTCAGGCTGAGCGTGTCGAAGCCCCCTGTCGCACCGACCCTTCGCCAAGCTCAGGGTGAGCGCAACAGGGAGCATCCGATTAAGCCTTGGTCTCTTCGTCCGTGTCGGCCTTTTCATCGACCTCGGAGAATTCGGCGTCGACGACATCTTCGTCTTCGCTCGAACCGCCGGTATCGGCCGCGGCATCGCCTTCGGCGGCGCCGGCTTCGGCCTGCTGGGCTTCGTAGATCTTCTGGCCCATCTGCATCGCGGCCTGCGCCAATTCTTCCGACTTGGTCTTCATGGCGTCGCCATCTTCGGCTTCGATGGCCGACTTGGTCTCGGCGATCTTGCTCTCGATGTCGGACTTGAGGTTCGCGTCGATCTTGTCGCCATGTTCGGCAAGCTGCTGTTCGGTCGTGTGAACGAGGCTTTCGGCCTGGTTCTTCGTTTCCGCAACCTCGCGCCGCTGCTTGTCCTCCTCGGCGAACTGCTCGGCTTCCTGCACCATCTTTTCGATATCGCTATCGTCGAGACCGCCCGAGGCCTGGATCTTGATCTGCTGTTCCTTGCCCGTCCCCTTGTCCTTGGCAGACACGTTCACGATGCCGTTCGCATCGATATCGAAGGTCACTTCGATCTGCGGAACACCGCGCGGCGCCGGCGGAATGCCGACCAGGTCGAACTGGCCGAGTAGCTTGTTGTCCGACGCCATTTCGCGCTCGCCCTGGAAGACGCGGATCGTAACGGCATTCTGATTGTCATCGGCCGTCGAATAAACCTGCGTCTTCTTAGTCGGGATCGTCGTGTTGCGGTCGATCATCCGGGTGAAAACGCCGCCCAGCGTTTCGATACCGAGCGAGAGCGGGGTCACATCGAGCAGCAGCACATCTTTCACATCGCCCTGCAGCACGCCGGCCTGGATCGCCGCGCCCATGGCAACGACCTCGTCCGGGTTCACGCCTGTATGCGGCTCTTTGCCGAAGAAATCTTCAACGACAGAGCGCACCTTGGGCATGCGGGTCATGCCGCCGACAAGGATTACCTCGTCGATATCGCCCGCTTTCACGCCAGCATCTTCGAGCGCCTTTTTGCACGGATCGAGCGTGCGCTTGATCAGATCGCCGACCATCTGTTCGAGGTCGGAGCGCGTGATCGTCTTCACGAGATGCTTCGGGCCGTTCTGATCGGCCGTGATAAACGGCAAGTTCACTTCGGTCGACTGGGCCGAGGACAGCTCGATCTTCGCCTTTTCGGCGGCTTCCTTGAGCCGCTGCAGCGCCAGCTTGTCGCTGCGCAGGTCGATGCCTTCGTCCTTCTTGAAACCGTCGGCCAGGAACTCGACGACCTTGCTGTCGAAATCCTCACCACCGAGGAAGGTGTCGCCATTGGTCGACTTCACTTCGAACACGCCATCGCCGATCTCGAGGATCGAGATGTCGAACGTGCCGCCGCCAAGGTCGTAAACGGCGATCGTCTTGCCGTCATTCTTTTCGAGACCATAGGCGAGCGCCGCCGCTGTCGGCTCGTTAATGATACGCAGCACTTCGAGCCCGGCGATCTTGCCGGCGTCCTTGGTCGCCTGACGCTGGGCGTCGTTGAAATAAGCGGGAACCGTAATGACGGCCTGCTC
The DNA here is from genome assembly GCF_028279465.1 of Parasphingopyxis sp. GTDB lineage: Bacteria > Pseudomonadota > Alphaproteobacteria > Sphingomonadales > Sphingomonadaceae > Parasphingopyxis. The sequence goes on from NZ_JANQNS010000014.1 coordinate 167,359, forward strand.
GACCGTTTCGCCGAGATAGCTTTCGGCCGTCTCTTTCATCTTCTGCAGAATGAACGCCGAAATCTGCGACGGGCTGTAATCTTCGCCGCCGGCCTGTACCCAGGCATCGCCATTGCCGCCCTTGACGATATTATACGGAACGAGCTCCATATCCTTTTTCGTCATGGGGTCGTCGAAACGGCGGCCGATCAGGCGCTTGACCGCGAAAACCGTATTGTCCGGATTGGTGACGGCCTGGCGCTTGGCCGGCTGGCCGATCAGGCGCTCGCCATCCTTGGTGAAGGCTACCATCGACGCGGTCGTCCGCTCGCCCTCCGAATTTTCGATAACTTTGGGTTTCCCGCCTTCCATGACGGCGACGCACGAGTTGGTCGTGCCCAAATCAATACCAATAACTTTTGCCATTTTTTCCCTCAATGTTCCCCAATAACAGGCGGAGCCGGTGGCTCCCCTCACTATGAAGCAAGAACCGCCGGCGCGGTGTTTTACACGGGCGATATAGGTGGGGTTTTGCTTGCTGCAACCATTCGCGCGGACTAAAGAAAAGCTTCTGTTCACATTTGGGATTTCTCATGCGCTTTCCGATCCTTGCCGCGACTGCCGCCTTCGCCCTCGTCGCCTGTAGCCAGGCCGAAGAAGCCGAGCCCGTCGAAACCGTCGAAGATGTCTGGGTCAGGCTGCCCGCCGTCGAAGGCCGCCCGGCGGCTGCCTATTTCGAACTCAATGGCGGCGAAGCCGGCGACACCCTGCTCGCGATCGATAGCGAGCGCGTCGAGACCATCGAACTCCATGAAACGGTGATGGAAGACGGCGCGATGCGGATGCGCGCGATCATGTCCGCCGAGATACCGGCGGGCAGCACGCTGTCCTTCGAACCGGGCGGCATGCACGGCATGTTGTTCGGCGTCGATCCGGAAATCACGCCGGGCACGTCCCTAACGCTCAACTTCCGCTTCGATAGCGGCCGGGACGTCAGCGTCGACGCCGTGACGATCGCGGCGGGCGACGAACCACCCTTCGGCGGCCACGATAGCGATGCGGACCATTCGGAGCACGACCATGACGGTCACGATCACGATCACTCCGGTCACGACCATGATAGCGAAGATCATTCCGGTCATGACCATGGCAGCGATGATCACTCCGGCCACGAACATTAGCGAGAACTACTCCAGCCACGACAGGTAGCGGCTGCTGATCGGCGGAATCGATCGGGCACCACCGCATCATTTTGCTGGAAATGTCGCGAACGGCGCGGTATCCGTAAGAAATGGTCGCAGTTTCAACGCCGTCGGGCTTTTTCGGAGCCCGGTGACCAGTCCTTTTGGGGGAAAGCCAATGTCCGCACTCGCCAGATTTAGCGTCGCAGCCGCTGCCGCGACCATCGCCTTCGCGCCTGCCAGCGCGCAGAATGTCAATCTCGATCCGACCTATGGCACGGTCAACCTGCGCGCCGGGTTCAGCGACGATCCGCGGCTCGTCGAACTGTCCTCAGGCGGGCAGATCGAAGCGTCCACGATTTCCAGCAGCTGTCGCGGCTATATCGCCAATGCGCCGGATGTCCGCGTAAACTATTCCGCCGGCAGCCTGCCGCTCCTGTTCTCGGTCGCCTCAAGCGCCGATACGACCCTCGTGATCAACGCGCCCAATGGCCGCTGGTATTGCAATGACGATGGCGCAAGCGGCCTCAATCCGTCGATCCGTTTCGATAATCCGAGTTCGGGCCGGTACGAGGTCTGGGTCGGCACCTATGGTAGCTCCAGCCTGCGGACGGCCGTGCTCGGTATTTCCGAACTCTATGACGATATCGCCGAACTGGCGGAGAGCGGCGGCAGTAGCAGCTCCGGCGGACGGCCCGATTTCAGCCTCGATCCGAATTACGGCACCGCCAATCTGCGCTCGGGCTTTACGCCCGATCCGCACCGCGTCCGCCTCCAATCGGGCGGTTCGATCGACGCCTCGGTGCTCGGCAGCCCGTGCCGCGGCTATGTGTCCCGCGCGCCTGATTACCGCGTCAACTATACGAGCGGCCGGCTGCCGCTGAATATCTCGGTCCAGTCGAGTTCGGATACCACGCTCGTCGTCAACGACCCGAACGGCAACTGGTATTGCGACGATGACAGCGGCGGCGGACTCAACCCGGCGCTCCTGTTCGATACACCGCTTTCCGGCCAGTACGATATCTGGGTCGGTACCTATGGCAGCGCGCGGCTCGAATCCGCGATCCTCGATATATCCGAACTCTACAGCAACTGATCGCGATCCGGGGCAAGCCGTCCATAAGCGGCTTGCCTTGGCGTGCTCCATTCGCCGAAAGAGCGGGCGATGACCGATAACACCGCCCGCTCCCTGACCCCGGCCGAACGCAAGCTTGTCGGCAGCATGTTCGGCAATGCGATCGATTACGACCGGGTCAAGCTGCACCGGAAGAAATGGTTTCCCTTCCAGCCGGTCAACACGCTGATGGCGCCGACTGGGGGCATCTGGTTCCATCCCAAAGGCCCCTATTGGCGCGAGGATTTCGGCACCGCGCCGCGCAAGCTGCAGGGCCTGTTCCTTCATGAGATGACCCATGTCTGGCAGTGGCAGAGCGGCATCTTCCTCCCGCTGCGCCGCCACGCCTTCTGCCGCTATCATTACAGCCTGAAACCCGGCTGGCCGCTCAAACGCTATGGCATCGAGCAGCAGGCGGAGATCGTGCGGCATACGTTTCTGCTACGGCAGGGCGAGACGATTGCGGGCGCCCCGCCGCTGGAAAGCTTCGAGGCGATCTTGCCGTTTAAGGCGAGTTAGAAATGGAAGAGACGTACAAGGAGCTCAAAGCACAATGGTTAGCCGGGGATCGGGATCGCGAACGCAATCTCAATCTGATGTTTCTGGCCTGGTATCATTGGGCAGAACCCTCCTTCCTCACAGATTTTGAGGAAGATTCTCAGGCAGTGGGTCTGTGGAAAAGCATTTTTGCTCATTTCGGAGGTGATTCGTCCAACGATATCGAGTTTCTTTTTGCTGCCGGGATAATGGTAAATATTGCCTCGTACATGCTTGGAGATGAAGACGAGTGGATGCAGCGCGGCAAGGCAATGATTAGGCAAGCAATGAGCGTTCAGGAAGAGGCTCTACCGCTAAGCACGTTTGATAACAGAGGCGACTATGGCGACTACTTTGCGCACCAACTGCGTGGACATCTACGTCGAGGGTAATCGTTTCGGACAGGATTGTTTTGCAACTACGGAGATAGTTAAGCAAATCCCAAATCCGATTTCCCTCGCAAAATAGGAAACCCTCCCTCAGGATCATCCCTGCGAGCCCCAAGGCTCGCACAGGCTCTTTGACCCCGTCCACCCTCCCAACCGTTTCCGCTCGCCGCATCGGAAGGATGTTCCGCCTTTGAGGTGTGTGATCTTTGTGACTTTCCGAACGGCGTAGGAAATTAAATTGCGCGCGGAAGCAACGTTGTGTGTCCACTTTGTCAACCCTTCGACACCCGCCTGCGCGAGTGCAGGCACGCTCAGGACAGGCTTAAGCAGCAAGGCGCCCCGCCACCCCTGGCCCGTGTCAACCAGTGTCAACCGGAAACCGCCCCCTGACGCTACGGCATCGCGCTTGAACAATCGCATCGCGCGGCGTGACGATCGGGCACCGGGCGGCCCAACCCGCGCCCGGACCATAGAGACAGAAATGGAGCTTTCATCCTACGGCATGTCGCGGGAACGCGGCTATCTTTCCGACTTCGAAATCGACGCCATCGCGCTGCCGCCCGAATTCGACGCCATCGTCGACGCGGCAGATACCCTCTCCGCCATCCTTACTTCAGGCCGTCCGCGGTATCTGCTGGAACAGCTTCCGCAGCCCGACAGACCGGCTTTCTCGCCGAAGCCAGCGACGCGCAGACCCGGGTCGCGATGGTCCGTTACTCGTTCATGACGCAGGCCTATTGTCTGGGACGAGGAACCGGCTCGCAAAACTCGATCGTCCCAGCGATGGACGCGCTGTTCAACGTTAGCCACGAGAATGATCCGCTGCGCGAATATCTGGACGAGCTGCACGCCTATCGCCCGGTGCCGCATCGCAAGTTCATCGAAGATCTGGCCGCCGCAAGCAGCTTGCGCGCCTTCGCGACCAATGCGCCGAGCGCGTCTGACGGGTGCTCGCGAACGATATTGCCCCCCGGCAAAGGCAGGTCTAAGCCATTGCCGAGGGGGAATATCTATGAAGGTGTCGCGTATGGGCGTGCATGCGATGGCAGCCGCCGCTTTGCTTCTGTCCGCAGGCGCATTTGCGCAGAGACCCCCACCGCCGCCGCTGCCCGACATGCCCGCCACGCCGCAATATCCATCGACGCCTTATCCCAATTGCCGCAACGATTATCGCAACTATTCGGAAGCCTTTGCGCGCGCCGAGGCGACCAATCGCTGCACGCGCCGGATCGATGCCTATCACAACCAGGTGATGGCGCCCTTCGTCCGCACCATGCTGCGCCATCAGGAGCGGATTACCGAACTCTACGAATCGCAAGTGATGAATGATTTCGATTATACGCAGGAGCAGGCCGACGGCTTTTACGCGCAGATCATGCAGGAGCATGCAGACTCCAACCCGGACGGGCGGCATATGGCGCGCTATCAGGAGATGATCCGGCGCTATCGCGACGATCGCGCCTTTCTCCGGCGGACTTTCTGCCAGAATGCGGGCACCTGCTGAGAGCGGCGGGAAACGTGCCACCAGGCGTGATCCAGATCATTGCCCGCCGCATTGGTGGGGGCTAGTTTTCCCGCGAAAGATGAGGGAAGTGATGAAAACTGGTATCGCAACACGCATAGCGGCGATGATGACGATTATGGCCTGCGCGGTCATGCCGTACGGGGCTCAGGCGCAACGGTCCGCTCCGCCGCCATTGCCCGAAATCCCGGCAACGCCGGTGATGAGCGGGGTGACTTATCCCGATTGCCGCTACGATTATCGCCGCCATGTCGAGCCCTTCGAGATGGCCGACGAAACAACGCGATGCATTGAACGGCTCGACGCCTATCATGCCGAAGTGCTGGCCGATTTCCGGGTACGGATGATCGCGCATCAGGAGGCCATTTCCGCGCTCTATGAGGCGCAGGTGATGAACGATTTCGATTATACGCAGGAACAGGCCGACGGCTTTTTCGCGGCCATCACGCAGGAGCATGCGGATTCCAATCCCGACGGCCGGCACATGGCAACGCACCGGGAACTGGAAGCCCGCTATGCGGAGGACCGCGCATTCCTGCAGGAACGCTTCTGCCGCTATTCGGGCACCTGCGCCAACTATCAACGCACGGCCGAAACCGCTGAGCGGGACCGCGCGGACGGCACCGAACAGCGCGCCCGCCGCGAAGAAGCCCGCAATCGCGGGAATGCCTGCGATACGGGCCGTGCGGGCGGCGGCATTCTCGGCGGCATTCTCGGCGGCGTGATCGGAGAAGCCGCCGGCATCGGTGCGATCGGCGGCTTTATCGCCGGGCAGTTTACCGGTGTGCTCGTCGCCGAAATCGCCTGTCAGCTTCAACCGGAAGAGCAGGAGCGCATGGCCGAGGCCACCGAAACCGTGACCGAACAGGAAGAAGTCGGCGCCACGGCGGAATGGGTCAGCCCGACGCGCGCCGATGTCTCGGGATCCTCGACCGTCACGGCGATGACCTCCCAGCCAAATGGCGCGGCCTGCATGGACGTGACCGACGTCATCATCGTCGAAGGCGAGGAAACGCGGATCTCGAAGCGCATGTGCCGTGGCCCGGGAGAATCCCGCTACACGCTGGCGGCATGACGGTGCGCATCCGCGATTTCCAGCCGGACGACGCCCCCGCATTCGCCGCTCTCAACCTCGCCTGGATCGACGAGATTTTCGAGGTGGAACCATCCGATCGCGCGCAGCTCGAGGACCCGCAAAGCGCGATCATCGCCAAGGGCGGGCGTATCGCAATTGCCGAAATCGACGGGCGAGTCTGCGGATGCGGGGCCGTGCTGCCTGCCCATATCCAGCCGGTGCCGGACAAATATTATGTCGAGATCGTCAAAATGGCAGCCGCGGAGGATATGCGCGGCCGGGGCATCGGACGGGCCGTACTGGATCGGCTTATCGAAGACGCGAGAGAGATGGGCGCGGATGGCATCTGGCTCGAAACCAGCAACAAGCTCGCCGCCGCCCAGCACCTGTATCGCACATCGGGATTTCGCGATCTCGATGACGATGCGTTCTGGCCGACGCCCTATGGCCGCTGCAACGCGCAACTGGTTCTTGAGCTCTAGGGTTCGGATCCATTACCAATATCGCTTCGGTTTGAGGCGATTTGGCTCAGTGCAAGGCGGGGAGGCGATGGAATATGGGCATATTTCAAGCCTTTCCAACGCAGCAATGGGCCAAATCGGTCAAATCCCGAAGGGACGACAAAATGGCTTCCATCTCGAACGCAAATACACTTGGCAACAGAATGACTGTTCCCGGCGTGCATTTCCGCCCGATATGTTCGCCATTTTGACGCCGCAGCGACATTGGTAATGGATCCGAACCCTAGTCGGGCTTTTTGGCCACGCCGACCAGCGCAGGCCGCAACAGCCGGTCCTTGATCATGTAACCGCGCTGCATCTGCTGCACGATGATGCCGGGCTCGGCCTCATCGGTCGGGATTTCGACCATCGCCTGATGCCGGTTCGGATCGAGTTCTTCTCCCATCGCGTCGACCGGTTCGATGCCGTGTTTGGCGAATACGGTAAGCAATTCGCGGCCCGTTGCGTCGAGGCCGGCGACCAGCCCCTTGAACTTCTCGTCATCACGCAGTTCCTGCGGGATCGCTTCTAGTGCGCGTTCGAGATTGTCGGCGACGGAGAGAATATCGCGCGAAAAGCCGGTCGCGGCATAGGCGCTCGCATTCTGCTTCTCCTGTTCGAGACGGCGGCGCGTATTCTGCTCCTCGGCCTTTGCGTAGAGCACTTCCTGTTTCGCCGCGGCGAGTTCTTCTTCCAGTTCTGCAACGCGATCGGCGTCCGAAACCTGCTCGGCCTCGTCGCTCGTTTCGCCCGCGTCGCGCATGCTCTCGGGCACGCCGGCCAGTTCGGCCTCCGCCTCGTCCGACAGTGTTTCCGTGTTTTCGGTCTTTTCGCCGTCCATTTTTCTATTCAACTCACCAGTTTCGATAGGGTCTTTGCCGTGAAATCCACCATGGGAACGACTCGCGCATAGTTCAAGCGTGTGGGGCCGATAACACCCACAACGCCAACCACCTGCCCTTCCCCGTCATGATAGGGCGCGGCGATAACCGAAGACCCGGACAAAGCGAACAGCTTGTTCTCCGATCCGATGAAAATCTTTGTCGCGCGCGCGTCCCGCGCATGATCGAGCAACTGCGCGATTTCCTCCTTGCCCTCCAGCTCGCCGAGCAGATTGCGCACGCGATCGAGATCGGCCGCCGCCGTCTCGTCAAGCAGGTTCGCCTGACCGCGCACGATGAGCACAGGCCGATCCGCGCTATCCTGCGACCAGGTCGCCAGGCCCCGCGCGATCAGATCCTGCGCCGCCGCATCGAGCGCTGCCTTGCCGCGGCCGATCTCCTCCTGCAATCGCACGCGCGCCTGTTCGAGCGTGAGGCCGGACAGACGCTGGCTCATATAATTGGCAGCCTCGTTCAGCGTCGATGCCGGCATCGCATGCGGCAGATCGACAATCCGGTTCTCCACCGAACCGTCATTGCCGACGAGCACGGCGAGCGCCTGCCGCTCGGACAGCGGGACGAAACCGAACTGGTTAAGCACCGGCTCACGCTTCGTCACATGTACGATACCGGCACAGGCCGACAGGCCCGATAGCGCCGCCGTCGTATTGGCCACCGCCTCTTCGACCGGCCCGTCGCCATCGATCTCGGCCGCAATCGCCTGCTGCTCCGCAACGGTCAGCCGGCCGGCCTGCATCATCCCGTCGACGAACAGCCTGAGCCCGGTCTCCGTCGGCATGCGCCCGGCGCTCGTATGCGGCGCGGCGAGCAGGTCGAGTTCTTCGAGGTCCTGCATGACATTGCGGATCGATGCCGGCGAAAGGTTCAGGCCCGACATTTTCGAGATCGTCCGCGAACCCACCGGCGCGCCGTTTTCGAGATAGCTCTCGACGACGGTGCGGAACACGTCACGCGCGCGTTCGGACAGTTCGTTAACGGTCGGATTCGCCATGCCGGGGATGTAGAAACTCCGGCGCGCCTTCGCCAGCCCCGCCCGCGGATGCCGTTCGTCGTGTCTTATATGCAGTTGGTCGACAGCAAGGTCACGACACTTGCCGTAAATACCGGGCAGCGGTACAAGATCGCGCGAAAAGACCGATGCCCGAGAGCAAGACGCCCCTCCCCCCGCCTTCCGAGGCCGAAGCGGAGATTCTCCAGATTGTCTGGGAGCGTCAGCCTGTATCGGTGCGCACCGTGCACGAACAGATCAAGCTGGTTCGCGATGTTGGCTACACGACCGTGCTCAAACAATTGCAGCGCATGCTCGACAAGGGGCTTGTCGATCGCATTCCGGGCAAGGGCAAATCCTTCGATTATGTGGCGACGCAGCCGGCATCGGAAACGCGCACGACGCTGCTGAATCGGCTGGTGCGGACGGTTTTCGGTAATTCGAAGACCAGCCTCGTCATGCATGCGCTGGGCCGCGAAGACGTGTCCGCGGACGAAATAGAACAACTCAAGGCTTTCATCGCCGAACTGGAAGCCGAGCAGGGGAGAAATGAGGATGCCGATTGATCCGGGAGTAATGGTCGACAGCCTTGGCTGGGCCCTCTTGCACAGCATCTGGCAAATCGGCCTCGTCGCCGCCCTGGTCTGGGCCGCGCTCCGGATTACGCCGCGTCATCAGGCCCAGCTGCGCTTTCTGCTCGCCTATGGCGGGCTTGCCGCGACATTGCTGTTGTTTATCGGCACCTGGATCATCAGCTATCGGACGATCGGCGCGGTCGAGCCGCTCGCCATGGCCTATGCGCCGCCCGCCCAGGGCTGGGATGCGGTAATCGCGACGCTCGGTCAAACGACAGGCTTCATCTCGGCATTCTGGGCCCTGGGCTTTAGCTGGCTCGGCATCCGCTACCTGCAGGCCCTGCGCGCGACAAACCGACTGCGCCACGAGGGCACCGGGCCCGTCCCGGCCGAATGGGAAACGCGTTTCCGCCTTTGGGTCGAACGACTCGGCGCAGACGGCAGGGCCGCGATCCTCCAATCCTCGCGCATCACGACGCCGCTGACGATCGGAACGCTTAAGCCCGTCGTGCTCGTGCCCGCCGGCTTTTTCCTGCGCATGCCGATCGAACAGGCCGAAGCCGTGCTCGTGCACGAGATCGCCCATATCTGCCGCCAGGATTATCTGCTCGGCCTGATCCAGGCGCTGATCTGCAACATCTTCTTCTTCCATCCAGCGATCGCCTATCTCTCGCGTCAGATCGATATCGAACGCGAATATGCGTGCGACGCCCGTGTCGTCGCCGAAACCGGCAACGCCAACGCGCTGGCGCAGGGCCTTGGCAAGGTTGCGCTGGAAAGCCACGACATGCTGCCCGGCTTCGCGATGGCGGCCGATGGCAGCAAGACGCCGCTGATGAACCGCATCGCCCGGCTGCGCGAACGGCCTTTCCGCCGCGAGCATGGCACGACGATGCCCGCCGCATTGACGCTCGTGCTCGCCGGATGCCTGACGGTCGCAGCCACGGCCGACACGACCTTCTCTTCGGGCGAAAAAGACGGCGAAGACGCCAAAGACCCTGCCGCTGCGGCCGAAGAGCCCATGGCCGCTTCCGAAGGAGAAGCGGTCGCGGAAGTCGAGATCGTCGAAGAAAGCGCGCGTGAAGTCCATGCGTCGCGACCCGATCGCGCCAGAAGTGATGCCGCTCCGAAGGCTCACGCTCCGTCCGAGGATCGCTGGGCCTCCGCGAATACCGGAAGCTGGGCCTTCGAAATCGCGCCGAACTGGGCCGACGACTTCCGCGATTTCCGCCCCGAAGCCACCAAGAATCTCGGCGGCGCTTTCCGCCGCGCAGCCGTCGGCCATGACCGGAATTTCCTCGAAAACGCCGTCATCCGCGCCGCCATCTTCGAAACCGAGACCGAAATCGCCGAAGACGCGCATGACGAGCAGTGCGAAGACAAGGCCGAGATGATCGCCGAGCAACGCAGCCGTGAAGCCGCCCGCCGGGCAACGCGCATGGAACGCGCAGAAGCACAGCGCGATCGCGAAATCGCCCGGATGGAAGCACAGGCCGAGCGTGAGATTGCGCAGGTCGAGCGGGAAATGGCCCGCGCCGAACGCGAGATAGAGCGCGAGATGACGCGCGTGGAACGCGAAATGGCGCGCGTCGAACAGCAGATGGAGCAGAGCGAGCATGTGCGCTCGGCGAGTTTCCAGCGCGAAATGCAGCAGCTTACCGCGCGCATGTCGGTTCTGGGATCGGAACTGCAGAGCCGCCTCGAAAGCCATCGCGAACGCATCCAGCAGCGCGTGCAACGCGCACAGCGTGACAGGCAGCGCTATCGCTCCGTCACACCGCCGGCGCCTCCCGCTCCGCCCGAGCCCCCGGCACCAACGATCACGATCAGCTTCTATATCCAAGGTTCCGACAACGAGACGCCACGCCCAGCGCCGGTCCTCCGTCTCGCCGCAGCGACGACCGGCGACCCCGGCTAAGCCATAGCAGACAGTTCGCCCGCCCGGTTTCGGCTGGACGCACGCCCGCGCGGGCGATAGGGGCAGACCCGACACAATCCGCAAAGGACCTATGCCCATGCGCCCTTCCGGCCGCGCGCCCGATCAGATGCGGGCGATCACCATCGAACCCGGTTTCACCAAACATGCCGAAGGCTCCTGCCTGATCAGCTTCGGCGAAACCCGCGTGCTCTGCACGGCCAGCGTCGAGGACCGCGTCCCGCCCTGGATGCGCGGCAAGGGCAGCGGCTGGGTGACCGGCGAATATGGCATGCTGCCCCGCTCCACCCATACGCGTGGCAATCGCGAGGCGGCGCGGGGCAAGCAATCGGGCCGGACCCAGGAAATCCAGCGCCTGATCGGCCGCTCGCTGCGCGCCGTGACGGACCTCACGCTGCTCGGCGAGCGCCAGATTACTGTCGATTGCGACGTGATCCAGGCCGATGGCGGCACGCGCACGGCATCGATCTCGGGCGGCTGGGTCGCATTGCGGCTCGCGATCAACGTGCTGATCGCCGAGGGCAAGATCGAGCAGGACCCGATGAGCCAGAAGATCGCCGCGATATCCTGCGGCATCTATAAGGGCGAACCAGTCCTCGATCTCGATTATGCCGAGGACAGCAATGCGGGCGCCGACGCCAATTTCGTGCTGACCGGCGACGGCAACATCGCCGAGGCGCAATGCACGGCCGAGGGCGAAACCTATGATGAGGAAGCGCTTCTCCGTCTCCTCCGCCTGGCGCGGATCGGCTGCGACGAGATTTTCGCGGCGCAGGATGCCGCCATCTCGTGAGCCGCACGCTCGAACCCGGCAAGTTGCTGATCGCCAGCCACAATGCGGGTAAGGTACGCGAAATCGGGGAACTGGTGCGGCCGCACGGCATGGAGGTCGTCAGCGCCGCCGAACTCGATCTGCCCGAGCCCGAAGAGACCGGCACGACCTTCGCCGAGAATGCGCTGATCAAGGCGCATGCCGGTGCGGAGGGTTGCGGCATCGTTGCGCTGGCCGATGACAGCGGGCTGTGCGTGGAGGCGCTTGGCGGTGCCCCCGGCGTCTATACGGCGGACTGGGCCGAGGCCGACACGTTCGAAGGCGGTCCGGGGCGCGACTGGTATATGGCGATGGGCAAGGTCGAGGGGAAACTCTCCGAACTCGGGCCCGACACCGATCGCAGCGCCTATTTCGCCTGCACGCTGGCGCTCGCATGGCCGGACGGCCACAGCGAAATCTTCGAAGGACGCGCACCGGGCAGCCTCACTTGGCCACCGCGCGGCATTCTCGGTTTCGGCTACGATCCGGTGTTCGTGCCAGAGGGCCGCAATCAAACCTTCGCGGAAATCGACCCTGCCGAAAAGCATGCAATCAGCCACCGCGCCGACGCCTTCGCCAAGATGATGAAAGCGGTGTTCTGAGCGCAATGACCGGTCTGGCCCTCTATATCCATTGGCCGTTCTGCGTTTCCAAATGCCCTTACTGCGACTTTAACAGCCATGTCCGGGAAAGCGTCGATCAGGATGCATGGCGCACGGCGTTGCTCGCAGAAATGGCGTACGAGGCCGCGCTGACGGACGGCACAGAGCTAACATCGATCTTCTTCGGCGGCGGAACGCCTTCGCTGATGCCGCCCGAAACGGTCGCCGCGCTGATCGAGGCGGCCGAAACGCATTGGGGCTTCGCGCCCGATATCGAAATCACGCTCGAAGCCAACCCCTCGTCGGTCGAAGCCGCGCGTTTCGCCGATCTGGCGCGTGCCGGCGTCAACCGCGTTTCGCTCGGCCTGCAATCGCTCGACGACACGGCTCTGCGCTTTCTGGGTCGCGCGCACACGGTCGACGAGGGCCTAGCCGCGCTCGATACTGCGCAGTCGGTGTTCGCGCGGACGAGCTTCGATCTGATCTATGCGCTACCCGACCAGAGTGTCGCAGACTGGCAGTTCGAACTGGAGCGCGCCCTGGCTTTCGGAACCGAGCATCTCTCGCTCTATCAGCTCACCATCGAACCGGGCACGCGCTTCGCGACGTTAGCGGCCCAGGGCGCGCTGGGCGAAGCGGAACCCGACCACGGGGCAGCGCTGTACGAACGCACCCAAGACCTCACCGAGGCGGCGGGCATGCCGGCTTATGAGATTTCGAATCATGCCCGACCGGGCGCGGAAAGCCGGCACAATCTGACCTATTGGTGCTACGAACCCTATGCGGGGATCGGACCGGGTGCGCATGGCCGACGCGGCGGTATGGCGACGACCCGCCATAAGAAGCCCGAGAACTGGCTGTCCGCCGTCGATCGCAACGACCATGGGCTGCAGACCGAAACGGTCCTGCCTGACCATGAGCAGACGACCGAAATGCTGATGATGGGCCTGCGGCTTTCCGAAGGCGTTTCGCGCGACCGGATTCCCGCCAACAGACTCGATAGTGACGCAATCGCGCGCCTGACGGATCACGGATTGCTCGAACCCCGGACCGACCGCATTGTCGCTACGCCGACCGGACGGCTGGTTCTCAACAGCCTTCTCGCCGAGATCGTCGCCGACGAGCCCGTCGCGGCCTAGCCGCCAAAACCGCTCGGGGCCGGTGATACGACCGTAAAGCCGTTCGGCCGGATCTGCTGCACTTCCAGCGCGCGTTCAGCCACGCCATCGCTACCGAAGCGGAACGCGCCATCGACACCGGAGAACCCGCCCGCATCGCGCAATTCGCCGAGCGGGAATGGCCGCTCAATCGACCATTCGCGCGCGATCCGGACCACCAGCAGCGCCGCATCATAGCCGAGGCTCGACAGGCGATAGGGATCGGAATTGAAGCGCGAGCGGTACCGGTTGCTCAGCGTGTTGAACATCCGGTCGGACACGCTCGCGAATAGCGCGCCATGCATGGCGGGATCGCGCGCGAGGTCCGGCTGATTGTTCCACAATTCGGTGCCGAGGATTTGCGTGTCCGTCGCCCCGCGATCGCGTAGCATCTGCGCCGCTTCGCGCGCCGTCGATCCGCTATCGGCGATCAACACGGCATCGAACGGGCCCTCCCCGTTGAGCTGGGTCACGGCAAGCTGCAGTGAACGGCGCGACCGCTCATAGGTACGCGTGCCGATCATAGTACCACCGGCATCGCGGACCGCCCGTGCAAAGGCGGCCGATGCCCGCTGGCCATACAGACCTTCGGGAATGAGTGCGGCAAAGCGGCGTGCGCCCCGGCCCGCGGCATAACTGGTCACCCGCGCGATCGACTGGGTCGGCGTGAACCCCATTAGATAGGTCCCATTGCCCGCAACGCTCGTATCGTTGGAAAATGCGATGATGGGCACGCTCGCGCTGCGCGCCACCGGCGCGGTCGTGCGGACATTGTCGGCGAGCAGCGGGCCGAGGATCAGGCGGCTGCCATCGGCAAGCGCCTGGTTCGCCGCGGCTCGCGCGCCGCCGGCCCCTGCCGTGTTATATGTGGTGATGCGAACGCCTTCCCCGCCCGTATCGAGGATCGCCATGTTCGCGGCATTGGCGATCGACTGGCCGACGCCCGCATTGTTGCCCGATGTCGGCACGAGCAGCGCCACGCGGCGCAATCCGTCTTCGGGAATGCCCGTGGTGATTTCCGGCTGGGTCGGCGGAGGCGTTTCGTCCGGACGGCTGCCGCCGGGCAGGATCGCCTCGCAACCTGCGAGCGCGACTGCCATGAAGACGATGCAGAAGCGAGAAAGATACGACTGCCGTTGCCCCGGGTGCCGCTGTGATGCCATGACGAGAATCCTATGAACGATACGCTACCGCCTGGTCTTTACATCGTCGCCACCCCAATCGGCAACTTGCAAGATGTGTCCAAACGGCAGGAAATAACTTTGCGGGAAGCCGACATTATTGCGGCTGAAGATAGCCGGGTTACGGCCAAGCTGCTCAACCATCTGGGCATCAAGAAACGCATCACAGCTTATCATGATCATGTCGACGAGTCCGTCCGCGCCGGGCTCGTCGAAAAGCTTGGCGACAAGGCCATCGCGCTCGTCTCCGATGCGGGCACGCCGCTGATATCGGATCCCGGCTACAAGCTGGTGCGCGATGCGCGCGCGGCCGGTTATCTGGTGACGACAGTGCCCGGGCCCTGCGCTGCCATTGCCGCGCTGACTTTGGCCGGACTGCCGACCGATCGCTTCGTCTTCGCGGGATTTCTGCCGGCCAAGGCCAAGGCGCGGACCGACGCGATCCGCGAACTGGCTGCCATCCGCGCCACGCTGATCTTCTACGATTCCGGACCGCGGCTCGCCAAATCGCTGCAGGCCCTTTCGGCAGAACTGGGCGACCGCGAGGCGGCGGTTGCGCGCGAGATCAGCAAGGCCTTCGAAGAGTGCGTGACCGGGACATTGGACGAACTGGCGGCGCGCTATGCCGATGCGCCGCCCAAGGGCGAGATCGTGATCGTCGTCGGGCCGCCCGGTGAAGCCGATGCGGCGAGCGAGGCGGACATAGATGCTGCCCTGGCCGAAGCGCTTGAGCGATTGCCGCCCGGTAAAGCAGCGCGTGAAGTCGCCAAGGCGCTCCATTTGCCAAGCGAGGGGCTCTACGAACGCGCCATGGCCCTCAAGACCGGCGGATGAAGCGCCAGAAAGCCGAAAAAAGCGGTCGGCGCGGGGAAACGCGCGCGGCCTGGTTTCTGCGCCGCAAGGGCTATCGCATCCTCGCCCGGCGCGAACGGACCCCGCGCGGTGAGATCGATATCGTCGCGCGCCGCCGCAATCTCATCGTGTTCGTCGAGGTCAAAACGCGCGCAACGCCAGCCGAACTTGATTTCGCGATCGACGAGTATCGACTGGAGCGAGTCGCGGCGGCGGCGGAAATACTGGCGCCGAAATTTGCGCCCAATGGCGAGGATATCCGGATCGACGTGATCCTGATCGCCCCGCGCCACAAGCCGCGCCATATCGAGAATGCTTGGATGGGTTAGGGTTCGGACCCCGTACCAATTCCACTGCGGTTTGAGGCGATTTGGCTCAGTGCAAGGCGGGGAAGCGATGGAATATCGGCATATTTCAAGCCTTCCCAACGCAGCAATGGGTCAAATCGGTCAAATCCCGAAGGGACGACAAAATGGCTTCCATCTCGAACGGAAATCCACTTGGAAACAGAACCACTGTTCCCGGCGTGCATTTCCGCCCGATATGTTCGCCATTTTGACGCCGCAGCGGTATTGGTACGGGGTCCGAACCCTAAGCAGGATTTTATTGAAAGCGCGCCGGGCCGCGCTAAAGCCGGATACGCGCCGAACAGGAGACGCCGATGCCGCTCAATGTCGCGATCCAGATGGATCCCATGGAAAAGGTGAATATCGCCGGGGATTCGAGCTTCGCCATCATGCTCGCGGGGCAGGCGCGCGGACATCGGCTCTGGCACTATGATGTCGGCGCCCTCACCCATCATACAGACGGGCGGCTGACGGCGCGCGCACGTCCGGTCACGGTTCAGCGTGTCGAGGGCGATCATTACAGCTTCGGCGATTTCGAGACGATAGACCTGCGCGCCGATATCGATGTCGTGCTGATGCGGCAGGACCCGCCGTTCGACCTGTCCTACATTACCGCGACGCATCTGCTAGAGCGCATCCAGCCCGATACACTTGTGGTCAACGACCCCGCATCGGTGCGCAATGCACCCGAAAAACTGTTCGTGCTCGATTTCGCCGAGTTCATGCCACCGACGATGATCACGCGCAGCCTGGACGATACGCGCGCTTTCCAGCGCGAGCATGGCGCGATCGTCGTGAAGCCGCTCTACGGCAATGCCGGATCGGCGGTCTTCTTCGTCGGCGATGACGACAAAAATCTCGCCGCGCTGACCGAGTTGTTCGGCGATGTGTGGGTCGAACCCTTCATGGTGCAAGCCTTCCTCCCCGATGTCAGCGCGGGCGACAAGCGGATCATCCTCGTCGATGGCGAACCGACCGGCGGTGTCAATCGGCTGCCCAAGAAAGGTGAAATCCGCTCCAACTTCGCGGTCGGCGGATCGGGCGCGGCATCCGAACTTACCCCGCGCGAACTGGAAATCTGCGAGGCGCTCGGGCCGGAACTGAAGAAGCGCGGGCTGCTCTTCGTCGGGATCGATGTGATCGGCGGCTATCTGACCGAGATCAACGTGACCTCACCCACGGGCATCGTTTCGATCGACGCGTTCAACGGCACGGATACCGGCGGCAAAATCTGGGACGCGATCGAGGCGAAGCTCTAGTAGCGGAAATCGTTGGCGATCAGCTTTTTCCAGCGGCTTTGGCGGTGGCGGTAAAAGTCCCGCACGAACGGCTTGGCGACCCCACTCAGCAGACCGGCATCGAATTCCACACGATCGGTATATTTGGTGCGGCCATCATCCAGCGGCTCAACGAATATCCAGTGATCCCATTTGCGAAATAACCCGCCTCCGCCATTGTCGCGCAGGATACGCGTCTCGCCCTCGGGCGGCGGAAACTCGATACCGATGGTCTGCTGCCCCAGCGGCACGAAACCGAAACCGCGCATCGCAACCCGATACTCGCCTTCCGCCCACTCCTCGGGAAATTGCGGCGGGTCGACAGGGTCGAATGCGATTCGGCCGTGCGTGACATAGGTGAGCAGCTGCGACGTGCGAACCTCCTCCCAGACGCGATCCGCCGGGGTGTCAAAAATGGATGTCACCGTTACCGTCGGCATTGTTGCTCCGTGTGTTCAAGCCCGGGGATGGGCGTTGCGATAGACGTCGAGCAAATGGGCCGCATCGACGGACGTGTAAATCTGCGTCGAGCTGAGGCTGGCATGGCCGAGCAACTCCTGCAACGAACGCAAGTCCGCACCACGCGCCAGCAGATGCGTTGCGAAGCTGTGGCGTAAGGCATGCGGCGTCGTGCGACCGGACAGGCCAAGCCGCGCCCGCGCTCCGCGCACTGCCCGCCGCACGATATCGCTGCCGAGCGGGCCGCCGCGCGCGCCGCGAAACAGTGGATCGCTTGGCTCGATCGCATAGGGGCAGAGTTTTACATAGTCCTCGATCGCTTCGCGGACCTTGTCGAGCAGCGGCACGACGCGCGTCTTGTCGCGCTTGCCGGTCACGGACAGCGTCTCGCCGAGCGGCAGCACCGCGCCTGTAAGCCCCAGCGCCTCGCCAACACGCAGTCCCGCGCCATAAAGCAATAGCAACACCGCCCAGTCGCGCGCAGCGATCCAGGGCTCGTCGGCCTGCGCCGCGACATCTTCGGCGAGTGCCACGGCCTCATCAGGAGATACCGGGCGCGGTACGCCGGGCTTGAGCTTCGGCCCCTTGATCCGCGGAATGTCGGCCTGCTCCCCTGACCTTTGGGCCGCAAAGGCAAGAAAACCGCGCAACGCCGAAAGCTCCCGCGCCGTCGAGCGGTTCGTCAGTCCATCCTGCCGTCGGTCCGCGAGAAAAGCGCGCAAATCGGCGACGTCCAGTTGCCGCAACGTTGCGCCCGTCACCGCTTCGCCCCGATGCTTGCCAAGAAACGCGATCAGCCGATGCGCTGAGGCCGTGTAGGCCCGGATCGTATGCGGAGAGCGGCGGCGGTCGCGGCCGAGATGCGCCGCCCAGTCTTCAGCCAGCGCAGTCGCCGGATGATCGTCGGGGATCAGGGCAGCAGCCACCGGCCCAATAGTCGCGCGAGGCTGTCGCCGAGAAAGCCCAGCAGCTCCGCGCCCTCATGCGTTTCCATATTCTGGCTCTCGCGTTGTCCGAGCGCCAACAGGCCCGAAGGCAGCGGCGCGTCGTTGACGATCCGCACGAGCGCCTCGGCCCGCACGAATTCGGAAGCCGGACCCAGCAACGGATGTCCCTTATCGCAATCGCGCAGCACGACCCCGTCGATATCGGCGGCTGCCTTTTCGATCAGGCGCCGCTCGACAAATTGCATACCAGCGATATCGGCGCGAATGCCTGTATCGCCGACATAAAGGGCGAGACTGACCGCATCGACGCCGAGAATATCGGGCCATTGCTGGGTGACGATATGCAGCAGATGGTCGAGCCCGTCAGCCTCGATCGCCGCCAGAACGGCGCTATGGATCGCCGCCGTCGCGCCCGAATGGCCGCGCGCAAAGGCGAGCAGATCGCGATTATCCTCTTCGGCCTGCGCCACGCGGCGCTGCAATTGCGCGACCGCACCGGTTTCAAAGTCGATCACCGTCCCCATGGCCACGGATTCTATCGCAAACATGGTTAAGAAGATATGAGTTTTTCACGGGCGGATAGCGCCGCCTTTCGGAACGCGCAGCGCTGCGATACATATGCGCATGGAGGGGAATATCATGCGGATCGGCTTTTTTGGCAAAGGCCTCGCATTGGCTCTGGCGTGCGGCGCGATCGCACCGGCCGCCCATGCGGAATTTCTCGTCACCCGGTCTTCGGGCGAAATCGCGCGTGAATATCCGCAGGGCATCCGAATACCGGTGGACAGCGTGTTGGAACTGGTCGCCGGCGATCGCGTGACATTGCTCACCAATATAGGCACGCGGCGCTTTGATGGGCCGGGCCGCTTCGTTGTCGCCGACCTGCCGAGCCTCGCCGAAAATTTCTTCTGGTTGCTGGGCCGCCAGACGGAACGGCCCCGGGTCGCCGTCGCGCGTATGGAAATCGGGCCACCAGCGCCCGATATCCTGCGCTCCTTCGCCTATCTGTGGCGGATCGACCTGAACCAATCGGCCGATATTTGCTACGCCTTCGAGGGCCTAATCGAGACGCAGTTACGCAGCTATCAGATCGAAGGCCTGCGCGCCGTCACGTTCCGGCGTGAGCGGGACGATGCGGTTTCGGTGTTCCGCTACGACGCAGATATGGACGGACTGGTCAACGACCGGGGCTGGCTGCAAGGCTGGCCGGTCGGGCTGGGCATAGAACCGGGTGACCGGTTCCGGATCGAATTTGCGACCAACGCGCCGTCGGAAAGGCCCGAGACCGTCACCCTCACCTTCCATCAGCTCGATATCGATCCGTTCGAGGGTATCGATCCGACGCTCGAGCGGTCCGCCTTCGTCCGTCAGGTCATCGAAAAGCTGAGCGCGATCGAAGGTCAACTCGAGGCGCGCGGTTGTACCGGTCAGCGCGCAATGACCCGCCAGACGCTCGACCGTTATCGGGAGGAACTGGCCAATCCTGACTATTATGGCCCGCCCGTGCCGCCCGGACCGGAGCCCGAGCCCCCATCGAAATAGATACCGATCAGAAGATCGCGAACAGCGCGAGCGCGACCACCAATCCGATCAGCGGCACGATCACCGTCAGCGCGCCCACAGCGCCATAGGCGGCGGCATGGGTTTCACCGCAGATCGCGCGGATTGTTGTCACGACATAGCCGTTATGCGGCAGGCTATCGAGCGCGCCCGAGGCGATGGCGACCGTGCGGTGGAGTTCGTCGGCGCTGGCCCCGGCATCGAGATAATGCGGCGCGATCAGCGGCAGCGCGATGGTCTGGCCGCCGGATGCCGAGCCGGTCAGCCCGGCAATCACCGTCACCGCAATGGCCGCGCCGATCAGCGGGTCGCCGGGCAGATTCTGGACGAGCACGAGCGCTTCCTGAAAGGCAGGAGAGAGCGCCGCGACTGCACCGAAACCCACCACCGCGCAGGTATTGGTAATCGCGACGACCGCACCCGTCGCACCCTTCGAAAAGGCTTCTGGCATCTTCGCTTTGCTCCGGAAACCGACCAGCAGGGCGACGATCGTTCCCGCGCCGAGCGCCGCGACGAGCGCCCATTTGTCGAGCGAATCCGCCGGCATGATCGCGGACAGCGGCCCCAGGCGCTGCGGGTATTGGAAGATCAGAAATACGCCGAGCACGGCGACCAGCGGCAGGAGGCAGAGAAACGGATTGGGCAGCACCCGGTCATCCTCGATTACATCGTCGCTATCGCGTCCCTCGAAAGTCTCCCCGCGCGCCACTGCGCGTTTCACCATCCATTGCAGCCAGACAAAGCCGAGCACCGCCATCAGGATCGCCACGACGAGGCTCACCTCCCACGCCGCATAAGCCGTCGTGCCAAGATATTGCATGGGAATAAGGTTTTGGATTTCCGGCGAGCCCGCGCTCGTCATGGTGAAGGTGACGGAGCCGAAGCAGAGCGCCGCCGGAATGAAGCGGCGCGGGAGATTGGCCTCGCGGAACAGCCCGACCGCAAGCGAATAGACCGAAAAGGCGACAATAAAGACGCTCACCCCGCCATAGGTGAGCAGCGCGCAGGCTGCGACAACGGCAAGCACAGCATGTTTGATCCCGATCTTCTCGATGATCCAGTGCGCGACGCTGGCGGCGGCGCCGGAGGCGCCCATCACCTCGCCGAAGATCGCACCCAACAGGAACATGAAGAACCAGTCGGCGAAAAAGCGGGTGAAGCCGGCCATATAGCTGGTCGCAAAATCGGGGGCATCAGTCTCAGCCAGCGGCGGCAGCCAGGCGATTCCGCTGGTTGCGGCGACGATGGCAGCGGCAACCGGACCGGCGATCAGGATATTCACCCCGCGCACCGTCATCCAGATGAGCAGCGCCAATGCGCCTATCAGGCCGATCGTGCTGATCATCGCATCTCCTTCCCTCGCGCTTTGCGTCTAGCCGCGCAGCCGTGACCGTCAATGGCCCGTGCTTTTCGAAACGCCATGGCCTAGGAGCGTCCGGCAAAGGAGAAGTGCCATGCGTGAAGCCGCTATCGTCTCGACCGCCCGTACGCCGATCGGCAAAGCCTATCGCGGTGCGTTCAACGCCACCGAGGCCCCGGTGCTCGGTGCCCATGTCGTCAATGCCGCAATCGAACGGGCCGGTATCGATCCCGAACGGATCGACGATTTCTTCTTCGGCGCGGGCAACCAATGGGGCACACAGGGCGGTAATCTGGGGCGCATGACGCTGTTCGCGGCTGGCCTGCCCAATAGCGTCCCGGCCTTCACGCTCGATCGGAAATGCGGTTCAGGGCTCACCGCCGTCGCGCTCGCCGCCCGCGCCATCATCTGCGACGAAATGGATGTCGCCATGGCCGGCGGCATGGAGAGCATCACCCATACCGTTACCAAGGATGCCCCGCGCTATGTAAACGAATCCGTCGTCGAAAATGTGCCGCACGCCTATATGCCGATGATAGAAACGGCCGAGATCGTTGCCGAACGCTATGGCATCAGCCGCGAGGCTCAGGACGCGTTCGGCGCGATGAGCCAGCAACGCGCCGTCGAAGCGACCGAGGCCGGGCGGCTCGACGCCGAGATCGTGCCGATCACGGTAGAGAAACAGCTTTACGAAAAGGACGGCAGCAAGGCGGGCACCGAAACGGTCACGCTCGACCGCGACGAGGGCCTACGTCCGGGCACAACGGCCGAGGCGCTGACCGGGCTCAAGACCGTCTGGTCGGACGGCGCGGTCATCAAGGAAGGCCAGCACATCACCGCCGGCAATGCGAGTCAGCTCTCCGACGGCGCTTCGGCGCAGATACTGATGGATCGCGCCACGGCGGAGGCCGAGGGCAAGGATATTCTCGGCATCTATCGCGGTTTCCAGGTGGCGGGATGCGATCCGGAGGAAATGGGTATCGGCCCGGTCTTCGCGATTCCGAAGCTGCTGGAGCGTACAGGTGTGACGATGGACGAAATCGGCCTGTTCGAGATCAACGAGGCGTTCGCCAGCCAGTGCCTCTATTGCCGCGATACGCTGGGCATCGATCGGGAAAAGCTCAACGTCGATGGCGGCGCGATCGCCATCGGCCATCCCTTCGGCATGACGGGCAGCCGCCTTGTCGGCCATGCGCTGATCGAGGGCCGGCGGCGCGGGGTCCGCTATGTCGTCGTATCAATGTGTACGGCCGGCGGCATGGGCGCGGCCGGTCTTTTCGAGATTGTGTGACGTACGTCACAGAGCGAATCGCGCGGGTCGCCGATAGCTGTTTGCGGCGGTAGCGACACTCCAAAGCACCATCGCCAAGGCCATCATGGTTCATCCGGTTTTATGCGACCCGGCCGGACACCATGATGGCCGTTTTTCCGTTAAACCGGAAAACTGCCTGACCCGGCAGCTTTTTGTTGATTTTCAGGAAAAATGGTGGGCACGGCTGGGATTGAACCAGCGACCCCTGCGATGTCAACACAGTGCTCTACCACTGAGCTACGCGCCCACGCGAACGGGCTATTTAGTAGAGCGGCCCGCCATGCGCAACTGCTGATTTACACGATTGGGAGCCGGCGTACGCGCGCCCGGCAACTACAGTCCCGATGCATCCCCGACTTCGAACATGCGGTCCACTTCAAGAACCAGATCGCGCAGATGGAATGGCTTGGACAGGACTTTGGCGTTTGGCGGTGTCTTGCCGTTCTTGAGCGCAACGGCGGCGAAACCCGTAATGAACATGACGCGCATATCAGGCGCGATCTTTCCGGCTTCCTGCGCCAGTTCGATCCCGTCCATGCCCGGCATGACGATATCGGTCAGCAACAGGTCATATTTTTCCTTTTCCAGCATGGGCATCGCGGAAAGCCCGGAATCGGCGGCATCCACCGCATAGCCGGTCCGTTCGAGCGCGCGCTTCAGATATTCGCGCATCGATGTGTCGTCCTCTGCCAAAAGGATACGGATCATCTTGGTCCCATCGCCTGTCTGCACGCCAACCCCCTGGCGCTCTCTTGCGACCACTATAGGGCACAGGCCTTAAAAATTTCCAGCCTCGCGCCAAATTTATGCCGCTTGCCTTCGCACCGGGCCCGCAATAGGCCTGAAATCATGGAAAAAGGCGGTTCCACAAGCAATTATCTCTGCCGGTACGGGCCGGACGAGATCGAATCGCCAGTAATCCTGTCCGTCCCGCATGCCGGGCGCCTCTATCCCGGTTCGCTGATCGAACAGAGCCGGATTGCACAGGCCGATTTGCAAACGCTCGAAGACCGGCATGTCGACAGCCTCGTCGCGCCGCTGGCGGACGATGGATTCACGCTGGTCGTCGGCACCGCCGCGCGCGCCTGGATCGACCTCAATCGTTCCGAGCGCGAGATCGATCCCGCCATGATCCGGCCGCGCCCGGCGCGCGCCGCTACAGAACTGACCGCCAAGGTGCGCGGCGGGCTTGGCCTGGTGCCGAGACGGCTGGCCGGACATGGCGACATCTATCGCCAGCCGATCGCGCAGTCCGACCTTTCCGAGCGCATCGCCCGGGCTCACCGGCCTTATCACATGCTCATTTCGGACTTGCTGGATGCCGCGCGTCGGCGCTTCGGCATCGCCGTTCTGCTCGATTGCCACTCTATGCCGCCGCTCCGCCCGGCACGCGGCACGGCCCCAGCCCAAATCGTGATCGGTGACCGAAACGGGCGGAGTGCGGCGCCCTCCTTCGCGGCACGCGCCGTCGACATCGCCCGTCGGGCCGGCCTCCGGACGACGATCAATACGCCTTATGCCGGCGGGCATATCCTGGCGCGCCACGGCAAACCCGAACGCGACATTCACGGCCTTCAGCTGGAAATTTGCCGCTCGCTCTACCTCGATCCGGCGCATGACGGGCTGGGGCCGGAGTTCGAACGGATCGCCGATACGGTCCGGGCGATCGCGCGCGGGCTAGCTGAGGAAGCGCTTTCCCCGCCTCAGTCTCTGGCGGCCGAATAAAAAACCGCCCCGCGCGAATTGCGCGAGGCGGCCAGGTTCAGGGAGGGGACGCATCAGGGATGCGCCCGCACAAAGCTGCGAAAGGGGGGCACGCAGCGATGTGCCCTATTAAGATATTAACAGCCCGTAACAGTTTCAAGCGGCAACTGACAACCGCATGAAAAGAAACGCATTTAGCTTTCCGGCATGCCTTGCGGGACATTCGCGTCCGGCTGCGGCGGAACCTTGCCCTGCTGAAGCTGCATCGCGAAAATATCGCGGACGAGCTGAAGCGACATCATATGCGCGTAGATCAGCGCCATCATGCCATTCTGCACCCATTTGCGCGCCTGATCGCCGCGTATTTCCTTGAGCTTCTCTTCGTTCACCATCTGGAAGCCGCGATAGACGAACGGCTTGTCGGAATTCGGCGTATCGATCGCCACTTCGCCTTCCATCAGCAACTCGGCCTCAACAAGCTCGTTGACGAAAGCGACCGTACGATGACCGGACGTTTCGACCTGCTCGCAAAACTGCAAAAGGCTTTTCGTCGTTTCGGTCGCTTCGGCGCCGTCGAAGAGCGCTTCACCCTCGTCATATTCGCCAACGATATCGGTCGTCGGATCGAAGCAGAGAGACAGTTCTTCGGAATCTTCGCGCAGCCGGGCGAGCAGGAACGGATAGCGCCGCGCATAGGCCGGCATGTAAACCGGATTGCCGGCCAACTCGCCTTCTTCGTTGAGGAACACATTCACGCCCTGGTTGAGACCCATCAGCGCGAGCGGCACCGCATTGTCGCCCGAGGAGAACACGATCGGCATATGGCGCTGCACCATGACGAATTCGTCGATCGTCACCGGCACCGCGTGCGTATCGGCGAGGAACGGCATTTTCGGCCGGACCTGCAGCTTGTATTCCGCATGCTGCTGGCTCGAAAGCGGAATGACGTCATTATACAATAGCGGGAAATTCTGCTGCGGGGCAGCGCTGGCCATGAAAAGTCTCCTATGGACGAGATATATGGGCGGCCACTGACTTGGCCGCGCCGATTGCACTGCCCTCTATGGATTCTCCGCAGAATTATCAAGCGGTATGAGCTTGCCCGGGTTCATAATGTTACCGGGATCGAGCGCCTGCTTGATCGCGCGCAGAGCCGCCAGCCGCGCGGGATCGGCGAGCCGCGCAAATTCCGCCAGTTTGAGCTGCCCGATACCATGTTCGGCGGACAGCGACCCGCCCGCTGCATGGGTGAGATCATGGACGAAGCGGTTCACCGCACCCCCTGTTTCCGCGAACCAGGCTTTGTCGTCGGCACCGGCCGGCGCGCGGACATTGAAATGGACGTTGCCATCGCCGAGATGGCCGAAGGCGACAACCCGGGCACCGGCGAAACGCTGTTCAACAGCTTTCGTGGCGTCTTCGACGAAATCCGGCATGGCCGATACGGGCACCGATACATCATGTTTGGCGGCCATCCCGTCGATCCGCTCGGCCTCCGCTATCGTTTCGCGCAATTTCCACAGCGCGTCAGCCTGTGCTTCGCTCTCGGCAATGGCGGCGTCGGCGATCAGACCCGTACTGAGTATCTCGCCGAGCGCCGTTTCGAAACGCGTGCGCAGACCCTCCGGATCGCTGGCGGCGCGGAGTTCTACCAGCACGTTCCAGCGATGGGCTTTCTCAAGCGGCGCGCGCGTATCGGCGATATGCTGCAGGACCAGCGCAAGCGCCGCTTCAGGGACAAGCTCGAAACTCTCGACCGCATCGCCGAGCGCCGCTTCCAGCCTGCGCAACGTTGCCAGCGCATTCGGCGCAGTCTCCAATCCGAGCCAGGCAACGCAGCGATGCGGCGCGGCCGGCACCAAGCGGAGACTGGCTGCGGTGATCACGCCCAGCGTACCCTCGGCGCCGGCCAGCAGCTGCCGCAGATCGTAACCGCGATTGTCCTTGCGCAGCGTGGACAGGCCTTCAAACAGGCTGCCATCAGGCAAGACGGCCTCTATCCCGAGCGTTAGCGCCCGCATCGATCCGAAGCGCAACACCTGCGTGCCGCCGGCATTGGTCGCGATCAGCCCGCCGACCGTCGCGCTGTCCTTGGCACCCAGCGAGAGCGGGAAGCGCCGGTCATGCTCGGCCGCGGTCGCATGTACCCGGCTCAGTATCGTTCCCGCTTCGACGGTGATGCTGTTGTCGCCCGGATCGACAGAGCGGATCGCATCCATCTTGCGCAGGGATAGCAGAATTGCCTGGTCGTGCGGCCGCGGTACTCCGCCCGCGACCATCCCAGTATTGCCGCCTTGCGGTACGATCGGGACGCCTGCCTCCCCAGCGATCCGGACAACCGACTGCACTTCCTCGCGGTTTTTCGGCGAAACGAGCGCGATCGCGCTGCCCGTTATCCGGCCACGCCAATCGGTCAGCCATGGCGCAAGCGTCTCGTTATCGGCCGTCACGCCTTTCGGCCCGAGCGCAGCGCTGAGCCGTTCGAGAATTGCGTCTTGCGTCATCGCACCGACGATAGCGGCAACGGCGCGCGCGGCCAATTCATCTTCGGTTAAACGGCAAGAGGCGACAGAACCGCAAATCATGGGAACATCCGTGTCGATCTTGGGACCTGCATTGCTGATGTTGAGTGCGTCTTCCGGACCGGTGCCGGCAGTCTCGCTGCAATTCGCTATGCAGACGGTCGAGCAGCGGATTATCATCCGTATCCCGACCCGCCGCACCCTGCGTCCGCGCCGCCGGGCGCCGTCCGGCATCGTCTGGCGCGAGCGGGAGACGAACAGCTGCCAGCCCGTTTCCGCAATCGCTCGCGCCCGGTTCACGCGCCCCGGCGTCGTGGACCTCCTGACGCATGACCGGCGACTGATCCGCGCCCGGCTCGATTCCGAGTGCGTGACGCTCGGCTATTATTCGGCTTTCTACATGGTGCCCGGCGAGGATGGGCAGATATGCGCATCGCGCGACAATATCGTCTCGCGCGCCGGCAATGAATGCGCGATTTCCGGATTCCATATACTCGAACCGCGATCGGGCAACTGATCCATAGCGATATCCCGGAAAAACGCCGCTTTCGCTTGACTTTTCGACCCCCAACGCCCAATCGCCAGCGCCACAAGCGCGCCGCGTAGAGACCGCGCATTATCAACCATTTCGGATATTACATGAAGTTTGCCGATCTCGGCCTTTCCAATGAGTTACTGCGCGCCGTCGACGACGCGGGATATACCGAGCCGACGCCGATCCAGGCCGAAGCGATCCCGCCGATCCTGATGATGAAAGACCTAGTCGGCATCGCGCAGACGGGAACCGGCAAGACGGCCAGTTTCGTGCTGCCGATGATCGACATATTGAGCCATGGCCGCAGCCGCGCGCTGATGCCACGCTCTCTCATATTGGAACCGACACGCGAGCTCGCAGCTCAGGTTGCCGAGAATTTCGAAAAGTACGGCAAATATCAGAAGCTCGAAATGACGCTGTTGATCGGCGGGGTCAGCATGGGCGACCAGATGAAGGATCTGGAAAAGGGTGTCGACGTGCTGATCGCGACGCCTGGCCGGCTCATGGACCTGTTCGATCGCGGCAAGATTCTGCTGTCCGGCTGCAGCCTGCTCGTGATCGACGAGGCGGACCGGATGCTCGACATGGGCTTCATCCCGGACATTGAGAGCATCTGCCAAAAACTGCCGACGAACCGCCAGACATTGCTTTTTTCGGCAACGATGCCGCCGCCGATCAAGAAACTCTCCGACAAATTTCTCAGCAATCCCAAGCATATCGAGGTGGCCCGCCCAGCAACCGCTGCGACGAATATCGACCAGCGGCTAGTGGAAACCAGCGCGCGTTCGAAAAAAACGACACTCAAGAAACTGCTGCGCTCGGAAGATATCAGCACCGCGATCATCTTCGCCAACCGCAAGACGACGGTGCGCGACCTGCAAGGGCAGCTGAAGAAGGACGGCTTTCGCACCGGCCAGATTCATGGCGATATGAGTCAGCCGGAACGGATGCGCGAACTCGATCTGTTCAAAACCGGCGAGATCAACATTCTCGTCGCCTCCGACGTCGCCGCACGCGGGCTCGATATCAAGGGCGTCAGCCATGTGTTCAATTTCGACGCGCCCTGGCATCCCGACGACTATGTCCACCGCATCGGCCGCACGGGCCGCGCCGGTGCGACAGGAACGGCGATCACCCTCGTCACGCCCGCCGATGCGGAAGCCATCGAGAATATAGAGAAACTAACCGGGCAGACGATCGCACGCGGCGACAAAGGCGCGCCCAAAGAAAAACCGAAATCCGAACCGTCGGATAAGAACGAACCGCCGAAACCAAAGCGCACATCGCGCGCGAAAACCAAGAGCGCCGGAAATAAACCCGCTCCGCCGAAGCCGAAAAAGCCGCAACCGAAAAAAAGTAGCCGAAAAGCGGCGCCTGCCACTGCCGCCAGCAGCCAAACGGACGACGAAGACTGGAACGGCCCGATGCCGGATTTTCTAAGCGTGAAACTGGGCGACTAGAGACGCTCGCCGCGCCCGCCGGGGCCAACTTGCCGTTAACGTCAATCCGTTCTACATTGCAACGGATTTCATGGAGGCTGGCTCATGGCGCGCGAAGACGCACCCGAACATTTTGACGTCATCATTGTCGGCGCGGGCATTTCCGGCATCGGCGCTGGTTATTATCTGCAGCGCGATTGCCCTGAGAAAAACTTCATTATCCTCGAAGGACGCGAGAATATCGGCGGAACCTGGGATCTGTTTCGCTATCCGGGCATCCGTTCGGATTCCGACATGTTCACGCTGGGCTACGACTTCAAACCCTGGACCGCGCAAAAGGCGATCGCCGACGGCCCCTCGATCCTCGATTATCTCGACGAAACGGCAAGCGAGAATAATCTCTACGACAAAATCCGGTTCAAGCACCATGTGAACGGCGCGGAATGGTCGTCAGAAGAAGCCAAATGGCGCGTCGAGGCCGAGCGCGACGGCGAGATTGTCTGGATCAGCTGCGATTTCCTCTTCATGTGCACCGGCTATTACAATTACGACGCCGGCTACACGCCGGACTGGAACGGGTTCGAGAGTTACGAGGGCACGGTCGTCCATCCCCAGCACTGGCCGCAGGATCTCGACTATGCGGGCAAGAAGATCGTCGTGATCGGCTCCGGCGCGACGGCCGTTACGCTCGTCCCGGCGATGATCGACGGTGAAGGGCCGCCCGCGTATATGACCATGCTCCAGCGCTCGCCGACCTACATGGTGTCGCGCCCGTCGGAGGATGCGATCGCCAATACGCTGCGCAAATGGCTGCCGAGCAAGATGGCCTACAAACTGATCCGGTGGCGCAACACCCTGCTCCAGCACATCATCTTCCGGCGGGCGCGTAATAAGCCGGAAAAGGTCCGCGATTTTCTGCTGAACAAGGTCGAGGAAGAACTCGGCCCCGATTACGATATCGAAACGCACTTCACGCCGAGCTACAACCCTTGGGAACAGCGGCTGTGCCTCGTGCCCGACAGCGATTTCTTCCGCGTTATTCGCGACGGCCAGGCTTCGGTCGCCACCGGCCATATCGACCGGTTCACCGAGGACGGCATATTGCTGAAATCGGGCGAGAAGATCGATGCTGATATTGTCGTCACGGCGACCGGCCTCGATCTGCAGATGGCCGGTGGGGCCAATCTTGTCGTCGATGGCGAGGCGGTGAATTTCCACGACAAGATCACTTACAAGGCGATGATGTTCGACGATGTGCCGAACATGGCTTTCTCGTTCGGCTATACGAACGCCTCCTGGACGTTGCGCGCCGATCTGACCTGCGAGTATGTCGCCCGGCTTCTCAACTATATGGACGAGAAGGATATCGATATCGCCGTACCGCGCCTGCCGGAGCATGAGCGGATCGAGCGACTGCCCTGGGTCGATTTCTCGTCGGGCTATTTCAAGCGCGCCGAGAAAAAGCTGCCCGCGCAGGGCGATCGCGGTGTCTGGCGCAACCTGCAGAATTACCGCAAGGATGTGAAAGAGATACGCGAAGCGCCGATCGCCGATGAAGCGATGGTGTTCGCCAAGGCCGGGTCGATCTCCTTAGGCCCCAGCCAGTCGGAAGAGCCCGAGGCCATCGCGGCGGAATAGCGCTTAGCCGCTCTGCCCGCGTCCGCGTGCTTGGACCGCGGCGCGGCGTTTTTCGATCTCTTCGGCGGACACCCCGGCATTGGCCGATGCGCGCTCCTGCTCGAGCTCCAGCCCCTCGCCAAACGTTGCGGCGAAGCCATCGTCGATCAGCTTGCGATAACTGACGAGCATATCGGGCTCGACCGACAACATGTCTTCGGCAAGCTGGCGCGCCTGCGGGAGCAGCTCTGCCGCCGGTACGACGCGATTGACGAGGCCCCAGCGCTCGGCCTGTTCGGCGGATATGAAATTGCCGGTCAGCGACAATTCCTTGGCCCGCGAAATGCCGATGGCGCGGCTCAGCTTCTGGCTCAGACCCCAGCCCGGCATGATGCCAACCCGCGCATGGGTATCGGCGAAGCGCGCATTCTCACTCGCGATCAGTACGTCGCAGGCCAGCGCCAGCTCGAACCCGCCGGTGATCGCGACACCGTTGATCGCGCCGATCACAGGGCCGTAAAAACGGCCTAACGCGGTCACCGGATCCTCGACATCGACCGCTTCGCCGATGCTCGATGCACCCGACCCGAGTTCCTTGAGGTCGAGCCCGGCGGTAAAGGCGCGCTCCCCGGCACCGGTCAGGATCAACACGCGAATGTCGGTGTCGGCTTCCATATCGAGCACCGTGCGCGCCAGTTCTGCCCGCAAGGCCGCCGACAGCGCATTCATCGCCTCGGGCCGGTTGAGCGTCAGCACCGCATAGCCATCGCAGCGTTCGATTTCGATAAGCGCCATCGCCTATTTCTCCTGTGTGTAACGGCCAACAAAGTCGCTCGCGAATGCCGCGAACCGCCCTTCGGCGATAGCATCCCGCATCTTCGCCATCAGCGACTGATAGAAACAGATATTATGCTCGGTCATCAGCATTGCGCCAAGAATTTCGCCTGAGCGGACGAGATGGTGGATATAGGCGCGCGACCATTGGCGGCAGACCGGGCAGTCGCATTCAGGATCGAGCGGCTCCTTATCCTCGGCGAAACGCGCATTCCTGATGTTGATCGGTCCGTCGGCCGTGAATGCCTGGCCGGTTCGTCCGCTGCGCGTCGGCAGCACGCAATCGAACATATCTATGCCGCGCGCGACCGCGCCGACCAGATCGTCGGGCTTGCCGACGCCCATCAGATAGCGGGGCACGTCCTCGGGAAACTGCGCCGGCGCGAAATCGAGACAGCCGAACATCGCCTCCTGCCCTTCGCCGACCGCCAATCCGCCCACCGCATAACCGTCGAAACCGATATCGCACAGCGCATCGGCGGATTGCTTGCGTAGGGCCTCATCCAACCCACCCTGCTGAATGCCGAACAGCGCACCTTCATTGCCGAGATCGTCGAACGCGTCGCGCGAGCGCTTCGCCCAGCGCATGGAGCGCTCCATGGCCTCGGCCTGTGCCTCGGGGGTATCGGTCGTCTTCACGAGCTGGTCGAAGGCCATAACGATATCCGATCCGAGCAGGGTCTGGATTTCCATCGAACGTTCGGGGCTCAGCATGTGCCGCGATCCGTCGAGATGGCTGGCAAAGGCGACCCCCTCCTCGCTGACCTTGGTGAGATCGGAGAGGCTCATCACCTGATAGCCACCGCTATCGGTGAGGATCGGCCGCTCCCAGCCCATGAAATCGTGCAGTCCGCCCAGCTTCGCGATCCGTTCCGCACCGGGCCGGAGCATCAGGTGATAGGTGTTGCCGAGGATGATATCCGCGCCCGCCGCGCGCACATCGGCGGGTTTCATCGCCTTCACGGTCGCCGCCGTACCGACCGGCATAAAGGCCGGGGTGCGTATTTCACCACGCTGCATCCGTATAGCACCGGTACGCGCGACACCGTCGGTCGCGGCAATCGAAAAGGCGAAGCGGGTTTCGGACATGAATTCTCGACTAGCGGAAGGGAACTCGACAGTCGTTAGCGCAAGCGTAACAGCGGAAAAAGCGCGAAACACAACTGACCAGCCAACCCTGCTAGCCCGAGCGGCGCGGTGAGGCGCGCGCCATATTCGGCGATCGATTCACCGAGCAGCAGCGTGGCGAGCGCCACTTCGACCAGCATCAACAGGCCGAACCCAATCGCACCCATCGTCGCGCGCGCCGCGAAGGCCGTGTCTACGGCGTAACGCCGGATCGCCCATCCGCAAGCAAACCAGCAGATCGTCAGAATTATCGGCAGTTCGATCAGATTCGCCGGCCACTCGCCGAGCGCCGGCACAAGCATGAGAACGCGGATCGTTCCGAGTACGAAACCCGCAGCGAACACGCACAGAAAATAGAAGACCCCTGCTTTCGCGGCGCGCGTCATGCTTGTGCAGGCGATGCCGCCGAGTCGCCATTAGGCAGCAAGAGGCTCGCGTCACCATAGCTGTAGAAGCGGTAGTTTTCGGCAATTGCGTGCTCGTACGCCGCCAGCATCCGTTCGCGCCCCATGAGCGCGCTCACCAGCATGAACAGCGTCGAGCGCGGGAGATGGAAATTGGTCATCAGCCCGTCGATCGCCTTGAAGCGGTAACCCGGCGTGATGAAGATATCGGTGTCGCCTTCGAAGGGATGGATCACGCGGTCGTCATCGGCCGCGCTCTCCAGCAGGCGCAGGCTTGTTGTACCGATCGAGATGATGCGCCCGCCCGCCGCACGCACATCGTTGAGGCGCTTCGCCGTATCCGCATCGATCCGGCCCCATTCGGAATGCATCTCGTGATCGTCGCTATCCTCGGCCTTCACCGGCAGAAAGGTGCCCGCGCCGACATGCAGGGTCAGCGTGACATGGCCGATCCCGGCCACTTCGAGGCGCTCGATCAGCTCCGGGGTGAAATGGAGCGCAGCGGTCGGCGCGGCGACAGCCCCCTTCTCTTTCGCGAACATCGTCTGATAATCTTCGGCGTCGCGCTCATCGGTGGGCCGTTTGCCGGCGATATAGGGCGGCAGCGGCATGGTGCCCGCACGTTCGAGCAGCAGCTCGACCGGTTCGTCGCCTTCGAAACTCAGCAGGAAACTGCCGTCTCGGCCGCGATCCGAGGCAATCGCGGCGACACCCCCGCCGAATTCCACGCGGTCGCCCTCGCGCACGCGCTTCGCATTGCGGATAAAGGCACGCCATTGCCGCAACCCCTCGCGCTTGTGCAGCGTCGCGCTGATCTTCGCCGCTCCCCGTCGCCCTTCGAGCTGCGCCGGGATCACCTTGGTGTCGTTAAACACGAGAATGTCGCCCGGCCGCAAACAGTCCGGCAGGTCGCGGGCGAGCCGGTCAAGCGTCGCGTCTCCCTCCAGAACCAGCATTCGCGCACTGTCACGCGGGCTGGCCGGGCGGAGCGCTATGCGGTCTTCGGGGAGCGCGAAATCGAAAAGATCGACGCGCACGAAAGCGTTATTGCGGTGTATCGCCCGACAGCTCGCCGAGCGCGGCTTCGAGCGCCGCTGCCTGATCGTTAGCGGCCGGCCGCGTGATCGCAGCTATCTCGGCCGCTGTCGGCGGCGGTACATTGTCCGCCGCGATCGAAGCGCGGATTATGAGCGCTGGGTTCGCCGGCGGCTCACCGCGCGGAATGGCGTCGACATATTGCATGCCATCCGTCACCCGGCCGAACGCCGTATAGTTCCGGTCGAGACCAAGATTGGGCATGAACATAATGTAGAATTGGCTGTTCGCGCTGTTCGGATTGGTCGCGCGCGCCATCGACACGGTGCCGCGCACATGCGGCAGCGTCGTGAATTCCGCGTTGAGATCGGGGAGCTGCGAACCGCCCTGCCCCGTGCCGGTCGGATCGCCGGTCTGCGCCATGAAGCCGTCGATCACGCGATGGAAGATGACGCCATTGTAGAAGCCCTGCCGCGCCAGCGTTTTGACCCGTTCGACATGGTTCGGCGCGGCATCGGGCCGCAGCCGGATCGTGACGCGTCCGCCCGTGGACAGATCGAGCAGCAGCGTATTTTCGGGATCGGCAGCGGGCGTCTCACCAGACGCATATTGAATGTCAGACGTCGCGCTAACATCGGTAACGCCGCCCTCATCGTCCTGCGCATGGGCAGCTCCGCCCATGGCCATCGCAAGCACGGAAAACAGGAATATCTTCAAACGCATACTATCCTCGTAAACTTCAGACGCCGCCCGATTCATGGTGCGGCGGATCGGGTTGTCGATGCTTTAGCCCAACCAGACCGTGGCTGAAAGCCCGCTGAATATCCCCGGCGCATAAAGGCTGTGGCGGTAAGGGCGGTTGACGAATCAACATAAATCGTAAAGTAATTTACGTATTATTTAAATTACATGGAGATTGTTGATGGTTCAGGTCAAAAGAATCGCCGGTTGCCTGCGCTACGGCCTCGCGGCAACAGTGCTCGCCGCGATGCCGATTCCGGGCGCCGCGCAAGCACTGCCCGATGCCTATGAGCAAGCGAGAACCGCCAGCACCAGACTGGTCGCTGCAATCGAGTCGGTCGACGGATGCCTGGGCGTGCACACCGCCCGTTCACATGACGGATCGGAATTGATCCTGGCCTGGTTCGAAGACCGCGCGGCGGTGCTGCGTTGGTACGACCATTCCTACCATCGCCAGCTCTTGCGCGACGCCGGCCGGCCCGAAGACGGTATCGCCGCTGAGCATTTCGGGAACGAAGTCGGCCCGATACTCGTCATCGCCTCCGTTGCCTATCCGGCAAGACGTGGTGCGCTCGATGCTTCCATGTTCGACGATCCGGTCGCCGGCCGGCCGGAGCGTTTCTCGGTGGAGTATTACACACCGCTTCCGGGCGGGGCCTTTATGGAGCGACCCTTTGCGCCTAATGCCGTCAAGGAACGCATTCCCGGGATACGCGATGTCTTCGACGATGACGGATAATGCACAGCAGGATGGCGGCAGCACCGCCGCAATTGCCGGCCGGTGCGAACCTTGGGCGACCGGCGTTCTTACCATAGTGGTCTTCCTGCTGATCGGAGACGCGATATTACAGCCGATCATATGGTCGATGAGTTCGAACGGCTATTATCCGATGGAGCTCGCCCTGGTGCATGTCCGCGACAATGTCCTCGCGGCGCTGCCGGCCTATGCGCTGCTATGGGTGTTGTGGGAAACGCGCGGATATCTCGCGCGTCTGCGCAAGGGCGAAATCTGGTTGCCGGCGACCCAGCGGACGCTGCTTGGAATCGGCGGCGGCCTTGTCGCAGCGGGCCTGCTCGGCCTGGCCGCCAGACCCCTGGTCATCTGGGTGCGCGGCGACGGGTTCGAATTTTCGCTCGATCCGGGCTGGCTAGCCTTGGCCGGCGTCGGCTTGCTGCTGGTCATGATCGGGCGGATCATGGAATCCGTCGTCGAGGCCGCACTGGCGCTCAAGCGCGAGAATGATGAGATTCTCTAGGCCTTGAAGATCGTCGTCCGACTCGATGTGATGCTGGCGCGGCGTAAGCGGCTCGCCAAGGATCTCGCGGCGCAGATCGGCATGAGCGAGACCAACCTGTCACTGCTGAGGACGGGCAAGGTGCGCGGTATTCGCTTTGAAACGCTGGCCAAAATCTGCGCGGCGCTCGACTGCAAACCCGGCGATATTCTCGATTTCGAATGGTCGGACGATGACGAAGGGAATGATTCCTAGTCGCCCTTTCGACCGATTTTTTCGACCCGCGCCTTCACCTCGGCCTCGACTGCAGGCGTCACGAATTTGTGGATATCGCCCCCATACATGGCGATCTCTTTCACAAGCCGCGAAGCAATGGGCTGCAGCGCGACATCGGCCATCAGGAACAGCGTTTCGATATCATCGTTCAGCTGCTGGTTCATGCCCGCCATCTGAAACTCATATTCGAAATCGGCAACGGCGCGCAGGCCGCGCACGATAACGGTCGCGCCCTCCCGCTCGGCAAAGTCCATCAGCAGCGAGTTGAAATGGACGACGCGGATATCGCCATTGCAGGCAGCAACCTCCCGTTTCACCGTCTCCAGCCGCTCGTCATCGGTAAACATCGGCGATTTGCTGGGATTAGTCGTCACGCCGATGATCAGCGTGTCGACGAGTTTCGCGCCGCGCCGGATGATGTCCATATGCCCGAGCGTGATCGGATCGAACGTTCCGGGATACACCCCTACCCTGTTGGCCCCCATCAATGTGTCCTCTCAATGGAAAATCGTGCGATGGCGCGGAGCATATCGGCCTCCTCGCCATAATCGCGCAGATGATCGATCGCCTGGTCGACGAGCATCTGGGCTTGTTGCCGCGCCCGCTCGACGCCAAGCAGCGAGACGAAGGTCGCTTTGCCGGCCTCGGCATCCTTGCCGACGCGCTTGCCGGTCACCGCTTCGTCACCCTCGACATCGAGCAGATCGTCGGCAATCTGGAAGGCGAGGCCCAGATCGCGCGCATAGCCGCGCAGATGCGTCCGGTTTTCGGGTGGAATATGGCCCATGATGCAGGCCGCTTCGAGGCAAAAGCCCATTAGCGCGCCCGTCTTCAGCCGCTGCAGCCGGGTGACTGCCGGAAGGTCGAGCTGCCGGTGCTCGGCCTCGAGGTCCATCATCTGACCGCCGCCCATGCCCGCCGGGCCGCTCGCCTGGGCAAGCGCCGCCATCAGTTCGGCGCGTACGAACGGATCAGAGTGCGTCGCCTCGTCGCCCAATATCTCGAAGGCGAGCGCGAGCAGGCAATCGCCGGCCAGCACCGCCGTCGCCTCGTCGAACTGCTTATGCACGGTCGGCTTGCCGCGGCGCATATCGTCATCGTCCATGCACGGCAGATCGTCATGGATCAGCGAATAGACATGGATGCACTCGACCGCGAACCCGGCGCGCATCGCGCTGTCGCGATCGACATTGAAGACTTCGGATGCCGCCACGACCAGCATCGGGCGCAACCGCTTGCCGCCCCCTATCCCGGCATAGCGCATCGCCTCGTAAAGCTTGGCGCGCGAATCGTCCGGCACGGGCAGCCAAGTGTCGAACAGGATATCGACATCCTTGGCCATGCGCTCGAGCGCCGGTTTCAATCCGATGGAAACGACTGGCATCGGCTATGCGGGATCGAGCGGCTCGACGCCGGTCGGTTTGCCATCGGAATCGAGCTGGATCTTGTCGATCCGCGCTTTTGCGGCCTTGAGCCGGGCCTCGCACTGCGCGCGCAGCTTGTCCCCGCGTGTGTAGAGATCGATCGATTCGTCGAGCGGCGCTTCGCCCGTCTCCAGCTTGCGGACAATCGCCTCGAGTTCTTCGAGCGCGGCCTCGAAAGAAAGGGAGCCGATATCGGTGGCGCTTTCGTCAGTCATGCAGTCGCTATGGGCGAGCGAGCGAGCTATGGTCAAGCAAGAGCCGCACGCTATATCCGATTCGACGCGCTCGGCAGTTCCCGGTCAGCATTTGAAGGAGAGGATGATGCCCACCCAAGTCAATCCGGCCACAGGCGAGACAGGGAAAAACTTTCCGGCATTGAGCGACGAAGAGATCGAGGCGAAACTCGCCAGGGCGGCCGCAACGTTCCGCAAATGGCGCGTTACGGACATGGCGACGCGCACCGATCTGCTCTCGAAAATCGCCGACGAATTCGCACGGCGCAAGGATGAGCTGGCCGCGACGATCACGACCGAAATGGGCAAACCCGTGACGCAAGCCCGGGCCGAAGTCGACAAATGCGAAAAAGCGTTCCGCTTCTATGCCGCGAACGGCCCCGCCATGCTCGAACCGGTCGAGCAGGAGCTGGTTAGCGGCCGATCCGTCTCGCACTGGCTGCCCCAAGGGCCGGTGCTGGCCGTCATGCCGTGGAACTATCCGCTGTGGCAGGTCGTGCGCTTCATGGCGCCGACAATCATGGCGGGCAATGTCGGCGTGTTGAAACATGCGAGCTCTACCCCCGGCTGTGCCGCCGCGCTCGAAGAGCTGGTCATTGGCGCGGGCGGACCAGAGGGGCTGTTTCAAAACCTGCATATCAGCGCGTCGAAGGTCGCGGGCATCATTGCCGACGACCGGATCGTCGCCGTGACCATCACCGGCAGCGAGGGTGCGGGCATCAAAGTTGCCGAAGCGGCCGGGCATAACCTCAAAAAGGTGGTGCTCGAGCTGGGCGGCTCCGATCCGTTCATCGTCATGCCGAGCGCGGACGTCAAAATGGCGGCCGAAACCGCTGTGACCGCGCGGCTGCAAAATGCCGGGCAAAGCTGCATCTGCGGCAAGCGCATGGTCGTTCATGAGGATGTCTATGACGAATTCATGGAGATCTTCGTCGAGGGCGTGAAGACGATTCGGATCGGCGATCCGACCGCGGAAGATACCGAGATGGGTCCGCTATCGAGCGAAGATGCGCGCAACGATATCGCCGAACAGCTCGAAAAGGCCGTCCAGTCGGGCGCGACCAAGCTCTATGGCGGCGATATTCCGGATAAACCGGGCGCCTGGATGACGCCGGCGATCCTCACCGATATTCCCGAAGACGCCCCGGTCGCGCGCGAGGAGTTTTTCGGGCCTGTTGCCATGGTCTTCAAGGTGAAGGATATCGACGAAGCGATTCAGGTCGCGAACGATATCCCCTTTGGTCTCGGGTCGAGCGCCTGGACGAACGACGAGGCTGAAAAGGCCCGCTTCATCCGCGATATCGAGGCGGGCATGACGGCGATCAACCAGATGCTCGCCTCCGATCCCTATGCGCCGTTCGGTGGCGTCAAACGATCCGGCCATGGCCGCGAACTCGGTTCGCATGGCCTGCATGAATTCATGAATCTCAAAAACGTAATGCTGCCCGAATGAGCGAGCCCGCGCTTAGCTCTCCGCTCAGCCTCCCCTGCGGCGCGACGCTGCCCAACCGGATCGCCAAGGCGGCGATGACGGAGGGGCTGGGGACGCCTCATGGCGTGCCGACCGAAGCGCTCGAGCGGCTCTACGGCATCTGGTCGGACGGCGGCGCGGGCATGCTGCTCTCGGGCAATATCCAGGTCGATCGCGATCATCTGGAGCGACCCGGCAATGTCGTCATGCATGACTCACCGAATGCCGAACTCATGACGCGGCTCAAGGACTGGGCCAGGGCGGCGACGCGGAACGGCAATCATTTCTGGGCGCAACTCAGCCATGGCGGGCGACAGACTCAGGCAATGGTCAATCCGCATCCCAAGGCGCCATCCGCGGTCAAGCTCGGCCTGCCCGGCGGCCAGTTTGGCGAGCCGGTCGCGCTTACAGTGCCGGAGATCGTCGACATTCGGGATCGCTTCGCCATCGCCGCGAAAGCGGTCCGCGATGCAGGTTTTACGGGCGTGCAGATTCACGCGGCTCACGGCTATCTGCTGTCGTCATTTCTCTCGCCGCGCGCCAATCAGCGCGACGATGAGTATGGCAGATCGCTCGAAAACCGCGCGCGCTTCCTGATGGAGACGGTCGCGGCGGTGCGCGACGCGGTCGGTGCGGATTTCCCGATTTCGGTCAAGCTCAACAGCGCCGATTTCCAGCGCGGCGGATTCCAGTTCGAGGACAGCCTGCAGGTGGCCGAATGGCTCGCGGATGCCGGCATTGATCTACTGGAAATTTCGGGCGGCAATTATGAGCAACCCAAGCTGCTCGGCATCGAAGGCATGGAGTCCGAAGAGAAACAGAATGTCGCGCCCTCGACCGCGCGACGCGAGGCCTATTTCGTCGATTTTGCGCTAGCGATGGAGGAGAAGGTCTCGATCCCGCTCATGGTGACGGGCGGGTTCCGGAGCCGGGAGGCCATGGACTATGCGCTGGACAGCGGCGCGGCCGATGTGATCGGCATCGGCCGCCCCTTCTGCCACACGCCTGATGCGGCGAACCGGCTGTTCGAAGGCGCCGAAAAGCTACCGACGCCCGAAGACGAACTTGCGCTGATCCCCGGTTGGCTGGGCTTTCTGAAGCGCCTGCAAATGCTCAAGGCGATTGACGGATTCGCCACGCAATATTGGTTCTACAGCCAGCTCTACGCGCTCGGACGCGAAGGCAGGACCGCACCGGAACGCTCTGTTTTCGCGGCGTTTCGCGAAGTGGAATCCACGCACAATCGCCTGATGGCGCAGCGCGGCTAGACGCCCTCTTCCGCGCGCAGGGCCTTGCGGTCGAGCTTGCCGATCATCGTTTTGGGCAGTTCGTCCCGCACCACGACTTCGGTCACCTGCTCATGCTTGCCAAGCTGCGGGTTGAGCCACGCCGTAAGCTCTTCGCCCGTGACCGTCGCGTCTCCGCTTAAGGCCACGAAAGCCTTGGGTTTTTCGCCCGTATAGGTATCCGGAACGCCGATCACGAGCGCCTCTTTCACGGCCGGATTCTTGTAGAGAATATCCTCGAGCTGGCTCGGGAAGACCTTGAAGCCGGAGACGGCGATCATGTCCTTCAGTCGGTCGACGATGAAGATATAGCCGTCCTCGTCGATCGTGCCGACATCGCCGGTGCGCAGGAAGCCGTCATGCAGGATCTGATCGTCGGCATCGGGCCGGTTCCAATAGCCGTACATGATCTGCGGGCCCGCGATCACGATTTCGCCCGGCTCGCCCTCCGGCGCGGGTTCGTTCGGATTTTCCTTGTCGACGAGCTTGACGATGGTCGCCGACGCGGGCTGGCCGATCGAGCCTGTCTTGTTCTCGCCATCATAGGGATTGCAGGAGACGACGCCCGAGCTCTCGGTCAGTCCATAACCCTCGACGAGCTTGGCGCCCGTCAGATCCTCGAACTTGGTTTTGGTCTCCGCCGGCAGCGGCGCGCCGCCGGAAATGCAAACGCGCAACGACGAAAAATCGGTTTTCGCGGTCTGCGGATGCTCGAGCAGCGCCGTATACATGGTCGGCACGCCCGGCAGCGCCGTCGCCTTGGTGCGTTCGATGGCCTTCAGCGCCTGCGCCGCGTTCCAGCGCGGCAGCATGATGATCTCGCCACCGCGCAGCACCGTGCGGTTGAGCACCGTTGCGTTGGCGAAGACGTGGAAGAAAGGCAGCACGCCCATGATCCGGTCTTCGGCCTCGGGATCGGGGTCGAGCGCCTGAATCTGTCGGGCGTTGGCGGTAATGTTCTGGTGCGTCAGCATCGCGCCCTTGGGCACGCCGGTCGTGCCGCCTGTATACTGGATGAGCGCGACATCCTTGCGTGGATCGATCGGCACGCGGCCGCAATCGCCGCTATTGTCGACCAGCTCGCTGAACGGAATAACGTCCCGACGCTTCGGAATATCGACCGACTCCCCGCCCTTGAAGACGCGGAACATCAGCGATTTGGCCAGCGGCAGGGCTTCGACAACCGTACCGACGACGAGCTTTTCGAGCGAGCTCTTGTCGAGCACTTCGAGCGCGGTCGGCAGCAACGCTTTCGCCGACAGTGTCAAGAGCAGTTTCGTTCCCGAATCCTCGACCTGATGCGTGAGCTCGTCGACCGTGTATAGCGGTGAAAAGTTCACCACCGTCGCGCCCATCTTCATCGCGCCATAATAGCCGGCGAGATAATGCGGCACGTTGGGCAGGAAGAGACCGACCCGGTCGCCCTTCTTGATGCCAAGCTTCTGCAGCCCGCGCGCGACGCGATTCACGCCGAGCCGAACATCGGCATAGCTATATTTCCGCCCCATGAAATCGGCGAGATAGGCGTCGGGATGCTTCGCCGCGCTTTCGGCGAACATCTGCGGCACGGTGAGCGGCGCAAAACTCTTGTCCCAGGTGCCGGGATGCCGGAAATCGGTGCGCCAAATATCGGGAATGTCGACCATGGCGAAGCTATACCAAGGCGCCGCCACAAATCAAGCTACTTACAGCCCTGTAAGTAGGGCGAAGTCCCTCTATTCGTCCTTTTTTTTGAACAGTTCCTCGGCGCCTTCGGGCAGCGGCTTGGCCGGTGCATCTTCGGCCGGCAGTTCGGGCCAGGCCGATCCGGCTTCCGGTTCGGCTTCGGGTGCGGCCTCGCCCGCCGCTTCGGCGGCTTCCGCGGCAAGCGCGGCTTCGGCTTCGGCCGCGGCAACCCGGCGTTCGTTGCGCAACTCTTCGATCAGCGCCTCGCGATCGCCTTCGATCGTCTCGTCCTTCGGCGCTTCGATACCGGCCTTCTTCGCCGCCTTGGCGACGACGGCGTCGAGCTCGCGCTGCGAACACAGGCCGAGGGTCACCGGGTCCT
The DNA here is from genome assembly GCF_028279465.1 of Parasphingopyxis sp. GTDB lineage: Bacteria > Pseudomonadota > Alphaproteobacteria > Sphingomonadales > Sphingomonadaceae > Parasphingopyxis. Next base: position 209,853 of record NZ_JANQNS010000014.1, read on the forward strand.
TCGGCGTAATCTCGGCAATGTTCCAATGCGTGCGGTCCCGGATCGCGTTGATCGTATTGCGCGTCGTGCCGATCAGCTTGCCGATCTGCGCGTCTGAAATTTCCGGGTGGTTGCGCAGCAGCCACGCGATGCCGTCCGGCTTGTCCTGCCGCTTCGAGACCGGCGTATAGCGCGGGCCCTTGGTACGGCGGACCTGTTCCGGGCCCTTGAGCATTTCAAGCCGATATTCGGGGTCGGCCTGGCCCTTTTCGATCTCGTCCATCGTCACTTCGTGTGCGGCGATGGGATCGCGCCCCGTGAGCTTGGTCGCGGCGGTATCGTCGGCGATCGCCTGGACTTCGAGGATATGCAAACCGCAAAATTCGGCGATCTGCTCGAAAGACAGCGCCGTATTGTCGACCAGCCAGCTCGCGGTGGCATGCGGCATCAAAGGATGGGCCATGATGAACTCCGGATAATAAAAGGGCCGCCCCTCACGGGACGGCCGAATATGAGGATCATTTAGGCCGACACGGGCGCTAGGGCAAGAGCGACGCGCCGGGAGCGCGAGTCAGGCAGCCTGGTCGAATGTTTCCGAAACCGGGGTCAATGCGGCGAGAAACTCGCGCGCGCTGCGTTCCCAGGTGAATTGCGCACCATAGCGCGCGCATTCGGCCCGATCCCGGGTCAGCGCGCCGGCGATCGCGGTATCGAGGTCGGGATCGAGGCAGGCGACGGCGTCCGTAACCACATCGACCGGACCGGTGACGGGATAGGCGGCGACCGGCGTGCCCGAGGCGAGCGCTTCGATCATCACCAGGCCGAACGTATCGGTCTTGCTCGGAAAAACGAAAACGTCGGCGCCGGCATAGGCGCCCGCCAGCGGCGCGCCAGACAGCGCGCCCAGAAAATTGGCGTCCGGATAGCGCGCTTCGAGCGCGGCCCGGGCCGGCCCATCTCCGACGATCACCTTCGAACCCGGATGGCCGCATTCGAGAAACGCCGCGATATTCTTTTCCACCGCCACCCGGCCGACATAGAGCATGATCGGCCGGGGCAGACCGGCAAAGGCCGGATGCGGCGATGCGTCGGGCGAAAAGGCTTCCAGATCGACACCACGCCCCCAAGGGACGACATGGTGGATGCCGTTCGCTCGCAACTCCCGCCGGATGGAGTCCGTCGCTGTCATCACGGCTTGGGACGGCGCGTGGAAGCGGCGCATCAGCGGCCAGATCCAGCTCGACGGCACACCCGTGCGCTTGGAAACATAGTCGGGAAATTGCGTGTGATAGGCAGTGGTGAAGGGAAAATCGGTGCGGCGGCACCAGCGCCGTGCGGCATAGCCGAGCGGGCCTTCGGTCGCGATATGCAGTGCATCCGGCGCGGCTGCGGCGAGCGAAGCGCCCAGTTTATCTGCCGTGACAAGCGCGAGCTTGATCTCCGAATAGGTAGGGAGCGGCACCGAGGGAAACTGGTCGGGCGAAAAGACGGTCACGTCATGACCCATTTTTTCGAGTTCGCGCCGGACCGATTGCAAGGTGCGGACGACGCCGTTGACCTGCGGACTCCAGGCATCGGTCACAATCACGATCCGCATCGGCCGTCTCCTTCTCTCGCCACTCTATGCCGCAGCCGGTATCGGCGCATCCTCAGCGTCGCGCGCAGCCATTTCGTCGGCCCAGTGGAGGATTTCCATCCGGCCGTCGAAATGTTCGACAAGCGCCGTGCACCCCTCGACCCAGTCGCCGTCATTATAATATTCAACGCCATCGATATCGCGGATTTCGGCGGTGTGGATATGGCCGCAGACGACGCCATCGACGCCGCGTTTGCCGGCCTCTTCGGCGACAATTTCCTCGAATTTCGAGATAAACTCGACCGCGTTCTTCACCTTGTGCTTGGCGTGCTTCGAGAGCGACCAATAGGGGAGCCCGAGCCGGTTGCGCGCCGCATTGACCCAGCGGTTCAGCGCCATCACGGTCGTATAGGCGATGTCGCCGAGATAGGCGAGCCAGCGATGCGAGAGCATGATCGCGTCGAACTCGTCGCCGTGCAGAACGAGCAGGCGCCGCCCATCCGCCGTTTCATGGATTGCTTTGCGCCGAATCTCGACCTTCCCGAAGTTAAGGCCCGTAAACTGCCGAAACATTTCGTCGTGATTGCCCGGAATATAGACGATGCGCGTGCCGCGTCGCGCGCGTTTCAGCACGCGCCAGATCACGTCATTATGCTCGGGCGGCCAGTAGAATTTCTTCTTCATCCGCCAGCCATCGATGATGTCGCCGACGAGATACATGGTATCGCTATCCGTGCTGTCGAGGAAATCGATCAGCATCTCGGCATTGCAACCCTTGGTGCCCAGATGAATGTCGGACACCCAGATCGTCCGGTATTTCTTGCGTTCGCGCCCCGTTTTCGAATCCGGCTCGGGACCTGACAGACGCTTGTCCGCCAGATTGAATATCGCTGCGTCTTTCAGATAATCCTGCGGTGCATCCATGACGAACTCCGTTCGTTGCTCCGCCTCAGAGCCTATGCCGATTCTCTGTTACAGCTAAGCGACGTACTGTCTTCGTTCTGTCATGTTGCCATCGCGCGCTCGCGCCCATAGCAGTGCGCGCATGGCCATCGTCGAAATCCCGGGCAAGCAGGCGCTACGCTATCTGAAGCAGAACAAGGCGGCGAGTTGGGGCAATCGATCGATCGCCAATCGTGTCGAACCCATCGCCGCGCCCGCATTCGAGGTTCCGTTCCAACTGGAGCCGGGCGAAAAGATCTACACGATCGGTTCCTGCTTCGCGCGCAATGTCGAAACCGCGCTGATCCGGAAGGGATATGAGCTGCCGGTGCGCAGGCTGTTCAGCACGCCCGCGTTCGAGGGACTGGAACCGGCGATCGTCAACAATTTCGGGACGCCCTCCATCTATCACGAAATCGCCTGGGCCTTCGGCGAGGAGCGGTTCGACGAAGACAAGGCGTTTCTGCAACTTGGCCGGAACAAATATATCGACCTGCATATGGTCTCGTCATTGCGCCCGGCGCCGCTCGAAACGCTGCGGGCGCGACGTGAGGGACTGTTCACGGCAACCCGCGCACTCGCGGATTGCCGTGTCATCATCATGACGCTCGGACTCGTCGAGATCTGGTGGGACGAGGAGACTCAGCTATATCTTAACACCCAGCCGCCACGCGCGGTCCAGCGCAAATCGCCCGACCGCTTTTCACTGCACGTGCTCGATGTCGCGCAATGCATGGACTATCTCGAACGGGCGCTCGACACGATCTTCCGCAACGGCCGCGCAGACAGCCGCGTCATCCTCACCGTGTCGCCGGTACCGATGACCGCGACCCACCGACCGGTCGATGTGATGACAGCCAATGCCTACTCCAAATCCGTACTGCGTGTGGTGTCCGAATATATCGTTCAGAAATATGAGCGCGTTAGCTATTTCCCGAGCTATGAGACGGTGACGATCAGCGACCGGCAGCTCGCCTGGATGGACGATCTTGTCCATGTGCGGGACGAGATGGTCGCCTTCAATGTCGACCGGATGGTCGAAGCCTTTTCCGGCACCGGGAAACGCGCCGAAATCGCCCTACCCCTGCCCGCGCGGGAGACGGCGCCGGACGTCAAGGCAAGCTTTCTCGCCGAGGAGGCCCGGCACGCCCGTCTACGCGGCGACAATGCCTTTTTCGAAGAGCATCGTGACGCCGTCGATTCGTCGGCTGCCTTCGCCATCGAATATGCCCGGCTCTTGAAGAAATCCCAAGCATATGACGAAGCCGTCGCGGTTCTCGCGCCGCATGACAGTGTAGAAGCACAGCTGCTCCGGGCGAGATGCTTTATCGACGCCGGCGATTATCAGGCAGCGACGGAGGCCGCCGAACGGGTCTGCGACGCGGGCCATAAGGGCGTGCCGCAATGGCGGGTTCTGCTGGAGGCGATCACCAAGCGCGGTGCCGCATTGGACGAACTGGAAGCGATCGAAGAGAAATGGCGCGCCGCCGCGATCGGCATACCCCATGTCGTGCAGCTGCATTGCGGCGTGGCAATGCGCGACTCGGGTTTTCTCGACGCCGCACTCGATCGGCTCGAACGCGCTGCCGACTCTCCGCTCGCGAAGATCATGGCGTTTATCGAACTGGCCCAGTGTCAGCTCGCCGCGGGTAATCCGGAGGCTGCTATAGACACCCTGCGGGAATGCGCTCCCGAAACCGACCCGCAAAAGCGCGCCATCCGGTCGATTCGCGCAGAGGCCGAAGAGATGCTCAGCGAACGCAGCAAATAACCGAAATTAGTCCCCGTTTCGGCATCATGTGACCAATATGATCTTCCCGATATGCGCGCCCGCTTCCATACGTTCATGCGCGGCAGCGGCATCAACCAGCGGGAAGCTTTGATCCATCACGGGCCGTAGCTTGCCGTCGATGACATAGGGCCAAGCCGTCTTTTCGATTTCATCCGCGAGCAGGCCCTTAAACTCTGCCGACCGCGCCCGGAGCGTCGATCCGGTCAGGGTCAGCCGTCGGCTCATGACCTGCGCCATGTTGATCGTGGCTTCGAGACCACCTTGGACAGCGATCGTCACATGTCGGCCATCCTCTTTCAGGCATTGAAGATTGCGGGCCACATAGTCGCCCGCGACCATGTCGATAACGATCTCGACGCCTGCGCCGTCGGTGATGCGCTTCACCTCTTCGACGAAATCCTGGCTCTTATAGTTGATCGCATGCGCCGCGCCGATCTCCTTGGCCGCATCGCACTTCTCGTCGCTGCCACAGGTTACGATGATCGTCAGCCCGAACAGCTTGCCGAGCATGATCGCCATCGAGCCGATACCGCTTGTGCCGCCATGGACGAGCGCGGTTTCGCCTTCGCGCGCATAGGCGCGTTCGAACAGATTGTGCCACACGGTGAACAGCGTTTCCGGCAAGGCGGCCGCTTCCTGCAGCGACAGGCCCTCCGGCACGGGCAGGCATTGCACGACAGGCGCTACGCAATATTCGGCATAACCACCGCCGGCGACGAGCGCGCAGACCTGCTGCCCCATCACCGCATCGTCGACGCCCTCGCCCAGTGCAACGACCGTACCGGCGATCTCGAGACCTGGGATCGATGGCGCGCCGGGCGGCGGCGGATAAAAACCCTTGCGTTGCACGATATCGGGACGGTTGACGCCGGCGGCCGCCACCTGGACGAGCACCTCGCCTGCGGCAGGCTCTGGCACGGAGCGCGTCACCGGCTGAAGCACCCCGGGTCCGCCCGGATCTTCCATGTCGATAGCCGTCATCTGTTCGGGCAGCGCCGCCATGCCTGTCCCCCCTGTTCTGCACGTCGAGCGCGCGCTGCCATATTGACAGGCGGGGGTCGAGGGTCAACGTTAGGCACATGGATTTGGACGAACTTTTCGCCAAAAGGCCCGGCGATCCCCTGACCCTGTTGTGCAAGGAGGATCTCGACCCGCTGTCCGTCGACGAACTGGAAGCGAGAGTCGAAGCGCTCAAGGGCGAAATCGCGCGGGTAAAGGCTCAAATCGATGGGGCCGTATCCCATCGCAAAGCCGCGGACGAGCTGTTCAAGCGATGAGGACAGGCGCCGAAATCTCGCCGAAACCGGCGAATTCCGGGACTTTTCCGACTGAAAATATTCCTTTTGTTAACTTTTTCGTTAACCATTCCCATATAGGCTTTACCGCGTCTCAGCTGTGTAGAGACCGGCAAGGAGTTAACTAATGCCCTCTTTTGCTCGTGAACTGGAACAGACGCTGCATAATGCGCTCGCGGAAGCCGCGAACCGCAAACATGAATATGCGACGCTCGAACATCTGCTGCTCGCGCTGACGGACGACGACCATGCCGCCCAAGTGATGACCGCGTGCGGGGTCGAGATTTCCGAACTGCAGGAAGCCGTCGCCGTCTATCTGGACAACGAGCTTGAGGCGCTGCGCATCGATGGCGCGACCGACCCCTCCCCCACAAGCGGTTTTCAGCGCGTCGTCCAACGCGCGATCCTGCACGTGCAGTCTTCCGGCCGCGATGAGGTGACGGGCGCGAACGTGCTCGTCGCGCTTTTCTCCGAGCGCGAAAGCTATGCCGTCTATTTCCTTCAACAGCAGGATATGAGCCGGCTCGACGCGGTCAGCTATATCTCGCACGGCGTCGGCAAGGGCGAAGCGATCAGCGAGAGCCGCGAGATCAGCGGCACCGAAGAGGAAGAGCAGCCCGAACAGAAAACCGGCGGCAAGAAAAAGACCGAAAGCGCGCTCAAACAGTTCTGCGTCAATCTCAACGAGAAAGCCGAGGCGGGCAAAATCGACCCGCTGATCGGCCGCACGACCGAAGTCGACCGGACCGTGCAGATTCTCTGCCGCCGTTCGAAGAACAATCCGCTCTATGTGGGCGAACCGGGCGTCGGGAAGACCGCCATCGCCGAAGGACTCGCCCGCCGTATCACCGAAGGCGACGTGCCCGATGTGCTCGAACCCGCCGTGATCTATGCGCTCGACATGGGGGCGCTACTCGCGGGCACGCGTTACCGTGGCGATTTCGAGGAACGCTTGAAGGCCGTTGTCGCCGAGCTGGAGAAAAAGCCGCATGCGATCCTGTTTATCGACGAGATTCACACCGTTATCGGCGCTGGCGCCACTTCGGGCGGAGCGATGGATGCGTCCAACCTCCTGAAACCCGCCCTGTCGAGCGGCACTATCCGCTGTATCGGCTCGACGACGTACAAGGAGTTCCGCAACCATTTCGAGAAGGACCGGGCCCTGCTCCGGCGCTTCCAGAAGATCGACATCAACGAGCCGACGATCGACGAAACCGTCAAGATCCTCCAGGGCCTGCGCCCGCATTATGAGGAGCACCACAACGTCAAATATACGCAGGATGCGATCAAGGCCGCGGTGGAACTTTCCTCGCGCTACATCAACGACCGGAAGCTGCCGGACAAGGCGATCGACGTGATCGACGAAACCGGTGCGAGCCAGATGCTTGTTGCGCCGTCCAAGCGCCGCAAGATGATCACACCGAACGAGATCGAGCAGGTTATTTCGATGATGGCGCGGATTCCACCCAAACAAGTGTCAACCGATGACAAGCAGGCGCTGGAATCGCTCGATACCGATCTCAAGCGCGTCGTTTTCGGTCAGGATCTGGCGATCGAGACTCTCGCCTCGGCGATCAAGCTCAGCCGCGCGGGTCTGCGCGAGCCCCACAAGCCGATCGGCAATTATCTGTTCACCGGCCCGACCGGCGTCGGCAAGACCGAGGTTGCGCGCCAGCTCTCCTCGATCATGGGCATTCCGCTCGAGCGGTTCGATATGAGCGAATATATGGAGCGGCACAGCGTGAGCCGCCTCATCGGCGCGCCTCCCGGCTATGTCGGTTACGATCAGGGCGGCCTGCTGACCGACGCCGTCGATCAGCATCCGCATTGCGTGCTGCTGCTCGACGAGATCGAGAAAGCCCATCCAGACCTGTTCAACGTGCTGTTGCAGGTCATGGATAATGGCAAGCTCACCGATCATCACGGCAAGACGGTCGATTTCCGCAACGTTATCCTGATCATGACGACCAATGCGGGCGCCGCAGACATGGCGAGCGAAGGCATCGGTTTCGGTGATATCTCGAAAGAGGATGCAAGCGAAGAAGCGGTGAAAAAGATGTTCACCCCCGAATTCCGCAACCGTCTCGATGCAATCGTGCCCTTTGGCTATCTGCCGCCGGCCGTGGTCGCCCGCGTCGTCGACAAGTTCATCCTCGAACTCGAACTGCAGCTCGCCGACCGTGAAGTGCATATCAAGCTCGACGACGAGGCAAAGACCTGGCTGACCGAGCGCGGCTATGACAAGCTTTATGGCGCCCGCCCGATGGGCCGGCTGATCCAGGAAAAGGTCAAACAGCCGCTCGCCGAAGAGCTGTTGTTCGGCAAACTCGTCAATGGCGGCGAAGTCGATGTGACCGTGAAGGACGACGCGCTCGACTTCCAGCTCACCCCGGCCCCGCCCAAGCGCAAACCGCCGAAGAAAAAGAAAAAGAAGGCGGCCAAAGAGAGCTAGGCCACAGCCATTTTGATCATGTGTTCGGGCGAGCGGTTCTTCGGGCCGCTCGCCCGAACTGTATCTAGCCCTGTTCGGAAAGCTTGTCCGGCAAGACGAACAGTGTGACGAACCGCTCGAACAGCGCGCGGTCCCCATCGACTGTGAGCAGGCCGTTCGTCTCCAGATCGCCAAGCGCTTCGCCGCCATAGACGACCGCCGCCAGCATCGTCGGCGCACCCGCCACGCGGACATCCGCCGTGTCCGGATCGCCCCGCTCAACGGCGATATCGCCGTCGCGGACATGCGCGACGAAGCTGTCGTCGCCGAGCCGGAAACCGAACCGCGCATCCATTTCCCCCGCTCGTTCGGCATCGATCATCGTGCGAAACGACATCATGATCGACGCCGCACTCAGTGGCAGGCTCGGATCGTGTTCGGGGTGCCGCGTCGCCCAGCGGCCGAGCATCTGCACGAGCGGTTCCGCCTCATAGCCCCACTCCGTCAGTTCATAGACCTGCACCAAGGCCGGCGACGGCAGCTTGCGCTTCGTGAGAATACGGTTCGCTTCGAGCCGCTCCAGCCGCTGCGTCAGAATATTCGCACTGATGTCCGGTAGCCCGGCGCGGAGTTCGGAAAACCGCCGCGGCCCAAACATCAGCTCGCGCAAAATCAGGATCGACCAGCGTTCGCCGATCAGATCGAGCGCGAAGGCTGTCCCACACGCATCGTTATACCAGCGTTTTCGGTTCGATTCATCGCTTTTGGTTCTTTTTTCTAACTTCACAGTTGTTTTTGATAACTACTCTGTCATCATATGCCAAGAGCGAGTCGTTGGGAGGCGACCGGGACGACTGCCCCCAAACCGTAACCGAACGACGCTAAGGGAGAGACAGAATGAGCTATATCGACGGATTCGTGATCGCCTGTCGGGAGGACAACAAGGACGCTTTTGTCCGCCATGCGGAAACGGCCGATCAGGTCTTCATGGACCTTGGGGCCACGCGCATTCTCGAATGCTGGCAGGACGACGTCTCGGAGGGCAAGACCACCGATTTCTTCAAGGCTGTGAAAGCCGAAGATGGCGAGGCCGTCATCTTTTCCTGGATAGAATGGCCCGACAAGGCGACGCGCGACGCGGCCATGCAGAAGATGGAAGAGATGATGGAAAACCCAACGGCCGATCCGCGCATGGACCCGGAGAAGAACCCGATGCCGTTCGACGGCGCGCGGCTCATCTATGGCGGTTTCACGCCTGTCGTCACGCTCGAAAAATAGGCGAAAAACAGGAGCGACGCGATGACCGTCACCATCACCGCCTTCAAATGGGTACCGGATTTTGCCCAGGGCTATGTCCGCGATCTCCGGCCGCGCTGGGCCTGCCATGAGATCGGCCTCGATTATGAAGAGCGGCTCATCGACAGCGATCCGAAACCCGAAAGCTATTTCAGTGAACAGCCTTGGGGCCAGGTGCCCGTACTCGACGATACCGGCGTGCATCTGTTCGAAAGCGGCGCGATCCTGATGCATCTGGCGGAAAAGGACGAACGGCTGATGCCGCGCGATCCCCAGGGCCGGGCGAGCACGATCAGTTGGCTGTTCGCGGCGTTCAACAGTATAGAACCCTGGATGTTCGAACTGGCGACCGTCGATATCTTCGCGAAGGGCGAGGAATGGGCGGAGCTGCGCCGCCCGAGCCTTTTGGAGACGATCGGCGCGCGGTTCGACCGGCTCACAGATGCGCTGGGCGAGAAGGGCTATCTGGTCGGCGATTTCACCGTCGCCGATATCGCGATGGCGACCGTTTTACGCGAGGCGGGCGATACCGATCTCGTTGCCACCCGCCCTGCCCTCGCCGCCTATGTCGATCGCTGTCTGGCGCGGCCCAGCTTCGAGAAAGCGCTGGCCGATCAGTTGGCCGCTTTCGAAAAACACACACCGCAACAGGAACCAGCGGCATGAACAACGTGTCGCCCGTCGCAATCGCAAAGGGCGTGTTCCGTGCCTATGCCGACGACGACAGGGAAGCGATCGAGAAACTGATCGCGCCGAATTTTCGTTTCATGAGCCCCTATGACAATGGACTCGATCGCGAGACATATTTGGCGCGCTGCTGGCCGACACACAAAAATGTGAAAGACTATCGCTTCCCTCGCGCTATCGAGATTGGCGCAGAAGTGATGGTTACCTACGAACTGGAGATGCACGACGGCAGGACGTTCCGAAACACGGAAATCCTGACCGTGGAGAACGGCCAGCTCGTCGCCGCCGAAGTCTATTTCGGCTGGAACATTCCCCATGACGCCCCTGAAGGCGGTTTCAAAGACGCAATATGACAGGAGAGAGATAATGCCCAACAAACATGGCGATTTCATCTGGTATGAACTGACGACGTCGGACGCCGATGCGGCCAAGGATTTCTACAGCGCAGTGCTCGGCTGGACTTGGGAGACGTCCGAAGGGCAGCCCGATATGCCCTACTACCTCTTTTCGATGAACGGCACGCAAGTCGGCGGGATGATGGCGCTGACCGACGAGATGCGCGAAAATGGCGCGGTGCCCGCCTGGCTCGGCTATATCGGCGTCGACGATGTCGATAAGAGCGCCGAGGCGATCGCGGCTGCCGGGGGCGCCGTCCATATTCCGCCCACCGACATTCCCGATGTCGGCCGCTTCGCCATGGTCAACGATCCGCAGGGCGCATTCTTCTATATCATGCGCGGCGCATCGGACGAGGAAAGCGATAGCTTCGCCGCCACCGAACCCAAGGTCGGTCATTGCGCCTGGAACGAGCTACTCACCACCGATCCGGAAGCCGCGATCGCCTTTTACGGTGCGCAGTTCGGCTGGGAGAAGACCGAGGAGATGGATATGCCGCCAATGGGCAAATATCACATGCTCGGCCATGGCTATGGCCTCGGCGGCGTCATGCAGAAGCCCGAGCAGATGCCGGTATCGGCCTGGACCTTCTATTTCCGCGTGCCCGATATCGATGCGGCGCTCGCCACCGTGAAGGAAAAAGGCGGCCAGCCGTTCACCGAACCGATGGAAATTCCCGGCGACGAATTCACGATCAGCGCCATGGACCCGCAAGGTGCGCCCTTCGCGCTCGTCGGCAAACGCCTTTAGACAGGCCCCGCCATGACAGCAAAGAACAGGATCTGCCTCTGGTATGACGGAGATGCGGAGGAAGCCGCCCGCTTCTACGCCGAGACGTTCCCCAACAGCGCAGTCGGCCGGGTGACGCGGGCACCGGGCGACTATCCGTCGGGCGAGGAAGGTGATGTCATCACCGTCGATTTCACCGTGCTCGGCATCCCCTGCCTTAGCCTTAACGGGGGATCGACGTTCACACATAGCAAGGCTTTTTCCTTTCAGGTCGCGACCGAGACGCAGGAAGAGACGGACCGCTATTGGAACGCGATCGTCTCCAATGACGGCGCGGAGAGCATGTGCGGCTGGTGCAAGGATAAATGGGGGCTGAGCTGGCAGATCACGCCGAAGGTGTTGACCGAGGCGCTCTCTCATCCCGATCCGGCGGCCGCCAAGCGCGCTTTCGAGGCCATGATGGAGATGCAGAAAATCGACATCGCCAAGATCGAGGCGGCGCTGGCAGGCGATTGATCGCCGAAATCGCGGTACGGCACTCGTACAGCCCAGCTTCACATTCTGCCGTTACACCTTCCCTTGGGTCGCGATCTGGGGCAGCACAACTGGCATTATGCCTTTCTGTGTAGTATATGACTAATACACTATGGCCGAATCCGACGACCCGTTCCGGCGCAAAAGCTATCAAGAGCGGCATTCGCGGCTGATCGGCCCCTATGCCGACGACCCGGCATTCGACCCCTATTATCGCAGCGATCCACGCCGCCAGCCGGACCCGCAGCCTGTCGATCCCGATTATCAGGGCTATACCGAATATGCGCGCGAGCCGGATTATGCGGACGAATATGGATATGAGGACTATGGCGACTATCCGCCCGGGCCCGATTATCCGGAGACCGACGAAGAGCCGCCACGGCGCAAGAAGCGCTGGATCATTCTCAAATGGGGATTCCGCATCGCGCTCGGCCTGTTCGCGCTGCTGCTGCTCTGGCTGATCGTCTTCGCGCCGATTTCGCGCACCGCCGAGCCGCTCGTCCCCCCGCCGATGGTGCTGACGGCCTCGAACGGTAATCCGATTGCGCGAATGGGCCCGGTGATGGACCGCCCGGTCGAGATGGCCGAGCTGCCGCCCTATGTGCGCGAGGCCTTCCTCTCCATCGAAGACCGGCGGTTCGACGATCATTGGGGCATCGACCCACGCGGCATCGCCCGGGCGCTATGGACCAACCTCACATCCGATGCGCGCCATGGCGGGAGCACGATCACGCAGCAGCTCGCCAAGCTCACCTATCTCAGCTCGGACCAGACGCTGTTCCGCAAGGCGCAGGAGGTGCCGATCGCGCTGTGGCTCGAAATCTGGCTGAGCAAGGATGAGATATTGGAGCGCTATCTCTCCAACGCTTATTTCGGCGACAATGTCTATGGCTTGCGCGCGGCGTCGCTCCACTATTTCTACCGGCATCCCGAAAACCTGACGCTGAGCCAGGCGACGATGCTCGCAGGACTGGTGCGCGCGCCGTCCCGGCTGGCCCCGACGACCAATCTGGAAGGCGCGCAGGAGCGCCAGCGCGTGGTGATCGCCGCCATGGTGGACGCCGGCTATCTTGCGCCCGAGGAGGCCAGCGAGATCCCGCTTGCGACCGTTGATCACCGCCCGCCGCCGCCCATGCCGCGCGGCAGCCATTTTGCCGAATGGGTCATCGAGGAAGCGCGGGCTGCGTATGGCACCGGCTATGAGACCATCGAAGTCGCGACCACGCTCGACTGGGAGCTGCAAACGCTGGCCGAACGGGTGACGCGCAGCGGTGCGCCCCCCGGCGCGCAGGTCGCGCTCGTCGCCATGCGCACCAATGGCGAGGTCGTCGCGATGGTCGGCGGGCGCGATTATGCGACCTCACCGTTCAACCGGGCGACCCAGGCCGAACGCCAGCCGGGTTCGACGTTCAAACTGTTCGTCTATCTGGCCGCGCTGCAAAGCGGCATGGACCCGGACACGCTGGTCGACGACAGCCCGATCGAGACCGGCGATTATCGCCCCGCCAATGCCGGCGAGCGCTATCGCGGCGAGATCACGCTGCGCGAGGCTTTTGCCCATTCGAGCAATGTCGTCGCCGTGCGGCTCTACCGGCAGCTCGGCAGCGAGGCGATCGCCGAAGCCGCGCGCACACTGGGCTTAGAGCGCGAATTTCCGGCCAATGCCAGCGTCGCGCTCGGCAGCGGCGAGATGACGCTGATAGAGCTCGTCACCGCCTATGCGTCGGTCGCCAATGGCGACGTGCCGGTCGAGCCGCATGGGCTCGATCGCGGCCGCCGCGGCTTTTTCGAATGGCTGCTCGATACACGGCCCGTGATCGGCAGCCGCCATCGCGATCAGCTGCTGGAAATGCTCGAAGCCGTGATCGGTGAAGGCACAGGCACCGCAGCGCGGCTCAACATTCCGGCTTTCGGGAAAACGGGCACCACGCAGAACGCCCGCGATGCCGTGTTTGTCGGGTTTGCGGGCGATCTCGTCGTCGGCGTATGGATCGGCAATGACGATAACAGCCCGCTTGGCAATGCAAGCGGCGGCGGCGCGCCGGCGCGGATCTGGCGCGCCTTTATGGGCGAAGCGATACCCGGCACGGTCCCCCGCCCTGCCCCGCGTCGCGCGGCGGTGCCCGCGGAAGAGGAACCCGCGCTCGACAAGCCGGAAATCTCGATCGAACCCGATGGCAGCATCGCCATCGACGCCGGGATTGCCGATGCCCGCATCACCATCGAGGGCGATCGCGTGGCCGTGGAACCGGGCGAGGAAACGCGCCGGCGGCTCGACGAACTGGAGCGGGTCGGCGATCAGTTCGAACGCACGGGCGAGGAAACCGAACAGTCCGGCCGGTAATCCTGCTGCAATCATTCCGGTGCAGAGCATATTGCTCTAGGCTCGTCGCAATACGGGCAAAGCTATGGAGGGACGCAACAATGGCCGGACTCACATTCTACACCAATCCCATGTCGCGCGGGCAGATCGTCCGCTGGATGCTCGAAGAGGTCGGCGTGCCCTATGAGCAGGTGCTGCTCGAATATGGCACGACGATGAAGGGCGACGATTATCTCGCGGTCAATCCCATGGGGAAAGTCCCGGCAATCCGGCATGACGGCAAGGTGGTGACCGAATGCGCGGCGATCTGCGCCTATCTTGCCGACGCCTTTCCCGAAGCCGAGTTGGCGCCGAAGGACGATGCGGAGCGCGCGGATTATTATCGCTGGATGTTCTTCGCCTCCGGTCCGGTCGAACAGGCGATCACCAACCGGAATTTCGGATTCAAAACCGATGACGAGCAGGAGCGCATGGCCGGCTATGGCAATTACGACCTCGCGGTGGCCGCGCTTGGAACGGCGGTAACCGGGCGCGACTATATTTGCGGAGACCGGTTTACCGCCGCCGATGTCTATGTCGGATCGCAGATCGATTGGGGCATACAGTTCGAAACACTGCCAAAGACGCCCGCCTTCGAAGCTTATGCCGCGCGGTTGCGGGAACGCGATGCCTATAAGAGCGCGAAGGCGATCGACGCCGCCCTGATGCCGGAACAACCGGCAGCCGGCTAGAAAAGACCCCGTTCCCAAAGACAAAGTCCGCTCTCTCCAGGAGGCTGTGAGAGAGCGGACCGGGTCGCGCACGGGCATATCGGGGTCAAGGCGAGACGCCCGGCACAGGGTCTTGCAGGCCTTGGGGGTCGGCCCAGGAGCGGCATTGTGTCGGTCTTGCCGCCCTATCCATCTAACGCGCTGGTGCGGAATTCCCTTCGCGCGCTCGGAAATTACGGTCGTAGGCCCAAAAGAAAGGCCCGCTCTCCCACGGGCATCGTGGAGGAGAGCGGGCCAGCTGGAGGACTATTCCGGCTGCTATGCGCCGGACTTACCGCCCCCCACGCGATCGACGGTTGACCGTACGCCGTGTCGTGGTCGTCCGCCGAGCTCCATCACCATTGCCGACTGTCGCGCGGCGCACGCGCGTATTGCCGCGCTCGCGGACCCGGATATTGCGGCCCGCAACGACCTCGCCATCGGCGTTGCGGACCCGCTGTTGCCGGTTGAACCCGTTCGGGGTCGCCCGGCCCCGCGCGTCATAAGTATATTCATTGCCGTTATATCCGACGCCCGAGCCCGTCGTGCGGTAGCGGTTTCCGTCGCGCACGCGCTCGGCCTCATAGCTGCGCGTATCGCCGTTGAAACGGGTCGTCGTGCCGGAGAATGTGCGGCCCGTATCGGTCCGCTGCGAATTCCGGTTACGCGTGGCGATCGCCCCGTCTTCCTTGCGGATCAGCGTTGAATCGACCGAACGCGACCCGGCATCACGATCGCGGGTTACGACGCGCTCGCCTTCCACCCGCGGCGTATCGACGGTGTAGGTGCGTGTCACGGGATCGGCTAACGCCGGAGCCGGCAACAGCATGGCAATCGCAACGGTCGTCAAAAATGTGGGCTTCATTCCTACTCTCCTAACTGGATACGCGACAGCGTCTCTCGCTGTCTCATCCAGTTTAACGCGGGAGTGTCGGATTCCCTTCGCGGCTATCTGCGACGCGGCGGAACGCGCGGTCGTGCGGGGCGTTGCGCGCCGTTGCGCCGCTGCGCCGCCCGGGCGCGTTCGGCCGCCCGGGCGGCGCGGATTCTTTGCTGAATGGCGTCCCGGCGCGCGCTGGTCGCCGCCGGCATGTCGGCCGCCGGAAGCTCGGGACGTATCTGATCAAGCGGCGCCGCTTCGGGTCCGGGCGGCGTATTCTCGATGGTCATCGAGCGCCGCGCATTGGATGCCGCCGGCGCTTCTGACGCAGCCGGCGCAGTGCGCGAAGGCTGGGTCGCGGCCGGCCGATCGGGCGTATCCGGCGTTGCTGATCCGGGGCGTTGCACGGGCGCGTCCAGTCCCCGATCGCGCAGCCGCTCACCGATACGATCCCGGCGCCGCTCGATTATGCGTTCGCGAACGGCCGGCGGTGCCGCCATGCGTCGCTCGCGCACCTCGCGGAGACGCTGACGCTGCTCAGGCGTCAGCGATTCGATCCGCTGCCGGACCCGTGCGCGCTGTTCGGGGCTTAACGCACGAACGGGCGCAACCGTCCGCCGCGGCAGGCCTTGTTCCGGGGACACTGTCCCTTCGGCGCGCGCCTGCCGCAAACGTTCGAGCCTTTGCCGTACGATCATGGCCCGCCGCACTTGGCGGATCCGCCATCCCGGGCGCTGAGCGACTACCGCTCGCTCGGCCAAAGGCGCATCCATTTCGGCATCCGCCGCAGCGCGTACCGGTGGCGCAGCAGGTGTAGCCGGCGCTTCGACCGTCTCACGCGGTGCTTCCGGAACGAAAAGCTCGACCACGGGCTTGGTGATGCGGGCAAGTTCGAACGTGCCGTCACTGACCAGCGCCGCCGCCACCGCGCTCGCCGCCATCAGGCCGCCGCCGATCGCACCCAGAACGATCGGTCGCCGCGCCCGCCTCTTGCGTGCAGGACGGCGCGTCCGGCGCGCCTGGAACGGCCCTTCTATGGACCGCTGCGGCTGCGCCATCGCCTCGGCCGCAACTCGCTGCGCAAGACCCGCCGGAACCATGGGATCGCGAGACTTTGCGAGCGCGCTATCGAGTGTTTTATCGGTCATGTGCGGGTCGCCGGTCATGTCAGTTGCTCCACATCGGCGGCGAGAACGCCTTCGCGCTCGAGTAGCTCGCGCATCTTCTTGCGCGCGCGTACAAGCAGCGATTCCAGCGCCTTCACCTTTACTTCCAGTGCCTGGGCCGACTCGATGTTCGAAAGACCCTCATAATAGCTGAGCACTAACGCCGCGGCCTGGCGCTCGGGCAGTTCGCGCAGGCACTTGTCGACCGTCTTGCCGATTTCGTCCGACACCATCGCCGCATCCGCCCGCGGCGTATCGTCCGGCGCTTCGGGCGGCTCTTCCGGCGCGATTCGCTTCGTCTTGCGCAGCCGGTCGAAACACAGATTCATGCCGACGCGGCGCAGCCATGCGCCAAGCCCACCGCCATTCGGTTTCCATTGCGGCGCATTGGTCCAAAGCCGGGTGAAAGTCTCCTGCACCACATCCTCCGCTTCGTGGCCGTCGCCCAGCAGGCGATAGGCGACGCGATAGATGAGAGGCGAATGCCGTTCGACCAGAGCGCCGAAGGCCACAGCGTCGCCGGTCCGGACGCGCGCCATGAGCGCGCGATCGGTTGGTTCGGCTCCCTCGGGAGCCGCACTCGCCGGTTCCGAATCCGGCGTCATTCGGCTCGGGTCATATTTCAACACTGCGCCTCGTATTCCCCCTTTCAACGCGCGAGCGGCATTTTTCCTTCGTTCTGCGCGAAGGTTTTTATGCTGTGCGACGTTAATGGAGCATGTCGACGCCGAAAAAGGGGGAATTCATGCGCCTTATCACGCCGTGTACCGCGCTGATGCTCGCAACACTTTCGCACACCGCCCATGCGCAAACCGACGACGATCGTGATTGGCGCCTCGATATCTCCGGCGGCATCACGACCTTCGCGGGAGACCAAGATCAGCCCTATGTCTCGGCATCGCTGCGCCATTCGTTCGGCGACATCTATGTCAGCCTTGGCGGCGTTCTGGTGGGCTATGACGGCCCTGCCCCGGCGATCGGCGACACGATACCGGCGACAACCCGCCAGGCGGTGATCGGGATCGGCTATGAGACCGATGCGCTGGGTATCGACGCTTATGTCGCGTTCGGCGACCGGGATTTCGACAGTATCGACCTCAGAGGCCCGAACGGCACACCGCTGCAGTTCGAGGCCGATGGCAGCAGCTGGGCGACCGGCGCGGCGATCACCTATCAGGCGCCGCTCGGCGGACGCTGGTTTCTCGCGCCGTTCCTGGCGCTGGATTATAGCGAGATCGATACGGTGCAGGCGCTTGTCGGGCCGACCGGCGAGATTGTCGGCCGCCGGGTCGAGGAATCGGGCGTCACGGGTTCAGGCGGCGGCACACTGCAATATGCGCTCGGGCAGAATTTCCAGCACAGCCTCGGGCTATATGCCGCCTTTGTCACGACATCCAACGCCGCGTCCACGACCCGGATCGGCGGCGCAGGATCGGCGGCTAACGCCGCACGGCCGGTCGCAGGTGCCGATGACGGTGACAGCTGGTTCGAATATGGCGCGAGCGCGAGCTTCGGCCTCTCAGACGCCATTTTCCTCGACCTCTTCCTATCGCGCACCGCCGGGTTGCGGTTCGGCGACGCGACATCGGCCTCGATCGGACTGTCCTTCGAATTCTAGCGTCCGTTCGGCGCACGAAAAAGGCCCGGCAGGTCTCCCCGCCGGGCCTTCGCGTTCTTGCGAAACTTCGTTGTTCTATTCGCGGCTGCCCAGGAACTGCAGCAGGAACAGGAACATGTTGATGAAGTCGAGATAGAGGTTGAGCGCGCCCATGATGATCGTCTTGCCCATCATGTCCGTGCCTGCGACATGCGCATACATCGACTTGATCTTCTGCGTGTCATAGGCGGTGAGACCGGCGAACACGAGCACGCCGATGCCGCTGATGACATAGGCCATCGCCGCGGACTGCAGGAAGATGTTGATCACCATCGCGACCAGCAGGCCGACAACGCCCATAATCAGGAAGGTACCCCAACCGCTCAGATCCTTTTTCGTCGTGTAGCCCCAAAGGCTAAGGCTGACGAAGGCCGCCGACGTGGCGAAGAAGGTCTGTGCGATCGATGTTCCTGTGTAGCGCAGGAAGATCGTCGACAGTGAGAGACCCATCACGACCGCAAAGGCCCAGAAGCAGGCCTGTAGCGCGCCCGTCGACAGGCGATTGAGACCGAAGCTCATCACGAGGATGAAAGCGAGCGGCGAAAGCATGATAACCCAGCTCAAGATACCGCCGGACATGATGATCTGGTAGGCAGGCGATTGATCGCCTCCCATCGCAAACGCCATCGCGACGATGCCGGTGAGCAGGATGCCCGAAGCCATATAATTATAGACTTTGAGCATGTAGGATCGGAGACCCGCGTCGAACGCGACGTCCCGAGTGCCGGCATCGAGCCCGCCACGGGCTTGGCCCTGAAGGCCGGCATTCTGGTCGGACCAATTAGCCATGTGAACTATTCTCCTAATGAGATCGGCGCAAAATCACCGATTTCTCGGTAATATCGGTGATTGAGGGCGGTTTTTCAAGGCGAATCGCCCCTATCGCCGGGATAGAATATCTCTATCAGTATCGCGATGCATAGACTGTTCGCCGCTATCCGCCCGCCACGGCCCGTCCGCGAGCGACTGTCGATGTTGATGCAGGGCGTGCGCGGCGCGCGCTGGCAGAATGACGGGCAATTGCATCTGACATTGCGCTTTATCGGCGAAGTCGAGCCGCGGCCGGCGGAGGATATCGCCATGGCGCTCGAAGGCGTGAGCGTGCCAGCGTTCGAAATCGCACTCGATGGCATTGGTTTTTTCGAACGCAAAGGCCGGCCTTCAGCGCTTTGGGCCGGTATCGCTCCGTCTGACTCGCTCAAAAAACTGCAGGCCAAGATCGAACGCTGTTGCCGGCGGGTTGGGCTCGACGTCGAGCATCGCAACTTCCTGCCGCATATCACGATCGCCCGGCTCAACGCGTCGACCGGCCCGATCGAAAATTTCCTCGAACATAATGCGGGGCTGGTTGGCCCGAACTTCGCCGTCGGCGAATTCCATCTGTTCGAGAGCCATCTTGGCCGCGCCGGCGCGCATTATGAGAGCATCGCGCGTTATCCGCTCAACGCGAAGGGCTAGCTGCGTATAATAGCCGCCAGCAGGGCCTCTGCGCCTTTCGTCACATCGTCCCAGGTGGTCGCAAAGCCCTCATCCTCGCCATAATAGGGATCGGTGACATCTTCCCCTTCCCTGCCCGCGACATGATCGAGAAACAGTGAGAGCCGGGCCGAAGATCCGCTCGGTTGCAGCGCTTTCAGATCGTTGAGGACCGACCGGTCCATTGCGACGATATGGTCGAACATGTCGAAGTCCGCAGCCCGGACCTGACGGGCACGCTGCGCGCCGATGTCCACACCATTGGCCAGTGCCACCGCCCGCGCCCGCCCGTCCGGCGGATGACCGACATGCCAACTGCCCGTACCGGCGGAGTCGATCTCGAGCGTCGCCTCTCCATCCCTGGCGGCCGCCTGCAATGCGCCTTCGGCGAGCGGAGAGCGGCAGATATTGCCGAGACAGACGAACAGGATCGACTGGGCCATTGCGCGCGAATCTCCATAAAGTTTTTGCCAAAGCCGCTGACGCTGTTACACGAAAAAGAAAAATCTGAGAGTGGGATTGCTTCATGACGGATACGGTTGACGGGCGCGACGGCGCCGAAGCGGAAAGTCCTGCGCCCGACGCGGCCGCGCAAGACCCCGAAAAAGCCACGCCTTATGCCTGGTATGTCCTGTCCGTTCTGGTTGTTATCTATATCCTGAACTTCATCGACCGGCAGATCCTTGCGATCCTTGCCGAAGATATCAAAGCCGATCTCGGTATTTCGGATGCGGCGCTCGGCTTTCTCTACGGCACGGCTTTCGGCGTATTCTACGCGCTGTTCGGCATTCCGCTCGGCAAGCTGGCGGACAGCTGGCACCGCGTCCGGCTGATGACGGCGGGGCTTGCGCTCTGGTCGGCGATGACCGCGCTGTCAGGTTTTGCGAAGAATTTCACTATCCTGTCGGTCGCGCGGATCGGCGTCGGCGTCGGCGAAGCGAGCGCCAGCCCAAGCGCTTACTCCCTGATTTCCGACTATTTTCCGAAGAAGATGCGGGCGACGGCGCTCGCCATCTATTCGTCCGGCCTGTATATCGGCGGCGGTATATCGCTGCTGATCGGCGGCCTGATCGTCGAGCGTTGGAACGCCGCCTATCCGGTCGATGCGCCGCTGGGGCTGGCCGGTTGGCAGGCGGCCTTTCTTATCGTCGGCCTGCCGGGTCTTCTACTGGCGCTGCTCGTCCTCACCCTGCGCGAACCGATGCGCGGGGAGAGCGAGGGTTTACCGACCCCGCCCCCGCCTGATCCGTTCCGCGGTTTTTTCCGCGAACTTTACGCAATCATTCCGCCCTTCACACTTATCGCAGCGGCCCAGCGCAGCCCGAAGGCGCTGATGGTCAACGTGACTGCCGCGCTGGTCGCCGCAGCGATCGCCTATGCGATGGTGCAGGTCACCGGCAACCTGCCGCAATGGATCGCGGTCGGCGTCGGCTATTATGCGATCTTCTCTTGGGCGGTCAGCTTGCGGCATCGCGATCCACCGGCTTTTGCCCTGATCTGGGGCAGCCGCGCCTTTATGACGACGATCCTCGGCTACGGCATGGTCGCTTTCATCGCCTATGCCGTCGGCTTCTGGACCGCGCCCTATGCGATGCGCGTGCTCGGTGAATCGCCCAGCATGGTCGGCTTCCTGATCGGCGGCCCGGCCGCGCTGGCCGGTTTCCTCGGTGTGATCCTTGGCGGCCGCATGGCGGACTGGCTGCGGCAAAAGAGCGATGCCGGCCGCATCTATGTGATATTGTTCGGCCTGCTCGCGCCCGTCATCCCGCTGATCATCGCCTTTACGACATCAAGCCTGATCGCCTTTTACGTGCTCAGCTTCGTTATTAGCCTGCTCGCCAGCACGGCGCTCGGCGCTGCCGCGGCAACGACGCAGGATCTCGTGCTGCCGCGCATGCGCGGTACGGCCACGGCAACCTTCTTCCTGTCGACCACGTTGATCGGACTCGCGCTTGGACCATATTTGGCTGGCCAGGTTTCCACGGCAACGGGCAGCCTCTCTACCGGCGTGCTGAGCCTGCTGGTCGCTGCGCCTATCGGCACGGTATTGCTCTTGATCGCAATCCGGACTGTGCCCGAAGCGGAGCGCACCGTCGTGGAACGCGCCAAAGCGGCTGGCGAAGAAATCGATGTCTGACCTGCGGCGATAACCCCTCGCGGAAGCGGCCTTGGCGTCGGCAACGATCGCCTATGGCATTTTCCGGCACCCGGACGCTATAGGGTCGCGCGACAGAGTTTCGCTGCAGAACAAGGACAACAGAATGAACGCAGCGCCGGATTTGCGCATTGCCGTGATCGGCCTCGGCTATGTCGGCCTGCCGCTGGCGATCGCCCTGGCCGAGAAATTCACGGTCCTCGGGATCGATACAAGCGCCAGCCGGATCGCAGAATTGCGCGACGGGCACGACCGCACCGGGGAGATTGACGATGCCGTTCTCAGCGGCTCGACCTTACAGATTTGCGCGGAGCCGAACGAAGCGGCCGGGGCGGACATCTTCATCGTTGCCGTACCGACGCCGGTCGATGCCGACAAACAGCCCGATCTGACCGCCCTGCGCGCAGCAACACGGCTGGTCGCGCCGCTGCTCGACGCCGCGAACCATCCGATCATCGTTTACGAATCGACTGTCTATCCGGGTGTGACCGAGGACATCTGCGGGCCTGCGCTCGAACAGGAATCGGGGCTCACGCGCGGTTCCGATTTCTTCCTCGGCTATTCGCCCGAGCGCATCAATCCCGGCGATCGCGAACACAGCATCGATAGGATCGTCAAAGTCGTCGCGGGCGAAAATGCGGAGGTCACCGATCGGCTCGCGGGCATCTACGGCGCAATCACCGAGGCCGGCGCGTTCAAGGCCGCTTCGATCAAGGCGGCGGAGGCGGCCAAGGTTATCGAGAACGCGCAGCGCGACATCAATATCGCCTTCATGAACGAAATCGCGCGGGTGTTCGGGCCTTTGGGCCTGTCGACATGGGATGTTTTGGAGGCAGCGCAGACCAAATGGAACTTCCTGCCTTTCACGCCGGGGCTGGTCGGCGGCCACTGTATCGGCGTCGACCCCTATTATCTCAGCCATTGCGCGGAGCAGCTCGGCCATGATCCGCAGGTCATATTGGCGGGCCGGAGCATCAACGACTCGATGGGCGCATGGGTCGCGGATCAGCTTCATGCGCGGCGCAGCGGAGAGGCTGGCACTGTTCTGGTGCTAGGCCTTACGTTCAAGGAAGATGTGCCGGACCTGCGCAATTCACGGGTGATCGATGTGATCGAGCGGCTCAAATCGCTGGGCCATGATGTGCGCGCGCATGATCCGCTCGCCGATCCGGACGAGGCTGAAGCGGAATATGGGGTCGCACTGGAAACCGGAGCACCTGCGGGCACTCACGATCTGGTTTTCGCTGCTGTGCCGCACC
Source organism: Parasphingopyxis sp. (assembly GCF_028279465.1). GTDB lineage: Bacteria > Pseudomonadota > Alphaproteobacteria > Sphingomonadales > Sphingomonadaceae > Parasphingopyxis. The sequence continues at coordinate 233,175 of NZ_JANQNS010000014.1, forward strand.
GGACCTATCGCGAGATGCCCGACGAGGCGATTATCGGACTCGTCCGAGAGGCCGGGCTCATCGCTGACCTGAAAAATATGTGGCGCGACCGGAATTTCGGCGGAGTCGATCGCTGGACGCTCTAGCGCTCCAGCAAGGCTTCGACGACGGCAACATCCTCGGGCGTATCCACGCCCGGCCCGGTCGGTTCGGTCTCGATGAGGCGGATCTTCGTGCCCGCCGCCAGATAGCGTAATTGCTCGAGCGCTTCGGCGCGTTCCTCGGCCGGAACCGGGAGCTTAGCGAAACCGAGCAAGGCATCCCGGCGATAAGCGTAAATCCCGGCATGCTGGAAATAGCGCGCATCCTCGGCATGGCGCGGATGGGGTATGCGCGCACGGCTGAAATAGAGGGCATCGCCCATCGCATCGCGAACGACCTTCACGCGGTTCGGATTCTCGGCCTCCTCCGCCGATAGCGGATGGCAGAGGCTCGCAACCTCGACCGCCGCATCACTGCGCATCAGCATCGCCAGCCGATCGAGATCGCTCGGACGCACCAGCGGTTCGTCGCCCTGCACGTTGATAACCACATCGGCATCGATACACGCGGCAACTTCGGCGATGCGGTCGCTGCCGCTTTCATGGTCGGCGCGGGTCATTTCCACCTGCCCGCCGAAATCCTGCACGACCGATGCAATCCGGTCATCATCGGTAGCGACGATCACCGCGTCTATTTCCTTCGCCGCGCATACTATGTTCCACACGCGCTCGATCATCGGCGTTCCGGCTATCGGCGTCAGCGCCTTGCCGGGAAAGCGCGAGGATGCCCAGCGCGTCGGGATGATGGCAACGACTTTCATCGCCGGGCCTTTACCGGCTTTTCGAGATCGCCGCGATGGCTTTGAGGTCCGCCAGAAGATCGGGCAGCCATTCGAACGGTAGCATATTCGGTCCGTCGCACGGCGCGTTATCGGGATCGGGATGCGTTTCCATGAAAACGCCAGACACAGCGCCCGTAGCCACCGCCGCGCGCGCCAGAGCGGGAGCGTGTTGGCGTTCACCGCCACTGCTTTCGCCCTTGGCGCCCGGCAATTGCACCGAATGGGTCGCATCGAAAACAACCGGGCAACCGCTTGTCTCGCGCATAATCGTCAGTCCGCGCATATCGACGACGAGATTGCCATAGCCGAAGGTCGAACCACGCTCGCAGACGAAGAAACTGCGTGGCACGCCGGCTTCGTCGGCCGCGATATTCGCCTTCTCAATGACCTTGGCCATATCCCAGGGCGCGAGAAACTGGCCTTTCTTGATATTCACCGGCTTGCCTGCAGCTGCAACCGCCGCAATGAAATCGGACTGGCGGCACAAAAAGGCCGGCGTCTGGAGCATATCGACCACTTCGGCCGCTGGCGCGACCTGGCTCGTATCATGCACATCGGTGATAACGGGAACGCCCAGCGTTTCCCGGATTTCGGCGAGGATCGAAAGCCCTTCATCAAGCCCGACCCCCCGAAAACTGCTCGCGGACGTCCGGTTCGCTTTGTCAAAGGAGGATTTATAAACGAGCCCCACACCGGCATCGGCGAAGATATCGCGCAGCTGCTCGGCCGTTTCCAGCGCGAAACCGCGCGATTCGATGGCGCATGGCCCGGCGAGTACGAAAAGATTTTCCCCCGCCCAGGGCGAGGGCAGCGGATCAGTCATGGATCTGGATGACGCCCAGCACTTTTTTCGCCGGATCGGCGACGACGAGCGCTGTGATACGCGCTTCGTGCATCTTCGCATCGGCTTCGTAAAGCGTCGCATCAGGTCCGATCGTCAGCGGATCAGGCGTCATGATATCCTTGGCCTGCATTTGACCGAACTCTTCGGTCTGCTCCAGCCCGCGCCGCAAATCGCCATCGGTGACGATGCCGCAGAGCGTTTGATCCGCCATGACCAACACAAGGCCAAGGCTGCCATCCGACATGATCGGGAGCATTTCTTTTACCGTCATATCGGGCGCACAGAGCGGAAGATCCGTTTTGTGCATCGCATCGCGCACCGGCGTCTTGAGGCGTTTCCCAAGTTTTCCGCCCGGATGATATTGCGCAAAATCCGATGCCCGGAAGCCGCTTGCTTCGCCGAGCGCGATCGCCAGCGCGTCGCCCATCGCCATGGCGACGATCGTCGACGTTGTCGGTGCCAGATTGTGCATGCAGGCTTCGCGCTCGACCGATCCGTCGAGCACGATGTCCGACTGTCGGGCCAGCGTGGAACGCAAATTGCCGGTAATCGAAATGATCGGCACTTTGAGAGACCGGAGATAGGGAATGAGGCCGAGCACCTCGTCGGTCTCGCCACTCGCCGAAATCAGGAGCGCGCTGTCACCGCGCGTAATCATGCCGAGATCGCCATGGCCGGCGTCCGCGCTGTGCACGAAGATGCTCGGTGTTCCGAGAGAGGCTAGCGTCGCGCTGATCTTGCGCGCCACGAGCCCGGATTTGCCCATGCCCGAGACGACGACGCGGCCGCTGCGCCCCAGAATCAGGTTCACGGCCTCGCCGAAATGATCGTCGATCCGGCTCGCAAGCGTTGCAACGGCGGCCGCATTTATCGAAAGCGCGTGTGCGGCGACCTTGATCGGACTTGTGAGTCGGTCCCGCGAATCAATATGAGTACGCACTACTGAGTCGGTCATTCGGGCCCCTTTAGCGACCGGTCTGCAGCATTTTAGCCACAATTCGCCGATCTAATCGATAAATTACTGACTTTTGCAGCTTCTACTGATGACTTTGCCGTTGCGCAACAATAGTACATGACCTCGCGGGCGCAGAGGGAGTGAGTGATTATGCGTAGCTCAGCGCTACCGCCCAAGCTGGTATCCGACAATAGCGCGATATCCACACAACAGGATCCGCTTCCCGATACCCTCCCGGCGATCCCGGAAGATGCGCCTTACTGTTTTCGCGACCGCAACATTTTGATGCTTCAGGGCCCCGTGGGGCCGTTTTTCCTGCGCTTGGCCAAAGACCTGCAATGGGCGGGCGCCAATGTCCACAAGATCAATTTCAATGGCGGCGACTGGTTCTATTTTCCGGCCAATGCGACAAGTTTTTCCGATTCGCTCGACAAATTTCCCAAATTTCTGAACCGGGTCTGCGAAGAAAAGCGGATCGATACGATCATACTGTTCGGCGATTGCCGAAAAATGCACCGGTTGGCGAGCGAGGTGGCGGCCGAGCGCGATATCGAAGTTCTCGTGTTCGAAGAAGGGTATATCCGGCCCGATTACATCACGATGGAAAGCCATGGCGTGAACGGCCGCAGCAATATGCCGCGATCGGGAATTTTCTATCTCAATGCGCATGCGCCCGAGCCACCCCAGACCAATACGGTCGGCAAATCGATCTGGCATGCGACAGGCTGGGCGTTCACCTATTATTTCTGGGCGATCATCCTCTGGCCCTTCTTCCCGCGCTACCGGCACCATAGGCCGCTGAGCTGGTTCGAGGGGCTAGCCTGGGTGCTCGGCGCCGGGCGCAAATTTTGGTACCGCTGGAAAAACAGTTCGGACATCGCGATGCTGTCCGGCGATGCGCCGCCGCCCTTCTTCCTCGTGCCGCTGCAAGTGCATAACGACGCGCAGATCGGGGTGCATTCAGAGTTCGAAACGGTCGAGGATTTTATCCGGTACGTCGTCCGTTCGTTCGCGGATCATGCGCCAGAGGATACGCTGCTGGTGCTTAAGCACCATCCGATGGATCGGCCATATGCCGATTATTCCCGCTTGGTCCGGTCTTTACGCGAAAAATCGGGGCTGGGACGGCGGCTCATCTATGTTCACGATCCCCATCTGCCGACGCTCATCCAGAACGCGAAGGGCATGGTCACGATCAACAGCACCACGGGCCTGTCGTCGATCCATCATGGCAAGCCGACGCTCGCGCTTGGGGACGCCGTCTATTGTATCGACGGCCTGACCGCATCGACCTCGCTCGATGCCTTCTGGACGACAGCCGATGCATTTACGGTGCACCCGGAGCTGTATCGCAATTTCCGTAGCCAGATCATCTACCGGACCCAGCTCAACGGCAATTTCTACCGTCGTCTCAAGATCCCCGGTACACTCGCCGGTATCGACTGGACCCGCGGGAAATAGCGCGAAGCAAGTCTCGAAAAACTAGCGGAATACTGCGGCGGCAGCGATGCCGACCTGGGCAAAGACCTGCGTGATATCCCGGATGAATTGCAAGGTCTGGCCCGGCGCTTTCGGCGGCACCAGAATGCGGTCGCCAGCGCGCACGGCCCCGCCGCGCTGGACGCTGCCATCCGGATGGATCACGAGCGTGTCGGACCGGTTCGCCAGATTGGTGAAGCCCCCTGCCCTGCGCACATAGTCGCGCGCATCGTTGCCCGGCGTCCACAGCAACGTCTGCGGCAGTTCGACCTCACCGGCAACCACAACCGTCTGATTGATATAGGGAATCACGATCACATCGTCGGGTTCGAGCAAAACGCCGTTGAGATCGGCGTCATCGGGAAAGGCCACGAGGCCACGCGGTTCGACCAGCCGAGCCCGCTGGATAAACTCGCCCAGCGCCGACGCCTGCGCTGCACGCGCCTGCGCGGATGCCGCAGAGGTGGATGGCGCGGTGTAAATCGCGCGTTCCAGCCGCGCGAGATTCTCCTGCAGCAACACACGCTGCGTTTCCGCAATACTCTGCCGTTCGAGATGGATCATCGGCACATCGGCCAAGACATCGAGTGGGATCCGCGCGAGCAGCGGCCCAAGATAGTCTCCGCGCTGCACGACATAGGCCGACGGCCCGTCATGCGCGCCCATTACGCGGACTATAAAGGTGCCGGACGGGGCATCGGCCTCATATTGAACACGATCGCCATCGGCGAGCGCCATCATGGCGAACTCCTCACGCGTCACATAGGCATTGAACGGCACCCCGTCGCGCGTGCCCAATATCGACACATGGGTGACCTCTGGCCGCGGCCGCGAATATTGCAGCAGTTCCGCGCCAGTTGCCGCGAGATTTGCGAATTCGAATGTGTAGGGCGCACGGGCATCGCCGCTCACCGATACGACCGGCCCTTGCTGGCCGACCACGATCACATCGCCATTGCGCAGGTCTACGGCCGCGAGATCGCCGTTAAGCAGGAAGTCATACAGGTCGATCGATGCCATCGTTTCGCCGTTCCGGCGGATGATGATGTGCCTATAGCTGCCGCGATCAGGATCGATTCCGCCGGCATTCTGCAGAAACCCGATGGCGGATGCCTGGCTGGTCGCCGTATGACCGCCGGGCCGGAGAACGGGGCCGGTGACGAACACCTGGATCTCGCCCGCATTGGCGACTGTCGCATAGACCTGAACGGTCGACTGATAGACTTGCGAGGCGGCAGCGCCAACGACGCTGTCGACATCGGCCGCCCGGGTTCCGGCAATCTGAACTGGCCCTACATTGGGCAGGGCGATATTGCCTTCCGGGTCTACGACGAGGCTCGCCGTTTCGTTGACCAACCCGTAGGTCGTGACCGACACGACATCGCCGGGCTGGATCACATAATTCGGATCGGAAACGCCTTCTGCGGAAGCGGCAGTATTATTCTGAAACAGCTCGGACCCGAACGGCGGAGGGCGACGCCCAGCCAGCTGGTCCTGCCGCAAAGTCCGCTGCTGACGTTCCGCGCCGCGCTGGTCGTCGGTAATCACTGCGGCCGGTGCCGAACCCGCGCCAACCGCACTGGCCCCCGAGTCATCGTCAATCTGGGCAATGGCCGGAACCGCAGAGGATGCGAGGATCAAGCCAATTAGCAGGGCGGACAAGCGGGCAAAGAGATGCACAAACAGGGTCATTCCATATGGTCCTTGACGACGGAATAGCCGAGCATCGCGATAGCCATCAACACAGCCGCCCCGAGAGCAAAAGCGAATATGTTGATGAACCGTTCCCAATAATTGGAAATCTCGGCAAGGCGCGGCGGCACGAACGCGACGAGATAGCGCCGTTCGTTGGCCCTTTGCGCGATGGCCTGGCGCTCCGCCTGGATCGCGGCATAATAGGCCTGTTGAGCGAATTCATAGTCGAGCAAGGCGGTCTGCGCGCGCACGTCTCGCGATGCCTCGGACACGCCGAAACCGCCCCGCGCGTCATCGAGCGCAACCTCGCGCTGCCGTTCCAGCGCCGCGATGCGCTCATCCATCGCCCGGATTTGTGGAGAATCCGGTCGGAATTGGGCGATTGCGGCCGCGCGCTCGACACGCGCATTGGCGAGCTGCCCTTCGATCTGCCCGACCAGCCCGACTTGCTGCGCGGCCTCGCCTTCCAATGTCGTGGCGCGAGTGGCACGCGATTCGATCACGCGCTGCCGCGCTTCATTGTAAGCGTCGCGGCGAGATGCGACCTCTTCGCCTGCCACACGGACGGCTTCGTCTTGCACCCGACCGTTCAACGCATTCACCACATTTTCCGTTTCGGTTAGCACGCCCTCGGCAAGGCGCAGCGAATCCTGTGGCGTGAACGCCCGCACATCGACGGTAATAATTCGAGAAGTCGCATCATAATTGGCGACGACCTGACCGCGCCAGAATTGGGTCTTGTCCTCGATCGCAGCCGAAGGCGAAACGCGGGCAAAGGGATCAAAGCTCCAATTGCCGAACGCGGCATCGAAACCGTAATCTGCCTCGAGCCGTCGGACCAGCGCACTCGACATAACAAATTCGGTGATGACGAGCCCGTCATTGGCCGTCGGCGTAACCGCAGGCAACCCGATGCCGCCAAGCAGATCGGGCGGTTGCTGATCGAGACCCTGAACCGTGAACATCATCTCCGTGCGATATTCGGGACGGGCCATAAGGGCATAGTAGATGAACACCAGCAATGTCGGTATCGCGATGCCAGCTGCAACGATGCGAAAACGCACGCGGCGCCGGGCGTGACGATCGCCTGCCTCGTCCGGCGAGACTCGAAACCACGCTTTTGCGCGATCGAGCAGTTCGGCGCGATTCATCAAGCCGTTACCTCTTCATAATAATCGGTTGCTTCTTCGACGCTATCGAACAATTTTAACTGGCCCTTATGGACGACACCTCCACGATCGCAAAAATTACGGATCGCATTCGGCATGTGAGAGGTCATCAATATGTCGGATTCTTCCCTGCGGCGCTCGAACTCAGCCCGGCATTTTTCCTGAAATCTGTAATCGCCTGCGGCCAGCGACTCGTCGATCACATAAACCTGAAATCTGATAGCCATGCTGAGACCGAATGCCAATCGAGACTTCATGCCTGAAGAATAGGTTCTAAGCGGTTCGTGAATCGCGTTACCGATTTCGGCAAAGTCTTCCACGAAATCAGATATTTCCTTAATATCAGCATCATAGATGCGACAGACGAAACGCAAATTCTCCATACCCGTCAGCGAGCTGTTGAACGAGGAGACGAAACCCAGCCGCCAGCTGATCGACACGTCTTTGCGCACATCACCGAAGGTCGGCCGCTCGGCTCCACAGATAATGCGCAACAAGGTCGACTTGCCAGCGCCGTTAATGCCGAGAATGCCATAGCTGTGCCCGCGCTCGAACACCGCATTTACATCGTTCAATACAGTCTTCTTACCCGCGCGCCTGGATCGATATACCTTAGTGATATTATGAAGTTCGATAGCCATGATGGTCAGCTTACAATCTCTTCGTCGCCGGTAAGCAGCAGCATACGATCTATAATCAGACCGATAATCAGGGCGATCGTGGCGAAGGTCATGGGAAACAGAATGGAATAGACAGAACTGTCGAACGTCGGGATCATCGCTGAACGCAACCATTCGACCATATGCGCAACCGGGTTGTAGGCCATATATTGCCTGAAACCGCTCGGGAGCTGCTCCAGCGTAAAAAAGATCCCGGACAATATCCAGATCGGGCGGCTCATATACGACCATATATTCTGCCAGACGGGCAATATGCGCGCGAGGCTGGAGCTCAAAAAACAGCAACCGAGCGTGAAATAGAGCAAACCAAGCGTAGCGAGAAGCAATCGCGGCGGATCGCCAAAGAACCATGTCGGCGAAATGCCGAGGAGAATGTTGAGCCCGATCAAGAAAAGGACGAACACGATCACCGTCGTCGCCGCTTCGAGGAGCAACCGGCCGATTACGACGTCCGCCGGCATAACCTGCGGATAGGTCAACAAGCCAAGGCTGGCGCTGACGGCACTGGCAGCCTGCCCAACGGCACCACGCCAAAAGAATAGCGGAATGATACCGCTCACGAAGAATACGACAATTGGGCCGGGGATCGGAGACGACCGGCCGAGCAGCGAGAAAATCGCGACAAAAATGGCGGTCGTGACCAGTGGATCGATGATCGCCCAGGTATAGCCGATTTTGGAACTGCCATAGCGCGTACGCGCCTCGCGTATCATGATTGCGTGGATTACGCGGCCCATGACCGCGAGCGATCGGCTCAACTCGGAGAACCATGCCGCGCTGAACGGAGCGCGGTCTACATCTCTGCTGGGAAGCGGATCGACCATTCTCTTACGCGGTTATACTCGGCTGACCGACGCCAACATAGCGTAGGCCTGCTTGGGCCGCCTCCTCGCCGGAATAGATGTTACGCAGATCGACGAGAATGGGCTGGTTCAATATGTCCGCCATACGCGAAAGGTCGAGCGCCCGGAACTGGTCCCACTCGGTCACAATCACGAGCGAGTCCGCGCCTTCGGCCGCGACATAGGGATCTTCGCAAAACTCAACATTTTCCAGCACCAGCTTGGCCTGTTCCACGCCTTCGGGATCATAAGCCCGGACCCGGGCCCCTTCGTCCTGCAGCGCCTGGACGATCGATATGGACGGCGAATCGCGCATATCGTCGGTGTTCGGCTTGAACGTAAGGCCCAATAGCGCGATTGTCTTCCCGCGCACATCTCCGTTCATCGCTTTTATGACCTTGCGTCCCATCGCACGTTTGCGCGCATCGTTGACCTTCACCACCGATTCGACGATCCGCAACGGCACCTGCACGTCTTCGGCCGTCTTCAACAGCGCTAGCGTATCCTTGGGAAAGCAGGAACCGCCATAACCCGGTCCGGCATGCAGGAACTTCGGGCCGATGCGGTTATCGAGGCCTATGCCGCGCGATACGGACTGAACATCCGCGCCGACGACTTCGCAGAGATCCGCCATCTCGTTGATAAAAGTGATCTTGGTCGCGAGAAAGGCGTTGGCCGCATATTTGATAACCTCGGCCGTGCGCCGTGTCGTGAAGAGCAGCGGGGCCTTGTTGAGATTGAGCGGCCGGTAGATCGCCTCAAGCACATCGCGCGCATGGTCATCCTCGACGCCCACAACAATGCGGTCGGGATGTTTGAAATCATTGATAGCGGCGCCCTCGCGCAGAAATTCCGGGTTGGAGGCGACGGAAACCTGAGCTTCCGGCGCAGTTTCGCGGATCAGCCGCTCCACCTCGTCGCCCGTGCCAACGGGCACCGTCGATTTGGTGACGACGACCGCCGGACCGGTCAGCGCTGTGGCGATTTCGCGCGCAGCCGCATGGACATAGGATAGGTCGGCATGCCCGTCGCCGCGCCGCGATGGCGTGCCAACCGCGATGAAAATCGCATCGGCCCCGGCCACGGCCTCGGCCAGTTCGGTCGTGAAAGTCAGTCGCCCGCCGCGCACATTATGCTCGACCAGTGCCTCCAGACCCGGTTCGTAGATCGGCATCACGCCCTTGTGCAGCGCGGCTATCTTGTCCGCATCTTTGTCGACGCAGACGACCTGATGGCCGAAATCCGAAAAACAAGCCCCTGAGACGAGCCCCACATAGCCCGTGCCAATCATCGCAATACGCATCGTCAATGTCCTAGAAAAACCCGGCCGCTGTTACAACAGGCGCCAAAAGAGCGCCACCCCGGCAAGCATAGAGGTCAACTGCTATACCTTGAAGATCGATTGATAAACGGCAGCGAGAGATATGCCATCCTTGGCCCGTATCGGGCGACCGCTTTCCGGCTCGTCCAGACGCTTTCGCAGGATTTTATGCCATTCGCCTGTGTCCGGCAGGATCGAGACTGCATCGGCGTTCCAGATTGCTTGGGCATCCCAGCCAGCCCGGGTCGCGAGAAGCGGCCGACCCAAGCCAATCGCGATCTCCATGATCGATCCGGTTTCTGAACCGAGCACTTCCTCGCCAAAACGCGGCGCGAGTAGGAAATCACACGCCGCAAGCAGCGCCGGCCAGCGGGCCGGTGGCGGAAGTCCGACAAAATGCACGCGATCATCTATGCCGAGACGCCGGGCCTCGCGCGCAGGAGATGCGCTGCCGGAGCCTCGTCCGAATATGATCAGCTGAACCGCTTCGTCGTCCTGCGTGATCGCATTGAAGCTCTCAAGGCATACCTGTAGCCCCGGGTCCGCGTCGAGCGTCGCGATACAGCCGATCGTCCGCACGCCGGGTCGCGCGCCATATTCTGTCAGCGCCGCGGCGACCGCCTCGTCGCTGACCTGCGGGACGGCTGTTTCGTCGCCATTGTTCACTAGGCTGTGCTCGACACCCAGAGTATCCAGATGACGCGCCATCGACCGGCTCCGCGTCAGGATCGCATCAGCGCCGCCGCCCAAACCCCGTAATCGGAGCGAATCCGCTTTCGCGCGTTCGCTATCCGGCAATTTGACCAGCGGCAAAGGCGGGTGCGCAAGATCGACGAGTATCTGGCATCCCGCTGCGCAGGCATCGGTTGCTAAGGCACACGCCATGGCGAGCGTATCGACGAAGATATGTGCGCAGGCGTAGCAGGAGAGATCGCCCTTTTCCGTAGGGTCGATCACCGCGACCGACATGCCGGCCGCAGACGCAGCCGCTCGCGCCGCCGCAATCTGCGGCGAAGCCGCCCATCGCGGTGCGCACAGTATCGCGAGATCGGTTTCGCGCACCGCATCATCGGTGGCGGAACGCGGCGGCATCTCCCAAACGCCGCGATTCAGAAGCGCGGCGTCCTCTGCAATATAATCGCATGTTCGAAGCTGCGCATCGGAGAGCGTCAGATGATCGCGGATGGTCGCGCACAAACGCGCCGGCGCCGCTACGAGGCCCGTCTCGTACAATCGGATCGCCAGTGGGAACAGGCGTGGGTCGCCCGGCGATAGAGCTGCCGCGTCGAGCGCAATTCGTCCGGCAGTATCCGGATCGTTATCGAGCACCCAATGCGCCAGTTCGGCAAGCGCGCGCGCCTTGGCCTCGGACGTACCATTCTGCGCGGCAATCCAGCTCTCGGCGGCTTCAGGACCATCGCCTGCGGCGCGCTCAAGCGCCGGATCGACGAGTTGCATCAATGCCGCCGGATTCTCGACGAAACTGTTGGGCACACGTTCCCGGCGTTTCGCCTTCTGCTTGATCCGCAACTGCCGGATTTTGCCGGGCAGCGCGACAATGCCCTTGATGCTGCGCGCCTCGATAAAGGCCCGGCCCAGACCATAGGCCAGCGTACGGCGGGCATTGATAACGCGATGTTCGAGGATGCGCTTCTCCGCGGTCAGCGCCAGAAGCTGGCGCTCCGCCGCTTCACGCGCCGCCCGCTCCTGCTCCAGCGCGTCCTTGGATGGCGGGTTTTCGCGCTTGCTGTTCTCGTCTTCACTAATCGCTTATGTCCTCGATGTCCCCGGTGCGCGTGTCTATGCCGCCCTCGGCGCCTCTGGCAAGCGCGGCGCGTCCAGCCCCGCATGCCGGAACATCCATTCGGCGCGATAGGCATAGCGCTCTTGGCCGAACAGGCCGCCCTCGGCCGCGCGGCTCAGCGATCCGGATTGCCAGCGCGCGACGAGCAGCACGGCCCTGTCGCGATAGACTGACTGCTTGCCGCCGATCATTTCGAGGCGCCCCAGCATTTCGGTATCCGCACCCGTCGCCACTTCCTCAAACGGCCCGGCGGCGATCAGCGTCTCGCGACGCAAACACATCGTGATCGGCACGGGCCGGACGATCGGGAATATGCGCGGTGCGACTGGTCGCCCGGCCTCGTCCATGCGAATATGGTTGGCGATGGCAACGGCGTGATCACATAGCCCTTCAAGCTGCCGAGCTATGCGCTCGGGCGGCGACCAGTCATCGGCATCGAGAAAAGTGATGTACGTGCCCGTCGCCGCATCGATGGCCGTATTGCGCGCGCCATAGACCCCCGCCCCGCGCCGGTTCGACAAGGCGACGATCCGCTCATCCGATTCCGCGAGCCGCTGCGCGATCCCCGGGCCAGTATCGGTCGATCGATCATCGACGGCGAGGATTTCGACGTTGCGCCAGCTTTGCCGGGCTATGGATCGGATCGCCGTTTCGAGCGTCGCCTCCGCATCGCGATAGGGGATTATGACCGAGACTTTCGGCCCCTCCCCCACGGCCGCGGTATCACCGCCAAGATCGTCAAGACCGAACGGACCGGTTCCATCGGAGAGCACCGCGCCGAGCCTGTCATGCGCGAACATCGCGTTCAGCGCCTTGCGCGCGGCGCCATGATCGTTCAGCCCGACTGCTGCATTCGCCCGGATAGCAGCGGTCTCCCGCGTCTCGGCCGGGACCGCATGGATAAGCTGCAGCGCCTTTGCCGGGTCATCGAGCGCTAGATGGCAGGAGGCGCGCGCCGCATAATCATTCGGTTCGAGCAGTTCGAGCGCGGCCCGGCAATCGTGCAGCGCGAGCAGCTTCGCCGCCAGTTTCCGTTGACCGCGATCGGCAGACGCAAGTGCGCGCCGCGTGGAAGCATCGGCGTGACCGAGCGCGGCCTTGGCCAGATTGCGGCCGAACCGGGCCTTCGCATCGGGCTCAGGACAATCCAGCGCTAGCGGGTACAGGCCGAGACGGGCGAGCACATAGGGGTCGTCGGGCTCCCCGGCCAGAGCCGCCCAGTGCATCGTCCGCTCCGCCGCCTTGCGCGCCGCCCATGTCCGGATCGGCGGCATCGGCAAGGCCCCAAGCCCGGTGAGCAGCCTGTCACTGAGAAATCGCGGCAGAATCCCTCTCCTGTCGGAATTGCGGCGCGCGCCGCCGCATCCTATTGCTCTGCGCGTGACTGGCAGCTTACCCGCCCCCGTGCAACGCCCGGCCGCGCCGCCGATGGAGGACATGCTCAGCGATGCGCTGGCCCGCGGCGCGCTCGAGCCCGTCGTTTCGCGCCTCACCGAAAGCGAAGCGCTGGCCGAAGCGGCCGCGCTGCTCGAAGAGGCCAATCGCGGCGATTATTCGCGCTGGCTGCTCTCGCGCGCCATCGACCTCACCGTCCAGCATCCGGATAGCGAGGCGCTGCAATGGCATGTCGGCAAGCTCATGGAGCTGACCGGCGATCGCGATAGCGCGCGGCTGTGCTGGCGCGGGATCGCCGAGAGATTTCCCAATTCGCCCAATATTTTACCCGAATATTTTCGGATGACTCTGGAGGCATTCGACCCACCTGTCGCGATGGCGATTCTCGACAGCTATGAGCGCGACGGCGCCGCCCGCGCCGATCCCGAACGGGCAATATTGATCGCGCGATGCCGGGTGCTGAGCGGTGAACCCGAACGCGCGCTTGCCACGCTCGACGCGGTCGACGGCAATACAGATTATGCACCCCGGATCGCGGTCGAGAAGGCAAAGATATTGCGTATGTCGGGCCAGTTCGACGAAGCGCTAAACCTGCTGAAAGACGGTGACACCGCCGCGCACGACCCAGCACTGGCGAAGGACATTAAGCGCGCGGCGACACTGTTTCGCGGACGGCATACGCATGGACCGCCGAGCCTTGCCGCGCTGGAGATGGTGCTGGAGAACGCCCTGGAACGCAGATCGGAGCGGCCACCCGCCCGGCCCGAGAGTATATTGGGCAGTATAGTGTTGATTGGCGGAACGCTGGGCGGCGGCGGTGCCGAGCGGCAACTCGCAAATACCGCGCTCGGCCTCGCCGAACGGGCGAAAAAGAGCGATAGCTTGCACGGCCCGGTGAGCATTTTCTGCCGCAAGCTCGACCGCCGCCGCCGCAACGATTTTTACCTGTCGCGGCTGGAACAAGCGAATATTCGCGTCGCCGACTATCTCTCGGCGCAGCCCTGGGGCGGTGACCGGGAGGTCAGCGCCCCAGCGGATTCGGCCCGCCTGATCGCCGCGCTGCCGGACCGAATGCGCGAGGGCATCATCCGGCTGACCGACATTTTGCGCTATGAATCGCCCGAGGTCGTGCAGATCTGGCAGGACGGCATGATATTCGCGGCCGGGCTCGCCGCCGTGATGGCCGATGTGCCGCGCATCATACTCAATGTGCGGACCATGCCGCCCAATGCGCGGACGGACCGGCAGCGTCCCGAGCAGCGGACCCTCTATCGCGGATTGTTGCAGGCGGAGGGCGTGTCGCTGACCGCCAATTCGCGCATCGCCGCCCGGGCCTATGAGGACTGGCTGGATCTGCCGCAGAACAGCCTATTCACCGTCGCGAACGGCGTCGCGCCGCTTGCTACCGACGCGCCCAAAGCCGAGCAGGGCGTGTGGCGGCGCTTCGATCGCGCGACCGGCTCCGAGGGGTTCGTGCTGGGCGGCGTCATGCGCTTCGACGACAACAAACGGCCACTATTATGGCTGGAGATATGCGCGGCGCTGGCGGAGCGTCTGCCCGATGCGCGTTTCGTGATCGCCGGGCACGGGCCGATACGGCCGGCCGCCGAGCAATTCGCCCGTGCAGCCGGTATTGCGGATCGCACGCTATTCGTCGGGCGCACATCGCATGTCGGCTATTGGCTCAATACCATGGATGCGCTGACCCTGACATCGCGCCATGAAGGCGTGCCCAATGCCCTGATCGAAGCGCAACTCGCAGGATTGCCGGTGGTCACGACGCCGGCCGGCGGGGCGGCCGAAGCGGTCGCGCCGCATCCGGCCAATCGCGTTCTCGCCGATGCGGCATCGCCCGATGTAGCGGAAGCGGCGGATCATCTCGCGAAACTCGCCGCGCAAAGCGATGAAGACCGCAAAGATGCCGGTAAAGCTCTCAAGGCATGGGCAGCGGATCGTTTCTCGATGACGGCCATGGTCGACCGGACGATCGATATTTTCGCGATGCGCTGACGCAGGCCTAACTATCTGGTGTACAAAGAAAAAGGGGCCGGTCTTGCGACCAGCCCCTCTTCTGTTGTGGCTCGCGCCAACACTTACATGCCCAGAAACTACATTCCCGGTCCGTAAGTGAT
>NZ_JANQNS010000016.1 GCF_028279465.1 Parasphingopyxis sp.
CCGGTGCCGCGCCTGAGCGAAAACGAAGGTCTGACAAAGAAGCTTCCCTAACCAAATCGGTTTTTCTCTTTCCTACACTATTGCCGAAATGGCAAGTAGGGGTATCGATTCCCTGCACATAAAAGAGACAGCGTCTATGCCGAAAGCGTCCCGCAAACCCGATACCGGCCCCCGTATTCTCGCCGAACGGCCTTTGCCGCAGGATGGCGTGGCGCGTCCCGATCCGGTGCGGCCGGGTGCGCCGGTGCGCAAGGGCCGGCTGGCCCGTTCGGTTACGGTCAATCTCGCGGAATCGCCGCTATCCTGGCTACGGTCGCGGGGCCATGTGACCGCGCGCCAATATGATGCGGGCGAAGCCCTGCGGCGCGATTACGAGCTTTCGCATCTATCGCCGCGCGTGACGATGCAATGGGATGCGCCGCCGACCGGCAAGGTTGCGCGCGGTGCGCCCGCGGCGCTTGATCCGGGCGAGACGCAGATTGTCGCAAAGCAGCGCTTCGAACAGGCGGTCGCAGCGCTCGGCCCGGGGCTCGATGATATTGCCTGGCGTGTGCTCTGTGCCGGCGAGGGGCTCAAAACGGCAGAAGGCGAACTTGGCTGGCCGGCCCGCTCAGGCAAGCTTGTGCTCGGCCTCGCGCTCGACCGGTTGGCAGACCATTACCGGCTGCCGGGCTAATACCCTGACAGCCGGTAATGCACGCCGCCCAGAGGCCTTGTCCGGGGGAACGGGAATCTCTAGCCGGCGCTGTGGGGGGCTTGGTCACCAGCGTTACGGTTGCGCGCGATGCGCACGACCCATTCGGCCAGCGCGGTGAAGGGGAAGGGGTGCGAGAATTCCACACCGAAACAGTTGCGGCGCGACCATCGCACCACGCAGGTCCGTGAACCGAGCGAACCGATTGCCAGCTCGGGCGACCGGTATTTGTCGAGCGGATAGTCCAGCTCCAACAATGCGCCGCCGACCCCGATATCGCGTATCAGCGCGGGCCGCTGCCAATCCGTGTCCTTGAGCGTCGCCCGGTAATCGACCCGCGCACGCAAGGGGCGGCGCGCCATGCCGGGCGGGGCGGTAGCCAGAAACTGCTCGACATCGATCGGCGAGCGGAAAGAGGCGCCGCAACTGTCTTCATTCTGCCATTCCTTCTTCACGGGCAGTACCGTGCCGTTGGCCAGTTCGATCTTCATCTGCGCCGGAAAATCGATTGCGCCGAAGGTTCTGATCGCAAGGCCCTTTCGCGATACGTTGCGCACCACCGTCAATATTTCATGATCGTCCCAGATGAGTTTGGCGGTCCGGTACAACAGGCGCATGCGCGGTTCGGCGCGGTTGTCGCCGCCAAATTCCGGATCGCTCCTCCTGTTCAATGCCGCCACCGTCTGCATCGCCTCGTTCCCGCGCGCATTGCCGTCCGACCCGTTCGGTGACCTTGCGCGCTGTGGCGGCAATTATGGGAAGGCGGGCCTATCCAAGTCTTGAATCAATTCTGGATAATTCGGGGATTCTGCCGTGGCAAAACGGGTTTGCCTCAGGGAATATCGTGCGCGGCGAAGATGCCCTTCAGTTGCTCGGCTGCCTCTTTGCGCATCATCGGATGGGCTTTCACGAACCGTTCCGTCGTGAAACCGGGGTGAACTTCCTCGATGCGCCGCGCGATCCTGAGCGACACATCCCGATGTCCGGCGACATAATTGGCGCACAGCCCCGATACCATCGCGACGATGTCGGTATGCGGCAGCTCCATAATCTTGCGGCCCCATTCGGCCGCCTCTTCCAGCTTGCCGAGATGAATATGGGCGGTGGCCAGCGCCGCATAGGTGCTGTGACGGAGCGGATCGCGCGGGCTGAGCGCAAGCGCCTTCATCGCATGATCGACGGCGACATCGACCGGGCCGGTCATCGAGCGCTTCGCGGCGATCTGGCTGTGGCCCCAGGCATAGTTGGGGCAATATTCGATCGTGCGATCGAGCCACATCAGGGATTCGTCCTGCGTGTCCTCGAACGATGTGGACCGGGCCATGGCGAGGCTCGCCGCCGGGTCGAACGGATCGCAGTCGATGGCGCGCTTGGCGCTGTCGATCATTTTCATGCGCATATCGCCGGTGTCCCGGAACAGGTGCTGGATGTTCAGCCACCAATAGGTGTGGGACAGGCCGGCATGGGCGCGCGAAAATGTCGGATCGATTGCGATGGCCTGTTCGAAAAATCGCGCTGCCGCATTCTGCCGCCGGATATCGCGCATGAAGATATGCGACATGCCGAGATGGAAAGCCTGCCAAGCCGTGAGCTGATCGGGGACTTTCAGCCGGACCCGCTGCGCCTCGTTATGCGAAATCCGCAGTTCGACCTCCGAGACGATGGCCGCGACGATATCCTGCCGGATTTCGTGGATTGCGCCCATGCTGCCCGCGAAACGCTCGGCCCAGACGATGCTGTCGTCGCGGGTGTCGGCCAGTTCGGCCGTCACGAACAGTTTATCGCCGGCGATCTCAATCGTGCCGGAAAGGCAATATTGGACCGACAATGCGCGGCGGACCTCCGACAGGCTCGTCGCGCCGGCGGGGAACTGGAAACTCGAACCTCTCGCGATCACATGGAGCATGCGAAGACGCGAGAGCGCGGTGATGATCTCGTCGGGTAGCGCCTCGCTGAGCGCGCCGCGCGGATCGGACGTATCCAGAACGGTAAAGGGCAGAACCGCTATCGACGGGCGGCTGCCGATGCGATCGGCCGGCGTATCGGGCGCTTCCGCGGTGGCGCGCGCGACGCTTGCGGGCCGGGGCCGCGACGTATTGGCGAGCAGCCGGAAGCCCTGGCCATGCACCGTGCCGATGACGCGATAGGGCCTTTCGGTATCGCCGAGCGCCTTGCGCAGCGCCTTGATCTGGCTCGACAGCGCCGAGTCCGAAACGGCGCGCCCATCCCATACTTCGTCGAATATCCGTTGCTTCGTCAGCAGCCGGCCCTCGGCCGAAACCAGCAAATCGAGCAGCCGCATCGCGCGCGGTTGCAGCCGGACGACCTCGCCCCGGCGCAGCAGTTCGAACCGTTCCCGGTCGAGCGTGAATTCCGCGAATTGATACGACATATGCGACCTATCCCGTGCGCCCATTGTCCTGAAAGCCAAGGGCTTTGTCCATGCGCGAGGCCATAGCCTTGTTCATAATTGCGCGATTTTCACGGCGTCTGGGTACGCGACTTGTCAGCTAGGCCGCGCAGTGACTAGGGTGCGCGGCACAGATAGAGGGGCAGGCATTATGGATAATCAGGAACCGCGGCCGCAGGTGCAGCCGGTGCAGAGCGGCGACAGCAACGGGATGGCGATTGCCGCGATGATCATCGGGCTGTGCGCGGTGCTGCTCGCGCTGATCCCGATCATCGGGTTTATCTCATGGATATTGGCGCCGCTGGCGATCGTCTTCGGTATCATCGGCAAGAACAAGCCGACGGGCGGCGGATTTGCCTGGACCGGCATCATCAGCGGCGCGCTCGCGCTTGCCATATGTGTCGCCTGGCTACTCGCCTGGTGGGGGCTGGTGAGCTTCGGCGAAACCATTGCGCGGGATTATGAGGAGCAGATCCGCGCGGAGCAGAGTTTCGGCGACAACTCCAAATAGGAGAGCCGCCGTAGAGCAGATTTGCACCGGCCCGGTGCGCTTTTCATGCGTTGCAATCTGCAACTGATCTGATAGCTTTGGATTCAACCCACCGCTTCATCAGGAGTTTCTCGCATGATCATCTACGGCGCTTCGCTTTCGCCCTTTGTCCGCAAAACCGTCGCTTTCGCCAATGAAAAGAGCGTCGAATTCGAGCATCGCGACAGGATGCCCGGCGCCGACGATCCGGAATTCCGCGAATGTTCGCCTTTCGGCAAGATTCCGGGCCTGCGCGATGGAGACTATTGCCTCAGCGATTCCACGGCCATCGCCCACTATCTCGAAGCCAAAAACCCGGACCCCGCGCTGATCCCCGCTGAGGCCGAAGCGCGCGGAAAAGTGATGTGGTTCGACGAGTTCGCCGATACGATCTTCGTGGCGGTTGGCGGGGTGATCTTCTTCAATCGTGTGGTCGCCACCTTCATGGGGCAGGAGCCGGACGAGGCGGCGGCGGTGACCGCGGAAACCGAAACGCTCCCGCCGATCCTCGCCTTTATCGAAAAAACGCTGGCGGACGGACGGGAGTGGCTCGTCGGCGACAACCTCACACTGGCCGATATCGCTGTCGCGGCGCCGTTCAAAAATCTCGATTACGGCCGGGCGGCCGTCGATTGGGATGCCTATCCGAAGACGCAGGCCTTCAAGGACCGTGTGCTGGGTCGCGACAGCTTTGCCGAGCTGCTGGCGAAGGATGCGGCGATGGTAGGCGGCTAGAGGCCGGCCGATCAATCGTGCACGTAACTCGCACCGATCCAAAAGTTCATGTGGTCGATATGTTTATCGATATTGGCTTGATCCAAACCGAGCAGTCCCTCGAGTGTGGGCCTCATGACCTTACCAATTGTGTGATCTGCGATCTTCTCGGCCGTTGCCATGCCGACGCCGCCTAATGCAGTTGTGAGCGCTGTGTTGATTGCGGCTTCGGGCATCCCCATGCTAGCAAGAAACAATGTGGGAGTTACGCTGACCACAGCGGCAGGAGCGGCCTTTTGAACTGCAAAACCCGCAATGGCGTTTTTTGGCGTCCATTCGTTGGCCTGTTGTTTTAGCCTTAGAAATATTTTTCCGAGCTTGTTTTCGACAGCGTAGTCGGGGAGGTCGGCCAGTACAGTATCGATGTGCTGATCCATCGCGTCCTGAACGGCAGCTTGTCGACCCTTACGCGCATCGCGAACCTCGCGGGTGAACCGGACGATGTCGGTATCTTTGTGTTCTTCGGCCGATGCGAGCGACCTTTGTTCGTTGTCCAGCGCCTGTTTGATTTTGCTGTTCATACGCCGAAGACTGTTCTGAAAGGGCGATGAGGCAACGATTTCCCAAATGCGATCCCAGTCGACCTTGTTGGTGGCACCACTCAGGCCTGCACTTCCTTGCTCTCCGGTTTCCACGGCCTTTACGAGGCCATCACTGGCGAAACCAAGCGTGAGGCCGACCGGATATTTGTCTTGCTCGATTTCCTGCAAGAAGAGCGAGGGGACGTGCACGCCGTAACGCGTGATGAATTCTTGGTTGAGAGAGTAATCGAGCCATATCCGGGCTAGATCCCACGTATCACCGAAGCGCACCCGATTTTCATTTTTGTACCACGTTCCACGTAATCCAAGGCCTTGCGAAGTCTTCTCGATAGCTTCCAGCCCCTCGCTCAACTCTTTGTGCGACGCAAGATCGCCGAATTGCGCGCCCGTTCGTTCCAAGAACGCACGTAGCGGAAGGGCCAAGCCCTCCCGTTTTGAGCTATAGGGCCTATGGATATTACCATGGGTGACAGTGAGGGAGCAGTCGTTTCCTTCCCCAAATTCCCTGGCGATACGATTGAAGAAAAGGCCAGGGCCTCCATGCTGTTCGATCAGAAAAAATTTCCGTTCGAGATATGCTTTGGACATAAAAGCGAGCAGTTGATCGTTGGTCACTCCCTGCTGTTTGGCGATGTCGCCCAGGACAACGAGGTTGGTTTCCGGGTCAAGGAACCGGTCGACATAATCGCGGACGAAGTCATCATAGTTTTGAAACTGATGATCGAGCCCCAATGAAAAAGGTCTGTAGGAACTTAGAGAATAGAGCTTTTCCCTACTAGCTTCCAAAGCCGTGATAACTTCGCTGAAAATTATCTGAAACCCGGGAGAATCGGCGATGAAACCCGCGGGTACAACGATTTTGCGTCCGAAAATGACCGCCATAAGGACGTCAGTGCGCGCCTGTGAAATATCGAAAGCCCGATCGAGTTCATCGTCCTCTTGGTATCGAGCTGCATCCAGGCTTTGGAGCAAGGTGCGCATTTCAGGTATTTCGACACGTCTTGACACAATAGGGTGTGAGTGCCTTGCGCGGCATCTGCATGCAAGTTGAAGATGTTCCGAAATCAGTGAAACTCGGTCCAATCTCGACCCCGTAACAGTTCGTACCTACATATTCGCTCATGACCGATACAGCCCGCACCGCCACGCCCACCGCCGCCGCCTTCGACATTCAAGCCGGGAGCGCGCAGGACCCCTATAACCGGGAACATCAGATCTTCCCGAAGCTGTCCGCGAACCAGCTCGAACGCGCGCTGGCCTATGGCCGCGAAGAGGCGCCGGAGGCGGGCAGCTATCTGTTCGAGCGGGGGCAGCGCGGCGTCGATTTCTTCATCTGCCTCGAAGGCGCGATCGAGATTGTCGCGCATAAGGACCAGGCGGACGCGGATGACAATACCGAGGAAGTGATCACCGTTCACGGGCCAAGCCAGTTTACCGGCGAGCTCGATCTGTTCAACGACCGGAAGATTCTCGTCGACGGCCGGGTGCGCCCGGGCACGCGGGTTATCCGCGTGACGCGCGAAGATTTCCCGCAACTGGTCTCGGCTGAAACCGATATCGGCGAGCTTGTGATGCGCGCCTTCATCCTCCGGCGCACGGGCTTTCTCGTGCATGATCAGGCGGGCGCGACCTTGGCGGGTCCGAAAAATGACGGCGATGCGCTGCGCATCACGCGCTTCCTGCGCCGCAACGGCTATCCGCTGCGGGTGGTCGACACGGACGATCCAGACCAGGCCGAGGCGTTCTTCGCCGATCATCCCACGGCGCGCGACAAGCTGCCGGTGCTGATCCATACCGGCAATGCCTGCCTCTCCAATCCCAGCAATCACGAAGTCGCGAATGCGCTGGGCCTGACGGAGGATCTCGATCCCGATCATATCTATGACGTTGCCGTTGTCGGCGCCGGACCGGCCGGGCTCGCTGCGGCGACCTATGCGGCGTCGGAAGGCCTGGATACGGTCGTGATCGAACAGGAGGCGCCCGGCGGGCAGGCGGGCACGTCCTCGAAAATCGAGAACTATCTCGGCTTTCCGACCGGCATTTCCGGGCAGGCATTGGCCGGGCGGGCCTGGATTCAGGCGCAGAAGTTCGGCGCGCGTTTTGCGATCTCGCGGGCGATTGTCGACATGGATTGCGATAACCGGCCTTATGCGCTGCAGCTCGAATGCGGACAGCGGATCGTGACACGGTCGGTCATCATTGCTTCGGGCGCGCGCTATCGTCAGCTCAGCCTCGACAATTACGACAAATATGAGGGGCAGGGGATTCATTACGCCGCCACGGCCATCGAAGCCCGGCTGTGCCATGACAAGGAGGTGATCGTGGTCGGCGGCGGGAATTCGGCCGGGCAGGCGGCGATCTTCCTCTCGCACCATGCCCGCCATGTCCATATTCTCGTGCGGAGCAAGAATCTCGCGGCGAGCATGTCCGACTATCTGATCCAGCGGATCGACTCTTCCGCACGCATCACGCTGCACACCGAAACGGAGATTACCGAACTGCACGGCGATCCGCTGCTCGACCAGGTGACCTGGCACGACAAGGCGAACGGCAAGAGCGAAACGCGCGACATCGGCAATATTTTCGTGATGATCGGCGCGGTGCCGAACAGTGATTGGCTCGAAGGCTGTCTCGACCGCGATGGCAAAGGCTTTGTGCAGACTGGGGAGGATTGTCAGGGCAATGCCACGACATCGCCCTATGCGACGAGCCGGCCCGGCATCTATGCGGTCGGCGATGTCCGCGCGGGTTCGGTCAAGCGCGTGGCGTCGGGCGTCGGCGAAGGCTCGGTCGTCATCGCCAGCGTCCATCAATATCTGGCGGAGGAAGCCAGCCGGGCGCAGCCGGCCTAGCTACGATCCCCAACTGGGACCGGCGCAAATGCGGCGGAGCGCAACAGATCGGCTGGAAACACGATGTCGCGGATCATTGCCGCGCGGCTCGCATCGGGCGGCGCGAGTGTGATCGCCGCGCCGGCGCTGTGGAAAGCGTCCAGTACGAGCTCGGTGCAATAGAGCGCGCTATCGTCGTCAGTATCGAACTCTTCATCAAACGGAATGCGCCGCGCGGCGAATGCGCGGGCGGCCGTCACGGTCGAGATACGTTCTGCCGCGGTGAGGTCTGACGGTCGGTAGAAAACGATATCGCTGGCGAGCCCCGGATCGTTGAAGATGGCCAGCGGCACGCGCTCCACATAACCGCGCCCGCCATCTTCGGGCGGCGCGGCATGGATCACGAAGATCGCGCCGTCCGCCGTCCGCTCGATCAGACCGACATGGGAAAAGCGGGCGAAAGAGCCAGCCCGCACGGCGTCCGCCTCCCAGCCGCGGCCGGCGCGGAATACGAGATCGCCCGAGCGTAGCCGGTCCGTGTCAATCTCAGCGGTGGCGATCCGCTGCGTGCGGTCCAGCGAGCTGGCCGGCACCGTCGCCAGTGCCGCCAGCATCGCGGCGATGGCCAGCCATATCGCGGCTGGCCGGCCGGTCATTCCATCTCGACCGAGATATACCAGACGCCGTCCACGCGGGTCAGCGTCGCTTCATCCTCTTCGCTGGTGCCGTCGCCGAAATTCGATTGATAGCGCACGGTGGCCGTATCGCCTTCGACTTCCTCGGACAGAATCTCGATACCGTCGAACCCGCCGCGCCGATTGGCTTCCTGCGACGCGAGCGAGACGATCATGCCCATTTTCGGGCGGAACATTTCGCGCGCATCGGGCTCGATATGCTCGATAACGGCTTCTTCATTGCCCTCGGCAATCGCCGTCTGAAACGCCTCGACCGTCGCGCCGGGCCCGGAATTGCCACCCGAACAAGCTGCCGCGAAGACGAGCAAAAGCGGCGCCAGAAATGCAAGAATACGATTCATGACAGAATTCTCCCCCTGAAATGCGAAAACGCACGATGCGGGGCGAAACCTATCTTGGCGCCGGCCCGCTGTCCATGCAGCCCGTGCGCAATGGATCAGATTTCGATCGCCGCGCGGTACCGTCGGCTACAGGGTACGGTTTCGCCGCCCTTGAGCGTCAGCACCAGATCGCCGCTGCCCGACGGGGCGCTTTCGACGATCTTGTCGCGGTTGACGAGCCATGAGCGGTGGACGCGCGCGACATCAATGCCGGCATCGCGGAGCAGCCCTTCCACCCCGGCAAGCGTCGCGCGCGCGAAATGCGTCTGGTCGCCAGCGGCGACTTCGACATAATTGCCGGCCGATTTCGCATGGCGAAACGCGGCGGCATCGAAGCGCATCGTTCGCCCGCCGCATTTGAGTGTGATGAGCTGCGATTCGCGCGCATCTCTGCGCGCCGCTTCCAGTTCGCGCTGCTGTTCCATCAGCATCCGGAACATCGTCATCGAGGCGGCGATGACGGCATAGGTCAGCAGGTCCTTGCGAAACTCATAGACGAACAGCGCGGCGAGGGACTCGGACGGCAGATAGGCGCGGTCCAGGATCGGCGGGAACAGCGCGAGCCGCAGTCCCGTCATCAGCGCGATATGCAGTGTTGAAAAAATCGCCGCCGCAGCCAGATGCCCGGCGATCCAGAGCGGCAGCCCGCGATCGGGGAGCCGCCACGCCCCGGTCAGTAGGACGATGAAGGGCGCCAGCGCGACGATGGCCGCGACGCTGGTCAACTCGGTCAGCCATTGCTGGGCCGGTTCGACGAGCAGCCCGGTGCGCCTCATATCGGCGATGTCGGACAGCGCGTTCACGGCAGCGATCGCAATCCCCACGAGTGCGATCGCGATCATGGCGTAGAGCATGATGCGGCGTTCGAAACGTCCTTCGGTTTCGGCCGCGCTCAGCACCATCGCCGCTCGTCCCTGTGGCTTGCCGCTCGTCCCGGCGCATCGCCGTTCGTCCTCGACAGTCGCGTTCCGGCCCGGATTTCTGGGATTTCTTCTCGACACACGCCAGTCATGATGCCGCCAAGCCGAAAGGAGACGCCGCATGGCACTGCTTGCCGAACCGATCGCCGACAGCCGCCGCTACGATCTCGACTGGCTGCGCTTCGGCGCCTTCGCGCTGCTGATCTTCTACCATATCGGCATGTTCTATGTGACATGGGGCTGGCACGTCAAAAGCGTCTATGCCTCGCCGGCGGCCGAGCCGCTGATGAGCCTGCTCAACCCGTGGCGACTGGCGTTGCTCTTCTTCATCTCGGGCGTCGCCGTGCGCTTCGCGTCGGACAAGATGGCGTCGGGGGCCTTCGCCGCGAGCCGGCTCAGGCGGCTCGGTCTTCCGATCCTGTTCGGCATGACGGTCGTCGTCGCACCGCAGACTTATTTCGAGCTTATCCAGGATGGCACGATGCCGCCCGGCTATCTGGCCTTTTACGGCGAGTATATCGTGCCGATGGGGCCTTGGGAGATGATCACCCCGACCTGGAACCATCTCTGGTATGTGGTTTACCTGCTCGTCTACATCCTGCTGCTCGCACCTTTTCTGAAGCCGCTGTCGCGCTTCGCAGCCGGGCGGGGCGCGGAGTGGTTTGGAAAGGCGCTCGGCCATCCCGTCTCGCTGCTGCTGGTCGTGACCGCCCCATTCGTTTTCTATGCGGCCGTCTTCGGAGATCGCTTTCCAGAAACGCATGCCCTGTTCGATGACTGGCACAATCACGCCAATCGTTTCACGATTTTCCTGATCGGCTATTTCGCCGCGAAGAATGCGCGTTTCTGGAAAGCCGTGGGCCGCGCACTGCCCCTGGCGGCCATCGTCGCCGCTGCGATCGGCGCGATCATTCTCGTCTACACGATGGTGCCGGGGTTTCGCGAAGAACACCGGCTCGGCCCTATCGTCGGGACGACGCTGATGACGCTCTACGCCTGGTCGGTGATCGTGCTGCTCATGGGGCTGGGGCAGCGTTTCCTCAACCGGGATTCGAAACCGCTACGCTACCTCACCGAAGCGATCTTCCCCTATTATATCCTGCACCAGACGATCATCGTGATCGCGGGTTTCTACCTGACGCAGCTTGCGCTCGGCGCCTGGCCGGAGTTCCTGCTGCTGGTGCTGACCACCGTCGGCGGATGTGTGCTGCTGCACGAATATGCGATCCGGCGGATCGGCTGGCTACGCCCGTTATTCGGTCTCAAGCCAGCGAGGAAGGCTGAGTCTCTGTCTGCTGTGGCTTGCACCAGCTGAATCATAGCGCGCATACGATGCCGGCATGTCTGCGCGTCCTTACAGCATCCACTCGACCGGCAGCCAGCTCATGAAATGGGCCATGCCGCGTTCGAAAGCGCCGGTATTGGGTTCCGTGTCATGCGTGATGGTTTCGCCATCTTCGCCGGCTTCGGTCCAGACGATCTCGTTCTCGTCGCTCAATGACAGTCGATAGAAGAGGTCGTTGCGGTCAAGTGCGCGCGATAGGGCGGTGGCGATCGCCGGGCTTTCGATCAGAAACCCCATCTCGGTGTTGAGCGAGGCCGAGCGCGGATCGAAATTGAACGAGCCGATGAAAATGCGTTCCCCGTCAATTGCGAAAGTCTTGGCGTGGAGGCTCGACTGCGAGCCCGTGAACAGCTGGGTTTGCGCCGGATCGGGCGTACCGGGTTGCCCGCGTAACTCCATCACCTCGGCGCCGGCGCGCACCAGACGGTTGCGATAGCCCATCCAGGCGCTGTGTACGGGCGCGACATCGGTTGCCTCGAGTGAGTTGGTCACCAGCCGGACGCGCACGCCATCGGCCAGATACGTTTCGAACAACTCCGTCCCGATTTCGCCGGGAATGAGATAGGCCGAAACAAGGTCGACGCTTTCTCTCGGCTGCTGCAAGAGCGCCGGCAATTGCCCGACCAACAGTTCATCCTGCTCCGCTTCGCCCAGTCCTTTGGCCGGATCGTCGCTGATGAGCGTCAGATTGACCCATTCGAACAAATCCTCGCCAGCGATGACGCGCGAGAGCACCGGCGCGTTCGCAACGACCCGGCTATATTCCGAACCGAGCGCGTCTTCCCGCGCCGTCGCGGCGGCGGCGGCAAGTTCTTCCCGCCCGTCGTCCGAAGCGGGCAGGATGTCGGCGGCTTCATAGGAGGAGCCGCTTGTCCAATAGCGGTCGAAATTATCCGAGACATCGATCGCGGCGGGCCCCACGGCGAGCACGTCGAGATCGAAATAGGTGACGCCGTCGCCATAGGCGAAATAGATATCGCCGATATTGCGCCCGCCGATCACCGTGGCGACGCCGTCCACAGTCATCGACTTGTTGTGCATCCGCCGGTTCAGCCGGAAGAAATCGAAGCCATAGGAGAGGAGCTTGGGGCTGCGCATCGTGAACGGATTGAAGATGCGGACCTCGACATTCTCCATCGCGTTTAGGTCGGCCAGCACATTGTCGAGGCCGGGAATGCCATTGTCGTCGAGCAGCATCCGGACCCGCACTCCGCGCTCGGCGGCCGCACGCAGCTCGTCGAGCAATAGCCAGCCAGTCGTGTCGGTCTGCCAGATATAATATTGGACATCGATCGTCTCTTCGGCGGCGCGGGCGAGCAATAGTCGGGCGGCCAGCGCGTCGCGTCCGTCGGCCAGCGGGACGATCCCGCTGCGGCCCGGATTCTCGGCGATATGCGGCAGGAAGGCGGCGCCCAGCCGGGTATCCTCGCTCGTCGGGATGGCCATCGAGGCTTCGCCTTCGGGTAGCGGCGGCAGGGGATGGGTAAGTCGCAATATGACAAGTGCCACGGCGACAACCGCGACGACCCCGAACAAAATCTTGAGAAACCGCATCGTGAAAGCTCTCTTGGGACAGTGACTTATCGGGGTTGAACGCTTCCTATACACGTTTGCCGGACTTTTGCGCGATCTGATTGTGATGGCGAATCTTCAGAACAGATAGCGGATCAGGTCGCTGCGTCCCCTGTTCGCATTGAAACCACCGCGCTTTGCGCCAGTGCGCCTGCCCCGTTATGGCGATAGCCAGAGCGGGGGAGGGCCGGATGGCGCGCAGGATTGCAATCACGATATTCGCCATCGTCGCATTGGGCGCGATCATCCTGTTTGCGCTCTGGGCAACATCCCCGGACCCGCGCGGCAATGCCGCAACCTTCGAGGATAGCGAACTGGAATCCGCGATCCGCCCGCTGGACGAAGCCGTAACGCTAGCGCGGATGGAGCGGCCCGGGGGCGATATCGCGACCCTTCTGGTCCTCGATTTCGACGGGAACGCGGCGACGGTTGTCGATCTGGAAACGCTCGGTGCGGTTCCGTCTGATGACCCTTTCGAGGCGCTGGCCAGTGTCGACGGTGATGATCTGGCCTCGCGGGTCACGGGCGATATCGTGCGCGAGACCGTCTCCATGGATGATTTGCTGCCTGCGGCCGGCTCGGGCGACCGTCATATCGCGACCGGCACCAATTTCCCCGAGCATGCCGAAGAGGCGTCGAGCGACTCTGTTTTTCGCTTTCCCAAGTTCGGCACCGCGACACCGGCACGGACAACGGTGACAGCCGAGCCCGATGTCATGCTCGATTACGAGATCGAGATGTGCATGATCTTCGATCGCCCGATCCGTGCGCTTGAGGATTTCGACGCGGCGGCGAAAGGCTTTTTCCTCTGCGGCGATTTCACGGACCGGTCGACGCTGATCCGGTTGATCGATCCCGACAATCTGGATTCCGGTCACGGCTTCAGCGACGCGAAAAGCGGCCCCGGTTTCTACCCGGCCGGTGCGTTTCTCGTGATCCCGCGCGACTGGCGCGCTTTCATCGCCGAAGAGCGGATGACGACGCATGTGAATGACGAGCGGCGCCAGGATGCGCGGGGCGGGGAGATGACGCTCGATTTCCGGGAACTGACGGAACAGGCGCTGGCGGACATGGCCGAACCCCGCTTTCTGTATCAGGATGACTATTATCACCTCTCGCCCGAACCCGAGATACGCGAAGGCATGACGCTGATGTCCGGGACGTCCGAGGGCGTTATTTTTACGCCGCCGACGCGCGCGGACATTATCGAGGGCGGGCTATGGCATCTCTTTTCCGGGCGGCTGTTCGAAGGCGAGACGCTGACATCGTCGGTGATCGAGGTGTTTATTGGCAATGAGCTGGAAACCGGCCACTTCCTGCAGCCGGGCGATATCGTACACTATCGCTCCAGCTCGATGGGCGATATCGTGATTGCGGTCGAATAGACGAGTGCGGTTCTTGTTTTGAGCGTATATCCCGTTCAAACAGGCAGCGCTCGTCACCCCAGCGAAAGCTCGGATCTCAGGCGGATAGGCACGGCGTTTGTGGCCGGAGATTCCAGCTTTCGCTGGAATGACGGATTGTGAGTCTGTGGCTTGGGGCCGGACTTTTAAAACAGATAGCGTATCGCGACGAACCCGCCGACGAGCAACACACCGGCCAGCGCGGTCAGCATCCCGAAATAGCGTTCGATGAACGCTTTCATCGGCTCGCCGAATTTCCAGAGCAACGCCGCGACGAGGAAAAAGCGCGCGCCGCGGGCGATGATCGCGGCGGGGATCAAGATATGGAGCGGGAGGCCCGTGGCGCCGGCCGCAATCGTGATCACCTTGAAGGGCAGGGGCGTGAACCCGGCCAGCAGGACGATGATCCAGCCCTGTTCGTTGAAATTGGTCGCGAAGCTCTCGAAATCGCCGGTATAGCCGTAAAATTCGATGATCGGCTGGCCGACCGTCTCGAACAGGAAATAGCCGATCGCATAGCCCAGCACCGCGCCGAGCACCGAAGTGATCGTGCAGATCGTCGCATAGCGAAACGCCTTGTCAGGCCGGGACAGGCACATCGGCAGCAGCATCACGTCCGGCGGGATCGGGAAGAAACTCGATTCCACGAAGGACACGCCGCCGAGCCAGCGCTCGGCCTGGCGGTGCGCGGCTTTCTCCAGCGTCCAGTGGTAGAGGCGTTTCAGCATGGGCGCGCCTTATAGGCACCGCATCGAAAAGGGAAATACGGGTAGGGCGGATAGGAAATACGGGTAGGGGCGAAATCGCCGAATTCCCGGCGACCTTCGGAATAACAACAGCTTACCGATAACCCTTAGATGCGCGTCAACAATATATAACAAATGCGTCATTGGGTCGTCATGAAAACACCACCCAAGCGAAACCTTCGTCGCCTAGGCGCGGTGCAGGCATCAATGGGGTAACATCATGAGCGATTCTCTGTTCGCACGGCGTTCCGTGCGTCTTCTTTCCGCTTTGGCCGTATCGACGGCCATCGTCTCGCCGGCTGTTGCCGGCACCATCGTCGGCACCGTGATCGACGCGACGGATACGCGGGCGCTGCAATCGGCGCAGGTGCGAATCCTCGAGCTCGACCGAACGGCGTTGGCCGAACGCGACGGGCGGTTCCGCTTCGCCGACGTTCCGGCGGGCAATTATACGCTCGAAACCCGGTATGTCGGCGCCGAAACGGTGACGACGCAGATCACGGTTCCAGAGACCGGCACGGTCACCGCGAACATTGTGGTCGGCATGCCCGACAATGCGATCCTCGTTATCGGGCAGCGCGCAAACCAGGCGAGCGCGCTCTCCCGCCAGCGCGAGGCGGATGGCGTCAGCTCGGTCCTCACCCGCGATGCCATCGGCCAGTTTCCGGATCAGAATGTTGCGGAATCGCTGCGCCGCCTGCCGGGCCTCAACGTGCTCAACGACCAGGGCGAGGGCCGCTTTGTTTCGGTGCGCGGGCTCGACCCGAACCTCAACTCCTCCTCGATCAACGGGACGCGTATTCCATCGCCCGAAGCAGACGTACGCGCCGTTGCCCTCGACGTGATTTCCTCGGACCTCATCGAATCGATCGAAGTCCGCAAGACGCTGACGCCCGATATGGACGCCGACACGATCGGCGCCTCGATCGACATTCAGACGGTCGCCTCGTTCGACAGCCGCAGCGATTTCCTCTCGCTGCGTGCTGAAGCGAGCTGGAATGAACTGTCGGATTCGATCACGCCGAAAGCGAGCCTCGATTTCTCGACCGCGCTCTCCGACAGTTTCGGCATTTCGGGCGGTATCTCCTATTATCTGCGCGAGTTCGAAACCGACAATGTCGAGGCCGATGGCTGGACGACCGGCGATGACGGCACGGATTTCGTCGAGGAGATCGAGTATCGCGATTATGACGTTGAGCGCGAACGGATCAGCGCGTCGCTCTCGCTCGATTTCCGGCCGAGCGACAGTACGACGCTCTTCGCGCGGGGCCTGTGGAGTCAGTTCGATGATCAGGAATTCCGCCGCCGGCTGATTTTCGATGTCGGCGATTTCGATCAGGTCTCTGCTGGGTCCGGTAATCTGGTCTCCTTCTCCGATAGCGAAGAGGAAATCGCGGTCGAGCGGGACATCAAGGACCGGTTCGAGCGGCAGCGTATCTGGTCGATCAGTATCGGCGGCGAGACCGAAACCGGCCCATGGACGATCGATTATCAGGGCAGCTTCTCCCGGTCCTCGGAGTTCGAGAACGGGTCTGTCGACCCGGCGACCTTTGCCCGCGATTTCGACGATGAAGGGTTCGGCGTTGCGTTCGACTATACCAATCCGATGATCCCGACCTATGCGGTTACGGGCGGTCAGAGCCTGTTCTTCGACGCGAGCGAATTCGAACTGGACGAGATCGAATTTACGGCCTTGTCGGACTCGGTCGATGAGGAATGGATGGCCCGGCTTAACGTCGCCCATGTCTTCCCGACGACCAGCGGCGATTTCACCGTTCAGACCGGCGTGCAGGGCCGGTGGCGCGACAAGATGTTCGACGGCACAGTCGAATATTATGAGAATGACGCGCTGGTGCTGCGCGATTTTGTCGGCCCGCCGACGTTCCGGCTGGCCAATATCGCGCCGGCCGCGGCGGATAGCCGGATCAGCAATTTCTTCTTCAATAATCGCGGCGCGTTCGAGCTGCAGGAAATCGATACGCAGTTCGATTCGAACGTCGAAGATTATATGAACCAGGAAGATATTTATGCCGGCTATCTGCTCGGCCGTTGGGACAGCGATACGCTGCGCGTGATCGGCGGCGTCCGCGTCGAGCTGACCGAAAACCAGATCAATGCGAACACCACGGAGCTGCTCGACGAG
The DNA here is from genome assembly GCF_028279465.1 of Parasphingopyxis sp. GTDB lineage: Bacteria > Pseudomonadota > Alphaproteobacteria > Sphingomonadales > Sphingomonadaceae > Parasphingopyxis. The sequence continues at coordinate 16,985 of NZ_JANQNS010000016.1, forward strand.
ATCGCCGAGGAAGATCCTATCACAGGCGAAGATATTGTTATCCGCGAGGAACAGGTGATCGTCACGCCGAACAGCTTCTCGCGCAGCTATACCGATTGGCTGCCGAGCCTGAACATCCGCTGGGAGCCGATCGACAATCTCGTTTTCCGCGCCGCCGGTTATCGCAGCCTCGTGCGCCCCAATCTCGCCGATCTCGCGCCGATCTTCGCGGTCGAGGAAAATGATGAGGAGGAACGCGAGGGCGAGTTCGGCAACCCGAACCTGCTGCCCTATGAAGCGTGGAACTTCGATGCTTCGATCGAATATTATTTCAGCTCGAACGGCGCGATCTCGGCCAATATCTTTTATAAGGATATCGAGAATTTCATCGTCGATTTCTTCGACAGTGACGGCGGCACGTTCAACGGCGTGGCGTTCGATGAAGCGGTGATCCCGATCAACGGGGAAAGCGCGGAGGTTTTCGGCTTCGAGTTCAGCTTCGCCCAGGCCTTCACCTTCCTGCCGCACCCGCTGGACGGGCTGCTCTTCAACTTCAACTATACCTATACCGACGCGGAAGGGACGGTGCTGGACGAGGATAATAATCCGCGCGTGATTCCGCTCCCGGCCTCGTCGCAGAACACTTTCAACGCCGTGCTCGGCTATGAATCCGGACCGTTCAGCATCCGCATCGCGGGCACCTATCGCGACCTCTATCTCGACGAGCTCGGCAGCTCGCCCGATACGGACCGCTACGTGCAGGACCATTTCCAGCTCGACGCGAGCGCGCGCTTTACCGCGACCGAGAATCTCCAATTCTTCTGGGAGTGGATCAACATCACGGACGAACCCTATTTCGCCTATCAGAATTTCAACGGCAGCCGGCGGCTTCTCCAATATGAAGAATATAACTGGACGATGAAGTTCGGCGCGCGTCTGCGATTCTGATAGAGGTTTCCGCCATGCGATCAGCCATTTCCGTTGCCGCACTCGCGGTCCTGCTCGCGGGTTGCGAAACCATCCCGCAGCCCGATCCCGCGCGCGGCATTCCGGTGACGGCGAGCGCGCAGACCGTGCCAGTCGAGAGCACCGACGATGCCGCCGACGATCCGGCGATCTGGCATCATCCCACCGATCCCGCGCAAAGCCTGATCGTCGGCACCGACAAGCAGGCCGGGCTCTATGTCTATGGCCTCGATGGCGCGCGGCGTGGCTTCTATCCGGCCGGCCGCGTCAACAATGTCGATCTGCTAACCGTGCGCCGCCGCAATGGCGATGCCGTGCTCGTCGCGGCGAGCGACCGCAACGACGAGCTAACCGCGCATGTCTCCCTGTTCTGGCTCGATCCGGGCAGCGGCGCGCTTGCACCGGCGGGCCGCATCGAGGCCGGGCCGGGCGAGGGTTACGGCTTCTGCATGGCGCTGGCGCCGGACGGCCTCGTGCACACCTTCCTCAACACCAAGGAAGGCACGATCTATCATCAGCGGCTGGACTGGATCGACGGAATCCAAGTGCGTGACACCCGCACCATGACCGTGCCGACCCAGCCCGAAGGCTGCGTCGTCGACGGGCGCAACGGCACACTCTATGTCGGCGAAGAGGCGGCGGGCGTCTGGCGCTTCGATCTTGAAACGGGCGAGGGCGAACTCGTCATCCGCACCGATGGCGACCGGCTGGTGGCCGATGTCGAGGGGCTCGCACTCGCGCCGGCGGGCGAAGATGGCGGTTACCTGATCGCCTCGAGCCAGGGCGACCACGCCTTCGCCGTCTATCGGTTGCCGGATTTCGGCTATGTGGGCCGCTTCTATATCGCCGATAGCGAAACGATCGACGGGGTGACGGAAACCGACGGCATCGAATTGAGCCTCGCCAATTTCGGCCCCGCCTTCCCGAACGGCCTGTTCGTCGTCCAGGACGGCCACACCCCCTCGCGGCGGCAGAATTTCAAGCTGGTGGATTGGGGGCGGGTGATCGGGGCGCTGGGTTTGGAATAGCTGAGAAGACGCTCCCTCTCCCCTTGTGGGAGAGGGATGTGGAGGCTTGGTCCGACCGTGTCGGGCCTAGTCGCAGCCGGGTTAGGGGTATGATTTCACGATGACGCGAAACCCCTCATCCAAGTTCGCCTAGGCGTGTTCCACGCCAAGGCTTTCTATCCTTCTCCCACAAGGGGAGAAGGAAGGTCTTTAGTGCCCCGGCTCGCCGCTCACATCGTCCATCAGCTCCTTCGGCGTTTCGCGGCCATGGTCGGTGCCAGCGGTCCGGTTGCCGGCGGCCAGCGCGAAGATCACGCCGGATAGCGCCATCAGCGCGACGATATTCGGCAGCGCCATCGCCGCGTTCGAAATATCGCCAAGCCGCCAGACCAGATCTAGCGGGACGAAGGAACCGATGAAGATCACCAGGCACCAGAGGATCCGCCACACGAGGTGCAGCCGGAGCTCGCCAGCCCGCGTTGCGCCGGGCAGCTGGTCGTAGAGATAGGTGATCGCGCGCTCGCCATAATAGCTCCATGTCAGCAACGTCGTGAACACGAACAAGAGCAGCGCGATGGACGCGATCAGCGTGCCGATCGGTATGCCGATCACCTCCAGCGGGAAGGCGGCGGCATAGGCGCCCGAGGTCATTGCGAAGCCCTGCAGGTCGGACTGCCAGGCATGTTCGACGGCGATCTGCTGGCCTTCGACCGTCGCGGTGAAATCGCCGCCGACCGTCAGCATCACCAGCGCCGTCATCGTGCAGATGACGATGGTGTCGATGAATGTGCCCATCATCGCGAAGCGGCCCTGGGCGGCGGGGTCGTTGGTTTGCGCGACGGCATGGGCGATGGCCGTGGAGCCTTGCCCGGCTTCGTTCGAGAAGAGCCCGCGCGCGACGCCGGCGCGGATCGCCATGATGATCGCCGCGCCGAGGAACCCGCCGCTCGCGCTCTGCGCATTGAACGCGCCGTCGAAGATGCGCCCGAACGTCTCGGGCAGATAGTTCGCGTTCAGGATCAGCGCGATGATCGCCATCACGATATAGAGCCCCGCCATAAACGGCACGATCGTCTCCGCGACCCGGCCGATCGACTTGATGCCGCCGATGATGACGATGAACACGGCGATCGCCGCGACCAGCCCGCCGATCCACTCGTCCACGCCGGTCAGCTCGTTGACACTGTCGCCGAAGCTGTTGGCCTGGATCGAATTGCCCGTGACGAGCGCCGAGAACAGCGTACCGAGGCAGAACAGGATCGCCAGCCATTTCCATTTCGGCCCCAGGCCATAGGTGATGTAGCTCATCGGCCCGCCGCGATAGACGCCGTCCTCGGTCCGCTCGCGGAACCGGACGGCAAGAGACCCCTCGCCGAACGCCAGCGCCATGCCGAACAGCGCCGTCACCCACATCCAGAAGATCGCGCCGGGCCCGCCCAGCGTGATGGCGGTCGCCACGCCGACGAGATTACCGGTGCCGACCTGCCCCGAAAGCGCGGTGGAGAGCGCCGCGAACGGCGAAATCTCGCCTTCGCCCTTCTTGTCCGATTTCTTGAAAATGCCGACCAGCGAACTGCCGAGCTTGCGGATCGGATAGCCTTTGAGGCCCGCCATCATATAGAGGCCCGCGCCCAGCAGGATCACGACCATCGGCGGAACGAGCAGCACCTCCTCGCCATTCCAGGTGCCGCCCCAGATGAAATCGCTGACATTGGTAACGCGCCCGACGAGCGCCTCCATCCCCGAAACCGGTGCGTCCGCCGCCATCAACTCACTCCCCGAAACCGTTATCGTTGCGGGCCGGGAGCTTTAGCGGAAGCCGGAGTGATGTAAACCGCGGGGTGGGGGAGGGAGGGATTGATGCCACGTGTCACATAAGCCATGGGAAACCATGAGGGAGCTCCGCACACAAAAGTGAATATCGACCAACTTGTTGAAAAATGGCTGACGAAGGAGCGGGCCGGAGAACGCGCTGAATATCAGCAATTCCTGACCGAATTCTGTCAGGCCATCGACGTCCCGACGCCCGGCGACGATGGGATTCCTGCTGAGGACTATCGGTTCGAAGCCCCGGTTGTATCGGAAGCGGCTTTTGGCACGAAGGGCACGCATCGGATCGATCTGTACCGTCGCAATCACTTCATTCTCGAAGCGAAACAGAGTCAGCTGGCCGAGGGCGAAGAAGCGCCGGAAGAACCGCCAGCCGAGCCCGCCGAAACGGCCTATGATCTCTTTGGCAATCCGGTCGGCGTGCACGATACCGCCGGAAAGGCGCGGCCGCGCTATGACCGGTTGATGTCCGATGCCCGCGTTCAGGCGGAGCGCTATGCGCTGGCGCTGCCCGGCGATCACAAGGCCCCGCCCTTTCTGATTGTCTGCGATATCGGTAGGGCGTTCGAGCTCTATTTCGACTATTCGGGGAACGGGCGGGGCTATGGCTTCTTCCCGGATCAGCAAAGCTATCGCCTCGCGCTCGAAGACCTCCAAAGCACTGAAAAGCTTCGCGGCACCAAACTCACGCCGCGTGACACGCTGGTTGCAATCTGGACCGATCCGGCCGGCATAGACCCGCGCCTGGTTTCGGCGGAAGTGACGCGCGATGTCGCGATGCGGCTGTCGCGCGTGGCCGAACGGCTCGAAAAGGATCAGCGCGCTGCCAATCCTGACGGGCTGGAAACCGAACTGGCGCTCGGCATCGAAGCGACCTCGCTCTTTCTCATGCGGATGCTGTTCTGCATGTTCGCGGAGGATGTTGGGCTCCTGCCGCAAGAGAGTTTCAAGCGGTTTCTCGCGGATGCGCGCAAACGTTCGGATCAGTTCTGGCGCAGCGGTCTTCACGATCTCTGGTCGAAGATGGACGAGGCCGAAGAAACCAATCGCTACTGGTCGTTCGGCGATGCGATTGTCAGTTATTTCAACGGCAATCTCTTCGCCTCGGCCCAGGTGTTCGACGTGCCCCAAGAGTTCAAGGGCGAATTGCTTGAGGCGGCGAAGAAAGACTGGCGCGCGGTTGAGCCCGCCATCTTCGGCACGCTACTCGAGCAAGTGCTGACCGAAGGCGATCGCTCGAAGCTCGGCGCGCATTATACGCCGCGCCTCTATGTCGAGCGGCTGGTTGATGCGACGATCATGGACGTGCTGCGCCCCGAATGGGAGGCTGTGCGGGACGATGTGCGCATGCTGATCGAAAAGGACGAACGCGATCGGGCGCTCGATAAACTGCGGGCGTTCCGCGACCGGCTGGCCGCCGTCCGTGTGCTCGATCCGGCCTGCGGCACGGGCAACTTTCTCTATGTTGCGATGGAGCAGCTTTTGCGGCTCGAAGGCGAGGCGATCCAGCTCGCCGCCGAACTCGATCACAAGCTGAAACCCGAAGTGCATCCCAATGGCTTTTTGGGCCTTGAGCTCAATCCGCGCGCGGCCGTGATCGCCGAACTCGTGCTCTGGATCGGCTGGCTGCGCCATCGCCTCGCCAACCATCCCGACGCTATCGGCGAGCCGGTGCTGCCAACGCTGACCAATATCAACGAAGGCACTCATGGTGGCTTCGATGCTGTGCTCGTCAGGACAGCGACGGGTCAGCCTGATACCAAGAAACCCCGCCAACCGGCTTGGCCCGAAGCGGAGTTTATCGTCGGCAATCCGCCGTTTATTGGCGGCAAAGATATCCGCGACAAGCTCGGCGGCGATTACGCCGAGGCCTTGTGGGCAGCCAATCCACGTGTGCCGAAATCGGCCGACTTCGTCGTGCAATGGTGGGATCGGGCCGCTGCCATGCTGACGGCCAAAGCCAGCCCGCTCAAGCGTTTCGGTCTTGTGACGACCAACTCGATCACGCAGGAATTTTCGCGCCGTGTAATCGCTAACTATCTGGGCGACGATACCCATCCTCTGTCTCTCGTCATGGCAATTCCCGATCATCCATGGACAAAAGCGACCAAAGATGCAGCCGCTGTACGGATTGCCATGACCGTGGCCGAAGCAGGAAAGATGGATGGCCTTCTCCATGAAGTGACCAGTGAGACGGCACTTGATACGGACGAGCCACATATCGAGTTGGCTACCGTCGAGGGTCGGATAAATCCCAACCTTACCACGGGCGTCAGCCCCAATTTGGCGCAGTCGCTCCGCGCCAATGAAGGACTGTCATCACCGGGTGTCAAACTTCACGGAAGCGGATTTATCGTCACAAAGAAAGAGGCCGCCGTACTGGGCCTCGGCGAACGTGAAGGGTTGGAGCGGCATATTCGGCCGTATCGCAATGGTCGGGATCTGCTGCAGCGGTCGCGCGATGTCATGGTGATCGATCTGTTCGGGCTCGATGAAAAAGAGGTCCGGCAACGTTTTCCGGAAGTCTATGAGCATCTGCTCACTAAAGTATGGGAGTTTGAGGAGTTCAACAAACGCAAAGGCGACTGGGAAAAGAAAGGTCGCAAGCATAATCGCCGAGAGAGTTACAAGGAATATTGGTGGATTCACGGCGAACCGAGAAAGGATTTGCGGCCAGCGCTTGAGGGACTGCCACGCTATATCGCGACCGTCGAAACCTCAAAGCATCGGATATTCCAGTTTCTCGATGCCGAGATAGTGCCGGACAATATGCTCATCGCCATCGGGAGCGATGACGCATTCCATCTTGGCGCGCTGCAATCGGCGGTTCATGTGCAATGGGCGTTGCGCGCGGGCGGCACTTTGGAAGATAGACCTCGTTACAACAAATCGAAGATATTCGAGCCATTCCCGTTCCCCGATGTCACCGACGATCAGCGTAAAGCCATCGCCGACCTAGCGGAAGAACTGGACGCGACCCGCAAAGCCGCGCTCGCCGAAACCGAGAAGCTCACCATGACCGAGCTTTATAATCTGCGCGAGAAACTGCGCTCGGGCGATCCCGTGTCGAAAGAGGAAGAGAGGCGCGCGACCAAGGCGCGCGCTGCCATCATCAACCGGCTGCATGAGCAGCTCGATCAGGCCGTTGCCGAGGCCTATGGCTGGGGAGAGGAATGGAAGGCTGGCGAGCTCGGTCCGTCCGAGATCGTAGCGCGGCTCGTCGCGCTCAACCATGAACGCGCGGCCGAGGAAGCCGAGGGCCATGTCCGCTGGCTGCGGCCCGACTATCAAATCCCGCGCTTTGGCGCGAAAGAAGACTGAACCAAAGCCCTTCCCAAAAGCCCGTAAACTCCGCTAGATGCGCGCAAAACATATCGCGGGTCGCACTGGGACGGGGTTTTAGGGGGCGAATAGATGGCGGACGATTTTTCGCAGGTCGAAGCTTTTGCCGGTCTGGACGAAACCGGGCGGCAGGCCTTACGCGAAGCGGCGGAGCGCATGCCGGTCAAGGGCGGGGAATATCTGGTCCGCTATGGCGAGGAAGCCGATGCGCTGTACCTCGTCTCCACCGGGCGGTTTTACGTGCAGCTTTCCAACGGCCGCGTGGTTGCGGAGATCGGCGCGGGCGAACCGGTCGGCGAACTCGCTTTCTTCTCCGGCGGCACGCGGACAGCCGACGTGCGCGCGAGCCGCGACAGTACCGTCTTCCGGCTGACGCGCGAGGCGTACGACTCGATCGTCGCAAAACATCCGAAAATCGCCGACTCCATACTCGCGACCGTGTCCTCACGGCTGGCGCGGACGACGGCCTCATCGAGCGCCATGGAGGCGAAACCCGGCAAGGTTGTCGCGCTGATGCCCGCCGCGGGATCGCAACTGCCCGAAGGATTTGCCGAGCGGCTGGGCGCGGCGCTCGGCCGGCACAACGAAACGCGGATCGTCACCCTTGCCGAGAAACCCGAAGGCGTGTCGGCCGATAGTGACGCGCTGAGCCAATGGCTGGGCGAACTGGAGCGCAAGGCCAAGCGCGTTATCCTGGTTGCCGGCGGCGAGCGCGGCTGGGACCGGGCGATCGCGCGCAATGCTGACGATCTGATACTTGTCGCGCCGCTATTCGAGGAGGAATGCGACCGCTCCGATCTTGAGGATTATGCGATCCCGCTGTTCCTGCGCGCGAACCGGATGCTGATCCTGTGGCGCGAGCGCGAGGCGCAGGAGATTACGGGCTCTGGCCGCTGGCTCGACAGCCGCAATGTGAAGCTCCACCATCAGGTGCCGCTCGACAGCGAGGCGGCGTTTGCGCGGGTTGGCCGGTTCATGGCGGGGCGGGCCAATGGTGTCGTGCTCGCCGGTGGCGGCGCGCTGGGCTGCGCGCATGTCGGCGTGATGCAGGCGCTGCTCGAAAACGACATTCCGATCGACTTTTACGGCGGCACGAGCGCGGGCGCGGCAATGGGCGGCGCGCTGGCGCAAGGGCTGACGCCGGAAGAGACGATCGTGCAGATGCAGGACATGTTTATCGCCAAAAAGGCGATGAAGCGGGTTACTGTACCGGTCCATTCGATCCTCGATCCGCGCGTGTTCGACGAGCAGTTGGAGCTGCGATACTCCAACAAGGATATCGCCGATCTGCCCTATAATTTCTTCGGCGTGTCGACGAACCTCTCTACCAACAGCGTCTATGTGCACCGGCGCGGGCCGCTCTGGCATGCGGTGCGCGCATCGGGCTCTCTGCCGACGATCCTGCCGCCTTTCATCACGCGGGAAGGGGATATTCTCGTCGATGGCGGCGTGCTCGACAATATCCCGGTCACGATCATGCGAGAGGCGAAGGCGGGGCCGAACGTGGTCGTCTCGCTGCGCTCGGATGCCGGCGAGGAGTGGCGGCTCGACACCAAATACCGCTTCCTCCGCTCGCGCGGAAAATTGCTGGCGGACGTGCTCTTACGCCGCAAACCGAAACACGAATTTCCGAGCATCGTTGAGATCATGTCGCGCTCGATGGTCGTCTCCAGCGCGAGCGCGGTGCGCGACAATCTCAGCCAGGCGGACGTGCTGCTGATGCCGCCGATCCCCGAAACGATGAAGATTCTCGATTGGCATCTCGGCCGCGATCTCTCGGAATCGGCGCGCCAATATACCGCGCAACGGATTATCGAGCAGCAGGATCTGGCCGATATGAAGGACCCGTTGACCGCCTGAAAAAAGAAGCGGGCGTGCTGTGAGGCCGCCCGCTCCGAGGGGAGAGTGAAATCTAGGGTCCTAACCCTAGCGCGCGGCGGCAAGGCCTGTTTCCGCTTGCTCGGTTTCCGCTTCGGGCTTGGCGACCGATGCGGCGAAAGCGGCTTCATATTCGGGCGCTTCGGTCTTCATAAGCACGTCCCAAAAGCGAAAATAAAATCCGTAGTTGCGATTGAAATTGCCCGAATGGTGCATGTCGTGATGGGTGGTCGTGCTGATCCAGCGGGTGAGCGGGTTTTTCAGCCACCAGCGCGCGTGCAGCTCGAGCCCGGCATGGCCCATCGCGTTGCGGATAATCATCAACGCGAGAAAGGCGGTTATCACCGTGGCCGGGGTCGGCACGAAGAACAGCCAGAGCGGCATGAAGGCGACCATCACCAGCGCCTCGGGTATATCGAACGCATAGGCGGCGAAGGGCGTCGGCGTAACCGAACGATGATGGAAGCGGTGGAAGGTCTTGAACAGCTTCGGGTGGTGCATCATCCGGTGCGTCCAATAGAAATAGGCGTCATGTGCGAGCAGTATCGCTGCGAACAGCGCGAGATCGATGGCGAGGCCGTAGCTGCCCTGAATATCGTAGAGGATGCCCATCTGCGACGCGGCGACGATGAAGATGCCGACAAACACGAATATCGCGCAGGTGCGCAGCGAGGCGAAGAATTCGCGCCGGTAATCGGCCGAGCTCGCGACCCGTTTCTGAATTTGACGATAGGCCCCGCCGCCGCGCTTGGCGATCCAGACGATCGCGGCGATCACCGACGCGGCGATCAGATAGCGGCCGAAATCGAAGGTGATCATGCTGGGTATATGCGCGATACCTACACGGATCGGCTCGGGCAGAAAGGCGAGAATTTCGTTGATCGGCATTGCGGCTCTCCCATGTGCGTTTGATGGGGCCGATGTGCCGGTCTGCAGCCTGTTTTTCTCGCCCGGCTTGGAACCAGGCTAGCCGGATTTCGAAATCGATAAGCGGAAAAGCGTCGGAATTCAGCCGATCTTGGCTAGGCAGGCACACTGATCTTGTGCCCTGCCCGATAGATCTCGGTATCGGATTTCGATATTTATCGTTGTCGCCCACCGTTGCCGAACTCAACTAGTCACGCGATACTGCTATTCGCCTACCCGGTGTTCCGAAATGAGCCGATCATCAATGCGGCTGTAGCAGTATACTTTCGACCCGCCGATTGTTCGCGTCGTTGGTCTAAGCTCAACACATCGTCTATCTTCCAAATGCATAACGATCGGGAACAGATATTTATAGTCGTCCAGCAGCATGGGCTCTGCCCTAGGGTTCATAGCGTTGTATCGTCGAATCGAAGATTCCACGATTGATACATCGCTTCTGTAGTAGAAAGGCTTGCGCTCAAATTCTTCAACCTTGAGCCATAGCCACACGGAGAATCCCAAGGAAACCAGAAGAGAAATCAAAGTTATGCAAAAGTATATTTTGTATTTCATCCTAATTCCGATCTGCGCGAAATTCTCGCAAATGACCGTCTAATCGATCTTCGCCGCGCGATACTGGCTTGGCGTCATATCCTCGGCTTCGCGAAACGCTCGGTTGAACGGGCCGAGCGAGCCGAATCCGGCGTCGAGCGCGATGGTCAGGATCGGCACGTCGCGCTGTTCGGGATCGGCCAGCGCCGTGCGCACCTCGTCCAGCCGATAGCTGTTGAGGAAGGCGGCGAAGTTGCGATGGCCGAGTTGCCGGTTGATCAGGCGGCGCAGCCGATATTCCTGCGTGTCGAGGCGATGAGCGAGCGCGGCGATGGTGAGGCCGTCCTCCCGCCAGGCCAGCTCGCTCGTCATATGTGCATCGAGCTTGGCGGCCAGCACGGTATCGAGTTCGGGCTTCTTCTCGTCGGCATCGCCGGATCGCTGCGGCGCGCCGAACAGATCGGCGCGGTTCGTGGCGAGCATCGCTGTAGCGGCGGCAAGCGTGAGCAGGAAAATACCGAAGACCAGCCATGCCCGGGCGCTGCTCGGCGAATAGAGAAAGGCGGGCCGCATGCCGATTTCGGTGACCAGTACGATCACCGTGTAAAGGCCGATCGCGCTCATACCCCAGGTGCGAAACCGCCGGCGTTCCTCGATCAGGTCTTCGCCCCGGCTGCGCCAGGCGACATAAAGGCCGGCCACCGCCATGCCGATGGCCGCAGCCCGTCCCGCGATTCCGGTCGGTATGATCCAGGGTTCGATATCGAGCCACAGCATCCAGGCATGCCAGTGCATGAGCCCGACCGAACCCGCGACCAGGGCCCAGCTGCGCCAGCCCGGCCGTTCGTCGGCGAACCAGGCGCGCGCGAGCAGCCAGAACACGCCCGGTGCCGCGTTGGAACCGACCTCGAACGCCCAGTCGATCAAGGCCGGCGGACCGTCGATCCCCGTGACCCGGTTCGTTGCGACGATGTGGCAGATTACCGTTACAAGAAAGAGCATGCCGATCCGGCCGGCCGGCGCGTGCCGATGATCGCGCCAGAGAATCAGGGTCATCAGCAGCGCGAGCCCGATCACACCGCCCTTCACGACCAGATTGAGTTCGTCCCAGCTCATGGGGGAAGGTGGTGTCAGAGAATTTTGAGTCACGCAATCCCGCGCATATCGGGGCCTTGGGATAGAGTGGGGTCGGTTATTTTACCAAATCGGTAAAAATACCTTGACAGCGTAACGCTGTTTCGGTACACAAGCCGAAGATCGAAAAATCTATCCAGCCGGGGCGCGACAGCGTTTCCCGGCTTTTGTTTTGGCGTGAACATGGCGGCGGCGATGAAAGGCAAAACCGGACGACCGCGTGGAAAGGGCAATCTGTTTACGCCGGAGCGCCGAGAACATTTCCTCGAAGAACTCGGTATTTGCCAGAACGTCGCCAAGGCGGCCCGGGCTGTCGGCATTAGCAGCGCCTGCGCTTATCGCTGGCGCAACAAGGACAAAGCGTTTCGCGCTGGATGGGCGGAGGTACTTGGGCAGGAAATCGTGCTTGAGCCGCGCCGGATCAATCCCGGCGGCCGCGGCGTTCGGGTGGCGATGGTCGCCCGGCGGCACGATGCTCCGAGCGAAGAGATACGGGCTGAGTTTCTCGCGCATCTGGCGATGACGTCTAATGTCGCCAGCGCCGCGCGCCATGCCGGTATGTGCAAGCAGACGGCATACCGCCTGTTTGATCGCGACGCGGCTTTCGCCCGGCAATGGTGCGAAGCGCTGACCTCCGGCTATGCGCATCTGGAAATGGAAATGCTGGCGCGGGCGCGGTTCGGAACGGAAACCCCGAAGTTTCATGCGGGCAACAAGATTGCCGAGATTACCACATACAGCGACGCCACGGCGCTCAAACTGCTGCTGGCGCACAAGGACGCGGTGGTCCGGCAGCGCGCAATGCAACAGGATGTCGACGAGGATGACATATTGGAGCGCCTCGATGCCAAACTTGCCGAGATGAAAGTGCGGCTGGAGAGCGCGGACACGGAAACCGCGCGGCCCGGTTCGGCATCGGATGGTCCATAGCAATCCGCGGTTGTCTGCGATGCTGGCCTTGCCGCCGCATCACCGGCGCGCTGTTCTGGAGGCGTTGGGCAAGACGTCTGCTCGCGCGCTGGAAAGCCTCTGGCGATTTTGGGCCGGCGATGATCAGATTGCACCAGAAGGCGACTGGCATGTCTGGCTGATTCTGGCCGGTCGCGGTTTCGGCAAAACGCGTGCCGGAGCCGAATGGGTGCGGGCAATCGCGAAGGAGAACGGAGCAGCGCGGATCGCACTGATCGGCGCGACTTTGCATGAAGCACGCAGCGTGATGGTGGAAGGCCAAAGTGGGCTTTTGGCGGTTACGCCGCGAGATGAGGATATTCTGTGGGCGCCATCCCTGCGGCGGCTGGCTTGGCCGAACGGGGCACAGGCCAAGCTCTATTCGGCGGCGGAACCGGACAGTCTGCGCGGACCGGAGCACAGCCATGCCTGGTGCGACGAGATCGGCAAATGGCCGGATGGCGAAGCGGCTTGGGACAATATGATGCTGGGCATGCGGCGTGGCGGCGGGCCGCGCATCGTCGCCACGACGACTCCGCGTCCGGTTCCGCTGATCGAGCGGCTGATAGGCGAGGCGCAGAGCGACGATAAAGCTATCATCGTCACACGCGGTAGGACGCAGGACAATTGCTTGAACCTTGCGCCAGCTTTTATTGCCACCGTCGAAGCCGCCTATGGCGGCACCCGGCTGGGGCGGCAGGAGCTGGATGGCGAGCTGATCGCGGATATCGAGAACAGCCTGTGGCCGCGCGCGCTGATCGAAGCGTGCCGCGTCGATGCCGCGCCGGAGATGCGGCGCATTGTCGTCGCGGTCGATCCGCCGGCCGGCGCGGGCGAGCATTCGGACGCCTGCGGCATTGTCGCCGCCGGGCTTGGCGCGGACGGCCGCGGCTATGTGCTCGCCGATGCGAGCGTCGACGGATTGCGGCCCGAAGGCTGGGCGCGGAAAGTGGCCGAGACGGCGGAGATTTGGAACGCGGATCGCGTGATCGCCGAGGCGAACCAGGGCGGCGAGATGGTGCGCGCCGTATTGCGCGCGGCGGAGCGGAACCTACCGCTCCGGCTGGTCCACGCCGCGCGCGGCAAGAGCGCCCGCGCCGAGCCGATCGCGGCCTTTTATGAGCGCGGTGAGGTCCGCCATATGGGCACCTTCCCGGCGCTCGAAGACGAGATGGCGGGCCTGACGATAGACGGCCGCTACCAGGGCCCCGGCCGCAGCCCCGACCGCGCCGACGCGCTGGTCCATGCGCTGACGGAGCTATTGTTGAGAGGGCGGAATGCGCCGGGGGTACGAAGGCTGTGAAGCAAAGTGCTAATATTGTTTCATATCAGTTATTTCGGCTGCTAAAATCACTCGCGATCGTGCGGACGGTGGACACAGTTCATCGCTCATAGTAAACGGTTCGTCTTGCAGATGAGGAGTTCCGCGTGCGTAAGAAATTTGCTGTGCTTGGTGTTCTGGGCGTGTTGGCGGCCTGTGGTGAAGCTTCGCAATATGCGGATGAAAGCGCATCAGCCGACCGGGTCGCGCCAAATATCGATCCCACCGCGGCCCCTGGCGTCGCGTTCGATTATGCGATGCGGCTCGGAGTGCCGGATTCGCTCATCGCCGAATTACAGGAAAGCCATGCGGATTCGTGCGAGGAAATGGGGCTGGATCGCTGCCAGATTATCGGCATGCAATTCGATCGATCCGATGAGGGTAGAGTGCGGGGATCGCTGACCTTTCTAATCGTACCCGCCGAGGCCCGGTCCTTCGCCGGCGATGCCGTAAGCAGCGCAGAAGAAATGGGAGGCACTCTGCTATCGAGCCGGTTCAGCGGCGAGGAGGTGCAGACAGCTATCGATGACAGCGAGCGCAGCGAAACCCGTATCGAGGACCGTTTGGCCGAGATCGACCGCGCTTTGAATGCCGGTGGATTGTCGGATGACCGGCGCGCCCAACTTGAATCGGAGGCAGCAGATCTGCGGGCGCGATTGGCCGGCGAGCAGCAGGTGCAAGCGGCGAATGAGCGGCGCCTCGCCATGTCGCCACTGACGATCAGCTATGTCGGCGAATACAGCTATGGCCGGAAGCCACTCGGACAGATCGCGGATGAGGGGCTCCAGGCGGGCCGTACCAGTCTGACCGCGCTCTTCACCGTTCTGGTATATCTCGTGACCGTGTTGCTGCCATGGCTCGTCGTCGGTGGCCTGCTGATTTTTGGTTTGCGTTGGTTGTCCAATCGGTTCGGCGAATGGCGCGCGCGGCGTGAGGCGATCCGCTATGCCGATGAAGAAGCCGACCAAATGTGAACGAGCGTATCCAACGCGGCTGAGCTGATAATGTGCTGTAACGGCAAACTACAGCAGAAACGATCTGAGCCGTACGGGCTCAAATAGAACTGCGTCTAGCCAGCTCGCCGCTGGGAGAAGGTTCAGGAGAATTCGATGAAACTCTTCGGATGGAAGTCCGGGCGCGCGTCCGCGCGTCCGGCGTTGCTGCGTGCGCCATGGGGTGCGGTCACGGTCGGCGATTGGCCGCGTGGGTATGAGGCCCAGGTGCGTGGCGGCTATGTTGACAATCCGGTTGCGCAGCGCGCCGTGCGTCTTGTTTCCGAGAGCGCGGGCGCGGCGCCGCTGGCCGGCGGAGCGCGGGAGACGGGCTTGTGCGCCGCGGATTCCGCCGGTCAGCCTCTGATCGAGACGGCGGCGGCGCATCTGCTGCTCCATGGCAACGCCTATATCCAGATTCTCTGTGATGCGGATGACGCGCCGGCCGAGCTGTACGCGCTGCGCCCCGAGCGGGTGACGGTCGAGCCCGACGCGCAGGGCTGGCCCGCCGCCTATCTCTATCGCGCGGGCGAGAAGACCATGCGGCTCGAGGCGAAGGATGGGATGGGGAGGCCGGGCCTTATCCATATCCGCGCCATGCATCCGCTCGACGATCATTACGGGCTGGGCGCGCTCGGCGCGGCGGCGGGCGCGATCGCCATCCACAATGCTGCGACCAAATGGAACAAGGCGCTGCTCGACAATGCGGCGCGGCCCTCGGGTGCGCTCGTCTATGATCCCGGCGAACCGGGCGCGGCGCTGTCGGGTGAACAGTTCGAGCGGCTCAAGGCGGAGATGGAGGCCGGCTTCCAGGGCGCGGCCAATGCGGGCCGCCCGATGCTGCTCGAAGGCGGGCTGACATGGCAGGCGATGAGCATGACGCCGGCGGACATGGATTTCGTCGGGCTGAAAGCGGCCGCGGCGCGGGAGATCGCGCTGGCCTTCGGCGTCCCCCCGATGCTGCTCGGCCTCCCAGGTGACAATACGTACGCCAATTATCGCGAGGCGAACCGGGCGCTGTGGCGGCTGGGCGTCTTGCCGCTGGCGAACAAGATACTGGGGGGCATCGCACGCGGGCTCGCCGAGTGGTGGCCGGATGCGGCGCTGGAGGTCGATCTCGATCATGTGCCCGCGCTTGCCGAGGATCGCGAGAAGCTCTGGGCGCAGGTCAGCGCAGCGGACTTCCTCTCGCCTGAGGAGAAGCGCGCGATGCTGGGGCTGGAGACCCTGGCTGAATAACCCCTCGTCACTCCCGCGCAGGCGGGAGTCCAGTCCGGCCCGGTCAGTTCGCGCTGCGGCCGGTGGACTGGTTTCCCGCCTGCGCGGGAATGACGTGTGACATTGGACAACCGGCATGACCGAAAACGAAGAAATGCTCGTCCGGCTGGTCGAGCAGTTATCCGAAAAGGGTGGCGATCTGGTGACGGTCCGCGCGATCGTCGAGGAGGCGAGCGAATTGGGCGCGACCCATGCGCTGCACAAGCTCGGCCTCGACGATGTCCATGCGCGCAAGGATCTGGATGAGCTGCGCGAACTGCTCGGCGCCTGGCGGATCGCGCGGCGCGGGGCGATGCGTACGGCGTTTGGCTGGATCGGCAAGACGCTGCTGGCGCTGATCCTGCTTGGTCTTGCCGTGCGCTTCGGCATGGTCGGCTGGCCCGGGCGATGAGCCTGCGCTTCGCCGGTTATGCGGCGGTCTTTGATCGGCCCGACCAGGGCGGCGATGTGATCCGCGCGGGCGCGTTCAAGCGGTCGCTGGAGCGTTCGGCGGGGCAGGGGCGGGATGTGCCCCTGCTGTGGCAGCATGAGAGAGGCCACGTGATCGGCCGGATCGAGACGCTGGCGGAAGATGCGCGCGGCCTGCGCGTGATCGCAAGGCTCGACGATGCGAAGCTGGCGGCGGGGCTGGAGAGCGGCACACTCGGCGGCCTCAGCTTCGGCTATCGCGTGCGCGACGGCCGGCAGGGCAAACGCGCGCTGCGCGAACTGATCGATGTCGATCTGGTGGAAGTCAGCCTGGTGCCTATTCCCATGCAGCCATTGGCGCGGGTGCATGCGGTGGCTGACAATCAAACTCGCTGAGATTCCCGGCGAATTTGCTCGTGAACAGATCGAGCATTCGCAACTCTTTGAAATTTCATCGATTTGCTGAGGGACGGAACCCAAATACCCAAACCTGAAGGTGAAATCCAATCACTCTTGCTTTCAAAGGCTATAGTACCCGAGCCATCAGCTCGTTCGGAAAGCTCCAAAACGGGTAGATGGCCTAAGTCTAGTGACTGAACCGACACATTTTTTCGTTGCCTGAAAACTAAAACGCGCTGATCGGTAACCACATAGATTTGAGAACTTCGGATTTTGGCATCATGTACGAAGCGACCAACCGTAAAGTAAAACCCGCCGAGCAAGAAGGGTATACCAAATAATGCGAACATGAAGGCTACGGACTCACCACTAATGATTGCGGCGCCCCAAGCTTCGATATTCCAGAAAACGACAAAGCCCGCCCAAAATATGCTGAATGGAATGAGAAACCAATCGGTTCTTTGAAACAAGAAGCCTTGTGCAGGTCTACCGCTCCAAACAATACGCTCGTCTACCGTAAGGTAATCGCTCGGAGAGGGCGATATGTTTATATTCACACCTCGTCCACATCCTCGAACCATGCCTCGACTTCGCCGTTGAGTTTGATCGTCAGCGGGTTGCCGTGGCGGTCGTTGGTTTTGCCGGCCTGGACGCGGATCCAGCCTTCGGAAACGCAATATTCCTCGACGTCCGTCCGCTCCTTGCCCTTGAAGCGGATGCCGATGCCGCGCTGGAGCATGGCGGGATCGTAGAAATCGCTCATCGGGTTGTTGGCAAGGCGATCGGGCGGGGTTTCTTTGGTGTCGGTCATGGCGCGTCCTGTAATTTGAAATTCTTGCGATGGGAAGGCTCACTCCTCTCCCATTTCTGGGAGTGAGCGGTGGTCGCCGGGTGTGCCATGCCCCCGGCATCGCACAGGTCGTGCTGGGAGCACGACCGACCCGTCGAACACCGCTCACTGAAACGAGACTTGCGATCATGAGCTTGTCGAAGGGTCGCTAGTCGCAGTTGGAGAGGGTTTTCCGGGCGAGAAACGGCGCAGGACGGCTCCACGCTCATTACGTTCGCTCTCGGCCCCTCTCCCTGGCGACGCTGCGCGCCGCCTTTCCCTCTCCCGCGAGGGGAGAGGGGTTAATTTCACCGCCTCCGCGCCTTCCGGCTCGGGGGCTTTTTTTGTGCCCCCAAGGAGAAGATGAACATGACAATCGAAACCAAGATGGACCCGCTCGCGGCGAGCTTTGCGGCGATGGAGCAGCCGGCGCATGAAGATGCCGCCGCGGCCGAAGATGACGCGCCAGAGGAGGATCAGGAGCAATCGCCGGCCGAGCAGGTTGCCGAACATATTGCCGCCGTAAAACGCTGGATGGATGCGCATACGGTCGCCGCGGCGCGCCCGGCGCTCGAGGGTACGAAGTCGATGCCGCGCGGGCAGAGCGATTTCACGGCGCACTATCTGCGGCGCGGGCTGGAGACCGGCCTCGAGCGCAAGAGCTTCGACGGCACGGGCGGGCCGGCGGGCGGTTATGCCATCCCGCAGGAAATCGATGCGGTGATCGACCGGACGCTGAACGACATTTCGCCGATCCGGAGCATCGCCAATGTCGTGAAGGTCGGCAGCGCCGGTTACCGGAAACTCGTGACGACGGGCGGGACGCCCTCGGGCTGGGTCGCCGAAGACGCCGCGCGCCCCGAAACCGATACGCCCGATTTTGCCGAGATCGCCCCGCCGATGGGCGAGCTTTACGCGAACCCCGCCGCCTCCCAGGCGATGCTCGACGATGCGGCCTTCGATGTCGAAGCCTGGCTCGCCAGCGAGATCGCGGCCGAATTCGCCCAAGCCGAGGGCGCGGCCTTCGTATCGGGCTCCGGCACGGACCGACCCAGGGGCTTCCTCACGGGCACGCCAACCGACGAGGCCGATGACGTCCGCGCCTTCGGAACGCTCCAATATATCGCCACCGGCACGGATGGCGGCTTCGATGCGAGCGATCCCGAATATGCGCTGGTCGATCTCGTCCAGTCGCTGCGCTCGCCCTATCGGCAGGGCGCGCACTTCGTGATGAACGCGGCGACGCTCTCGGCGATCCGCAAGTTCAAGACGGCGGACGGCGCGTTTCTCTGGCAGCCGGGCCTGATGGCGGGCCAGCCCGATACGCTGCTCGGCTATCCGATCGTCGAGGCCGACGACATGCCCGATATCGGCAGCGGCACGGACGCGATCGCCTTCGGCAATTTCAAGGCTGGCTATCTGATCGCCGAACGGGCCGAAACCGCGATCCTGCGCGATCCGTTCAGCAACAAGCCCTTCGTCCATTTCTACGCGACGAAGCGCGTCGGCGGGCAGGTCTCGAACAGCGAGGCGATCAAGCTGCTGCGGTTTAGTGTGAGCTGATCCTGAAACCCTCTCCCCTTGCGGGAGAGGGACAGGCGGCGCGTAGCGTCGCCAGGGAGAGGGGCGCAGAGCGAAGCGTAAAAGCCTCAAAGCGATACGCTTGCGGCTCACCCCTCTCCAACTTCGCCTAACCCGCTTGCGCGGGAAAGGCTGCGTATCCTCTCCCGCAAGGGGAGAGGATGGCGTGCGCCGCGTCTTCTGTGCCTCCCCCTTCGCAGGAGGCGCGGCGCTTTCCCCTATATCCACGGAGCCTTTTTCATGACTCCCATTCTCAAAGATCCCGATGCGGATCTGCGTTATGCCATGCGCTGGCCGGACGCGCTGCTCGATGGCGCGACGATTGCGGCCGCCAGTTGGGCGATCGAACCCGATGAGCCTGGCGGCGTCACCGCCTCGGCCGACTTTATCGACGGCAGCGAAACCGGCGCGCGTTTCTCGGGCGGTATCGCGGGCCGCGTCTATCGCGCCGCCTGCCATATCGACCTGTCGGACGGGTGCGCGGCCGACCGCTCGCTCGTCATTCGCGTGGAGCAGGTCTGATGGCGGCGGTCGAAGATGTGCCCGCCGCAACCGCCGTCGCGCTGGACACGGTGAAAGCCGATCTGCGCATCGCGACGGACGAAGACGATGCGCTGCTCGCCGGGCTGATCCGCACCGCGACCGGCGTCTGCGAACGCTTTGTCGGGCGGGCCCTGCTGTTGCGAGATGCGGAGGAGACGATTCCCGTATCGAGCGAATGGCGGCGGCTGACGCTGACGCCGGTCGCCGCGATCACCGGGATAACCGGGCTGCCGGAAACGGGCGATCCCTTCGCGTTGCCGATCGACAGCTATGCGATCGATATAGATAGCAATGGGGATGGCTGGGTACGCGTGACGGCGGCCGGGCAGGCGCGCCGGGTGACGGTCGCCTATCGCGCCGGCATGGGGCCGGACTGGAATGCCGTGCCCGAACCCTTGCGCCAGGGCATTGTGCGGCTCGTCGCGCATCTCTTTACGGAGCGCGATGCGGACGAGACGGCGGGGCCGCCGGCCGCGGTCGTTGCGTTGTGGCGGCCCTGGCGGCGGATGCGGCTCCAATGAGCACCGAGATCGTCTTGCGCGGTGCGCTGATGGCGGCGCTGCGCGATCATGCGCCGCTCGCCGATGCGGTGAACGGCATTTATGCCGCACCCGTCATCCGCCCGGCGATCCCGTACGTTGAGCTGGGCCCGATCGCGGCGCGCGACTGGAGCACCAAGACCGAACCGGGCCGCGAGCTGCGTTTTGCGCTGTCCATCTTCGATCAGGACGAACGCGCCGAGCGCCTCGCCGAACTGATGGCCGAGGCGGAAACCGCAATCGCCGCGCTCCCGCGCGACCTGTCCGGCTGGCGCGTCGCGAGCTGCGTCTTTCTGCGCGGCCGCGTCGACCGCAGCACCAACTCCTGGCGCGGCATCATCGATTACCGGGTGCGGATGCTGGCGGTGTGACACCCTCTCCCCACCGCGGGAGAGGGAAAGGCGGCGCGCAGCGTCGCCAGAGAGAGGGGGGCAGAGCGAAGCGTAAATGCCTCGGGGCAAAGAGCTTGCAGCTTACCTCCTCTCCAATTTCGCCTAGCGATCCTTCGACAAGCTCAGGATCGCAAGGCTCCATATCAGTTCGGGGTGAACAGCGCCCCGCGCTGTTCAGATCATGCTGGGAGCATGATCGACCTCCGAACTCCCGCAAGGGGAGAGGAATTATCGAGGAGACAATCATGGCAGCAGAAAAAGGATCGGCTTTCCTCCTGAAAGTCGGCGATGGCGGCGATCCGCCGACCTACAGCACGGTGGCGGGCATGCGCACGACGCAGCTTTCGATCAATGGCGAGCCGGTGGTCGTCACGAACAAGGATTCGGGCGGCTGGCGCGAATTGCTGAGCGGTGCGGGCGTGCGGTCCGTATCGGTGTCGGGGGCGGGCATCTTTACCGGCTCGGTGGCCGAGACGCGGCTCAAGAATAATGCGCTCGGCGGATCGCTCGACGATTATGAGCTGAGCTTCGAAAGCGGCGAGCGGATGCAGGGGCAATTCCTGATCGCCCGGCTCGACTATGCCGGCGATTTCAACGGCGAACGCAACTACACGCTGGCGCTCGAAAGTTCGGGCGCGGTGGTGAGCCTCTAAACCTTCTCCCTTGATGGGAGAAGGATACGCAAACTTGCTGATCCTGAGCTTGTCGAAGGAGAAGCTAGTTGGAGTTGGATGAGGGTGATCTATCCGCTGGCTATATCGCCTACCGATGAATCACCCTCATCCAACTTCGCCTAGGCTCGTGCCTCGCCAAGGCTCCATATCCTTCTCCCATCAAGGGAGAAGGTTTGAAAGGTACCCAATATGACGAAAGCCAACCCCGCGCGTGGCGAGGCGGAGATTGTCGTTGCGGGCGAAGCGCTGCGGTTGCGGCCGAGCTTTGCCGCGTTGGTGGCCGCCGAGGAAGAGCTCGGCCCGCTGTTCGCGCTGGTCGAGCGGGCGGCGGATGGCGGGCTCAGGCTGGCCGAACTTGTCGCGCTCTTCTGGCATTGTCTCGATCCGAAGCCCGAGGCGCTGACGCGCGAGCGGTTCGGCGAGGCGCTGGCGGGGCAGGGGCTTGCCGCGCTGACCCCGGCGCTGCGCATCCTGCTTGGGCAGGTACTGCAGGGCCGATAAAGCCCTCTCCCTTTACGGGAGAGGGAAAGACGGCGCGTAGCGTCGTCAGGGAGAGGGTACAGAGCGAACGTTTAGTGAGCGTGGAAACGCGGCGCATTGCAGCGCAGCTAAACCCTCTCTGACTGCGGCTAGGCAGCAAGCTGCCAAGCCTTCGTTGTTCTCTCCCGTAAAGGGAGAGAAAGAATTGATGATATCTGAAACTTTCGCCCAATCCGCTGCCCGGCTCGCCGGGCTTGCCGGTGCGATGCTGGGCTGGCGGCCGGACGATTTCTGGGCGGCGACGCCGGCCGAACTCGCAACGATTTTGCAGGTCTTTTCGGATGACGCACCGGACGGCGTTCCCGCCGCGCGATCGGATCTGTCCGCCCTGATGGAGCAATTTCCCGATGGATGATGAGTTTGACGACCAGATGGTCCGTATCCGCGCCGATACCCAGGCGTTCCGGCACGATGTCGAGGATATGCGCCGTGCGCTGGCCGATGGGTTGGGCGGCGCGGCCGATATTACCGGACGGCGGATCGAGGGCGCGCTGCTGCGCGCGGTGCGCACCGGCAAGCTCGGTTTCGACGATCTGAAACGCACTGCGCTCGCCGTGATGAGCGATATCGCCCAGGCGGCGATCCGGGGCGGGCTGGATTCGCTCTTCGGCGGCGCGCGGAGCGCCGGATCGGGCGGCTTGCTGTCGCTCGGCACGCAGCTCGCCAGTGCGTTGCTCGGCGTTCCGGGGCGCGCGACGGGCGGCCCCGTGGCACCGGGCCGGGCCTATCGCGTCGGCGAGCGCGGGCCGGAACTGTTCGTGCCGTCGGCCAGCGGGCGAGTCGAGCCGCTGGCCGCCCGCGACAATGCCCGTGATGTGCACGTGACCGTCAATCTCAACGCGCCGCGCGGGTCCGAACCCGAAGCGCTGACCCGTTCGAGCCGCCAGATCGCGCGCCATGTCCGCCGGGCGCTCGAGCGGGCGGACTAGGCCGATGCCCTTTTGGCTCGCCGCGCCCGGCGATGCGCAGCAGCACAGCTTCATCAAGCGTTTCGATCCGCGCTTCTGGACCGTCGATTTTCCGCGCCCGATGATGGCGTCGGTCGTGACGACGAGCCCTGCCTCGCTGCGCGCCGATTGCGTTTTCTATGACAGCGACAATCTGGCCGGGCTGATCTGGGAGAGCGAAGACCGGTGGGATCATCCGCTGATCGCCTATGAAACGGCGCGCGATTATCGCGGGTGCCGCGTGAGTTTTCACTGGCGGTCGTCGGGACTCATGCCGCTCGATGCTATTAACGGGCCGACGCTGACGATCGAGGGCCGGGACGCGAGCGGTGCGGCGCGCAGCTGGTATGTGCGCCTCTGGAACTATGCCAGCGGCGCGCCGGACGATGCGGCAATCGCGCTCGATTTCGATGCGATGCACGGCGGCTTTCTGTTGCCGGGCGAGGCCGATCCGGTCTGGGCCGGGGATATCGACCGGATGTTCATCTCGCTGGTGCCGCCCGGCTATACGGACGTAGCCGCGCCGCTCGCGGAAACGGCTGAGGCCTGGGTGGAACTGTCGGATATCGTCGCGTGTGGTCCTGCCTCGACGCTCGAGATCGGCGACACACTTCTGCCCGAACACGGGCTGCGCCTCGCGACGGGCTATGACGACGCCTATAACCAGACGCCCGAACGGCTGCTGCGCAACGCGCTGCATCTCGGCTATCGCGGGCCGATCAACCATTATGTCGGCATGAGCCATTATTACCGGCTCGGCTATTTCAGTTGGGAGCCCGGCGTTCCCCAGGCGACCCTGTCCGGCGGCGCGATCAACGCGTCGTGCGAACGCTGGCATATCGAATTTGCCGAACGGGCGAAGGCGCTCGGCTATCATCTGATCTTTTCGCTGTCTTACGAGCTGTTCGACGCGGTGTGCCGGGAAAGCTGGAAGCAGCGGGACGAGCTAGGCAATACGGCGCAGACCGGCTGGGTGCCGCCCTCGACCCTGTTGTCGCCGGCGCGCGCCCAGGCGATGAACTATCTGCGTGCGGTTGCGCTCGCCTTTGTCACGATCCTGCAGGATGCCGGGCTGCCCGTCCATTTTCAGATCGGCGAGCCCTGGTGGTGGATCACGCTCGACGGCTCCTATCGCATCTGCCTCTACGATAATGCCGCCGTGCCGGCCTTTGGCGACGATCTCGTCTCGATCCCGACGATCCTCGGGCCGCAATCGCCCGAACAGATCGCGATGCTCGACCGGGCCGGCGAAATCCTTGCGGACTCCACGGCGCTGATCGCCAATGCGGTCAAAGCGCAGGCCCCCGATGCGACGACCTATCTGCTGGTGTATCTGCCGACCGTGCTCGACGAGGCCGCGCCCGAGGCGAAGCGCGCCAATGTGCCGCTTGGCTGGGCGGACCCGGCTTTCGATGTGCTCCAGCTTGAAGACTATGACTGGGTGACGGCCGGCAATCGCGGCGCGACCGCGCGCGGCGTCGCGGCGATGGAAGCGCGGCTCGGCTATCCGGTCACGCGCCAGCACTATTTTTCGGGCTTCGTGCTCAACGCCGAAGATGCGGCGCAATGGAGCGAGATCGACGCGGCGGCCGATGCCGCACGCCGCCGGGGCGTCGCCGACACTTTCGTATGGGCGCTGCCCCAGGTGATGCGCGACGGCTTTACCCATTTCGACAGCGAGGAGAGCGATGTGCAGGCTTTCGACGATGTGCAATTTCCGCTGGCGCTCGGCCGCGAGGCGGTGGCGGCCTCCGGCTTCTCGACCGCGATCGTGACGACAGCGTCGGGCGCCGAGCATCGCAACAGCGACTGGGCCGATGCGCGGATGCGCTACGATGCGGGGCCGGGCGTGCGCGCCGAAGACGATGTCGGGACGCTGATCGCCTTTTTCCGCGCCCGGCGCGGCGCGGCGCGCGGCTTTCGCTTTCGCGATCCCTTCGATCACAGTTCGAACGGCATGGCGGGAACGCCCGCGCCCGGCGACCAGTTTCTCGGAATCGGCGAAGGGCAGACAACCGGCTTTGCGCTTGTCAAACGCTATGGCGATGCGCCGGATCAGCAGGTCCGCGCCATCACCCATCCGGTTTCGGGATCGATCCGAGTGGCCGTGGACGGCGTTGAACAGGCGAGCGGCTGGGCGTTCGAAGCGGGCGAAATCCGGTTCGACACACCGCCTGCCGCCGATGCCGAAATCCGCGCCGGCTATCTGTTCGACGTGCCCGTGCGCTTCGCCGAGGACCGGCTCGAAGTGAGCCGCGCCACCTTTCGCGCCGGCGAGGCATTGAGCGTGCCGTTGATTGAGATTCGGCCGGTCTGATGACCGATTTTCTCGCGGCGCCGGTCGCGACGATTGCCTTTTGCTGGCGTCTCGCGCGCCGGGACGGCGTGACGCTGGGTTTCACCACGCATGACCGGGATCTGACCATCGACGGCCTGGTCTATCGGTCGGCACCGGGCATGCTGCCTTCGGCGATCCGGATGGAGAGCGGCCTCGATGCCGACGTGATGGATGTCTCGGGCGCGCTGACCAGCGATGCGATTACCGAAGGCGATCTGGCGACCGGCCGTTGGGATGGCGCGCGCGTCGAGATATTCGCGGTGGATTGGGAAGAGCCGAACGCCGAAAAACTGCGGCTTGGACGCGGCGAACTCGGCGCCGTCTCGACCGAGGTTCTGCGCTTTACGGCGGAACTGAAAGGCCCGGCCGCGATGCTCGACCGGCCGGTCAGCGAGATGACGTCGCCCGAATGCCGGGCGCGGTTCGGGGACAGACGATGCCGCGTCGATCTGGCCCAGCATCAGCGGATGAGTAGCGTCGTTGCGCTGATCGACGACCGGACCATCACCATCGCCGATAGCGAACCTGCCGCCAACAGCTATGCCTATGGCCGGCTCCGCTGGATCGATGGCGGGAATAGCGGCCTGATCAGCGCGATCCTCTCATCGGACGGCGATCGTCTCACTTTGCGCGAAGCTCCGCCTTTCGCCGTGCAGCCCGGCGCGCATATCGAACTCACCCAAGGCTGCGACCGGCTGTTCGCGACCTGCCGCGACCGTTTTGCCAATGCAGAGAATTTCCGGGGCGAGCCGCATCTGCCGGGCAACGATCTGCTGACCCGCTATCCGGGAGCCGGATGATGGGCGAGCATCACGATACTCCGTCGCGGATTGTCGCGGCGGCGCGCACCTGCGTTGGTGCACGGTTTCGCGTGCAGGGACGCGATCCGGCGGTCGGGCTCGACTGTGTCGGCCTTGCCGCCTTCGCCTATCGCGCGGCGGGCGCGGTACTTACGCTGCCATCCGGTTACGCGCTGCGCGGCGGCGATGTACGCGACATGACCGATCGGCTGACCGCCAACGGTTTTGCCACCGTACCGGATGGTCTGGCGATACCGGGCGACCTTAGAGTTTTACGGCCCGGCGCGCGCCAGCTCCATTTCGCGATTCTGGGCGGCACCGGATTCATCCATGCCGATCTCGCGCTGCGGCGCATCGTTGAGCGGCCCGGACCGCCGCCCTGGCCCGTGCTCGGAACTTGGCGCTGGCGGCCCGATGCGGACCGGGAAAGGCGCTGATCCATGGCGACACTGATATTAAGCACGGTCGGCACCGCGGTGGCTGGTCCGCTCGGCGGCTCGATCGGCGCCTTTATCGGTCAGCAGATCGACAGTCGGCTGTTCGCGCCCAAGGGGCGGGAAGGGCCGCGCCTCAACGATCTGCGCCTGCAGACCTCGTCTTACGGCACGCCGATCCCGCGCGTCTTCGGCACCATGCGGATCGCGGGTACGGTGATCTGGGCGACCGATATCCAGGAGGATCGCAATCGCGAGGGCGGCGGCAAAGGCCGGCCGAGCACCACCACCTATAGTTATAGCGCGTCCTTTGCGGTTGCCCTGTCGGCGCGGCCGATCCGCGCCGTCCATCGCATCTGGGCCGATGGCAAGCTGCTGCGCGGCGCGGCCGGGGACTTCAAGAGCGAGACCGCCGATTTCCGGTTGCATCTGGGATCGGAGGATCAAGTTTTCGATCCATTGATCGCTTCGGCCGAGGGTGCCGATGGCACGCCGGCCTATCGCGGGCTGGCGCTCGCCGTGTTCGAAAATCTCCAGCTGGCCGATTTCGGCAACCGGATACCCTCGCTCACTTTCGAAGTGGAAGCGGATGCCGATGCGGTCGGCATCGGGGATATCGTCGACGATCTCAGCGCCGGGCAGGCGGCGGCCGACAGCGATGCTACGCTCTCCGGCTATGCCGCCCATGGCGCCGATCTGCGCGCCGCGATCGAAATGCTGTTCGCCGCCCTGCCGCATCATCAGATCGACGATCCCGATATCGTGCGGTTTTCCGATGCGATTCCCGATGGTTCCGACCTTGCGGATGACGATCTCGGCGCGGAGCCGGGAGAAGAGGGCGGGGCGCGCCACCGTATCGAACGGGACGGCGCAGGCCAGACGCCGGTCGAAGTTGCCATCCGCTACTATGAGCCCGTGCGCGATTATCAGGCCGGATTGCAGCGGGCCTGGCTCGATGGGCCGGATCGGGCCGTGGAACGTATCGATCTACCCTCGGCGCTGTCCGCGCCGCGCGCCAAGGCCATCGCCGAAGCACGGTTGGCGCGGCTATGGAGCGAGCGGGAGACGGCGACCGTCGCGCTGCCGTTCCGGGCGATGGACGTGCGGCCCGGCGATGCGGTGCGGATCCCGGGGCAATCCGGGGTGTGGCGCGTCGCCGGTTTCGGGCTGGAGCGGATGGCCGTGATGCTCGATCTGGTCCGGGTCGCGCCGGCCGCGCAGCCGGTTGCGGATATGGCCGCGCCGGGCCGCGCCGTATCCGATCCCGATCTCGATCATGGGCCGACGGTCTTGCATGTGCTCGACCTGCCGGGTCTCGACGACGCGCTGTACGACGCTCCGCGCCTGATCGTAGCGGCGGCGGGGCCCTCGCTGGGCTGGCGGTCCGCCGTGCTCGAAGTCAGCTATGACGGTGGCGCGAGCTTCGCCTCGCTGGGCCGCACCGCGCCCTCCGCCGTGATGGGACAGGCCGCCAGCCTGTTGGCCGGTGGCCAAGCGGCGATGATCGATGCGCAGTCTGGGGTCGAGGTCGCATTACTCCATGACGCGATGTGGCTCTCCTCGGCATCCGATGCCGCGCTGATTGCCGGCGCGAATCTGGCGCTCCTCGGCGATGAGCTGATTCAGTTCGGCTTGGCCGAGCCTTTGGGCGAGGGGCGGTTCCGCCTCGGCCGGTTGTTGCGCGGACGGCGCGGCACCGAATGGGCGATGGACGCGCACAGTATCGGCGAAGGATTCGTGTTGATCGAGGCGGCGGCTGCAAAGGCGATCAATGCGCCGATCTCCGCATTGGGCGGTTCGATCGAAGTGATGGCGACCGGCTTGGGCGATACCGACGCGCCCGTATCAGTCAGCGATAGTATCGCCGGACTGGCTATCCGCCCGCCCGCGCCGGTTCACCTGACGGCGGAGCGGCTGGCGGATGGCGGAATTGCGTTCCGCTGGGTGCGGCGCAGCCGCCTGGGCTGGGCATGGACCTCGGGCAGCGACGTGCCGCTTGGCGAGGAGACCGAATCGTGGCAGGCCACGGTCATGCCGGCGGTTGGTGCAGAACGCACGGTCGAGACCGGCCAGCCCGATTGGACATATATGCGTGCGGACCAGCTCGCCGACGGCGCAGACATGGCCGGGAGCTACACCCTCTCTGTCGTCCAGCTTGGTACGCATGCCGAATCATTCACGCCGGCGCGCACGGTTTTCACCCTCTGACACAGGAGTATCGGCATGACCGATTCGACGGCCCGGTTCGGGCTACCTTTCATCCAGCCGGGTCAGGCGCAGAAGGAGGTCTTCCACAACGAGGCGCTCGCGCTGCTCGATGCGGCCCTGCATCCGGTGGCCGAAACGCGCGGTGACAATATCCCGCCGCCGATACCCGCGATCGGGCAGGGCTGGATCGTCGGCACTGCGCCGACCGGCGACTGGTCCGGTCAGGCGAACCGGCTGGCCGTCTGGACCGCCGGCGGCTGGCGCTTCGTTGCGCCGACAGAGCATATGCGCGTCTGGGTGCGGGACGCCGAGATATATACAGTATGGGATGGCGCGGCATGGATGGACGGTGAGTTGGCAGGCTCTGTCGTCCGTATCGACGGAGTCGCTGTTGTCAGCGCGCAACAGGCGGCGATTGCCGATATCGGTGGCGGTAGTGTTATCGATGCGGAATCGCGCGCCGGGATCACCGCGATTCTCGCAGTTTTGCGGGCGCACGGCCTTATTGCGACATGATCTTGCGAATAATCACAATTAAATAACTAACTTTCCTTGCAACACTGCAACCATCGCGGCATAGAAACGTTCAGGTCGTGTATTGCTGACAAAGGCCGCTTCCAGTCTGCCATTTGAGTGCGCAGATGCGGCATTTTGGCAACAGATACGCCAATTGACTGCTTGCGTGGTCAGTTCGGTTTCGATATTGGTTTTGGCATTCCTAAGCTAGGAATTTGTAAGAAAGGGGAAAGTTATGCGCAAGTTCGCCATCAAAGCGGCGCTCGCGACAACCGCGCTCACCGTGGCGGCTACGCCAGCGCTGGCTCGCGATGATTCTTGGTATCTCGGCGCCGAAGCGGGTGGAACGCTGATCGGCAATGCCGATTTTGACGTTACCAACTCGGCCGGTGTGTTCACCAACAACGCGTTCAGCGTCAACACGGAGCCTGGCTTCGACGTTGGCGGTGTTCTGGGTTATGATTTCGGTTGGTTCCGTCTGGAAGCCGATGTTTCGTATCGCCGCGCTGAAGTTACTACCATTGAACAGAATCTTGGTTCGCGTCTGCCGATCGCGGGTACGCCTCGCGCCGACGGCGGTGTGAACTACAACCCAGGTGGCCCGAACGGCAACGCTCCGGGCAACCCGTTCCAGTGGAATGGCGCGCAGGGCAGCATTCGTATCCTCGCCTTCATGGTCAATGGTCTTCTCGACTTCGGTGACGATGACGGGTTCCAGGGCTATATCGGTGGTGGTGTCGGTATCGCCCGCACCAGCTTCGATGGTATCCGTACTACGGACGCCGCTCCGGTCTACACCGATGATTCGGACTCGGGCTTCGCTTGGCAACTTGTTGCCGGCGTTCGCTATCCGCTTTCCCGGAACTTCGACATTGGCGTGAAGTATCGCCTGTTTAATCACGATGATGTTGAAACGAACAGCTTCTACAGCACGTCGGACGAAACGGATATCCGGTCGCACAGTGCGCTGGTGACGCTGACCTATAACTTCGGGTCGCCGCCTCCGCCGCCTCCGCCGCCGCCACCGCCACCTCCGCCGCCGCCACCTCCGCCTCCGCCTCCGCCGCCGCCTCCGGCGTGCGAGCCGGGTCCGTTCCTGGTC